>NZ_VWPH01000009.1 GCF_008630535.1 Saccharopolyspora hirsuta | reverse complement strand
CCGGAGCCAACGGCGGTCTGCACCGCCGGGGCAACTTCCGCCGCCGGTTCTGGAAACCTGCCCTCGCCGGAGACGAGGAACGCGGATGGACACCGCTCAACCAGGAAATGCACTTTCATGATCTACGCCACACCCACCAGACGTGGCTGATCGAAGACAACGTCGCCCGCGTCCTGCGACTGTTGCGCCTCGGCCACATGCACAAAGACACCGACGACATCTACTCGCACGTCACCGACGCGATGATCGAAGCCATGCTCGCAGCCCTGCAACGACGCTGGGAGGAACATTGCGGATGGACTTGGCAGGTCAGCGAATACCAAGGATGGGCGGCGTGACCACTTAGGAATCGCGGATGTGGTCAGCACACCCTGCTCCCCAGATGCTCCCCGAAACGATCAAAGGCCTGTTCGTGATCTTCACGAACAGGCCAATGACCAGCAACAACACACTGTGGGCGATACTGGGATCGAACCAGTGACCTCTTCGGTGTGAACGAAGCGCTCTCCCGCTGAGCTAATCGCCCTTGTTCTGTTGTTCCCGCCGCCGTTCCTGGCGACACGAAGAACAATACACGACCGTTTTCAGCGCCCGAACAGGGGGGAGGCCAACCAGTCCCAGCGCAGGCCGAGCCAGCCTCCGACGGTGCTGAACATGCCGAGCATCCACAGCGTGACCAGCACGATCAGGCAGGTGCCGCCCATCACCGCGAGCTTGGTGGCGAGGTGCTGGCGGGCGAGCCAGTCCACCCAGCGCCGGTAGTGGCGCTTGGCGAAGGCGTTGACGCGGCCCGCCCAGTGGAACTCGGTGGCGAGGATGCCGAGCCCGGCGAAGACGACGAGCCAGCCGGGGCCGGGGTACGGGATCATCAGGATGCCCGCGATCAGCACCAGGCCGCCGAGGACGCCGATCACCACGCGGTAGGCGAGGTTGAAGCTCGGCTTGCTGCGGACGCGCTCGCGGAACGCACCCAATCGCTCGCGCAGCGCGCGCAGCCGGGTCGTGCGGGGTTCGTCGGTCGCGGGGTCCGCGGGGCGGGATCCCGGCTCGGCCTTCTCGCTCAGGGCTCCACCTGTCGGTCGTGCTTGCTCGTCGGGGCCGGGGCCGCCTCGCCGGTCGCGCCGACGGGGTGCCCGACTCCCGGCCAGAATACGGCCCCGCCGCACTCCAGGGCGCATTTCGCGCGGCTCCGGCGCGGTCCGTGTCAAGCCGACAGTCGGGCGTCGACACGCCCTCGGCACCGCGAGAATGTGATCCGTCTCATTGCCCGCAATGCAACTGTCCGGGCAGTTCGGCCCTGTTGCACCGCTTCGATCCTGGTCACACTGTGATGCCACTCTCGACCGGGAGTTCGGCCGCACGCCTGTCCTGTAACCGCAATGCCACGCGCCATTAGCCCGATACGGGGATATGCCGTGGCGAGCATCTCATCGGCGCGCCGCGCGCCAGCCTGGGCGGAGCGGTCGATCGCTTATTCTCGAGGGGACGTCGCGCTGACTCGGCGGAGCGGGAAACCCGGTGGTCAAACCGGACGCGAAGGCGAGTTCCGCGGGACGGGGGGCGACGAGTCGAGGACCAGGAGCGGAACCGATTCGCTCAGTTACGGAAAGTAGCCGAGCGTGGTCACCGAACGAGTTCTGGCGCTGCGGCTCGATGCCTCGTTCGCAATGGCTCCCCCGCTGGCGCGAGCAACGGCCCCGATGCACTTCACACCGAGGTGCGCGAAGCCGCGGCCCACCCCGAACCCGGAGACCATAGCGAACACGCAGCGCATCCAACTGATTGCCCAGCGAAGTGCACCCTGCCCCGTACGGGTGATCTGAGCGAAAGTCGCGAGCGTGCGAGCCCGTCAAGGCGTCACAACTGTGTTGCTCGGTCGATAGAAGGACCGGGAGGGAGCAGAAAGGGGAGGACAATGCGTAACGATCACGTCACACTGCGTTCCACCGCGGTGTTCGATCTCTTGGCTCCACAGGCGCCTGCCGTGCCGGTCCAGGTCGAACTGCGCTACGACACCCGCGACCCGTACGCGGTGGTGGCCGCGTTCCGCACCGGGCGCGCCGGGTGGGTCGAGTGGGTGTTCGCCCGCGACCTGCTCGCCGACGGGCTGATCGCGCACGCCGGTGAGGGCGACGTGACCATCCGCCCGGCCGTCGACGACCCGGAGGTCGTGGCGATCGAGCTGAGCTCGCCGTCGGGCCACGCCGTGTTCGAGGCCTCCGCGCAGGAGCTGGCCGACTTCCTCGACCGCACCTACGACGTGGTGGTCCCCGGCAACGAGAACCTGTGGGTCGACGTGGACGAGGCGCTGACCAGGCTGCTGCCGCACGACCTCGGCTGACCAGGGAAGAAGGGCTCGGCGCGACCCGCGCCGGACGCCTGGTGGACCCCCCGTTGATCGCGGTCTCGGGCGTGGTCTAAAGTTCTCTGTGCAACGCGGCGGACGGCCCCGGCAGATCCCGGGAATCCAGAAGTCGCAGGCACGCGGATGTAGCGCAGCTGGTAGCGCATCACCTTGCCAAGGTGAGGGTCGCGGGTTCGAGTCCCGTCATCCGCTCTGGATCCTCTGGCGTTCCAGCCGACTCAGGTGTGGATGCGGAGTCCGGCGGAGTGGCCGAGTGGCTTAGGCAAGGGCCTGCAAAGCCCTGTACGCGGGTTCGATTCCCGCCTCCGCCTCGCGCGATTAGCTCAGTGGGAGAGCGCTACCTTGACACGGTAGAGGTCACTGGTTCAATCCCAGTATCGCGCACCAATCGCACAACACGAACCCCTGCCGATGACTTCATCAGCAGGGGTTTTCTGCTGCCCCAGTCGAATGTCCACGCCTTGTTCGGCACCCCGTTGATCGCCCGCGCGCGAATTGCTCCCTTCGAGTGGCGCGATGGTCGGCGTCGGCACGTCCCGGCCGCCGAGACGACCTGGAACCAGTGCTGCTCCACCGACCGCGTCGGTGACGGCGGTCAGCGGGCTTCCACCGGTTCGGCTGGTTCTCGGCTCAGGAGGCCTCGGCGTTCCAGGAGGGCTGCGCCGAGGCCGCCGAGGGCTCCCACCGCGAGGAGGGCCAGCCACGGGGTCCAGCGCAGCGGGGACGTTGCCGTGAGGTCGAGGAGGGCTCCGACCAGCCAGCTCACCCCTGCCGCAACCAGGCTGGAGACCAGGTAGTAGAAGCCGTAGTAGGTGCCCGCCAGGCGTTCGCTGCCCACGATCGGGAGCAGTTCCATCGCGAACGGGTTGGTGATCGCCATGCCGATCGTGAACAGGACCGTGGTCAGCAGGACAGGGAGGCACACCAGGGCGATTCGCGCCCAGTCCGGCGCTCCCGGCGGCGGTGCTTCCAGCAGCGGGCTGGTCACCAGCACCGGGGCGAAGGACATCCCCATGCACACCAGGCCGCGCGCCACCGACCGTCCCGGCGTCCACCGGTTGCGGCACCAGCGCGTGATCCGGACCTGACCGGCGATGCCGATCGCGGTGGACACCACGAACACCGCCGCCACCGACTCGGCCAGCCCGGAGACCCGCTGCGCCTCCAGCGGCAGCATCAGGTAGAGCTGGTTGTAGAGCCCGAAGTACGCCGACAGCGCGAGCGTGAACATCAGGAAGCGCCCGTTGGTGACCACCTCGCGCCAGCTGCCCAGGACGCTGTCCCGCTGCGGTTCGAGGGCCTGCTCGGGCAGCACCACGATCTGCGCGGCGGTCAGCACCGCGAAGGCGATGCACGCCACCAGTGCGATCAGCCGGAAGTCGACGGCGAGCAGCGCGGCGCCCAGCAGCGGTCCGACGAGGGTGCCCGCGTGCGCGAAGACGTTGAACACCGCGAACGCCTCGGCCCGCTTCTCCCCCGCCTCGTGCATGAGGTACGTGCGGACCGCCGGGTTGAACAGCGCGCCCGCCAGGCCGGTGAGCACCGCGGCGGCGAACAGCCCGGGCAGCGAGGTGAACACGCCGAACAGCCCGAAGGAGACCACCCGCAGCGCGCAGCCGGTGATGATCATCGGGCGGCAGCCGAGCCGGTCCGCGGCGGTCCCGCCGACCAGGAACATGCCCTGCTGGCTCAGGTTCCGGACGCCGAGCAGCAGGCCGATCACCGCCGCGCCGTAGCCCAGGTCCTCGCTCATGTAGGTCGCCAGGAACGGCAGCAGCATGTAGAAGCCCACGTTGATGCCGAACTGGTTGATCATCAGCAGCTGCGCGGCGCGCGACATCTGCCGGAACCCGGTCACCGGTCGTCCTCCCCGCACACCCCGCAGTCCACCCCGGCCCCGGCGCGCGACGGGCAGGGGTCGGTGACCGCTCGGGTCCTGGTCCAGCCCGAGGAGTCCACTTCGGACGGTTTCCGCGCCTCGGGGACCAGGCCGTGCTCGGCGATGTAGTCGTCGTCGAAGACGGTCTGCCAGTAGCGGTGCGGCCCGTCCGGGAACACCCCGCACACCTCGTCCGAGCCCAGTTCCTCGGCGCACCACGCGGCGACCAGCGCGACCGCGCCGGTGCTCCACCCGCCGGTCACGAACGCTCCGGCGGCGAGCCGTCGGCAGGCGTCCGCCGCCTCCGCCGGGCCGATCCAGTGCACCTCGTCGAACACGTCGTAGGCGACGTTGCGGGGGTGGATGCTGCTGCCCAGCCCGCGCATCAGCCGGTGCGCGGCGGGGTGGCCGAACACCGTCGATCCCGGCGAGTCGACGCCCACGATCTTGATGCCCGGCCACCGCTCGCGCAGGACCGGGGCGATCCCGGCGCTGTGGCCGCCGGTGCCGACGCTGCACACCACCGCGTCCAGGTGCTCGAACTGGTTCACGAGCTCGCGGCCCATGCCGAGGTATCCGGCGGGGTTGTCCGGATTCCCGTACTGGTTCGGCCAGTACGCGCCCGGCAGCTCCGCCAGCAGCTCGGCGACCCGCTCGCGCCGGGCCCGCTGCCAGCCGCCCACCGGGTGGGGTTCCGACACGATCTCGAGGCGCGCGCCGTGCGCCCGCAGCAGCGCCCTCGTCATCCCGTCCAGCTCCCGGTCAGCCACGATCACCACCGGGTGGCCGAGGGCCGTGCCGACGCAGACCAGCCCGATCCCGAGGGTGCCGCTGGTGGACTCGACGATCGCGCCGCCGGGGCGCAGCTCGCCGCGGCTGCGGGCGCCCTGGACGAGCGACAGCGCGGCTCGCGCCTTCATGCCGCCGGGGGCGAATCCTTCGAGCTTGGCCCAGAAACCGCGGTGCGGTCCGGGGAGCGGGGTGTCGATCCGCAGGACCGGGGTGTTGCCGATGAGGTCCAGGGCCGACCGGCACTTGGGCGCGGTCCGGCTCAGGTCGACGGCGGTCACCGCAGCTCACCTGCCGAATAGCGGTGGATGTCCGTGCTGTCCCCGGTCAGCCAGAAGAACGGGTAGGGCTCCGCCGACAGCGCGTGCACCTCGGCCCCGACCATCTCGCGGAGCACCGCAGCACCGGTCTGCGCGAACACCACCAGCGGCAGGCCGCGGTCGCGGCAGAGCCCGGCGATGTCGTCGAACGTGCCGTTGCCGAGCACCATCCCGGACGCCAGGACCGCCTGCGCGCCGGAGATCGCCTCCCGGTGGTCGACGAGGACCGGTTCGCCCCACTCGGTGCGCCCGCCCTTCAGGTCGCACGGGATCGGGCGGAAGCCGCGCTCGCGCAGGGCGGCGAGCAGCGAGTTCACCACGCCGATCACCGCGACGGCGCTGCCCTCCGGCACCGGGACGAGCTCGGCGACGGCGCGGGCGCGGACCACCGACTTCTCCAGCGAGGTCCCGGCCGGGATGCGCACCCGCCGGGCACCCGGGTGCTCGGCGTGCGGGAGCAGGTCGGCCAGGTAGGCGTCGAGCACGGCGAGGCGGACCGCCGGGTCCTCGTGCTCCAGCAGTTCGGCGGCGCTCCGGCCGACCAGGTCGCTCACCGACCCCGGGTCGAGCTGGCCGGGTTCCACGGCGCACGAGCC
Organism: Saccharopolyspora hirsuta; assembly: GCF_008630535.1. Lineage (GTDB taxonomy): Bacteria > Actinomycetota > Actinomycetes > Mycobacteriales > Pseudonocardiaceae > Saccharopolyspora > Saccharopolyspora hirsuta. The sequence continues at coordinate 364,231 of NZ_VWPH01000009.1, read as the reverse complement.
CACCGCGCCACCGATCCGCACGCTGAGCACCGAATTGGTGTAGCCGGAGCTCCGCCCGCTGTGGTGTGCACTTTGGACGGTCATGAAGACGACCGAGGCCCGGGCCTCCCGGAGGCGGCGGTCGTCGGCGGCGCGAACCCGCTCGACCGCTGCGCGCAGGGCCGAGTGCGATGTCCGGGCCGGGGAGAGTTGAGCGGGTAGCACAGGATGTCTCCACGGGAGTCAGCGATCGGCGCGGCGAGCCGCACCGGCGGTGGGCTGGTGGCTCAGACCTGCATTTCCGACGTCGTGGTGTGGAGCTCGGCTCGGCACCGCGCCGGGGCGGTGCCGAGCAGCGGTGATACGCGCTGCGGCACGTCGATGACCTCCTCCGGGGCTCCTCGACCCCGTGCGAATCGGCACGACGGCGTCAGTCTCCTGACTCGCGGATCGACGCTGTTCGCCTGCCTTCCCGCCGCGCGAGCGGCAGTGGCGCGGGTGGCGACAGCTCCCCGTTCACAGTGGCGGGACCGTGCCGGATTCGCACCGGCTTCCTGCGCACCGTCGCATGAACTACTGCGCGACGTTCGCAGCGCGCGGGCCGGGTGTCAAGACGTCCACCGCCCAGATCACTCCGGTGCCGCTGCCGAGCACCCGTTCGGCTCCACTTAGGACGAATGGCGGAAAGTCGCGCTGCCCGAACGGGTCAAGGCCCGGTCAGGCGTCTCCTCTACGACGCTCCAGGAGGACGGTGTCGCGCCAGACGCCGTGGTGCTGGGCGATGCGCTCGCGGATCCCCACGGTGCGGAACCCGGCCGAGCGGTGCAGGACCAGGCTGGCCCCGTTCTCCGGGAAGATCGAGGTCTGCAGCGTCCACAGACCACCGGCGTCGGCCGCGGTGACCTGCTTGTGCAGCAGCGCCCTCCCCACCCCTCGGCCGCGGAAGTCCGCGCCGACGTAGACGGAGGTTTCCGCGACACCCGCGTAGCACTCGCGCGCGGAGACCGGCGTGAGGGCGGCCCAGCCAGCGACCTGGCCGTCGACCTCGGCCACCCACCGCTGGTCCGGCAGCCACTTGGCCGCCAGCACCTCGCGGGGCGGGACCTCGGTCTCGAAGGTGGCGTTCCCGGTGGCGATGCCCTCGCCGTAGATGTGGCGCACCGCTGGCCAGTCCGCCTCGCACAGGGCCCGGACGGTGACGTCGTCGGCCGCGGACAGCTGCGGGGCGGTGCACATGCCGCCAGTATCGGAACGCGTCGAGCAGAGCGTCGACCAGTTCACACCGGTGCAACGCAGGTTTGACCTTCGAGCTGGTCGAAGGCCCAGAATCGCCCTCGTGGACGACGAACTCCTGAGCATCGGCTCCTTCGCGCGGCGGGTCGGGCTGACGCCGAGCGCGCTGCGCTTCTACGACGACTGCGGCGTGCTGCCGCCCGCGCACGTCGACGCGGTGACCGGGTACCGCTACTACTCCCCCGACCAGGAGCGGCGGGCCGTGCTGCTGCGCCGGTTGCGGGCGGCCGGGGTGCCGTTGCCCGAGGTCGGCGTGGTGCTCGACGGGACCGCCGAGCAGGCCCGGGCCGTGCTGACGGCCCACGCGCGACGGGCGCAGGACGTGGCGGCCGCCGCGCAGTCCGCGATCGGGGAGGTCCTGCGCTCGCTGCCCGGCGGCGAGCGGCGGACGCTGGCCCGCGTGGGTGGCGCGGAGCTGTCCAGCGCCGTGCGCCAGGTCGCGCCCTCGGTCGCCTCCGGGGTGGAGTTCCCGGTGCTGAGGTGCGTCCTCGTCGAGCTCGACGACCAGGAGGTGCGGCTGGTCGCCACGGACCGCTACCGCTTGGCCGTCCGGACGCTGCGGCCGACGTTCACCGAAGGCGCCGCGGCCCGGCTGGTGGTCGACGTCGCCGAGCTGACCGGCATCGCGTCCTGGGCGCTGCCGCTCGCCGAGGTCGACATCGAGGTGGACGAGCACGGGGCGCGGCTGCACGGCGAGGGCCGGTCCCGGACCTTGCCGACCGCGGGCGGGACCTTCCCCGACTACCGGCTGATCCTGGACGGCCTGCCCACCCCGCAGATCCGGCTCATCACCGACCGCAGCACCCTGCGCACGGCGCTGCAGGACGCCACGGGTCCGGTCGTGCTGCGCACCGAGGACCAGCGCCTGGTGGTCACCGACCGCGACGGGAACTCGGTCTCGCACCCCGCCGTCCACACCGGGCCACCGCTGCGCATCGCCTTCGACCCGGCGGTGCTCGTCCCGGCGCTGGAGGCCGGGGTCGGGCCCGACGTGCTGCTGGAGGTCTCGGCACCGGATCGCCCCGTCGTGGTCCGCTCCGCCGACCAGGGCAGCTTCACCACGCTGGTCATGCCGGTGCGCACCCGTTGACTCAGGAGAGAGGAATCCGACCGTGGACCCCGACAACCCCGTCGTGCGCCTGTGCTCGCAGGGCATGCAGGCCGAGGCCGAAGGCCGCGACGACGACGCGCGCGAGCACTTCCAGCAGGCCTGGGACCGCGCCGCCGACGACTACGAGGCGAGCATCGCCGCCCACTACCTCGCCCGGCACCAGCCGTCCCCGGCGGAGGCGCTGCGCTGGAACCGGGAGAGCCTGGACCGCGCGGAGCGGGCGGCCGACGAGCGGGTCACCGGCTTCTTCCCCTCGCTGCACCTGAACCTGGCGAAGTGCTACCAGGACCTGGACCAGCCCGACCGGGCCCGCGAGCACTTCGCCCTGGCCGCGCAGCACATCGGCGACGTCCCGCCCGGCCAGTACGCCGACTGGACGCGGTTCGCCATCGCCGAAGGGCTGCGCCCGGCCAACCCCGCCGCGGACCTGATCGACGAGCTGGTCGCGCAGTTCTGCGCCCGCCGCGACCTGAAGGCGCTCGCCGTGGTCCTGCCCGCGCTGCTGGGCGACCTCGGCACCGACGACGACCGCGCGCGGCTGCGCACCGCCCTGCACATGCTGCACGCCGCCCGCTGGCTGCCCGCCCCCGAGCAGGACGCCCTCGGCCGAGCGATCAGCGCGCTCGCCAGCAGCTGACCGTCCACTGCGGACGGTCAGTCGTCGCGCTCGTCCTTCGGCGGGCGCTTCCACTTCGGCCGCACCGGAGCGCCGCCGTCCGATCCGGCGGTGTTCGCCGACGGCAGGCGCAGCAGGTCCGGCTCCTCGGAGCGGTCCTCGAACAGCCGGTCGTGCGCCACGATGTCCGCTGGCAGCCGGATGAGGGCCACCGTGCCCTCCCCGGCTGCCTCGCGCAGCTCCACCTTGATGCCGCGGCGGGACGCCAGCACGGCCACCACGAACAGGCCGAGGCGGGAGTCCCCGCGCAGCGTGATGTCCTCGAACTTCGGCTTGCTGGCCAGCAGCACGTTGGCCTCGTCGCGCTCGGCCGGGCGCATGCCCATGCCCTCGTCCTCGATCCGCAGCAGCACCCCGCGCGGGGTGTCCCCGCAGTAGACCTGGACCTGCGAGTCCGGCGCGGAGAACGAGGTGGCGTTGTCCATCAGCTCGGCCAGCAGGTGGATCAGGTCGCCCACCGCCGCGCCGACCACCGACAGGTCCGGGGCCCGGTGCACCCGGATGCGGTCGAAGTGCTCGGTCTCGGCCACCGCCGCGCGCACCACGTCGGCCAGCCGCACCGGTTTGCGCCACTTCCGCCCCGCCTGCACCCCGGCCAGGACCACCAGGTTCTCGGCGTTGCGGCGGGCGCGGGTGGCCAGGTGGTCCAGCTCGAACAGGCCCGCCAGCCGCTCCGGGTGCTCCTCGTTGCGCTCCATGCGGTCGAGCACCTTCAGCTGGCGGTGCACCAGGCCCTGGTTGCGGTGCGCGATGCCGAGGAAGACCTTGTTGAACCCGGCCTTGGCGTGGTTCTCCTGCACCGCGGCCGCCACCGCCGTGTGGTGCGCGGTGTTGAACGCGTCGGCGACCTGGCCGATCTCGTCGGTGCCGTACTCCAGCGGCGCCAGCTCGGCCTCCACGTCGACCTGCTCGCCGCGCTCCAGGCGGGACATGATCTCCGGCAGCCGGTCGTGGGCCAGTCGCAGCGTGTCGTCGCGCAGGCTCGCCAGCCGGGAGACCAGGGTCCGGTCCACCAGGCTGCGGGCGGCGCGGGCGGCCAGCACGATGCCGAGCAGCACCGCCAGCAGCCCGCCGACGCTGACGGCCAGCACCTCGAGCAGCCGCCGGTCGCCGTTGTCCAGGCCGAGCTCGACGCCCGCGCGGGCCTGGAGCACGGCGACCTCGACCAGGGACTCGGACACCTCCGCGGTGACCTCCTCCCACTCGTCCGGGTCCACGCCGGGGACGCCCGGCTGCGGCGGCTGCTCGATCAGCTGGTTCTCGAGGGCGGTCAGCCGCTTCCAGGACTCGCCCGCGATGAGCTTCCGCAGCAGGGAGGCGCCCTCCGGTTCCAGGACGGGCAGGTTGGTGTCGAGCCTGGCGTGGTAGGAGCCGACCCGGTGCGCGAAGGTCACGTGGTCGATGTCGCCGAACTGGCCGCTGGCCAGCGCGGCGCTGCCCAGCGACGCGGCCTGCGACATCTCGTCGGCGGCCCGGACCACCTCGCTGCCCGCCAACCCGGCGTGGCTGGCCGCCAGGTCCGGGACGATCCGCGCCTGGGTGTCGAACAGGTTGGCCCAGCCCGCCAGCAGCCGGTTGTAGAAGTCGAAGGCCTCCTGCCGCGAGACCGCACCGGCGTCCATCCCGGCCCGCCGCTCCGGCAGCTCGGACAGCAGCGCGTCCAGCGTCCGGACCTGACCGGCGATCGCCTGCGGCGCGCCGACGATCAGCTGGTCGAAGTTGGGCCGCGCCCGCGCGAGCGCCTGATCGGTGCGGGCGCGCTGGAGGGCCACGGCCACCGAATCGGCGTTCGGGCGGCTCAGCCGCTCCATCTCCAGGCGGCGCTCCTGCTGCAGCTCCACCAGGCTGTCCCCCGCCGAGAGCGAGGCGTTCTGGACCCCCTGGGCGACCAGCGTGGCGTAGTACCCGTCGTAGATCGACAACGACGAGAAGCCGAGCCACAGGACCAGCAGGATCACGCTGGGCACCAAGCCGACGCGCGTCAGGCGGGCCCGGATCGTCTTGTACTCGCTCCCGGAACTGCTCGTCCGCGCCACAGTGCTCCGCAACCGTCGAACCGACCCAGTGCGACCCGCAGGGGCGTCCGCGCTGCTGTTCAGCGGGGACTCGGCCACCCGGCCCAGGGCGGGGCGCCGATCGGCGGCGTCCCGCTCCTGCAAACCCTCGGCAGGATCACCGCACCATAGCACAGGGTGATCGAACGGCTACGCGAATCCTGCTGCGGCGGCGGGAATCCGACAACCGGCCAGCGCGGAACGCGCCTCAGGAGTCGAAGTGCGGCTCGGTGCTCAGCAGGAACGTGACGTCCTCGCCGGGTTCGAGCTCGCGGGGCTCGCTGCCGCGCGCGAACAGGCGCGCGCCGGTGGTGCCGCCGAGCTCGGCGCGCTCGCCGCGGACGCGCAGCCAGGAGCCCTCGCGGACGCCCAGCACCGGCACGTCGTTGTCCTCCAGGAACTCCGCGATCCGCTGCTCCCGGGTCTCCCCCATGTGCGTGCTGCCCGGGTCCGGGTCCAGGTAGTGCGGGTTGATCTGGAACGGGACCAGCCCGATCGCCTCGAACGACGGCGGCTGCACGATCGGCATGTCGTTGCTGGTGCGCAGGCTCGGGCAGGCCATGTTGGTGCCCGCGCTGGCGCCCATGTACGGCGTGCCGCCGCGCACCGCCTCGCGCAGCGCGGTGAGCAGGCCGAGCCGGTGCAGCGCGGCGAGCAGGCGGAACGTGTTGCCACCGCCGATGAACACCGCTTGCGCGTCGCGGACCGCGGCCACCGGGTCGGCGGCCCGGTGGATGCCCTCGACGGTGATGCCGTGCGGCGCGACGGCCGCCTGCACGGTGGCCTCGTAACCGTCGTGGTCCTGCTTGGCGAACGGCACGAACAGCAACCGGTCCCGACCGGCCAGCAGCTCGGTCACCGCGGGCATCGCGTGCTCGAGAAAACCGGTGCCGTGCTTGGTCGAGCTGGACAGCAGCAGCAGTTCCACGTTGATCCTCCTCGTGACCCAGTGATCCATCCACAGTGGACCACCGTCAGCGCCGGTAGTCCTCCTGGAGCTGCGCGCGGCGGATGATCCCCGCCAGGGCGCTGCTGACGATCGTGACGATCAGCGCGCCCCAGAACGCCGGCCAGAAGCCGCCCACGTGGAACGGCAGGCCCAGCTGACCGGCCAGGTAGCTGGTCAGCCAGAACAGCAGCGCGTTGACGACCAGGCCGAACAGCCCGAGGGTCACCAGGTAGAGCAGGCAGCCCAGGGTCTTCGCGATGGGCTTGAGCACCACGTTGACCATGCCGAAGATCACCGACACCGCGAGCAGGGTGAGCACCTTGGCGGTGGTGTCCTCCCCGGCCAGGTCGATCCCGGGCAGCGCGGTGGTGATCCACACCGCCACCATGGTGATCAGGAGCTGCAGCAGAACTGCCACGTCAGGTCCCCCCTGCGGTTCGTTCGGTCGTGACCGGTCCCGACGCTACCGCCACCCGGGCGTCCCGCGCCGCCGGACCGTCAGCGGAACAGCGTGGTCATCAGCTCCCGGACGTCGCCACCGGTGTCGTCGTGCGCCTCGGCGAACCGGAAGACCAGGCCTTCCCGCAGGCCCCAGGGGCAGATCTCCAGCTCGTCCACGCCGATGGTGCGCAGGATGAGCTCCGCCACGATCGCCCCGGCCAGGATGCGGCGGGCGCGGCTGCGCGAAACCCCGGGCAGCGCCGCCCGCTGCGCCTGGTCCAGCGCGGCCAGCCGCGGGATCCAGGGGCGCAGCTTGGCGCGCGAGAGGTGGTCGGGGTGGCGGGCGATCCGGCCCGGCGAGCTCTCGGTGAGCACCGCCAGCTGCCGCAGCACCTTCGACAGCGCCACCGGGTGCCCGAGGTCCACGTCGGCGAAGCTGCGCAGCGAGCGCGGGATGGTGCGGCGCACGGCCTCCACGAGCTCGTCGACCTGGTGCGGGTGCGGCGGGTCGTCGGGCAGGTACTGCCTGGTCAGCCGGGCCGCGCCGAAGGGCAGCGAGACCACCTCGGCCGGTTCGAGGCCCAGCCCGGTGGCCACGTCGATGGTGCCGCCGCCGATGTCCACAGTGGTCATCGGGGTGCCGCGGCGCGCGTGCCAGCGGCGGGCCGCGTGGTAGGTGACCGCGGCTTCGTCGCGCGGGCTGAGCACGCCGATGCGCACCCCGGCGGCCTCGCTGAGCTCCTCGCGCAACCGCAGGCCGTTCGCCGCGTCGCGCACCGCCGAGGTGCCGAACGCGACGAGGGTGTCCGGCCGCTGGTCCGCGGCAGCGCGCACGCAGTGCTGCACCGCTCGCACCGCCTGCTGCACGCCGATCTCGTCGACCACGCCATCGGCGCAGGTGTGCTCGGCGAGGCGGGTCCGGGCCTTCACGCTCCAGTCCGCTCGCGGCATCCGGGACCGGTCGAGGTCGACGATCTCCAGGCGCGCAGCGGTGGATCCGATGTCCAGCAGAGCAAGCTTCATGCCCGGCCCACCCGCGCACCGCGCGACCGGTTCGACGCTGCGGTGAGATGAGGGGACGGCATGGTCCCATTGTCGGGGCCCGAACGGCCGGAAAACCCGCCAGAACGACCTTTTCCTGAGATTTCGGTCACAAACCCGCCGATTCCCGCCGCCCGTACTCAGCGGTAACCTCGGGACAACCTCGGCGGCGTGGCCGGCTGGACATCGCCGCTGCCGCAAACCGGAAGGGACGGCCGATGCGCATCGGGATGCCGCTGAACTACAGCGGGGGCTTCAAGGAAACCGTCGACGACCTGGCCACCTACGAGAAGGCCGGGCTGGACATCGTCTACGTCCCGGAGGCGTACTCGTTCGACGCGGTCAGCCAGATGGGCTTCATCGCCGCCCGCACCGAACGGCTGGAGATCGCCTCCGGCATCCTGCAGATCTACACCCGCACGCCCACCCTGACCGCGATGACCGCGGCGGGCCTGGACTACGTCTCCGACGGCCGCTTCACGCTGGGCATCGGCGCGTCCGGACCGCAGGTCATCGAGGGCTTCCACGGCGTGCCCTACCACGCCCCGCTGGGCCGCACCCGCGAGATCGTGGAGATCTGCCGCCAGGTGTGGCGCCGGGAGAAGGTGGAGCACAGCGGCAAGCACTACAGCATCCCGCTGCCCGCCGAGCAGGGCACCGGGCTGGGCAAGCCGCTGAAGCTGATCAACCACCCGGTACGCGAGCGGATCCCGATCATGATCGCCGCGATCGGCCCGAAGAACGTCGAGCTGGTCGCCGAGATCGCCGAGGCGTGGGAGCCGATCTTCTACCTGCCGGAGAAGGCGGGCGAGGTCTGGGGCGAGCCGCTGGCCGCGGGCAAGGCCAAGCGCGACGCGTCGCTGCCGCCGCTGGACGTGGTCGCCCAAGCGCCGCTGGCCATCGGCGAGGGCCTGGACGACCTGCTGGACTTCGTCCGCCCGCACGTGGCGCTCTACGTCGGCGGCATGGGCGCGAAGGGCAAGAACTTCTACAACAACCTCGCCCGCCGCTACGGCTACGAGGCCGAGGCGGAGCAGATCCAGGAGCTCTACCTCAGCGGGCGCAAGGAGGAGGCGGCCGCGGCGGTGCCGCGCGACCTGCTGGAGAAGACCTCGCTGATCGGCCCGGAGAGCCACGTCAAGGAGCGGCTCGCCGCCCTGAAGGAGTCGGGCGTGACCACCCTCAACGTCACCCCGATCGCCGGTGACTCGGCAGGCCGGGCCAAGCTCATCGAGCAGGTCAAGCAGCTCGCCACCGACGTCTGATCAACGCACCGCGGGGTGCTCGCGCCTTCCGCCGCGAGCACCCCGCGCGCACTGGCCACCTGGCATCACGGTTCGGCGACGGCTCGGCGGGGGTGCGGGGCCGGGGCGGGCTTCGGGCGGGTTTCGCGGAGTAGGAGGGCCGATGCGAGGGTGCACAGGCCCATCAGCAGCAGGTACGCCGAGACCGACGCCGAGCTGCCGGTGGCGGCCAGCAGGGCCGTCATGATGAACGGCGTTCCGCCGCTGACCAGGATCGCCGCCAGCTGGTAGGCCAGCGAGGCGCCGGAGTAGCGAACGCGGGGTTCGAACAGCTCGCTGAGGTAGGCCGCCAGCGGGCCGTAGGTCAGGCTGGACCCGATGCTGCCCACCGTGGCCGCGACCGCCACGCCGAGCACCGTCGCGGTGTCCACCAGCCAGAAGAACGGGAACGCCCACACCGCCAGCAGACCGGCGCCGACCAGGATCAGCGGACGGCGGCCCCAGCGGTCCGACAGCGCGCCGCTGAGGAAGATCACGAACACGCCGACCAGCGAGGACACCAGGGAGATCGCGAGCAGCGACTGGCGCGGCATGCCCAGCTCGCGGGTGCCGTAGTCCAGCAGGCCCGAGATGCTGACGTAGAAGATCGAGTTGGTGGCGAACAGCAGACCGGCGCCCAGCAGCACCGTCCGCTTGCGGGTGCGCAGCACCTCCACCAGCGGGGCGCGCACGACCTGCTGGTCCCGCTCCTCCTTGCGCTCCTGCAGCTCGCGGAACACCGGGGTGTCCTCGATCTTCAGCTGGATGAACAGCACCACCGGCGCCAGCACCGCGCTGGCCAGGAACGGGATCCGCCAACCCCAGTCCTGGAACGACTCCGGGCTCATCAGGGCGCCGACCGCCAGGAACACCACGTTGCCGAGGATCACGCCCAGCGGGACGCCCATCTGGCCGAAGGTGCCGGCCATGCCCCGGCGCCCTCCCCCGGCGTTCTCGGTCAGCAGCAGCACGATCCCGCCCCACTGACCGCCGACCGCGATGCCCTGCAGGAACCGCAGCGCCACCAGCAGGATCGGGGCGGCCACGCCGATCGTCGCGGCGCCGGGCAGCACCCCGATCAGGAAGGTCGCCGCGCCCATCATGATCAGGCAGGTCACCACCGCGGGCTTGCGGCCGATCTTGTCGCCGAGGTGGCCGAACACCAGCCCGCCGATCGGCCGGGCGATGAACCCGGCCCAGAAGGTGGCGAAGGACAGCAGCACGCCGATCAGCGGGCTGGCGCCGGGGAAGAACAGGTGGCCGAAGACCAGCGCCGCGGCCGTGGCGTAGATGAAGAAGTCGTACCACTCGATCGAACTGGCGATCAGCGCTGCGACCAGCAGCTTCTTCGGCGTTCCTGGGGCGGGTGGGGCACCGGCAGCCATGGGCGGACTCCCTCGGTTGGACGGCTGGGGATCACGGTCAGACCGACTGGTTGGTATGACTGTGATCTGCGTCTCCCCGATCGTCAAGACCGAGTTGCCATCGAGACGGAAGCCGTATCAGTGCCCGATTCGGCCGATCAGCGGCACCTCCGCCCCGGATCAACCGAACGCGGTGCGCCTCGGCGCGTCGTGTCCCGACACGCCGAGGCACGCCGGGAACCTCCGCGATTTCAATGGAAATCGGACGTCCGATTTCCATTGAAATCGCGGTTCAGTCGGCGTTGAGCACTCGGACGGGCGTGCCCCTCAGGTGGGCGGCGATGCTCTCGACGGTGTCGGTGTAGAAGTTGCGGTAGACGTCCTCGGTGACGTAGCCCAGGTGCGGGGTGAGCACCGTGCGCGGCGTGCTGCGCCACGGGTCGTCCGCCGGGAGCGGCTCCTGGGCGAACACGTCGATGCCCGCCCCGGCCAGCCGTCCTTCGTGCAGCGCCGCCCGGAGCGCCGCCTCGTCGACGATCGGGCCGCGCGAGGTGTTGATCAGGTACGCGGTCGGTCGCATCAGCGCCAGCTCGGCGGCCCCGACCAGGCCGCGGGTCCGCTTGCTGAGCACGGTGTGGATGGTCAGCACGTCGGAGGAGGCGAACAGCTCGTCCTTCTCCACCCGCCGCGCACCGGCCGCCGCGGCGGCCTCGTCGGTGAGGTTCTGGCTCCAGGCGATCACGTCCATGCCGAACGCCCGCCCGACCTGGGCGACCTGCCGCCCCAACCGGCCCAGCCCGAGCACGCCCAGCGTCCGCCCGACGACCTCCAGACCGGTGCCCCGCTGCCAGCCGCCCTCCCGGATCGACCGGTCCTCCTCCGGGATCCGGCGCAGCAGCGCGAAGATCAGCCCCCAGGTCAGCTCGGCGGTCGGCGCCCACGAGCGGTCCGCGCCCGCGCCGCCGGTGCCGGAGACGACGATGCCCAGCTCCCGCGCCGCCGCCATGTCGATCGAGGCGTTGCGCATGCCGGTGGTCACCAGCAGCTCCAGGTTCGGCAGCGCGGCGAGCACCTCGCGCGGGAAGGCGGTGCGCTCGCGCATCGCGGCGATCACCGCGAAGGGCGCCAACCGGCGCACCAGCTCGTTCCGGTCGGCGATGTGCTCGTGGAAGAACTCGACCTGCGCGGGCAGCGAGTCCCAATCCGCGTAGTCGCGCGCAACACCCTGGTAGTCGTCCAGCACCGCAACCCGGAGAGCCATGCCGCGATCCTATGCGCCTGATCGCGCCGACCCCCACCGCCGCGAGAAACTGTCCGGGTGACTTCGACGCTGCTGCACCTGCTGCCGCTGAGCACCTTCCACGCCGACCGCTGCTCGCCGATCCGCGCCGCCAGCCTCCAGACGGACGGATTCGTGCACTGCTCGCCGGACGTGCGCACCGCCCTCGCCGTCGCCAACACGCTGTTCCGCCCGGCGACCGAGCCGATGATCGCGCTGGAGCTCGACCCGGCCAAGCTCTCCGCCCCAGTCCGCTGGGAGGCCGCCGATCCCGCGCCGCCGGACGGCATCCCCGCCGACCAGCTGTTCCCGCACGTCTACGGCCCGCTGGAGCGCGGCGCGGTGATCGGGGTCCGCTACGCACGGCGCGACGCGGCGGGCGACTTCGTCTCGCTGGAGACGCGCAACCGCACCGCCGAGGAGTTCGACCTGCTGCCGCACCCGTCGGGCGGCTGGTTCCGGCGCACCTGGACCAGTTCGCGGGGCGGTTCGCGACCGGCGGCCACGGCCGCCTACTTCCTGCTCCCGCCCGCCCAGCGGTCGAACTGGCGCTCGGTGGACTCCGACGTGCTCTGGCTCTGGCACCGCGGCGGTCCGCTGACCCTGCTGCTCGGCGGTGAGGAGCCGGAGCCCGCGGCCGCGCCCGAGGTGCGGGTGCTTGGCGCCGGGGCCGGGCAGTCGCCGCAGCTGGTGGTCCCGGCCGGGACCTGGTACCAGGCGCAGGCCGCCGCGACGGTCGAGACGCTGGTCAGCTGTGTTGCCTCACCCGGGGTCGAACCGGTGTAGGGCGGTCGAAGGAGCGTCGCGGGCCGGGTCTGCGCATGGCGCCCGGACCGCCCGCGGGCACCCGGCGCGGCATCGGGATGATGGTGCGCCACTGGACGGTCAGCAGGTGCGGTCTGGTGGCCGGGCGGCGGTGCTTGCCCCCGGCGGGCTTGCGCGGGCCGAGCATCCGGTGCTCGACCCAGGACATCAGGATCGGTGAGCAGAGGAGCGCACCGATCCCGATCGATGCGGCCAACGCGAATCCGGCCAGCGAGTTGATCACCGGCACCCACCCCCCACTTTTGCGTACAGGCCACCTCACGTCTCGGCGACTGGCGCGACCGCGCCGACCGGCACCGCACCGATACGGGTGACGAGGGCCCTTTGGACTCACGGTAGGTCGGGGTGGTCCGGACCGCTGGGCGCGCACCGGCCCGGTCGCCCGAACAGGTGATATCGGATGCGGCGTCCTTGATCGGGCGATCGCCGCGGATCGGGCGCTACCATCGGTTCTCGGGAGTCCGACCCGCTTTCTGCGGTGTGACCTGGCCCGCCACCGGGCAACCGAGCAGCAGCGGGGTGCGTGTTCGGCACCAGCCGCCCATTTCCGACGAGCGCAGTTCGCACCGGGACGGACCGCGATCGAGCACGGGGAGGTATTCGGGTCGTGAGGGGTTACGCCGTCCACCTGCTGTTCCACCTGCTGGCCATCGCGGCCGGTGCCGGCTGCGGCGCGGCGGGCGCGCTCTGGTGGTTCGGCGGCGAACCGACCGGCCTGTGGCTGGCGATCGGCGCGCTGATGATCGGGATCATCGTGCTGGTGCTGGAGGGGCTCTACATCAGCGCGAGCCAGCCCGCTCCGCCGCCCGCCCCGCCGACGCAGTCCCAGCCGCGGATGCCGGTCCCGCAGCGCCAGCGCGGCGGCACCCGCCCGGACCTCGAACCGGTCGCCGCGCCGTCGGACACCCTGCTGCAGGCCGCGCCCGACGGCGGTTCGGCGGACCAGGAGACCAAGACCTCCGCCATCGACGCGCTCAACTCGCTGGGCACCGCCGACCGGTCCGGTCGCCAGGGCTGATCCCGGTCCGAGCGGACGGCGGAACGCCGTAGCCCGCCCGGCCGCTCCTCCACGTGCACGGCATCGCGCGCAACCCGAGCGCACTCCGGCGCGTCCTACGGGCGCAAGATCAACGACCAGGAGTGCCACACGATGCCTACGCAGGACCATGCCGTCCTCGCCAGGGACGTGCGACGCCGGTTCGGCGCGGTGGAAGCCGTGCGCGGGATCGACCTCGACGTCCCCCACGGCGAGGTCACCGCCCTCGTCGGGCCGAACGGTGCGGGCAAGACCACGTTGCTGCTGATGCTGGCCACGCTGCTGGCACCGGACTCCGGTGAGCTGCGGGTGGCGGGTCTCGACCCGGTCGCCGATCCGCTCGCGGTGCGCCGGAAGCTCGGCTGGATGCCCGACGCCTTCGGCGTCTACGACCAGCTGACCACCCGCGAGTACCTGGCCTTCTTCGCCGACGCGCACCGGATGCCGCGCGCCGAGGCCAAGGTCCGCGTCGCCGAGCTGCTCGACCTCGTGCACCTCGCGGAGTTCGCCGCGCAGCCGGTGCACGTGCTGTCGCGGGGTCAGAAGCAGCGCCTCGCGCTGGCCCGCGCGCTGGTGCACCGGCCGTCGGTGCTGCTGCTCGACGAGCCCGCCTCCGGTCTCGACCCGCGCTCCCGCGTGGAGCTGCGCGACCTGCTGCGCGCCCAGGCCGCGGAGGGCGTCGCGGTGCTCGTGTCGAGCCACATCCTCAGCGAGCTGTCCGAGATCGCCGACCGGGTCGTGTTCGTCAACGGCGGGCGGACCGCCGGGCAGCACCGGATGGACGAGCTCGACCACCGCACCGCCTGGCGGGTGCGGGCGGTCGCCGGTGATCTGCCCGCCGCCCTGGAGCAGCGCGGGATCGCGCACGTCGCGCACTCCGCCGGGGTCGACGTGCAGGTCGAGTCCGAGCAGGCCGCGGCGGAGCTGCTCGCCCAGCTGATCGCCGACGGCGTGCGGGTCTCCGGCTTCGCCCCGGTCGGCAACCACCTGGAGTCCGCCTACCTGGCCTACACCGAGGAGCGCCGATGACCCTCAGCGGGATCAAGATCGTGGCCGCGCAGGAGTTCCGGGTGCGGTTGCGCACCGGCCGCTGGCGGTGGCTGCTGATCGCGTGGGTCGCCGTCATCGCGGCCTTCAGCGGGCTGCTCCGGTACGGCCTGGGGCTGACGCGATCGAGCTCCGGCGTCGCCATGGCCAACCTCGGACTGCCCATGTTCGGCGGCCTGATGCTGTTCGTGCTCGGGCTGGCGCTGCTGGTGGCACCGGCGCTGGCGGCCCAGTCGATCAACGGCGACCGGGAGCGCGGCACCCTCGCCACGGTGCAGGTGACGCCGCTGACCGCGTGGGAGATCGCGCTGGGCAAGTTCGCGGCGTCCTGGACCACCGGGCTGGTGTTCCTCGCGCTGACCCTGCCGTTCGCCCTGTGGGCGGTGCTGGAGGGCGGGGTCGGCCTGCTGCGCGCGCTGGTGGTGATCGCGGTGGTCGCGCTGCTGATCGGCGTGATCTGCGCGCTGGCGCAGGGCCTGTCCGCGCTGTTCGCGCGGGGGATCACCTCGACGCTGATGTCCTACCTGCTGGTGTTCGCCATGACCATCGGCACGATGATCGTCTTCGTCCTGGCGCTGCCGCTGACCATGGCGGAGAAGACCTACACACCCCCGCCGGGGAGCGGCACCACCGAGACCTACACCTACGAAGCGCCGCAGACCCAGCGCGTGTGGTGGCTGCTCGCGCCGAACCCGTTCGTCATCCTCGGCGACGCCACCCCGGCCCCGCCGACCCAGCTCAACCCGCGGACGGGCCGGGAAGAGCCGGTGGTCAGCATGGACCCGCTGAGCGCCATCGGCCTCGGGGCGCGCAGCGCGCGCGTGGACCCGCAGAGCTCCGACTACGAGGAGCTGGCGGCCGCCCCCGCCGTGTGGCCGTACGGGCTCGGGTTCAACGTGCTGCTGGGCGCCGGGGCGCTGTGGCTGAGCGCGCAGCGGCTGCGGACGCCCGTGCGCCAGTTGTCGCGCGGAGTGCGGATCGCCTGAGCTCCGGGGCGCTGACCGCCGAGGTCAGCGCCCCGTCCACTTAGGACGGCGTTTCTCGGCGAAGGCCCGCGGTCCTTCCAGCGCGTCTTCGGAGCGGAGCATCGCCTGGTAGTTCGGCAGGTTTCCGCTGCGCATCAAGCGGAAACCGGACTCCACGTCCAGCGCAGCGGTACTGCGCAGGATCTCCTTCACCGCGGCGATCGCCAAGGGCGCTGCGGCGCAGATCTGGTGCGCCAGGTCGGTCGCCGCGCCGAGCAGGTCGTCGGCTGGAACCACCCGGTTCACCAGTCCCCACCGCTGGGCTTCGGTGGCGGTCATGCGGCGGCCGGTGAACAGCATCTCCGCCGCCACCGCCCGCGGCAGGCGCTCGGGGAGCCGGAGCACGCCGCCGGAATCGGCGACCATGCCCAGCGTCACCTCGGTGAGCGCGAACTCTGCGTGCTCGGCGGCGACGATCAGGTCCGCGGCCAGGGCCAGTTCGAAGCCGCCGCCCAGGGCCAGCCCGTTGACCGCGGCGATCACCGGCTTGTCCAGCGCGAAGAACTCGGTCAGCCCGGCGAAACCGCCCGGCCCGTGGTCGGCGTCGACGGCCTCGCCCTCCGCTGCGGCCTTCAGGTCCCAGCCCGCCGAGAAGAACCGCTCGCCCGCTCCGGTCACGATCGCGACGCGCAGCGAGTCGTCGCGCCGCAGGCGGTCGAACGCCTCGTGCAGGGCTCGGCTGGTGGCCACGTCGACGGAGTTGGCCTTCGGCCGGTCCAGGGTCACGGTCAGCATCCCGCCGTCGACGTCCGTTCGCACCTGATCAGTCATCGGTCCTCCTCGCCCGGCGGAGCAGCACGTCCACCGCCACCGCGCCCCGCGGCAGCGCCAGCAGGGGGTTCACGTCCAGTTCCAGCAGCCGGTCGTCGCCGCGGGCGTGCTCGGCGATCGCGGCGATCGCGTCCACCACCGCGGGCACGTCCGCCGCCGGTCCCCGGAAACCCGTCAGCAGCGGCCAGATCCGCAGCCCGCGCAGGGCTTCCGCGATCTGCTCGCGGGTCGCCGGGAGCAGCAGCGTGACCGAGTCGCGCACCAGCTCGACGAGCACGCCGCCCGCACCGATCGTCAGCGCCGCGCCGAACTGCGGATCGCGGCGCACGCCGACGATCAGCTCCGCGACCGCGCCCGCGACCATGCGCTCGACCAGGAACACCTCGGCGAGCCCGGCCATGCCGCCGACCGCGTCGCGCACCTGTTCCCGGCTGGTCAGCCCGACCCGCACGGCACCGACCTCGGTCTTGTGCGCCAGCTCCGCCGACACCGCCTTGACCACCACCGGGAAGCCGAGCTCGGCGGCGGCCTCCGGCGCGCCATCGGCGTCGCTCAGCACCCCTTCCGGGACCGCCACCCCGGCCGCGGCCAGCTCCTGCTTGCCCGCCCGCTCGTCGAGCTGGTGCGGTTCGCCGACCACCCGGACCGGGATCTCCAGCGGCACCGCAGCGTTGGATTTCCGTTGTGCAGCACCGATTTCCGCGGCCGCTGCAATCGCCGCGAGGCAGTCCGCCACGCCCTGCATGGGAGCCACGCCTGCGGCCAGCAGCCGCTCCCCCACCTGCTCCGGGAGCCCTTCCGGCAGGGAGCTCACCACGCACGCCGCCGAACCCGCCGTCCGGTGCGCGGCGAGGAAGGCGTCCACAGTGGTCGTCCACGCGCCGTCGGCGCAGCGGTCCTCGCGGGGGAAGTCGACCAGCAGCAGGTGGGCGTCGAGCCCCGCGCCGAGCAGCTCCGCGAAGCAGGCCGTTTGCGCTGGTAGATCGCCCCAGATGTAGGTGTGGTAGTCCAGCGGGTTGACCACCGCGACCCGATCGCCGAGCAGCTGTTGCAACCGCTGCTCGGTGCTGGGCGGGAACGGCGGGAGGTCCAGCCCGCTGCGCTCGGCGAGGTCGGCGACCAGCGCGGCCTCGCCGCCGGAACAGCTGGCCGAGGCGATCCGGGTACCGCTCAACGGGCCGTGCACGTGCAGGAACTTCAGCGTCTCGACGAAGGTCTCCACGCGGTGCACCCGGGCCATGCCGAGCCGCCGGAACAGCGCGTCGCAGAGCACGTCCGAACCCGCCAGGGAGCTGGTGTGGCTGAGGTTGGCCCGCGCGCCGAGCTCGGAGCTGCCGGACTTCAGCACCACGATCGGAATCCCCGCGCGCAGCGCCCGCAGGCCGACCCGGGACAGGGCCGCTACGTCGTCCACGCCTTCGAGGTGCAGGCCGATCGCGGTGATGCGGGGATCGTCGAGCAGGGCGTCGACGAGTTCCGCAGCACCGGTCGCGGCCCCGTTCCCGAGGGTGATCAGCTGCGCCAGCGGCAGCGAACGGCGCTGCATGGTGAGGTTCTGGCCGATGTTGCCGCTCTGCGTGAGCACGGCGACGCCGCGCTCCACCCGGCGGCCGCCGTGCTGGTCCGGCCACAGCGCGGCACCGTCGAGGTAGTTGAGCAGGCCGATGCAGTTCGGCCCGATCAGCGCCATGCCCGCCGCGGCGGCCACCAAGGACTCCTGCAGCGCAACGCCGTCCGGGCCGTGCTCGGCGAAACCGGAGGCGTGGCACACCACTCCCCCGGCACCGCGCGCGGCCAGGTCGGCGACCACGCCGACCGTCGCCTCCTTCGGCACCGCGACGAACGCCGCGTCCGGCGCTTCGGGGAGTTCCGCGGCGCTGCGGTAGCAGGTCAGGCCCTCGATCTCGGTCCGGTGCGGGTGCACCGGCCAGACCGGACCGGCGAAGCCGATGCGGTGGCACTGCCGGATCGCCTCGGCCGCGGCGTCCCCGCCGAAGACGGCGACGTGCCGGGGCGCCAGCAGTCGGCGCAACTTCTCCTGTCGTGCGGAGGAGATCACGGTCCGACCTCCGTCAGGCGCCGAGCGGGCGCAGGAGGGAGCGGGAGATGATGTGCCGCTGGATCTCGCTGGTGCCGTCCCAGATCCGCTCGACCCGGGCGTCCCGCCAGAACCGCTCGATCGGCAGCTCGGCCATCAGCCCCATCCCGCCGAAGATCTGCAGCGCGCGGTCGGTGATCCGGCCCAGCGCCTCGGAGGCGAACAGCTTGGCCATCGCCGCCTCCTGGTCGGTCATGCCGCCGCGGTCCAGCTTCGCCGCCGCCCGCAGCGTGAGCAGCTCGGCCGCGTCGAGCTCGGTGGCCATGTCCGCCAGCTGGAACCCGACGCCCTGGAACTTGCCGATCGGCTGGCCGAACTGCTGCCGCTCCGCCGCCCACCGGGTGGCCATCTCCAGCACCCGCCGCCCGCGGCCGACGCTGGTCGCCGCGACGCTGAGCCTGCTCGCGCCCAACCACTCGCCCATCAGCGCGAACCCCGCCCCCTCCTCGCCGAGCCGCTGCCCGGCCGGGACCCGGCAGTCGGTGAAGGCCAGCTCGCACTGGTGGTACCCGCGGTGCGAGACGCACGCCGACCCGCGCCGCACCTCCAGGCCGGGGGTGTCGAGGTCCACCAGGAACGCCGTGATCAGGTTCTTCGGACCGCGCGCGGTCTGCTCGACGCCGGTCGCGGCGAACAGCACGACGAAGTCGGCCGCGTCGGCGTGGCTGATGAAGTGCTTGGTGCCGTTGAGCACGTAGTCCCCGCCGTCGCGCACCGCGCGGGTGGTCATGGACCGCACGTCCGACCCCGCGCCGGGCTCGGTCATGGCCAGGCAGTCGTGGCGCTCGCCCCGGATGGCGGGCAGCAGGTAGCGCTCGCGCTGCTCGCCCTCGCACGCCTGCAGGATGTTGCTCGGCCGCGCGACGAGCATCTGCAGCGCGTAGCTGGTGCGGCCGAGTTCGCGCTCGACCAGCGTGAGACCGGTGGCGTCCAGGCCGCCCCCGCCGAGCTCGGCGGGCATGTTGGCGGCGTACAGACCGGCCTCGACGGCCCGGGCCCGGACCTGCGCGGCGAGTTCGCCCGGCACTTCGTCGAGGCGCTCGACCTCGTCCTCGTGCGGCTCCAGTTCGACGGCGACGAACTTGCGCACGGTGTCGACGATCATCTGCTGTTCGGCGGTCAGCTCGAAGTCCACGTCCGCTCCTCGGTCTTCGTCTCGGGTGGGGAGCCCGTCAGCGCCGGATGCCCATCGGGCGGCCGACGACGCCGGGTGCGGGAAGGGCCGCGTGCGCCCGCTGGATCGCGGCCAACCGCCGCCGGATCTCGTCCGGCATCGCAGCGGACCGGCCCTGCTCGGTGTCCACGTGGACCAGCAGCTGCTCGGCCGTGGCCAGCAGGGCGCCGCTCCCGCCGTGGTGCATCTCGTGGAACACGTGCACCCGCTTGGCGTCGTGGTCGAGCACCCGCAGGGACAGCTCCAGCGGTTCGCCCTCGGCGGCCTCGCGCCGGTGGTGGAGGTGGGTCTCGACCGTGTACAGCGAGCGCCCGCCGTCCCGGTACTGCTCGTCGATCCCGAGGTAGCGGAAGAACGCGTCCGAGTTGTCGCCGAACACGAGCAAGTAGCAGGACTCGCTCATGTGGCCGTTGTAGTCGACCCACCGCGGGCTGACCGGTGTCCGGTGCAACCGCAGCGGCGCCGGGATCTCCGCGGCGTCGTCCCAGGGCTGGTGCCCGCTGCCTTCGTACGGGGTGACCACTCGCTCCATGACATCTCACAATGTGCGTTGATTGTTCGCTATGTGCGACGCTAGGCAGGCTGCGACGATCACGTCAAGCCCGCCCACCCGACCGGCCCAGGACCGGCGGCGGGCGGATTAGGGTGGGGCCATGAGCGTGGAAGCGGCCCACAACCAGGACGGAACCCGTTCCGCGAGCGGGCGCGTGCAGTCCCTGGACCGCGCGGTCGCGCTGCTCAACGCGGTCTCGTCGAGCGCGCCCGGGGGACGCCCGGCGGCCGAGCTCGCCGCCGAGTGCGACCTCAACCGGGCCACCGCGTGGCGGCTGCTGGCCACCATGGAGCACCACGGACTGGTCGAGCGGAACCCGCTGACCAACCGCTATTCGATCGGCTTCGCGATCAGCCGGATGGCCGCCACCGCGGGCGTGGACGGCCTGGTGCGCCGGGCGCACGACGTGCTGGAGCGGCTCAGCCGCGAGACGGGCGAGACGGCGAACCTCGCCGTGGCGCAGCACCTCGGCCTGACCTACGTGGACGAGGTGGCGCCGCCGGTGGTGCTCAGCGCCCGCTGGCTCGGTCGGCAGGTGCCGATCCACGCGACTTCAGCGGGCAAGGCGTTCCTCGCCTGGCTCCCGGACGACGAGGTCGAGTCGATGCTCGCCGGTCCGCTCGCGGAGTACACCGCCAGCACCCGGACCGACCGCGCCGCGCTGCGCGCCGAGCTCGCCGAGATCCGCGAGCAGGGCTACAGCGTCGGCGTCGGCGAGCTGGAACCCGAG
Organism: Saccharopolyspora hirsuta; assembly: GCF_008630535.1. GTDB lineage: Bacteria > Actinomycetota > Actinomycetes > Mycobacteriales > Pseudonocardiaceae > Saccharopolyspora > Saccharopolyspora hirsuta. The sequence goes on along the minus strand of NZ_VWPH01000009.1, from coordinate 343,502 downwards.
GTCCACGGCGTCGCGGCGGCGGCGCTGGACGCGCGCGACCGCCCGTTCGCCATCGTCAGCGTCTGGGGCCCGCGCGACCGCATCCCGGAGTCGCGCTTCCCCGAGCTGGGCGCCCTCGCCCGCGGGGCCGCCACCGACATCGCCGCCGCGATGCCCTGACGTCAGCGGCCCGGCAGCAGCTGACCGCGCTCGGATTCCGGGCGGGGGCCGAAGATCCGGCGCTCGGCGGCGGTGATCGGCACGTCGTTGATGCTGGCCTCGCGGCGGCTCATCAGCCCGTCGGCGGTGAACTCCCAGAGCTCGTTGCCGTAGCTGCGCCACCACTGCCCCGCCGCGTCGCGGCTCTCGTACTGGAAGCGCACCGCGATGCGGTTCTCCCGGAACGCCCAGAGCTCCTTGCGCAGCGCGTAGTCCAGCTCGCGCGCCCACTTCTGCCGCAGGAACGCCACGATCTCCGCGCGCCCGGTGACGAACTGGTCGCGGTTGCGCCACACCGAGTCCACCGTGTACGCCGCCGCGACGCGCTCGGGGTCCCGGGTGTTCCAGGCGTCCTCGGCCGCCTGGACCTTCTGGGCGGCGGTGCGCTCGTCGAACGGCGGGAAGGGCGGGCGGGGCATGGCGGGGCCTCCTCGTGGAGAACGATCGTTCTCCGACTAGGCTAGAGAACGATCGTTCTCCCAACAACCCGGAAGATCGCCACATGGACCGCCACCAGGCCGCGGACAAGCTGCTGGACACCGCCGAAGCCCTGTTCTACGAGCGCGGCATCCAAGCCGTGGGCATGGCCGAGCTGCGCGCGACCTCCGGAGTCTCGCTCAAGCGCCTCTACCAGTGCTTCGCCTCCAAGGACGAGCTGGTCGAGGCCTACCTGCGCCGCCGCGACGAGCGCTGGCTGGCCGCGCTGACCGCGCACGTCGAGCGCAGCGACGAGCCCCCCGCGCTCGCGGTGTTCGACTGGCTGCACGAGTGGTTCCAGGAGCCCGGCTTCCGCGGCTGCGCGTTCCTCAACTCGTTCGGCGAGCTCGGCGGCGTGGCCCCCGCCGTGGCCGAGGCCGCCCGGAAGCACAAGCAGGACCTGCACGACTACCTGCGGGAACTGGTGGACCGGCTCGACGTCGCCGACCCCGGAGAACTCGCCGAGCAGCTGCTCGTCCTGGTCGAGGGCGCGATCGCCACCGCCGCCGTGAGCGGACGGTCCGACGCCGCCCGCGCCGCCCGGTCCGCCGCGGCCGCGCTGATCACAGCCGGTTCACGATGAGCTGCTCCGCCTTGTCAGATGTGACCCTAGACACAATCCTGTCCTAAGACGCGGTAGCGCGGCACGAGCGGGCCAATCCGACCTGCCGGGGGCAAGGGTGAGGAGGCCACCCATGACGATCATGCGTGTCAAGTCGGTCGAACAGTCCATCCGCGATGCGGAGGCCCCGGAATTCCGGCTCCGGCGCGTGCTGCGCGCCGTGGACCTGCTGGGCATCGGCATCGGCGCGATCATCGGCACCGGCATCTTCGTGCTCACCGGCGTGGCCGCGGCCACCGACGCCGGACCGGGCATCTCCATCTCGTTCGTCATCTCCGGCATCGCCTGCGGCCTCGCCGCGCTGTGCTACGCGGAGTTCGCCTCGGTGGTGCCCGTGGCCGGGTCCGCCTACACGTTCTCCTACGCCTCGCTGGGCGAGTTCTTCGCCTGGCTCATCGGCTGGGACCTGATGCTGGAGTTCATCATCGGCGCGTCCACCGTGTCGGTCGGCTGGTCGCAGTACTTCGTCGAAGCGCTCGGCGCGGTGGGCCTGCCCCTCCCCGACGCGCTGACGGCCGCACCCGGCGCCGGCGGCGTGGCGAACATCCCCGCCGCGATCATCGCCCTGCTGCTGACCGTCGTGCTGGTGGTCGGCATCCGGCTCAGCGCCGCGGTCACCAACGTCGTGGTGGCCGTCAAGCTCGCCGTGGTGCTGTTCTTCATCATCTTCGGCGCGTTCTTCGTCAAGGCGGCCAACTGGAGCCCGTTCATCCCGCCGCACCAGCCGCCGGAGCCCGGCGCGGTCAGCGCGCCGCTGGAGCAACCGCTGATCAGCGCGATCTTCGGGCAGACCGGTTCGTTCGGGCTCAGCGGCCTGGTCGCCGGTGCCGCGCTGGTGTTCTTCGCCTACATCGGCTTCGACATCGTCGCCAGCGGCGCGGAGGAGACCCGCCGACCCCAGCGGGACATGCCGATCGGCATCCTCGGCTCGCTGGCCATCTGCTCGATCCTGTACGTGCTGGTGTCGCTGGTGATGACCGGCATCGTCAAGTACGACCAGCTGGACACCGCGGCCCCGATGGCCACCGCGTTCCAGGCGATCGGCGCGCCGTGGGCGGTCGGGCTGGTCTCGCTCGGCGCCATCGCCGGGCTGACCACGGTGATCCTCATCCTGATGCTGGGCCAGGCGCGGGTCGGGTTCGCGATGAGCCGCGACGGGCTGCTGCCGGTGTGGTTCGCCAAGGTGCACAAGAAGTACCGCACGCCCTACCGGATCACCGTGATCACCGGCATCATCGTCGCGATCATCGCCTCGCTGACCCCGATCAACGTGCTCGCCGAGATGACCAACATCGGCACCCTGTTCGCCTTCGTGCTGGTGTCGATCGGCGTGCTGGTGCTGCGCCGGACCCGCCCGGACCTGCCGCGGGCGTTCCGCGTGCCGTGGGTGCCGGTGATCCCGGTCCTGGCCGCGGCGGCCTGCCTGTACCTGATGCTGAACCTGGAGGGCTGGACCTGGATCCGCTTCGGCATCTGGATGGTCCTCGGCCTGGTCCTCTACTTCGTCTACAGCAGGCACAACAGCCGCCTCGCCCGGGGCGAGACCATCGAGGAGGCCGCCGACGAGCTCTGACCCCGGCCGTCACCCGGGGTGGCGCCGATTTCGCGGTGCCGCCCCGGGTGTCGGTTTCTCACGGGCGGAGCTGTTCGTCGACGTAGCACCAGGTCCAGGACTCGCCCGGTTCGAAGGAGCGGACCACCGGGTGGGACGTCTGGTGGAAGTGCGCGGTCGCGTGCTTGTGCGGGCTGGAGTCGCAGCAGCCGACGTGGCCGCACTCGGTGCACATCCGCAGGTGCGCCCACGCGCGCTCGCCCGCGGCCAGGCAGTCCTCGCAGCCGTCCGCGCGGCCGGGCTCAGGCGCGCGGTCGGCCGCTTCGCGCAGGTGCTCGCAGGTGGTGGACATCGCAGAACTCCTTCCCGGCGCTTTCGCGCAAGAATGTCGACTCGACCGTAACCGCGCGGTTCACCCGTCCGCAGCAACACCGGAGTGATGATGCACGACCTTCCCGCGTTGATGGCCCTGCTCGCCGGGGCGCTGGCGGTGACCGCGATCGCGCGACGCGTCGGCGTGTCAGCTCCGCTGGCGCTCGTCGTGGTCGGGCTCGCGGTGTCGTCGATCCCCGGGGTGCCGGACTACACGCTCGACCCGGACGTGGTGCTGCTGCTGATCCTGCCGCCGCTGCTGTACTCCGCGGCGCTGAACAGCTCCACCATCGGCATCCGGGCCAACCTGCGGCCGATCGGGCTGCTGGCGTTCGGGCTGGTCCTGTTCACCACCGCGGTCGCCGGGGCCATCGCGTGGTGGCTGGTGCCGGGCCTGCCGGTGAGCGCGGCGCTGGTGCTCGGCGCGGTGATCGCACCGCCGGACGCGGTCGCGGCCATCTCCATCGGCCGCAGGCTCGGGCTGCCGCGCCGGATCACGACCGTGCTCAGCGGCGAGAGCCTGGTCAACGACGCGACCGCGCTGACCGCGTACCGGGTGGCGGTGGCCGCCGCGGTCGGGGTCGGCTCGTCGCTGCTGGGCGGGATCGGCATGTTCCTGGTCGCCGCGGTGGGCGGGGTGCTGATCGGCTACGCGATCGGCTGGGTGGTGCACCGGATCCGCCGGGTGCTGCGCGACGACATGCTCGAGAGCGCCACCGGCCTGATCGTGCCGTTCTTCGCCTACCTGATCGCCGAGGAGGTGCACGCCTCCGGGGTGCTGGCCGTCGTGGTCGCCGGGCTGTACCTGGGGCACCGCGCGACCTCGGGCAGCGCGGCCACCCGGCTGCAGGACCGGGCGGTGTGGAACGCCGCGGACACGCTGCTCGAAGCGGTGGTCTTCGCCCTGATCGGCCTGCAGCTGCGCAGCGTCGCGGAGACCGTCTCGGCCGACCTCGGACCGCTGCTCGTCGCCGGGCTGGCGCTCACCGCCGGGGTGGTGCTCGCGCGGGTGGTGTGGGTCTACCTGGTGATGTACCTGCCGGAACTGCTGAGCGGTCGCGGCCCGGACTGGCGGGCCAAGGCGGTCGTGTCGTGGGCGGGCATGCGCGGCGTGGTGTCGCTGGCGGCGGCGTCGGCGATCCCGACGGTGACGTTGAGCGGAGCCCCGTTCCCGCACCGCCCCGAAGTCCTGTTCCTGACGTTCTTCGTGACGCTGGCGACGCTGCTGCTGCACGGGAGCACGCTCCCCTGGCTCATCAACAAGCTGGGCGTGCGCGGCACCGAGGACTACACCGACGCGCTCGCCGAGGCCGAAGCCCAGCACAACGCCGCACGCGCGGCACGAGACCGCCTGGACGCGCTCGCCGCGGAGTCCGAACCACCGGGCGACGTCGTGGAGCGGCTGCGAAGCGCCGCGGAACAGCGCAGCAACCAGGCGTGGGAGCGGCTGGGGCGATCCGCCGACGAAGTCGGCGAGAGCCCGACGGCGGCGTACCGGCGGCTGCGCGGGGAGATGCTGGCCGCGGAGCGGGCGGTCTTCGTGCAGTTCCGGGACAACCGCCGGATCGACGACGAAGTCCTCCGCCGCGTGATGCACCAGCTCGACCTGGAGGAGCTCTGGCTCTCCCGCGACTGACCCGCCGGGTCCGCGGGCGACCACCGCGATTTCAATGGAAATCGGACATCCGATTTCCATTGAACTTGTTCATCCCCGTCCGTGGACCGCAGCTGCGAAGGGCGACCGGCACCGGTCGGCAGGTGGTCGCATGCGCCGTCAGGCGCATAACCCACCCTCGCAACCGGCACCGCCGCGGGTTCTCAGCGTTCGCCTGGCGAGGACGGCCCTGACGCCGTGTATCGGGTCATACATCAGTCAGGGACCCCGGAGTCCAGGCGGGCGCTGAGGTTCCGCCACCGGCACCGCCACGCAGAACGAGGTTGGAAAAACCTCAATGGAAATCGCACCAGACCTCCGCCGCGGGGACCTCCCGGCGCAGCACCGGGCACCACTGCGACGGCAACTGGTGGACACCGACGTCCTCGTGCGGAACCACAGTTTCAATTGAAACTGCGGATCGGTGTGGGTGGGGATCGCAGTTTCAATTGAAACTGCACCCCGCCGCAGCAGGTGACCTGCCGTCGCGACCGGCCCCGGAGCTGATCTCGGTTGCTGCGGTGGAGCGGTGGACGCCGGGCGGGAGGTCCGGCGCGGGAAACCTCTGGTCAGGCCAGGAAGCCGAGCTGGGAGGAGAGTTCCTTGGCCGCGATGCGCATCGCTCCGACGACCTCGCGCATGCGCTTGCGGGAGAAGCGGTAGGACGGGCCCGAGGCGCTCAGCGCCGCGATGACCTCGCCCTCCTGGTTGTAGACCGCCACCGCCGCCGCGTTGAGGCCGAGCTCCAGCTCCTCGTAGCTCGTCGCGTAGCCGTCGCGGACGATCAGGTCGAAGTCCTTGCGCAGTTGGCCCGCGTTGGTCACGGTCCGGGTCGTGTAGCGCTCCAGCGGGCGGACCAGCAGCTCGTCCTGGTCCTCGCGCGGCGCGTGCGCCAGCAGCACCTTGCCGCTGGAGGTGGCGTGCAGCGGGGTGCGCTGGCCGACCCAGTTGTGCGCGGTGACCGCAGCGGTGCCGCGCGCCTGGCTGATGTTGATGGCGACGTCGTAGTCCCGGATCGCGATGTTGACCGTCTCGCCCAGGTCGGCGGCCAGCGACTCGCAGAACGGCCGCCCCAACCGGGGCAGGTCCATCCGCTCGGTCGCGGCACCGGCCAGCCGCACGATGCCGAAGCCGATGGCGTACTTGCCGCGCTCGCCCAGCTGCTCCACCAGACCGCGCGCTTCCAGCACGCTGACCAGCCGGGAGGCCGTCGACTTGTGCACTCCCAGCTCCCCGGCGATCTCGGTGATGCCGGCTTCGCCGTTGCGCGCCAGCAGTTCCAAGACAGTCACAGCCCGGTCGACGGACTGCACCAGAGCGCCAGAACCCCTTCCGCGTTCTTCAGCTGCGCTACCCACCGGTCAACCGTATCCGCTCGTGGTGCACATACCAGAACCATCCGTTATCCCTCTTGACGTTGTCGCAACAAAAGGGTCAGATTTGTTGCACATACTACGCGCTGTTCCTCATTGTGCAACGGAGGTCGGCTTGTTGTCATTCTTCGTGGCCGCACCGGCCGTGATCGCGGCATGAGGACGGTCGCCGTCGTCGGATCCTCGGTGGCGGGCTGGCGGGCCGCGCAGGAGCTGCGCGAGCAGGGCTTCGACGGGCGACTGGTGATCATCGGCGCGGAACCGCACCGACCCTACGACCGACCGCCGCTGTCCAAGGAATTCCTGGCCGGGGCGCTGCAACCGGAGGAGCTGGCGCTGGGCAGCGAGCAGGAGGAGGCCGACCTGGCCGCGGACTGGCGGCTGGGTACGGCGGCGGTCCGGCTGGACACCCGGCGTGGTGCGGTGGTGCTCGCCGACGGCAGCGAGGTCCGCGCGGACGGGGTCGTGCTGGCCACCGGTTCGGCGCGGCGGAGCCTGCCCGGCACCGGCGAAGCCCCCGGCAGCCACCGGATGCGCACCATCGACGACGCGCTCGCGCTGCGCGACGACATCCGCGCCGGGGCGCGGGTCGTCGTGGTCGGCGGCGGGCTGATCGGCACCGAGATCGCCTCCAGCTGCCGGGCCCTCGGTGCGCAGGTGACGCTCGTCGACGCGCAACACCTGCCGCTGGCGCGAACTCTGGGCATCGAGCTGGCTCCCCTGTACTTCGCCCAGCACGAGGACCACGGCGTCCGGGTCCGCTGCGGAACGCCCGCCCGGCGCGTGCTCGCCGAGGACCGGGTGACCGGCGTCGAGCTGGCCGACGGCCGGGTGCTCCCGGCGGACGCGGTCGTCGTCGAGGTCGGCGCGGAACCCGCGACGCGCTGGCTGCGCGGCTCCGGCCTGAAGCTCCGCGACGGCGTGGTCACCGACTCCGGCTGCGTCACCGCGCTGCCGAACGTGGTGGCGGTGGGCGACATCGCGCGCTACCAACCGCCGCACCGCCCGCGCACGGTCCGCAGCGACCACTGGTCGACGGCGATGAACCAACCACCGGTGGCGGTGCGGAACCTGCTGGCGGGCAGCACGGTGGCGACCTACACCGGCGTCCCCCACTTCTGGTCCCGCCAGTACGGCTCGACCCTCCAGTTCGCGGGCTACGCGGGCCCGAAGGACCGGATCACCGTGGTGGAGGGCTCCCTGTCGTCCCGCCGCTTCGTGGCGACCTACCACCGAGGCGGCCGCCAAGTGGCGGTCCTGGCGATGAACAGCCCGAAGCTGTTCGCCACCCACCGCCGCCGCCTCATCACAGCCCTATCCCACCCCGCGACGACCGTCCCGGCCCGCTCCTGAGCCCACCTTGTGGTGACGTCGCCAGTCGGGCGCGATTTCTCACGAAATCGGCACCGTCTCGACGGAACCTCCAGTTGGCATCGAAGCCGATTTCGTGAGAAATCTCTGCAGTCACCACCGGGACGACGGCCGTGCGATCAGCGTCCTGGCTCCGCCGACGCCCCTGCTCACCGTCACCGCCCGGCGAACTCCGCCATCGCGTCCAGCAGGACGTTCGCCAGGTAGTCCGCGAAGGAGTTGCGCACCAGCAGGCGGTACTCGGGCTCCGGGCTCAGCTGCCAGAGGATCACCTGCGCTCTGCCCACCATCGTCTGCGCGCAACGGCCCGGGGTGAAGGCCCTCGGGTGCAGGTCGATCGAGCACAGCTTCTCCAGGACTTCCCGCGACATCCGGCCGGACAGCCGCAACGCCGTCCGGTTCGCCGAGACGTCCACTGTGGATCCGAGGGAGTCCGCGAGGGCTTCGTCGAGGGCGGCGACCAGGTGCGGGGCCCGGCCGTCGGGACCGACCAGGAGCCACTCGTCGGGGCCGAGCCAGAGCGCCGCCGCGGTCTCGTCGCCGGACACCAGGTTCGGTTCGTGGTGCGGCAGCGCCAGGTCCAGCGCGTGCTCGACGCGGGCCACCGCCGGGCTGCCCGGGTGGACGCGGAGGTTCACCTGGGTCAGGAACGGTTCCTCGGCCAGCCGGACGTCCCGGCCGCCGCCGGCGGCGAGCTCGGCGGCCCGGTCGGCGAGCGGGCTGCGGCGCAGGGTGTCGGTCCGGCGCGGGCTAACGACCGTCACGGCGGGCTCCTTCCACGTCGTAGAACACCGGCTCGGTCACCTCGACCGGGATGCGCCGACCGTCGACCGGCACGTGCAGCACCTCGCCGATGCGCCCGCGGCCGCCGCGGACCAGCGCCATCGCGAAGGTGCGGTCCAGGACCGCGCTGCGGTAGCTGGAGGTGACGTGCCCGAGCATCGGCACCGGCGGTTCCAGCGGCACGTCGGGCGCCACCAGCTGCGCGCCCTCCGGCAGCAGCTCTCCGGGCTCCACCGGGAGCAGCCCGACCAGCTGCTTGCGGTCGGCGCGGGCGGTGTCCGGGCGGGCGAAGGAGCGCTTGCCGACGAAGTCCTTGCGCTTGGACACCACCCAGTCCATGCCCAGGTCCTGGGGCGTCACGGTGCCGTCGGTGTCCTGCCCGACGATCACGAAGCCCTTCTCCGCGCGCAGCACGTGCATGGTCTCGGTGCCGTAGGGCGTGATGCCGAGGTCCTGCCCGGCTTCACCGACCGCTTCCCACAGCGCCAGGCCGTACCAGGACGGCACGTTGATCTCGTAGGCCAGCTCGCCGGAGAACGAGATCCGGCTGATCCGGGCCGGAATCCCGTTGGCCAGCGCGGTTTCCCGGAACTCCAGGAAGCCGAAGGCCTCGTTGGAGACGTCCAGGTCCGGTGCCAGCCGGGCCACCACCTCCCGGGAGTCCGGCCCGACCACGGCCACCGCCGCCCACTGCTCGGTCACCGACGTGCAGTGCACGGCCAGGTGCGGCCACTCGGTCTGCAGCCACTCCTCCAGCCACTCCAGCACTTTCGCCGCACCGCCGGTCGTGGTGCTCATCAGGTAGCGGTCCTCGGCCAGCCGCATCGACACCCCGTCGTCGAAGACCATCCCGTCGGCGGTGCACATGACGCCGTAGCGGGCCTTGCCGACCGGGAGCTTGGCGAAGGCGTTGGTGTAGATGCGGTTCAGGAACTCCGGCGCGTCCGGCCCGACGACCTCGATCCGGCCGAGCGTGGACACGTCCTGCATCGCGACGCCGGTGCGCGCCGCCAGGCACTCCCGGTGCACCGCGGCGGCCATGTCCTCGCCGGGCCGCGGGTAGTACCGGGGCCGCTTCCACTGGCCCACGTCCTCGAACACCGCGCCGTGCGCCACGTGCCAGGAGTGCATCGGCGTGGTCCGCACCGGATCGTGCAGTTCACCCCGGTCCCGTCCGGCCAGCAGCGCGAACGACACCGGCGCGTGCGGCGGCCGGAACGTCGTGGTGCCCACCTCGCCGGGCGATTCCGCGCCCAGCGCTTCGGCGATGACGCCGATCGCGTTGACCCCGGAGGTCTTGCCCTGGTCGCTGCCGGTGCCGATGGTGGTGTACCGCTTGACGTGCTCGACCGAGCGCATCCCGGCGCCGACCGCCCGCCACACGTCGGCGACCGTGGCGTCCCGCTGCAGGTCGACGAAGTGCTGGGTCCACTCCGCCGGTTCCCCGGACTCCCCCGGCACCAGCCACACCGGCCGGGGCGCGGCGACCGGCCGGTCCCCGGCCACCGGCGGCACCGGCGGGGCCGCGATCCGGAAGCCGCTGGCGGTGGCCGCCTCCGCACCGGCGGCCAGCCCCTGGGCGAGGCAACCCGCGAGGTCGTAGGTGCCGCGAGCCGCGCCGATCACCTTGGGCCGCCCGGGTTCCTGCTCCGGCACGAACCCGGCCACCAGCCGGTCCCAGCGCAGCGCACCGCCTGTCTGGCTGAACAGGCCCACCGCCGGGTTCCAGCCGCCGCAGACCGCCAGCAGGTCGCACTCGACGTCGACCGGCGTCCCCGCGCCTTCGAGGTCGCCGATGCGCGCGGACGTGATGCGCCCGTTCCCGCTGGTCCCGATGACCGCGGCACCGGTGAAGACCTGAGCGCCCAGCGAATCCGCGAGGTCGACCAGCCGCTGCGGCGGTTCCGGGCGCGTGTCGACCACAGCGCGGACCCGCGCTCCAGCCGCGGCGAGGTCGGCGGCGGTCTGGTACGCGCTGTCCGACGTGGTGACCACAACTGCGTCCCGGCCGGGCAGCACCGCGAACCGCTTGAGGTAGGTGCGCACCGCCGAGGCCAGCATGATGCCGGGCCGGTCGTTGTCGGCGAAGACCATCGGCCGCTCGTGCGCCCCGGTGGCCAGCACCACGCGCTGCGCGCGCACGTGCCACAGCCGCTGGCGGGTGCCGCGGCGTTCGGCGATGAGCAGGTAGTTGTGGTCGTAGTAGCCGACCGCGGCCGCGCGGGTGAGCACCCGCACCTCCGGCAGGTCCACGAATTCCCTTGCCGCGCGGGCGATCCACTCCCCCGCGCTGCGACCGTCGATGCGCTCGCCGCCGTCCAGCAATGCCCCGCCGAGCTCGCGCCCCTGCTCGACCAGCAGCACCCGCGCGCCGCTGCGCCCGGCCGCGAGCGCGGCGGCGATCCCGGCCGGGCCAGCCCCGACCACGACGACGTCGGCGTGCACGTACTTCTTGTCGTAGACCGCGGGATCGGGCGCTGCGCTGAGCCAGCCGATCCCGGACAGGCTGGCCACCTGCAGACCGTCGTGCAGCTCCAGGGTGGTGGCGGGCACCATCGGTTCCGGGCCACCGCTGAGCACCTGGACCAGCGCGTTGGGCTCGGTGCCGTCGGCGGTGAGGATGCCGCGCGGCCGGTCCCGGTAGATCGACGGCCCGACCTCGATGCGGCCGTTGGCCAGCAGCGCCGATGCCAGCGTGTCACCGGGGTGGCCGGTGAGCTCGATGCCGTCGACGGAGAACCGCAGCGTGCGGGTGCGGTCGATGCGACCGCCCTGGCCCAAGCGCGTCATGGCACCACCTTCTCAGGACGCATCTCGTTGGTCTCGGTGTCGCGGACGACGTTGAACCAGCGGCGGCAACCCGCCGTGTGCGCCCAGCGCTCGTGGAACAACCCGCGCGGGTTGTCGCGGATGAACAGGTACTCCGCCCACTCCGCGTCGTCCAGCTCGGCGGGGTTCTCGGGGAAGTCGACGTGGGCCTGACCGCCGTAGCGGAACTCGGTCTCGTCCCGATCCCCGCACCAGGGGCAGCGGATCGACAACATCGGGGACTCCCCTCCTTCATGTCCCGCGTTTCCCTTGAGGCTCCAACGGAAATCGCGGCTAGTGGGCGACTGCGGCGGCGCCGTGCTCGTCGATCAGGGCGCCGGTCCGGAACCGCTTCAGGCCGTAGGGCTCGTTGAGCGGGTGCGGTCGTCCGGTGGCGATCGTGTGCGCGTACACCCAGCCCACGCCCGGCGTCGCCTTGAACCCGCCGGTCCCCCAACCGCAGTTGAGGTAGAGGTTCTCGTACGGCGTCGGGCCGATGATCGGCGAGGCGTCCGGCGTGACGTCCACAGTGCCCGCCCAGGTCCGGATCACGTGCGCCCGCGCGAAGATCGGGAACAGCTCCAGCGCCGCCGCCATCTGCCGCTCAATCACGTGCACCGAGCCGCGCTGGCCGTAGCCGTTGTAGCTGTCGATGCCCGCACCGAGCACCAGCTCGCCCTTGTGCGCCTGGCTGCAGTAGACGTGCACGTGGTTGGACATGACCACGCACGGGTGGACCGGCTCCAGCAGCTCGGACACCAGCGCCTGCAGCGGGTGGCTCTGCAGCGGCAGGCGCAGGCCGAGCTGGTCGGTGAGCAGCGAGGTCCGCCCGGCCGCGGCCAGCGCGACGCGACCAGCGCTGATCGCGCCCTGCGAGGTCCGCACCCCGGTGACCCGGTCGCCGTCGAGCAGGAACCCGGTCACCTCGCAGCCCTGGACCAAGTCCACGCCCATCTCGTCGGCCTTGCGGGCGAACGCCCAGGCCACGTGGTCGTGCTTGGCGATCCCGCCGCGGCGCTGCAGGGTCGCACCCAGCACCGGGTACCGGACGTCGGCGGACAGGTTCAGGATCGGGCACAGCTCGGCGATCTCCGCGGGCTCCACCCACTCGGCGTCGATCCCGTTGAGCTGGTTGGCGAACACCCGCCGCCGCGAGTCGCGCACCTCCTGCTCGGTGTGCGCCAGGTTGAGCACGCCGCGCTGGCTGAGCAGGAAGTCGTAGTCCAGCTCGGCGGGCAGCTGCTCCCACAGCTTCAGCGCGTGGTCGTAGAGCGCGGCGCTCTCGTCGAAGAGGTAGTTGGAGCGGATGATCGTGGTGTTGCGGGCCATGTTCCCGCCCGCCAGCCAGCCGCGCTCCAGCACCGCGACGTCCCGGATGCCGTGGTTGCGGGCCAGGTAGTAGGCGGTCGCCAGGCCGTGACCGCCGGAGCCGACGATCACCACGTCGTAGTGCCGCTTCGGTTCCGGGTTGCGCCACAGCTTCGGCGGCGGCTCGGGCAAGGGGGTGGTGACCACCGCGGCCTCCAACGCGAAAGACGGGAGTGACCAGTGGGATCGGATGGGGCGGAAGTTGTCGGCGAACTGATATATCAGTCTGTGGGGTAGGCTACGAGACGTGTGCGCAGCCGTCAATTCCCGATCCGGCGAGCAGCCGTCGCAGGCCGAGCGCGCCTACCTGACCTTGCGCGACCTGATCCTGACCCTGCAGCTGCCGCCCGGCTCCCCGGTGCCCGAGGAGCCGCTGACCGGCGAGCTCGGCATCGGCCGCACCCCGTTCCGGGAGGCCGTCAAGCGGCTGGAGGCCGAGTCGCTGGTGGCGATCTACCCGCGCCGCGGCACCTTCGTCACCGAGGTCAACATCACCGACCACGCGCTGATCGCCGACGTCCGCCACCGCCTGGAGGGCCACGCGGCGCGCCGCGCCGCCGAGCGGGCCACCGACGCGGAGCGGTCCGAACTGGACGAGCTGCGCGCGCTCGCCGAGGACCTGGACGGCGAGCAGGCGGTGATCATGGACGTCGACGCCCGGGTGCACCGCACGATCTACCGCTGCACCCACAACCGCTACCTGGAAACCACCCTCGGCCACTACTACAACCTGGCCCTGCGCATCTGGCACCTGTTCTTCGACCGGCTGCCGAACGTCGCCGAGCACGTAGAGGAGCACGCGGAACTGCTCAAGGCGATCATCGCCGCCGACGCCGACCGGGCCGACCGCATCGCGGTCGCCCACGTCGACCACTTCGAGAAGTCCATCCGCCAGGCCATCTGACGCCGGGCCGCAGGCGGGGCTGCGCGCCGGTTTTGCCCATGCCTGACGAACGTTCCGGCACGGCGCGGTGCCAGTTGCGGGCAGAAGCCAGTCCGGCCGGACTGCGCGCCGCGGACGGCTCTGCGCCGGGTTTGCCTTCAGGGGTAACGGGATCGGGCTGGTCCGATCGTGGTCGGCAGCCCCCGGAAAGGTCAACGGAGGCCACTGATCGTCGACCTCCGCGGAGGTCGGGACCCCGATTCGGCCGACGGCCAAATTGGCCCTGCCGTGTCCTTGACGCGCCCCCTCCCGGAGGCGCACTGTTGCGGTATACGCAGGGAGTTGTCGTAGACGCAACAAGGCGGCAGCTATGGATTCCAGCGCCCAAGTACTCCTCGTCGGCGCGGGCATCGTGGGATGCAGCACCGCTTACCACCTCGCGCGTCTCGGAGTCACCGACGTCCTCGTCGTCGAGCAGGGACCGCTGTTCGCCACCGGCGGTTCCAGCTCCCACGCGCCGGGCCTGGTCTTCCAGACCAACCCGTCCGAGACGATGAGCCGGTTGGCCGCCCGCACCGTCGAGACCTACGCCGGGCTGGAGCTCGACGGCCGCCCCTGCTTCCACCAGGTCGGCGGGATCGAGGTGGCCGCGACGCCGGAGCGCTGGGACGACCTCAAGCGCAAGCTCGGCCTGGCCACCGCCTGGGGCATCCGCGGCGAGCTGCTCGACCCGCGCCAGGTCCAGGAGCGGATCCCGCAGATCGACGCGGCCCGCATCCACGGCGGCCTGCACGTGCCCACCGACGGCATCGCCAAACCGGTGCGCGCCGCGGAAGCCATGGCCCGCGAGGCGAAGCGGCTCGGCGTGCGGTTCGCCGGTAACACCGAGGTGATCGGCTTCGACGTCCAGAGCGGGAAGGTCCGCGCCGTGCGCACCACCCGCGGTGACGTCGCGGTGGAGACCGTGCTGTGCTGCGCCGGGATCTGGGGCCCGAAGATCGGTCGGCTGGCCGGGGTGTCGATCCCGGTGCAACCGCTGGCGCACCAGTACGCGGTGACCGGTTCGGTGCCGGGGCTGGTGGCCGCTCGCGACGAGGTGGAGCAGCCGATCCTGCGGCACCAGGACCGGTCGATGTACTTCCGGCAGATCCACGACCGCTACGGCGTCGGCTCCTACCAGCACCGGGCGATTCCGGTGGACAGCAGCGAGATCCTGCCCACCGCGGCCCCCGGCGGCGGGGCCGAGGCCCCGTCCGAGGGCGGCGGCTGGAAGGGCATGGCGTCGGTCCAGCCGTTCACCCCGGAGGACTTCGCCAAGCCGTGGCAGGACGCCTGCGACCTGCTGCCCGTGCTGCGCCGCACCGAGGTCACCGAGGGCATGAACGGCCTGTTCCTGTTCACCGCCGACGGGATGCCGGTCCTGGGGCCCTCCAACGAGATCGACAACTTCTGGGTCGCCGAGGCCGTGTGGATCACCCACGCCGGTGGGGTCGGCCAGGTGATGGCGCAGTGGCTGACCGGCCAGGTGCCCGAGATCGACCTGCGGCAGGCCGACCTGCGCCGCTTCGAGGACTTCGCGCACAGCCCGTCCTATGTGGCCGAGCGCGGGGCGCAGAGCTTCCGCGAGGTCTACGACGTCATCCACCCGCAGCAGCCGCCGGAGCACCCGCGCCCGCTGCGCACCAGCCCGTTCCACGACCGCCAGCGCGAGCTCGGCGCGGTGTTCCTGGAGGCCAACGGCTGGGAGCGGCCGCACTGGTACGAGAGCAACAAGTCCCTGGTCGACGGCCGGGACATCGTCCAACCTGGTCCGTGGGCAGGGCGCTACTGGTCCCCGATCGTCGGCGCCGAACACCAGGCCACCCGCGAGCGAGTTGCGATGTACGACATGACTTCCCTGGCCAGGGCGGAAGTCACCGGGCGCGGTGCGCTCGACCTGCTGCAGCGGCTGACCACCAACCAGCTCGACCGGCCACCCGGCTACGTGACCTACACGCTGCTGCTGGAGCCCACGGCCGGGATCCGCGCGGACATCACGGTGGCCCGCCTCGACCGGGACACCTTCCAGGTCGGCTGCAACGGACCCCGCGACATCGCCTGGCTGCGGCGGCACGCCGACGAGACCGCGCAGGTCCGCGACATCACCGGCGGCACCTGCTGCATCGGGCTGTGGGGCCCGCGGGCCCGCGACGTGCTCGCCGCGCTGGCCGATCGCGACGTCTCGAACGAGGCGTTCCGGTTCTTCCGCGCCAAGCGGCTCCACGTGCGCGAGGTCCCGGTGGTCGCCCTGCGGCTGTCCTATGTGGGCGAACTCGGCTGGGAGCTCTACACCTCCGCGGAATTCGGTCGTCGGCTGTGGGACCTGCTGGCCGAGGCGGGTGCCGAGCACGGCATCTTCCCCGGCGGGCGCGGCGCGTTCAACGGGCTGCGCCTGGAGAAGGGGTACCGGGCCTGGGGGGCGGACATGTGGAGCGTGCACGATCCCGATGAAGCGGGTCTCGGCTTCGCCGTCAAGACCGACAAGGGCGACTTCATCGGCCGGGACGCGCTGCTGCGGCGCCGGGAGAGCGCCCCGCGGCGGCGGCTGTGCTGTCTGACGATCGACGACGGCACCGTGTTGATGGGCTCCGAGCCGGTGTTCGCCGACGGTGCGCCCGTCGGGCACACCACGAGCGCCGGCTACGGGTACAGCGTCGGCGCCAGCCTCGCCTACGCCTGGCTGCCCGCCGAGCTGGCCCAGCCGGGCACCCCGGTGCGGGTGTCCTACTTCGACCAGCGGCACCCGGCGACGGTCGCCGCTGACCCCGTGTTCGACCCCGAGATGACCAGAATGCGCTGCTGATCAGCGGATTCGGCGTTCCACCTGCACACGCCCGCCCGTGGTGCCCGACCAGCGGTGCGGGTAGCGGCTACCCACCGCCCGGACCTCATAGGAGCTAATCATGAGCATCAACCCGAACCCCGGAGTCCTGCTCTACCCGCGGATCCGCAAGTCGCCGTTCTTCTACGCCTCGCGGCGGCACGGCGTCGGCCTGTACAGCGTCTACAACCACACCTACCACGCGCGGCACTACGGCGACCCGGTCGGCGAGTACTGGGCGCTGCTGGAGGGCGTGACGCTGTGGGACGTCGGCGTCGAGCGGCAGGTGGAGATCACCGGCCCCGACGCGTTCGAGTTCACCAACATGCTCGTGCCCCGCGACCTGAACAAGTGCAAGGTCGGGCAGTGCAAGTACGTGTTCGTCACCGCCGAGGACGGCGGCATCATCAACGACCCGGTGCTGCTGCGGCTCGGCGAGAACCACTTCTGGCTGTCGCTGGCCGACAGCGACGTGCTGCTGTGGGCCAAGGGCCTGGCGCACAACCTCGGGATGGACGTGCAGATCCGCGAACCGGACGTCGGACCGGTGCAGATCCAGGGCCCGAAGTCGCGCGACGTGATGGTGGACCTGTTCGGCGAGGACATCCTCGACGTGCCCTACTACTACGCGGTGGAGCGCGAGCTGGACGGCATGCAGGTGGTGGTCTCCCGCACCGGCTACACCGCCGAGCTGGGCTACGAGATCTACCTGCACAACGCCAGCCGCGACGGGGTTCGGCTGTGGGACACCATCTGGCAGGCGGGCGAACCGCACGACCTGCGGGTGATCGGCCCGTGCCACATCCGGCGCATCGAGGCCGGGATCCTGTCGTGGGGCTGCGACATCACCTACGACACCAACCCGTTCGAGGTGGGCTACGGCTTCGAGAAGACCTGGATGGTCGACCTGGACCAGGAGGCGGACTTCATCGGCAAGGCCGCGCTGCAGCGGATCAAGGCCGAGGGCATCAGCCGCAAGCTGGTCGGCGTGGAGATCGGCGGACCGGGCGTGGGTTCGTTCAACGACGGCGAGATGATCGACGTCTTCGACGTGCACGACCCGCGCGGCCTGCGCATCGGCGAGGTCACCTCGGCCTGCTACTCGCCGCGCCTGGAGCGCAACATCGGCTACGCGATGGTGCCGATCGCCTACCAGGAGCTGGGCACCGAGCTGGTGGTGCACACCCAGCACGGCCCGCAGGAGGCGGTCGTGGTGGGGAAGCCGTTCCTGGACCCGACCAAGGACATCCCCAAGGCCCTGGTCCGCACGGCGTAGGGAGGGCTGATCGCGATGGCTGGCACAGCAGTGCGGGGCGGACCCGTGAGCACTTTGCGGGGCTATAGCGCCACAAAGTACCCACGGTCGCCCACCAGGCCGAACAACATCGCGGTCGGCACCGGCGCGGGAGGTGAGGGGCGATGACGGCCAATGCCGGACTCCTGGAGCAGTCCCTGAACAACGCCCGGTTCGAGGTGCTGCCGCTGAAGGGCGCGGTCGCGCAGGCCGAGCTGCTGCCCGCCGGGACCACCGTGACGGTCACGGCCTCGCCCGCCAAGGGCGTCGAGGCGACCCTGGACCTCGCCGCCCGGCTGCGGGAGCGCGATCTGCACGTGGTGCCGCACCTGGCGGCCCGGATGATCGGCGACCGCTCGCACCTGACCGCTCTGCTGGACCGCCTGGACGGGCTCGGCATCACCGAGGTCTTCGCGGTGGCCGGGGATTCCCCCGAGCCGCGCGGGGAGTTCCCGGACGCGCTCGCGCTGCTGCGCGCGATGGACGAGCTCGGGCGGCGTCCGGCCCGGGTGGGCATCACCGGCTACCCGGAGCGGCACGCGTTCATCGCCGACGCCACCACCGTGCGGGCCATGGCCGAGAAGGCCCGCTACGCCGACTACGTGGTCTCGCAGATCTGCTACGACCCGCAGACCGTGGCGTCCTGGGTGAAGGCGGTGCGCGCCCGCGGGGTGCAGCTGCCGATCTTCGTCGGCGTGCCGGGCGTGGTGGACGCGCACCGGCTGCTGCGGATCTCGCTGAAGATCGGGCTGGGCGAGTCGATGCGCTACCTGCGCAAGCAGCACGGCGTAGTGTCGAAGTTGCTCACCCGCTACACGCCGGACGAGCTGCTCGACGAGCTCTCCCCCCACCTCGTCGACCCCTCCGCCGGAATCGCGGGCTGGCACTTCTTCACGTTCAACGAGATCGCGAAGACGGTGCAGTGGCGCCACGACCTGGTCGCCCGACTCCGGGAGGTACCGGCATGAACATCCCCTCCGACCTCGACATCTCCCGCGCCACCGCGCTCAAGCCGCTGGAGGACGTCGCGGCGCAGCTGGGCATCGGGGCGCACCTGCTCGAACCGTACGGGCGCAGCGTCGCGAAGATCTCGCTGGACGCGCTGGAGGAGCTGCCCGAGGAACCGACGGCCCGCTACATCGTGGTCTCGGCCATCACGCCCACCCCGCTGGGCGAGGGCAAGACGACCACGACGGTGGGGCTCGGCCAGGCGCTGCGGCACCTCGGCAAGCGGTCCGCGATCGCCGTCCGGCAGCCGTCGATGGGCCCGACGTTCGGCATCAAGGGCGGTGCGGCCGGTGGCGGCTACAGCCAGGTGGTGCCGATGGAGGCGCTGAACCTGCACCTCACCGGCGACATGCACGCGGTCACCGCGGCGCACAACCTGCTGGCCGCGATGCTGGACAACCACCTGCACAAGGGGAACTCGCTGGGCGTCGACCCGCACCGGATCACCTGGCGGCGGGTGCTGGACGTCAACGACCGCGACCTGCGCAACATCGTCATCGGCCTCGGCGGCCGGGCCGACGGCACGCCCCGGCAGACCGGCTTCGACATCACCGCGGCCAGCGAGGTGATGGCGGTGCTGGCGCTGTCCACGTCGCTGCAGGACATGCGGCAGCGGCTGGGCCGGATCGTGGTGGGCTACACCCGCGACGGCGAGCCGGTCAGCGCCGAGCAGCTGCGCGCGGGCGGCGCGATGGCGGTGATCATGCGCGAGGCGATCAAGCCGAACCTGATGCAGACCACCGAGAACACGCCGGTCCTGGTGCACGCCGGGCCGTTCGGCAACATCGCGCACGGCAACTCCTCGGTGGTGGCCGACCGGATCGCCAGCCGCTGCGCGGACTACGTGGTGACGGAAGCGGGTTTCGGCGCGGACATGGGTGCCGAGCGGTTCTTCAACATCAAGTGCCGCACCTCCGGCCTGCGCCCGGACGCGGCGGTCCTGGTGGCCACGGTCCGCGCGCTGAAGGCGCACTCGGGGCGGTACAAGGTGGTCGCGGGCAAACCGCTGCCCGCCGCGATGCTGGCGGAGAACCCGGACGACGTGCGCGCCGGGGCGGCGAACCTGCGCAAGCAGATCGACAACATCCGCCTGCACGGTGTCTCGCCGGTGGTGGCGATCAACGCCTTCCCCACCGACTACCACAGCGAGCACGACGCGATCCGCGAAGTCGCCGAGGCCGAAGGCGCGCGGGTGGCGGTCAGCAACCACTTCCTGGAAGGCGGCAAGGGCGCGTTGGAGCTGGCCGAAGCGGTGGTGGCGGCGGCCGAGGAACCGAGCGGTTTCCAGCTGCTGTACCCGGATTCGGCGGACCTGCGCACCAAGATCGAGACGATCGCGACGAAGGTCTACGGAGCGGACGGCGTCTCCTACCTCCCGGCGGCGGCCCGAGCCCTGGACGGCTACGAGGCCAACGGCTACGGCAACCTCCCGGTCTGCATCGCCAAGACCCACCTCTCCCTGAGCTCCGACCCGACCCTCCTCGGCGCCCCGACGGGCTGGACCCTCCCGGTCCGCGAGGTCCGAGCCTCGGTCGGAGCGGGCTTCATCTACCCGATCTGCGGAGAGATGCGCACGATGCCAGGCCTCGGCTCCCACCCAGCGGCGGAGTCCATCGACATCGACGAGCACGGCCAGATCACCGGCCTGAGCTGAGCGGCTCGGAGATGGGGCTGCGACGAACACGGCCAAGAGCTGCACCGGCCGATTGCAGGCAACGCAGTGTCGGCGCTCGGTGAACTCGATCAAGCCTTGGCGCAGGTGATCGGCCGGATTACCGATGCCCTTGAACGAGTCACGTCCGCTCAGGATGCAACGGACGAGGGCGCGGAGGCACTGCGGTCCGCGCTGGACGGCACCAATGCGCTGGAAGCCCACGAACTGCTCGGCACACTGGGGTCGATCAACGACAACCTGATCCGCGCTTATCAGGCGGGCCGCCGGGTGCTCGACACCGTCACGGCCTACCGGCAGAACCTCGAAGTACGCGAAGCCGTGGACTCGACACCGCCCAGCGTGGCGCACCCGTCCGCGACGAAGTCGCAAGGGATTCAGGCTGCGGCCAGAGATCCGCAATGGGCGCGGAACCGACTGGCCGAGCTCCCGAAGCGGGAGCATGACGGACCGACGCACGGCACGTTCATCGACACCGACGGCACACGAACCCCGCTGGTGTCCGGCACCGACCAGGAGTCGCACACGGCCGCCGTCATGCTGATCAACTCCGAACACTTCCCGGACATGCCCAGCCCGAACGGCTCTCCGGCGGCCGCGTCGCACGTCGAGACCAAGGCCGCGCAGAGGATGCGCGACTCCGGTCAGACCTTCGGAGTCGTCGTGGTCAACAACTCGGTGTGCGGCGGTGACTACGGATGCCGTTCAGCCGTTCAAGCGATCCTGCCGCAGGGAGCGTGCCTCGTAGTGTGGAGCCCCAACGCCACGTCACCGATCACCCTCAACGGAAAGGCGAAGCCATGACGCAAGCACCTACCGAGCTGGTGGTGTCGGCGATCATCGACAACGAGATGCGGTACGCGTACACCTCGGAAGAGCGCGTCGAGCTCGTCGGCGCGATCGTGGACGAGCCGCATCCCGAGTTCTCATCGAAGGTCTACGTGTGGGACCGTCCGTGCCGCGAGTCCGAAGATGGTGCCGTGCGCGAGTTCCCCGGCACCCAGCTCCGGGTCGCGACCGATCCGGCGGCCGGGTACGGGGCGCTCAACTGGGCCAGCCGGGAGCACCGGGAGTTGCTGGAGTCGTTCACCGACTCACCGCCGGACGAACCTCCGTCGATCCGGTTCGACACGCAGTCCGACTACTTCTTCCCGGCCGACGCACTGCTCCCGCTGGACGCGATCCGCCAGGCGGTGAGCGAGTTCATCTCGTCCGGACTCCGGCCGCGATCCGTCGAGTGGCAAGACGGCTACCAGGTCTGACTGCACCAGACCTGAAGAACCTCCCAGACCTCCCGGTGAAGCGAAGGAACGCGAGCGGGCCGGGGCGTCGATCTCGACGGAATGGCCAGGTCACCGGCCCGAGCTGAGCGATCACGCGCTCCGCCCGTCACCCGGCGAGGGGTTGCCACGACGCGACGAGGTCGAGGAGGCCTGGGAAGCGGGCGTTGAGGTCTTCGGTGCGGACCTGGCTGCGGCGTTCAGTGCCGTACTGGCGCCCGCCGCTGGTCGCGGCCGCGATGCTGGCGGGCGCGGGCCAAGGCCTCGGCCAGCTCGGCGGCCTGTCGATGCTGAGCGCGGAAGTCCCGACCGAACGCCGCGCAGAGGCCAACGCCGCGTTCAACGCAGGCGGCTACCTGCCCGCCGGAGCCCTCCCGGTCGCGGTCGGCTACCTCAGCGACGCAACCGGCCTGACCACCGGCTCCACCACCTTCGCCCTCTTCATGATCACAGCGGCCCCCCCTCGGCGGACTCACAGCCCTCCGCCGCAGCTGACGACCACACGAAGAAGGGCATCTCCGACCCGAGCTGCACCGGTCGAAGATGCCCTTCACCTGCCGCGGGAACCGCTCAACCCAGATCGAAACGCCCAGCCTTGACGGAGCTGACGAAGCTCCCGAAGGCCTTCTCGGATAACGACAGGACAGGCGACTCGTCACCAAGCTTGCTGTCACGCACCAAAGCGGCATCCGTCCCGCCCGCGGAAGCGACTTCAACGCAGTTGCCCGCCTGAGCACTACGGCTGGACTTGCGCCACGTGGGTGTCGTGCTCATGTCTCTCACTCCTTCGAACCGGCGTGCGCATCCGCGATGGTACGCAGCAGATCCTCGGAGTCCTCCGATGAAAGCGCCTGCGCTTGAAGCGCGCTGAACAGCCGCGAAAGCTCCGCCACATCTCGCAGATCGTCGATGACGTGCCCGCCGAGCGGGGTATCGCTGAACGCCACATCGTCATGCGAGGCGTCATCGAACCTGAGAACCGTGATCGGACCAACGGAGCCAGCATTCGCACCGGCCGCAAACGGCAGCACCTGCAAGTTCACTGTCGTCCGTTTCCCCACCGCAATCAGGTGCTCGAGCTGATCGACCATGACGGATCGGGAGCCGACCACGCGGTGGAGAGCTTCCTCCGCAACCACCGCGTGCAGAGTCAGGCCACCGCCGCTGTTCAGCCTCTCCTGCCGCTTGAGGCGGACGTCGATCCACCGCTGGAGCTCGGAGTCCGACAGTTTGAGCCGCCCGACCTCGTGCACCGCCCTTGCATAGTCCTCCGTCTGCAACAACCCCGGAACCAAGCCCAATTCGTAGTGGAAGATCTCGCTGGCCTCGGCTTCGAAGCCGACGAACGGCGCGAGGTACGGCGGTAGCTTGTAGCTCTGCCACCAGCCGCGCTGACCGCTCTCCCGGCGCAGTTGCTGGAGCTGCTCGATTAGGTCCTCCGGAGCCCGGTAGAACTTGAGCAGCGCGTCGAGGTCCTTCGCGGACACCCTGGAGTGCCCGCGCTCCCAGTGGCCCACCGTCGCTCGCGATCGCTCCAGGTGCGCTGCCGCTTCCTCCAGGGACAAACCCGCGTTGGTCCGCAGCTGCCGGAGCTGGCGCCCCAAGTGAACTTGCCGTGCGGTTCCTGCCATGCGCTCAGCTTCGCACGGGAGATCGAACGCGCGTGATCACCTGTTCAGGCGGATCAGCACGCCGCACATCGACTCTGTTACCCGGTAACCATTACCGTCTAACTCAGAGCCATCGGGGATCAACGCAGAGCATCGGGACAGGAGTCGGCATGGCGGGGACGAACGAACACCAGCGCTACCACTGGCTTCCAGTCGTGGACGACTCCAGCAGCTACGGCTTGGTTCGCCACGCCTTCCGCGGTCGGCGCATCGACGCGGGAGTGAACGGCGAATCCTTCTGCGGCAGCTCGTTCGCCATCGCGGAACCGTCCGAAATAGACTGGATTCGCGCACCCTCGTGCCAGGACTGCAACGCCAAGCTGAAGGCGATGAAGGGATGAGCGCGCACTCCGTCGCCGTCTGGTCGACCATCGTCCTGGCCGCCGCTTCGCTCGCGCTCTGGGCCAGCCTCTGCTTCTACTCCCGTCGGCCACAGCACGCCGGAGGCGGAGATGGCGCGCTGACAGTCCACTACCTGATCGCCCGCGTGGAAGCCGAAACGAGCGGCAGCGGCCGCCACCGACTCCACCAACCCGCAGCCGACCGAACCCCTACCAACGACGGGACCGCAGACACCCCGCACCCCGCCGAAGCCGACGACGGCTGGACTCGCAATCCCGCAGTCCTGCAACGGATTCTCGCCGGCTTGCGGCGCTGGTAGACCGGCCCGGTGTTGGCCGACCCCTCCCCGACACCCGGCACCGGGCCTCCCCGGCCGGGCGGCGCGATGCCCCCTCGCCCCGCCCGGCCGGTCCCACCTCGTCGGCCAACCGCCGATTTCGCGCGAGATCGGCGTTCTCCATGCCTGACAGGTGGCGATTTCGCGCGAAATCGCCACTCCCGTCGTCAGTCCTGGATGCCGAGGCGCAAGTGCTCGATGTGGTAGACCGCTTCGTCCAGGAGTTGGGCGACGTGGTTGTCGTAGAGGGAGTACACGACGCTTCGGCCCGACCTGTTGCCCACCACCAGGCCCAGGGAGCGGAGCAGTCGTAGTTGGTGGGAGACCGCGGACTGCTCCATTCCCACCGCTTCGGCCAGTTCTCCGACCGGCATCTCCCGTTGGCGGAGTTCGCTGAGGATGAGCAGGCGGGACGGGGTGGCCAGGGCTTGGAGGGTCTCCGAGACGGAGGCTGCCGAGGCGGCGTCGAGCCGCGCCGTTGGCGTTGCCTCGCGCTTGACCACATGACCCATGACCGGCAGTCTAGCGACCGCAGGACATATGAATGACTGATCAGACGTTCATGTATGGTCCTCGTCCGACAGCAAGCCCGCTGTCCTGACGCCGGAGGGGCGTGCGATGACCGCAGTCACCGACCGAACACCGACCCGGACCGAACCGGTACCGACCCGCCGCGGCCTGCTCGCGCTGCCCGAAGCGCGCTGGGCCGCCGCGTCGCTGGTCGCGTTCCTGCTCGGTCTCGCCGTGCAGCTGCTCGGCGGCCCGACCTGGCTGCACTGGGCGCTCTACCTGGTCTGCTACGCCACCGGCGGCTGGGAACCCGCCTGGGCCGGGCTGCAGGCGCTGCGGGAGAAGACCCTCGACGTGGACCTGCTGATGATCGTCGCGGCGCTGGGTGCCGCCGCGATCGGGCAGATCACCGACGGGGCGCTGCTGATCGTCATCTTCGCCACCTCCGGTGCGCTGGAGGCCTTCGCCACCGCGCGCACCGAGGACTCCGTGCGCAGCCTGCTCGACCTCGCGCCGGAGACCGCCGTCCGGGTGCGCGACGGTGTCGAGGAGACCGTGAACACGGCGGAGCTGCAGGTCGGCGACGTGATCGTGGTGCGCCCCGGGGAGCGGATCGGCGCCGACGGCGAGGTCGTCGAGGGGGCCAGCGACGTCGACCAGGCGACCATCACCGGCGAGCCGCTGCCGGCGGCCAAGCAGATCGGCGACGAGGTCTTCGCCGGGACCCTCAACGGCACCGGGGCGCTGCGGGTGCGCGTCACCCGGGACGCCTCGGAGTCCGTCATCGCCCGGATCGTCGCGCTGGTCGCCGAGGCCAGCGGGACCAAGGCCCCGACGCAGCTGTTCATCGAGAAGGTCGAGCAGCGCTACTCCGTCGGCGTCGTGCTGGCCACGCTCGCGGTGTTCACCGTTCCGCTGCTGTTCGGCGACGACCTGGAGAGCGCCCTGCTGCGCGCGATGACCTTCATGATCGTCGCCTCGCCGTGCGCGGTCGTGCTGGCCACCATGCCGCCGCTGCTGTCCGCGATCGCCAACGCCGGGCGGCACGGCGTGCTGGTCAAGTCCGCGGTGGTGATGGAGCGCTTGGGCGAGACCGAGCGGGTCGCGCTGGACAAGACCGGCACGCTCACCGAGGGCACACCGCGCGTGGTGCGCGTCGCTCCCGTCGCAGGTCAGGACGCCGACGAGGTCCTGGCGCTGGCCGCCGGAGCCGAGCACCTCAGCGAGCACCCGCTGGCGCGCGCGGTCGTCGCCGCGGCCCGCGAGAAGGAGTTGGTGATCCCGAACGCCGAGGACTTCCGGGCCGTCCCCGGGCACGGCGTGTCGGCGACCGTCGGCGGCAAGAAGGTGACCGTGACCAGCCCTCGGGGCTTCGAAAGCGCAGAGCTGGAGGACGCCGGGCACACGACGGTGGTGGTCACCGCGGACGACGTGGTGGTGGGGACGCTCGGCATCGCCGACCGGCTGCGCCCGGACGCCGCCGGGGCGGTGTCGTCGCTGCGCGAGCTGACCAGCGCCGAACCGGTCCTGCTGACCGGTGACAACAAGCGCACCGCCGCGCAGGTCGCGGCCGAGGTCGGCATCTCCGACGTGCGCGCCGACCTGCTGCCGGAGGACAAGGTCGCGGCGGTGCGGGAATCCGGGCAGCCGACGATGGTGATCGGCGACGGCGTCAACGACGCCCCGGCGCTCGCCGCCGCGCACTGCGGGGTCGCGATGGGCCGCGCCGGTTCCGACCTAACCCTGCAGACCGCGGACGTGGTGGTCGTGCGCGACGAGCTGGCGGCGGTGCCGAAGGTCGTCGGGCTGTCCCGCCGCGCCCGGCGGCTGGTGCAGCAGAACCTGGTGATCGCGGGCGCGTTCATCACCGTGCTCGTGGTGTGGGACCTGGTCGGGCACCTCCCGCTCCCGCTGGGCGTGGCCGGGCACGAGGGCTCCACGATCATCGTCGGCCTCAACGGCCTGCGCCTGCTCGGTGAACGCGCCTGGCGCCGCAGCTGACCGCTACTGTGGCCGCGTGGGAACCAGCTGGGACGACGACGAACGCCGCCGGGTGCGCGCCCGGCTCGTGGAGCTGGCGGCGTTCCCCGGGGTGCAGGTGGACGACTCGCACGGGCACACCGGATTCCTGCTGCGCGGCAAGCGGTTCGCCTGGCTGCTCGTCGACCACCACGGCGACGGGCGGCTGGCGCTGGCTGTCAAGGCGCCGCCCGGGGAGCAGGAGAGCCTCGTCGCCGACGACACCCGCTACTTCGTGCCCGCCTACCTGGGCCCGCACGGCTGGGTCGGGGCGAACCTGGACGAGGCGTCCGATCCGGACTGGTCCGAGATCGCCGCACTCCTGGAGCAGGCGTGGCGGATGAGCGCGACCAAGCGCGCGATCGCCGAGTACGACCAGCGCGAGTCGTGAGGTCTGCTCCGACACATTTTCCCGGAAGGCCTTCCCAACCCCGGTGCGGTGCGGTGGGCTCGTGAGTGGCGAGACCGGCTGGAGGCGGTTTTTGCCACTCACGACCGACGGGGGAGGCGCTGTGCCGCAGGGGCAGTGGGACGTTTCGTCCGGGGTGGGCATCACCGCGCTGATGGTCGCCGCCGCTCGGGCGCTGGAGTCCGCGCGGGAGAACAGGCTGGTCGACGACCCGTACGCGGCGGCGCTGGCGCGCGCTGCGGGAGCTGCGGTGCCGACCGCCGAGTCCGACTTCAGCCCGCGGTTCCGGGACGCGGTCGACTACATCGGCTTGCGGTCCCGCGTCTTCGACGACTTCCTCACCCGGGCCGCCGCCGACGGCTTCGGGCAGGCGGTGATCCTGGCGTCGGGCCTGGACACCCGGGCGTTCCGGCTGCCGTGGCCGCCCGGCTTCCGGATCTTCGAGATCGACCAGCCGGAGGTCCTGGCGTACAAGGACGAAGTCCTCGCCGCCGAAGGCGCGCAACCGCGCTGCACCCGCCGCGCCGCTGGCGTGGACCTGCGCGAGGACTGGCCCGCCGCCCTGCGCGGAGCCGGGTTCGACCCGGCGCGGCGCACCGCCTGGATCGCGGAAGGTCTGCTCCCCTACCTGGACGCCGCGACCGAGCGGTCGCTGGTGCGCGGCGTCACCGACAACTCCGCCCCGGGCAGCAGGTTCGCCGTCGAGAACCTGGTCACGAAGCGCGCGATGCTGCTGGACGACGAGTCGACCCGCGATTCGCAGCGCTGGGGCGTCGACCTGAACGCGCTGTTCAGCAAGGAGGACCGCCCGGAGCCCGGGGTTCTGCTCGAAGAGCACGGCTGGACGGTCGAGCGCGAGGAGCTCACCACCGCCGCGAAGCGCTACGGCCGCGAGCTGCGCGGTGCCGCGCGCGGTCTCTCCGAGGTCGGCAGCCTGGTGATCGCCGAACTGGCCTGACGCGACCGGTCGGGTCAGCGGACGACGACCACCGGGCAGGCGGCGTGGTGCACCAGCTTCAGGGCCACCGAGCCGACCATCATGCCGGTGAACGCTCCGTGGCCCTTGTTGCCGACCACCAGCAGGTCCGCCTGCTTGGACAGCCCGACCATCTCGTCGACCACGTGGCCGCGGATCAGCCGGGAGCGCAGGTCCACCGACGGGAACTCGCCCTTGATCCGGTCCACCGCCGCGTCCAGGGACTTGCGGGCCCGCTGCTCCAGCTCGGTGTCGGGGGTCGGCAGCCGGTACCCGAACTGGACTGGCTGGTGCCAGACCATGACGGCGTGCACGATGCCGCCGACCTCCTTGACCTGGTTGGCCGCCCAGCGCAGCGCCCGGACGGACTCGTCCGATCCGTCCAAGCCGACAACGACGGTCTGCGGCATCGCGGGGCTCCTCCCGACGGGGCTGGCCGATCTTGCCCGGATAGTAGGCCAGCGACGCCGCCAGCGCCACCGCCCCCGGAGCGCGTCAGAGCTGGTTGACGTCGGTGATGCGCAGGACCGCCGACCCGGCTTCGTCGGAGGCGGCGAGGTCGACCTCGGCGCTGATGCCCCAGTCGTGGTCCTCGTCCGGGTCGTCGAAGATCTGCCGGACCAGCCAGCGGTCGGCCTCCTCGGTGATCATCAGCAGCGCCGGGCCGCGGGCGTCCGGACCGGTGCCGATCTCCTCGTGCTGCTCGAAGTACTCCTCCAGCGCGTCCGCCCACGCGTCGGCGTCCCAGCCGCTGTCGCCGTCGAGCTCGCCGAGCTCGTCGTAGCGGCGGCGGGCCGCCAGCTCCACGCGGCGGAACAGCGCGTTGCGCACCTGGACCCGGAAGGCCCGCTTGTTCGCCGTGACCCGCTCCGGGCCCTCGTCCAGCGGCGCGGCCGTCGGCTCGGCGCCGGGGTGGCGCAGCTTCTCCCACTCGTCCAGCAGGCTGGAGTCGACCTGGCGCACCAGTTCGCCCAGCCACTCGATGATGTCGGTGAGCTCCTCGGTCTTGGCGTCGTCGGGCACCGTGTGCCGCAGCGTCTTGTAGGCGTCGGCGAGGTAGCGCAGCACCAGGCCTTCGGAGCGGGCCAGCCCGTAGTGGTTGACGAACTCCACGAAGTTCATCGCCCGCTCGTACATGTCGCGGGCCACCGACTTCGGCGACAGCTCGTGCTCGCCGACCCACGGGTGCCCCTTGCGGTAGGTCTCGTAGGCGGCTTCCAGCAGCTCGGCCAGCGGCTTGGGGTGGGTGATCTCCTCCAGGAGCTCCATCCGCTCGTCGTACTCGATGCCGTCGGCCTTCATCTTCGCGACGGCCTCGCCGCGCGCCTTGAACTGCTGCTGCGACAGCACCTGCCGCGGATCGTCCAAGATGGACTCGATCACCGACAGCACGTCCAGCGGGTAGCTGGGCGAGTCGACGTCGAGCAGCTCGATGGCGGCCAGCGCGAACGGCGACAGCGGCTGGTTGAGCGCGAAGTCGAACTGCAGGTCCACCGTCAACCGCACCCGGCGGCCCTGCTCGTCGGGCTCGTCGAGCTGCTCCACGACGTCGGCGGCCAGCAGCGCGCGGTAGATCGCGATGGCGCGCAGGATGTGGCGGCGCTGCGTGGCCCGGTCCTCGTGGTTGTCCTCCAGCAGGTGCCGCATCGCCGCGAAGGCGTCGCCCGGCCGGTTGATGACGTTGAGCAGCATCGCGTGGGTGACGGTGAAGCTGGAGCGCAGCGGTTCCGGCTCGGCGCCGACCAGCTTCTCGAAGGTCTTCTCGCTCCAGGACACGAAGCCCTCGGGAGCCTTCTTGCGCACCACCTTGCGCTTCTTCTTCGGGTCGTCCCCGGCCTTGGCCAGCGCCCGCTCGTTCTCGATCTCGTGCTCCGGCGCCTGCACCACCACGTACCCGGCGGTGTCGTAGCCCGCGCGACCGGCCCGCCCGGCGATCTGGTGGAACTCGCGCGCCTTCAGGTGCCGGGTGCGCACCCCGTCGTACTTGGTCAGGCCGGTGATCAGCACGGTGCGGATGGGCACGTTGATGCCCACGCCCAGCGTGTCGGTGCCGCAGATGACCTTCAGCAGCCCGGCCTGCGCCAGCTGCTCGACCAGCCGCCGGTACTTCGGCAGCATCCCGGCGTGGTGCACCCCGATGCCGTGCCGCACCAGCCGGGACAGCGTCTTGCCGAACCCGGCGGTGAACCGGAAGTCGCCGATCGCCTCGGCGATCTGGTCGCGCTGCTCGCGGGTGGCGACCTTGACGCTCATCAGCGCCTGCGCCTGCTCCAGCGCGGAGGCCTGGTTGAAGTACACGACGTAGACCGGCGCCTGCTGCCCGGCCAGCAGTTCCTCGATGGTCTCGTGCAGCGGCGTCTTGGCGTAGCGGAAGGTCAGCGGGATCGGGCGCTCGGCGGAGGTGACCACCGCGGTCTCGCGGCCGGTGCGCCGGGTGAGGTCCTTCTGGAAGAACGTGACGTCGCCGAGGGTGGCCGACATCAGCACGAACTGGGTGCGCGGCAGCTCCAGCAGCGGCACCTGCCAGGCCCAGCCGCGGTCCGGCTCGGAGTAGAAGTGGAACTCGTCCATCACGACCTGGTCCACGTCGGCGCGGTCGCCGTCGCGCAGCGCGATGTTGGCCAGGATCTCGGCGGTGCAGCAGATGATCGGCGCATCGGCGTTGACGCTGCTGTCGCCGGTCATCATGCCGACGTTCTCCGCGCCGAAGACGTCGACCAGGGAGAAGAACTTCTCCGACACCAGCGCCTTGATCGGCGCGGTGTAGAAGCTGCGCTTGCCCGCGGCCAGCGCGGTGAAGTGCGCGCCGGTGGCCACCAGGCTCTTCCCGGAGCCGGTCGGGGTGCTCAGGATGAGGTTCGCCCCGGTCACCACCTCCATCAGCGCCTCTTCCTGCGCCGGGTACAGCTCGATGCCCTGGTCGGTGGTCCAGGTGGTGAAGGCGTCGAGCAGCGCATCGGGCTCGGGCGTGTCAGTCGCGGGGAGGTGGTCGGTGAGCTTCATCGTCCCCCCATCGTCCCTGCACAACTCCGGCCGAATCGACCCGGGGTGGCAGAAGCCACGAACCTCCGGACCGGGCCCCGATGATCACTCGCCGTGCATCGCGAGGTGGTGGGTGCTGGGCGCGGATCCGGAACGCTTCCCCGCGCTGGCCCGCTGCGCCCGGTCGGAGCCGGCCGGCGCGGCGCGCTCGAAGAGCTCTGAGCCGAAATCCCCTGATCACACCGGGTCTACGGTCCGGCTGACGAGCCACGCGTGCTTGCCGAGCTGCCGACCGCGGGTGAAGCCGAACTGCTCGAAGAGCTCGACGGTCGCGCTGAACAGGAACCGGGCCGGGGACTCGCGGCCGGTGGTCACCTCGGAGATCGCCTCGACCAGACCTCCACCGGCCCGGGCGATCTGGTCGAGCGCGCCGCCGAGCGCAGCCCGCGCGATGCCCTGGCCGCGGTGCTTCGGGTCGACGTAGCAGCAGGTGATCCGCCAGTCCGGGAGCGGTGGCGCGTCCTTGTCGTACTCGCGCCGGTGCTTGATGCCCGGCAGCTCCTCGGGGCTGCCGTACTGGCACCACCCCTGCACCGAGCCGTCGTCGAGCACGAGCGCGGCGTGCGCGCGATCGCTGCGGACCCGTTCTTCCTTGATCTCGCGCCGAACGCTCCCCCGCTGACCGCGCTCCGGGTGGAAACCGAGGCACCAGCAGCCGCCGAAGATCCCGTTGTTGCGCTCGACGAGCTCGGCGAACGCAGCCCACGTCGAGGCGTCCAGGGGCCTAACCGCGTACGCCATGCCCGGATCCTTCCGCCCGCGCGGTCGGGTCGACCGCGACGCACCATGCTAGATCCGATGCGCGCGGCCGACCGGGTTACCGTCAGTCCTGGTCGGGGTGGGTGGGGGCGAAGAGGCGGAGGTGCTGCGGGAGGACGACGACGCTGGGGCCCGGGGTGGTCAGGGCGTCGGCCAGGTCCTGGCGGAGGCGGTCCGGGGTCGTCTCCACCGCGGGGATGCCGAAGGCCGCGGCCAGGGTGACGAAGTTCGGCCTGGTCAGTTCGGTCGCGGTGGATTCGCCGAAGGTGTCGGTGAGGTATTCGCGGAGGATGCCGTAGCCGCCGTCGTCGACGATCAGCCACGTCACGTCCAGGTCGTGCTGGACCGCCGTGGCCAGCTCCGCGATGCCGTACATCGCTCCCCCGTCGCCGGACACTGCCAGCGCCGGGCCGCCCGTCGCCGCCGCGCCGAGCGCTGCGGGCAGGCCGAAGCCGAGGCCGCCAGCTCCCTGGGCCGTGTGCATCGGGGCGCCGTCGGCGTTCCAGGCCGACCAGGCCCAGTAGCCGAGGATGGTCATGTCCCAGAAGCTCGGCGTGCCCTCGGGCAGCGCCGCGCGCACCTCGCCGAGGAGCCGCTGCTCCAGCTCCAGGTCCTGCGCCGCCAGCCGGGCGCGGACCCGTTCCAGCAGGTCGGCGACCGCCTTCTCCGCGCGGCCGTCGGGTTCGCGGCGCGGGATGCGCGGGAGCAGCGCGGACAGGGCGAGCTTGGCGTCGGCGTGCAGGCCCAGCGCCGGGTGGTTCGACTCGAGCTTGCCCGCGTCCGCCTCGACCTGGATCAGGCGGCCGCGCGGGGCGAACCGGTGGTAGTTGCTGGTCAGCTCGCCGAGGCCGGAGCCGACGACGAGCAGCACGTCCGCGTCGGCGAGGAACTCGGTGCTGTGCCAGTCCTCCAGCCACGACTGGCCGGACAGCGGGTGCTCCCACGGGAACACGCCCTTGGCGCCGAACGTGCTCAGCACCGGCGCCCGCAGCGCTTCGGCCAGCTCCAGCAGCTCCGGCCCGGCCCCGGCGCGGGCCGCGCCGCCGCCCGCCAGGACCACCGGGTTCTCCGCTCCGGCCAGCAGGCGGGCGGCCTCGTCGACCAGTTCCGGCAGCGGTTCGAGCGGTGCCGGTCGGGCGGTGGCGGAGGTGATCGGCGGGAGTCCCGCCGGGGCGAGCAGCACGTCCTGCGGGATCTCCACCCACGTCGGCCCGTACGGCGCGGTGGCCGCCGACTCCCAGGCCGCGCGCACCGCGCCGGGGATCTGGCTGGCCGTGCGCGCGACGTGCACCGACTTGACCACGTCCCGGAAGCTGGCCTGCTGGTCGGGCAGCTCGTGCAGGTAGCCGCGGCGGCCGCCGCCGAGCCCGGCCGCCGGGACCTGGCTGGAGATGCCCAGCACCGGCACCGACGCGGCCCGCGACTCCTGCAGCGACGCCAGGGTCAGCAGCGCGCCCGGACCGGTCGAGACGATCATCGGCGTGACCGGCACCGGGCCCGCCGGGTCGGCGGCCAGCCGGGCGCGGGCGTGGCCGTCGGCGGCGAAGGCCAGGTTGTTCTCCACGCGCGAGCTGATCAGCCGGAGCGGGGATCGGCGCAGCGCGTCGAACAGCCCGAGCGCGTGCTGGCCGGGCAGGCCGAACACCGTCTCGGCGCCGAGCGCGCGCAGCGTCTCGACCACCAGGTCGCCGCCGATCCTGCTGTCGGTCATCCCACTGCCTCCCGGGAAGGTTCTCGCTGGTCAGGTGTCGTGAGGACTTTCTGGTGCCATAGCACCGGAAAGTGCTCACGAGCGGTGGCCAGCGCGGTCAGGCGTTCGCCGGTTCGGCGTCCGCCCCGCTGAGCCGCTCGTTCCACATCTCCAGCACGGCCGGGTCGGTGCGCGGGGTGAGCAGGCTGACCACCACGTAGCAGACCAGGCTCGCGCCGAGACCGTAGTAGATCGGCTCGTTGGCGAGCAGTCCGTGCACCGCCATGGAGACGATCACCACCACCGATCCGACCACCATCGAGGCCAGCGCCCCGGCCCGGGTGCCGCGCTTCCACACCAGGCCGCCGAGGATGGCCACCAGCAGCCCGCCGACCAGGATGTTGTAGGCGACGGTGAGCGCGGAGACCACGTCGTTGACGGCCATCGCGACGACGATCGCCAGCAGGCCGAGCACCAGGGTCGTGATCCGGTTGGTCCGGATGTCCGCGGGCTTGTCGCGCAGCCTGCCCAGGATGTCGGTGGTGGTCACGGTCGAGCAGGCGATGAGCGCGCCGCTGGAGGTCGACATCAGCGCCGACAGCGCGGCGGCCAGCACCAGGCCGCGGACACCGGTCGGCAGCAGGTTCGCGACGACGGTGGCGAACGCGTCGTCGGCGTTGCCCAGGTTCGGGTAGAGCACCTTGGCCGCAGTGCCGATCAGCGCACCCGCGAAGCCGTACACCAGGCAGTACGCGCCGGAGACCAGCCCGCCGCCGGTGGCCACCCGCGGGCTGCGCGCGGTGAACACCCGCTGCCAGATGTCCTGGCCGATCAGCAGCCCGAAGCCGTAGGTCAGCACGTAGGTGATGATCGTGGCGCCGCCGATGCTGGTGGGGTCGAGGAAGTCCGGCGGCACCCGCTGCGCCAGGCCGTCGAAGCCGCCCACCGCGACCAGCGACATCGGCAGCAGGACCAGCAGGATGCCGATGGTCTTGATGACGAACTGCGCGATGTCGGTGAGGGTGATCGACCACATGCCGCCGAGCACCGAGTAGAGCACCACGATCGAACCGCCGATCGCGATGCCGATCGCGCTGGACACGCCGAAGAGCACGTGGAAGACGGTGGCGAAGGACAGCGTCGAGGTGACCGTGAGCATCAGCGTGTAGCCCCACATCACCACGCCCGCGATGACCGTCGACGAGCCGCCGTAGCGCAGGTCGAGCATCTCGGAGACGGTGTAGACACGCAGCTTCACCAGCCGCCGCGCGAAGAACGCGTGCAGCGCGAGGATGCCCAGGCCGATGGTCAGCACCAGCCAGGCGCCGGAGATGCCGTGCGTGTAGCCGAGCCCGATGCCGCCGATGGTGGACGCCCCGCCGAGCACGATCGCCGACATCGTGCCGGAGTACATGAACCAGCCGAGGCGGCGCCCGGCGACCAGGTAGTCGCTCTTGGTGCGGGCCAGCCGCATGCCGACCCAGCCGATGCCGATCATCCCGGCGATGTAGAGCGCGATCACCGCGTAGTCACCGACCACGGCGGCCTCCTTGTGCAGATCCTGCTGTGCAGCGACGGCGGTGAGCTGGGCCACCGCTGTTCCCGGAAACCGTAGGTCCTGGTCGACGGCGGACGACATGGGACGATCCGTCCCAGTTCGGCGTACTCTGTGGCCGTTATGACCACGGCCTTCACCGCGATCCCGCTGCGGGCGGTCGTCGAGGACACCGCGCTGGCGCTGGACGTCGTCACCGACAGCCTCCGCCCCGGCGCCCTGGACC
Organism: Saccharopolyspora hirsuta; assembly: GCF_008630535.1. Classification (GTDB taxonomy): domain Bacteria; phylum Actinomycetota; class Actinomycetes; order Mycobacteriales; family Pseudonocardiaceae; genus Saccharopolyspora; species Saccharopolyspora hirsuta. The sequence continues at coordinate 308,392 of NZ_VWPH01000009.1, read as the reverse complement.
GCCCGGTGCGCTGGGCGCACGTCAGCGAGCTGCACGATCCCGGCCCGTACCTGCTGGGCGGCGAGCTGCTGCTCACGGCGGGCGTCAACCTCGCCGACGCGCCCGAGGACGTCGAGGAGTACGTCCGCGGGCTGCTGGACGCCGGGATCACCGCCCTCGGCTTCGGCGTGACCCCGCCGATGCACGAAGCGCTTCCGGAGGCCTTGCGCGGAGCGTGCGTCCGGCACGGCCTGCCGCTGCTGGTGGTGCCGCCGCGGACTCCGTTCCTGGCGATCAGCCGGGCGGTCGCGGTCGCGCTCGCGGAAGCCGCCCAGCGCGACCAGCGGCGGGTGGCGGTGGCGCGCGAAGCGCTGATCAAAGCCTCCGTCGAAGGTTCGCGGCCGCTGGTTCGGGAGCTCGCCCAGCAGTTGGACGCGTGGGCCGTGCTGGCCGGGCAGCACGACGAGGCCGTGGCCGAGCACGGCGCGCCCGCCCGGTGGCCCGCCGAGCTGCCGGACCTGTTGGCGAAACTGCGCGCGGGGCGCGGGATCCGCAGCGCCACCACCGAGCTCGCCGACGGGACTTCGCTGCTGGCACAACCCGTTTCGCCGCAGGCGACCGCCTCGCACCTGCTCGTCCTCGGCCGCCGACGGCGCTTCGACGCCACCGAGCGGGCCATCGTCGCGGTCGGCGCCGGGCTGCTGGGACTCGCCGGTCGCGCCCGGGACGCCCCGCTGAGCGCGGCCACCACGGCCCTGCTGCTGCACAGCGTTCCGCCAGCCGACGTGCTGTCCCGGCTGCTGCCCGGCGGCGAATACCGGGTGGTGGCCGGGACATCGATGCGGCGCCGCGCGGCGGACGACGTCGCCGACCACGACTGGTTGAGCACGCACCTGAGCACACCGCTGGTCCAGCTCGTCGACGGCGGGTTCACCGCTGTCACCAGTTCCGCTCCCGCGCCGGAAGTCCTGTCCGGGATGCGCGATCGGGGCTGGCTGCCGGTGGTGACCCGGCCGCATCGGGCCGACGCGCTGCCCAGCGCGGCGCGGGAGGTCGAGAACCTGCTGGACCGGGCCAGATCCCTGGGCCGTCCGGTGGTGGCCGAGAGCGCCGGACTGTCCGCAGTGGTCCCACCGGGCGCGGCCGGTGCGTTCGCGGCCGAAGTGCTCGCCCCGCTGCACGCGCTGGACCCGGACCGGCAACCGGGCGGACTCCTCGACACGCTGCGGACCTGGCTGGCGCACCACGGCAGCTGGGAGCGCACGGCGACCGCCCTCGGCGTGCACCGCAACAGCGTCCGCCACCGCATCGGCCAGGCCGAGCGAGCCCTCGGCGCGGACCTCGCCGACCCGGAGACCCGCATGGAGCTCTGGTTCGCCCTCCGCTGGGCACCAGACCGCAGTTTCAATTGAAACTGTGTTCCGCCGTGGGCGGGAACTGCAGTTTCAACTGAAACTGCATCCGTCGGCATGTCGGGTGCCGGACGCGCCGACGGAGGTGGGCAGGACGTCCGATCTGAGGAGAACTTCCGCGATTTCGTTGAGCTTTTTCATCCTGCCCGTGGACCGCAGCTGCGAACGGCGACCGGCACCGGTCGTTAGGTCGTCGCATGCGCCGCTAGGCGCATAGCCCACCCTCGCAGCTTGCACCGCTGCGGGTTCTCAGCGTTCGCCTGGCGAGGACGGCCCTGACGCCGTGTATTGGCATACATAAGTCAGGGCACCCACAGCCAGGCGGGCGCTGAGGTTCCGCCACCGGCACCGCCACGCAGAACGAGGCTGGAAAAACCTCAATGGAAATCAGACCTCCGATTTCCATTGAAATCGCGGGGACCTGGGGGCGCCGACGGGCCTGCGGCCGGGCGACCCACCGGTTCGCGCGCTGGTGCTTCGGGGGCGGGATCGGGGACGATTGGGCTCGGACGGGGTAAGCAGTGCGGGAGGAGGGTGCCATGCCGAGCCGGAACGTGCGGTTCGTCGGCGGGCCGCTGGACGGACGGATGCAGGACCTCCGGGATTCGGAAGCCGTCGCGGGCCGACTGCTGCGGCACATCCACCTGCACGACGGGCCCAAGATCGAGACCCACTACGAGCTCCACTACTCCCCCGAGGCGGGCTGGGTCTACCGCCTCTGCGGCCAGGGCCACTCGGGGTCGTGAGTGCGAAGACCGGCTCCAGCCGGTTCACGCACTCACGACCCCCGCGTCAGCACGGCGGTGCGATCGGATCGTCCGAGCCGGTGTAGAGGAAGCCGTCGCTGATCCAGCCGCCGACGTCGCGCTGGTTCCACAGGTCGGTGCGGCCCCAGACCCCGTCCACCGCGTCCCCGCGTGCGGTGCACTTGATCCGGACGACGCTTCCGTCGGGCAGCTCCTCGACGACCGGTGCGGTCAGCTTCGGCTCGCTGCGCACGTTCACCGAGCTGTTCCGGCCGCCGTCGACCACGCCGGTCGGGGTGCCGTCGCCCCGGCCGTGATTGGTGATCTGGCCGCCGGTGCCGACCTGGGTGCCGTCGCGCTCGGCGTACCCGCCGTAGGCCTGCGATCCCTCGTGGAAGGTCCAGCCGCCGATGGTCCGGCCGTCGACCGGGGTGTGGGAGTCGCCGCGCAGCAGGGAGAAGTGCACGTGCGGGCCGGTGGTGCTGCCGCCGCAGGGCAGGCCGACGTCGATCTGCCCGAGGTAGTCGCCGTACTGCACCGGCTGGCCGTCGCCGAGGTCGGTCAGGCCGGTCATGTGGTAGTAGGTCGTGCTGTAGCCGTTCTCGTGCACGACCCGGACCAGCCCGCTGCCGTTGCGCAGGCAGCTCTTGTAGACGCGCCCGGCGCCCGCCGACAGCACCCGCCCGTTGCCGCCGCTGAAGTCCAGCGAGCTGTACGGGCGGCTCTGCCCGCTGTCGCCGTGCGGCCCGCCGCCCATCCACCACGCGACGCCCTCGGCCCACGGCAGCCCGAGGCCGGTGTCGGTCACCGCGGTGCGGCTGTTCTCGTAGTTGCGCGCGAACAGCTGCTTCTCGCCGTCGCTGACGATGTCGGTCGGCGCCTGCTGGACGGCCTGCACGAACTCGGCCGTGCCGTCCAGCTCGACCTGCCAGCCCTGCGCGTCGCGGTGCGCGACGAAGATCGCCGTGTGCGGACCGGCGTGCTCCTTCGCCGGAGCGGGGATGGTGGTCGTGCCGAAGGCCCAGCGCTGGTCGTTGCGGGTCGGCTCCACCAGCGGCTCGGCCAGCGCCTGGACGTCGAAGTCCGCGCTGGCGGCCGGGCCGCGTTCGGCCAGCATCGTCTCCCGCACGGCCGTGCCGAGGTCCGCCTGGCCCGCACCGCTGGCCGGTGCCACGAGGGTCGCGGTCACCGCCGCCGCGCCCGCAGCCACGCCGAGCGCACGCCTGAGCAACGCATGCATGCCGCCTCCTGGGGAATCGGGGGATCGTCGAACCGCGGCGGACGAGGGGGCGAATTCGGGGAGGCCCTGATCCGCGGTCGGTTCCACCACAAGGAACCGCCACCGCGCACGGCCGTCAAGATCACCGCGATCGGCGGATTCCCGGCGGGAAATCCGATTGGTCGGATTCCCCGCAGGTGAGCGGCTCAGGCGCGACCGACCGGCGGGGCGGAAGTGTGGAAACCCCGCTGTTCCACAGAATTCCCCGCTCAGGTCGTGAAGGCCCAGACGTGGACGACGGCGCGGGCCGGATCGGAACGATCCACCAGGAACTCGCGGAACACCGCGCTCGGCCGCCCGGGACCGGGCGGGAGCTGGTCGGAGGCGGACGCGATGTCGGCCCCGACCGGTGCTTGCGGCACCGGCTCGTAGCTGACCTCCCGCCCCGGCTCCAGCGCCGCGCGGAACTGGGAATCGGCCAGCAACCGCTCCACCGCCCCGCCGTCGACGGCGATCGCGAGCTTGCAGAACGAGTCGATGCCGCGGCTCGCGTCCACCCCGAGCACCTCCGCGCCCGGCGGAACGACCACCCCGCTGAACGCCAGGGCCTCCTCCGCCGAAGGCGGAGCGCTCCGGTCCTGGGTGCCGCAGCCGCTGGTCACGACCGCACCGACGAGCAAGACGATCAACAGCACGACGCGCATCCCCCGATCACACCATCGTCGTCCGGATCAACCGGCGTTCCCCCACATGGCGTACCCTCGTGGTTTCCGCAGGTCAGGTCTCGTGAGCGTTTTGTGGTGCCATGGCACCTGAAAGTGCTCACGAGCCCAGCCAGCCGCGCGCAATTGTCGGGTTCCGCCAAAAACGGGGGCTCAGCGGCGCGGGACCCCACAAGCCGGTGCAGCCGTCCGGGTGCTGCGACGGGCGTCACAGAGCTGATCGGGTTCGATTCCCCGGCACCGGCCTACCATCAGTTCCCATGGTGGCGCACTCGAAGTCGAGCGGCGTCGGGCCGGAGCTGGCCTTGGCCGCCGAGTTCCCGGAACCGACCCACGAGCAGTGGCAAGCCCAGGTGCAGAAGGTCCTGCAGCGGTCGGGTCTGATCGGCGAGCACCCGGCCGGACCCGTCGAGGACGTGCTGGCCACCACCACCTACGACGGCATCACCGTGCACCCGCTCTACACCGCGGGCGCGGGCGAGCCGGGCGTGCCGGGGTTGGCGCCGTTCGTGCGGGGCAGCCGGGCGCAGGGCAACGTCGCCGAGGGCTGGGACGTGCGGCAGCGGCACGAGCACCCCGATGCGGCCGAGGCCAACCGCGAGATCTTGGCGGACCTCTACAACGGCGTGTCCTCGCTGTGGCTGCGGCTGGGCCGCGGCGGTCTGGCGGTCGAGGACCTCGCGGACGCGCTGGAAGGCGTCCACCTGGACATGATCGGCGTGGCGCTGGACGCCGGTGCCGACTTCACCGCCGCCGCGGAGGCCTTCCTCGCACTGGCCGACGAGCAGGGCGTGCGCGGCAGCGCGCTGCGCGGCAACCTCGGCGCCGACCCGCTGGGCTGGCAGGCCAGGACCGGTCAGCCCGGTGACCGCGCGGGCGCGGTCGCGCTGGCCGAGCGCTGCACCGCGTTCCCCGAACTCAAGGCGCTGGTCGTGGACGGGCTGCCGTACCACGGGGCGGGCGGTTCGGACGCGCAGGAGCTCGGCTGCTCGCTGGCCGCCGCGACCACCTACCTGCGGTGGCTCACCGAGGCCGGGCTGGACGTCGACACCGCCGCCGGGCTGCTGGAGTTCCGCTACGCCGCCACCGCCGACCAGTTCCTCACCATCGCCAAGCTGCGCGCCGCGCGGCGGCTGTGGGAGCAGGTGACCCGCTCCTGCGGCGCCGCCGAGCAGGCGCGCGGCCAGGTCCAGCACGCCGTGACCTCCCCGGCGATGCTGACCCGCCGCGACCCGTGGGTGAACATGCTGCGCACCACGATCGCGTCCTTCGCCGCGGGCGTGGGCGGCGCGCAGGCGGTGACCACGCTGCCGTTCGACGCCGCGATCGGGCTGCCGGACGCCTTCGCCCGGCGCATCGCGCGCAACACGCAGGCGCTGCTGCTGGAGGAGTCGCACCTGGCGCAGGTGATCGACCCGGCCGGTGGCTCCTACTACGTCGAGTCGCTGACCGACGAGCTGGCGAAGGCGGCCTGGGCCTGGTTCCAGCGGATCGAGGCCGCCGGTGGGCTGCCCGCCGCGCTGGAGTCCGGCCTGATCAGCAGCGAGCTGGCCGCCACCTGGGAGCAGCGCCGCACCGCGATCGCGCACCGCCGGGACGCCATCACCGGTGTCAGCGAGTTCCCGAACCTGGACGAGGCGCCGCTGGAGCGCGAGACCGCGCCCGAGCAGCCCGGCGGCGGTCTGCCCGTGCACCGCTACGCCGAGGACTTCGAGCGGCTGCGCGACGCGGCCGACGCCCAGCCGAGCAGGCCGACGGTGTTCCTCGCGACGCTCGGCCCGCTGGCCGCGCACAACGCGCGCGCCTCCTTCGCGCGGAACCTCTTCGCCGCGGGCGGCATCGAGTGCACCGACGCCGGGGCCACCGAGTCCACAGAGGACGTTCTCGCCGCCTACGCGGGTGCTCCGGTGGTGTGCTTGTGCTCCAGCGACAAGGTTTACGCCGAGCGCGCAGCGGAAACGGCTGAGGCGCTGAAGCGGGCCGGGGCGCAGCAGATGCTGCTGGCCGGGAAGCCGAGCGAGATCGACGGCGTCGACGGGTTCGTCTTCGCCGGGTGCGATGCGCTGGCCGTCCTCACCGACGTCCACGACCAGTTGGGAGTCCGACGATGACGCAGATCCCGAACTTCGCCGACGTCCCGCTGGAGAGCCCGCCGGTCGCCGATCTCCCCCGAAATCAGACAGAGCGCTGGCAGTCCGAACTCCTCGCCGCCACCGGCAAGGAGTCCGACGCGCTGGTGTGGGAGTCGCCCGAGGGCATCGGCGTCAAACCGCTCTACACCTCCGCCGACACCGAGGGCTTGGACTTCCTGCGCACCTACCCCGGGCTGGCACCGTTCCTTCGCGGCCCGTACCCGACGATGTACGTCAACCAGCCGTGGACCGTGCGGCAGTACGCCGGGTTCTCCACCGCCGAGGAGTCCAACGCCTTCTACCGCCGCAATCTGGCGGCCGGGCAGAAGGGCCTGTCGGTGGCCTTCGACCTGGCCACCCACCGCGGCTACGACTCCGACCACCCGCGGGTGGCCGGTGACGTGGGCATGGCCGGGGTGGCCATCGACTCGATCTTCGACATGCGCCAGCTCTTCGACGGCATCCCGCTGGAGAAGATGAGCGTGTCGATGACCATGAACGGCGCGGTGCTGCCGGTGATGGCGCTCTACATCGTCGCCGCCGAGGAGCAGGGCGTCGCGCCGGAGAAGCTGGCCGGGACCATCCAGAACGACATCCTCAAGGAGTTCATGGTCCGCAACACCTACATCTACCCGCCGCAGCCGTCGATGCGGATCATCTCCGACATCTTCGCCTACACCTCGCAGCGGATGCCGAAGTTCAACTCCATCTCGATCTCCGGCTACCACATCCAGGAGGCCGGGGCGACCGCCGACCTGGAGCTGGCCTACACCCTGGCCGACGGCGTGGAGTACCTGCGCGCGGGCAAGCAGGCCGGGCTGGACATCGACGCGTTCGCGCCCCGGCTGTCGTTCTTCTGGGGCATCGGGATGAACTTCGCGATGGAGGTCGCCAAACTCCGCGCGGCCCGGCTGCTGTGGGCGAAGCTGGTCAAGCAGTTCGGCCCGCAGAACCCGAAGTCGCTGTCGCTGCGCACCCACTCGCAGACCTCCGGCTGGTCGCTGACCGCCCAGGACGTCTACAACAACGTGGTGCGCACCTGCGTGGAGGCGATGGCCGCCACCCAGGGCCACACCCAGTCCCTGCACACCAACGCCCTCGACGAGGCGCTGGCGCTGCCCACCGACTTCTCCGCGCGCATCGCCCGCAACACCCAGCTGGTGCTGCAGCAGGAATCCGGCACCACGCGGGTCATCGACCCGTGGGGCGGCAGCTACTACCTGGAGCGGCTCACCCAGGACCTCGCCGAACGCGCGTGGGCGCACATCCGCGAGGTCGAGGACGCAGGCGGCATGGCGCAGGCCATCGACGCGGGCATCCCGAAGCTGCGCATCGAGGAGGCCGCGGCCCGCACCCAGGCCCGCATCGACTCGGGCCGTCAGCCGCTGATCGGCGTCAACAAGTACCGCTACGACGGCGACGAGCAGATCGACGTGCTCAAGGTGGACAACGCCGGGGTCCGCGCCCAGCAGCTGGAGAAGCTGCGGCGGCTGCGGGAGGAGCGCGACGGCCAGGCCTGCGAGGACGCACTGCGCCGCCTGACCGCCGCCGCCGAGGCGTCGATGTCCGACGAACGCCCGAACGACCTCGCGCACAACCTGCTGACGCTGGCCGTGGACGCGGCGCGGGCCAAGGCCACCGTCGGGGAGATCTCCGACGCCCTGGAGAAGGTGTTCGGCCGCCACTCCGGGCAGATCCGTACGATCACCGGCGTGTACCGGGACGAATCGGGACCGTCGGAGCAGCTGGAGACCGCGCGCCAGCGCGTCGAGGACTTCGCCGAGGCCGAAGGCCGCCGACCGCGCATCCTGGTCGCCAAGATGGGCCAGGACGGCCACGACCGCGGCCAGAAGGTGATCGCCACCGCCTTCGCCGACCTCGGCTTCGACGTGGACGTGGGCCCGCTGTTCCAGACCCCGGCCGAGGTGGCCCGCCAGGCCGCCGAGTCCGACGTGCACGTCGTCGGCGTCTCCAGCCTCGCCGCCGGGCACCTGACCCTGGTGCCCGCGCTGCGCGACGAGCTGGCCGCGATCGGCCGGGAGGACATCATGATCGTCGTCGGCGGCGTCATCCCGCCCGCCGACTTCGACGCGCTGCGCCAGGCCGGGGCCTCGGCGATCTTCCCGCCCGGCACGGTCATCGCCGACGCGGCGCTGGGCCTGCTCGACGAGCTCCGCACCCGGCTCGGCCACTGATCATGCCGCGCAAGATCGACGTCCAGGACTACGCCAAGGGCGTGCTCGCCGGGTCCCGCACCAAGCTGGCGCAGGCGATCACGCTGGTGGAATCCACCCGCGCCGACCACCGCGCGCTGGCCCAGGAACTGCTGGCCGAACTGCTGCCGCACAGCGGGGGCGCGCACCGGGTCGGCATCACCGGCGTGCCCGGGGTGGACAAGTCGACGTTCATCGAAGCGCTGGGCTCGATGCTCACCGAGCAGGGGCACCGGGTCGCGGTGCTGGCCGTCGACCCCTCGTCCACCCGCAGCGGCGGCAGCATCCTCGGCGACAAGACGCGGATGGGCAAGCTCGCCAGCGACCCGGCCGCGTTCGTGCGGCCCTCGCCGTCGGCGGGCACGCTCGGCGGCGTCGCGCGCGCGACGCGGGAGACCATCGTGCTGATGGAAGCGGCCGGTTTCGACGTGGTGCTGGTGGAAACCGTCGGCGTCGGGCAGTCCGAGGTCACCGTCGCCGGGATGGTCGACTGCTTCCTGCTGCTGTCCCTGGCCCGCACCGGCGACCAGCTCCAAGGCATCAAGAAGGGCGTCCTGGAACTCGCCGACATCATCGCCGTCAACAAGGCCGACGGCGACCACGCGGCCGAAGCCCGCAAAGCCGCCCGCGAGCTCCGCGGCGCCCTGCGCCTGCTCACCCCGATCAGCGCCTCGTGGACACCTCCGGTGCTCACCTGCAGCGGTCTGCAGGGGCTCGGGCTGGACTCGGTGTGGGAGCAGGTCGAGCAGCACCGGGCGGCGCTGACCGAGACCGGCGAGTTCGCCGAGAAGCGCAGCCGCCAGCAGGTGGAGTGGACCTGGGCGCTGGTGCGCGACCAGCTGCTGTCGGAGCTCACCCACCACCCCGGGGTTCGCGAGATCCTCGGCGAGGTGGAGTCCCAGGTGCGGGCGGGCGAGCTGACGGCGGGCCTGGCCGCCGAGCGGCTGCTGGAGGCGTTCCGGCGCAGCTCCTAGTCGGCCGGTGCGAACCGGAACCAGCGGCGCTGCTGCTCGTCCGGCACTTCGCCGTCGACGGCGGTCAGCCGCCACCCCGGTTGCCGCCACCCCTGCGCAGTCGCTGGATCGGGCGTGAGCATCCGAGCACCGGAGAAGTCCGGCTCTCCCAGCTGGGCTTGGTCGAACCACGCCGCGCCGTGGAACTCCGCTTCGCGGAATGAGGCCGCGCCGTGGAACCGCGCCTCGCCGAACGAGGCGGAGCCGTGGAACGTCGCCCCGCCGAAGGAAGCTTCGTCGCGGAACTCGGCCGCGGCGAACGACGCCGCTTCGCGGAACTGCGCCTCCCGGAACGAAACCCCGCCGCGGAACACCACCTGCCGGAAGGACCCTGCGGCGCCGAACCTCCCGCCCGAGAAGGAGGTGCGATCGAGGAAGTCGGCCCCGCCGAAGGACACTGCGCCGTCGAACTCCGCCGCCCGGAAGGAGATCTCCCCGAGGGCCACCGCTGCGCCGAACCCGGCGGCGTCGCGGAATCGCGCTCGATCGAACGAAGCCGCACCGTGGAACCGGGCGTCTCGGAACGACACCGCACCGCCGAACTCGGTCTGCCGGAAGGCGGCGTCGTCCCGGAAGTCCGCCCCGTCGAACAAGGCGCTGCGGACGCTGCATCCAGCCATGTCCCACGCGACGAGCGTGGCTCGGGTGAGGTCCAGGTCTATCCCGGCCCAGAACTTCCCGTCCCCGCGTGCTTGGGGGCGGAGGTGGGCGGTGAGCAGCCGCTGCGCGGTGAGCCGCACCTGGCCTTCCTGGTCGTCCGACGAGGTGTCGCGCATCCGCAGGTAGGCGCACATGAGGTCCACGACCGTCTGCCGGTGGCCGGGGTTGTCCTGGCCGAGCCGTTCGAGGGCGTGGAGCGCCGCCAGGCGCACCGGGGCCTTGTCCGACCCCAGCTGCTCCGCGGCGGAGGAGTAGAGCTCGGTGATCCGCCGCTCCGCGGCGTCGTGGCGGGCGTCGGCGGCGGCGCGCTCCTTCTGCGCCAGATCCCGCTCGTTCTGGGCCAGCTGCAGCTCGGTGGCCCGTTGCCGACGTGCGGCGAGCAGCAGCGCCACTGCGCCACCGGTGCCGACCACGATGCTACCGGCCAGCTTGACGATCTCCAGGCGGATCTTGTCCTGCGGGCTCCCGGCCCCGAACAGGCCGAACAACGTCCACATCGAGACCGCCGCCACCACCAGCAGCACCAGCGCTCCGAGCCAGATCGACCAGGGCGGCATCACGGAAACCCGCCCCACCTCGTTCCGGGGCCGCTTCCACCACGAACCGATCATGCCGATGAGCATGCCACCCACCGTGCGCGCAGGACGCCGGTTCGTCACCGGAAACCGGGCTCGGGCCACTAGTGTGCACGCCATGGACTTCAGCGTGACCAGCACCCGGCTGCCCGGCGACGTCGCGCTGATCACCGTCAGCGGGGAGATCGACGTCTACACCTCGCCCGCGCTGCGGGAGCGGTTGACCGACGCGGTGCACGACGGTGCTCGCCGGTTGATCGTGGACCTCAGCCAGGTCGACTTCCTGGACAGCACCGCGCTCGGCGCGCTGGTCGGTGGCCTGAAGCGGATGCGCGCCGCCGACGGCGACCTGGTTCTGGTGTGCACTGCGGAGCGGCTGATCAAGGTCTTCCGGATCACCGGCCTGACCGAGGTGTTCCCCATCCTGCCCGACGTCCCCTCGGCTCGTGCCTGGCGCGCATGAGCGCGATCCCGCCGACATCTCCGCCGGACGCTGGAACGCGCCCCCCGGAAGCGGTGGACCATGCGGATCAGCGTTGACGCGCACTCCGGTGTGCCGCCCTTCGAGCAGGCGCGGGCGGGCACCGCCGAGCTCGACGTGTTCCGGAAATCCTGACCCGGCGAGCAACCCCGCGGCGCGGCGCACGTCCAACGGGAAAGATCGTACTCCTGGAAGGTCGACAGTGCGCCACCCACGAACCGCCGCCACCGTGCTCTCCGCCCTCGCGCTCACCGCGGGCCTCAGCTCCTGCGCATCGGGCACCACCCCCGCTCCGAGCGGGCAGAACCCCGGGATCGCGGTGGGCGAACCAGCACCGGGGCAGGCCGACGCCCCGCAGTCGGAGCAAACCGAGCAGTCCGGGCAGCCCGCCGAACACCCCGGTGAGGGAACGGGTTTCGGCAAGTGCACGGCCGGAACGCTGTCGGTGCGCGTGGAGTACCACGGCGACGAGGACGTGGCCCGCAGCGCCGACCTGTTCATCGCCAACGTCGGCACCAAGGCGTGCAACCTGGCCGGGTTCCCGGAGCTGCGGTTCTACGACGCCGGGCACCAGCAGCTCAGCATCCCCACCAGCCAGAGCGGTTCGACGCAGGAGCTGCTGGAGATCAAGCCCGGCGAGCGGTTCAAGGCACCGCTGGGCTGGTCGTCGAGCCCGGAGTTCGAGCCCTGCCTGGAGCCCGAGACCGTCGCCGTGTACCCGCCGAACACCTCCGACGCCAAGGAAACGCCGTGGACCGGTGGCAAGGTGTGTGCCAAGGGCGTGTCCATCGACCCGTACGCGCGGGCCTGATCCCACCCGCCCGGGGGCGGGGCGGATACTGGAACGGCACCGACCTCGACCCCGGAAGCGATGGACCATGCGGATCAGCGTTGACGCACACTCCGGAGTGCCGCCCTTCGAACAGGTGCGGTCGAGCATCGCCGAGCAGGTCCGCAGCGGCGAACTGCCGGTGGGCACCAAGCTCCCGACCGTCCGCGCCCTGGCCGCGGACCTGGGCATCGCGGTCAACACGGCGGCCAAGGCCTACCGCGAGCTGGAGCAGGCGGGCCTGATCGAAACCCGCGGCCGCGCGGGCACTTTCGTCTCCGACGCGGGCGACCAGACGGCGGCCCGCGCCGCGGAGGCGGCCGCCACCTACGCCCAGATCACCCACGCCCTCGGCATCCCCGCCGAGGAGGCCCTCGCCATCGTCCGAGCCGCCCTGAAGGCCTGAGCCCCGTTTTGCCGTGAGTGCGTGTTCGAACACCGTTGCGCGCTCACGACCCCTGGGCCGTTCAGGGCGGGGACGATCGGAGGACGGATTCGTCCTGTCGGGCAACGGGTTTCGCCACTCGATCTTCCGATCGGCACCGGCCCGGCAGCGCGATAGCCTGCTGGCGGCGGATGCCGCGCAGCGCGGGGCCCATCGAGATTCCCGGAGTTCAGCCACCGGCACGGTTCCGCCGGACGGGCTCCACCGCGCGACCGGGCCGGTCCGACCCGCCGAGGAGGCGTTGTGCGCGCGACCGAAAGCGAACTCCCGGTCTTCCCGTTCACCGACGACCACGAACGCATCGCCCGGCTGCGCGCCCAACCGCCACCTGGCCTTCGGCGACGGCGTGCACCGCTGCCTCGGCGCGCAGCTGGCCAGGATCGAGCTGGAGACCGGGCTCGGCGGCCTCACCCGCCGCTTCCCGCAGCTGCGCCTGGCCGACGCCGAACTGCGCTGGAAGACCGATGGCTTCATCCGCGGCCTGGAGGAGATCCGCGTCCAGTGGTGATCAGGCGACCACCGCGAGCAGCGAGGTCACCGCGTCGGTCAGTGCGGGATCGCCTTGCACAGCGGCTCGTTCGCGGGCCTCGGCGACGGTGATGCCCCGGGTGGCGAGCCGCCAGAGGTCGTCCGGCCGCATGGTGACCGTCGCCGCCGGGTCGCCGTCGCCCATCCGCCAGCTCCCGTCGTCGGACACCGCGCACCAGGTGCCGCCCGCCGGTCCGGTGACGACGACGCGGACCGCAGTTCCGCTCGGGCGGGCGACTTCGCGCAGCGTGTAAGGCAGTGCGCGCAAGAACGTGTCCAGCACCGGGTGCACCAGCTCGGGCCGGTCGGCGCCGGGCTTGCCCACGGCGTCCCGGATCTGCTGCTGGTGCACCCAGAACTCGGTGTAGTCGCGAGCGATGTCCAACCAGGCCGGGCTGGGACCGGGCCCTGCCCACGACACGTCCAGCGCGGCCGGTCCGGTCAGGTCGAAGGACTCCCAGACCCGGTCCAGCTCAGGACCGAGGTGCCCCAGCAGCTCGACCATCAGCTCCGGGCTGCACTGCCGCGCCGCCCGGACGAATTCGTCGTTGGTGCGGGCCAAGTAGCTCGGCAACGTCTCGTCGTTGGCGAACACCGCCCCGCCGAATCCGTCCCGACTCCCCGAGATCCGCCGCACGTAGTCGTTCAGCACGTGCCCGACGACGTCGTGCACGTCCCACCCCGGGCACACCGTCGCCCGCGACCACTCCTCACGGCTCAGCGACCGAAGCAACCCAAGCAGCTCCTCCCGCTCCTGCCTGAACAAGGGGCGAACGTCCAGCACTGGCCCGAAAACCATCATATCCCCGAATGCTCCCACCACCTGCACCCGACAGCCATCGAATATCAACCCACGTCGGGATCAGGGCTCGATGGTGCCGCCCAGGATGCCGGGCATGAGTTCGTCGACGTAGGCGGCTCACCAGGGTCGTTCCGCGCATCTTAGGGGCAGGTGAACTCCGCTGCCGCACTTCGCGGGAATCGTCCGCGAGCGGTTATCGCGAGCTTGCCAGAACTTGATCACCTGCGGAGCAACCCGCAGCGGATTCCTCCCGTCATCAGAGGCGCAAGGAAGATCCAACTTCCCCCGACGATTCGAGGAGTTCCCCGATGAAGTACCGTCAGCGGGCGATCGCGCTGGTCGCAACGAGTTTGGGGCTGGCCGCCGCGGTGACCGCAGGCTGTTCGCAGGCACCCCAGGAAACCCCGCGGAAGCAGACCGCCCCGCCCGCGCCGCAAGCACCCAGCAGCCCCGCGGAGTCCACATCGGACACCGAGGGCTCGCCCACCAGCACCGCGCAGAAGCGGATACCGGAGCTCGGCAACGGCGGCGTGCTCGTGGTCAACCTGCAGAAGTACGACGCCGCGAACGACATGGTCGAGCTCATCGTCCCGGCCCCCGGCGAGTACAACAGCGGCGACTGGTCCGAAGACCCCAGCAACCCCGGGGACTTCTTCGTCCCGCTGGCCGACGAGGTGGAGGTCACGGGCTCCCAGAAGGTCTGCTCCGGAACGTGCGGCAAGGACGAGCTGATCGCAGCGCTGCAGAGGGGCGCCATCTACGTCGAGATCAGCCTCAACTCCGAGGACGAGATCAACAGCATGGTCGAGATGCCAGCCTGACCGAGCGGAGGGGCGCCACCCGGCGGCGCCCCTCCGGCGGAGCGCCGGATCTGCAGCGACCGAGCAACTGCGCCGTCGAGCGCGACCGCGCAGCACCGGCGGGCCTCGCCCGGCCTGCGGGTGCTGCTCGGTCAGTTCTGGGCGTGGAGGTAGTCGGCGACGTCGAAGGAGCAGAGGGGGTCACCGAAGTGGGGACCCGACGCCACCTCGCAGCCCATCTCGCGCCAGGTTTCCGCTTGGCTCTCGTCGTGGATCCCGCCGACCCAGAGCTGGGCTCCGCAGGCTCGGGTCAGGGGGACCAGGCTGCAGATCGCCTGGACCTCGGGCGCGTCCCGGGACTCCGCGTTGTGCACTATCGCGACCAGCTCGTCGGCCAGGCGGACCGCGTCCACCGGGAGCTCTCGCAGCAGGCGCAGCTCTTCCGGGGAGCCCTGGAAGCCGTGCAGGGAGGTCTTGATGCCCCGGCTGCTGAGGAAGCGGAAGTTGTCCCGGGTCTCCTCGTTGTCGCCGCTGATCGCCACCATCGGCAGGCACAGGCGCAGCCAGCCCGGGTCGACGTCCCCGGCGTCCAGGACGCGGTGGATCACCGCCGCCAGGTCGGGGTCCTGGCCCTGGTTCGGGCTCAGCGCCAGGTTCAGCTGGACCCGGTGGCCGTCCGCGTGCCACTCGCGCAGCTGCTGCCAGGCCGTCTCCACCATCCAGTCCCGCAGGGACAGCGTCACCCCGGAGCGCTCCGCCAGGCGCAGGCACTCGTCGTGCTCCAGCGTTCCGCTTTCGCTGGTGTCCCAGCGGAGTCCGGCCTCCAGCGCGATCAGCCCGCTGCCGTCCAGGCGCACCAGCGGGCGGTAGACCACGTCGAACTCGCCCTGCTCCAGCCCGCCCGGCATCACCGCGGCCAGCTTGGACTCGATCCGCTCCTCCGGAGCCCGGTCCGGGTCGAACAGCGCCCACTGCCGCTTGCCCGCCGCTTCCGCGCGGCGCAGCGCGACGTCCGCGGCCCACAGCATGTTCGACGCCTCCGCCTCGGCCACCTGCCGCTGCACCACGCCGACGCTCGCCGAGGCCGCGATGCCCTGCTCCCCGATGTAGACCGGCTCGGCGAGCAGCTCGTTGATCAGCCGGACCACCTCGGGCACCGGCGGGGTCTTCTCCTGCTCCCACACCAGGATGGCGAACTCCGTGCCGCCGAAGCGCGCGACCAGCGCCTCCTCGTCCTCGACCAGCTGCTCCAGCCGCCGCGCCACCGTCTTGATCACCAGGTCGCCGACCTCGTAGCCGAGCCCGTCGTTGATCAGCTCGAAGCCGTCCAGGCCCAGGTGGTAGAGCGTCATCCGGGAGTCGCGCGGGAAGTTGACCAGCGCGGTCTCCAGGCGGGTGAAGAAGTACTGCCGGTTCGGCAGGCCGGTCAGCACGTCGTGCAGCGCCTGGTAGCGGAACCGGGCCTGCAGCATGTGCAGCTCGGTGATGTCCTCGACCATCGTGACGAAGTTGCGCGGCGCGCCGTCCGAACCGCGCAGCACGGAAACCGCCAGGTACGCCCACGCCTCCTCGCCGTTGGCGCGCAGCAGGCGCTTGCGGTCGCTGAGGCGCTTGGCACCGCCGCCCTCGGCCAGCTCGCGGTAGGCGGCGGACAGGTACTCGGCGTCCTCCGGGTGGAACAGGTCGTGGATCGTCATCGACGTCAGGGCCTGCTCCCGGTAGCCCAGGGTGTGCTCCCACGCCGGGTTCACCTGGACGAAGTTGCCCTGCAGATCGCTGATCGCGACACCGATGGGCGTCGTGGTGAACACCTCGCCGAACCGCGCCTCGCTGGCCGCCAGCTCGCGGTCCGCCTTGAGCTTCGAGCGCAGCAACGCCTTCTTCAGCGTCTCCTGCTGCACGAACGTGCTCTCCCGGTCCGCGGCGGCGTAGCCCGCGGCGATCGCCGCGACCAGCGCCAGCATCCGGTGCACCTCGTCGTAGCCGAACCGCTGCACCAGCGCGTCGCGGAGCAGGTCCAGGCTCAGCGGCAGGCTCGTCTCGCCGGTGGCGTGCATCTCCACCAGCCGGGCCCCGACCTCGCGCCCGATCTCGTCCAAGGTGGACGGGTCGTCCAGCGCCGCGACGATCCGGTCGACCAGCTCCGCCAGGGTCTGCTCGACGGTCGCGCGGGCCAGCGGGATGTAGGAGGCCGTGCTCAGCTGCGCGGCCCACTGCCGGGCCACCTCGGCCCGCCAATCGGCGTCGCGCCGCTCGGGAACCAGCGCGCTCGGCGGATCGTCCGCCGCTCCCTCGCTCATCTCAACCGTCCAGCAACGTTCGTCGGGCCTCCGCCCCAGTCACACCTTTCCCACCATCATCGTCGAACCGGCTCGCGCCCCCCGCGACCGCCTCATGGCTTGCGCCCCACCCCCGCGTAGATCTGCGAGCCGCCGGGCTCGTCCTCGGCCTGCTCCGGCCGGTCCGGCCGCCACAGCGCGGTGCCCACCACGCCCGGTTCCACCAGGTCGAAGCCGGTGAACAGCTCGCTGACCTCGGCGTGCGTGCGGGTGTGGATCGGGTCGGAGCTGCGGCGCATCACCTCGACCACCCCGGCCATCTCCTCCGGGCTGATGTCGGCGGTGAAGTGCGACAGCGCCAGGAAGCTGCCGGGGGCCAGCGCGTCGCGGTAGCGGGCGATGATCGCCGGCGCGTCGGCCTCGTGCGGCACGAAGTGGAACACCCCGGCCATGATCAGCCCGATCGGCTGGTCGAAGTCCAGCAGCCGCCGGGTCTCCGGGTGCTGCAGGATCGAGTCGGGGTCGGTCATGTCGGCCTGCACGATGACGGCGTTGTCGTTGCCCTCCAGCAGCAGCTGGCTGTGCGCCACGGCGACCGACTCGTAGTCCACGTAGACCACGCGCGCCTGCGGATCAGCGGCCTGCGCGATCTCGTGCACGTTGCCGACCGTCGGGATTCCCGAGCCGACGTCGAGGAACTGCCGGACGCCGTGCTGCCCCATGAAGACCACGGCGCGACGCAGGAAGGCCCGGTTGAGCCGGGCCACGTCGCGGGCGCTGGGCAGCGCGCTCAGGAACTTCTCGGCCAGGGCGCGGTCCGCGGCGAAGTTGTGCGCGCCGCCGAGCAGGTAATCGTAGAGCCGGGCCGCGCTGGGGACTTCTTCGTCGACGCCGTCGGGGACCCATTTGACTGGTTCGGTCACGTCTGCCTCGCATTAGCACCGTTGCGTGTCGACCAGACTACTGGGTGACACCACCCCGCCCCGCAGGGCGTAATGCTGTTGCGACTTCCGTATCGGTCGAGAGGTCCGTTCGTGCACCTCACCACCCGTCCGGGCCCCGTGGCGGTCCCCGGTCAGCGCGCCTCCTGCCAGACGGCGCCCCGCGCCCAGGAGCTCCTGGAGACGACGGACCTGCCGGTCGAGGACGTCGCCGAGCGCGCCGGGTTCGGCTCCGCCGCCACTTCGCGAACCGGGTCGGCACCACGCCGACCGCCTACCGCGCGGCTTTTCGCGGGCGGTGAGCGGTCTCGGACAACGCCGCCCGGCACATTCGCCCGCAGCGGGCGATTTCGCGCGAGATCGCCGCACTAGCGCGCCGTTCCCGCTGGTGGCTGCCGTGAGCGTTTTCCGGTGCTATGGCACCACAAAGCACTCACGGCACCTGACCAGCGGAAACGGGACCTGGCAGTGCCTCAGTGGGCTTCTTCGAGGGTTTCGCCTTCGGCGACCAGGGCGTTCAGCGCGGCGACGTCGGCTTCGGAGAGCTCGACGGTGGCCGCCGCGGTGTTCTCCTCCAGGTGCTCCGGGGAGGAGGTGCCCGGGATCAGCAGGACGTTGTCCGCGCGGCGCAGCAGCCAGGCCAGGGAGACCTGCGCCTGGGTCGCGCCGTGGCGCTCCGCGATCCCGCGCAGCACGTCGTCCTCCCGCGCCCGGCTGTCCGCGAAACCGGAGCCCAGCGGGAAGAACGGGACGAACGCCGCGCCCGCCGCAGCGGTCTTCGCCAGCAGGTCCGCCGAGGTGCGGTTGACCACGTTGTAGAGGTTCTGCACCGCGGCGATCTCGGCGTGCCGCTGCGCCTCCTCGTACTGCTCGGCGGACACGTTGGACAGTCCGATGGCGCGCACCAGCCCCTGCTCGCGCAGCTCGGTCAGCGCGCCGAGCTGGTCGGCCAGCGGGATCCCGCGATCCACCGTGTGCCGCAGGTAGACCAGGTCCAGCGCGTCCAGGTGCAGGCGGCGCAGGTTGTCGTGCACCTGCGCGCGCAGCGCGTCCGGGTGGTTCAGCGGCAGCCACGAGCCGTGGTGGTCGCGGTAGGCGCCGATCTTGGTGGCCAGCACCAGGTCGTCGCCGTAGGGCCGCAGGGCCTCCGCGATCAGCTCGTTGACCACCCACGGGCCGTAGAAGTCGCTGGTGTCGATGTGGTCGATGCCCAGTTCCACGGCGCGCCGCAGCACCCGGACCGCCCGATCGCGATCGGCGGGCGGGCCGAACACCCCGGGCCCGGCCAGCTGCATCGCGCCGAACCCGACCCGGCCGACCTTCCGGTCCGCGGTCAACTGGAACACGCCGCCCAAGGCGTTGGAAGCACTCGTCACGCCGCGATGCTGCTAGAAAACGCCAGCTCCGGCAAGGAGCGCATGCTCACACCAGCACCCCGGAACGGCCGCACCACCGGACCTCGCCGTGCGGAAGCCCTTCCGCAGGTGGCGACCCGCGAGCACTTCGCGGGGCTATAGCACCAGAAAGTGCTCACGGACCTCGACCAGCCGAAACGTCGGGCTCGGCGGCGCTCACACCTGGGGCATCAGGAGGAGCCAGCGGGCGCCGAGGACGAGCGCGACCAGGCCGATCAGGAACCAGCAGGTCAACCACACCCCGGCAGGGGCACCGGTCAGCCGGGCGAGCTGATCGGCGTCGGAGTTCGGCGCCCTCCCCCGCGACCGCTTGCGGCGCAGCTCGGCGATCGGCCGCAGCCCGCCGAAGAGCAGGAACCAGCTCAGCAGCGCCCCGCACAGCGCCTGCCAGGCCGGGGTGGCGAACCACGACACCGCGAACGCCGCACCCCCGGCCACCAGGATCGACAGCACGCCGTAGGCGTTGCGGATCGCGAGCAGCATGGCCGCCAGCAGCGCAACGCAGCCCCACAGCATCACGTGCGCCAGGTCGACGGTGACCAGCCACGCCCCGCCGAGCCCGAGCAGCGACACCGCCGGGTACCCGGCGAGCAGGGTGAAGACCATGCCCGGGCCGGTCGCCCTGCCGGTCGACACGGTGAGCCCGGAGGTGTCGGAGTGCAGCCGGATGCCGTTGAGCTTGCGCCCGCTGAGCAGCGCGACCACCGCGTGCCCGCCCTCGTGCGCGATGGTCACCACGTTGCGCAGCGGCAGCCAGGTGGTGCTGTTGAGCACCAGGACCAGCGCGACCAGGCCCGCGATCAGCGCGGCGGCGTTGCCCGAGTCGAGCAGCTGCGCGGTCCACTCCCGCACTAATTCGTCCACAGCAGACACCAGGTGTTCCGGGTACAGGCCGCGGTCCACCCTAGCCGACTCCCCGACCACCCCCGAGGACACCGATTCGCACCGGCCTCCGCAGCCGGGTCTCCCGCGATTTCAATGGAAATCAGAGGTCCGATTTCCATTGAAATCGCGGCAACCCCTCCCCCAGCCGGACGACCCGTCGGCATGTCGGGCCCCCGACACACCGGCCATCCACAGTTTCAATTGAAACTGCAGCCCCACCCACCGCCGGACCACAGCTCCACCGGGCCACAGTTTCAGTTGAAACTGCAGCCCTCCCCCACGCCGGGCCACAGTTCCAGTTGAAACTGCGGCCCTCCCCCACGCCAGGGCACAGTTTCAGTTGAAACTGTGGTTTCCGCCCAGGTCGGATCGCAGTTTCAATTGAAACCGCACCTCACCTCCAGGTCGGATCGCAGTTTCAATGAGCCTTTTTCATCCTGTCCGTGGACCGCAGCTGCGAAGGGTGACCGGCACCGGTCGGCAGGTGTCGCATGCGCCGCAGGCGCATAACCCACCCTCGCAGCTTGCACCGCCGCGGGTTCTCAGCGTTCGCCTGGCGAGGACGGCCCTGACGCCGTGTATCGGACATACACAAGTCAGGGCACCCACAGCCAGGCGGGCGCTGAGGTTCCGCCACCGGCACCGCCACGCAGAACGAGGCTGGAAAAACCTCAATTGAAACTGTGGTTCAGGTCGAGGCTCGGACGACGAGTTCCGGGGTGATGGCGATGCTCCGGGGGGCCGTTTCGTCGCCGGAGAGGCGGGCGTCGAGGACTCGGACCGCTTCGGCCGCGATCTGCTGCTGCGGTTGGCGGACCGTGGTCAGGGCCGGTTGGGCCAGTTCCGCGTAGGGGATGTCGTCGAAGCCCGCGACCAGGACGTCGTCCGGGACCCGCACCTGGTTGGCCGCCAGCTCGCCGAGCACGCCGAGGGCGATCGTGTCGTTGCCGCAGACGATGCCGTCGGGCAGCGATCCGCGCTGCAGCAGCAGTTTCGCCGCCTGCTGGCCCCACTCCTTGCTGAAGTCGCCCAGCAGCACGTCGTCGCCGTCGCCGACCGCCCGCCGGTAGCCGTCGAGGCGGGCCTGGGCGGCGGAGTCGGTCGGCTTCGCGCCCACGAACACCAGGCTCCGCGCGCCGCGCTCGGCGAGGTGCCGCACGACCTGCCAGACCCCGGCCTCGTTGTCCACGCCGACCCAGCTGCCCGCGAAGCCGTCCACCCGCAGGTCGAGCTGGAGCACCGGGATCCGCGCCGCCGCCGTGGTCAGCGCCTCGCAGCTGCGCTCGCGGTGGCACGGGATCATGATCAGCGCGTCGACGCGGCGGTCCAGCAGGGCGCGGACCTGGCGCTGCTCGACCTCGGGTTCGTAGTGCGAGTTGGCCAGCAGCAGGCTGCGCTGGCCGTCGTGCAGCTGCTTCTCGACCGACTCGACGAGGGTGGCGAAGAACGGGTTGGCGATGCGGGGCACGACCATGCCGATGGTGTGCGTGGTGCGGCTGCGCAGCGACGCCGCCACGACGTTGGGCTCGTAGTCGAGCTCGCGCGCCGCCGCGAGCACCTTGTCCCGGTTCTCCGCCCGCACCCCGCGCTGACCGGACAGCGCGCGGGACGCGGTGGCCACCGAGACCCCGGCCCGCGCCGCCACATCGTGGATCGTGACGCCCACGCCACCTCCTCCGCTCGGGTCGGGCGCACCGTCGCGCCCCGACCGATCGGAGTGTAATCGGTTTCGCAACCGTTTCGCCGCTTGACAGTCGATCCGCCATGGTTCATGGTGACCCAGCTACGGAAACCGATTACAGTTTCCGCGCTCAACGACGAGTGGAGAGCTGACGGTGATGGCCGACGACGGGCACCTGGAGCTGATCGGGGTCTCCAAGACCTACCCCGGTGTGCGCGCCCTGGACGCGGTGGACTTCGACCTGCGCCCGGGCGAGGTCCACGTGCTGCTCGGCGAGAACGGCGCGGGCAAGAGCACGCTGATCAAGATGATCGCCGGTGCGCACCGGCCGGACACCGGCGAGATCCGGGTGGACGGCCGCCCGGTGCGCTTCCACGGCCCCGAGGACGCCGAGCGGCTGGGCATCGCCACCATCCACCAGGAGATGGCGCTGGTCCCGCAGCTGACCGTGGCCGAGAACATCTACCTGGGCCGACCGCCGCGCCGCTTCGGGGTGATCGACCGCCGCGCGATGCGCCGCCGGGCCGGTGAGCTGATCGAGCGGATGGGCCTGGACCTGGACACCGACGCGGTGGTCGGCGAGCTCGGCGTGGCGCACCGGCAGCTGGTGGAGATCGCCAAGGCGCTCAGCCTGGACACCCGGTTCCTGATCATGGACGAGCCGACCGCGGTGCTCAGCCGGTCGGAGGTGGACCGGCTGTTCGGCATCGTGCGCGACCTGACCGCGCAGGGCGTCGGCGTGGTGTTCATCTCGCACCTGCTCGACGAGGTCGCCGAGATCGGCGACCGGGTCAGCGTGCTGCGCGACGGCGCCAAGGTGGCCGAGGTGCCCGCCGACACCGACCAGGACGAGCTGGTCCGGCTCATGGTCGGCCGCACCGTCGACCAGCAGTACCCGCCGCGCGAGGCCGAGATCGGCGACGTGCAGCTGGAGGTCCGCGGCCTGACCAGCCGCGGTGTGCTGGCCGACATCAGCTTCACCGCGCGGGCCGGCGAGGTGGTGGGCATCGGCGGCCTGGTCGGCGCGGGGCGCACCGAGCTGGTGCGCGCGCTGTTCGGCGCCGACCGCTACGACGAGGGCGAGGTGCTCGTCGGCGGGCGACCGATCCCGCCCGGCGACATCGCCGCGGCCCGCGCCGCCGGGCTCGCGCTGGTCCCCGAGGACCGCGCCGGGCAGGGCCTGGTGCTGGGCGCGTCGGTGGCCGAGAACCTCGGTCTGGCAACGCTTTCCGACCGCACCAAGGCCGGTCTGGTCGACCTGGCCGGGCAGCGGCGCGAAGCCGCCGAGTCGGTGCAGCGGCTGCGGATCCGCACCGCCGGGCTGGACCAGCCCGCGCTGACCCTCTCCGGCGGCAACCAGCAGAAGATCGTCATCGGCAAGTGGCTGCTGGCCGAGCCGCGGGTGCTCATCCTCGACGAGCCCACCCGCGGCATCGACGTCGGCGCCCGCGCCGAGATCTACGAACTCATCAACGAACTCGCCCGCGCGGGCACCACGGTGCTCGTCGTCTCCAGCGACCTGCCGGAGCTGCTCGGCCTCAGCGACCGGGTGCTGGTGCTGGCCGACGGACGGCTGCGCGGCGAGCTGAACGGTGCCGAGGCGACCCAGGAGCGCGTGCTGGCGCTCGCCGTCTCGGCGGAGCACACCGGAGGAGAGAGCGATGCCTGACAACGAGGTCGGCACCACCCCGCGCTGGCGGGCCGCGCTGGGCCGCGCGGGCGGTCCGCTGGGCGGGCTGGTCGTGCTGGTGGTCCTGCTGGCGCTGTTGTCACCGGACTTCCTGACCGCGAACAACCTGCTCAACGTGGGCGTGCAGGCGTCCGTGGTGGCGGTGCTGGCGTTCGGCATGACGTTCGTGATCGTCAGCGGCGGCATCGACCTGTCGGTGGGCAGCGTCGCCGGGCTGGCCGGGATCGTCGCCGGGTGGGCGGTGAGCTCGGCCGGTCTCCCGCTGTGGCTGGCCGTCCCGATCGGCCTGGCCGCGGGCGCGCTGGCCGGGCTGGCCAGCGGTGTGCTGATCACCGCCGGGCGGGTGCCGCCGTTCATCGCGACGCTGGCGATGCTCAGCGTGGCGCGCGGGTTGGCGCTGGTCATCTCCGACGGCCGACCGATCGGCCTGGAGGGCTGGCTGACCGAGGTCGGCAGCGGCGAGCTGTTCGGGGTGCTCCCCTACCCGGTGCTGGTGATGCTGGCGATCGGGCTGGTCACGGCGTTCGTGCTGCGGCGCACCTACGCCGGGCGCGCGATGTACGCGATCGGCGGCAACGCCGAGGCGGCCCGGCTGTCCGGCATCAAGGTCACCCGCCAGCGGCTGCTGATCTACGCGCTGTCCGGGCTTTTCGCCGCGGTGGCGGGCATCCTGCTCGCAGCGCGGCTGGCTTCCGCGCAGCCCGAGGCGGGCACCGGCTACGAGCTGGACGCGATCGCCGCAGTGGTGATCGGTGGCGCGAGCCTGGCCGGTGGTGTCGGTTCCGCGCTGGGCACCTTCGTCGGTGCGCTGATCCTCGCAGTGCTGCGCAACGGCCTGAACCTGCTGGACGTCTCGGCGTTCTGGCAGCAGGTCGTCATCGGTGCGGTGATCGCCGCCGCCGTGCTGTTCGACACCGTGCGCCAGCGCCGCCGCAGCGGCCGCCGCGGTCCGGGTCTGATGCGCACACCGGCGGTCCGCCGCGCGACGGCGGCCGTGACCGCGCTCCTGCTGGTCGCTGCCGGATGGGCGGTCTACCAGCGGCAGAACGCCGCCGACGACGGACGGCTGCAGATCGCGCTGTCGGTGTCCACTTTGAACAACCCGTTCTTCGTCGACCTGCGCGAGGGCGCGCAGGAGGAGGCCGACCGGCTCGGCGTCGAGCTGCGGGTCACCGACGCCTCCGAGGACGCCTCGCAGCAGGCGAACGCGGTGCAGAACGCGATCGCGCAGAACGTGGACGCGATCGTGGTCAACCCGGTGGACTCCGACGCCGTGGTGCCCTCGGTGAAGGCGGCCAACGCCGCGGAGATCCCGGTGATCGGCGTGGACCGCGCGCCCAGCGACGGCACCGTGGTCACCACCGTCGCCTCCGACAACGTCGCCGGTGGTCGGCTGGCCGCGCAGCAGCTGGCGCAGCTGGTCGGCTCCGGTCCGGTCGCGGTGCTGGAGGGCCAGCCGGGCACATCGGCGGCGCGGGAGCGCGGCCAGGGCTTCACCGAGGAGATCCGCAACCACCCGGGGATCCAGGTGGTGGCCTCGCAACCGGCCGACTTCGACCGCACCAAGGCCCTGGACGTCATGCAGAACATCGTCCAGGCGCACCCGGAGATCCGCGGTGTGTTCGCGGCCAACGACGAGATGGCGCTGGGCGCGATCAAGGCCCTCGGCGCCCGCGCGGGCACCGACGTCGAGGTCGTCGGCTTCGACGGGACCCCGGAGGGCCTGGCGGCGGTCCGGGCGGGCACCGAGAGCGCCGACGTGGCGCAGCAGCCGAAGCTGCTCGGCAAGGCGGCGGTGGAGCAGGCGGTCCGCGCGGCCCGCGCCCACGACCTCGGCCCGGGAGCCCCGACCAACATCCCGGTCCAGGTCGTCACGAAGGACACCGTGGAGGCCTTCCTCCGCGGCCAGTGACCGCCGACATCGCCGACGCGACCGGTGCGGAATCGGTCGCGTCGGCGATGTGCCGGGGCAGGTGCGTGCCCGAGCCTGATCGGCGTGATCGGACAACTGCTGGTCGGCCTGCTGACCGCGACCGCCGCGCTGACGGCGACCCCGGTGCTGGCCACCGCACAACCGGAACCCGACCTCTCCGGCGTCGAGAGGTGGATCGACGACCACATGGCCGCCGCCATGGCCGAGGAGGAGATACCCGGCGCCGCCGTCACCGCGATCGCGGGCGGCGAGCAGATCCTCAACAAGGGCTACGGGCTGGCCGACGTCGAGAAGGGCATCCCGGTCGACCCGGACCGCAGCCGGTTCCTCGTCGGCTCGCAGGCCAAGCTGTTCACCGCGCAAGCCGCGCTGCAGCTGGTGCACGAGGGCGAGCTGGACCTCGACACCGACGTCAACGAGTACCTGCGCACGTTCCAGATCGCGGACACCTTCCCCGGGCAGCCCATCACGCTGCGGCACCTGCTCACCTACACGGCCGGGTTCGACGAGGACCACATGGTCGGCTGGCTGACCCACCAGGAACCGCTCGCGGAGGGCCTGGCGAAGTACCAGCCCGCCCGGGTCCGGCCGCCAGGATCGGGCGTGGTCTACGACAACTACGGCATCGCGCTGGCCGGGTACCTGGTCGAGATCGCGTCCGGCATGCCCTACGCCGACTACGTCGAGCAGCACGTGTTCCGGCCGCTCGGCATGAACGACTCCGATGCCCGCTGCGGCGGCCAGGGCGACACCGTCGCCTACCTCGGCGACGGCACTCCCACCGAGGCGAACTGCGGCTACCTGATCCCCAGCGGTACCGGCCCGGCGTCGACCCCGGCCGACATGGGCCGCTACATGCTGGCCCAGCTCAACCACGATCCCCGGCTCGGCCCGGGCATCGCCGCGGAGATGCAGCGCCAGCAGCACACCGAGCACCCGGCGCTGCGCGGTGTCGGGTACATCTTCGAGCACATCCAGCACAACGGTCATCCGCTGCTGTTCAAGGGCGGCGAGATGCCCGGCATGAACTCCTACATGCTGTTCGTGCCGGAGCTCGACCTCGGCATCAACGTCGTCTCCAACGGCGACGGCCGGAGCGGTGAGGGAATCGACGGCATCAAGCTCGTGGAGGAGCTCGTCGACGAGTTCCTCCCCGAGCTCGCACCCCCGCCGCGCACCCGGATCCGGGCCGACGTCGAGCAGTACACCGGCTGGTACCAGGCGGGCCGGACCAGCCGGTTCAGCATGTACAAGGTCAAGGCGCTGTGGCGCGCGCCCGCGCACGTCACCGCGAACGGCGACGGCAGCATCCGCACCACGGGCCTGTCCGGCGGGCCGAAGGACTGGGACCAGGTCGGGCCGGGCGTGTTCGCCGAGCGCGGCGGGTGGCGGATGATCGCCTTCCCGGAGCCGGGGCAGCTCGCCGTCGACGGCAGCACCAACGTCTTCGACCGGATCAGCATCGGTGGTCACCCGCAGCTGCACCTGGCGATGTTCGGATTCGGAACCGCCACCGGCCTTCTCGCGGTGGCCGGATTCCCCCTGCTGGCCGCGATCCGCCGCGCGCGCCGACGCCCGGCGCATCCGCGCGGCGCTCGGATCGCGCGCGTCATCGGGTGGATCACCGGCGCGGCCGCGGTCGTCTTCGCCGTCGGGTTCGGTTCTCTCATGCTCGACGAGCCCGCTGCGACGACCGCCGTCGTGGAAGGCACGCCCACGCTGATCGCGCTGCTGCTGCTCGCTTCGGCGACCGTCCCGCTGGCCGTGCTGATGGTGTTCGGCACGCTCGGCGCGTGGTCGCGGCGCTGGTGGCGGTTGACCGGCCGGATCGCCTACACCGCGCTGACCCTCGGCGCGCTGTCCTTCGCCGCCGCCGCGCTGCTCTACAACTTCGTCGGCCCGCCCTTCCACTAGATTGGTGCCGCCATGCCACAGCTCACCGGGCGACTCCGCCGAATCCCACCGTCCCTTGTGGACGCCGGTATCGCGCTGGTCGTGCTCGCCGCCCACTCCGCCCCGTTCCTGGTCACCACCAGGCCCGCCGACCCGGCGACGGGCTGGACGCTGGCCCAGTACCTGCCGGTGCTGGGCCAAGCGCTGCCGCTGCTGTGGCGACGGCGGGCGCCGCTGCCGGTCTTCGCCGTGGTCGTCCTCGCCACCGCCGTCTACACGCTGAACGACCCGGACACCGCGCGGCAGCCGGTCGCCTACGCCGCGCTCGTCGCCACCTACACGCTGGCCGCCGCGGGTTCCCGCCAGCACCGCGCCTGGGGACTGGCACTGCTGGCCGTCGGCGCTGCTCTGGAGTTCGGCGGAGTGGTGCTGCACGCGGGCGCGGAGACCGTTGTGCACGGCACCGTGATGTACGCCGCGGCCTGGGCCGCGGGCCGGGCGACAGCGCACCGCCAAGCTCACGCGCGCCAGCTGGAGCGGGAGAAGGAGCTGGAGGCGCAGCGCGCGGCGGCGCGGGAGCGCGCGGCGATCGCCCGGGACATGCACGACATCCTCGGGCACGCGATCACCCTCATGATCGTGCAGGCCGAAGCCGGTCCGGTGGTCGTGCGCAGCAAACCGGACCGCGCCGAGCAGGCGTTCGACGACATCGCCTCGGCCGGGCGCAACGCGATGACCCAGGTGCGCTGGCTGCTCGGGCTGCTGGACCGGCCCACCGACGGCGACGCGCCCACCGCCGACCAGATCCCGGCGCTGGTCGAAGGTGTGGCACGGGCGGGGCCGAAGACCTCGCTGGAGGTGTCGGGCACGCCCCGCCCGTTGCCACCGGACGCGGACCTGGCCGCCTACCGCGCGGTGCAGGAGTCGCTCACCAACGCCATCAAGCACGCCCGCGCCGCGAAGATCTCGGTTGCCCTGGACTGGGAGGTGGACGTCTTGCACATCGCAGTCACCGACGACGGGCGCGGCGACACCGGCGGGCAGAACGGCCACGGGCTGAACGGAATCCGGGAACGCGCGCGGGCCTGCGGCGGCTCAGCGGACTTCGGCCCCGGGCCGGGCGGGCGCGGCTGCTCGGTGTCGGTGCGGCTTCCGGTGGTGGCGCCGTGACCATCTCCGTCGTGCTCGCCGACGACCAGGAACTCGTGCGCTCCGGCTTCGCGATGATCCTGGACGCCCAGCCGGACATCACCGTGGTGGCCGAGGCCGGTGACGGTGCGGCGGCGGTCGAGGCGGTCCGGGCGCACCGGCCCGACGTCGCGCTGCTCGACATCCAGATGCCCGGGCTCGACGGCATCGCGGCGACCAGGGCCATCTGCGCGGACACCGGGACCAAGGTCGTCATCCTGACCACCTTCGACCGGGACGACTACGTCTACAGCGCCCTGCACGCGGGAGCCAGCGGTTTCCTGCTCAAGGACGTCCGGCGCGACGACCTGGTGCACGCCGTCCGGGTCGCCCGCGCCGGGGAGTCCCTGCTCGCCCCGATCGTCACCCGGCGCCTGATCGACGACGTCGTGCGGCGCGGCGTCCACCCGCCCGCCCCACCCGCCGGGCTCGGCGAGCTGACCGCCCGGGAGCGGGAGGTCCTGGTGCTGCTCGGCCGCGGGCTGCCCAACTCGGAGATCGCCGCCGCGCTGGTCGTCAGCGGGCACACGGTGAAGACCCACGTCAGCAATGTGCTCAGCAAGCTCGGGCTGCGCGATCGCGTCCAAGCGGTCATCTGCGCCTACGAATCGGGGCTCATCAGGCCCGGCTCCGCTCAGTCGAAGTAGGAAGGCACGTCGAGCGGGCCGCCCGCGGCCTGGAACTCGGCGTGCACCGCTTCGCGCAGCGCGGCGTCGACCAGGTAGTCCACAGTGGTCAGCGCCAGGCCGACCGCACCGTCGAGGACCGCTCGGTCCCCGGCCGGGCTGCCCGCCGCGGCGGCGAATTCCTCCGTGTGCAGCGCGAGGTTCGGGTCGCCGAGGCCGATCATCGGGTGGATCGCCGGGAGGCGGTAGCTGATGTTGCCGAGGTCCGTCGAGCCCGTCAGGTACTCCGGGACCACGCCGCGCGGCAACGCCGTCCGGCCGCGGCGGGCCTGGTGCTCGGCCCAGCGGGCGGCCAGCGCGTCGTTGTGCCGGATCGGCAGGTAGGCCGGGTTGTTGTCCCAGTTCAGCTCCACGCCGCAGCCCGTCATCGACGCCGCGCCGTGCGCGATGGCCTCGATCCGGGACGCCAGGTCGCGCAGCGAGCCGGGTTCGGCGGAGCGCACGTAGAACAGCGCGGCGGCGCGGTCCGGCACCACGTTGGGCCGCTTGCCGCCGTCGGTGATGATCCCGTGCACCCGGTCCGTGGACGGCATGTGCTGGCGCATCGCCGCGACGCCCTGGTAGGTCGCCACCACCGCGTCGAGGGCGTTGCGGCCCATGAACGGCTGCGCGGCGGCGTGCGCGGCCACGCCGTGGAACACCACCTCGACCTGCCGCCGCCCCAGGAACGGGTGGGTGGCGATGTCGTGCGAGAACGGGTGCAGCATCACCACGGCGTCGACGTCGTCGAACAGGCCCGCCCGCGCCAGGTGCTCCTTGCCGCCACCGCCCTCCTCGGCCGGGGTGCCGAACAGGCTCACCCGGCTCCCGGTCGCGGCCACGGCCGATGCGACGGCGAGGAACCCGCCCACCGCCGCCGAGCAGATGATGTTGTGCCCGCACCCGTGCCCGATGCCCGGCAGCGCGTCGTACTCCGCCAGAACCGCGACGTGCGGACCGCCGCTGCCCACCGAAGCGCGCAGCGCGGTGTCCAACCCGCCGACGCCCACCTCCACGTCGTGCCCGTGGCGGCGCAGCAGCTCAGCGGCCTGCGCGGCGGAGCGGTGCTCGGCGAACGCCTCCTCCGGGTTCGCGTGCAGGTCGCGGCTCAGCGCGACGAGGTCGTCCGCGTGGCCGTCCACCCACCGCTCGACCTCGGCGCGCAGCGCCTCGTCGGCCCCGGCGTGGTCGGAGCGGATCGGCTCGGCGGCGGCCACCGCCCGCTCTGTGGCGGCGGAGACGGCGCGGAGGTAGGAGTCGTCCGGCTGCACAGGCTTCGTCACACCCCGACTCTAAGGCCCCTGTGCTGCGCCGCGATGACTCGCGCATGACGCCTGCGGGCACGGCCCCACAGCCGCGGAGGCCCTCGTCGCACCCCGTGAGCACTTACTGGCGCTATGGCACCACAAAGCGCTCACGGACCGTCAGTGCTGCGGAGCGGTCCGGGGTGTCGGGCCGAGCACGCGGTGGGCCAGGAGGGTTCCGCCGACCACCGCCGAGGGGATCACCACCAGCTGCAGGACCGGGATCAGGCACAGCAGGTAGGTCGGGAGGCCGAAGCCGAAGGTCGCGGCCCGGTGCCCGCGCAGCGCCCGGCGCCGGTCGACGAGCTTCAGCCCGCGCCGCGCGAAGACCATGCCGACCATCTCCACGGTCACCAGCCACGCCCCGAACAGCGCACCCAGCACCAGCGCCGCGATCTGCCCGGCCACCGGGATGAACCCGATCGCGAACAGCACGATCGCGCCGACCAGCGCGATCAGCACCAGCTTCACCGAGTCCTGGATCCCGCGCCCCACCTGCCGCAGGACGCCCGCCCCGTCGTCGGAGGTGTCGAGCCCCAGCTCCTCCTCCGCCTTCTCCGCGATGTGCTCGTAGAACGGTCCGCCGACCAGCAGCGTGATCGCGATGAACGACACCGAGGCCAGCAGCGCGGCCGAACCGACCAGCGCCACGCCCACCAGGATGCGCAGCGCCCGGCGCCCGACGTCGCCCCAGCCGTCGGCGAACGGCGTCATCCAGGTGACCAGGTCACCGCCGAAGTAGAGGAGCGCGCCGAGGCAACCCAGCAGCAGCACGGCGCTGATCAGTGCGGGCAGGGCGCCGAGGAGCAGCAGCTTCGGGCGGCGGGCGATGATGCCGAACCCGGTGCCCAGGGCGCGGAATCCGGCGAGGAACGAACTCATCAGGGCGTGTCTCCAGTGCGGTGTCGATCGACCGACACCGTACCGGCAGCCACGTGCACCCCGGGGCGAAACGGACGATCAGCGCACCGCGCGGTGGCGCTTGTGGCGCGGGGACTTGGGCGTGCGCGCGCCGAACGGTCCCGGGTTCCGCCGGTCGGTGCGGCGGTTGGCGTGCAGCTCCACCAGCAGGACGTCGGGGTTCTCCCCGGCGTGGCACCGCCACAGCATCCGCAGCAGCTCGTCCTCGGCGAGCACCCAACGGCGGTCGAAAACGTCATCGCCACTCATCGCGACTCCAACGCCGGTTGATGGCGCACGCCAGCGCGTGCGATCGCTCCCCCACCCACGATACGCCTCGGGCGCACCCCGGTGATCCGGCTCACCACGCAGATCTTCCGCCGTTCAGGTTAGGTTAGCCTTGCTTCCAACGAGACGTCGGACTACTGAAGGACGCGGAGATGACTCCTCCCCCAGCAGCTGCCCGCAGCATCGGCCGACGGGGCTTCCTGATCGGCGCGACCGGTGTGCTCGCCGCCGCGGGCCTGGCCGCCTGCGGCACCAGCGAGACCCCGGGCGGGTCGGGCGACGCGCAGGCCGGGCCGGGCTTCCCGACGAGCATCCCGAACCGGTACGGGACCGCGGAGATCAAGGCCGCCCCGCAGCGCGTCGTCAGCCTCGGCATCACCGACCACGACGTGCTGCTGCCGCTGGGCGTCATCCCGGTCGGGCTGACCAAGTGGGGCCCGTGGGAGAGCGGCGTCGGCCCGTGGGTGGAGCCGATGCTGCGCGGCGAGAAGCCGAAGATCTTCGGCAGCGAGGTCGATGCGGAAGGCGTCATCGCCCTGGCCCCCGACGTCATGCTCGCGCTGCAGAGCGCGCTGACCCAGGAGCAGTACAACCGGCTGAGCAGCTTCAACCCGGTGGTCGCGCAGCCGCCGAACGCGATCGACTACGGGGTGAACTGGCGGGTGCAGGCCGAGACGATCGGTCAGGCGCTGGGCAAGCAGGCCGAGGTCGCCAAGCTCATCGCCGACACCCAGGCCCGCATCGACCAGACCCGCGAGGCCAACCCGCTGTTCCAGGGCAAGACGCACGTCACGGTCCGCACCGACTCGGCGGGCACCTACGCGGCCTACACCAAGCAGGACGCCCGGACCGCGCTGCTGGAGCAGCTGGGCCTGCGGCTGTCCCCGGCCATCGAGGGGCTCGACAGCGGCGGCAAGTTCAACGTCAAGATCAGCAAGGAGCAGGTCTCGCTGCTCGACGCCGACGTCGTCATCGTCACCACGGCGAAGGCGACCGACGTGGACGCGGTCCGCAACGACCCGCTGCTGAACAACCTCCCGGCGGCCAAGCGGGGCTCGCTGGTCCTGCTCGACGACTACGACCTGACCATGTCGCTGGGCTCGGCCACGGTCTCGAGCATCCCGTTCACCCTGGACCACCTCACGCCGAAGCTCGTCGACGCGCTGAGCTGACACCCGGGGTCCCAGGTCGGGCGCGACCTGGGACCCCGGCCCGTCACCGGCCGGTCAGGGTGCAGCCCGGCCGGACCAGGTCGAGCTCCGACGCGAGAGCCCGTGCACGTGGACGAGGTGCGCGCTCGTCGGTTTCAGCCTGGAAACGTCGTGCGGTGCGCGGGCACCCGTGCCCTGACGATGCGGCAGAGATCGGACGGTGCCAGGGCGTCCGATCGGTTCCACTCGGCGGCGGGGATCATCTCGTGCTGGCGAACGTGCTCGACGGTGCTGAGGCCCGCCTCGTTCAGGAGTCGATCGACGTCCGGCGGGGAGAGAAAGGTCCGCCACCGCTCACCAAGACCGGAGACCGCCGAGGAGACGAGGGCGACGTAGCGCTGCCCGGCCTCGTCGCGCAGCCCCTCGGGAAGCATGTAGTCGGCGATGAGCTCCGTCCCCGGTGCGAACTGCCCGATCACGGCGAGGGTTTCGGAGAGGACGTCGACCGCGAGGTACATGCTGACACCGAGCCAGGCCACCACGGCGGGCCGGGCGCGGTCGAAGCCCGCCGCGACGAGGCGGTCGGCGAGGTCGTCCCGCTCGAAGTCCACCGGCACGTGGGCGACATGACGCGGAACGGCGATTCCCGCTGCGGCCAGGCGGCACCGCTTGTCCTGCTGGGACACCGGGTGGTCGACCTCGAAGACCCGGATCCGCGGTACCTCGTGCGTCTCGTCGCGGTATGCGAAGGAGTCGAGTCCTGCCCCGAGGATCACGTACTGGCCGATCCCCGCTGCGGCCGCTTCGACCAAGGCGTCCTCGGTGTACCGGCTCCGGCAGACCGCCTGGGTGCGGGCATCGGCCAGGATCTGGAGGTCGCCGTGGGAGCGGTGGTAGCCGATGAGTTCCCCGGCCTGTTCGCCCAGCAGGCGTTCGGCGAGCGCGTCGCGGAAGACGGTGGGCGGACGGTCGACGATCAGGTGGGCAGCTCGGGCAGCCGCTGCCATCACCGCGGTGGCGCTGGGAGATTTGCCGAGCGCCGATTCAGACGATGCCATACCGCCGAATGTAGATATCCATTCCATTCGGCACCAACCATCATACTCGACAATGATTTTTTTCCCGACAACAAACAATGACAATCTGATATCCGTCTTCCGCCGAGCTGAATCCAGGCGCCCGATCTCCGCTGAAGCCCTGGAAGCAGCGCACCATCCGGGCACGCCCGCCAGCACGTCGGGTCCCGGCACACCGGTGGACCGCAGTTTCAGCTGACGCTGCGGTTTCCGCGCGGCGCGGTCCTCGCCTTGCCCGATCCGGTGAATGCCCGGGGTGGCGCGGCGGCTTGCCACCTCGGGTGATCGTCCTGGTGGTTCACTCCCTCCTCGACGTCCAGATCGAGGAGGTTCTCCGTGGCCGCTGGCGCCCGCCTAGTGACCTTGCTGCTCACCGTCGCCCTGACCGCGCTGCCGGTCCCGGCGCACGCGCAGGAGCGCACCGGCCGGTCGTGCGCGTCCACTCTGGACTGCACGGCGGCCGAGCTGGAGGCGATGCCGCTCACCGAGCGGCTGGTGTTCGTCCGCGCGGTGCAGGACCGGGTGTCGGCGGAGTACATCCCCGGGTTCCGGCACTGGCGCAACATCGAGGGGATCATCCGGTTCTTCGTCGAGAACGGCTCCGGCGAACGCGGTTCCTGGGTCTCGCACGTCGACGCCGGAATCCTGGAGGGGATCGAGCGCGGCACCGCGATGGCCCTCGGCGTCTCCGCGGACGACGGCGGCAACCCGGGCTCCCGCCGGTGGGCCGACTACCTCCGCCGCCTGCAGCGCGGCGAGCTGACCGACCGCTGGACCCACGACCCGGCCTGGGGCAACGCCGAGCAGGCCGCCACCGAGCACGGGGTGCGCCTCGCCGAGGCCCACGGTGCCCGCCCCAGCCGCATCGACTGGCAGATCTACCAGTTCAGCGAGCTGTACCGCTGGATGCTCCGCAACCCGCAGACGGCCCTGCTGCTGCTCAACGAGCACTTGGGCCGGGCGACGGGAATCCCCCTGGTCCCGGCCGACTTCCTGCGCTGGTTCACCGACGTGACCACCCCGGTCCCCACCTACCGCGGCGCCCACGTGGCGCACGACCTCGCCCTGCCCAGCCCGGTCGGAGCCCCGGTCAGCACCCTCCAGCTCCTCCTGGCCTACGCCCCGGAACTCACCCGCGCCTACCAGGAGGAAACCGGCCAGGGCTGAACGCGCGTGAAGAAGGCCCCTTCCGCGAGATCGGGGGTCATCGCGGAAGGGGCCTCGGTCTGCTCGCCGTCAGGCGATGATGCGGAGCGGGTCCTCGAGCAGCGCGGTCAGCTGCTGGAGGAAGGCCGCGCCCACCGCGCCGTCCACCGCCCGGTGGTCCGCCGACAGCGTCACGCGCAGGATCTTGCGGGCCACGAACTCGCCGTCGCGGACCTGCACCTCGTCGCGGGCCGCGCCCACGGCCAGGATCCCCGCCTCCGGCGGGTTGATCACCGCGCTGAACTGCTCGACGCCGAACATGCCCAGGTTGGAGATGGAGAACGTGCCGCCGGACATCTCGTCCAGCTTCAGCTTGCCCTCGCGGGCCCGCCCGGCCAGCTCCCGGCTCTCCGCGGCGATCTGCGAGACGCTCTTGCGGTCGGCGTCCTTGACCACCGGCACCACCAGACCGCCCTCGATCGCCACCGCGACGCCGAGGTTGATCCGCTTGTGCTGCAGCAGCTTGTCGCCGGCGAACGAGACGTTCATCGACGGGTTCGCGCGCAGCGCGGTGGCCACCGCCTTGACGATCAGGTCGTTGACGCTGACCTTCGGGCCACCCGCGGCCTGCAGCCGCTCGTTGAGCGTGCCGCGGAACGACATCAGCTCGGTGACGTCGACGGCGCTGGTCAGGTAGTAGTGCGGGACCTGCTGCTTGCTCTCCGTCAGGCGCTTGGCGCTCACCTTCTGGATCTTGGTGAGCTCCACCTCCTCGACGTCCTCGCTGGCCACCGCGGCGGCCGGGGCGCTCGGAGCGGCAGCGGGCGCGGCCGGGGCGCTCGGGGCAGCGGCGGCAGCGGCCTCGATGTCGGCGCGGATGATCCGGCCGCCCGGGCCGGTGCCCTGCACCGTGGCGAGGTCGACGCCCTTCTCCTTGGCGACCGCCTTGGCCAGCGGCGACGCCTTCGGCTTGCTGCCCGGCTCGGCCGGAGCCGCCGGGGCGGCGGGCGCAGCCGGAGCGGGGGCGGCCGCGGGCTCGGCAGCCGGGGCCGGGGCCTCAGCGGCGGGGGCCGGGGCGGAAGCGGCTTCCGCCGCCGCGCCGGAGCCGTCGCCGAGGACCGCGATCGGGGTGCCGATCGGCACCGTCGCGCCCTCGTCGACGAGGATCTTCTCCAGCACCCCGTCGTCGTAGGCCTCCAGCTCCATGAGGGCCTTGTCGGTCTCGATCTCGGCCACCACTTCGCCACGGCTGACCTGGTCGCCGACCTTCTTGCGCCAGGTCGAGATGACGCCCTCCTCCATGGTGTCGGAGAGCCTCGGCATCTGAATCTCGGTCATCGTCTTCCTCAGCAGAAACTTGTGGATCAGAAAGCTCTACGCGCGTTGCCGCGCCGGACGTCAGGCAAGCGGCGCGAGCCGCTTTCCACCACGCATGCAACCGGCACCGCCGCGGGTTCTCAGATGTCGCCTCGCGAGGACAGCCCCGACGTGGTGTATAGGTCATACATGAGACGGGGATCCCGCAGTCGAGGCGGCATCTGAGGTTCCGCTACCCGCACCGCTACGCAAAGCAACCAATAACTCTCCTAGCGGCGGCGACCGACTGCGTCCAGGGTCTGGTGGATCGCGGTCGTGAGGGACTCGGCGGACGGGAGCGCGGCGCGCTCCAGCGGCTTGGCGTAGGGCAGCGGCACCTCCGCCGCCGCGACGCGGCGGACCGGGGCGTCCAGGTAGTCGAACGCACCGTCCGAGATGGACGCGGCGATCTCCGCGCCGATGCCGTAGGTCAGCCAGTCGTCCTCCGCGACGACGGCGCAGCCGGTCTTGCGCACGGAGTCCACAATGGTCTGCCGGTCCAGCGGCCGCAAGCTGCGCAGGTCCACGACCTCGGCGTTGATGCCCTCCTCGGCGTGCAGCTTCTCGGCGACCTGGTGGGCCACCAGCGCCATCCGGGAGTAGCCGATGATGGTGATGTCGGTGCCCTCGCGGGTCACCTTCGCCTTGCCGATCTCAGCCGGCTCGACGACGTCGGGAACCTCGCCCTTGGTGTTGTAGAGCGCCAGGTTCTCCAGGAACAGCACCGGGTCGTTGTCCCGGATCGAGGCCAGCAGCAGCGCCTTGGCGTCGGCGGGCGTGCTCGGCGCGACGACCTTCAGGCCCGGCACGAAGGCGTAGTACAGCTCGATGTTCTGCGAGTGGGTGGCGCCCAGCTGCTGGCCGCCGCCGCCCGGCGTGCGCATCACCATCGGCACGCTGGTCTGGCCGCCGAACATGCCGTAGATCTTGGCCGCGTGGTTGACGATCTGGTCCAGCGCGATCAGCGAGAAGTTGATCGTCATCAGCTCGACGACCGGGCGCAGGCCCAGCATCGCCGCGCCGACCGCGGCGCCGACGAAGCCCTCCTCGGCGATCGGGGTGTCGCGCACCCGCTTCTCGCCGAACTCCTTCAGCAGGCCAGCGGTGATCTTGTAGGAGCCCTCGAAGACCCCGATTTCCTCGCCGATGAGGAAGACGTCCTCATCGCGCAGCATTTCCTCGCGAAGCGTGTCGTGCAACGCTTGGCGGTACGTGATGACGGCCAAGGGTGTTTCTCCTGGAGAAGAGCAATGGGGACCGTGAGCGCTTTTGCGGCGATGTGCCGCAAAAGCACTCACGGATCAAGTGGCGGGGTGTCGCAAATACCGCGACGGTTCGCGGAAGACCCGGAGTGGCGTCAGAAGACCGGGTCGGCGGGGAGCCGTCGCGAATCGTTGGCCACCGGGGTGGCGTAGGTGTAGTCGAACAGCGTCGACGGGTCGGGGTGCGGGCTGTCGTCGGCGAACGCGACCGCCGCGTCGGCCTCGGCCTGCGCCTTGCGCTCGATCTCGGCGGCGGTGTCCTCGTCCAGCACACCGGCCTCGATCAGCTGGGCGCGGAAGTTGGCGATCGGGTCGGCCTGCTTGGCCCGCTCCACCGACTCCTCGCTGCGGTACTTGGCCGGGTCGACCACCGAGTGGCCCTTCAGCCGCTCGCTGACGCACTCCAGCAGCGCCGGGCCACCGCCGTTGCGGGCCTGCTCGACCAGGCGGGTCGCGGCGTCGCGGACGGCCAGGACGTCGTTGCCGTCCACCCGCTCGCCCGGCATCTTGTAGGCCGAGGCGCGCTTGAACAGCTCCGGCTCCGCGGAGGACTTGTCCACCGTGGTGCCCATGCCGAGCTGGTTGTTGATCACCACGAACACCACCGGCAGGTTCCACAGCGCCGCGATGTTCAGCGACTCGTGGAAGGCGCCGATGTTGGTGGTGCCGTCGCCCATCTGGCACATCACGACCTGGTCGCCGGAGCGGTAGTCGATGGCCAGCGCGGCACCGGTGGCCAGCGGGATCTGGCCGCCGACGATGCCGTAGCCGCCGAGCAGCCCGGACTCCACGTCGAACATGTGCATCGAGCCGCCCCAGCCCTTGGAGGTGCCGGTGGTGCGGCCGTAGAGCTCGGCCATCACGCGGCCGGGCTCGATGCCCTTGGCGATCGCGTAGCCGTGCTCGCGGTAGTTGGTGAACAGCAGGTCGGTCTTGCGCAGGGCGCGCATCAGGCCGACGACGGTGGCCTCCTCACCGAGGTTGAGGTGGCAGTACCCGCCGATCTTGGCCTGGGTGTAGCCCTGGGCCGCGCGCTCCTCGAAGCGCCGGATCAGGGTCATCTCGTGGAAGTAGTCCTGGAGCAGCTCCGGCGACTCCCCGGCGAAGCTTCCGCCGCCGGAGCCCCGTACCGCACCGCTGCCGCGCCGCGACTTGGCGGTGCTGCGGGTGGACGGCTTGCTGCGCGTGGCTGTCGTTGCCATCACGGTCCCCTTTCGGAAAAAGGCCTCGTTGTCAGCGCTTCTTCGGCGGTGCGACGT
Organism: Saccharopolyspora hirsuta; assembly: GCF_008630535.1. Taxonomy (GTDB): domain Bacteria; phylum Actinomycetota; class Actinomycetes; order Mycobacteriales; family Pseudonocardiaceae; genus Saccharopolyspora; species Saccharopolyspora hirsuta. The sequence goes on along the minus strand of NZ_VWPH01000009.1, from coordinate 269,524 downwards.
GGACCGGCAGACCCATGGCGGCCATCGCGGCCTCCATGCCGATCTCGCCGAGGGTCGGGTGCGCGTGGATGGTCTCGGCGAGCTCGTCGAGGGTGGCCTCCAGCGCCATGGCCAGCGCGCCCTCGGTGATCAGGTCGCTCGCGGAGTGACCGATGATGTGCACGCCCAGGACCTCGCCGTACTTCTTGCCGGCGACGATCTTCATGAAGCCCTCGGTGTCGCCGTAGCTCTGCGCGCGGCCCAGCGCGGCGAACGGGAACTTCGCGGCGACGACGTCGTGACCGGCCTCCTTGGCCTGCGCCTCGGTGAGGCCGACGCTGGCGATCTCCGGGTGGGTGAAGGTCGCCGCCGGGATGACGTTGTAGTCGATGGCGGCGTGCTGCCCGGCGATCGTCTCGGCCGCGACGATGCCCTGGTGCGAGGCGACGTGCGCGAGCAGCGCCTTGCCGGTGACGTCGCCGATCGCGTAGACGTGCTCGACGTTGGTGCGCAGCTTGTCGTCGACGGTGATGAAACCGCGCTCGCTGGTGGCCACGCCGGTCTTGTCCAGGTCCAGGCTGGCGGTGTTGGGCTTGCGGCCGACCCCGACCAGCACCACGTCGGCGTCGATCTGCTGCGGCTTGGCGCCGTCCACGGTGACCTTCAGGCCGTCGGCGGCCTGGTCGACGCGGGACACGGTGGCCTCGGTGAGGACCTTGATGCCGCGCTTGGTGAACGAGCGGCCCAGGGCCTTCCCGACCTCGGCGTCCTCGGCGGGCACCAGGGTCTTCTGCATCTCGATGATGCTGACCTCGCTGCCGAGGGTGGCGAACAGCGTCGCCCACTCGGCGCCGACCGCGCTGCCGCCGATGATGGCGATGCGCTTGGGCACCTCGGCCAGGCCGAAGGCGCCGTCGGAGGTGATCACGCCGGGCAGGTCCGCGCCGGGCAGCGGCAGCTGCACGGGGACCGAGCCGGTGGCGATGATGACGTCGCGCGCCTTGACCTGCTCGATCGGCTGGGAGCCGGTCGGCTCGGCGGCGTAGCGCGGGCCCTCGGCGCCCAGCGGCGACTCACCGGTGGCGTAGACGTCCACGGTGGTCGGCCCGGTGAACCGGGCGTGGCCGTTGATGACGGTGACGCCGTTGCTCTTCAGCAGCCCCGCGACGCCGTCGGTGAGGCCCTTGACGACGCTGCTCTTGCGACGGCGGATGGCGTCGTAGTCGACGCTGACGTTCTCGGCGTTGATCCCGAAGTCGGACGCGTGCAGCACGGTCTCGTAGACCTCGGCCGAACGCAGCATCGCCTTGGTCGGGATGCAGCCCCAGTTCAAGCAGACCCCGCCGGGCCGCTCCTTTTCCACCACGCCGACCGAGAGACCGCGCTGCGCGGCCCGGATCGCGGCGACGTACCCACCGGGGCCGCCACCCACCACGAGAAGGTCGAACTCCTGCACTTCGCTGTGCTCCTTTGAACGCACGCGCCGGTTACGGAAAGCCCGGATCGAGCGGGCAATTCTCACTCAGAGTGTCGTGAGCGCGACCACTTGAGCGCTATGCCCGCTCGCCCAGACTTCTTCCGGCGCAACTGTGCACACCGCACATTCCCCAGCGTGACGCACACAACATGTAACGCGAACACTACCCTGCGTGGCTGAGATCGCCGCCACAGCCCGCGCGGAGCCCCAGGCGCGAAATCGCAGGCGCCGCGCCGACCCGACCACGACCTGGACACCGGTGGCCGGAAAAGCCGGATTGGTCCGGATGTCACCGCTGCACAGCCCTCGTGCTCGGCGATGGGCGCAAGAACGACCATCGCCGCTCACGAACCAGTCGTGAGCGGCGATGGTGGCAAGAGCGGCGATCGCCGCTCACGAGGTCTGGCGCTGCACCGCCAGAGCCGCGTAGGCGGCGGCGCCGTCGGCCAGGACCTCGTCGTCGAAGACGGCTTGCGGCGAGTGGTTGTCCGGGGCCCGGGCCGGGTCGCGGTCCGGCGGGCAGGCGCCGAGGGAGATCATCGCCCCGGGGACCTCGGCCAGCATGCGGGAGAAGTCCTCCGAGGCGCTGAGCGGCTTGGGAGCGGGGGCGAAGCGGTGCTCGCCGTGCAGCTCGCGCAACGCGCCCGCGACGAACTCCGCCTCCGACTCGTCGTTGACCGTGACCGGGTACTGCTCGACGAACTCCGCCCGCACCTCCGCACCGTGCGCCGCCGCGACGCCCTCGCACACCCGGACCGAACCGTCCTTGACCACCGACTGCGCCCGGTGGGAGAAGGTCCGGACCGTGGCGGTGAAGGTGACCTCGTCGGGGATGACGTTCTCCCGGGTGCCGCCGCGGATGGTGCCGACGGTCAGCACCACCGGGTCGAACACGTCGAACCGGCGGGTCACGAACGACTGCAGCGCCAGCACCATCTCGCAGGCCACCGGAACCGGGTCCACCGCCCGGAACGGCGCGGAACCGTGCCCGCCGCGCCCCCGGACGGTCACCGCCAGCCGGTTGGACGCCGCCAGCATCGGCCCGCCCCGCGTGGTGAACAGACCGCGCTCCAGCCCGGAGATCACGTGCAGCGCGTAGGCCGCGTCGGGCTTGCGCCCCGACGCCGACAGCAGACCTTCGCCGAGCATCCGCCCGGCTCCGTCGTACCCCTCCTCGCCCGGCTGGAACGCGAACACCACGTCCCCGCCGAGCTGCTCCCGCCGCGCCGCCACCAGCTTCGCCGCGCCCAGCAGCATCGTCGCGTGCAGGTCGTGCCCGCAGGCGTGCATCCGGCCGTTGTCGGCGGCGAAGCCGAGCCCGGTCTCCTCCACCACCGGAAGCGCATCCATGTCCCCGCGCAGCAGCACGGTCGGCCCCGGCCGGGACCCGCGCAGCACCGCCGTCACCGAGCTGAGCTCCGCGCCGGTGGTCACCTCCAGCCCCAGACCGTCCAATTCGGACAGCACGCGCTCCTGGGTGCGCGGCAGCTCCAGCCCCAGCTCCGGGATTCGGTGCAGATCGCGGCGGATCCGCACCAGGTCCGGGTGCAGCGCGCGGGCGTCGTCCAACAGCGCCGACAAGTCGGCCATCTTCGATTCCTCCTGCAGTTCAGCCGCGCTTGAACAGCAACGTGCCCAGCAACGTGACAACGGCGGTCGCAGCAGCCACCCACGGCACGGCGGTCAGGCCCCCGAGCGCCGCCAGCGATCCGGCGAGCAGCGGGAACGTGCCGCCGAACAGCGCGACCGCGAGCGTGAACGGCACCCCCATCGCCACCACGCGCACCTCGACGGGGAAGACCTCGCTGTAGAGCACGTTCGCCACGGCGGTGGTCGGGGCGACACCGAGGACGAGGTAGCCGGTCGCCACCGCCCACACCGGCAACCAGCCCTGGGCGAGCGCGGTCATCAGCGGCACCGTGCCCGCGGCCAGCAGCAGCGCGCCGACGCGGAACACCCGCATGCCGCCGAACCGGTCCGCCAGCAGCCCGGACACCGCCATCGCGGCGATCAGCGCCAGCAGGCCCGGGATCATCTCCAGGTTCGTCGCGACCGAGTGCACGACCCCGACCTGCGCGGCGTACTCCGGCAGGTACACCGTGCCGAAGTAGACCCCGACCGTGGTGCCGGTGGTCATGAGGAACACCGCGAGCATGTTCCGGGCGTGCGCGAGCACCTTCGGCCGCGGCCCCGCTGCGCGCCTGCCCGCCTCGAACTCCCCGCTCTCGGCGGCCCCGCTGCGCACCCAGAACGCGAGGATCCCGAACACCGCCGCGACGACGAAACCGATCCGCCAACCGCCGTCGACGACGCCCTGCTCGCCCATCACCAGCAGCAGCGCACCGACCACCGCGAAGCACAGGACGTTGCCGACGAAAGCGCCGCAGTAGGACAGGCCGCTGTAGAGGAACCTGCGGCCGGGCGGCGCGGTTTCGGTGATGTAGGCGGCCACGCTGGGGTTCTCCCCGCCCATCGCGACGCCCTGCAGGGCGCGCAGCAGCACCAGCAGGACCGGGGCCGCGACCCCGATGGTCGCCGCCGTCGGCAGCGCCGCGATCAGCAGGCTGCCGAGGCAGATCGTGCCCATGCTGACGACCAGCGCGAACCGCCGACCGCGCACATCGGCGACCCGGCCGAGCAGATAGCTGCCCAGCGGGCGGACCACGAAACCGACCGCGAAGCCCGCGTACGCCGCCAGCAGCTTGGTCAGCCCGTCGTCGCCGGCGAACATCTGCGATGCGAAGAACGGGGCCAGCACCGCGTAGATCGTCCAGTCGAACGACTCGACGATGCCGCCGACCGCGCCCGCGACCAGCTCGCGACGTCCCGCCGCCGAGACCGCTGCTCGCCCTGGCCGCGCTGCCAGGGCGCCATCCACCTGCGCCAACACTCACCTCCGGGGTGTGCTCGTGCGCAGCAGACTGCGAGCCGGTGCCGTACCGCGAAAGGAACCTGCGCGACAATGCAGGAAAAAGCGCGATGATCGGGTTCAGATGCAGAAAACGGCGTTGGACGACTTGGACCGCTCGATCCTGCACGCGCTGCAGATCTCACCGCGCGCGTCGTGGACCGCGGTGGGCCGGGTGCTCGGCGTGGACGCGGTCACCGCGGCGCGCCGCTGGGACCGGCTGCGCAGCACCGGCCGCGCCTGGACGACCTGCTACCCCGGGGTCCGCCTCATCGGTGCCAGCTTCACCGCCTACGTCGAGATCGACGTGCAGTCCGGGCGGGCGATGGACGTGGCCCGGGCGCTGGCGGCCCACCCCCAGGTGGTGACCGTCGAGCACCTGGCGGGCGGTCGCGATCTGCTGGTCATGGTGCTGGTCCAGGACCTCGGCGCGCTGTCGGAGCTGATCACCGAGCACATCTCGGCGCTGCCCGGGGTCGCCCGGACCCGCGCGGCGCTGGCCACCCGGGTCTTCTCCGAGGGCTCCCGGTGGCGGCTGCGCAGCCTCACCCCCGCCCAGCAGCGGCAGCTGACCCGCCCCGCCACCGACCAACCGCGCACCGAGCTCGACGAGCACGACCACCGGCTGATCACCGCGCTGTCCCGCGACGCCCGGGCCCCGGCCGTCGAGCTCGCCCGGGAGACCGGGCTGAGCGCACCGAACGTCCGCCGCCGCATCGCCGGGCTGATGCACCGCGGGGACGCCGTGCTCCGCTGCGAGATCGCCCGCGACCTCACCGAGTGGCCGGTGGCCGCCACCCTCTGGGCCAGCGTTCCGCCCGGCGAGATCGACAAGGTCGCGCAGGGCCTGAGCGCGCTGCCCGAGCTGCGGATGTGCTCCTCGGTCACCGGCCCGCACAACCTGCTGTTCACGCTGTGGCTGAAGTCCGTGGCCGACCTGGCCCGGCTGGAGACCCTGCTCGCCGACCGGCTCCCCCAGCTCCAGCTGGTGGACCGGGCGGTGACGCTGCGCCTGGTGAAGCTGATGGGCAAGCTCCTCGACGAGCGCGGCCGCGCCACCGGCACCGTCCCGATCAACCCGTGGCTCCCGCCCGGGGCGTGACGCCTCGACGGCTCCCGGCGTTCAGTCGCGCAGGCCGTCGCGGAGGCGCAGGGCCGACAGGGCTAGGGAGAGCGAGACGTAGGCCGTGCGGCCGTGCAGGGACTGGCCGATCAGGGACGTGATCCGGTGCAGGCGGTTCAGGACGGTGTTGCGGTGGCAGTGCAGGCGCACCGCCGCGTTCGCCGTCGAGCAGTTCTCCTCCAGCCACGCCGCCAGCGTCTCCAGCAGCATGTCCCGCTCGCGCACCGGCAGCTCCAGGACCGGGCCGAGCTGCGACTCCAGCAGGCGCTGCGCCAGGTCCGGCGACTGCACCAGCAGCGCTTCCGGGAACCGCTCCTCCAAGGTCACCAGCTCCGACGAGCCGTACGAGGAGGTGCCCAGCGTGGTCAGCGCGAGCTGGTGGGCCAGGCCCACCTCGGCGAGCCCCCGCACCGTCGGCGACACCGCCACCCGGCCGCGCGCCAGCGGGCGCAGCGCGTCCAGCACCAGGTTCTTGTGCCGCTGCTCCAGCGCCACCAGGCCGACCAGCGAATCGGCGCGCACCTGCCACACCGACCGGACGTGCAGCGCGCTCAGCGCGTCCTGCTGCCCGCGCAGCGCGAACCCGCCGTCGTCGTTCATCTCCGCCACGATCACCAGGTAGGCGCCGCCGGTGGGCAGGTCCAGCTCCTTGGCGGTGCGCTGCGCGAAGGCGATGTCGCGCGCGCGACCGGCCAGCAGGTCCTCCACCAGCGCGTGCCGCCGCTGGTCGTCGCGGCGCACCCGCTCCAGCTCGGTGTTGCGGTAGGACGTGGACAGCGTCGAGGACAGCCCGTCGATCACCGTCCAGATCGAGGTCGCCACCCCCAGCACCGCGTCGGGGTCCGCGCCGTCCTGGTGCGCCTGGTCGACCAGCGCCTCCCAGACGACCCGGCCGCCGAGCCGGAAGGTCCGCAGCATCACCTCCAGCGGCACGCCCTGCTCGGCGCGGCGGCGGCCGATCGCGGCGGCCACGTCGTCGCCGTCCGGCCCGGCCACCGCACCGCTGAGGATCTGCAGGATCCGCTCCAGGTACTGCCGACAGCCCTCCCACAGGTCTTCCTTCGGGACCGGGCTGTAGTCGGTCCACTCGGGGTTGTCGGTGAAGATGGCGGCCATCAGCCGCTCGGTCAGGGTCGGCACGTCCTGGAGCCGGGCCTCGGCCAGCGCGTGCGTGACATCAGCGGCGTTGTCGGCAGGATCAGCTACCACACCTGGAACGATACCGGCCGGAGCCCGCCGCACGGCCGCTCGCCGAGACGACGCCGGGCCGATGCACCGCGATTTCACTGAGGTTTTTCCAACCTCGTTCTGCGTGGCGGCGCCGGTGGCGGAACCTCAGCGCCCGCCTGGACTGCGGGTGCCCTGACTTATGTATGCCGGACCGATCTCAGCGCTGGAGGCGCAGCAGGCCTTCCTGGGCGACCGTGGCGACGTGGCGGCCGGAACGGTCGAAGACGTTGCCGCGTCCAAGCACCCGGCCGCCCGCCGCCACCGGGCAGTCCTGGTCGTAGAGCAACCACTCGTCGGCTCGGAGGTCTTCGTGGAACCACATCGCGTGATCCAGGCTGGCCAGCTGCACCCCCTTGGCGTGCCGGTCGACGCCGTGCAGCAGGAACACCGGCTCCAGCAAGGTCATGTCCGAGGCGTAGGCCAGCGCGCAGGCGTGCATCAGCGGCTCGTCCGGCAGCTTCTCGGGGGCGCGCATCCACACCAGGTGCCGGGAGTCGCCGCCGGGCTCGACCGGCGGCGGGTACGGGACGCGGTCGACGTGGCGCAGCTCGATCGCCCGCGGCAGCCGCCACCAGTCCGGGATCGGCACGTCGGAGTCGGCGAAGCGCTCGTGCAGCGGCAGCAGGTCCTCCGGCGCGGTGGCGGGCGGGAACTCCGCCTGGTGCCGCAGCCCGTCGCGGTCGCGCTGGAACGACACCAGCGCGGTGAACACCTCCACCCCGTCCTGACCGGCGATCACCCGGCGCGCCGAGGTGGCCCCGCCGTCCCGGACCCTGTCCACTGTGTACTCGACCGGGCGGGTCGGGTCGGCGGCCCGGACGAACAGCGCGTGCATCGAGTGCACCGGCCGGTCCGCGGGCACCGTGCGACCCGCCGCGGCGATCGACTGGGCCAGCAGCAGGCCGCCGAAGGTGCGGTGCTCCGGCAGCGGCTGGGTGCCGCCGAGGAACCGGTCCGCACCCCGCCGGGCGAGGTCGAGCAGGTCCTGCAGGCGAGGAACGTCCATGAGCAGAACCAACTACTCGCGACAGGTGGTATCAAGTTGCTCGTGACAGGCGACACACAGTCCCCCACCGGCACGCCCCGGGAGGCGTCCGAGCGGTGATCGACGCGGCGATGCGCGCACAGTCCCCGCGGCTGCCCGACGAACTGGCCGGACGGCTGCGCGAGTGGATCATGACCGGTCGGCTCCGGGCGGGCGATCACCTGCACCTGGAACGGCTCGCCGAGCACCTCGGCGTCAGCGTCACCCCGGTCCGCGAGGCGCTGCTGGCGCTGCGCGGCGAGGGGTTCGTGAACCTGGCGCCCCGGCGCGGGTTCACGGTGGCCCCGCTGAGCCGCCACGACTTCGCCGACGCCCACCGCCTGCAGGCCAGCATCGCCGGCGAGCTGGCCGCCCGCGCCGCGCAGCGGATCGACGCCGAGCACCTCGCCGAGCTCGCCCCGCTGGTGGACGAGATGCGGCTGGCGGCGCAGTTCGTGCTGGCCGACATGGGCGGTCTGGTGGGCCGCTTCCAAGCGGTGCTGTGGCGGATCGCGGAATCCCCGAAGCTGTCGTGGTTCCTGGGCATCGCGGTGCGCTACGCACCGCAGCACGTCGCCGCGGCGGTGCCCGGCTGGCGCGAGATGGCGGTCACCGACCACGAAGCGCTGCTGACCGCGCTGCGGCGGCACGACCCGGTCGGCGCGCGCACCGCGATGCACGAGCACGTGACCCGCACCGGAGAGTTGCTGATCCATCACCTGCAGCAACTGGGCTTGTGGTCGCAGCCCGCGGAAAGCCCCTCCCACCAGGGAGTTCCGCATCACACCGGGAACAACGACCGCGGTCGCTAACGTTGTTGGCCCCGGTGGCGACACCCATGGTGGGACGCCGTTCGAGGCGTCGCCGCTCACTCCGCCCTATCCCTACGCGAGAAATTCGGGGGCCCACGCCATGCAGAGCAACAGCCGCACGATCGTGTCGGTTGTCGGAACGGTGATGATGGTCGTCACGACCGTCCTGCTCGCGACGTGGAGTCCCAGTCCTGCGGAAACCCAGCTCCCGGTGCACCCGGCCGCCAGCGACGCCCCGATCGAGATCGGCCGCTGAGGACCTGCTCCGGCCTGGGGCCCGGTTCTGCACGTCGTAGCCCGTGAGCGCTTTCTGGCGCTACAGCACCGGAAAGCGCTCACGAACCGGCCGGGACGTCAGCCCTCCCGCACGACGTCCTCGGGGCGCTTGTCGTTGCGCAGCCCGGAGTACCTCGGGTGGCGGAGCTTGCCGTCCTCGGTCCACTCGGTGAACCCGATCTGCGCCACCAGCTCCGGCGACACCCAGTGCGCGCCCGGCTCGGCCACCTCGTCGGCGAAGGGCGAGCTGTCCCGGGACAGCTCGTCCAGCCGGGCCCGCAGCTCCCGCAGCGTCCGCTCGTCGTAGCCGGTGCCGACCTTGCCCGCGTAGCGCAGGCGCCCGCCCCGGTAGTAGCCGACCAGCAGGGCGCCGAAGCCGAGCCGGGAGCCCTTGGGGTCGGTGAACCCGCCGATGACGAACTCCTGGTCGGCGACGCACTTGAACTTCAGCCAGTCCCGGCTGCGACCACCCCGGTAGGGCCGGTCCGCGCGCTTGGCGATCAGCCCCTCCCACCCGCGCGCGCACGCCTCGCGGAAGAACTCCTCGCCGGTGCCCACCCGGTGCGCGCTGAACCGCAGCGGGTCGGTGAACTCGAAGCACTCGCGCAGCAGCCGCTTGCGGGTGCGCAGCGACAGCCCGGTCAGGTCCACGCCGCCGAAGGCGATCAGGTCGAACACGTAGTAGTAGACCGCCACCCCGGTGCGCCGGGCGACCTCCGGGTCGGTGAGGTGGATCCGCTTCTGCAGCCTGGCGAAGCTGGTCCGGTCTCCCTCGAAGGCGACCGCCTCGCCGTCGAGCACGAACCGGTCCGCGCCCTGGGCGGCCAGCGCGTCGACGACCTCGGGGTAGGCCGCGTCGACCCGCTTGCGGTTGCGCGACCACAGCACCGGGCGGTCGCCGTCGCAACCGGCGATGACCCGGACCCCGTCGAGCTTGCGCTCGAAGATCCAGCCGGAGTCGGAGAACCGGTGGTGGGTGAGGGTGGCCAGCGCCGGATCGTGCCAGGTGCCACCGCGCCAGGCCCGGAGCCTGCCCTGCTCTGCCTGGTCGACCAAGCGCAGCGGATCGCTCATCGAACCATGCCTACCCGATCCCGGGCGCACGGCAAACCGACCCGAAGCTGAGAACGGCCTGTGAGCCGCCTGTGAGTTCCACCCCGCGCGCCTTCACGAACGGGTGAATGCGGGAAACTGGACGTACCCCCTGGACCTGGTCGAAGGTGAAAGCACCCGATGTCGAAGAACAAGAACCCGTTGACCAAGCAGCCCCGGCTGTCCACCAACGTCGTCCTCACCGCCATCGTGGTGGTCGTCGCCGTGGTGGTGATCGGCGGCGTCCTGTGGTTCAACCGCGACGGCAGCGGCGGCACCACCGAGGAGCCCGCCGGTCCCCCCGTGGCGGCCGAGCTGCTGCGCAAGCCCGACAGCAACATGCTCGTCGAGTCGCCGGACAGCAAGGTCACCGTCGTCGAGTTCCTCGACTACCAGTGCCCCGCCTGCTGGGGCTACTACTCGAACATGACCAAGCAGATCGAGAAGGACTACGAGGGCCGGATCAACTTCGTGGCCCGGAACTTCCCGCTGGACAAGATGCACCCGCTGGCCCGGCCCGCCGCGCAGGCCGCCGAGGCCGCCGCGCTGCAGGGCAAGTTCAAGGAGATGTACCACGCCATCTACGACAACTACGAGGCGTGGGCGGCCACCCCGGACGGCAAGGTCAGCGACGACGCGGCCAAGGCCCGCGGGCTGTTCGAGCAGTACGCCGGGCAGATCGGCCTCGACCTGGAGAAGTACCGCGCGGACGTGAACTCCCCGCAGGTCATCGCCAAGATCGACGCCGACGCCGCGGACGGCGAGAAGGCCGGGGTCAGCGGCACCCCGACCCTGTTCATCAACGGCCGCCAGTTCAAGCCCGGCCAGGACGTGCAGAGCTGGGACCAGCTCAACCAGGCCTTCCGCAGCAAGCTGGACGCGGAGCTGGCCAAGTGACCGCCGCCCACGTCGTCGAACGGGCCGCGGCCGACGGGCCGAGCGCGCCCCGGCAGCCCCGCGGCCTGGGCTGGCTCTACGTCGTGGGCGGCCTCGTCGGGCTGGCCGGTTCGTTCGCGCTGATCGTCGAGAAGTTCGAGAAGCTGGCCAACCCCGGCTACGTGCCGACCTGCAGCATCAGCCCGATCATCTCCTGCGGTTCGGTGATGGACAGCGCCCAGGCCGCGGTCCTGGGCTTCCCGAACCCGCTGATCGGGGTGGCCGCGTTCCCGGTGGTGGTCACCACCGGCGTCGCGCTGCTGGTCGGCTTCCGCCCGCCGCGCTGGTTCTGGCTGGGCATGCAGGTCGGCACCACCCTCGCGGTGGGCTTCATCCACTGGCTGGTGGTGCAGAGCCTGTACGAGATCGGCGCGCTGTGCCCGTACTGCATGGTCGTGTGGGCGGTGACCATCCCGCTGTTCTGGTACACGACGCTGCACAACCTCGCCGCGGGCAACTTCGGCGGCGGCCGGTCCGTCGGCGTGGCGCTGGCCCGGTTCCACAGCACGGTGCTCGTTCTGTGGTATCTGGTCATCGTGGTCCTGATCCTGGTGCGCTTCTGGGACTACTGGAGCAGCCTCCTGTAGCCTCCGAGCGCCCGTTTGTTCGGTGCGGGGCTCGGGTACCAGGTGACTGCGAGTGATGGTCGCGCCGCACCGACCGAGACGAGGTGGCCCGGGATGAGCGTGGAACGCGAGGTCGCGAGGGGCGAGCCGATGACATCCGCGGCGAACGTGGTCGAGGTCCGGATCGCGGCCGAGCCCGCCCAGCTGGCGGTGATGCGGGCGGTGGTCGGCGACCTCGCGATGCGCGCCGACTACGACGTCGACTCGATCGCCGACCTCCGGCTGGCGGTCGACGAGGCCTGCTCCTCGCTGGTCCGGCTGGCCGCACCGGAGGCCACCCTGGTGTGCCGGTTCCGCACCGCGGACGACGCGCTGTCGGTCACCGCCGAGGTGATCAGCGACGACGCCTTCGGACCGCGCAAGGATACTTTCAGCTGGCGCGTGCTGAGCGCTCTTGCGGACGTTGTGTCAACCTCGGTCGAGTCGGATCCCGCTGCCGCCAACGGCAGCCACCTGGTGCGGATCGAGTTGACCAAGGGACGGACGGCACACGTGTGAAACGGGCGGACTCCAAGCCGACGGCGCATTCGCGCAACGAGCGCTACGACCGGCTGGCGCCGCTCTTCGGCGAGCTCGCGAAGTTGAGCAAGGAGGACCCCCGCCACGCCGAGCTCCGGGACAAGCTGGTCACCGAGCACCTGCCGGTGGCCGAGCACATCGCCCGCCGCTTCAGCCACCGCGGCGAGTCCCAGGAGGACCTGACCCAGGTGGCCACCCTCGGGCTGATCAACGCGGTGGACCGGTTCGACCCCGACCGCGGCGTGGACTTCCTGTCCTACGCGGTGCCGACGATCATGGGCGAGGTGCGGCGGCACTTCCGCGACACCGGCTGGGCGGTGCGGATGCCGCGCCGCCTGCAGGAGCTGCACCTGTCGGTGTCGGCGGCCATCGCCCGCCTGTCCCAGGAGCTGGGGCGCGCCCCGACCCCCAGCGAGCTGGCCAAGCACCTGGGCATCAGCACCGACGACGTGTACCGCGGGCTGGAGGCGGGCAACGCCTACCGCAGCGCTTCGCTGGACGAGCTGCTCACCGACACCGACGAGATCCCGCTGGGCGATGCGATCGGTTCCGACGACGCCGAGCTCGCCGAGGTGGAGAACCGCGAGATGGTGCGGCCGCTGCTGCAGGAGCTGCCGGACCGGGAGCGCCGCATCCTGGTGATGCGCTTCTTCCGCGGCATGACCCAGACCCAGATCGCCGAGCAGATCGGCATCTCCCAGATGCACGTCTCCCGGCTCCTCTCCCGCACCCTCGGCTGGCTCCGCCACCGGATCGAGGAGGACAAACCCGCCAGGAGCGGCGCCGAGGGGTGACCGGCGCAGCGGCGCCGCGCCGGTCGCGCGCAGGTCAGCGCCGCGGGTCGAACGACTCGGTGTCGACCACCAGCGGCTCCGGGAACGCGGCGGCCAGCTCGTCCCACCGCGTCAGCTTGAAGTTGGTGCCCTCCCGGTCCGCCGGGGTCTCCTCCCCGTCGTGGGTGACCAGCAGGCCCTGCGGGAAGGCACCGCCCAGCGGGACGTTGACCACGGTCGAGCCGTCGGAGTGCTGAACCCCGTCGGTCGCGCCGTCGGCGATGGCGAAGGAACCGACGAAGGCGTTGCCGCCGGATCGCTCGTACACGGCGAAGGTGTTGTCCCCCTGGCTGGAGGCGAGCACGTACCCGGCGCCGTTCCCGGCGTGGTAGATCGTGATGCCCTCGGCGTCGGCGGAGAGGTGATCACCGCCGAAGCCGGGGTCGTTGGCCTCGTCGAGGACGCACTCCTCCGCAGCGGGGTCGTAGGTCCACGGGGTGCCGTACTCGCGGACCCGGTCGATCAGCTTCGGCTCCTCGAAGCGCCCGTCCTCGAGCTCGACGCGCCACACCCCCACCGCCTCCTGCGCGGCGTAGAGCACGTGCTCCTCCAGGTCGACGGCCATGCCCTCCACCTGCGGGCGCTCGCCGGGATCGGCGCACGGCGTCCAGGAGGTGCCGTTGGGCAGGGTGAACTGGTCGGGCAGGTCGAGCGTGCTCTCGGTCCGGTAGCCGATGCGCCCGCCGCGGTCCTCCAGCTTCAGGAGCCGAACCGAGGTCTTCTCGCGCTGGGAGGCGAGCACGTAGGCGTCATCGTCGTCCCGGAAGGCGGTCAGCCCGTACGCGGTGCGCTGCTCGTCCACCTCGGCCTCGTCGGCGGCGAACACCGGCGCGACATCGGGCGCGGTCACGTCCACCAGCGGGGGCTTGCCCGCCGCCACCGCCGCGGGATCGATGGCGAAGGCCCGGATCCGGTCCCGGCCCCGGTCGCTGACCAGGGCCAGATCGGTCGGCACACCGCCCAGGTCGAAGCCGTAGACGACGTCGACGTTGTTGAACCGGCCGGGCGCGGACTGCTCCCCCGGCGCTTCGGGTGCGGCCACGTGCTGCAGGCGCCGACCGTCGAGGTCGTAGACGTCGAGCCCGGCCTCCTTCAAGGTGCCGATGACGATGCTGCGCCCGGGGTCCTGGGGATCGACCCACACGGCCGGGTCGTCGGCGTCGGCGTTGCCGCCCGCTTCGTCGTCGTGGACCACCGGTGTTTCGACGTGCGCGGTGACGGGCACCGGCGGCGGGGTTCCCGCCGACATCACGATCGCCGCGACCAACGAGGTCAACTGAGTAGCGCTCACGTCGCTCCTAAGTCGGACTGGTGAACGCGGGTGACGGTAACGATCACCGGCGACGGAAACCGGACGCGCACGTGAACGACGGGCGACGCGCCCCCGGGAACCCGGCGATCGCCGGAAACGGTTCCCCCGCTCGCCGAAACCGCCCTGGCCCGCGCGAACCACGTCGCCGCGGGCCGAACGCACCGGCCACTGCAGCACACCTTCCGCGGCTTCGGCGAACCCGGCCCGGGCCGCCAGGATCAGATCGCCGAGCGCGGAGACGGCCCTTCCCCGACCGTGCGGGGCGCTTTCTCATCCGACGAACGGGGCCAGGCGCGGTTCCGCACGAGCCGCGGCGCGGGCGTCCGGGAAGATGTCGAGGTCGCCCCAGCGAACGGGCCAGGCGAAGCGGTTCGCGACCGACCAGGCGAGCAGGTCGGGCAGGGCGTCCTCCCGGCCGGGCTCGACGATCACCGCACCGCTCTCGAACGCGGCGGCCCAGGTCTCGCCGTCCAGGGCGAACACGGGGTCGGGCAGCAGGTCCGAGCCGAGGTCGAGCGGGCGCGGGGCGCGCGGCGCGCGGTCGAAGGCGAAGTCGCCGATGATCTCGCCGGTCGTGGCGCGGAAGAAGCGCAGTGCGCGCCGTCCGATCGCGATGAGCACGTCGTGCGACGCCCACACCAGGTCGAACGTGGAGGTGTACCCGTCCACCTCGCGCCGGAGCCCGTCGAGCTCGTGCAGCCGTTCGGGCTGCTCGCCGAGAGCCCAGACCTCGATCCGGCCGGTGGCGGTGGCGCACGCCGCGCGCTCCCCGTCCGGCGACCACGCCCACGTCAGCCCGTCGGAGCGGTGCGGGTCGCTGGAATCCACGTCGACCGGCAGGTCGTAGCGGTGCACGCCGGTCGTTCCGTCGACGATCCCCACGACCGGATCGGCAGCCACGTCGGGGTCGGGGGACACCACCACGGCCAGTCGGCCGCCCGGCCCCCAGGACAGGAAGCTCGCTCCCGGGTACCCGGCGAGGTCGGCCGTCGGCTCCCCGGTCAGGGCATCGGAGATGACCAGCCGACCGCCGTCCTGGTGGGCGAGCAGGCGCTCGTCCAGGCTCCACTCCGGCGGCGGCCCGTCCGCGCTGCCGGTTTCCCGGAACCAGGCGAGCCCCCGCTGCTCGACGTCGAGCGACACCGCCCACCGGCCCTGCCCGATGTCGCCGTAGATCCGCGCACCGTCCCGGGACCAGAACGCGCGGTCGAAGAGGATCCCCGCTTCCTCGTCCGCCCCGAAGACCGCCCGCGCTTCCGCGGACAGCGGTGTGCTGAACCGGATCGGCTCCGGACCGAGCTCCTCGCCGTCCGGCGGCCCCGACACCCGGCCCTGGAGCATCGACACGATGCTGCTCTGGAAGGCGTGCGGCGTTTCCTGGAAGACGCAGGCGCGCTCGCCGTCCGGGGCGAGGGCGAACCCGGTCGGCTTGGCGCTGGCGAAGAAGAACGCCTCGGCGATCGGGGCGGCTTCGGCGCGGTGCGGATCCCACACGCCCGTGAGATTGGTGTCGAACTCAGCGGCGATGCGCGAACCGTCCGACGACCACTGGAGGTTGCGGGCCGTTCCCGGCCAGCCCGCACCGCCGCGGATCCCGTCGATCACGTTGACGCACCGGGCGGTGGCGACTTCCCAGATCTGCACGGCGCCGCCCCGGTCGTAGTCGCCGCCGCACCAGCTGCCGATCGCGAGGTAGCGGCCGCACGGGCTCAGCGCGTGCGTGACCACGTCGCCGCGGTGCACGTCCGGGTGGCGCAGCACCGCCCCGGCCTCCCTCATCCGCTGGGTGGCCAACCGGTGCGCCTCGGTGATCCCGTCCATCTGCTCCAGTGCTTCGAGCGCTTCGCGCAGCGGCACGGTGTCGCGCACGGGGGCGAACGCGGACCAGTCGGCACCGCGCAGCCGCTCCAGCGCCGCGTCCGGCCCGGCTGACGGATCGGGGATCCCGGCGAACTCCGCGGGCTCGCTGGAGAGCACGGCCAGCAAGGCGGCCTCGTCGTGGACCGGAACGTCCTGCGCGGCGGCCAACTCCGCCATCGCCCCGGCGTCCGCACCCGCGAACACCAGGTCGGTCCGGGCGGAGACCGATCCGATCACCTCAGCACCCAGCGCTTCCAGACCGCGTTTCGCCTCGGCCCGGGACACCTCGGTGAAGCGCCCCGCCAGCACGACCGCACTGCCTTTGACGATCATGCGACGGGACGGTAGCCGAACCGGCCGACAGCGGCCCCGGAGATGGGGAACCGCCCGGGACCCGTCGGGGGAAATTCGGGTCCCGGGCGGTCGCTCGGGGGGGGGGGAGGTGCTTACTGCACCTCGATGCCGCGGGCGCTCAGCCACGGCAGCGGGTTGATCTTCTTGCCGCCCACGATCACCTCGAAGTGCAGGTGCGGGCCGGTGGACTGCCCGCGGTTGCCCATCGTGGCGATCTGCTCACCGGCGCCGACCTTCTCACCCTCGCTGACGTCGATGGTGTTGATGTGGCCGTAGACGGTGATCGTGCCGTCCTCGTGCTGCAGCCGGATCCACTGCCCGAAGCCGCTGGCCGGACCGGCGTCGATCACGGTGCCGGCGGCCACCGCGCGGATCGGGGTGCCGATGCTGTTGGCGATGTCGATCCCGTTGTGGCTGGTGCCCCAGCGGGCGCCGAAGCCGGAGGTGAAGGTGCCCTCCGCGGGCTTGACGAAGCCGCTGGCGGCCTTGCGGGCCGCTTCCTCCTCGGCGCGCTTGGCCTCGGCCGCGGCGCGCTCGGCCTCCTGGCGGGCCCGCTCGGCTTCCGCGCGGGCCTGCTCGATGGCCTCGGCCTTGTCGATCTGACCGGACTCCTCGACCGAGTCGGTCTCGGTCTCGGGAGCGAGCAGCTGGACCGCGGCGGGACTGGTGGCCGTCCCGGTGAGCGCCAGGCTCAGCTGCTTGCTGGCGGCGAGCGGGTGCACCGCTGTGCTGCGTTCGGGGACGTCGGTCTGCTCGCCGGCCGCGGCCAGCGGCTGGCCCACGGCGGCGAAAGCGCCACCGGCCACCACTGCGGCGACGAACTTGTTCCGTAGCGGGAGGGCGGCCCTCGGGGTATGGCCGCCCTCCTTGCGGTGCTTGCCCATCTTCACCTTCCGTCTCGGGGGGATCCGGCCACTTCCCGCTCGGGGGGTGCGGGGAATGCCTCTCGGGGGAGCGAGACATTGCCGTGACCGAACCGTGACGTACGAGCGGGGAAAGTAGCTGAGGGTTATCAATAGACGCAAGCATTGGTCCGTTCACCTGAACTTCGTGCTACGGATGCCATGCAGATAATCACTCTGAGTGCCCGCCGAAGATGACCATCGGATAACGGCGAAGTCCCGCCGCGAGCCCCGGAACCGCAACGCGAGACCCGAGATCAGCGAGCCGCGACGACGATCAGCGGAACGTCGGTTTCCGCAGGTCCGCACCCGGACCACGAGAGAGGGCGCAAGACCCCGCCGACCGCGGCCGGAGTCGCACGGGTCCACAGAGGACACTTCGGGCGGGAGGCCGGAGCACCGCACGGGAGACCGGCTTTCGAAGATCGTCCACCGCCGGAAGTGGCCTTGCGCACAGAACCCGGCCGTCCCGGCAACCCGGCCTCCCGCACTCTGAGAGGCGGTGCCACTCGATCGCGGGATCTGCTTCACTGTCCCCCATGACGCCTGGTGATCAGTGGCGGCTGCTCGTGCAGCGCCTCCACGTGGACCTCCGACGCGTCACCTCCGCAGGGTGTCGGTGCGCGCGGTAGCCCCGCCCGCACTGCCCGCTCCTCCCGCTCCCGGTCCTCGCAGCGCGCGTCCGCACGCGCGCCGGTCCCGGCACCCCTCGCACCCTCGGAGACATCGTGCAAGCGTTCCTGATCTTCGCGATCGGTGGATTCGTCGCGCAGCTGGTCGACGGCTCCCTCGGCATGGCCTACGGCGTCACGTCCACGACCATCCTGCTCGCGGCCGGGATGAGCCCGGCCCTGGCCTCCGCCTCGGTGCACCTCGCCGAGCTGGGCACCTCGCTGGCCTCCGGGCTGTCGCACTGGAAGTTCGGCAACGTCGACTGGCGCGTCGTGCTCACGCTCGGCGTGCCCGGCGCGATCGGCGCGTTCCTCGGCGCCACCGCGCTGAGCAACCTCTCCACCGAGGCCGCCGAGCCGTGGATGTCCACGATCCTGCTCGTGCTCGGCATCTACGTGCTGGCGCGGTTCGCCTTCCGCCCGCTGCGCCGCCGCCAGCTCACCGGCGTCAGCGGCAAGCTGCTCGCCCCGCTCGGCCTGGTCGCCGGGTTCGTGGACGCCACCGGCGGTGGCGGCTGGGGCCCGGTGGCGACCCCGACGCTGCTGAGCACCGGCCGGGTCGAACCGCGCAAGGTCATCGGCTCGGTCGACACCAGCGAGTTCCTGATCGCAGCCGCGGCGAGCATCGGCTTCCTGTTCGCCCTGTCGGACCAGAACCTGTCCTGGCTGACCGTGGGCGGCCTGCTGCTGGGCGGCGTGATCGCCGCACCGCTGGCGGCCTACCTGGTGCGCATCGTGCCGATGCGGCTGATCGGCGTCGGCGCCGGCGGGCTGATCGTGCTCACCAACGCGCGGACCCTGATCAAGGACTTCGAGCTGCCCGGGGCGTCGCACACGATCATCTACTCGGTCATCGTCGTCGCCTGGGTGGCGGCCATCGCCTACACGGTCCGGGTGATCCGCGCCGAGCGCCGCCAGCCGGACCCCGACACCGCCGAGGCCGCGGAGGCGGTGCGGAGCTGACGTCCCCGGGATGGCGGCTTCACTCAAGCCGCCATCCCCTCGAGAATTCACCGCAACCATCGAGGCGCCCGCACGACGCTGACTCTGAGCGAAGATGTACCCACGTGCCGTATCGCTGAGATCAACCGAACGAGTTACTGTTCGGTAGACCGTGTGGAAGCCCCCCGACACACGGTAGGTGCCCCGGGTGGGGAGTTCTCCGACTCCGCGCCCGGGGCACCGCTCCCCGTACCACGGCCTTTCGACGCGACCGCAAACGTTTCGAGATCAAGTGTGCACCGGCTGGTTGGTATATTCCAAGCCGCCACGCGGCCCAATCTCCACATCGCCACCAGACCAGCGGATCTGCGCTGTTCACGACGTCCCCGAACTCGGGCGACCCGGCTCGGTATCGTTCCGGCCGAACGCGGATCCCACGGAGGCGAGATGGCGCCGCAGGCCCCCGAGACGACCGGTGCGAAGCGCTACTGGCGGCTGCTCAGCCGGTTCGCCGCCGCGTCGGCGGTGGCCACCGCGATCAGCCAGGTCGTCTTCCTCGTCGTCTACGCCCTGGGCGCGGCCCCGGTGGCGGCGACGATCACGGCGTGGCTGGCCGGTGCGATCCCGAACTTCACGCTCAACCGGCGCACCTGGGGCAGCACCGGCCGAGCCGGTCTGCGCGGCGAGATCCTGCGCTACGCGGTCATCTCGGTGACCACCGCCCTGCTGGCGGCCCTGGCCACGCACAACGCCGAAGCCCTGGCGCAGGCCCTGTTCCCGGACGCCCGCAGCGCGCAGGTCGCGGTCGTGTGGGGCGCGTTCCTGGGCACCTACGCGGTGATGTTCGTGCTCAAGTTCTTCCTGGTCGACCGCCTGGTCTTCCCCGACCGCCGCTGACCGCGGCGGTTTCGCTCGCGGTCAGCGGCGACGCTGCTTGGGGACGTGGCCGAGCTGGCGGGAGCGCGCGTGGACGGCCTGCACCCACCGCGTGACGGACGGGCGGGTGATCAGCACCATCAGCGTGATCACGACGGCGGCCAACCCGATCCACACCAGCATCGTGGTGAGGTCCGGGCCGTCCCCGCGCCCGCGGATCGAGCGGAACACGCCGAACCCGGTGACGGCCACCGTGATCCACCCGGCCATGGCCATCATCGCGGTGTTCGGGAACCGCGGGTGCAGCAGCTGGTAGACGCCGAGCGCGTGCATGGCGCCGACCGCCCCGACGATGAAGGCCAGCAGCACCACCACGATCTCCCCGCCCCCGCTGGCCCCGGCGAAGCCCGCGACCAACGTGTAAACGGCGACCCCGAGCACGACCAGCGCGACGATCCCGCCGAGCGCAACGGCGGCGAGCACCGCACCAGGCCGCTGCGGACCGCCTGGCGGCGGAGCCTGCTGCGGACCACCGGGCGGGCCCTGGGGAACCTGCGGCGGCATCTGCCCAGGTGGGACCTGCCGCGGATGCGGTGAGGGGAACTGGCCGTGCGGCGGCACGGCTCCGCCCGGCCCCTGCTGGTTACCCGGCCAAGGTGGTTGCGACATGGCCCGCTCCTGCCGAACGTCTGCGATGCGCGCGAATACTAGCGGACCAGATCATCCGGGAAGGCCGGATCGGGGAACGCTGCGCCGGGAACGACGAACGGCCCCCGTCGCCGGGGGCCGTTCGGTTGCCGGGTCAGCTCTTCTTGTCGCCCTTGCCGCCGAAGAACTTGTCCTTGACCTGGTCGAGCTTCTCCTTGTTCTTCGGGTCGGAGGCGTACTTCTTGGCCTGGTCGATCACCTTCTTGCCCTGCGGGCTGCTGGCGAAATCGGCGACCTTCTTGAACAGCGACATCGTTGCTCCCACCACGTCGGTGCCACGGTTTGCCACCAGACTACCGACAAAACGGGCTCAGCCGAGCACTCCGCGCACCGAGGCGTGCCCCTTCAGCAGGTTGCGGGCCAGCGTGCGGCGCTGGATCTCGTCGGTGCCCTCGAAGATCCGCAGCAGGCGCAGGTCGCGGTACCAGCGCTCGATCGGCAGCTCCTTGGTGTAGCCCATGCCGCCGTGGATCTGCAGCACCCGGTCGACGATCTCGTTGGCGCGGGTGGCGCCGTAGAGCTTGGCGATCGACTGCGCGTGCCGGGAGTCCATGCCCTGGTCGATCTGCCACGCCGCCTGCAGCACCAGCCAGCGCAGCGCCTCGATCTCCACCGCCGAGTCCGCCACCATCCACTGGATCGCCTGGCGCTCGGCGATCGGCTTGCCGAAGGTCTCGCGCTGCTTGGCGTACTCCATGCCCATCTCGACCAGCCGCTCGCAGGCGCCCAGCGCCCGCGCGGGCAGCATGTAGCGGCCGCGGCCGATCCACTGCATGGCGAGCTTGAAGCCGTGGCCGACCTCGCCGAGGACGTTGCCCTCGGGCACCCGCACGTTGTCGAAGACCAGCGCGGCGGGCTGGCGCTCCCACGGGCCCATGATGTCGATCGGCTCGGACTTCCAGCCCATGTCGCGGTCGACCAGGAAGCAGGTGACGCCGCCGTCGGCGCCCTTCTCCTTGTCGGTGACCGCGAAGACCATCACGAAGTCCGCGTCGATGCCGCCGGTGATGAACGTCTTCTCGCCGTTGATCACCCACTCCGCGCCGTCCTTGACCGCCGTGGTGCGCAGGTCCTTGGCGTCCGACCCGGCGCCCGGCTCGGTGATCGCGAAGCAGGACTTGCGGGTGCCCTCGATGGTCGGCAGCAGGTAGCGCTGCTTCTGCTCCTCGTTGGCGTAGTAGAGGATGTTGTCGGCGTAGCCGCCGAACCGGAACGGCACGTAGGTGCGGCCGAGCTCGATCTCGATCAGCGCGGACATCACCGCCGACAGGCCCATGCCGCCGTACTCCTCGGGCGTCTGCACGCCCCAGAACCCGGCGTCCTTCGCCTTCTGCTGCAGCTCGTGCTGCTCGTCCTTGGTCAGGCCGCGCTCGCCCGCCCGCTCCCGCCGCAGCACCTCCGGTTCCAGCGGCACCAGCTCGCGCTGGACGAAGTTGCGCACCCAGTCCCTGATGTCGCGCTCGGTGTCGGAGAGCGAGAAGTCGACCATCGCCGGATCCCTTCCTGCGGCCATCTAACTAACGTCGTTAGTTTTGTGGCAGCCTAAGACGGCCCCGGCGAACGCCGCAAGGGATCCGACGAGGAGAAGACGTGCCCAGACCGACCACTCCCCGGCTGTCGCCGGAACGCATCCGCCGCGTCGGGCTGGAGATCATCGACGCCGACGGCCTGGAGGCGCTGTCCATGCGCCGCCTCGCCGAACGCCTCGGGGTGCGCGCGGCCTCGCTGTACAACCACGTCTCGACCAAGGAGGACCTGCTGCACGAGATCGCCGACGACGTGATGGCCGCGGTGGACGTCGCCGGTTTCGAGCAGGACTGGACGACCGGCCTGCGCACCTGGGCCCGCTCCTACCGCGCGGCGCTGGTCGCCCACCCCAACCTGGTGCCGTTCCTGGCCTACGGCCCGGCCCGCCGCGAGAACGCCCTGCGCCGGGCGGACGCGGTGCACGGCGGCCTGACCCGCGCGGGCTGGCCGGAGCGCTACGCCACGATGATCGGCGCCTCGACGAAGTACCTGGTGGTGGGCTCGGCGATGGGCTCGTTCAGCGGCGGCTTCCCGGACGACGCGGACCTCTACGACGACCGCTTCCCCCACCTGAACAAGGCCCACCTGCTCCGCGAGCACGCGGCGGAGATCGACGAGGCCAGCTTCGAACTGGCCCTGGAGGCCCTCATCGACGGCCTCACCAAGCAGCACCGGGAGCTCACCGAAGCCGGTTCGATCGCGACACCGAAGAGCCGACCATAAATGGTTCGCGGAGTTGCGCTGAAGCGAGTCCTCGGCCTTTCGGCCCCCTGGTGACGAACTTCCGTCACGCATCGGGGCGCGGCGGCGGAGGCACCGCCCCGTAGTCGGTGCTGTTCACCGGGACGGTTCGAGATCACTCATCCTTCCGGTTGACGTGGGTCACCGGAGGTTCGTAGCGTCCTTGGCGCAAACCGAATACAGCGCCTACGACGTCGTGCGGGAGAGACTCCGGCCCACCGGGACCGGGGCGCCGAAGGAGCAATACTCCCCAGCAAACTCTCAGGCACCGGCACCGCACGGCACCAGGCGATCACGGAGAAAAGCAGAAGCACCCCGCTTCTCGCCCACGGTGCAAGCCGCCTCCCGAGGTGGCGAAACTCTCAGGCCAATGACTCCGGGGAGACCGCCCGACCAGCGCAAGCCCGCGCAGGTCGGGGTCGAGGTGCCCCCGATAAGGTTGGGCGCAGTGAGCTGACCGGCCCTCGACTGCCGACCGGCGCCCACCAGGAGGAGTCCCACACCATGTCGTCGCCACGACGGACGCCCTTGCACCACGTGCACGAAGCACTCGGAGCCACCTTCACCGAGTTCGCCGGTTGGCAGATGCCGCTGCGCTACTCCGGTGACACCGCCGAGCACAACGCGGTGCGCACCGCCGCGGGCCTGTTCGACCTGACCCACATGGGCGAGATCCGGATCAGCGGCCCGCAGGCCGCCGAGGCGCTGGACTACGCGCTGGTCGCCAACGCCTCCGCGATCACCCCCGGCCGCGCCCGCTACACCATGATCTGCAACGCGGCCGGTGGCGTGCTGGACGACCTGATCGTCTACCGCCTCGGCGAGCAGGAGTTCCTGGTGGTGGCCAACGCCGCGAACGCCGCCGTGGTCTCCGCCGAGCTGGCCGAGCGGGTCAGCGGCTTCGACGCCCAGCACGAGGACGTCTCCGACGACTACGCGCTGATCGCGGTGCAGGGCCCGAACGCGGTGGCGATCCTCGCGCCGCTGACCGACACCGACCTCTCCGGCGTCAAGTACTACGCGGGCTACCGGGCGCAGGTCGCGGGCAAGGACGTGCTGCTGGCGCGCACCGGGTACACCGGCGAGGACGGCTTCGAGCTGTTCACCGCGCCGGGCGACGCCGAGGCCGTGTGGCAGGCGCTGACCGAGTCGGGCGCGGAGCACGGCCTGCAGCCCACCGGGCTGTCCTGCCGCGACACGCTGCGCCTGGAGGCCGGTATGCCGCTGTACGGCAACGAGCTCTCCGCCGACCTCACGCCGTACCACGCGAACCTCGGCCGGGTGGTCAAGCTCGACAAGCCCGGCGACTTCGTCGGCAAGGAGGCGCTGGCCGCCGCCGCGGAGAAGCCCACCGAGCGCACCCTGGTCGGGCTGAGCACCGACCAGCGCCGCGCGCCCCGCCACGGCTACCGCGTGCTGGACGCCGACGGCGCCGAGATCGGCGTGGTGACCAGCGGCGCCCCGTCCCCGACCTTGGGCCACCCGATCGGGATGGCCTACGTGGACCGCGACCACGGCGAACCCGGCACCGAGCTGCAGGTGGACATCCGCGGCAAGGCCGTCCCCGCGAAGGTCGTCGCCCTGCCGTTCTACCGCCGCAACGCCTGAAGGCCTGTCTTGAGCTCATTTTGCGTGGCGGTGCCGGTAGCGGAACCTCAGCGCCCGCCTGGACTCCGGGTGCCCAACTTTATGTATGCCAATACACGGCAGTTGGGCCGTCCTCGCCAGGCGAACGCGGAGAACCCGCAGCGGTGCAAGCTGCGAGGGTGGGCTAAGCGGCTTCGCCGCTTCAAAGACAAAGATCGAAGACAGTGCTCGGGCAGGCGCTGAGAGAAACAACAGGAGGCAACACCATGTCGACACCGGACCTGTTCAACGACAAGCTGGCCGCGGTGGACCCAGAGGTGGCGGCGGCGGTCGGCGCCGAGCTCAACCGCCAGCAGACCACGCTGGAGATGATCGCCTCGGAGAACTTCGCGCCGCAGGCCGTGCTTGAGGCGCAGGGCTCGGTGCTGACCAACAAGTACGCCGAGGGCTACCCGGGCCGCCGCTACTACGGCGGCTGCGAGCACGTCGACGTCGTCGAGCAGCTGGCCATCGACCGGATCAAGGAGCTCTTCGGCGCCTCGTTCGCCAACGTGCAGCCGCACTCCGGCGCGCAGGCCAACGCGGCGGCGATGTTCGCGCTGCTCAAGCCGGGCGACACCATCATGGGCCTGGACCTGGCGCACGGCGGCCACCTGACCCACGGGATGCGGATCAACTTCTCCGGCAAGCTCTACAACGTGGTGCCCTACCACGTGAGCGCCGACGACCACCGCGTCGACATGGACGAGGTCGCCCGGCTGGCGCGGGAGAACAAGCCGCAGCTGATCATCGCGGGCTGGTCGGCCTACCCGCGGCAGCTGGACTTCAAGCGGTTCCGGGAGATCGCCGACGAGGTCGGCGCCTACCTGATGGTGGACATGGCGCACTTCGCCGGTCTGGTCGCCGCGGGCCTGCACCCGAACCCGGTGCCGCACGCCCACGTCGTCACCACCACCACGCACAAGACCCTGGGCGGTCCGCGCGGTGGCGTGATCCTGTCCTCCGACGAGGAGTTCACCAAGAAGTTCAACTCGGCGGTGTTCCCCGGCCAGCAGGGCGGGCCGCTGGAGCACGTGATCGCGGGCAAGGCGGTCGCGTTCAAGGTCGCCGCCGGCGAGGAGTTCAAGGACCGGCAGCGCCGGACCGTCGAGGGCGCGCAGATCCTGGCCGAGCGGCTGCTCGCCGCCGACGCCAAGGAGGCCGGGGTGCAGCTGGTCTCCGGCGGCACCGACGTGCACCTGGTGCTGGTCGACCTGCGCAACTCCGAGCTGGACGGCAAGCAGGCCGAGGACCGGCTGCACGAGATCGGCATCACGGTCAACCGCAACGCGGTGCCCAACGACCCGCGGCCGCCGATGGTGACCTCCGGGCTGCGCATCGGCACCCCGGCGCTGGCCACCCGCGGCTTCGGCAGGACCGAGTTCACCGAGGTCGCCGACATCATCGCCGAGGCGCTCAAGCCGAGCTTCGACGAAGCCACCAGCGCCAAGCTGCGGGCCCGCGTCGAGGCGCTGGCCGCCAAGCACCCGCTGTACCCGAACCTCTGACGGTTCCGGCACTCCACGGCCGGTGTGCGCGAATCCGATTCGCGCGCACCGGCCGTTTTTCGGTGCGCCCGTCCGCGCCCGATCGAACGAGAGGCTGAATGTGATTCAGGACTCATCACAATTCCTCCCCCAATGACCGAAATGCGCTTTTCCGGTTCGCGAGTCCCGGTATCGATTTGATCGCCTGCGAAAAGGCTGGATCTCAACTCCTCCGAATCCCTTGCCAGCGCCGACCGGATGCCGGAGTATCTGCGCAGCTCCAGCGAAACACGCTGCTGAGCAACGCGTTGCGGGAAGGCGGCCCACGCGGTTGACCACCGAAAACCCGCACCCGTTATTGGAGGAGTCCACTTCGATGAGCCAACCAGCGGCCGAGGAGTACCGGAAGGATCTGAGCACCCGGCACATCAACATGATCGCCATCGGCGGCGCGATCGGTGTCGGGCTGTTCCTCGGTTCCGGAAAGGCCCTGAACCAGGTCGGCCCCGGCCTGATCCTGAACTACGCGATCGCCGGCGTGATGATCTTCTTCGTCATGCGGGCGCTCGGCGAGCTGCTGATGTACCGCCCGGTGAGCGGGTCCTTCGCCGAGTACGCGGGCGAGTTCGTCGGCCCGTGGGCGAAGTTCGCGGTCGGCTGGGGCTACTGGCTGGTCTGGATCGTCACCGGCATGGCCGAGATCACCGCGGTCGGCAAGTACTTCCAGTTCTGGTTCCCGCAGGTGCCGCAGTGGATCCCGGCGTTGGGCGCGCTGATCGTGCTCAGCGGGGTGAACCTGATCGCGGTGAAGCTGTTCGGCGAGTTCGAGTTCTGGTTCGCGCTGATCAAGGTGCTGGCCATCATCGGGCTGATCGTGCTGGCCGCGCTGATCCTGGTCTTCGGGTTCAGCGACGTCGGGCCGACCGCATCGCTGAGCAACATCTGGTCGCACGGCGGCCTGTTCCCCAACGGCGGCGCCTCCGCCCTGCTGGCCTTCCAGATCGTCATGTTCGCCTTCATCGGCGTGGAGATGGTCGGGCAGACCGCCAGCGAGAGCAGCAACCCGAAGAAGGTGCTGCCGCGGGCCATCAACGCCGTGATGTGGCGGATCCTGATCTTCTACGTCGGCGCGCTGGTCGCGCTCACCGCGCTGGTGCCGTGGTTCCAGTTCCCGGCGGACGGCAGCCCGTTCGTGCACGCCTTCACCCTGATCGGCATCCCGGCCGCGGCGGGCGTGGTCAACTTCGTGGTGACCACGGCGGCGCTGTCGTCGTGCAACAGCGGCATCTACTCCACCGGCCGGATGATCCGCACGCTGGCCCAGGACGGCCAGGCCCCGCGCGCGGTGGGACGGCTCAGCGGCCGGGCGGTGCCCGCGCGGGCGATCGCCGTGACGTTCTGCGTGATGCTGATCGGCGTGCTGCTCAACTACTTCGTCCCGGAGCAGGCGTTCACCTACATCACCAGCGCCAGCACGGTCGGCGCCATCTTCACCTGGGGCATGATCCTGATCGCGCACCTGGGCTACCGCCGCAAGGTGGCGCGCGGCGAGATCCCGGCCGGACCGTTCCGGATGCCGCTGGCCCCGTGGTCGAACTACGTGGTGCTGGCGTTCCTGGCGCTGGTCGTGGTGCTGCTGGCCTTCGACGAGGAGACCCGCATCGCCCTGTACATCACGCCGGTCCTGGTGATCGCGGTGGTGATCGGCTACCTGGCGGTCCGCAACCGCCAACCGGAGCGCACCCCCGTCAGCAAGTGACCTGAACGGACCTCGGCCCGGCGCGCCCCTGGCGTGCCGGGCCGACGTCTGTTCGGGCCTCATGCGCCGTTGCTGGACTCCAGGTAGTGCAGGACGGCGAGGACTCGGCGACTGTAGCCGGTGGTGCGGGGCAGGGCGAGCTTGTCGAAGATCGCGTTCGCGTGCTTCTCCACCGCGCTCTGGGAGATGTGCAGGTTGGCCGCGACCCCGGCGTTGGTGCGGCCCTGGGCCATCTGCTCTAGGACGTCGCGCTCGCGCGGCGTCAGGTCGGCCAGCGGGTCGCGGCCGCCGGTCGACAGCAGGCGGCGGACCACCTCCGGGTCGAAGGCCACCCCTCCCCCGGCCACCCGCTGGAGCGCGTCGAGGAACTCGTCGACCTGCACCACCCGGTCCTTGAGCAGGTAGCCCACCCGGGCCGAATCCCCGGTGAGCAGCTCGACCGCGTAGCGCTTCTCGACGTACTGGGAGAGCACCAGCACCCCGACCTCGGGGAACCGCTCGCGGATCTCCAGCGCGGCGCGCAGACCGTCGTCGGTGTGGGTGGGCGGCATCCGCACGTCGACCACCGCGACGTCGGGGCGGTGCCGGTCCACTTCGGCCAGCAGGCTCGGCGCGTCGCCGACCGCGGCGAGGACCTCGTGGCCCTCCTCGGCCAGCAGGCGCACCAAGCCCTCCCGGAGCAGTGTGGCGTCGTCGGTCAGGATCACCCGCACGGCAGCTCCGCGGTGATCACCGTCGGCCCGCCGACCGGACTGTCCACTTCGAACCTCCCGTCCAGCGCGGCGACCCGCCGCGCCAGGCCGGAGAGCCCGGCGCCCGCCGCGGAAGCGCCCCCGGCGCCGTCGTCCTCGACCCGAACCACCAGCCACCCCGCTCCTCGTCGCACCCGGACGGTCACGATACGCGCGTCGGCGTGCTTGGCCGCGTTGGTCACCGCCTCCGAAACCACGAAGTACGCCACCGCCTCGACCTCCACCTCCGGGCGCGGCTCCACCTCGTAGTGCAGCTCCACGCGCATCCCGGCGCGCTCCGCCAACGCCTCCAGCGCGGGCTGCAGGCCGCCCGCGTCCAGCGCCGCCGGGTACACCCGCCACGCGACGTCCCGGAGATCCCGCAGCACTTCCTGGGACTCCTGGTGCGCCTGCGCCAACAGCTCGGCCGCCCGATCACCGTCGCCCGCGCGCCGAGCCCGGCCGATCAGCACCCCCAGCGCCACCAGCCGCTGCTGCACGCCGTCGTGCAAGTCGCGTTCGATGCGGCGCCGCTCCTCCCGGATCGCGGCGACGACGTCGGCCCTGGTGACCGCCAGTTCTTCCACCCGGCGCTGCAACCGCTGCGCCCGGTCCGGTTCCAGGAACCGCCGCGCGAGGGCCCGGTCGAGTGCCGCGACGCCGAAGAGACCGGCCAGCGCCAGGTACGCCATCACCGCGCAGAAGACGGCCAGGTACACCGTGAGCCAGAACTTCT
Organism: Saccharopolyspora hirsuta; assembly: GCF_008630535.1. Classification (GTDB taxonomy): domain Bacteria; phylum Actinomycetota; class Actinomycetes; order Mycobacteriales; family Pseudonocardiaceae; genus Saccharopolyspora; species Saccharopolyspora hirsuta. The sequence goes on along the minus strand of NZ_VWPH01000009.1, from coordinate 240,457 downwards.
CGGTCGGGGTGCGGCCTTCGAGCGGATTCGTCGATGCCCACAGCTCCCGGAACTCGATCGCGGCCCCCACCGCGCCGTAGCCGATCAGCAGCAGGAGGACGCCGCCGAGCAGCCCCACCAGGCCGCGCAGCGCGAGGTATTGCAGCGCCCGGGCACCGTCCGGTTGGTCTGCGTGCGAACTGGCGAAATACCTTGCGAGACGCCGACGTTCGAGCTCGACCAGCGCGCGGGCGCCGCGGAGGGCCCACGGCCGCAACCGGGGCCAGGGCAGCACCACGGCGGAGCACAGCACGTATCCGAGTTCGAGGAGCGCGGTGCAGGCACCGAGCGCCAATCCGACGAGCCCCCAGGGCCACCGACGCATGGCCCGAGCTTAAGGACTCCGACAACCTGCGGTTTTCCGCACCCCGCCCGGTCCGGACGACCGCAGCCGAGTCGCCGGTTGACCGCATTCCGCGCGGGGGGCGGGATTTCTAGCGTTCTGGGCATGAACTTCCTCGCGCAGCACGAGATCTCGACCGATGGGTTGGTCGGGTGGGTCACCGGGCTCATGGAGACGATCGGCGGTCCCGGCGCCGGGTTGGCGGTGGCGTTGGAGAACCTGTTCCCGCCCATCCCCAGCGAGGTGATCCTGCCGCTGGCCGGGTTCGCCGCCGCTCGGGGTTCGATGAGCCTGGTCGGCGCGATCCTGTGGACCACGCTGGGTTCGGTGGTCGGGGCAGTGGTGCTGTACTACCTCGGGGCCTGGCTCGGGCGGGACCGGACGCGCGCCATCGCGGTCAGGTTGCCGCTGGTGAAGGTGGCCGATGTCGACCGGACCGAGGCGTGGTTCGCGCGGCACGGGACCAAGGCGGTGCTCCTCGGTCGGATGGTGCCGATCTTCCGCAGCTTCATCTCGCTGCCCGCCGGGGTGGAGCGGATGGCGCTGCTGCCGTTCCTGGTGCTGACCGCGCTCGGCAGCCTGATCTGGAACACCGCGCTGGTCCTGGCCGGGTACCTGCTCGGGCGGAGCTGGTGGTTGGTCGAGTCCTACGTCGGGATCTTCCAGAAGGTCGTCATCGTCGCGGTGCTGGCCGCGGTCGCCTGGTTCGTCGTGACCCGCGTCCTCCGCACCCGCCGGGCCCGGGCCTGACTCGTGAGCGGCGGTGGTCGCATGAGCGGCCATCGCCGCTCACGATCCGCGGGTGCCACATGGGTGCCTCCAGAACTCGTCGAAGCTGTTGCGCCATCCGCGTCAAGTTCCGTTACGAGCAACACGGTCGCTGGAGACACCCGCCGCCGTCAAGTGCGCGAGCCACGTTTTTCCGCTGTGTAACACGGATGGAGGCCATCCGCGAAGAAACGGCGGAGCCTCTTGACGCGGCCCCGCCGCAGACCGCACATTGTTGCGCATCGCACTCCGTGTTCCGGATAGCGCAACGGAGGTCCTGATGCTCGAAGCCTGCCCGATGTCCGACCTGCCACCCGGCGAATCCGTCCGCGTCGAGGCGCACGTGCCGATCGCGGTGTTCAACGTCGACGGCGAGCTGTTCGCGATCGACGACACCTGCACCCACCAGGACGCCTCGCTGGCGGACGGCTGGGTGGAGGACTGCCGGGTCGAGTGCCCGCTGCACGCCGCGGCGTTCGACCTGCGCACCGGGCTGCCGTGCGGCCTGCCGGCCAAGCGGCCGGTGCGGACCTACCCGGTGCAGGTCGCCGACGGGATGGTCTACGTCGAGACCGAAGCGGCGGAAGTCGCGTGAGGACGACGGGGAACCCCGAGCGGCCCCCGATCGTTCGGACCACGTGGAGACAGCGCTGATGCTGGGGATTCCCGGCACGACCTTGCTGCTGGTCGCGGTCGGCGGCTACGAGCTGGTGCAGAAGAAGCGCGGCAAGCGCTCCGGCACCCCGCTGGCCGGAACCTACGTCGACGAGGTCACCGCACTGTTCCACGGCACCAAGCGGATGGAGCTGGAGCACCGCGATTCGACGTCGATGATGCGCGACGAGGAAGCCGACGGCGCACCAGCGCACGGCGTCGACCTGGACCGCGGGAAGATCGTCCTGCGCCGGGAGGAGCCCCGCTGATCAGGCCGCGGACTCGACGTCCTTCGCGGGCTCCGCGGCCTCGACCTCGACCTGCTTCGCCCCGCGGCGGCGGCGCAGGAGCCAAACCCCCACGACGATCGCGACGACCACGGCCGCCAGGATCCAGCTCGCCCGCCCCAGCGCGTCCTCGATGTACTTGGCCGAAGCACCGGCCAGCCAGCCGATGCTCACGTGCGTCGCGGACCACGCGATCGCGCCGATCAGGGAGGACACCGCGAACTTCGGGTAGGACATGCCGCTGGTCCCGGCCGCGGCGGGCATCATGGTGCGCACCACCGGCAGGAAGCGGCCCAGCAGCACCGCGCCGATCCCCCACTTCCGCAGCAGCTGCCCGGCACGGTCCCAGTTGTGCTGGCCGAGCTTGCGGACGACCTTGGTCTCGCGCATCTTCAGCCGGTACCGGCGCCCCAGCCAGAACCCGATGTTGTCCCCGATGGCCGCGCACACCGCGACGACACCGGCCAGCACGAAGAAGAAGCCCAGATCGGTGACCGCGGCGGAGGCGATCAGCAGCCCGCTCTCGCCGGGCACCAGGAAGCCCAGGCCGATGGTGCATTCGCCGAGCACGAGGGCGCCGGTCACCAATACCAGTAGCGGCTTCGGCAGGCTTCCGACAGCTGCCAGAACGTCGCTGATGAAGGTCACGGGACGGGCTCCTCGGCATGGGGCTTCGGCGTACTCCCGTCACGCTACCGGCGCAACGGGAGCGAGGTCTCCGTAATCCCCCTTAGCCAACCCTGAGACTGGGGTCACACTTTCGGTCAGGTGTAGCGCCACTACCTGTGCAAACGCCGAATCGCCTGCACCACAACGCGAAACCGACCGATCACTCCGCGTGTTCGAGCCAGGAGTTCCCGCAGGAGCAGCGTCGCGATTTCCCGCGCCTGATCACGGTTTTCCCGCTAGGTTCCCGGATCTTCTTGCTGTCAGCAGGCCTTCACCCAGGAGCACTCCAGCGCGCCCTCGTCGGCCCGGGTGCGCGGATCGTCCCGCTGCACGCGCTGCTGCGGAACCTGCGGACGACCGCGCGGCTGGTCGTCAGCGCCCCGGTACTCGGCGAGGCGGATCGCGATCGCGTCCTCCAGGTCCTTCGGGGAGTCGGACACGAAGTCGTTGAACACCACCGAGAACACCAGCTCGCGGCCGTTCGCCGCGGTGACGTAGCCGGACAGCGAGGTCACCCCGGTCAGCGAGCCGGTCTTGGCGCGGACGTTGTTCTCGGCCGCGGTCCCGGCCATCCGGTTGCGCAGCGTGCCGCCGACCATGCGGTCCGCCACCCCGGCCACCGGCAGCGAGTCGTACCAGGCGCGGAACCAGGGGCGCTGCTGCGCGTTGTCCAGCAGCACGGTCAGCTGCTCCGGCGTCACGTTGTCCATCGTGGACAGACCGGAGCCGTCGACCAGGCGGAACACCTCCGGCGACAGGCCGAGCCCGCGCAGCTGCTCGGTCAGCACCTCCAGACCGGCCGCCCAGCTCCCCTCGCCGCGGACCTCCCGGCCCATCGCCTTGACCAGCACCTCGGCGTGCCCGTTGTTGCTCAGCTTCATGAACGGCACGAGCAGATCGCGCAGCGGCATCGACTGACGCTCCGCCAGCACCCGAGCTCCCTCCGGCGCCGTCCCCTCCCCCGCGTACCGCACCTGCACGCCGTGCGCGGCGAGCGCCCGGGCGAACAGGTCGGCGGCGTAGGCGGACGGGTCCGGCACCGTGGTGAAGTCCTCGACCGGCTCGGCACCGGCTGGCACCGTTCCGCTCACCACGACGCGGGATCCGCCGTGGTCGCGCTGGACCACCACGTCCGGCTCACCGCCCTCGGCGGAGGTGGTCGTCCGGTTGTCGATCCGCACCACGTCGGTCTCCGGCTCCAGCCGGACCTCGGCGGGCTGCCCCTCGGCGGTCGGGCTGACCCGCACGATCGCGGTCCCGGCGTCGAAGTCGGTGTTGGGCGCCGCGGTCAGCGCCGAGATCGGCGCCGAGTAGTAGTAGGGCTCGTCGTCCCAGGCCCACCCCGTGCCCAGCGGGACGTCGTCGAACCAGGTGTCATCGGTGCGCAGACCGCCCTGCACGACGCGGATCCCGGCCGCCGCGACCTGCTCCGCCAGCCGGTCGTAGTCGGCGGCGAGCAGCGTCGGGTCCCCGGTGCCGCGCAGGTGCAGGTCGCCGAGCAGGACCGGGCCGACCTGCCGGGCCCCGGTGAGCACCTCGGTGCGGAACCGGTGGTCAGGGCCCAGCGCTTCCAGCGCGGCGGCCGAGGTGAGCAGCTTCGCGTTGGACGCCGGGGTGGCCCGCGCTCCGGCCTGCCTGCTGTAGAGGACCTCGTCGGTGGCCGGGTCGCGGACCACCACGCCCGCGTGCGAACCGGCCAACCGCGGGTCGGAGAGGATCTCGTCGAGGTCGGCGCGCAGCGCGTCCGGCCCGGTCGGGGCCGCCCCGGACGGTGCGACGAAGGCGAACGGAACCCCCACCGCGACGACCAACCCGAACGCCAGACCCCACCGTCGCCGCATCGCGCAGCTCCCTCGCCTCGTCCGACCGGAGATCATGCAGCGTAAGCAGATCAACACGGACGGTCAACGAAACCGCGCAGAAAACCGCAACTTCAATGGAAATCGGACCTCCGACTTCCATTGAACTTGTTCATCCTGCCCGTGGACCGCAGCCGCGAAGGGCGAACTGCACCGGCCGTCAGGTGTCGCATGCGCCGCAGGCGCATAACCCACCCTCGCAACTCGCACCGCCGCGGGTTCTCAGCGTTCGCCTGGCGAGGACGGCCCTGACGCCGTGTATTGGACATACATAAGTCAGGGCACCCACAGCCAGGCGGGCGCTGAGGTTCCGCTACCCGCACCGCCACGCAAAACGAGCCTGGAAAAACCTCAATGCGTCAGCTGACCGCGATGGAGGTGGCCATGGCCAGGAGGGCTCCGCCGCAGCAGCGCTCGAAGACCTTGCGGCGGCGCGGGTCGGCCAGGAGCGCCGCCAGCCACCGCACCGACGGCACGACGATCAGCCACCAGGCCGCGAATCCGCTCACCGCGACTCCGCTGAGCAGGGCGGCCTGCGCCATCGGGTCGGCGGCCGGGTCCATCGCCTGCGGCAGCAGCGTCAGGAAGGTCAGCATGACCTTCGGGTTGAGCACATCGGTCAGCAGCCCGCGCAGGAAGACCGCGCGCCCGGAGTTGGGCACCTCGACGACGGGTTCACCGGTGGCCGCGGCACCGGCCTTGCGCAGGATCTGGAAGCCCATCCAGGCCAGGTAGGCGACGCCGATCACCTTCACCACGAGCAGCGCGGCCGGAACGGCGACCACCAGCGCGGAGAGCCCCAGGGTCGCCGCCGTCGCGTGCACCAGCAGACCGCAGGTGGACCCCGCCGCGGCCAGCCAGCCCCACCGCGCCCCGGTCGCCGCGTTGCGCGTGACCAGCACGAAATCGGGCCCGGGCACGACGACGATCACCAGCAGCGCCAGCAGGAACGGCCCCCAGGCGATGTGCACGACTCCTCCTTCGAAAGAAGTGGTTGGGAAGTGCCGACATTTTCGGGTTCCCGTTCGTCGCTCCACCACCTGCGCCGTAGCATCTTCGGATATGCAGGATTCCGTAGAACTGGATTCGGTTGACTGGCGCATCCTGGAGGAGTTGCAGAACGACGCGACGCTGCCGAACCGGGTGCTCGCCGAGCGGGTCGGCCTGGCCGCCTCCAGCTGCCTGCAGCGGGTCCGCCGCCTGCGCGAACAGGGCGTGATCACCGGGTCGCACATCGACGTCAACCCGGCCGCGACCGGACTGGCCCTGGAGGCCGTGGTGGCGATCAACGTCCGCCCGCACACCCGGCAGGTGGTCGACCAGTTCCGCGAGTTCGTGATGAAGCAGCCGGAGACCCGCTCGCTGCTGCACGTCAGCGGTCAGGCCGACTTCCTGCTGCACGTCGCGGTGGCCGACACCAAGCACCTGCAGGGCTTCCTGGTGGACAAGCTCGCCTCCCGCACCGAGGTCCGCCACTTCACCAGCTCGATCGTCCTGGAGCAGCTGCACACCAAGGCCCTCACCCCGCCCCGCCACCTCCGGCCGAAGCGCCGCCGCCGCAACTAGGCCGGGAGGCCGCTTGGTTGCGCCGCGGGCCGGATGCCCCCACGGTGGGCAGGATCATCGCGGGTTGGGAGGGGCCGGTGGCGGAGCAGGCCGATCACGTGCTGGGGTTGGTCACCGACCCCGACATGCCCACGCAGGTCGGGCGGCGGACCGCGGAGCGGGTCACCGACTGGTTGGCCCGCCGCACCGGGCGCAGCTGGACCATCGACGTGCGGTCGGATCCGCTCGCCGCGGAGCACAGCAGCAGCGAGGAGCTGCTCGACTCCGTCGACCGGCACCGCCAGGAGCAGGGCTGGGACTTCGCGATCTGCCTGACCGACCTGCCGCTGCTGCTGCCGAAGGGGCCGCTGCTGGCCGACGTCAGCACGCAGCGCCGGGTCGCGCTCGTGTCGCTGCCCGCGCTCGGCGCGATCCGGACCTACCACCGCACCTACCGGCTGCTCACGCAGCTGCTGGACGACCTGCTGCCGGACGGCACGCCGCCGATGCGGCTCGGCCCGGTCCACCGCGCGCAGCACGACGGCCAGGTCGACGTCCGGTACACCACCGCCCGGCTGCGGGGCTGGGTGCGGCTGGTGTCCGGGATGGTCCGGGCGAACCGGCCGTGGCAGCTGGTCTGGGGCTTGTCCAGCGCGTTGGCGGCAGCGCTGGCCGCCGCCGGGTTCGGCCTGTTCACCTCGACGGTCTGGCAGCTCGGCGACGTGCTGAGCCCGCTGCGCGCGTTGACCACCACCGTCTTCGCGCTCGCCCTGATGACGGTGTGGTTGATCGCCGCGCACGGGTTGTGGGAGCGCGTCGGGCGCCGCGCGATCCGGGACCGGCGGCTCGCCCTGCTCTACAACGCCTCGACGATCACCACGCTGTCGCTGGGCGTCGCCTGCCTCTACGCCGTGGTCTGCGTGGTGAGCCTCGCCGGGGCGCTGACCCTGATCGACGCGGGCGTCCTCGCCAAGATGCTCGGCCACTCCGCGGACTGGCCCACCTACGCGCGGTTGGCGTGGATGGTCGCCTCGATGGCGCTCATCGCCGGAGCCCTGGGTTCGAGCCTGGAAACCGATGCCGCGGTGCGCCAAGCCGCCTACGGCTACCGCGAGGAGCAGCGCCGCGCCCAGCACGCCGAAGCGAAGGACTGACCCGGGTCAGTCGCCGACTCGCAGCAGGCCTTCCTGGACGACCGTGGCGACGAGCTGGCCGTCGCGGGAGAAGAAGCGACCGGTGGCCAGGCCGCGGGCGCCGGAGGCGCTGGGCGAGGCGCAGTCGTAGAGCAGCCACTCGTCGGCGCGGAAGCGGCGGTGGAACCACATCGCGTGGTCCAGGCTCGCGCCGTTGACGTTGTCCAGGCCCCAGTACACGCCGTGCCGGGCGAGCACCGCGTCCAGCAGCGTCATGTCCGAGGCGAACGCCGCGATGCACACGTGCAGCAGGTCGTCGTCCGGCAGCACGCCGTCCGCGCGCATCCACACCTGGCTGCGGGCTTCGCGCGGCCCGTTCTCCCGGCTCACCCACGGCGGCTCGGTCACGTAGCGCACGTCGATCGGGCGGGGCTGCGCGCGCCCGAGCTTGTCGATCAGCGGGCCGATCTGCTCGCCGAAGGTCGGCAGCGTCTCGGGGTCCGGCACCTCCGGCATCGGCTCGGCGTGGTCGATGCCGCCCTCGTCCACCTGGAACGACGCCGACAGCGAGAAGATCGCCTTGCCGCGCTGCACCGCCACGACGCGGCGGGTGGTGAACGAGCGCCCGTCGCGGGTGCGGTCGACCTCGTAGACGATCGGGATGCTCGGGTCCCCGGGCCGGATGAAGTAGGCGTGCAGCGAGTGCACCCGCCGCTCCGGCGGAACCGTGCGACCGGCCGCGACGAGCGCCTGACCGGCGACCTGACCGCCGAACACGCGCACCGGCGAGGACGCGGGGCTGACCCCGCGGAAGATGTTCTCCTCGATGCGCTCCAGGTCCAGCAGGGCCACCAGGCTGTCCAGCACCGGCTGGCCGTGCGGCATGCCGTTGACGTCCAGCGGGACGTCTCCCGGCAAGCGGGTTCCCGCCGGGTCTGCGGCGGCGGCTCGGGCCGCTTCGGTCACTGCGCGCTCCTCAGGTCGTACGCCGGATCGGCCGGACGGGAGCGCCGGGTGGCTCCCGTCCGAGAGAACGGATCAGACGTGGTCTTCCTCGCCCAACCGGTGCACGCGGATGAGGTTGGTGGAACCGACCGTGCCGGGCGGTGACCCCGCCACCACGACGACCATGTCGCCGCGCTGCGAGCGGCCCAGGGACAGCATCGCCTGGTCCACCTGCCGCACCATCTGGTCCGTGGTGTCGACTTTAGGCACCAAGAACGTCTCGGTCCCCCAAGTGAGAGCCAGCTGACTCCGCACCGACTCCTCGGGGGTGAACGCCAGCAGCGGCAGCCTGGTGTGCAACCGGGCCAACCGGCGCACGGTGTCGCCGGACTGCGTGAAGGCCACCAGGGCCTTGGCGTTGAGGCGTTCGCCGATGTCACGCGCCGCGTAGGAGATCACGCCGCGCTTGGTGCGCGGGACGTGGCTCAGCGGCGGCGGCGCCGTCGATCCGGCCTCGACCGCTTCGACGATGCGCGCCATCGTCTGCACGGTCTCCACCGGGTAGCGGCCGACGCTGGTCTCCCCGGAGAGCATCACCGCGTCGGTGCCGTCGAGCACCGCGTTGGCGACGTCGGAGGTCTCCGCGCGCGTCGGGCGCGAGTTGTTGATCATGGAGTCGAGCATCTGGGTGGCGACGATGACCGGCTTGGCGTTCTCGCGCGCGATCCGGATCGCCTTCTTCTGCACCAGCGGCACGTGCTCCAACGGGAGTTCGACGCCGAGGTCGCCGCGGGCGACCATGACGCCGTCGAAGGCCAGCACGATGGCCTCCAGGTTGTCCACCGCTTCCGGCTTCTCCAGCTTGGCGATCACCGGGACGCGGCGGCCGACCCGGTCCATGACCTGGTGCACCAGGTCGATGTCGGCCGGGCTGCGGACGAAGGACAGCGCGATGAAGTCCACGCCGAGCTCGAGCGCGAACTCCAGGTCCTCGACGTCCTTCTCGGACAGTGCGGGCACCGAAACATCCATGCCCGGCAACGAGATTCCCTTGTGGTCCGAAACCGGACCGCCTTCGGTCACCTCGCACACGACGTCGTTGTCCTCGACGCCGGTGACGGTCAGCCCCACCTTGCCGTCGTCGACCAGGAGTCGGTCGCCGACCTTGGCGTCGTTGGCGAGGCCCTTGTAGGTGGTGGACACCCGGTCGTGGGTGCCCTGGACGTCGTCGACCGTGATGCGCACGATGTCGCCGGTCCGCCACTCGACCGGCCCGGCGGCGAACTTGCCGAGTCGGATCTTCGGTCCCTGCAGGTCGCCGAGGATGCCCACGGCGCGACCGGATTCCTTGGCCGCGGCCCGGACCATGTCGTAGACCTGCTGGTGATCGGCGTGGCTGCCGTGGCTGAAGTTCAGCCGGGCGACGTCCATTCCGCTGCTGACGAGCTCTGCCATCTTCTCCGGTGTGGCAGTGGCAGGGCCCATGGTACAAACGATCTTGGCTCGTCGACTCACATCATGCCAGCGTAGTCTGTTGACCGACGTGCGCAGCACGCGCCATGCCTCCGACAGGCCCAGCGGGGAGATCGTTGCTGGATCATTACAGAACGCAGCTCACCCGGATACCGTTCGGGGTCGCGGTGGCGGTGAGCCTGCTCGTGCTGTTCATGCCCGCCTCCGGGGTGCCGAGCGCGCCGCCCGGCACCGACAAGGTGGTGCACTTCGCCCTGTTCGCGGCCCTGGCCGCCACCGGCCGGATCGCCGGGTTCCCGACGGCGAAGCTGCTGCCCGCGCTGGTCGGCTACGCGGCGGCTTCGGAGGTGCTGCAGGGCCTGCTGCCGATCGGTCGCAGCTGCGAGCTGGCCGACGGGCTGGTGGACGTCGCGGGCGTGGCGGTCGGCTGGGCGGCTGCGGCGCTGGCGCGGAAGGTCAGCGGCGCTTCTTCTCGGTGACGCCGATGTGGTCGGCGCACCACTGGTTGAGCTCCCGGACCTGCGCCCAGGCCCGCCGGACCCGGTCCAGGCACCCGCGCTCGTGGAGCGCGTCGTCGGGTTCCCAGAGCTGGAACGCGTAGAGCGTCCGGTGCCGCAGCAGGTCCAGTCGCGGGTGGTCGGCGGCGAACCCGCGCGGACGGCTCTTGAGCTGCTCCCCGGTGATCTCCCAGCCGGACGCCGCCAGGGAGTCCAGCAGCCGCCGCAGCTGCTCGCCGTGGATCTCGGTGTCCACGGCGGTGCGGAACCGGGCCAGCTGGTCGGACTCGGTGTGGTAGCACCCGCCGGCGACCATCATCCCGGCCGCGCTGACCTCGACGTAGTACGCGCCGCCGCCGCGGCCCTGCTCGATCACGGCCCCGCAGTGCGTCTTGTACGGCGACTTGTCCCGGCTGAACCGCACGTCCCGGTGCGGCCGGAAGACCTTCCCGACCCCGAAACCGGGCCCGAACTCGGGCTCCAGCTCGGCGAGCAGCGCCTCCATCGGCCCCCGCACGTGCTCCCGGTAGAGCGCCAGGTTGTCCTGCCAGAACGCCTTCGAGTTGTCCGCCGCCAACCCGTCGAAGAACTCGACAGCCCCATCCCCGAAACCCTCGAACCGCACGCCCCGACCCTATCCGCAGCCTGGTCAGCGACGACATCCAGCGCCATCACCCTCGGTGTGACCGCAATGACGCAACGTCCGCGGCATCTGCGGCGATCTAGCCAGGGCTCGCCCAGAACCAACATTCCAGTGCGGACGGCACGGTCGGGACGACCGGCGGGCCGGTTCGGCTGGAGTTCGGCCAGACGCACAAGTGGTCGGCCAGGTCTGAGGAAGATCTCCACGCGATGGGGCGCCCGGTTCCGATCCGAAATCACCGGCGAACAGCAGCACGACCTAAGCCGTCAGCACCGCCGCTTTGAGACGCGGCGCGATCAGCTGGTCCGCCCCGGCAGGCCGCTCAGCCAGAGCTCGACCTCGGGTACGCGTTCGAGGGTCCAGCCCGGGGCTCCGTCGACCTCGACGTCGGGTTCCGGGAACGGGTGCTCGGAGTTCGGCGGGTACTGGCTGAGCCACTTCGACACGTCGCGGCGGGTCACGCCGAGTTGCCGCGCGAGACCCGATGCGCCCAGGTAGTGCTGGGCCGTCATGACAGCTCCATGCGCCTCTCGCCCCCTAGGGCCTCCGGACATTGTCCCGCGTCAACACCAGTCCAGCAGCCGCGCCGGGTTGTCCTGGAGCACCTGCTGGAACCCGGCTCCGAGCAGGGCCCGGCCCCAGGACAGGAGTTCGTCGAAGCTGCGGCCCCGCTCGTGCCGGGTCCACGGCCAGTCGCTGCCCCACAGCAGGCGCTCCGCGCCGACGGCTGCCACCAGCTCCGCCGCGACGGCGCTCGCCAGGCCGTTCGGGCTCCGGTACGGCCCGGAGATCTTGACCCACACGTTGGCGCGCCCGGCCAGCTCGCGGACCACCTCCCGCCCCGGGTCGGCAGGCCCCTGGGGCAGGCCGACGTGGTCGATCACCACCTGGCCCGGCCAGTCCCGCAACGTCGGAGCCAGCTGCGCCCACTGCGGCCCGCAGGCCTGGATCTCCAGGTGCACGCCGAGCTTCGCCATGCGCTCGGCGAACGGCTCCCACGCGGCCATCGCGGGCACGTCCGCGCCGATCAGGTTCAGCCGGATCCCGCGCACCCCGGCCCGGTGCAGCCGGTCGAGCTCGTCGACGCCGAGCACCGCCGGATCGAGCACCACCACCGCCCGCAGCCGGTCGGGCTGCTGCGCCACGCACTCCAGCAAGTAGGAGTTGTCGGTGCCCAGGAAGCTCGGCTGCACCAGGACACCTCGGGCGATGTCGTGGTCGTCCAGCCGCGCCAGGTAGTCGGCCAGCGGCGCGTCGTACTCCGGTGCGTACCGGCGCTGCGCGGCCAGCGGCAGGCCGCGGTGGAAGACGTGGGCGTGGGTGTCCGTGGAGGCGAGCACGACACCACTTTAACTCCAAACCTCTAGAGGACTAGACGACAACAGGACTGCGCGTCATGATGGCGGCATGACAGCGTCGTCCGGCAACGCCCGCGAAGCACTGGCCGCCCTCGATCCGCGGCTGCCGCTGCACGCGCGGCTGCGCGAAGCGCTCACCACCCGCCTGCGCGGCGGGGAGTGGACGCCGAGCGAGCCGCTGCCCGCCGAGTCCGAGCTCGCGCAGGACTACGGGGTTTCGCTCGGCACGATGCGGCGGGTGCTGACCGAGCTGGTCGACGAAGGCCTGCTGGAACGCCGCCAGGGCAGCGGCACCTACCTGCGCCGGATGCAGGCGCAGAACTCGCTGTTCCGGTTCTTCCGCCACCACCGGCAGGGCGACGCCGTGCCGACCGGCCGGATCCTCACCCGCGAGACCCGCCCCGCACCCGCCGAGGTCGCCCGCGCGCTGGGCAAGCGCACCGGCACCAAGGCGCTGCGGCTGCACCGGCTCCGCAGCTACGACGACGAACCGTTCCTGGTCGAGGACATCTGGCTGCCGCTGCCCGCGTTCGCCCCGGTCCGGGACGTCGAGCTGACCGAGATCGGCGACCTGCTCTACCCGGTCTACGAGCAGCTGTGCGGGCTGGTGATCGGGTCGGCCGACGAGGAGCTGTGGGTCGAGCTGGCCGACGCCGAGGTCGCCGAGCTGCTCGGCTGCGCGCCCGGCGAACCGGTGGTGGTCGTCGAGCGGGTCGCCCGCACCCACGCCGGTGATCCGGTCGAGGTGCGCCGGTCCCGCGGCCTGGCCAGCACGTTCCGGTACCGCGTCGAGATCCGCTGACGATCCCGCCGCAACGCACGAACCAGGGGAAGGTACTTCGCTATGCCCGCAGAACTGCTCTCGGTGCTGGTGCTGGTGGCGGTGTTCGCGCTGGCCATGTGGCGCCCGGTGAACATGGGCGCGGTGGCGCTCGTGGCGGCGTTCGTGCTGGGCACCGCCTACTTCGGGCTGGACACCGGCGACATCGCCAAGGGCTTCCCCGGTTCGCTGCTGGTCACCCTGGTCGGCGTCACCTGGCTGTTCGCCATCGCCAAGCACAACGGCACGGTGGACCGGATCGTCGCGCGCTCGGTGCAGGCGGTGGGCGGCCGGGTGGTGCTCATCCCCTGGGTGCTGTTCCTGCTGGCCGCGGTGATCACCGGGTCGGGTGCGGTGAGCGCGGCGACGAACGCGATCCTGGCCCCGGTCGGGCTGGCCTTCGCGCAGCGCTACCGGATCCACCCGATGCTGGTGGGCCTGTCCATCCTCAACGGCACCAACGCGGGCGGCTTCTCCCCGATCAGCGTCTACTTCAGCATCGTCGACGGCGTGCTGGCGCGCAGCGGCGTGCACGTCGACGCCGGAGCGGTGTTCCTCGCGACGTTCCTGTTCAACCTGGTGCTGAACCTGGCCGCGTTCACCATCTTCGGCGGCTGGAAGCTGTTCGGGCGCGGCCGGGTGCAGCTCGACGAACCGGCGGAGGCGCCCGGTGCGGCGCGGCCGCGGTGGGCCGGGGCGCAGATCCTCACCGTGGTGCTGCTGGTGCTGCTGGTGGTCGGCGCGCTCGGGTTCGACCTCGACGTGGGCTTCAGCGCGCTCGCCGCGGCGGTGATCCTGACCGTGGTGTTCCCGGAGCAGAGCAAGAACGCGGCTTCGGAGATCGGCTGGAGCGTGGTGCTGCTGATCGGCGGCATCGTGACCTACGTGACGATGCTGCAGAACGTCGGCGTGGTGGACAGCCTCGGCGGTTCGATCGCGGGCATCAGCCAGCCGCTGCTGGCGGCGCTGCTGATCCTGCTGGTGGGCGGCCTGGTCTCGGCGTTCGCCTCCACCAACGCGATGTTCGGCGCGCTGGTGCCGCTGGCGGTGCCGTTCATGGCCTCCGGCGACATCGGGGTCTTCGGCTTCGTCGCGGCGCTGTGCGTGGCGGCCTCCGCGGTGGACTCCAGCCCGTTCTCGACCGGCGGCGCGCTGGTGGTGGCCAACACCGAGGAGGCCGAGCGCACCAAGACCTTCCGCAGCCTGATGGCCTGGGGCATGTCGATGATCGGCGTGGCCCCGCTGGCGGCCTGGCTGGTCTTCCTGGTCGGCCCGAGCCTCGGCTGAGTACCGCTGGCGCGCCCCGGTCCGCAGGCCTTCGGCGATCTCGACGACGTGCCCTGGCAGGACGTCCAAGTCGTGCTGACCTCGGTGATGCCCGGCCCGCCGCCGACGACCAGTGGCGGCGGAACCTCCGGATCGTGCTCGCCGGGCTGCGGGCCCGTTAGCTCGTCCGGGGCATCCTGTTCCGTTCGCCACCCTTCTGGGTGACGAGGCGTGCGCGGGAGCAAGATCGCAGGTCAGCGGGCATTTCGACGGTTAAGCTCGGGGCGTGGTCTCTACTGCGCGAGCCCGTGTGCGGGAGCCAGCGGGCAACCTCCCGGCCGACGTCACGAGCTTCGTCGGCCGGCGCCGTGAGATCACCCTCACCAAGCGGCTGCTCGCCGAATCCCGGGTCGTCACCCTCACCGGACCCGGCGGCGTCGGCAAGACCCGGCTGGCCATGCGAGTCGCCGGGAACATGCGCCGCTCGTTCCGGGACAAGGCGTGGTGCGTCGGGCTGGAGGACGTGCGGGACGGCTCGCTGGTGGTCGACGCGGTCATCGAGCAGCTCGGCATCGGCGGCCCGACCACGGGCGAGGACCTGGACACCGTCATCGAGCAGCTCAAGAACCGCGAGATGCTGCTCGTGCTGGACAACTGCGAGCACGTGATCGAGGACGTCGCGCTGCTGGTGGACGCGGTGGTGCGGTGGTGCCCGGGCGTGCGGGTGCTGGCCACCAGCCGCCAGTCCCTCGGCGTCGCGGGCGAGGCCACCATGGTCGTCCCGCCGCTGCAGGTGCCCGACGTCGAGCACCTGCCGCCGCCGGAGGCCTACGAGCAGTTCGCCTCGGTCCGCCTGTTCATCGACCGGGCCCGGGCCGCCGTGCCCGAGTTCGAGGTGACCACCGACAACGCCACCGCGCTGATGCGGCTGTGCTACCACCTCGACGGCAACCCGCTGGCGATCGAGCTGGCCGCGGTGCGGTTGCGCTCGCTGTCCCTGCAGCAGCTGGAGGAGCGCCTCGCCGAGCGGTACGACCTGCTCACCGAGGGCCGCCGCGGCGCCCCGGCGCGGCAGCAGACGCTGCGCGCGCTGATCGACTGGAGCTACGAGCTGGCCTCCGACCAGGACCGGTTGGCGTGGGCGCGGATGTCGGTGTTCTCCGGCACCTTCGACCTGGCCGCCGCCGAGCACGTGGCGGGCAACGGCCTGTCCGACTCCGACGTGCTGAGCGCGGTCCACTCGCTGGTGGACAAGTCCGTGCTGCTGCGCGAGGAGGACGGCGGCGAGGCCCGCTTCCGGCTGCCGCACGCGCTGCGCGAGTACGGGCAGGACAAGCTCGAGGAGGAGTTCGGCGAGCTGGCGGCCGTCCGGCAGCGGCACCTGGCGTGGTTCAGCGACCTCGCCGGGCGCTTCGCCGCCGACTGGATCGGCCCCGACCAGATCGCCTGGGTGCAGCGGCTGCGCAACGAGCAGAGCAACCTGCGGACCGCGCTGCAGACCGCCGCGTCGAACCCGGACACCGCGGGCGCGGCGCTGGGCATGGCCACCGACCTGTGGCAGTACTGGGTCATCCGCGGGCTCAACGCCGAGGCGCGCCACTGGCTGGACCAGGTGCTGGCCAGCACCCCGCGCGAGGTGCCCGAACGGGTGCGCGCGCTGCGGGTCAGCGCCTGGTTCGCGCTGCTGCACGGCGATCTGGACACCGTGCAGTCGACGCTGGAGCAGGCGACGGTGCTGGCCACGCAGCGCGGCGAGGACGCCGAGAAGCCGTACCTGGCGCTGGTGCGCGGGCTCGCGGCGTTCGCGGGCAACGACGCGTCCCGGGCGGCCTCGCTGGTCGAGGACGCGCTGGGGCAGTTCCGCAAGCGCGAGTCGCTGCCCGGTGAGCTGTTCGCGCTGTTCGGGCTCGGCATGGTCAAGGGGCTCAACGGCGAGCACGAGGCCGGTCTGGAGCTGCTGGCCGAGTGCATCCGGCTGTCCACCGAGCACGGCGAGCTGTACTGGCGCTCTTACGCGCTGTGGGCGTCGGCGCAGGTCGAGGCGCTGCGCGGGGACCTGGAGCGGGCCGAGGCCGCGGCGAAGAAGGCGCTCCGGCTGCAGCGGCAGCTGGACAACCGGCTGGGCATCGCGTTCAGCATCGACACCCTCGCCTGGATCGCCCAGCGGCAGGGCAAGCACGACCGCGCCGCCCGGCTGTTCGGCGCGGCCTCGTCGGTCTGGGACGTCGTGTCCGCCGCGCCCGGCTTCTGGGCCCGGTTCGCCACCGACCACGACGAGCACCAGGCGCAGACCCGCACGGCGCTGGGCGAGGAGGCCTTCCAGGAGGCCTTCGACCGGGGCCGTCGGCTGTCCGTGCCGCACATCATCGACTTCGCGCTGGAGGCCAAGCGGCACGCGCGGGCGCGCACCGAGGAGAACGTGCACCCGATGCCGCTGACCCGGCGCGAGCGGCAGATCGCGGACCTGGTCGCGCAGGGCAGCACGAACAAGGAGATCGCGGAGAACCTGGTCATCGCCCAGCGCACGGTGGAGGGCCACGTGCAGAACATCCTGACCAAGCTGGACTTCTCCTCGCGCGCGCAGATCGCCGGGTGGGTGGCCGCCCAGCGCACCGCGAGCGAAGCGGGCGACACCGCGCCGCGCTGATCTCGCGCGAGATCGCCGCCTCGTGCGGGATGCCGAGTTCGCGCGAAAACGCACCCTTCGGACACCCGGGTACCCGCGTGCTCGCTTGATCGGCCGGGCACTAGGGTCGTGGCGGGCGGCACACCCCTCGCAGATCGCTCGCGGCGCTCGACGATGGAATCTCACTTTGAGTAGTCGAAACCCCGCGTTAAGTCCCTCGTTCGGTCGAATCTAGGTACCTGCGTACGTGCAAACCTCGGTGCGCGTGCACTCTCCGTACTGGATTCTGGTGCCTCGTGACCCCCGAACCGATTTCCCCCGACAACCGAACCCCCGACGACCGAGATCCCCGGCCGACCGGTTGGCACCGTTGGGAGAGGGCGGTGCCGAACACGGCGAGCTGGCTGCGCGCGGCGTTCCTCGGCGACAAATCCGACCGCCAGCACCGCGTCCCCCCGAAGACGCGGGCGCTGCAGCTCGGTACCGCCGCAGCGGCCTTCGGCGTGCTGGGCGTGCTCGCCGGCGTCGGCGGCCCCCAGCCCCAGCAGCCCGCGGTGCAGACCGCGGCCGTGGTCACCCCCATCGACCAGGCCGTCCCGCTCCGCCCGGAACCGGCCGCCGCCCCCCGACCGGCGGCCGAACCGGCCCCGGCCGCGCAGCCCGCCCCCGAGGCCGCGCCCGCGCCGGAAGCCGCTCCCGCCCCCGAGCAGCCGCCGGTCGAGCCGGTCGAGCAGAAGCCGGTCGACCAGATCGGCGCCTGGATCGACGAGGCGATCCGCGTCATGGAGCAGAACGGGATCTCGCGCGACCAGGTCGACGCCGAGGCGATCCGGACGATCATCATGCACGAGTCCAACGGCGACCCGAGCGCCACGAACAACTGGGACTCCAACGCCGCGGCCGGTACCCCGTCGATCGGTCTGATGCAGACCATCGAGCCGACCTTCCAGTCCTTCGCGCTGCCCGGCCACGAGGACATCTACAACCCGGTGGACAACATCATCGCGGCGACCCGCTACGCGATCTCGCGGTACGGCTCGGTCGCCGACGTCCCCGGCGTCTCCGGCGTCCGCTCCGGCGGCAGCTACATGGGCTACTGACCCCGGGCCAACGCGATTTCAATGGAAATCAGATGTCCGATTTCCATTGAAATCGCGGCATGCCGGACGACGGACCCCGGAGCCCCCGACCGGCCGCAGCACCCCCGGAGCCGTCCCCCGTCCGGCTCGCTCGGCCGCCCGCCCCGGAGCCAGAACCGGTGCGGTCTACCCGCGGGCGGTCTCCGACAGCCCGGACAGGGTTCCCTCCAGCGCCTCGGCGACCAGCTCGCGCATGGCCCCCTCGGCCCGCGCCCGGTCACCGCTGCGGATGCACTCGGCGATCTCGCAGTGCAGGCGCACGGCGACCGGGCGCGGGTGCTCCGGCATCAGGCCGTGCCCGGTCCGCCAGCGCAGCAGTTCCTCGACGACCTCGTGCAGCTGGGCGAACATCTCGTTGCCCGACGCCCGCAGCACCAGGCGGTGGAACTCGACGTCGGCGGCCATGAAGGTGTCCAGGTCACCGGCGCGCGCGGTGGCCACCATCCGCTCGGAGAGCGCGACCAGCCGGGCCGCGTCCTCGTCGGCGGCACGCTGGGCGGCCGCCGCCGCGGCCATCGGTTCGACCGCGGTGCGCAGCTCCGCCAGGGTCTTCAGCTGCGCGGTCCGGTCGGCCGCCAGCAGCCAGCGGATGAGCTGCGGGTCGAAGGCGTTCCAGTCCTCGCGGGGGCGGACCACGATGCCGACCCGCTGGCGGCCGACGACCAGCCGGATCGAGGCCAGGCTGCGCACGACCTCGCGGGCCACGCTGCGGGAGATGCCGAACCGCTGCTCCATCTCGTCGGTGCGCAGGACGCTTCCGGGCGGGTGCGCGCCGGCGGCGATCTCGCGCCCCAGCACGTCCAGGACCCTGCCGTGCAGCCCGCCGCCCATTTCGCCCCTTTCGCCGTTGAACGTCCCCAAACATAGGCCGCCGAGCACGCGTGACGGGAACAACAGACATACTTAATCGGTCCACATGGCGATAAAGTCATACTTATTGCTTAGGCTGTGCCGCGCACCAGCTGCTCAACGAGGAGCCCTCCCATGCCATCCAGCCTTTCCGGCAGCCTCGCCGCCGTCCTCGCCCAGGCCCCGCAGGCCGGCGCGTGGACCGCGAACGACACCCGCCTGCTCACCGCGGCCCTGGCCGGCATCGCCGTCATCGTCGTGCTGATCAGCTGGGCGAAGCTGCACCCCTTCCTGTCGCTGGCCCTCGGCGCGACCACGCTCGGCGTGGTGGCCGGGATGCCGTTCGGCGACCTGGTCTCGACCTTCACCGAAGGACTCGGCAAGACCGTCGGCGACGTCGGCCTCCTGGTCGCGCTGGGCGCGATGCTCGGCAAGCTGCTCACCGACACCGGCGGCGCCGAGCAGATCGTGGAGACGGTCCTGCGCCGCACCACCAACCGGACCCTGCCGTGGGCGATGGTGTTCATCGCCGCGCTGCTCGGCCTGCCGATGTTCTTCGAGGTCGGCGTCGTGCTGCTGGTCCCGGTGGTGGTCATGGTGGCCAGCCGCGCCGAGCAGCCGATGCTGCGCATCGGCATCCCCGCGCTGGCCGGGCTGTCGATCCTGCACGGCCTCGTGCCGCCGCACCCCGGCCCGCTCGCCGCAGTGGACGCGCTGAACGTCGACCTCGGCATCACCCTCGCGCTGGGCGTGGTGGTCTCGATCCCGACCGCGATCATCGCCGGGCCGGTGTTCGGTTCCTTCATCGCCAAGCGCGTGCAGCTGCCCCCGGCCACCCACCTGCTCGGCAAGTCCTCGACCGAGACCGCCCCGGAGAAGCGGCCCAGCTTCTTCGCCGCGGTCGCGATGCTGCTGCTGCCGGTCGTGCTGATGCTGGGCAAGTCCGTGGCCGACCTGCTGCTGGCCGAGGACACCTTCGGCTACCGGGTGCTGGACACCATCGGCAAGCCGGTCGTGGCCATGATGCTGACCGTGCTGATCGCCATCGTGGTGCTCGGCACCGGCGCCCGGTTCAGCCGCAACCGGCTGTCCGAGGTGGTCGGCGGTTCGCTGCCCGCGATCGCCGGGATCATCCTGATCGTCGGCGCGGGCGGCGGTTTCAAGCAGACCCTGGTCGACTCCGGGGTGAACACCATGATCACCGACCTGGCCAGCGGGGCGCACCTCTCGCCGCTGGTGCTGGGCTGGCTGATCGCGGTCGGCATCCGGGTCGCCACCGGTTCGGCGACGGTGGCCACCATCTCGGCGGCCGGGATGGTCGCGCCGATGGTGATGGGGCTGCCGCCCGCGCAGGGCGCGCTGGTCGCGCTGGCCATCGGTTCCGGCTCGCTGTTCCTCTCGCACGTCAACGACGCGGGGTTCTGGCTGGTCAAGGAGTACTTCGGGATGACCGTCGGGCAGACCCTGAAGACCTGGTCGGCGATGGAGACGCTGCTCTCGGTGGTCTCGTTCGGCGTGATCCTGGGGTTGTCCGCGGTGCTGTGAGCTCGTGAGTGCGAAAGCCGGTTGGAGCCGGTTTTCGCACTCACGACCCCCGCTGCCTCGCGCGGTATATTGGCGGGTCGGGCCCCGGAGCCGGGCTTCTCCCATCCCCCAGGTACGAGGTGGCGCAATTGTCCAACGCCCGATCCGATCGGGACGCCGTCCGCGCGCAGGAGATCGCAGCCGAGCAGCAGTACCTCACCGTGCTGTACGACAAGCTCGACGCCCTGCGGCAGGAGACCACGCAGCGGTTGAAGGACACGCTCCGCGACAGCGGCGGTCCGCCGCAGGCGCGCACCGAGCGCGACATCTCCACCAGGATGTACACCGACAAGCTCACCCAGCTCAGCGCGGTGGAGCACGGGATGTGCTTCGGGCGGCTGGACATGGACAGCGGTGAGACCTTCCACGTCGGTCGGCTCGGCCTGTTCGACGAGGACAACGAGTACGAGCCGCTGCTGCTGGACTGGCGCGCCCCGGCGGCCCGGCCGTTCTACCTGGCCACCGCTGCCGCGCGCGACGGGGTGCGCCGCCGACGGCACCTGCGCACCAGCTGGCGCAAGGTCCTCGACTACGAGGACGAGGTGCTCGACCTCGACGCCGCCGAGCAGGGCAGCGACCTCGGGCTGGCCGGGGAGGCGACGCTGCTGGCGCGGCTGGACGCCCGCCGCACCGGCCAGATGCAGGACATCGTCGCCACCATCCAGGGCGAGCAGGACCGGATCATCCGCGCCGGGATGAACGGCGTGCTGGTAGTGCAGGGCGGGCCGGGCACCGGCAAGACCGCGGTGGCGCTGCACCGCGCGGCCTACCTGCTCTACACGTTCCGCGAGCAGCTGTCCAAGCGCGGTGTGCTGGTCGTCGGCCCGAACGAGACGTTCCTGCGCTACATCGGGCAGGTGCTGCCCTCCCTCGGCGAGACCGGCGTGCTGCTGTCCACTGTGGGCGGTCTGTACCCGGGGATCACCGCGACCGCGGGGGAATCCGCGCGGGCGGCGGAGATCAAGGGCCGCGAGAGCATGGTGGACGTGCTCACCGCGGCGGTCCGCGACCGCGAGCAGGTGCCCGCGGACCACGTCGAGGTGATCTTCGACCGCGAGCCGCTGCGCATCGACCGCAAGACCGCGACGCAGGCCCGCACCCGCGCCCGCCGCTCCCGCAAGCCGCACAACCTGGCGCGCCGGATCTTCCGCAACGAGATGTTCTCCGCGCTGACCCTGCAGGTCGCCGACCGGCTCGGCCGCGACCTGCTCGACCGGCGCGACCTGGACGAGATCAACGTGGAGCTGCGCGCCGACCCGGAGGTGGACCGGGCGCTCGACGAGCTCTGGCCGGAGATCACCCCGCAGCAGCTGCTCGACGAGCTGCTCAGCTCCCCGGACCGCCTGGCCTCGGCGACCCGCAAGCACCTCGACGACGACGAGCGCGCGGAGCTGCAGCGAGCCGCGGGTGCGCCGTGGACCCCGGCGGACGTGCCGCTGCTGGACGAGCTCGCCGAGCTGCTCGGCGAGGACGACGCGCAGGCCCGCGCGGAGCGCGAGCGCCAGGAGCGCGAAGAACTCGCCTACGCGCAAGGCGTTCTGCACATCATGGAGCAGGACGAGGAGATCGCCGACGAGGAGCGGCTGCGGGTCTCCGACGTGCTCGACGCGGAGCTGCTCGCGGAGCGGTTCCGCGCCCGCAGCGACCTGACCGCCGCCGAGCGCGCCGCCGAGGACCGCACCTGGACCTTCGGGCACGTGATCGTGGACGAGGCCCAGGAGCTGTCGCCGATGGCGTGGCGGGTGCTGATGCGCCGCTGCCCCAGCCGGTCGATGACGCTGGTCGGCGACGTCGCCCAGACCGGCGCGCTGGCCGGGGCGAACTCCTGGCACGAGGTGCTGCACCGGTACGTGCAGGACCGCTGGAAGCTGGTCGAGCTGACCGTCAACTACCGCACCCCGGCCGAGATCATGGCGGTGGCCGCCGAGGTCCTGGCCGAGATGGACACCGACCTGGCGGCGCCGACCTCGGTGCGCACCAGCGGCCACCAGCCCTGGGCCCGCCGCGTTCCGGACCTGGCGACCGGGCTGCCGGACGCGGTCGCCGCGGAGCTGCGGGAGATCGGCGAAGGCCGCCTCGCGGTGCTGATGCCGCCGCAGGTGCTGGCCGAGATCGGCCCGCAGCTGGCGGAATCGCTGCCCGAGGCCACCCTCGGCACCCGCCCCGACGACCTGGACTCCCCGGTGGCCCTGCTGACCGTGGAGCAGGCCAAGGGCCTGGAGTTCGACGCGGTCCTGCTGGTGGAACCGGCGGCGATCGCCGAGGAGTCCGAGCGCGGCCTCAACGACCTCTACGTGGCCCTGACCCGAGCGACACAACGCCTCGGCGTCCTCCACACCGGCGACCTCCCCGAGGTCCTGCGCGGCATCTGACGAACCGTGAGCACTTTCTGGTGTTATATCGCCAGAAAGTGCTCACGACGGCCGACAGCGGATCAGCGGAAGATCGGGGCGGCGTAACGGGACAGGGCAGCGCTGAGCTGTTCCTTGTCCTCTCGGATGTCCTCGACGTCGATCAGCCGGTACCCGACCCAACCGTTGCGCTGGATCACCCAGTCCTGCGGCACACCGGGATTCGCCCCGCCATGCGGCCACACCGTCAGGTAGGTCGCGGTGCCCTTCTCCCCCTTCGGCTTGGGCAGCTCCTCGACCGAGACGTGGGCGATGTACTGCCACCCCAGCGCGACCCGCACCTTCTTGGCCGAGTGCTTCAGCAGGATCCCGCGCTCGTCGATCCGCATCGCGAACGGCCGGAAGCTGTTGACCAGCAACACGATCCCGAACACCACCAGCACCGGGGAGGCGAGGAACAGCACCGGCATCCGGCCGCCCTGGTCGAACCACCCGATCACCAGCGCGGTCCCCACCCCACCGAGCACGATGGCGATGATCGCAGCGATCACCGAAGCGATCAGAACAACCGAACTCTTGCGGAAATCCACAACTCCCCCACGACAATTCCACTTCGGACAAACCTGGCCCAACCCCAGCCGGGCTCCCGCGAGATCCTAAGCCGCCGAGCCCCCGCTCGGGCCGAGTTCACCGAGAAAACCGCACCGCGAAAGGAGATTGGGCGAAGTGCCCCATTCGCCCGAGCGGGTCACCTCGCGGGAGCGGTGAGCAGTCCGGCGAGTGCGTCGGTCAGCCAGAGCAGGCGTTGTTCGTCCAGACCGCCGGTTCGCTCGGCGTGCTGTTCGAGGTCGGCCGTCCCGGTGATGAGGAGCCGTCCGGCGAGTTCGACCCGGTACTGCGCGACCGGGCCGGGCAGCCGCTCGGCCAGCAGCTTCCCGAGCAGGCCGACCACCTCTTCCGCACTGCCGGTCAACCCGTACTCGGGCAGCGCCTCGATGGTGTGACCGGCGTGCTCGTAGAGCCGGGCGACGAATCGCGCGTAGTGGCTGCCCGGCCGCGCCGCCTGTTCCGCGAAGGGGCGGGCGAGCACGTCGCACAGGGACCACAGGTCCTCGTCCTGGCGGCTCGCTCGGGCCTGGTCGAGCAGCTCGGCCCGGCGCTGGTCGATGTGCGCGAGACGGCTGGTGAAGATCGCGCCGATCAGCTTCGCCTTGTCCCCGAAGTGGTAGTGCGCCGCGGCCACGTTGCGCTGCCCCGCCGCCGCGGCGATCTGGCGCAGCGAGACCCCGTCGATGCCGTGCAGGGCGAAGAGCCGCTCCGCGGCGAGCAGCAGTTCCGAGCGCGTGTCCACCCACCCAGTCTGATCAGCCGGAACACGCTCGTCAATGTCGTGTAAAACACTCGCTTTAGTTGTCTAAAACGGTCGCTTTAATTGTTTTCCCGCAGGCACAGTGGGGGTTGCGGAGGGGTCCGAGACGAGCGATCCGGAGGTATTTCGTGAAACCGGTGAACAGGCGGAAGTTCGTGGTCGGCGCCGGGGCGGCCGCCGCAGCGATGACGCTGACCTCGTGCACGACGACGGGACCCGCGGGCACCGTCGGCGCCGGTAGGCGGTTCCCGACCGACACGACCGGGCTCCCCTACGCCGACCGCGCCGACTTCGCCAACGCCGACCGCGGGTTCCTCGGTGCGCTGGAGCCGGGGAAGGTCACGGCCGAGGACGGCACCGTGGTCCACGACGCCGATGCCTACTCCTTCCTGACCGGCGAGGCGCCCGACACCGCCGACCCGAGCCTGTGGCGGCAGGGCCAGCTCGCGTCCCGTCAAGGCCTGTACCAGGTCTCGGACCGCATCTACCAGGTCCGCGGCCTGGACCTGGCGAACACGACCTTCGTCGAAGGCGACACCGGTGTGCTCGTGATCGACACCCTCACCTGCAACGAGACCGCGGCGGCCGCGCTGCAGCTCTACCGCGCGCACCGCGGCGACCGAGCCGTCACCGGGGTCATCTACACCCACTCGCACGTCGACCACTTCGGCGGCACCGAGGGGATCCTGCCGCCCGACGCCCGCAACGTTCCGATCATCGCCCCCGAGGGCTTCATGGAGCACGCGGTCACCGAGAACGTCTACGCGGGCGCCGCCATGAGCCGCCGCGCCGCGTACATGTACGGCGACCACCTCGACGTCGCACCCGACGGGCAGATCGGCTGCGGTCTCGGCCAGGCCGTGGCCACCGGGACGAGCAGCCTCGTACCGCCGACCGAATCGATCACCGGGACCGGTCAGCGCCGGACCGTCGACGGGATCGCGATCGAGTTCCAGCTGACGCCGGGCACCGAGGCACCGGCCGAGATGAACATCTACTTCCCGGAGCTCGAAGCGCTGTGCATGGCGGAGAACGTCGCGCACACCATGCACAACATCATCACGCTGCGCGGTGCGCAGGTGCGCGACGCCCGGCAGTGGTCGCGCTACCTGAGCGAGACCCTCGTGCTGTTCGGCGACCGGGCCGAGGTCCTCTTCGGCAGCCACCACTGGCCGACCTGGGGCACCGAACAGCTCAACCGGGTGCTCGCCGAGCAGCGCGACCTGTACGCGTACCTGCACGACCAGACCCTGCGGCTGATCAACCAGGGCCACACCGGCAGCGAGATCGCCGAACTCCTCGAACTGCCACCGGCCCTGAACAGCGCGTGGGCGGTCCGCGGCTACTACGGATCGCTCAACCACAACGTCAAGGGCATCTACCAGCGCTACATGGGCTGGTTCGACGGAAACCCGGCCCACCTCTGGGAGCACCCGCCGGTCGAGCAGTCCAAGCGCTGGGTGCAGGTGATGGGCGGTGTCGCGGACGGGATCAAGCGCGCCCGCTCCTACGCGGAGAACGGCGACCTGCGCTTCGCGGCCACGCTGCTGAACCACTGCGTCTTCGCCGAGCCGGACGACGAGAAGCCCAAGCAGGAGCTCGCGAAGGTCTACGACCAGCTCGGCCACGGCATGGAGAACGCGGTGTGGCGCAACTTCTACCTGACCGCGGCGAAGGAGCTCCGCGAGGGCAAGAAGCCGACGGCCCTGTCCAGCAGCAGCCCGACCATGCTGGCCGCGCTCACGGTGGACCAGCTCATCGACTCGGTGGCGATCCGCGTGAACGGCCCGAAGGCGTGGGACCGCACCATCACGATGGACTGGGAGCTGACCGACGAGAACAAGATCTGGCACCTGCGCCTGGCCAACGGAGTCCTGACCCACCACAGCGACACCAAGCCAGACCCCGCCGCCCAGCTGACGCTGACGATGACGAAGCGCCAGCTGCCCGCCCTGCTGAAGAACCAGGACCTGACCGGCATCGACCACGACGGCGACCTGACCCGCCTGCGAGCCCTCACCGAAGTCCTCGACGAACCAAACCCCGACTTCAACATCGTGACCCCCTGACGAGCCAACGGCTCGGTCAGAGCTCCACGCCCCACGGTGTTCGCTGTCCGGAGCATCGATCCACACAGGACGGACCGCACGCTCTTTCCGGTCAACCGGTGTGAAAGCCCGGGATGCGCGAAGGGCGCCTTACGCCGGTGGTTCCGGCGAAGGCGCCCTTCGGGTCAGCAGGTCAGACCGCGAGCGGCAAGGCCGTCGGGTGGACCGGGGACGGGAGCTGGGAGGCTCCGGTGAGGTGGGCGTCCACCGCGTTGGCCACCGAGCGGCCTTCGGCGATCGCCCAGACCACCAGGGAGGCTCCTCGGTGGGCGTCGCCGCAGACGAAGACGCCCGGGGCCGTGGTCTCCCAGTTGGAGCCGCAGCCGATCGTGCCGCGCTTGGTCAGGTCGATGCCCAGGCCGTCCAGGAGCGGCATGTGCTCGACGCCCTCGAAGCCGATCGCCAGGAGGGCCAGGTCGCAGGGCAGCTCCTCGACCTCGTCGGAGATCGGGACCACCTGGCGGCGGCCGTTCTCGTCGCGCTGGACCTTCACCTCGCGCAGGCGGACCGCGCGCACGTTGCCCTCGTCGTCGCCGACGAACGACTCGATCGCCACCGCGAACTTCCGCTCGCCCGCCTCCTCGTGCGCCGGGTAGGTGCGCAGGATGTACGGCCAGGTCGGCCACGGGGAGCGGTCGTCGTCGCGGGACGTCGGCGGCTGCGGGTAGTTGTCCAGCTGGGTCACCGACAGCGCGCCCTGGCGGGTCGCGGTGCCGTAGCAGTCCGCGCCGGTGTCGCCGCCGCCGAGGATGATGACGTGCTTGCCCTGCGCCGTGATCGACGCCGGGCCGTCGCCCTCGCACTCCTTGTTCGCCGGGACCAGGTGCTCCATCGCCAGGTGCACGCCCTTGAGCTCCCGGCCCGGGATGGTGGTGTCGTCGCGGCCGCGCAGCGCGCCCACCGCCAGCACCACCGCGTCGTAACCGGCCCGCAGGTCCTCGACCGACAGGTCCACGCCGACCTCGCAGCCGGTGATGAACTTCGTGCCCTCGTCGCGCATCTGCGCCAAGCGCCGGTCCAGGACGGACTTCTCCATCTTGAACTCGGGGATGCCGTAGCGCAGCAGCCCGCCGATGCGGTCGTCGCGCTCGTAGACGGTCACCTCGTGCCCGGCGCGGGTCAGCTGCTGGGCCGCCGCCAGCCCGGCCGGGCCGGAGCCGACCACGGCCACCCGCTTGCCGGTGTGCGCCTCGGTCACCTGCGCGGCGACGTAGTCGTTCTCCCAGCTGACCTCGGCGATGGTCTCCTCGACCCGCTTGATGGTCACCGCGCCGCCCGCTTCCGGGGAGATCGCCAGCACGCAGGCCGCCTCGCACGGCGCGGGGCACAGCTTGCCGGTGAACTCCGGGAAGTTGTTGGTGGCGTGCAGCCGGTCGCTGGCCGCCTGCCACTGGCCGCGGCGCACCATGTCGTTCCACTCCGGGATCAGGTTGCCCAGCGGGCAACCTGCCGAACCCGAGTGGCAGAACGGGATGCCGCAGTCCATGCAGCGCGAGGCCTGCGTGGAGACCTGGGCGTTGCGGTCCTCAGCGGACAGCGCCGCGTAGACCTCCTGCCAGTCGCCCAGCCGGTCGTCGGTGGGGCGCTTGGGGGCGTCGGCCCGGGTGTGCTTCAGGAATCCCCTCGGGTCAGCCACGGGAAGCCTCCATGATCGCCTCGTCGATGTCCCGGCCCTCGATCTTGGCCATCCGCATGGCCTCCAGGACCCGCTGGTAGTCGCGCGGCATCACCTTGCGGAACGCCGCCGAGCGCCGCGGCCAGTCGCCCAGCAGCGAGGCCGCCACCGCCGAACCGGTCAGCTCGCGGTGCCGCTGCACGATCTCGTGCAGCCACTTCAGCTCCTTGGCGCTGGGCCGCTGCAGCTCCACCATCGCGGTGTTCACCCGCACCGGGTCCAGGTCCAGCACGTAGGCGATGCCGCCCGACATGCCGGCGCCGACGTTGCGGCCGGTGCCGCCCAGCACCACCGCGCGACCGCCGGTCATGTACTCGAAGGCGTGGTCACCGGCGCCCTCCGCCACCAGCAGCGCACCGGAGTTGCGGACGCCGAAGCGCTCGCCGACCTTGCCGCGCAGGAAGATCTCGCCGCTGGTCGCGCCGTAGCCGATCACGTTGCCCGCGATCACCTGGTCCTCGGCGGCGAACGCCGAATCCGGGTGCGGGCGCACCACGATCCGCCCGCCGGACAGGCCCTTGCCGACGTAGTCGTTGGCGTCGCCGACCATGTCCAGCGTGACGCCCGGCGGCAGGAACGCGCCCAGCGACTGCCCGGCCGAGCCCTCCAGCTCGACGTGGATGGTGTCGGCGGGCAGGCCCTCGCCGCCGTAGCGGCGGGTGACCTCGGCGCCCAGCAGCGTGCCGACGGTGCGGTTGACGTTGCGCACCGGCAGCTGCAGCTTCACCGGGCGGGCGTCCTCCAGCGCCGCCTCGGCGAGCTGGATCAGCGTGCGGTCCAGCGCCCGGTCCAGGCCGTGGTCCTGCTCGCGGACCCGGCGCCGCACCGGCGAGTACGGGGTCTGCGGCTCGGCGAACACCGGGGTCAGGTCCAGGCCGCGGGCCTTCCAGCTCTGCACCGCCTCGTCCACGCCGAGCGCGGAGACCTGGCCGATCGCCTCGTCCAGGGTGCGGAAGCCCAGCTGCGCCAGGTACTCGCGCACCTCCTGGGCGATGAACTCGAAGAAGTTCACCACGTGGTCGACCTGGCCGGTGTAGCGCTTGCGCAGCTCCGGGTTCTGGGTCGCCACGCCCACCGGGCAGGTGTCGAGGTGGCAGACGCGCATCATCACGCAGCCCTCGACCACCAGCGGCGCGGTGGCGAAGCCGTACTCCTCGGCGCCCAGCAGCGCGGCGACCACGACGTCGCGGCCGGTCTTGAACCCGCCGTCGACCTGCACCGTGATGCGGTCCCGCAGGCCGTTGAGCAGCAGCGTCTGCTGGGTCTCGGCCAGCCCGACCTCCCACGGCGTGCCCGCGTGCTTCAGCGAGGTCAGCGGCGCGGCGCCGGTGCCGCCGTCGTGGCCGGAGATCAGCACCACGTCCGCGTGCGCCTTGGACACACCCGCCGCGACCGTGCCGACGCCGATCTCCGAGACCAGCTTGACGTGCACGCGGGCGTGCTCGTTGGCGTTCTTGAGGTCGTGGATCAGCTGCGCCAGGTCCTCGATGGAGTAGATGTCGTGGTGCGGCGGCGGCGAGATCAGCCCGACGCCCGGCGTCGAGTGCCGGGTCTTGGCGACCCACGGGTAGACCTTGTGGCCGGGCAGCTGGCCGCCCTCGCCGGGCTTGGCACCCTGCGCCATCTTGATCTGGATGTCGGTAGCGTTGACCAGGTACTCGCTGGTCACGCCGAACCGGCCGGAGGCGACCTGCTTGACCGCCGAGCGCCGCTCCGGGTCGTAGAGGCGGTCGACGTCCTCGCCGCCCTCGCCGGAGTTGGACTTGCCGCCGATGCGGTTCATCGCGATCGCCAGCGTCTCGTGCGCCTCGGCGGAGATCGCGCCGTAGCTCATCGCGCCGGTGGAGAACCGCTTCATGATCTCCGAGATCGGCTCGACCTCGTCGATGTCGATCGGCTCCCGGCCGCTGTCCAGCTTGAACAGCCCGCGCAGCGTGCCGCCCTCGGCCGACAGCCGGTCGCACTCCGCGGTGTACTTGCGGAACACGTCGTACTTGCCGGTCTTGGTGGAGTGCTGGAGCAGGAACACCGTCTCCGGGGTGAACAGGTGCAGCTCGCCCTCGCGGCGGTAGGAGTAGTCGCCGCCGATCTCCAGCTTGCGGTGCACCCGCTCGGTCGGGTTGTCCGGGTAGGCGCGGCGGTGCCGCTGCGCGACCTCCTCGGCCAGCACGTCCAGCCCGACGCCGTCGAGCTTGGAGGTGGTGCCCTCGAAGTACTCGCCGACCAGGTCGGCGGACAGCCCCACGGCCTCGAAGACCTGCGCGGCGGTGTAGGCGCCGACGGTGGAGATGCCCATCTTGGACATCACCTTCAGCACGCCCTTGACCAGCGCCTGCACGTAGTTGCGGATCGCCACCTTCGGCCGGACGCCGGTGATCTGCCCGGTGGCGATCATGTCCTCGATGGTCTCGAACGCCAGGTACGGGTTGACCGCCGCGGCGCCGTAGCCGAGCAGCGTGGCGATGTGGTGCACCTCGCGGGCGTCACCGCTCTCCACCACCAGCGCCACGCGCAGCCGCTCCTTGGTCCGCACCAGGTGCTGGTGCACCGCGGAGACCAGCAGCAGCGACGGGATCGGCGCCATCCGGTGGTCGGAGTCGCGGTCGGAGAGCACCAGCACGCGCGCACCGGCGGCGATCGCCTCGGAGGCCTCCTCGCGGACCCGCTCGATGGCGTCGGCCAGCGCCTCGCCGCCGCCGTCCACCTCGTAGAGGCCGGACAGCACCGCGGAGGCGAAGCCGGGCAGGTCGCCGTCGTCGTTGACGTGGATGAGCTTGGCCAGCTCGTCGTTGTCGATGACCGGGTTGGGCAGCACGATGTGGCGGCAGGACGCCGCCGACGGCGCCAGCAGGTTCTGCTCCGGGCCCATCACGCGCGCCACCGAGGTGACGATCTCCTCGCGGATGGCGTCCAGCGGCGGGTTGGTGACCTGCGCGAACTGCTGCACGAAGTAGTCGTAGAGCATCCGCGAGCGCTGCGAGAGCACGGCGGGCGGGGTGTCCGCGCCCATCGAGCCCAGCGGCTCGCCACCGCTGGTGGCCATCGGCGCCAGCAGCAGGTTCAGCTCCTCCTCGGTGTAGCCGAAGGCCAGCTGGCGGCGCACCACCGACTCGTGGGTGTGCACCACGTGCTCGCGGTCGGGCAGCTCGTCGAGGTTCAGCAGCCCGGCGTGCAACCACTCCTCGTAGGCGTGCTCACCGGCCAGCTCGGACTTGATCTCCTCGTCGTCGACGATGCGGCCCTGCGCGGTGTCGATCAGGAACATCCGGCCCGGCTGCAGCCGCCCCTTGGCGAC
This sequence comes from Saccharopolyspora hirsuta, assembly GCF_008630535.1. Lineage (GTDB taxonomy): Bacteria > Actinomycetota > Actinomycetes > Mycobacteriales > Pseudonocardiaceae > Saccharopolyspora > Saccharopolyspora hirsuta. Next base: position 209,162 of record NZ_VWPH01000009.1, on the reverse strand, counting down.
CACCTCGGACGGGTCGACGTTGAGCACGCCGGTCTCGCTGGCCAGCACCACCCGGTCGTCGGCGGTGCGCCACCAGCGCGCCGGGCGCAGGCCGTTGCGGTCCAGCACCGCGCCGACCAGCGAACCGTCGGTGAAGGTGACGCAGGCCGGGCCGTCCCACGGCTCCATCAGGCTGGCGTGGAACTGGTAGAACGCCTTGCGCTTGGGGTCCATCTCGGCGTGGTTCTCCCACGCCTCCGGCACCATCATCAGCACCGCGTGCGGCAGGCTGCGACCGCCCAGGTGCAGCAGCTCCAGCACCTCGTCGAAGGAGGCGGAGTCCGAGCCGTCCTCGGCGCAGATCGGGTACAGCCGGGACAGCTCGCCCGGGATCAGGTCGGAGGCCAGCAGCGCCTCGCGGGCCCGCATCCGGTTCCGGTTGCCGCGGATGGTGTTGATCTCGCCGTTGTGCGCCACGTAGCGGAACGGGTGCGCCAGCGGCCACGACGGGAAGGTGTTGGTGGAGAACCGGCTGTGCACCAGCGCGATGGCGCTGACCAGCCGCTCGTCGGTCAGGTCCGGGAAGAACGCGGGCAGCTGCTCGGTGGTCAGCATGCCCTTGTAGACCATGGTCCGGCTGGACAGCGACGGGAAGTAGAGCTCCAGGCCCTCCTTCGCGGCGGTCCGCTCGGCGCGCTTGCGCAGGCAGAACGCCAGGCGATCCAGCTCCAGCCCGGACTCGTCGCCCAGCCCGGCGACCAGCAGGGTCGCGAAGTGCGGCATGCACTTCAGCGCCGTGGTGCCCACGCCCGCCTTCTCCGGGGTGATCGGCACGTCGCGCCAGCCCAGCACGCGCAGCTGCTCCTCGGCGGCGATCCGCTCGACCAGCTCCACCGCGCGGCGGCGCTGCTCGGGGTCGGCGGGCAGGAACGCCATGCCCGCGGCGTAGCGGCGCTGCCCGGCCGCATCGGCATCCGGCAGCTCGACCCCGGCGTCGGCGCGCAGCAGCTCGTCCGGGAGCTGGATCAGGATGCCCGCACCGTCGCCGCTGGTCGGCTCGGCGCCGGCGGCCCCGCGGTGCTCCAGGTTCGCCAGCGCGGTCAGCGCATCGGCGACGATGCCGTGGGAACGGCGCCCGCGGATGTCGGCGACCATGGCGACACCGCAGGAATCCTGCTCCGCAGCCGGGTCGTACAGGCCCTGGGCTGCTGGGACGGCGGAGAAGACCACTGCGCAGACCTCCCTCGTCATTTCTCGTGCTGGAAGCCGACGGCCGGACCGGTCTGACTTCACCTCTGGGCACGGGACGACGCTGGCCCGCAGATGACTTCCGGTGTCGCGACAGAAGTTTTCGGGCTTTCGAGAGCCCGCTCGCGACCGGAGCGTTTAGAGAACTTTAACAGCCACGATACCCGGAAGCAGCACTCCAGAAGTGATGCTGACCATCTTGTTGTAACGCACCCGTGTGGGTTACGGAACTGGGCTCTTCTTCCTCTGCGTAGCGGTGCGGGTAGCGGAACCTCAGAGGCCCCTGGCTGCGGGATCCCGAACTTGAGCATGTCCAATACGCGGCGTTCGGGCTGCCCTCGCCAGGTGATCTCTGAGAACCCGCGGCGGTGCGAGTTGCGAGGGTGGGCAATGCGCCTGCGGCGCATGCGACCCCCACCGCGCGGTGCCGGTCATGCGTCGCGATTGCGGTTTACCGCTGGAAGCGGCTTCGCCGCTTGCCTGACGATGGCGGTCCGCACCCTGGCCCAGCTGCTTCTCCTCCGGCGGAGGTGCGCCCCGCCAACCGTTCGGACCGGGCGCCGGTGGACACGATGCGTCGCCAAATCTAACCGCTGGGTCGCCGCGAGGGTAGCCCCGTGCGCGAGGACACCCCGCAGCCGCTCGGCGGCTTGATCGGTCCCTGATATCTTTCCAGCTCAGAGCACCCGTTCGCGGGTGCTCGCGGGACGCCAGCGCCAAGCGAAACCGGTGCGAACCCGGTGCTGTGCCGCAACTGCGATGGCCCGGTCCGCCGCCGGGCACGAGCCAGGTCGCCTTGCGCGTGGTGTCGATGTCCGCCACCCCCGGTGCAGGGGTGCGGTGTCCGGTCGCCCCGGCCGCGCCCTGCACGCACCGGCCGAAACCGTAGGGAAGACATGACCGGGCTCCGCCGACTCGCCACCCTGCTGCTCGCCGCACTGGCCCTGCTCATCGGGGTCACGGCGTGCGCCACCCGACCCCACTCCCAGACCACCGCCCCGGCCGACGACCCGGCTTCGGCGTTCCCGGTCAAGGTGGAGCTGCCCGGCCAACCCCCGGTGACCCTGCCGCAGCAGCCGAAGCGGATCATCTCGCTGTCCCCGACCGCCACCGAGACGCTCTTCGCCATCGGCGCCGGGGACCAGGTCATCGCCGTCGACCAGCTGTCCAACTACCCGGTGGAGGCGACGCGGTCCAAGAAGAAGGTCGCGTCGGCGTTCGAGGCCGACGCCGCGTCGCTCGCCGCGAACGAGCCGGACCTGGTCATCGCCCCGGACAGCGCGGCCGAGCTGGCCAAGGGCCTGGAGGCGGCCGACGTGCCGACGCTGCTCACCCCGGCGGCGGCGAACCTGGACGAGACCTACCGGCAGATCGAGGTGCTGGGCCAGGCCACCGGGCACACCCAGCAGGCCACCGAGCTGGTCAACCGGACGCGCGCGGAGATCGACGAGATCGTCCGCAAGACCCCGAAGCCGGCCGAGCCGCTGACCTACTACCACGAGATCAGCCCGGACTTCTACACCGCGACCTCGGCGAGCTTCGTGGGCAACGTCTACAGCCTGTTCGGCATGCACAACATCGCGGACCCGGCGGAGACCAGCTTCCCGCAGCTGTCCGAGGAGCACATCCTGCAGGCCAACCCGGACCTGATCTTCCTGGCGGACACCAAGTGCTGCCAGGTCACCAGCGCCGCGGTGGGCGCCCGGCCCGGCTGGGGCACGCTGGACGCGGTGCGCGACGGCCTGGTCGTCGAGCTCGACGACGACGTCGCGAGCCGGTGGGGCCCGCGGGTGACCGAGATGGTGCGCGCCATCGCAGACGGGATCACCAAGGCCCAGCAGAGGTGACCGGGCGCGCCCTGCCGCAGACCAAGCTGCGCCCCCGGCACCTGGTGATCGGGGTGGCGGTGCTGCTGGCCAGCGTGGTGCTGTCGGTGCTGCTGGGCGCGGCCGAGCTGGGCTGGCGGCGGGTGCTCGCCGAGGTCGTCGCGCAGCTCACCGGCGGCGAGTCGCCGCTGTCGGAGCGCGAAGCGGCCATCCTCTGGTACCTGCGGGTGCCGCGGGTGGTGCTCGCGGTGCTGGTGGGCGCGGCGCTGGCGGTGTCCGGGGCGGCGTTCCAGGGCGTGTTCCGCAACCCGCTGGCCGATCCGTACCTGCTGGGCGCGGCGGCCGGTGCGGGCCTCGCGGTCACCGTGGTGCTCACCGGTGCGCCGCAGGCCGCGCTGTCCGTGCCGGTGCAGGCCGCGGCCTTCGCCGGGGCGCTGGGCGGGGTCGGCCTGACCTGGCTGGTCGGGCGGTCGGCGGGCCGGGAGACCACCACGCTGGTGCTGGCCGGGGTCGCCGTCGGGGCGTTCCTCACCGCCGGGCAGACCTTCGTGCAGCAGCTGCGGGTGGAGTCGTTGCAGCAGGTCTACATGTGGATCCTCGGGCGGCTGTCCACCACGGGCTGGCGGGAAGTGCTGATCGTGCTGCCGTACCTGGTGATCTCGGCGGTCGTGCTGTGCGTCTGCGCGCGGCTGCTGGACCTGCTGGGCACCGGGGACGAGGAGGCCGCCGCGCTCGGGGTGCACCCGGCACGGGTGCGGTTCCTGGTGCTCGTGGCGGCGTCGCTGGCCACCGCGGCCGCGGTGTCGACGGCGGGGCTGATCGGGTTCGTCGGCCTGGTGGTGCCGCACCTGGTGCGGTTGGGCATGGGCGGCAGCTTCCGGATCATCGTGCCGATGTCCCTGCTGCTCGGCGGCGCGTTCCTGGTGCTGGCGGACATGCTGGCCCGCACCCTGCTGGCCCCGGCGGAGATCCCGATCGGCGTGATCACGGCCTTCACCGGAGCCCCGTTCTTCGCCCTCCTCCTCCACCGGAGGCGCGCATGAGGGGCCCCGCTCAACCTGTGCCGACCCGTACCGACCACCCACCCGACCGCACCTCAGGGGACCGTGACGCGACCCAGCCACAAGAAACCCCGAAAACCGCGAGATCACCCCGAAACGCCACCACCACTTTGAATCGCGGAGAGGCGGTACTGTGAGTCGGTTGGAAGTGCGCGAGCTGTCGGCGAGCTACCGGCGGGGCACGGTGCTCTCCGGGGTTTCGGCCACTGTGGACGCCGGTGGCTGGCTGGGCATCATCGGCCCGAACGGCGCGGGCAAGTCGACGCTGCTGAAAGCCATCGCCGGGCTGGTGCGCCACGAGGGCGCAGTGCTGGTCGACGGCCGTCCGCTGGCCGAGCTGCGCCGCCGCGAACGGGCCCGCGCGATCGGCTACGCACCGCAGATCCCGCAGCTGCCCATCGGCCTGACCGTCACCGACTACGTGCTGCTCGGCCGCACCCCGCACCTCGGCCTGCTGGGCCGTGAAGGCCCGGGCGACCTGGAGGTCGTGCGCACCGTGCTCGACCGCCTCGACCTCGCGCGACTGGCGGAACGCGCCCTGGCCACGCTCTCCGGCGGCGAGCGCCAGCGCGCCGTGCTGGCCCGCGCCCTGGCGCAGCGGGCGGGGGTGCTGCTGCTCGACGAGCCGACGACCGGTCTGGACGTCGGGCACGCGCAAGCCCTGCTCGACCTGGTCGACGAGCTCCGCCGGGAGCTGGGCACCACGGTGGTCATGACGCTGCACGACCTGACGCTGGCAGCGCAGTACGCGGAGCGCCTCCTCCTGCTGGACTCCGGCCGGGTGGCGGCCGAGGGCACCCCCGCCGAGGTGCTCACCCCGGAAGCCCTGGAGCAGCGCTACACGGCCCGCGTCACGGTCCTCCACACCCCCGACGGCTCACCCGTCATCGCCCCGATCCGGGGCTGAGCCCCGCGCGAGGAGGACGCGATTTCACTGAGGTTTTTCCAACCTCGTTCTGCGTGGCGGTGCAAGTGGCGGAACCTCAGCGCCTGCCTGGACTGCGGGGTCCCTGACTTATGTATGACCCGATACACGGCGTCAGGGCCGTCCTCGCCAGGCGAACGCTGAGAACCCGCGGCGGTGCAAGCTGACAGCGTGGGTTATGCGCCTGCGGCGCATGCGACACCTGCCGACCGGTGCCGACCGCCCGTCGCAGCTGCGGTCCACGGGCAGGATGAACAAGTTCAATGGAAATCGGACGTCCGACTTCCATTGAAATCGCGCACCCGGGTGTCGTGTCGGATCGGAGGGGTGTCAGGCGGTGGCGAAGCGGGTGAGGACGGCTTCCGGGCGGACGTTCGGCAGGGCGTTGCGGAAGGTCCGGTGGTAGGCCAGTTCCTCCTTGGTCCGGACCGGGGCGTCGGTGGTGGCCAGGTCCGCGTCGGTCACTCGCGATTCCCAGTGCGGGGTGAGCAGGTCCTGCGCACCGCTGCCGGTGCCGAACTGGGACTTGCGCCGCCACAGCAGTTCGTCGGGCAGCCAGCCGGTGAACGCGCGGCGCAGGTGGGCCTTCTCCACACCGTTCTCGAGCTGCTTCAGCTCGTCCGGCAGCGACATCGCGTGCGCGATGACGTCCGCGTCCAGGAACGGCACGCGGGCTTCCAGACCGTGCGCCATGGTGACTCGGTCGCAGCGCTGCAGGTTCAGCCCGTGCAGCTCGCCGATGGTGCGGGCGAGCTCGTCGGGCAGCTCGGCGGCGTGCGAGCGGTGGTAGTAGCCGTACCCGGCGAACAGCTCGTCCGCGCCTTCCCCGGTCAGCACCGCCTTGACGTGCTGGGCGGCCAGCTCGGCGAGGAACCAGTTGGGGACCGCGCTGCGGATCAGGCTCGCGTCGAAGGACTCGACGGACTCCACCACGGCGTCGAGCGCGGCGATCGCGCGGTCGGCGTCGAAGACCGCTTCGCGGTGCTCGGTCCCGAGGTGCTCCGCGGCGGCGCGGGCGGCCAGCAGGTCCGGTGAGTCGGCGGTGCCGACCGCGAAGGTCTTCAGCCGCTGCCCGACCGCGGCGCGCTCCTCGGCGGCGATGGCGGCGACGATGCTGGAGTCCAGGCCGCCGGAGAGGAACACCCCCACCTCGACGTCGGCCATCAGGTGCCGCCGGACGGAGTCGATGAGCACCTCGCGGGTCGTCTTCTCGGCGATCTCGGTGGGCAGCCCGGACCAGTCCGGCAGCACCTCCGGCACCGGGTCGGCGAACCGGACGAGACCGGTCCCCGGCGTCCAGAAGCACCCGGGCGGGAAGGTCTCGACGGCGGCCTGCACCGCGGTCGGGAAGGCGCGCAGCTCGGAGGCGAAGTAGCGGACCCCGCCGACCTCGGCCCAGTACAGCGGCTTGATGCCGAGCCGGTCCCGGGCCGCGACGAACCGGCCGTCCGGCGCTGCCGCGCACAGCGCCCACATGCCCCGCAACCGGTCCAGCGCGGCGGGCCCGGACCGCGCCAGGAGCACCAGCGCGGACTCGCTGTCCGAAGCGGTGCGGAAGTCCTGCTCGCCGAGCTCGTCGCGCAGTTCCTCGTGGTTGTAGATCTCGCCGTTGCAGACCAGGGACCACCCGCCCGGTCCGGCGAGCGGCTGGCGCCCGCCGTCGAGGTCGACGATCGACAGCCGGACGTGCCCGAGCCACGCGTGCCCGCCGACCTGCCGGTGGTCCCGGCCGTCGGGACCGCGGTGCTCGATCGCGTCGAGCATCGGCGCCCCCTCGGCGGTCGGGACGGACGTCGGGTGGTGCAAAGCCGCAATTCCACACATGGAACTCGACCGTAGGAACGGCGAGCGCATGAAACAACTGAAGTTGCTCCATACGCACGGCCTGATTGAGAATGGTGCGGTGACCACCGATGGCTTGAGCAGCGTCCAGCGAGCTTTGGACGTGCTGCGCGCGCTCGGATCCGGACCGCTGCGGGTGCAGTCGGTCGCCGAAGCGCTGGGCAAGGAGAAGACGCAGGTCTCGCGCACGCTGAAGGTGCTGGCCGAAGGCGGCTTCGTCGAACGCGACCCGGAAACGCTGGAGTACCGGCTGGGCTGGCAGCTGTTCGCGCTCGCCGGAGCAGCCAGCGAGAGCCGCCTGCTGCAACAGGCTTCACCCGTGGTCCGCGACCTCATGCGCACCACGGGTGAAGCGGCGTACTTGACGGTGCTCAGCGGCAACGCCGCCGTGACGGTGCTGGCCGAACGCCCGGGACGAGCGCTCCAGGCCAACGAGTGGATCGGCAGGCTCTCCCCGCTCAACTGCACGGCCAGCGGCAGAGCCCTGCTGTGCGGCCGCCCCGCCGACGAGGTCGACGCGATCCTGAACGCCCAACCGGAAAGGCTGCCCGGCACCGAACGAGCACCCCGAACCCCGGACGAGATCCGGGCCCGCCTGCACGCCGAGCAGAACGCGGGCTACAGCGTCGCCGCCGAGGAGTCCGAACCGGGCCTGGTCGCCGTCGCGGCCCCGGTCCGCGACTTCCGCGGCGCGACCGTCGCCGCGCTCAACGTCTCCGCCCCGGTCTTCCGGCTACCGCCGGACGACCTCGACCGCGCCGCGGCCGCGGTGGTCGACGCCGCTGCGCGGCTCTCCCACGCGCTCGGCGCCGCGTAGCGTCAGTCCTTCTCGGCGCTCCGCGCCTGCGAGCCGCTGTCGCCTCCGGCGTCCTCGGCTTTCGCCTCGGTCGCCTCCGGCTCGGCCTCATCCGCCTCCGGCTTCTTCGGCTCCTCCACGTCCGCCTTCGCCTTCGGCTCCGCCGGGGCTTCGCCCGGCATCGGCTTGCCCTTCAGCTGCTCGGGGTCCTCGCGGCCGCCCCGGACGATCACCAGGTACAGCACCGCGCCCGCGAAGACGATCAGCGAGGTGAAGATGTTGATGCGGATGCCGAAGAGGAGGGTGGCGTCGTCGGTGCGCATCATCTCGATCCACAACCGGCCGAGGGTGTAGCCCGCGACGTAGAGCGCGAACACCCGGCCGTGCCCCATCCGGAACTTGCGGTCCGCCCAGAGGACCAGCGCGAAGACCAGCAGGTTCCACAGCAGCTCGTAGAGGAACGTCGGGTGCACGACGAACATCGGCGTGGAGTCGACCGCGACCCCGCCGATCGGGTCGTTGAGGCCGGTGGCCGGGTCGACGCGCCGGTAGATCTCCAGGCCCCACGGCACGGTCGTCTCCGCGCCGTAGAGCTCCTGGTTGAACCAGTTGCCCAGGCGGCCGATGGCCTGAGCCAGGATGATGCCGGGCGCGACGGCGTCGGCGAACGCGGCCAGCGGGACGCCGCGTCGGCGGCAGCCGATCCAGGCGCCCACCGCGCCGAGGGCGACGGCGCCCCAGATGCCCAGGCCGCCTTCCCAGATCTTGAGCGCGTCCAGCGGGTTCCGGTCCGGGCCGAAGTACTTGTGCCAGTCCGTGGCCACGTGGTAGAGCCGACCGCCGACCAGGCCGAACGGCACCGCGAACACCGCGATGTCGATGACCGTGCCTTCGGTGCCACCGCGCGCGACCCAGCGTCGGCTGCCGATCCAGACCGCGGCGATGATGCCCGCGATGATGCACAGCGCGTAGGCGCGCAGGGGGACCGGGCCGATGTACCACACACCTTGCGGCGGGCTCGGGATGTTGGCCAAGAACGAATTCGCCGTGGCGGCAACCGGGGCACTCACAGCGCTAACGGTATCGGTCGCCCCAGCACGGGGCGCGCGGCCCCCGCTCGGGTTCCGGGCGGGGGTCCGTTCACCGCGTTGCGCCTCGGCGAACAGCGCACCGCCATCACCCGTTCAGCCGAACCGGGGATGGCTCCGGGGCCGGGTCACGCGCGATTTCCATTGAAATCGGACGTCCGATTTCAATGGAAATTGCGTGTCCCGTCGGCACGCGCGAGGCCTGGTACCTGCGGTGCGGACGGGCGCCGAGGTTCCGCCAGCCGCACCGCCAGAACCTCGGTGGAGATCGCGGTCGGACGGCGGAACTTCAGCTTCAGCGGCTGCGGACGCCCCGGGCCAGTTCTTCGGTGAGCTCTCGGACCCCGGCGACGCCGTTCTGCTCCGCGGCGGTCACGAAGGCCGAGCCGACGATGACGCCGTCCGCGAAGGAGGCGACCTCGGCCGCCTGCTCGCCGGAGCGCACGCCGAGGCCCACGCCGATCGGCAGGTCCGTGTGCGCGCGGGTGCGCTGGACCAGGCCCGCCGCCGCGGAGCCGACGCTCTCGCGGGCGCCGGTCACGCCCATCACCGACGTCGCGTAGATGAACCCGCTGGTCGCCTTCGAGGTCAGGGCCAGCCGCTCCTCCGTGGAGGACGGGGCGACCAGGAAGATCCGGTCCAGCCCGTGCTCGTCGGTGGCGGCGATCCAGTCCTCGCCCTCGTCCGGGATCAGGTCCGGGGTGATCACGCCGAGCCCGCCGGCGGCCTTGAGGTCGCGGGCGAAGGCGTTCGGGCCGTAGTGGTGCACCGGGTTCCAGTAGGTCATCACCACGGCGTTCCCACCGGCCTCGGCGATCGAGGAGACCACGTCGAAGACGTCGCGGAGCCGGAAGCCCGCGCGCAGCGCCTTGTCGCTGGCCGCCTGGATGGTGGGGCCGTCCATCACCGGGTCGGAGAACGGGATGCCGACCTCGACGACGTCGCACCCGGCCGAGCCGTCGGCGCCGGTCAGCATCGCCCGGAACAGCTCCTTGGACTCCGCCACCGTCGGGAACCCGGCGGGCAGGTACCCGATCAGCGCGGCGCGCTGCTCCTCCCGGCAGGCCTGGAAAACCTCGCGCAGGCTCACCGCGCACCCTCCTGAGCCTCGTCGACGAGCCCGAAGTACTTCGCCGCCGTGTCCATGTCCTTGTCACCCCGGCCGGAGAGGCTGACCACGATGATCGCCTCCGGGCCGAGCTCCTTGCCGAGCTCCAGCGCCCCGGCCAGCGCGTGCGCGGACTCGATGGCCGGGATGATGCCCTCGGTCCGCGACAGCAGCTTGAACGCCTGCATGGCCTCGTCATCGGTCACCGGCCGGTACTCGGCGCGGCCGACGTCCTTCAGGTACGAGTGCTCCGGACCGACGCCCGGGTAGTCCAGCCCGGCCGAGATCGAGTACGCCTCGACGACCTGCCCGTCGTCGTCCTGCAGCAGGTAGGAGCGGGCGCCGTGCAGCGTGCCGGGGGTGCCCTCGCAGAGGGTCGCGCCGTGCTCGCCGGACTCGATGCCGTGCCCGGCCGGTTCGAACCCGACCAGCCGCACGTCCGGGTCGTCGATGAAGCCGTGGAAGATGCCGATGGCGTTGGAGCCGCCGCCGACGCAGGCCGCGACCGCGTCGGGCAGCCGACCGGTCATCTCCAGCACCTGCTCGCGGGCCTCGTCGCCGATGACCCGGTGGAAGTTGCGGACCATCATCGGGAACGGGTGCGCGCCCGCGGCGGTGCCCAGCAGGTAGTGGGTGTGGTCGACGTTGGCGACCCAGTCCCGCAGCGCCTCGTTGATGGCGTCCTTGAGGGTCGCCGAGCCGGTGCTGACCGGGATGACCTCCGCGCCCAGCAGCCGCATCCGCGCCACGTTGAGGGCCTGCCGCTCGGTGTCGACCTTGCCCATGTAGATCACGCACTCGAGGCCGAGCAGGGCGCAGGCGGTGGCGGTGGCCACGCCGTGCTGCCCGGCGCCGGTCTCGGCGATGACCCGGCGCTTGCCCATCCGCTTGACCAGCAGCGCCTGGCCCAGCACGTTGTTGATCTTGTGCGAGCCGGTGTGGTTGAGGTCCTCCCGCTTGAGCAGGATCCGCGCGCCGCCCGCGTGCTCGGCGAACCGCTTGGCCTCGGTCAGCAGCGACGGGCGCCCCGCGTAGTTGCGCAGCAGGTCGTCGAGCTCGGCGAGGTACTGGGGGTCGCGCTGCGCCTTGGCGTACTCGGCGGCGAGCTCGTCCTGCGCCGCGATCAGCGCCTCCGGCATGAACCGGCCGCCGTACTCCCCGAAGTGGCCGCGCTCGTCCGGGTCGTGCCCCTCCGGCACGGCCTTGCCCTGCCGGTGTGCGCGCGCGGTGTCCGCCCCCACGGTCATTGCCCTACCTCCTGTGCTCCGCCGACCCCGCGCCGCCCGATCACCGGCTCGGCCGCGGACATGCGGGGTGCGACCCGGCGGTCACCAGCTGGGTGACGGCCGTCTTGGGATTGTCGCTGGTCACCAGGCCTTCGCCCACCAGCACCGCGTCCGCGCCCGACCCCGCGTAGGCCATCAGGTCGCTGGGTCCGCGAACCCCGGACTCGGCGATCTTGAGGACGTCCTGCGGCAGTCCCGGCGCGATCCGGCCGAACACGTCGCGGTCGACCTCGAGCGTATGCAGGTTGCGGGCGTTGATGCCAATCACTTTCGCCCCTGCCTCGAGCGCGCGGTCGGCCTCCTCGGCGGTGTGCACCTCGACCAGCGCGGTCATGCCCAGCGACTCGACCCGGTCCAGCAGCGCTTCCAGCGCGTTCTGCTCCAGCGCCGAGACGATCAGCAGCACCATGTCCGCGCCGTGCGCGCGGGCCTCGTGCACCTGGTACGGGCTGACGATGAAGTCCTTGCGCAGCAGCGGGGTGCCGGTGACCCGGGCGCGCACCGCGTCGAAGTCGGCCAGCGATCCGCCGAACCGGCGGCCCTCGGTGAGGACGCTGATCACCCGCGCCCCGGCGTCGGCGTAGTCGGCGGCCAGCTCGGCCGGTTCGCCGATCTCGGCCAGCTCGCCCTTGGACGGGCTGCGCCGCTTGACCTCCGCGATGACACCCACGCCGGGGGCCCGCAAGGCGGCGAGCACGTCGTGCGGCGGCGGCGCCGCCGCGGACAGCTGCTTGATCTCGTCGAACGGAATCGCGGATTCGCGAACTGCCAGATCTTCGCGAACGCCTTCGATGATGGATTCCAGAACGGTCACGCGAACACCTCGCCGGCCCTGCCCCGAACAGCCACCCGCAAGTCCTCGATCCACGAGTTGGATGCGCAGATGAACTCATTGCGCTCGATCACGACACTCCCCTTCCCGCCGTGCCGTCGCATGGCCGATGCTAAACCTCACCCGGGGTCCGGCCCACCAAGGGGTGTCCGGAACGTCCCAGCGCAGCAAGGACCTTCGACCCTTGCGCGCAGGCGGTGCGACCGTTCGGAACCGTGCCGAACTGGGTTTTCCGGCCTCGCGGGGAAACTTGAAGTAAATTCAGCGATCCTGATCGTCGGTCGGATCGCGACCGGCATCCAGGTCCTGCCACATCTGCCGGTCCGGATCGTGGGATTTCCGCTTCGCCGTCCCGGGTGCCGAATACTTCGCGCCCATCGCGGGCATCCGCCCGGCTCGCAGCAGCACCAGCGCCCCGGCCAGCACCAGCAGCACCGCGGCGACCAGCACCAGCAGCGGCCCGTACGGCTGTGCGGCGACCTCGCCGACCGGGGTGCTGCCCGGCGGCGCGTCCGGCGCGCTCGTCACCGTCAGGCCGCCGGTGAACGCCTGCACGCCGCGCCAGGCCAGCGCGGCGCCCGCGACGACCACCAGCAGGCCCACCAGCCGCCGCAGCCAGCCGCCGGTGGCCAGCACCGCGGCCACGGCGGCCAGCGATGCCAGCGCCATCGGCACGAGCTCCGGGCGCAGGTCCGCGCCCGTCAGCCCGACGAGGACCTCGTTGCCGAACGAACCGCGGAACAGCTGCTCGGCCCAGACCAGCGCGCTGGCGCCCCACAGGACCCCGGCCGCGGCCAGCGCCAGCAGCACGACCAGCCACAACAGCCCTCTGGACCGGCTCGGTTCAGATCCCGGCTCGGTGGTCAACCCGCTCCTCCGTCACCTGCTCGCCGCGCGGCCGGGACAGCGTCTCCGCCGTCGCGACCGCGTTCAGCACCGCGCGCGCCTTGTTCAGGCACTCCTGGTCCTCCGCAACCGGGTCCGAGTCGGCCACGATCCCGCCACCGGCCTGCACGTACGCCGTGCCGTCGCGGACCAGCGCGGTGCGGATCGCGATCGCGGTGTCGGCGTCCCCGGCGAAGTCCAGGTAGCCGACCACCCCGCCGTACTGGGCGCGGCGCGTCGGCTCCAGCTCCTCGATCAGCTCCAGCGCGCGCGGCTTGGGCGCACCGGACAGGGTGCCCGCCGGGAAGCAGGCCGCGATCGCGTCGAAAGCCGTCTTGTCCTCGGCGAGCTGCCCGGTCACGGTCGACACGATGTGCATGACGTGGCTGTAGCGCTCGATGCGGAAGAAGTCGACGACGTGCACCGAACCCGGCTTGCAGACCCGGCCCAGGTCGTTGCGGCCGAGGTCGACGAGCATCAGGTGCTCGGCGCGCTCCTTGTCGTCGTTGAGCAGCTCCTTCTCCAGCAGCGAGTCCTCGTCCTCGTCGGCGCCGCGCCAGCGGGTCCCGGCGATCGGGTGCGTGGTGGCCTGGCCGTCGCGCACCGTCACCAGCGACTCCGGGCTGGAGCCGACGATGTCGAACGGGGTGCCGCCGTCCGGCGCCTCCAGCCGCAGCAGGTACATGTACGGGCTGGGGTTGGTGGTGCGCAGGACGCGGTAGATGTCCAGCGCGTCGGCGGTGGTGGCCATCTCGAAGCGCTGGGAGACCACCACCTGGAACGCCTCGCCCGCGCGGATCGCCTCCTTCGCCTTCTCCACCGCCGCGTGGTGCTCCTCGGGCTGGCGGCGGCGGACGAACTGCGGGGCGGGCCGGGAGAAGGCGGCCACCGTGGGCGCCGACGGCGTGCACAGCTGCTCGGTCATCTCGTCCAGGCGGCGCACCGCGTCGTCGTAGGCCGCGTCCACCCGCTCCGGGCTGTCGTCCCAGTTCACCGCGTTGGCGATCAGGGTGATGGTGCCCTCGTGGTGGTCCAGCGCGGCGAGATCGGTGGCCAGCAGCATGACCAGCTCGGGGATCTGCAGGTCGTCCTCGGTGAGCTCGGGCAGCCGCTCCAGCCTGCGCACCGCGTCGTAGCCGAGGTAGCCGACCATGCCGCCGGTCAGCGGCGGCAGCCCCGGCAGCGGGTCGGTCTGCAGCAGGCGGACCGTCTCGCGCAGCGCCTGCAGCGGGTCACCGCCCTCGGGCAGGCCGACGGGCGGGGTGCCCGTCCAGTGCGCCTGGCCGTCGCGGACGGTCAGCGCGGCGGCGCTGCGGGCACCGACGAAGGACCATCGCGACCAGGAGCGCCCGTTCTCCGCGGATTCGAACAGGAACGTCCCGGGGCGGTCCCCGGCGAGCTTGCGGTACACCCCGAGCGGGGTCTCGTCGTCCGCGAGCAGCCGCCGCACCACCGGGATCACCCGGCGATCCGCGGCCAGGGCGCGGAACTCCTCGCGTCCGGGACTGATTGAGCCGATATCACCGTCGCCGACCATGTCGTCATTGTGCCGCGCACCCGTTCCGGCCCGCGCGCGCCCTCCGGGCCGCTTTGCCCCCACCCCGCCGCTGCGGCCAGGATGAGCGGGTGAGCAGTGCAACGAACGGCACCGGGCCCAAGCGGCGCGGGCGGCGCCCCAGCGGCGCCGACACCAAGGCCGCGCTGCTGGCGGCGGCCCGCGAGGTGTTCACCGAGCAGGGCTACGACGCGGCGACGGTCCGCGCCATCGCAGCGCAGGCCGGGGTCGACCCGGCGATGGTCAACCACTGGTTCGGCGGCAAGGCCGGGCTGTTCTCCGCCGCGGTCCACATCCCGGTGAACCCGGACGAGATCGTGCCGATGCTGCTGACCGGGGACCGGGAGCACCTGGCCGAGCGGTTGCTGCGGCGGTTCCTGGCGGTGTGGGACAACGCCGAGGGCGGCCAGTTCGCGGCCCTGGTGCGCAGCATCGCGTCCAACGAGAACGCGGTGGCGATGCTCCGGGAGTTCATCCAGAACGTGATGTTCGAGAAGCTGATCAAGGCCCTCGACGTGGACCAGCCGGACCTGCGCGGAGCGCTCTGCGGGTCCCAGATCGTCGGCCTGGGCATGGCCCGCTACGTGGTCCGCCTGGAACCCCTGGCCTCAGCCGACCACGACACGGTGGTGGCGGCGATCGCCCCCAACCTCCAGCGCTACCTCACCGGCGACCTCGGCTGAGGCACCGGACCGCAGTTTCAGTGAGGTTTTTCCAACCTCGTTCTGCGTGGCGGTGCCGGTGGCGGAACCTCAGCGCCCGCCTGGACTCCGGGTGCCCAACTTTATGTATGCCAATACACGGCAGTTGGGCCGTCCTCGCCGGAAGGAACCCCAGAGGGGTGGGCACCGTGAACCCGCGGCGGTGCGAGCTGCGAGGGTGGGCTATGCGCCTGCGGCGCATGCGACACCTGCCGACCGGTGCCGGTCGCCCTTCGCAGCTGCGGTCCACGGACAGGATGAAAAAGGCTCAGTTGAAACCGCGGTTCCCACCCACGGGGGATCACAGTTTCAATTGAAACTGCACCCGTCGGCGCGTCCGGCGCCCGACATGCCGACGGATGTGGGCAGGTCGTCCGGGTTCCTGCGACTTCAATGGAAATCGGAGGTCCGATTTCCATTGAAATCGCGTGCACCCCGGAGACCGAGCGCCTGCGGACGGCCAACGGCAACGGCACCGCAGCGGAAGCCAGCCGCTGGGACTCAGCTCAGCAGGACGTCGGCGTCGAAGCAGGTTCGGTCTCCGGTGTGGCAGGCCGCGCCCTCCTGGTCCACGACCAGGAGGATCGTGTCGCCGTCGCAGTCCAGGCGGACCTCGTGCACGTGCTGGGTGTGGCCGGAGGTCTCGCCCTTGACCCAGTACTGCTGGCGGCTGCGGGAGAAGTAGGTGGCGCGGCGGGTGGTGAGGGTGCGGTGCAGCGCCTCGTCGTCCATCCACGCCATCATCAGCACCTCGCCGGTGCCGCGCTGCTGCGCGATCGCCGCGACCAGCCCGTCGGCGTTGCGCTTGAGGCGAGCCGAGATCGCCGGGTCCAGACTCATCGCACCGTGATCCCTTCCGCCCGCATGGCGTCCTTGACGTCGCTGATCTTCAGCTGTCCGAAGTGGAACACGCTGGCGGCCAGCACCGCGTCGGCCCCCGCGTGCACCGCGGGCGCGAAGTGCTCCACGGCCCCGGCTCCGCCGCTGGCGATCAGCGGCACGTCCACCACCGCCCGCACCGCGCGGATCATCTCCAGGTCGAACCCGGACTTGGTGCCGTCGGCGTCCATCGAGTTCAGCAGGATCTCGCCGACGCCGAGCTGCTGGCCCCTCGCCGCCCACTCGACCGCGCAGATCCCGGTGCCGCGGCGACCGCCGTGCGTGGTGACCTCGTAGCCGGACGCGGTCGGCTGCCCGCCTTCGGGCACCCGGCGCGCGTCCACCGACAGCACCACGCACTGGGCGCCGAAGCGCTGCGAGGCCTCGCTGAGCAGCTCGGGCCGGGCGATCGCCGCGGTGTTGAGGCTGACCTTGTCCGCCCCGGCGCGCAGCAGCCGGTTGATGTCCTCGGGGCTGCGCACGCCGCCGCCGACGGTCAGCGGGATGAACACCTGCTCGGCGGTGCGGCGGACCACGTCGAAGGTGGTCTCCCGGTTGCCGGAGGAGGCCGTGACGTCCAGGAAGGTCAGCTCGTCGGCGCCCTCCGCGTCGTAGGCGCGGGCGAGCTCGACGGGGTCGCCCGCATCCCGGAGGTTGGTGAAGTTCACACCTTTGACGACCCGCCCCTGATCGACGTCCAAGCAGGGGATCACACGCACCGCAACGGCCATGCCCCCAGGGTAGAGACACGGCCGCGCGGCGCGGCGGATGGGGCGATTTCGCGCGAAACCGCCACTCGCGCCCCACGGGAAACGGCGGTTTCGCGCGAGATCGGCGTTTCAGCCGCCCCAGCCGACGTACGGCCGGACCGGCGGGTTCTCCGTCGGCGGCACCGCCGCGCAGCGCGCGCCCTCCGGCGGGACGACGCCGTCGACGAGGTACCGGTCGACGGCCGAGACGGTGCACCCGCTGCGGGAGTAGACGCCGTGGCCCCAGCCGTCGTAGGTCAGCAGCGCGGCCTGCTCGATCTGCCGGTCCACATTGGTCGCCCAGGCGTAGCCGGTGGCCGGGTCGTGCTGGGCGTTGGCGATCAGGACGGGGGCTTCGGTGCGGATCTGCGGCACGTGCTGGGGGTTCTGGACCGGCGAGGGCCAGTCGATGCAGCCCCACGCGACCCCGCCGCCCAGGCCGAACCGCATGTGCGGCGCGACGTCGTTCTGCCGCTGCCACTCCTGCGCGTACTGCTCGGCGGTGTCGACGTCGGTGTTCCAGTCGCCGCAGAACGCGGCCACCGAGTACGGGATGGTCTCGGGTGCGGCCTGCGCGGTCGGCGTCGGCCGGTCGTCGCGCAGCGCCTTGAGCTGCTCCGCGAGCGACTGCCAGTTCGGCCCGTAGAAGTGGCCGAGCGTGCTGCGGCTCAGCTCCACCGGCCCGATCGGCGTGCTGGGGTCGCCCGGCGCGTGCAGCTCGCCGTTCTCGGCCCGCTTGTAGAGCTCGTCGTAGACCGCGCCGACGTCTTCGCCGTGCAGCGCGCACTGCGCGTCCTCCGCGCACCACTTCGCCAACTCGGCGAAGGAGTCCTCGGCCGTCTCCGCTTCCGTGACGAGGAAGTCGCTGGCGCTGAGGCTGTGGTCCATGACGCTGTCGAGGACCAGCGCGCGGACCCGGTCGGGGAAGTTCTCCGCGTACATCTGGCCGACCAGCGTGCCGTAGGAGATGCCGTAGAGGCTGAGCTGCTCCTCGCCGAGCGCCCGCCGGACCGCGTCGATGTCGCGGGCGACGCTGACCGCGTTCGCGATCGAGATCCGCATCTCGGACCTCGATCGCGATCATGGCGGGGCGCACCCCCGATCGACTCGGGGCTTCTCCCTTAGCCGACCCCCATTTCAGCTGGTAGAAGGCATGGTCACTGCGCCGGGCGCGAACCTCACGGGTGCATCCGGGCGCCCTTGAGCACCTTGTCCACCGCGTTGCGCGGCCCGTGCACGGCCAACCCCACCAGGTCGAGGTGATCGGTGCCCACCGCCCGCACGGCCGCCCGGTTGTCCCGGTCGTTGCCGGTGCTGAACAGGTCAGCGGTGAACACCGAGATCCGCAGCGAGCGGGACAGCGCTCGCCGGTGCGCGGCGGTCAGCACCTCCTTCGCCCCCTCGAAGACCAGCACGGGCTGGCGGAACATCGGCAGGTACTCGACGTCGTCGGCGTCCGCGTACGGCTCGCCGATCAGCTCCGGTTCCGCCGTGCCGAGCCCGCTGACCGCGAAGGCGGTCACGTTCAGCCGCTGCCAGGTCGCCAGGTCGTCCCGCAGCAGCACGGCGATCTTGGTGTCGAAGCGCTCTGTTCCCATGCCCCGATGCTGCGCCCCGGGCACCGCCGCGGTCTTGTACGTTCTTTGCATGGCGCCCCAGCAGGAGATCACGGCGTGGCGCCCGTCCGTCCCGGGTGTCGTGGAGGTCTTCCACGCCCACTTCACCGAGCACGCGTACCCGCTGCACGTCCACGACGCCTGGACGCTGCTGATCGTCGACGACGGGGCGGTCCGCTACGACCTGGACCGCCACCAGCGCGGCACCCCGGACGGAACGCTCAGCCTGCTGCCGCCCCACGTCCCGCACAACGGAACCTCGGCCACTCCCCGCGGTTTCCGCAAGCGCGTGCTCTACCTCGACGCGACGCAGCTGGACGAGAGCTTCATCGGGCCCGCCGTGGACGGCCCGGAGATCACCGACCCCGCCCTGCGCACCCGCATCGGACAGCTGCACGCGGCCCTGGCCACCCCGGGCGAGGAGTTCGAGGCGGAGAGCCGGTTGGCCCTCATCAGCCACCGGCTGCGCGAACACCTGCGCCCGCGGCTCGCCGTCGCCAGCCCGGTGACCGACCGCGGCATCGCGCAGGACCTGCGCGACCTCCTGGACTCACGGCTCGTGGCGGGCACGACACTGGCGGAAACCGCGCAGCTGCTGCACGCGCACCCGGCGCATCTGGTGCGCGCCTTCAGCACCGCGTTCGGCATCGCGCCGCACCAGTACCTGACGGCGCGGCGCGTCGACCTGGCCCGCCGCCTGCTCCTCGACGGCCGACCGCCGAGCGAGGTCGCGACCGCGGCAGGCTTCTACGACCAGTCCCACCTCGCGCGCCACTTCAAGCGGATCCTGGGCGTACCCCCGGGCCGCTACGCCCGAACCGGCTCGGTCAGCGGACGGCGGCGAGGGCTTCTTCGAGGGTGAAGTTCTGCGCGTACAGGGCCTTGCCGACGATGGAGCCCTCCAGGCCGAGCGGAGCCAGCTCCGACAGCGCCACCAGGTCGTCCACGCTGGACACCCCGCCGGAGGCGATCACCGGCGCCTCGGTGCGGGCGCAGACCTCGCGCAGCAGCTCGGTGTTCGGGCCCTGCAGGGTGCCGTCCTTGCTCACGTCGGTGACCACGTAGCGGCGGCAACCGGCCGCGTCCAGCCGCGCCAGCACCTCCCAGAGGTCGCCGCCGTCCTTGGTCCAGCCGCGGGCGGCCAGCCGGTGGCCCTGCTCGGTGATCCGCACGTCCAGGCCGACCGCGACCCGCTCGCCGTACTCGGCGACCACGCGGTCCGCCCACTCCGGGTTCTCCAGCGCCGCGGTGCCCAGGTTGACCCGCGCGCAGCCGGTGGCCAGCGCCGCCTCCAGCGAGGCGTCGTCGCGGATGCCGCCGGAGAGCTCCACCTTGACATCGAGCTTGCCGGTCACCTCGGCCAGCAGTTCGCGGTTCGAGCCGCGGCCGAACGCCGCGTCCAGGTCGACGAGATGGATCCACTCCGCCCCCGCGCGCTGCCAGGCCAGCGCGGCCTCCAACGGGTCGCCGTAGGAGGTCTCGGAACCGGCGGCGCCCTGCACGAGGCGGACGGCCTGCCCGTCGGCAACGTCAACTGCGGGAAGCAACGTGAAGCTCACGCCCCAACCCTACTGTCCCGGCCCCGACCGGCCGCGACCGCACCGCCGTCACCCGCCGGACGCGCGGTCCGCAGGGGAAGGTGGTCGTACTGCTGGTCAGGTCCCGCGAGTACTTTCCGGGGCTATAGCCCCACCACGTGCTCACGATCTCTGACCTGCAGCAGGACGGCGAAGTCAGCGGCGGGAGCGCTCCGAGTACAGCACCGCCACCACCGGCACCGCGAGCACGACCAGCACCAGCAGCAGCACCGTCCACAATGCGAAACCGGCCTGCAGCAGGTAGGGCGCGCCGATACCGGCGATCATCCCGAACGCCAGCACGGTGGCGATCAGCTTGATCGCCCGCTGGCCGAGCATCCCGTTGCGGCGGGTCACAAGGTGTCCAGCCAGTTGCGCAGCAACCGGGCGCCCGCCTCCCCGGACTTCTCCGGGTGGAACTGGGTCGCCATCAGCGGACCGTTCTCCACCGCGGCGACGAACCGCTCGCCGTGCTCGGCCCAGGTCACCCGCGGCGGCGCGATCGAGTCCCCGGGCTCCAGCTCCCACCGGCGCACGCCGAAGGAGTGCACGAAGTAGAACCGGGTGCCCGGCTCCATCCCGGCGAACAGCACGCTGTCCGCCGGGGCGTCGACCTCGTTCCAGCCCATGTGCGGCAGGACGTCGGCCTGCAGCCGCTCGACGGTGCCCGGCCACTGACCGCAGCCGTTGGCCTGCATGCCGTGCTCGACGCCCTGCTCGAAGAGCACCTGCATGCCCACGCAGATGCCCAGCACCGGTCGGTCGCCCGCCAGCCGGTGGTCGATGATCTTGTCGCCGCCGACCTCCAGCAGACCCTCCATGCAGGCCGCGAAGGCGCCCACACCGGGGACCACCAGACCGTCGGCCTCCATCGCGGCACGATGGTCGGCGGTCACCTCGACGTCGGCGCCGACGCGCTGCAGCGCGCGTTCGGCGGAGCGGAGGTTGCCTGATCCGTAGTCCAAGATGACGACTCGTGCCACGGATCCAGGCTACCGGCGCGGGCGGTCAGCCCACGTTCCGGGCTTCGAGGCGATCTGCGTCGATGCCCCACGACAGGATGCGCGTCGGGTGGATGCGGATCACGTCACCGCTGAGGCCGCCCTCGGTCGACCCGACGCCGAGCAGCGCCTCCGCCTCCCCGCGGATCTCGATGCCGCGGACCCGCCACGGGTTCCGCGAGGCGATGTCGTCCACCACGAACGTCACCCGCGGATCCCGCAGCACGTTGCGCCACTTCTGCGACTTCGCGTTGTGGTAGCCGGGGACGTCGATCGTCCCGTCCGGACCCAGGTGCACGCCCACCGGCCGGGCCTGCGGCGCCCCGTCCGGCCCGAGCGTGCACAGGCGTCCCAAGCTCTGGCTCTCCAGGTACTCGATCTCGCCGGGGGTGAAGGTCATCGGGCAGCTCCGTCCAGGAAGTCGCGGATGGACTCGGCGATCGCGGTCGGCCCCAGGCCGTGCGCGGCCTCGTGCTCGTCGGCCGTCCCGTACGCGCGCAGCTCCTGGTCGCGGCGGACGCCCAGCGCCAGGGTCCGGTGCGCGACGTCGGCGAGCGCGTCGTTGACCTCGTGCGTCGAGGTGCCGCGCAGGTACGGCTCGACCAGCACCACGTCGGGGCTCGCCGCTCGCACGGCCGCGCGCAGCCCGGTGGCGTCGAACGGGCGGATGGTGGCCGTGTACAGCACGGTCACGTCGAGCGCGGCGGTGGCGGTCAGGACCGGGTCCAGCATCGGGCCAACGGCCAGCACCACTGCCCGGCTCCCGCTGCGCACTGTGTGCCAGCCCGGGCCGGTGACCAGCGGTTCGGCGTTGACCCGCTCGGAGAGCCGCAGGTAGACCGGCTCGTCGCCGGGCAGCGCCGAGCGCAGCAGCGCGTCGACCTCGGCCGGGTGGCCGGGGACGTGCACGGTCCAGCCGGGCAGCGTGTCGATCAGCGCCACGTCGCCGGGCGCCATGTGCGTGCGCCCCGCCGTCGGGTAGTCGTACGAGGCGCCGGTGCTGACCACGATCGCACCGACGCCCTGGTGGCTGAGGTCGAGCTTGAGCTGCTCGAAGGGGCGCTCCACGAGGAACGGCGTGATCGAGTGGACCACCGGCCGCAGCCCGGTCAGCGCCAGCCCGCCGCCGACGCCGACCATGGCCTGCTCGCGGATGCCGACGTTGAGCACGCGGCGGGGGTGGCGCTGCGCGGCGTCCTCGAAGCGGTCCGCGGAGATCTCCGCGAGCACGACGGCCACCCGCGGATCGGTGTCGAGGGCTTCGGTGGTGGTCCGCACGAACTGCTCGCGCATGGTGGTGGCGGTGGTCGGGGCGGTCATCACAGCTCCTTGGGCTCGACTTCGGCGACCACCGCGAGCGGGCGGTCCGGGCGGGTGTCGGTGAGGGCGCGGCGGAGTTCGCCGTGGTCGCGGCCGTTCACGGTGTGCACGGCCCAGCCCTCGCGGGCGAAGCGGTCGGCGATGCCGCCGGGCCAGCCGGTGCTGGAGGAGCGGTTGTCCACCACCACGGTGGTCAGCTGGCCCAGCCCCCAGCGCCCGGCGACCTGGATGGCCTCGTGGTTGCTGCCCTCGTCGAGCTCGGCGTCGCCGACCAGCACGACGACCCGCGGCCGCTCGCGGCCCTGGGCGCGCAGGCCCAGCACGACGCCGAGCCCGAGGGGCAGGCCGTGCCCGAGGGAGCCGCTGCCGATCTCCACACCGGGGGCCAGCACGCGGTCGGGGTGGAAGCCCAGCCGGGAGTCGAACTCGCCGAAGCAGGACAGCTCGGCGGGGTCCAGGAAGCCCTTGGCGGCCAGCACCGCGTAGAAGGCCATCGGGCCGTGGCCCTTGGACAGCAGGAAGCGGTCCCGGTCCGGGTCGTCGGTGCGCTGCGGATCGACCGACAGGACCTGGTCGTAGAGCACCCACAGCACGTCGAGGGTGGAGGTGGCGGCGACGTCGTGCTTCTCGTCGCCCGTCATGGCGCTCATCAGCGGCCGGAGATCGGCGTACCCGCGCGTTGTCGTGATCGTCATGCGCCCCAGGGTGAAACTTCGAGTTCACTCGAGGTCAAGGCCCCGGCCGCGGGAAATACCTGCACCATGCTATAGGTTTTTCGGCTAGCCTGGCGGACGTGTCGAAGCTACCGAAGATGCTGACCATCGGTGAGGTCGCCCACCGCAGCGGCGTCGCGCAGACCGCGCTGCGCTTCTACGAGGACCGCGGGCTGATCTCCAGCACCCGGACCACCGGGAACCAGCGCCGCTACGACCGGTCGGTCCTGCGCCGCCTGGCGTTCATCCGCTCCGCGCAGCGCGTCGGCCTGAGCCTGGAGCAGATCGCGGAAGCCCTCGGCACGCTCCCCGACGACCACGCCCCGACCAAGGCGGACTGGGCACGCCTGTCCCGCCGCTGGCGGGACGAGCTGGACGCCCGCATCGACGGCCTGCAGCGCCTCCGCGACCGGCTGACCGGCTGCATCGGGTGCGGCTGCCTGTCCCTGCGCACCTGCGCCCTGCACAACGCCGACGACAGGCTCGCCGAGCTCGGCCCCGGTGCCCCGCTGCTCCGCCCCGCCTCGGAACGCGGGGTCGGGTGAGTCAGGCTTCGCCGATCCAGCGGTAGGTCATCTCCGGGCGGCCCACACCCCCGTAGAGGGGGCGGCGTTCGGCCATCCCCTTGTCCACCAGGTATTCGAGGTAGCGGCGGGCCGTCACCCGGGAAACCCCGGCGGATTCCCCGATCGTGCCCGCCGGGGCCCCTTCCGGAGCCGCGCGGAGGGCGGAGACCACGGCGGCCAGGGTTTCGTCGCTCATGCCCTTCGGGAGGGCCGCGCGGTCCACCCCGCGGAGGGCCGAGAAGGCCCGGTCGATCTCCGCCTGGCCGCTGACCTCCCGGTCGTGGCCGAGGCTCGTGCGGAACTTCGCGTAGTGCTCCAGCTTCTCGCGCATCGCCGCGAAGGTGAAGGGCTTCAGCAGGTACTGGACCACCCCGCTGGACACCGCGGCCCGGACCACCTTCAGCTCGCGGGCCGAGGTCACCGCGATCACGTCGGCGTTGCTGCCCGCGGTGCGCAGGGCCCGGGCCACCTGCAGGCCGTCCATGTCGGGCAGGCGGAGGTCCAGCAGGACCAGGTCCACCGGGGTCCGCTCGACGAAGCGCAGGGCCGCCTGGCCGGTGCGGACCCGTCCGGCGACCGCGAAGCCATCGATCCGGTTGACGTAGGCCTCGTGCGCCTCGCCGACCAGCGGGTCGTCCTCCACCACCAGCACCGAGATCACCGCGCCACGTCCGTTCCGGACGGCAGCCGCACGGTGAACACCGCGCCGCCGTCGCTGGTCACCTCGATGCTGCCGCGGTAGCGGCGCACGCTCTGCCCGACCAGCGCGAGGCCGAGGCCGCGGCTCGCGTCCTTCGTGGACCAACCCCGCTCGAACAGCCGCTGCGCCGTTCCCGGGTCCACCCCGGGGCCGTTGTCGGCGACCCGGATCAGCACTCCGTCCGAAGTGGACCGGACGGTCACCGACACCCGCGGCTGCGGGCGCTCCAGCACGGCCTCCACCGCGTTGTCGATCAGGTTGCCGAGGATCGTCACCAGGTCGCGCGAGTCGATGTGCGCCAGGTCGACGTCGTCGATCTCGGTGTCGTCGGTGAGCACGACCTCCACCCCGCGCTCCCCCGCCTCGGCGCTCTTGCCCAGCAGCACCGCGGCCAGCACCGGCTCGCCGACCGCCCCGACCACGCGGTCCGTGAGCTGCTGGGCGAGCTCCAGCTCGGCGGTGGCGAACGCGACGGCCTCGTCGGCGCGGCCGAGCTCGACCAGCGACACCACGGTGTGCAGGCGGTTGGCCGACTCGTGCGCCTGGGAGCGCAGCGATTCCGCGAAGCCGCGCATGGAGTCCAGCTCCCCGCTCAGCGCCTGCAGCTCGGTGTGGTCCCGGAGCGTCACCACGGTGCCCAGGTCGCGGCCCTCGCTGCGGATCTGCGAGACGTTGACCAGCAGCACCCGCTCGTCGGTCAGGTGCACCTCGTCGCGCACCGTCCGCCCCGCGCCGAGGCTGTCCACTAGGGACTCCGGCAGTTCCAGGTCGGACACCCGCTGCCCCTCGACGGCCAGCGGGTCCAGGCCCAGCAGCAGCCCGGCGCCGTCGTTGCACAACGTCACCCGGCCGGTCGGCGAGATCAGCAGCAGCCCTTCGCGGACCGCGTGCAGGATCGCGTCGTGGTACTCGTACATGCGGCTGAGCTCGGCGGGCCGCAGGCCGTGCGTGTGGCGGCGGAGCCGGGCGCTGACCAGGTAGGTCAGCAGCCCGCCGACCAGCAGCGCCCCGGCGGCGACCAGCACCAGCACGCTGACCTGCTGCTCCAGCGCCAGCGAGATCGACCGCACGGTGATCCCGTCGGAGACCAGCCCGACCAGCCGGTGCCCGTCGTCGTGGACCGGCACCACCGCGCGCACCGAGAAGCCGAGCGTGCCGGGGAAGATCTCGGTGAACACCTGCCCGGCGACGGCCTGCTCGATGTGCCCCAGGAACGGCTGCCCGATGCGCGTCGGGTCGGGGTGGGTGTAGCGGATGCCCTGCGGGGACATGATCGTGATGAAGTCGACGCCGGTGTCGGCGCGCACCCGTTCGGCCAGCGGTTGCAGCGTCGCGGTCGGGTTCGGCGCGACCAGGGCGTTGCGGACGTCCGGCTGCGCCGCCAGGGTGCGGGCCACCGCCACGACCTTGTCCCGGGCCGCGTCCTCGGTGCGCTGCCGCGCGTCGTACCAGGCCAGCGCGGTTCCGGCGAGCACGACGACGGCCACCACGACGACCTGCAGCACGAACAGCTGGCGGGCCAGGCTCCACCGCGGTCGGACGCGGCCGAACCAGTTGCGCGCATCGGCGGTAGGCATGACGGACCCGGGGACGAATCTGGTGCGGACCTCCGGAGGTTACACCACGCGCGACCTGCGGAAATCCGGCCGACCAGCGGTTTCCGCAGGTGACGGCCCGTGAGCGTTTTGCGAGGTTATCGCACCAGAAAACACTCACGGGACCTGACCAGCGGAAACGGAGCCGCATCGGCCGCTAGGACACCCGGGCCGGGCTCCGCCGGGCGAACGCGGGAGCGCGTTCCGGGCGGATGCCGATGCCTCCGATGTAGCCGGTCAGCCCGCGCAGGGCCGGGAATCGCCGCAGGAGTCGCAAGAGGACGGGCAGCTTGCGCTCGTCGAGCGTGCCGTCCAGCGCGGGGCGCAGCAGCATCTCGTGCTCGCCGCGCTGCGACTGCTGCGCGACCACCACGGGCAGCGACCGCCGCCGCTGGATCTTCGCCAGCACGCTGGTGGGCACGTGCCCGCGCCGCAACGGCTCGGCGAGGAAGCGCGCTGCGGCAACGGCGTCCTGCACGGCGATGTTCACGCCGACGCCGCCGACCGGCGACATCACGTGCGCGGCGTCGCCGATGCACAGCACCCCCTCGCCGTACCAGCGCCGCAACCGGTTCATCTCCGTCCTCAGGAGCTTCACGTCGTCCCACGAGCGCACCGGTTCCAGCTGCTCCTCGGACCAGCCGAACAGCTCGGCCAGCTGCGCCCGGAAGACCGAGATGTCCTGCGCGCGAAGGGCTTCGTCATGACCCTTCGGGATCAGGTAGGCGGTCTGGTAGTAGTCGCCGCGGTCCATGGTCACCGCGGCCCGCCCGCCGCCGAAGCGCCCGAACACCTCGCCGTCGGTGGCGCCGTCCGCCTTG
This sequence comes from Saccharopolyspora hirsuta, assembly GCF_008630535.1. Lineage (GTDB taxonomy): Bacteria > Actinomycetota > Actinomycetes > Mycobacteriales > Pseudonocardiaceae > Saccharopolyspora > Saccharopolyspora hirsuta. Next base: position 182,493 of record NZ_VWPH01000009.1, on the reverse strand, counting down.
GCCGCGCGCACCTGCCAGACGTCCATCGGCAGCTCGAAGTCGATCGACCGCAGCCCGGCCGCGCGGCGCACCACCGACCACCGGCCGTCGCACCCGACGGTCAGCGGGGCCGCGAGCTCGCGCTCCACCCCGTCGACGTCGCGGTAGCGCACGCCGGTGACGCGGCCGGAGCCGGTGCGCAGGCCGGTTACCTCACTGCACATCCGCAGGTCGAAGGAGGGTTCCTCGGCGGCGGCCGCGGCCAGCAGGTCCAGGAAGTCCCACTGCGGCACCATCGCGATGTGCCGGTGCGGGCCGCGCAGCCGCCGGAAGTCGGCCATCACCACGGTCGTCCCGCCGACCTGGATCCGCATCTGCTCCAGGTGCCCGGCGGGGAGCCGGGCGAACCGCTCCCCCAGCCCCAGCTCGTCGAGCAGCCGCAGCGTCGAGGGGTGCACGGTGTCGCCGCGGAAGTCCCGCAGGAAGTCGCGGTGCTTCTCCAGCACCGTCACCCGGACTCCGGCTCTCGCGAGCAGCAGGCCCAGCATCATCCCGGCCGGGCCGCCGCCGACCACGCAGCACTGGGTCTGTTCCGCCTCGCAGTCCCGCCCCTCCGGGTTTTTCAGTGGTGGTTGCGTCTGCGGTGATCTCGCGTTCTGCGGTTTCTCGTGGCTGGGTTGCATCGCGGTCCCCTGAGGTGCGGTTGAGCAGGACTCGACACGAGGGGGTGTCGGGGCACCACGCTAGCAGAAACTTAGAGCGACTCTAATTTTGTATCCGCTGTAGGATCGGTGCCCATGAGCGGACTGCGCGAGCGCAAGAAGCGGCGCACCAAGCAGGCCCTGATCGACGCCGCGCTCCGGCTGTTCGACGCCAAGGGCTACGACAGCACCACGGTCGCCGAGATCGCCGCGGCCGCCGAGGTGTCACCGGCGACGTTCTTCAACTACTTCGCCACCAAGGACGAGGTCGTCTTCGCCGACGACGCGATCTACGGCGAACTGCTCGCGCAGGCCTTCGCCGACCGCACCGCCGACGAATCCCCGGAAGACCTGCTGCTGCGCACGATCGAGCAGCTCAGCACCGCGGAGTCCTGGAGCTTCCCGCTCGACCACGAGCTCACCCGCGTCCGCGCCCGCCTCATCGCCGAGGTTCCGGCCCTGCGCGCGGGCGCGCTGCTGCGCAACGCGTCCCTGCAGCAGCAGCTCGCGCGCGGCCTGCGCGAGGCCTACCCCGACGAGCTCGACGAGCTGCACGCCGCAGCCCTCACCGGCGCCCTGCTCGGCGCGATCGACGCCGTCATGCACGCCGGTCTCGCCACCCCGGACAGCACCTCCGACGTGGTGCGGCGCGCGGCCGAGATCGCGCTGCGCGGCCGCTCCCGACATCCGCGACATTCGTGAACACAATGAACACAAGCGTGACGACGGTGTTGCCCGGCGCAGATAGTCTCTTCCCGGCCACACCGTGACCTGGGCCACGGGTGGACCTCGAGTATGACCCGGCCCGCCCAGGTAGGAGCACAACTGTGGCAAGCAAAGACGCTGCGGCACCACGTCGCCGGGACCGGACGCACTACCTCTACATCGCGGTGATCGTCGCCGTGCTGGCCGGTATCGCCGTCGGTTTCCTGGCCCCCGATCTGGGCAAGGCCCTCAAGCCCCTGGGCACCGGCTTCGTCGAGCTGATCAAGATGATGATCTCGCCGGTCATCTTCTGCACCATCGTGCTCGGCGTGGGCGGCGTCCGGCAGGCCGCGAAGGTCGGCAAGGTCGGCGGTCTCGCCCTCGCCTACTTCATGGTCATGTCGGTGGTCGCCCTGATCATCGGCCTGCTGGTGGGCAACGTGCTGCACCCCGGCGAGGGCCTGCACATCAGCGACGAGATCCGCGGCCAGGGCGCGGAGCAGGCCAGCGAGGAGGCCCAGAGCACCACGGAGTTCCTGCTCGGGATCATCCCGAAGACCCTGCTGTCCTCGCTGACCGAGGGCCAGGTGCTGCAAACGCTGCTGGTCGCGCTGCTGGCCGGTTTCGCGCTGCAGGCGATGGGCGACAAGGGCGCCCCGATCCTGCGCGGCATCGAGCACGTCCAGCGCCTGGTGTTCAAGATGCTGGCGATGGTGATGTGGGCGGCCCCGGTCGGCGCGTTCGGCGCGATCGCGGCGGTGGTCGGCGCGACCGGCGTGGAAGCGCTCAAGGGCCTGGCGGTCATCATGCTCGGCTTCTACGCGACCTGCGTGCTGTTCATCTTCCTGGTGCTGGGTCCGATGCTGTGGATGTTCGCGCGGGTCAACATCTTCTCGCTGCTGCGCTACCTGGGCCGCGAGTTCCTGCTGATCGTGTCCACCTCGTCGTCGGAGGCGGCGCTGCCGCGGCTGATCGCGAAGATGGAGCACCTCGGGGTGAGCAAGCCGGTGGTGGGCATCACGGTGCCGACCGGATACTCGTTCAACCTGGACGGCACCATGATCTACCTGACGATGGCCTCGCTGTTCATCGCCAGCGCCCTGGGCGACCCGCTGTCGGTGGGCGAGCAGGTGGGTCTGCTGCTGTTCATGATGATCGCCTCGAAGGGCGCGGCCGGGGTCAGCGGCGCAGGCCTGGCGACGCTGGCCGGTGGCCTGCAGTCGCACCGCCCGGAGCTGCTCGACGGCGTCGGCCTGATCGTCGGCATCGACCGCTTCATGTCCGAGGCCCGCGCCCTGACCAACTTCGCGGGCAACGCGGTGGCCACGGTCCTCATCGGCTCCTGGACCAAGGAGATCGACCGCGACCAGATGAAGCAGGTCTTCGCGGGCGAGAGCCCGTTCAACGAGCAGTCCTTCGTGGACGACCACGAACCCCAGCCCGAGGCCGAGAAGGCAACGGCCAAGAGCTGACCCAAGACCGAAGGGCACCTCCGGGCCACCGCGGCCCGGAGGTGCCCTTCACCGTTCGGGGGGGTCAGCCGTAGATCATCCAGCCGATGCCGCCGACGACGGCCATGACCGCGGCGACGGCGAGCATGATCGAGAAGCCGCGCGCCGTCTTCCACGTCGCGTAGACGCCGCCGACGAGGAAGCCCGCCAGCGCGAGCAGGATGATCGGGAGAACGTCGCCCATACCCGGCAGCGTACCCAGCCGGTTCCTGCACTCCGGACACCGCTCGCGGTTCGCCGCCCCGAGCCTTGCCGTCCGCGACCCGCGACAATAGTGTCACCGCCAGTCACGAGATCGACTCGATGGTCCACTGGGGGACGAATGGCAGTGCGAATTCGGGTGCTGGAAGCTCGCGATCAGCACGAAGAGCTGCGGTCGCTGCACCAATGGCTGAGCTTGGAGGACGAGCTCCGCGGGCAGGTCTCGCTCGACCAACCGGCGCCGCGCCCCGGCGAGATGGGCACGCTGGCGGACGCGCTGGTGGTCGCGCTGAGCGCTGGCGGTGCGGTGACGGTGCTGGCCCGTTCGCTGTCGGTGTGGCTCCAGCAGCGGCATTCCGACATCACCGTGGAGATCGAGGACGACGGATCGCAGCGGCGCGTGACGGTGGACGCCAAGCGCATCCAGAACCCCGAGGAGGTGCTGCGCAGCGCGCTCCAGCAGCTCGAAGCGCAGCCATCGGAGGCGCGGCCCGAGCAAGGGGGATGACGTGCGATTACCCCGCCGGGACGCCTCGCGCGCGGTCCTGATCGGAACCAGCACCTTCACCCACCTGACCGACTTGCCCGCGGTCCGCAACAACCTCCGGGACCTCGCCGCCGCGCTGACGAGCGACCGGGGCGCGGGGCTCGACGAGGAACGCTGCACGGTTCTGCCCGACCCCGACAGCCTCGGCGCCCTGGGCGCGCACCTTCAGGAAGCCGCGGCGCAAGCGCAGGACATGCTGCTGGTCTACTACGCGGGCCACGGCCTGGTCGACCCGAAGAGCGGGCACCTGTACCTGTCACTGCCGGAAACCCAGCGCGACCTGCTGAAGTTCACCGCCCTGCCGTTCAGCCACATCAGCGAGATCATCTCGAACTCCACCGCGCGCAACCGCGTGATGATCCTCGACTGCTGCTTCTCCGGGCGCGCGCTCGCGGCCATGGGCGAGCAGGAATCCGTGGTGACCGGCCAGATCGAGATCGACGGCTCCTACACGCTGGCCTCCGCACCGGCCAACACGCCCTCCACCGCTCCCGAGGGCGCCGAGCACACCACCTTCACCGGCGAACTGCTCGCGCTGCTGCGCGACGGAATCGCCGACGAACCGCACCTGCTGACGCTGGACAGCCTCTACCGCGGCCTGCGGCGGGTGCTGGTCAGCCGCGGCATGCCACCGCCGCAACGGCTGGGCACGCAGACATCCGACATGCTCGCCCTCGCGCCGAACCCGGCCTACGCGCCGCCGGAACCCGAGCCCGCACCCGAGCCGGTGGTCGAAGCCGACACCACGACCCCGCAGCAGTGGTACGAGCAGGGCGCCCGCAACGGTGACACCGACGCGATGTTCAAGTACGCGATCATCCTGGGCGAACGCGGCCGCAAAGCCGAGGCGAGCAGCTGGCTGCTCCAAGCCGCCACAGCTCACCACCCCGATGCGATGCTGCGGCTCGCCCAGAAGTTCTGGGCCGAAGGCGAACCCGCAGAAGCCGAGTCCTGGTACCGCGAAGCGGCGGAGGACGGCCTGCCCGAAGCGATGTTCAACCTCGGCATCCTGCTGAGGGCGCAGAACCGCGACGGGGAGGCGATGCCGTGGTTCGAGCGGGCGGCGGCAGCCGGCAGCACCGGCGCGATGTACCACCTCGGCGCCCTGCACGAGGAGAACGGCTCGCCCACCGAGGCTGAGGAGTGGTACCGGCAGGCGGCGGCCGACGGCGACGACGACGCGATCCTCCACCTCGGCATCGTCGAGGGGCGACGCGGCAACGTCGCCCAGGCACTTCGCTGGTTCCACCGCGCCGAGGCCTCCGGGCACATCCCCGAGCAGGAGATGACCAAGCTCAGGCAACAGCTGAGCCGCATCGACGCCAGGACCGACACCGCGCAGAAGGCGAACGACCGGGCGAGAGCCGTCGCCGGCTTCGCCGCGTCCTTGCGCACCAGCCGCGCTGAGACCAGGAACAGCAGGCAGTTCCGGGACGCTGCCGACGCCGGGGACGCCGACGCCAGCGCCGAGCTCGGGCGGCTGGCGGAGCAGGCCGGGCAGTTGCGCGAGGCCGAGTTCCACTACCGCGGGGCAGCTGCCAAGGGCAGCGTGAAGGGGATCTTCGCGCTCGGCCTGTTCCTGCACGAAAGGGGCCAGCAGCAGGAAGCCGAGCAGTGGTACCGGAGCGCGGCCAAGCTCGGCCACGCCCGCGCCATGAACAACCTGGGCGTGCTCTGCCAGGACGACGAGCGCATCCAGGAAGCCCGCGGCTGGTACGAGCTGGCGGCGAACCGCGGCGAAGCGGTCGCCACGTTCAACCTGGGCGTGCTCGCGGAGGACGAAGGAGATGCCGCGGAAGCCCGGTCCTGGTACCTGCGGGCTGCGGACGACGACGTCGAAGCCGCGTTCCGGCTGGGCGTGCTGGCAGAAGCGGGCGGCGAACGCGTTGCGGCGCTGAAGCAGTACAAGCGGGCCGCAGACCGGGGGCACGTCGAGTCGATGTACCGGCTCGGAATCATGTTCACCGGCTGGGACCGGGAGGAGGCCGAGCGGTGTCACCGGCGGGCCCTGCGCAACGGGCACCCGGAGGCGGCGACGGCGTTGGTTCGATTGCGGAAGGAGCGAAGTCGCCTGTCCCGCGCGGTCGCCCGGCGGGCGACCGCCCCGGAGGGCGATCGCCACGAACCGGCGGTGGTCCCACCACGCGCGACTCGCCGGGTGGCCCGGTGAGCCCGAGCGGGTTCAGCCGGTGACCCCGGGGGCGCCGTTCTCGGCTCGGCCGGTGATGCGGCGGCGGTAGGTCTTGTCCTGCGGGGTGGTGATCTCCACGTCGTACCAGCCCTGATCGGTCGGCCACTCCATCGGTTGGGCACCGCCCGCCGCGACGCGGACCTGCTTCTCGTGGACGACGTAGCCGACCGAGCGCAGGCGGAGCGTGATGTCCTGCTGGCCGCCGTTGCGCAGTTCCAGCGCCAGGCCGCGGACCGTGTGGCGGGTCTGGACGTCGACGCCCGCCGCCTTCCCGGCTCGCGATCCGCTCAGCTCGAACCAGAACCGGTTGGGGCCCTGCACCGCCAGGCGGTACTCGTCGCGGACCGGCACCGTCACCACCTGCTCGCCGAGGACGTCCACGTGGGACGGTTCGGGGAGCTCCCCGGCGTACGGGTAGATCGCGAAGTGCGCGGACGCGGCACCGACGTTGCCGAGCCGCAGCACCACGGCTTCCCCGTTCAGAGCGCCCGAGACCTGCGGCTGGTAGGGCAGCGCTCGGGCCGGGCGGCGGCCCGGCTCCTGCACCGGAAGCGCTTGCTCCGCAGGGGGTTTCGGATGCCAGCGCTTGATCGGGTCGGGCACCGGGCCCGGTTCGGCGGGCTTGGGCGGCTCTGCCGCGTTGTCGAAGTCGAACACCGAGGTCAGGTCACCGCACGCGGTGCGCCGCCAGGAGCTGATGTTCGGCTCCTGCACACCGGTCCAGCGCTCCAGCAGGCGCAGCACCGAGGTGTGGTCGAAGGTCTCGGAGTTGACGAAACCGCCGATGGTCCACGGCGAGACCACGGTCATCGGCACCCGCGGGCCGAGGCCGATCGGCTGCCCGGCGTAGTAGTCGTCGCCCTCCCCCGACTCCGGCTTCGGCGGCACCGGCGGCGGCACGTGGTCGAAGAAGCCGTCGTTCTCGTCGAAGTTGAGCAGCAGCGCGGTCTTCGGCCACACCTTCGGGTCGGCGATCGCGTCCAGCACCCGGTAGATCAGGTTCGCGCTGCCCACCGGCGTCGAGCTGCCCGGGTGCTCGGAGTCGGTGGAGGACGGCACCAGCCAGACGACCTGCGGCAACCGGTTCGCGGCGATGTCAGCGCGCAACCGGTCGACCAGCGTGCCCGGCTCGCTGCGGTACATCGCGCGGTCGAACAGGCTCCGCTCGGCGGCGGTCAGCGAAGCGCGGCCCGCGTCCAGCTGCTTGAGCAGCCGCTGCTGCTCCTCGGCGGGCTTGTCGAACAGCGCGGTGTAGAACTCCTCGGTGGTGCGGTACTCGCCGTCCACCGGACCGAGCACCTTGCGCCCGATCTCCTTGAAGGTCTTGAAGTACTCCACCGGGTTGTCGGTGAAGTTGTCCCACTCCTGGTAGATCTGCCAGGACACCCCGGCCTGCTCCAGCCGCTCCGGGTAGGTGGTCCACTCGTAACCGGCGTGGCCGTAGTCGTAGGCCGCGTTGGTGACGGCGCGCTCGGTGCTGCCCGGCTCGTAACCGGTGGTGCCGGTGAACAGGTAGTTGCGGTTCGGGTTGGTGGAGCCGAAGACCGAGCAGTGGTAGGCGTCGCAGATGGTGAAGGTGTCCGCCAGCTCGTACTGCAGCGGGATGTCCTGCCGCTCGTAGTAGGTCATGGTGGCCGCGGTCTTCGCGGCGATCCAGTCGTTGTTCCAGCCGCGCGCCCAGGCCTTGCCGCTGCCGCCCCAGCTGTGGTCGAGGTCGCCGAGGTACTGGATGTCCGACACCGGCCGCCCCTCGCGCTCGGCGCCCTGCCGCAGCGAGAACGGCAGCACCTCGCCGCCCGCCTTGGGCTGCTGGAACACCGAGCGGCCGTCGGGCTGCTGGAGCGGGTGCCGGTCCCCGAACCCGCGAACGCCCTGCAACGTCCCGTAGTAGTGGTCGAACGAGCGGTTCTCCTGCATCAGCACGATGACGTGCTCGAGTGCGTCCAGCCCGCCCGCCGGCACCGGCTGGGCCATAGCCCGGTGGAGTGAAGGCGGCAACAGCGAAGCGGCAGCGGCGCCGCCGACCGCACCAGCGGCACCGGCGAGCACCCGACGTCGAGAAACCTCAGTCACAACGGGCCATGGTTATCGACGAAACCCACGCCCGGGAGACCCCGCGGTGACGCATCGGTGAACCACCCGAGTCATCCGAACGGCGCAACGACCGGCGTCAACCGGACTACGCTCCGTGTCAGACCAGCCCGAACCGGACCCGCTCCTGCTCGGTCAACCGCCGCACGCCCCGCTCCTCGGCCTCGCGCAGGAGACGCTCCGCGTCGGTGTCGACGTTCCAGGTGAGCACCCGGCGGTCCTGCCCGGCGCTCATCAGCAGGCCGTCGTCCCGCCAACCGAGCACGGTGACGGCCCCCTCGTGCGCCTGGGAGGTCGTGATGACGTGGCCTGATCCCGGGTCCCACAAGCTGATCCGCCCGTCGTCGTCGGCGCTGGCCAGCGGCCGCCCCGGCGTCCAGGCCAGGACGCGGACCTGCACCGCGTGCCCGATGGTCAGCACCCGCCCCTGGTGCGCGTCCCAGATCAGCAGGCCGTCATCCCCGGCGCTGACCAGCCGATCGTCGTCCAACCACGTCAGCGCCCGCACCACGTCCGTGTGCCTGCGCAGCTCTCGAACCTGCCCGCTGCCCGGCTCCAGGAGGCGGACGACGAAGTCGTCCCCACCCACCGCCAGCACACCGCCCGCGCTCCAGGACATCGCGCTGACGCGCGTGATCCGCTCCGTCAGGTCGGCGAACTCACCGGTCGTCGGGTCCCACAGGGAAACCCCGCGGTCGGTGCGCGCCGCGGCGAGCCGGTCGGCCGAATCCCACGCCAGCGCGCTGAGGCGGTTCTCGCCGACCGAGATGACGCGGCTGTCGCCCGTCCTCCCGTCCCACACGCGGAGTTCGCCGTCCAAGCCGACCGAGGCGACCAGCCCGGTGCCGGACACGGCGACGACGTCGGCCGGGCCGTCGTGCTGCCGGATGGCCCGGCTCTGCTGGAAACCGCTGTTCCACAACCGGATCCGGTCGTCGTAGTCCGAAGTGGTCAGTTCGCCGTCCGGCGACCAGGCGAGCCAGCTGGACCCGCTGCCGGAGTCGAGCTGGAGCGTCTCGGACGTGCTCTGGTCCCAGATGATCGCGGGCTCCGCCAGGGCACCGGAACTCGCCGCGAGCTGCCCGGCCCCGGACCAGGCGAGCACTTCGACGCCGTAAGCGTGCTCGTGCACCAACCGGGACTCGGCCGCGTCCGGCTCCAGAACCCGCACCGCGCCGTCGCTCCACCCGCTGGCGAGCACACCGTCTTCGGACCACGCGAGCACTTTCAGCTCGTCGTCCTGCTGGTCGACGATCCGGTTCTGCCCGTTCTCCGGGTTGCACAACCGCACCGTCTGATCGCCTCCGCTGGCCAGCAGCCCGTCAGGCGACCAGGCCACCGCCCGCACAGCCTTGGTGTGCACGGCCAGCAACGTCGACCGGCCGGATTCGAGGTCCCAGATGCGCACCGCACCGCTGTCGTCGCCGGTGGCCAGCCTGCCCTCCGGCGACCACGCGATCGTCTCGATCTCGCTGAGCAGGTAGTCGTCCCGCTTCAGCACCTTGGCGGTGTCCGAAGCGGAATCCCAGACCTTGAGCCCGCCGTTGCTCGTACCGGCCGCGAGCAGACCCGTGCTGGACCAGGCGAGAGCTTCCACCACCCCGGCGAATTCCAGCACGGTCCGGGACTCCCGGCTCCGCGCGTCCCAGACGTGCACCTGGTCCCGCTCGCTCCAGGCGAGCAAGCCGGTCGGCGACCAGGCGAGGCCGTTGATCGCGCCGCTGCCGCACCTCACGAGCGAGGTCTCCGCCCCGCGGCGGTCCCACACCCGCACTTCGCTGTAGTCGTCGTAGTTCCACCTCGCGCTGGCCAGCAAGCCCTCCGCCGACCAGGCCAGCAGGTCGGCGGTGCCGGAGTGCGCATCGCGGCCGAGCCGCGCGGCGTCCTCGGCACCGATCCGCCAGAGCTTGCCGTCCGAGCCGACGGTGAGCAGGTCGGTTCCGCGCGCGGAACCACCGCAGGCCGAAGCCGGTCGGCGCTGCTCGACGTGCTGGCCGCGATCGGCGCGGATGAGATCCGCTGAACCGGAGTTCATGCAGATCAGCAAGTTCCCGCCCGGGGCGGGGAAGACCGCCCACACCTGGTCGGCGCAGTACCGGAGCGTGCGCAGCGCCTTGGACCTGCTGTCCCAGGCGTCGATCCGGTAGGCGCTGCCCAGCCCAGAGCGGACCCCGATGATCAACTGCTCCCGGCTCGCCCAGGTGGCGCCGAGGAGATCGTTCCGCCAGTCGCGCAGGACCTCGGTCCCCCCGGTCGCGGGATCCCACACCCGGACCGCGTGGTCGTCCACGCTTGCCAGCAGCCCGGTTTCCGACCACGAGAGGGAGTTCACCCCGCTGACGTGCTCGTGGACGACCGCGGTTTCGCCGGTGCCGGGATCCCAGGTGCGGACGATCCCCTCGTCGTCGCCGATCGCCAGCTTCCCCGTCGGACCCCACTCGGCGTGCCCGACGTCGTCCGAGCTCCCCAGCAGCGCGGAGGGCTCCGCTTCGCCGGGGGCCCGCACGGCCAGCTGGCCGTTGCGGTCGTAGGCGAGCCACCCGGTCGAAGACATGGCCAGCGGGTGGCGCACCGGCCCCTGCTGGTCCACCAGCTCGACCTCACCGGCCGCCAGGTCCCAGCGCTTCAAGCCCGCTGCGTCACCGAAGACCAACGTCTCGGCGCTCGTCCACTCAGCGGTGAACAGACGCCCCTCCTTCGGCAGCTGGCGGACCTGCACGGGTTGTTCTTGCGCGATGTCGTGCACCATGAGGACGCCATCGCGATCCACGGCCCACAAGCGCCCGTCGTCGTCCCAGCGAACAGTGATGATGCGATCGGCGTGCCGCCGCATGCTCCAGACCAGCGGGTCGTTCAGGCGGGCCCAGAGCGCGGCCGTCGTGGCATCGTCCTGGCTGAGCTCGACGACTTCCCGAGCGACGGCGAGCGCCAGCTGCGGATTCGCGCTCTTGACCTGATCGGCCTGCTGGGCAGCCGCGATCGCCCGGCTCCTCCGCGCCTTCCGCCGCGATTCCGCCGATGCCGCGCAGAACTCGCGGAGCAGCGCGCTGCACTCGACCGCCTCCGTCACGGCCACGGCCTCGTCGACCTGGCTCTCCGGCAGCAGCAGGTCCGCACGGCGGTCTGCCTGGTCCCACTCCTGAGCGCGTTGCTGGAAGGTGGTGCGCTTGCGCAGCAGCGGGCGCTGCGCGGCCAGGCGGCTGCGCAGGGGTTCCCACTGCCGGAGCAGGGCTTCGTGGGCGAGGTCGCGCTGGCCGTTCTCGTCGTCCACCAGCAGGCGGGCTTCCAGGAACTCGTCGACGATGTGCTTCTCGTCGGCGTCGAGGTCGTCGAGCCGCACGCGGTTGCGCGTCGGGTCCTCGGCGTGCGAGGCCCACGACACGAAGCGCAGCAGCGTCCGCAGGACCTTCTCCTCGTCGTGCTGGCGGGACAACCGCGCCAGCACTTTGTCCGCAGTGGACGAGATCGCCTGCTCGACCCGGCCGGAGTTCACGTACTCCTGCAACGTGATCCGGCCGTCGGAGCCGTAGTCCTCGTAGAGGTTGTGCAGCAGGTGGGCCAGCAGCGGCAGGACGTCGGCGCCCGCCTCCGTCGCGTCGTCGACCATGGCCGCGACCGCGTCGGGGTCGATCTCCACGCCCGCCTTGCGGGCCGGGCCGGTGATGATCTGTCGGAGCTCCGCGCGGTTCAGCCGGGTCACGAAGTACGCGTCGCGCAGCAGCGCCCCGCTCGGCTCCGGGAGGAAGTCGTCGATGAACTCCGCCCGCATCGTGGCGACCACGTGCAGGCGCTTGTGGTCGGCGAGGGCGGTGTGCAGGACGGCCATGAACTCCTGCCGGGTCTGGGCGTCGACCTGCGTCACGAGCTCCTCGGCCTGGTCGAGCAGCAGCGCCGCCGGGCGGTTGCCGCCGACCAGCCCGCGGAACACCGCGTTGATCACCTCGGGGTGCTCCGAGCGCGGGTCGTCGGTGCGCCGCAACCGCTCCAGGGCGCGCCGCCCCTCGACGCGCAGGTCCCGGACCAGCGCGTCGGCGTCCGGCTTCGGCAGCTCGCCCTGCAGCTCGTGCACCAGCGAGCCGAACGGGTCGCGGTTCAACGTGATCGGCGCGGTGAGGTTCCACCGCCGCTTCCGCAGCTCGACCGCCAGCCCGGCGTTGACCAGCGACGACTTGCCGGAGCCCGAAGGCCCGGCCACCAGCTGGAACCGGTCCTCCGGCGCTCCCCCGGAGACGTCCAGCCGGTCGTGCAGCTCGCGCTTGGCGCCTTCCCGGCCGAAGAACACCGACTCGCGCTCCTGGTCGAAGGCCTGCAGTCCCGGGTACGGGTTCTTCCCGGCGTCCCAGTCGTGCTCGGTGCGCAGCTTGCGCTGGCGCCACGCGTAGTAGCCCGCGGGCACCAGGACCCCCGCTCCGATCAGGAGCTCCGAGTGGTCGCGGATCAGGGTGAACGGCGGCGCCCAGCCGTCGGCGCTGTTGGTCGCGAGGTTCGTCAGGAACCCGAGTCCCGCGCCGTAGATCAGCACCGCGAAGTCCCGCAGCGGACGTTCCTGACGCGCCACCCAGATCCTCCTCCGCCGACAGCGCCGATCAACGCGCTCCGCACCGTCATACCAAAGTGCGGAGAGCCGGAGACGCGATTCGCGCGACTCCGGCGCGCGGGATCGCGGCGCAGTGCGGAGATCGACTCCGCGGAAGCCGCCCCGCACCATCGACCGGACACCGTTCCCGCTGGTAGCAGGCTTACAGTGGGGTGTCCCCGGCGGCTGAGCGCTGCGCTGTTCGGCGACTCCGGTCCGTGATGGGGGTTGACACGGGCTCGGCACGACCGGAGCATGAGCCGACCGACAGTCGACTGTCAACAGTCAGCCGAGCAGGAGAACGCATGAGCAGCGCCCAGGCAACGCCGCACCGGGTGCACGGCACGCCGGACCGATTGCGGGTAGCGATCGGCAGCGGTGTCGGTACCACCATCGAGAACTACGACTTCATCGGATTCGGCACCGCCGCCGCCCTGTACTTCGGCGACGTGTTCTTCCCCGATTCCGATCCCCTGTCGGCGACGCTGCTGTCCTTCGCCACGCTGGGCATCGGCTTCGCGGTCCGGCCGCTGGGCGGGGTGCTCGGCGGCTTCCTCGGCGACCGGATCGGCCGCAAGCCGGTGCTGGTCGGGTCGCTGCTGCTGATGGGGCTGGCCACCGTGTGCATCGGCCTGCTGCCCACCTACCAGCAGGTCGGCGTGCTGGCGCCGATCCTGCTCGTGCTGGTGCGGGTGGTACAGGGCCTGGCCTTCGGCGCCGAGTGGGGCGGCGCGATCCTGATGACCTACGAGCACGCCCCGTGGCGCAAGCGCGGCCAGTACACCGCGATCCCGCAGGCCGGGTTCCCGCTGGGCCTGCTGCTGGCCAACTTCGCGTTCCTGGCCAGCACCCCGCTCGGCGACCAGTGGGCGTGGCGGGTGCCGTTCCTGCTCAGCGCGGTGCTGGTGTTCGTCGGCATCGTGATCCGCTACAAGATCGCCGAGTCGCCGGAGTTCGAGGAGCTCAAGGGCGACGGCGAAGTGGTCAAGAACCCGATCACCGAGGTGCTGCGCAGCGACTGGCGCAACGTCCTGCGCGCGTTCTGCCTGCGGATCACCGAGACGGCCGGTTACGCGGTGGCGATCACGTTCATGCTCACCTACCTGGTGCAGGGCGACGACCCGCTGACCGACAAGTCGGTGACGCTGACCGCGGTGGTCACCGCGGCCGGGATCGGCCTGTTCACCACCCTCGGCTTCGGCCGCCTCGCCGACCGGTTCGGCCGCCGCCCGGTGTACCTGTTCGGCTGCACCCTGGTGGTGCTGTTCGGCGTCCCGATGTTCCTGCTGGTCAACACGGGCGTGGCGGCGCTGGTCGTGGCGACCTTCGTGATCAGCTTCGCAATCTGCCAGAACTCGCTGGCGGCGGTCCAGGGCGCCTGGTTCGCCGAGCTGTTCCGCACGAAGACCCGCACCTCCGGCGCCTCCCTGGCCTACCAGGGCTCGGCGATCGTCTCGGGCTTCACGCCCCTGCTGGCCACGACGCTGTTCAGCGCCTTCGGCTGGATCGGCCCGGCCCTCCTGTTCAGCGCCTACGGCCTCCTCGGCCTCATCGCCACCCTCATGACGGCCGAAACCTGGGGCCCGCAACAACGAGCCGAAACGGCCCGCCTCGAAGCAGCCACCCCCCAACCCGCCCTCGACTGACCGATCCCGGGGAGATGAAAAGGGGCGCCTTCCGCCGCGGCGGAAGGCGCCCCCCAGCTGTCAGACCGCGCTACAGGGCGCCCTTGGTGGAGGGGACGACTCCGGCGAAGCGGGGGTCCGGTTCGACCGCTGCTCGGAGGGCTCGGGCGATCGCCTTGTACTGGGCTTCCGCGATGTGGTGCGGGTCGCGGCCGTGGACCACCCGGACGTGCAGGTTGATCTGGGCGTGGAAGGCCAGGGACTCGAACACGTGGCGGTTGAGGACGAACGGGTAGTTCCCGCCGATGGTGAAGCTGTTGTACTGCTCCGGCTCGCCCGTCATCACGCAGTAGGAGCGGCCCGAGACGTCCACCGCCGCGTGCGCGAGGGTTTCGTCCATCGGGATCCAGGCGTCGCCGAAGCGGCGGATGCCCTTCTTGTCGCCCAGCGCCTGGCGCAGCGCCTGGCCGAGCACGATCGCGGTGTCCTCCACCGTGTGGTGCGCGTCGATGTGCACGTCGCCGGTCGACTTCACCTTCAGGTCGAAGGCGCCGTGCGTGCCCAGGGCGGTGAGCATGTGGTCGTAGAACGGGACCGTGGTGTCGATGTCGACCTGTCCGGTGCCGTCGAGGTCGAGCTCGACCAGCACCGAGGACTCCTTGGTGGTGCGCTCGACCCGGCCCGCGCGGGTTCCCGGCTGGAATGTCACTGCTGGATCTCCTCGCTCGCTGCCTTGCCGGCCGCCAGGAAGGCGTCGTTCTCCGCCGGCGTGCCGATGGTGACCCGCAGGTGTCCGGGGATGCCGACGTCGCGGATCAGCACGTCGGCGTCCAAGTAGCGCTGCCACGCGCGGTGCGCGTCCGCGAACCGTCCGAACAGGACGAAGTTGGCGTCGCTGGGCACCGGCGAGAAGCCCTGCGCGGTCAGCTCGCGGACCACCCGTTCCCGCTCGTCGATGAGCGCCTGCACCGAACCGAGCGTCGCCTCGGCGTGCCGCAGCGCGGCGCGCGCGGCGGCCTGCGTGACCGCCGACAGGTGGTACGGCAGCCGCACCAGCAGCAGCGCGTCGATCATCGCCGGTGCGGCGGCCAGGTAGCCGAGCCGACCACCGGCGAACGCGAACGCCTTGCTCATCGTGCGGCTGACGATCACCTTCGCCGGGTACTGCTCGATCAGCTCGATCGCGCTGGGCCGGGCGGAGAACTCGGCGTAGGCCTCGTCGACCACCACCACACCGGGCGCGGCGTCGAGGATCGCGCGCAGGTCGTCCTGCGACACCGACTGCCCGGTGGGGTTGTTCGGGCTGGTCACGAACACCACGCTGGGCTGCTTCTCGGCGACGATCCGAGCGGCCTCGGGGCCGTCCAGGCTGAAGTCGGCGCGGCGCGGCGCCGGAACCCAGTCGGTGCGGGTGCCCGCGGACAGGATCGGGTGCATCGAGTACGACGGTTCGAAGCCGAGCGCGGTGCGGCCCGGCCCGCCGAAGGCCTGCAGGATCTGCTGCAGCACCTCGTTGGAGCCGTTGGCGGCCCACACGTTCTCCATCGCCAGCGGCACCCCGGTCGCCCGCGTCAGGTAGGCGGCCAGGTCGGTGCGCAGGGCCTTGGCGTCGCGGTCGGGGTAGCGGTGCAGCTCGGCGGCGGCTTCGCGCACCGCCGCGGTCACGTCGTCGACGAGCTCCTGCGGCGGTGGGTAGGGGTTCTCGTTGGTGTTGAGCCGGACCGACACGTCCAGCTGCGGTGCGCCGTAGGGGCTGCGGCCGCGCAGGTCCTCCCGCAGCGGCAGGTCGGCCAGCGTCGTCTCGGCGCCCAGCACGTCACTCATGTGTTCAACCTTCGTTTGTCTTCAGAGCGGCACCAGCCGCTTAGCCCACCCTCGCAGGGCGACCACCCGCGGGTTCTCAGACCGTGCCCGCCCGAACTGGGCTCTTGGCGAGGCCAGTCCCGTTCGCCGTGTATCGGACACACATCAGAACGGGCTCCCGCAGTCCAGACGGCGTCTGAGGTTCCGCTAGGTGACCACCTGAGCAAGACGACCTCACCCTCTCCTCAGAAGCGGGCGGTGATCGCCTGGCCGTGGGCCGGGAGGTCCTCGGCGTCGGCGAGCGCCACGACCTTGTCCGCGACGTCGCGCAGCGCCTGCTCGTCGTAGGAGATCACGTGGATGCCGCGCAGGAAGCTCTGCACGCTCAGGCCGGACGAGTGGCGCGCGCACCCGCCGGTGGGCAGCACGTGGTTGGAACCCGCGCAGTAGTCGCCGAGCGACACCGGCGCGTACGGGCCGACGAAGATCGCGCCCGCGTTGCGGATCTTCGCGGCCACCGCCTCGGCGTCGGCCGTCTGGATCTCCAGGTGCTCGGCGGCGTAGGCGTTCACCACCCGCACGCCGTCCTCCACCGTGGACACCAGGATGCAGCCGGACTGCTCACCGGTCAGCGAGGTGCGGATCCGCTCGACG
Source organism: Saccharopolyspora hirsuta (assembly GCF_008630535.1). GTDB lineage: Bacteria > Actinomycetota > Actinomycetes > Mycobacteriales > Pseudonocardiaceae > Saccharopolyspora > Saccharopolyspora hirsuta. The sequence goes on along the minus strand of NZ_VWPH01000009.1, from coordinate 165,909 downwards.
TGCTTGGTCCGCGCCACCTGGCGCTCCAGCTCGGCGTCGACCGCGTCGGCCAGCTCCGGCGAGGAGGTCACCAGCACGCTGGCCGCCAGCGGGTCGTGCTCGGCCTGGCTGATCAGGTCCGCGGCCACGTGCACCGGGTCGGCGGTGCCGTCGGCCAGCACCGCGATCTCGGTCGGCCCGGCCTCCGAGTCGATGCCGATCAGGCTGCGCAGGTGCCGCTTGGCCGCGGTCACGTAGACGTTGCCCGGCCCGGTCACCATGTCCACCGGCGCCAGCTCGGCGCCGTCGGTGTCCTCACCGCCGTAGGCGAGCAGCGCCACCGCCTGCGCGCCGCCGACCGCCCAGACCTCCTCGACGCCGAGCAGCTGCGCGGCGGCCAGGATCGTCGGGTGCGGCAGGCCGCCGAACTCCGCCTGCGGCGGGCTGCACACCACCAGCGACTCCACCCCGGCGGCCTGCGCCGGGACCACGTTCATCACCACGCTGGACGGGTACACCGCCAGCCCGCCCGGCGCGTACAGGCCGACGCGGGCCACCGGCACCCAGCGCTCGGTCACGGTGCCGCCGGGCACGACCTGCGTGGTGGTGTCGGTGCGGCGCTGGTCGGCGTGCACCTTGCGGGCGCGGCTGATCGACTCCTCCAGCGCGGCGCGCACCGCCGGGTCGAGCTCGTCGAGCGCGCGGCGCAACTCGGCCGCCCCGACCCTCACCCGTTCCGGTCGAACTCCGTCGAACTTCTCGGTGAACTCCAGGACCGCCGGCACACCCCGGTCGCGGATCTCCTCGATCAGCGGCCGGACCCGGTGCAGCACGTGCTCCACGTCCATCTCGGCGCGCGGCAGCGTGGCGCGCAGCTCGACGGTGGACGGAACGCGACCGCGCAGGTCGGTACGGGTGAGCATGAGCGTCCTTCCAAAGGCCTCGAGGTTGCACCAACCAGGGTAATCGCCGCCGCCGGGGGCTGTCCCCGAACCCGGTCGGCGGTCACACACCGTTCCGCCATCCGGGAAAACGTCAACGGGCGACCATTGTTCGCCAGTGGCTTGCCAACACCGGTGCCCTCCTAGAACCTCTCCACGTCACCACCAGTGATCGATCGGAGACCCGATGTTCAGCTCACGGCGCAAGGCAGCGGCCGTGGCGGCCGCCGCGTGCCTGGCCCTGCTGGCCCCGATCTCGGCCAGCGTGTCCGCGGAGCCGACGCCCGCCGCGCAGGAACCGGCGATCTACACCGTCCCGAACACCGACAGCACCAGCCGCACCGAGATCAACCGCACCGGCGCGCAGGTGCTCTCGGTCCGCGACGGCGTGGCCACCGTGGAGGCCACCCCCGACCAGGCGCAGCGGCTGCGGGCCGCCGGGTTCGCGCTCGGCGAGGGCACCGGGATCGGCGAAGCGCTGCAGCGGATCAACCGCGGCAAGGCCGCGCCCGGCGACTTCCCGCCCGGCTACGAGGGCTACCACACCTACGACGAGACGGTCGCCGAGCTCGACAAGATCGCGAGCGACCACCCCGACATCGCGGCGAAGTCCAGCATCGGCAAGTCCTTCGAGGGCCGCGACATCCCGGTGCTGAAGATCAGCGACAACGTCGGGCAGGACGAGGATGAGCCCGAGGTGCTGTTCGACTGCAACCAGCACGCCCGCGAGCACCTGACCACCGAGATGTGCCTGCGCATCGCGAACCGGTTCACCGACGGCTACGCCTCCGACCCGGCTGTCAAGGACTCCGTGGACAACCGGGAGATCTGGGTGATCCCGATCGTCAACCCGGACGGCTCGTCCTACGACGTCGAGTCCGGCGAGTTCCAGGGCTGGCGGAAGAACCGGCAGGACACCGGCACCGACCTCAACCGCAACTGGGGTTACAAGTGGGGCTGCTGCGGCGGTTCCAGCGACGACCCGAACGCCGAGGACTACCGCGGCACGGCCGAGTGGTCGGCGCCGGAGACCGCGGCGATGCGCGACTTCATCAACTCCCGGGTGGTCGGCGGCACCCAGCAGATCAAGGCCGCGATCGACTTCCACACCTACTCCGAGCTGGTGCTCTGGCCGTTCGGCCACACCCAGGACGACGTCACCGAGGGCATGACGCAGGAGGAGTACGACCGGTTCGCGCGGGTCGGCGGGGAGATGGCCCAGTCCAACGGCTACACCCCGCAGCAGTCCAGCGACCTCTACGTCACCGACGGCGACAGCCTGGACTGGATGTGGGGCCAGCACAAGATCCTGGCCTACACCTTCGAGATGTACCCGGCCAACGGCGGCGGCCTGGACGGCTTCTACCCGCCCGCGGACGTGATCGAGAAGGAGACGGCCCGCAACGACGCGGCGGTGGACATCCTCCTCCGCGAAGCAGGCGCCTGACCCGCACGAGAGGGGATCGGGGCCCGGGATGCCACGGCATCCCGGGCCCTTCTGCGTTGGCCTGGCGAGAGGTCGGGAAGCTGACGGTCCGGGCCCCGCAGGCGCGGTGTCGGCCCGGGTGGTGGGGCGTGGTGATAATGGCTGCATGGCTGGCGAATCCGCTCCGACCACAGTGGTCGAGCACGCGCTGCTGCGGCGGGGCACCTGGATCATCTTTCCGCTGCTCGGGGCGCTCGTGGTGCTCCTGCTCCGGTTGGTGTCCGGGTGGGTCGCCGGGTTGTCGTGGGCACCGTTCCAGGGCGTGTTCGAGCTGGCCGCCTCGGTGCCCGATCCGTGGGGGACGATCGGGGCGATCGCGATCGGCGCGCTCATCGGGTTCGGGTTCGCCGGGTTGTTCGCGCAGGAGCGGCTGGCCGTGACCGTCGACGCCGAGCGGATCACGCTGGCCGTCGGGACGTCCGAGCAGCACCTCGACCGCGACGACGTCGACGCGGTCTTCGTGGACGGCAAGGACTTCGTCGTGCTGGACGGCGCCGGTGCCGAACTCGCCCGCAGGCGGTCCGAACTGGACCGCAAGGAGCTGCGGAAGGCCTTCACCGCGCACCGGTACCCGTGGCGCGACGGGGACCCGCACGAGTACCGGCTGTGGAGCGGCGAGGACTCCGAGCTGCCGCTGCGGATCAACGCGCTGATGGCCGACCGCGAGCGCGCGCTGCGCAAGCGCGACCACAAGGAAGCCGCGCTGCTGCGCGCTGAACTCGCCGAGCGCGGCATCGTGGTGCGCGATGCGAAGCAGCGGCAGTACTGGCGCTCGGTCGGCTGACCTCAGCCCTCGGCCTGCTGGAGGGTGAAGCGGTTGCCCTCGCTGTCGAGGAACGTCGACCACCAGCCCCACGGCTGCTGCACCGGCGGCTCCGGGAACTCCACGCCCTTGGCCGACAGCTCCTCGTAGGTCCGCTGCACAGTCCCGCCTCTCCGCGATATTCAGCGGTGGTTGCCTCCGGGACCGATCTCGCGTCGTGCGGGTTCTCGTGGCTGGCTTGCGTCGCGGTCCCCTGAGGCGCGGTTGAACAGCACCCCGGTCGGCACCAAGGGGGTCACAGCACGGGCCCCTCTTCGCTCAGGTCACGGCACATCATCCACGAGCGGCGCGCCGACCGCGGGAGCTCTCGCGGACGCGCCGCGGGTGTGAGAATCGAGAGGTGGACGGAATTGTCTGGAACCTCGCGCTCGTGCTGCTGTTCGTGCTGGTCGGCGGGTACTTCGCCGCTGCGGAGATCGCCCTGGTGTCGCTGCGCGACAGCCAGGTGCGCAGGCTCGCCGAGCACGACAAGCGGGGCGCTCGCGTCGCGAAGCTGCGGGCCGACTCGAACCGGTTCCTCTCCGCGGTCCAGATCGGCGTCACCTTCGCCGGGTTCTTCGCCTCCAGCTACGGCGGCGCGACCATCGCGGTGCGCCTGGAGCCGGTGCTGGCCGGGTGGGGGCTGCCGATCGGGCTGGCCGCGTCGCTGGCGCTGATCGTGGTGACGCTGTTCGTGTCGTACCTGTCGCTGGTGCTCGGCGAGCTGGTGCCCAAGCGGCTCGCGCTGCAGAAGTCCGAGGCGGTCTCGCTGGTCACCGCCGGGGTGCTGGACCGGCTGGCGGGCCTGTCGCGGCCGGTCATCTGGCTGCTGTCGAAGTCGACCAACGCGGTGGTGCGGCTGCTGGGCATCGACCCCCGCTCGCGCGAGGAGCAGGTCAGCGAGGAGGAGCTGCGCGACATGGTGCGCACCAACGAGCAGCTGACCGTGGAGGAGCGGCGGCTGCTCAGCGACGCCTTCCGGGCCACCGACCGGGTGCTCGGCGAGGTGATGGTGCCGCGCACCGAGGTGGACTTCCTGGACCGCACCACGTCGGTGGCCGACGCGATCGAGGAGGTGGCGGGCAAACCGCACTCCCGGTACCCGGTGATCCGGGAGACCGCCGACGACGTCGTGGGGTTCATCCACGTCCGCGACCTGCTGACCACGGCGCACAGCGGCGGCGACGGCGCGCGCACGGTCGGCGACCTGACCCGGCCGGTGACCGCGCTGCCCGCCAGCAAACCGGTGCTGGCCGCGCTGACCCAGATGCGGCGCCGCGGCAGCGGGCACCTGGCGGTGGTCGTCGACGAGTACGGCGGCACGGCGGGCATCGTGACCGTCGAGGACCTGGTGGAGGAGGTCGTCGGCGAGATCTGGGACGAGTACGACCCGAGCGCGGCGCCGGTGCGCGCGAAGGCCGACGGCAGCTACGAGGTCGACGGCCTGCTGCACCGCAGCGAGTTCGAGCAGCAGACCGGCATCCGGCTGCCGGACGGGCCGTTCGACACGGTGGCGGGCTTCGTGATCAGCCGCCTCGGCCGGGTCCCTGAGGAGGGCGACTCGCTGGCGGCCCTCGGCCACCGCTTCACCGTCCGGGCGATGGACGGCCACCGGGTGTCCCGCCTGCTCATCAGCGCCCTCGAAGACCAGTCCTGACGGTTGCGATGGGGGTGATCTTGCGTTTTCTGGGTTTCTTGTGGCTGGGTCGCGTCACGGTCCCCTGCGGTGCCGTCGAGCGGGCTCAGCCCCTGGCGTTCCGGTGGCGATTTCTCGCGAGATCGGCAGCTCTGACGCCGCCACCAACGCACCCGAACCCGCGTCCTCGGCTTCGTCGATTTCGCTTGAAATTGGCGACCTCGCCACCGCAGGCTCCGTCGAGAACGCGGCCCGATATCACGTGCCCGGGAACGACGACGGCCCCTCCGCCCGTGCTGGGCAGGAGGGGCCGTGTCCGGTAAGGGATCAGGACAGCAGCAGGAACAGCGCTCCCACCACGACCCCGATGACCACCACGACCGCTGCGGTGATCATGACCGCGCGCATCTTCGGGCGGTCGTCGCGCACCTCGGACTGGGCCCGTTCGCGCCACTGCATGAATGTGGTGCCTTCGCCCTCGCTCACCGTCGACTCCTCGGGTCCGTCGTCACTTGCCGAGCGGTCCCCCGCGACCGCGCACTCCCCCACCTTGTCACACCGCCTCGCGGCCCTGGCAAGCGATCGGGGACGGCGAGCGCCGCGATCACACCGCCGCCGAGGAGCCGTCCAGGCGCACCACGTGCACCGCCCAGTGGGCGAGCAGGTCCTCGTCGTGGCTGATCGCCAGCACCCCGGTCCCGCGCTCGTGCACCTGCCGGTCCACGACCTGCACCAGCGCCGCCGTGGTGGAGGCGTCGAGCATGGCGGTCATCTCGTCGCAGATCAGGTACCGGGGGCGCAGCGCCAGGGCCCGCGCCAGGCACGCCCGCTGCAGCTGGCCGTCGCTGACCTCGTGCGGGCGCCGCGAGAGCAGCTCCGCGGTCAGCCCGACCTCGTCGGCCAGCTCGTCCACGTCGCCGGTGGTCCCGGTGGCGCGCAGCGGCTCGGCGACGATGTCGCGCAGGGTGAACCTCGGGTCGACGGCGGGCCGCGGGTGCTGGAAGACGATGCCGATGGCGGCGCGCTGCGCCTTCGGGGTGGCGTGCCGGTACCCGCCGACGGGCTCGCCGTCGATCGAGACCTGCCCGGACCACGGCTCGTGCAGCAGCCCGAGCACCCTGGCCAGGGTGGACTTGCCGCAGCCGCTGGGCCCGGCCAGGCCGACCACCGCGCCGGTGGGCAGGTCCAGGCCGACGCCGTCGAGCACCGGTTCGCCGCGCCGGTACCCGGCGACCACGCCGGTCGCGCTCAGCACGGCGGGTGCGCGGCGACCCAGCGGCCGCCGTGGTCGATGAGCTCCGGATCACCCGTGCACGGTGCGAAACCGGGCACGTCCGGGCATCGCTGGCAGAACACGCAACCCCACTCCCGTTCGATGCGGTCCAGTTCGGTCAGGGCGGGCGGGTGGCCGGGGATCGGCCGGAACCCGCCGTCGGGCAGCGCGGCGAGCAGCCCCGCGGTGTAGGGGTGCCAGGGCTCGGCCAGCACCTCGTCGGCCGGTCCGGCCTCCACGATGCGGCTGGCGTACATCACCGCGATGTCGGTGGCGACCCGCCGGGCGGCGGCCAGGTCGTGGGTGATCAGCAGCACCGCGCGGTCCTCGGTGGCGGACTCGGCGAGCAGGTCCACGGTGCGGTGCACCAGGGGCCGGTCGAGCCCGGTGGTCGGCTCGTCGGCGAGGACGACCTGCGGGTCCCCGGCCAGCGCCAGCGCGAGCGCGACCCGCTGGGCCATGCCCCCGGACAGCTCGTGCGGGTACCGGTCGAGGGCGGCGGGCTCCAGCCCGACGCGTTCGGCGAGCGCATCCGCGTCGAGTTCGCCGCCCAGAGCGCGGATGGTCTCGACGAGCTGGCTGCGCGCGGTGCGCACCGGGGTCAGGTGGGTGCTCGCCGACTGCGGCACCAACCCGACCATCCGCCCCCGGACCTGCCCGGCCAGCACCGATTCCGGCGCGGACAGCAGCTCGATCCCGCCGCGCAGCAGCGCTTTCCCGCGCACCTCGGCGTTTCCGGGCAGCAGCCCGAGCAGCGCCGAGGCCAGCACGGACTTGCCGCAGCCGGACTCGCCGACCAGCGCCAGCACCCGCCCGGGCCGCAGCTGCAGCGTCGCGTCGGTCACCGCGCGCACCTCCGCCTGCCGCCCCAGCATGAACCGCACGGACAACCGCTCCAGTTCGAGCAGCGGGTCGTTCATCGCCGTCCCCCCGACCATGCCTTCTCCCCCACTGCTCGGTGCGGGTCGCGCGATTTCCATTGAAATCGGACATCTGATTTCCATTGAAATTGCGTGGATCCCGGCGCGCGGTCGACCTGCCGGGTGCCCGGCGCACCGACGAGTCGCGCGTTTTCCGCGGAAATCAGGTCCTCGGCCTGAGCCGAGACCTCGGTCCCCCGCCGCACCCGCGCTCGCCGAGGTGGGAGCTCCCGGGGTCGCAGTTTCAGTTGAAGCTGCGATCTCCAGGCACGTGGATCCGCAGTTTCAACTGAAACTGCGGTTCGCCCGGGTACCTCGGCCGTCACAGGGCCAGCTCCGATCGGCGTCGGGGCACGACTCGGTCGCGCCAGGTCGCGGCCAGGCCGGAGACCGCCAGGGTGGTGGCCACCAGCAGCAGGGACGGGAACAGCACGATCCACCAGGCGCCCAGCAGCACCGCTTCGCGGCCCGCGCCGAGGATGTTGCCGATGCTGGCCAGGTGCGGGGGCAGGCCGAGGCCCAGGAAGCTCAGCGCGGTCTCGTGCCACACCGCGTGCGGCACGAGCAGCACGGCCGAGAGCGCCGCCTGCGGCACGATCGCGGGCAGCAGGTGCCGCACCAGGATCCGCCACCGCGACGAGCCGCCCGCGATCGCCGCGTCGACGTACGGGCGGCTGCGCAGCGACAGCACTTCGGAGCGCACGATGCGCGCCACCGTCGTCCAGTGCGTCAGCGCGATCGACAGGATCACCGCGCCCAGGCTCCCCCGGTACAGCGCGACGATCACGATGCCCAGCAGCAGGTGCGGCACCGAGTTGACGATGTCCACCAGGCGCATCAGCAACCGGTCCGGCCACCCGCCGAGGGCACCGGCGACCGCGCCCACCAGCGAACCGAGCACAGTGGACACCAGCGCGCTGAACCCGGCCACCAGCAGGGAGATCCGCAGCCCGGTCAGCGACTGCACGAACAGGTCCCGGCCGCCGGAGTCGGTGCCGAACGGGTGCGCCGGGCTGGGTGCGAGGCGGATCGAGTCGTACCGCACGGACTCGCTGCCGAACAGCACCGGCACCGCGAACGCGAGCAGCACGAGCACCGCGAGCGCCGCGGACGATCCCCAGAACCGGGCCCGCGGGTGCGCCCGGGCGGTGCGGGAGCGGCCCGCGGGCCGCCAAGCGGTCTCAACCATCGGCGGCCACCCTCGGGTCGAGCAGGATCGCGGCGATGTCGGCGAGCAGCGAGCCGAGCAGCACCGCCGCGGTCGCCACCAGGGTCAGGACCGCCAGCAGCGGGTAGTCCACCGCGGTCGCCGCGGTGACCACGGCGGCGGCCAGCCCCGGCCAGGAGAAGACCTCCTCGACCAGCACCGCGCCGGTGACCAGCTCCGGGATCCGCGCGCCGATCAGCGTCACGAAGGGCAGCAGCGCGGTCGGCAGCGCGTGCCGCAGCACCACCACCCGCTCGGCGAGCCCGCGCGCCCGCGCGCCGGTCACGTGGTCCTCCGACAGCGAGGTCAGCATCGACTGCCGGACGTGCAGCACCAGCCACGGCGACTGCGAGATGCCCAGCACCAGCGCGGGCAGCGCCAAGTGCTCGGCGACCTGCCCGAACGAGACGGGCTGCCCCGCGTCGGTCAGCCCCGCCACCGGCAGCCAGCCCAGGCCCAGCGAGAACACCGCGATGGACAGCAGCGCCAGCACGAACGGCGGCAGGCCTTCCAGGGCGTGGCCGATGGCGGTGACGAACCGGTCCACCCAGCCGCCCTGCCGCCACGCCGCGACCGTGCCCAGCACCAGCGCGAGCACCACCGCCAGCGCCAGCCCGGTCGCGGCCAGCAGGACCGTCCACGGCAGCCGCTCGGCGAGGACCTGCGCGACGGGCTGCCGGAACGACCGGGACACCCCGAGGTCGCCGCCGAACACCCCGGTCAACCAGTGCCAGAACTGCACCAGCACGGGGTCGTCCAGGCCCAGCTCGGCGCGCACCCGCGCGACGTCGGCGGCCGACGCGCCGAAGATCTCCACCCCGTAGTACTGGTAGATCGGGTCGAACGGCGAGGCCGCGGCGAGCAGGAACACCCCGAGCGCCACGATCACCAGCACCGGCACCGCGAACCCGATCCGCCGCAGCACCAGGCGGCCGATCGCACGGCTCATGCCTGCGGCTTCCAGTCCTCGATGTTCCACCACGGCCCCCAGGTGGTGCCGTGCGTGTGCGGCTCGACCGGCGGCTGGTAGCCGGTCCACCCGCTGTCGCGCATCACGTAGCTGTGGTCGATGAACGCCAGGTACACCAGGCCGGGGTCGGCGACGTAGGCGCGCTGGGCCTGCCGGTAGAGCTCCGCGCGCTTGGCCGGGTCGAGCTCCTGGCGGGCCCCGTCGAGCGCGGCGTCCACCTCGGCGTTGCGGTACTGGCCGGGGTTGTTGTAGGTGCCGGTGCCGATCACCGAGGAGTGCAGGCTGTTGTAGACCTGCGGGTCCGGGTCGATCGGGTTGCCGCCGCCGAGCACGATGCCCTCGTTGCCGATCCGCGCGGCGACCGCGGAGCGGTCCACCCCGGCGAGGTCGACCTGGATGCCGATCGCCCTGGCGTCCGAGGCGAACGCGGTGGCCAGGTCCTTGCGCAGGCTGTCGTCGGCGAAGTACATGACGGTGAACTGGGCGCGCACCCCGCCGCGCTCGCGGATGCCGTCCGCGCCGGGCCGCCAGCCCGCCTCGTCCAGCAGCTCCTTCGCGCGCTCGGGGTCGAAGTCGAACCGGGCGGCGGGTTCGAAGTTGGCGCCCATCGACTCCGGGACCGGCGCGTAGGCGGGCTTGCCGTGCCCGCCCAGCAGCGCCTTGATCATGCCCTCGCGGTTGACCGCGAGGTTCAGCGCCGTGCGCACCGCTCGGTCCCCGGCGACCGGGTGGGTGTTGGGCAGCGCGATGCTGCGGTAGTCGGCGGTGCTGTGGTGCACCGTGCGGTAGCCGTCGCGGCCGACGCTCTCGGCGAGCACCGGCGGCAGCACCGTGCCGTCGAACTCGCCGGAGGCCAGGCGCTGGGCGCGGGTGTTGTCGTCCTTGGCAAAGACCACGGTGACCTTGCCGACGGCCGGTGCGCCGCCCCAGTAGTCGGCGTTGCCCTCCCAGGTCATCTGGTCGCCCTGCCGCCACTCGACCAGCTTGTACGGGCCGGTGCCGACCGGCTTGGTGTTGAGCTCGGAGTTCTCCTGCGGCTGCGGGGTGGCGAGCTTCTCGTTCGGCACGATGCCCAGCACCAGCTTCGACGGCCAGGCCGAGTACGGGATCTTCAGGTCGAACTGCACGGTGTGCGGGTCGAGCGCGCGCACGTCGGCGAGCATCTCGTAGTCGGAGCTGATGGTGGAGGCGTAGGCCGGGTCGACCGCCGCCTTGTAGGTGGCCACCACGTCCTCGGCGTCGAACGGGGTCCCGTCGTGGAAGCGCACACCGTCGCGCAGCTTCACCGTCCAGGTCTTGGCGTCCGGGGACGACTGCGGGGGCTCTGCGGCCAGCGCGGGCCGCAGCTCGGCGCGCCCGTCGAAGGCCAGCAGGCCGTCGTAGAACTTGGCCGCGCCCTCGGCGCCGTAGCCCAGCAGCGGGTTCAGGCTCTCCGGCTCGAACCCGTCGGCGAGCAGCATGGATCCGGGATCACCGGACCCCGGCGCGGTCGGCGCGGCGCACCCGGCACCGAGCAGGGTCAACGCGACCGGGACAGCGACGAGCAAACCACGACGATTGAGCACGCCTGAACTCTAGGCACTGCTGCAAATGTTTCTCAATAATGCTGAGATCTTCCTCGCCGGATGCTCTGGCCCGGGAAGAGGTCGTGGCAGGTGGGACCCGTGAGCACTTTCTAGTGTCAGGACCCCGGAAAGCGCTCACGGGCCCGGACGCGCTCACGCCACCGGGTCGGGCATGCGGTCGAGGCGGTACTCGCAGGCGATGGTGGCGCCGGTCTTCGGGTCGCCGAGCTCCACCCGCCAGGTGTCGGCGAACTGGTCGACGGCCGAGTCCATCGGGATGGTGCCGGACAGCAGCACGGTGCCCGGCTTGAGCAGGCCGCGTTCCCGCAGGTCGTCGAGCCAGTACTGGGGCGAGAGCAGCTCCGCGAGGGTGCCCCGCTGGATCTGCTCGCCACCGGCCCACGCGGTCAGGGTGAGCTCGTCGACGCGGTCGGCGACGTCGACCAGCCGCCACGCCTGGCGGCCCAGCACGTCCGGCCCGGCCTGCTTGCTCCACGCGACGCCGTGCACCTCCAGCGCCCGGTCGGTGTGGTCGCAGGCCACCGTCAGCAGCACGTCGCGCTCCTCCGGCCCGGCGACGACCAGCGCCCACTCCGCCTCGCCGGAGGTGCGGTCGTGCTGCACCGGCACCTGGTCGGGCTGCATCGCGAGGTACGGCGCGACCGGGTACAGGCAGGGCGTGCTGGTCGGCGCGGGCACCCCGAGCTCGGCCAGCTCGGCGACGTGCGCGGCCACGTCCTCCTGGCTGCGACCGGCGTAGCCGCCGTTGAGCAGCGTCGTCACCGACACCTCGACGACCTCGCCGTTGACATCGAAACGCAGTGGAAACACAATCCCCTCCAAGGCGGCATACCGGTTGTATACATTTAGTATCACAACAGACCGCACCTCAGCGCGGCAAGCTCGACAAGGACCTCGATGACTCAAGCCCTCCCCGCCACCGCGCGGCCACCTCGCAAGGACCTGATCAAGGCGTTCGTCGCGTCGTTGAGCGGGACGTCCCTGGAGTGGTACGACTTCGCCGCCTACTCGGTGGCCTCGGCGCTGGTGTTCGGCCAGCTGTTCTTCCCCAGCCACGACCCGCTTTCGGGCACGCTGCTGGCGTTCTCGACCTACGCCGTCGGCTACGTCTCCCGACCGCTGGGCGGCTTCGTCTTCGGTCGGCTCGGCGACGTGCTGGGCCGCAAGCAGGTGCTGGTCATCACCCTGCTGGTCACCGGCATCTCCACGGTGTTCATCGGACTGCTGCCGACGCACGACCAGGTCGGCGCGCTCGGCGCGGTGCTGCTGGTGGTCCTGCGGTTCGCGCAGGGCGTCGGCATCGGCGGCGAGTGGGGCGGCGCGGTGCTGCTGTCCAGCGAGTTCGGCAGCGAGAAGCACCGCGGTTTCTGGGCCTCGGCGGCGCAGATCGGCCCGCCCGCGGGCAACCTGATGGCCAACGGCGTGCTGGCGGTGCTGGCCGCGACGCTCACCCAGGAGCAGTTCATGTCCTGGGGCTGGCGGGTCGCGTTCCTGCTCTCGGCCGTGCTCGTGCTGTTCGGCATGTGGATCCGGGTGAAGCTGGAGGAGACCCCGGTCTTCAAGGAGCTGCAGGAGAAGGGCGAGCAGGCCGGTGCGCCGGTGCGCGAGGTCTTCACCCGCGAACCCCGGGCGCTGGTGTCGGCGATCCTCTCCCGCGTCGGCCCGGACGTGCTCTACGCGCTGTTCACCGTCTTCGTGCTCACCTACGCGACGCAGCAGCTGGACATGCCCAAGAGCTGGGCGGTCACCGGGGTCATGCTCGGCTCGACGCTGCAGCTGGTGCTGATGCCGCTGGCCGGTGCGCTGTCCGACCGGATCGGCCGCCGCAAGATCTACGCGGTGGGCGCGATCGGCGCGGGCGTGTGGCCGTTCATCTTCTTCCCGATGGTCCAGGGCGGTTCGGCGACGCTGCTGGTCGTCGGCGTGATCGTCGGCCTGGTCTGGCACGCGCTCATGTACGGCCCGCAGGCGGCCTTCGTCTCCGAGCAGTTCAGCCCGGCGCTGCGCTCCACCGGGTCGTCGCTGGCCTACACGCTGGCGGGCGTCGTCGGCGGCGCGCTGGCACCGCTGCTGTTCACGTCGCTGTTCGCCTACTTCGGCACCTGGGTGGCCCCGGCCGCCTACCTGGTGGCGACGTGCGTGGTGACGCTGATCGGGCTCGCCCTCGGCCGCCGCGACGCGCAGTGAGGTCCGCGAGCGGTTCGGGGCGGCCCGAACCGCTCAACCCTCGATGAGAACTTGCTGGGTGGCCTGGAGATGAGCGGTGATCGCCGCCTCGGCGGCTTCCGCGTCCCCCGCGGCGAGCGCCTCCACGATCGCCTCGTGCTCGACCAGCACCGCCTTGCGGCGGTCGCCGTGGGAGAACAGGGCCACGATGCCCGCGCGGATCTGCCGGGCGCGCAGCCCGTCGTAGGTCTTGCTCAGCATGTCGTTGCCGACCGCGCGGACCAGCGCCGAGTGGAACCGGTGGTCGCGGTCGATGAAGGCGCGGGCCTCGTCATCACCGGTGAGCCCGCGCTGGCCGTCGAGCTCGGCGCGCATCTCGACCACCGGCACCGCCCCGAGCTCGACGGCGCGCCGGGCGGCGTAGCACTCGATCATGGCCCGGATCTCGAACAGCTCGCGGATCTCCCGGCCGCCGACGGGCGCGATGTAGGCACCGCGCTTGGGCACCAGCTGCACCAGCTCCTCGGCGGCGAGCAGCAGCAGGGCCTCGCGGATCGGCGTGCGGGACACCCCGATCTCGTCGGCCAGGGCCTGTTCGTTGACGAACTGCCCCTGCATGGCCGGGTCGCTGAGGACGGTGTCCTTGAGGTGGTCGTAGGCGAGTTCGCGTCCGGACGGCAACGAGTACCCCTTAGAGCTGGTTGGTGGATGGTCTGGATAGGTGGTCCCTCAGCGGAACCTGAGAGCTTCCCTGGACTGCGGGTGCCCCTCCTGATGTATGCCAATACACGGCGGAGGGGCCGTCCTCGCCAGGAAAGCTCTCAGAACCCGCCGGTGGTCATCTTTCGTAGGTGGATGCAAGCGGCTGACGCCGCTTCCAAAGGCGCGGACGGCATCCGCCGACAGCTCCTCTTGCATATCGCTGGTATACAAACATGGTAACGGTTGTGGAGGATGGTTATGCGGATCGCGTTGTGCCAGATCGTGACCGGCCCGGACCCGAAGGCGAACCTCGAGCTGGTGGCCGACGGCGTCCGGCGGGCCGCCGAGGCCGGGGCCGACCTCGCGGTGTTCCCGGAAGCGACCATGGCGTGCTTCGGCGTCAAGCTCGGCCCGCTGGCCGAACCGCTGGACGGGCCGTGGGCCGCCGAGGTCCGGCGGCTGGCCGACGAGGCGGGCATCGCGGTGGTGGCGGGCATGTTCACCCCCGCTGACGACGGCCGGGTCACCAACACGCTGCTGATCACCGGCCGCGGCGTGGACACCAGCTACGACAAGATCCACCTGTTCGACGCCTTCGGCTTCGCCGAGTCCGACACGGTCGCCCCCGGCACCTCGCCGGTGGTGGTGGACCTCGGCGGCACCAAGGTCGGCTTCACCACCTGCTACGACGTCCGCTTCCCCGGCCTGTACGCGGCGCTGGCCGACCAGGGGGCCTCGGTGATCGTCACCTCGGCCTCGTGGGGCTCCGGGGAGGGCAAGCGCGAGCAGTGGGAGCTCCTGGTCCGCGCCCGCGCCCTGGACTCGACGTCGTGGGTGGTGGCCTGCGGCCAGGCCGACCCGCGCAGCATCGGCCGCGAGCCGAGCGGCAAGGCCCCGACCGGCATCGGCCACAGCCTCGTCGCCACCCCGTTCGGCCAGGTCCACGCCCAGCTCGCCGACGCCCCGGACGTCCTGGTCGTCGACGTGGACCCGGCCGCGGTCGAGCAGGCCCGCCAGGCCATCCCGGTCCTCGCCAACCGCCGCTTCTGAGCGAGAAGCAGGGGCGCCCTTCACCAGCTCGTCGAAGGGCGCCCCTGCTTCTCGCGGCGGTTCGGGCGCAGTTCCGGCCGGTTCCGCCGGATGCCCTGCAGCGCATGACGGGGATGCGGTAGACAGTAGCCGTCAGCAGCCGTCGAGCGCTTTCAGGGAGAAGCCGGTATGCCCGATTCCGAGGACGTCCAGATACGGGGGTCCGTCTCCGACGAGATGGACACGACCGTGCCGCACGCGGCCCGCGTCTGGAACTTCTGGCTCGGCGGCAAGGACCACTACGCGGTCGACCGCGCCGCTGGCGAGGAGTTCCTGCAGGTGTTCCCGGGGATGCGGGCGGCGGCGCAGGCCAGCCGGGGCTGCCTGGGGCGGATGGTCCGGCACCTGGTCACCGAGTGCGGGGTGCGGCAGTTCCTGGACGTCGGCACCGGCCTGCCGACCGCGGAGAACACCCACGAGATCGCGCAGCAGGCGGCCCCGGAGAGCCGGATCGTCTACGTCGACAACGATCCGCTCGTGCTGGCCCACGCCCGCGCGCTGCTGACGAGCACGCCGGAGGGGGCCACCCGGTACATCCACGCCGACGTCCGCGAGCCCGAGGCGATCGTCGAAGGCGCCCGCGAAGCGCTGGACCTCGACCGCCCGGTGGCCCTGATCCTGTTCGGGATCATGGGCCTGATCCCCGAGTACTCCCGCGCACGGTCCATCGTGGACACGTTGCTCGCGGCGCTGCCGTCGGGTTCCTACCTGGCGCTGTTCGACGTCGACGACAGCGACCCCGTGGCGGTGGACGCGGCCCGGCGCTACGCGGAGTCCGGCGCGATCCCGTACAACCACCGCACGCCGGAGGAGATCGCCGGTTACTTCACCGGCCTGGAGCTGGTGGACCCGGGGGTGGTCCGGTCCGGCCAGTGGCGCGCCGAGGCCTCGGAGCTCGCGCAGCGCGACACCACCACGCTGGCAGGGCTGGGACGCAAGCCCTGACGCCTTTCACCTCGCTGCTGATCGGGCGCGGCGGTGGGCGAGGTAGGCGAGGGCCGTGCCGATGGCGAGGACGGCAGTGGTGAGCAGGCTGCCTTCCACGCCGAAGGCGCCGCCGGTGAGGAGCGGGGCGCTGCCCGGGGTCCCCGCCGTGGTCAGCATCGTCGTGCTGATGTCCATCCCGGAGACCTCGATGCCGTAGACGTTGCCCTGGCACCAGTTCCACACCGCGTGGAACGCGCACACACCCCAGAGCCCGCCTTCGGCCAGCGCCCAGAACGCCAGCAGCAGCGCGATGAGCAGGATGTTGACCAGGGCCACCACCGTCACGTTCGGGTTGGCGCCGTGCAGCAGGGAGAAGACCACGGCCTGCAGGCCGACGGCGGCGGTCAGGCCCCACTTCCGGTAGGTCACCTGCATCAGGTAGCCGCGGGTGATGATCTCCTCGGTGCTGGCCTGCACGGCGAACCCGACGAGCGCGACGAACGCCCCGCCGATCTGCGCGACGTGCACCGCCCCGACGTCGAACTGTCCACTGAGGAGGTTCACGCCGACCGGCAGGCCCAGCAGCACCACCGCGATGGCCGCGCCGATCCCCAGGTGCACACCGACCCGCGAAGCGGGGAAGAACCCGACGCTGCCGAACGGCCGCCGCTCCTTGAGCCGGACCCACAACGCGAGCATCCCGACGACGCCGAGGAAGCTGAGCAGCATCGCGAGCTGGTCGACCAACGTCATGGTCCCGCCGACCGCAGCCGCCGCCGAAGCCCCGAGCAGCGGGAATAGCACCAGCGCGGCAGCGGTCTGCCCCACCAGCAGGCACACCACGACCACAACCACCCCGACGACCGGCCCGCTGGGCCGCCGAGCCCGGTAGATCCCACCCAACAACGGCGACGGCACAACCCGGTCCGGCTCCGCGCTGCTCACCAAGCTTCCCCCCGATCCAGCGAAAGACACCTGTCCACCACGCACAGTAATCTCCCACCGCACCACGAGCGCACAACCCACCCCGGACCTCGGTGTTCCCCTGATGACTTCCTTGCCCGACTGGCTGTTCCTGCCGCCCGCAGGGATGGATGCGGCCACCTACGAAGCGCTCCCCGACGAGACGTGCAAGTACCTCGAAGTAATCGACGGCGCCGTACTCGTGCACCCGGGCCCGACCCGTCGGCACCAGAACACCGTCCGACACCTCGCGAACGAGCTGGAGCGGATCTGCGGGTCCGCGCTCGCGATCACCACCAGCGCGGACCTCAGGCTGCGCGACGAACCGCTCCTGATCCGCAAACCCGACATCGTCGCGCACGACCTCGGCCTGCCGGACGACGCGGTCCTGCGCCCAGCGCACTGCCGACTGGTGGTCGAGGTCGTGTCCGCGTGCTCGGCCACTGCCGACCGGATCGACAAACCTGCCGAGTACGCCGCCGCGGGCATCGAACGCTTCTGGCGGGTCGAGGGCGACCGCCAGCCGATGACATTCCGCTACCGCTTGGACCCCGCGACGAAGCGCTACGCCGAAGATGCCCTGGATCCAGACGACTTCGGCCGCCACTCGGACCGCAACCAGGGGCACCGCACCCACCGCGGCCCCGGCACGCGGTGGGATGCGGATTCACCACCGAGTGATCACATGTCCAGGCCGAGGTCGAGGGCTGGGGAGGAGTGGGTGAGGCCGCCGACCGCCAGGTAGTGGACCCCGGTTTCCGCGTACTCCGCCGCTACTTCGAGGGTGAGGCCTCCGGAGGCCTCCAGCTCCGTGTTCGGGGAGGTCTCGCGGACTCGGCGGACCGCCTCCGCGCACTGGTCCGGGGTGAAGTTGTCCAGCAGGACCAGGGAGACGTCCTCGGCCAGCACCGCGTCGAGCTCGTCGAGCGTGCCGACCTCGACCTCCATCGGCAGGTCCGGGGCGTGCGCGCGGCAGGCGCGGACCGCGGCCACCACCGAGCCCGCCGCCACCACGTGGTTGTCCTTGATCAGCAGCGCGTCGCCGAGGCCCATCCGGTGGTTCACGCCGCCACCGCAGCGGACCGCGTACTTCTGCAGCGCCCGCAGGCCCGGCAGGGTCTTGCGGCTGTCCCGGATGCGGCAGCCGGTGCCCGCCACCGCCTCGACCCACGCCGCCGTCGCGGTGGCGATGCCGGACAGGTGGCACAGCAGGTTCAGCGCTGTGCGCTCGGCCGTGAGCAGGCCGCGGACCGGGGCCTTCACCCGCAGCGCGCAGTCGCCCGGGGCCAGCACGTCGCCGTCGGCGCGCTCGGACAGCACCGCGTAGGCGTCCGCGCCCAGCACCTCGTCGAGGACCAGCCGCACCAGCGGCAGGCCCGCGACCACGCCCGCCCGGCGGGTGTTGAAGCCCGCTTCGGCGATCGCGTCGGCCGGGACGGTGGCCTCGGTGGTCGCGTCCGGGCCGTAGCGCAGGTCTTCGGCCAGCGCGGTGCGCACCACCTGGCGCGCGTCGTCGATGTCGATGGTCATGCCGCGGTCCTCGCAATCCCGGCCGTGGTGTGGATGAGCCAACCCGAGGCGTCCAGCCGGAACACCGTGCTGCGCCGCCAGCGCAGGTCGTCGGTGTCCGGGAAGTCCGTGCGGCGGTGGCAGCCGCGGGATTCGGCGCGCTGCCGGGCCGCGGCGAGCAGCGCCTGCGCGGTCATCAGCAGCGACGCGTCCTCCACCGCTTCCCGGGTCTTGAGCGGGCGCACGATCGCCGCGCCGTCCAGCGCCTTCGTGGCCGCCGCCAGCCCCTCCTCGGAGCGGCCGATGCCCGCGTGGCGGCTCATCGTGGTCTGCAGCAGCTCGCGGTCCACCACCGCGAGCGCGGGCGGCACGACTTCGCCGACCGGCTTGCGGTTCAGCAGGCCGCAGCACAGGTCCTTGGCCACCGCCTCGGCGGCGCGCGCCCCGACGACGAGGCCTTCCAGCAGGCTGTTGGACGCCAGCCGGTTCGCGCCGTGCAGGCCGGTGCAGGCGACCTCGCCCGCCGCGTAGAGGCCGGTCACCGAGGTGCGTCCGTCCACACTGGACATCACGCCGCCGCACGAGTAGTGCGCCGCGCTGGCCACCGGGATCGGTTCGCGCACCGGGTCGATCCCGGCCGCCCGGCAGGCCGCGTGCACGGTCGGGAACCGCGCGGCGAACCCGGCACCGATGCCGGTCGCGTCCAGGAACACGTACTCCGAACCGGTTTCCGCGGCGCGGCGGTTGATCGCCGCCGACACCACGTCGCGCGGCGCGAGGTCCTCCAGCGGGTGCTCCCCGGCCATGACGCGCTGACCGCGCACGTCGACCAGGACCGCGCCCTCACCGCGCACGGCCTCGGTGATCAGCGGACGGCGACCGCGCGGGCCGCCCGGCGTGTAGAGCACCGTCGGGTGGAACTGCACGAACTCCAGGTCGGCCACCGTGGCACCGGCGCGCAGCGCCAGCGCAACACCGTCCGCAGTGGACACTTCGGGGTTGGTGGTGGCCGCGTAGAGCTGCCCGAGGCCGCCCGTGGCCAGCAGCACCGCAGGCGCGCGCAGCACTCCCGGCCTGCTCTCCGCGTCCATCGCGAGCGCGCCCGCGATGGAGCCGTCCTCGCCGCGCAGCAGCTCGACCACGCAATGCTGCTCCAGCACCGGGATCCCGCCGCCGCGCACCGCGTCGGCCAGCGCGCGCTGGACCTCCGCACCGGTGGCGTCGCCGCCCGCGTGGATCACGCGGAACGCGCTGTGCCCGCCCTCGCGGGTCCGGGCCAGCTCGCCGTCGGCTCCGACGTCGAAGCGGGCACCGGCCCCGCGCAGCCGGGCGATCGCCGCCGCGCCACCGGCCAGGATCTCCCGCACCGCCGGGCGCGAGCACAGCCCGACGCCCGCGGTCAGCGTGTCCTCGACGTGCTTGGCCAGGCTGTCGCCCGGGTCCAGCTCGTCGGGCCGGACCACGGCGATGCCGCCCTGCGCCCAGGTCGTGTTGCCCGCGTCCACCGAGTCCTTGCTGACCACCAGCACCCGCAGGCCCAGCTCGCGGGCCCGCAGCGCCGCGGTCATGCCCGCGACGCCGGTGCCGACGACCAGCAGGTCCGCGCCCGCTTCCCAGCTCATTCGCCGCCCCCGGGCTTGCCGATGGCGATCATCCGCTCGACCGAGGCCCGCGCGCGGTCGGCGACGTCGCTGGGCACGTGCACCTCGTCGGCGCCCTCCCGCAGGCAGCGCAGCAGCGCAGCCGGGGTGATCATCTTCATGTACCGGCAGGAGGCCCGGTCGTTGACCGCGCGGAAGTCGATCTCCGGCGCGGCCTTGCGCAGCTGGTGCAGCATCCCGACCTCGGTCGCCACCAGCACGGACCGCGCACCGGTGTCGCGCGCCGCGGTCAGCATGTCGCCGGTGGACAGGATCTTCACCCGCTCCGCGGCGACGGTGCCCTCCCCCGCCAGGTACAGCGCCGAGGTCGCGCAACCGCACTCCGGGTGGATGAACAGGTCCGCGTCCGGGTTCGCCGCCGCCCGCTCGGCCAGCTCCGGGCCGTTGATCCCGGCGTGCACGTGGCACTCCCCGGCCCAGACGTGCAGGTTGTCCCGGCCGGTCTCGCGCTTGACGTGCGCGCCGAGGAACTGGTCCGGGCAGAACAGCACCTCGCGGTCGGCCGGGATGGAGCGCACCACGTCGACCGCGTTGGACGAGGTGCAGCAGATGTCGGTCTCCGCCTTCACGTCGGCGGTGGTGTTCACGTAGGACACCACGACCGCGCCCGGGTGCTCGGCCTTCCAGGCGCGCAGCTGCTCGGCGGTGATCGAGTCGGCCAGCGAGCAGCCCGCGCGCTCGTCCGGGATGAGCACCGTCTTGTCCGGGCCGAGGATCTTGGCGGTCTCGGCCATGAAGTGCACGCCGCAGAAGACGATCGTGCTCGCGCTGCTGCTGGCCGCGATGCGGCTCAGCGCCAGCGAGTCCCCGGTGTGGTCGGCGACGTCCTGGATCTCGGGCAGCTGGTAGTTGTGCGCCAGCAGCACCGCGTCCCGCTCGTCGGCCAGCGCGCGGATCTCGCGGGCCCAGTCGGCGTCGGCCTGCACTCCCGTGTAACCGGCGTCGGTCCGCTCCCAGGTGGCAGTAGCGGCCATGTCGTCCTCCTCGCCGGATCCCCCGGTCGGCTGGCCGGGAAGCTCCGCTGTACACCCCGGATCAACCGCTCCGAGGTTTTCGCCTTAGAATCGAAAACGTGCCACATCCTAACACCGCTGGTCACCCGAACGAGAGCGACGCTGGTCACGAAGTGCTCGCCGGGGTCCTCCAGGTGCGCGACGACCACCTACAGGTGATGCTCTGGCAGCGTGCCCGGGAGCCGGACGTGCACCGCTGGTCGCTGCCCGGCGGACGGCTCGCCACCACCGAGGACGTGGAGACCTCGATCCGCCGCCAGCTCGCGGAGAAGGTCGACGTGCACAAGCTGTCCCACGTCGAGCAGCTGTCGGTGTTCAGCGCCCCGGACCGGGTGCCCGACCGCCGCGTGGTGGCCACCGCGTTCCTCGGCCTGGTGCCCTCCGACGTCGACCCCGAGGTCCCCGCCGACACCCGGTGGCACCCGGTCGAGGACCTGCCGCCGACCGCCTTCGACCACGAGCAGATCGTGCTGGCCGCCCGGGACCGGCTGCGCGCCAAGCTGTCCTACACCAACATCGGCTTCGCGCTGGCCCCCGCCGAGTTCACCGTCTCCGAACTGCGCGGCATCTACTCCGCAGCGCTCGGCTACCAGGTCGCGGCGACCAACCTGCAGCGCGTCCTCACCCGCCGCGGCGCGCTGGAACCCACCGGCCGCACGGTCCCCGCCGGACCCGCTGGCGGCCGCCCGCCCGCGCTGTTCCGCTTCACCAGCCGGGACCTCCAGGTCACAGACCCCTTCGCCGTCTTCCGCCCACCGAGCTGAAACCCTGTCTTGAACTCGTTTTGCGTGGCGGTGCCGGTAGCGGAACCTCAGCGCCCGCCTGGACTCCGGGTGCCCAACTTTATGTATGCCAATACACGGCAGCCGGGCCGTCCTCGCCAGGCGAACGCTGAGAACCCGCGGCGGTGCAAGCTGCGAGGGTGGGTTATGCGCCTGCGGCGCATGCGACGACCTAACGATCGGTGCCGGACGCCCACTGCGGTCGCTGTTCACCGCCGAAAGCGGCTTCGCCGCTTGCCTGACGACGGCCAGTCATCAACTTCCCCTCACCACTCCTGCTCGCCTTGCGGCTGCCGGTGATGGCGGTGGTCGGCTTGTGCGCTCACCTCGCCGCTTCTGCTTTGGTTGTGGGTTGTTTTGGCTGGTCATGGGTCGTGAGTGCTTTCTGGGGTTGTGGCACCAGAAAGTGGTCACGGGTTCTGAGCAGGCTGAACCGTGGCTCCGGTCGTGCGATCGGGGGTGGGGCGCTGGTTGCTGGTCACCGCTGGAAGCGCCTTCGGTGCTCGCCTTGCCCCCAGGGGTCTCGCCGAGGTCTGGGCGGGTGGTGCGTCGTGTCAGTTTTGCCTGACACTGCACCACGCGCAGAGGGCTCGGTCAGTTGTAGGCGAGAGTGGTGCACCACCCCGCTCTGGAGGGCTTTTTCGGGGTCCGTGGCGTTCCGATGTTCGTGCTGCGGGTGCTCCGGGGCGCGTTCGCGAGGCCGGTGCTTCACGCGGCAAGTAGGTTGGGGGCGTGTTGGACGTCTTGCCGTTGTTCCCGCTGGGGTCGGTTCTCCTGCCGGGCGGTCACCTGCCGCTGCACGTCTTCGAACCGCGCTACCGGCAGCTGGTCGAGGACCTCGTCGGCGAAGCCGTGCCGGACCGCCGGTTCGGCGTGGTCGCCATCAAGCAGGGCTGGGAGGTCGGCGAGGACAACGTGGACTCGATGTACGACGTCGGGTGCTCGGCCGTGCTGGACCAGGTCCGCCAGCTGCCCGGCGGGCGCTACGACGTCAGCGCCGCGGGCGAGCGGCGGTTCCGGCTGCTGCAGATCGACCGCAGCGCCGCGCCGTACCTGGTCGCGAAGGTCCAGTGGCTGCCGGACACCGAACCGGCCGACGACTCCCCGGCCCGCCGCGAGCACCTGACCACCGCCGCCCGCGCGGCGCACCAGCGCTACCACGCCACCGGCCTGCGCGGCGGGAGCCGCGAAACCCCCGGCGCGGACGCCGATGCCGCGGCGCTGTCCTACCTGCTGGCCGACGACTGCGTGCTGACCGTGGAGGACCGGCAGGACCTGCTGGCCGAGACCGATCCGCTGGTGCGGCTGCGCAACGTCCGCCGGTTGCTGCTGCGCGAGGCGGAGTTCCTCCGCGAGCTGCGCGCGGTGCCCGCCCCGCTCGCCGAGTTCGCCCAGCGCACCAGCGCGAACTGACGCCCGTTGTGCGTCGACCTGGGCAGATCGTCCCCCGGACGCTGGATAGGATCACCGCATGTCCTCACCCGGTGGTCCTTGGGGTTCCCACGGTCAGCAGTACGACCCGCTGACCGGTCAGCCGATGGGCGGCGCGCAGTACCAGCAGCCCGACGCCCAGCAGTACCAGGGCTTCGGCGCGTACGGCCAGCCGCAGCCCCAGTACCAGCAGGCCCAGTACCAGCAGCCGCAGTACCCGGGCATGGTCAGCGGCTTCCCGACGCCACCGCCGAAGAAGAACCGCGGCCCGCTGATCACCGCGATCGCGCTCGCCGCGGTGGCCGTGATCGCCATCGTGACCACGGTCGTCGTCCTGCTGGTCCCCACCGGCCGCGAGGAGGCGGCGCCGCCGCCCCAGTCCCCGACCACCACCAGGAGCACCCCCACCTCGACCGCGCCGCCGAGCGCGGCCAACCCGGACCTGACCCCGGTCGTCCCGGGGTGGCAGGTGGTGCGGGTGCCCAAGCGCACCGCGCTCTACGACGTGCCGATCAGCGGGTGGGAGCTGGACCCCGACCCGGAGAACATCCAGGCCTACGGCCCGCCGGAGGACCCGGTGACCATGACCGGGGTGGCCGACTACCAGGTCGGCTTCTGCCCGGGTGATCCCCGCAGCTACCGCGCGACCTCGGGGGTGAGCGCCCGCAAGGGGCCGGACGACACCGCGGTCGCCACCGAGACGCTGGCGAAGCTCGTCCAGCTGGCCCACACCCGTGACGGAGTCCCGCCGATCGTCGAGACCGGAGCCCCGGAGCACATCCAGCTGCCCGGCAACGTCCCCGCGGTCCGCGTCACCGCGCGCGTGACGCTGCCCAAGCCGGGACCGTGCGATTCGGCGACCGCGCTGACCAGCGTGGTCGCGACCAACAGCGACGGGCAGAGCTCGGTGGTCCTCATGGCCACCGCGGACCAGGGCGTGGAAGGCGCCCTCAGCCCGGAGGACCTCGACAAGCTGACCGGATCCCTGCGCGCCGCCCCCTGACGAGGGGCGCGCTCCCGCGTCAGGGGAGGCGGCGGCCGAGGTCGTCGAGGCCGTTCCAGGACGCCGCCAGGCCGTAGCCGAGGGCGACCGCGAGCGGTTGCGCCACCAGGACCCAGCTCGTGCTGATCTCGGGGGCCACCGTGATCAGGTCGCCCAGCTGCGGGTTCGGCGGCATCTCGTACAGCCCGGCGGCGAACGAGGCGCCCATCTGCACGCCCAGCCAGGACGCCACCAGCGAGCCGAGCACGCCCGCGATGAGCAGCACCGGGCCGCGGCGGCGGCGCACCCACCAGAGCACCGAGGACGTGAGCAGCCCGACGCCGAACGACAGCAGCACGAAGATCGCGATCGCGTCGAAGGCGTGGTAGCTCTCCACCAGCAGCGGGGTCAGCGAACCGTTCGGCCCGAGCACGCTCTGCTGCGGCGGCGCCAGCCGGGACCACACCCAGCCGACGGGCAGCCCGACCAGCGCGACCAGCGACACCGCGCTCACCGCGGGCAGCAGGTCGGCCTTGACCACCACGCGCGGCACCGGCGGAGCGGTGAGCTGCGGTAGCAGGTGCTCCACCTCGGCCCCGACCCGCTCCGGGACGGCACGAGTGCCGTGGGACTCCCCGCGGGGTGCTCGGGCACTGTCCGCCACCCGCCGACCTCCTCGTGGCGCCAGATCGCAGTTTCAACTGAAACTGCGCTTCCTCCTGGGTACCGGACCACAGTTTCAATTGAAACTGCGACCCCGCAACGGCGACCCGCCGTTGCGGTCACCCTAGCGGTCCGCCGCGCTCCGCCCGCATCACCCGATGGCGGGGTGCGCGCCGCACATCAACTATTCTGCGCGAGCCCCCATGTCAGCTACGCCGAAGGACGCGTGAAGTGGCGGGAATCCTGCCGAGCCTGAAGTTGACCGGACCGAGCCCGATCGACGAACCGCGGCGGGACTCAGCAGTCCGCTTGCCGCTGCGCACCACCGTCGTCGAACTGCTGCTGAGCGCGGCGGTGGCCGCCGTGGTGAGCCTGTTCCTGCAGTTCGCGGCCACCCGCCTGAGCATCAGCGAACCCAGCTTCGCCCCCGAGGCGCTCGCCGCGGTGGGCAGCGGGCTGGTGCTGACCGTGCTGTTCCTGCTGCTGGCCCTCGGGCACCACCGCTCGCCGCGCTGGCTGCGGCTGTTCGGGACCTGGGTGTCGCTGAGCGCGTTCAGCACGCTCGCGCTGGCCGTTCCGCTGCAGGCCACCAGGTTCTACTACGGCGGGTCCTCTGTGG
Source organism: Saccharopolyspora hirsuta (assembly GCF_008630535.1). Lineage (GTDB taxonomy): Bacteria > Actinomycetota > Actinomycetes > Mycobacteriales > Pseudonocardiaceae > Saccharopolyspora > Saccharopolyspora hirsuta. The sequence continues at coordinate 140,602 of NZ_VWPH01000009.1, read as the reverse complement.
ACAACGGCTTCCGCATGCAGTACATGACGCGGATGGCCAGCACGCCCGGCCTGGCCGACATGAACTACGCCGACACCCCGCCCTACTACCCGGGCGGCTGGTTCTGGCTGGGCGGCCGGTTCGCCAACCTGCTCGGCTGGGAGGGCTGGGCCGCGTACAAGCCGTACGCGCTGACCTGGGTCGCGGTGACCACCGTCGTCGCGTTCACGCTGTGGAGCGTGGTGGTGCGCCGCCGCATCGCGCTGCTGGCCGCGATCGCCACCGCGCTGGCCGGGATGCTGCACGGCATCGAGGAGCCCTACGCCTGGCCGTCGGCCGCGTGGCTGGCACCGGTCGCCGTGCTGGCCTGGCACGCGCTGCGGCGGCGGGAATCGCCGCGCTGGACGCTGGTGTGCATCGGCGTCTACGTCGGGTTCGCCTCGATCACCTACACCCTCCACTTCGGCTTCGCGGTGCTGATGGTGCTGACGATGGCGGTGCTCATCGGCGCGTTCCGGGTGCACCAGGGCAACCGCCTGTGGCCGACGGTGCGGCAGCTGTTCCTGCGGCTGCTGCCGATCGGGCTGGTCAGCCTGGTGATCGCGCTGGTGGGCTGGCTGCCCTACCTGCTGGCCACCAGCTTCCTGCTGAACAACCCGCGCAGCGCGGCGCTGCACTACCTGCCGGAGGACGGCGCCTTCCTGCCGGTGCCGATGATGCAGGGCACCGCGTTCGGCGTGCTGTGCCTGGCGGGTCTGGTGTGGCTGCTGGTGCGCTGCCGCCGCAACGAGGTCGCGGCCTCGATGCTCACCATCGTGATCGCGGTCTACTGCTGGTTCGTGCTCTCGACGCTGGCGCTGGTCGCCAAGACCACGCTGCTGGCGTTCCGGCTGAACGTGATCCTGGACGTGACGCTGGCCGTGGCCGGTGTGTTCGGGCTCCTGGAGCTGATCGGGTACCTGCGGCGCAAGCTGGACGTCCGGTACGCGCTGCAGATCAGCATGGTCGCCTGCGCGCTGGGGCTGCTCGGCGCGATCACCATCAACCAGGGCGCGATCGGGGTGGCGCTGCAGGACTCGGTCAAGGCCGCCTACCAGGACTACTACCCCACCGGCGACAACGCGATGGGGCAGCGCGACCCGGACCAGCTGGGTTCGTGGACCGACGACGAGATCCGCGCGGTCGCCGAGCTGTCCGGTCGCGCCCCGGAGCAGAACCTGCTGCTGAGCACCGACTACAAGCTGATGTCCTTCAAGCCGTACTGGGGCTTCCAGCAGGAGACGCCGCACTACGCGAACCCGTTGGGCGACTACGACGAGCGGGCCGCCGAGATCCACCGGTGGACCACCGCGAAGACCGCCGACGAGCTCCTCGGCATGCTGCGCGACAGCAAGTTCCGCACGCCCAACGTGTTCATCCTGTCCAACCCGGACAGCCCGCACTCGACGGTGGAGCTGCCGGAGGGCGAGGAGGGCAAGCTGGTGCTGCAGCTCAAGGGCGATGCGTTCCCGCAGCTGCCGAACGTCCGCGACTACGACGTGTACTTCGACCGCGCGGTGTTCGACTCGCCCGCGTTCGTCAAGCGCGACGTCGGCCCGTACACGGTGATCGCGCTGCGGTGAGCCGGTAGCGGTGCCCGCTACGCGGCCGCGGCTTCGCGCTGCGGGCTAGTGGTGCGGCGGGTGCGGTAGTTCAGCGCGGCCAGCGCCAGGGACACCGACCACAGCGGCCACAGCAGCATCGGCGTCCAGGCCCAGGCGTGCGCGGAGAGCTCGGAGCTGGTGGTGGAGACGAGGCCCAGGATCGCCTTGGCCGCCGCCATCACCAGCACCGACACCGACAGCGCGGCCACCACCGGGAGGTCGGTCGGCACCTCGCGGCCAGCCACCCTCGGCATCCAGCGCGGCCAGCGCTCGCCCCACGGCCGGACCAGCCCCCAGGTCAGCACCGCACCGCCGATCGCGGCCAGCGCCAGGCCGAGCCCGGCCGCCTTGCCCGTCGCGTCCATCGGCACGGCGAACCCCGGCACGTCCAGCACCATCAGCACCCGCGTCGCCGCGTAGACCAGGGGCGCGATCACGGCGACCGCCGTCCAGCGAGCGGTGCGGACCCGAGCGCGCTCGTGGGCGCCCGCGCCGCCGGGCACCGGCCGGTCCACCAACGTCCACAGCAGACCCGCTGCGGCCACGCCCATTGCCACCTGCATCAGCAGCGGGATCGACAGGTAGGCGGCCAGGTTGTCGGCGTTGCCGGTCACCGCCGAGAAGACCATGAACGGCAGGTAGCCGATCGCCGCCAGCGCACCGGCGTCCAGCAGCAGCGCGAACGCGCCGAGCGCGGCGACCCGCACAGCGGTGCTCCGCAGCACCGCGGCAGCGGCGATGAGCAGCCCGCACCCGGCCATCACCAGGTTCGCGGTCGGCTGCGCCAGGAAGGCCAGCGAGCGGCCGGAGGTGTCGCCCGGCGCGGCCAACGGGTTCGGTGCGCCGGTGGCCCAGCACACCAGCGGGATCACCAGCAGCGCCAGCCCGACGATCCCGGCCGCGCAGCGGGTGAAGCGGTGTTCCTCGGTTCCAGTCATGGCCGCCATGCTGGCCGGGAGCCCCCGCCCCGGGCCTCCTCCGCGGCGGACCGATCACCTCCTCCGCGAGGAGGAGATCAGCCCCGCACGACGCCGTTCTCGTAGGCCCAGATCACCGCGTGCAGGCGGTCCCGGACCCCGAGCTTGCGCAGGATGCTGCCCACGTGCGTCTTCACCGTGGTCTCCGCCAGGTGCAGGGCGGCGCCGATCTCGACGTTGGAGGACCCGCGAGCCAGCTCCACCAGCACGTCCCGCTCGCGCCCGGTCAGCGCCTCCCAGGCCGGTTCCGGCGGCTGCGGGGCGGACTTGCGGGCCAGCTCCAGCAGGCTGCTGGTGGCGCGCGGGGAGACGATCGAATGGCCCTCGTGGACGGTGCGCACCGCGGCCACCACCTCCTCGCCCGGGGTGTCCTTGGTCAGGAAGCCGCTGGCCCCGGCGCGCAGCGCGGCGAACAGGTTCTCGTCCAGGTCGAAGGTGGTCAGCACCAGCACCCGGGTGTCCGGCAGCTCGGCGGTGATCAGCTCGGTGGCCGCGATGCCGTCCAGGTCCGGCATCCGGATGTCCATCAGCACCACGTCCACCCGGTGCGCCCGGCAGGCGGCCAGCGCCGCCCGCCCGGTCGCGACCTCGGCGACGCAGGTCAGGTCGTCGTGCAGCCCGAGCACCGTGGTCAACGCCGAGCGGATGAGCTGCTGGTCGTCGGCGACCACCACCCGGATCGTCATCGCGCCGCCCCCAACGGGCCGAACCCGGCCCGCACCTCGGTCCCCTCGCCCGGTGCGCTGCGCACGTCGAACTCCCCTCCGATCTGCCGCATCCGCTCGGCCATCCCCACGATGCCGAACCCGCCCCCGGCGGTCAGGTCCGCCGAGGTGCCCGGACCGTCGTCCGCGACGGTCACGGTGAGCCGGTCGTCCGCCCAGTCCAGCACGACCCGGCAGGTCACGTCCGGGCCGACGTGCTTGAGCGCGTTGGTCACCGACTCCTGCACGATCCGGTAGACGGCGTGCCGCTGCGCGGTGCCGATCTCCCGCGGCTCCCCGCGCTGCACCAGCTCGACGTCGGCACCGGCGCGGCGGAACGTCTCCACCAGCTCGACGAGGTCCTGACCAGCTGGTTCCGGCTCGTCCCCGGTGCGCAGCACGCCGAGCATGCTGCGCAGCTCCCCCATCGCCCGCCGCCCCACGTCGACCGCCGTGCCGATCATCTCCCGCGCCTTCTCCCGGTCTCGGTCGAAGACCAGGCGGGCGGTGTCGGCCTGGGCCAGCACCACCGCCAGCGAGTGCGCGGCCACGTCGTGGATCTCACGGGCGATCAGCCGCCGCTCCGCAGCGATGGCCTCGCGCACCTGCTGCTCGCGCAGCAGCTCGGCCTGGGCCGCCCGCTCCTCCAGGGACTGCACGTAGGCCACCCGGATCCGCTGGTAGCGGCCGAGCGCCCAAGCCGCGAGCACCGACCCGAACGCCGCGGCCGCCAGCACCCCGGCCGTGCCCCACGGGTCGACCGGGAAGCCGATCACCCCGCGCACCACGGCGATCCCGGCGCCGAGCAGGCCGCAGGCCACCGGCAGCGCGGAACGGCCCGTGTAGGCGACCACCGAGTACAGCAGGGCCGGGTGGATCAGCGAGAACGGCAGCAGGATCGGCGGGACGGCCTGCTCGCCGATGTTCGGCAGCGCGACCAGCCCCAGCATCAGGCCGGAACCGACGACGAACGCGACCGTCGGCCAGCTGCGGCGCACGGCCAGGCAGGCGGTCAGCCCGACCAGGACCGCCACCACCGCCCCCACCTCGACCGCGCTCGCGCCGCGCAGGGTGCCCAGCGACACCCAGCCCCCGAGTACGCCGCAGAACACCGCCACCGCGCTGTCGACGACGAGCCGGTGTTCGGTCGTTGAAGTCCGCACCGCGCCAACGTATCCGCCCGCGGGCCCGCGGACCTCCTCCTCGAGGACGAGGTGCGCCTCCACTGTGGAACCGCCCCCCCGGGCGCGTCCGACCCGCGCATCGGGGGCGGTGTTGCTGTACTTGGGGCCACCGGAGCACGCGGGTGAGCGGGGATGGCGATGAGTCTGCAGCAGTTGTACCTGGTGCTGCTCGTCGGCGGGCTGGTGCTCCTGGCCGGGGCGGTGGCCGCGCTGCTCGCCTCCCGGCTCGGCCTGCCCAGCCTGCTGCTGTACCTCGGGCTGGGCGTGGTGCTCGGCGAGGACGTGCTCGGCATCGAGTTCCACGACACCCAGATCGCCCAGAACCTGGGCACCGCGGCGCTGGCGGTCATCCTCGTCGAGGGCGGGCTGGCCACCCGGTGGTCCGACATCAGGCGGCTCATCGCGCCCGCGACGATCCTGGCCACCGTCGGCGTCGGCATCAGCCTGGTGGTCACCGCCCTGGGCGCACACCTGCTGCTGGGCATCGACTGGCAGTTGTCGCTGCTGGTGGGCGCGATCGTGTCGTCCACCGACGCGGCGGCGGTGTTCTCCGTGCTGCGGGTGCTGCCGCTGCCGAGGCGGCTGGCCGGGCTGCTGGAGGCGGAGTCGGGCTTCAACGACGCGCCGACGGTGATCCTGGTGCTGCTGTTCAGCACCGTCCCGCTGGAGTTCTCCCCGCTGGAGATCGCGCTGAACCTGATCTACCAGCTGACCACCGGCGCGTTGATCGGGCTGCTCATCGGCTGGGGCGGCGCGCACCTGCTGCCGCGGCTGGCGCTGCCCGCCTCCGGCCTGTACCCGGTGGCGACCTTCGGGCTCTGCGTGATCGCCTTCGCCGCGGGCGGGGCCGTGCACGCCAGCGGGTTCCTCGCCGCCTACTTGGCGGGCGTGACCCTGGCCAACACCGGTCGGCTGCCGCACCGCTCGGCGACGCGGTCGTTCGCCGAGGGGCTCGGCTGGCTCGCCCAGATCGGGCTGTTCGTCCTGCTCGGCCTGCTGGTCACGCCGAGCGAGCTGCCCGGCGAGGTGCTGCCCGCGCTCGTCATCGGCCTGGTGCTGCTGCTGGTGGCCCGCCCGCTGTCGGTGGTGCTGCCGCTGCTGGGCTTCCACGTCCCGTGGCGGGAACAGCTGTTCCTGTGCTGGGCGGGGCTGCGCGGCGCGGTGCCCATCGTGCTGGCGACGTTCCCGGTCGTGCAGGGCGTGCCGGGCGCCGAGCGGGTGCTGGACATCGTGTTCGTGCTGGTCGTGGTCTTCACCCTGGTGCAGGGCCCGAGCCTGCGCCCGCTGGCCCGGCTGCTGGGCATCATCCCGCGCGAGGCCACCCGCGAGATCCAGGTCGACTCGGTGCCACTCAACGTCGTCGGCGCCGAGCTGCTGACCATGACCGTGCCGCCGGGGTCGCGGCTGCACCACACGACCGTGGTCGAGCTGCGGTTGCCCGAGCCCTCGGTGATCCCGCTGATCGTGCGGCGCGGCCGCGCCTTCGTCCCGCTGCCGGACAGCTACCTGGAGATCGGCGACGAGCTGCTCGTGGTCACCACGGTGGAGCACCGGGCGGCGGCGGAGCGGCGCCTGCGCGCCGTCAGCCGCCGCGGCAAGCTCGCCCGCTGGTTCGGCGAGCGCGGCGAACCCGAGTGACGCCCCGGGTCAGCCCCCGGTGGGGCGGACCGGGAGCGCCCGGAGGCCGTGGATCAGGGTGCTGAAGCGCCACTGCGCGTCGTCCAGCGAGCCCGCGGCAGTGAGGTTCGGGAACCGCTCGACGAGGCCGCGCAGCGCGATCTGCGCCTCCAGGCGGGCGAGCTGGGCGCCGAGGCAGAAGTGGATGCCGTGGCCGAAGGCCAGGTGCCCGTGCGCGTCGCGGGTGATGTCGAACCGCTCCGGCTCCGGGAACTGCTCCGGGTCGCGGTTGGCCGCCGCCAGCCCGACCCACACGATCTGCCCGGCCGGGATCTCCACGCCGCCGACCGGCAGCGGCTCGGCGGTGAACCGGAAGGTCCCGTGCATCACCGGCCCGTCGAAGCGCAGCATCTCCTCCACCGCACCGGCCACCAGGTCCGGGTCCGCCCGCAGCGCGGCCCACTGGTCGGGGTCGCGCAGCAGGTGCAGGACCCCGTTGGCGATCAGGTTGACCGTCGTCTCGTGCCCGGCCACCAGCAGTAGGAACACCATCGCGATGAGTTCCTTGTCGCTGAGCCGGTCCTGGTCCTCGGTGGAGTCGATCAGCGCGGTGAGCAGGTCGTCGGCGGGCTGCCTGCGCTTGTGCTCGATGAGCTCGGTGAGGTACTGGGCCATCGCCACCGCCGCTGCGCCCGCCGCGTCGCGGTCGGAGGCGTCCAGCAGGGTGTTCGTCCAGGCCCGGAAGTCGTCGCGGCGGCTCTCGTCGACGCCGACCAGCTCGGAGATGACCTGGATCGGCAGCGGGAACGCGAAGGCGTCCAGCAGGTCCACTTCGGACTTCTCGGCCATGTCGTCGAGCAGCCCGGCGGTGATCTGCTCGATCCGCGGGCGCAGCGCCTCCACCCGGCGGCTGGTGAAGGCCTTGACCACCAGCTTGCGCAGCCGGGTGTGGTCCGGCGGGTCCATGTTGAGCATGTGCGAGGCCAGCGATTCGTCGAACGCCCGGTGGTCGGAGTCCGGCGGCAGGTTCTCGGCGATCACGTCGCGGATGCGGGTGACCTCCTTGCTCAGCCGCGGATCGGCCAGCGCGGCGCGGGCGTCGGCGTACCGGGTGATCACCCAGACCGGCAGGCCGTTCGGGGTGACCATCCGCTGGACCGGTGTGGCGTCGCGGATCTCGGCGTACCGCGCGTGCAGGTCGTGCACGAAGTCGGCGTCGAAAACGGGAACTTCGGTGTGCGCCTCGGTGGTGGACATCGGATTCCTTCGCACTAGGCAGTTGTGACCCCTGCCGCCCAGTGAACCCCGTTCACCACGCCCTGTCACACGGACCTGAGAACAGCCTCAGCCGCGCTCCCGGCCCAGCAGCGCGACCAGGCTGCGGAAAGCGGCGGACATGTCCGCGTTGTCCGGGTCGAGCAGCCACTGGAACTGCATGCCGTCCAGCACCGCGACCACCAGCGGCGCCGCCTCCTCCGGGGTCAGCCCGCCGGGGAGCCGCTCGCCGAACTCGTGGCGCAGGGTCGCCGCCGCGCGCTCGCGGACCATCCCGTAGCGCTCGGCGAAGTACTCGCGCGCCGGCTGGTTGTCGGTCACGCTCTCGCCGAGCAGGGCCGAGAACGTCTGCACGACGCCGCGCCGCATCGCGTTGTAGTCGACCAGGAAGGTCCACATCTCCAGCGGCCAGGCCCGCGCGGTGTCCTTGGTGCCGCCGGTGTCCCACTCGTCGCGGGCTTCCAGCACCGCGATGAGCAGCGCTTCCCTGGTCGGGAAGTAGTGCAGCAGGCCCTGCTGGGTCATGCCGACGCGCTCGGCCACCGCGCTGAGCGAGGCGCCCCGGTAGCCGCGCTCGGCGATGACCGACATCGCGGCCTGCAGGATCTCGGCGCGCCGGTTCTCGCCGCGCAGCGCCCTGCCTCGTGGTGCTGGTCGGTCCGCTGTCACGGAGCCGAGCGTAGTCGCCGCGAACGCGCAGCAGGACAAATTATTTCTAAAAGATAACGACACCTACTGATCTACAGGTAGATCGGTCAGGATGCTGCCCACGGCGGGTCCCCGGCCTGCCCGAACTCCCCTTCCCCTGCCTCAACGAGGAGGTACGGCAGTGGACCCGACTGCCCCCACCCGCACCGCGCCGCCGGACGTCCCCCGGAGCGCCCCGCGCGGCTTCGTGCTCCGCCTGGGCCTGGCCAACCTCGGCCTCTACAGCGCGCTGCTGACCCCGGTGGTGGTCACCATGGCGCTGCGCGTCGCGGAAGTCGCGCCGCAGCACAAGGAATCGACCCTCGGCCTGGTGCTGGGCGTGGGCGCGGTGCTGGCGATGATCGCGAACCCGCTGTTCGGCCGGTTGTCCGACCGCACCCGGTCCCGCTTCGGCCGCCGACGCCCGTGGCTGGTCGGCACCGCCGCCGTCGCCGCGCTCCTGGGCGCGCTCCTGGTCACCCGCATCAAGGGCACCCGTTGAACCGTTCCGCCAACCCCGAACCGGAGGAGTCCACTGTGGTCAGCTATGACGACGCGATCGCCTCGGCGCTCGCCGAACTCGACCTGGACGCCAAGACCCGGCTGCTCGCCGGGCAGAGCATGTGGTCGCTGCCCGGCCTGCCCGAGATCGGGCTCGCGCCGCTGGTGATGTCCGACGGGCCGATCGGCGTGCGCGGCGTGCGCTGGACCGCCGGCGACCCGTCGATCGCGCTGCCCAGCCCCACCGCGCTGGCCGCCACCTGGGACCCGGAGCTGGCCCGGCGCGCCGGTCACCTGCTGGCGCAGGAGGCGCGGCGCAAGGGGGTGCACGTGCTGCTCGCGCCGACGGTGAACCTGCACCGCTCGCCGCTGGGCGGGCGGCACTTCGAGTGCTACTCCGAGGACCCGCACCTGACCGGCGAGATCGGCACCGGGTACGTGCGCGGCGTGCAGGAGGGCGGGGTCGGCACCACGGTCAAGCACTTCGTCGCCAACGACGCGGAGACCGAGCGCTTCACGGTGAACAACGTCGTCGGCGAGCGGGCGCTGCGAGAGCTCTACCTGGCGCCGTTCGAGATGATCGTCGAGCGGGCCCGCCCGTGGGGCGTGATGGCCGCGTACAACTCGGTGAACGGCCCGACGATGACCGAGCACGCCCGGCTGCAGAACGAGGTCCTGCGCGGGGAGTGGGGTTTCGACGGTTACATCGTCTCGGACTGGTTCGCCGCGCGCGACACGGTGCGGGCGATCAAGGGCGGCCTGGACGTCGCGATGCCCGGTCCGCGCACGGTCTACGGCGAGGCGCTGGCCGCGGCGGTCCGCGCGGGCGAGGTCGAGGAGTCCATTGTGGACGATGCCGTGCGCAACGTCCTGCGGCTGGCCGCCCGCGTCGGGGCGCTGGAAGGCGTACCGGCCGCCGTCCTGCCCGAGGACCGGCCCGCCGAGATCGACGGACCCGCGCTCGCCCGGGAGATCGCCCGGCGCGCTTTCGTCCTGGTGCGCAACGAGAACCGCCTGCTGCCGCTCGACCCGTCCGCCACTTCCGGCATCGCCGTGATCGGTTCGGCCGCGCGGGACGCCCGGGTGCTCGGCGGCGGCTCGGCCCAGGTGTTCCCGGAGCGGGTGGTGTCCCCGATCGACGGGCTGCGCGCCGCGTTCGGCGACCGGGTGACCTTCGCCGTCGGCACCGAGACCAGCGACGAGCTCGGCATCGCCGGGGCGGGCTTCGCCCTGCGGGCGGTCGTGCGCGACGCCGACGGCCGGGTGCTGGGCCAGGAGGAGCTGCCCAACGGCCTAGTGCAGTGGCACGGCGACTTCCCCGACGGCGTGCGCTACGACGAGCTGCACAGCGTCGAGATCGTCGGCACGTTCACCCCGCGCGAGAGCGGCCTGCACACCTTCGGCACCAAGGGTCTCGGCGGGTTCAAGCTCACCGTGGGCGGCGAGGTCCTCTTCGACGGCGAGCACTCGCTCGACGGCGGCGACCCGTTCGAGGCGTTCTTCGAGGCACCGGTGGAGCGCGGCAAGGTGGAGCTCACCGCCGGGGAGCCCGTCGAGGTCAGCCTGCTGAACGTCGTCCCCCGGAGCGCGACGCCGCTGCCGCTGGACTCGGTGGGCGTCGGCCTCGCGCACCTGGACCCGCGGCGCGACGCCGACGAACTCCTCGACGAGGCGGTCGCCGCCGCGCGCGACGCCGGGACGGCGATCGTCGTGGTCGCCACCACCGAGCGGGTGGAGAGCGAGGGCTTCGACCGCACGAGCCTGAAGCTGCCCGGGCGGCAGGACGAGCTGGTGCAGCGGGTGGCGGCGGTCAACCCGAACACCGTCGTGGTGGTCAACTCGGGTTCGCCGGTGGAGATGCCGTGGCGCGACGACGTCGCGGCCGTCCTGCTCACCTGGTTCCCCGGCCAGGAGGCCGGTGCCGCGCTGGCCGACGTCCTGCTCGGCGTCGAGGAGCCGGGCGGTCGGCTGCCCACCACCTGGCCGGTGCGGCTGGCGGACGCGCCGGTCGCGCAGGTGACGCCGGTCGACGGCGAACTCCGCTACGACGAGGGCGTTTTCATCGGCTACCGGGCCTGGCAGCGGTCCGGGACCGCCCCGGCGTACTGCTTCGGGCACGGCTTCGGCTACACCGACTGGCAGTACGAGTCCGCCGAGCTCACCGCACCGCAGGGCGCGGACGAGCTGGGCAGGCTCACCGTCCGCGTGCGCAACGTCGGCGACCGGGCGGGGCGCGAGGTGGTCCAGGTCTACCTCGCCACCCCGGAGGGCGACGCCGTCGAACGCCCGGCCCGCCGCCTCGCCGGTTTCGCCTCCGTGACCGCGGAACCCGGCGAGACCGCCGAAGCGACCGTCGTGCTCCCCCGCCGCGCCGCCGAGATCTGGGACGAGGAGGTCAACACCTGGCGCCTGATCCCCGGCGCCTACACCGCGGAAACCGGCCGCAGCCTCGACGACCTGCGCCTGCGCACCGCCGTCGAAGCCGGCTGACGCCCGGGGGTCGTGAGTGCGAAAACCGCCTCCAGCCGGTTTTCGCACTCACGAGCGGGGTCACACCGTCTCGAAGCAGCCCGCGCCGAGGAGGCCCTTGAGCTCGCCCTGCAGGCCGTTCTCCGTGGAGACGAAGTAGTCGCTGGACAGGGCCAGGCGGGTCACGCCGCGCGGGCTCTGCAGCTTGAGGTGCACCGGGGTGGTGCCCGAGTGCGCCTGGAGGGTCCGCTTCAGCTCCGCCACCAGCGACTGGTCCACCCGGCCCACCGGGACCTTGATCACGAACGCCGGGTCGGTGCCCGGGTCGGTCTCCGCCGCGGAGATGTCGACCGGCACCGCGTCGGAGGCGAAGACGCTGATGGTGCCCTCGCGCTCGTTGATGCGGCCCTTGACCGCCAGGGCGGTGTCCTCGACCAGGCAGTCGGCGAACATCTCGTAGGACTTGGGGAAGAACAGCACTTCGACGCTGGCGTCGAGGTCCTCCAGGGTCACGATCGCCCACGGGTGGCCGTTCTTGTTGATGCGGCGCTGGATGCCGGAGATCATCCCGGCGATCTTGATCTGCTCCTTGCCGCCGCCGAACTCCCGCTCCCCGCCGACCAGCTCGGCGATGCCGGTGTCCTGGTAGGGCGCCAGCAGCCGCTCGGCGCCGTCCAGCGGGTGCGCGGAGACGTACAGGCCCAGCATCTCCCGCTCGTAGGACAGCAGCTGCTTGCGCGGCCACTCCTCCGCGGTGAAGGTCAGGTGCGCCAGCGGCGAGGAGTCCGCGCTGTCGGCCGAGTCGTCGGCGCCGAACAGGTCGAACTGGCCCATCGCCTGCTGCCGCTTGAGCCCGATCACCGCTTCCACCGCGGCCTCGTGGTGCTGCACCAGCGACATGCGGGTGTGCCCCAGCGAGTCGAACGCCCCGGCCTTGATCAGCGACTCGATGACCCGCTTGTTGCAGGCCAGGATCTCGGACTTGTCCAGGAAGTCGGTGAAGGAGGTGTAGCGGCCCTTCTCCTCGCGGGTCTTGACGATCGAGGCCACCACGTTCGACCCGACGTTGCGGATCGCGCTCATGCCGAAGCGGATGTCCGAGCCGACCGCGGCGAAGGTGTCCTTGGAGTCGTTGACGTCCGGCGAGAGCACCTTCACGCCCATCCGGCGGCACTCGGCCAGGTAGATCGCCATCTTGTCCTTGTTGTCCCCGTTGGAGGTCAGCAAGGCCGCCATGTACTCGGCCGGGTAGTTCGCCTTCAGGTACGCCGTCCAGTACGCCACCAGGGCGTAACCCGCCGCGTGCGACTTGTTGAACGCGTACCCGGCGAAGGGCAGGACCGTCGCCCACAGCTTCTCGATGGCCTCGTCGGAGAAGCCCTGCGCGAGCATGCCGTCCCGGAAGCCCTCGAACTCCTGGTCCAGGACCTCCTTCTTCTTCTTGCCCATCGCGCGCCGCAGGATGTCCGCTCGACCGAGGCTGTACCCGGCGACCTTCTGCGCGATCGCCATGATCTGCTCCTGGTAGACGATCAGACCGTAGGTCTCGGCCAGGATGTCCTTGAGCGGCTCGTCCAGCTCCGGGTGGATCGGCTCGACCGGCTTCTTGCCGTTCTTGCGGTCGGCGTAGTCGTTGTGCGCGTTGACCTCCATCGGGCCCGGCCGGTACAGCGCGTTGCAGGCCACGATGTCGGCGAACTCGGTGGGCTGCATGCGCTTGAGCAGTTCGCGCATGCCACCACCTTCGAGCTGGAACACGCCCAAGCTCTCACCGCGGGCCAGCAGCTCGTAGGTGGCCTTGTCGTCCAGCGCGAGGTTGGACAGGTCGATCTCGCGGTCGTGGTTCTCCTTCACCATGCGCAGGGCGTCGCCGAGGATGGTGAGGTTGGACAGGCCCAGGAAGTCCATCTTCAGCAGGCCGATGGCCTCGCACGACGGGTAGTCCCAGCCGGTGATGATCGACCCGTCGTCGCGCGCCCACAGCGGCACCGTGCCCAGCAGCGGCTGCGAGGACAGGATCACCGCGCAGGCGTGCACACCCGCGTTGCGGATCAGCCCCTCCAGCCCCCGCGCGGTGTCGAAGATCTGCGACACCGACGGGTCGGTCTCGATCAGGCTCCGGACCTCGGCGGCCTCCGCGTACCGCTCGTGCTGCGGGTCCACGATCCCCGACAGCGGGATGTCCTTGGCCGCGATCGGCGGCGGCAGCGCCTTGGAGATCCGGTCCGCGATCGCGAACCCCGGCTGCCCGTGGTGCACCCGCGCCGCGTCCTTGATGGCCGCCTTCGTCTTGATCTTGCCGAAGGTGATGACCTGCGCGACCTTGTCCCGCCCGTACTTGTTGATCGCGTACTGCAGCACCTCGTCCCGGCGCCGGTCGTCGAAGTCGAGGTCGATGTCCGGCGGCGAGTCGCGCTCCGGGTTCAGGAACCGCTCGAAGATCAGGCCGTGCTCCAGCGGGTCCAGGTTCGTGATGTGCAGGATGTAGGCCAGCAGCGACCCCGCGGCCGAACCACGACCCGGCCCCACGTGGATGCCCTGCGACTTCGCCCACCGCGTCAGGTCGCCGACCACCAGGAAGTACGCGCAGTACCCCTTGGTGTCCAGCACGTCCAGCTCCACCTGGATCCGCTTGCGGCACTCCTCGGTCGGCCCGTCCGGGTACCGCGTCGGCAGGTACTGCTCGATCTCCGCCGCCAGCAGCTCCCGCTCCGACCGGCCGCTGCCGTCGGTCACGCGCGGCATCCGGTCCTGGAAGTTCCACACGTCCTCGTAGGACTCGACCATCTCCGCGACCAGCAGCGTGTTGTCCGCCGCCCCCGGGACCTCCTTGTCCCAGTACTCGCGCATCTCCTCCGCGGACTTCAGGTAGTAACCGTCGCCGTCGAACTTGAACCGCGACTCGTCGCTGAGCGTCTTGCCCGACTGCACGCACAGCAACGCCCCGTGCGACTCCGCCTGGTCCACCGTCACGTAGTGGCTGTCGTTGGTCGCCAGCGGCGGGATCCCCAGCTTCTTGGAGATCTCCAGCAGCCCCTCGCGCACCGACCGCTCGATCGGCAGCCCGTGGTCCATCAGCTCCAGGAAGAAGTTCTCCTTGCCGAAGATCTCCTGGTACTCCGCCGCCGCCCGCAACGCCTCGTCGAACTGCCGCAGCCGCAACCGCGTCTGCACCTCGCCCGACGGGCACCCCGTCGTGGCGATGATCCCCTCGGAGAACTCCGAGATCAGCTCCTTGTCCATCCGCGGCTTGCGGTACATCCCCTCGAAGCTGGCCCGCGACGACAGCGTGAACAAGTTCCGCAGCCCCGTGGCGTTGCGCGCCACCATCGTCATGTGCGTGTACGCACCCGCACCCGAGACGTCACCGCCCTCACCGAACTCGTCGGTGCCGCGCTGCTTCGCCTCACCCCAGAACACCGGCTTCTTGTGGAACCGCGACCCCGGAGCCAGGTACGCCTCGATGCCGATGATCGGCTTGATCCCGGTCTTCTTCGCCTGCTGGTAGAACTCGTCGGCCCCGAACATGTTCCCGTGGTCGGTCATCCCCACCGCGGGCATCCCGAGCCGCTGGGCCTCGGCGAACAACGCCCCCACCTTCGCCGCACCGTCGAGCATCGAGTACTCGGTGTGCACGTGCAGGTGGACGAAGGGGTCGACAGGCACGGGAAAGTCCTCCTTCGCGACAGCTGTGGGGAGAGCTGCCAGCCTAACGCGCGCGCCCGACGTGATCGCCGATTCCCCCGGCGTTGCGCGCGGTTTCCGCCGGAACGTGCGGTGAGCAGGTGCGGGCCCGCGAAACCCCGTGGCCGTGTGCGCACGGGGACCGCGGAGCGGGTAGCGTGGCACGACGTGGCTGGCCCTGATCCCGTGGACGTTCGACTGCTGAGCGTCGTCGCCGAGATGGGCCGAGCGGCGGTCCCCGAGATCGCCGGTCGGCTCGGCATGGACGTGCGCGACGTCGCCGCGCGCCTCGCTGCCCTCTCCACCACCGGTCTCCCGCTGATCGTAGGCGTCGAGTGCGACGCGCAGGCGATCCGCAACGCCGTCGCCGCCGCGCAGCACTGGGCCGCGCAGAACATGGCCAGCGGACCGCACCCGGTGTCCGGTCCGCCCAGCGGCGCGCACCAGGTCCCGCAGCACTCCGGCTCCTACCCGCCGCCCGGCGGCTACCCGGGGCAGACCGGCGGTTACGCCGCACCCAGCTACGGCGGCCCCAGCGGGCCGCAGCAGTTCGTCCCGTCCGGCCCGCCGCCGACGTCGTTCCCGCAGCAGCAGGCCGCCCCGCAGGACCCGATGAACGTCTGGGGACCGCCGGGGTCGGCCGCGTGGGCGCGCGGCGACCAGCCCGTGCAGCAGGCACCGCAGCCGCAGGCGCGCACCGGCAAGGTCGGCAGCAAGCTCGACGTGGACGGCCTGGAGGGCGAGCGGATCACGATCCTGCTGGTCGAGGTGGTCGACCCGGCGGACTTCCTGTTCACCGCGGCGGGCTACGAGCTCAAGGAGGGCGAGCGCGCGGTGGTGGTGCACACCGAGCTGACCAACCGCGGCCAGACGCCCTTCACCTCGCTGCCCGACCTGTACCTGGAGCTGATCGCCAAGGACGGCTCGGCGGTGGCGAAGTCCCCGGTCTCGCTGTCCTCCCGGCCCCCGCACCGCATCGGCGTCGCCCCGGGCGAAACGGCGGGCGGCCACACCGTCTACGTGCTCCCGGAGTCCACGGAGCTGACGGCGGTCCGCTGGACGCCCCGCCCCGGCGACACCCAGCGCACCCTGCTGTGGGACATCACCGACCTCTGATCAGCCGGTGTTAATACTGGGGATTACCTCTTGACCGTACGTCTGTCCTGGTGATCTGCGGGCGTGTGCCCTTGCGGTTCAGACCGCGTTGTGGACTGCTGGAGGCATGACACCCCTTGTGCCGGAGCCCTGCTCAACCGCACCTCAGGGGACCGTGATGCAACCCAGCCACGAGAAACCGCGAAACGCGAGTTCGATCCTGGACGCAACCACCGCAGAAAAACTCGGAGAGGCGGGCTGCTGGGCATGACCTCGCAGGAGGCGCAGCGCACCAGCGTCGGTGTTCCGCGCGAGTCGACGCCGGGTGAGCGCCGGGTCGCGCTCGTCCCCGGCGTGGTCGAGCGGCTCTGCGCGCAGGGTCTCGACGTGGTCGTCGAGCCCGGCGCCGGGCAGGCCGCACTGATCCCCGACGACGCGTTCACCAAGGCCGGGGCGCACCTCGGCGACCCGTGGTCGGCCGACGTGGTGGTGAAGGTCGCCCCGCCGAGCGCGGCGGAGATCGCCAAGCTGCCCCGCGGGTCGACGCTGCTCGGCTTCCTCGCCCCGCTGACCGATCCCGACGTGGTGGCGCGGCTGCGCGAGGCCGGGGTGACCGGGTTCGCGCTGGAGTCGGTGCCGCGCATCTCCCGCGCCCAGTCGATGGACGCGCTGTCCTCCCAGGCCAACGTGGCCGGGTACCGCGCGGTGCTGCTCGCGGCCACCGAGTGCACCCGCTTCTTCCCGATGCTGACCACCGCGGCGGGCACCGTGAAGCCCGCCTCGGTGCTGGTGCTCGGCGTCGGGGTGGCCGGGCTGCAGGCGCTGGCCACGGCCAAGCGGCTCGGGGCCCGCACCACCGGCTACGACGTACGGCCCGAGGTGGCCGACCAGGTGCGCTCGGTCGGGGCGAAGTGGCTGGACCTGGGCGTCTCGGCGGTCGGCGAGGGCGGCTACGCGCGCGAGCTGACCGAGGAGGAGCGCGCCGAGCAGACCCAGCGGCTGAACGCGGCGATCAGCGGTTTCGACGTGGTGATCACCACCGCGCTGGTCCCGGGGCGCCCGGCGCCGCGGCTGGTGCCCGCGGAGGCGGTGCGCCGGATGCGGCCGGGCAGCGTGATCGTCGACCTGGCCGGGTCGGCGGGCGGCAACTGCGAGCTCAGCGAGCCGGGCCGGACCGTGGTGGAGGACGAGGTCACCATCGCCGCCCCGCTGAACCTCCCGGCGACCATGCCGGAGCACGCCAGCGAGCTCTACGCCCGCAACGTCCAAGCCCTGCTGGAGCTGGTGCTGGTCGACGGCCGCCTCGCCCCGGACTTCTCCGACGAGGTGCTGGCCGCCACCTGCATCACCCGATCAGACCCAGGTGAGGGGCACCCGTGACCCTCACCCCGTCCTGGGAGGAGGGGCGATGTTCCTGGCCGATCTGGCGATCCTGGTGCTGGCCGGATTCGTCGGCTTCGCGGTGATCTCCAAGGTGCCGAACACGCTGCACACCCCGCTGATGTCCGGCACCAACGCCATCCACGGCATCGTGCTGCTCGGCGGCGTGCTGGTGCTCGGGTCCGGTGTGGACGACCTCGGGTCGCAGCTGCTGGCGCTGGTGGCGATCATCTTCGGCACCATCAACGTGGTCGGCGGGTTCCTGGTCACCGACCGGATGCTGGGCATGTTCAAGCGCAAGCCGGAACCCGCGCGGAAGGACGCCGAGAAGTGATCACGCTGCGGTCCGTCCTCTACATCCTGGCGTTCGCGCTGTTCATCTACGGCCTGATGGGCCTGACCGGGCCGCGGACCGCGGTGCGCGGCAACGCGATCGCGGCCGCGGGCATGGCGGTCGCGGTGGTCGCCACGCTGCTCACCCCCGGCCTCGGCAACTGGGGGCTGATCGCGCTCGGCCTGGTGGTCGGCACGGTGATCGGCATCCCGGCCGCGCGGCAGGTGAAGATGACCGCGATGCCGCAGATGGTGGCGCTGTTCAACGGCGTCGGCGGCGGCGCGGTGGCGCTCACCGCGTGGGTCGAGTTCCGGGAGAACCCCGGGTTCCAGGGCGAACCGGCGTTCGTGCCGATCGCCACGCTGTTCGCCGCGATCATCGGCTCGATCTCGTTCTGGGGGTCGCTGGTGGCCTTCGGCAAGCTGCAGGAGATCCTGCCCGGCCGCCCGATCGCGGTGGGCCGCCTGCAGCTTCCGCTGAACGTGCTGCTGCTGGTCGGCGCGGTGGCGTGCGCCGTGGTGATCGGGCTGGGCAGCGACGTCGAGCTCCTGCTGGTGGCGGTGCTGGTGCTGGCCGGGCTGGCCGGGATCGCGGTGGTGCTGCCGATCGGCGGTGCGGACATGCCGGTGGTGGTGTCGCTGCTGAACGCCTTCACCGGGCTCTCCGCCGCCGCGGCCGGGCTCGCGCTGAGCAACACGGCGATGATCGTCGCCGGGATGCTCGTCGGCGCCTCCGGTTCGATCCTGACCGACCAGATGGCCAAGGCGATGAACCGCTCGATCCCGTCGATCATCGCGGGCGGCTTCGGCGGGACCGCCGCGGCCGCCCCGGTGACCAGCGGTGGCCCGGTGCGCTCGGTCAGCGCCGCGGACGTGGCCATCCAGCTCGCCTACGCGGGGCAGGTGATCGTGGTTCCCGGCTACGGGATGGCGGTGGCGCAGGCCCAGCACGCGGTGCAGGACATGGCGAAGCTGCTGGTGGACCGGGGTGTCGGCGTGGCCTACGCGATCCACCCGGTGGCCGGGCGGATGCCCGGGCACATGAACGTCCTGCTCGCGGAGGCCGACGTGCCCTACGAGCAGCTCAAGGAGATGGACGAGATCAACGACGAGTTCGCCCGCACCGACGTGGCGCTGGTGATCGGCGCCAACGACGTCACCAACCCGGCGGCCCGCAACGACCCGAGCTCGCCGATCTACGGCATGCCGATCCTCAACGTCGACCAGGCCAGAACGGTGATCGTGCTGAAGCGCTCGATGCGCGCGGGCTTCGCGGGCGTGGACAACGCGCTCTACACCGACCCGAAGACGGCGATGCTCTTCGGCGACGCCAAGTCCTCGGTCCGCGAGATCGTCGAAGAGCTCAAAGCCCTGTGACCGCCGCGATTTCCATTGAGCCTTTTTCATCCTGCCCGTGGACCGCAGCCGCGAAGGGCGACCGGCACCGATCGGCAGGTGCCGCATGCGCCGCCAGGCGCATAGCCCACCCTCGCAACTCGCACCGCCGCGGGTTCTCAGCGTTCGCCTGGCGAGGACGGCCCTGACGCCGTGTATTGGCATACATCAGTCAGGGCACCCGGAGTCCAGGCGGGCGCTGAGGTTCCGCCACCGGCACCGCCACTCAGAACGAGGTTGGAAAAACCTCATAGAAATCGCACGCCCGACTTCAATGGAAATCGCGGATGACGAGCCTCAGCTCTCCTTCTTGCGGAAGAAGTCCAGGGGACTCGGGCGCTTGGGGCGCTCCGGCTTGTTGCGGCTGCGGTACTCCAGCTTCGGCCAGTCGCCCGCGTCGCCCTGCGACTGCGCGGGCTCCGGGGCGCCGAAGACCGAGGGCGCGGCCGAACCCACGTCCTCGGCGCTGATCACGTCGCCGAGGCTGGTGAACCCGCTGGGCGGGGTTTCGGCGTCGGCCCCCGGGTCGATCACCGGCATGCCGGTGGGCGGCGTCGGCGCATCCGAGCCTTCGAACGATCTCGACTGTGCCATCCAAGCCCCCTCCATCGGTAGGTCGTCCGGAAACGGTACCTGGTTCAGCGGTCCTGATCGCGGAGCTCGTCGAGCGCGTGCTGCAGGTCGTCCGGGTACTCGCTCTCGAAGGTCACCCAGCCGCCCGAGGGGTGCTCGAAGGACAGGCTCCGGGCGTGCAGCCACTGCCTGGTGATGGCCAGCTTGCGCGCGAGGACCGGGTCCGCGCCATAGGTCAGGTCGCCGACGCACGGGTGCTTGATCGCCGAGAAGTGCACCCGGATCTGGTGCGTGCGACCGGTTTCCAGCTTCACGTCCACCAGCGAGGCGGCGCGGAACGCCTCCACCGTCTCGTAGTGCGTGATGCTCGGCTTGCCGCCGGTGACCACCGCGAACTTGTAGTCGTGGCGGGGGTGCCGGTCGATCGGCGCGTCGATGGTGCCGCGGCTCGGGTCGGGGTGCCCCTGCACCACCGCGTGGTAGCGCTTGTCCACGGTGCGCTCCTTGAACGCCCGCTTGAGCACCGAGTACGCGTGCTCGCTCTTGGCCACGACCATCACCCCGGTGGTGCCCGCGTCGAGCCGGTGCACGACGCCCTGCCGCTCGGCGGCACCGGTGGTCGCGATGCGCACCCCGGCCGCGGCCAGCCCGCCGACCACCGTCGGGCCTTCCCAGCCCGGGCTCGGGTGCACCGCGACGCCGATCGGCTTGTCCACCACCACGATGTCGTCGTCCTGGTGGAGGATCTTCAGCCCCTCCACCGGCACGGCGACGACCTGCAGCGGCTGCTGCGCCGCAGGCAGCGTCACCTCCAGCCACGAACCGGCCACCAGCCGGTCGGACTTGCCCGCGGGGTTGCCGTCGAGCAGCACGTCACCGGACTCGGCCAGGGTGGCCACCGCGTTGCGGGACAGGCCCAGCAGCTTCGACAGGCCCGCGTCGACCCGCATGCCGTCCAGCCCCTCGGGCACCGGCAGGTTTCGAAGATCGCTCACGACTCGTTCCCCGCCGCCTTCTTCTTCCGGTGCACCGTGCCGTCGTAGTCGCGACCCATCAGCGACAGCAGCACGACGAGCACGCCGCCGACGACGATGCAGCTGTCCGCGATGTTGAACACCGGCCAGACCGCGCCGCCGGGCGCGAGCACCGACAGGAAGTCCACCACGTGGCCCTGCAGCGGACCGGGCGCGCGGAAGATGCGGTCCACGAGGTTGCCGCACGCGCCGCCGAGCACCAGGCCGAGGCCGATCGCCCAGCCCGGCGAGCGCAGCTTCGGGGCCAGCCAGATGATCACGCCGACCACCGCGATGGCGAGCAGCGCCAGCAGCCAGGTCAGGCCGGTGGCCAGCGAGAACGCCGCTCCCGGGTTGCGCAGCACGTCGAGGTAGAGCAGCCCGCCGAGCACCTCGACCGGCGGTTCGCCCTCCAGCTCGGCGACCACGACGACCTTGGTGAGGATGTCGATCCCCAGGCCGACCAGCGCCACCCCGAACAGCAGCGCCAGCAGCTTGCGCGGCTTGCGCGGCTGCTCACCGGCTTCGCCGGACGTCTCGGCGGCCGGGGTCTCGGGCGTCTGCTCGGCGGCTTCCCCCGGCTCGGCGGGCTCCGCGGATGACTGCCTGGGGGTGGACTGGTCGCTGCTCACGCCCCCATTGTCCCTGAACCGCACCGACCGGGTTCCGGCAGTCCCACCGCACGCCGTGCACTCCGCCACAGTTTCAACTGAAACTGCGATACCCGACATTTCCGGCACCCGGGCGGCCAGGACGTCCGACCTGAGGACGACCTCCGCGATTTCAATGGAAATCAGACGTCCGATTTCCATTGAGCCTTTTTCATCCTGGCCGTGGACCGCAGCTGCGAAGGGCGACCGGCACCGGTCGGCGAGGGTCGCATGCGCCGCAGGCGCATAACCCACCCTCGCAACTCGCACCGCCGCGGGTTCTCAGCGTTCGCCTGGCGAGGACGGCCCAACTGCCGTGTATTGGCCATACATCAAGTTGGGCACCCGGAGTCCAGGCGGGCGCTGAGGTTCCGCCACCGGCACCGCCACCCAGAACGAGGTTGGAAAAACCTCATTGAAATCGCCGGTCGACACCCCGACGACCGCGGAAGAACCTCGGTGAACCGTGCGATGTCAGGGCAAGAAGTCCGGCAGCGGGCGCGGGTCGTCGACCGGGGCCCAGCGGCCGTCCACCTGCGCGTAGCGCCAGGCCGGGCCCTCGGCGACCAGCTTCCGCAGAGCGTGCACCAGGCGGTCGACGTGCTCGGTCGTGGTGCCCAGGCCAATGCTGATCCGCACCGCGCGATCGGCGTCCGACCCCGCCCGCGACAGCAGCCGCCGGGTGGCCAGGTGCGCGCAGAACAGCCCGTCGCGGACGCCGATGCCGTGCTCGGCGGAGAGCGCGGCGGCGAGCAGCCCGGGGTCCTGGCCGTCGACGGTGAAGCTCACCACGCCGACCCGCTCGTGGTCGGCCCCGAACAGGCTCAGCTCCCGCAGCCCCGGCACTCCGCGCAGCCCGGCGCGCAACCGGCGCAGCAGCGCCTCCTCGTGCCCGACGACGTCCGCCCAGTTCGCCGACAGCTCCGCGCAGGCCTTGGCCAGCGCGTGCACGCCGACCGTGTTCGGCGATCCGGCCTCGTGTCGCTCCGCTCCGCTGGTCCAGCTGACCGCGCGCTCGTGCACCTGCCGCGTCGCACCGCCTCCGGCCAGGTACGGCTCCGCGGCGTTGAGCCAGTCGGCGCGTCCGATCAGCGCGCCCGCGCCGAACGGCGCGTACAGCTTGTGCCCGGAGATGGCGACGTAGTCGACGTCGAGCTCGGTGATCCGCACCGGGCGGTGCGGGGCGAGCTGCGCGGCGTCCAGCACGGTCCGCGCACCGCGGCGGCGCGCGATGCGGGCGAGCTCGGCGACCGGCCACAGCTCACCGGTGACGTTCGAAGCCCCGGTGATCACCGCCAGCCGCGGCCCCTCCGGGCACTCCGCCAGCGCGGCGTCCAGCGCGGCCACCGCCTCGGCCGGGGTCTCCGGAGCCTCGATCCGCCGCACCCGCGGACCGCCCCAGGGCAGCAGCGCGGCGTGGTGCTCGGTGTCGAAGACGACGACGGACGTGCCGCGCGGCAGGGCCTTGGCCAGCAGGTTCAGCGCGTCGGTGGTGTTGCGGGTGAAGATCACCGAGTCGGTGCGGCGGGCTCCGACGAACTCGCGCAGGACGTCCCGCGCCCCCTCGTAGACCCGCGTGCACACCTGCGACGCGAAACCGGCGCCGCGGTGCACGCTGGCGTACCACGGCAGCAGCTGGTCGACGGCCGTCCGGACGCTCTCCAGACAGGGCGCGCTGGCCCCGTGGTCGAGGTTGGCGTAACCGATGCTG
Source organism: Saccharopolyspora hirsuta (assembly GCF_008630535.1). Lineage (GTDB taxonomy): Bacteria > Actinomycetota > Actinomycetes > Mycobacteriales > Pseudonocardiaceae > Saccharopolyspora > Saccharopolyspora hirsuta. Next base: position 117,732 of record NZ_VWPH01000009.1, on the reverse strand, counting down.
CCCCCGGTGACCAGCGGAACCCGCAGCGCGTTCCCGGCCACGGCGGGCACGCGGTGGTCCGAGGTGGATTGCGTCGGGATGTTGACGACGGCAGACGTCATGATGCCCCTCCCAGGGCCTCATCGGACCCGTCCTGAGGGGTCCGCGCTTGCCGGGTCGCCCTGCGCGACCGGCCAGGTCCTCACCCGGGGCACCCCACCGCGGTTGGAGGGTTGCCGGCCAGCGAGCCGGGGCTTGGCGCTGGCACTCATGACCTTCGGAACAGCACCTTAGAAAAGCGCCCGCACAGCGGGCAACACCACTTCCCGAAGCGTGGGAGAGGTCTGCGTCACAACAACGCGGAGGGCACCCCGCGCGCGGGGTGCCCTCCGCTCCGAAGATCAGACCCGGGTGACCGAGACCTGGATCTCGGTGCCGTCGCCCACCGATCCGGTGGAACCACCGGACACGTCACCGGACTCGACCGCGTCGGCGAGGGTTTCGGCCGCGATGAACTCGCGGTGCGCCGCCACCGCCGACAGCACCTCCTCCGGCGCCGAGACGGTCACCGTGATCCGGTCGGAGACCTCGAAGCCCGCGTCCTTGCGCGCCTGCTGGACGACGCGGACCACGTCGCGGGCCACGCCCTCGGCGGCCAGCTCCGGGGTCACCTCGGTGTCCAGCACGACCAGCCCCAGGTCGGCGGGCAGCGCCGAAGCCGCGCCGGGGTCGGTGGACACCAGCCGCTCGGTGAACTCGCCCTCCTGCAGCTCGATCCCGGCCGCGACGACCGCACCGCCCGGGGTGCGGCTCCACTCGCCCGCCTTGACCGCCTTGATCACCTTCTGCACGTCGCGGCCCAGCCGCGGACCGGCCGCCCGCGCGTTCACCGCGATCTCGAAGTGGCCGTGCGCGGCCACGTCGGTGGTCAGCTCCAGCTCCTTGACGTTGACCTCGTCGCGGATCAGGTCGGCGAACGGCCGCAGCGCCTCCGCCTCCGAGGTGGCCACCACCAGCTTGGCCAGCGGCAACCGCACCCGCAGCTTGTTGGCCTTGCGCAGCGCGGACGCCGACGAGCACACCTGGCGGACCTGGTCCATCGCGGAGACCAGCGCCGCGTCCGCAGGCAGCTCGTCGACCAGCGGCCAGTCGGTCAGGTGCACCGAGCGGCCACCGGTCAGCCCCCGCCACACCGCCTCCGCGGTCAGCGGCAGCATCGGCGCCATCACCCGGCAGGTCACCTCCAGCACGGTGTGCAGGGTGTCGATGGCGTCGCGGTCACCGGCCCAGAAGCGGTCGCGGGAGCGCCGCACGTACCAGTTGGTCAGCACCTCCAGGAAGTCCCGGACGGTGTTGCACGCCCCGGCCAGGTCGAGCGAGTCCAGCGCGGCCTGCACGTCGCCGACCAGCTCGTGCGTCTTGGCCAGCACGTACCGGTCCAGCACGTGCTGGCTGTCCACCCTGGACTCACCGGTGACGCCCTCGGCGTTGGCGTACAGCGCAAGGAAGTACCAGGAGTTCCACAGCGGCAGCACCGCCTGGCGCACCGCCTCCCGGATGCCCTGCTCGGTCACCACGAGGTCGCCGCCGCGCAGGATCGGGCTGGCCATCAGGAACCAGCGCATCGCGTCCGAGCCGTCGCGGTCGAAGACCTCGTTGACGTCCGGGTAGTTGCGCTTGGACTTCGACATCTTCAGCCCGTCGTGGCCCAGCACGATGCCGTGCGCCACCACGTTCTTGAACGCCGGTCGGTCGAACAGCGCGGTGGCCAGCACGTGCAGCGTGTAGAACCAGCCGCGGGTCTGGCCGTTGTACTCGACGATGAAGTCGCCCGGGTAGTGGTGCTCGAACCACTCGGCGTTGTCGAACGGGTAGTGCACCTGCGCGAACGGCATCGACCCGGACTCGAACCAGCAGTCCAGCACCTCCGGCACCCGGCGCATGGTGGACTTCCCGGTCGGGTCGTCCGGGTTGGGCCGGGTCAGCTCGTCGATCTCCGGGCGGTGCAGGTCCTTCGGCCGCACGCCGAAGTCGCGCTCCAGCTCGTCCAGCGAGCCGTAGACGTCGGTGCGCGGGTAGTTCGGGTCGTCGGAGACCCACACCGGGATCGGCGAGCCCCAGTACCGGTTGCGGGAGATGTTCCAGTCGCGGGCGTTCTCCAGCCACTTGCCGAACTGGCCGTCCCGGATGTGCCCCGGCACCCAGTTGATCTGCTGGTTCAGCTCGACCATCCGGTCCTTGAACTTGCTGACCGCCACGAACCAGGACGACACCGCCCGCTGGATCAGCGCGTTGTCGCAGCGCCAGCAGTGCGGGTACGGGTGGTCGTAGGTCTCGTGCCGCAGCAGCAGACCCGCGTCCTTGAGGTCGCGGGCGATCTGCTTGTTCGCCTCGAAGACCTGCAGGCCCTCGTACGGCGGCACCTCGGCGGTGAACTTGCCGTGCGCGTCGACCGGCACCACCGGCTCGATGTCCGCGGCGTCGGTGACGACCTTGTCCTCCTCACCGAAGGCCGGTGCGATGTGCACGATCCCGGTGCCGTCGTCGGTGGTGACGTAGTCGGCGGCGAGCACCTGGTGGGCGTTCTCGCGGCCGACGAAGAAGTCGAACGGCGGCTGGTACTTCGTGCCCAGCAGGTCGGATCCCTTGAACCGCTCCAGGACGTGCTCGGCGACGTCCTCGCCGAGCTCCCGCGCGTAGGCGCTCAACCGGGCCTCGGCGAGCACGTAGCGCTCGGAGCTGTTGCCCGGCGCGACGAGCACGTAGTCCACCTCGGGGTGCACCGCGGCGGCCAGGTTGGACGGCAGCGTCCACGGCGTGGTCGTCCAGATCAGGGCCAGCGCGCCGTCGAAGGCCTTGCCCGGGGCGTTGAGCCGCAGACCGACCGTCACCGCAGGGTCCTGCCGCTGGCGGTACACGTCGTCCATGCGGGTCTCGGTGTTGGACAGCGGCGTCTCGCAGCGCCAGCAGTACCAGAGCACCCGGAAGCCCTCGTAGACCAGGCCCTTGTCCCACAGGGCCTTGAACGCCCACATGACGCTTTCCATGTAGTCCAGGTCGAGCGTCTTGTAGTCGTTGGCGAAGTCCACCCACCGCGCCTGCCGGGTGACGTAGTCCTCCCAGTCCGCGGTGTAGCGCAGCACCGAGGTGCGGCAGGCGTCGTTGAACGCGGCCACGCCCATGCCCTCGATCTCGGACTTCGACGTGATGCCGAGCTGCTTCTCCGCCTCGACCTCGGCGGGCAGGCCGTGGCAGTCCCAGCCGAACCGGCGCTCCACCCGGCGGCCGCGCATCGTCTGGTAGCGCGGCACCACGTCCTTGACGTAGCCGGTCAGCAGGTGCCCGTAGTGCGGCAGGCCGTTGGCGAACGGCGGGCCGTCGTAGAAGACGAACTCGTTGGCGCCGTCGGTCCCGGCCTCGCGGGCCTCCACCGAGGCCCGGAAGGTGTCGTCGCTCGCCCAGAAATCCAGCACCTGGCGCTCGATCGCCGGGAACGCGGGCTGGGCAGCCACGCCGCGCTCACCGGCGTCGCCGAACTGAACCTTGGGATAAGACATCGCGGATGCGCTCCTCGCGGTGTGTGTCGTTGCCGCCGCACGGTCACCGAGATCTCGGTGCCCACGCGGGGACGACACCTCGTGCGCGTGCTCCGCACGAGATCCGCGGTACCACCCCGCTTGCCGCCGGCGAACGCCGACGACCACTCGTTGCCAGCTGTGACGGGCTGGACCCGTCCGGTTCTACTGAGGTGCTGCGGGCACCCGTTCTTCCGGAGGCTCCCCGGTGATGGCCGGATCATCGCCTGGTCGTTCCAGCGTACCGGGCCCCCGCCACCGGTTTTCACCGCCTCCGGCGTCCGACCCGGGAACCGCAGTTTCACTTGAAACCGCGGTCAGGACCGCCGAACCTCGGCGGCGATCGTGGCGTTCGGCGCGCACAGGGCGCAGGGCGTGAAGCCCAGCTCCCGCGCCTCGCGCAGGGTGAGCTCGATCGTCTTGCGCGAGCCGATCCACTCGCAGGTGCGGACGTGGTAGCGCGGGCGCTCGTCGATCACCAGCACCTGCGCGTCCGGTCGCGCCGCCTCGGCCGCGTTGCTCCGCTCCTCCGCCGGTTCCTCGCCGACGTCGGCGAACGGGGGCTCGGCCGCGGCGCGCTTCGCCGCCGCCCGGCGCCGCCGCACCCGGTCCGCCGCCAGCAGCCCGACCGCGACCGCGCTGGCCAGCACCGACAACCACGCCAGCTCGGCGTCGCCGACCACGACGGCGGCGATCAGCACACCCGCCGCCAGCAGGACCAGCAGCAGCACGACCAACAGCACGTGACCTCACACCTCTCGCGGTACGGGTCCGGACGCGCGCCAGCGGCGACGGGCGCGCCGCCCGCCGCCGCCGACTCACAGCGATTCCTCGATCCCGATCGCCCGCGTCACCGGCACCGCCGAGCGCGAGTCCAGCACGAGTCGTCAGCCGGCCTCGGCCGCCCGCGCTCCGAAGCTGTAGCTGGCCTGCTGACCGGACGAGCGGCTGCCGCTGCTCTCGGCGGGCGCCGCCGAACCCCGGTCCTGCAGTTCGCGCAGCTGCGACTCCAGGTAGGTCTGCAGTCGAGTGCGGTACTCGCGCTCGAACGTGCGCAGGGTTTCGATCTTCTTCTCGAGGGCGTTCTTCTCCGACGTGATGTTGCCCATCACCTCGGCGTGCTTGCGCTGCGCGTCGCGCTCCAGGTTGGCGGCCTTCTCGCGGGCCTGCCGCTCCAGCGTCTCGGCCCGGGTGCGGGCGTCGTTGAGCATCGTCTCGGCCCGGGTCCGGGACTCGTTGACCATGCTGTCGGACTTCGAGCGCGCTTCCGAGAGCAGCTGCTCGGACTTCGTCCGCGCCTCGGCGAGCATGCCGTCGGCCTCGGCCTTGGCCTCACCGGTCAGCCGGTCGGCCATCTCCTGCGCGAGGCCCAGCACCTTGGCGGCCTGCACGTGGTGGTCACCGCCGGGCGAGGTCTGCTCGGCAGCGGTCGGCGCCGGGACCGGGGTGAGCCGGCGCGGTTCCTCCGTCGGGGCGGCCTGGGTCGAGGAAGCGGACTCCGCCTGGCTGCGGGCGTCCTCCAGGTCGACCTGCGCGGTCTGCAGCTGGGACTCCAGCTGCTCGACCTGGCTGCGCAGATCGTTGTTCTCCTCCACCAGCCGGGCAAGCTCGGCTTCAACCAGGTCGAGGAATGCGTCCACCTCGTCCTCGTTGTAGCCCCGCTTACCGATCGGAGGTTTGCTGAACGCGACGTTATGCACGTCGGCGGGGGTCAGGCCCACAAGATCACCTCACGCACTCCTCGGCTGCGGGTAGCCCGGGTTCCCCGTCACCCGGGCTGCACCAGTCGCATCAGTATGAACACGACCAGCAGCAGCACCATAATCGATAGGTCCAGTCCGACGCCGCCGATCCGGACCGTCGGAATCACCCGACGCACCAACTTTACGGGTGGGTCGGTCACTGTGTAGATGCTCTCCAACGCGATTGCAACCCCCCCGACGGGCCGCCAATCGCGCGCGAACACTCGAACGAGTTCGATCACGATACGGGCCGTGAGCAGGAGCCAGAAGAAGAACAGAACGTAAAACAGGACGATCTGCACCGGATTCACGCTTCAACTGTGCCACCACTCACCCGTAGTTGAAAAAGGCACCCTCGGCGAGCCGCCTCTTGTCCTCCGCCGCCACGTCCACGTTGGGCGGTGAGAGCAAGAACACGCGGTTGGTGACCTTCTCGATCGAGCCCCGCAGCGCGAACGCCAGACCAGCGGCGAAGTCGACCAGGCGCTTGGCGTCGGCCTCCTCCATCTCGGTCAGGTTCATGATCACCGGCGTACCGTCCCGGTACTGCTCGCCGATCGTGCGGGCCTCGCTGTAGCTGCGCGGGTGCAGCGTTGTGATCTTGCTCAAGTTGAACTGGGTGCCGGTGTCGGTGACCGCCCGCAGCCGCGAGACGTTCTCGCGCGGCTGGTCGTTGGGCAGTGCACTGCGCACCGGGGTGTCCGCCGCCCACTGCCGACGTGGGCGCGGTGCCGGCGGCTCCCGGTAGTCCTCGACGAAGTCCGGCTCCACGTCGGCCTCCGCCTGGTAACCGCCGCGGGTGCCGACCCGGCGCCGCGAACCCCGCTCGGCGGGGCCGTCGTAGGTGTCGCGGTCGGAGTCGGCGTACCGGTCGCGGTAGCCGACCTCGTCGTCGTAGTCGTCGACCTCGTCGGCCGGAACCATGCCGAAGTAGGCCTTCAACTTGTGCAAAGCGCTCATCGGCATGCCCTTCCTCTTGCGACTCCTGCCACCGAGCACGAGGAGGCCGACCCTCGACCCCCTCTGTCCTGCGGCTACGGCGAGGTTAACCGCCGCCCACCGAGCAGCGCGGTTCCGACACGCACCCGGGTCGAGCCGTGGGCAACGGCACTCTCCAGGTCGCCGGACATCCCCGCCGACACCTCGACAGCTTCGGGGTGATCTCCCCGTAACCGCTCGGAGATCTTGGAAAGTGTGTCAAAAGCCACAGCCGGGTCGCCACCCAGGGGGGCGACCGCCATCACACCGCGCAATCGAAGATCACTCTTCAGTGTGATCATATCGGCCAGCGCGGCCACTTCGTCGGGCCGACAACCCCCGCGCCCCTCCGACGCATCCAGGCTGACCTGCACCAACACGTCCAGGGGGTGTGATCGGTCACCCGCGTCGAGGGCGTTCGCGGTCGCCCGCTGGAGCGCCTCGACGAGCCGCTCGCTGTCCACCGACTCGACCACGTCGGCCCAGCGGGCCACCGAGCGCGCCTTGTTCCGCTGCAGCTGGCCGACCATGTGCCAGCGCGCCGCCGCCGACGGCCGGAGCTCGGCGAACTCGGCGACCTTGCCGCGCGCCTCCTGCTCGCGGTTCTCCGCGAACTCGGTCAACCCCAGGTCGGCCAGCAGCGCCACGTCCGAGGCCGGGAAGGTCTTCGTCACCGCCAGCAGCTCGACCTCGTCGGGCTCGCGCCCCGCGGCACGGCACGCCCGGTCCACCCGCTCGCGCACCTCGCGCAGCGATTCCGCCAGCTCCGCCCGGCGCAGCTCCTCGCTCACTCCGCGTCCTCCGGCTCGGCCCAGATCACCGCGGCGAACCGGCCGGTCCGGCCGTTGTCGCGGCGGTGGCTGTACAGCTCCGGCGACTCCATCGTGCAGCGCGGGTCCACCCCGATCTTGGCGATGCCCGCGGCGGCCAGCTGCTCCCAGAGACCGGCGCGCAGGTCCAGCCCCGGCGTGCCCTTGCGGGTCTTGCACGCGCTGCCGGGCAGGTGCTGCTCCACGTCGGCCTGCATGTCGGCGGGCACCTCGTAGCACTCGCCGCAGGCGGCCGGTCCCAGCAGCGCCTCGATGCGGTCGAGCCGGGCCCCCGCCTGCTGCATCGCCTTGAGCGCCGCCACGACGACTCCCACGCGCGCCCCGACCCGTCCGGCGTGCACCGCCGAGACCACGCCGGTCTCCGGGTCGCCGAGCAGCACCGGCACGCAGTCCGCGGTGAGCGCGGCCAGCGCCAGGTTGGGTTCGGCGGTCACCAGCGCGTCGGTGGCCTCGACCGGCTCGGGCTGCGGGCCGTCGACGATCGTCGCGGTGCGGCCGTGGATCTGCTCCATCCACACCAGGCGGTCCTCGGGCAGGCCGATGCCGTCGGCCAGCTTGCGCTGGTTCGCGGCCAGCGCGGCCGGGTCGTCGCCGACGCGACCCCCGAGGTTGAACGAATCGAACGGCGGCCGGGAACTCCCGCCCTCCCGCGTGGTGATCACGCGCCGGATCCGCACTGCTGCTCAGCCTCCCCAAACATGAATCGACACCGGGAGCGGTGCCGCTCCCGGTGTCGATTCTCGCCCATGCGCCGCCACCTCAGGCGGTGCGTCCGCCCGGTCCTGGCTTCAGCGGCGCATGAACGGCGGTATGTCGACGTCGTCGTCGGTGTCGTCGTTGACCGGCACGGCACCGCGGTTGCCGAGGCCGCCGGTCGGCCGCGTCGAGGTGCCGCTGTGCGTCGAGTAGCCGCCCGTGCTGCGGGTGGTGGGCACCGAGACGCTCGGCTGACCGGCCGCGGAGCCGTCGCCGCCGAACAGCCCGGACCGCTGGCCGATGTCCGGCCGCTGCCGCACCGGCTCGGGCTCCGGCTGCTGCTGCGCCGGGGTCTCCGGCTGCGCGGGCTGGGTCGCCTGCTGCGGGGCCTGCGGCTGCTGTGCGGGCTGGGTCGGCTGCGCGGGCTGCTGGGCCGGCTCCGGGGTGGTGACCGGCTGCTCCGCCTGCGGGGTCGGCGCCGGGGCGGGCTGCGCCGGTTCGGCCCGGGACTCCACCACCTGCGGCTGGGCGGGCTTCTCAGTGCTCGCCGCGGGTTCGGTGTCCTCGGTGCGGCCGCCGACCTTGGTCGGTTCGAGCTTCTTGTGCGTCGGGGTGCCGGAGTCGAAACCGGCGGCGATCACCGTCACCCGCACCTCGTCGCCCAGCGAGTCGTCGATGACCGTGCCGAAGATGATGTTGGCCTCGGGGTGCGCGGACTCCTGCACCAGCGATGCCGACTCGTTGATCTCGAACAGCCCGAGGTCGGAACCACCGGCGATGGCCAGCAGGACGCCGTGCGCGCCCTCCATGGACGCCTCCAGCAGCGGCGAGTTGATCGCCTTCTGCGCGGCCTGCACGGCTCTGCCCTCGCCGCTGGCCGACCCGATGCCCATCAGCGCGCTGCCCGCACCGGACATGACGCTCTTGACGTCGGCGAAGTCGAGGTTGATCAGACCCGGGGTGGTGATCAGGTCGGTGATGCCCTGGACACCGGAGAGCAGCACCTCGTCGGCGGAGCGGAAGGCGTCCATCAGGCTCACCCCGATGTCGCCCAGCTGCAGCAGCCGGTCGTTCGGGATGACGATCAGCGTGTCGCAGCAGTCGCGGAGCTCCTTGATGCCCTGCTCCGCCTGCGCCGCGCGGCGCTTGCCCTCGAAGGTGAACGGCCGGGTGACCACGCCGATGGTCAGCGCGCCGAGCTTGCGCGCGATCGACGCGACGACGGGCGCGCCACCGGTGCCGGTGCCGCCGCCCTCACCGGCGGTCACGAACACCATGTCGGCGCCCTTGAGGACCTCTTCGATCTCTTCCTTGTGGTCCTCGGCGGCCTTGTGGCCGACCTCCGGCGCGGCGCCTGCTCCGAGACCGCGGGTGAGCTCGCGGCCGATGTCGAGCTTGACGTCGGCATCGGACATCAGCAGGGCCTGCGCGTCGGTGTTCACCGCGATGAACTCGACGCCCTTGAGCCCGACCTCGATCATGCGGTTCACGGCATTGACGCCGCCGCCACCGATGCCGACGACCTTGATCACCGCGAGGTAGTTGTGCGGGGGCGTCATCGGATCCGCCTTCCTGATCGTGGCTGAAGTGCTCTCTGCGTCGACCGCCGGGATGGTCGCTGGCCGGTCGCCGCCGATTCCGGTCCCCCTGGTCGCCACGGCGCGGGCTCGCCCGGTGCGGCCGATCCCGTGCCCGATCCGGACGGTAGGCGGGGCGATGTCGTTGCGTCCAGCAGCCACGCCGGGATCCGTGCCAGGTGTGTTGCGCCGCGCACCTCGTCGCTTTCCGTCTCGACCGGTTCTCGTCGTTGCCCAGCGGGTCCGCCGGCGGATTCGCAGCGAGCCCAGTTGTTCCTCCCCTTGCGGTGGCCGCGTCGCGGACGCGATCACCACCGACACCGTACCTGGCCACCGCCTCACCCGGTCGAGGCAGGCAGACGTGCTGGCGGCGGAACACCCGGACGCGCCGCGGAAATCCCGACCGGAGGTGTCCGGATTCGGTGGCACCGTCGGTGCTCGACCGACGGAGAACCAGGAGGAATCCCAGGCATGACAGGACAACTGCACGGCAAGGTCGCGCTGGTCGCCGGAGCCACCCGCGGAGCGGGGCGCGGCATCGCCGTGGAGCTGGGGGCGGCCGGTGCGACGGTGTACGGGACCGGCCGCAGCACCCGGGAGCAGCGCTCGGACTACGACCGGCCGGAGACCATTGAGGACACTGCCGAGCTGGTGACCGCGGCGGGCGGCACCGGCATCCCGGTGCGGGTCGACCACACCGACCCCGACCAGGTCCGCGACCTGGTGCGGCGGATCGAGGCGGAGCAGGGGCGGTTGGACGTCCTGGTCAACGACCTCGGCGGCGAGAACCTGATGGACTGGAACAGGCCGATCTGGGAGCAGGACCTGGACAAGGGGCTGCGGCGGTTGCGGGTCGGCATCGAGGCGCACATGATCACCGCGCACTTCGCCCTGAAGCTGCTGAGCAAGCGGCCGGGCGGGCTGGTCGTGGAGCTCACCGACGGCACCGCCGAGGTGCACGAGCAGTACTACCGCAGCGACTGCGGGGCGTTCTTCGACATCGCGAAGACGTCCATGCACCGGCTGGCGCGCGCGGAGGGCGAGGAGCTGCGGGAGTTCGGCGGCACCGCGGTGTCGCTGACGCCGGGGTGGCTGCGGTCGGAGATGATGCTCGAGCACTTCGGCGTCACCGAGGAGAACTGGCGGGAGTCCGCCACCGCCCCGGAGGGCTTCGGGATCGCCGAGTCGCCCGCCTACATCGGTCGCGCGGTGGTCGCCCTGGCCGCGGACCCGGACGTGGCGCGCTGGAACACGCAGTCGCTGTCCAGCGGTTACCTGGCGAAGGTCTACGGCTTCACCGACGTCGACGGTTCGCAGCCGGACGCCTGGCGCTACATCCAGGAGGTCGAGTGGCCCGGTAATCCGGGGGACCCGGCCGACTACCGCTGATCCCGCTGTCGTGAGCGGCGGTGGTCGAAAGAACGACCACCGCCGCTCACGACTCGTAGAGCTCGGTGAGCCGGTGGGCGGCTCGGGCGAAGCGAGCGCGCAGCTCCGGCGGCGCGAGGACTTCGAGCTCGGGGCCCATGCCGAGGAGCTGGTCGTAGGCGACGTCGAGGGATTCGACCGGCAGTCGCGTGCAGACCCAGCCGTCGGCGTCCGGTTCGCCCGCCGCGGCTTCGGCCGCTTGCGCTCCCGCGGGATCGGCGACCACGCGCAGTTTGCGCAGGCCGGACGGGCTGATCCGGATCTCGATCGTCTCGCGCAGCAGGGACCGGGCGAACTCCTCGGACTTCTCCTCCCAGAACGCGGCGAGGTCGAAGTCCGCGTCCCGGTCGAACGGTTCGCCGAGCACCTCGACGGTGCGGAAGCGGTCCACCCGGTAGGTCAGGAACCGCTGGTCGCGGCGGGCGACCAGGTACCAGACACCGGCCTTGAGCACGAGGCCGTGGGGGTCGAGCTCGCGCCGCACCTCCTGCCGACCGCGCTCGTAGGAGGCCGCGACCTTGAGGTCGGACCACACCGCGCGGCTCAGCTCCGCCAGCACCGCCGGGGTTTCGGCCTCGCGGAACCAGCGCGGCGCGTCGAGGTGGAAGCGCTGGCCCACGCGCTCCGGCGCATCGCGGAACGGCGGCGGCAGGGCCGCCGAGGCCTTGCGCCGGGCCGCCACGACCGCCTCCCCGAGTCCCATCTCGGCCGCTGCGGCGGGAACTCCGGACAGGAACAGCGCTTCGGCCTCGGCCTGGTGGAGCCCGGTGAGCTTCGACCGGTAGCCGCCGAGCAGCCGGTACCCGCCAGCCCGCCCCCGCTCGGCGTAGACCGGCACCCCGGCCTCGGCCAGCGCGAGCACGTCCCGGGCCACCGTGCGCTCCGAGACCTCCAGCTCGCGGGCCAGCTCCGGGCCGGTCATCGACCCCCGCACCTGGAGCAGGGACAACAACGAGACCAACCGGGACGCCCGCACCCCGCGAGAATAGTCGTGAGCGCGAAGACCGGCTGGAGGCGGTTTTCGCACTCACGAGCTCAGCGCAGGCCGGTGGTCTTCAGCGAGGCCACCAGCCAGCGCTGGCCGAGCAGGAAGACCAGGACCGTCGGGAGCGCCGCCAGGACCGCTGCGGCGATCACGTAGTGCTGCTTGGAGGCGTACTGGCCCTGCAGGGAGGCGATGCCGACCTGCACCACGCGCAGCGACTCGTCCTGGGCCACCGCCAGCGGCCACAGGAACGAGTTCCAGTTCGCCAGGAAGAACAGCACCGCCAGCGCGGCCAGCATCGGGCGGCTCAGCGGCAGGATCACGTGCCAGTAGATCCGCCAGTGGCCGCAGCCGTCGAGGTGCGCCGCCTCCTCCAGCTCGCGCGGCACGCCCAGGTAGAACTGGCGCAGCAGGAAGATGCCGAAGGCGTTGAACAGGCCCGGCACGATCAGCCCGGCGTAGGTGTCCACCATGCCCAGCCCGCGCACCACGATGAACAGCGGGACCAGGATCACCGGCAGCGAGATCAGCAGCGTGGCCACCACCGAGGCGAACGCCAGCCCCCGGCCGCGGAAGGACATCCGGGCCAGCGCGTAAGCCGCCATCGAGTGCAGGAACAGGGCGATCACGGTGACCGTCACCGCGACGAACGCGCTGTTGGCGAGGTAGCGCAGGAACGGCACCTCGGTCAGCACGTAGACCACGTTGGCGAGGGTGAGCTCGCCCGGCCAGCCCAGGTCGTAGAGCTCGGACTCCGGGCGGAACGCGCTCAGCGAGAACCACAGCAGCGGGGAGACCACCAGGAGGGCCAGCAGGTAGGCCGCGACCGCTCGCCCGCGCACCCTACGCATCGAACCGGCCTCCCCTGGTCAGGGCGAACATCGCCGCGGTGACCGCGCCGAGCGCGACCACCAGCAGCGCGCAGATCGCCGCGGCGTAGCCGAACCGGCCGAACTGGAAGGCCTGCTGGTAGGCGTAGTACACGACGGTGGTGGTGGCGTTGGCCGGTCCGCCGGAGGTGGTGACGAAGACCAGGTCGAACACCTGCATCCCGGTGACCGCGTTGATCGTCGAGGTGACCAGCACGAAGAAGCTGGTCGGGCGCAGCATCGGCCAGGTCACGTGGCGGAACCGCTGCCACCGCCCGCCGCCGTCCGCAGTAGCCGCGTCGTAGTACTCGCGCGGGATGTCCTGCAGGCCGCCGAGGAAGATCAGCATCTGGTAGCCCATCAGGAACCACACGCTGATCAGCACCAGGGTGATCAGCGCCAGGCCGGGATCGCCCAGCCAGGACACCCCGTCCAGCCCGGTCAGCTTCGCCAGCACGCCGGTCTTGTCGGTGAGCAGGAACTGCCAGAGCAGGCCGATCACCACCAGGCTCACCGCGTTCGGCAGGAACAGCGCCGCGCGCACCGCGCCGACCCCGGGGAAGTGGTCCTTGACCAGCAGCGCCAGCCCCAGCGCGGCGAAGAACGCCAGCGGCACGAACAGCACCGCGTACAGCGCGGTGATGCCGAAGCTGCGCCACAGCAGCCCGTCCCCGGCCATCAGGCGGAAGTTGTCCAGCCCGGCCCACTCGACGTTGCCGAACCCGTCGACGTCGAACAGCCCCACCACCAGCGCCATCGCGGTCGGGATGAGGACGAACAGCAGCAGGCCGATGCCGTCGGGGGCCAGGAAGGCGAAGGCCGCCCCGGCGTCGGATCGTCGTCGGTCGCTCAATTGATCGGCGCTCCGTCGTAGGTGGACAAGAACGTGTCGATCTGCGCGGCCGCGGCCTCGGCCGCCGCCACCGGGTCACCGCCGTCGAGCTGGCAGGACTGCACCGCGTCGGAGATCGCCCGGTAGATCTCCGGCGGGTAGCGGGGTTCCGGCCGGGCCCGGGCCATCACCTCCTCGTTGAACACCCGCATCGGTCCGCTGTCGAAGGCCCCGTGCTGCTCCGCGGCGCGCTGGACCGAGTAGCGCGGCGGCAGGTTGGTCTTGGCGATGGTGTTCCAGCGGCGCATCCGCTCGATGCACGCCGGGTCGGCGGACCCCAGCGCCCACACCACGAACTCGGCCGCGGCCTGCGGGTTCGCGCTCCTGGCGTTGGCCACCATCGCCCAGCTGCCCAGGGCCGTGGTGTAGCCGCCACCGGAGGGGCTGGGCATGGGGATGACGCCGTAGCGGAAGTCCGGGGCCTGCTCGGCGATCTCGGCGATGCCCCAGATGCCGAGCTGCTGCATGGCGCAGTAGCCGTCGGCGATGTTGGAGATCGAGTCGTTGCCGCCCGCCCCCTTCACCCGGCGCGGGGCGACACCTGCGGTGACGGTGTCCTGCCAGAACTGCAGCGCGGCGTGCGCCCCCGGGCCGTTGAACGCCGCGCGCCGCTGGTCCGGGGTGAACACCTCTCCCCCGGCCATCCACATCGCCTGGTAGAAGGTGAAGTTCTGGTAGTAGCCGGGATTGGTCTCCAGCAGCAGCCCGAACCGGTCCGGGGTGGTCAGCCGCTCGGCGACCGCGATCAGCTGGTCCCAGGTGCGCGGCAGGTCGCCCTCGGCGAGCCGGGCCTGCTCGAGGGCTGCTTCGCCGTAGTAGAGCGCGAGCGGTTCGATCTCCATCGGCAGGCCGTAGACCCGGTCGCCGACCAGGCGGGTCTCCAGCACCTGCGGCAGGAAGTCCGCGCGCACCTCTGGGTCCAGGTGCGGCGTGAGGTCGAGCAGCGCGCCGCCGTTGTGGTACCGCAGGAAGTCGCCGGGGCTGAGCAGGAAGACGTCCGGCCCGGCACCCGCGCTGAACGAGGTCTGCAGCGTCGGGCCGGAGGTGTAGTCCTTGGTCGGCACGTAGCGCAGCCGGACCTTGACGTCGTGGGTGGCGTTCCACTCCTCGGCCAGCTGCACGAACCAGTCGCTCTGCGACTTCTGCTGCCCGCCGGGCCCGTAGAAGTTCCAGAAGGTGATCTCGTCCGGGTTGCGCGCCGGACCGCACCCGACCAGCGCCGGAGCGGCCAGCGCCGCGGCCCCGCCCAGGAACGAGCGACGGCTGATCCTCCCGCGCGGGCGAGCCACTCCGATCACCCCCAGTCCCGGAAAACGATTGCTGAGGACGCTATTGAGACCGCCCCACCGGGGTCAATGCGCCATTCGTGGCGAGCTGACGTCGGCGATCCCGCCGATTTCGGGCGAAACCGCCCGGGGCGCTCAGCCGTGCGGGCGGAAGCGGGGTGGGCCGCCTTCGAGGGCTCGGCGGGTGGCGTCCTCGTCGAGCTCGAAGTTCGGCAGCTGGTGGGACTCGTCGTAGTACCGGTGGAACACCGGGGTCAGCGAGCCCGACATCGGCGGCACGATCCAGCTCCAGTCCACCGGGCACTTGCGGCCCGCCGCCTCCTCCTTCGCCAGGTGCGTCAGGAAGCGGTGCGACTCCGTGTGGTGGTCGGTGATGGTCACCCCGGCCTTCCGGTAGGAGTGCAGCACCGCGCGGTTGAGCTCGACCAGGGCGCGGTCCCGCCACAGCGTGTCCTCGCGCGAGGTGTCCAGCCCCAACCGCTCGGCGACCACCGGGATCAGGTCGTAGCGGTCGGTGTCGGCGAAGTTGCGGGCGCCGATCTCGGTGCCCATGTACCAGCCGTTGAACGGCGCGGCCGGGTAGGAGACGCCGCCGATGCGCAACCGCATGTTGCTGATCACCGGAACCGCGTGCCAGCGCAGCCCGAGCTCGGCGAACCACGGCAGGTCCGGGTGGCTCAGCGGCACCTCCAGCACCGCGTCCGACGGCACCGCGAACATGTGCGGCCCCTCGTCAGCGGTCTCCACGACCAGCGGCAGCACGTCGAAGGCGCTGCGCCGCTGCGGCCGCCAGCCGAAGCGCGTCAGCGCCTCGGTGAACCGCGCGTACCGCGGGTCGCCCAGCACGGAACCGTCCGGCCGCTGGTGCCCGGCGTAGCGGATCAGCTGCTCGTTCCAGATCCGCGGCGCGGGCCGCTGCGGCACCTCCGGCGGGAACACGCTGATCACCGGCCGGATCTTGCCGTTGTTGGTGGCCATCCGCAGGTGCTGCACGCAGTGCCCGGCGACACCGGCGGCGGTGTGCACGTCGCGCAGGTCGCGCACCTTCAGGCTCCGCCAGTACAACCGCCCGATGCAGCGCGCGCTGTTGCGCCACGCCACCCGCGCCCCGAAGGCCAGCTCCTCCGGGGTGTGCCGATAGGTCCCGACGGTCTCGACCTCGTACCGAACCCGGTCCAACCGCTGCTGCAACGAACCGGAATCCCGGTTCTCGGTGTGGAACAGCCGCAGGAACTCCTCGGCCTCGGCGAGGTCCACCGGAGGCACGACACGACTGCCCGACGGCCGCACGACCCGCAACCGCCTGGTCGGATGAGCTGCCACCGAGAAGACGGACTCCGGAGCCTCGCCGCTGACCCTGAACACGATCACACGTTAGCGTGACAAAGATGATCTTGACCGGAGGATCGCCCTCGGGCTCGGCGGCGTCAGGACACCGTCGGGAGGGCGGGGGTGGTGACGTCGAAGACCTTGCCCGGGCGGGTCAGCAGCGCCGGGAGTATCGCCGCCTTCTTCTCCGCCTCCTCCTGGGAGCCCCACTCGATCTGGCGGTCCCCCTTGAGGAGCAGGCGGATGTCGTTCGGGTTCTCCGCCAGGACCGCGGTGATCTCGGCTCGCACCGGCTGCGGGACCGAGGTCAGGACCAGCATGCCCGCCCTCGTCGCCGGGTCCGTCTGGGAGGCTTCGCGGACCTTGAGCTCCGGGAGGTCCGCCGGGGGTTCCGGGACCGTCTGGAACGGCATGCCGGTCGCGTCCACCAGCTCGATCCCGTTGCGCGCCACCAGGAACGCCGCCGGGACCCGTTCGGTGACGCGCACCTGCACCGCCGACGGCCAGGACAGCACCACCTCCGCCGCCGCGATCTTCGGCACCGCCTGCAGCCGGTCGCGGATCTCGGCCGCGTCGACCTGCAGCATCGGGGTGCCGGTCTCGATGCCCGAGGCGCGCACCACCTCGTCGTGGTCCAGCGAGGTGTTGCCCACGACCTCCACCGACCGCACGCCCAGCAGCGGGGTGAAGTAGAGGACCAGGGCCAGCACGGTCACCGCGGCCAGCACGAGCGGCAGCGCCCAGCGGCGCCACTTCGGCGGCGCCGCCGCGCCGCCCCGCACCGGGCGGCCCCGGGTGCTGCGCACCCCGGGTCGGTCCGCTGCGCGACGGCGCGTCGAGGTCACCCGCGGACCTCCGCGGTGCCGCGGTCGATCTCCGCGAGGATCTCCGCGCCGAGCATGGTCACGTCACCGGCGCCCATGGTCAGCACCAGGTCACCGGAGCGGGCCAGACCCGCCACCAGCTGCGGCACCTCGGTGAAGGACGGCTGGTAGTGCACCTTGTCCGCGGGCAGCGGGACCTGGTCGGCGATCAGCTTGCCGGTGACGCCGGGCTGCGGGTCCTCGCGCGCGCCGTAGACGTCGAGCACGACCACCTCGTCGGCCAGCGCCAGCGCGGTCGCGAACTCCGCCGCGAAGGCCGCCGTGCGGGAGAACAGGTGCGGCTGGAACACCACGACCAGCCGACCGTCCGCGGCCACCGGGCGGGCCGCGCGCAGCTGGGCGTCGACCTCCGTCGGGTGGTGCGCGTAGTCGTCGTAGACGCGGACGCCCCGCGCCCGCCCGCGGAACTCGAACCGGCGCCGCACCCCGCCGAACGCGGCCAGCCCGTCGAGCAGCCCGCCCAGCGGCGCGCCGAGCTCCAGCCCGGCCAGCAGCGCGGCGGTCGCGTTGCCCGCCATGTGCTCGCCCGGCACCGACACCCGCACGTCGATGCGCTCGCCGCCGAGCTCCACGGTCGCCACCCCGGTGCCCTGCTCGGCCCGGTAGTCCACCAGCCGCGCGTCGGCGGCGCCGGTCGCGGACTTGCCGTAGCGGCGCACCCGGACCCCGGCGGCTTCCGCGCGGTCGGCCAGCTCCGCCGACCCGGCGTCGTCGGCGCAGGCGATCAGCACCCCGCCGGGTTCGATGCGCTGCACGAAGTCCTCGAAGACCTTGGTGTAGGCCTCGGCGGTGCCGTGGTGGTCCAGGTGGTCGGGCTCGACGTTGGTCACCACCGCCACCGACGGGGAGAACACCAGGAACGAGCCGTCGCTCTCGTCGGCTTCGGCGACGAAGATGCTGCCGTCGCCGTGGTGCGCGTTCGCGCCCGACTCGTTGAGGTCGCCGCCGATCGCGAACGACGGGTCGAACCGGCAGTGCTGCAGCGCCACGGTGAGCATCGACGTGGTCGAGGTCTTGCCGTGGGTGCCAGCCACGCAGGCCACCCGGTGCCCGGCCATCAGCGCGGCCAGCGCCTCAGCGCGGCGCAGCACGGTGATGCCGCGCTCCTGGGCGGCGACGAGCTCGGGGTTGTCCGGCCGGATCGCGGTGGACACCACGACCGCGGTCGGGTCGGTGTCGAACTGGTCCAGGTTCTCCGCCCGGTGCCCGATGCCGATGTGCGCGCCCTGCGCCCGCAGCGCGAGCACGGTCCGCGAGTCGCGGGCGTCCGAGCCCGACACCTGGTGGCCGCGGGCCAGCAGGATGCGGGCGATGCCGCTCATCCCGGCCCCGCCGATGCCGACCAGGTGCACCCTGGCCAGCACGGCGTCGAGGTCTGGTGCTGCGGTCACTGGCCCGCCACCTCCAGCACGATCTGCGCCAACACGTGGTCGGCCTCCCGGTGCCCGCTGCCGAGGGTCGCGCGGCTCATCTCCTGCAGCCGCTGCGGGTCCAGCGCCAGCGGCAGGACCTCGTCGATCACCTTCTGCGAGGTCATGTCCTCGTCGGCCACCAGCCGCGCCCCGCCCTGGGCCACCACCGGCTGCGCGTTGAGCGCCTGCTCGCCGTTGCCGTGCGGCAGCGGCACGAACACCGCGGGCAGCCCGAGCGCGGAGACCTCGGCCACGGTCATCGCCCCGGACCGGCACACCACCAGGTCCGCCGCGGCGTAGGCCAGGTCCATCCGCTCCAGGTAGGGCACCGCGTTGTAGACCGGGGCGCCCGGGACCTGCTGCACCGCGATGGTGTTCTTCGGGCCGTGCGCGTGCAGCACGCCGATCCCGGCCCGGCCCAGCGCCTCAGCCGCGCCGGAGAACGCCGTGTTGAGCGTGCGCGCCCCCTGCGAACCGCCGAACACCAGGATCGTCGGCGCGTGCGGGTGCAGCCCGAAGTGCTGGCGGGCCTGCGCCCGCAGCGCCCAGCGGTCGAGCCGGGTGATGGACTCGCGCAGCGGGATCCCGATGGTCTGCGCGCCGGGCAGGCCGCTGTCCGGGGTCGCCGCCAGCACGCGCTCGGCGAACTTCGCGCCGACCTTGTTCGCCAGGCCCGCGCGCGCGTTCGCCTCGTGCACCACGATCGGCACCCGGCCGCGGGCGGCCAGGTAGGCGGGCAGCGACACGTAACCGCCGAAGCCGACCACCACGTCCGCGCCGACCCGGTCGAGCACCGCGCGGGTCTGCTTCACCGAGTCCCGCACCTTCAGCGGCAGCTTCAGCAGGTCGACGTTGGGCTTGCGGGGCATCGGCACCGGCGGGATCAGCTCCAGCGGGTAGCCGCGCGCGGGCACCAGCCGGTTCTCCAGGCCGCGCTCGGTGCCCAGCGCCGTCACCCGGGCGTCCGGGCGCAGCCGGCGCACCGCGTCGGCCAGCGCCATCGCGGGCTCGACGTGCCCGGCGGTGCCGCCACCGGCGACCACGACCGACAGCGGGCGCCGCGCCGCGGCAGCACCCCTGGGGTCGCCCAGCGCGCCCTGGTCGATGCGGGCCGTCTGCTCGCCGCTCAACGGTGTCCTCCTCGTGTCTGCGCCCGGGATCCGGGGCCGCTGCGCGCTCCGCGCGCGCGGGTGTCCCCGCCTCCCCGGCGTGTTGCCGCCGCGCCGGAGCCCTTCGCTCCCGGTCGGCTTCGTGGGGTGGGTCGTGCCGGACGCCGCTTGGCGGGCGGCCGGTACGGCGCCGGGGTGGGCAGCCTCAGCAGCTTGCCGACCCGGCCCGGTCCCAAAGACCGTAGCGCGGCGATCGCCTCGGGTTCGTGCCGGGCGAAGTTCGCCAGCAGCCCGAACACCAGCATGCTGGTCACCACCGAGGATCCGCCGGAGGAGATCAGCGGCAGCGGCAGCCCGGTGGTGGGCAGCAGGCCCACCACGTAGCCGATGTTGATGACCGCCTGGCCGACCAGGAAGGTGGTCAGCGTCGCCGAGACCAGCCGGATCCACGGGTCGGTGTTGCGGAACGCGATGCGCATGCCCACGTAGGCGGTGGTGCCGTAGAGCGCCAGCACGATCGCGCAGCCGACGAAGCCCAGCTCCTCGCCGATCACCGCGAAGATGAAGTCGTTGTGCACGTTGGGCAGGTACTGCCACTTCGACCAGCCCTGCCCCAGCCCGCGGCCGAACAGCCCGCCGTCGGCGAGCGCGAACAGCGCCTGCCGGGCCTGGAAGCCGTTGCCGGTCGGGTCGGCCATCGGGTCCAGGAACGCGGTGATCCGCGCCATCCGGTAGTCGGCGACCATGGCCAGCGTCACACCGGCGGTCGCCGCGCCCAGCAGCGCCATCAGGAACAGCCGCAGCGGCGCCCCGGCGAACCACAGCAGCGCCAGCAGCACCAGGAACAGCGTGATCGTCGAACCGAGGTCGGGCTGCAGCATCACCAGCGTGAACATCAGCAGCGCGGCGGGCACCACCGGCACCAGCAGGTGGCGGTACTGGTTCATCAGGCCGCGCTTGGTGACCAGCACGTGCGCGCCCCACAGCGCGAAGGAGACCTTGGCGAACTCCACCGGCTGGAAGGACACCCCGGCGATCACGAACCAGCTCTGGGCGCCGTTGAGCTTGGTGCCGAGCGGGGTGAGCACCAGCGCCAGCAGCCCGAGGCAGATGGTGAGCAGGATCAGGCTGTACCGGCGCATCAGCTTCACCGGCACCCGCAGCGCCGCGTAGAACAGCACCAGTCCGGCGATGCAGTACATCACCTGCTTGCTGAAGACGCTGTAGGACGAACCGTCCTTGTTGAACGAGTCGACGCTGGAGGCCGAGAGCACCATCACCAGGCCGAAGACCGTCAGCAGACCGAAGACGGCCAGCAGCAGGTGGAACGAGGCCAGCGGCCGGGTCAGCCACGCGGTCAGCGGGGACAGCGCGGTCAGGCCGACCCGCTTCCGGGCGCCGGTCTTGGTGGCGGTGGGCACGGCAGGATCACCCGCCGTGGGCGGGTGCCGTCGGCGTGCCGGTCAGGACCTCGCGAACCGCGTCGGCGAAAGCGCGGCCCCGGTGGGCGTAATCGGTGAACATGTCCATCGAGGCGGCGGCCGGGGCGAGCAGCACCACCGAACCGGGACTTGCGAACTCGTGGGCCAACCGGACAGCTTGCAGCATGCCCGCATCGTCCCCCGCCGACACCTCGCGGACCGGCACATCCGGGGCGTGTCGGGCCAGTGCGGCGGCGAACTGCGCCCGATCCCGGCCGATCAGCACCGCGGCGGCGAGCCGATCGGCGTTGGCCGCGACGAGCTCGTCCACCTCCGCGCCCTTGAGCAGACCACCGGCGATCCACACCACCCTCGGGTGGGCGCGCAGCGCGGCGTCGGCCGCGTGCGGGTTGGTCGCCTTCGAGTCGTCCACATAGGACACACCATCGGCCTCGGCCACCGGGACCGACCGGTGGGCGCCGGGCTGGAACGCCCGCAGCCCCTCGGCCACCGCGTCCGGCTGCACGCCGTAGGCGCGCGCGAGCGCCGCCGCGGCCAGCGCGTTGGCGACGTTGTGCGGGCCCGCGGGGTGCACGTCCGCCAGCGAGGCGAGCACCACCCGGTCGCCGAAGGCCCGGTCGACCAGCTCGCCGTCCTCGACACCGAGCTGGTCGGCCTGCGGGACCCCGAGCGTGAACGAGACCGTCCGCCCGGTCGCCGCGCCGACCAGCCGGGTCGACCACTCGTCGTCGGCGTTGGCGACCGAGACCGCGTTGCCCGCGTAGATCTTGGCCTTGGCCGCGCCGTAGGAGTCCAGGTCGCCGTGCCAGTCCAGGTGGTCGGCGGCGAGGTTCAGGACGACGGCGGCGCGCGGCGCGAGCGACTCCGACCAGTGCAGCTGGAAGCTGGACAGCTCCACGGCCAGCACGCCGTGCCCGGCGCGGACCGCGTCCACCACCGGCAGCCCGACGTTGCCGCAGGCCACCACGTCGACCCCGGCGGCGCGCAGCACCGACTCGAGCATGCTGACCGTGGTGGTCTTGCCGTTGGTGCCGGTGACCGCGAGCCAGGTCGCCGGGGACTCCTTCTCCCGGTCCAGCCGCCAGGCCAGCTCGACCTCGCCGATCACCTCGACGCCCGCGGTGGCCGAGGCCGCCAGCAGCGGCGCGTCCGGCCGCCAGCCGGGGCTGGTGACCACCAGGTCCGTGCCGACCGGCGGCTCGGCCAGCCCGGGCACCAGCTCCGCGCCCTGCGACTGCAGCGAGGCCAGGGCGGCGAGCCGGTCGGCCGAACCGTCCGTGACGGTCACCGCCGCGCCCGCCGCGAGCAGCGCCTCGGCCGCCGAGCGGCCGGACACCCCGGCCCCGGCCACCAGCACCTGCAATCCCTGGAACCGGCTTGCCACGCCGTCCTCCTCATCGTCCCGCGAGCGGCGGTGGTCGTTCACGACATCAGCGCGTCAGGGCGGCGGAGAGCCAGTCCGCGTAGAACAGGCCCACGCCGAACATGCAGCTGATCCCGGCCAGCACCCAGAAGCGGATGATCACCGTGGTCTCGGCCCACCCGGCCAGCTCGAAGTGGTGGTGGAACGGGGCCATCCGGAACAACCGGCGCCGGGTGGTCCGGAACACCACGATCTGCAGCACCACCGACAGCGCCTCGACCACGAACACCCCGCCGATGATGATCATCAGCAGCTCGGTGCGGGTGGCCATCGACAGCCCGGCGAGCAGACCGCCCAGCGCCAGCGAACCGGTGTCGCCCATGAAGATCTTCGCCGGTGCGGCGTTCCACCACAGGAACCCGACGCAGGCCGCCATCGCCGCCGCCGCGACCACCGCGATGTCCAGCGGGTCGCGCACCGTGTAGCAGCCCGGGGCCGGGCCGGAGACGGCGAAGCAGTCGTTGCGCAGCTGCCAGAACGCCACCAGCACGTAGGTCGCCAGCACCATCGCCGCGGTGCCGCCGGCCAGGCCGTCCATGCCGTCGGTGAAGTTGACCGCGTTGGACCAGCCGCTGATCGCGACGTAGGCGAAGATCACGAACCCGATCGCGCCGAAGGAGATCACCGAGATGTCGCGCAGGAACGACAGCTCCGTCGACGCGGGCGTCACGCCGTGCTCGTTCGGGAAGCGGATGGCCAGGATCGCGAACAGCACCGAGGCCACCAGCTGGCCGACCAGCTTCGCGGTCTTGTTCAGCCCGAGGTTGCGCTGCTTGCGGATCTTGATGAAGTCGTCCAGGAAGCCGACGATGCCCAGCGCGGTGGTCAGGCCGAGCACCAGCAACCCGGTCACGGTGGGCTGGTCGCCCATGATCAGGTGGGTGGCCAGGTAGCCGCACCACATGGCGACCAGGATCGCCACCCCGCCCATGGTCGGGGTGCCGCGCTTGGCCGCGTGCTGGCTCTGCACCTCCTCGCGGATCTCCTGGCCGAAGCCCTGCTTGGAGAAGACCCGGATCAGGTACGGGGTGAACAGGATCGAGACGACGAGGGCGACCGCGGCCGCCACCAGGATCGGCTTCACGCGGTCCGCCCTCCCGCCAGCAGCGCGTCGGCGACCCGCCACAGCCCGGCGGCGTTCGACGCCTTGGTCAGGACAACGTCACCGGGACGCAGCTCGGCGCGCAGCAGCGCGACAGCCGCATCGACGTCCGGCACCAGAACCGACTCCTCTCCCCACGACCCCTCCAGCGATGCCGCCTGGTGCATCGCCTGGGCCTGTTCGCCGACCACCACCAGCCGGTCGATGTTCAGCCGGACGGCCAGCCGTCCGATCTCGTCGTGCGCCTCGGTCTCGGCCTCGCCGAGCTCGCCCATGTGCCCGAGCACCGCCCAGGCCCGGGCGGGACGTCCGCGGGTCATCGCGGCCAGCGTCTTCAGCGCGGCGCGCACCGACTCCGGGTTCGCGTTGTAGGCGTCGTTGACGACCGTGACGCCGTCCGGGGTCTCGCTGACCTCCATGCGCCGCGCCGACACGCGCCGCACCGAGCTCAACCGCTCGGCGACCTCCTCGAGGGTCGCGCCGAGCTCCAGCGCGACGGCGGCGGCGGCCAGCGCGTTGCCGACGTGGTGCTCGCCGAACAGCGGCAGCGTCACCCGCGCCGAGCCCTCGGCGGTGACCAGCCTGAACGTGGGCCGCGCCTGCTCGTCGACGTCGATGTCCTCGGCCCGAACGTGCGCGTCGGGGCGCTCCCCGACCAGCACCACGCGCGCCCGAGTCCGCTCGGCCATCGCCGCGACCAGCGGGTCGTCGCCGTTGAGCACCGCCACGCCGTCCGCGGGCAGCGACTCGGGCAGCTCGCCCTTGGCCTGCGCCACCGCTTCCTGCGAGCCGAACTCGCCGAGGTGCGCGTGCCCGACGTTGAGCACCACGCCGATGCGCGGCGGAGCGACCTGGCACAGGTTCGCGATGTGCCCGACGCCGCGCGCGGAGAGCTCCAGCACCAGGTGCTTGGTGCGCTCGTCGGCGCGCAGCACCGTCCACGGGTGCCCGAGCTCGTTGTTGAACGAACCGGGCGGCGCGACCGTCGGCCCCATCGGTTCCAGCAGCTGCGCGATCAAGTCCTTGGTGGACGTCTTGCCGGACGAGCCGGTCACGCCGACCACGGTGAGCTGCGGCAGCCGGTCGACCACGTACCTGGCCAGCTTCGCCAGCCCGGTCAGCACCGCGGCGCCGGAGCCGTCGGCGTCCCCGGCGAGCGCCAGCGCGCCCGAGCGGTCCGCGGCGGGGATCGGGGGCACCACGACCGCCGGGGCGTCGACCTCGCGCGCGGCGAGCACGCCCACCGCGCCGTCGGCCACCGCCTGCGCGGCGAAGTCGTGCCCGTCGACCCGTTCGCCCGGCACGGCCACGAACAGCCCGCCGGTCTCGATCTTGCGGGAGTCGAACTCGACGCCCGCGCTGACGATCTCCGAGCCTTCCGCACGATGAAGCCCGCCGCCCACCGCACGCGCGATGTCAGCGAGGCTGAGCCGGATCAACTTGCCTCCACTCCGTCTTGCGGGTCACCCGCATCCGATCGGCATCCACGAGCGCGGCGCGCCGCTCACGGCGTCACCGCACCCGACGGCGACGATGAGCCTGGCTCACGACGCCTCCGTACCCTGCGGGACACCCGCACCCGGTCGGCTTACATGAGCGCGAAACGGGCAATTGTCGCTCATGACGCCTCCTCGTTGACCTGCCCCCGACGAACATCGGTCCCTTCTGGGTCCCTAAGCCTATGGCGCAGCGCGGCGGCCAGTTCCTCCCGGTCGGAGAACGGGTGCACCACCCCCGCGACCTCCTGCCCGGTCTCGTGGCCCTTGCCTGCGACGACCACGATGTCGCCGGTCCCGGCGCGGTCCACGGCGGCGGCGATGGCCGCGCGCCGGTCGCCGATCTCGACGACCTCGCCGCGCTCGTCGGCGGGCACCTCCTCGGCACCGGCCAGCATGGCGGCCCGGATCTCGGCGGGGTCCTCGCTGCGCGGGTTGTCGTCGGTGACGATCAGCAGCTCCGAGCGGCGGGCGGCGGCCTCGCCCATCAGCGGCCGCTTCGCCACGTCCCGGTCGCCGCCGCAGCCCAGCACGACGATCACCTTGCCGTCGACCTGCGCGCGCGCCGCGTCGAGCACCGCGGCCACCGCGCCGGGCTTGTGCGAGTAGTCGACGACGGCGGTGAAGTCCTGGCCGAGCGCGACCCGCTCCATCCGGCCGGGCACGTCGACCTCGGCCAGCCCGCGCTCGATCGCCCAGGTCGGCACCCCGGCCGCGTGCAGCGCGCCGATGGCCAGCAGCGCGTTGGCCACGTTGAACGGACCGGGCAGCCGCAGCCGGACGTGCAGCTTGAGGTCGTCGGGCCCGTGCGCGGTGAAGGTCTGCTCCCCGGTGGCGAAGGCCTGCACGTCGGTGGCCGACCAGGTCGCATCGCCCTCGGTGGACACCGTGACGGTGCCGTCCTTGACCAGGCGGCGGCCCCATTCGCCGTCGACGCAGACCACCTCGTGCTCGGCCCGGCCGTCGAACAGCAGCGCCTTGGCCTGGAAGTAGTCCTCCATGTCCCGGTGGAAGTCCAGGTGGTCCTGGGAGAGGTTGGTGAACGCCCCGACGGTGAACCGGGTGCCGGACACCCGGCCCATGGCCAGCGCGTGGCTGGAGACCTCCATCGGCACGAACGTGACCCCGTGCTCGACCATGACCGCGAGCAGCGCCTGCAGGTCGGGAGCCTCGGGGGTGGTGAACGCGCTGTCCAGCCGCTCCCCGGCGATGCGGGTCTCCACGGTGCCGACCAGCCCGGTGCAGAACCCGGCGGCCTGCAGCGCGGACTCCAGCAGGTAGGACGTGGTGGTCTTGCCGGAGGTACCGGTCACGCCGAGGATCTTCAGCTTGCGCGACGGGTCGCCGTAGATCAGCGCCGAAGCGGCCCCGAGCACACCGCGCGGATCGTCGTGCACCAGCACGGACACGCTGCCGTCGCGAACCGCGGGGTGCTCGGCGAGCCCGGCCCGGTCGACCCCGGCCTGGTCGGTGAGCACCGCCACAGCCCCGGCGTCCAGCGCGTTCTGGGCGAAGTCCGCACCGTGCACGCGCGTGCCGGGCAGCGCGGCGAACAGGTCCCCGGGGCGGACGTGCTGAGCGCGCAGCGTCGCCCCGGTCACCGGCGCCGCGTCGGCGCTGCGACCAGGGGCGCGAAGCACTCGCGCACCGATGAGATCGGCGAGTTTCTCGATCTCCACCGGCTCCACGTGGGACGGGCGCGGCGGAGCTGTGGCAACCGCGGAAGGCACGTCGCGACAGGCTACCGGTACCCCCCGAGCCCGCATCCCGATGGTCGCCCCCGCATCCGGCCGAACGACGTTGTGCTGTTCAGCGCAATCGCTGCTCATCCGAACTCCGGTCGCGCGCGCGTGAAGCAGAACTCCCCTGACTCGGAATTCCGGGGGAGGAAGTCGCAGGACCTCGGCGCGGACCCGGCGCAGGCCGACCGCGCGATCCGGGCGTGGGCGCAAGACCTGCAGGAGAAGGCAAACCGGCAGGAGATCAGCCGCATCCGCATCACGGAGCGCAGCCGGTCGGTGACCGTGACCGTCGACACCCGGGAAACGGCACTGGAAGCCCTGCAACACCGTCCTGGAGCGCGAGCGCAAGGCAATCTGACGGATACGCGGAACACCGAAGAATGATATTCACCGAGATCGATGCCCGAAACGCTAGAACAATTCTCGAAATCGTTCAACCAACAGTTCAATCTCCCCCTATCTTGCAATCGACCTGGCACGAACCACCGCAGAGCACGCTGGCAGCTGCCCGGAACGCGGGCCGATCCCTGCAGGTCGCCCTGGTCGATCTCGCCTCCGGCGCAGCTGCGCAAGCACTGAGGTTTTTCCAACCTCGTTCTGGGTGGCGGTGCCGGTGGCGGAACCTCAGCGCCCGCCTGGCTGTGGGTGCCCAACTTTATGTATGCCAATACACGGCAGTTGGGCCGTCCTCGCCAGGCGAACGCTGAGAACCCGCGGCGGTGCGAGCTGCGAGGGTGGGCTATGCGCCTGCGGCGCATGCGACGACCTGGTCATCGGTGCCGGTCGCCCTTCGCAGCTGCGGTCCACGGCCAGGATGAAAAAGGCTCACTCGAAATACTCATGCCAGTTCCAGCAGAAGGAATCGAGGAACCAGTCCCGAGACATCGATGGGGCCACCGGGTTCCTGTTCTGCTCGGATTGCCGGGTGTGCATAATGCCCGGGAAGCCGTTGCGGTGCCGGAGAACCTCGTCAGCACCAGGCTCAGCCGCCGAAGGAAGCAGAGCGCCGTCCTGCAGGTCCGGATGGTGATCGACTGGGAGCAGGATCCGTTCTGGATCAGCGAGCGGCCCGACCCGACGTCGTTCCCGGTCTCCGCCGCCGGGCTGCGCGAGTACTGCGACATCTCGGACGAGCTCGTCGAGCAGATCGACCAGTGGCACGGCGAGTGGATAGCGCTGCTCGACCGGGAGTACCCGCCCGACACGGAATTCCCCAGCCCCGAAGCCGAAGCGGAGTGGGAGCGGCGCGGCCGGGAGCTCGCCGAACGCGTCGCCGTGCTCTTCGCACCCCACATCCGGTTCGAGCATTCGGGCAGGGTCCTGCGCAGCGGCCTCCCCGGCCTCCTGGACTAGGTGTGGGACCGCCACCAAGCCGAGCACGGCATCCGCTGATGTCCGGGTTCATCGGCTGTTCAGGTCATCTTCCTGGTGTTCGGCAGGGGTGATCGCTAGCGTGTGCCCCCTGGATGTTGCCGATCAACAATCTCCAGGAGGTTCTCGTGAACATCCGACGGATCGCGCGATTAGCCGGTGCCTGCGGTGTCGGTGCGGCGCTGGCCCTCGCCCCGCTCGCCACCCCGGCCGTGGTCGCCGAGCCCGCCCCGCAGGCAGTTCAGGTCGCCGCAGCGCCCGGCGACGGCACCCCGCAGGGTGCCATCGAGTGGTACAAGGCCCGCATCGGCGACAGCTCCCTGGAGGGCTACTGCGAGATGGCCGCCGAGAACGCCTACGGCACCACCGGCGTCTGGCCGTCCGCCATCGCGCACTGGAACGGCGCGGTCAGCGCGGGCAAGGCCCACACCGACGGCTCCACCCCGCCCGAGGGCGCCTTCGTCTACTGGAACATCAGCCAGTACGGCCACGTCGGCATCGCCGACGGCAAGGGCGGCTTCTACGCCACCAGCGTCGGAGGCGCGATCGGCCACGCCGACGACGTCTCCTACTACGACAACTACCTCGGCTGGAGCGACCCCCAGGTCCCCGGCCGCGGCTGACCGCCCGCGCGAAGCACGGCGACTTCGCGCGAAACCGACGTCTCCCGCGCGTGAGTGGTGGCGATTTCGCGCGAAATCGCCACCACTCACGCGAGCCCGCTCAGTGGCCGTCGCGGGGGACGTAGCTGCCGGACCTGCCGACCAGGAAGTCCAGGTCCGCGCCTTCCGAGGCCTGCAGGACGTGGTCGTGGTACAGGCGCGGGTAGCCGCGCGGGTGCGGGTTGCCCGGGGCCTTCCAGTCCGCTCGGCGGCGTTCCAGCTCCTCCTCCGGCACCTCCAGGTCGAGGCGGCGGTTGGGGACGTCGATGCTGATCAGGTCGCCGGTGCGGACGAAGGCCAGCGGGCCGCCCGCCGCCGCTTCCGGGGTGACGTGCAGGATCACCGTGCCGTAGGCGGTTCCGCTCATCCGGCCGTCGGAGATGCGCACGATGTCGTCGAAGCCGCGGTCCTGGACCTTCTTCGGCACCGGCACGTTGGCCACCTCCGGCATCCCGGGGTAGCCCTTCGGGCCCGCGTTGCGGACGACCAGCACGGTGTTCTCGTCGACGTCCAGGTCGTCGTCCTTGCACACCGCGTTGTACTCGTCGACGTCCTCGAACACCATCGCCGGGCCGCGGTGCTTCAGCAGCCGCTCCGAGGCCGCCGACTGCTTGACCACCGCCCCGTCGGGCGCCAGCGAGCCGCGCAGCACCGCGGTTCCGGTGCCCACGGCCTGGAACGGCTCGTCGAACGGGGTGATCACCTCGCGGTTGTGCACCTCCGCGTCGGCGATGTTCTCACCCATCGAACGCCCGGTGACCGTGATCGCGGACCGCTCCACGAGATCACCCAGCTCCTTCAGGACCGCCGGGAGCCCGCCCGCGTAGCAGAAGTCCTCCATCAGGAACTTCCCGCTGGGCTGCAGGTTCACCAGCGTCGGCACGTCGCGGGTGTCGGTGTCGAAGTCGTCGACGGTCAGCTCCACCCCGACCCGCTTGGCGATCGCGATCAGGTGCACGACGGCGTTGGTCGACCCGCCGATGGCCGCGTTCGCGCGGATGGCGTTGCGGAACGCGTCGCGGGTGAGCACGTCGGACGGCTTGAGGTCCTCCTCGACCATCTCGACGATGCGCTGGCCGGTCTGCTGCGCGGCGGCGTAGCGGCGGGCGTCGACCGCGGGCCAGGACGCCGCGTACGGCAGCTGCATGCCCAGGGCCTCCACGATGCACGCCATGGTGGAGGCGGTGCCCATGGTCATGCAGTGCCCGTTGGAGCGGGACATGCAGCCCTCGATGAAGTAGCACTCCTCCTGCGTGATCCGCCCCGCCACCAGGTCGGCCTCCGCCTGCCACACGGCGGTCCCGGAACCGATGTCGGTGCCGCGGTACTTGCCGTTGAGCATCGGGCCGCCGGTGAGCATGGCGGTGGGCAGGTCGACGCTGGCCGCGGCCATCAGCAGCCCGGGCGTGGTCTTGTCGCAGCCGGACAGCAGCACGACCGCGTCCAGCGGGTTGGCGCGGATGGTCTCCTCGGCCTGCATCGCCAGCAGGTTCCGGTAGAGCATCGTGGTCGGGCGCATCAGCGTCTCGCCCAGCGCCATGTTGGGGAACTCCAGCGGGAACCCGCCCGCCTGCCACACCCCGCGCTTGACCGCCTCGGCGATCCGCTGCTGGTGGGCGTTGCAGGGCGCCAGCTCAGACCAGGTGGTGCCGATGCCGATCACCGGTCGCCCGTCGAAGACCTCGTCGCTGTAGCCCTGGTTCTTGACCCAGGACCGGGCGGTCATCCCGGCCCTGCCCTGCGCTCCGAACCAACTCGCGCTGCGCCGCGGCATGCGCCCTCCTCGCTGAGTGACTGGCCCGTCGCTGCGACGAAACCAGCTCGGCCACCGCGGCGCAACAGTCCATCCGCGATCTCGAACGGCGGTTGCGATACCGAACGGACGATTGACTCGCGCCACTCGACAACCCTAGGCTCGTGACCCGCATCACGGACGGTGTTCGGAATCTCGAACAATCACCACCTCGACGAGGAGGCAGGGTGCACACCGGCCAACAGTCCGACGAAGCGCTGACCACCGCGGTCCGGCGGGTCATGGTCCGCCTGCTGCCGTTCCTGTTCTTCATGTACGTGATCGCGTTCCTGGACCGCGTCAACATCGGGTTCGCCAAGGAGGAGTTCCAGGCGCACACCGGGATCTCCGAAGCCGCCTACGCGCTCGGCGCCGGGCTGTTCTTCATCGGGTACGCGCTGTTCGAGGTGCCCAGCAACCTGATCATGATGCGGGTCGGCGCCCGCTGGTGGATGTGCCGGATCATGGTCACCTGGGGCCTGATCTCGGCCGCGATGGCCCTGGTGAACGACGAGTTCCTGTTCTACCTGCTGCGCTTCCTGCTCGGCGTGGCCGAGGCCGGTTTCTTCCCCGGCGTCATCCTGTTCATCACGCACTGGGTCCCGCACGCCTACCGGGCGCGCTGCAACGCGGTGTTCTACTTCGGCATCCCGCTCGCCTCGATGCTCGGCGGACCGCTGTCCGGGATGCTGCTGGAGCTCGACGGGGTGGCCGGAATCCTCGGCTGGCAGTGGATGTTCGCGGTGGAGGGCCTGATCGCCTGCGTGGTCGGCGTGTGGGCGTTCTTCTACCTGGACAACAAACCCGCCGACGCCAGCTGGCTCGCACCGGAGCAGCGCCGCGCGCTGCAGGACGCGGTGGACCGGGAGGCCGCGGCCAAGCAGTCGCACAGCCCGCACCGGCTGCGGACCGCGCTGGTGGACCCGCGGGTCCTGTACTTCTGCCTGATCTACTTCCTGATCCAGTGCAGCGTGTACGGCATGACCTTCTACCTGCCGACGCAGGTGGCCGACGCGGTGGGCAGCAAGGTCGGCCTGCTGGTCGGCCTGGTGACGGCGATCCCGTGGACCGTCGCGCTGCTGGTCAACATCGCGGTGTCCACCGGCGCCGACCGCCTCGCCCAGCCGAAGAAGCGGTTCGTCGCCGCGGCCTGCGTGGCGGGCGGCTCGATCGGCATCGCGGCCTCGGCGTACTTCGCCGACCCGGTGCTGGCGATCGCGGGCCTGTCGGTGGCGGCGGCCGGTTACATCTCGGTGCAACCGGTGTTCTGGACCTTCCCGGCGGCCTACCTGACCGGAACGGCAGCGGCGGCCGGGATCGGCCTGATCAACTCGCTGGGCAACCTGGGCGGTTTCGTCGCCCCGGTGGCGAAGAACTGGATCGAGCACACCCTCGACTCCTCCACCGCGGGCCTCTACCTCCTGGCGGCCTGCGGCTTCGCCGCAGCAGCCCTCTTCCTCACCCTCTCCCGCACCAGAACCCCAGCAGAGCACCAGACCTCGTGAGCGCCGCTCACCAGGTCATTGGGTCGGGAGTTGGAGGACTTGGACCGGGGCCTCTTCCTTGGACAGGTCGAGCTGGTAGCGCTGGGTGAGGAAGGCCGCGATGTTGTGGAACAGGGGGGCCGCCGAGCTGCCCTCCTGCGTTCCGTAGGCCGGGCGGTCCAGCATCAGGCCGATCACGAAGCGGGGGCTGTCCGCCGGGACGATGCCCGCGAAGGTGATCCAGTGCTTCGAGTTGCTGTAGCACTTGCAGGCCGGGTCGTACTGCTGGGCCGTGCCCGTCTTGCCCGAGACCTGGAAGCCCGGCAGCGCCGCGGCCGGGCCGGTGCCGCGGTTGGGCTGCGGGGCGTTCTGGACCACCGAGCGCAGCATGTCCTTCACCGTGTGCGCGGTTTCCGGGCTGACCACGCGGATGCCCTCCGGGCGGGGGCGTTCCACCCGCTTGCCGTCCGGGCCGATCTCCGCGGAGATGATCCGCGGCGGCACCCGGACCCCGTCGTTGGCGATCGTCTGGTACATGCTGGCCATCTGCAGCACGGTCATCGAGAAGCCCTGCCCGATCGGCAGGTTGCCGAACGACGAGCCGGACCACTGGTCGGGCGGCGGCAGGACGCCCGCGCTCTCGCCCGGCAGGCCGACGCCGGTGCGCTGCCCCAGCCCGAAGTTGCGGGCGAAGTCGTACCAGCGCTGCTCGCCGAGCTGCTGCGCGGCCATCAGCGTGCCGACGTTGGAGGACTTGCCCATCACGCCGGTGAACGTCATCGGGACCGTGCCGTGCGGCCAGGCGTCGCCCACCGTGCGGTCCGCGACCTTGATGCTGCCGGGCACCTGCAGGACCGTGTCGGGCTTCATGATCCCGGTCTCGATCGCCCCCGCGGCCGTGATCAGCTTGGCCACCGAGCCCGGCTCGTACGGGGTGGTCACCGCCGGGTTGCCGGTGTTCTCCGCCCACGAGCCGTTCGGGTCGAAGGTCTTGTCGTTGGCCAGCGCGTAGACCTCACCGGTCTTGGCGTCCAGCACCACGGCGCTGGCGTTCTTGGCCTGCGCCTCGCGGGCGTAGTCGGCGAGCTCGCGCTGCAGCATGAACTGGACGTCGGAGTCGATGGTCAGCTCCACATCGGACCCCGGGACGGCCGGTTCCAGCTCCCGGGTGCCGGGGATGACCAGGTCCGAGCCCAGCGCGGTGTCGGAGACCTGCTGGCCGTCCTTGCCCGCCAGCACCGAGTCCATCGAGGACTCCAGCCCGATCTGGCCGCGCAGCTTGCCCGGCACCTCGTCCTTGCGCCAGTTCGCCGCGCCGATGATGTTCGCGGCCAGGTCCCCGCCGGGGTACTCGCGAGTGGCCTGGTACTCCGAGCCGATCTGCGGGTACTTCTTGGTGATCTCCCGCGCCTTGCCCGGGTCGATCTTGGGGCCGAAGTAGGTGAACCCGACGTCGCGGAACAGCGCGTCGAGCACCTCCTGCTCGCTGATCACGCCCGGCAGCTCCTGGGCGATGAAGCGGGCGATCTCCTGCTTGTACTCCGCCGAGGTCGGCTTGCTGGGGTCCTTGGCGTGCTGCTCGTCGAGCTCCTTGTTGAGCAGGCGCGGGTTGGCGTAGAGCTGCCGCGCCTCGCTGCTGAACGCGAGCACGTTCCCGCTGCGGTCCGTGATGGACCCGCGCTCGGCCGGGATGACCGAGCGGTCCAGCCGCTGCTTCAGCGCCTTCTCCGACAGCGCGCTGGCTTCGAAGCCCTGCACCTGGATCAGCTTCGCGCTGGTGAGCACGAGCGCGATCACCATGAGCAGCCGCCCGACGCGCAGCCGCCGGTTGCTGCCCGCGACGTTGGTGCGCGCGGTGCGGCCGCGCATGATCCTGGTCGACCTGCGGACCATCAACGTCCCCCTGCAGCTGCCTGGGGCGGCTGCTCAGCCGGTGGTTGTTCCCCGGCGGGCGGCTGCTGCTCAGCCGGTGCCTGGTCCTGGGGCGGTTCCGCGGGCGGCGGCTCGACGGGCGGCGGGGCCGGGGGCGGCGGCGCGGTCGCCTTCTCCGGCTCGCCGACCACGATCACGGTGCCGTCCGGCTGCAGCACCAGGTGCGCCGGGGTCGGTCCCGGCACCATGCCGAGCTCCTCCACCGCGCGCCGCTGGATGACCGGCGGCGAGTCCAGCGTGCTGACCTCGCGCAGCAGCTGCTCCCGCCGCTCGTTCAGGCTCGCGATCTCGGCCTCCCCGTCCTGCAGCCGGTAGCTGCCGCTGACCGCCGCGATGGACAGCCACAGCGTCGCGGCGAGACCGACGGCCAGCACCGACATCACCACGACCACCAGCGGCAGCCGCGCGAGCGCCACCCGCTCCTGCAGCTGCTTGGCCCGGGTCTTCGGCTTCGCCGAGGTGGGCCGCCGATCCTCGGAGCCGGTGCGGATCTGGCGCGGTCGCCGAACCGACGGCTCCCGCGTCGAACGCTCCCGCCGCTCCTCGCGGCGCGCGTAGGCGCGCTCGGCCGCAGCCGACCGCGACCGCGGCTTGTCCGACTTCGTCGTGGACTTGGCGGTCGTGGACTTCTTGGCGGCCGACTGCGCGCGCTCCGCGGAACCCGACCGCGCAGCGGACTTCTTGGCGCGTGCAGGTGCTGTCATGGCAGTCCCGCCTCTCCCAGCTCCGCCTCTCCGCGATTCACAGCGGTGGTCGCGGTCCGGAGTGATCTCACGTTGCGAGGTCTCTTGTGGCCGGGTTGCGTCACGGTCCCCTGAGGTGCAGTCGCGCGAAACTCGGCTCGACACAGGCCATTCACGTCAGTCCCGCCTTCCCCCGCCGATCCGCTCCGCGGCGCGCAACCGCACCGACGCAGCCCTCGGGTTCACCTCGACCTCCTGCTCGCCCGCGACCTCGGCGCCGCGGGTGAGCAGGCGGAGTTCCGGCCCGTGGCCGGGCAGCTCCACCGGCAGGTCGACCGGGGTGCGCGACTTCGCCCGCTCGGCGAGGGCGCGCTTGACCATCCGGTCCTCCAGCGAGTGGTAGGACATCACCACGACCCGGCCGCCCGCCGCCAGCGAGTCCAGCGCCGCGGGCAGCGCGCGCTCCAGCACGTCGAGCTCGGCGTTGACCTCGATGCGCAGCGCTTGGAAGGTGCGCTTGGCCGGGTGACCGCCGGTGCGCCGACTGGCCGCGGGCACCGTGTCGTAGAGCAGCTGCACCAGCCGAGCGCTGTTGGCGAACGGTTCCTTCTGGCGCTCGCGGACGATCGCCGCGGCGATCTTGCCCGCGAACTTCTCCTCGCCGTAGGTGCGCAGCACCCGCGCGAGCTCGTCCGCGGAGTAGGTGTTGAGCACGTCCGCAGCGGTGCGCGGCGCGCCGGGGTCCATCCGCATGTCCAGCGGGGCGTCCTGCGCGTAGGCGAAACCGCGGCCCGCCTCGTCCAGCTGCAGCGAGGAGACCCCGAGGTCGAACAGCGCGGCGTCCACCTCGGACAGTCCGAGGTCGGCCAGCACTTCGGACCACCGGTCGTACACCGCGTGCACCAGGTGGATCCGCGAGGCGTAGGGCGCGAGCCGCTCCCCCGCCAGCCGCAGGGCGTCCGGGTCGCGGTCCAGGCCGACCAGCGTCAGCCCCGGGTGCGCGGCCAGCATCGCCTCGGAGTGCCCGCCCATCCCGAGCGTGGCGTCGACGACCACCGCGCCGTCGCGGGACAGCGCGGGCTCGAGCAGTTCCAACGTCCGCTCCAACAGCACCGGCACGTGCTTGTCGCGGGCGGACCCGCCCTGATCACACCGCTGTTCGGCCACGGCGGTCCCTCCCTCCCGCGTGCCGTTCCCGTCGTGCTCCGTCAACCGGCACGCGCGGGCCCGCAGGCCCGCGCGTGGCGATGTCGGTATTGCCGACCCGTTCAGGGGCTCGGCGGTGCCGGGATCCGGCTGGACATGTTCTGGTGTCCCAGTGTCCCCTGCGGACGTCCGGATCCCGTCAGGTCCCCGCCCGCCCGTCGCGTCCTGGTGCCGGGGAAGATGCACCAGGCGTGCGAAAGCCGAGCGGACCGAGGCCTCACGAAACCCGGGTCCCCGCCGTCAACGCCTGCACCGGTCAGAAGACGCCCGGCAACACCTCCTCGCGCGCTTGCGCATAGCCCTCCTCGTGCTCGTCGAGGTAGCTCTGCCACCTCTCCGCCTGCCAGATCTCCAACCTGTTGATCGCGCCGATGACCACGCACTCCTTGGTCAGCCCGGCGTAGCGCCGCAGCTCGGTCGCGATCTTGATCCGGCCCTGCCCGTCCGGCTCCTGCTCGTCGGTCCCGGCGAACAGGTAGCGCTGGTAGGCGCGGACCGCCTCGTTGGTGAACGGGGCCTCGGCGACCTTGCGCGCCATCTGCTCGAACTCGTCGCGCGGGAAGACGTAGAGGCAGTGGTCCTGTCCCTTGGTGACCATCAGCCCCCCTGCCAGTGCTTCCCGGAACTTCGCCGGCAGCGTCAAGCGCCCCTTGTCGTCGAGCTTCGGGTGATGGGTACCGAGAAACATCCCGGTCCACCTCCCCCGACCCCGGGCCGCTCGTCCTGCGACCCCGGACCCCGCCGCAGCGGCGCTGCGGCCCCGACGAGGACCTCCCACCGGTCGTGATCAGCGGTGGCCGGTGAAAGCAGTAGGACCCCCGTTTGCCCCACCTTCCCCCACAGTACCCCACTTCACTCCACCGTCAACACGAATCGCCCCGGGTCGCCCACCCGCGTCAGCCCCGTTTGCGCAGGTAGTGCCCGGTGGGGGCGAAGTGGGGGGTTTCACCGGTCCGACCATGATCAACCCCTTCGGGTCCGCGGTTATGCTCAGTGCGCGCCCGACCGCGGCCCGCCCGGTGGGGAGGAGTGGGGCGGCGCCGGGATCGGTGCGGGGTGGCCCGCCGGGCACCACCGGTTTGGCACACTGCACGTGCACGCCGCCCCGGACAGCCGCCGGGTGCGGGGTGGTCCGCAGACCACATGGAGGCGTCTTGAGCGACACTCGCGCGCTTTCCGCTCGTGCGGGTGCCCCGCGGGTGGCGGCGGATACCCGCTCGGGCGGACCCGGGCGCCGCGACGAGCAGGAGGTGGCGTGACGCCCAGAGCCGAGTTGTCCGGTGCCCCGACGACCGGTGCCGGCGACGCGCCGGAGGCCCCCGGAGTCGACCAGCTGCACGCGACCGTCCAGCGCATCGCCGCGAACGTCGAGCAGGTGCTGGTGGGCAAGCCCGAGGTGGTGCGGGTGGCGCTGGTCACCATGCTGGCCGAGGGGCACCTGCTGGTCGAGGACGTGCCCGGGGTCGGCAAGACCTCGCTGGCCAAGGCGCTGGCCCGGTCCGTCGACTGCACGGTCAGCCGCATCCAGTTCACCCCCGACCTGCTGCCCAGCGACATCACCGGCGTGTCGGTGTACAACCGGCAGACGGAGAGCTTCGAGTTCCGCCCGGGCCCGGTGTTCGCCAACGTCGTGGTCGGCGACGAGATCAACCGCGCCTCGCCCAAGACGCAGTCCGCGCTGCTGGAGTGCATGGAGGAGAAGCAGGTCACCGTCGACGGCGAGACCTACCCGCTGAGCGCGCCGTTCATGGTCATCGCCACCCAGAACCCGATCGAGATGGAGGGCACCTACGCGCTCCCCGAGGCCCAGCGGGACCGGTTCACCGCCCGCGTGTCGATCGGCTACCCGGACGTCAAGGCCGAGCTGGCGATGGTCGACGAGCACGCCGGGCACGACCCGCTGGCCGATCTGCAGCCGGTCGCCGACGGCGCCGAGGTGCAGCGCCTGCTGCAGGCCGTGCGCCGGGTGCACGTCTCCACCGAGATCCGCCGGTACGCGGTCGAACTGGTGGCCGCCACCCGGCAGCTGTCCGAGCTTCGGCTGGGCGCCTCGCCCCGGTCGACGCTGCAGCTGGTGCGGGCCGCTCGCGCGCAGGCCGCCCTGGCCGGGCGCGACTTCGCCATCCCCGACGACGTGCAGGCGGTCGCGATCCCGGTGCTGGCCCACCGCCTGGTGCTGACCAGCGAGGCCCGCGCCGCCCGCCGCTCCACCACCGACCTGGTCCGCCAGCTGCTGAGCCGGACCCCGGTACCGCGCGGCGACACCGAACGCGAACGCAGGTAAGGATGCTGTCCGGCCTGACCATCCGCGGGCGCTGCCTGTTGGCGGCGGGCGTGGCCGCCGGGATCTGCGCGCTCGTCCTCGACGAGCGGGACCTCCTGCGGGTCGCCGCGTTCGTGATCGCGCTGCCGCTGCTGGCCCTGCTGCTGACCAGCCGCACCCGGTTCGGCGTCGCCGCCCGCCGCGAAGTGGTGCCGCCGCGGGTCCCGGTCGGCGGGCGGGCGACCGTCCAGCTGCACGTCACCGCCAGCGGGCGGCTGCCGATCGGCGGGCTGCAGCTGGAGGACGACACGCCCCACGCGCTCGGCGGTCGGCACCGGTTCCGGCTGGACGCCGTGCCCAAGCACGGCGGCACCGTCCTGGAGTACCCGGTGTCCCCCGCGCTGCGGGGCATCCACCAGATCGGACCGCTGCGCACCCACATCGACGACCCCTTCGGGCTGGCCGAGTTCGAGCGGGAGCTGGCCGGTCGCAGCCGGCTCGTCGCGGTGCCCCACGTCGTCGCGCTCAGCGGGCTGCCCGCCGGGTCCGGGCTGGGCACCGGCGAGGACGGCGCGACGCGGCTGCGCGCCGGGCACGGCGAGGACGACGCGGTGGTGCGCCAGTACCGGCACGGCGACGACATCCGCCGCGTGCACTGGAAGTCCACCGCGCGCCGCGACGAGCTGATGGTGCGCGTCGAGGAACGCCCCTGGCACGCCGGGG
The DNA here is from genome assembly GCF_008630535.1 of Saccharopolyspora hirsuta. Lineage (GTDB taxonomy): Bacteria > Actinomycetota > Actinomycetes > Mycobacteriales > Pseudonocardiaceae > Saccharopolyspora > Saccharopolyspora hirsuta. The sequence goes on along the minus strand of NZ_VWPH01000009.1, from coordinate 78,840 downwards.
TGACGGTGCTGCTCGACCGGCGCTCGGCCGCGCACCGGGGCAGCGGCGCGCGCAGCAGCCTGGAGTGGGCGGTCTCCGCGGTGGCCAGCTTCTGCCTGCACCTGCACCAGCACGGCCAGCAGGTGCAGCTGATCACCGAGGACTGCGCGCAGCTGGCGACCGGGGCCGAGACCTCCGGCGACGGGCACGACGACGCGGTGCTGGACGCGCTGGCCGCGGTGCGCCCCGCGCCGCAGCGCGACCTGGTGTTCAGCCGCGACCCCGGTGCCGGGCAGGAGCTGATCGCGGTGCTGGGCGAGACCACGGCCGCGGCGGTGGACGAGCTGACCAAGCTCCGCCCGCAGGAGACTCGGAGCCTCGCGGTGCTGCTCGACGTCCGCTCCTGGAACGGCGAGGGCGGCAGCTACGACCCGCAGCTGGCCGCGCGGCGGCTGCGCGCGGCGGGCTGGACCGCGGTCGTCGCTTCCGGCCCGGCCACCTCGATCAACGCGGTCTGGCAGCAGCTGTGCGGGGAGACCACCGCACCGGAATCGGAGGTGCTGCCGTGACCGAGCACCGGATGACGGCCGCCGTCGACACCTCGCTGGTGACGACGGCAGCCGCGGCCTTCTCGGTGCTGTGCGCGTCGACCGCGTTCGCCGGTGTGCTGGCCGACAGCCGGTGGGTGTTCCCGGCGGTGCTCACCGTCCTCGCCGTCGCGGCGATCGGGGTGCTGGGCCGCCGGTTGCACTGGCCGCTGGGCGCCACCGCCGTCACCCAGCTGGCCGGGGTCCTGGTGATGCTCACCGCGCAGTTCACCGAGCGGGCCCTGCTCGGGGTGCTGCCCGGTCCGGCCGCGATCGGCGAGCTGGGCGGGCTGCTGTCCGGTGCCGCCGACATCGTGCGCACCGGGGTTCCGCCGGTTCCGGCCGAACCCGCCCTGCAGGCCCTGGTCTGCCTGGGGCTGGGCGTGGTCGCGGTGGTCGTGGACCTCATCGTGGTGGGGTTGCGCAGCCCGGCGGTCAGCGGACTGCTGCTGCTGTGCGTGTTCGCCATCCCCGCCTCGCTGTCCGACACCATGCTGCCCTGGTGGACCTTCGTCGCGGGCGGGGCGGGCTTCGCCGTGCTGCTCGCCTCGGGCGGCCAGCACCGCCGGTGGCGCAGCCGCGAGGACCGCGAGCAGGTGACGAACGCGCTGTTCGGCCCCACGACCGCATCGGTGGCCGGGGCGGCCGGGGTGATCGCGCTGCTCACCGGCGTGGTGTTCACCGGGGTCGGCACCGAGGGCCGGTTGCCCGGCGCGGTGCCCGAGCAGTTCGGCGGCACCGACGGGATCGGCCTGCAGCCGTTCACCTCGCTGCGCGGCCAGCTCAACCGGGACCGGGAGGTGGAGCTGTTCCGCGTCCGCGGCCTGCGGGAACCGACCTACCTGCGCGCGCTGACGCTGCGCAAGTTCAACCCGGAGCGGGGCTGGGAGCTGGAGGGCCTGACCCAGGGCGTCGAGGCGAACGGCGAGCTCCCGCTGCCGGAGGGCACCGACATCGGCGACGGCGCCACCGAGCGGGTGGAGGTCCAGCCCGTCGGCTACCGGGACCCGTGGCTGCCGGTGTTCGGCATGCCGCGCTTCCTGTCCGGGATGGGGGTGAACTGGCGCTACGACCCGGCCTCCGGGATCGTGTTCACCCAGACCAACCAGGAGAGCCGCGCCTACGTCCAGCAGCTGGTGGTGCCCAAGCCGACGCCGGACCAGCTGCGCGGCGCGCGGGGGCCGCTGCGGGTGGCGCCGGAGTACCTGGACACCACCGGGATCCCGCCGCAGGTCGCCGAGCTGGCCCAGCGGCTGACCGCGGACGCCCCCACCGATTTCGACAAGGCGGTGGCGCTGAACCGGTACTTCACCGATCCGCGCAACGGGTTCCGCTACGACCTGCGGACCGCTCCGGCCGGTGGCGGCGACGCCCTCTCCGAGTTCCTGTTCCGCGGCAAGCGCGGGTTCTGCGAGCAGTACGCCTCGTCGATGGCCGCCCTGCTGCGCTCGGTCGGCATCCCGTCGCGGGTGGCCATCGGGTTCACCGCGGGCTACCGGGACGGCGACGAGCGGGTGATCACCACGGAGGACGCGCACGCCTGGGTGGAGGCCTACTTCCCGGGCTGGGGCTGGCAGACCTTCGACCCGACGCCGCTGAGCGACGGCCGGACCGCGCTGCCCCAGTACCTGGACAGCGAGCTGCACCCGGCCCAGCAGCCAGCGCCGCCACCCGGCCAGGAGGTGCCGAGCACGCCCCCGACCGCCGAGCCCACGCCCGGTGGCGAGCGCCCGGAGGACGACGCCGCCGGTGTCGCGCCCGCGGACCCGCGCGAAACCGAGCAGAGCAACCCGTGGCCGATCACCATCGGCGTGCTGGTCCTCGCGCTCGCCCTGCTCGCCGCTCCCGGCGCGGTGCGGGAGGTCCGACGGCGGCAGCGCCTGCGCGCGGTGGCCGGTGGAGCGGCGGGCTCGGCCGGTCTGGCCTGGCAGGAGGTGCTCGACGAGTTCCGGGACCGCGGCGACCGACCAGCGGCGACGGACACGGCCCGCCAGGTCGCGACCAGGCTCCTCGAGCACCACGGCCTGGACGAGTCCGGGGCGAAGGCGATGCGAGCGCTGGTGACCGCCGTGGAGCGCGAGTGGTACGCCCCGCCGGGCGGCGAACCGGAGTCCTCGCTGCCGGAAACGCTGCACACCGTCCTGGACAGCCTCCGCCGAGCGGCCCCGCTGGACCTCCGCTCCCGCCTCTTCCCCCGCTCGGTCCTCCAACTCGGCCCGACCAACGCCTGACTCCGCTTCTGCTGTTCAGGTCCCGTGAGCACTTTCCGGTGCTATAGCCCCGGAAAGTGCTCACGTCACCCTGCCAGCAGAAACGGAGCTGCAGGAGGAAGTTTCGCGGTCAGCCGGTGCGGAACGCGGTCATCGGCGAGACCGCCCGCAGAACAAGAGTCACGGTCCCGAGACGTGCTCATCCGCACCTCAGGGGACCGTGACGCAAACCAGCCGCAGGAAACCGCTCAACGCGAGATCAACCTCGATCGCGATCACCGCTGCGAATCGCGGAGAGGCGGGACTGCTGCTTACTGCTCGAAACGCTTTCGGAAGCGCTCCTCCATGCGCTGGGCGAAGGAGCTCCGTCCGGTGTTGCGGTTCGTCGAGCCCCGCTTGGGGCGCCCACCACCGCCGTCCTCCGGTCCCGACTCGATGTCGTCCCCACCACCGCGCATCGCGGACAGGACGATCACTGCTCCGCCGAACATCACGAGGAAGCCGACCACGCTCAACACGGGGATGTCGGCCGGCCGCAGAGCCGGGATCACCGCACCGATTACCAGCAGGGCCAACCCCAGCACGAAGACGGCGATGCCCTGCAGCCGCCGACGTCGGGATGGGCGATGCAGCCGTCCTCCGCGCACGGTGGAGGCGAACTTGGGGTCCTCGGCGTAGAGCGCGCGCTCGATTTGTTCGAGCTGTCGCTGCTCGTGCTCGGAGAGTGGCATGACTCCTCCTCCGGCACAGGGGTCTCAGTGGCGCCGGAGACCGGGATGATCGTCTCACCCTGGTTGGGGACCGGCGAACGCTTGGGGGCGTCACCACTGAGGATACGGTTCCCGCGACGCGAGTACTACCCGGTCCTGCCAGGTAGCTGTGCGAGGTTGCCGACATCATCCCCTCGGGGCAGTGATCGTCCCGCGCCCGATCCCCGCCCGGGACGCGTTGCCCCAGCTCACCCGGTCGGGAGCCGGTCGCACCGCCGATCCGGGCGAATCTCCGGTCACACCGGGTGGTCGGCGATCAGGCGCGGGCGATCGCGTGCAGGCGGGTGGCGATGTCGCGCAGCGGGGACCGCACGGCCGCGACCCGCTCCAGTTCCGCCATCGCGTCGGCCGCCCTCGGGTTGTTGTCCAGCACCGAGCCGGGCACCAGGTCGCTGAGCACGGCCTGCCCCTGGATCAGCTCGACCTGGAGACCACCGGCGGTCAGCACCCGTTCGAGGCCTTCGGTGTCGAAGCGCCGCAGGAGGGTGTCCGAGGCGGCGTCGAGCCGACCGTCGGCGTCCTGGATCAGCTGCAGCGCGTCGGTGACCCGCCCGGCCAGCGCCCGCCCGATGACCGCCGCGTAGCGGTTGGCGACCAGCACCGACAGCGCACCGCCCGGGGCGGTCGCCGCGGCCAGCGCGGAGACGGCGGCGTCGACGTCGTCGACGACCTCCAGCACGCCGTGCGCGAGCACCAGGTCCGCGCCGCCCTCCGGGCTCAGCGCCGCCAGCGCGTCGGTGTCGCCCTGCAGCGGCGTGATCCGGTCGGAGACCCCGGCGTCGACCGCCCGCCGCTGGAGCGTGGCCAGCGCGTTCGGGCTGGGGTCGACCACCGTGACCGCGCAGCCCGCGGAGGCCAGCGGTACCGCCCACACCCCGCTACCGCCACCGACGTCGAGCACGCGCGGAGGTTCCCCACCGCGTCGCCGCCGGACGTCGGCGAGTTCGGCTTCCAGCACCTGGTGGACGGCGTCGGATCTCATGACGAGCAGCGTAATGGCCGGTCGCGGGCACCTCTCAGCCACGTGGCGATCGTCTCGGCACCCCACCCGCGAGAAGCCCCGCGAACCCGGGAGCGACCGGACCGGCGTGGCACCGCTGCGCGGAACGGGCCGAGGACGCTGAAAGTTCAGGGACGAGTTCTGAGATGGTCTCTGGTTCCGTAGGCTACGTGCGTGCAGACCGTGGCAGTGCTGAGTCTCAAGGGCGGCGTGGGGAAGACGACCGTGGTGCTCGGTCTCGCCTCGGCCGCCATGCGTCGCGGCGTTCGGACGCTGGTCGTCGACCTCGATCCGCAGTGCAACGCGACCTCGTGCTTGGAGCCGGAGCAGACCACCAAGGGGCTCAGCGACGTGCTCGCCGATCCGAGCCCCGCGGTGCTCCGGGAGGCCGTGACCGGGAGTTCCTGGGGTGAAGAGGTCGACGTCCTGGTCGGTTCCGAGGACGCCGAGAGCCACAACGGCCACCGCGGCGACGAGCACCTGTCCCGGCTGACCACCGCGCTGTCCGAACTGGACGGTCTGATCGCGGACGGGGAGCTGCCCTACCAGCTGGTCCTGCTGGACTGCCCGCCCTCGCTCGGCCGGTTGACCCGATCCGCGCTGGTCGCCGCCGACCGCGCGCTGCTGGTCACCGAGCCGACGATCTTCGCGGTCTCCGGCGTGCAGCGCGCCTTCGAGGCCGTGCAGGCCGAGCGCAAGTCCACCAACCCCAAGCTGCAGCCGCTCGGGGTGATCGTCAACCGGGTGCGCCCCCGCTCGCACGAGCACCAGTTCCGCATCGACGAGCTGCGGGACATCTTCGGCCCCCTGGTGCTGCCCGTGGCGCTCCCGGACCGCCTGGCCGTCCAGCAGGCCCAGGGCGCCTGCATGCCGATCCACCAGTGGGGCACCCCGGGCGCGCGAGAAGTGGCGCTCGCCTTCAACCTGGTGCTCGCCCGAACGCTCCGCGCAGGCCGCCAACGCCGCCCGGACGAGGACGACGAACTGCTGGAAGAAGACGCATGAGCAGCCCCGAACGGCAACCACCACGGTGAACCACGAGGACCACAGCGGAGCCGGAACACCAAGACCTGGCCCCGCCAACCACAGGGGTGACGGAACGACCAGGAGCTAACCCTGCCAACCACAGCTGCGACCGGAACGACCAGGATCGAGTCCCGCCCAACCGCACCTCAGGGGACCGTGACGCAACCCAGCCCCAAGAAACCCCGAAAACGCAAGATCCCCCCGAAACGCCACCACCACTGAAAATCGCGGAGAGGCGGGTGAGTACAGCATGACCACTGCGACGTTCACGGCTTTCGCGCTGGTCGCGCTGATCGGGGTGCTGACGCCCGGGTTGGACACCATGCTGATCCTCCGGCACTCGCTGCTGGGCGGGCGCCGCGCCGGGGTCGCGACGTTCCTCGGGATCAACCTCGGCTGCTTGGTCTGGGGCACCGCCAGCATCGCCGGGCTGACCGCGCTGCTCACCGCGTCCCAGCTGGCCTACGACGTGGTGCGGGTGGCCGGTGCGGTGTACCTGCTGTGGCTGGGCGGATCGGCGCTGTGGAAGTCGTTGCCGCGCAACCAGGTTCCGCAGACCGAGGACCTGCCGGTCGCGCCGACCGGCCTGACCGGTTGGACGGCGCTGCGGTCCGGGCTGACCACGAACCTGCTCAACCCCAAGGTCGGCGTGTTCTACATCAGCCTGCTGCCGCAGTTCCTGCCCGCCGGTCCGGCCGCGTTCGCCTGGGGGCCGCTGCTGGTGGCCACGCACATCTCCATCGGCCTGCTCTGGTCGACCGCGCTGGTGTGGGTCGCCGGTCGCGCGCGGGCGCTGTTCCAGCGGCGTCGGGTGCGGGCGTGGCTGGACCGGATCACCGCGACGGTGCTGGTCGGCCTGGGCCTCAAGCTGGCGGTCGAGGGGTGAGCTGCCCTTGCCCGAGGGCGACACCGTCTTCCTCACCTGCCACCGGCTGCACGAGGCGCTGGCCGGGCAGGTCCTGACCCGCGGCGAGCTGCGCCACCCGCGACTGTCCACGGTGGACCTGTCCGGCCGCCGGGTGCGGGAGGTGCGGCCGGCCGGCAAGCACCTGCTGATCCGCTTCGACGACGGCCACACCCTGCACAACCACCTGCGGATGGACGGTTCCTGGCACCTCTACTCCCCCGGTGCGCGATGGCGGCGCCCGGCGCACCAGGTGCGGGCGGTGCTCGCCGCGGCGGAGCGCGTCGCGGTCGGGTTCAACCTGCACGACCTGCGCTGGCTGCCGACCTCGGCGGAGTCCCGGCTGATCGGTCACCTCGGCCCGGACCTGCTCGACCCGGGCTGGGGCGAGGAGCACGAGGCGGAGGCGCTGCGGCGGCTCTGCGCCGATCCGGGGCGGGAGATCGGTCTCGCGCTGCTGGACCAGCGGGTGATGGCCGGGGTCGGCAACCTGTACCGCACCGAGGTGTGCTTCCTGCTGGGCCGATCCCCGCGGACGCCGGTGGCCGAGGTCGACGCGGCCCGCGCGATCCACCTGTGCCGGGAACTGCTGCTGCGCAACGCCTGGCACCCGGAGCAGTCCACGACCAGCAGCATGCGCCGGGGTTCCGAGCACTGGGTGTACGGGCGCCGGACGTGCCTGCGCTGCGGCGGCCCGGTCCACCGCAGCACCCGGGGCGACGACGTCGAAGCCCGCGTCACCTACCACTGCCCCCGCTGCCAGCCCTGAGCTGTACCGCCTCTCCGCGATTTTCAGCGGTGGTGGCGAGTGGGGGGGTGAGCTTGCGTTTTCGGGGTTCCTCGTGGCTGGGTTGCGTCACGGTCCCCTTAGGCGCGGTTGAGTGGGCATCGGGACCGTGTCCGGCAAGGCCGTCCAGGATGAGATTGTGCGCCAGTTTTGCCTAGAACTGACCACGTTCCGGGCGGGGGCGGGGTGTCAGTTTTGCCTAAAACTGACACCACCCCCGCACGGCCGGAGTGTGCCGGAGCCCTGCGCCGGGTCAGGTCTCGCGGGGTTTGTCGCGGAGGTCGGCGATGCTGCGCAGCAGCGGGTAGATCAGGACGATGCCCACCGAGCCCCACACGATGCCGGTCACCCGGAGATCGCCGAGGTGCAGGGTCAGGTCGCCCACCCCGGCGATCACCGCGGTGCCCAGCACCACCAGGTTCACCGGGTCGGAGAAGTCGGTCCGCGCGTCCAGCCAGATCCGCACGCCCACCAGGGCCAGCATCCCGAACAGCACCAGCGTCGCACCGCCGAGCACGCCCATCGGGATGGTGTTGATCAGGGCCGCCAGCTTGGGCGAGAACGAGAGCACGACCGCGGCGATCGCCGCGACCATGCACGCCGCCGTCGAGTACACCCGCGTCGCCGCCATCACCCCGACGTTCGCCGCGTAGCTGCTCAACGACGAACCGCCCGCCGAGCCCGACAGCGTGGTCGCCAGCCCACCGCTGATCAGCGCATCGCCCACGTGCGGGTCGAGGTCCCGGCCGCTCACCGCAGCCACCGCCTTGAGGTGCGCCACGTGCTCGGCGACCAGCACGATCACCAGCGGCAGCACGAACGGCATCACCGAGACGTGCACCTGCGGCGCGACGAGCTGCGGCAGGCCGATCCAGGGCGCGTCGGCCAGCTCCGCCACCCGCTCCGGCACGAGGTGACCGGCCAGCGCCGCGTAGCACCACCCGACCAGCACGCCGATCAGCACCGCGATCCGGGCCGCCATCCCGCGGCTGATCACGATGAGCAGCACGACCGTGCCCAGGGTCAGCGCGGCGGGCACCCGCTGCTGGTCGAAGGACGACACCGACTGCGGGGCCAGGCTCAACCCGATCATCAGGACGATCGCGCCGGTCACCACCGGCGGCATCGCCGACTCCAGCAGCCGCACGCCCAGCGCCTTGACCGCGACCCCGACGCTGAACACCACGATGCCGACCACCACGATGCCGCCGAGCAGCGCGGCCGGGGTCGCACCGGCCTCCTTCGCCGCGGCGTTCAGCGGGACCACGAAGGCCACCGAAGCACCGAGGTAGCTGGGCACCCGGTTGCGGGTGAGCAGCAGGAACAGCAGGGTCCCCAGCCCGGACATCAGCAGGGTGGTGCCGACCGGGAAGCCGGTCAGCAGCGGGACCAGCGTGGTGGTGCCGAACATGGCCAGCAGGTGCTGCACGCCGAAACCGATGGTCAGCGGCCAGCTCAACCGCTCCTCCGAGGCCACGACGGCGTCGCGCACCGGGCGTCGACCGTTGCCGTGCACGGTCCACAACGCCACGTCGCCTCCCCCGAGCCACCCGATCAGGCGGGTCTCATGTCACGGCCTGTGATGATGAGGGAAGATTACTATTTCGCATCGCACAATCAAGACGTGCACCGGCAGAACCACGGCTACCAGCGGTGATGGCGTGTCGCAGCGGCCTACCGGCGTCCCTCTGGCCCGAACAGCTCCCGCAACCCGTCGGCCAACCCGGCCAACCGGTCGGTCGCGTCCTGCAACAGGTGCTTCTGCTCCGACGCCCCGCTGGCCGCGACCGCGCGCCCCGCAGCGGCCACCAGCGAGCCGTACCCGTCGACGCCCTCGTCCAGCTCCGCGCGCAGCCGCTCGACGTCCGAGCGCAGCGCGGCCTTCTCCGCCGCTGGCGCGTGCGGGATCGCCGCCTCCACGGCCATCAGCCGCTCCGCGCCCCGCCGCAGCTCCGCAGCGGCGTTGTCCGCCGTTCCGCGCGCCTCCGCTGCGGCGCTGCCCGCGCCCGCGGAGGTCAGCTGCCCCAGCGCTCCGTGCAAGCTCTGCTCCGCGTCGCGCAACCGCTGCATCGGTTCCCGCGCCGCCGAGCCGTGCGGCGGCAGCGAGACCGGTTCCGGCGGCGCTTCGGGCAGCGGTGTCCGCTTGAGCCGCCGGTACTTCATCCCGGCTCCGACCGCGGTGGCCCCGCCGAGCACGGCGAGGCCACCGAGTCCGAACGTCGTCACGTCCTGCAGGAAGAACGCAGCCGAACCGCCCCACTCCCACAGCGCCGGGACGGACGCCGAGGTCACCGCCCCGGCTCCGAACACGCCAGCGGTCGCCGCGCTGCCGGTCGCCGCCCGCTTGGCCCGCTTGCGCTGCCGGATCGCCCGCGCCCGCGGATCCCGCCACTTGGCGATCGTCCGGCGCACCGCGGCCATGCCAGGACCGCGCAGCTGCTCGAGAGCGGCCTCACCCAGCTGCGCCAGCTCCTGCTTACGGGACGAACTCACCCTGCACTCGCTCAGGCCTGCCCGGCCTGCGGGTTCTGCTGCTGCTGGGGCTCGGCGGGCGTCTGCGCACCACCGGAGATCTGCTGCTGGCCACCGCCGGACACCTGCTGCTGGCCGGTGCCCATCGAGGCGCGCAGCTGCGCGAGCCGGCTGGCACCGGCGGCGTCGATGGACGCCTGCTCGACCTCCATCATGCGGCCCTGCACGCTGTTCTGCGCCAGCTCGGCCTGCCCCAGCGCGGTGGTGTAGCGGCGCTCGATCTTGTCCCGCACCTCGTCCAGGGACGGCGTGTTGCCCGGCGCGGCGACCTCGGTCATCTGGCGCATCGAGGCCGAGACCTGCTCCTGCATCTTCGCCTGCTCCAGCTGGCTGAGCAGCTTGGTGCGCTCGGCGATCTTCTGCTGCAGGATCTGGGCGTTGCGCTCGACGGCCTGCTTGGCCTGCTCGGCGGCACCCAGCGACTGGTCGTGCAGCGTCTTGAGGTCCTCGACGCCCTGCTCCGCGGTGACCAGCTGGCTGGCCAGCTGGGTGGCGGTCTCCTCGTACTTCTGCGCGCTGGCCTCGTCACCGTTGGCCCGCGCCTGGTCCGCCATCACCAGCGCCTGCTTCGCCGACGCCTGCAGCTTCTCGACCTCGCCGAGCTGCCGGTTGAGCTTCATCTCCAGCTGCCGCTGGTTGCCGATCACCGAGGCGGCCTGCTGGGAAAGCGCCTGATGCTGCCGCTGGGCTTCCTCGATGGCCTGCTGGATCTGCACCTTGGGGTCGGCGTGCTCGTCCACCTTCGACGAGAACGCCGCCATCAGGTACTTCCACGCCTTCACGAACGGATTGGCCATCTCCTCCGCCTGCCTTCTTCTGCTGCTGCTCGGCTGCCCCACTGCCGACACAACGCACCGGGCGTGTCGGCTGGTTCCATCGTGTCAGGTAGTTGTGTCCGCTTCCACCAAACACGGTAGATCTCCGGGATCGCCCGGAGTCACGCCTAAGATCGAACCAGCCGTCCACCGGGCACCGCGCACCGGGTGCCGAAAACGGTCGTGAGTGCCGAATCGGGCTCAACCCGCTCCGGCACCCACGACCTGACTCCTGCTCCTCCGTGCGCCAGGGGCGCTGCCGGAGCCTGTCCTCGATCCTGGTTGTTGGTCTTTGCCCTGTAGCGGCGCCAGCCGCTTGGCCCGCGGGTTCTCAGCGTTCGTCTGGCGAGGACAGCCCGTTCGCCGTGTATTGGGCATGCACAAGAACGGGATCCCTCAGCCAGGCGGGCGCTGAAGTTCCGCTGCTGGCACCGCCACGCAAGACGAGTTCGTCAGACAAGCCTTACGCGGCGACCACCACGCCGCCCGGCTTGCGCACCGGGGCGCTGATCCGCTGGCTGAGCATCGGCTGCAGGCGGTCCGCGCAGGCGCGCGGCTCCGCGTCCGAGCCCGCTTCGGCCCCGGCCAGCTGCTGCTGGGCCAGCTCGGTCTCGGTGAGCTCGGTGCCGATCAGGCTGGGCACCAGGCGGTCCCCGTCCATCTCCGCGGCGCGGTCGACGCCCGAGGGCACCACCATCGTCTCGTCCAGGTCACCGGCCACGGTCACCAGCAGCTCCGGCAACGGCAGGTCGAGGGCGTCGCAGATCGAGGCGAGCAGCTCGCTGGACGCCTCCTTGCGGCCCCGTTCGACCTCGGAGAGATATCCGAGGCTCACCCGGGCAGCGCGCGAAACGTCCCGCAAGGTCCGAGACTGTGCGGTCCGGGCGCGGCGCAGCCGTTCACCGACCGCCTCCCGCAACAATACGGTCATCGCGCGCCTCCCTTCCTTCGTCGCCTACCGCGTGCACCACGCGTGAACGCTCCCTACGTTACTCATCCCACGGCCCGAACGAGAACGATCGTGGACAAGTCCGCCGAGGGCGAACGCCCGGCGCTCGACCGGCCCCGTCCGGGGCGACACCGCGTTCCGCCAGCGCACGGCATCCCCCTGGGATCAACGCAGCAGGTCCGCGAAGTGTTCCAGCGCCACCCGAACGGCCGCAGCCCGCACGCCGTGCCGATCACCCGACAAGCGCACCGAGCGCACCCCCGCGCCGCCCGGCCCGGCGAACCCGAGGTGCACGGTGCCGGGGGCCACGCCGTCCTGCGGGTCCGGCCCGGCGACCCCGGTCAGCCCGATGCCCCAGTCCGCCCGGCACCTGGTGCGCGCGCCCTCGGCGAGCATCTCCGCGACCCGCGGGTGCACCGCGCCGCACTCGGCGAGCAGCTCGCGGTCCACGCCCGCCAGCTCCGCCTTCAGATCGGTCGCGTAGACGACCAGCCCGCCGCGGACCACGTCGCTGGCGCCGGGCACGTCGGTCAGCGCGGCGGCGACCAGGCCAGCGGTCAGCGACTCCGCGGTGGCGACCGTCTCACCCCGCGCGCGCAACGTGTCGAGCAGTCCCGCCACCTGCGAGAACGGCAGGCCGATCGGCTCCAGGATCATGCGTCGGCCTTCGTCCGCCCCGCCGCGCGCAGCCGGATCGCCCGGACCACGTAGTCGAGCCCGGTGCCGACGGTGGCCGCCAGCGCCGCGCCCATCACGATCCAGCGCGGCAGCTCGGCCCAGTCGCCGAAGGGCATCAGGTAGAGGCCGATCGCGACGGCCTGCAGCAGCGTCTTGACCTTCCCGCCGTAGCTGGCCGCGATCACCCCGTGCCGGATCACCCAGAAGCGCAGCAGCGTGATGGCCAGCTCGCGGCCGATGATCACCCAGGTGACCCACCAGCCGAGATCGCCGAGGAGGCTGAGGCCGACCAGCGCGGCACCGGTGAGCGCCTTGTCCGCGATCGGGTCGGCGACCTTGCCGAAGTCGGTGACCAGGCCGCGGCGGCGGGCCAGGTCGCCGTCGATGCGGTCGGTGATCGAGGCGACCACGAACACCCCGGTGGCGATCCAGCGCCACAGGCCGTCGTGCCCGCCGTCCCAGAACAGCGCGACCAGGAACACCGGCACCAGCGCCAACCGGGACACGGTCAGCACGTTGGCGATGTTGACCAGGGGTACCGGCTCGGGCCGCACCGCCTGCGGGTTGGATGCCGCGCCATCGGCCGTCATGGTTGCTCCCCGGACCGGTCCTCCGCGGGCGCGCCGCCCACCGGGCGCACGACGAGGTCCACGCCCTCGCTCGCCTCGACCCGGCAGCGCAGCACTTCGCCCACGCCGACCTCTCCAGGATCAGCGACGATGCACTCCCCGTCCACCTCCGGCCCCTGATGGTCGGCACGACCGACCACCTCGCCGTCGTCGATCCGCTCGACCAGGACCCGCACCTCGGTGCCGACGCGGTCCTCCGCGCGCTGCGCGCTCAGCTCGTCCACCAGGTCGGACAGCTTCTCGACGCGCTCGTCGACGGCGTCCGGGTCGAGCTTGTCGGCGAACCCGGCCGCCTCGGTGCCGTCCTCGTCGGAGTAGCCGAACACGCCGACCGCGTCCAGCCGGGCGCGGGTCAGGAAGTCCTGCAGCTCGGCGAAGTCCTCCTCGGTCTCGCCGGGGAACCCGACGATGAAGTTGCTGCGGATGCCCGCCTCCGGCGCCAGCTCGCGGATCTGCGCGATCAGCTCCAGGAAGGACTCGGTGGAGCCGAACCGGCGCATCCGCCGCAGCACCGACTCGCTGGAGTGCTGGAAGGACAGGTCGAAGTAGGGCGCGACGCCGGGCGTGGTGGCGATGGTCCGCACCAGGCCGGGCCGGGTCTCGGCGGGCTGCAGGTAGGAGACGCGGACCCGCTCGACGCCCTCGACCTCGGCCAGCCGCGGCAGCAGCAGCTCCAGGGCGCGCGGGTCGGCGAGGTCCTTGCCGTAGGAGGTGGAGTTCTCGCTGACCAGGAACAGCTCCTTGGCGCCGTGCTCGGCCAGCCACACGGCCTCGCCCAGCACCTCCTCGGGCTGGCGGGACAGGAAGGAGCCGCGGAAGGACGGGATGGCGCAGAACGAGCAGCGCCGGTCGCAGCCGGAGGCCAGCTTCAGCGCGGCGACGGGCGAGTCGTCGAGGCGGCGGCGCGCCACCGAGCGCGCGGCGGGCACCCAGCCGTGGCCGGGCACCGCGACGTCGGCGGCCGCGGCGGGCCGGGAGACCGGCGAGATCGGCAGCATCTTGCGCCGGTCCTGCGGCTGGTGCGCCTGGATGGTCTTGCCCGCGAGGACGTCGTCGAGGCGGTCGGCGAGCTGGCCGTAGTGGTCGAAGCCGAGCACCGCGTCGGCCTCCGGCAGGTGCTCGGCCAGCTCGGCGCCGTAGCGCTCGGCCATGCACCCCACCGCGACGACCTTCGCGCCGGTGTCGGAGGCGGCGAGCAGCGTGTCGACGGAGTCCTTCTTGGCCGACTCGACGAAGCCGCAGGTGTTCACCACCACCACGTCGGCGGCGTCCTCGGCGTCGACCAGGTCCCAACCGCGGCTGTGCAGGTTCCCGGCGAGCTCTTCGGAGTCGACTTCATTGCGGGCGCAACCGAGCGTGACCATGGCGACTCGGCGGTGATTCTGCTCGGCTGACATGCGTCGAGCCTAACGTCCGGGCCTCGCGCGCCTGCCTGAACCCGGCCCTCCGCCGCCACCCGGGGCGGTGTCGATTTCGCGAGAATCCGACGTTCACCCGGGTGGCGGTCGATTTCCCGCGAAGTTGACCCCCTCGCACGCGCCTGACCTGGGGCGGGGCGGCCGCGCCGCGCGGGTGGTGGTCAAGATTACGACCGCGGGACGCCCGATCCGCTCCGCTTTTGGTTAGGCTTACCTAACGTGAATGCTCCGGTAGAGATCCGCCCGGCCCGAGTGCGCGACGTCCGCGGCATCAAGGCGCTGATCGACCACTACGCCGGAAAGGTGGTGCTGGGCAAGGACCTCGTCACCCTCTACGAGGACGTCCAGGAGTTCTGGGTCGCCGAGTCGGACGGCGAGCTCGTCGGCTGCGGCGCCCTGCACGTGCTGTGGGAGGACCTCGCCGAGATCCGCACCGTCGCGGTCGACCCGATGTCCAAGGGGCGCGGCGTCGGGCACGCGATCGTCGCCCGGCTGATCGAGGCGGCCGCCGAGCTCGGCCTGGCCCGGATCTTCGTGCTGACCTTCGAGACCGACTTCTTCGGCAGGCACGGCTTCCTGCCGATCGCCGACACCCCGGTCCCGCCGGAGGTCTACGAGGAGATCCGGCGCTCGCCGGACGAGGGCGTGGCCCAGTTCCTCGACCTGGCCCACGTCAAGCCGAACACCCTCGGCAACACCCGGATGCTGCTGCACCTCGGCGCGTGATGCGCACTCCCCCGGCCCGCGGCGCTACGATACCTGCATGAATGACTATGCATCATCGGCGATAGCGATTCGGAGGGCGCGGATCGCCGACGTCCCGGCGATCAAAGCGCTGGTCGACACCTACGCAGGCGAGGTGCTGCTGGCCAAGAACCTGGTCACCCTCTACGAGGACGTCCAGGAGTTCTGGGTCGCCGAGCTGACCGAACCCGACCGGGCGGCCCGCGTGGTGGGCTGCGGCGCGCTGCACGTGCTCTGGGAGGACCTCGCCGAGATCCGCACCGTCGCGGTCGACCCCTCGGTCAAGGGCGGCGGCATCGGCCACCGCCTGGTGCAGCAGCTGGTGGCGCTGGCCCGCGAGCTGGGGCTGGCCCGGCTGTTCGTGCTGACCTTCGAGACGGAGTTCTTCGGCAAGCACGGCTTCCGCACCGTGGACGGCGCCCCGGTCAGCCCCGAGGTCTACGAGGAGATGCGCCGCTCGGTCGACGCGGGCGTGGCCGAGTTCCTCGACCTGGCCAACATCAAGCCCAACACCCTCGGCAACACCCGGATGCTCCTCGACCTGACGTGAGCACCGGCTCCGGTTCCACCTTTCTCGTGCAGGTTGCTCATGTTTCCCGCGAACACCACTCGCAACCGCTATAACACGAGGAGTGATCACACCGGATCCGAGGAGACCTGCCGTGCACCGATCCCCCGCTCGCCGCGGCGCGTTCACCACCGCCGTCGCCGCCGGCGCGCTGCTGCTCACCACCGGCACCGCGCACGCCGACCTCAGCCCGGGCGAACTGCGGGCCACCACCGACGAGTACCTGTTCGAGCTCTCCCTCGACGACTTCACCCGGACCAAGGCCGAGCAGCCGCACGCCGACCAGCTCGACTGGTCCTCCGACGGCTGCTCCATGTCCCCCGACGAGCCGCTGGGCTTCAAGTTCCGCACCAGCTGCGAGCGGCACGACTTCGGCTACCGCAACTACAAGAAGCAGGAGCGGTTCACCGAGCCGAACCGCAGGGCGATCGACGACAACTTCCGCGACGACATGTACACCGCCTGCGGCGACAACCTGGCGTGCCGGGGCACCGCGAACATCTACTACTTCGCGGTGCGCGAGTTCGGCGGCGTGAGCGGTTCCACCGCCGAAGCCGTCGAGCACGCCCAGATCCAGCTGCTGCCGTCCACCAGCGGCGAGCCGCTGCGGTTCCAGGCGGTCAACGCCGCCGGTCAGCTCGTGCAGCTGTCCGCGACCAGCTGACGCCGGGGGGCGTGCCCGGCCCCGGGCACGCCCCCCCGTTCGCGCTCCCGATCTGCGGGCTCGTTCGCAGAGGTAATGTCCCTTCCGACGAAGGGAGCTCGAATGGTCAAGCGGCAACTTCCGCGCTGGTCCGAACTGCGTCCCCTCCTGCGGCTCAAGCCGCCGCAGTTCAACCCCACCGAGCGCCGGCTGTCCGCCGCGCACTCCATCGCCGACCTGCGAACCATCGCCCGCCTGCGCACGCCGCGCGCCGTGTTCGACTACACCGACGGCGCCGCCGAGGCGGAGATCAGCCTGCGCCGCGCCCGCCGGGCGTTCCGCGACGTCGAGTTCCGCCCCTCGGTGCTGCGCGACGTGTCCGCTGTGGACACCTCGGCCTCGATCCTCGGCAAGCGCTCGGAGCTGCCGTTCTCCTTCGCCCCCACCGGTTTCACGCGGATGATGAACCACGAGGGCGAACCGGCGGTGGCCCGCGTCGCCGAGCGCGCGGGCATCCCCTACGCGCTGTCCACGATGGGCACCACCTCGGTCGAGGACCTGGCCGCCGCGGCCCCGGACGCCCGCAAGTGGTTCCAGCTGTACCTGTGGAAGGACCGCGAGGCCAGCCGCTCGCTGGTCCAGCGCGCGCAGGAAGCGGGCTACGAGGCGCTGATCCTCACGGTGGACACGCCCGTCGGCGGTGCTCGGCTGCGCGACGCCCGCAACGGCCTGACCATCCCGCCGGAGCTGACGCTCAAGACCATCGTGGACGGTGCGATGCACCCGGCGTGGTGGTTCAACCTGCTCACCACCGAGCCGCTGACCTTCGCCTCGTTCCACCACTGGTCGGGCACCGCGCACGACCTGATCAACGCGATGTTCGACCCGTCGCTGAACTACGCGGACCTGGAGTGGCTGCGGGAGCTCTGGCAGGGCCCGCTGCTGGTCAAGGGCATCCAGAACCCCGACGACGCCCGCCGCGTGGTGGAGCTGGGCGCGGACGGCGTGATCCTGTCCAACCACGGCGGGCGCCAGCTGGACCGGGCCCCGACCATGCTGGAGCTGCTGCCGCCGGTGCGCGAAGCGGTCGGCGACCGGGCGGAGATCCTGCTGGACACCGGCATCACCAGCGGCGCGGACATCGTCGCGGCGATCGCCCTGGGCGCCGACTCGTGCCTGATCGGCCGCGCCTACCTGTACGGCCTGATGGCCGGTGGGCAGCGCGGTGTCCAGAAGGCGGTGGACATCCTGCGCTCCGAGATCGTCCGCACCCTCCAGCTGCTCGGCGTCCACGCGATCTCCGACCTGAACAGCACCCACGCGACGCTGCGCCGCTGAAGTCGTGAGCGGCGGTGGTCGTTCTTACCGCCGTCGCCGCTCACGACCCGGGTCAGCGGCCGGGGCGCGGGTCCACCGGGTGGACCTCCGGCGGCGCGGCCGTCGTCGCGCCGTCGATCGGGCCCGTGGCGTGGAAGGCCTCGCAGGGACCGCCGATGTACTTCTCGAAGTCCGTGGTGACGTGGATGACCGACCTGCCGTCGCGGGTCGGCAGCAGCGTCGGGCTGAAGTTCCGGCACACGCTGCCCTTGTTGTAGCTGATCTGCACCGGCGACGGGATCTCCCGCCAGCCGCGCGCCAGGTCGGAGGGGTTGTCGTTGACCATCAGCGTGCGCCCGTTGCCCGGCGCCCAGCCGCCGTTGTCGTTGGCCAGCATCTGGTAGGCCAGCAGCAACCGGCCGTTCGGGTTCGGCCCCGGCGCCCAGGCGATGGTCGGCGTGCCCAGCGGCTGGCCACCGGTCTCCGACACGATCTCGGTGCCCAGGTCGTACGGGTCGCCGAAGTCCCAGCCGTCCTGGGAGGTGCGCATCCAGACCGTGCAGATGTGCACCGGGTCGTAGTTGCAGACCTCGTAGACCATCACGTAGGTGCCGTCCGGCAGCTGCCGCACGCCCGCCATCCCGGGCCGCACGGTGAACTTGTCGTTCTTGATGGTCTCCCGCAGGTCCGTCCAGTTCCGGCCGTCGGCGGAGCGCATCTGGACCATCTTCTGGTCGTGCTTCGGGTCGCCGTCGTCGGAGTAGAACACCACCAGGTCGCCCTGCTCGGAAACGGTGAACTCCGGCTCCCAGACCCCCGGCCCCTGCGGCGCTTGCACGATGGTGGACAGGAAGCTCCAGGTGCGGCCGTGGTCGTCGCTGCGCCACAGGCGGATGCTGCTGCGCCGCTCCTCGGGGTCGGCGCCGACGCCCGCGGTGCCCGCCCACAGCAGCGTCCCGGCGGGCATGTCCCCGACCTGCTCCGGCAGCTCGTACAGCGTCGAGCAGCACATCCCCTTCTCGTCCGCGCCCTCCGGGTCGCGGATCTCGCCGACCGGCTGGAACGTGGCGCCGTCGTCCCGGCTCTCGTAGACGACCGCGAAACCGGTCCGGTCCGCGTAGGTGGTCATGCTGACCAGCACCCGGCCGTTGGCCTCGCCGGAGTTCTGCAACCGCACCAGCCGGGGGTAGCTGCTGCCGCCGGTGCGCAACAGCTCCCCGCGGTCCACATCGGACGGCCCGGCGTCCCCGGCGGCCACCGCCTGGAACCCGACCAGCAGCAGCACGGACAACGAAACCGACAGGACAGCGCGTAATTTCCGGACGAGCATGCGGGAACCTCACGACATCGCGGGCGGACAAATACCGTCAGCGCGCCGGAGAATATCTCAAAGATCCTGAAATTCGACCCGGTCGGGAATTCCATTCAGCGCAATTCGCAGGTGCATTCGGAGCAGTGCGAACCGACCGGGAACGCGAGTGAGAAATGCTGGTGAAAACGCGAAGAACGCCCGTGAGCACTTTCCGGGGCTATGGCACCAGAAAGTGCGCACGGGCGCGGATCACTCGTCGTCCGGGGACGGCCCACCGCGGATCGAGTACAGGGCGTTCTCGAGCTCGTCGGGCTTGACCAGGACCTCGCGCGCCTTCGAGCCCTCGGACGGGCCGACCACGCCGCGCGACTCCAGCAGGTCCATCAACCGACCGGCCTTGGCGAACCCGACCCGCAGCTTGCGCTGCAGCATCGAGGTGGAGCCGAACTGGCTGGTCACCACGAGCTCGGCGGCCTGCAGCAGCACGTCCAGGTCGTCGCCGATGTCGGAGTCGATCTCCTTCTTGTCGCCCGCCTTCGCCGCGGTGACCCCGTCGGTGTACTCCGGTTCGGCCTGGTCCTTGGTGAACGAGACGATGCGGTGGATCTCGTCGTCGGCGACGAACGAGCCCTGCACCCGCGCCGGGCGCGACGCGCCCATCGGCAGGTACAGCGCGTCGCCCATGCCGATCAGCTTCTCCGCGCCGGGCTGGTCCAGGATGACCCGCGAGTCGGTCAGCGACGAGGTGGCGAAGGCCAGCCGGGACGGCACGTTGGTCTTGATCAGACCGGTCACCACGTCCACCGACGGCCGCTGGGTGGCCAGCACCAGGTGGATGCCCGCGGCCCGCGCCTTCTGCGTGATGCGCACGATGGCGTCCTCGACGTCGCGCGGCGCGGTCATCATCAGGTCGGCGAGCTCGTCGACGATGGCCAGGATGTACGGGTAGGGCCGGTACTCCCGCTCGCTGCCCAGCGGGGCGGTGATCTCGCCGGACTTCACCTTCCGGTTGAAGTCGTCGATGTGCCGGACCCGGTTGGCCTGCATGTCCTGGTAGCGCTGCTCCATCTCCTCCACCAGCCAGGCCAGCGCGGCGGCGGCCTTCTTCGGCTGGGTGATGATGGGCGTGATCAGGTGCGGGATGCCCTCGTACGGCGTCAGCTCCACCATCTTCGGGTCGATCAGGATCATCCTGACCTCCTGCGGCGTCGCCCGCGCCAGCAGCGACACCAGCATGGAGTTGACGAAGCTGGACTTGCCGGAGCCGGTGGAACCGGCCACCAGCAGGTGCGGCATCTTGGCCAGGTTCGCGGTGACCATGTGGCCCTCGATGTCCTTGCCCAGGCCCATCACCAGCGGGTGGCTGTCCTTGGCCGCCTCGGCGGAGCGCAGCACGTCGCCGAGGCGCACCATCTCCCGGTCGCTGTTGGGCACCTCGATGCCCACCGCGGACTTGCCGGGGATCGGCGCCAGCAGCCGCACGTTGTCGGTGGCCGCCGCGTAGGCGATGTTCTTGGTCAGCGCGGTGATCTTCTCGACCTTCACGCCCGGCCCGAGCTCGACCTCGTAGCGGGTGACGGTCGGGCCGCGGGTGAAGCCGGTGACCTGCGCGTCGATGTTGAACTGCTCCAGCACCGCGGTGATCGCCTCGATCATCGCGTCGTTGGCCCGGCTGCGGTTCTTCGGCGGTTCGCCGTCGGTGAGCACGTCCAGCGGCGGCAGCTGGTAGTCGCCCTCGACGCTGCGGCTGATCTGCGGCTTCTCGGTCTTCTTCGGCTTCTCCGGCGCGGGCTGGTTCGCCGGGACCGCGGCGGCCTTCGGCTTGACCGGCTTCGGCTCCTCGGGCACGTCGTCGAGGGACAGCTGCGCGTCCTCGTCGGCCATCGCCGCCTGGCGCCGCCGCGACGGGCGGCGCAGCTTGACCTCGGTCGGCTCCGCGTCCTCGTCCTTCGGGTTGGCCCTCGACCTGGACCTCTTCGGTTCGTCGGTCTCCTCGTCGTCCTCGTGGTCGCCGCCGCGCAACCAGTCACCGATGTCGCGCACCGACGTACCGGTGAGCACCAGCAGCCCGAACAGCCCGACCAGCACCAGCACCGGAACGGCGACCCAGGCGGTGAGACCGTACTCCAGCGGCCCGCCCGAGACGAATCCCAGCGCGCCACCGGCCTCCGGCCACTTCTCCGGCTCCAGCGGGGAACCCTTGACGATGTGGATGACACCGAGCGTGGTGAGGATCAGCAGCATCGACCCGATCACCACCCGCGGCCGGGCCTCGGCGGTGCTCTCGGTGCGCATCAGCAGGACCGCGGTGACCAGCAGCACGATCGGCAGCACCACCGCGGCCGAGCCGATGACCGAGCGCAGCGCCAGGTCGAACCCGTGCCCGACCGGCCCGCCGGCCTGCCACCAGACACCGGCGGCCGCGATCACGGCGGTGGCCAGGAAGACCAGCGCGAGCCCGTCGCGCCGGTGCGCCGGGTCGAGCTCCCGGGTCTTGCCCATCGCCCGCACCACGCTGCCGACGCCGCGGGCGACCCCGCCCCCGCGGGACTTCGCGGACCGCTTCGCCGGCTGCCTGCGCGGTGCGTGCGTCGAGCCGCGCGGCTTGGCCGGGCTCTTCCGGCTGGTGCCCGACTTCGCCCGGGACGAACCCCGGGCCGATCCGCCACTGCGGGACGCGGAGCCGCTACTCTTCGTGGCGCTCTTGCTGCGCGCCGAGCCACGCCCCCCGTTCGATGTCCGGCTCGCCATACCCCACACGGTATCCGCACCCGCCTCTCCCGTCACAACAGCCACGGCGGTCGGCGGCTCGGACGTTTTCTCGGGCGTTCTGCCCCGATCGGGGCACCGGGCGTGAGATCCTCGACCATCATGGTTGCCCTCCCGACCGGTCCGCACGAGCCGACACGCCGAACCGACCGCGAGACGCTGTTCCGCGACGCGCCGCTGCTGTGGCGCGCGCTGATGCGGGTGGACCGCGCCGTCATCGCCGTCACCGGTCGGCTGGAGGTCACCGGCGACGTGCCGGACGACCTGCGCGGCAAGCCGCTGCTGCTGGCCGCCAACCACATCGGCAACCTGGACGCCCTGGTCCTGATCGCGGCCTGCCGCACCCGCCGGTTGGCCCCGCGCTTCCTGGCCACGGGCGGCCTGTTCGACACCCCGGTGCTGGGCGGTGTGCTGCGCCGCTGCCGCCACGTCCGCGCGGACCGCGGCAAGAGCACGGCGGGCGAGGCGATGGGCCGGGTGGTCGAGGCGCTCACCAGCGATCACCACCCGGTGCTGGTGTACCCGGAGGGCCGCATCACGCTCGAACCGGACATGTGGCCGGAGCGCGGGAAGACCGGCGTGGCCCGCATGGCGCTGGCCTCCGGCGCGGCCGTGGTGCCGATCAGCCAGTGGGGCGCCCACGAGGCGATGTGCTACGGCATGGTCCGCGTGGAGAGCGCCCGCGACCTGTGGATCCTGTTCGCCTCGTGGCTGCGCGCGGTGCGCCGCCGCCCGAAGCTGCGCGTCCACTTCGGAGCCCCGGTGGACCTCAGCGACCTGTCCGCCGACCGCGTCGGCGACGCGGCCCGGGCCCGCGACCGCATCATGCGAGCCATCACCGAAGGTCTGACCCCGCTGCGCGCGGGAGAACTCGGCGCGCCCCACCACCTCGACCCGACCCGACCGGCCACGGACAAGCCCAGCCCCTGGCGGCCGAACGCGCGCTGAACGCCGATTTCGCGCGAAACCGACGCCGCTGACGTGCGCGGACCGCCGATTTCGCGCGAAATCGCCCGGATGACGTCGAGCGACCATCGCCCGGGGAGACCATTTCTCGCCAATTGCGCAGCTCCGGCGCGGACCATCCCGTTTACTGTCCACATTGCTCACCGCCAGGTGGGCGCCAACCGGACGAACGGGGGGCAATCGTGCGAAAAGTCGTCACCGCGGCGCTCGCGGTCGGACTCCTGACGGGCTTGTCACCGGCGGTCGCGAACGCGGCTCCGGACTTCGACCCGGCACCGATCCAGTGGGGACCGTGCACCGACGAGACGCTGCAGAAGGCCGGGGCGGAGTGCGGGATGCTGCGGGTCCCGCTGGACCACGCCGATCCGGCGGGCGAGCAGATCTCGCTCGCGGTCTCCCGGATCAAGCACACCGTGCCGGAGGACCAGTACCAGGGCGTCATGCTGGTCAACCCGGGCGGACCGGGCGGATCCGGCCTGACGCTGTCCGCCCTCGGCGCGTACGTGCCCAAGAACGCCGGGGCCGCCTACGACTGGATCGGCTTCGACCCGCGCGGCGTCGGCGCCAGCGAGCCCGCGATCTCCTGCGACCCGAACTACTTCTCCTACGACCGCCCGCACTACGTGCCCACCACGCCGGAGCTGGAGCAGACCTGGCTCGACCGGTCCGAGGGCTACGCCCGCGCCTGCGGCAACACCGGCAAGCTGCTCGACCACATCAAGACCACCGATGTCGTCGAGGACATGGACAGCATCCGCGAGGCGCTGGGCGCCGAGCAGATCAACTACTACGGGTTCTCCTACGGCACCTACCTCGGCCAGGTCTACGGCACCCTGCACCCGGAGCGGATGCGCCGCGTGGTGATGGACGGCGTGGTGGACGTCGAGGACGTCTGGTACCGGGCGAACCTGAACCAGGACGTGGCCTTCGACCGCAACATCAAGATCTTCTTCGACTGGATCGCCCGCCACGACGACACGTTCCACCTGGGCAAGACCGGCGCGGACGTGGAGAAGCTGTACTACGAGCAGCAGGCCGAGCTGGACCGGCAACCGGCGGGCGGGGTGATCGGCCCCGACGAGTGGACCGACCTGTTCCTGACCGCGGGCTACTCCCAGGCGGCGTGGGACAGCCGCGCCAAGGCGTTCGCCGGGTGGGTCCACAACGGCGACTGGGAGACGCTGAAGAAGGTCTACGACAGCGCGAACCCGCCGGGTGACGACAACGGCTTCGCGGTCTACCTGTCGGTCCAGTGCACGGACGTGAAGTGGCCCCAGAGCTGGCAGCAGTGGCGCCGCGACAACTGGGAGACCCACGCGAAGGCCCCCTTCGAGACCTGGGCCAACGCCTGGTACAACGCCCCCTGCCGGTTCTGGCCGGCGAAACCGGGCAAGCCGGTCGAGGTGGACGGCGGCGAGGTCGAGAGCGCCCTCCTGATCAGCGAAGAGCTCGACGCGGCAACCCCGTTCCCAGGAGCCCTGGAAGCCCGGGACCGCTTCCCCAACGCGAGCCTGATCAGCCTCCCCGGAGGCACGACCCACTCGGGCTCCCTGAGCGGAAACACGTGCCTGGACGACCAGATCGCGGACTACCTGCTCACGGGCAAGCTCCCACCCCGCAAACCGGGAGAAGGCCCGGACACGACGTGCGAACCCCTCCCCCAACCAACCCCGGAGGGCGTGAACACCCTGTCCAAGCACCCACAACAACCGGAGTTCCTCCAGAAAGCCCTCCAGTCCAACTGGCACTGACACGGATCTCCCGCTGCGTGACGGCCCGGCACCGCGGTGCCGGGCCGTCACGCGTGACGATCAGCTGTCGCCGTTGAGCACGGCGGCGGTCAGGACGTTGCCTGCAACGCCCCAACCACCGTCAACGACCTCGTCGACGAGAACGACCGTGGTCGGCCGCGCCCGCTCCCCGTAGATCTCGGCGTACAGGTCGGTGGTGCGTTCGATGATCTTCTTCTTGTCCGCCGCGGTGATGGTGTCGGCAGGAACCTTGAAGTGCGCGAATGGCACGGTTGTCCTCCAGTTGTCGTGGTGGTGAGCGCGGGCGGCTGCGGAACGGGGCGTCACACCATGCCGCCGTTCGCGCGCAGGACTTGACCGTTGACCCAGCGCCCCTCGGCGCTGGTCAGGAAAGCGACGACAGCAGCGATGTCCTCCGGGGTGCCCAGGCGCTCCAGCGGCGGCGCCTTGGCCAGCGACTCGACCTGCTCCTCCGTCTTGCCCTCGAGGAAGAGCTCGGTGGCGGTCGGGCCCGGGGCGACGGTGTTCACGGTGATGTCGCGCCCGCGCAGCTCGCGCGCCAGGATCAGGGTCATCGCCTCGACGGCTCCCTTGCTGGCGGCGTACGCCCCGTAGTTGGGGAACTGGGTGCCGACCACGGAGGTGGAGAAGCCCACGAAAGAACCGCCTGTGCGCAGGCGCCGGGCGGCCAGCTTGGCGACCGCGAAAGCTCCGCGGACATTGGTCCGGTGCAGCTGGTCGAGGACGTTCAGGTCGAGATCGGCGATGGGCGAGAGCGCCAGACGTCCCGCAGCGTTCACCACGACGTCCACGCCCCCGAATTCCGCCTCGGCCTGGTCGAAGAGCGCCGTGACGGCCTTCTCCTCGGCGACGTCGGCCCGGACCGCGATCGCCGTGCCGCCAGCGGAGGTGAGCGCGGCGACTGTCTCCTCCGCAGCAGCCGCGTCGGTGACGTAGTTGACGACGACGGCCCAACCGTCGGAGCCGAGCCGGTGGGACACGGCCCGGCCGATGCCGCGCGAGCCCCCGGTGACGACCGCGACCCGGCCGACCGCCGCACTGGTGGTGTCGGTGGAAGTCATGCCTCCACGGTGCGGGCCACCCGCGGGCCTTGCCAGGGGATGGCATCCCCTGTGCCAGCTGCCCCGGCTGCCGCAGACTGGTGGCCGTGAAGTCCTCGAAGCACACCGAGCTGGGTGCGTTCCTCCGCTCCCGGCGCGAGCGCATCCGCCCCGAGGAGGTCGGGCTCGTCCGCGGGCCGCGACGCCGCGTACCCGGGCTGCGCAGGGACGAGGTGGCCCAGCTCGCGGGCGCGTCGGTGGACTACTACAACGAACTGGAACGCGGCGCCGGATCCCAACCGTCCGAGCAGATGCTCGCGGCCCTGGCACGGGCCCTGCGGCTGACCGCTGACGAGCGCGATCACCTCTACCACCTCGCCGATCGCCCCGTCCCGGTGCAGGGCGGCCTCTCCTCGCACGTCCACCCCGGCATGCTCGACCTGCTCACCCGGCTGACCTCGACCCCCGCCCAGGTCATCACCGACATGCACGTCACCCTCGTGCAGAACCCGCTCGCCATCGCCCTGCTAGGCGACCAGTCGGGTTTCCACGGCCAGCAGGCGAGCTTCGTCCACCGGTGGTTCACCGACCCCGAAGCACGACGGATCTACCCCGAGGAGGACCACCCGGCGCAGTCCCGGGCGTTCGCCGCTGACCTGCGAGCCGCAGCAGCGCGACGGGACGCCCGGGACACCGAAGCGAGTTCGATGATCGCGGACCTGCTCGACCGCTCCACCGAGTTCGCCGAGCTCTGGGCCGAGCACGACGTGGCATTCCGCCGCAACGACCGAAAGCGCATCATCCACCCCGCCCTGGGCGTGCTCGACGTCAACTGCCTCAACCTGTTCAGCGAAGACGGCCGCCAGCGCCTGCTCTGGTTCACCCCAGCAGTGGGCACGGACAGCGCGGGCAAACTGGACCTCCTCGCCGTCATCACCACCCAACAGCTCACCGGCCAGGAAGACTGACCCCACCGCGAACGGCTGCCCGCAGGCCATGCTTTCCGGTCGGCAGCAACGAGGTGCGCACGCCGCAGTCGCGCAACAGAACCCGGCGAACCGTGTCGCGACCGACTACCCGTTGAGGTCGCGGAGGATCTGCTGCGCGACCGGGACTGCCCGGTCCCGGAAGGCGCGCGGGTCCTCACCCTTGTTCGCCGTCAACGAGATCCCGAGCTTCCCCGACCGGAATTCGAAGGTCGTCAGATCCTGGAAGGTCGTGACGCAGCTCTGGCCGTCGCCCAGCTTGGCCCCGGTGTCCTGCACACCGATGTCCACAGTCATCTGGCAGTGGTCGTCGTGCGCGGCCGCCTGAGCCGCATCCCGGTAGTAGGTGACCCGCACCTGTTCCCCGGCACCCTCGGTGGTGGAGTTCAGGCGCTGCTTGCTGATCCGGTGGCAGGTCTGCTCCAGATACATGTAGCTGCCGACCCGGCTGTTCAGCATCTGGTACTCGCTGACGGGGATGATTTCCTCGACCCAGCCGGAGTCCGGCTCACCGGTCGCGACGCGGAATGCAGCGGCGGTGAAGACATCGCACGCGCTCTTGACCTCCCCCCACGGCTGTTCGTACCGGAACCCCTGGACCCCGACCGCGCCGGACCGGTAGTTGTCCACGACGGTGTCCACAACCCGGTCGAAGAGCTGCCGGGTCGGCACTCCGCCGAACGAGTCGGGCAACGATTCCGGTTCATCCAGCACCACGCGGATGAACTCGCGATCACCGACCGGAATCTCCGCCGCCCAGCCGTCAGTCCGCGTCTTTCCGGTGAAGACGGTCAAGCCGTTCCGGACCCTGGACCGAGGCTCGAAGACTTCCGACTCGAAGTTGTCCTCGCTGGTGAACGGCGCAGCGTTGAACTCAACCGAAACCCCAGGAAGGCCCTTGTCGCTGTGAACCGCGTAGCTGCACCCCGAAACCGGTGACATCGACCAGCCTTCGGAAACCGAGGGACCACCTTCGACATCGGTGTCGAGATAGCCGTGCAAGACGTTCGCGGGGTGCCTGACCGGAATGCCGATCTTGTCCAACTCGCCAGGCGGCAACAGCGCACAGGCGTCCACGATCACACGCCCATCGACGGTCGGCGCAGGCCTGCGCTCGTACGCCCCGACAAGCACATTCGAGCGCGGCGTGGCGGGCTTGCCCTCCTCATCACTGGCAGCAGGCTGCGAGTTGCGGAGCTGCAGCAGCCCGAACCCACCGCCGAGTCCGATGACGAGTCCGGCGACCACGGCGATCGCGATGCGCGGGCCGAGCTTCTTCTTCCTAGGCGGCGGACCCATCGGCGGCTGCGGAGGCATCCCTGGCTGCTGCGGAACGCCCGGCATCCCCGCCGGGTACTGACCAAATCCCCCTGTGCCATACGGATTCGACAACACTTCCCCCAGTCACGAGCGAAACCGACGAGAGCACCTTACCGACCGACTGGGGCAAACGGTCCCGAACCACCGAAATCACGCATTGCGACATCCGGGTGAACACCAGGACACCCCGGGCACCTCGGTAGGGTGACCAGCGCCATAGTGTTAGCCGGTCCGATCTGCTGTAGTCACGCGCGGTGATCACAGAGAATGGATCAGCAACGAGAGGTGTCAAGCAAAGGGGGACGTTGACATGACCGGGTTCCGGGTAGATCCGAAGGCGCTGGAGCTCGCCATCACGAAGTTGGAAGAGGTCCGGGACGACGCTGACTCGTTGCTCCAGCAGGCAGTTAACGTGAAGCCTGGCGAACTGACAGCACAGGACAGCTACACCACCAAAGCACGTCAGGCGATCCAGGAGCGCGCGACAGGCAACGCTGGGTCCTTGACCATGGCCGTGAAGGAGCTTCGTGGGAAGCTCAACGAGAAGATCGATGCCTACAAGGCGACGCTGGAGGAGTACCGGCGGAACGATGACGCTGCGGCCACTGACGCGAACCGGATCCAACGAGAGGCATGATCAAGCGTGAAGGCGAAGATGGGCGTTCTCAAGCGTAGCTGCGGGATCGCCGCCAGCGTCGTGGTTGCTGGCACGTTGGCTGCGTGCTCTGGTGGCACTGGCAGCAATGGCCAGCCGACCGAGAGTCCGCAGCAGACCCAGGCCGCCGGGCCTCAGATCAGCAACCCCAAGGATGCCTCGGCCGTTGCTCTCTGCGACCTGCTTCCGGCGCAGGCCGCGACTTCTCTTGGATTCGAGCCCGAGGGGAAGATCAACGATGGCCCGAAGATCTCCCCTGACGCAGTGGATGCGTGCATGTGGAGGACTCCGAACGGCCACGACGCGCTCCAGCTCGCCGTGAACAAGGATCGTTCGATCCAGGAGTACTACGACAACAAGTCGACCTTCACCGACTACGAGGAATTGACCATCGCAGGCTATCCGGCCGTCCGCGCGAACCAGGGAAATCCAGCGCAGGACGGCGCCTGTTCGATCTTCCTCGCCGTGTCGAACACCGAGATGATCCACTCCTTCACCACACAGACCGACGTCACGGATCCATGCGCCATCTCTGAGAAGGCACTGGAGGCATCGATCCCGACGCTGCCTGCTGCCAAGTAACCAGTTTTGGGGGAAACATCATGGTCGACATGTGCTACGTGAGCCCAGCAAAGGAGTACCGCAACCAAATGGGCGGTGCTCCGGACGCTGCGAGCCTTCCTGCTCCGAAAGACCACGGAATCGAAACGTGGCAAACGGTCGCAGCATCCTTCAAGCACATGGTCAGCAACATCGAAGCTGCCATCCGACTTGCGGAGGCCGGTCACGAAGGTGACGCCTCGCAGGCCGCGAGCACTTCGATCGCGGAGATCAAGCCCTACGCCGAGGCCGCTGCCGAGACCTCGGTCGGCGTTCGATCCGCACTCGAGCAGCAAGCTACTTACCAGCGCGAAGCGTTTTCGTCCCTTCCTGCGCAGGGCGACCCCCTGCCGAGCGGCAAAGAAGCGATTCTCGACCCGCCGCAGAAGGGCTGGGTCGAGGACTGGGGACTCGACTCCAACCCGATCACGGGGTGGATGAGCGACTACGAAGAGCGGCAGCAGGCTTTCACCGAAACCAGCCAGCAGGCCACCTCGGCCATGGAGCGGTACAGCGCGCAGACTGAGGCCAACATCGCGCAGATGCCGGAGTTCAAGCCTGCTGACCAGCCGCCGCCCCCTCAGCCGCAGGGTTCGACGCCCTACCCGAGCACTCCCAGCGGCTACTCCAACACCCCCTCCGGTTACACGAGCGGCGGTGGGATTTCCTCCGCTCCGGCGGGTACTTCGTCCTCGTGGGCCTCGGCGCCGAGTCCGACTCCGTCGTACACGCCGACTCCCACCCCGTCCACGCCTCCGGCCGCTACCAATCCGGTGTGGGCCAACCCGATGCCTGGGCCGGGGCAGGGGCTTCCGCCGGGCGTTGTGCGCGGTCCGGACGGGACGCTCTACCGGCAGAACCCGCAGACCGGTGCTTGGGAGCGGCAGAACCCCTACAACGGTCGATGGGCTCCGTCGCCGAACGGCGGTCCCGGCGGTGCCCGCGGTGGCATGGGCGGCGCTGGCGGCATGGGTCGCGGTGGTGTCGGCGCCGGTGGTGCCGGGCAGCTCGGTGCTGGCGGTCGTGCGGGCGCTGGTGGCCTCGGCGGCGGCATGGGCTCGGGCTCCGGCGCCAGCGGTTCGACCGCTGCCGGTGCCGGTGGTCGCGGTGCTGCTGGCGGCATGGGCGGCGCCGGTGGCGCTGGCCGCGGCAAGCAGGACGAGGAGGACCAAGAGCACGAGCGTCCCAGCTGGTTGACCGAGGACGACGACGTCTTCACCAACGACATGGAGAAGGTCGCGCCCCCGGTCTTCGGTGACTGGTCCAACGGGGGCCGGTGATCGTGGCGGGGCGCGAACTCAGCCTTTCCCCCACCGCGGCGAGCTACCTCTGCACCAAGTTCGACCTGCAGCTGCACCCGCTGCTGCGGGTCGGCTGGTTGCCGGTGGAAGCCACTGACGAGGACCGCCGTGCAGCGGCGGAGCGCGGGCAGCAGGAGCTGGCCCAGCAGGGCCTGCTCGACGCCGATGGCCTGCACCCGTTCCTGGAGGACGCCATCCACCTGCTGGCCCGGCCGCCGCTGGCGGTCGGGCTCGCGGTCAACTCCCGCGACAGCGAGAGCTTCAACGCCGTCCTCGTGGAGCACGGCCGCAGCACGATCCAGGCGTACCAGCCCGATGGTGAACCGCAGAGCCAGCTCCGGGAGATCCGCATCAAGCGCCACGAGCACGGTGGTCCGGCGGGGAATGCCGTCAACCTGCTCGGCCGGATCGCCGCTGGCGAGGGCGCTTCGGTGTCGGTGCCGTACGAGCAGCTGGACCGGGCTGCCAAGCGCATGAGCGGTGGCGAGTCGAGCTTCGGATCTGCGTTGTCCGCCAACGGGATTCGCGGCAACGACGCCAAGACGCTCGCGCAGGCGTTCTCCGCGAAGCGGACCCTGGAGGGGCTGTTCACCGTCCGCGCGTACGACCAGAAGGTGCGCCGGATGCACACGCTGCCGTTCAACCTCCAGTTCTTCGCCACCGAGTCGGGCTGCTACCTGGCGCAGCGCAAGCCCGGTCGCGACGGCCGCGAGTGGTACACGCTCGCCCCGGCCGACGGCCGCAAGCTGGTCGGCACCATCGACGAGATGGTCAAGATCCTGACCAGGCCCGCCGCGAGGGTCTGAGCGCGCAGCAGAAGGGCTGACCTCCCGCGGGAGGTCAGCCCTTCTGCTGCGTGAGGTGTTTCCGGTCAGCCTTCCCAGATCGGGGCGTTGACGCAGAAGTTGGCCTGCGGGGAGCCGATCGGGGCCACCAGGGCCAGGACGCCCACGTTGTTGCCGCACAGCTGGATCGGCACCAGGCTGACGTTGTTGTCGTTCAGCACGTTGATGCCGTCGTTGTCGTAGCTGTCGGCGAAGGCCGGGGAACCGATCGCCAGCAGGGCAGCAGTCGCAGCCGCAGCACCGAGAAGTCGAGTGGAAGTACGCACCTGAAGACCCCAATCCTCCGATTTGGCGGTTCCGCCGGTCCACTTCGGTCCCACGTCGGGGTGGGTACCTCCCGAACCGGCGTCACCCACCCTGGCAGCGGATGTTCACCACGGCCTGCCGTGTCCCTCCAACGAGATCCGCAGACCACCCGGTGGCGATCCGCGCAACGCGGAGTAATCGGAAAAACCGGATCAACGAACCGAAATCACCCCTCGGACGGGTGATTGGTTCAGGAGCCGACCGGGAGCACGTTGGGCACGATCATCGGTCGGCGGCGGTAGGTCTCGGCCACCCACCGGCCGACCACCCGGCGCACCGCCTGCGCGATCCGGTGGGTGTCGGTGATGCCCTCCGCCTCGGTGCGCGCCAGCTCCATCTCCACCAGCGGCACCACGTCGTCCAGCGCCTTCGGGTCGTCGGAGAAGCCGCGGCCGGAGATCGTCGGCGACGACACGGCCCGCCCCGTCGCCGCCTCCACGGCGACCGTGATCGCGATGAACCCGCCCTCGCCCAGCACCAGGCGGTCGGACAGCGTCGACTCCCCCACGTCGCCCACGGACAGGCCGTCGACGTAGACGTGACCGACCTCCACGCGCCCGGCGATGCTGGCGATCCCGTCGAGCAGGTCGACCACGACGCCGTCCTCGGCGATCACCACGCGATCCGCGGGCACCCCGGTCAGCCGCGCGAGCTCGGCGTTCGCCCGCAGGTGCCGCCACTCGCCGTGCACCGGCATCACGTTGCTGGGCCGCACCGCGTTGTAGAGGTACAGCAGCTCACCGGCCGAGGCGTGCCCGGACACGTGCACCTTCGCGTGCCCCTGGTGCACCACCTGCGCACCCAGCCGCACCAGGCCGTTTACCACGCCGAACACCGCGGTCTCGTTGCCGGGGATCAGCGAGCTGGCCAGCACCACCGTGTCACCGGCGCGGATGCGGATCTGCTTGTGCTCGCCGCGCGCCATCCGCGACAGCGCGGACAGCGGCTCGCCCTGCGAACCGGTCGAGACGAAGGCCACCTCGTGCTCGGGCATCTCCAGCGCCTCGTCGAGGTCGACCAGCAGCCCGTCCGGCACCTGCAGCATGCCCAGGTCCGCCGCGATGCCCATGTTGCGCACCATCGAGCGCCCGACGAAGCACACCTTGCGGCCGTGCGCCTCGGCGACGTCCAGGACCTGCTGCACGCGGTGCACGTGGCTGGCGAAGCAGGCCACGATCACCCGCTGCGTCGCCTTGCCGATCACCCGGTCCAGCACCGGCCCGATCTCGCGCTCCGGGGTGACGAACCCCGGCACCTCGGCATTGGTGGAGTCGACCAGGAACAGGTCCACGCCCTCGTCGCCGAGCCGGGAGAACCCGGCCAGGTCGGTCAGCCGACCGTCCAGCGGCAGCTGGTCCAGCTTGATGTCACCGGTGTGCAGCGCCACCCCGGCCGGGGTGCGGACGGCCACCGCCAGCGCGTCCGGGATGGAGTGGTTGACCGCGAAGAACTCCAGGTCGAACGCGCCGTGCTGGCTGCGCTGCCCCTCGGAGACCTCGACCAGCACCGGGTCCAGCCGGTGCTCGCGGCACTTCGCCGCCAGCAGCGCGAGGGTGAACTTCGACCCCACCACCGGCAGGTCCGGGCGCAACCGCAGCAGGAACGGCACCGCGCCGATGTGGTCCTCGTGGCCGTGCGTGAGCACCAGGGCGTCGATGTCGTCGAGCCGGTTCTCGATCGCCGCGAAGTCCGGCAGGATCAGGTCGACGCCCGGCGCGTCGTCCTCGGGGAACAGCACACCGCAGTCGACGATCAGCAGCCGCCCGCCGAACTCGAAGACGGTCATGTTGCGGCCGACCTCGCCGATGCCGCCGAGCGCAACGACGCGCAGCCCACCCTCGGCCAACGGGGGCGGTGGGGCCGAAGAAATCGGCGTCACCGGGTGGTACTCGGTGGCTGTCGCCTTTGCGCTCAACGCTGGTTCACCTCTGTGCGGCGTCCGGATTGACCAATACCAGGCCAGCATCCCACAGGTCGCTGGTGATCAACCGCACCTGCTCCTCGGTGGCGGCCGGGAGCGGCAGCCGCGGCTGCCCCGTCTCGTAGCCGCACAGCCGCAGCGCGGTCTTGGAGAAGATGACCCCGCCGACGAAGTTCATCGACCGGTACACCGGCAGCAGACCGTTGTGGATCTCCCGAGCGCCGTTGATGTCACCGGCCTCGAAGGCGTCCAGCATCGAGCGCAGCCGGTCACCCACCACGTGGCCGATCACGCTGACGAAGCCGACCGCGCCGACCGACAGCCACGGCAGGTTCAGCGGGTCCTCGCCCGAGTAGTACGCGAGGTCGGTGGCGGCCATGACCTCGCTGCCGGCCAGCAGGTCGTGCTTGGAGTCCTTGACCGCCTTGATCTGCGGGTGCTCGGCGAGCCGCTTGAGCGTGTCGACCTGGATCGGCACGACCGAGCGCGGCGGGATGTCGTAGAGCATCACCGGCAGCTCGGTGGCGTCGGCGACCGTCCAGAAGTGCTGGAACAGGCCTTCCTGCGGCGGGCGCGAGTAGTACGGCGTGACCACCAGCAGGCCGTGCGCACCGGCCCTCTCCGCGGCGCGGGCGAGCTCGACGGAGTGCTCGGTGTTGTTGGTGCCCGCACCGGCCACGACGGTCGCGCGGTCGCCCACCGCCTCGACCACGGCGCGCAGCAGCTGCTCCTTCTCGTGGTCGCTGGTCGTGGGGCTCTCACCGGTGGTGCCGTTGACGACCAACCCGTCGTTCCCGACGCTGTCCACCAGGTAGGTGGCCAGTTCCTGGGCGAGCTTCAGATCGAGCTTGCCGTCCTCGTCGAAGGGCGTGACCATCGCGGTCAGGACGCGGCCGAACGGGCGGCCCGGAATCGCAGTGGGGCAGGCGGTCATGGCCCTGACGCTACCTGGTGACTTCCCTGCTCAGAGCGCCCGGACCGGGGTCACCGCACATTCCGGAAACCCCGCGCCCGGCACCGGTTCCCGGCCGTGCATCTTCCGGTTGAGCAGGCCTGTTGCCACGGAGTTTTCAGCTCCCGGGGTCAGAAGGAGCGGCGCAGGTCCTCGACCGCGAGCACGTCGGCCTCGTTGCCGTCGAACGTGACCTTCGCAGCACGTCGGCTGAACGCGTGCAGGATCAGCTCGCTGGGCTCGCCGCTGATGCGGACCGTGCGCGGGCCGCTCTTGGCCGCGATCTCGGTGCCGTCCGGCCGCCGCAGCACCACGCCCACCGGGCTTCGCCCGTAGAACACGCGGGCCAACCGCCCCAGGGACTTCCACAGCGCTTCCTCGCGAACCGGGTCCGACGGCCGCGGCTGCCAGTCCGGCTGGGCGCGCCGGACGTCCTCGTGGTGCACGTAGAACTCGGCGGCGTTCACTGCTTCGTCCACACCCGCCAGGCCCATCGGGTTCCACTTCGGCGGCCCCTGGCGCACCTGGTCGACGAGCTCGGGCCACGGCAGGGCGCGCAGCTCGCCCTCGATCCGCCCGCTGCGCTCGGCCAGCGACTTCAGCAGCTTGCCCGCCAGCGCGTCCGGGCGGCGCTCGCGCACCACCAGGTGCACCGCGAGGTCGCGGGTCGTCCACCCCTCGCACAGCGTCGGCGCGTCCGGACCGAGCTGCTCGAACAGATCGCACAACTGCTGGCGTTCATCGCTGGCGACACCCATGTGCCCACCTTAGCC
Organism: Saccharopolyspora hirsuta; assembly: GCF_008630535.1. GTDB lineage: Bacteria > Actinomycetota > Actinomycetes > Mycobacteriales > Pseudonocardiaceae > Saccharopolyspora > Saccharopolyspora hirsuta. The sequence continues at coordinate 43,766 of NZ_VWPH01000009.1, read as the reverse complement.
GCGTCCGGGCCGGAGGGTGATCACTTGGTGATCGGTGTTTGCAGCTTGTCGCCGTTCGTGCTGTAGGCGACGCAGTGCACGTCCTGGTCACCCGCGTCGTTGTCGCTGTTGCTGTCCTCCTTGGTCGAGGCCAGCTCGTCCCACGACTGCGCGGACGGGATCAGCGCGGCGAAGCGCAGCGCGGACTGCTTGCCCGGCGTGATGACCTTGTCCGAGTAGAAGTAGATCGCGCAGTAGCCCTCGCCGTAGCGGGCCAGCGCCTCCTCGCCCGGGTAGGGCAGGTCGTAGTCACTCGAACCGAACGGCGAGGAGGTCGCGTAGACCTCGAAGTCGTGCGGGTCCGAGCACGACGTTCCGGTGGTCAGGTTCGCCCCGGTCGCGACCTGGCCGTCGCCGCAGTTGTCGCTGCCGAGGTCGAACGCCGCGACATCGCCACCGCGGCCGTAGCTCAGCGTCGGCTGCATCGCGGCCGGGGCACCGCTGCCGACCAGCGCGAACCGCCCGACCAGCAGACCGGCGGCGAACAGGACCACCGACGCGACGGCGGCGGCGATCAACCACGGGCGCAACGAGCGCTTCGACTGGCCCACCGGTCCGACGCGCGTGGGCGCACCCACCGGCCTAGTGCTCTCGGGTGCGCCGGTGGCCTGCGCGCTGTCCAGCAGCGCCCGGATCTGCGGGGCGGTGAACCGCGCTCGCGGGTCGCTGATCAGCAAACCCGTGATCACCGATCCGATGACGCCGTGCGGGCGGGAGAGCTGCGGGGATTCGTTGAGCACCGCGTTCAGCGTGGCGGCCGTGGTCTGGCGCTCGAAGGGCATCCAGCCCTCGACGGCGAAGAACAGCGTCGCGCCCAACGACCACAGGTCGCTGGCCGGGGTGGCGTCGGCGCCCTGCAGCCGCTCCGGCGCCATGAACGACGGCGAGCCGACGATCGCGCCGCTGGTGGTCAGCCGCGGGTCGTCGAGGGTCTGGGCGATGCCGAAGTCGGCCAGTTTCACGCGGCCGTCAGCGACCATGATGTTGCTCGGCTTGACGTCGCGGTGCACGATGCCCGCCGCGTGCGCGCTCTCCAGCGCGGACAGCACCTGGCGGGCAAGGTCGGCGGCCTGCTCCGGGCTCAGCGGGCCGCGCTGGGCGACGTGCTGGGTGAGCGTGACCGCCTGCACCAGCTCCATCACGATGTAGGTGGTGCCGGACTCGGCGAGCACGTCGTGCACCGTGACCACGGCCGGGTCGTTGAGCCGTCCCGCGGTGCGCGCCTCGCGGAGCACACGCTCCTCGTAGACCTGCCGCTCCGCCGGTGGCACCCCGTCGGGCAGGTGCAGTTCCTTGATCGCGACCTCGCGGCCGATCACCTGGTCCCACGCCCGCCAGACGATGCCCATGCCGCCGCGGCCGAGCTCCTGGACCACCTGGTACCGACCGCCGATCAGCCTGGTCGGCGCGCCCGACCCGACCTGCTCCACCACGGTGACGTCCTCCACCCGTTCTCACGCGCGATCACGAAGCGCAACGACCCGACATCGTCGTTCATCCAATCAGATGACCGAAGTGCCCGCTTGGACTGCGCGGGATCGCCGCAGGTTCCCCTCCGCCCGAGTTTCGGCGGGTGACGTCGCACGCTCCGAGCAGCCACGATCCGCCGAACCGAGATCCGCACGACGGGCGGCGCGGAATGGCGCGGGGGAACCGTGCGCACCTCGACCGGGCCAGCGCGTGCGGCCGCGCGAGCCGAGGACGTCAGCCCTCGGAGACGAGGGGGCTGGAGGCGACCTCGGTGCCGTCCTTCAGCGCGGTGATCTCGAAGTCGCTGAACACGTTCGGCGCCGCCTTCTGCAGCTGCCGCAGGCACTCGACGGCCAGGGCCCGGATCTCGACGTCGGCGTGCTCGGAAGCGCGCATCGCGATGAAGTGCCGCCAGGCCCGGTAGTTGCCGGTGACCACGATGCGGGTCTCGGTGGCGTTCGGCAGCACCGCGCGGGCGGCCTGCCGGGCCTGCTTGCGGCGCAGCGTCGCCTTCGGCTCGTCGGCGAACTTCTCCTCCAGCGCGGCCAGCAGCTCGGTGTAGGCCGCCACGCTGGCCTCGGTCGCCCGGACGAACTTCTCGTGCAGCTCCGGGTCGTTCGCGATGACGTCGGGCTCGACCATCGCGGCGTCGCGCTCCGGCACGTAGCGCTGCGACAGCTGCGAGTAGGAGAAGTGGCGGTGGCGGATCAGCTCGTGGGTCAGCGAGCGGGACAGGCCGGACAGGTAGAACGACACCGTGCCGTGCTCCAGCACCGACAGGTGGCCGACCTCCAGGATGTGCCGCAGGTAGCCGACGTTGGTGGCGGTGGCCGGGTTCGGCTTGCGCCAGGACTGGTAGCACGCCCGACCGGCGAACTCGGCCAGCGCCTGCCCGCCGTCGGCGTCGGTCGACCAGTCCACGTCCTCCGGCGGGAAGAACTCGGTCTTGCCGATCAGCTGCACCTTCGGCCGCACGATCTCGGTCACTGCGGGCGGACCCCTTCCTTGCTCCGCTCGGCGGTTGACGCCCCGCCGCGCGACGACTCCCCTGTGCCGCCCGAGCCTATCCGGCGCAGCCGACGAGATCCCGTGACGCCGGATGACACCATCGAGTCATTGCATGGCGTCATAGGCGATGTCATCATGGCGTCATGGATCTGAGCCCTTACATCGACCAGCTTCGCGAAGACCTCAGCTCGGCCGCCTCCGCCGGGGACGACCAGACCCGGCAGACCGCGGCGGTGCTGTCCGGCGCGATCGAGCCAGCCGCCCGGCTGGCCATCATGAACGCCCTGTCCGACCTGGCAGCGGAGGTGACGACCCAGCTGGACGGCCCGGTCGTCGACATCCGGCTGGACGGACGCGACGTCCGGGTGGTGGTCAGCGGATCGGCCCCACCACCGGCCGTGGACGAACAGGAGGAAGAACCACCACCCCCACCACCGAGCGGTGAGAGCGGTGACATCAGCCGCATCACGCTCCGGCTGCTCGAGGAGATCAAGTCGCAGGCCGAGCAGGCCGCGGCGAGCCAGGGCGTGTCCCTGAACACCTGGGTCGCCCAGGCGGTGCAGGGCGCCCTGCACACCGGACGGCCGCGCGGGCCGTGGGACCACCCGCGGCACGGGCGCGGCGGTCGGCAGTGGGGTCCGCCCGGTGGCGGCCCACGCGGCCGCTGGCGCGGCGAGCCCGGATCGCGCATCCGCGGCTGGGTAGAAGGCTGAGAGGCGGTGCACCTGATGACGAACCACGACATACCCGATCCAGACGAACCGCGCGGCCCCGTCGACGACGAGGGCTGGTCGGCGGCCGAGGAGAAGATCGCGGAACTGGTGCGCAGCCAGGACTTCGACACCTCCGGGCCGATCCGCATCGACATCGGCAACAGTCTCGGCCCGATCACCGTCGAGCTGGCCGACACGGCGGTCACCCACGTCGAGGTCCGGCACGACCCGACGGCGTCCGGACCGGACTGGCGCAGCGGGCTGTCCGGCTTGCTGAGCTGGGTCACCGAGCAGTTCGGCGAGGCCGGGATCCGCACCGGCGGCGAGTTCCGCGGACCGCAGGAACCGATCGCCGAAGCGGTCCGCCGGACCCGGATCGACCTGACCGGCAACCGGCTCGCCATCCGGACCCCGGCGGCCGCGCCGCTGCGGAACGTGCCGCTGGCGGTCAAGGTGCGCGCCCCGCTGGAATCGGAGGTCGGCGTGCACACCAGCTCCGGCGAGGTCCGCGTTTCCGGACCGGCCGGTCGGGTCAACATCCAGTCCGGTTCCGGCACCACGTCGGTCGAGCAGGCCTCGGACCGGGCCACCGTCCGGTCCGGCTCGGGTCAGCTGCGCCTCGGCACGATGACCGGCGGCGTGCACGCCCGAAGCGGCAGCGGCGATGTCGAGATCAGTTCGCTGGGGGCGCCGTCGTCGGTGGCCACCGGCAGCGGGAACGTCTGGCTCGGCACGGTGTCGGCTGACGTGCTGGCCCGCTCGGGCAGCGGCGACCTGACCGTCGCGGACGCCACCGAGGGCCAGGTCGAGCTGATCACCGGCTCCGGCGAGCTGCAGGTCTCGATCCACCGCGGCACCGCCGCGGAGGTGGACCTCACCTCGTCCACCGGCAGCGCGAGCAGCGACCTGGTGGTGTCCGAAGAAGCCCCGGCCGAACAACCGAAGTTGCAGGTCTTCGGCCGGACCGGGACAGGTGATGCCGTGCTGACGTCCGCGACCTGACGAAATGGCGAACGCTCGACTGCGGCGGATACCCGATGATCACCGCTCGGGTGCTGATGGGCCAGCTCGTACTGACCGACCCATCAGCACCTGAGCCAGGAACGGTCACATCCCGACGGCCTGGAGGGCGGCAGCATCGCCTGAGGTCGGCACCGCCGACCCACAGCCCGACCGCGAACACGGCGGTGGCTTCCACGAGCGCCGCACGTTCCAGCGGGCCGCCGTCAGCGGGTTCGCACCCGATGTCGGCGACCAGGGAACGCACGGTTTCGATCGCGGCCGGGTCGTCACCACACAACGGGACCAGAAGCGGTCGGCCGTCGAACACCGGCGGGGACAAACGCCAGACCGACTCGTGACAGAGGTTGAAGGCCTTGACGACCTTCGAACCGACCGCCCGTTCGGCGATCTGCTCGGCCATGGACGAACCAGCCGGGAGGTCGGGGACGGAACAGCCGGGCACGAAGGCGTTGCTGCAGTCCACCAGCACCTTGCCCAGGGACCATCCGGCCTCGGCGCCCGCTGCGGACAACACCTCCGGGATCGCGCTGGCGGGGACGGCGACAGGGACGACCGAGCCGAACTCGACGGCTTCGGCGAACGTTCCTGCGCGCGACGGGCGCCCGATCCGCTCGGCGATTGCCTGAGCCTTCGCGGGGTCACGACCGCTCACCACCAGCTCGTGCCCTGCGCGGGTCCACTGTGTACCGGCGGCGGTTCGGCGGCATCCGCACGAAGGTGCTCGCCGAGACGCTGCGCCGTCTCCAGCACATCGGCCTGGTCGCCCGGAGCACCTACCGGGAAGCGCGGCCACCGGGTCGAAGACCGCCTGACCGAGCTCGGGGAGAGCTTGCTCGAACCGATCGACATCCTCGGCCCGTTGGCAGCCCGATATGGCGACGAGGTCGTGGCGGCGCAGATCCGAGCCGAAGAAGTCCAGGTCGGCTGACAGCGCGCAGCGGCTCAGCCGGTGACTGCGCGGAGCGGCTTGGCGAGGTCTCCCCGGTCGCCGATGACGACGTCGTCGAGGCCCAGCCAGGACGCCATGTCGCGCAGCGCGGCCGCCAGCTCCGGGACGACCTCGCCCAGGTCGGAACCCGGTTCGGCGAACGCGCCGGGCACCCGCAGCGCACCGGCCGCGCGGTCCGCCTTCAGGTCGACCCGGGCCACCAGTTCACCGTTGAGCAGGAAGGGGAAGACGTAGTAGCCGTACTTGCGCTTGGGTTCGGGAACGTAGATCTCGATGCGGTAGTGGAAGTCGAACAACCGCTCGGCGCGGGAGCGCTCCCAGATCAGCGGGTCGAACGGGCACAACAGCGCCCGGCCGGTGACCTTGCGCGGAATGCGCGCGCCGGAATACCGGTACGCGGGCTGCCGCCAGCCGTGCACCGTGACGGGGTCGAGCACGCCGTCCTCGACCAGCTCGGCCACCGCTTGCTGGGACCGGGCAGGGGGCAGCCGGTAGTAGTCCCGCAGATCGGGCTCGGTCGCCACGCCGAGCGCGTGCGCGGACCGCTCGACGAGCGCCCGGATCGCCTCGTCGTCCTCGGGCTCGTGCCCCAGGATGTGCGCAGGTAGCACGCGTTCGGGCAGGTCGTAGAGGCGTTCGAAACCGCGTCGGGTGCCGGTGGTCAGCTCCCCCATCGCGAACAGCAGCTCGCACACCCGCTTGGTGTCGGTGCGGTTCCACCAGGGACCGCGGCCTTGGCGCTCACCACCGCCGAGTTCGCGCTCCAACGCGCCCGCACCGATCGGACCGAGGTCCTTGACCGCGGCCAGCACGTCGTTGACGAGCTCGGGCGAGCGTTCGAGGAGCTCTCGGCTGCGCCGCCGCCACGCGCCGCCGTACTCGCGCATGCGCCAGCGCAGCAGCGGCCAGTCCTCGATCGGGATGAGGGACGCCTCGTGCGCCCAGTACTCGACCAGCAGTCGGGGCTGTCGCGCTCGGTGCGACCAGGCCGCGGTGTCGACCAGCTCGGGGGCGTAGGCGCCCAGGCGGCTGAACAGCGGCATGTAGTGGGCGCGGACCGCCACGTTGACCGAGTCGAGCTGCAGCAGCTTGGTCCGGGACAACGCGCGCTGGAGGTGCCGTCGGGTCACCTCACCACGCGGTGGCGGGTCGGCGAACCCCTGGGCGGCCAGGGCAACTCGGCGAGCGGTCTCGCGGCTCATGGTCTGCACCCGCCAGATGGTGCCAGCGGGCACTGACAACCGAACGCAGGGTCGTCTCGCTCGGTGCCCGCGCGTGCGCGCCGCAGCGCGGCGGGACCCGCGCCGACTTGTCGACGAGTTCCCGCCGGAGCCGACACCGCAGACCAGACGCCCACCGCGATCCGGTAGCCGAGCCGCCACGCAACGCGACCGCGGCAACCTCTAGATTGGCCGCATGGCTGATGCCGAGGTGCGGGACGCGGTGCCGTCCGATGCCGCGGAGATCGCGCGCATCCAGTTGACGACCTGGCGGACCGCGTACACCGAGCTGTTGCCCGCCGAGGTGCTGGACGGGTTGGACAGCGCCGCGGCCGAGCAGGAGTGGCAGCAGGCGTTGACCGGGGGTCCGGCCACCGTTCTGGTGGCCACCGAGGGTTCCTGGGTCGTGGGGTTCTGCGCCGCCGGACCGGCACCGGAGCCGGAGGTCGCGGCGGCGAACGGGTCGCTGCCGCCCGACGCGGACGCCGTGGTGCTGGTGAGCGCGCTGCTGGTGGAGCCGCGCTGGGGGCGGCGGGGGCACGGCGGTCGGCTGCTGGGCGAGATGGCGCAGCGGTTCGCCGGGACCGGTGCCGCCCGGGGCATCGCGTGGGTGCCGGAAGCGGACACGGCCTCGATGGCCTTCTTCCGCAGCGCGGGGTGGGCTCCGGACGGTACGGTACGAACGCTGGACGCCGGTGGCCGCCCGCTGCGGGAGCTGCGCCTGTCCGGCCCGCTGGAACTGCAGTTCAAGAATTCATGAGCGCGTGCCGGTTCGCCTGAGCAGGCCGCGCTCCCGTTGCTAGCCTTCCGTCAGCTGGTCCGAACGCGCTGGGGGCGAACGTGCTGACCGTCATCGGATTGCTGTCCACCACCTTCGGGGTGTCGGTGGCATCCGCGCTGCTCCCGCTGATCAGCATCGAGCTGTTCGCGATCGGCCTGGTGCTCAAGGGCCCGGAGATCCCGTGGTGGCTGCTGGCGGTGGTGATCGCGACCGGCCAGATCGGCGGGAAGCTGCTGCACTACTACGCGGCGCGCGGCGCGATCCGGCTGCCGAAGTTCTTCCGGCGCAAGAGCGAGAACGAACGCCGCGGCCGGTGGCGCCAGTGGCTGGAGCGGTTCCGCTCGAACTGCCAGCAACGCCCGGTGTGGACCGGAGCGGTCCTGCTGGTCAGCGCCACGGCCAGCCTCCCACCGTTCGCAGCGGTGGCGGTGGTCGCGGGCTGGGCGAAGGTCCCGCTGTCCACGTTCCTGATCACGGGTTTCGTCGGCCGCTTCGTCCGCTTCGGCGCATTGGCGATCGCCCCGGGCGCCATCATCGCCTGGCTCTGACAACCCACCGCGATCACGACCATCCGAGATGCGGCGACGACTGCGATTTCGATTGAAGTTGCCCCGAGAACGACGCAATTTCAATTGAGGTTTTTCCAACCTCGTTCTGAGTGGCGGTGCGGGTGGCGGAACCTCAGCGCCCGCCTGGACTGCGGGTGCCCAACTTTATGTATGCCAATACACGGCAGTTGGGCCGTCCTCGCCAGGCGAACGCTGAGAACCCGCGGCGGTGCAAGCTGCGAGGGTGGGTTATGCGCCTGGCGGCGCATGCGACCCTCGCCGATCGGTGCAGTTCGCCCTTCGCAGCTGCGGTCCACGGGCAGGATGAAAAAGGCTCATTGAAATTGCAGCGCACCCAAGCCGACCACCTACCGCTTTGAACCCCGCGCGCCACGGCACCTCTCCTCCCCAAGCCCACGAAGTATCACCACCGCTCGCCAGGCCACCCACCCGGCCGCACGCCCACAGATCCGACGCAAGAGCCCAACTTCAGAAATCGCACCACCCCAAAGCCATCCCACTCCCCTCCTCGCCCACGGATCCCGCTACCACCACCGACCCCCAGGCCTTTGGCACGAGGACGCTACGAAGACCGGGCCCGGCGACACCCGAGGTCGAGCCGACGGGTCGTGCCCGCGACGGGTGTGCGCCGGGTCCGGAGATCGGGTCAGAGCGGCAGGCCCAGCCGCTTCGGCACCCCGCTGAGCGAGTCGATCAGCCCGAAGACCGGCACGCCCAGCGGCGCGAAGGTCCACTTGTTGTTCAGCTCGCTGGTGTCCGGCTCGTCGACGACGGCCACGCCGTCCTGGCGGGGCGCTTCGGCGAGCGCGACCGGTCCGGCGCTGAGCAGCGCGGCACCGGTGAGCACTGCGGCGGTGAGCACGCGGCAGGTGTTCCGCTGGGTCATGGCAGTTCCTCTCGCTGGGTTTCCTCGTCGGCTACCGCATCCGCGCCACCGACCTGCGGTGAACGCGCACGCGCTGGTCAGGGGTTCAGGACGTCGTAGATCGGGGCCAGCAGCTGGGTGGGCAACTGCACCGTCGGTTCGAGCAGCGGCCCCAGGTCGACGCCGGGGAGCACCCAGATCGGCTCGGCGGTCGCGACGCCGCCGGTGAGCAGGCAGGCGGCGAGCGCGGTGGCCGAGGCCGCGGCGAGGCGGCGGATGGTCGCGGACATGGTTTCCTCCTTCTGTCGGGCCGGTCCTCGCTGGTCCGGCCGTGTCCGGTCAGCCGTCGTCCAGCCCGAGCGGGCCGGAGATGGCGACGATGGTGCCCTTCGGGATCCACTGGCCCGCTGCGGCGCTCCCGTGCTGGTGGTTGGTCATCTGCATCACGTCGACCTGGGCGGACGCATAGACGGAGACCGCGCCGGTGGCGTGGTCGCCGCGGGCCGCGAGCCAGCGGCGGAAGCCCGCGAGCGACGGTGGTTCGCCGCCGAAGCGGGCGGCGAGGGTCATGCCGTAGGTCAGGGAGCGCTGGTCGCGCGGGTCGAACCGGAGCGGGATCGAGGCCCCGGCGACCTTGTTCACCACCGGGCCGTGCAGCAGCCACGGGGCGAGTTGCACGCCGTAGAGGTAGCTCTGGCCGCGGTTGGCCTCGTCGAGGGCCTCGGCCGCGCGCGTCCAACCGGACACCACCACCAGCGCGCCGTCCCGGTCGTCCCGAACGGGGATGCCTCGCTGCCGGGCTTCCGCGGTCACCAGCTCGGCGGCGGCACGGCCGCGGGGCGAGTCGTCGCCGACCACGTCGATCGCCGGGACCGGGAACTCGGCGAGGTACCCGATCAGCTGCCGCAGCGCATCGCTGTCCTCATCGGACAGTTCGGCGGACGGGCAGCGGTCCAGCACTTCCGGCGCTCCGGCGGCGAAGTCGCCCAGTGCGGCGCTGGCGCACTCGGTTCCGTCCGGGCCCGCGGCGTCGGGCAGCGGCGGCAGCTGCCCGGCGTCGACCTCCACCGAGTCCTCCTCGGCACCGCGGCGCACGACCAGGTCGCTGCGCCCGGCGGGCAGGTCGATCTCCGCCCAGGTCCCAGAACTTCCCGGTCGCGGTACTGCGCGGGCGATCCCGGCAGCGGTCTCCACGACCACGTCCAGCCCGGCGCTCTCCGGGAAGTGCACCAGGTTCCGCCCCGGCCGGTGCGGGCTGACCAGCACCGACGTGCCCGCCGCGGACACCGCCCGGGGCACCCCGGGCACGGGCAGGTCGGCGGGCGGCGGGAGTCCCGGCAGCGCCGTCCACGCGACGACGGCCACCAGCACCCCCACCGCGCCGAACCGGTAGCGCCGACGCACGTCGCGGAGCGCGAGAGTCAGCACCAGAACTCCCAGTGCTGCGACGGCGAGGACGAGCAGCGCCAGGCCGTGCGCGGTTTCCACCAGTCGCCGGTCGAGGAGCCCCGAGGCCAGCAGTTGCGCCGTCCCCGCCCCGGCCAGCGCGAGTGCAGCGGTCAGCGCCACCGGTCCCGGGCGCAAGCCGCTGTCGGATCGCCACTCCCCCGCAGCGATGCCGAACCAGACCACCGCGACGGCGGCGAAAACCGTGTCGAGGAAGAACTCGAAGGAAGCGTGCTCCAAGGCCGCCTCGGCAATGAGCAGCAGGGCCAACCCGAAGCCCAGGTAGGTGGCCACCGCCCGCCAGCGCAGCGCGATCGGCACCGCCAGTGCGAGCACGGCGTGCACCACGGCGAAGCCGATGTTGATGTCGAGCACCACGGCGGAGCCCGCGCTGGCCGCGGCGGCGAGCGCAGCGGCGCCCCAGGCCAGCCGCGGCGCGGCGGTCACCGCCGGTCGCAGCAGGCCGATGCCCGCCACCAGCGCGGTGCTGGTCAGCAGCACCACCCGCAGCACGAGCGCCAAGATGTCCACATCGGACGCTGCGACGTGGGAATGCATGTGCTCCACCGCTTTCTCGTGTTCCAGGGAGGGGGTGCGCCGGTGGCACCGGGCGTGCGGGACGGCGCCACCGACGCGGTCCGCCGCGCGACCGGCATCGCCGCGCGGCGGGTTCGCGATCAGCCCTTGAGGTCCTCGTCGGCGACCACGAACAGCTCGGAGTGCGGTTTGGCGTTGCCGAACTGGCCGTGCGGCCAGGTCTTCCGGTTGAAGTTGACGCCCACCTCGCCGGTGACCTCGTCGCGGAAGGTGTCGTCGACCGCGACCTTCCCGTCCCGGCCCAGCTTCACGATGTTGACCTTGTGGTCGCCGTCCAGACCGGACCGCGCCACGAAGTAGTTCGACACCGCGAGCCGCTGCGGCTGCTGGGTTTCGCGGTAGTAGCCGTCGTCGTCGAGCACGAAGTTGTCGTAGGCGCCCCAGTGCGGCCCCGCGCCCGGCTTGCCGGGGTTGATCGGCGTCGCCCCCGCAAGGGTCGGGCAGTCGGCCTCGGCACCGCCGTGCTCGGCCTCCTGCTTGGTGTCGATGGAGCACTGGTAGTCGGTGCCTGCTTCGACCAGCTTCGAGATGTCCAGCACGTAGACGCCGCCGGTGGTGCCGGGGTCGTCGGGGCCGAACGTGCCGGGCTGACGCCCCTGGATCGCCCGGTAGAGGAAGCGGTCGTCCGGGCTGGTCTGGATCCAGCCGCCGTTGGAGCTGCCGCCGTTGCGGTCGTTGGCCGCGTCGAAGCCGGGGGCCGCGGTGCCGTCGTCGAACACCTGCCGCCACCGCGGTTCGGCAGCGGTGATGTCCGGCGTGTAGAACACCGCACCGCCCTGCATGGTCTGGGCGAAGGCGCCCTTGTGGCCGGGCAGGTTGGTCACCGTGGTCTCCATGACCGCGCGGCTCTCCTGGTGCAGCGGGTCGGCCGGGTCGGCGCGCGGGCCGTCCGGCAGGTAGGACACCGCCTTGAGCTTCGGGTGGTTGCGGTCGGAGATGTCCCAGGTCCGCACGGTCGGCCGCCGCAGGTACGGCGACGGAGCCTTCACCGGGTCCAGGATGATGTTGCGCGGCTCCACGTAGTCCGCGGTGACCAGCGTGTTCAGGTCTTCGCGGGCCTGGATCCCGTGCGGGTTGGCGCAGGTCGGCTGGCCGAGCCGCGGCAGGTTGTCGCACAGCTTCGCGTTGTCCCCGCCGGGTGTCGCGGCCGGGGACTGCGAGAGCACCTTGGCGTTCTCGTCGAACCGGACCACTTCACCGGGGCTGCCCGCGAATCCGTTGCCGATGTGCACCGAGCCGTCGTCGTAGCGGTACGGCCCGGGTGCGACCGGCCCGCCCATGTACGTCGCGTACGCGGTGCCGTCCTTGAGCACCCAGTACGCGTCGGGCACGGAGCCGCCGAGCGTCTGCGACGGCAGGCTGATGCCCTTCAGCTTCACCGACGGCAGTGCGGTGACGTCGAAGGCGTAGGTCGCCGCGCCGAAGAGCGCACCGGCGTAGATCGTGTCGCCCTTGTGCCACACGTACTGCATGTGGTGCGGCTCGTTCTCCACCAGCGGTCCGACGGTGATGGTGTTGACCACCTCGCCGTACCCGGGGGATCCGGGGGTGGCGTCGATGACCGCGAGGAAGTCCGGGCCCGGCAACGAGTCCGCGACGTCGTCGATGCCGCCGGTGAGCGAGCCGGGCAGGTCCCGGACCTTCGGCACGGCGGTGTCGGCGATGTTCTCGTCCCCGGCCCAGACCAGCAGCCATTCCTTGCGCTTGCCGTCGGACTGGGACTTCTGCAGCGCGCTCTTCACCAGGTGGTTGGTGACGGTGTAGTCCTTGCCGTCGGCACCCTTGATCGACTGGGTGGACACTTCGACGTCGGCGTAGGCGTCCTGCACCGGGAGCGTGACCGCGCCGACGGCCAGCAGCGCGGCGCCCAACCCGGTGGACAGTCTTCGATATCTGCTCTTCATCTGTGCTCCGAGAATCGGTGGGGGTGCCCGGATTCGGGCGTGCCGGAACAGCCGTGCGACCGGGAGTGGCCGCACGACGGGGAATCGGGCGAATTGCTGCCGAGCTCTCGACGCCGGGGGCAGAGCGCTCTCCTGGTCCCGCCGGAACGCGTTTCCCAGCTGCGCAACCGGGAATCACCGGCCGGGGGCCGGTTGCGGGCTCGTTCGAAAGTGGTGGCGGGGACTAGCGCACGCGACAGAGCGCGCTGGCCTGCTGCACGAGATCGACGTGCAGGCGAGCGACGAGAGTGCCGAACCTCGACATGGCAGAAATGATCGGCACGCCACCACCGGCTGTCAACGACCAACCACTGGGTGAGATCACCCCTGCTGGTCGGCGATGAATGCGCCGCACTCGTCGGCATTCACCTGGAAAGCGGTCGTGGATTTAACACTTCTCGCGCGCGAAACCCGGCGGCAACACCAGTTCCGAGGTGTTCGCGGAGCGCAGCGGCACCGGATTCGGCCAGCCGTCGCCCAGCTCGAAGAGATCGGTTCCCTGCGGAAGAGGTTGCGGGGCGGCCAGTTTGGCGGGTAGGGCGCGGAACTCTCACGAGATGGGCATCGTTGTCGCCGCGACCTGCGGTGGGCATCGCAGCCGATCTCGGGAGAAGTCGCTGACGTCGTCACCAGGACTTCTGGTCGTGCGATCGCGCTCCTGGCCCCTCATCGACCGTGCTCGCCCGGAGCCCGGCACCGCAGCTGCGCGGAGAGCGGCGAACGCTCGCGCGATTTCGGGCCCTTCGTCGTGCCTGTGGGTGCCGGGGCCGGGTGTCGTCGGGCAAGCGGTGGTCGTCACCGGAGATCGGAGGTGGGTTCGGTAGGAGAAGTGCGGATGGGGATGGTTGCGTGAGGTTCAACGCGGTGAGTGGCCGCCTTGCGGGACAGCGATTTCACCTGAAATCGGCGTTCTCGACGGAACCTGCGGTGGTGAGACAGGCCGATTTCAAGCGAAATCGGGCTCTTGCGTCGTGTTCGTGGGTGCACCGGAGCTTGTGCTTCGGCGGTGAGAAGCGGTCGCCTGGCGCGCAGAAGGACGTCGACATGCTGGAGAGCGCGTGGCGTGAAGGAGGCTTGGGGATGGGCCTTAGGCCGGACGGCGGCGGGGCTCGTGCTTTGACGTCACCACCGGGACGACAACCGTGCGATCAGGGTCCTGGCTCCGTCGGTCGACCACTGTCACGGCCGTCCGAGGGGTGGTGACGACTGCAATTTCGATTGAAATTGCCCACCTCGCCACCGCAGGCTCCGTCGAGAACGACGCAATTTCGATTGAAATTGCATCACCCCAAGCCAGCCACCCACCGCTTTGAACCCAAACCCAGCCCCGAACCCAACCGACACCCCTCCTCCCCAACCCCACCCCGCTACCACCACCAAGCGCCAGGCCCCCCCGGGGACACCCCGTCCCCAAGACACCCCCGAAATCGCGCCGGTTCGGCACCCACCGCAGGCGGTGATGCCGAAACCCGACAGTGATCAGGGGCGTCGGCGAAGCCAAAGCCATGGTTCTGGTTGTGACGTCAGAGAGTTCTCTCGAAAGCGCACAGCTGCGCGTACGTACCACCGGGCGGCCACCGCGCTACTGCGGGCCGACCCGCCGCCAGCGCGCCCGCCGTCGGCGTGTCTCCGGCTGATCAGCTCGGCTGGTCCTGGCGTTCCATCTCGATCGCGCGGCGCATCGCCTTGCGCCCCCGGTTGCGGTCGCCGGCCAGGTCGTAGGCCTGCGCCAGGGCGAACCAGCGGCGCCAGTCCCCCGGCTCCGCTTCGAGCTCGGCCTGCTTCTCGTCGAACCACGCGTCCGCGGCCTCCCGCTCGACGCGGCCGGACGGGCGCAGCGGCAGGTGCGAGACGTCCGGGAGCGCGCCCTCGGCGTCCAGCCGCCGGGCCAGCCGCTCGGTGCTCGCGCCGAAGCGCAGCTGGTCCACCACCAGCACCGCGCCGAGCACCGGGAACACGAAGATCGCCAAGCCCAGCGCGATGAACACCGGTTGCCCGCTGACGACCATCGTGATGGCGCGCTCGCCCATGATCACCAGATAGACGAGCAGCGCGGCCGCGACCACGAACGCCGAGGTCCGCGGGTTCAGCAACCGGCGCTGCTTCGACTCGGCCAACTCAGATCCCCAGCAGCGCTTCGAGCCCGACGGTCAGGCCGGGCCGGTTGCCGATCTCGCGGACCGACAGCAGCACGCCCGGCATGAACGAGCGGCGGTCGTAGGAGTCGTGGCGGATGGTGAACGTCTCTCCCTCGGTGCCGAAAAGCACCTCCTGGTGCGCCACGAGACCGGTCATCCGCACCGAGTGCACGCGCACCCCGTCGACGTCGGCGCCGCGGGCGCCGTCGAGCTCCTTGGTGGTGGCGTCGGGCATCTCGCCGAGACCGGCTTCGGCGCGCGCCTCGGCGATCACCTGCGCGGTGCGCGCGGCCGTCCCGGACGGGGCGTCGGCCTTCTTCGGGTGGTGCAGCTCGACGATCTCGACGGATTCGAAGTACTTCGCGGCCAGCTCGGCGAACCGCATCGACAGCACCGCGCCGATGGCGAAGTTCGGCGCGACCAGCACCCCGACCTCGGGGCGCTCGGCCAGCCAGGACCGGATCTGCTCCAGCTCCGCGGCGCCGAGCCCGCTGGTGCCCACCACGACGTGGATGCCGTGCTCGACGCAGAACTTGACGTTGTCCAGCACGGCGTCCGGGTGGGTGAGGTCGACGGCGACCTGCGCGCCCGCCGACACCAGACCGGAGAGGTCGTCCTCGCGGTTGATCGCGGCGACCAGCTCGGTGTCGGAGGCCTCGCCGACGGCTCGCACGGCCTCGGAACCCATCCGCCCGCGGGCGCCCAGCACACCGACCTTGATGCTCACGTGACGACTACCTTTCCACCCCGGCACCTGAAGACACCCCGAGTCTATGCACCACCCGGCCCGGACCGGACACCCCGCCCGGCCACACCGCAGTTTCAGTTGAAACTGTGAATCTCCCCCACGCCGGACCGCAGTTTCAATTGAAACTGCACCCCTCCGGGGTCGGGTCAGACGCCGTCGGGGAGGTCTTCGAGGGTGTCGTAGGGGCCGACGACCGCCGTGGTGAGGGGGCGGCGGAGGAGTTCCGCCGCGAGCTCCGCCACGTCCTCGGGGGTGACCGCGTCGATGCGCTCCAGGGTCTGCTCCACCGTGAAGTGGCGGCCGTAGTTCAGCTCGGTCTTGCCGATCCGGCTCATCCGCGCCGCGCTGTCCTCCAGGCCGAGCACCAGGCCACCGCGCAGCTGGCCGCGGCCCCGCTCCACCTCCTCCTCGGTCAGGCCGTCCGCGGCGACCCCGGCGAGCACGCCCCGGATCACCGTCGCGACCTCGCCGAGCCGGTCGGGGGTGCAGCCCGCGTAGACCGAGAAGGTGCCCGCGTCGGAGTAGGCGGTGGTCGAGGAGTAGACCGAGTAGGCCAGCCCGCGCCGCTCGCGGACCTCCTGGAACAGCCGCGAGCTCATGCCGCCGCCGAGCGCGGCGTTGAGCACCCCGAGCGCGAAGCGGCGCTCGTCGTAGCGGTCGAAGCTGCGGCAGCCCAGCAGCAGGTGCGCCTGCTCGGTGTCGTCCGGTTGCAGCACCAGGCGCTTCTGCTGCGGCAGCCGGGCGCGGCCGGTGCGCGGCGGCGCGGGCGGTTCGTCGCCGGTCAGGCGGTCGCCGAGGGCCTTGCGGACCAGGCGCAGCACCCGGCCGTGCTCGACGTTGCCCGCCGCGGCGACCACCATCTTCGGCATCGCGTAGCGGCTGCGGTAGAAGCCGTGCACCCGCGCCCGCGTCATGGCGGTGATCGAGTCCTCGGTGCCCAGCACCGACCGGCCCAGCGGGTGGTCGCCGAGCACCGCCGAGTTGAACAGCTCGTGCAGCAGGTCCTCGGCGTCGTCGTCGCGCATCGCGATCTCCTCGAGCACCACGCTGCGCTCGACGTCCACATCGGACTTCGCGTTCACCGCGTCGAAGACCACGTCGCAGAGCATGTCCACGGCCAGCGGCAGGTCGCGGTCCAGCACGTGCGCGTAGTAGCAGGTGTGCTCCTTGGCGGTGAACGCGTTGAGCTCACCGCCGACGCCGTCGATCTCCTGCGCGATGTCCACCGCGGTGCGCTTGGCGGTGCCCTTGAACAGCAGGTGTTCGAGGTAGTGCGCGGCACCGGCCTGCTGTTTGGCCTCGTCGCGCGAGCCCACGCCGACCCAGATCCCGACCGAGGCCGAGCGGACGCCGGGCACCGGCTCGGTCACCACCCGCAATCCGCCCGGTAGCACGGTCCGCCGCACCGCGGCGTCCCCGCTGCGCCCGAGCACCCGGGTGGTCCCGGGGCGTTGCAGGTGGCCACCGGCGATCTGCTTCTGCTGCTTCATGTCCCCACGAGAGTGTTCGGATGATCCGGTCGGGTGGTGCACCCACGACGATACGGCCCGCCCCGGACGCACCGGGACGGGCCGCATCGACGGTCAGTCGCAGATCACTGCTCCGACTTCTCGGCCTCCGGCTCGGCGGCGGCCTCGGACTTCTCGTCCTCGTCGTTGACCAGCACCAGGCTGATCTTGCCGCGGCTGTCGATGTCGGCGATCTCCACGCGCAGCTTGTCGCCGACGTTCACCACGTCCTCGACCTTGCCGATGCGCTTGCCGTTGCCCAGCTTGGAGATGTGCACCAGGCCGTCCTTGCCCGGCAGCAGCGAGACGAACGCGCCGAACGCCGCGGTCTTGACCACGGTGCCCAGGAAGCGCTCGCCGACCTTGGGCAGCTGCGGGTTGGCGATGGCGTTGATCTTGTCGATCGCGGCCTCCGCGGACGGGCCGTCGGCGGCGCCGACGTAGATGGTGCCGTCGTCCTCGATGGTGATCTCCGCGCCGGTCTCCTCGGTGATCGAGTTGATCATCTTGCCCTTCGGGCCGATGACCTCGCCGATCTTGTCCACCGGGATGCTGATGGAGGTCACGCGCGGGGCGTGCGGGCTCATCTCGTCGGGCTTGCCGATCGCCTCGGCCATCACCTCGAGGATGGTGAACCGGGCGTCGCGGGCCTGGCCGAGCGCCTGGGCCAGCACCTCGGACGGGATGCCGTCCAGCTTGGTGTCCAGCTGGAGGGCGGTCACGAAGTCCTTCGTGCCGGCGACCTTGAAGTCCATGTCGCCGAAGGCGTCCTCGGCACCGAGGATGTCGGTCAGCGCCACGTAGTGGGTCTTGCCGTCGACCTCGTCGGAGACCAGGCCCATGGCGATGCCGGCGACCGGCGCCTTCAGCGGCACACCCGCGTTGAGCAGGGACAGCGTCGAGGCGCAGACCGAGCCCATCGAGGTGGAGCCGTTGGAGCCCAGCGCCTCGGAGACCTGCCGGATCGCGTACGGGAACTCCTCGCGCGACGGCAGCACCGGCACCAGCGCGCGCTCGGCCAGCGCACCGTGGCCGATCTCGCGCCGCTTCGGGCTGCCGACCCGGCCGGTCTCACCGGTCGAGTAGGGCGGGAAGTTGTAGTGGTGCATGTACCGCTTCGTCGTCTCCGGGGACAACGAGTCGATGGTCTGCTCCAGCCGCAGCATGTTCAGCGTGGACACGCCCAGGATCTGGGTCTCGCCGCGCTCGAACAGGGCCGAGCCGTGCGCCCGCGGGATCACGCCGACCTCGGCGGACAGGCTGCGGATGTCGGTCAGCCCGCGGCCGTCGATGCGGACCTGGTCGCGGATGATCCGCTGCCGCACCAGCTTCTTGGTCAGCGAGCGGAACGCGGCGCCGAGCTCCTTCTCGCGGCCCTCGAACTGCTCGCCCTCGCCGGTGCCGACCTTCTCCAGCACCGACGCCTTGATCTCGTCGAGCCGGTTCTCCCGCTCCTGCTTGCCGCCGATCTTCAGCGCCTCGGCCAGCTCGGCGGACACGGCCTGCTCGACCGCGGTGAAGGCGTCCTCGGCGTAGGCCGGGAACACCGGGAACTCCTGGGCGGCCTTGCCGGCGGCCTGCGCGAGCTGCTGCTGGGCGACGCACAGCGACCGGATGAACGGCTTGGCGGCCTCCAGGCCCTGGGCCACGACCTCCTCGGTCGGGGCCTGCGCGCCCTCGCCGACCAGCGCGACGGTCTTCTCGGTGGCCTCGGCCTCGACCATCATGATCGCCACGTCGTCGCCGACGATGCGGCCCGCGACGACCATGTCGAACACGGCCCGCTCCAGCTGCTCGTGGGTCGGGAACGCGACCCACTGGCCGTCGATCAGCGCCATCCGGGTGCCGCCGATCGGGCCGGAGAACGGCAGGCCGGAGGCCTGCGTGGAGGCCGACGCGGCGTTGATCGCCAGCACGTCGTAGAGGTCGCCCGGCGCCAGGCTCATCACGGTGACGACGACCTGGACCTCGTTGCGCAGGCCGTCCACGAACGACGGGCGCAGCGGCCGGTCGATCAACCGGCAGGTCAGGATCGCGTCGGTGGACGGGCGGCCCTCGCGGCGGAAGAACGAGCCGGGGATGCGGCCCGCGGCGTACATCCGCTCCTCGACGTCGACGGTCAGCGGGAAGAAGTCGAAGTGCTCCTTCGGCTGCTTGGACGCCGTGGTGGCCGACAGCAGCATGGTCTCGTCGTCGAGGTAGGCGACGACGCTGCCCGCGGCCTGCTTGGCCAGCCGTCCGGTCTCGAATCGGACGGTGCGGGTGCCGAAGGCGCCGTTGTCCAGCACGGCGGTCGCTTCGTACACACCCTCGTCGATCTGGGGTTCGGTCAAGATGACTCCTCATCCTCACGAGGCCCACGGCAGGTGCGTCCGGGTCGTGGTCCGACGAGGCCGGCCATCGATCGAAGCCCCCGGGAACGTCCTTGAGACGACTTGCCCGGCAGCCACTACCGAGGACCGGCGGACGCCTGCCCAGTGCGTACCACCGTGAGCGCTCTTCTGTTGCAACGGCGCCTCAGCGCCGGTTCATGCACCGAGGGGAGCGGCCCGGCGGGCCACTCCCCTCGGCGTTGGTCAACGGCGCAGGCCGAGTCGCTTGATCAGCGAACGGTAGCGCTCGATGTCCACCTTGGTCAGGTAGTTGAGCAGGCGGCGGCGACGACCGACCATCAGCAGCAGGCCACGACGCGAGTGGTGGTCGTGCTTGTGCTGCTTGAGGTGCTCGGTCAGCCCGGTGATCCGCTTGGTCAGCAGGGCCACCTGGGCCTCCGGCGAACCGGTGTCGCCCTCCTTGAGGCCGTACTCGGCCAGGATCTGCTTCTTCTCTGCAGTGGACAACGCCACGAGTTGACTCTCCTTCGATGTCCCGTGTCAGCTGCACCCGGCCTGCCCGGCCGGGGACGGGTCCGGCGGTTCGACCGCCCGACCGGAGCTGGCCACCACGGACTGCAGCCGCTCCACCGGTCAGGATATCAGGGCGGACTGCTCCCACCGGGTCAGCCCGATGCCTCGCGCGTCACTCCGACCCGGTGCACGGTGCGGTACGCCGGACCGCCTTCCCGCAGGTCACTGCGCACCACGGTGAGTTCCCGCGACTCCCACCAGGGGCCCGCGTAGCCGGTGAACAGGCCGGGCAGCAGTTCCCGGTCGCCGCGGCCGGAGGCCCAGCGCGCGATGGTGAGGTGCGCTCGGTAGCCGTGCGGGTCGCCCCCGGCCGCGCGCAGCGCCCGGTCGTCGTCATCGGTGGCCGGTTCGACGCCGATCCACAGCACGCCGCGGAACGTCCCGCTCCCGGCCAGGCGCAGGCGCGGCGGTGCGGGGTCGGTGGTCAGCAGCCGGGCGACGCGGCGGTCCAGCCGCTCGGTGACCTCGTCCTGGTCGGCGTCGTCGCCGTGGAAGCACAGCGTCAGGTGCCAGCGGTCGGGCGCGCTGAACCGGAACTTCCGCAGCCCGGCCGTCGCCGCGGCCAACCGCTCCCGGTCCAGCCGGTCGACGGCGGCGGACAGGTGCCGCACCGCCTCCCCAGACGGCCACAACGCGGTGAACAGGCGCATCCGCCCAAGGTACGTCGTGCGCGGCGGTGGTGGCTCTTGCGACCATCGCCGCGCACGGGGGTCAGTCGCCGTTGGCGGCTCGGCGGAGCAGTCCGGCCAGGCCCGGGTAGCGGCCTTCGAGGATGGACGCCGCGGCCTCCAGCTCGTTCGGCTTGGCCACCTCGCGCAGCACCGGCCAGGCCGCCTCCTCGCCGTTGGCGGCGTGCTTGACCGGCAGGTTGTCCCGACCCACCGACGGCTGGGACTGCCGGACGTCCTCCAGCGCCTGCTTGATCGCGTCGGGTTCGCCGGAGGCGACGCCGGGGATGAGCACCTTGCGCTCCAGCATCACCAGCCGGGCCAGCACCTGCGGGTTGCCGATCTTGGCGCGGCGGCCGCTCATCACCTGGCTGAGCATCGGCGCGCTGATGCCGAGCACGTCGGCGAGCTGCGCCTGCGAGATGCGGAACGCGACGACCAGGCGGCGGACCCGGTCGCCCAGCGGTTCGCCGTACCACTGCCGCTGCAGGGCAAGGTTCCGCTGGACGTTGCTGCTCTCCGCCACCTTCGCTCCCCCAATCTCGGCACCGACCTGATCACGACTGGCCGCTCCGGCTCTGAATACTGCCAGGTCACTGGCCAGACGCGAACGTGAATCGGAAATATGCCCGGAGCGCCCTGGACCGCTCAGCGGCCGCGGTTGCTCCGTTCGGGGAGTGGACATGCCGGGTTTCACCCGTCCGCGGCCAGGATTCGCCTGGTCTCGGCGACGTCCTGGTGCATCTGCTCGATCAGCGCGTCGACGCTGTCGAAGCGCTCCATCGCCCGCAACCGCCGCACGAAGTCCAGGTCCACGTGCTCGCCGTAGAAGTCGGCGTCGACGTCGAGCACGTAGGCCTCGACGGTGCGCTCGGTGCCGGAGAACGTCGGGTTGCTGCCCACCGAGACGGCCGCGGGCAGCGTGCGACCGGGCTCGCTCGAACCGCGGTGGCGGTGGGTGAACCAGCAGGCGTAGACGCCGTCGGCCGGGATCGCCGCGTGCGGCGGGGTGGACAGGTTCGCGGTGGGGAAGCCGAGCTCCTTGCCGCCGCGCCCCGCCCCGCGCACCACGATGCCCTCCAGCCGGTGGTGGCGGCCCAGCGCGGACGCCGCGGCGACCACGTCACCGGCGTCGATGCACGACCGGATGTAGGTCGAGGAGAAGGTCACGGAGGTGCCCGACGGGTCGTCGGCCCGCTCGACCGGGCCGGACACCAGGGCGTCGGACTCGACCTCGAAGCCGAACCGCTCGCCCAGCTTGGCCAGCAGCTCGATGTTGCCCGCGGCCTTGTGCCCGAAGGTGAAGTTCTCCCCCACCACGATCTCGGCCGCGTGCAGCTTCTCGACCAGCACCTCGTGCACGAACTCCTCGGCGGGCACGCGGGAGACCTCGCGGGTGAAGGGCAGCACGCAGAACACGTCCACGCCGAGCTGCTCGGCCAGTTCCGCGCGCCGCCGCAGCGTGGTCAGCTGCGCCGGGTGGCTGCCCGGGCGCACGACCTCCGAGGGGTGCGGGTCGAAGGTCATCAGCACGCACGGCACGCCGCGCCGCCGCGCCTGCCGCACCGCGTGCGAGATGAGTTGCTGGTGCCCGCGGTGCACGCCGTCGAAGACACCGATGGTGACCACGCACCGCCCCCAGCCGCCGGGAAGCTGCTCCAAACCACGCCATCGCTGCACGACCACGAAGCCTACTGCTCCACCACCCGAGCGCCGGAAAGCCATGGCCCGTGCTGCGACGCACGGCACGGGGCCGTGAGCGCGAAAGCGCGTTGGAGCACTGTTGCGCACTCACGACCCCGGGCGGTCAGCTGACGCCCGCGCCGAAGGCGGAGACGTCCACGGTGGAACCGGCGCAGAGCGAACCGAAGACGTCCTGCTCGCCGGTGTTCACAGGGACCTGCAGAGCGTCGGCCCAGTCGTCGGAGCCGACGAGGTTCAGCGCGAGCTGGCTCGAGCTCGACCCGCAGCCCTCCGCGGTGGTCCACTTCAGCGACAGCACCGCCTGGTCGTAGGCCGGGCCCGGCATCGGCACGCGGGACGGCGCCGGTTCGAGGGTGTGCTGGACGGTCGTCGACAGCGGCTGGCCGTTCCCGTCGAGCACCCGGAGGTCCGGGTACCGGTCCAGCACGCAGGGGTCGTTCGCGTCCTTCTTGGTCACCAGCAGCGTTCCCTCGCCGCCCGCCGGGCTCGCCTCCCCGGACTGGTACTGCGCGGTCAGGTCCCGCCCGGTGCAGGGCCGGTCCTCGTCCGAGCGCCCGTTGTCGCCCGAGCCCTCGGCCCGCTCGCCGGTCTCGGTCTGATCGCCGGTCGCGGTCTGCTCACCCGCCGCGACCGACTGGCCGTTGACCTGCGGTTCCGCCGGGCTCGCGGGCGACTGCCCCGAGCCCGCCGCGCATCCGCTCAGCGCCAAACCCGCCGCCAGCACGACGGTCGCCCCGACCACTCGCTTGCGCATGCTGCTCCCACTTCCTCAGTCGTTCGTTCGGACTCGGTCGTGGGACGGCGCGCGCCGGACCAGGTTCCAGCGCTGTGGCGCGGGTCACCGAAAACGAGTGCGAAGCCGGGAGGTTCCGGTCAATTCGCCGGGATGATCACCAGCACCGGCTTGGCGGTCCGGCCGCGGTCGCGGACCAGCGCGACCGCCCGCCCCTCCGGGTCGAACATCCCGTAGGTGCCCTCGACACCGGCGGCGGGCACCAGCTGGCCGTGCGAGAGGGCGCGGGCGACGGCGGAGTCCACGTTGCGGCGCGGGAAGGCCGTCGCCACCGCCTCGTCGAGGCCCATCGACAGCCCGGGCTCGGCCTCCAGCTGCTCCAGGGTGCGCGCGGTGGCCAGCCCGAACGGGCCGACCCGGGTCCGGCGGAGCTCGCCCAGGTGACCGCCGACCCCGAGGCCCGCGCCCAGGTCGCGGGCCAGCGCCCGCACGTAGGTGCCGGACGAGCACTCGACGAGCACGTCCAGCTCGGTGGTGCGCTCGGTGCGGCGCAGGCCCAGCACGTCGAAGCGGGACACCGTGACCGGCCGGGCGGCCAGCTCGACCTCCTCGCCGCTGCGCGCCAGCTCGTAGGCCCGCCGACCGTTGACCTTCACCGCGCTGACCGCGCTGGGCACCTGCTGGATCTCCCCGGTGAGCTCGGCGATCCCGGCCCGGATCGCCGATTCGTCCACTGCGGACGCGTCCACTTCGGACAGCACGTCGCCCTCGGCGTCGTCGGTGGTGGTCGTGGCGCCCAGCCGGATGGTGGCCAGGTAGGCCTTGGTGTCCAGGGCCAGGTGGCCGAGCAGCTTGGTGGCCCGTTCCAGCCCCAGCACCAGCACGCCGGTGGCCATCGGGTCGAGGGTCCCGGCGTGGCCGACCTTGCGGGTGCCCATGATGCGGCGGACCCGCGAGACGACGTCGTGCGAGGTCATCCCCGCCGGTTTGTCGACCACGAGGAGGCCGGGCGGAACGGTGGGACGTGCTTTTCGGGAGTGCTCGGACACGACGCACCATCATCCCCGACCTCGCCGGACGATCACCGCCCGGGTCGCTAGGGTTGGGCCGAGCTAGGAGGGTGAAGTGGCGTTCCGACCGATCCGGCGATTCGGCGACCCGATCCTGCGGATGGCCGCCGAACCGGTCACCGAGTTCGACCAGCGGCTGCGCACCATCGTCGCGGACCTGCTGGACACCGTCGACGCCCCCGGCCGCGCCGGGGTGGCCGCGCCGCAGATCGGGGTCGGGGTGCGGGCGTTCAGCTACAACGTGGACGGCGAGATCGGCTACGTGATCAACCCGGAGCTGGTGGAGCTGTCCCAGAAGACGCAGGACGGCGTCGAGGCGTGCCTGTCCCTGCCCGGGCTCGGGTTCGACACCCGCCGCGCGCAGCACGCGGTGGTGCGCGGTGTCGACGTGGACAACGAGCCGGTCACCGTGTCGGGCAGCGGCCTGATGGCGCGCTGCCTCCAGCACGAGACCGACCACCTCGACGGCATCGTCTACATCCAGCGCCTCGACCCGAGGACCCGCCGCGAGGCCTACCGGCAGGTCCGCGACCAGGACTGGTTCTGGCAGCCGTAGCTACGCGGTGGCGGCCTCGGTCCGGGTGGCCCCGGTGACCGCCCAGCGGCCGGAGCGGGCGCGCAGCAGGAGCGTCACGAGGCGCAGGACCATGAACATCGACAGGCCCGTCCAGATGCCCGCCAGCCCCCAGCCGAACGCCAGCGACAGCCAGATCATCGGCAGGTAGCCGATGAAGGCGCTCAGCAGCGTCGCGGTGCGCAGGTAGGCGGCGTCCCCAGCGCCGAGGAACACGCCGTCCAGCGCGAACACCACACCGGCCACCGGCTGCAGGAGCACGAAGAACCACCAGGCGTGCGGGATCTCCGCGAGCACCGCGCCGTCGGAGGTGAACACCGCGGGCAGCGGGACGGCGAGCGCGGCGAACAGAACGCCGAGCACGATCCCGAACACCAGGCCGTACCAGGTGACCTGCCGGGCGATCCCCTTGGCGCGCGGCGCCGAGCCCGCGCCCAGCGCGGCGCCGACCAGCGACTGCGCCGCGATCGCCAGCGAGTCCAGCACCAGCGCCAGGAACGTCCAGAGCTGCCAGACCACCTGGTGCGCCGCTGCGGCTTCAGCACCGGTCCGGGCCGCCACGGACGTCGCCGACAGGAAGCACACCTGGAACGCCAGCGTGCGCAGCACCAGGTCGCGGCCGAGGCCGAGCTGGGCGCGCATCACCGAGGGCTTCGGCTTCAGCGGCACCTGCTCCACGACGAGCGCGCGGATGAACAGCGAGGCCGCGATGGTCTGGCCGACCAGGTTGGCGATCGCCGACCCCTCCAGGCCCCAGCCGAACGGGTAGACGAACAGCGGGCACAGCACGGCCGACACGCCGTTGCCGACCAGCACGTACCGCAGCGGGCGCGCGGTGTCCTGCACGCCGCGCATCCAGCCGTTCCCGGCCATCGTGATCAGCACGAGCGGAGCGCCGCACAGCGCGATGCGCAGCCAGGTCGCGGCTGCGTCGGCGACCGGTCCCGGCCCGGCGAGCAGCTCGGCGACCGGTGCCGCGACCAGCTGGGCCAGCAGCAGGAGCACGATGCCGACGGCGACGCCCAGCCAGGTGGCCTGGACACCTTCGGCCACCGCCTCCTTGCGGCGGCCAGCCCCGTGCAACCGCGCGGTGCGCGCCGTGGTGCCGTAGGTCAGGAAGGTCAGCTGGCTGGAGATCAGCGTGAACAGCGTGCCGCCCAGCGCGAGACCGGCCAGCGGGACCGCCCCGAGGTGCCCGACCACCGCGGTGTCGACGAGCACGTACAGCGGTTCGGCGGCGAGCACGCCCAGGGCTGGGACTGCGAGCGCGAAGACCTTCCGCGGTGCGATGCGCTCCCCCGGTTCGGACACACTTCCTCCAGGTCAGTGCCTACTCGGATCGGTGGGGACGTGGGTCGCGGCCAGCGCGCTAAGCTGCGAATGCGGGTTTCGCCCCTGACACCCCAGGCTACGGTAAGGACCGCCGATGGACAACGCTGATTACGCTGCCGTGGCGCTCCGGATCGCCAACGCCGATCTGAGCGACCTCGACGCGGTTCGCGCCGCGCTCCACGACGAACCGTGGTGGGCGGACCGCCTCGCCGAACCGGACCTCCCGGTGCTGCGCGCGGTCGCCGACGGCCTGCGCCGAGCGCTGGACGCCCTGGTCGCCGACGACGGCGAGACCGTGCTCGCGGAGATCAACGAGCTGCTCGCCGAGCACCCGCCCCGCCCGCGGCTGTCCGGTCACGGCGGCCGCAACGGCAACCCGAACTGGCACGTGCACGTCGCGGGCCCGGACGCCCCGGCCGTCGACGAGGTCGCGGCCGCCGCGGCGTGGGGCCTGGCGCAGGGCGTGGTCCAGCACGGGACCACGCGCTGGGGCCGCTGCGAAGCCGACGGCTGCGAAACCTACTTCCTGGACACCTCGACCAACCAGGCCAAGCGCTTCTGCTCCCCCCGCTGCGCGAACCGCATGCACGTCGCGGCCTTCCGAGCCCGCCGCCGCGCCTGATCCGGCGGAACCGCAGTTTCAATTGAAACTGCAACCATCCGTGCGCCGGACGCCCGACGCACCGGGGGCCGTGGACGACTTCCGCACCGTCTTCCCCGTCGCCCGCGGGGGGCTGAACCACGACTTCGTCGCGGTCTCGGTCAGTCCAGCAGCGGGGCCTCGTCGAGGGCCTTGCGGATCGAGTCGATGATGTCCTCCGGCTCGCCCTGCGCGGTGAAACCGGAGGCCAGGCGGTGGCCGCCGCCCCCGCAGACCGCCGCCGCGTGGCCCACGTCCAGGCGGCTGTCCGCGCGCAGCGACACCGACCAGTTCTGCGGTGCCATCTCCTTCAGCACCGCCGTCACCTCCGCCTCGCTGGTCGTGCGCAGCACGTCGATGACGCTGTCGAGCTCCTCGCTGCGCAGACCGTCGGAGTCGGCCAGCCGGACGGTGGCGTGCACGAACCCGAGCCCGCGCGCGGCGGACGGCTCCAGCTCGGCCGCGCCGAGCACTCCGGCCAGCATGCCCATCCAGCCGAAGGGATGGGTGTCGAGCAGCGGGCGCGTGGTGGCCTCGGGGTCCACGCCCGCTTCCAGCAGCCGGGCCGCCACCTGGTGCGTCCGCGCGCTGGCGTGCCGGAAGGATCGGGTGTCGGTGACCAGCCCCGCGTACAGGCACCGCGCGGTCGGCAGGTCCAGCTCCGCGCCCAGCTCGTCGAGCAGCTGCAGGACGATCATCACGGTCGCCTCGGCGTGCTCGTCCACCACGTGCAGCGTGCCGTAGCGCGTGTTCGACACGTGGTGGTCGATCACGATGACGTCGCCACCGGCCTCGATGGTCCCGGCGACCCGATCGGCCAACCGCCCGAGCCGCTGCAGGCTGCCGGTGTCGCACACCACCAACGTCGGCGGCGCGGCGGGCACCTCGTCGACGGGAACCACCAGACCGTCGCCGTCGAGATCGCGCAGCGAAGCAGGTGGCTGGTCCGGCGTGCCGAACGACACGCGCGCGGTGCAACCCCGCCGACGCAGCGCACGCCCCAGGGCGAGCGCGCTGCCAAGCGCATCCGCATCCGGGTTGACGTGCGCGAACAGCGTCACGTCCGTGGCATCGGCCAGCTTGCGCGCGGCCTCCACCACAGCGGACGCGACCGGGTCCGCAACGGCTGCGGACCGGTCGCCCGGCCCCTCTGCTTCGGGTTGCCCGCGCACAGGTTCACCTCCACGGCATGGGCGGCCACTGCGGCCACCCGTGCACAACGCACCTGATGCTGCGCTGCGACTCAACCACTCTGTGGCCCACGCCGCACATCGGCCTCGGAAAACGCCTCCGGTTCCGCACCGTCGGTGTCGGGCTCGTCATCGTCGGTGCTGGTCCGGTACGGGTCGGCGTCCCCGGCGTGCTCCGCGCCGGACGCCAGCCGGGCCACCTCCGCGTCGGCCTCCTTGGCCTTGGCGAGCAGCTCCTCCATCCGCCGGGCGTTGTCCGGCACGGTGTCCGCGACGAACGTCAGCGTGGGGGTGAACCGCACGCCGGTCTGCTGGCCGACGCGGGAGCGCAGCACCCCGGTCGCGCTGGCCAGCGCGGCGGCGGTCGAGGCGTAGTCCGCGTCGTCGCCGAAGACCGTGTAGTAGACGGTGGCGTCCCGCAGATCGGGCGTGACCCTGGCGTCGGTGATGGTCACCATCGCCAGGCGCGGGTCCTTCACCTCGTATTCCAGCCCGGACGCGACGATCTGGGCGATCCGCTTGGCGAGCCGGCGGGCGCGCGGCGCATCAGCCACGGCGCACCTCCTTCGGGAAAGTTTCGATTCAGTTCTTGCAGCGGTGCCGAGCGCGGTTCTCCCCGGGGTGGATCCGGACTTCAGTCCTCCGGGCCGAGCATGCGCTGCCGGGCCGAGAGCAGTTCCAGTTCGGGGCGCGCGGCGACCAGCCGCTCGCAGGCGTCCAGCACTTCGCGCACGTGCGCGGCATCGCCGGACACCGCCGCGACGCCGACCAGCGCGCGGCGGTACAGGTCCTGGTTGCCCGCCTCGGAGACGGCGACCTCGAAGCGCCGCCGCAGCTCGGCCACCACGGGCCGCACCACGGCGCGCTTCTGCTTCAGCGAGTGGACGTCACCGAGCAGCAGGTCCAGTTCGAGCACACCGACGTACATGGGTTCCCCACCGCGAACGCAGGGGGCCGCCGGTCGACGACCCCCTGCGCGCTGCGGCTCAGTCGCGCGGCTTCTCGCGCATCTCGTAGGGCTCGATCACGTCGCCGACCTTGATGTCGCTGTACGACCCCAGGGTCAGACCGCACTCGAAGCCCTCGCGGACCTCGGTGGCGTCGTCCTTGAACCGGCGCAGCGAGTTGACGCTGAGGTTCTCGGCGACCACCACGTTGTCCCGCAGCAGGCGCGCCTTGGCGTTGCGCTTGATGATGCCCTCGGTGACCATGCAACCGGCGATGGTGCCGACCTTGGAGGACTTGAAGACCTCGCGGACCTCGGCCTTGCCCAGCTCGACCTCTTCGAACTCGGGCTTGAGCATGCCCTTGAGCGCCTGCTCGATGTCCTCGATGGCCCGGTAGATCACCGAGTAGTACCGGATCTCCACGCCCTCGCGGTTGGCGACCTCGGCCGCCTTGCCCTCGGCCCGGACGTTGAAGCCCAGGACGATGGTGTTCTCCGCGGTGGCCAGGTTGATGTCGGACTCGTTGATGCCACCGACGCCGCGGTGGATGACCCGCAGCTCGACCTCGTCGCCGACCTCGATCTTCATCAGGGATTCCTCGAGCGCCTCGACGGTACCCGAGTTGTCGCCCTTGATGATCAGGTTCAGCTGGTTGGTCTCCTTGAGCACCTTGTCCAGGTCCTCGAGGCTGACCCGCTTGCGCTTGGCCGCGTTCTGCGCCTCCCGGATGCGAGCCCCGCGGCGGTCGGCGATCTGCCGCGCCACCCGGTCCTCGTCGACCACCAGGAAGGTGTCACCCGCGCCCGGCACCGACGTGAAGCCGATGACCTGCACCGGCCGCGACGGCAGCGCCTCGGGGACGTCCTCGTCGTTCTCGTTGATCATCCGGCGGACGCGACCGTAGGCGTCCCCGGCGACCACCGAGTCGCCGACGCGGAGCGTGCCGCGCTGCACCAGCACCGTGGCCACCGGGCCGCGACCGCGGTCCAGGTGCGCCTCGATGGCCACGCCCTGCGCGGACATCTTCGGGTTGGCCCGCAGGTCCAGCGTGGCGTCCGCGGTGAGCAGGATCGCCTCGAGCAGGCTGTCGATGTTGGTGCCCTGCTTCGCCGAGATGTCGACGAACATGGTCTCGCCGCCGTACTCCTCGGCGACCAGGTTGTACTCGGTCAGCTGCTGGCGGATCTTGTCCGGGTTCGCACCCTCGACGTCGATCTTGTTGACCGCGACCACGATCGGCACACCGGCCGCCTGGGCGTGGTTGATCGCCTCCACCGTCTGCGGCATGACGCCGTCGTCCGCGGCCACCACCAGCACGGCGATGTCCGTCGACTTGGCACCGCGGGCACGCATGGCGGTGAACGCCTCGTGACCCGGGGTGTCGATGAAGGTGATCGGGCGCTCGACGCCCTCCAGCTCGGTGACGACCTGGTAGGCGCCGATGTGCTGGGTGATGCCGCCCGCCTCGCCGGCCTGCACGTTCGACTTCCGGATGGTGTCCAGCAGCCGGGTCTTGCCGTGGTCGACGTGACCCATCACGGTCACCACCGGCGGACGGGCCGCCAGCTCCTCGTCGGAGCTGCCCGGGTCGCCGTAGCTGATGTCGAAGGACTCCAGCAGCTCCCGGTCCTCGTCCTCCGGCGAGACCATCTCGACCTTGTAGTTCATCTCCTGGCCGAGGAGCTCCAGCACCTCGTCGGAGACCGACTGGGTCGCGGTGACCATCTCGCCGAGGTGGAACATCGCCTGCACCAGCGAGGCCGGGTTGGCGTTGATCTTCTCGGCGAAGTCGGTCAGCGAAGCACCGCGGCGCAGGCGAACGGTCTCGCCGTTGCCGCGCGGGAGGCGGACGCCGCCGACCGACGGCGCCTGCATGTTCTCCATGTACTCCTGGCGCTTCTGCCGCTTCGACTTGCGGCCGCGCTTCGCGGGACCACCGGGACGGCCGAACGCACCGGCCGCACCGCCGCGGCCACCGGGACCGCCCGGACGGCCACCGCCGCCGGGACGACCGCGGAAGCCACCACCGGCCGGAGCGCCACCGGGCGCACCGCCGCCGCCACCACCGCGGAAGCCGCCGCCACCACCGCCGGGACGGCCACCGCCGCCCGGACGACCGCCACCACCGGGGCCACCGCGACCGCCGCCGCGGCCACCGCCGGGACCGCCACCGGCGCGGGGCGGACGGGGCGGCATCATGCCGGGGTTCGGACGCGGGGGCATCATGCCCGGGTTCGGGCGCGGACCGCCCTCACCGCGCGGGGCGTTGCCACCGGCCGGAGCGGTACCGGCACCCTGGCCGCCGCCCTGCCGGCGCTCGCCGCCCTGACGGCCGGGGCCGCCCTGGCCACCGCCCTGCCGGGGACCGGGCCCCGGGCGCGGCGGGCGCTGCTGCGGCGCACCGCTGCCCACGCCGAACGGGTTGTTGCCGACGCGCGGCTGGCGCGGGCCGGGCTTGGGCGCCTTCGGGCGCGGCGGGACGACTCCGCCGTCCGCGTCGCCACCGGGCTTCGGGCCCGGCTTCGGACCCGGCTTGGGCGCCTGCTTCGGCTCGGCCTTCGCGGCCGGGGCCGGTTCCGCGGGCTTGGCCTGCGGTTCGGGCTGCCGGGGGCCGGGCTTCGGACCGGGCTTGGGGCCCGGCTTGGGACGCTCCGCGGCGGGAGCCTCGGGCCGCGGGCCGGGCTTCGGGCCCGGCTTCGGCACGGCCGAGTCCGGGCGCGCCGACTTGGGCTCGGCCGGAGCGGGCTTGCCGCCGTCGCCCTTCTTGGACGACTTGTTGAGCGCATCGCGCAGCCTGCGGGCCACCGGGGCCTCCACGGTGGACGACGCAGACTTGACGTACTCGCCCTGCTCGGCGAGCTTGTTCAGAACTTCCTTGCTGGTAACACCGAGCTCTTTGGCGAGCTCATGTACGCGGGCCTTGCCTGCCACTGCTCTCCTCATCTGGGTGAGGCCGGGCGGCAGTCCCGCTCGACCTCGTCCTATCGCCGATGCGCGTTCATGGCTTCAGCTTCACGGCTGATTCATGACGGGTCGACCTGCTTTCCTTCAGCTGCCTGGCGCGGGACGGATCCCGCGTCGGTCCTGTCGTGAGCTGCGTGCTGCGGTTGCCCGGTACCGACGTGCTCGTGCACGGCTGAGGTGTCGAGAGATCCCCGCACGCGGAGTGCGCGCGGAAACGCCCGGCGCCGCTCGGCCAGACGCAGGCATGCCGGATCGGGGTGCAACCAGGCTCCCCGGCCCGGCCGCCGACGTCGCGGATCGGGAACGGCGACGGGGACCCCGTCGCCCTCGGCGACCACGCGCAGCAGCTCAGCTGGCGACGTGCGGGTGCGACATCCCACGCAGGTACGCACCGGCCCACGGCTCTCGCCGTGCTCGCCGGACACACGTGTGCGGATTGTTGCTCCCCTCGCGTCAGCCTGCCATCGATTCTAACCCGACGACGTCACTCGGCCGAACCCGCGGTCTGCACACCGTCCACCGCGGGGTCCAGATCTGCCGGGTGCGCTGGGGCGGCGCTCGTGGTGGGGTCCGCGTCACTCCGGATGTCGATGCGCCACCCGGTCAGCCGCGCGGCCAGCCGGGCGTTCTGCCCCTCCTTGCCGATCGCCAGCGAGAGCTGGAAGTCCGGCACGACCACCCGCGCGGTCTTGGTGCGCTCGTCGACGACCTCCACCGAGACCACCTTGGCCGGCGACAGCGCGTTGCCGACGAAGGTCGCCGGGTCGTCCGAGTAGTCGATGATGTCGATCTTCTCGCCGCCCAGCTCGCTCATCACGTTGCGCACCCGCGCGCCCATCGGGCCGATGCAGGCGCCCTTCGCGTTGACGCCGGGGACGGTCGAGCGCACCGCGATCTTGGAGCGGTGCCCGGCCTCGCGGGCCACCGCGGGGATCTCCACGGTGCCGTCGGCGATCTCCGGGACCTCCAGCGCGAACAGCCGCCGCACCAGGTTCGGGTGCGTCCGGGACAGCGAGATCTGCGGGCCGCGCGCGCTGCGCGAGACGCCGTAGACGTAGCACTTGATCCGGGTGCCGTGCTCGTAGTTCTCCCCCGGCACCTGCTCGGCGGCCGGGATCACGCCCTCGCTGTCGCCGACCTGCACGATGACCATGCCGCGCGAGTTCGCCCGCGCGTCGCGCTGGATGACACCGCCGAGGATCTCCCCCTCCTTGGTGGAGAACTCGCCGAAGGTGCGCTCGTGCTCGGCGTCGCGCAACCGCTGCAGGATGACCTGCCGCGCGGTGGTCGCCGCGATCCGCCCGAAGCCCTCCGGGGTGTCGTCCCATTCCTCCTGCACACTGCCGTCGGCGGCCAAGGTGTGCGCGATGACCCGCACGACGCCGGTCTTGCGGTCCACCTCCACCCGGGCGTGCGGCTGGTGCCCCTCGGTGTGGCGGTATGCGGTGAGCAGTGCCGATTCGATCGCTTCCAGGACCGTCTCGAACGGGATGTCCTTGTCGCGTTCGATCGCACGCAGCGCCGCGATGTCGACGTTCACCTCGACTCCTCCGTGTCTTCCCGGTCGTCCCCCTGCTGGGAAACGCCGCCCGCAGCCCGCTCCAGCTTGACCAAATCCTCCGCCGGTGGCTGCTGGAATTCCACCTCGACCACCGCGCGCTCCACGTCGCGGTAGGCCAACCGGCGCAGTTCACCGCCCACCAGCACGGTGACACCGTCATCATCGGCTTCCCCGGCGCGGGCCACCAGCTGCTCGCCGTCGGCCAGCCGGAGCTTGACCAGGCGGTAGCGGGCCCGGCGCCAGTGCCGCGGACGGATCAGCGGCCGGTCCACGCCCGGCGAGGTGACCTCGAGCGTGTAGGACCCGGCCAGGACGTGCTCGTGCGCGTCCAGCACCTTCGAGACCTCCCGGCTGACGCCGGAGATGTCGTCGAGCCCGACCCCGTCGTCGGAGTCGATGACGACCTTGACCAGGCGACGGCGGCCGGCCTGCTGCACGCCGAGTTCCTCCAGGTCGAAGCCCATCCGAGCCACGGCCTCGGCTACGACGGGCTCCAGCTGCGCGGTGATCTCACCACGCGGCGGGCTGGACACGTTGGCACTCCCAAGTTTCGATCGCGGTCCGTGAAGACCTGGCGGAGGCGCGGCACCGGTCGGCGCGCGCGGGTCGGCGACCAGTGCTGCACGTGCTGGTCGCGGTCGCCCAGGGTATCGCGTCCGTCCGCACCCGAGCGCGCCGTGGGATCACTACGATCGGCGGATCGTGCCGGGACCGAGCGGATCAGGCCGGGCCAGTGCCCGGACGCCGGGCCACCTGGTCGCCTGGCAGGATAGGTCGGCGTGGAATCCCCCTCGCGAGCCCGGTCCGTGCTGGGGCGGCGCAGCGTGCTGCGGTTGATCGCGGCAACCCCGGTCGTCGCCGCGCTGACCACGGCGTGCAGCACCGCGCCCGACGAGCCCGACGAGCTGCTGGCGCTGGCGAACGCGGCGAAGTCGGACGCGCAGCTGGCCAGGGCGGTGGCGCAGGCGCACGCGGAGCTGGCCGACGCGGCCAACGAGATCGCCACCGCGCGCAGCACCCACGCGGACGCCCTGCAGCAGGAGATCGACCGCGTCAACCCGCGCGACCCCGAGGACCCGCCGTCGGTGCCGGAGGCACCGCCGCAGCAGGCGCCGGGGTCGGCCAGCGCGGCGTCGAAGGCGCTCGCCGATGCGCTGGCCGGGGCCCGGGACCGGGCTGCGGCGCTCGTGCCCGCGGTGCCGGACCGCTACCGGGCCGGACTGGTGGGGTCGATCTCGGCGAGCTGCGCGAGCCTGCTGGAGGTGTTGGGGTGACCGATCTCTCGGACGAGGCGGGCAACGCGCTGCGCAGCGCCCTCGGTGCGGAGCACGCGGCGGTGTGGGTGTACGGCCTGGCGACCGCGTACGTCGGTGAGACCCGGGTGCGCCATGCGATCGACGACGCCGCGGAGCAGCACCGCAGGCTGCGCGACGTCGCGGAGAAGGTGATCCGCGGCGCGGGGCAGACCCCGCCGTCGCCGCAGCCCGCGTACGACGTGGGCGCGCGGGTGACCGACCAGAAGTCCGCGATCGACCTGCTGATCAAGGCGGAGGCGGACTGCCAGGTCGGCTGGCGCTCGGTGCTGGAGAACACCGAGGACCCCGGGCTGCGCGGCACCGCGCTGGACGGCCTGACCACCTCGGCGACCCGCGCCACGCGCTGGCGCCTGACCGTCGGGCAGCAACCGGCCGCGCAGGCCTTCCCCGGCCAGGCGTGACGTTCGTGCGCGGCGGCGGTCGTTCTTGCGACCATCGCCGCGCACGAGAGCGGCTCAGCCCGGCTTCTGCTGGTCCTGCGGCCAGCCGAGCTTGAGCGCCTCCTCCGAGACGTCGAGCAGGGCCAGGTCGTTCTTCGGCGTCTCCTTGTCGTAGTAGGCCGAGTCTCCGATCACCACCAGGCGGTCCTGGCGGCCGGAGGCGTACGCCTTGTCCACGAGGTCCGGCAGGTCCTTGGTGTCGTTGCTGCCGTCGTCGACCAGGTCCCGGATGTTGCCGGTGTTGTCCCGCGTGAGCAGCTCGTCGAGCCGCCGCGCGCTGTCCGCGTCGGGCATCAGCACGGTGACGATCGAGGTCAGCACCCGGCTGCCGTCCGGCAGCGTGGTGTCGTACAGGGCGCGGGTGAGGTGCTCGCACTCCTCGTTCTGGAAGAACTGCTGGACCTTGTAGTCCGAGACGTTCTGGCAGCCGCGGAAGCCCTCCTCGCGGCGGATCGGCTTGAAGTCGTACTTCACCGCCAGCGGCGGCGGCCCCTCCGGCTCGGGCGGCTCCGGCTTGACCGCCAGCCAGACCAGCCCGGACACCACGGAGATGGCGAACAGCCCGGCACCGCGCGCGAGCCAGCCCATCGGCGTGATCCGCTTGCCGGACGGCGGCGGCCCGGGCGCGGGCTGCCGACTGGTCGCCGGGTTCGCCGACGGGCGCACCGGCGGGTTGGTCGGCTGCGGCGGGCCCGCCTGCTGGTAGGGCTGCTGGTACGCGGGCGGGTTGGTCTGCGAGTGCACCGGCGGGTTCGTCTGCGAGTGCACCGGGCGCGGCGCCTGCTGGGCCGGCGGGGCAAAGACGGGTCTGGTGGTCTGCCCCGGCCCGGGGTCCACCGGTGCCCGGTCCGGCTGTATCCACGAATTGTCGCGGCGGAGCGGAGCGGTTTCACGCTGCGTGTCAGCTTGTTCACCCGTCATGTCCTCGGGCGCACCTCTTCGGTCGGGCACGGAAACCAACGGTAGCGGTTGCGGATTACGAGACGGACACCCCGGACGTTCCCCCCAGCGCGCGGACCGCCATCTCGACGTCCGCGCGGGTGTTGTACAGGTGGAACGCCAGGCGTGCGCGGCCCGCGCGCACCGCGCAGGAGACCCCGGCCGCGGTGAGCTTGGCCACGGCGTCGGGGGCCTGCACCGAGACGATCGCGGACCCGGCGGGCGGCAGGCCCAGGCGGGCCAGGAACTCGTCGGCCAGGCCGGTGCAGTGCGCCGCGACCTCGGCCATGTCCAGACCGGTCAGCCAGTCCAGCGCGGCGGCCGCGCCGACGTGGGAGAACCAGGTCGGCGAGAGGTCGAGCGCGCGGGCGTCCCCGGCCAGCCGCAGGGGCAGCCCGTAGGTGGTCTCCCACGGGTCCTCACCGGCGTACCAGTTGGCGCTGCTGGGGCGGATCTCCGGCGCGTCGGGGTGGATCGCGAGCCAGGCGGCGCCGCGCGGCGACATGAGCCACTTGTAGGCCGCGCTGACCACCCAGTCCGCCCAGTCGAGCCGCAGCGGCAACCAGCCGACCGCCTGGGTGGCGTCGAGCAGCACCCGCGTCGAGGTGGTCTCGGCCACCTTCCGCAGCGCCTCCAGGTCGACGGTGCGGCCGTCGCTGGACTGCACCACGCTGACCGCGACGACGTCGTGGTCAGCGGCGTGCGCGGCGATCTCCCCCAGCTCCACCTCGGTCACCCGCACCCCGCGGTCCCGCTGCGCGGCGAACGGGAAGAGCACGCTGGTGAAGTCGCCCTCGGCGACCAGCACCCGCGCGCCGTCCGGGAGCCCGGCCGCGACGAGCCCGATGAGCTGGGACGCGGTGGTGCCGATCGCCACCCGGTCCGCGGCGGTCCCGATCAGCCGGGCGAAGGCCGCGCGGGCGGTGGCCACGGCGGGTTCGAAGTCCCCGGGCCGGTCCAGCCCGCTGCCCCACCTGCGCACCGACTCGGCGACCGCGCGGGCCGCCGCGGCGGGCGGGACGCCGATGCTGGCGGTGTTGAGGTAGCCGTCCGGGACCTCGAACTCCGCGCCGAATGCCTCTCGCATCCCCGCATCCTCGCACCGGACCGGCCGGTTCCGGAACGGCCGGGAGCAGATCAGTCGCGCCGTGCGCCGGGGCGGGGCCGTAATACGGTGGGGCCATGCACAGCGAGGAGATCGAGGTCCGCACCGGATCCGTGGAGGTCGTCTACGACCTGGGCGCCGAGTGCGAGCGGTTCCTGCGCTCGGCCGGGGCCGAGGACGGTCTGCTCAACGTCTGGGTGCCGCACGCGACCGCCGGGCTGGCGATCATCGAGACCGGCGCGGGCAGCGACGACGACCTGCTCGCGGCGCTGCGCGACCTGCTGCCCAAGGACGACCGCTGGCAGCACCGCCACGGCTCGCGCGGTCACGGCCGGGACCACGTGCTGCCCGCCGTCGTCCCGCCGTACGCGTCGATCCCGGTGCTGGGCGGGCGGATGGCGCTGGGCACCTGGCAGTCGGTGTGCCTGGTGGACACCAATGTGGACAACCCGGTCCGCCGCGTCCGCCTGAGCTTCCTCCCCGGCTGACGCTCCGCCGCGCCGATCTCGCGCGAAATTGGCACCGCTCCGGGCGGCGGCCTTTCCGCAGGGTGGCGTGGCCGGAAGTGGACGAATCCGGGGCAGATCTTGCGCGGTGCGTGTTCGCGCGCGCACGCTTTGCGCTCGTGACGACGACAGTGCGGAACCGGCGGCTCGGCCGGGTGGTGTCCGCGGGCGTGGTCGGGACGACGGTCGAGTTCTACGACTTCTTCCTCTACGGCGCGGCCGCGGCGACCGTGTTCGGCCCGGTCTTCTTCCCGCACGACGAGGGACTGCTCGGCGTGCTGCTGGCGCTGGTGACCTACGCCGTCGGGTTCGCCGCCCGACCGCTGGGCGGACTGGTGTTCGGGCACTTCGGCGACCGGGTGGGGCGCAAGCGGCTGCTGGTGATCAGCCTGGTGCTGATGGGTTCGGCGTCGGTGCTGATCGGCCTGCTGCCGGGCTACCACCAGATCGGCGTCGCCGCGCCGCTCTTGCTGACGGCGCTCAGGCTCGTGCAGGGCTTCGCCCTCGGCGGTGAGTTCGGCGGCGCTGTGCTGCTGGTCGCCGAGCACGGGCCCCCGGCGCGGCGCGGTTTCTGGACCGCGTGGCCGCAGACCGGCGGGCCGCTGGGCAACCTGCTGGCCACGGCCGCGCTCGCGGCGGTGGCCGGGAGCACGACGGCCGGGCAGTACGCGTCCTGGGGCTGGCGGATCCCGTTCCTGGCGTCGATCCTGCTGGTCGTCGTCGGTTTGTGGGTCCGGTTGCGGGTCGCCGAGTCGCCGCTGTTCCGGGCCGTCGCCGAGCAGCGCCGCGAGGCGCGGGCACCGGTGCTGGAGGCGTTGCGGCGGTACCCGCGCGAGGTGTTCGCGGCCTTCGCCGCGCGCGTCGGCGAGAACGCGGCGTTCTACGTGTTCACCATCTTCCTGCTGGTGTACGCGGGCAGCATCGGGTTGCCCGCGGCGGTCACGACCGCTGCGGTCACCGTCGGATCGCTGGTGCAGGCGCTGGCGATGCTGGCCGGTGGCGCGCTGTCGGACCGGTTGGGCCGCCGCCCGGTGGCGATCGGCGCGGCCCTGATCTGTGCACTGTGGACGGTGGTGTTCTTCCCGCTGGTGGCCAGCCGCGAGTCGGCCCTGGTGTTCCTGGCGGTGGCCGTCGGCCTGCTGCTGCACGGGACGTTGACCGGGGCGCAATCCGCTTTCTACGCCGAGCTCTTCGGAACCTCGGTGCGGTACTCCGGGGTGTCGCTGGGCTACCAGGCGGCGACCGTGCTGGCCGGTGCGGCGGCGCCGCTGGCGGGCACCGCGCTGCTGCGGGCCACGGCGTCGCCGACGCCGGTGGTGGTCCTGCTGATCGGCTGCCTGGCGCTCACCGTGGTGGGGATGGCGGTGGTGCCCGAGACCGCCCGCGGCGAGCTGACGTCCTGACGCGGGGTCGGCGGGCTGGCACGATGGGCGCCGTGACGCGACTCGTGCTGTGGGACATCGATCTGACGCTCGTCGACGCTCGGGGCTTCGGGTCCCGCTGGTACCGGCAGGCGCTGGCGGCGGTGACGGGGCGGACGTTGGAGCAGATGCCCGACACCGCCGGGCGCACCGAGCTGGCGATCACCACCGACGTCCTGGAGAACCACGGCGTGCCCGCCGACGAGGCCACGATCGCGGCCATGTTCGCCGCGCTGACCAGCGCGGTCGCCGAGACCCGGGACGAGCTGGCGGAGCGCGGCAGCGCGCTGCCCGGGGCGGCTCAAGCGCTGAAGGCGCTGTCGCTGGAGCCGGGGTTCGTGCAGACCCTGGTGACCGGGAACCTCGCCGAGGTGGCGTTCCACAAGCTCGAGTCCTTCGACCTGCACCACCACGTGGACTTCGAGATCGGCGGGTTCGGCGCCGGTTCGGTGCACCGCCACGACCTGATCGCCGACTCCGTCACCAAGGCCGCCGACCGGCACGGCACGGCGATCGCGCCCGACTCCGTCGTGGTCGTCGGCGACACGCCCCACGACGTCGCAGGCGCGCTGCGCTTCGGCGCGGTCGCGGTGGGCGTGGCCACCGGCAGCAGCACCGAAGCCGAGCTCCGCGCCGCCGGTGCCCACGCCGTCCTGCCGGACCTGGCCGACACCGAAGCCGTGCTCACCGCCGTGTCGTGAGCTCAGCAGGAGCGCCCGGCCCCGGCGAGATCGCTTCAGAAGCAACGCTGAGCGCGTAGGCTGCTGCGGCTGTTCAAGGCGACACCGACTGTGGGCGCGGATGCTCGCCGCAGCCGCGCACATCACCGCCGGTTTCGCGAGCCCGCCGCACTTCAGCTCGGTGTTCCACGCGATGTTCGGGCTCGCCCCGAGCCGACTGCTGGCGGTGCCGCTGGCAGCGCGGAGCCCCCCGGGGAACCGGTCCCCGGGGGGCTCCGCGACGTGAGCTGCGCTCAGCCGCGCACCACGTCGACGACGTGCGCGACGGCGTTGTCCACCTCGACCTCCGCGCGGTCGCCGGAGCGGCGGTCGCGGACCTCGACGACGCCCCGGGTCAGGCCCTTGCCCACTACCAGGATCGTCGGCACGCCGAGCAGCTCGGAGTCGGCGAACTTCACGCCCGGCGAGACCGTCCGGTCGTCCAGGATCACCTGCACCCCGGCCGCGTCGAGCTCGGCGGCGATCGCCTCGCCGCGCTCCCAGATGCTCTCGTCCTTGCCCGCGATGACCACGTGCACGTCGGCCGGGGCCACCTCGCGCGGCCAGACCAGGCCCTGCTCGTCGTGGCTCTGCTCGGCGATCACGGCGACCAGGCGGGACACGCCGACGCCGTAGGAGCCCATGGTGATCCGCTTCGGCTTGCCGTCCTGGCCCAGCGCGTCCAGCCCGAACGCGTCGGCGTACTTGCGGCCGAGCTGGAAGATGTGGCCGATCTCGATGCCGCGCGCGGCGACCAGGGTGCCCTTGCCGTCCGGCGACGGGTCGCCCTCGCGGACCTCGGCGGCCTCGATGGTGCCGTCCGGGGTGAAGTCCCGGCCGCACACCAGGTCCAGCACGTGGTGGTCGGTCTTGTCCGCGCCGGTCACCCACGCGGTGCCGGTGACCACCCGCGGGTCGACCAGGTAGCGGACCCCGTTGTCCTGCAGCGCCTTCGGGCCGATGTAGCCCTTGACCAGGAACGGGTTGGCGGTGAAGTCGGACTCCTCCAGCAGCGCCACCTCGGCGGGCTCCAGCGAGGCCTCCAGCCGCTTCATGTCGACCTCGCGGTCGCCGGGCACGCCGACGGCCAGCAGCTCCCACTCCTCCGCCCCCGGCTGGCGGGTCTTGACCAGCACGTTCTTCAGGGTGTCGGCCGCGGTGAACTTGCGGTCGGTGTTGGCGTTGAGGAAGTCGACCAGGGTCTCGATGGTCGGCGTGTTCGGCGTGTGGTGCACCGCCGCGGCGGGCTTGCCCTCGATCGGCTCGGCGGGCGGCGCCGGGGTCACCACGGCCTCGACGTTGGCGGCGAAGCCGGACTCCGTGCTGCGCACGAAGGTGTCCTCACCGGTCTCGCACTCGGCCAGGAACTCCTCGGAGGCCGAGCCGCCCATCGCGCCGGAGGTGGCCGACACGATCACGTAGTTCAGCCCGAGCCGGTCGAAGATCCGGGTGTAGGCGTCGCGGTGCAGCTGGTAGGCCGAGGTCAGGCCCTCGTCGTCGAGGTCGAAGGAGTAGGAGTCCTTCATCACGAACTCGCGCCCGCGCAGGATGCCCGCGCGCGGCCGCTCCTCGTCCCGGTACTTGGTCTGGATCTGGTACAGCACGACCGGGTAGTCCTTGTAGGAGCTGTACTCGCCCTTGACCGTGAGCGCGAACAGCTCCTCGTGGGTGGGGCCGAGCGCGTACTCGGCGCCCTTGCGGTCCTTCAGCCGGAACATCGTCGGGCCGTACTCGGTCCAGCGGTTGGTCGCGTCGTAGGGCTCCTTGGGCAGCAGCGCGGGCAGGTGGATCTCCTGGCCCCCGATGGCGTCCATCTCCTGGCGCACGACCTCTTCGATCTTGCGCAGCACCCGCAGCCCCAGCGGCAGCCAGGAGTAGATGCCCGGCGCGATCCGGCGGACGTAGCCGGCGCGGACGAGCAGCTTGTGGCTCGGCACCTCGGCGTCGGCCGGATCCTCGCGCAGGGTACGCAGGAACAACGTCGACATCCTCGTGATCACGGCTACTGGCTCCTCATCCGGGCTGGTTCGTCACGGGCAGGGTAGCGAGTGGCCCCGGGGCCACCACCAGCGGATTACCGGTCGGCGGCCGGTGTCGGTGCACGCCGCTAGCGTGCGGCCATGAACCCGGACATCGTCATGGTGACCATCGACTGCGCTTCGCCGCGCGACCTCGCCGAATTCTGGGCGCGCGCGCTGAACACCGCGGTCTCCTTCGACTCCGACGAGTTCGTGATGCTCGCCCCGAACCGGGCGGGCGGTGTGCGGGTCGGGCTGCAGCGGGTGCCCGAGCCCCGTTCCGGGAAGAACCGCGCCCACGTCGACCTGAGCACCGCCGACCGGCAGGCGGAGGTGCGGCGGCTCGTCGGGCTGGGCGCGACCGTGCTGGGCGAGCACTCCGCCTGCGGCCTGACCTGGACGGTGCTGGCCGACCCGGAGGGCAACGAGTTCTGCGTGGGCACCGACGAGTGAGCGCTGAGCTGATCGGCCCATTGTCGCGGCGCCCGTCCTGCGGTTCCCTCGAAGTCAGGTCCACGTCGCCGAGGGGGTCCGATGTCCGCTTCGCAAGCCC
Organism: Saccharopolyspora hirsuta; assembly: GCF_008630535.1. Taxonomy (GTDB): domain Bacteria; phylum Actinomycetota; class Actinomycetes; order Mycobacteriales; family Pseudonocardiaceae; genus Saccharopolyspora; species Saccharopolyspora hirsuta. The sequence goes on along the minus strand of NZ_VWPH01000009.1, from coordinate 1,443 downwards.
GCACCGGCCAGAGCCGGTTCGCCGAGCTCGGCCTCGGCGCCCGGCTGATCGCACAGGGGGCGCTGACCTGGTTCTTCGCCAAGCGCGGTGAACCGGTCGCCCGCCTGCTGCACGCGCCGTGGCGGGACGACCCGTACCCGATCTACCGGGAGCTGCGCGACCGCGGGCCGCTGGTGCGCAGCAAGCTGGGCGCGCTGGTCGCGACGACGCACCAGCTCTGCGACGAGGTGCTGCGCGACCGGCGGTTCGGCGTGCGCACCAGCGACGGCTCCTACGGCGACCCGACCGCGGCGGCCGTCGAGCTGCAGCTCTCGCTGCTGGAGCTGGACCCGCCCGACCACTCGCGGCTGCGCAAGCTCGCCGCCCCGGCCTTCCGGCCCCGCCGCCTGGAGACCTACCGGGAGCGCATCGAGCTGATCGCCGACGAACTGCTGGACCGGGTGGCCGAGCGCGGCGAGTTCGACCTGGTCCGGGACTTCGCCGGACCGCTGCCGATCCGGGTGATCTGCGAGCTGCTGGGGCTGCCGCCGCTGGACGCCGAACGGCTGGCGCACCACGGCCGGGTGCTGGCGGGGGCGCTGGACGGGGTCCGCTCGACCCGCCACCTGCGGCAGATGCGCGAGTCGTTCGCCGAGCTCGACGCGATGTTCGAGCGGCTCATCGAGCAGCGCCGCGCCGACCCCGGCGAGGACGTGGTCAGCGACCTGGTCGCGGCGCTCGACGAGGACAAGCTCACCGGCGCGGAGCTGGTGCAGCTGTGCGACCTGCTGCTGGTGGCCGGGTTCGAGACGACGGTGAACCTGATCGGCAACGGCACCTTGGCGCTGCTGCGGAACCCGGACCAGTGGGCGCGGCTGCGCGCCGAACCCGACCTGGCGCCAGCGGTGGTGGAGGAAACGCTGCGCTGGGACCCGCCGGTCCAGATGACCATGCGCATCGCGCACGAACCGCTGGAGCTGGCCGGTCGCCGACTGGCCGCGGACACGCCGGTCCTGGCCCTGCTGGCCGCGGCGGGCCGCGACCCGGCGGCCCACCCGGACCCGGACCGCTTCGACCTCGACCGCCCGGACCGCGCGGACCACCTGGCCTTCTCCTCGGGCGTCCACTACTGCCTGGGAGCACCGCTGGCCCGGCTGGAGGCCGAAGTCGCCTTCCGAGCCCTGGCCACCCGCCTCCCCCACCTCCGCCGAGCGGGCGCGGCAACCCGCCGCCCGACCTCAATCATCCACGGCCTGGCAGCCCTCCCGGTCGCCACCAACCGCACCCTCTCCCCCACCTGACGGGGTGGGCCACCTTCCGTTCTTCCGCGATTTCAATGAGGTGATCTCAGTGGGGTGGGGGTGGCTGAGGGGCTGAAGAGGTGTGGGCGTGGGGTCCTGGTAGAAGAAGTCTCACCACAAGATCGTCTTCGTAGGACCAGGACCCCACGTGATCACCTATAGT
>NZ_VWPH01000008.1 GCF_008630535.1 Saccharopolyspora hirsuta | reverse complement strand
GAACGTCCAGGCGGGCCGGGCGGCCACTCCCTTCGAGCCGCACCACCAAGGCCGGCAAGAAACTACAGCCTCACCCGGCCCGCCCGGGTGATCTACCCATCGGCAGATCAACTACCAACTTAAGGAGGAACTTCGGCGGGCGCCAGGCCGCCAGCTCCTGCTCCACCGCCAGCGACAGCAGCGCGTCGTCCTGCCGGTCACCGGCCATCAGGAGCAGGCCCACCGGCAGCTCGCCGACGAACCCCGCGGGCACCGAGGTCGACGGGTAGCCCGCCACCGCCGCCGGGGTCGAGGACGGGATGACGTCGTCGTCACCGCGCGCGCAGTCCGTGGTCCAGGCAGGTGGGTTGGTCGGGGCGGCGATCGCGTCCAGGTGGTGCTCGGCCATGGTCTCGTCGATCGAGCGCTGGGCCAGGTCGGTCAGCTCCGCGCGCATCGCCCGGTACCTCGGGTCCGTGGTCGGCGGCGCCACGAGGGCCTGCTCGAAGAGCTCCTGACCGGCGAAGCAGGTCTGCTCCTCCGGCGTGCTCCGGGTGAACTCGATGAGCTCGGCGAGGTCCTGCGGCCCCTCCCGGGTGGCCAGGTAGGCGTCGATGTCGCGGTGGAACTCGCTGAGCAGCGCGGGGAACTCCAGCTCGTCGAGCCGGTCCTGGTACGGCGGGGTCACCTCGACCACCTCCGCGCCCGCCGCGCGGAACTTCTCCGCGGCACCGACCACCAGCGCGTCGACCTCCGGGCCCAGCTCCGGCAACCGCCACAACCCGATGCGCTTGCCCGCCAGATCGCCGCGCGGGACGACCGGATCCGATCCCCGCAGCACGGCCAGCGTCAGGGCGGCGTCGACGACGTTGCGCGCCATCGGACCGGCGGTGTCCTGCTCGGCCGAGATCGGCACCACCCCGGCACCGCTGACCAGGCCCAGGCTCGGCTTGTGCCCGACCACGCCGTTCATCCCCGCCGGGCACACGATCGAACCGTCGGTCTCGGTGCCGATCGCCACCTGCGCCAGCGACGCGGCCAGCGCGGCACCGGAACCGGACGAGGAGCCGCACGGGTTGCGGTCCAGCACGTACGGGTTGCGGGTCTGCCCGCCGACGGCGGACCAGCCGGAGGTCGGGGTGGCGGCGCGGAAGTTGGCCCACTCGGAGAGGTTCGTCTTGCCGAGGATCACCGCGCCGCCGTCGCGCAACCGGGTCACCAGCTCCGCGTCGGTGTCCGGCGGCGCCCCGGCCAGCGCCAGGGAACCGGCGGTCGTCGGCATGTCGCGGGTGTTCACGTTGTCCTTGAGCAGGACCGGGATCCCGTCCAGCGGGCCGAGCACCCGCCCGGTCCGGTGCCGGACGTCGCTGGCCGCCGCCTGCGCCAACGCCGCCGGGTTCGTCCGCAGCACCGAGTTGATCCGCGGATCGACGGTGCGGATCCGGTGCAGGTACGCGGCGGTCAGCGCGCTCGAGGTCAGCGATCCGTCGGACATCCGCTCCTGCAGCTGCGGAATCGTGGTGGTGTCGAGGTCGATGCCGAGCGCCGGAGCAGCCTCGGCCCGGCGCGCGTCGTGCACGGTCATGAACATCCCGGTGGTGAGAGCGACGATCAGCGCGAGCGCGCCAGTCCTGCGCATGGGGTTATCAGACTACGAGGAGATCACCGGTGCAAGCGACTTTCGTGGGAGGGCGCCGTGGGATCGGTGGTGGGTTGTGGTGGTGCCTGGCGATCGGGGTGGGTTGTGGTGACACCAGGCGATCGGCGGTGATGGTCGGGTGGGGTTGGTGGGGAGGGGTGCCGTTGCGTGGGGGGTTGGGTTTGGGTTCAAAGCGGTGGGTGGTTGCTTTGCGTGGTGTTGCAATTTCAATCGAAATTGCCTTCGTTCTCGGGGAATCCTGCGGTGGGGCGGTGAGGCAATTTCAATCGAAATTGCAGACGTCACCGCCCCTCGGTGGGTGGTGGTATCGCTGCGGGGCTCGTTGGGGTCTCGCGGGGGTGTTAGAGCCAGCCTTGGTCTCTGGCTGTGTTGGCCGCTCCGGTCGCCACCTCTCGGAGGATCTCGCGCTCTGGGTCGGTTAGGGGGTTCGGGCGGTCCCAGGCCGCTACCGCTAGTTCTGGGGCCACTACACGTTCGCCTGCGTGGACTCGGCGCAGGGCCGTGACCAGTTCGTCGATCGGCGCGTCCTTGAGGACGTAGCCCGCCGCTCCGATCTCCATCGCTCGGCGGAGGTATCCGCCGCGGGCGGAGGTGGTGAGCACCATCGTCTGGTCCTCTGCCTGCACGATCGGTTCTCCCACTACGCCGCCACCTCCACCTGCACCGCGATGGTCACGGTGGTCCCCGCCGTGCCGGTGCGGCGGACTTCGCCGCCCAGCGCGCTGATTCGCTCGCGCATCCCGCTCAACCCGTTGCCGTCCGGGGCATTCCCGCCCACTCCGTCGTCGGCCACGACCAGCCGCAGCTCGCCGCGCCGACCGTGAGGTCGACCCCGTCCAAGGCGCGGGTCGCACCGTACCGGTGCTGCACCTCGCGCACTTCCAGCACAGATCCCATGACCGACGATGGTGGTCACCCGCGGCGCGGCCCAGTAGTGAAGCGAAGCCCCCATCGCGGTTGACAATTGTCATCCGCGCCCGGTCAGCCGGACTCGCGCTGCTCGCTCGCCGCACGCGCGACAGGTTTCATCACGGCTGCGGATCGACCGCGCACATCCGGAACCGCGCGGCCTACGACGGGCTCGTCAGGGCGATGTCGGCTTCGATCAGCGCCGTGATCTCCTCGTCGGAATAGCCCAGCGACGCCAGGATCCGCCTGGTGTCGGCACCTTGCTCGCGCGGCGCGGTGCGGACGGTGCCGGGGGTGCGGCCCAGCTTGATCGGGATCCCGGTCCCCCGGTACCCGTCCTTCTCCACCACCATCTCCCGGTGCAGCACCTGCGGGTCGGTGAGCGCTTCACCGACGTCGTGCACCGGAGTCGCGGGCACGCCGCGCTCCAGCAGTGCCTGGGCGAGGTCCTGGCGGGTCCGGGCGCGGATCGGCGCGGCGAGGATGTCCCGCAGCACGTCGATGTTGCCGACCCGGTCGGCGTTGGTGGCGAACCGCGGGTCGGCGGCCAGCTCCGGCAGCCCCAGGACCTCGGCCAGGTCGCGGAACTGGCGGTCGTTGCCGCCGCTGATGAAGATCGGGCCGTCCGCGGCGTCGAAGGTGTCGTACGGGGCGATCGACGGGTGCGCCGAGCCGGTGCGCTGCGGGATCACGCCGGAGGCCAGCCACGCGGCGGAGTGCGGGTGCAGCAGCGACACCGCGGTGTCCAGCAGCGTGCAGTCCACCAGCTGGCCGCGCCCGGTGGCATGCCGGTCGTGCAGCGCCAGCAGAACCCCGGAGAAGGCGTAGATGCCGGTCACCATGTCCACGATGGGCACCCCCACCCGCAGCGGCGGCCCGGACTTCTCGCCGTTGATGCTCAGCAACCCGCCGTAGGCCTGCAGGATCGCGTCGTAGCCCGGGGTGGAGCCCATCGGCCCGTCGGTGCCGAACCCGGTGATCCGGCAGTGCACCAGCCGCGGGAAGCGCTCGGCGATGACCTCGTCGGGATAACCCCACCTGGCCAGCGTCCCGGCCTTGAAGTTCTCCACCACGACGTCCACATCGGACAGCAGATCGCCCAGCACCCGCTGCCCGTCCGCGGTGGCCAGGTCCAGGCAGATGTTCGCCTTGTTGCGGTTGATCCCGGTGTGGTAGGCGCTCATGGTGCCGGTGACGAACGGCGGCCCCCAGCTGCGGGTGTCGTCCCCGGCGGGCGGTTCGACCTTGATCACCTCGGCGCCGTGGTCGGCGAGCATCTGCGAGCACAGCGGACCGGCCAGGATCCGCGACAGGTCGAGCACGCGGATGCCCCGCAGGCTGCCGGTGGGTTCAGGTGCGTTCATGGACCGTCCTGTTCGCTCGATGATCTTGCGCTGACCCTTGACGTTCGAACACCGCCCCACCCGGGCGGTTCCGCGATTTCAATGGAAATCGGACATCTGATTTCCATTGAAATCGCTCTGAGCCGCCCGCAGCCGTCGGCGTGTCGGGGGACGACGCGCCGGTGATCCACGACTTCCATTGAAATCGCGTCTCCGATTTCCATTGAAATCGCGGGGACTCCGGGGGGCGGGCGGAGGCGCACCGGGCTAGTACGACTTGGGCAGGCCCAGGACGTGGGTGGCGACGTAGTTCATCACCATCTCCTGGCTGACCGGGGCGAGGCGGAGGATGCGGGATTCGCGGAAGTAGCGCTCCACGTGGTACTCGCGGGCGTAGCCCATGCCGCCGTGGGTCTGGATGGCCTGGTCGGCGGCCTTGAACCCGGCGTCGGCGCACAGCCACTTGGCCATGTTCGCCTCGCGGCCGCAGGACAGGCCCTGGTCGTAGCGCCAGGCGGCGTTGCGGGCCATCAGCTCGGCGGCGTCCAGGCGGGTGGCCGCCTCCGCCAGCGGGAAGGCGATGCCCTGGTTCTGGCCGATCGGCCGGTCGAAGACGACCCGCTCCTTGGCGTAGCGCACCGCGCGGTCCAGGGCGGCGCGGCCGATGCCGAGCGCTTCGTGGGCCAGCAGGATCCGCTCCGGGTTGAGCCCGTCGAGCAGGTACCGGAAGCCCTGGCCCTCCTCGCCGACCCGGGCGCTGTCCGGGACGAACAGGTCGTCGATGACCACCTCGTAGGAGGAGACCGCGTTGCGGCCCAGCTTCGGGATCGGGCTCAGGTGCACGTGCTCGGGGTCGATGTCGATCAGGAACAGCGACATCCCGTCGGTGGCCCGGTCGACCTCCTCGCGCCTGGTGGTGCGCGCGATGAGCACCATCTTCTGCGAGTCGCCCGCCTTGGTGATCCACACCTTCCGGCCGTTGATCCGGTAGCCGCCGTCGACGCGCTGGGCGAAGGTCGAGATGCGGGTGGTGTCGGTGCCCGCGTCGGGTTCGGTGACGCCGAAGCACACGTGCAGCGACCCGTTCGCGGCGGCGGGCAGGACCTCCTGCCGCAGCTGCTCGCTGCCGTGCTTGACGATGGTGTTGAGCCCGAAGATCGTCAGGTGCATGGTGCTGCAGCCGTTCATCCCGGCACCGGAGGCGGCGACCTCCTCCAGCAGCAGCGCCGCTTCCAGGATGCCGAGCCCGCCGCCGCCGTACTGCTCGGGGATGGCGATGCCGAGCCAGCCGCCTTCGGCGAAGGCGTTGTAGAACTCCCACGGGAACCGGTTGGCCGAGTCGCACTCGGCCCAGTAGTCGTCGGAGAAACTGCGGGCCAGTTCTCGCGCGCCCGCCCGCAGGTCCGCCTGGTCCGCGGTCAGCTCGAAGTGCATGGCGTGGTCCTCCCGAACGCGCGTTGTTCGTATTTGCGAACAAAAGCTCAGATATATGAACACGATGATCCGCGCGGAGCGCTCCTGTCAACCCGCCCCGAAGCCTTGACAGTGACGCCGTTCACTTCTTAGATTCACACTTACGACACGCCGTTCGTATATATGAACTCCCTTCCCCCGCTTCGGAGCGGTTCCCCGCGCGGTTGCGCGACGATCACCGGCGAATAGGACTTGAGCGATGACGCTTGGCAGCGCTGCCCCGGCACCCCCAGATCCGGCCTCCCGGAAGGCCGTCGGTCCCGCCGTGGTGATCGGCTCGGCCCTGGAGTGGTTCGACTTCTACCTCTACGCGTCGATGGCCGCGCTGGTCTTCGGCCGGTTGTTCTTCCCGTCCGGCGACCCGACCACCGCCACCCTGGCCGCGATGGCGACCTTCGCGGTCGGCTTCCTCGCCCGGCCCTTCGGCGGCATCGTCTTCGGGATGCTCGGCGACAAGTTCGGCCGGAAGGTGGTCCTGTCGGTCACCTTCCTGCTGATGGGCATCTCCTCCGGACTGATCGGACTGCTGCCCACCTACGAGTCGGTCGGCGTCATCGCGCCGCTGCTGCTGGTGGTCCTGCGGCTGCTGCAGGGCTTGGGTGCCGGTGCCGAGCTGGGCAGCGCCATCGCGGTCGCCTACGAGCACGCGGACGCCAAGTCGCGCGGACGCCTCGGCTCGCTGCCCGCGCTGGGCGTCAACATCGGACTGTTCGCCTCCTCGCTGACCGTCACCGTGCTCACCAGCTTCAGCGACGAGTTCCTCTACAGCTGGGGCTGGCGCATCCCGTTCGTGGCCAGCTTCGCCTTGGTGGGACTGGGTTTCTGGGTCCGCAGGCAGATGCCGGAGACCCCGGAGTTCGAGCGGGCGGCGCGGGAGGCCAGCTCCCGCAAGAAGACCCAGCCGCTGCGCTCGCTGATCCGCTCCGACTGGCGCGGGCTGGCCGTGGTGCTCGCGATCACCGTCGGCTACAACGGCGTCAGCTACGTGTTCAAGACCTTCTCGCTGTCCTACCTGACCGAGTTCCGCGACGTCCCGGCCAACATCGGCTCGTTCGGCATCACGCTGGCCAGCGCCTGCGCCATCATCACGGTGCCGATCGCAGGCCGCCTCTGCGACCGGGTGGGGGCGAAGACCGTCGTGCTGGTGGGCGCGGTGGCCACCGCCGCGCTGGCCTTCCCGTTCTTCTGGATGCTCGACTCCGGGCGCAGCGCGCTGATCTGGACCGCGCTGGTGCTGGCCACCGGCGTCGTGGTGCCCGCCATGCTCAGCGCCCAGGGCGCGTTCCTCGCCCAGCAGTTCCCGACCGCGACCCGCGCGTCCGGCCTGGGCACCGGGCGCGAGGTCGGCGGCGCGTTCTCCGGCGGCCTGGCGCCGCTGGCCGCGCTCGCCCTGGTCACCGCGACCCCCGGCAACGGCACCTGGGCGGTGTCGCTGATGTTCGTCGCCGGGGCCGCCTTCATCGGGGTGGGCGCGCTGTTCGACCAGGCCAAGCGGCTCGCCGCGGTCGCCGAACGACCGGTCCCCGAGCGGACCTGACCGGCTCCGGGCGCGACGGCGGCGGTAGGTTCGTCGGGGAAACTCGTGACGACGATGGGGATCGCAGTGCCACCTGCTGGAGCAGCCAAAGCGCACCGCACGGTCTCGCGGGTCACCACGATCCTCGAGCTGGCGGCGGCGAGCCGGTCCGGGGTGCGGTTGGCCGAGCTGGCCACCGCGCTGGACGCCCCGCGCTCGTCGGTGCACGGCCTGGTCAAGGGCCTGGTCGCCACCGGCTACCTGCGCGAGGAGGGCGGTGCCTACCGGATCGGCCCGGCGATCAACTCGCTGCTGGCCGCCGCACCGCCGACCGTCGCCGAAGCCGCCCGCCCGGTGATGGAGCGGCTGCACCGCCAGTTCGACGAGACCGTCATGCTGGCCGCCCCGGTCGGGGACTCGGTCGTCTACACCGACACGATCGAGTCCACCGAACCGATCCGCTACTCGGCCCCGCTGCGCACCCGCCGCCCGATGCACCCGACCAGCTCCGGCAAGTGCATCCTGGCCTTCGGCACCGAGCGGTTCCGCGAGTCCTACCTGACCGGCCACCTGCCCGATGCGGCCCTGCGCGACCAGATCCGCCGCCAGCTCGAAGAGGTCGCCGAAGCCGGGGTGGCGATCAACCGCGGCGAAACCGTCCCGGACCGCAGCGGGGTCGGGGCGCCGATCTTCGAGAAGGGCAAGGTGGTGGCGGCGATCGCGGTGGCGGGCCCCAGCAACCGCCTGGCCGACGAGATCACCGAGATCGCGGAGGCGACGAAGGCCGCGGCCCACGAGATCACCGCGTACCTCGCAGGCCGGATCTGACCCAGACCCCAGCTCAACCCGCCCGGCACGTGGAACCACAGTTTCAGTTGAAACTGCGAATCACCGTGGGCGAGAACCGCAGTTTCAACTGAAACCGTGGTCCAGCCGCCGGGATCTGCGTTCTGCGGCGGGTGCGGCGAAGTAGGTTGGCGGGGAATGGACTCCGATCTTTTCGTTCGGCGGAGGTCAGATGGTGGACACCTCGGCTCGGTTGCGCGTGGGGGTCCTCGAGCCGCTAGAGGTGGTTTCGGGCGGGGTTGGCGTCCGGATCGGTGGGAAGCGGTTGCGGGCCGTCATCCGCCGGCTCGCGCTGAACGCCGGACGGCAGGTTTCGGGCTTCAGCGCACCGCCGATGTTGCCGAACGCGGCGACCGGATCGGCGAAGTACGTGATCCCGCCCCGGCTGATGGCCAGGTCGAAGTGCGCGGCGGGGAAAGCGTGCGCGGCCCGGCGCGCGGCGGGGCGGGTGGTCTTCCCGGTGCCGCAGCCGACGTCCGGCACCCGGTGCCCGCGCTCGATCTCCGCCACCTCGAACAGCGTCCCGGTGCTGTCGTCCAGCACCCGGTCGTAGCGGTGCCGGTTGTCCGCCCAGTGCTGGCCCTCGTAGCCGTTCCAGGCCTCGGCCTGGTGCTCGTTCGCGATCTGCATGCGCGCAGGCTGCCGCCCCGCGCACACAACCCGCACACACCGTCGTGTAGATGTTTGTGCATGGCACGACCAGCGCTGATGGTGGGCATCGATGTGGGCACGACCGCCGTGAAGGTGGCCGCCTTCGAACTGGACGGGACCCCCGTCGCGGCGCACACCACCGCCTACCCGATCCACCGCCCGCGCCCGGGTTGGGCCGAGCAGGACCCCGTGGACTGGTGGCGCGGCTGCGGCGAAGGCATCCGCGCGGTGCTCGCCGGGCTGGACGCGAGCGCGGTGCGCTCGGTCGGCGTGGTCAGCCAGGTCAACACCCACGTGTTCGTCGACGACGAGCTGCGCCCGCTCGCCCCGGCGATCATCTGGCAGGACCAGCGCTGCGCCGAGGTCGCGCGGGAGCTGGACGCCCGGCTGACCCCGGCGGACAAGGAGCGCATCTGGGGCGGTCCGATCGTGCTCGACGCGTCGTTCGCGGGTTCCCGCGCGGAGTGGTTCGCCCGCGCCGAGCCCGAGCTGTGGGCGCGGACGCGCTGGGTGCTGAGCCCGAAGGACTTCGTGATCGCCAAGCTGACCGGGCGGATCGCCACCGACCAGCTGTCCGCGGTCCGCGTCGCCGGTCCGACCGGCTACCTCCGGGAAGCGGTCGAGCTGGTGGACGGACTGCCCGGCAAGCTGCCGGAGATCGCCGCGCCCGAGGTCGTGCTCGGGCCAGCGACGGAGCTCGGTGCCGACGTCGTCGTGGGCACGATGGACGCCTACGGCGCGGTGTTCGGCACCCGCACCACCGAGCCGGGGCGCGGCATGGTGTCGTGCGGAACGTCGCTGGTGGTGGCGGGTGCGTCCGCCGAGGCGGTGCCGACGCCGGAGGTCGTGACCTTCCCGCCCAAGGACGGGCTTTTCGTGCACGCCGGGCCCACCCAGGCCGCCGGTGACGCCCTGCGCTGGTGGTGCCGCGCTTCCGGGCTGGACGTCCAGCAGGTGCTGGCCTTGGCCGGAGCGGGCGAGCCCGGCGTGGTCTTCACCCCGCACCTGATGGGCGAGCGGGCTCCGCTGTGGGACTCCGAGGTGCGCGGGAGCTTCTTCGGGCTCAGCTCAGCGACCTCGCAGGCGGACCTGTCCCGCGCGGTCCTGCAGGGCGTGGCGATGTCCGCCCGCCACGTGCTGGACCCGGTGGAACGCGCGTGCGGGTTCGCGCTGCCGTCGTTGGCCTTCTCCGGCGGCGGCGCCCGCAGCGACCTGTGGACCCAGATCCACGCCGACGTGCTGCAACGCCCGATCGAACGCCTGCGGATCCACGACAGCGCGGTCCTGGGCGCGGCCCTGCTGGGCGCGGTCGGCACCGGCGCCTACCCGGACATCGCGACCGCGGCCGCGGCGACCGTCGCGGTGGACCGGGTCTTCACCCCGGCCGCCGACGCCGACCGCTTGAACCCGCTGTTCGAGGCCTACCGCGAGTCCCACGAGGCCCTGCGCGGCATCCACGCCCACCTCGCCACCTGGCGCAGCGCAGAAACTTGCTGATCGCGCATTTTTGCGCGGCACGCAACTTCTAGCTACGGTGGTCGCCGTGACCACCGAGCGACCGGGCCTGCGCGAGCGCAAGAAGCAGGAGACCCGCGACGCGCTGAGCTGGGCGACCATCCGCTTGGTGGTGGAGCGCGGACTCGACGCGGTGCGGGTGGAGGACATCGCCGCCGAGGTCGGTGTTTCGCCGCGCACCTTCAACAACTACTTCGCCAGCAAGGGCGAGGCGATAGCCGCGCGCCACCTGGAACGGGCGCGCCAGATCGCGGTGGAGCTGCGCGCCCGGCCCGAGTCCGAACCGCTGTGGGAGGCCATCACCAACGCCGCGCTGGCGCGCTTCGGGCTGGCGGAGGGCACCGGCGAGCACGAACCGGAGCGGCAGTGGGTCGACGGCGTCCGGCTGATGGTCTCGGAACCGGCGCTGCAGGGCGAGTTCTTCAAGGCCGGGGCGGCGGCCGAAGCCGAGTTCGCCGCGGCCGTCGCCGAGCGCACCGGCGCCGACGCCGAGCGCGACCTGTACCCGCGGCTGGTCGCCGCCGCGGTCGGGGCCGCGATGACGACGGCCATCGGGCACTGGCTGCGGGCCGCCGACCCCACCCCGATCGCTCCGCTGCTGCGCGACGCGCTCGACCAGCTCGCCGCCGGGCTCCCCGTGCCCTGACCCGTCCTTTCCTTCCACCGCAGGGGAGAGCTCCATGTCGGAAGATGTCGTCATCGCAGGTGGCGGACCCAACGGGCTGATGCTCGCCGTCGAGCTCGGCCTGGCCGGGGTCCGCGCCCTGGTGCTGGAGCGGGAGCCGGAGCTCGTGCCCCGGAACCGCGCCAACGGCCTGATCGGTCAGGTGGTGCGCCTGCTCGATCGGCGCGGCCTGCACCAACGCCTCAGCGGGAGCCCGGAACCGCCGAGCCCGGCGCCGACCTTCGTGTTCGGCGGATTCCCGCTCCCCCTGGGCGAACTCGACGACAACCCGCTCTACGTGCTGGGAGTGCCGCAGCACGAGGTCGAGCAAGTCCTCGAGGAGCGCGCGATCGAGCTGGGCGCCGAGATCCGCCGCGGCCACGAGCTCACCGGTCTCTCGCAGGACGGCGACGCGGTCACCGCCCGGATCAGCGGGCCGACCGGCGACTACCGGCTGGAGGCCCGGTTCCTGGTCGGCGCGGACGGCGGGCGGAGCACCGCGCGCAAGCTGCTCGGCATCGGTTTTCCGGGAGTGTCCCGGGAGAACGTGGTCTCCCGGTTGGCGCACGTGACCGTGCCCCGGGAACTGCTCGACGAGCGGACCGGGGGCCTCGACCTGCCAGGTGCGGGTCTCGTCCCGCCCTTCGTCCACCACCGGACCGAGCGCGGGGTGTTCGCCTTCGCCCCGTTCCCCGACCGGCCGTGGGTGGTGTCCACGATGGAGTGGGATCCGGACGCCGACGACTGGTCGCCGATGACGCTGGACGAGCTGCGCGCGAGCGCGCGCCGGGTGCTCGGCACCGACGTCCCGCTCCGGCCGCCGACCGGCGACGGCCACCTGCGCCGCTTGATCGGCGGCAACACCCGGCTGGCCGAGCGCTACCGCGACCGCCGGGTGCTGCTGGTCGGCGACGCCGCCCACGTCCACTCGGCGATCGGCGGGCCGGGGCTGAACCTGGGCCTGCAGGACGCGGTGAACCTGGGCTGGAAGCTCGCCGCGGAACTGCACGGCTGGGCCCCGCCCGGCCTGCTGGACACCTACGAGTCGGAGCGCCGCCCGGTCGCCGAGCGCGTGGTCATGCACACCCAGGCCCAGTCCGCGCTGCTCTCCCCCGGACCCGAGATCACCGCGCTGCGCGAGCTGTTCGGCGAACTCCTGCAGAACCCCCACAACGTCCAGCACATCGCGGACACCATGTCCGGCGCGGACGTCCGCTACGACCTCGGCGGTGCACACCCGCTGGTCGGCGGTTGGGCACCTGACCTGGACCTCGACGTGGACGGGCGGGCGCGCCGCCTCGCCGACCTGACCGCGAGCGCCCGACCGCTGCTGCTGGACACGACGGCCACGCTGGCCGCGGCGGCTTCCGGCTGGACGGACCGCGTGGACGTCGTCGCGGTCCGAGCCGACGCACCCGCGATGCTCCTGCGCCCGGACGGCTACGTGGTCTGGGCGGCCGACGCCGACCCGGACCCCGCCGCCCTCCGCGAAGCCCTGACCAGGTGGTTCGGCGTCAGCCGCGGATCTTGACGTTCTCGATCTCCACCGGGAGGGCCGGTTCGCCGTCGCCCGGGTCGCCGTTCTCACCGGGGACGATGCCGCCCGCCACGATCGCGTCCAGGACCTCCATGCCGCGCACCACGCGGCCCAGGACCGTGTACGCGGGCTTGATGTTGGCGTGCGAGTGGACGATGAAGAACTGGCTGCCGTTGGTGTCCGGGCCCTGGTTGCCCATCGCGATCGTGCCGCGCGGGTAGGTCTCGGCGCCGGTCACCTCGTCGGCGAACCGGTAGCCGGGGCCGCCCTTCTCCACCGACCAGATGTCGCCGCACTGCAGCACGCCCAGCCGCTCGGAGTTGGTCAGCCGCCAGCAGCGGGACCGGTCGTAGAAGTCGCTGCGCGCCAGGTGCACGAGGTTGTGCACCGCGCACGGCGCGTTCTCGCGGTCCAGCTCCACCACGATGTCGCCGTGGTTGGTCTCGATCTTCGCCCGGACCGTGCCCCTGGTCTTCGCCTCGGGCTTGGGCAGGGCCACCTCGCGGGCCGCCGGGTTCTCCGGGGTCGGGATGTACTCGCACGTCGTGCGGTGCGGCGGTCGCGGCGACTCGGCGTGCGCGACGGCGACGGGGGTGGCGGCGAGGACCACCGCGAGGATTCCAGCGAACCAGCGCAACTTCATGCGACGAACCTAATCACCCGAGCGGACCCGCCACACCGGCGAACGGAGGAGTCAGCGCAGCACCGAGACGTCCAGTTCCGGGCGGAAGCGGTACGGGCGGTGCTGGAGCAGGTCGCCGAAGCGCTTGCGCAGCCGCGACATCTCCGCCCGGACCGTGACCGTGCGCGTCGGATCGGCGAACAGGTGCTCGGCGAGGTCGGCGGCGCTGCAGCCCGCCGGGCGCTCGGCGAGGCACGCGAGGACGTCGGCGTGCCGGGCGCTGACCTGGTAGGACCAGCTGCCCGAGGCGCGGTGCACGGACAGCTGCGGCCGCGCGCCCCGGAGGTCGAGCACCACCCGTGCGGATGCCGCGGTCCCGAGCCCGCCCGGGCGCAGCAGCACGCCTTCGGGCAGCGGCTCCAGCACGCAGTCGCCGAACGCGGGCACCCACACCCGCTGGGAGTCGAGCTGCGCGGGCAGCGCGACGCGGTCGATCGGCGGCAGCCCGGTCGACGCGGCGACCCAGCCGTTGCGGTCGACGACCAGCGCCTGCCCGGGCATCCGCGCGAGCAGCGGCGCGGCGATGGCCCGCAGGCGGTCCAGCTGGTCGCGGTGCGCCTCGCGCAACCGGGCTTCGGCCATCTCCGCGACCGCGCTGACCAGCGCGAGCATGCTCGGGTGGGCGGTGTCCCGCGGGCCGCTGATGTCGACCGCGCCAAGCAGCCGACCGTCGCGGGGATCGTGCACGGGTGCGGCGGCGCAGGTCCAGAGGTGGTGCGTGCCCACGTAGTGCTCGGTGGCGTGGACGTGCAGCGGACGGCCCTCGACGAGCGCGGTGCCGATCGCGTTGGTCCCGACCGAGCCCTCGCCCCAGCTGGCGCCCTCGACGAACCCGAGCCGGTCGGCGCGGCGCAGCACCGCCCGGTTTCCCTCGCGCCACAACAACCTGCCGTCGCTGTCGACCACGACCACGATGTGCCCGGCGCTGTCGGCCGCGGGCAGCAGACCGGTGCGCAGCGTCCGCACCGGGTCACCGGCCAGGCCGCACCGCTGGCGGCGCCGCTCCACCTCGGTCAGCGGAACCGGGTCGACGTCCCGCCCGCGGTCGGGGTCGAGCCCGTGGCCGCGCACCCGTTGCCAGGAGTCGATGATCGGCGATCGGACCGGGACCGGTGGGCGCTGGCCGGACAGGACGGCGTCCCGCGCCGAAGCCAGCGCGCGCGTGTAGCGCTGCCGGTCCGCTGGTTCCGGCACCGCTTCGTCGAGGTGCTCGGGCCGCATCGCCGCCCCCCTGGCTCTCCCGGGTGGACCATGTGAGCGCCACCACGATACGGGGCCGAAGGCTCTGCCGGAATCACCGTGCCTCGGGTGGGGGGTGTGGTGGGGGTTGGTGCCGGGGGATCGGTGGTGATAGTCGGGTGGGGTTGGTGGGGAGAGGTGCCGTTGCGTGGGGGGGTTGCGTTGGGTTCAAAGCGGTAGGGGGTCGCCTTGGGGGATGCAATTTCAATCGAAATTGGCGCCGTCACCTTCTCGACGGAACCTCCAGTGGCGACATACGCCAATTTCAATCGAAATCGCAGCCCTCACCACCCCTCCGACGGCGGTGATATCGGGCGGGTACCGGGGGCCGTTCCGAACCAACGTCAGAGACACAACGCCCCACGAAGAACACAGGAAACCCACCACCACCCCTCCGACGGCAGTCATACCGGGTAGGTACCGCGCTGGCGTTCCGAGCCACGGCCGCAGACACAACGCGCGTCGAGGAGCACAGGAAACCCGTCACCGCCCCTCGGATGGCTGTGGTGCAGCTGTGGGGTGGTCAGGCTGTCTTTCGGGGTTGGGTTTGGTGGGGTGTTGGGGGGTTCTGGGGTTCGAGGGTTCTGGCTTGCCAGAGGGCTTCGGCCGGGGGTTGGTTCCAGCGGGCCAGGCCCAGCACCGCGTAGGTCTCGTCCAGGGTTCGGTAGGTCTCTTCCAGGAGGGTTGCCGCTAGTGCGCAGGTGAGGGACTCCGGGGCCGGGTGCAGGGCCGTCGGCGGGGCGGTCGTGCCTCGGGGTTGCGCCGGTCTTATCGGGTTCTGGTCCCGGACTGCCACCCTCACCACCCCCTGGTCTTCCGACTCGTGCCGACCGGATGTCGGCATCGCTTCTGATCTGCACGGTAGCCGCGAACGGGTGCCGAGGTCAACGGTCAAGTGACTCCAAGATAGCTCAGTTCAGCGCCCACGATGGCGTCTTTACCTGCGTAGATTCTCCATAAGTGAATACTCGGTAGATATCACGGACGGCTGATCGAGCGTGGCGCGAAGCTCGATCAGCTGGGGGCGGCCGTCGCGGCAGTACCTCCGCCGCGCGGCAGCTGCGCTCGGGCTTGTTCTAGCGCACAACGCGGGCGGGGAACTTCGTCGTTCACCACAACCTCTGCGCGCCGACCGCGGCCGTACC
The DNA here is from genome assembly GCF_008630535.1 of Saccharopolyspora hirsuta. Lineage (GTDB taxonomy): Bacteria > Actinomycetota > Actinomycetes > Mycobacteriales > Pseudonocardiaceae > Saccharopolyspora > Saccharopolyspora hirsuta. The sequence goes on along the minus strand of NZ_VWPH01000008.1, from coordinate 391,911 downwards.
GTTCCCGGCAACACCGAGTTCAGCGAAGGGACGAGCCGTGTCGCTGCAGACCGCGCAACGTCGGACCAATCCGCAGGAGCAGGGCCGGTCGGAGGTGGAGGTCCCGCGGCAGCCCGGCGAACCGCACGACGAGGACCACCTCGTCCGCGGTTACGACTAGGGCGGTTTCGCGCGGAATCGCCACGAACCTCTTCCAGCGCAACGACATCTGCGCTGCTGGGCGGACTGCCCGTGCTGGGAGGCACCGACCGTCCGGCCGGATTCCCCTTGCGGGGAAAGCGGTCCGGCATGTGGGACGGCCCCATCGCGGGCCGTCGTCCGCGTAGCATCCCCCGCCGTGGCTCCGAGATCAGTGCTCCTGGTGGCTCGTCGGCACGTCGACACGTGCCGGATCACCAGCGCCGCGTGTCGCGCGTGACGCCCCGCGACACCCGCTCCCGCACCTCGAGGAACCACGCATGTCTTCGCAGCACGCCCCCGAAATCGAAACCGCAGGCCTGGCCCAGGGCCTGAAACGCAGGCACATGAGCCTGATCGCCCTCGGCGGGGTGATCGGCGCCGGGCTGTTCGTCGGCAGCGGCGTGGTGATCCGCTCCACCGGCCCGGCGGCGGTGATCTCGTTCCTCGTCGCCGGTGCGCTGACCGTGCTGATCATGCGGATGCTGGCCGAGATGACCGTGGCCCGCCCCGCGCTCGGCTCGTTCTACGCCTACGCCCGCGAAGCCCTGGGCGAGCGCGCCGGTTTCGCGGTCGGCTGGATGTACTGGTACTTCTTCGTGATCGTGGTGGCCGTCGAAGCCGTCGCCGGGGGCAAGCTGGTGCAGCTGTGGCTGCCGGAGGTGCCGCTGTGGGTGATCAGCCTGGTGCTGCTGACCTCGCTGACCCTGACCAACCTCGTGTCGGCGCGCTCCTACGGCGAGTTCGAGTACTGGTTCTCGTCCATCAAGGTCGCCGCGATCGTGGTCTTCCTGTTCCTCGGCGCACTGGCCGTCACGGGCCTGTGGCCGAGCGCGCCGGGCGGGCTGGGCAACCTCACCGCGCACGGCGGGTTCGCCCCGCACGGAGTCGGGGCCGTGCTGGTCGCGGTGGTGCCCTGCGTCGCGTTCTACACCGGGGCCGAGATCGTCACCATCGCCGCCGCCGAGTCGGCCGAACCGCGCCGCGCGGTGGCCAACGCGATGCGCTCGATCATCCTGCGGGTGGTCGCCTTCTACGTGCTCTCGGTGCTGGTGGTGGTCGCGCTGGTGCCGTGGAACTCCCCGGAGATCGAGGTCAGCCCGTACGCGGCGGTGCTGCAGGCGCTGCACGTCCCGGGCGCCAGCACGATCATGAACGCCATCGTGCTCACCGCCGTGCTGTCCTGCCTGAACTCCGCGCTCTACACCTCCTCGCGCATGCTGTTCGCGCTGACCCAGCGGGGCGATGCGCCGAGCGGGCTCACCAAGCTCAGCCGCAGCGGGGTGCCGCGCCGCGCGCTGCTGGCCGGGACCGTCGTCGGCTACCTGTCGGTGATCGCCGCGTACGTCTCCCCCGACCTGATCTTCGCGTTCCTGGTCAACTCCTACGGCGCGGTGGCGCTGTTCGTGTACCTGGTCATCGCGATCTCCCAGGTGCGGCTGCGGCGCCGGGTGGACGCCGCGCAGCTGCCGCTCAAGATGTGGCTGTTCCCGTGGCTGAGCTACCTGACCATCGCGCTGATGCTCGTGGTGATCGCGGCGATGGCCGTCCTGCCGGACACGCGGTCGCAGTTCTGGCTGAGCCTGGTCACCCTGGTGGTGGTGCTCGTCGGCTACGAGGTCCGCCGGCGCCGGGCACCGGGAACAACGCAGCCGACCGGAGGTGTTGAGCAACCATGACTTCCACGTTCGCAGTCACGTGGGACTACCGGTGCCCGTTCGCCCGCAACGCGCACGAGCACCTGCTCACCGGCCTGGCCGCAGGCGCCGACTGGCAGGTCCGCTACCTGCCGTTCTCGCTCGGCCAGGCGCACGTCGAGGAGGGGCAGCCCAGCGTCTGGGACGAACCCGGGCAGGACAGCGGGATCACCGCGCTGCAGGCGGGCGTCGTGGTCCGCGACGAGTACCCGGAGCAGTTCCCGGCCGTGCACCGCGCGCTGTTCGCGGCCCGCCACGACGACGGCCTGCACCTGGAGGACCGGTCGGTGGTGGCCCGCGTCCTCACCGACCACGACGTCCCGGCCGACGCGGTGTTCGAGCACATCGACAACGGCTCCGCGCTGGCGAAGGTCCGGGCCGAGCACGAGCAGTTCGTGGCCTCCCACGACGTCTGGGGCGTGCCGACCTTCATCGCCGACGACCAGGCGGTCTTCGTGCGCCTCATGAACCGCGCCCCGCTCGGCGCCGACCCGCAGCCGTCGATCGAAGCGGTGGAGCGGGTGGTGGACCTGCTGACCGGCTGGCCGGACCTCAACGAGTTCAAGCACACGGCGATCCCCCGCTGACTCAGAAGCCCAGGTGGAACCGCAGCAGCCGCGACTGCTCCGGACCGAGAACCGCTTCGACAGCGGTGAGCAGCGCGGACAGCTCGGCCGCGCGTGGTCCGCACGGGAACGCGTAGGTCGTTGCGGCGTCGCGCGCGAGCCAGTTGGCGAGGTCCGCCCGCGCGTCGGCGCGGACCTCCTGCGCCGGGTCGTCGATCAGGAGCAGGTCGACGTCGATCCGCGTCCACGTGCCGTGTGCGCGGAGCAGGCGGCCGACGGCTCTTCGGACGTGACGCGGGTTCCTCGGGTGGAGCCGAGGTCGCAGTGCTTGCTCGTCGAGAGTTCCCGCTTGTGGGAGCAGGGAGATCACGACCTGTCGGGCCACCGACGACACCGGGTCGGTGAGCAGCGGCAGAAGCATGTCCGGTGAGGTCCGGCCGAGTCGGCGCAGCGCGCGGACCGCTTCGGCGCGACCGCGCGACGACGGGTGGGCCAGCTGCGGTCGGAGCAGGTCGGCGTCCGCGCTGGATCCGGTTTCGCCGAGACCTGCGATCGCCGACGGGGTGGGGTTCTCGCTCAGCAGCACGCGGTAGTGCGCTGCCGGGTCCGTGCCTGCACGGTGCACGATGGCCTGCGCGGTCGCGCGCACGAGCGCGCTGCGGTCGACGAGTGCGTCGATGGCCGGATCGACGGCACCGTTCGTGCCCAGGACTCGTACTGCCTCTGCACGAACCGCGGCGGTTCCGCTGGCGAGGAGCCTGCGGGGAACATCGCCGTTGCCGCGCCGGATGGCGGCCTCCGCGCACATGATTCGGATCGGCAGGTCGCTGTCCGTGCGGGCTGCGCGCACCAGCTGGTCTACGTCGAGCCGGTTCGCGGCCAGGGCGATGCGGTGCGCGGTTCTCCTGGTGATCCTGTCCGGCGAGGCAAGCGCAGTGGTCAGGGCTCGGGGTGGGCCGTCTCGGAGGAGAGCTTCGATCGCTTCGGCGAGCCAGCCGCCGGATTGCCTTGCGCGGAGGGCGAAAGCGACCGGGGCCAAGTGGGTGACCGCGTCGGCTGGGGCGCGGTCGAAGCGGTGCCTGCAGGCCTGGCGGGTGCGGTCGCGGACGGCAGGTACCCAGTCCGCTGCGCGCAGGGCCAGCACGGGTAGCGCGACGGTGTCGTCGCGTTCGGAGATCGCGGCCACCGCTGCTTCTCGGACGAAGCCGTCCGGGTGGCAGGCCGCGAGCAGGAGGTCCAGCGGGCCTGGGGTGGCGAGAAGGCGGCGGATGACGGTGTTGGTCCACCGGGGCTCGTACCAGCGGATTCGTCGGGCGGCGGCGTCCAGCGCGAGCCACGTGCGGGGTCGGGCGGAGAGGAGGGCTCGTGCGGTGTGGGCGTTCAGGTCGGCGTTTCCGCCGGAGCTGACCGCGAGCAGCAGTGCTGGTAGGTCGTCGGCGCGTCCGCGTTCGGCATCGGCGACGGAGCGGTGGATCTGTTCCGGGGTGGGCGGCGACGGCGTTTCGGGTACCGAGGACGACCAGCGGTCGAGGCGCGTGCGCAGGCGCCTGATCAGACCGTCGGCGATCGTGCCCATCGTTCCCCCTCTGCCTTGCTCGATCTTGCCCGTGCGGGTCTTTGCGGGCACCTGGTTTTCGGGGAGTTCTGGCGGTATCAATGCCGTGCATTCGGTGGCGGTACCGGGTGGGGGTTCGGAGGAGAGGTGCGGTGGGGTTCGGGGTTGCGTTGGGGTTCGAAGCGGTGGGTGGTTGCGTTGGGGTGCCGCAATTTCCATCGAAATTGCGCCGTTGTCGACGGGGCCTGCGGTGGCGAGGTGGGCAATTTCAATCGAAATTGCGGTCGTCGGCACCGGGGGTTCGGTGGTGGCGTGATCCGTCCGGGGGCAGTGCCGGGTTTCGGGGTCAGCGCTTGGTTCTGCGGGTTGGGGTGGCCGTGGTGGGGTCTTCCGGCCAGGGGTGTTTCGGGTAGCGGCCTCGGAGTTCTGCTCGGACTTGGTGGTAGCCGTTGCGCCAGAAGGAGTTCAGGTCCGAGGTGACCGCTGCTGGGCGGCCTGCCGGGGAGAGCAGGTGCAGCACGAGGGGGACTCGGCCTTCTGCGATGCGCGGGGCTTCGGTCCAGCCGAAGACCTCTTGGAGCTTGACCGGGAGGACCGGTTGGTCGGTGTAGTCGACCTTGATCCGGGAGCCGGAGGGGACCTCGATGCGGTCCGGGGCCAGTTCGTCCAGTCGTCCGGCCAGCGACCAGGGCAGCAGGCGGCGCAGGGCGGTGGCCGCCGGGATCCGCAGGTCCGCGCGGCGGCGGGCGCTGCTGAGCTCGGGTTCCAGCCAGCTGTCCACTTGGGACAGCAGGGATTCGTCGTCGGTGGCTGGCCAGGGGTCGCCGAGCGCGCTGTGCAGGAAGCCGAGGCGTTGGCGCAGCCGCCGGGCGTCGTCGCTCCAGTCCAGCAGCTCCAGGCCTTCCGCGCGCAGGCCGTCCAGCAGCGCGCGGCGCACCTCGGCCGGGTCGGGGTCGCGGATCTGCCGCTGTGCCAACGTGATCGCGCCGAGCCGTTCGACGCGGACCGCTCGCACGTCGCCGTCCACCCAGCCGATCTCGTCGGTGGTGCCGACCAGCGCGGGCGCTGCGGTTCGGGCCAGCTCCTCGTCCGCCGGAGCGGCCAGGCGAACCGTGCCGTGGGCGCTGCCGGGCGATCGGTCGGCGACCGCGATGGCGAGCCACTCCGAACCGCGCACGCTCGCGTTCGGCGGCAGCTGCACCGCAGTCCCCGAAGCCATCAGGTACACCGGGGACTCCGCGTCGCGGCGCCGCGCCAGGCGTTCCGGCTGTGCGAGGGCGACGACCAGCGCGGCATCACCGTTGCCGGGGTGCGACGGCACCAGCGACCGGAGCCTGCGGACCTCGCTGCGCCACCGGTCGCTGCCCGGCCCGCCGCGCCGCAGCCCGGCGAGCGCGGTGGTCACGTCGATGTCGTTGGTCAGCGCGTCGTTGTCGAGCAGCGCGACCACCTCGGCCGCGATGTCGGTGCCCGCCCGCTCGGCCCCGTCGAGCAGCGCGCGGGCCAGTCGCGGGTGCAGGCCGAGCTCGGCCATCCGGCGGCCCCGGTCGGTCACCGCCCCGGACCCGTCCAGGGCGCCGAGGCCGCGCAGGACCTCCCGCCCGGCGGCGAGCGCACCTGTCGGCGGCTCGTCCCACCACTCCAGCGCGGAACCGTCCGGGGTGCCCCAGCACGCCAGCTCCAGCGCCAGACGGGTCAGCTCGGCGGTGCGGATCTCCGGCTCCGGGTAGGCCGGGAGCGTGCTGTGCTCGTGCTCCGGCCAGCAGCGGTACACCACGCCCGGCCCCTGCCGCCCGGCGCGACCGGCGCGCTGGTCGGCGACCGCCGCCGACACCCGCACCGTGGCCAGGCCGGACAGCCCGCGCCGGTTGTCCACCCGCGACACCCGGGCCAACCCGGAATCGACCACCGCCCGCACGCCCGGCACCGTCAAGCTCGACTCGGCGACCGCCGTCGCCAGCACCACCCGGCGCCGGTCGCCCGCACGCAGCGCCGAATCCTGTTGCGCGCGGGGCAGTCTCCCGTGCAGCGGCAGGACGTCCACATCGGACCCGGCCAGCTGCCCGGCGACCCGGCGGATCTCGGCGGCGCCGGGCAGGAAGGCCAGCACATCGCCGTCCTGCTCCGCGAGGGCCGTGCGCACCGCCCGCGCCACGCAGGCCTCGATCCGCTCACCGCGGTTCGGCGGCACGTGCGCGGTGCGCACCGGGTGCGTCCGCACGTGCGCTTCCAGCACCGGGGCGTCCCCGAGGAGTTCGGCGATCCGCCCGGCGGCGACCGTCGCCGAAGTCGCCAGCAGCCGGAGGTCCGGGCGCAGCCCGTCGCGCGCGTCGAGCAGCAGCGAGAGCAGCAGGTCGGCGTCCAGGTGCCGCTCGTGGCACTCGTCGAGCATCACCACGTCGACACCGGGCAGCTCGGGATCGCCCTGCAAGCGCCGCACCAGCAGACCCGAGGTGACCACCTCGACCACCGTGCGCTTGCTCCGGCGGCGATCACCGCGCACCGAGTAGCCCACGCGCTGCCCCACGTCCTCGCCGAGCAGCGCCGCCATCCGCTCCGCCGCGGCGCGCGCGGCCAACCGGCGGGGCTCGGCGACCACGACCCGCAAGCCCTGCTCGGCCAGCGCGAGCGGAACCAGCGTCGTCTTCCCCGTGCCGGGCGGAGCGACCAGCACCGCAGTACCGCGCTCGGCCAGCGCCCCGGTGACGTCGTCGAGCACCGCCCGCACCGGCAGCTCGGGAAGCCCCCGCTCCATCACAGCTCCGAACTCCTCGTACCCCGCGCCGGAGGGTGCGGTCAGACGATCTCGTCGTCCTCGGGGACCCGGGTGTAGATCGTCTCGCCGCGCAGGACCGTGCGCAGGCAGCGCGGCATCGGCGCCTGCGGCGAGAGGTCCGGCAGCGGCGGCACCCCGGAGCGCGGGTCGGTCGACCAGCGCTGCACCCGCGAGTCCGGCGCCGCCACGACGAGCTCCCCGGCGTCCCACACCGCGTAGGTCGCGGGCGCCCCGGGCACGAGCGTTCCGGTCACACCGTCGTCCACGCCCGCAGCTCGCCAACCCCCGCGCGTGTGCGCGGTGAACGCGGCGCGCGGCGAGATGCCGAAACCGTCGGTGCGGTGGTGCACAGCGGCCTGCACGGCGCGCCACGGATCCACCGGGGTCACCGGAGCGTCCGAGCCGAACGCGAGCAGCGCGCCGCTCGCGGCCAGCTTCGAGAACGGGTTGAGCAAAGTGCCGCGCGGCACGCCGAGGCGGCGCGCGTACATCGCGGCGGAGCCGCCCCAGGCCGCGTCGAACGCGGGCTGCACCGACGCCACGACGCCGTACTGGCCCAGCTCGGCGGCCTGCTGCTCGTCCACCATCTCCAGGTGCTCCAGCCGGTGGCGCAGGCTCGCCAGCGCCGGAACGCCGACCACCTCGGCGGCCTTGCGGAAGCCCGCGCAGACCTCGGCCACCCCGGCGTCGCCGATGACGTGGAACCCGGCCTGCAGACCGGCCCGGGTGCACTCGACCAAGTGCTCGGCCACCGCGTTCGCGTCCAGGTAGAGCACACCGGACGTGCTCGGGTCGTCGACGTAGGGCTCGCGCAGCGCCGCGGTGCGCGAACCGACCGCACCGTCGACGAACAGGTCACCGGCCAGGCCGCGCACCCCGAGCTCCGCCGCGCGGTCCACCGCGCCGAGCTCGCCCCAGTAGCCGATGACCTCGGGAACCCCGCCCTGCGCCGAGAGCGCCAGCAGGTCGGCCAGGTCGTCGGCCCCGGAGATGTCCGGCCCGCCGCACTCGTGCACGCTGGCCACGCCCTGCGACGCGGCGTGGCGGAGGAACGCCAGCTGGGCCTCCTTGCGCTGCCCGGAACCGAGGCACTCCCGCGCGGCCCGGCGCACGTGGTGGTGCGCCACGCGCGTCAGCGGACCGGAGTCGCTCCAGCCCTCCGCGCCCCGCGCCAGCGGCGTGCGGTCCACCAGCGCGGTGGACACCAGCGCGGAGTGCACGTCGATCCGGGACAGGTACACCGGTGCACCCGCTGCGGCCCGGTCGATCTCCTCCCGCGTGGGCGGGCGGCGCTCCGGCCACCAGGTCTCGTCCCAGCCGTGCCCCCACACCAGCGCGCCCGGGTACTCGGCCACGTGGTCGCGCAGCGCGTGCAGGAACTCGGTCAGCGAGGCGCAGCCGGTCAGGTCCAGTCCGTTGAGCAGCAGGCCGGTGGAGGTCGCGTGCACGTGCGCGTCGACGAACGCCGGTGCGACGAACGCCCCCTCCAGGTCCACCACCTCGGCGTCGGGGTGCAGCGCGCGGCCGACCTCGTCCGAGCCGAGCCAGGAGATGGTGCCATCGGTCACGGCCATCGCCGTGGCGGCGGCGTCGACGGGCGAGTGGATTCGTCCGCCGAGCAGCAACGTGGTCTCGGACATGTCCTTCGTGCTTCCCCGTCTCGGGTTTCGCTGCGGTGCTGACCGGCGCGCGGCGCCGCCGGAATGGGCTGGTTCGGGCGAGCTTACCCGCCACCGCGAAGCTCCCGACGGACCGCCGACCCGATCAGCCCCGCGGCTGCTCGTCCGACCGTTCTGCCTGCGCAGACCGCTGTGGCGGCAGCAGCCTAGGCCCGTCGTCGGGAGTGCGCACGTCGTCCTCGGTGACCGAGACCACCTCTCCGTCGATCACATCGCTGCCCGGCGCGGCGGCACCCCGCTCCCGGTACACCCGCTGGGTGTGCAACCACACCTGGTCCTGCATCTCCTTCGACCGCCGCTCCGCCGCGCGCACCATCCGCTTGCGCAGCACCGACCGGACCGGCGGGAACAGCAGCAGCAGGCCCGCGACGTCGCTGATCAGGCCCGGGAGGATGATCAGGATGCCCGCGGCGGCGATGAGCACGCCGTCGGAGATCTCCCGGTCCGGCGACCGCCGCAGCCTTGCGGCCTCCCGGAACTCCAGCATCGTGCGGCGCCCCTCGCGGCGCAGCAGCCAGGAGCCCAGCACCGCACCGGCCACCAGCAGGCCGAGGGTGGGCAGCACCCCGATCGCCTGGCCGAGCCCGACCAGCACGGCGATCTCGGCCACCACGGCGAGCAGGAGCACAACGAAGATCGGCACGGCGGAGGCCCTCCTGTCGACTGCAGTCACCGGGTACAACGAACCAGACCCGACAAATGCTCCCGCACCGGGCAGAGGTGATGGAGATCCTCCCCCGCGGGCCCCATAGAATTCGTCCCGATGCGGGCGCACAGAACGAAAACACTCCTCTTCGTGGTCGTCAGCGGGGTGCTGGCGCTCGCGCTGCTGATCAGCGACCAGTACCTGCCCGGGCTCCCGCTGCAGCCCAAGCAGCTCCCGTCCGCGGTGGTCACCATGGGCGACAGCACGCTGTCCGGCGAGGGCGGCGGCGACTACCTGGCGGGCACCAACGGCGAGCGCGGGAACTGGTGCCACCGCTCCGCCGCGGCCCCGATCAACCAGCTCCGCCTGCCGCCCGAGGTGACCCGCATCAACCTGGCCTGCTCGGGCGCGGGCGCGGAGGTCGTCGGCGCCGACCCGGAACCCGGCCACGCGGAGGGCTCGCAGTCCGCGCAGCTGGCCGAGCTGGCCAAGCGCTACCGCATCACCGACGTCGTGGTGCAGGTCGGCGCGAACGACGACGTGGGCTTCACCGACGTGGTCAACCAGTGCGTGGAGGCCTGGGTGCGCCGCGCCGAGGAGGGGTGCGCCGGACCGCTGCGCGCCGACTGGCCGAAGCGCATCGAGCGGATGAAGCCGAAGGTGCGCAGCGCGCTCGAGGACGTCCGCGCCGCGATGGACAGCGCCGGGTACACCCCGAGCAGCTACTCGCTGGTCGTGCAGTCCTACGCCTCCCCGGTGGGCCCCGAGATCCGCCCGGAGCTGCAGAACCTGTCCGGCTGCCCGTTCCTGACCAGCGACCTGCAGTGGATCCGGGACACCGGGGTGCCCCAGCTGTCGGACGGCCTGCACGAGGTCGCGAAGCAGACGGGCGCGCGCTTCCTCGACTTATCCCGCGCGGGCTTAGGCCGCGAAGCCTGCACCGGAGATCCGAGGACGGGCGAGGGCGAGTGGTTCACCCGCCTCTCGGTGGACTGGGCGAGCCTGCAGGACGAGAGCCGCGCCGCGCACGCGATGCAGGAGTCCTACCACGCGAACGCCGCGGGCCACCGCCAGCTGGGCCGCTGCCTGAGCGAGTTCCTCAGCACCGAAGAACCCACGGCGGCCTGCCTCCCGGACGCCCAGGGCAACCTCCACCCGGTCCCCGACCACGTCGCCGCCCTCCGCGCCAACCCATGACCCCGACCGGCATTCAGCTCCCCGCACCGCCCCGGAGCCCCGAGGCGCACCCAGACGCGAAGGCCCGGCGGAAGGTGCGGAACCCCGGCACCACCGCAGTTTCAGTGAGGTTTTTCCAACCTCGTTCTGCGTGGCGGTGCCGGTAGCGGAACCTCAGCGCCCGCCTGGACTCCGGGGTCCCTGACTGATGTATGCCAAATACACGGCGTCAGGGCCGTCCTCGCCAGGCGAACGCTGAGAACCCGCGGCGGTGCAAGCTGCGAGGGTGGGTTATGCGCCTAGCGGCGCATGCGACACCTGCCGACCGGTGCCGGTCGCCCTTCGCAGCTGCGGTCCACGGACAGGATGAAAAAGGCTCAACGGAAACTGCGATCCCCACCCACGCCGAACCGCAGTTTCAATTGAAACTGCGGTTCGCCCGACGTCCCCCAGCCGCATCCGACCACCACGTGATCCCGCGCGGGGACCGGTACCAGTCGCTCCGCCCTGGCAGGGCTGTCGGGGCACGACATGCCGGTGTGCGTCGGGGGATTCCGGTCAGATCGCCGGGGGGCGGTTCTCGAACGGGGTGGACAGGACCACCGTCGTGCGGGTGGAGACCTTCGCCGCCTCGCGGATCTGGCGGAGCAGTTCTTCCAGCCCCAGCGGGGAGGCCACCCGGACCTGGAGGATGTAGGACTCGTCGCCGGCCACCGAGTAGCACGACTCGATCTGCGGCAGGTGCTCCAGGCGCTGCGGGTAGTCGTCCGGGGCCGCCGGGTCGATCGGGGTCAGCGAGATGAACGCGGTCAGCGGCAACCCGATCTGGTCACCGTCCACTTTGGCCGTGTAGCCCTGCAGCGCACCGCGCTGCTCCAGCCGCCGAACCCGCTGGTGCACCGCGGAAACGCTCAACCCGACGCGTTCGGCCAGGTCGGTGAAGCTGCAGCGGCCGTCGCGGGCCAGCTCGCGCAGGATGGCCCGGTCGGTCGCCTCCAGCACGGCCGGAGTTGCGGTTCGGTCGCTCACGCCGGCAGCACCACCAACTCGTGCGGCTGGTTGTTCACGCTCTCCACCCCGTCCTCGGTGACGATGACGATGTCCTCGATCCGCGCACCCCAGCGGCCCGGCTGGTAGATGCCCGGCTCGACGCTGAAGGCCATGCCCGCCTCCAGCTCGATCGCGTTGCCGCCGACGACGTAGGGCTCCTCGTGCACGTCGAGCCCGATGCCGTGGCCGGTGCGGTGCACGAAGAACTCGCCGAACCCGGCGGCGGCGATCGGCTCGCGGGCGGCGGCGTCGATGGACTCGGCGGTCGCGCCCGGCCGCACGGCCTGCACCGCGGCTCGCTGCGCGGCCTCCAGCACCGCGTAGGTCTCGCGGACGTCGGCCTGCGCGGGTTCGCCGACCGCGTAGGTGCGGGTGCAGTCGGAGTTGTAGCCCTCCGGGATCGGGCCGCCGATGTCCACCACGACCACGTCGCCGCGCTCGATCACCCGGTCCGAGACGTCGTGGTGCGGGCTGGCGCCGTTGGGACCGGAGCCGACGATGACGAACGCCGCCTCGGTGTGGCCCTCCTCGATGATCGCGGCGGTGAGGTCGGCGCCGACCTCGGCCTCGGTGCGGCCCGGCTTGAGGAACTCGGCCATCCGGTTGTGCACCCGGTCGATGGCGGCCCCGGCCTTGCGCAGCGCCTCGATCTCGGCGGCGTCCTTGCGCATCCGCAGCTCCCGCAGCACGCGGTTGGCGAGCACCTGCTCGGCGTCGGGCAGCGCGCTGCGCAGCGGCAGGACGTGCAGGGCGGGCATGGCGTCGGCGACCGCCAGCCGGTTCGGCTTCCCGCCGCGCCGCGCCAGGTCGGCCACCAAGGCGTGCGGGTCCTGGCCGTCGACCCAGGTGACGACCTCGATGCCGAGCTCGGCCAGCGGGATGTCGGCGAAGCCGAGCTCCTCCAGCTTCGGCAGCACCAGCGCGGGGCGGCCGTCGGCGGGCAGCACCAGGCAGGTGAGCCGCTCGTGCGACTCCCCACCGGCACCCAGGAGGTAGCGCAGGTCGGAACCGGGCGTGATCAGCAGCGCGTCGAGGTCAGCCGCGGCTGCGGTTTCGGCCGCCCGGGTCAGGCGGGCGGCGAGCACGGACGGATCCTGCTTGAACGAGTCGGTGGCCATAGCTCCCCAGCCTAATCCGGAGGTGAAGTCCCGCCGCCCGGACGGTCCGGCCCGTGCGCACCTGGGTCCGGGTGATGCGATTTCAATGGAAATCGAATGTCCGATTTCCATTGAAATCGCGGGTCACCCCACCGCAGCAGCGCGACCGCCGTGGCGAACGCCGACACCCCGGTCGACAGCCACAGCAGGGCGACCGGCCTCACGGCTTCGAGCGCGGGAAGGCCTGGAACTGCACGACGACCTGCTCGTCACCGTCCTCGGGCGGGCGACGGTACTCGGCGAGCAGTTCGTGCAGCCGCCGGGTCAGCTCGCCGAGCTCGTCGGGCCGGAGCGAGAGCAGGGTGTCCGACAGGGAAGCCGCCCCGGTCCACTCCGCGGACCACTGGTGCCGTTCGGCCAGGAACGCCGTGCTCTGCCGGTAGTGCGCGCTGGCGACCTCGTACAGGTACGACGCGAGCGGTCCCTGCTCGTCCGGGCCGAAGTCCCCGGTGGTGACCACGGTGTGCTCGTGCACGGCGCGCCACCAGCGTTCGCGGCGGTTGCCCCGCTCGGCGTCCTCCTCGACGAACCCGTGCTCGGCGAGCTGCCGGAGGTGCCAGCTCGTCGTCCCGCTGCTCTCCCCCACCCGCGCGGCCAGCTGGGTCGCCGTCGCGGGCCCGTCGCTGCGCAGCAGGCCCAGCAGCTGCACCCGCAGCGGGTGCGCCAATCCGCGCAGGCTCTTGGCGTCCAACTTCCGGTCCATGCGGGCACGGTACGACCGCCAAGAACCCTTTGCAAAGAGTTCTTGGCGGTCGAACCTCACGGGATCAGGTCGAAGACCTCCACCTCGACCTGGGCGTTGCCGCCGTCGGCGAACAGGTGCACCCGGTCGCTGCCCCGGTCCGGGAACACCAGGTCGGTCAGCACCGCCCGGCCGCCCGCGGCGAAGACCTCCACCCCGGAGCGGTCCGCGATGATGCGCAGCGGCAGGCGGTCGCCGGTCAGCGCCAGCGGCGTGGTGTGGCGGGCCGGGAACGCCGGGCTGACGTGCGCGGTGCCGGACCCGGTGCGGTCGACGAACAGCTCCTGCGCCGCGACGTCGTAGCCGATCCGGGTGCGGTGACCGCCACCGGCGAAGACGTCCACGCCGAACGACCGGGCCGCACCCGGCCGGAAGTCCGCGACGACGTCCAGCGAGGTCCCGGAGAACTCCGGGCTCCGCCCGATCATCCCGTGCCAGGCGCGCCGGTTCGACCGCACCGCGGCGAGTTCGCCGACCGGTTGCTGCACCAGCCGCACCCCGTCGCCGGTGTCGGTGAGGCCGAGCTGCCTCGGTGTGGTCATCGAACCCCGCCACGGGTCGGTGGGGATCTCCTTCGCGTAGTCCCAGTTGCTCATCCAGCCCAGCCACAGACGACGCCCGTCCGGCACGTCCGAGAACGACTGGGGCGCGTAGAAGTCCGCACCGCGGTCCACCCAGCGGATCTCGTCCGGCGCGCCGTCGCTGGTGAAGGTGGTGCCGTCGAAGTCGCCGAGGAAGTACTGCGTCGCCGAGCCCCCGGCCGGTCCGCCCGGGTTGATGCTCACGATCAGCACCCACTTCGTGCGCGCGGGATCGCCGTCGACCGGGAGCTCGAAGAGGTCCGGGCACTCCCACACCCCGCCGTGCGAACCGTGCTCGGCGCCGAACTCGCTGAGCAGCTCCCAGTCGCGCAGGTTCGGCGAGCCGTAGACGTGGATGCGGTCCCCGACCGCCAGCAGCAGCACCCAGCGGCCGGTCGGCGCGTGCCAGAACACCTTGGGGTCTCGGAAGTCGTGGACCCCGGGGTTCGGGATCACCGGGTTGCCCGCGTACTTGGTCCAGGTGCGCCCGCGGTCGCTGCTGTGCGCGAGGCACTGCTGCTGGGTGTCGCCCGCGCTGGTGTAGATCGCCACCAATCCCGGCTGCCCGCCGAAGAACCCGCTCGTGTCGTGGTGGTCGACCACCGCGCTGCCGGAGTAGATCTCGCCGAGCTCGTCGGGTTCCAGGGCCACCGGGAGTTCCTGCCAGCGCACCAGGTCGGGGCTCACCGCGTGGCCCCAGGACATGTTGCCCCACTGATCGCCATACGGGTTGTGCTGGAAGAACAGGTGGTATTCGCCCTGGAAGTGCACCAGGCCGTTGGGGTCGTTGATCCAGTTGCGGGCGGGTGCGAATCGCACCCCCGGACGCCACTGCGGCGTCTCGGCCGCCGAGGCGGCGGGGCCGGTGAGGGCGTGCAGTGCGCCGAGGCCGAGCACCGCGCCGGACGCGGCGAGGAAACGACGGCGCGGTAACGGGTGGGGACGGTCATCTGGTGTGCTCACTGGCGCTCCTCCTGCTCCGTTGCATGGACCGTCGTGGGCAGCCGCCCCGCGGCGAGGCGGGGCGGCTGGTGAACTCAGGCCGGGGTCTTGTCCAGGTCCTGCTCCAGGAGGGCGGCGAGTTCGGCCAGGGCCGCCTCGTCGGGGCCGGAGAGCTCGACCTCCTCGCCGTGCTGGGCGCCGAGGGACATCAGGCCCAGGACGCTGGCCGCGTCGACCGGGGCACCGGCTTCGCCGTCGACGACCTTGGCGATGGTCACCGGGTGGGTCTGCGCGGCGGCGGCTTGGGCGAGCAGGGCGGCCGGGCGGGCGTGGAGGCCGACCGAGGCGGCGATGCGGACTCGTCGTTGCATCTCGTCGTTCCTTTCGAGCGGGGTCAGGCCGGGACGGCGGTCTTCTCGGGTGCGGCTTCGGCGGTTTCGGGGCGGCGGCCGATCTGCTTGGCGAACAGGACCGCGATCGCGGCGACCACGACCCCGGCGGCGATCGCGCCCAGGTACGGCAGCGCGTTGCCCACCAGCGGCAGGACGAAGGCGCCGCCGTGCGGCGCGCGCAGGGTCGCGCCGAAGGTCATCGACAGCGCCCCGGTGGTCGCCGAGCCGAGCACGATGGACGGGATCACCCGCAGCGGATCGCCCGCGGCGAACGGGATCGCGCCCTCGGTGATGAACGAGGCGCCGAGCAGCCAGGCGGTGCGGCCGCTGGCCCGCTCCGCCGGGGTGAACAGCTTGCCGCGCACCGCGGACGCCAGCGCCAGGGCCAGCGGCGGCACCATCCCGGCGGCCATCACCGCGGCCATGATCTCCAGCGAGGCCGTGGTGGCGATGCTCAGCCCGCCGACCGCGAAGGTGTAGGCGACCTTGTTGATCGGCCCGCCCATGTCGAAGGCGATCATCGCGCCGAGCAGCGCGCCCAGCAGCGCCGCGTTGGCCCCGGACAGCCCGGTCAGCCAGGCGGTCAGCGCGGCCATGACCAGCGCGATCGGCTTGCCGATGACCACGAACATCAGCACCCCGACGATCAGCGTGCCCAGCAGCGGCAGCACCACCACCGGCATGATCCCGGCGATGCCGCGCGGCACCTTGACCTTCTTGAGCGCGAAGAGCACCGCACCGGCCAGCAGACCGGCGATCAGCCCGCCGAGGAAGCCCGCGCCGACGGTCACCGCGATCGCGCCGCCGACGAAACCGGGCGCGATCGCGGGCCGGTCGGCGATGGCGAAGGCGATGAACCCGGCCAGCACCGGCACCAGGAACTCGAAGGCGGTGGAGCCGACCTGGTTGAACAGCGCCGCCCAGCTGACCAGGCTCGCCGCGTCGAACTGCTCGGTGACCGGCGGCGCCTCGGTGATCTGGTAGCCGCCGAGCGCGAAGCTCAGCGCGATCAGCAGACCGCCCGCGGCCACGAACGGGATCATGTAGCTGACGCCGGTCATCAGCCACTGCCGCAGCCGGGTGCCGAACCCGGCCCCGGCGACGACCTTGCTGCCGAGCTCCGGCTCGTCCGCGGCGGGCTCGGGTGCGGCGGCGGGCTGCTGCTCGGCGGCGTCCGCAGCGCGCTGCAGGAGCCCGGCCGCGTCGTTGATCGCCTGCTTGACCGAGGCCTCGACGACCGGTTTGCCCGCGAAGCGGTCCCGGTCTCGCACGCCCACGTCGGCGGCCAGGATCACCGCGTCGGCGGCCTGGATGTCCTCAGTGGACAGCGGGGTGGAACCGGCCGAACCCTGGGTCTCCACCAGCATTTCGTGCCCGGCGTCCTTGGCGGCCTGCTCCAGGGCCTCGGCCGCCATGTAGGTGTGCGCGATGCCCGTCGGGCAGGCGGTGACGGCTACGTACTTCACGGCGCGACCTCCCCGCGCACGTACTCGGCCAGCTGCGCCGGGTCGGTGGCGTCGCGGAGGTTCTGCTTGAACTCCGCGCGCACCAGGCGGCGGGCCAGCGCGGCGAGCACCGTCATGTGGTCGGCGCCGCCGCCCTCCGGGGCGGCGATCAGGAAGATGAGGTCGGCGGGGCCGTCCTCGGCGCCGAAGTCGACGCCGGTCGCGCTGCGGCCGAAGGCCAACGTCGGCGCGGTCACCGCGGCGGAGCGGCAGTGCGGGATGCCGATGCCGCCCTCCAGGCCGGTCGGCATCTGCTGCTCGCGGGCTTCGATGTCGGCCAGGAACTGCTCGACGTCGGTGACGCGCCCGGCGGCGGCCAGCCGCTCGGCCAGGCTTCGCACCACGGTCTTGCGGTCGGTGCCCGCCAGGTCCAGGTCGACGAGTTCGGGGGTGATCAGTTCGGTAGTCATGCCGCCACTCCGCTGAGGCTCACTGAGTTGTCCACTGCGCCCACCCGCACCCGCTGCGGGTGGACGTCGTCCGGTGCGGGCATCCGGCTGCCGGCCAGGCCGACCGCCGCCCCGCCGTAGGCGACCGCGACGCGCAACGCGTCGGGGCCGCTGCCGCCCGCCCGCAGGAAGCCGGCGAGCATCGCGTCACCTGCGCCGACGGTGCTCAGCACCGCCGACACCTCGCTGGTGGCGTGCCAGGTGCCGGACTCCGCGACCAGCACCGCGCCCAGCTGCCCGAGGCTGACCAGCACGGCACCGACGCCACCGGCGCGCAGCCGGTCCGCGACGTCCAGCACGTCGCCGAGGTCGCGCAGCGGGGTCCCGGCCAGCTCCGCGAGTTCGGCGAGGTTCGGTTTGACCAGGTCCGGCCCTGCCTTGCAGGCCAGCTCCAGGGGTTGCCCGGAGCTGTCGACGGCCACCTTCGCCCCGGCGCGGCGGGCCGCGGCGGCGATGCGGGCGTGCAGGTCGTCCGGGCATCCGGCGGGCAGGCTGCCGCAGGTCACCAGCCACTCGGCGCGACCGGCCAGCTCGGCGACCGCCCGCTCCAGCGCGGCGACCTCGGCCGCGGTGAGCTCCGGGCCCGGTTCGTTGAACTTGCTGGTGGTGCCGTCGGATTCGACCACCGCGATGTTGCTGCGGGTCGGCGCCTGCACCGGCACCTCCACCACCGGCACCGCTTCCGGGGCCAGCAGCTCGGCCAGGCGCGCGCCGTCGGCGCCGCCGGAGGGCAGCACGGCCAGCGTCGGCACGTCCGCCGCGGCCAGCGCGCGGGCGACGTTGACGCCCTTGCCGCCCGGGTCCAGCCGGGTCCGGACGGCGCGGTGCACGGCACCGGGCCGCAGCCGGTCCACCTGCACGGTGCGGTCCAGGCTGGGGTTGGGGGTCACGGTCACGATCACGCCAGCACCACTTCCGCTTCGACCTGCTCGAGCTCGTCGAGCGCCGCCTCGTCGAGGCCGTCGTCGGTGACCACCACGTCGATCTCGGCGAGCTCGGCGAACCGGCTGAACTGGTCGTCGCCGTACTTGCTGTGATCGGCCAGCAGGACGCGCTTGCGGCTGGCCGCCACCATCGCCGCCTTGACCGCCGACTCGGCCGGGTCCGGGGTGGTGCAGCCGCGCACCGCGGAGAACCCGTTGGTGCCGAAGAAGCCGATGTCCACGGTGAGCCCGCGCAGCACGTCCAACGCCCAGGATTCCACCGTCGCCAGCGTGGTGCCGCGGATCCGGCCGCCGAGGATGTGCACGTTGTAGTTGTTGCGGGTGGCCAGCTGGGTGGCCACCGTCAGCGAGTTGGTCACCACGGTCAGCTCGCGGTCGGCGGGCAGCAGACCGGCCAGCCGGGAGGTGGTGGTGCCCGCGTCGAGCAGCACCGTGCCCCGGCTGGGCACCAGGTCCAGCGCGGCGCGCGCGATGCGCTCCTTCTCCGCGGCGTTGGTCTGGTCGCGCAACGAGACGCCGGGTTCGAAGTCCAGCCGCTCGACCGGGATCGCGCCGCCGTAGACGCGCCGGACCAGGCCCTGGCGTTCGAGCGCGGCCAGATCGCGGCGGATCGTCTCGGGTGCCACCTCGAACTCGGCCGCCGCGGCGGTGACGTCGATGCGCCCGTCGCGTCGTGCCCGCTGCGCCAGCAGCTGTTGGCGCTCCGCCCCGTACATGCCCGTTGTCCTCCGGTTAATGTTTGGTGTTGCCTGATTGTGCCCTGTGTTGCCATATTGTCAAGCCTCTGGGAACGCCGGGAAAACTTCGGCCACGACGAGGAGTGCGCATGTCCACCAGCACCTTGCCCGCGAGCACGCACCGCGGTGTCGGCGTCAGCCCTGGTCGGGCGGCCGGCCCGGTGGTGTGGGTTCATGACCGGTTGCCCGATCCGCTGCCCGGTCCGGCACCGGCCGACCCGGCGGCCGAAGCCGCCCGCATCCGCCCCGCCGCCGAGGCCGTGTCGCAGCGCCTGATCGCGCGTGCCGCCGCAGCCGACGGCGCGGCGCGGGAGGTGCTGGAGATGACCGCGACGATGGCCACCGACCCGTCGCTGCTCG
The DNA here is from genome assembly GCF_008630535.1 of Saccharopolyspora hirsuta. Taxonomy (GTDB): domain Bacteria; phylum Actinomycetota; class Actinomycetes; order Mycobacteriales; family Pseudonocardiaceae; genus Saccharopolyspora; species Saccharopolyspora hirsuta. The sequence continues at coordinate 372,780 of NZ_VWPH01000008.1, read as the reverse complement.
GCAAGGCGGAGCAGGCCGTCACCGAGCGGGGGCTGCCCGCACCGCGGGCGGTCTTCGAAGCGGCGGGCGAGTTCGCGGAGCTGCTGGCCGCGACCGGCGGCTACCTGGCCGAGCGGGCGCGCGACGTGCTCGACGTGCGGGACCGCCTGGTCGCCGAGCTGACCGGCACCGAACCGCCCGGCGTCCCGGCGCTGACCGGCCCGAGCGTGCTGGTGGCGCGCGATCTGGCCCCGGCCGACACGGCGGACCTGGACCCGCAGCTGGTGCTGGCGCTGGTGACCGAGGAGGGCGGCCCCACCAGCCACACCGCGATCCTGGCGCGCTCGCTGGGAATTCCGGCGGTGGTGGCCGCGCGCGGCGTGCTGGCGGCCGAGGCCGCGGGGGCGCGGGTCGACGGCGCGGCGGGCACCGTCGAGCTGCTCGACCGGGCGGTGGAGCCGGAAGCGGCGACCCGCGACCGGGCGGAGTGGAACGGCGTCGGCGCCACCGCGGACGGGCACCGGGTCAAGCTGCTGGCCAACATCGGCTCGGCCGCCGACGCCCGAGCCGGGATCGCCGCGGACGCGGAAGGATCGGGCCTGTTCCGCACGGAGTTCTGCTTCCTGGACGCGGCAGCAGAACCCGACGTCGAAGCGCAGCGCAACGCCTACGCGTCGGTGCTGGAACCGTTCGCGGGCAAGCCAGTGGTGGTGCGCACGCTCGACGCCGGGGCGGACAAACCGCTGCCGTTCCTGACGATCGGCGAAGAGCCCAACCCGGCGCTGGGGGTGCGCGGCCTCCGCGTGGCCTTCGACCGGCCCGACCTGCTCGACCGCCAGCTCACCGCGATCGCCGCTGCCGCAGCGGAAACCGGCGCCGAGGTGTCGGTCATGGCGCCGATGGTCGCGACCGCCGCGGAAGCGGCGTGGTTCGCCGAACGCGCCCGCGCCGCGGGGATCGACCGGGTCGGCGTGATGGTGGAGACCCCGGCGGCGGCGTTGACGGCGGACGCGCTCCTCGAAGCGGTCGACTTCGTCAGCATCGGCACCAACGACCTCGCGCAGTACACCTTCGCGGCGGACCGCATGATCGGCGCGCTCGCCACCCTCAACGACCCGTGGCAACCGGCACTGCTGCGCCTGATCGCCCACCTGGCACGAGCGGGCCAAGAGCGCGACAAGCCGGTCGGCGTCTGCGGCGAAGCCGCGGCCGACCCCCAACTCGCCGGCGTCCTGACCGGCCTCGGCGTCACAAGCCTGTCCATGAACCCCGCAGCCCTACCCGCAGTCGGCGCCGCCCTGGCCCAACGCACGCTGGCGGATTGGCAGCAAGCAGCGCAAAGTGCCCTGTCCGCAACGGATCCCACCGAAGCACGCCGCGCAGCCGGGCGGGACTGACACTCGTGAGCGGCGATGGTCGCCCGCACGACCATCGCCGCTCACGACCACGGCCGTCCGATGAGCGGTGTCGACTGCAATTTCGGACTCTTGCGTTGTGCTCGTGGGTGTGCCGGGTATGACGGCAGGAATCGGTCACCCTTACGTGCCGAAGCATGCGGTTTTGGCAGTGAGCGAGACTTGACCTTAGGATCCTCGGCTCCCTCCGGAGGCGGATCCACCTTGTGGTCGGGCGCGATTTCCCACCAAATCAGCACCGTCCCCGACGAAACCTCCAGCTGGCACCGCAGCCGATTTCGAGAGAAATCTCTGCACTCACCACCAGAACGACGGCCGTGCGACCAACATCCTCGCTCCGCCACCGCAGCTCACCGTCGTCCGCGCCCTGCATCACGACCTCGGGCGCAGCGGTGAGGGTCGCGATTTCGATTGAAATTGGCGCACCTCGCCACCGCAGGCTCCGTCAAAAACCGCAACGCAGCCAATTTCGATTGAAATTGCATCACCCAACGCAACCACCCACAGCTTTGAACCCAAACCCAACCCACACCCCACCGCACCAATCCTCCCCAACCCAACCCGGATATCACCACCGATCCCCCAGTCCTCCACTCGATCGGCCGGGAGACCCGGTTCGAGGAGCTGCCCCCGGAACAGGGGTGGGCCGAGCTGCTGCGGCAGCTGCCCGAGGACGTCGTCGACATGCTCCTCGGCTACTGGGCCGAAGCCGTCGACCAGGCAGCGGGCGGCCGACCACGCCGCGGACTTCCGCTGAGCGGGGGCCGTCGCGGACCCGCCGAGCCGGACCGCCGGATGTCGCCGGGACGTGACAAGCTGGGGCGGTGACTGGTCCTCTGATGCTCGTCGACTCGGCCGGGTTGTGGTTCCGCTCGTTCTACGCCCTGCCCGACTCGCTGACCGCGCCGGACGGGACGCCGGTGAACTCCGTGCGCGGCTTCTGCGACATGCTCGCCAAGCTGATCACCGACCGGCGCCCGGCCCGCCTGGTCGCCTGCCTGGACAACGACTGGCGCCCGCAGTTCCGGGTCGACGCGCTGCCGTCCTACAAGGCGCACCGCGTGGCCGAGGAGGCCCCGGACGCCGAGGAGGTGCCGGACGCGCTGTCCCCGCAGGTCCCGGTGATCCTCGAAGTGCTCGACGCGGCGGGCGTGGCCACCGCCGAAGCCGAGGGCTACGAAGCCGACGACGTCATCGGCACGCTGGCCGCGCGGGAGGACCGGGACCCGGTGGAGGTCGTCACCGGCGACCGCGACCTGTTCCAGCTGGTGCGCTCCGCGCCCTCCCCGGTGCGGGTGATCTACATCGGCGCGGGCCTGGCCAAGGCGCAGGACTACGGTCCCGCCGAGCTGGCCGAGAAGTACGCGCTCTCCCCGGACCGCGCCGGGGACGACTACGCCGACATGGCGGTGCTGCGCGGCGACCCGTCGGACGGCCTGCCCGGGGTGGCGGGCATCGGCGAGAAGACGGCCGCGAAGCTGATCACCCAGTTCGGCTCCCTGGAGGCGCTGCTGGCGGCGGCCGAGACCGGCGCCACCGGCCTGACCCCGCGGGTGCGCGGCAAGCTCGCCGACGCCGCGGACTACCTCGCCGCGGCACCGTCGGTGGTCCGCGTGGTGCGGGACGCACCGGTGGTCGCCGACCGCCCGGACCCGATGCCGAAGTCCGAAGTGGACGTCGACCGGCTGCGCGAGCTGCAGCGGACCTGGGGCCTGGGCGCCAGCATCGACCGCCTCATCACCGCGCTCGAGCTCTGAACCGCCGATGGCCGAGCAATACCTGCGCTCGGTGGAGCGGACGCTGGCCGTGCTGCGGGCGTTCACACCGGAGCAGCCGGAGATGACGCTGACCGAGGTGGCCCAGGCGAGCGGGCTGGACCGGGCCGGGGCCCGGCGGATCCTGCTCACCCTGGTCCACCTCGGCTACGTGCGGCACGACGAGCGGCACTTCGCGCTGACGCCGCAGGTGCTGGAGTTCGGCCACGCGTACCTGTCGAGCCGGTCGCTGCCGCAGATCGCCGAACCGCACCTGCGGCGGCTCACCCGGGAGCTGCGCGAGATGACCGCGCTGGCCGTGCTGGACGGCGCCGAGATCTGCTACGTGGCGCAGGTCCCGAGCCCGAAGCTGCTGTCGGTGACGATCCCGGTCGGCACCCGCTTCCCGGCGCACGCCACCTCGATGGGCAAGGTGCTGCTGGCCGCCATGCCGCCGGAGCTGCTGGAGGTGCGGCTGCGGGCGGCGGAGCTCAAGCCGCTGACCCCGCACACCGTCACCACCCGCGAGGGCCTGCTCGCCGACCTCGCCGAGATCCGCAAGCAGGGCTTCGCGATCTCCGACAGCGAGCTGGAGGAAGGCCTGCGCGGGGTCGCCGCACCGGTGCGCGACGCGGACGGGAAGGTCGTCGCCGCGGTCAACGTCTCGCTGGACGCGCACCGCGCTTCCGAGGAAGGCGTGCGGCGGGAGATCGTGCCGCTGCTGGTGACGACCGCGGCCCGTATCGAAGTCGATCTGCGGCTCAAGCCCGGCGGCCACCAGGGCTGAGAACTCACCGCCGATCAATTCCGCTTCGTTTCTCGATCCAGCGGAATTCCCGCCGCGCGAGAAGTTCGCCCAGCGACCGCCGGTGTCGCCGCGCGAACGGACCGCGATCCACCGGGACCCGTCGACCCCGCCCGCCCGCTCCCCCGCAGAACCCCGCGTTTCCCCTCGTCAACGGGCATCTGCGGCGACCGCGGAACCGATCCGATCAGCACGCCCGAACCTACTCGTGTCGTGCATCACAAACATTTCCGCCCGGTTTCGCGCCTACGATCCCCGTCACACATGGCCCAGTGATCCCCTTTTTCGATTCCCGAACGGGGACGCCAGCGGAAGGCGGGTGGAGATGACCGGCAGGATCCGGAACCGGCAGTTCGCCGCGAAAGTCGTCGAGGCCGCGGAAGCCGTCGAGCTGATCGAGCCGGGCGCCAACATCGGCATGAGCGGGTTCACCGGCGCCGGGTACCCCAAGGAGGTGCCGGGCGCGCTGGCCAAGCGGGTCGCCGAGGCGCACTCGCGGGGCCTGCCGATGAAGTTCGGCCTGTGGACCGGCGCATCCACCGCGCCGGAGCTGGACGGGGCGCTGGCCGACGTGGAGGGCATCGACCTGCGGCTGCCGTACCAGTCCGACCCGGTCACCCGGGAGAAGATCAACAGCGGTCGGATGGACTACACCGACATCCACCTCTCGCACGTCGCGCAGCGCGTGTGGCAGGGCGCCTTCGGCGAGCTCGACGTCGCCGTGGTGGAGGTCAGCGGCATCACCGAGGACGGCCGCCTGATCCCGTCCTCCTCGGTGGGCAACAACAAGACCTGGCTGGAGCGGGCCGACCAGGTGATCCTCGAGGTCAACTCGTGGCAGAGCGAGCACCTGGAGGGCATGCACGACATCTACTACGGCACCGCGCTGCCGCCCCGGCGCGTCCCCATCCCGATCACCGGCCCGGCCGACCGGATCGGCACGCCGTACCTGGAGTGCCCGCCGGAGAAGGTGATCGCGGTCGTGGAGACCGAATCCCCCGACCGCAACACGGTTTTCACGCCCCCGGACGAGACCTCCGAGCGGATCGCCGGGCACGTGCTGGACTTCCTGGCCGCGGAGGTGCGCGCCGGTCGGCTGCCCCGCGAGCTGCTCCCGCTGCAGTCCGGGGTGGGCAACGTGGCCAACGCGGTCCTGGCCGGGCTCGACGCCGGGCCGTTCGACGGGCTGACCGCCTACACCGAGGTGATCCAGGACGGCATGCTGCAGCTGATCGAGTCGGGGAAGCTGCGGACGGCCTCCGCGACGGCGTTCTCGCTCAGCCCCGCCGCGATCGACCGGTTCAACCGCGACGCCGCCGCGTACCGGGACCGGATCCTGCTGCGCCCGCAGGAGATCAGCAACCACCCCGAGGTGGTGCGCCGGCTCGGCTGCCTGGCGATGAACGGCATCGTGGAGGCCGACATCTACGGCAACATCAACTCGACGCACCTGATGGGCAGCCGGATCCAGAACGGCATCGGCGGCTCGGGCGACTTCGCGCGCAACGCGCACGTGTCGATCTTCGTCACGCCCTCGGTCGCCAAGGGCGGCGCGATCTCGGCGATCGTGCCGATGGTCTCGCACGTCGACCACACCGAGCACGACGTGGACGTCATCGTGACCGAGCAGGGGCTGGCCGACCTGCGCGGCCTGTCGCCCCGGAAACGGGCCGAGCGGATCATCGCCACCTGCGCCCACCCCGACTTCCGCCCCGCGCTGCAGGACTACTACGACCGGGCGCTGCAGTCGTCGTTCGGCCTGCACACCCCGCACCTGCTGGGCGAGGCGCTGTCCTGGCACCAGCGCTACGTCGAGGAGGGCTCGATGTAGCGGTCCAGCTCCACCGGGTCGTGCGCGCAGAAGACCTCGATCTGGTCGCGGTGGGCGGTGAGCAGGTCGCGCAGCCGCTCCTGGGTGCGCCGCCGCAGCGCGCCGTCGACCTGCACGTGGTTCTCGAAGAAGCGCAACCCCGGCGGGCAGTGCGGTTGCTCGGCCATCTCGCCGTGGTGGAAGTACGCGTCCCCGGCGTTGAGCAGCCACTTCCCGTCGGGGCGCCGCACCGCGACCCCGGTGTGGCCGCGGGTGTGGCCGGGCAGCGGCACGAGCAGGATGTCCGGCGGCAGGCCGGGCAGGTCGCGCACCGCTTCGAAGCCGAACCACCGCTCCCCGCCGGCACTTCCGTGCACCCTCCACTTCGGACCGTGCCGGAACTGGTGGTGCAGGTACCGGTCCTGCGCCAGGTCGCGCCGCATCGCCTGGTACTCCACGTCGTGGACGTGCACCTCGGCGTTCGGGAAGTCCGGCAGCCCGCCCGCGTGGTCGAGGTCCAGGTGGGTCGGCACGACGTGCCGCACGTCCTCCGCCCGGAACCCGAGCCGTTCCAGCTGGGACACCGCGGTTTCCGCGACGTCGAGCACCGGGCGACCCACCCGCAGCCGCCGCTTCATCAGCTTCGCGTGCGTGGTGACGTCGGGGACGCCCATGCCGGTGTCGACGAGCACCAGCCCCTGCTCGGTCTCGACGAGCAGGCAGTGGCAGACCATGCGCGCGGTGCCGAACCGGCTGCCGCCCTCGTTGACCAGCCGTCCGCCGAACGGCCGCAGCGTCCCGCAGTTCAGGTGGTGGATCCGCATCAGTTCGCCTCCGTCCGCGCGGCTTCCAGCAACGCGGTCAGTTGTTCGCCGGTCGTGCGCAGGGGCGCGACGTCCCGCCGCACCTTGCACAGCAGCAGCGCGCCTTCGATCAGCGACAGGGCGACGACGGCCAGCTCGTCGGCCCGAGCCTCCGTGATCCCCCAGCCGCGGAACCGCTCGGCCAGCTGCTCCTGCCACAGCCCGTAGGCCCCGCCGCACGCGGACCGCACCTCCGGGCTCTCCGCGCTGGCCTCCAGCGCGACCGTGGCCACCGGGCAGCCGCGGCGGAAGTCCGACTCGACCAGCGCCCGCTCGAAGTGCCCGACGATCGCCGCGACCGCCTCGCGCGGCTCGGCCACGTCCGCCAGCACCAGCGCCAGCAGCTCCCCCACCTGCCGCCCGGACGCGGCGACCGCCTCGGCGGCGAGCTGCTGCTTGCCGCCGGGGAAGTGGAAGTACAGCGACCCCCGCGGGGCCGCGGACTCCGAGAGCACCTGGTTGACGCCGGTGCCGTGGTAGCCCTGCTGGTTGAACAGCTCCATCGCGGTCTCGAGCATCTGCTGCCGCGTGCGCGCACCCTTCTTCACACCAAAAATATGACAGTCGGTCTACTTATTTTCAACCCCTGGTCGTCCGCGCGGCCGTGAGTGCGCAACACCGTTGCGCACTCACGGCCGCGGTCAGAACCCGGTGCCGCACCAAGGGGTTTCGAGGGTGGCGAACAACCGGTCCGCCGCGGCCACCGCCGCCGGGTCGCGCACCTCGATGCGCCCCGCCGCCACCAGCGTCGACGCCAGCTGGTCGCCCAGGTACAGCGCGGCGAGCGCCGACACGTCGAGGCGCAGCTGCGGCTCGTCCGCCGAGCGCTCGACGCCGTCCGGCCCGATGCGGTAGCCGCCTTCGTTGTCCGGCAGGAACGCGTCGCGCACCTCGACCACCACCGGCTCCGCCGCGCCGTAGGTCCGGGCCCGCAGCGCGGCGAGCACGTCCACCAGGCGCACCCACAGGTCGTCCTCGACCTCGGTCACCCGGCACTGGCGGCGGTCGGTCACCCACCACTCCAGCGGCTCGTCCAGCGGCCGCACGTGCCCCACCACGCGGTCCACCAGGTCCACGCCGAGCAGGAACCGCCACAGCTGCGCCACCGCGGTGGCATCGGCGCCCTTGAGGTCGTGGACGTCCAGCGCGGTCCCGCGCTCGCCGTGGTTCGGCCCGTACACGGCGAACCCGTCGTCCACCCCGTCCTCGCCGGTGTGCACCGCCACCAGGACGTCCTCGCCGAGGTACTGCCAGAACCCCGACCACCACGGCTCGTCCCGGCCGATCCACCCCGCCCGGTCGACCGCGCAGCGCCGGTAGATCTCCGGCAGCAGCGGATCGGCCGCCTTCCGGTCCAGCACCCGCACCTGCCCGCCCCGCGGCGCGTCGTCGCGGAACGCCACCCGCGCGCGCTCCAGCTCCACCTTCCGGTGGCGGGAGGCCACGCCGTAGCCGAACCGCTCGTAGATCGTCGCCTCCGAGGCGTGCAGCATCGCCACCGGCTCACCGCGCTGCCGCACGTCGTCGAACTGGACCCGCATCAGCTCGCGGAGCACGCCGCGCCGGGTCCGGTCCGCGCGGACGCCGACGCCGGTCACCGCGCCAGCGGCGACCCGCCCGCCGGGCACCGCGAGCTCGTTGCTCGTGGCCCGGGCCGTGCCGACCAGCTCACCGCCGTCGAACGCGCCCAGCACGCGCCCGACCTCCAGGCACCCGCGGACGCGCGCCCAGTCCTCGTCGTTCGCGGGTTTGCGCAGCAGGGCCCGGCGGAACAGGTCCTGCGAAGCTCGGAACTCGGACTCGGCCAGCGCGCGCACGTCGATCACGGCGCGATTCTCCCGGTCGCCCGCACTCCGGGGCGACCGGTTTTTCTCACCGGGGGTGGCCGACCTCGTACACGCCCTTGTCGGTCTTGACCGTGACGGTCACCGACTTGGTCTCCGACCCGATCCGCACCTGGCAGTCGAACCGGTTGCCGACCTGCACCGCCTGCCCGCCCGGGCAGGACACCGAACCGACCCCGGCCAGCCCGTAGGAACCCTTCAGCGTCTGCTCCACGCCCTTCTCGACGCTGGTCGCGTCGAACACCGAGCGCACGAACCAGCCCGGCACCACGAACCCGAGCACCAGCACCGCGGCCACCACGACCACGCCGGCCCCGCTGAGCACCCACGGCAGCGCGGAGCGCTTCTTCTTCGGCGGCGGGCCGAAGCCGCCCGGCGGCGGGAACTGCCCACCGGGCTGCTGGTACTGCGGGGCGGGCTGCTGGTACTGCTGCTGGCCGTAGCCGTACTGCTGCTGCGGAGGCGGTGGCTGCGGCGGATAACCGGGCTGCGGCGGGTAGCCCGGTCCGCCCTGCGGCATCCCGGTGTTCGGGGGCAGCTGCCCCCAGTGGGGATAACCCCCTGGCGGCGGGCCGTAGGGGGACGACATCAGCACCTCCGGACGATGTTGCACACGGCCATCACGGCATCGCGAAGAGATCCAACCACAACCGCCCAACCCTCCGAATCGGCCGTGCGGTCGTCACGCATCGGCGAACCCGACCAAAGTCCCCCGCGGAACCCGCAACAGACCCGACGGATGCAAAACACCCCTGTCCCAACCCGAGTGCTGCGCAACCGCACCCCAGGGGACCGTGACGCGACCCAGCCACAAGAAACCCCGAAAACGCAAGATCACCCCCACCCGCAACCACCACTGAAAATCGCGGAGAGGCGGGACAGAGAGGCGGGACAGTCAGACCGCACCGGCCGCGACCACGCCGCGCCGGATCGCGGTGACCGCCTTCGCCGCGGCCGCGCCCACCGGGTCGGACACCCCGACCACCTCGCGGATCTGGTCCAGCAGGTCGATGACCTGGCGGCACCACCGCACGAAGTCGCCCGCGGACAGCTCGTGCCCGCTGGACTCCGCCGCGGTGAGCACCTTCTCCAGCGACTCGCCGCGCGCCCAGCGGAACACCGGCCAGGCGAAGCCCGCGTCGGGCTCGCGGGTGCGGTTCAGCTTGTGCCGCCGCTCGTCGTCCTCCAGCTCCGCCCAGAGCCGCCAGGTCGCCTCCAGCGCGTCGCTGACCGCCCCGGCCGGGACCTGCGGGGCCAGCCCCTCCCGCCGCGACTCGTACACCAGCGAGGACACCACCGCGGCCAGTTCCGGCGCGCCGAGCCCGCGCCAGGTCCCGACCCGCAGGCACTCCGCCGCCAGCAGGTCGGACTCGCTGTAGAGCCGGGACAACCGCCGCCCGTGCCGGGTGACCTGGCCGTCCTCCCCCGCCTCCGCGGGCAGGTAGCCGCGCTCGGTCAGCAGCGCGACGATCCGGTCGAAGGCGCGGGCCAGCGAGTGCGTGGTGGCGTTGACCTTGCGGCGCAGGTTCTCGTTCTCCCCGCGCAGCCGCTCGTAGCGCTCCGCCCAGCGCGCGTGGCTCTCCCGCTCGTCGCAGCCGTGGCACGGGTGCGCCTTCAGCGCGCGGCGCAGCGTCGCCAGCTCGGCGTCGTCGGTGGCGTCCGAGCGCCGCCTGCCGCGCCCGCCGGAGGGCGCCAGCCCGGTGTTGCGCAGCGACGACGCCAGGTCGCGGCGGGACTTCGGGGACCGGGTGTCGACGTGCTTGGGCAGCTTGAGCTTGCCCAGCGGCTCCACCGGCGAGGTGAAGTCGGCCACCGACAGCCGCCCCGACCACCGGTCCTCGGTGACCACCAGCGGCCGCGGCTCACCCATCGGCTCCAGCCCCGGGTCGATCACCACCGCCAGCCCCGACCGGCGACCGGCGGGCACCGAGATCACGTCGCCCTTGCGCAGCTTCTCCAGCGACTTGGCCGCCTCCGCGCGCCGCGACTGCCGGTTCTGCCGGGCCAGCTGCTTCTCCCGCTCCGAGATCCGGCGGCGCAGCTGGAAGTACTCGTCGAAGTCGCCCAGGTGGCAGTGCATCGCCTCGGAGTAGCCGGACAGCGCCTCGGTGTTGCGCTCCACCCGCCGCGACAGCCCCACCACCGACCGGTCGGCCTGGAACTGCGCGAAGGACTGCTCCAGCAGGTCCCGCGCCGCGTCCTGCCCGACGCGCTGCACCAGGTTGACGGCCATGTTGTAGCCGGGCCGGAACGACGAGCGCAGCGGGTAGGTGCGGGTGGAGGCCAGCCCGGCGACCTGCTTGGGGTCCACCCCGGGCTGCCAGAGCACCACCGCGTGGCCCTCGACGTCGATGCCGCGCCGCCCCGCCCGGCCGGTGAGCTGCGTGTACTCGCCGGGGCTGAGGTCCACGTGCGACTCGCCGTTGAACTTCACCAGCCGCTCCAGGACCACCGTGCGGGCGGGCATGTTGATGCCCAGCGCCAGCGTCTCGGTGGCGAACACGGCCTTGACCAAGCCGCGCACGAACAGCTCCTCGACGGTCTCCTTGAACGCCGGGAGCAGCCCGGCGTGGTGCGCGGCCAGCCCGCGCTCCAGCGCCTCCCGCCACTCCCAGAAGCCCAGGACCGACAGGTCGCTCTCCGGCAGGTTCGCGGTGTGCTCGTCGATCACCTCGCGGATCTCGGCGACCTCGGCCTCGCTGGTCAACCGCAGCCCGGCGCGCACGCACTGCGAGACGGCCTGGTCGCAGCCGTTGCGGCTGAAGATGAACACGATCGCCGGCAGCAGCCCGGCGGCGTCCAGCCCGGTCAGCACCTCCACCCGCGACGGCGGGGAGAACCGGGGCGGGCGCGGGCCCTTGCGCTTGCCGTTGTTGGGCCCGCCGCGGCGGCCGCCGTAGGGCAGGTGCACCCGGGCCAGCTGCTGGGTGTGGCGCAGCAGGTTCGGGTTGATCTGCAGCTCGCGGTCGGCGGTCTCCCCGCCGAACAGGTCGAACATCCGCGGCCCGACCAGCATGTGCTGCCACAGCGGCACCGGCCGGTGCTCGTCGACCACCACCGTGGTGTCGCCGCGCACCTCCTGCAGCCACTCGCCGAACTCCTCGGCGTTGCTCACCGTCGCGGACAGGCTGGCGACCTGCACGTGGTCCGGCAGGTGCAGGATCACCTCCTCCCACACCGCGCCCCGGAACCGGTCGGCGAGGTAGTGCACCTCGTCCATCACCACGTAGCCGAGCTGGTCCAGGCTGCTGGACCCGGCGTAGAGCATGTTGCGCAGCACCTCGGTGGTCATCACGACCACCTGGGCGTCGCCGTTGATCGAGGTGTCGCCGGTCAGCAACCCGACCGCCTCGCTGCCGTGCCGCTCGCACAGGTCGGCGTACTTCTGGTTCGACAGCGCCTTGATCGGCGTGGTGTAGAAGCACTTGCGGCCCTCGGTCAGGGCCAGGTGCACTGCGAACTCGCCGACCACGGTCTTGCCCGCGCCGGTGGGCGCGCACACCAGCACGCCGCGCCCGGCCTCCAGCGCCTGGCACGCCGTGCGCTGGAAGGGGTCGAGCTCGAAGGACAGCTGCCCGGCGAACTCGGTCAGCTTCGGGTGCACACCGCGGCGGGAGTGCCTGGCGAAGGACTCGGCCGGGGACAGCTCGGTGGGGTTGGAACGGCTAGCAGCCACCCCCCAAGGCTTTCACATCCCACCGACCACCGTCGCAACCGAGCCCGCACCGGCGGTGCGCACCTCGTCACAATCCGCCCGTTTCCGCAGGTGGGGACCCCGTGAGCACTTCGTGGCGCCAGGGCACCAGAAAGTACTCACGGGACCTGACCAGGCGAAACGTCAGCCGACGACGCGCAGCGCGCCCGGCGCGCAGCGGATGGTCAGCGGCAGCCGGGCCTGCGGTTCGCCGTCGGCGTAGGCCAGCCAGCCGTTGTCCCCGCCCAACCGGATCCGCCGGGCCCGCAGCGTGGTCACCGCCGGGTGCTCCACGTGCCGACCGGACCGCAGCGTCGGCAGGATCCCGATGAAGTCGCGCCGCGACACCTCGCCGACCACCGTCACGTCGAGCAGACCGTCCGCCGGGTCGGCGCCCGGGCAGACCGGGATGCCCCCGCCGTAGCAGGCGGAGTTGCCCACCGCGACCAGCGTCGCGTCCAGCTCGATGACCCCGGACTCGGTCTCCACCCGCAGCGGCATCGCGTGCAGCCCCAGCAGCTCCCGGACCACCGCCACGTCATAACGCCGCTGCCCGCGCGGCCAGCGCATCCGGTTCGCCCGCGCGTTGACCCGCGAGTCGAACCCGGCGCACAGCACGGTCGCGAACCAGCCCGCCCCGGCCGCCTTGCCGAGGTCGATGCGCCGCTGCTCCCCCGCCTTCAGCGCCCGGGCGACGGCCCGAGCGGCGGCGACCGCGTCGAGCGGCACTTCGAGGCCCCGCGCCAGGTCGTTGCCGGTACCGGCCGGGATCAGCGCGAGCGCGGTGCCGGACTCCGCGCACGCCTGCACCGCGAGGTGCGCGATGCCGTCACCACCGACCACGGCGAGCACGTCGGCACCGTCGGACACCGCGCGCCTGGCGGCCTCGGCGGCACCACCGGCATCGGTGGCGATCACCGTCCGGACGTCGCAGACAGCGCGAAGGTGGCCGACGATCTCGCCGACCACCTTCGCCGAGAGCCGACCACCGGCCGCGGGGTTGATCAACAGGACACAGCGCACGAGGCAAGATCCTCACCCACGCGGGGCCGCCTTGGCTAGTGCCCGCTCACGAGTCTCAGGTGACGTCGTCGTGGTGCTGCTTGGGCAGCTGCGAGGGCCGCACGTCGATGTCGGAGCCCCGGAAGTCGATCTCGGACGCCTCGTCCAGCCCGACCTCGGTCAGCCCCTGAGCGGCGAGCTTCTTGGCCTTGCGCTTGTCGTTGGCCCGGCAGATCGCCATCGCGATGGTGAACAGCACGCACAGCGCCGCGGCCAGCGCGAGCATCGAGAACGGGTCCTGCCCCGGGGTGGCGATCGCGGCGAACACGAACAGCGCGAACACGATGCCCCGCCACCAGCTCTTCAGCTTCTCGTAGCTGACGATCCCGGCGAAGTTGAGCATCACCAGGATCAGCGGCAGCTCGAAGCTGACGCCGAAGATCACCAGCAGGAGCAGCATGAAGCTGATGTACTTGCCACCGGTGAGCGCGGTGAAGAACGCGTCCCCGCCGAACCCGGCCATGAACGACAGCGCCACCGGCAGGATGTAGTACGCCAGCACCGCACCGGCGAGGAACAGCACGGTCGCGCAGCCGACGAACAGCCGCGCGAACTTGCGCTCCTTGGCGTACAGACCGGGCGTGATGAACGCCCACAGCTGGTACAGCCACACCGGGCTGAACAGCAGCGCACCGACCGCGACGCCGACCTTCAGGGTCAGCATGAAGATCTCGAACGGCTCGGTCTGCAGCAGCTGGCAGTGCCCGTTCGGGGACAGCCGCTGGGTGTCGGGCAGCTGGCAGTACGGCTCGAGCAGGAAGTCGCTGAGCGTGGGCAACCCGAAGGCCGAGTGGGAGAACCACCAGATCCCGAAGATCGCACCCACGACCACGGCCGCCAAGGCCACGCCCAACCGGTACCGCAGCTCGTAGAGGTGATCGACGAGCGTCATGGTGCCGTCCGGGTTGTGCCTGCGGCCCCACCGGCGGCGGTCCTTGCGGAACGGGTTCAGGCGACGCAGTGGATTACCCACCGTGTTGTCCCGTCCTCAGTCAGTTCTTGGAGTCGTTGCGCTGCTTCTCGTCGGCCGGCGACGGCGACGCGACCGGGGGCGTGCTGGACTCACCGGCGGTCAGCTCCGGCTTCGCCTTCTCCTCCTCGGCCTTCTTCGCGGCTTCCTCGTCGGCCTTCATGCCGCGGGCCTCGGCCTTGAACACGCGCGCGGACTGGCCGAGCGAGCGGGCCATCTGCGGGAGCTTGGTGGCGCCGAAGAGCAGCACCAGAACCAAGACGATGAGGATCAGCTCCCAGCCACCTGGCAAACCCATCCGAACACAACCTTTCGTGATGTCCCTGCTGGGCGACATCGTACGCGCGGCAGGGCGGGACAAATAGGGCCGTTGCGCGTCACCTGCGGCGGCGTTCGGAGAACGCCACCTTCAGCCCGGCGACGCGCGCCTTCACCAGGCCGCTGCGGTCCGCGAGGTCGTGGGCGACCTGCCGCTGCACGGATTTGAACCGCCCGACCTCCCGGAGCACCCGGACCAGCAGCAGCACGAGCAGGACCAGACCCGCCCCCAGCAGCACAAGACTCCACACGTACGGCACGCAGTCACCGTATCGGGCTCAGGTGGACGGCAGGTGACGTGCCCGCGTCAACGCGTCTTCCGCGCGTTGACGCACGTCACAGGCCAGGTCCCGGGGGCTGAGCACCCGCACCTGCCCGCCCAGCCCGAGCAGCAGGCGGCTCATCCAGCTCCGGTCGGCGTAGCGCATCCGCACCCGCGCCCGCCCGTGCGGCAGCTCGACGACCTCGTCCACCTGGTAGTACTCGGCGACCCAGCGCGCGTCGGGCTCCAGCTCCAGCTCCGCCACCGACTGGTCGGGCGCGGGCCGGAACAGCCCCTCGGACACGTCGGTGGGCTCGGCCTCCGAGGGCGGCTGCGCGGGTTCGTCCAGCACCTCGACCTCGTCGATGCGGTCCAGCCGGAACATCCGCACGCCCTGCGCGCTGCGGCACCAGGCCTCCAGGTAGCTGCGCCCGTCGATGAGCAGCAGCCGCATCGGGTCCACGGTCCGCTCGCTGATCTCGTCCCGGGAGGGCGTGTAGTAGCGGATCCGGAGCGCCCGGCGCCGCGTCGTGGCGTCCTGCACGGACCCGCGCACGCCCGGCCGCACCGCGCCCTCGCGGCCTTCCAGCCCGACGACCACCCCGGCCGGGCGGGCCTGCCCGACCGCGTTCTCCACCTTCGCCAGGGTCCGCTGCACCGCATCGGTGTCGGTGATGCCCGGCGTCTCGGCCAGCGCCCGCAGGGCCACCAGCAGCGCGGTGGCCTCGGACGCGGTCAGCCGCAGCGGCCGCCGCATGCCCGCGTCGTAGGTGACGGTGATGGTGTCGCTCTCGAAGGACAGGTCGATCAGGTCGCCGGGCCCGTAGCCGGGCAGCCCGCACATCCACAGCAGCTCCAGGTCCTTGCGCAGCTGCTGCTCGGTGACGCCGAAGTCCGCCGCGGCGTCGGCGACCGGGATGCCCGGTCGGCTCAGCAGGTACGGCACCAGCGCCAGCAGGCGCGGCAGCCGCTCGGTCGCACTCGTCACCGCGTCCCCCAACCGCTCACGACGCCGCCCCCGGCTCCTCGCCCTGGTCCACCACGTCGAGGTGGATCTCGTGGATCGTCTTGCGCAGCGTGTCCGGCTCCAGCACCGCCACGTCCGCCCCGTACCCGGCCAGCCACCCGGCCGCGGACTCCGGGTAGCGCAGGTCGAGCTCGACCACGTCGCCCCAGTCGCCGCCGAGCTTCATCCGGTCGACCACCTTCGCCCGCCGCCGCGCGCCCTGCGCGCGCCCGTCCGCGACCCACACGCGGGCGAGCGTGCTCGGCGGCGCCTCGCGCTGCTCGCCGGCGACGAAGCTCAGCAGGTCGATGTCCGGCGGGCGCTGGACCTGCCCGGCCCGCCCGACCGCCTTGACCTTCCCCTGGATCCGGGACAGCCGGAAGCAGCGCGGCGCCTGCCGGTCGCGGTCGTGCCCGACGACGTACCAGCGGCCGCGCCAGGACACCACGCCCCACGGCTCGACGGTCCGCCGGTGCACGTCGGGGCTGCTCGGGCGCCGGTAGTCGAACTCCACCACCCGGCCGCTCTGCACCGCCGCCAGCAGCGGCGCGAACGCGGGCTCGGTGGTGCGCACCTTGGGCTCGACCGTCGACGACGCGTGCTCGTCGACGTCCACACCGGCCGCGCGCAGCTTCAGCAGCGCGCCGCGGGCCGCCGCGGTGAGCTCCGGGGCGTCCCACAACCGCACCGCCAGAGCCACCGCGGCCGCCTCGTCGGGTTCGAGGTCGATGTCGCCGAGCTCGTAGTCGCGGCGCGCGATGCGGTAGCCGTCGGTGGCGTCGAAGGCCGAGTTGCGACCGGTCTCCAGCGGGATGCCCAGATCGCGCAGCTCCGCCTTGTCCCGTTCGAAGGTCCGGAAGAAGGCCTCGTCGGTGGGCGCGCCGGAATAGCCCGGCACGATCGCCCGGATCCGCTCCGCGGTGAGGTACTGGCGGGTCGACAGCAGACACAGCACCAGGTTCACCAAGCGTTCAGCACGCACAGTGGCCACCGGAAAACTCTAGCCCGCCCGGATTCGATCATGTGTTTGGGTCGGGGCGTGTTGCGACCAGTGGGGCCCACGTGGCGGACGGGGCGTTGATTTCGGTCAGCACTGAAGTCACGATCAACGCGAAAATATTTCGCGACGCAGCGTGATCACCGGCTCCGGCTGATCGCGCGCCCCTACCCTGGGACCATGTCCGATCGCGTCCTGATGATCACCGGTGCCTCCCGCGGCATCGGCGCCGCGACCGCGCGGGCCGCCGCCGCAGCCGGTTTCCGCCTGGTCCTGACCGCCCGCTCCACCGAAGCCCTGTCCGCGCTGGTCGACGAGCTCGGCCCGGAGACCGCCCTCGCCCTGCCCTGCGACGTCACCGACTACGCGAGCCTCACCGCCGCCGTGCAGCGCGCGGAGGAGCACTTCGGCCGCCTGGACGCGGTGTTCGCCAACGCGGGCATGAGCGTGCAGACCTCGTTCCTCGGCAACGGCGGCGCCGCCCCCGAGCAGTGGCGCGAGATGGTCCTGACCAACGTCTACGGCGCCGCGATCACCGCCCGCGCGGCGCTGCCCGCGCTCACCCGCACCGAGGGCCACCTGCTGCTGACCGGCTCGAACGCGGGCCGCAACCTCCGCCCCGGCAACCTCTACTCGGCGACGAAGTGGGCGGTCACCGGCATGGCCCAGAACATCCGCGCGGAGTGCGTCGGCACCGGCGTCCGCGTCACCCTCATCCAGCCCGGCATGGTCGAGACCGAGATGACCGCGGACACCCCGAACGTCCCGAAGCTGCGCGCCGAGGACATCGCCAACGCCGCCCTCTACGCCCTCCAGCAGCCCCCGACGGTCGACGTCAACGAGCTCATCATCCGCCCCACCGGCCAGGAGCGCTGATCACCACGAGGTGAGGGGCGCGGGCGCCCCTCACCTCGTGGTTCACAGGGAGCTGATGAGCCGCTCCACGCGGTCGTCGACGGCGCGGAACGGGTCCTTGCACAGGACGGTCCGCTGGGCCTGGTCGTTGAGCTTCAGGTGCACCCAGTCGACCGTGAAGTCGCGGCCCGCCGCCTGCGCGGCGGCGATGAAGTCGCCGCGCAGCTTGGCCCGGGTGCTCTGTGGCGGGGTGTCCTTGGCCGCCTCGATCTCGCCGTCCTCGGTGGCCCGGTCCACCAGGTCCTTGCGCTGCAGCATGTCGAACAGCCCGCGGCCCCGGCGGATGTCGTGGTAGGCCAGGTCCAGCTGGGCGATCCGCGGGCTGGACAGCTCCAATCCGTGCTTGCCGCGGTAGCGCTCCAGCAGCCGGTGCTTGATCGCCCAGTCGACCTCCCGGTCGATCAGCGAGAAGTCCTGCTGCTCGATGGCGTCCAGCGCCCGGCCCCACAGCTCCAGGATCCGGTCGGTCATCGGGTCCGAACCGCGCCGCGCCACGTGGTCCACCGCCCGGCCGTAGTACTCCCGCTGGATGTCCAGCGCCGAGGCCTCCCGGCCGCCGGCCAGCCGGACGGTGCGCCGCCCGGTCAGGTCGTGGCTGATCTCGCGGATCGCGCGGATCGGGTTGTCCAGGCTGAAGTCCCGGAACTGCACGCCCTGCTCGACCATCTCCAGCACCAGGTTCGCCGAGCCGACCTTGAGCAGCGTGGTCACCTCGGACATGTTGGAGTCGCCGACGATGACGTGCAGCCGGCGGTAGCGCTCGGCGTCGGCGTGCGGCTCGTCGCGGGTGTTGATGATCGGCCGCGAGCGGGTCGTCGCGCTGGACACGCCCTCCCAGATGTGCTCGGCGCGCTGCGACAGGCAGTACACCGCGCCGCGCGGGGTCTGCAGCACCTTCCCCGCACCGCAGATGAGCTGGCGGGTCACCAGGAACGGTAGCAGCACGTCGGCGATCCGGGAGAACTCCCCGGACCGGCCGACCAGGTAGTTCTCGTGGCAGCCGTAGGAGTTGCCCGCCGAGTCGGTGTTGTTCTTGAACAGGAAGATGTCGCCGCCGATGCCCTCGTCGGCCAGCCGCCGCTCGGCGTCGATGAGCAGGTCCTCGAGGATCCGCTCACCGGCCTTGTCGTGCGTGACGAGCTGGACGAGGTCGTCGCACTCGGCCGTGGCGTACTCCGGGTGGGAGCCCACGTCCAGGTAGAGCCTGGCCCCGTTGCGGAGGAAGACGTTGGACGACCGCCCCCACGACACGACCCGTCGGAACAGGTATCTGGCCACCTCGTCCGGGGACAGTCGACGCTGCCCGTGGAACGTGCAGGTGACCCCGAACTCGGTTTCGATGCCGAAGATCCGCCGCTGCATGACTCCACACTAGGCGCAAACACCGCTTCGCGGCGGTCCGCCGTTCGGGCACCTGTGCCGCGTTCTTCGCGCGAAATCGGTTGCACCGCGTCATCGTGCGCGCCGGGCGGGCCGCTGACCAGCGCGCACGGCAACCCGCCGCCACGCCACCGGAGGTGTTCGGCCTCCTCCCGGACCACAGCATGTTGTGACGGTTGGGGAAGCTGCGACCGGACAACGCTTGGCGGGCAGCCGTTCGGGGAACCCCGGACGCACGAGTGCGGGGCACCCGCGATCGGTGCCCCGCACTCGGGAAGTCGGCGATGCCGCGCGCTACTCGCCGGACGGCTCCCCGCCCTCGGAGTCGGACCCGGACTCGTCCGAAGTCGACTCCCGCTCCGGGAGCAGCGCCCGCAGCGCGGCCCCCTGGATCCGGCGGAACGTCCGGTTCGGCCGGGCGCGGTCCAGGACCGCGACCTCCAGCTGGGCCTCGCCCAGCTCCCGGTTGCCGTCCCCGCCGGAGGACAGCGCCTCGATCGCCAGCTTCGCCGCGTCGGCCAGCTCCAGCCCGTCGCTGAAGGAGTCCTTGAGCGTGCTGGTGATCGCGTCGGCCTGGCCGCCCATCACCACGTACTGCGGTTCGTCCACGATGGACCCGTCGTAGGTCAGCCGGTACAGCTGGTCGGTCTCCGCGGTGAAACCCACCTCGGCGACGCAGATCTCCACCTCGAACGGCTTGATCTGCTCGGTGAAGATGGCGCCCAGGTGCTGGGCGTAGGTGTTGGCCAGCGACCGGCCGGTGACGTCACGCCGGTCGTAGGAGTACCCGCGCACGTCGGCGATGCGCACCCCGGCCACCCGCAGCGCCTCGAACTCGCTGTAGCGGCCCACCGCGGCGAACCCGATGCGGTCGTAGATCTCGGCGACCTTGTGCAGCGTCGGCGACGGGTTCTCGGCGACGAACAGCACGCCACCGGCGTACTTGAGCACCACCACGCTGCGCCCCCGCGCAATGCCCTTGCGGGCCAGCTCGGAACGCTCCCGCATCAACTGCTCGGGGGAGGTGTAGAACGGCATCGTCACGGCTGTGCACTCCTGGTTCGAATCTGCTCGCGAGTCGGATCGGGGCGGGTGTCAGCCGCCGGGGTTCTCCAACCGGCCGTTGACGACCTCGGTGGCGACCTCGGAAGCGCGCTCCTCGGGCAGCCGCACGGCACCGTCCGCGGCGGTGATGGTGATGACCGACGGGAAGATGCGCCGCGACAGGTCCGGGCCACCGGTGGCCGAGTCGTCGTCGGCGGCGTCGTAGAGCGCCTCGACCGCGGTGTGCACCGCGGTGTCCAGGTCGGCGTCCGGGTCGAAGCGCTTCTTCAGCGCGGACTTCGCGAACAGCGAACCGGAACCCACCGCGTGGTAGCCGGCGATCTCGTCGTACCGGCCGCCGACCACGTCGTAGGACACGATCCGGCCGGCGCGGTCGGGGTCCTCGGCCTCGGTGTCGTAACCGGCGAACAGCGGCACCACGGCCAGGCCCTGCATGGCGGCCTGGAGGTTGCCGCGCAGCATGTTGGCCAGCCGGTTCGCCTTGCCGTCCAACGACAGCGAGATGCCTTCCAGCTTCTCGTAGTGCTCCAGCTCGACCGCGTACAGCTTGACCAGCTCCTGCGCCACGCCCGCGGTACCGGCGATGCCGACCGCCGAGTACGCGTCGGTGACGAACAGCTTCTCCATGTCCCGCTGGGCGATCAGGTTGCCCATGGTGGCGCGGCGGTCACCGGCCAGCAGCACGCCGCCGCGGAAAGTCACCGCGACGATGGTGGTGCCGTGCGGGGCCTCCACGACGCCGTCGGCCAGCTTCCGCCCGCCGGGCAGCAGCTCCGGCGCGGTGGACCGGAGGAAGTCGGTGAACGACGACGACCCCGGGGTGAGGTAGGCGGCGGGCAGTGCCTGACCCGGAAACCGGGTCGAGCTCGATTCCATCAGCGACATCGTCTCCCGATCGAAGGGCCTGCGACTGGTACGCACTCTAGTCAAGATCCGGCGCGCAGCGGACGGTGCCGGGCCGCGTTTCCCGCGGCCCGGGACCGGGTCCGGTCACTGCCCGCCCTTCTGGACGTAGGCGCGGACGAAGTCCTCGGCGTTCTCCTCCAGGACGTCGTCGATCTCGTCCAGGATGGCGTCCACGTCCTCGCCGAGCTTTTCGCGGCGCTCCTGGCCGGCGGCCTCCGGACCCTGCTCTTCGTCGCCGTCGCCGCCACCGTGCCGCTGAACCTTTTCCTGGGACATCTCGCCTCCCGGTGATCGCCCTCTCGGACCTCCCCCGCGCTGGGGACGTCCTGCTGTGAACACTACCCATCCGAACACCCGTTGGCCCACGGCCAGCCGGGGGTCTTTGCGATCTTCGCACCCGGCTGACGTGCACGTAACGTGGTCGCCGGGCCCGTCACCCCTTGGTCAACGAGTCGACCAGCTCCTCGGCGCTGGCCGCGGCCTCCAGCAGGGCCCCGACGTGGGCCTTGGTGCCGCGCAGCGGTTCCAACGTCGGGATGCGCACCAGCGATTCCCGGCCGAGGTCGAAGATGACCGAGTCCCAGGACGCCGCCGCCACCTCCGCCGGGTAGCGCTCCAGGCAGCGGCCGCGGAAGTAGGCGCGGGTGTCCTCCGGCGGCGTGAGCACCGCGTCGCGGACCTCGTCCTCGCTGACCAGGCGCTTCATCGAGCCGCGCGCGACCAGCCGGTTGTAGAGGCCCTTGTCCAGCCGGACGTCGGAGTACTGCAGGTCGATCATGTGCAGCCGCGGCGAGGCCCAGCCCAGGCTGTCGCGGCTGCGGTAGCTCTCCAGCAGCCGCAGCTTGGCGGGCCAGTCCAGCCGGTCGGCGCAGTCCATCGGGTCGCCGCTGAGCAGGTCCAGCACCTCGCCCCAGGTGTCCAGCACGTCCCGCGCGGCCCGCTCGCCGCCGTGCTCGTCGAGGAAGCGGGCGGCGCGCTCGTGGTAGGCGCGCTGCAGGTCCAGCCCGGTGAACCGGCGCCCGTCGGCCAGCTCCACGGTCTGCTTCAGCGTCGGGTCGTGGCTGATCAGGTGCACGGCCTGCACCGGGTCGGACAGCTTCAGGTCGTCGAAGCGCTGCCCGGACTCGATCATGTCCAGCACCAGCGCGGTGGCGCCGAGCTTGAGGTAGGTGGAGGTCTCCGCCAGGTTGGCGTCGCCGATGATGACGTGCAGCCGGCGGTACTTGTCGGCGTCGGCGTGCGGTTCGTCGCGGGTGTTGATGATGCCGCGCTTGAGGGTGGTCTCCAGGCCGACCTCGACCTCGATGTAGTCCGAGCGCTGGGAGAGCTGGAACCCGGCCTTCTCCCCCGCCTGCCCGATGCCGACCCGGCCCGAACCGCAGACCACCTGCCGGGAGGCGAAGAACGGCGTCAGGCCGCCGATCACCGCGGTGAACGGGGTGCTGCGCGACATCAGGTAGTTCTCGTGGGTGCCGTAGCTGGCGCCCTTGCCGTCGACGTTGTTCTTGTACAGCTGGATGGGCGCGGTGCCGGGCACGCTGGCCGCCCGGATCGCCGCCTCCTCCATGACCCGCTCGCCCGCCTTGTCCCAGATGACCGCGTCGCGCGGGTTGGTCACCTCCGGGGCGGAGTACTCCGGGTGCGCGTGGTCGACGTAGAGCCGCGCACCGTTGGTGAGGATGACGTTGGCCGCCCCGAGGTCGTCGCCGTCCGAGCCGTTGTTCTGCTGCGCCGCGGCGCTCAGGTCGAAGCCGCGGGCGTCGCGCAGGGGCGATTCGACCTCGTAGTCCCAGCGCGCGCGCCTGGCCCGCGGGATGTCGGCCGCCGCCGCGTAGGCGAGCACGATGTGCGTGGAGGTCAGCACCGGGTTGGCGCTGGAATCGCCCGGCACGACGATGCCGTACTCCACCTCGGTTCCCATGATCCGCCGCATACCTCGCAGCGTACGGGGTATCACCGACCGTGCGGAGTGCTGCACGCCACAGGATGTCGAATCGTGGGAACGGCGGCGGTGCCGGTGCGCTGGGAGAGGTGCGCCGGGCGGCTGCGACGATCGGGGCATGATGGCTGGCGAGGAACTGGTGGCCGTGTACGACGCGGCCGGGCGTGTCGTGGGCAGCGCGACGCGGCGGCGGATGCGCGCGGAGGGCTTGTGGCACGCCTCGTCGGCGGTGCTGGTCCGCTCCCCCGACGGCAGCAGCATCTACGTGCACCGCCGCACCGACACCAAGGACGTCTTCCCGGGCATGCACGACTGCGCGGCCGGTGGCGTCGTCGCGGCGGGCGAGGACCCGGCCACCACGGCGGAGCGGGAGCTGGCCGAGGAGCTTGGCGTGCGCGGCGCGCCGGTGCGCTTCCTGTTCCGCTCCACCTTCGACCAGGGCACCGTGCGCTACCACGGGTTCCTCTACGAGGTCCGCTGGGACGGCCCGATCGTCCACCAGCCGGAGGAGGTCGCCGCGGGCTGGTGGATGCCCCTGGCGGAGCTCCGCGAACGCCTGGACGACCCGGACTGGCCGTTCGTCCCGGACGGCCGCAAGTTCGCCCTGGAGTGGTTCGCCCGGATGTGACCCCCGAAGTGCCCCCAGGGCCGGTCCCGTGCGCGGGGACTCACAGTTTCAACTGAAACTGTAGGTCTCGGGGCTGTGCGCCGCCGCGCCTGGCCGTGGTCGGCCGAAGTCAGCGCCAGGGGAGCTCCGCGCGCTCGCCCCAGTAGGTCGCCGCGTCGCGGGCCAGGGTTTCCAGGGCGTGCAAGTCTCGGTCGGTCAGCTCCACCCGGCAGGCTGCCAGGTTCGCCTCCAGCTGCTCGACGCTGGCCGGGCCGAGCAGCACCACGTCCGCCCACGGCTGGTGCAGCACGTGCGCGATGGCCACCGCGTCCGACGACACCCCGTGCCGGTCGGCGATCTCGGCCAGCTCGCGCGGCGGGTCGACCGCCAGGCGCCCGTTGGCCAGCGTCTCCTTGACCAGCACCCGCCAGCCGCCGGTGTGCACCTCGGTCAGCGCCCGCCCCGCGGACGGCTCCATCGAGTTCCAGGTGGACTGCACCGCGGAGAACAGCTGCCGCCCGCCCACCTCGATCTCCCAGGCCCGCTCGATGGTCTCGGCCTGCGCCGCGCCGCTGGTGGAGAAGCCCAGGTGCACCCCGGAGTCGCGGATGCGGGCGAGCTCGTGCTGCAGCGCCATGTCCTCGAACAGCGGGCTGCCCGAGGTCAGCGAGTGCACCTGGTAGAGGTCGACCCGGTCACCCAGCAGGGTGCGGGTCTCCGCCCACTGGGTGCGCAGCCGCTCCAGCGAGTGCTCCTTGACCTCGTGCACCTCGGTCTCGATCCGCCACTGCGCGACGTAGGCGTACCCCCACTTGCTGGACACCGCCACGTCGCCGTGGCCGCGCTCCCGCAACCAGTCGGCGAGGAACTGCTCCGCGCTGCCGTAGGACCGCGCGGTGTCCACCCACCGGATGCCGTTGGCGTAGGCGGCGTCGAGCACCGAGCGGGTGCGCTCCCGCATGGCCTGCGCGGTGCGCTGCACGGGCAGCACGTCGGGACGACCGACGTTGATGTAGGCCGGGCGGCCGAGCGCGGCCAGGCCGAGCCCGAGCCGCTCCACCGGTGTCTGCGCGGGGATCATGCCTGGAAACGTAACCGCAACCCGCGCCCGGCACAGCTCGGGGCCGCCACCCCGGAGGGACGGCGGCCCCGAGACCGCTCAGAACACGCAAGCGAGGCGAATCTCCGCCGCGACGCCCTGCTGGCACCGCCCGAGAGCTGTCGCATGCGCCGCAGGCGCATAACCCACCCTCGCAACCGGCACCGCCGCGGGTTCTCAGCGGTCGCCTGGCGAGGACAGCCCGTTCGCCGTGTATTGGACATACATCAGAACGGGATCCCGCAGCCAGGCGACCGCTGAGGTTCCGCTACCCGCACCGTCACGCAGACCAGCCCCGTGCTGCTCTCACTACAGGTATTGGCCCGTGTTGGTGGCCGTGTCGATCGCTCGGCCGGATTCCTGGTTCTTCCCGCTGACCAGGGTGCGGATGTAGACGATCCGCTCGCCCTTCTTGCCGGAGATGCGGGCCCAGTCGTCCGGGTTCGTGGTGTTGGGCAGGTCCTCGTTCTCGGCGAACTCGTCGATGATGGCGTCCTGCAGGTGCTGCACCCGCAGGCCCGGCTGGCCGGTGTCCAGCACCGCCTTGATCGCCGCCTTCTTCGCCCGGTCCACGATGTTCTGGATCATCGCGCCCGAGTTGAAGTCCTTGAAGTACAGGACCTCCTTGTCCCCGTTGGCGTAGGTGACCTCCAGGAACCGGTTCTCCTCGGTCTCGGCGTACATCCGCTCGACCGTGGTCTGGATCATCGCCTCCACGCACGCGGCCTTGTCCCCGCCGAACTCCTTGAGGTCCTCCTCGTGGATCGGCAGCTGCGAGGTCAGGTACTTGGAGAAGATGTCCTTGGCCGACTCGGCGTCCGGCCGCTCGATCTTGATCTTCACGTCCAGCCGGCCCGGCCGCAGGATCGCCGGGTCGATCATGTCCTCGCGGTTGGAGGCGCCGATGACGATGACGTTCTCCAGGCCCTCGACACCGTCGATCTCGCTGAGCAGCTGCGGGACGATGGTGGTCTCCACGTCGGAGGACACCCCGCTGCCGCGGGTCCGGAAGATCGAGTCCATCTCGTCGAAGAACACGATCACCGGGGTGCCCTCGGAGGCCTTCTCCCGCGCCCGCTGGAAGATCAGCCGGATGTGCCGCTCGGTCTCGCCGACGAACTTGTTGAGCAGCTCGGGGCCCTTGATGTTCAGGAAGTAGGACTTCGCCTGACCGTCGTCGTCCCCGCGCGCGGCGGCCACCTGCTTGGCCAGCGAGTTGGCCACCGCCTTGGCGATCAGCGTCTTGCCGCAGCCCGGCGGGCCGTACAGCAGGACGCCCTTCGGCGGTCGCAGCTGGTACTCGATGTACAGGTCGGAGTGCAGGAACGGCAGCTCCACGGCGTCGCGGATCTGCTCGATCTGCCCGGACAGGCCACCGATGTCCTGGTAGCCGACGTCCGGCACCTCCTCGAGCACGAGGTCCTCGACCTCGGCCTTGGGCACCACGTCGTAGGCGTACCCGGCCTTGCTGTCGACCAGCACCGAATCGCCGGCCTTCAGCCCGGCGGTGACCAGCGGTTCGGTCACCCACACCACGCGTTCCTCGTCGGTGTGGCCCAGCACGAGCGCGCGGGGGCTCTCCCCGGCGCCGCTGGACAGGAGCTCCCGGAAGGTGCAGACCTCACCGGTTTGCTCGAACGCGCCAGCCTCCACCACGGTCAGGGCCTCGTTGAGGCGCACTGACTGGCCCAGTCTCAGTTCCTCCGTCTCGACGTTGGGCGACACCGCCACCCGCATCTTGCGACCAGACGTGAACACGTCGACCGTGCCGTCCTCGAAGCGGTGCAGGAACACCCCGTAGCCGCTGGGCGGTTGGGCGAGTCGGTCGACTTCCTCGCGCAGCGCCATCAGCTGGCTCCGCGCTTCCTTCAGGGTCTCGGTGAGCTTGGCGTTCCGTTCGGTGAGCTGACTCACTCTCTCGGATGCCTCGGCCAGCCGCTTTTCCAGCAACCGGGCCTGTTGGGGCGACTCGTTGAGCCTGCGGCGCAGCAGTGCAACCTCGTCCTCCAGGAGACGGATCTGGCTGCGGAGCTCTGCATTGCCACCGCTGTACTGCTCGCCGCCCTCCTCTGGCCGGCTGCCGGGACGGTCGTGCTGCATGTCGGCACCCTCCTCCCGTGCTCGTACCACCACGGTACCGGCGATCACCGACGACGGCGGCGTCGTGAATGTCCGCCGGATCGCCCAGCGTGCCACAAAAATCCGCGAATACCCACGAACCGGGGCAGGTTGGTGCCAGCGGGTCGCGCCGGGGCGGGATCGGGCGGACACGGTGCGTCGACGATCATGGTCCGATCGATACGTTGCGCAGCGGGCCGCGCGGTGCTCCCGCGCGCCGACCAGCACCGGTTTCCCGTTGCGCCGCACGGATCGCGGCCGTGCACCGGCATCCGGGTTAACGACTCCGGCAACCGGGTGGCGTTGCTCCCGGGGTCCGATCGGAACACGCGGAACTTCTCCCATCATTTGGAACAACTGCCCCCGGGGTCCACCACGCGGAGACGAATCCCCCGTGACGATTCGGTGCCGAATGCTCCACTCCGTGCACGTCGCCCCGCGCGCTCTGATCTACTTACGGCCGCCGCGCAGACGGCGAGGAGCACGACGCACACCTCCGGGGAGGAGTTCATGACCTATCCGCCGCAGCAGCCTGGACCGGGCGGGTGGGGCCAGCAGCAACCCACGGGCAACGGATTCCCGCCACCGGGACCATCGGAAACCCCGCAGCAGCAGCCCGCCTTCTACGGCAACCAGCACACCGGTTGGGGCCAGCAGGGGCCGGAGCAGCCGCAGCAGGCGCCCATGCCCCCGCAGTGGGGCAGCGAGTTCGGCCCCGGTTCCTGGCTCCAGGAGCCCAACGGTTTCGCCGACGTCGAACCACCCCAGCAGAAGAAGTCGAAGCTGCCGCTGATCCTCGGCCTGGTCGGGGCGCTGGTCGTCCTCGCCGGAGCGGGCGTCGGCGTGTACTTCTGGCTGGCCAGCGGGCCCGGCGAGGCCAAGCCGGTGGCCCAGGAGCTGGTGACCAAGGTCAACGCCCACGACTTCAACAGCGTCCGCGGTCTGCTGTGCGAGTCCAACAAGGCCGAGCTGAACAAGGCACTCGACCAGCTCGAGCAGTGGAAGTTCGACGTCGAGCTCGGCCAGGTGACCGAACGTGACGATTCGGCCACGGCGAAGTTGACGGGAACCTACGTGGCCGACGGGAAGTCCCACCCGGTGGACCAGACGATGGTGCTGAAGGTCGAGGACGGGACCTGGAAGGTCTGCCAGCTCGACCAGTGAGCCCGCAACAGAACTTTTCCGACGAGGGGGAGAGAAAGTGACGTACCCACCGCAGCAGCCCGGCCAGGGCGGCTGGGGCCAGCAGCCGGGCGGCCAGCCGGGCTTCGGCGGCCAGCAGCCCGGCGGCCAGTACCCGCAGCAGCCGGGCGGCCAGTACCCGCCGAGCGGCCCCCAGCAGGGCTTCGGCCAGCAGCCGGGCGGCGCCTACCCGCCCAGCGGCCCCCAGCAGCAGGCGGGCTTCGGCGGCCAGCCCCCGTACCCGCCGACCTCCCCGTACGGCCAGCCGGGCTTCGAACCCCCGAAGAAGAAGTCCCCCCTCCCCTGGATCCTCGGCGGCGTCGGCGGCGTGGTGGTGATCGCCCTGATCATCACCCTCGTCGTCGTCTTCACCGGCGGCCCCGGCGACCCACGCTCGGTCGCGCAGAAGGGCATCGACGCGATCAACGCCAAGGACTTCGCCACGCTCCAGACCATGGCCTGCCAGAAGGAAAAGGAGCAGTTCCAGGAGATCATCGACACCATGGAGGGCAAGGGCGGCGAGCTCGGCGACCTCAAGAACATGGGCATGACGGACGCCGACATCAAGAAGATGCTCGACGGCCTGAAGATCGAGATGACCCTGGGCGACGTCAAGGACAACGGCGACAACACGGCAAACGCCAAGGTCACTGGCCAGATGACCTTCAACATGGAGTACATGGGCCAGCAGATCAACCAGTCCCAGCCGATCGACGAAGAGTTCAAGATGGTCGTCGAAGAAGGCGAGTGGAAGCTCTGCTGATCACCACCTGAGCAGCCGAAAACGGCCCGCCCCGGGGTTCGGGGCGGGCCGTTTCGCGTTTCAGCCCTTGCTGGGGCGGCGTTGGACTCGGGGTGGGGTTACTCCGTCGGCGAGGCGGCGGGTTACCAGGAGGAAGGCCGTGTGGGCGACCATCCGGTGTTCCGGGCGGACCGCCATGCCGACCACGTGCCAGGGGCGGATGAGGGTTTCCCAGGCCTGGGGTTCGGTCCAGTTCTGCTGTTCGCGGATCGCTTCCGTGACTCGGGAGAGCTGGGTCGTGGTCGCCACGTAGACCACCAGCACGCCGCCGGGGATCAGCTTCTCGTGGACCTTGTCCAGGACGTCCCAGGGGGCCAGCATGTCCAGGATCACGCGGTCGACCGGGTCGCCGTCGTAGTCCTGGACGTCGCCCAGGTGCAGCGACCAGTTGTCCGGCTTCTCGCCGAAGAAGCGCTTCACGTTGCGCTCGGCGTGCTCGGCGTGGTCCTCGCGGACCTCGTAGGAGGTCACGCTGCCCTCGGGACCGACCGCGCGCAGCAGCGAGCAGCTCAGCGCGCCGGAGCCCGCTCCGGCCTCCAGCACCCGCGCGCCCGGGCGGATGTCGCCCCACATGAGGATCTGCGCGGCGTCCTTGGGGTAGATGACCTGGGCGCCGCGGGGCATGGACAGCACGTAGTCGGCCAGCAGCGGGCGCAGGGCCAGGAACGACGTGCCGCCGACCGAGGTCACCACCGAGCCCTCGGGCTGGCCGATCAGGTCGTCGTGCGCCAGCGCGCCGCGGTGCGTGTGGTACTCCCCTCCCGGCTCCAGCACGACCGTGTACTTCCGCCCCTTGGGGTCGGTCAACTGGACCCGGTCTCCGGGCTGGAACTCACCGCTGACGGTGCTGCTCAACTGCTGCCTACCTTCTCGACGCTGGTACAGCGCACCATCGTCGCAGAGGCTCCGGCAGCTCCTGGGGTCGGCTTCCAACGTTCCGTTTCCGCTGGTCAGGACCCGTGAGCATGTTGCGGGGCCATGGCGCCACGAAGTGCTCACGGGCCACTACCAGCACGAACGGAGCCTCTCCGGAGACCGGACGACCCGTGCGGCGGCTCAGCCGCGGCGGGCGCGGATGGCGGCGCGGAGGTCCTCGCGGCGCAGCACGCCGCTCGGGCGGCCCTCCTCGTCGATGACCAGGAACTGCCAGGCCAGCACGGTCTGGACGCGTTCGAGGATCGCCTCGTGCGACTCGCTGTCGAGCAGGATCGTGTCCGGGTCGACCGGCTCGGCGGCTCGCTCGGCGGGCTCGTTCGGGGTGTGGGTGGCCAGCCGCTCGGCCGCGGTCTGGTCCAGCAGGCCCACCGCGATGCCGTCGGCGCGCACCAGCACGACGCCGCGACCGGCCGCGGCCATCAGCGCGTCGCCCACCGGGCTCTCCGCCGGGAGCTGCAGGACCGGGCGCACGAGCTCCTGCAGCGTCAGCCCGGGCGGCCAGCTCCGGCGCTGGTCGGCGGTGCGCTCGGCGTTGGCACCCGCCACCACGAACCACGCCATCAGCACGCACACGCCCAGCCGCAACCACTGGTCCTGGGAGTTCTGGATCAGCCCCAGCAGCGCCCAGACGATCAGCGCCGCCGCCACCACCGCCGCGCCGATCACACCCGCCGTGGTGCCGGTGCCGCGCCTGCCGGTGATCCGCCAGGTCAGCGCACGCAGCATCCGGCCGCCGTCCAGCGGCAGCCCGGGCAGCAGGTTGAACACCGCGACCGCGAGGTTCGCCACGCAGGTCTGCACCACCAGCAGCCAGATCGCGCCGCCCGGCACCATGGCGAACCAGCCGACCCCGGCGGCCACCGCGAGCACCAGCGACACCGCTGGTCCGGCGGCCGCGATCAGCCCCTCCTGGACGGGCTTGGGCGGTGTGCGGGAGATCTCGGTCAGGCCGCCGAGCAGGAACAACCGGACCCGGCGCACGGGTAGGCCGAGCCGCAGCGCGACGATGCAGTGCCCCAGCTCGTGCAGCAGCACCGAGACCGCGAGGAACACCGTGAACACCGCGGCGAGCACCGCGCTCTCCCAGACGCCCGCACCGGGCAGGATCCGGCCCACCAGCGGCGTGTAGAGCAGCACGATCAGCGCCGCGCCCAGCCACCAGGACGGGGAGAGCAGCACGGGTACCCCAGCGACCCGGCACAGCAGCAGACCACCGTCGTTGAGCTTGGGCCGAGCGGGCTGGGATGCGGTCGGTGGCATGCGCGCAGGGTAGTCCCCCCGCTGTGAGCCGGTGGTGATCCGCACGGGCCTGATCGCGTGTCGGACGGCTCGATTAGGGTTGCTGCCCATGGCCGAACCGGTGGGAGCAGCAGCAGGCGGCGCGATCCAGGACCGCGGGACGAGACGTCCGGCGCTGTCCCCGTCGCGCGCCAGCGACTTCAAGCAGTGCCCGCTGCTCTACCGGTTCCGCGCGGTGGACCGGCTGCCGGAGACCCCGACCCGGGCGCAGGTGCGCGGCACCGTGGTGCACTCGGTGCTGGAGCGGCTGTTCGGCCTGCCGACCGACCAGCGCGACCCGGAGCGGGCGCGGGCGCTGCTGGCCCCGGCCTGGGCGGAGCTGCAGGAGCAGCAGCCCGAGCTGGCCGAGCTGTTCGACGGGCCCGACGACCCCGAGCTGGCGCGCTGGCTCGAGTCGGCGAGCGCGCTGCTGGAGTCCTACTTCGAGCTGGAGGACCCGCGGCGGCTGGAGCCCGAGGCCTGCGAGCTGCGGGTGGAGACCGAGCTGGACTCCGGGGTGCTGCTGCGCGGGTTCATCGACCGGGTGGACGTCGCGCCGACCGGGGAGATCCGGCTGGTCGACTACAAGACCGGGGCCGCGCCGCGGGAGATCGGCGAGGCCAAGGCGATGTTCCAGATGAAGTTCTACGCCCTGGTGCTGTGGCGCACCCGCGGCGAGATCCCGCGCCAGCTGCTGCTGATGTACCTGGCCAGCAAGCAGCGCTTGGCCTACGCCCCGGACGAGACCGAGCTGCGCCGCTTCGAGCGGACGCTGGAGGCCATCTGGCAGGCGATCCTGCGCGCGGGCAGGACCGGCGACTTCCGGCCGAACCCGAGCAAGCTGTGCGACTACTGCGACCACAAGCCGCTGTGCCCGGCCTTCGGCGGCACCCCGCCGCCCTACCCGGGCTGGCCGGAACCCGACCCCGGCGAGGAGTCCGTCCTCGACCGCACCGACTGAGCTCCCGATTCACGACCTGCAGTTTCAGTTGAAACTGTGAACGGCCGTGGGTGGAGATCGCAGTTTCAACTGAAACCGCGATCTCCCGGCCGGAGGCGGTCAGTCCTCGTAGGGGTCGTAGTTGGCCGCCGTGCCGTACTCACCGGCCTGGGTCTGGTCGATCACCGCGAAGCGGGCGCCGGTGGGGTCCCGCAGGACGGCGACGCGGCCGATGCTGGAGTCGTAGGGGTCCACGCGGACCCGGCCGCCGAGCGCGATCGCGTTGCGGACCAGCTCGTCGGTGCCGATGGTCTCGTCCACGCCGAGGTAGAGCAGCCAGTGCGGGTGGGTGCTCGCGGTGATGTGCTCGCGGATCATGCTCACCCGCGCCAGCACCGACTCGTCGCCGAGGTACCAGACCGAGTAGTCCGAGCGGTGCTCGGTGCCGAACTTCTCGGCGGTGTAGCCGAAGAGCTCGTGGAAGAAGTTGTCGGCCGTCTGCGCCTTGATGGTGACCAGCTCGGCCCACATCAGGGTGCCCGGCAGCCCGACGTCGAACTGCCAGGACTCCTCGGGCTGCAGCAGGCCGAACTCGGCGTCGGCCGGACCGACCAGCACCGCCTTGGTGCCCACGTCGGGGACGTGGTTGTGCGGCACCGTCAGCACCGCCCCCAGCTCCTGCGCCTGGGCGGCGGTCGCCGCGCAGTCCGCGCTGGCCAGGTACAGCCGCCAGGTGGAGTGGTCGCCGGAGGCGGCGCGCAGGCTCGCCACCGGGAAGCCCTCCCGCAGCGCGATCACGTGCTCGCCCGAGACCGGGTCGCGGTGCGTCCGGTACTCCCAGTCGAACAGGCCCGCGTAGAACTCGCGGGCCCGCTCCAGGTCCGTGGTGATCAGCTCTATCCAGCAGGGCATCCCCTCGTACAGCTCCCACCGCGGCGGCGTCTTCCCCGGTACCACGACGGCCATGCGCTCACCCCCATCGTCTCGCCCAAGATCGTTTGCCCGGTTCATTATCCGCGCTCACCAGCCGCACCAGATCAGCGCGGGGCCCGGAGCGGATTACGATCCGGCGGCACTTCAGGGCATTCCGGGCAAAAGGAAAACCGCCCACTCGGGGCGGTTCTCCGGTGGAGCTGCAGCCGTCAGAGGCGGCAGGCGCGGATGTCGGAGGACAGGATCGCCTTGGCGCCGACCGCGACGAGCCGGTCCATGATCGCCGGGGCCTCCTTGCGGGAGACCATCGCGCGCACCGCCACCCAGCTCTCGTCGGCCAGCGGCGCCATGGTCGGCGACCCCAGGCCGGGGGTCATCTTGGTGGCCTCGTCGAGCAGCTCGCGCGGGCAGTTGTAGTCCAGCATCACGTACTGCTGGGCGAACACCACGCCCTGCAGGCGCGCGATCAGCTGGTCCTTGACCTGGTCGGCGTCCGAACCGCGGCGCTGGATCACCACCGCCTCGGACTTGCAGATCGGGTCGCCGAAGGCGACCAGCCCGTGCTGGCGCAGGGTGCGGCCGGAGCCGACCACGTCGGCGATCGCGTCGGCGACGCCGAGCTGGATGGAGATCTCCACCGCCCCGTCGAGCCGGATGACCTCGGCGGTGACCCCGTGCCGGGCCAGGTCGTCGGTGACCAGCTTCGGGTAGGAGGTGGCGATCCGCTTGCCCTGCAGGTCCGCCGCGGTCCACTCGTGCGGACCGGCCGGTGCGGCGTAGCGGAAGGTGGAGCCGCCGAAGCCCAGCGCCAACCGCTCCTCGACGGGCGCGCCGGAGTCCAGCGCCAGGTCGCGGCCGGTCAGCCCCAGGTCCAGCTCGCCGGAACCGACGTAGATGGCGATGTCCTTGGGCCGCAGGAAGAAGAACTCGACGTCGTTGGCGGCGTCGAGCACCGTCAGGTCCCGCTGCTCATGGCGCTGCCGGTACCCGGCTTCCGCGAGCATCTCGGATGCGGGCCCGGCCAGCGTGCCCTTGTTGGGCACAGCCACACGCAGCATTGCAGCGATCTCCCTTTTTCAGAACGGTGGTCGACTTGGTTGGCGGTGCAGGTAGCGGAACCTCGGACGCCCTCTCGGTCCGGGATCCCCGACTCATGTGTGTCCAGATCAGAGGTAGCGGTAGACGTCCTGCAGGGACAGCCCGCGCCCCAGCATGATGACCTGGAGGCGGTACAGCAGCTGCGAGATCTCCTCGGCGAGCTGCTCGTCGGATTCGTGCTCGGCGGCCAGCCACACCTCACCGGCCTCTTCGAGCACCTTCTTGCCCTGCGCGTGCACCCCGGCGTCGAGCGCCGCCACCGTCGACGAGCCCTCGGGGCGGGTGCGGGCGCGTTCCTGCAGTTCGGCGAACAACTCGTCGAAGGTCTTCACAGTGCACGATCCTTGCATCTCAGGTCAGCGGGCCGAACGGCGGACCGCTGGTTTCCAGACTCTGGTACGGCGCGTCACCGCAAGCCCGCGGTGGCTTCCAGCGCAGCGCCGATGGTGTCCTTGATCATCGCTCGGGCAGCACCCCGCGGGCTGGACCGACCACCGGAAACGGTGACCGACCCGGCGTCGCCGCAGTCGTAGGTCACCGCCTTCTCCGGGCCGACCAGCGAGCCGAGCGGGCTGCCGACCGGTTCGGGCCGCACGGTCACCCGCACCACCCCGGGCTCGTCGCGCGCGGCGCTGGCGACCTGCCGGATCCGATGCCCGGCGTCGGCCCGCGCTTCGCGGACCGGCTCCAGCTCCACCTGCACGTCCGCCACGTCCCAGCCCCACAGCAGGCCGGTGAGCAGGCGCATCTTGGTGGCGGCGTCGGCGCCGGAGAGGTCGGCGGCCGGGTCGGCCTCGGCGATGCCGCGCCGCTGCGCCTCGGCGACCGCGTCGTCCAGCGGATGGCCCGCGGCGAGCTGGTCGAGCACGAAGGTCGCGGTGCCGTTGAGGCAGCCGTGCACGGCCTCCACGTCGAAGCCGCGCAGCACCGAGCGCGCCAGATCTCCGGCGGGCATCGCCGCGCCCGTCGCCCCGGAGATCCGCACCGAGCGCCCCGCGCGGCGAGCCACCTCGTCGAGCCGGGTCCAATGCGTGAGCAGGTGCGACTTGGTGGCGGTGACGACGTGCGCGCCGTGTTCGAGCGCCTGCAGCGCGTCCAGGCCGGGCTGGTCGCTGCCGTCGGAGGGGACGGCCTGCGCCAGGACGCGGGCTCCGGTTCGGGCGAGCAGGTCCGCGAGCGGTTCGGCCGCCGCCCACCGGTCGCGCGGCGGCACCGCGCCGTCGACCTCCACCTGCGCGCTGCGACCGCGGACCGCGACCACGCGCAGGTCGACCCCGTGCTGGTCGCGCCACTGCGCGCGGTGCTGGTGGACGAGTGCGGCGTACTCCCGGCCGACCGGGCCGAACCCGGCCAGCACGATCGGGACGTCGATCATCACGCTGCTCGGGCGAACAACTCGCCGAGCGCGTCGAAGTCGACGTCGGTCAGCGAGTCGCGCAGCACCCGGTGCGGGCCGGGCGGCAGCGGCACCTCGCACGGGATGGCGATCACCAGGCAGCCAGCGGCTTCCGCGCTGGCCACGCCGGTCGGCGAGTCCTCGACGGCGACGCAGGCGGCCGGGTCCACGCCCAGCAGCCGCGCGGCCTTCAGGTACGGCTCCGGGTCGGGCTTGTTGCGCCCGTCGACCTCGTCGCCGCACACGGTGAGGTCGAAGGTGTCGCGGCCCAGCGTCTCCAGCGCCATCTCGGTGAGCGAGCGGATCGTGGAGGTCACCAGCGCGACCGGCACGCCGAGCGCGCGGGCCCGGCGCAGCGCCTCCTGCGCGCCCGGCCGCCACGGCAGGCCGTCGGCGAACAGCTCCGCCATCCGCTCGGCGACCCAGCTGGCGGCCGCGTCGATCTCGGCCTCGGTGGCCGGGACCCCGACGTCGGTCAGCAGCATCCGCATGCTGCGGGTCATGTTCGAGCCGACCATGGCTTCCCTGGTGGCGTCGGTCAGCGCGCCCCCGCGATGCGCCGCGTAGTCGTCCAGCGCGATCGTCCACAGCTTCTCGGAGTCGACGAGCGTCCCGTCCATGTCGAACAGGACGGCGGCGGGCGAGTTCGGACCGGCGTCGCGGGTCACGCGGAGATCTCCTCCAGGCTGGTTCGGACCAAAGTCACCACCCAGTACAACACCGCGACCCCCACCGACCCCACCAAAAGTGTCCAATCCCTCCCCACCCGCACCGGGAGGTGTTCACCCGGGTGGTGGAGCGGTCAGGTGTTGAAGTACTTGGCCTCCGGGTGGTGGGCGACGATGGCGTCGGTGGACTGCTCGGGGTGGAGCTGGAACTCCTCGGAGAGGGTGACGCCGATGCGTCCCGGCTTGAGCAGGTCGACGATCTTGGCCCGGTCCTCCAGGTTCGGGCAGGCGCCGTAGCCGAGGGAGAAGCGGGCGCCGCGGTAGCCCAGGCGGAAGAAGTCCGCCACCTCCGACGGGTCCTCGGCGGCGACCGGGGTTCCCGAGGCGAAGCGCAGCTCCTCGCGGACGCGGCGGTGCCAGTACTCGGCCAGCGCCTCGGTGAGCTGCACGCCCAGGCCGTGGACCTCCAGGTAGTCGCGGTAGGCGTTCGTCGCGAACAGCTCGTTGGCGAAGTCCGCGATCGGCTGGCCCATGGTGACCAGCTGCAGCGGCAGCACGTCCACCGCACCGGTGCGCTCGGCGTGCTCTCGGGAGCGGAAGAAGTCCGCCAGGCACAGGTGCCGGTCGCGGGCCTGGCGCGGGAAGGTGAAGCGGCAGCGCTCCGCGGCGCCGGGCTCGGGCTCGGCCAGCACCACCAGGTCGTCGCCCTCGGAGACGCACGGGAAGTAGCCGTGGACCACCGCCGCGTGCTGCAGGATCCCCTCGGTGGCCAACCGCTCCAGCCAGTACCGCAGGCGCGGGCGCCCCTCGGTCTCGACGAGATCCTCGTAGGAGGGGCCCTGCTTGGCGCCGCGCAGCCCCCACTGGCCGAAGAACGTCGCGCGCTCGTCCAGGAACGGGGCGTACTCGCCCACCGGGATGCCGCGCACTTCGCGGTCGCCCCAGAACGGCGGCGCGGGCACCGGCACGTCCTCGGCGACGTCCGACCGGCCGACCGGCTGCACCGGTTCGGCCGCGCGGCGCTTCTCGGCGATGCGCAGCGAACGCTCGCGGCGGGCCTTGCGCTCGGCCTTCTTCGCCTCGGCCGCCGCGTCGGGCACCACCGCGCCGCCGCGCTTGCGCTCCATGATCGAGTCCATCAACCGCAGGCCTTCGAAGGCGTCCCGCGCGTAGCGGACCTCGCCCTCGTAGAGCTCGTCCAGGTCGTTCTCCACATAGGACCGGGTCAGCGCCGCACCGCCGAGCAGCACCGGGAACTCCTGCGCCACTCCCCTGGCGTTGAGCTCGGCCAGGTTCTCCTTCATGATCACCGTCGACTTCACCAGCAGCCCGGACATGCCGATGGCGTCGGCGCCGTGCTGGCGCGCGCTGTCCAGGATGGCGCCGATCGGCTGCTTGATGCCGAGGTTGACCACGTCGTAGCCGTTGTTGGACACGATGATGTCGACCAGGTTCTTGCCGATGTCGTGCACGTCGCCCTTGACCGTGGCCAGCACGAGAGTTCCCTTGCCCGCGGCGGAATCCTTCTCCAGGTGCGGTTCCAGGTGCGCCACCGCGGCCTTCATCACCTCCGCCGACTGCAGCACGAACGGCAGCTGCATCTGCCCGGAGCCGAACAGCTCGCCGACGACCTTCATCCCGGCGAGCAGGTTCTCGTTGATGATCTGCAGCGGTGGTTTCTCCGCCATCGCGGCGTCCAGATCGGCTTCCAGGCCGTTGCGCTCGCCGTCGACGATCCGCCGCTCCAGCCGCTCGAACAGCGGCAGCGCGGCGAGCTCCTCGGCGCGCGAAGCCCGGCTGGACTTCGCGGTCTGCCCCTCGAACAGCTCCATCAACCGCTGCAGCGGGTCGTAGCCCTCGCGGCGGCGGTCGTGCACCAGGTCCAGCGCGACCTGCCGCGGCTCGTCCGGGATCCGGTTCATCGGCAGGATCTTCGAGGCGTGCACGATCGCGGTGTCCAGCCCGGCCGCCCGGCACTCGTGCAGGAACACCGAGTTGAGCACCTGCCGCGCCGCCGCGTTCAGTCCGAAGGAGACGTTGGAGATGCCCAGCGTGGTGCGGACTTCCGGGTGGGCGCGCTTGAGCTCGCGGATCGCCTCGATGGTCTCGATGCCGTCCCGGCGCACCTCCTCCTGACCGGTGGAGATCGGGAAGGTCAGGCAGTCCACGATGATGTCGGACTCGGCCAGCCCCCAGTTCCCGGTCAGGTCGGCGATCGCCCGCTCGGCCACCCGCAGCTTCCAGTCCTTGGTGCGGGCCTGGCCGTCCTCGTCGATGCACATCACCACGACGGCCGCGCCGTGCTCGCGGACCAGCTCCATCACCCGCCGGTAGCGGGAGTCCGGGCCGTCGCCGTCCTCGTAGTTGACCGAGTTCACCACGCAGCGACCGCCGAGCCGCTCCAGCCCGGCGCGCAGCACGGGCGGTTCGGTCGAGTCCAGCACCACCGGCAGCGTGGTGGCGGTGGCCAGCCGCGAGGCCAGCTCGGCCATGTCGGCCGTGCCGTCGCGGCCGACGTAGTCCACGCACAGGTCGATCAGGTGCGCCCCGTCGCGGGTCTGGGCCTTGGCGATCTCGACGCAGGTGTCGTGGTCTCCGGCCAGCATCGCCTCGCGGAAGGCCTTGGAGCCGTTGGCGTTCGTGCGCTCGCCGATGACCAGCACCGAGGCGTCCTGGTCGAACGGCACCGCCTGGTACAGAGAGCTGGCGCCCGGCTCCGGCCGCGGCTGGCGCGGTGGCGGGTCCAGGTGCCGCACCGCCTCGCCGACCTGGCGGATGTGCTCGGGGGTGGTGCCGCAGCAGCCGCCGACCAGGCGGGCGCCGTACTGCACGACGAACTCGGCGAGCGACTCGGCCAGCTCCTCCGGCGTCAGCGGGTAGACCGCGCCGTTCGGGCCGAGTTCGGGCAGCCCGGCGTTGGGCATCACCGACAGCGGCACCCGCGCCTGCTTGGCCAGCTGCCGCAGGTGTTCGCCCATCTCCGCGGGCCCGGTCGCGCAGTTCATCCCGATCAGGTCGATGCCCAGCGGTTCCAGCGCGGTGAGCGCGGCGGTGATCTCCGTGCCGAGCAGCATGGTCCCGGTGGTCTCCACGGTGACCTGGGCGAGGATCGGCACCCGGCGCCCGGTGCGCGCCATGCCGCGCTTGGCCGCCAGCACCGAGGCCTTGGTCTGCAGCAGGTCTTGGGAGGTCTCCACCAGCACCGCGTCGACGCCGCCGTCGAGCAGGCCGACGGTCTGCTCCTCGTAGGCGTCGCGCAGCTCCTCGAAGGTGATGTGCCCGAGCGTCGGCAGCTTGGTGCCCGGCCCCACCGAGCCGAGCACGAACCGCGGCTGCCCGGCGGTGGTGAACTCGTCGGCGCACTCCCGCGCCAGCTGCGCGCCGCGCTCGGCCAGCTCGCGGATGCGGTCGGCGATGCCGTACTCGCCGAGGTTGGCCAGGTTCGCGCCGAAGGTGTTGGTCCCGATCGCGTCCGCCCCGGCTTCGAGGTAACTGCGGTGCACCTCGCGCACCACGTCGGGCCGGGTGACGTTGAGGATCTCGTTGCAGCCCTCCAGCCCGGCGAAGTCGTCCGGGGTCAGCGGCACTTCCTGCAGCATGGTGCCCATCGCCCCGTCGGCCGCGAGAACGCGGCGCTCCAGCGCCGTCAGCAGCGGTGACCAGGCAGAATGCGACATGGACCCAGCGTACGGAGCAGGTCGCGCCCATTTCCCACATCGTGGTACCGGCGGTCTCAGATGACGCCCTTGTGCTGGAGGTAGCGGAACATCGCGATGCCGGGCAGGACCGGGAGCCAGTAGGTCAGCAGGCGGGAGAGCAGGACCGCGGTCACCGCCGCCGTCGCCGGGACCCCCATCGCGCCCAGGCCCGCGAGCAGGACGGCCTCCACCGCGCCGAGCCCGCCGGGCGAGGGCACCAGGTGCCCGAGGGTGTTGCCGATGATGAACACCACGGTCACCGCCGCCCAGGAGAACTCCGGGTGCAGCGCGGCCAGCGAGGCGGCCAGCCCCAGCCCCGACACCACCAGGTAGCCCAGCGCCCCGCCGAACAGCTGCACCGCCCGCACCGGGTGGCGCAGCGTGTCCAGCAGCTCGCGGCCGACCTCCAACGAGGGTGCCACGATCCGCCGCCGCCCGAACGGCGACGCGAGCACCGCGGCGGCCAGCACCAGCACCGCAGCCGCGCCGACCAGCACCGGCCACCCGGTCGGGATCGACAGGTGGGTGAACGTGCCGGACAGGCCGACCGCGAACACCCCGACCACGGCCACCGCGAAGGCCACCGCCCCGGTCCCGGCCTGGTTCAGCAGCGTCACCCCGACCGCGAGCGGTCGGCGCAGGCCCAGCCGCTCCAGGTAGACCACGTTGATC
This sequence comes from Saccharopolyspora hirsuta, assembly GCF_008630535.1. GTDB lineage: Bacteria > Actinomycetota > Actinomycetes > Mycobacteriales > Pseudonocardiaceae > Saccharopolyspora > Saccharopolyspora hirsuta. The sequence goes on along the minus strand of NZ_VWPH01000008.1, from coordinate 332,366 downwards.
CCGAAGAACCCCGCCCCGCCGGGCGTGGTGCGGCCGGTGAACGCGGCGGCCACCTGCACCGCCAGGGTCCGCCAGAACGGCAGCGGGGTGGAGCTGGAGCCCTGCACCGAGATCGACGACAGCACGATCGCCAGGAACCCGGTCAGCACCGCCACCGCCAGCCAGCCCCAGTTTGCGTGCCGGGCGGCCAGGAGCACCTCGTCCATGCTGGACAGCTCCGGCAGCAGCAGGTAGACGGCGGCGCCGATGAGCAGCAGCCCGATCACGGTGACCGGGCGGACCGGCGACCGGAACCCCGGGATCGGCTGCCCGAGCCCGTCGGCCAGCGCCTCCCGCACCTCGGCCATCAGGAAGCGCCCGTGCGGCGACTGCGCGCGGATGCGCCTGGGCAGCGCCATCGGCAGCAGGTTGCGCAGCGCCCCTTCCAGCTGTTCGGCGGGCAGGGCGCGGATCGCCGAGCTCACCGCCCGCTCCGCGCCCACCACCGACGCGATCGACACCAGCGCCTCGGCCAGGTCCCGCGCGCAGCGCGCCGCACCGGCCCCGGCGTGGCTGAAGGTGAAGCTCAGCAGCCAGGGCCGGTTCTGCGCGTCGACCAGGAAGTTCTTCGCCCGCAGGTCGTGGTGGGCGATGCGGGCCCGGGCCAGCGCGGCGATCTGCGCCCAGATCTCGGCCAGCAGCTCGTCGTCGACCTCCACCGCGCGCAGCTGCGAGAGGCGGCGCCCGGCCACCTGGCGCACCACCAGCAGCGCGGGCGCGTGCTCGACGTCGCAGGCCAGCACGACCGGCGGGGTGCGCACCCCCGCGCGCTCGGCCAGCAGCGTCACGTAGGCCTCGTGCTCGACCTCGTGGTGCGGGGTCGACAGCCGCGGCTCGTCCTGGACGTCCAGCAGCGCGAGCAGCCGCTTGAGCTTGTACCAGGCTCCGGCCCGGCGGCTCATCCGCCGCACCACCTTGACCCGCAGCGTCGCCCCGTCCGCCGTCCGCACCGCGAACTCGCGCGGCTCCATGAACCGGTGCCGCAGCGCGAGGATCGACCGCGGGGCCAGCCCGGCCTGCTCCAGCTCGTCCCGCACGACCAGGTCGGAGACCCGCCGCCCCGGCGCGCCCCACACCACGTGGAACAGCGTGCCGACACCCCAGCCCAGCAGCGCCCCGCCCACCGCCGCCAGCGGCAGGTGCCCGCCCAGGTGCACCACGGCGACGCCGACGAGCACCGCCAGCGCCCACCCGGCGTAGCGGGCGTACCCGCCCACGTAGGGCGCGATGATCACGGCCAGCACCGTCACGACGGCCACTTCCTCGGCCGGGAAGGGGAACGCGCCGGTCGGCGCCACCTGGCGCAGCCCGAGCACCTGGTGCATGACCAGCGCCAGCGCCCAGGTCGCCGACCCCGCCGCCGCGCACAGCAGCGCCACCCGGATCCAGCCGGAGTAGGCCGCGACCGCGGTCGCCGCGGCGATGCCCGCCCACGTGCCGCACCAGCGCAGCACCACCCACACCGGGTCCGACACCGCCGGGATCCGGCCGAGCTGGTCGTAGATCGCCAGCTCCACCGGGTTCACCGGCACCAGCACGAGCAGCACGCTGAGCACCAGCAGGCCGCCGACCAGGCCGAGCTGGGCGAGGTCGCGCGGCCGCCGTCCGATGGACAGCCGCAGCCGGGACCGCGGGGAGATCCCCCGCTCCCCGTTCGGCGACGGCCGGGTGTGGTCCACTGGGCATCCGCTCCGCAGGCGATCGAACGCCCGCCGCTCACCCCGCCCCGGCTTCCGCTGGGCTGGGGTTCCGCCGCGCGCGGTCGGGTTCGCCGGGCGGGCTCTGCGGTCAAGGGTCTGGCCTGGTGCTGCGGGCGTCAAACCGACCGCTGATCACGATCCAGGGGCGTTGATCGCCGGGCCCGGTACGTCCGGCGCTCGCGTCGGCGCGGCGTCGTAGGCTGGGTCAGTGACCGATCGCGACGCACACACCAACCAACAATCGCGCGCCGAACTGCCCGATTTGACCGATCCGATCGTCATCGCCGGTTTCGAGGGGTGGAACGACGCCGGGGACGCAGCCAGTTCCGCGATCGAGCACCTGCAGCTCATCTGGGACGCCGAACCGCTGAGCGAGCTCGACCCGGACCCGTACTACGACTTCCAGGTCACCCGCCCCACGGTCAAGCTGGTCGACGGCATCACCCGCCAGGTCTCGTGGCCGACCACGCGGTTGTCGGTCTGCCGCCCGCCGGGCTGCGCGCACGACGTGGTGCTGGTGCACGGCATCGAACCGAACATGCGGTGGCGGGCGTTCTGCACCGAGCTCGTCGAGCAGATCGAGCGGATCGGCGCGCGCACGGTGGTGACGCTGGGCGCGCTGCTCGCCGACGCCCCGCACACCCGGCCGGTCCCGGTCAGCGGCGCCGCCTACGACGCCGAGTCGGCGGCCCGGTACGGCCTGGAGCGCTCCCGCTACGAGGGGCCGACGGGCATCGTCGGGGTGTTCCAGGACGCCTGCGTGCAGGCCGGGATCCCGGCGATCTCGTTCTGGGCGGCCGTGCCGCACTACGTCTCGCAGCCGCCGTCGCCGAAGGCGACGCTGGCACTGCTGCACCGGGTGGAGGACGCCCTCGACGTCGAGGTGCCGCTGGGCAACCTGCCCGAGCAGGCCGAGGAGTGGGAGCAGACGGTCAGCGAGATGGCCGAGGAGGACGAGGACGTCCGCAACTACGTCCGAGCGCTGGAGGAGCGCGGGGACGCCGAGGTCAAGCTGACCGAGACCAGCGGCGATGCCATCGCCGCTGAGTTCGAGCGCTACCTGCGCCGCCGCGGCCCGGGCGGCAAGGGCCCGCTGGGCCCCGGCCCGGGCTGACCGCACCGGTCCGTCGGCGGTGACCGCGGTTTCAATTGAAACTGCGGTCACCGTGGGGGCCGGTTCACAGTTTCAATTGAAACTGCAACCCCGCAGCGCCCCAGGCCGACGCACCCGGGCTCGGGGTCAGTGGTGCGATTTCAATGGAAATCGGACATCTGATTTCCATTGAAATCGCGGCCGGGGACCCGGGCGCGCGTGGCGACAAATGGACTGGACCTTGACCTCGGTCAGTGGTCTAGTCCATTTTTTGTGCTCCGGCTCACTCCCTCCGGATCGGAGCACCCATGTCACGGATCCGCACCGCTCTCGCCGCGCTGGCCGGGCTCGTCCTCGCCGCCGCACCGGCCTCCGCCGCCCCCGAACCCGCCGCCGTCCCCGAGCACGCCCTGGTCGGCTACCTGCACGCCAGCTTCGCCAACGGCTCCGGCTACGTGCGGATGGCCGACGTGCCCGCCGAGTGGGACGTCATCGACCTGGCCTTCGCCGAACCGACCTCCCCCACCTCCGGACAGCTGGAGTTCACCCGCTGCCAGGCCGCCGAGTGCCCGGGCGTGGAGAGCGACGAGGAGTTCCTCGCCGGGATCCGCGCCAAGCAGGCCGAGGGCAAGAAGGTGCTGCTGTCGGTCGGCGGCGCCAACGGTCAGGTCCGGCTGGAGACCGCCGCCGCGCGCGACGCGTTCGTGGCGTCGGCCTCGGAGATCATCGACCGCTGGGGCCTGGACGGCATCGACATCGACTTCGAGGGCCACTCGCTGGAGCTGGCACCCGGCGACACCGACCTGAAGAACCCGACCACCCCGGTGGTGGTCAACCTGATCGACGCGCTGCGCGCTCTCAACGACCGCTACGGCGCGGACTTCGTGCTGACCATGGCGCCGGAGACGTTCTTCGTGCAGGTCGGCTACCAGCACTACGGCGGCGGCACCGGCGCCGACCCGCGCGCGGGCGCGTACCTGCCGGTGATCGACGCGCTGCGCGCGGACCTGGACCTGCTGCACGTGCAGAACTACAACTCCGGTCCGGTGATGGGCCTGGACGACCAGTACCACACGATGGGCAACGCGGACTTCCACGTCGCGATGATCGACATGCTGCTGACCGGCTTCCCGCTGGCGGGGAACCCGAACAACACCTTCGCCCCGCTGGCCCCCGAGCAGGTCGCGATCGGCCTGCCCGCGGCCAACCCGGCGGGCAACGGGTTCACCCCGGTCCCGGAGGTCCACAAGGCGCTCGACTGCCTGCGCTCCGGCACGAACTGCGGCCCCTACCAGCCGCACGGCACCTACCCGAAGCTGCGCGGCCTGATGGCCTGGTCCATCAACTGGGACGTCTACCACGGCAACGAGTTCGCCAAGTCCCACGACGCCTACGCGGCCAGGTGACGCGCGCAGGGCGCCTTTCGACCGGCGAAAGGCGCCCTTCGGAAACTACACCCGCACAACCGCTTTCGCGGATCAGCTGGCGCGGCGGCGGGCCAGGAGCACCGCTCCGGCTCCGATCACCAGGCCACCGAGCGCTGCGATGCTGACCGGCAGCCACGGGAAGGACCCGCCGGTGCGGGCCGAGGCGTGGTAGTCCGGGACCGCGTCGGGGTCTCCCAGCTGCCCCTTGCGGTCCACTGTGGATCCTTCGGCCCAGCCGTTGCCGAGGTCGCAGTTCACCCGGTCGCGGGCCGAGATCGAGCCCTCCGGCAGCGACATGTCCAGGCTCTCCGCCTTCGCCGTCACACCGGGCGGCGGTTCGACCGCGGGGCGGCGGATGCCGAACTGCTCCTTGGTGCGCGCTTCGACGTCCTCCACCAGGTACTCGGTGAGGTCGACGCCCTCCATCGCCCAGCCGTTGCTCCAGTCGGTCAGCAGCGCTCGCGCCCGCTGGACGTCACCGGCCGCGTAGGCCGCGGCCGCCTGCTTCTCGGTGTCACCGATCTCGGCCATGATGCGGGCCTCGAAGCCCTCCAGCGCCTTGGTGACGTCGGTGAGGAACACCTCGGGCCGGTCGCAGGTGTAGTACATCAGTCGCTTCGACAGGTACGTCGCCGAGCGCGTCGCCTCCTGCGCCGCGTACTCCGGGCTCAGGTAGTTCGCCGCCGCGCCGGAGGTCAGGTAGCGGTGCTGGCTGTACTCCGGCGGGACGGTCTCGGCGCCGATGTGGAACGGGATGTAGGGCGCGGTGACCGCAGCGGTGTTCGCCACCCACAGCGTGGCCAGCTCGGGGTGCGGCAGGTCGGACTTCAGCTCGGCGACCTGCCCGTAGCCGGAGCGGTCGTCGGACCAGCGGGGGTCGCGGACCATGCGCTGCATGTCCACCAGGGACACCTTGCCCAGCTGCCGCAGCTCGTCCTCCAGGGTCGGCGGGTGCCGCCACGGCGCTTCGTCGTCCGGGGTGGACCGGCCGGGGTGCCCGGGGAACGGCGTGCCGTAGACCTCCTGGAGGTTGAAGGGCTTGCCGCTGGCCGGGTCCCACCAGCCCTGCTCGACGGCGAAGTCCACCAGGTTCGGCGAGCCCGCGTAGTCCGGGTTGTCCTGGTAGTCCAGCGGGAAGTCTCCGATGTAGCCGGGGTAGGACACCCGCACGTCGTCCGGGCCGAGCCGCTCGGCGGCCCAGAGCCCCTTGCCACCGGCGAACTCGATGAACACCCAGCCCTCGTCGGCGTCGGCGAACAGGTGCGAGTTGCCGCCGTAGGTGGTGTACCCGTGCTCGTCGATCAGCTCGCCGAGGATCTCCACCGCCTCGCGCGCGCTGTGCGCCCGCTCCATCGCGATGCGCGAGAGGTCGCTGTAGTTGGGGCCGGTCTGGCCGGGCGGGGTCATCTCGACCAGCTCGGGCCGCGAGTCCGACCACACGTCGCGCGCCGCCACCTGGAACTCGTTGAGCCCGCCGTTGGTCAGCGGCGCCGGGAACCCGGCGAACTCCGAGTAGTTGGAGGTGATGTACTTCGCGGTCTCCGCCACCTGCGGGATCTGCGTGAGCCGACCGGGCAGGTCGGCCTCCTCGGTGGCGCCGACGGTGATCGTCGAGCCCGGCTCGTGCTGCTGGCGCGGCACGATCTCCAGCCAGTGGCTGGACGGCTCGTGCCCGAACCCGCCGAGCAGCGTCGCGCCGTTCTCGGTGCGGTTCTTGCCGACGTAGAAGGCGATGCTCTTGTCCGGCATCGGGCGGGTCGGCGGCGGCGCGGCGGGTGCGGCCGCGGCGGCGGGCGCGGTGAGCACCACGACCGCCGCCGCCAGCGCGAGCGCGCCGGGTCGGCGGAACCGGGACACGTGAGCCTCCTACCTCCGAGTGATCAACGCATCCCTTCTTAACCCAATTGGGTGAAATAGTACAGTCCGCCCGGCGCAATCAGGCCTGATCACGGCTTCCGGCCGGTGATCGCCACGATGCGGTCCAGCACCGGGGCGCCCGCCGGGACGTCGACCGGCTCGCCCCAGAGCTCCGGGATCGGGGCCTTCGGCACGAACTCCTCGACGTGCTCCAGGCAGGCGCGCAACGTCTCCTCCGGCAGCGCGAACGGCTGCCCCGTCGCGCGGGCCAGGTCCCAGCCGTGCACCACCACCTCGGTCAGCGCGATGCGCCCCCACACCTCGTTGGACAGCTCCACCCCGGCCGCGTCCGCGCTGCCGCGCCACGCGGCCTCGTCGTCCCACGCGACGCCCAGATCCCGGACGTGCCCGGCCACGGTGCTCCGCCAGTCCGCGCCGAGCTCCGGCACCGGCGGCTGCTCCAGGTCCCCGCGCGCGACGGAGGCGAATCCCCGGGCCACCTCGTCCACGTGCGCGACCAGGTCGCGCACCGCGTACTCGGTGCACGGCGTGGAGAGGTCCAGCTGCTCGTCGGCGATGCCCGCCACCAGCTCGGTCATCCGCAGGCAGGCGGGCTTCAGGTCGATCATCGGTGCTCCTCCGCGTGACGAATCGTCGGTCACCGGCTTGGACCGCCGCGGACGCGAGGAATCATCGGTTCACCCGAAGCTGCGCAGGTACTCCTCGGCCCCGTCCGGGTCCAGGAACCAGGTCCGGAAGTCCGCCGGGTCGTCGAAGCCGTTCGCGAAGCGGTCGCGGATCTCCCGGTGCTCCGCCGCCGCGGCCATGATCCGCTGCACGTGCGGCTGGGCCGGGCGCAGCGACGTGTTGGTCCAGGCCACCACGTGCTGCGCGTGCTGCCAGAACCGGTCGAAGCTCTGCTGCATCCAGGCCCGGTCGAACGGCTGCTCGCCGCGCGCCACGATGCTGTCCAAGTAGGACTCGGCGCAGCGGTTGGCGACGTTGGCGCCCTGCCCGGTGATCGGGTCGTTGGCCACCACCGCGTCCCCCATGCCCAGCACCACCGCGCCGGAGGGGAGTTCGGCCACCGGCTTGCGCACGACCGGGGTCACGCCACCGGCCAGGGTGGCGCGCTCGTCGGTCAGCTCCGCGCCGGTGAACCGCGCGTGCTCCGAGGGCAGGTGCTCGCGCATCAGCTCCCGCATCCGGGCCCACTGCTGGTCCGCTCCGGGGCGGTCCGACCAGCAGTCCAGCGGGCCGCCCGGGATGCCCTCGAACAGCAGGACGTCGCACGCCCCGCCGAAGGTGCAGCCGGGGATGACGTAGATGTCGCCGACGCCGGGCACCGAGTTCGCCCGGAGCAGACCGGTGTCGGGCTCGTCCGGGGACGGCGCGGCACCGCGCACGTAGGCCACCGCCAGCGCGCGCTGCGGCTCGGTGAACGGCGAGCGCCGCGGATCGCGCTCGAAGATCCGGCCCAGCTCCCCGGCCCCCGTCGCGACCACCACGAGGTCGTACCCCGGTGCCATCGCGTCCAGCTCGGACGCGGTGATGGTGCGGGGTTCGACCGCGCCTCCGCGCTCGGCGAACAGCTCCAGCCAGCGCGCCATCTTCACCCGCTGGTCCACCGACTGCGCGGGCCGGGAGAACTCGCCCCGCCAGTCCAGCAGCCGCCCCTCCCCCGGCTTCTCGACGGTCTTGCGCAGGCCGGTGATGGGCGGTGCTTCGGCGTCCCAGAAGTTCAGGCCGTGCGCGCGTTCGTTGGCCAGCGCGGTGGCGAACATCGCCTGCGTGGACATCACCCGCCCGCCGCGGATCTGCTCCGGCGTCCGCCCGGACACCAAGGTCACCTCGTACTGCCGGGCCTGCAGGCCCAAGGCCAGCTGCAGCCCGGCCTGCCCCGCTCCGACGATCAGGACCTTCCGCATCCCGGCGACCACCCTTCCGTCCTGCGCGCGCTCACGCGCCCACCAGCATTCCCGACGCGCCCCGGCGCGTCGGTCCGGGTGTCAGCCCTGCCCGAACCGGACGCCGCAGGGGCACCAGTCCAGGCAGAACTGGCACCCCCTGCGGTCGGACCGCGGTTCAGAGCTCGACGCCGAGCAGGGCGTCGACGGCGGTGCGGATCAGCTGCGGCGCCTCGCGGTCGGAGCCGCCGGTGGTCAGCGCCTCCTCCACCCAGGCGTCGACGGCCCGCAGCGCCTGCGGGGTGTCGAGGTCGTCGGACAGCCGCTCGCGCAGCTGGGCGACCGCCGACTCCGCCGCCGGGGCAGACTCCAGCGCGACGGCCTGGCGCCAGCGCGCCAGCCGGGCCGTGCCCGCGGTCAGCGCGTCGGCCGTCCAGGACCGGTCGGTGCGGTAGTGGCCGTCCAGCAGCGCCAGCCGGATGGCCATCGGGTCCACCCGGTCGCCGCGCAGCCGGGAGACGAACACCAGGTTGCCCTTGGACTTGGACATCTTCTCGCCGTCCAGCCCGATCATCCCGGCGTGCACGTAGTGCCGGGCGAACGGGAACTCGCCGGTCAGCGACTCGGCGTGCGCGGCGCTGAACTCGTGGTGCGGGAAGATCAGGTCCGAGCCGCCGCCCTGCACGTCGAAGCCCAGGCCCAGCCGGTTCAGCGCGATGACCGAGCACTCCAGGTGCCAGCCCGGACGGCCCGGCCCCAGCTCGGACTCCCAGGACGGCTCGCCGTCGCGGGCGGCCCGCCACAGCAGCGCGTCCAGCGGGTGCTCCTTGCCCGCCCGGTCCGGGTCGCCGCCGCGCTCGGCGAAGAAGGCGCGCATGGTCTCGTCGTCGTAGTTGGACTCGTAGCCGAAGCGGCCGCTGGCCCGGTGGCGGAAGTAGATGTCCGGGTGCTCGTCGTCGACCCGGTAGGCCGCGCCGGAGGCCAGCAGCTTGCCGACCGCCTCGACGATCTCCGGGATGGACTCGACCGCGCCGACGAAGTCCGCGGGCGGGACCACCCGCAGCGCCTCCATGTCCTCGCGGAACAGCGCGGTCTCGCGCATCGCGAGCACCACCCAGTCCTCGTTGTCGCGCTCGGCGCGCTCCAGCAGCGGGTCGTCGATGTCGGTGACGTTCTGCACGTAGTGCACCTGGTGACCGTTGTCCAGCCACACCCGGTGGACCAGGTCGAACGCCAGGTAGGTGGCGGCGTGACCGAGGTGGGTGGCGTCGTACGGCGTGATGCCGCACACGTACATCCGCGCGACCGGACCGGGTTCGGTGGGCTTGACCGCACCGGCCGCGGTGTCGAAGAGGTGCAGCGGACGTGGCGTGCCCGGCACGCGAGGCACGGGAACCGATGACCAGGGTTGCATGCACCCGACCTTAAACGTCCCCCTCGGGTGGATGCCGCCGTCCGGGTGATAGCCCGTATCACATCGTGGGAGCTCCGGATCGCCCCGAACGCCCGACCGCGCCGTGCGCCCATTACGGGAACAATCGGATTCCGATCAACAAACTGCTTGGTTCCCGATCTTCCCGCGAGTCGGCGCAAATCGGTCGTACCGACACTTCGCGAAGCGACTTGATCCTTTCCGAGAACCACTTCGCCATACCGCCGCCAAAGTGGGATCATTAGGACGAAAAATCAGCGTAATTGCACGTCAAAGCACCAGATAACGCCTGGTCAGCGACCTCGGAAGGCAGCCGGGAAACATCTCGATCGAAATAAGATCTTCACCCGATCGGCTGGACACGGCCTTTCCGCGACGTATGATCGGCGAACTGGACCGAAAGGGTTGTGACGCGAATCCGGGCACCGTGGGTTGATCGGTCGGTTCGACAATTCACGCTGCCCCGGCACCGGGTGCGGACCGCGCCCGGGTCGGCGAAGCGGGCGGAGGCGATTCGGTGACATCGGTACGCGTGGAACGGCTCTACAAGATCTTCGGGCCGCAGCCGACGGAGCTGGTTCGCCGACTGGAGGCCGGGGCCGACCAAGACGAGATCAAGGAGGCGGGCGGCACCGCCGCGGTGGTGGACGCGTCGTTCGAGGTGGCCGAGGGCGAGACGTTCGTCGTCATGGGCCTGTCCGGCTCCGGCAAGTCCACCCTGATCCGGATGCTCAACGGGCTGCTCACGCCCACCTCCGGCCGGGTGCTCGTCGACGGCGAGGACATCACCGCGATGTCCGGCAAGGCGCTGCGCGCGATGCGCCAGGAGAAGATGAGCATGGTCTTCCAGCACTTCGCGCTCTTCCCGCACCGGACCGTGCTGGACAACGTCGCCTACGGGTTGAAGATCCGGGGCGCGAGCAAGCAGGAGCTCGCCGAGAAGGCAGACGAGGCGCTGAACCTGGTGGGCCTGGAGGGCTGGGGCGACCGCTACCCGCAGCAGCTCTCCGGCGGGATGCGGCAGCGCGTCGGGCTGGCGCGCGCCCTGGCCGCGCAGACCGACGTGCTGCTGATGGACGAGGCGTTCAGCGCGCTGGACCCGCTGATCAAGCGCGAGATGCAGGACCAGCTGCTCAACCTCAACGCCAAGCTGGGCAAGACGATCATCTTCATCACCCACGACCTCAACGAGGCGATGCGCCTGGGCGACCGGATCGCGATGATGCGGGCCGGGCGGATCGTGCAGATCGGCACCGCCGAGCAGATCCTGCGGGAACCGGCCGACGACTACGTGGCCAAGTTCGTCCAGGACGTCGACCGCAGCCGGGTGCTCACCGCGGCGGCGCTGGCGGACCCGCAGGTCGACGCCCCGTCGGGCGCGGAGCCGGTGCCCGCCGACACGCCCATGCGGGAGCTGTTCCTGCGGCTGGGCGACCAGCCGGAGCCGGTGCCGGTGATCGACGACCGGCAGCAGCTGCTCGGCGCGGTGACACCGGCCGCGATCTTCGAGGCGTTGAGCCGCGAGGCCGAGGCGCCCGCGGCGGTCAAGGAGGCCTCCGATGCGTGACGCGCTCCCCCTCCCCGGCCAGTACGAAGTGCCGCGCATCCCGGTCGGCGACTGGTTCGCGGCGGCCGTCGAGTGGCTGAACAACAACGTCGGCCCGCTGTTCGACTTCATCGACCTGGTCCTGCGCTCCGCGGTCACCGGGCTGGCCGACGCGCTGACCTTCCTGCCCGTCCTGGTCATGGTGCTGGTGTTCGCCGCCCTCGGGCTGTGGTTGCGCAGCTGGCGGTTCGGCCTGTTCAGCCTGATCGGCTTCGGCCTGATCGCCAGCATGCAGCAGTTCCAGGCGGCGATGCAGACCCTGTCGCTGGTGCTGGTCGCCACCGTCATCGCGGTGGCCATCGGCATCCCGCTGGGCATCCTGATGGCCCGCAGCAGCAAGGTCAGCGCGGTGCTGCGACCGGTGCTGGACCTGATGCAGACCATGCCCGCGTTCGTCTACCTCGTCCCGGTGATCGTGTTCTTCAACATCGGCGAGGTCCCGGGTGTGGTGGCCACCGTGATCTTCTCGCTGCCGCCGGGCGTGCGGCTCACCGAGCTGGGCATCCGCCAGGTGGACACCGAGGTGGTCGAGGCGGGCGAGGCCTTCGGCGCGCCCACCCGCAAGATCCTCACCGGGATCCAGCTGCCGCTGGCCATGCCGTCGATCATGGCGGGCATCAACCAGGTGATCATGCTCGCCCTGTCGATGGTAGTCATCGCGGGCATGGTCGGCGCCCCGGGACTGGGCGTGAACATCTACGAGGCGGTCACCAGGGTCCGGCTCGCCCAGGGGTTCGAGGCCGGGCTGGCGGTGGTGATCCTGGCGGTCTACCTGGACCGGATCACCGCCGTGCTCTCGGACCGCTCGCCGGTGGCGCGGGCGGAGCGCAAAGCGGCCAAGACCGGGTGAGCCCGGTTCCGCGGCCGTCGCAGAAAGGCAGGTAGCACATGTTGTCCAGCAGAAGATCACGGAGACTCACCGCGCTCGTCGCCGCGCTGGCCGCGCTGGTCCTGCTCGCCTCCGGGTGCGGCGGCCGCGGGGCCCAGACCGGCCAGGAGTCCAAGACGATCAACATCGGCTACATCGCCTGGGACGAGGACATCGCCGTCACCTACCTCTACAAGGAACTGCTGGAGCGCAAGGGCTACACGGTGAACACCACCGAGCTGGAGGTCGGCCCGATCTACGCCGGGCTCGCCCAGCGCAACCCGGACCTCTTCCTGGACGCCTGGCTGCCGCAGACCCACGGCGACTACTGGAAGCAGTACGGACCGCAGCTGGAGGACCTCGGCGTCTGGTACGACCAGGGCACGCTGAACATCGCGGTGCCGAAGTACCTCACCGACATCAACTCGATCGAGGACCTCAAGGGCAGGGGCGCGGAGTTCAACGGCGTGATCACCGGCATCGACCCCGGCGCCGGGCTCAGCCGCACCACCAAGGACAGCGCGATCCCGGCCTACGGCCTGGGCGGCGAGTACACCCTGCAGACCTCCTCGACCACGGCGATGCTGGCCGCCCTGGACAAGGCGACCAAGGACCAGAAGCCGATCGTGGTGACCCTGTGGCACCCGCACTGGGCCTACGCGCGCTACCCGCTGAAGGACCTGCAGGACCCGAAGGGCGCGATGGGCAAGGCCGAGGAGCTGCACGCGATCGGCCGCGCCGGGTTCAGCCAGGACTTCCCCGAGGTCACCCAGATGATCAAGAAGTTCAAGCTGACCGACGACCAGCTGGCCTCGCTGGAGAACGAGATCAACAGCGCCCAGAAGGGCCAGGAGCAGCAGGCGGCCAAGAAGTGGGCCGACGCGCACCCGGAGGTGATCAACTCCTTCGCCGGGCAGTGACCGGTGCGGGCGGAGGCCGGTGGGCGGGTTCCCACCGGCCTCCGCGGCGCTGTTACCGGGGGTTGCGGATACCGTCGACCAGGCGGGTCCAGTTGTCGCCGCCGTTGCCCGCGGCGATGGTCCGGTCGTAGTGCGCCTTGATCGCGCGCGGCAGGTCGAGGTCGATGCCCGCCTCCTCGCTGGCGGCCAGGACGTGGTCGGCGGTCGCGCCCATCATCCGCACCGTGCTCAGGTCCCCGGGGTGCTCGTCGGCGTCGACCCGCTCGGCGGACTCCGGCAGGAAGTGGATCACCAACTGCATGACCTGAGCCGCCCACGGCGCGAAGTCCTTCGCGGGCACCCCGGCCGAGCCGAGCAGCGCCGCCCCGTGCAGGAAGGCCGACAGCGCGGTCAGGAAGACGTCCAGGTTGGCCTGGTAGAACAGCTGCGCCAGGCCGGGGTCGGCGCCCACGTGGTGCGGTTCGCCGATGATCCCCAGCGTCTTCTCGTGCGCGTCGAAGACGTCCCGAGGCCCGCTGTAGTACACGTAGGACGCCTCGGTGCCGACCATCGGCGCGGGCACCATGACACCGCCGGTGAGGAACCGGGCACCGCGCCCCTCGGCCCACCCGGCCGCCTCGCGGGTCTTCGCCGGGCTGTCCGAGCTGAGGTTGACCAGCACCTTGCCGCTCAGGTCCTCGACCTGGCCGAGGATGTCGTACATCGCCTGGTAATCGGTGAGGCTGAGCACGACCAGCTCGCTCGCGCCCACCGCCTCGGCCGGGGTGGCGGCGCGAACGGCACCGCGCGCGACCACGCCGTCGGCGCGGCTGGCGGTCCGGTTCCACACCGTCACCGGGTGCCCGGCGTCGAGCAGCGAGTTGACCATGGCCTGCCCCATCGGCCCCAGGCCGATCAGGGTGACTGGCTGATTCACGTTTCCCTCCGGGGGGTTTCGCCGGAACGTCACCGCGGGTCGCGGATGACGTCGATGAGCCCGGTCCAGCTGTCGCCGCCCCGACCGGCGGCGATGGCGCGGTCGTAGTGCGCCTTGATCGCCTTCGGCAGCTCGGTGTCGATGCCCACCGCGCGGCTGGCTTGCAGGAGGTGCTCGGCGCTGGCGGCCATCATCCGGGTGGTGCCCAGGTCACCGGGGTGCTCGCCGCTGTCGATCTGCGCCGCGGCCGCCGGGAGCACCTGCGGGTTGGTGGTCAGGTTGTCCACCGCCCAGGGCAGGAACTCCTGCGCGGACACCCCGGCCGAGCCGACCAGCGCGGTGGCGTGCAGGTACGCCGCCAGGCCGACCAGGAACAGGTCGATGTGCGCCAGGTAGTACAGCTGGGCCAGTCCGTGGTCCGCGCCCACGTGGTGCGGCTCGCCGATCAGCCGCAGCGTCTGCTCGTGGGCTCCCAGCAGCTCCGCCGGGCCGCTGTAGAACACCTTGGCCGGTTCCGCGCCGACGAGCTCCGCGGAGGCCAGCACGCCGCCGGTGAGGAACTTCCCGCCGCGCTGGTCGATCCAGGCCGCCGCCTCGCGGGACGCGTCCGGGGTGTCCGAGCTGAGGTTGACGACCACCTTGCCGGTCAGATCCGGCACCGGGCCGAGGATCTCGTACATCGCCGCGTAGTCGGTGAGGCTGAGCAGCACCAGCTCGCTGGCCGCCACCGCCTCCGCCGGGGTGGCGGCGCGAACGGCACCGCGCGCGACCACCTCGTCAGCGCGGCTCGCGGTCCGGTTCCACACCGTCACCGGGTGCCCGGCGTCGAGCAGAACCCGGACCATCGCCTGCCCCATCGGCCCCAGGCCGATCAGGGTGACTGGCTGATTCACGTTGTCCTCCAATGCCTTTCAGCGCTTGAGCAGTTCGACGACGCCGACGACGTCCTCGTGGCCGTGGCCGTCGGCGACCCGGCGCTGCATCAGCTCGTGCAGCGGCCGCAGCAGCTCGGCGCTGATGCCCTGCTCCTCCGCCGCGATGAAGTGGTTGGCGAACCCCGCCGCTTGCATGCCGAGGTTGGAGACCACGTTCTCGCCGTAGTCACCGGCGTCGATCTGCTCGGCCGCCGCAACGGGCCAGGTGACCATGCCCTGCAACCACTCGCTGAGCAGCGGAGCGAACTCCCGCGTCGAACCGCCGGTCGAGCGGACCAGCGCGAAGGCGTGCAGCGCGCCCGCGATCACCCCGTACATGCCGGAGAGCAGGGCGAGGTCCTGCAACGCCGCAGCACCCGCGTCGTCGCCGAGGTACCGGCTCTCGCCGAAGACGTCCAGCACAGTCCGCCAGGTCTCGAAGGCCCCGCTCGGGCCGCTGTAGAGCACGAACGCCGACGGAGTGGCGATCATCGGCGGAACCGCCATGATGCCGCCGTCGAGGTAGTCGGCACCGTGATCGGCCGCCCAGGCGGCCATCTCGCGAGCCTGCCCCGGCGTCCCGTTGGTCAGGTTGACCAGCGTGCGCCCGGCCAGCACATCGGTGTGCGGGGCGAGCACCTGGCCGACCGAGTCGTAGTCGAGCAGGCAGACCACCACCAGCTCGCTGGCCACGATCGCGTCCGCGGCGGTGTCCGCGCTGGTCGCGCCCCTGGCCACCAGCGGCTCGGCCTTGGCCGCCGTCCGGTTCCAGACCGTCACCCGGTGGCCCGCCGCGAGCAGAGCGCCCGCCAGCGCGGCTCCCATGTCACCGAGCCCGAGGACGCTCACGGCTTTCTGGTTCATCAGCTCTCCTTCCGCTGGCATCCACCCTGCTGGGGGCCGCGCACGGTCCGCGCACGATCGGCTGGGGGTGTCGGGTGCGCGGACTAGGGTGGGACCGTGCGTTTCGGAGTTCTCGGCCCGCTGGGGGTGTGGACCGCCGAGGGCGAACCGGTCGTGGTCCCCGAGGCGAAGGTCCGCGCGCTGCTCGCGGCGCTGCTGGCGCACGACGGCCCGGTGTCGGCCGATCGCCTGGTCGACGACCTGTGGGGCGCCGAGCCGCCCGGCAACCCGACCAACACGCTGCAGACCAAGGTCTCCCAGCTGCGCCGGGCCATCGGCCGCGAGCTGGTGACCTACCGCGCAGCCGGGTACGCGCTGGACGTCGACCAGGACTCCGTCGACGCGCACCGCTTCCGCCGTCTCGTCGCGCATGCCCGCACGACGGCGACACCGGATGCGCGGCGGGCGCTGCTGGCCGATGCCCTGGCGCTGTGGCGGGGGCCCGCGTTCGCCGACTTCGCCGACGAGCCGTTCGTCCAGGCCGCCCGGCAGCGGTTGGCCGAGGAGCACCTCGACGCGCTGGAGGAGTTCGCCGAGACCCGGCTGGAGCTGGGCGAGCACGCCGCTCTCGTCGGCGAGCTCGGTGAGCTGGTGGCCGCCAACCCGCTGCGCGAGCGGCTGCGGGCGCTGCACGTCCGAGCGCTCTACCGGGCCGGGCGGCAGAGCGAGGCGTTGGCCGGTCTGGCGGACCTGCGCGAGCGGTTGGCCGACGAGCTGGGCATCGACCCGAGCCCGGAGCTGGTCGAGCTCCAGCAGGCGATCCTGACCCAGGACACCTCGCTGGCTCCCCCGGCCACCGCCCCGCACAACCTGCCGGTGCCGGTCACCGACCTGGTCGGCCGGGACGGCGAGAGCGCCGAGGTGCTGGCGCTGCTGGGCTCGTCGCGGCTGGTCACGCTGACCGGTCCGGGCGGCGTGGGCAAGACGCGCCTGGCGATCGAATCCGCGCGCAGCGCGGTGTTCCGGGACGGCGTGCGGCTGGTCGAGCTGGCCGGTATCCAGCCCGGGGAGGACGCCACCTGCTCGCTGGAGCACGCCGTGCTCGCCGCGCTGGACGTGCAGGAGGCAACCCCTTCACCCACCGATCCGCTCGTGGACGCGTTGCGCGCGAAGGAGATCCTGCTGGTGCTCGACAACTGCGAGCACGTGATCACCTCCGCCGCGGCGGTGGTCGCGCGGCTGCTGCGGGCGGTGCCGGGGCTGCGGGTCCTCGCCACCAGCCGGGAGGCGCTGGGCATCGCGGGCGAGGTGCTGCTGCCGGTGCCGCCGCTGGCCGTGCCCGAGGCCGGTGCCGAGCTCGACGCCGTGCGCGCCTCGGCCGCGGTGCAGCTGTTCACCGCTCGCGCTGCCGCCACGACGCCGGGATTCGCCGTCACCGCCGACAACTCGGCCTCGGTGGCGGCGATCTGCCGACGGTTGGACGGCATCCCGCTGGCGCTGGAGCTGGCCGCCACGCGGGTCCGGGTCCTCGGTGCGGCGACGCTGGAGTCCAGGTTGGACGATCGCTTCGCGCTGCTGACCTCCGGCCACCGCGACGCGCCGGAGCGGCAGCGGACCCTGCAGGCGGTGATCGACTGGAGCTGGCAGCTGCTGCCGACCGCGGAGCGGATCGTGCTGCGCCGCTTGGCGATCCACCGCGACGGCTGCACCCTCGCCGCGGCCGAGGCGGTGTGCTCCGGCGACGGCGTCCGCCCGGTCGAGGTGCTCGACCTGCTGTCGCGGCTGGTGGACCGGTCCCTGGTGGTCGCCGCGGAGACCAGGACCGGTGAGCGCCGCTACCGGCTGCTGGACAGCGTCGCCGCCTACTGCCTGCAGCGGCTGCAGGAGGCCGAGGAGCACGACGTGCTGCGCCAGCGGCGCAACGACTACTACACCGCCTTCGCCGAGCGCGCCGAAGCCCAGCTGCGCGGCCCCGACCAGCGGCGCTGGCTCGAACTGCTGGACGCCGAGGCGGCCAACCTGCGCGCGGTGCTCGACGACGCCACCCCGGAAGTGGCGTTGCGGCTGGTCACCGCGCTGTGCTGGTACTGGTTCCTGCGGGGCAGGCTCAGCGAGGCCCGGCAGTCCCTCGCGGCGGCGCTGACCGGCTCCGGCCCGGCACGGGCCGAGGCGGCCGCGTGGTACGCGGGGATCGCGCTGCTGACCGGTGAACCGGTGGACCACGTCGAGGCGTGGCGGGGCATCCCCGACCGCGCGCGGCGCGCCCGAGCCCGCTGGTTCTTGGCGCACGCGCAGTACACGATCGCGGACCTGGCCGCGTCCGAGCCCGCAGTCGACGAGATGGTCGCGGAGTTCACCGAGCTGGAGGACCGCTGGGGGCTGGCTGCCGCGCTGGGCGACCGCTCGATGCACCTCATGGCCCGAGGCGACCTCGCCGCGGCGTCGAGCGCCGCGCAGCGGAGCGCCGAGCTCTTCCGGACCACCGGTGATCGCTGGGGGCTGGCGCAGGCGTCCTACGCGCTGGGCACGATCGCCGGGATCACCGGCGATTACGCCGCCGCCAAGCGCCACCACACCGAAGCCCTGCACGGCGCGGAAAGCATCGGCCTGTGGGCCGAGGTCGCCTACCAGACGGCCTGGCTCGGCCGGGTGGCGCTGCTCGAGCACGACTACCCGCGAGCGCGCGAGCTGCACGAACGGGCGATGACCGTGGCCGCCGAGCGCGGCTTCACCCCCGCCGAGATGTACGCCGAAACCGGATTGGCGCTGGGCGCGCGCCGCGAAGGCCGCTTCACCGACGCCGAGCGGCACCTGCGCCGCGTCCAGGAGTGGCACCGCCTGGTGGAGTTCGAGCCGGGCAACACGCTGATCCTGGTCGAGCTCGGCTTCCTCGCCGAGCAGCGGGGCGGTCTCGAAGCGGCCCGCGAGCACCACCTGGCGGCGCACCGGATCGCGCGCCACGTCGACGACCCGCGCGCGATCGCCCTGACCCTCGAAGGCCTGGCCGGTGCGGAAGCCGCGACCGCCCCGGAACGAGCGGCCCGCCTGCTCGGCGCGGCCGCAGCAGCACGCGCCTCGGTGGGCACACCCCTCCCCCGAGCCGAGCGAGGCGACGTGGACCGAATCACCGCCGAAGCGCGAAAAAGCTTGACCGACAACGACTTCGACCACGCCTTCGACCAGGGCGCGACCCACTTCCCGGCCGACCTGGACGCCCTGGTCGCTCCCCGGTGAACAACGCAGTGGTGCGGACTCCGCCAACGCCCCCTGGCCGATCGCCCACGGCACGTCGGACTCCGCAGTCGGCACGTCCCCGGGACCGACGCGATTTCAATGAGGTTTTTCCAACCTCGTTCTGAGTGGCGGTGCCGGTAGCGGAACCTCAGCGCCCGCCTGGACTCCGGGTGTCCAACTTTATGTATGCCAATACACGGCAGTTGGGCCGTCCTCGCCAGGCGAACGCTGAGAACCCGCGGCGGTGCAAGCTGCGAGGGTGGGCTATGCGCCTGCGGCGCATGCGACACCTGCCGACCGGTGCCGGTCGCCCTTCGCAGCTGCGGTCCACGGACAGGATGAACAAGTTCAATGGAAATCAGACATCCGATTTCCATTGAAATCGCGGGACCCCGGACCGAGCGCGTTGTCCACCGCCGTCGGTGTGTCGGGGCCCCGACACACCGCAGAACCGCAGTTTCAATATGGAACTGCGAATCCGCACGACCTCGGACCCCGCCGCAAAGGCGGACGGGCTTGGCGGCGGGTACCCGGGAGGGCGACCGTATAGTTGGGCTCCGTGTCAAGCGTTCACCTGCTGCCCATCAAGACAGCAGCGCTCATCTTCCCGTTGCTCGCGCTAGTCCTGTTCCTGCCCGCCGCGGTGGTCACCTACCGCAGGCACGGCATCATGTCGAGCTGGCGCACGCTGTCGTTCTACAGCTTCCTGTTCTACTCGCTGACCGCGTTCTTCATGACGCTGATCCCGCTGCCCTCGCAGGCGGTGGACGTGTGCGCGAAGTACCCGAAGATGGCGCACCCGGCGCTGACACCCGGCAACACCTTCGGCGACATCTGGAAGGAGGCCGGTGGTGAGGTCAGCTTCGGCGCCCTCGTGCTGCACAACCCGGCGGTGTGGCAGGCGACGCTGAACGTGGCGCTGCTGGTGCCGCTGGGCATGTACCTGCGCTACCACTTCAAGCGCGGCTTCCTCACCGCGGCCGCGATCGGCTTCGGCGTGTCGCTGTTCTTCGAGCTCACCCAGTACACCGGTGTGTGGGGCCTGTACGAGTGCCCGTACCGGCTGGCCGACGTGGACGACCTGATCACCAACACCTGCGGCGCGATGCTGGGCTGGTGGCTCGCCGGGCCGGTGACCCGCTTGCTGCCCACTTTGGACTCCATCGACGACGAGGCGCTGGCGAAGCGACCGGTGCCGCTCGGGCGGCGGCTGGTGGCGCTGCTGGTGGACCTGTGCGTCCTGCCGTTCGCAATGCTGTTCTGCGGACTGGTGTTCGCGCTCCTCGGCGTCGGCCCCCTCACCGGTCAGCTGCTGACGCTGCTGGTGTACTTCGTCCTGCTGCCCTGGGCGTTCGGCGGCACGCCGGGCAAGAAGCTGCTGCTGCTGAACCTGGTCGGCCCCGACGACGAGCGGCCCGCGCCGTGGCGGCTGCTGGTCCGGGCGATGCTGCTCGGAATCGCGGTGGTGCCCCTCGTGCTGATGCTGATGTCGGGCGTGCTGGCGGCCCTCAGCCTGCCGGGGGCGATCCTGGCCAGCGGCGCCAACGCGCTGATCAGCCAGCCGGGGGAACTGCTCGGCGCGCTGGCATCGCTCCCGAAATCCCTGCTGCTCGGCTTCCTGGTCGTCGCGGCGGGCGCCCTGCTGGTCGTGATCTTCTGGGTGGCCCTCTGGCGCCACCCGAAGCACTACGGCGTCCACGAGCTCCTGTCCGGGGTGCACAACAAGGCGCTCCCCCACAAGCGCGCCCGCCGCGCTGAACCCCCGGCGGAGGAACCCACCGCCTCGGCCTCGGCCGAGTGATTCAGCGGCGGCGCTTGGTGCGGAGGTAGTCCCCGACGACCGCGGCCCCCAGCCCGTCGGCGGAGGGGGCCAGCACCCGGCCGCCGCCGCGGCGGGCCAGCAGGTCCACGAACGCCGCCAGGCTCGGGTCCTCGCCCAGCATGAACACGCTCAGCGTCGTGCCCAACCGGGTCAGGGCGTCCACTTCGGACAGCGTCACCGCGAGGGTGTGCGGGTCCGGCGGGTACTGGAAGACGGCTTCGCCGTCGGGTTCCAGGTGGGCGGTCGGCTCGCCGTCGGTGACCACCAGCACCACCGGCTTGGCGTCCGGGTGGCGGCGCAGGTGGCGACCGGCCAGCAGCAGCGCGTGGTGCAGGTTGGTGCCCTGCTCCCAAACGCCTTCCAGCGCCGCGAGCTCACCGATGTCCACAGTGGATGCGTACCGGCCGAAGGTGACCAGCTGCAGGGCGTCGGAGCGGAACCGGGTGGCCACCAGGTGGTGCAGCGCCAGCGCGGTGCGCTTCATCGGCACCCAGCGCCCGTCCTGCACCATCGACCACGACGTGTCCACGCACAGCACCACGGCCGCCCGCGAGCGCTGCTCCGTCTCGGCGACCTCCAGGTCCGAGATGTCCAGCAGCGGCGAGTCGGCGCCTTCAGCCGCGCGGCGCAGAACCGCGTTGCGCACCGTCCGGGAGGCGTCCCACGGCTCGGAGTCGCCGTAGCTCCACGGCCGCGTGGTCCCGGTGAGCTCCCCCGCCGCCCCCGCGCGGTCGGTGTCGCGCTCCCCGCGCCGCGAGCGCAGCTGCGAGATCACCGAGCGCAGCGCGGTCTCGCCGAGCCGTCGCATCGCGCGCGGGCTCAGCCGCAGGCTGCCGTCGGGCGCGCGTTGCAGCATGCCCTGCCGACGCAGCTGCCGCTCGATCTCCGACAACCGCTGGGCGTCCACGACGGCCTGCGGGCCCAGCTGCCGCTCCAGCGCCTCCAGGTCGATGTCGGCCAGGCTCGCCCCGGGGTAGGACTGCCCGAGCTGCTCGGCCAACCGGTCCATCTCCCCGAGCTCGGCCATCGCCGCGGTCGCCTCCGCCAGCCCCATCGGCTGGTCGCCGCGGAACCGCGCCCGACCGGTCCAGTCCTCGCCCGGCCGCAGCTGCTGCAGCTGCCGGTCCAAGCGCTGCAACGCCTGCGCGATCCGCAGGTCGCCGAAGGCCTGCTGGGACAGCGCCAGCAGCTCGTCGCGCTGCTGCGCGCTCATCGAGTTCAGCAGCCGCTGGGCCGCGGCCGACCGCGCCGCGAGCGCGTCGATCAGCTCGTCGACGTTGCGCGGGTTCTCCGGGAAGAACTCGCCGTGCCGCGCCATGAACTGCTCGAACTTCTGCGGCACGTCCGAATCTCCGCGGGCGTGCGCGGCCAGCAGCGCCGACAGGTCGTCGAGCATCTCCCGCACCCGCTCGACGTCCTCGGGCCCGACCTGCTGCATCGCCTGCTTCATGCCCTGGAAGCGCTGCTCGAGGACCTCCGAGCCCAGCATCTGCTGGATCTCCTCGAAGGTCTCCCGCGCCTCCGGGGAGCGCCAGTCGTAGGTGGCCAGCTCGGCGACCTGCCCGGCCACGTCCGGCGGCAGCGCGTCCAGCTGCAGCTCGCGGAACCGCGCGTCCTCACCGGTGTCGGCGGCGAGCGCGAGCCGCTCCTGCTCCAGCGCCCGGTCCAGCAGCCGCCGCACCTCGGCGATCGTGCCGTCCAAGCGGTGGCGCCGCTGCAGCTCGCTGCGCCGCTGCCACAACCGGCGGCTGAGCTCGTCCAAGCCCGGGACGTCGCGGGTTCCGGTGCGCAGCAGCTCCTCCAGCGCGGCGCGCGGCGAAGCGCCCTCCATGACGTCGCGGCCGAGCTGGTCCAGCGCGGCGCGCAGGTCCACCGGCGGTTCCAGCGGGTCGGCCCCGCCGTGCCACGCGTCGTACCGGAACCGCCGGGACATCAGCTGTACACCGACCTGTCGTCCTCGGCGTCCTTGCCCAGCTTCTTGGCCAGGAACAGCGATTCCAGCGCCAGCTCCACCGCGCTGGCGATGCGCCCGGGCGGATCACCGGCCCGCACCTCGAGCCGCTCGGCGACCTGGTGCAGCACCGGCAGCTCCGGCAGCGCGGTCAGCACGTCGTGCCCGGACACCCGCTCCCCGGTGGCCACCGGGTGGCCGTCGGCCACCGCCTGGGCCAGCGACTGCAGGTCCAGCCCGGCGAACAGGCCGCGCGCGGTGTCGGCCACCGAGCGGCGCAGCAGGTAGCCGAGCAGCTCGTCCTCGCGCCCCTCCTCACCGGCCTCGAACTCGATCTTGCCGCGCAGCACCGCGGGCACCGCCGCCAGGTCGACCGGGCGCGCCACCGCCGGGTGCTCGCCGGTCACCGCGGCGCGGTGCAGCGCGGCGGCCGAGACGGTCTCGGCGGCGGCGATGGCGAACCGGGCCGACACCCCGGAGCGCTGGTCCACCGCGCTGGACTCGCGCAGGTGGCCGACGAACCGGGCGAGCACCTCCAGCAGGTGGTCGCCGACCTCGGCGGGCAGGTCCGCCTCCTGGCGCACCAGCGCCACCTCGTCGTCGACGTCCAGCGGGTAGTGGGTGCGGATCTCGGCGCCGAAGCGGTCCTTCAGCGGGGTAATGATCCGGCCCCGGTTGGTGTAGTCCTCGGGGTTGGCGGTGGCGACCACCAGCACGTCCAGCGGCAGCCGCAGGCTGTAGCCGCGGATCTGGATGTCGCGCTCCTCCATCACGTTCAGCAGCGCGACCTGGATGCGCTCGGCCAGGTCCGGCAGCTCGTTGACGGTCACGATGCCGCGGTGCGCGCGGGGCACGAGTCCGAAGTGGATGGTCTCCGGATCGCCCAGCGAGCGGCCCTCGGCGACCTTGACCGGGTCGACGTCGCCGACCAGGTCGCCGACCGAGGTGTCCGGGGTGGCCAGCTTCTCCGCGTAGCGCTCGCTGCGGTGCCGCCAGGCCACCGGCAGCTCGTCGCCGAGCTCGGCGGCCCGCCGCCGGGAGGCCGGGGTGATCGGCTGCAGCGGGTGCTCGCCGAGCTCCGAGCCGTCGATGACCGGGGTCCACTCGTCCAGCAGTTCGGTGAGGCCGCGCAGCAGCCGGGTCTTGCCCTGCCCGCGCTCGCCGAGCAGCACCACGTCGTGCCCGGCGATCAGCGCGCGCTCCAGCTGCGGCAGCACGGTCCGGTCGAAGCCGACGATGCCGGGCCACAGCGCGCGGCCGGAGCGCAGCGCGGTCAGCAGGTTCGCGCGCAGCTCGGCCTTCACGCTGCGCGGAGCGTGGCCGCTGGCCCGCAGCTCCCCCGCGGTGCGGGGCAGGCCAGGGGGTGGGGTCGGGTTCGTCACCCTCCCGACGCTACCCGGCGGGACCGACGCACGCCGGGATAGCAGAAGGGTTTTCGCATCCCGGACAGCTGGGCGACGCCTACGACGTGTAGAAACACCAGGTACCCGATGAGCGCGAGGAGGGATCCCGGTGGAGATCGAGGTGGACCCCGGCGAAGTCGGCTTCGACGCGGCCCGGCTGCGGCGCATCGACCGGCACTTCGCCCAGTACGTCGAAGCGGGCGAGCTGCCCGGCTGGCTGGTCCTGGTCGCCCGCGGCGGCAAGATCGCGCACCTGGCCACCCACGGCATGCGCGACGTCGAGAGCGGCGCCCCGGTGCGGCCGGACACCCTGTTCCGGATCTACTCGATGACCAAGCCGATCACCTCGACGGCGATCATGATGCTGCACGAGGAGGGCGCCTTCGAGCTCACCGACCCGGTCAGCGACTTCATCCCGTCCTTCGCCGACCTGCGCGTCT
Organism: Saccharopolyspora hirsuta; assembly: GCF_008630535.1. Classification (GTDB taxonomy): domain Bacteria; phylum Actinomycetota; class Actinomycetes; order Mycobacteriales; family Pseudonocardiaceae; genus Saccharopolyspora; species Saccharopolyspora hirsuta. The sequence continues at coordinate 307,994 of NZ_VWPH01000008.1, read as the reverse complement.
ACACCGGCGGCACCGCCCGCGCCCCGCAGACCCGCCCGGCGGGCGAGGAGATGCGGATCTGGCACCTGCTGACCCACACCTCGGGGCTCACCTACGCGTTCCACTACCTGCACCCGGTGGACGAGCTCTACCGGCGCGCCGGTTTCGAGTACGGCATGGCCGCGGACCTGGACCTGGCCGGTTGCTGCGACGAGTGGGCGTCGCTGCCGCTGCTGTTCGACCCCGGCACGGCCTGGAACTACTCGGTGGCCACCGACGTGCTCGGCCGGATCGTCGAGGTGGCCTCCGGGCAGACCCTCGACGAGTTCTTCCGCACCCGCATCTTCGAACCGCTGGGCATGACCGACACCGGGTTCGCGGTGGACCGCGCGGACGCCGACCGGCTGGCCACCCTGTACGTGGCCGACCCGCAGGGCCGGGCCCGGCGCCACCCCCGGCACGACGAGGCGTTCGAGGCGGCCTTCGAGCTGCCCAAGGCGCTCTCCGGCGGCGGCGGGCTGTTCTCCTCGGCGAACGACTACCACCGGTTCACCCAGATGCTGCTGCGCCGCGGCGAGCTGGACGGCGCCCGGCTGCTGGGCAGCCGCACGGTCGACTACATGACCCGCAACCACCTGCCCGGCGGGGCCGACCTGGAGACCCTGGCGCTCGGCGCGTTCTCCGAGGCGGCCAACGCGGGCAAGGGCTTCGGCCTGGGCTTCTCGGTGCTGGAGGACCCGGTGGCGGGCAAGGTGCTCGGCTCGGCGGGCGAGTTCGCCTGGGGCGGCCTGGCCAGCACGGCGTTCTGGGTCGACCCGGCGGAGGACCTGACGGTCCTGTTCCTGACCCAGCTGATGCCCTCCAGCACCCACCCGATCCGCTCCCAGCTCCACCAGCTCGTCTACCAGGCCCTGGTGGACTGAAGGCGCTGTCCCGCCTCTCCGCGATTCACAGTTGTGGTTGCGATCGGGGGCGATCTCGCGTTTTCGGGGTTTCTTGTGGCGGGGTTGCGTCACGGTCCCCTGAGGTGCGGTTGGGCGGGGCTCGGGACTGGGCAGGGCAGAGGCGTCCCGGGGCGGCTGTGTGCCAGCTTTGCCCACAACTGACCGGCCGTTCCGGGGGCGGTGGGGTGTCAGCTTTGGGCAAAACTGACACCCCACGCCGGGCTCGCCGAAGCCCTGCGTCAGGCGGTCAGGACGCGGGATTCGCCGACGGCGAGGTCCCAGAGCTGCTCCGGGTCGCGGCCCGCTTCGCGCCAGGCCTTGCGGACCCGGACCAGCGGCTCCACGACCGGTTCGCGGGTCAGCACGAAGGTGCCCCAGTGCATCGTCGCCGCGTAGGTCGCCCCCAGGTCCGCGACGGCCTGGACGGCCTCCTCCGGGTCCATGTGCACCGGCTTCATGAACCAGCGCGGGTCGTACGCGCCGATCGGCACCATCGCCACGTCGATGCCCGGGTACCGCTGCGCGATCTCGGCGAAGTGCGGTCCGTAGCCGGTGTCCCCGGCGAAGTAGACGCGGTGCCGCGGCCCGGTGATCACCCAGCTGCCCCACAGGCTCCGGCAGGTGTCGCGGGGCCCGCGACGGCTCCAGTGCCGGGCCGGGGCGAAGTCGAAGGTCAGCCCGGCCACCTCCGCGGACTGCCACCAGTCCAGCTCGACGACCTCGGTGAAGCCGCGCCGCCGGAACCAGCGGCCCAGCCCGGCGGGCACCAGCACCGGCGTCGACCGCGGCAGCCGCTGGATCGTCGGGGCGTCCAGGTGGTCGTAGTGGTTGTGGCTGATCACCACCGCGTCGATCGGCGGCAGCTCGCTGAACGCCACGCCGGGCGGGGTCAACCGCCGCGGCACGCCGGGGATCCGCGCCGACCACACCGGGTCGGTGAGCACCGCGGCCCCGCCCGTCCGCAGCACGTACGTCGAGTGCCCGACCCAGCTCAGCGCGGTGTCCTGCGCGGCCACCGGGGCCAGCCCGCTGCGCAGCACCGGGATCCGGTCGGCGTCCTCCACCCGCCCCCGGAACCCGCCGGTCCACATCAGCCGCATCACGTCCCGGAAGCTGGGCAGCGGGGCGTGCAGACGATCTGCGTAGGAGGGCTGGACCTTCACCGGCTGGTACTGGGTTCGCACCACCCCAGATTGCCCTGCGCGCCCCAGCCGCCGCACCCGCAGCGCTCGGCGATCACAGTTTCAACGGAAACTGCGGCGGGCGTCCGGCTCACCCGGGAAGGCCCGTCCCGCTACGCCGCCGGGGTTTCGCCGTGCGCCCCGGTGAACATGGCGATGATGTTCTCCGGGGCGCTCATGCAGAGTTCGAGGACGCGGTCCGCCTCGTCGGCCGTCGTGGCGCTGCGGTGGAACATGGTCCGCTCGAACTCGGCCAGCGCGCCTTCGACGTCGTCCGGCCGGGCGGCCAGGGCCTTGCCCAGTTCCGCACCGTCGAGCATGGCGAGGTTGGCGCCCTCACCGGCTGGCACCATGAGGTGCGCCGCATCGCCGATCAGGGTGACACCTGCGGTGCGCTCCCAGCGGTGGTCGCCGGGCAGGGTGTGCAGGGGCCGCAGCACCGGCGCGGTCTCGCCGTCGGTGATCAACGCGCGCAACTGCGGTGCCCACCCGTCGAACTCGGCGGCCACCCGGGCCCGCACGGCTTCGGGATCGGCGGGGTCGAGGGAGTCGATCCACTCCTGGGGTTTGCGCAGCTGGGCGTAGGTGTGCAGGGTGCCGCCGGGTTCCCGGTGCGCGGCGATGCCCTTGCCGGGCGCGGGGACGAAGAGCGAGCCGTCGCCGACGGCCCTGGCCGCGGCGGGGTGGCGGGTGTCGCCGTCGAACAGGTACGTCTCGACGAACACCGCGTCGGCGTAGGCGGGTTTCGCCGCCGACAGCAGGGGTCGCACGCGCGACCACGCGCCGTCCGCGCCGACCAGCAGCTCGGTGGTCGCGGTCGCGCCGTTGGCGAAGGTGAGTTCGTGCCGACCGCCGCCGAGGGAGCGGGCTTCGACGAGCTTGTGCCCCCAGCGGACGGTCCCGGCGGGCAGCGAGTCGAGCAGCGTCCTGCGCAGCGCGCCGCGACGCACCTCGGGGCGCCTGCCCAGCCCGTCGTCGGGTTGGTCGAACAGCACGCTGCCGTCGGTGCCGAGCACCCGGGTCGCCTCCGCGCCCGCGAGGATCAGGTCTTGGAACTCCTCGAACAGCCCGGCGTCTTTGAGCGCGAGCTGTCCGTCGGTGTCGTGGATGTCGAGCATGCCGCCCTGCGTGCGGGCGGTGGGTGATTCCTCCCCCTCGTAGACGGTGACGGGGATCTGGTGGAGGTGCAGGACGCGGGCGAGCACGAGCCCGCCGAGCCCCGCCCCGACGATGGTGGTTGTCATGACCAACTCCTTTGGAACGCTGTTCCACTCAGATTGGAACGTCGTTCCACCGTGTGTCAAGATGACCCCATGCCGGGAAGCACACGTCACACCGGGCGCCGCGCGGACGCCCTGACCAAGCAGCGCATCGTCGAGGTGGCGGTGGCGATCCTCGACGCCGACGGCGAGCGCGGCTTGAACTTCCGCAGGCTCGGCCGGGAGCTGCGCACCGGCCCCGGCGCGATCTACCACCACGTGGCCAACAAGGACGAGCTGCTCAGCGCGGCGACCGAGGTGGTGCTGGAACCGGCGGTGACCGCCGCCGACAGCGCGCGCGGCCGGGACGCGGTCCGCACGGTCGCGCTCGCCGTGTTCGACGCGATCGACGCGCACCCGTGGGCGGGCACGCACCTCTCGCTCACCCCGACGCACTCGGCGTTGCTGCGGATCTTCGAATGCATCGGCGGGCACGTCCGAACCCTCGGCATTCCGCGCTCCGCCGAGTTCGCCTCCGCATCGGCGCTGCTCAACTACATCCTGGGCGTGGGTGGGCAGAACGCCGCCAACGCCCGGCTGGCACCGGCCGATTCCGACCGCGGGGACTTCCTGACGGCGACCGCGGCGAGTTGGGCCGATCTGGACGCCGAGCGCTTCCCGTTCACCCGCGATGTCGCCGACCAGCTGCGGGAGCACGACGACCGGGAGCAGTTCCTGGCGGGCATCGATCTCATCCTCGACGGCATCCGCGCACTCGGCGCGAAGCGTTGAGCGGTCCGGACGGACACGCGCGCGAGGTCAGAAGGCGGGCCAGGGGATCGCGGGCCAGTCGCCGGAGGGCGCCGGGAACACCCCGGCCTCCAGCAGGCGTTCGATCCGGGCGCTGATCGCCTGGATCTCCTTCGGCGTGATGTGCTCGGCCAACCGCACCGCCAGGTCGCCCTCCAGCAGGGCGCGCAGCTCGCCGAGGCGGTCGACGGCGTCGTCCGGCAGCGGCTGGCCGATCCAGCCCCACAGCACGGTGCGCAGCTTGTCGTCGGTGTTCAGGCTGACGCCGTGGTCCACGCCCAGCACCCGGCCGTCCGGGGCGTGCAGGATGTGCCCGCCCTTCCGGTCGGCGTTGTTGATCACCACGTCGAGCACCGCCAGGCGCCGCAGCTGCTCGTGGTTGGCGTGCGCCAGCACGACGGGATCACCGTGGTGGTCCTGGGCGCGCAGCACCGGCAACCAGCCGTCCGGCACCTCGCCCGGGGCGACGATGTCGACCAGCCCGGAGTCCTCCTCGACGTCCACCCACAGCTGCACCATGCCCGGCCCGAACGGGCCGTCGCGCAGCACCGTGGGCGGGATCAGGTCCCAGCCGGTGGCCTCGGCGAGCAGGTAGGAGCCGACCTCGCGACCGGCCAGCGTCCCGTCCGGGAAGTCCCACAGCGGGCGCTCCCCGCGCACCGGCTTGTAGACGCACTCGGCGGACAGCCCGTCGATCTCGATCCCGCAGAACAGCGTCGCGTTCGACGCCTCCACCAGCCGCCCCTGGACGTCCAGCTCACCGCGCCGGAGCAGCTCGTGGACCGCCGGATCACCGGCGCGCACGCTCGTCAGTCCTCTTCCGAACGGCGGTAGCCGTTCTGGCGCGGGCAGATGTGGCCGCTGGGGTCCAGCGGCTCGGCGCACAGCGGGCACGGCTTGCGACCGGCGTTGATGACGCGCTCGGCGCGCTCGGCGAACGCCCGCGCGTGCACGGGGCTGAGGAACACCCGCAGCGCGTCCGGGCCCTCCTCGGTGTCGTCGAGCACCACCGACTCGTCGATCTCCTCGTCGGTGACGGCGAGCAGCTCGACCACCACCGCCTCGGTCTCGGCGTCCCAGCCCAGCCCCATGGTCCCGACCCGGAACTCCTCGTCGACCGGCACCTGCAGCGGGTCGGTGTCGACGAGCTCGTCCGGGGTCTGGTCGGGCAGGTCGGCGTGGAAGCGCCGCTGCACCTCCTCCAGCAGCGCGCCGATGCGTTCGGCCAGCACCGACACCTGCTGCTTCTCGAGCTGCACGCTCACCGTGCGGACGTCCTCGGACGCCTGCAGGTAGAAGGTGCGCTCACCGGGTTCCCCGACCGTTCCGGCGACGAATCGGTCGGGTTGACGGAAGACGTGGATGACACGAGCCATGACCCCTCCGACACTAGGCCACCGAGCGCACGCGGTGCGCGGCTGGCCCCCGTTTTGTTCATCACCGCCGCACCACGTGCCGGTCTACCCGCAGGACCCGCCCGCCGACCACCTGTTTCGGCGATGTTCGCCGTTGGCGAACTGCGGCGGGCCGGGCCCGGTGCCGATACTCTCGCGGCAGTGGTCAAGATCGCGGGATGGAGCACGCCGATGAGCATGCGCGAACTGCGCCGCCCGCCGAGGCTGCGCAGCGGTGACACGGTAGCGCTGGTCGCCCCGGCCGGGCCGGTGCCCGAGGACCTGCTCGACGCCGGGCTGGCCCACCTGCGCTCCTGGGGCCTGCAGGTGCGCGTCGGCAAGCACGTCCGCGACCGCCACCCGCGGCTGGACTACCTGGCGGGCACCGACGCCGACCGCGCCGCCGACCTGCAGGAGGCGTGGTGCGACCCGGAGGTGACCGCGGTGTTCTGCGCGCGCGGCGGCTACGGCAGCATGCGGGTCCTGGACCACCTGGACTGGACCGAGATGGCCGCGGCCGGGCCGAAGGTGTTCACCGGCTCCAGCGACATCACCGCCCTGCACGACGCCGTCGCCACCCAGCTCGGCCTGGTCACGGTGTTCGGCCCGATGGTCGCCACGAAGGCGTTCGCGGAGGACGCGGCGGCGCGGGAGCACCTGCGCCGCACCCTGTTCCAGCCCGAGTCGGTCACCATCCTGACCCGCTCCACCGCGGGCGCCCTCGTGCGCGGGCGCGCCCGCGGCACCACCTACGGCGGCAACCTCAGCATCGTCGCGGCTTCGCTCGGCGCCCCCGACGCGCCCACCCCGCCGGAGCGCGGCATCGCGCTGCTGGAGGACATCACCGAATCCCCCTACCAGCTGGACCGGTTCGTCACCCAGCTGCTGCGCGCGGGCTGGTTCGACCACGCAGCGGGCATCGCGCTCGGCTCGTGGACCGAGTGCGGCCCGCTCGAAGAGGTCCGCGCGGTGATGTCGGACCTGCTGGGCGGCCTGGGCGTGCCGATCCTGTGGGAGCTCGGCTTCGGCCACTGCGCCGCGCAGCGCACCATCCCGCTCGGCGTCGCCGCCGAGCTCGACACCGACGCCCAACGCCTCTCCGTCCTGCAACCGGCCCTGCTCTGAACGACCCCGCGATTTCAATGGAAATCGGAGGTCCGATTTCCATTGAAATTGTTCATCCTGCCCGTGGACCGCAGCTGCGAAGGGCGACCGGCACCGATCGGCGAGGGGCGCACGCGCCGCAGGCGCATAGCCCACCCTCGCAGCTTGCACCGCCGCGGGTTCTCAGCGTTCGCCTGGCGAGGACGGCCCTGACGCCGTGTATCGGTCATACACAAGTCAGGGCACCCGGAGTCCAGGCGGGCGCTGAGGTTCCGCCACCGGCACCGCCACGCAGAACGAGGCTGGAAAAACCTCAATGAAATCGCGTTGGACCTGTCTCCGGTCACGCCCCGGCCTTGCGCCGGGCGTAGTGCTGGCGGGCCTTGGCCCGGTTGCCGCAGCGCGCCATCGAGCACCACTGCCGGTTGCGGGCCGGCGAGGTGTCCAGGAAGCGGAGCCCGCAGCGGTGGAACGCGCAGACCGCCACGCGCGGGAACGGCTCGGTGGCCAGCAGCTCGATCGCGTCGACGGCCACCGCCGCCAGCGCCGCCCGCACCGGGTCGCGCGGCTCCGGCCGGAACGCCGCGACGGAGCCGTCCCGGCCCACGCGCAGCTGGACCGCCTCGCGGTTCTCCCCGCGGGCCGCTTCGTTGATCAGCTCCACGTCGGCTCCGGCGATGGCCGCGCCCTCCGCGCGGGCCCGCACCGCCCGGTCGATCGCCTCCCGGAGCTCCACCGCGCTCGCCACGTGCGCCTCCGAGGGCTGGCCGTCGGCGCCGAGCCCGACCTCGCGCAGCCATTCGGCCAGCAGGTCCGGGGACACCAGCAGCTCGCGGCCGCCGCGGTAGCGGTCGCGCAGCGTGTTGACCAGGTCGAGGCAGAGCCGACCGCCGTCGCGCACCCAGTCGCTCATCCTTGCCCTTCCCGCTGCTCCCGATCTAGCATCCTAGTCTCTAACCCCCTTAGACAGTTAGAAACGGAGCCGATCGATGCCGTCCCAGGAAGTCGCCCAGGTCAACGGGCTGCGCATGCACTACGCGCGGGCGGGCAGCGGGCCCGGGCTGGTGCTGCTGCACGGCTGGCCGCAGACCAGCCACTGCTGGCGCAAGCTGATCCCGGAGCTGGCCCGCACGCACACCGTGATCGCGCCGGACCTGCGCGGCTACGGCCGCACCGACAAGCCGCGCGGCGGCTACGACAAGCGCACGATGGCCTCCGACGTGTCCGAGCTGGTGGCCTCGCTGGGCTTCGAGTCGGTCGGCGTGGTCGGCCACGACCGCGGCGCGCGGGTGGCGCACCGCTGGGGCCTGGACCGCCCGGACCAGGTCGAACGGGTGGCCCTGCTGGACATCGTGCCGACCCGCGAGATGTGGCGGCGGATGGACGCCGAGGCGGGCACGGCCTACTGGCACTGGCTGTTCCACCTGCAGCCGGACCTGCCGGAGCTCCTGGCAGGCAAGGACGTCGCGGGCTACCTCGGGTACTTCTTCGAGCGCTGGACGGTCAACCGGCACGGCCTGGAGCCCGAGGCGATCGACGAGTACGTCCGCGCGTTCTCCGCGCCGGGAGCGCTGCGCGCCGGTTTCGACGACTACCGCGCGTCGTTCCCGCTCGACAGCGAGCACGACGACGCCGACGCCGCAGCGGGCCGCAAGCTGACCATGCCGGTGCTCGCGCTCTGGGGCTCGGCGGGCCTGCCCGCGAAGCTGCCGATGCGCGACATCTGGCGCGAGTACGCCGAGGACGTCTCCTGCGCCGAGATCGCCGACTGCGGGCACTTCCTGCCCGAGGAGCGCCCGGAGCAGGTCCTGGCGCACCTGCGGGAATTCCTGGCACCCGCGGCGTAGTTGATAGCGTCGTCGGCGAACCGAGAGGGGGCCCATGCGAGTCCGACCCGTCACGCCCGAGCTGCTGGCGACGGAGCTGGTCGACCGCATCGAGGCGCTCTCCGGCCGCTGGGCGAGGATCGCGGTGGACGGCGCCCCGGCCGCCGACACCGGCGACTTCGCCGACGCCCTGGTCGAACCGCTGCGGGCCCGCGGCCGCGAGGTCGTCCGCGTCCGCACGGCCGATTACCTGCGCCCGGCGTCGCTGCGCCTGGAGCACGGCCACCACGACCCGGACTCGTACTACGAGAGCTGGTACGACCTGCGCGGCCTGACCCGCGAAGTCCTGGACCCGCTGTCGGACGGCGGCAACGGCCAAGTCCTGCCCGCGCTCTGGGACGCCGAGGCCGACCGCTCACCCCGCCTGCCCCGCGTCCAGCTCCCGGACCGCGGCGTGGCCGTGGTGGACGGTCCGCTCCTGCTCGGCGCGGGCCTGCCGTTCGACTTCACCGTCCACCTCTGGCTCCCCGAAGCGGCCCTGCACCGCCGGACCCCGGAACCGGACCGCTGGACCCTCCCGGCCTTCCACCGCTACGCCGAAGAGGTCTCCCCGCAGCACCTCGCGGACTGCGTCATCCGAGCCGACCGCCCGGGCCGCCCCGCCGTCGTCGACAGCCTGGACTGACCCACAGCGAACCAACTGTTCGCGCTGGTCAGGCCTACGCCACGCGGCGTTCGACGGAGGGGACTGCGGCCAAGAGGGTTCTGGTGTAGTCGTGCTGGGGATCGAGGAGGACCTGCTCCACCGGGCCGACCTCCACCAGCTCACCGCGGTACATCACCGCCACCCGGTCCGCGATGTTCCACGCCAGGCCCAGGTCGTGGGTGATCACCAGCGTCGACAGGCCGCGCTCCACCCGCAGGCGCAGCAGCAGCGCCAGGATCTCGCCGCGCACGGTCGCGTCCAGCGACGCCACCGGCTCGTCCGCGACCAGCACCTTCGGCTCCAGCACCAGCGCACCCGCGATCACCACGCGCTGCCGCTGACCGCCCGAGAGCTCCTGCGGCAGGCGGCCGAAGAACTTCTCCGCGGGGCGCAGCTCCGCCGCCTCCAGCGCCGCCGCCACCCGGCCTCGCTCGTCGTCGGTGATGCCGTGGATGCGCAGACCTTCGGCCACCGCCTCGTACACGGTGTGCCGCGGGTTGAGCGCCCCGGTCGGGTCCTGCAGCACCAGCTGCACCTGCCTGCGGTACTCGCGCAACCCCGCGGTGCTGGTCGGCAGCGGCACCCCGTCGTAGCGGACCGCTCCCCTGGTCGGCTGCTGCAGGCCCAGCAGCGTGCGCGCGAGCGTCGTCTTGCCGGAACCGGACTGCCCGACCAGCGCGACGATCTCCTGCTCCTCCACCGCCAGGTCCACCCCGCGCACCGCGTGCACGACCTGCCCGGAACGCCCCCGGAAGTCGACCGCGATGTCCTCCGCGGCCAGCAGCGCGGGCCCCCGGGACGCGCTCTCGGTGAGCCGGAACTCCGGGTCGCCGACGGTGGGGAACGCATCGGCCAGCGCCTTGCTGTGCTCGTGCTGCGGCCGGGTCATCACCTGCCGGGCCGGGCCGTGCTCCACCACCCGCCCCTGGTACATCACCGCCAGCTGCGCGCAGCTGGCCGACAGCACGGACAGGTCGTGGCTGATCATCACCAGCGCGATGCCGCGTTCGGCGACCAACCGGCGCATCAGCTCCAGGATCTGCGCCTGCACCACGACGTCCAGCGCGGTGGTGGGTTCGTCGGCGATCACCAGCCGCGGCTCGCACGCCAGCGCCATCGCGATCATGACGCGCTGCTTCTGCCCGCCGGAGAGCTCGTGCGGGTAGGCGTTGGCCCGGTCCGCGGGCAGCTCCACCTGCGCCAGCAGCTCCGCGACCCGCTCCCGCAGGTCCTCGCCCCCGCGACCGTGCAGCTTGATCGGCTCGGCGATCTGGTCGCCGATCGTGCGCACCGGGTTCAGCGCGTGCATCGCGCCCTGGAACACCACCGACGCGCTCGCCCAGCGCACCGCGCGCAGCTGCCCGAAGGTCATCTCGCGGACGTCCTCGCCGTCCAGCAGGATCTGCCCCTCGATGTGCGCCGACTTCGGCAGCAGCCGCAGCACCGACATCGCCAGGGTGGTCTTCCCGCAGCCGGATTCACCGGCCAGCCCGAGGGTTTCGCCCTCGCCGAGGCTCAGGCTCACGCCCCGCACCGCGGATTCCCCGCCGCCCCGGTAGGTCACCGACACGTCGCGCAGTTCCAGGATCGGACTCACCGCCGCCCCCGCAGCCTCGGGTTGAACACCGTCTCCAACGCCCGCCCGCACAGGGTGAAGGCGAGCACCACCACCACGATCCCGAGACCCGGCGGCAGCAGGTACCACCAAGCGCCGCCGGTGACCGCGCCGGTGTCCATCGCCGACTTCAGCATCGAACCCCACGACACCAGGCTCGGGTCGCCGAGCCCCAGGAACGACAGCGTGGACTCGGCGATGATCGCGCTGGCCACCGACAGCGTGGTGTTGGCGAACACCAGCGGCACCACGGCGGGCAGCACGTGCCGACCGATGACGTGCCCGTGGCCCGCGCCCAGCGCCCGCGCCCGCTCGATGTACGGCCGCGTTTCGATCGTCAGCGTCTGCGCCCGCACCATGCGCGCCGTGGGCGGCCACGAGGTCACCCCGATCGCCAGCACGATCGTCCACAACCCGCGCTCGAGCACCGTGGACAGCGCGATGGCCAGCACCAGGGAGGGCAGCACCAGGAAGAAGTCGGTGAACCGCAGCAGGATTCGCGAGGTCCAGCCGCCGAAGTGCGCCGCGAGCACCCCGACCAGGGTGCCGATGAGCACCGACAGCAGCGCCGCCGCCAGCCCGACGACCAGCGACACCCGCGCACCCCACCAGGTCAGCAGCAGCACGGAACGCCCGGATTCGTCGGTGCCGAGCCAGTACTCACCGCTGGGCGCCTGCAGCGGCTCGCCGGTCGCCCGCGTGACGTCCAGGCCGCTGGCGTCGCTGAGCAGCGGCGCCAGCAGGGCCAGCACCGCGACGACGGCCAGCACCACCAGGCCGACCAGCCCGGCCCGGTCCGCCCGGAACACCCGCCACGCCTCGCCCAGCCGCGCCCGGCGGCGCGCCCGGACGATCTGGCCCGCGGTGGCCGTCATGATTCCCGCACCCTCGGGTCCAGCACCCGGTAGAGCAGCTCGGCCAGCACGTTCATCACCACCACACTCCCCGCCAGCACGATGAAGATCCCCTGCAGCAGCGGCAGGTCCGGCACCCGCAGCGCCTCGAAGGTCAGCAGCCCCAGCCCGGGCCAGGAGAACACCGTCTCCACCGTGATCGCCCCGCCGACCACCAGCCCCAGCCGCAGGAAGATCAGCGTGACCGTCGGCAGCATCGCGTTGGGCACCGCGTGGCGGCGGCGCACCAGGTCCTCGCGCAGCCCCTTCGCGCGGGCGGTGGTCAGGTAGTCCTCGCCCATCTCCTCCAGCAGCGAGGACCGCATCACCATCAGGTACTCGGCGTAGATCACCGCCACCATGGTCAGCGCGGGCAGCACCAGGTGGTGCGCCACGTCGAGCAGCTGCGGCAGGAACTCCGGCGGGGTGTCCGGGGAGGAGATCCCGCCGACCGGGAACAGCCCCGGGATTGGGCCGACCCCGACGCCGAAGGCCATCAGCACGATCAGCCCGAGCCAGAACGTCGGCACCGACCACAGCGTCAGCGCCACCGAGGTCGAGGTCTTGTCGAACGCGCTCCCGTGCCGCCACGCCGCGCGGGACCCGATCCACAGCCCCAGCACCACGGCGAGCGCGGTCGCGGTGCCCACCAGCAGCACGGTCGGCCCGATCCGCTCGACGATCAGGTCCCCGACCGGGCGGCTGTAGGTGTAGGAGGTGCCGAGGTCACCGCGCAGCAGGTTGCCCAGGAAGTCCAGGAACTGCTTCCACAGCGGCTGGTCCAGGCCGAACCGCTCGCGCAGCACCTGGATCTGCTGCTCGCTGACCGGCGCCCCGCGGGTCATGGTGCGCACCGGGTCGCCCGGGATCACCCGGAACAGGAAGAACCCCAGCACCGCCACCAGGAACAGGCTGACCAGGCCGCCGCCGACCTTGCCGCCCAGGTAGCGGGCGAACCGACGGCGGCCGCCGCGCGACGGCGCCTGTTCCGGGACGGTGGCGAGCAGATCGGACACGGTTCACTCCCTGGTGTCGGCGGTCGCCCGCCGGCGGACGATCACCAGCGCCACCACGACGCCGACCAGCACCACGGCCCCGCCGAGCACCCACGCCACGGTGCTGTAGTCGGTGCCCGAGGACCCGCTGACCGCCGCCTCGGTGGGCTGCGCGCCGTAGTAGCCCCAGTAGCCCTGCTGCGCCACGATGACCCCGTTGTCCGCGGGCTGCAGGGTGAACCCGGCGTAGCGGTCGGTGCGGTAGGCCTCCAGGGAGTTCTGGTAGAAGAGGATCAGCCCGGCGGCCTGGTCGTAGAACCGCGCCTGCGCCTGGTTGACCAGCTCGACCCGCTTGGCCTTGTCGAACTCGCCGAGCTGCCGGTTGTACAGGTCGTCGTACTGCTGGTCGCACAGGAACGTGTCGGCGTTCCCGCCGCCGCCCGGGCTGGGCCGCGCGCCGCAGGTCTGCAGCCGCAGCACGTAGTCCGGGTCGGGGTTGGCCGACCAGCCGCTGATCACCATGTCGAAGTCGCCGCCGGTGGTGCGGTCGTTGAGCTGGTTGTCCGACACCGGCTGCAGCTCCACGCCGATGCCCACGTCGGCCAGCCACCGCTTGACGAACTCACCGACCTGGATGTCCTCCGAACGGTTGCCGTGCAGCACGAAGTCGAAGTTGAGCGGCTCGCCCTGCGGGGTACGCCGGATGCCGTCCTCGCCGCGCGGGTAGCCCGCCTCGTCGAGCAGCCGGTTGGCCTCGGCCAGGTCGAAGGCGCGCGGCTGCGGCGGGTTCCAGTGGTAGTCGCTGAAGATGGGCGGCAGGTAGCCGCCGCCGACCTGCGCGTAGCCGCCCATCACCCGGTCGACCAGCGCCTGCCGGTCGATCGCGTGGTCGATGGCCTGCCGCACCCGCACGTCCTTCAGCGCCGGGTGCCCGGTGCCGATCGGCTCGTTCTCGCTGTTGGCCGCGCCCGGGTTGAGGATCATCTCGAAGAAGCGGCGCCCCTGGCCCTTGACCTGCTGGATGTCGGACTCCCCGGCCAGCGCGTCGAACTGCGCGGGGGTGAGCTTCTGCACCACGTCGACGTCGCCCTTGCGCAGCGCCTGCACCGCGGCGTCGCTGTTCTTGAACTGGATGAACTGCAGCTGCGCGATCTTCGGCGGGCCGCGCCAGAAGTCCGGGTTGGCGGTCAGCGTGACGTCCTGCTCCGGGCGGTAGCCGGTGAGCACGAACGGACCGCTGCCCACCACCGGCATCTGGTCGTTGGTGAAGCTGGCGACGTCGGGGACCTTCGACCACACGTGCTCGGGCACGATCGGCGCGTCGATGGCCAGCATCGTCGCCTGCGGGGTCTTGGTGCGGACGACCAGGGTGCGGTCGTCCGGCGCGGTGACGGTGTCGAAGTTCTCCACGAAGTTGCCGTTGGCGGTGCTGGCCGCCGGATCGGTCATCATCCGGTTGAAGGTGTAGGCCGCGTCGCGGGCGGTCACCGGCTGCCCGTCGGACCACTTGACGCCGGGCCGGATGTGGAAGGTCCAGGTGAGCTTGTCCGGCGAGGTGTCCCACCTCTCGGCCAGCTCCGGCTCCACCGCGAAGTCCTCGGCGCGGTAGGTGGTCAGCGTCGGGTAGATGTTCCGGAAGATGTCGGTGGCGGCGAGCGTGTAGCCCAAGAAGGGGTTCAGCGAGTCGATCTGCTGCTGCAGCCCGATCCGCAGCGTGGCGCCCTGCGGCCGCGCGCCGTCCTCCTGCGCGGACGCGGGCGCCGGAACCAGCAACCCGACCAGCAGCACAGCACAGAGCGCGACGAATCGTCTGCCCACTTGTGACCCCTCCTTCGCGGCGAGTGAGAGAAAGGAACCACCTTCGGACGCTGTTCGTCAATGCTTAACCACGAGTTGTCGCCGCCGGACGTCACGCAGTGGAACCGAACCGTTACCCGATCGGCGCGCCGAACCCCGAAAGCCTGGACAGCGCGCCTAGATTGGCGGTCGTGCGGATCTTGATCTCAGCTGACATGGAAGGCGTCACCGGCGTCACCTGGACCGACGACGTGGTGCCCGGGACCGAGCAGTGGCAGCGCTTCCGGAAGTTGTTCACCGGTGACGTCAACGCCTGCGTCGAAGGCCTGTGCGCCGCCGGGGCGACCGGCGTGCTGGTCAACGAGGCGCACTCCTCGCAGCGCAACCTGCTGCTGGAGGACCTCGACGAGCGGGCGGTGCTGCTGACCGGTCGGCACAAGCCGCTGTCCATGATGCAGGGCATCGAGTCCGATGTGGACGGTGTGGTGTTCCTCGGCTACCACGCGCGGGCGGGCGCGGAGGGCGTCCTGTCGCACACCTACCTGGAGAACTCCATCACCGGCGTGTGGCTGGACGGCCGCCCGGCGGGCGAGGGCGGGCTGAACGCGGCGCTGGCCGCCGAGCACGGGGTGCCCGTCCTGCTGGTCACCGGGGACGACCGCGCCTGCGCGGAGGCCGCCGACTACGCGCCGTCGGCGCACACCGTCGTGGTCAAGGAGTGCGTCAGCCGCTACGCGGCCATCTGCCGCCCACCGGCCCGCACCGCGGCCGACATCCGCAGCGCGGCGACCGAGAGCGTGCGCCTGGCCGGACGCACTGCGGGCGACGCGCGCCCGCACCGCATCGAGGTGGAGTTCGACGCCGCGCACCTGGCCGCCGCCGCGGCGGTGATCCCGACCGTGGAGCAGGTGGACGTGCGCCGGGTCGGCTTCGACGCGCCGGACATGACCGAGGCGATGAAGGCCTTCAAGATCGTCACGACCATCGCCGGACGATCGGTCCAGGGGATCTACGGTTGATCAAACACTGTCGGCGAAGCCGTCCGCGCTCGTGCAAGCGGCGCCAACCGCTTGGAGTGGCTGTGCAGGGCGACCACCGGCGGGTTCTGAGAGCTTTCCCGGCGAGGACGGCCCCTCCGCCGTGTGTTGGGCATACATCAGGAGGGGCACCCGCAGTCCGGGGAAGCTCTCAGGTTCCGCCAAGCGACCACCTGAGCAAAGCAACCACAAACAGGTTTCTCCTCAGAGGTCGCCCCAGCGCGCGGTCTGCCACTGCACTGCCTCCGGTCGCTGCCCGGTCCGGGTGAATTCGTCCAGCGCGGCGCGGAGTTCCCGGAACGGCAGCACCGCGTTGCGCGGGAACTTCAGCGTGCTGCCCGCGTCGAACGGCAGCGCCGGGGCCTCCGGCGAGGGATCCGGGTTGAGGGTGTGCCAGGACGTCATCTCGCCGTCCTCGGACTCCTCGGTGAAGTTCAGGACGCCGACCTCCTGCTCGGGGTCGGTGACGATCCGGACCTGCAGGTAGGGCCCGGGCGCCTCGGGGTCCTGGTGCGGCCGGTCCCAGACGTAGAGGTGGCAGGCCCCCGGCCGCGGCGGGCGCAGCACCTTGTCCACCAGTTCGGCCTTGTCGTCCTCGGTCTGCGCGTAGAACCGCTCCCCGCAGACGACGGCGGTGGTGACGGTGACCCCCAGCTCGGTGTTGCGCGCGCCGACGGCTTCCGCGCGCAACCCCTCCAAGCAGATCCGCGCTTCCTTCAGCGCCTTCATCGCCGCGCCCTGGTGGTAGACCAGATCGCCCCAGTAGGGGTGGCCGAGCACCTTGTTCAGGTCGTCGTAGACCTCGTGGGTGGCCTCGATCAGCTTGTCCAGGGCGTCCACCGGGACATCGGCGAGGCGGGCGAACACCACCGCGGGTGGTTCGAGCGGGCCGGGCTCGACTTGTGCTGGATTCGACATGCGTTCCCTGCATCCACTTCGATCGTGGGCGACCCCCAGGACGCCCCTGCCCAGATCTCGTTCCCCAGCAGGCTACCGTGCGTCAGTGCACGGCCCCGAAGCGCCACCGGCTCAACCGGCCGCGTCCCGCAGCACCCCGATCGCCGGCCCGCCGTGCGGCGAGCCGAGGGCCAATAACGCCCGCGCCAGCCCGTCGGCGTCGTCCAGGCCGAGGTCGGAGACCAGGTCCTCGGGCAGGCTCAGCATCGACAGCGCCACGCCGAGCATCCCGGCGTCCAGCAACCCGGCCCCGCGGCGGCTGATCCGCCGCCCGACCGCGCTGTGCAGCTGCACTGCGGTGTCGACGTTGGCCTCGGTGATCGCGCTCAGCGCCTCGCGGACATCGGGGTTGCGAACGGCTTCGAGGTGCAGTTCGAACAGCGCCAGGAACTGCGACCGCGCGCTGGTGGCCATCCGGCGCAGCATCGCCGCGTACAGCGCGGTGATGTCCTCGGAGCTGACGTCGGCGGGGATCTCGGCGCACAGCGCGTCCAGCGCCTCGGTGTGCCGGGCGGCCAGGTAGCGCGCGACGGCCAGGAACAACGCGCTTCGCGTCGGGAAGTAGTTCTTCGTGGTGCCCTCGGGAACCTCGGCCTCGCGATCGATCGCGCGGTGGGTGAGCCCACGACCTCCCTCGCGCGCCAACACCTCGATGGCGGCATCGGCGAGCAGTTCTCTGCGGTTGCCTCGCTGCGGCATGCATCCCCTCGATCTTGGTCGCTGATCAACAGCGTACCCGTCCACCACACCAGTGGTGGAAGCGGTCCTTGACCGGCGCGTCACCAAATTGGTATAGACCTTACGTCCCTTCCGCTCGCCCACAGGAGCCGTCGAATGTCGGAGACCGCGCCCGGCCACGCCGAGCACACGCTGGAACACCTGCGGAAGATCGGCGCGCACAACGCCGCGAACCTGCGCACCGCCGCCGAGCGGCTGCTCGCCGCGATCCGCGCGGACGGCCTGGTGTGCACCGCGGGCGCGGGGCACTCGCTGGCCGGGGTGATGGAGTCCTTCTACCGGGCGGGCGGGCTGGCCGCGGTCCGGCCGCTCTACCACCACGACCTGCTGCCGCTGCACGGCGCGGTGCCCAGCACCCGGACCGAGCGGCGCACCGGTCTGGCCGAGGAGATCCTTACCGGGGCGGGCTTCCGCGGCGGGGTGGACGCGCTGGTGGTGTTCTCCAACTCCGGGGTGAACCCCTACCCGGTGGAACTGGCCCGCACCGCCCGCGCGGCGGGCTCGTCGGTCATCGCGATCACCTCGCCGACGGCCAGCGCCGAAGCCCCCAAGCGCGCCGGGACCACCTTGGCCGAGGAGGCCGAGATCGTGCTGGACACCCTGGTGCCCGGCGGCGACGCCAGCTACCCGACCGCCGCGCCGGTGACCGCCCCGCTGTCCTCCCTGGCCAACGCGTTCCTGTGGAACATGCTGCTGGTCGAGCTGTTCGACCTGGCCGCAGCCGGGGGAATCGACCTCCCGGTCTGGCGCAGCTCCAACACCATCGGCGGCGACGAGGCCAACGCGGCGAACCTCGCCCACTACGGCGAACGGGTCCCGGGCCTGCTCTGAACCGCCAGCCAAGCGCGGGTGCCGCGGCGATTTCGCGTGAAAGCGGCGCATCGCGCGCCTCAAGACCGGCGATCTCGCGCGAAATCGCCGTCACTCGGTGCCGGGCCGCGCGGCCATCTCGGCGATGCGGCGCAACTGCGCGGCTCGTTCGGCGGCCAGCTGCTGCTCCGGGTCGACGGCCTCGTCGGCCTGCACCAGCAGGGCCAGCGTTTCGCGGACCGCACCGAGCGGCGGTCGCGCGACGACTTCGGCCAGCTCATCGGTGGCCGCGTCCAGCCGGTCCGGTTCGACGACCGCGTTGACCAGCCCGAGCCGCAGCGCCTCGTCCGCGAGGATCTCGCGCCCGGTCAGGCAGATCTCCACCGCCCGGGCGTATCCGACGGTTCTGACCAGCGGCAACGTGCCACCGAGGTCGGGCACCAGACCCAGCCCGGTCTCGGCCATGCGGAAGCTGGCGCCGGCGGCGACCACTCTGAGGTCGCACGCCAACGCCAGCTGGAATCCGGCGCCTATCGCATGCCCCCGCACTGACGCGATGGTCACCCTGTCGGGTTCGCGCAACCAGCTGAACCCCTGTTGAAAGCCGGCGATCTCGGCGTCGGCCTGTTCGGTGGGACGCTGGGCCAGCGACACCAGGCCCGGTGCCCCGTCCACCTCGGCGGCGGTGAACAGCCGCCGGTCCAGCCCGGCCGAGAACGCCCGACCGGCGCCGCGCAGCACCACGACCCGGACCTCCGCGCCCAGGCATCGACCGATCTCCCGGAGCGCCTGCCAGGTGTGCGGCGTCTGCGCGTTGAGCTTGTCCGGGCGGTTCAACGTGATCGTGGCCCGCCGACCCCGGATCGTGAGCCCCACACCGCCACGATCCAGCAGGTCGGCGTCCACCATCGACTCCGCCAAGCGGACCTCCTCGCTGAGAGCCCGTCGGCGACTGCCGTCCGCACGGCCGCAAGCGGCGTCAGCGGCACCCTCCAACAGGCTCTGCGGCCGGTGGCCGCCGAGCTCACTTCTTCTTGGAACGCGTCGCGCCCCCACGACCGCGCAGCTGCACACCTGATTCGCTCAGCACCCGGTGCACGAAGCCGTACGACCGGCCGGTCGCCTCCGCGAGAGCGCGGATGCTAGCCCCCTTCTCGTACTTCTTCCGTAGGTCACTGGCAAGCTTGTCCCGCGCACTCCCTGTGATGCGCGCACCTTTCTTCAGCTCAGCCACGGTGTCCCCGCCTTCCCTCTGAGCAGGTCGGGCCTCGCGACCCCTGTCAGCGCAATGATCGAACAGGAAAGGCGGGAACGCCAGGCGATCATGGAAAAAAGATCGGCCAACGGCCGAGATGACCGCCCGGCGATCACCGGAATGCACTAATCCATCTGTAGTAGCGCAGGCTGGCCGTACGGCGGTTGCTAAGCCAGCTGGACGAGATCCAGGTAGTCCTCCGACCAGTGGTCCTCGGTGCCGTCGGGCAGCAGGATGACCCGTTCCGGTTCCAGCGCCTGCACCGCGCCCGGGTCGTGCGTGACCAGCACGACCGCGCCGGTGAAGCTGCGCAGCGCGTCGAGCACCTGCTCGCGGCTGGCCGGGTCCAGGTTGTTGGTCGGCTCGTCCAGCAGCAGCACGTTGGCCGCGCTGGAGACCAGCCCGGCAAGCGCCAACCGCGTCTTCTCACCGCCGGAGAGAGTTCCGGCGGGCTGCTGCAGCTGCTCGCCCTGGAACAGGAACGCGCCCAGCAGGGTGCGCAGCTGCTGCTCCGGGGCGTCCGGGGCGGCGCTGCGGATGTTCTCCCAGACCGAGGCGTCGTGGTCCAGCGTCTCGTGCTCCTGCGCGAAGTAGCCGATCCGCAGCCCGTGACCTGGGACGATCTTGCCCGAGTCGGCCTTCTCGATACCGCCCAGCAGGCGCAGCAGAGTCGTCTTGCCAGCGCCGTTGAGGCCGAGCACGACGACCCGCGAACCGCGGTCCACGGCGAGGTCGACACCGCTGAAGATCTCCAGCGAACCGTAGGACTTGGACAGCCCGTCGGCGGTCAGCGGGGTCCGCCCGCACGCGGCCGGTTCCGGGAAGCGGATCTTGGCGACCTTCTCCTGGGCCTGCTCGGTCTCGGCTTCGGCCAGCAGCTTCTCCGCGCGGCGGGCCATGTTCTGCGCGGCGACCGCCTTGGTGGCCTTGGCCCGCATCTTGTCCGCCTGCGCCATCAGCGCGGAGGCCTTCTTCTCCGCGTTGGCGCGCTCGCGGCGGCGGCGCTTCTCGTCGGCCGCGCGGGCGTCCTGGTAGCGGGCCCAGTCCATGTTGTAGACGTCGGCCTCGCCGCGGATCGCGTCCAGGAACCACACCTTGTTGACCACCGCGGCCAGCAGGTCGACGTCGTGGCTGATCACCACCAGCCCGCCGTCGTGGTTCTTGAGGAAGTCGCGCAGCCAGTTGATCGAGTCGGCGTCGAGGTGGTTGGTCGGCTCGTCGAGCAGCAGCGTGCTGGCGGAACGACCGCCCGGACCGGCCTCGGAGGCGGCGAACAGGATCCGCGCCAGCTCGACGCGGCGGCGCTGACCGCCGGAGAGGGTGCTCAGCGGCTGTTCGAGCACCCGGTCGGGCAGGCCGAGGTTGCTGCAGATCCGCCCGGCCTCGCTCTCGGCCGCGTACCCGCCGCGCGCGGCGAAGCGCTCCTCCAACCGGCCGTAGCGGGCGATCGCCTTGTCCCGCTCGCGCTCGTCGGCCAGCTCGGCCATCGCCGTCTGGGTCTTCTCCATGTCGTGGACCAGCTGGTCGAGGCCGCGCGCGGACAGCACCCGGTCCTTGGCCGACACGGTGAGGTCGCCCTCGCGCGGGTCCTGCGGCAGGTAGCCGAGCTCGCCGCGGCGGACCACGTCACCGGCGTAGGGCTGGCCCTCCCCGGCCAGCACCCGCAGCGTGGTCGTCTTGCCCGCGCCGTTGCGGCCGACCAGGCCGATCCGGTCGCCGGGCTGGACGCGCAGCGTGGCTTCGGAGAGCAGGATGCGGGAACCGGCGCGCAGCTCCAGGCCGGTGGCAGAAATCAAGGGGAACTCCGGGAAGTAGTGGTCGAGCGATTCCACGAACACGCCCACCGACCGAGGGGTGGGCGCGGGGGCTGGGCGGCCCGGCGGCTAAGCGACGACCGGGCGGATCAGCGACGGAGTGGCGCGGGGAACGCGGACCACGAAACGCTTGGTGACCACGGAACCAGTGTAACGGGCGATGTCCACCGAATTGATCGCGGATCACATTCCGTCGGTCACACCGCGTCGTGGACCTGGATCTCCACCCCGGTGGCCCGCTCGGCGGCCTCGTCGAGCACCGCGCGGCGCGGTTCCGGCACGTCCAGCACCCGGGGCTCGGCCGCGGCCAGCAGCCCGGTCAACCGCCGGTCCTCCCCCAGCGCCGCGAGCGCCTGCCGGTCCCCGCCCAGCACCACGGCGTCGAGCTCGTCGCGCACCGGCAGCAGGACCCGGGCCACCGCATCGGCCGCCGCCTCCAACGACCGCCGCGACTGGCCCTCGCGACGGCGGGCGAAGCGCTGCTGCGACCAGCCGCCCGCCTTGTGCCTGCCGTGCACCAGGTGCTGGCCGGTGGTCGACCGCTCGACCCGGCCACCGCGGGCGATGCCGACGCTGTGCGCACCGAGCCGGACCAGCACCAGGCCGATCCGGCGCGGCTGCGCCAGGTGCTCGACCAGCGGTCGCACCACCAGCCCCGGCTGCTCGCCGTGCGGCGGGGGCAGCGGACCGAACGGCACGTCGACGATCGCGCGCGCACCGTCGGCGGCGCCGACCTCGATCCGCCGGGGAGCCAGGACGGTCCGCTCGACACCGCCGTGGGTCGTCGCGAACCGCTCGAACCAGCCCGGCACGCGCTCCCGGGCCACCTCGACGGCACGCCCGCCACCGGCGAGCTCGCGCACCCGGCTCACAGCACGAACGTGTCGTTCCAGAGCTGCGTCGTGCGACCGGACAAGGCCTCCAGCAGGGCGGCGGCCTGGTCGTCGGTGAGCGAGGCGACGAAGTCGATCACAGCCCGGCCGCGCGCCATCCGCTCCAGGTGCGCGGCGTCGATCGCGACCGGCTCCCCCGGCTGCACCAGCAGTTCCGGGGCGTCGCGGTGCAGCAGCGCGAACTCGGCGCGGGCCCGGTCGAACAGGTCGCGCAGCCGGTGCGGCAGGCGGGCCGCCTCGCTGCGGTCGATCAGCCAGTTGTCCAGCGCTTCGACCAGCTTGCTCAGCAGCCGGTCCTGGCCGCGCTGGTGCAGCGCGAGGTCCGGGCGCTGCAGCACGAACCGGCGGTGCACGAACTTCAGCACCTGCACCTCGTGCCACTGCTCCACCGCCAGCGCGACGTGCCCGGAGCGCGTCGGGGGCTCCTCGACGACCTGGATGCCCTCCACCAACCGCTGGGTCCACTCCCCGGAGAACGCCGCGACCGCCTGCTCGGCCTGCTGCGAGCGGTCGAACGGCACCTCCAGCAGCTTGGTGACCAGGTTCGCGACCACCTTCTTGACCGCGCTGACGAACGCCTCGTCGTCGGCGATCCAGGCGTCCTTGGCGTGCAGGCGGCGGCGCAGCCGCTCCAGCGAGCAGCCGGGCCGCATCCCGTCCCCGGCCAGGTCGGCGTCGGAGCGCCCGGCGAACTCCACCGCGTGCCCCAGCCACTCGGTCAGCTCGTGCGAGACGCTGGTGTGCTGCAGGATCCCGACGCGGTGGAAGTCCTCCAGGTCGTGGATCGCGTAGGCGATGTCGTCGGCGGTGTCCATGATCGACGCCTCGACGGTCTGCTGCCAGTCCGCCAGCCGCCCGCGGAACGGGGTGCGCGCGTCGACCATGTCGTCCAGCTCGGTGCTGTAGCAGGAGAACTTGGCCGACCCCGTGCCCGGCGCCTCCTCCGGTTCGGAAGCACCCCGCGGCGGCACCGGCAGGTGGCGCGGGTGCGGCTGCGGCTCGGCCAGGCGCGTCCACGGGTACTTCAGCAGCGCGGCGCGCACGGCCGCGGTCAGGTCCAGGCCGTCGCAACCGATGCCGCGCACGTCGATGCGGGTCACCACACGGTAGCTCTGGGCGTTGCCCTCGAAGCCGTCGGGCAGCGCGAACCGCTGCCGGGCGAGCCGGTCCAGCACGCTCTCGCCGAGGTGCCCGAACGGCGGGTGGCCGAGGTCGTGCCCGAGCCCGGCGGCCTCCACCACGTCCAGGTCGCAGCCGCCCAGCCGGTCCAGCTTGGTCAGGTCCGCGGGATCGGCCACCAGCCGCTCGGCGATGGCCCGCGCGACCTGGGCGACCTTCAGGCTGTGCGTCAGCCGGTTGTGCAGCAGCAGCCCGGAGCCGCTGGGGCTGACGACCTGGGTGACCCCGCCCAGCCGGGCGAAGAACGCCGAGCTGGACACCCGGTCCCGATCCGCCCGGAACGGGCTGGCGGCGAGATCACCGGGGGCTCGGCGGGGGCCGGAACGACCACTCCGCCGATCGGTCCGAAGCTGCGCGTCCTGCATGGCCACACGTTAGTCGATTGATTCCGACCGGCGGCCCTGGCGGCGGGGCCACCGCGGGACGTGATCTGATTCGTACGTGGCAGATGTCGTGGTGGTCGGCGGCGGCCCGGCGGGACGGGCCGCGGCGGCGGCCTGCAGCGACACCGGGCTGGAGGTGGTGCTGGTCGACCCGGCACCGCGCCGCGTCTGGCCGCACACCTACGGGACCTGGCGCGACGAGCTGCCAGCGGCCGTCCCCGACACAGCGCTGACCTCGGTCGTGGACCGGATGGCCCTGCACGGCACGCACCCGCGCGAGTGGGCCCGGCCGTACGCGGTCCTGGACAACACCGCGCTGTGGAAGCACCTCTGGCGGCACGACGTCGTGGAGATCACCGGGCGCGCGCAGGCCGCCGAGCACGGACCCACCGGGTCGACCGTGCTGCTCAAGGACGGCAGGCGGATCGCCGCGGCGGTCGTGGTCGACGCGACCGGCGCGGCGCGGGCGCTCTCCGGCGGCCGCCCGGCGCACACCTCCGCACAGCAGAGCGCGGTCGGCTGGGTGGTCAGCGCCGCCGCGGCCGAGCCGTTCTGCGGCCCGGGCTCGGGGGTGTTCATGGACTGGCGACCGGCTCCGCAGACGCGCGGCGGCTGGCCGACCTTCCTCTACGCGGTGCACGTCGGCCACGACCGGGTGCTGCTGGAGGAGACCTCGCTGGCGCGGCGCCCCGCGCTCCCGCTGGCCCTGCTGCGCAGGCGGCTCGCGGGGCGGCTCACCGCGGCCGGGGTGACCGAGTCCGAGCGGCTCGCCGAGGAGCGGGTGCGGTTCCCGGTGGACGACCCGCTCCCCCGGCCGGGACGGGTGATCCCGTTCGGCGCGGCCGCCGGTTTCGTGCACCCGGCGAGCGGGTTCAGCGTCGCCGCGTCCCTGCAGCGCGCGCCGTGGCTGGCGGCGGCGATCAGCGCGGCGCTGCCGTCCGGACCGGCGGTCGCGGCCCGCGCCGGGTGGTCGATCCTGTGGCCGCCGCGCGCGGTGTCCGGGCACGTGCTGCGGCACCGGGCGCTGCGAGCGCTGCTGTCGCTGCCACCCGAGCACGTGCCGGAGTTCTTCGAGCTGTTCTTCCAGCTCGACGCCGATCACCGCGCGGCGTTCCTGTCCCCCGAGAGCGATCCGGCCGGCACCGCGGCGGCGATGTCCGCCCTGTTCGCGATCGCGCCGTGGCGCATCCGCCGACGGCTGGTGCTGGGCGGTTTGTCCGTCGGCCACCCGCTGGCCCGGCACGGGCTCGGCGGCAGCTGAAACCGGGCATACCCAGCCGACCGGACACGTAACGTGGCTGACGCGCTGCGAATCGTTGTGTCAACCGCCACCCACCGCGGCGAACCCGTGTTAGGTGCTGGTCAAGCACGCTAAGTTGGTCGGCGGGGAGAGGCGGTCCTCCATCGAGGAGGAGGAACTGAGATGTCGGTGAACAGGTCGTGAACACCGTCGATGGAGCAGCATGAGTGCGGGCAACATCGACTCCGTGCTAGCGCTGGTTGACGAGGTGCGCTTCGCGTTCCAGCCGTTGATCAACATCAAGACCGGGGCCATCGTCGCCATCGAGGCGCTGGCCCGACCGGTTGGGACGCACGTCCAGGAACTGTTCCGCGAGGCCGCTCGGCAGCGGCGGCTCACCGAGCTGGACGTCGAGCTGGCCACCGCGGCGCTGAGCGCTGCCGCCGAGCACGAATCCCTGCTGCCCCTGCACATCAACATCTTCGGCGGCACCGTCACCCACGACCTGCAGCGGCTGGACCTGGTGCGCGAGCGGCTGCGCGAGATCGGCCGCCGCGAGCAGGAGGTGACGCTGGAGATCGGGCCGCCGTTCGCCCGGCTGAACACCGACGACCTGCTGGTCGGGGTGGACAAGCTGCGCGCCGACGGGTTCCAGATCGCGCTGGACGGCGTCGGCGAGGGCGACGTGCCGCTGGCGCTGATCGCCGACATCGGCCCGGCCGTGGTCAAGCTGGACCGCGCGGTCGTACAGCAGCTGCCGGAGAGCCCGGCGCGGGTGGCGGTGGTCGAGTCGGTGCGGCACCTGTGCGAGGCCACCGACAGCCAGCTGGTCGCCGAGGGCGTGGAGAACGAGCGCCAGCTGACCACGCTGCGCCGCAACGGGGTCCGCCTGGTGCAGGGCAACCTGCTGGCCCCCGCGGCGCGGCGGCCCCCGACGGCCAGCAGCGTGCCCGGCGTGGCGGCGGAGGTGACCGACCCGCACGGTCCGCCGATCAGCTCGCTGGCCAGCGGTCCGCGGGTGACCGAGTTCCTGTCCCCGGCGACGATCCTGCCCACCGACGTCACCGCGGACAAGGTGCGCGGGGTGCTGGCCGACCACCCGGAGATCAGCGGCGTGGTGCTGGTCGACGAGGAGAACCGGCCGCAGTGGACCATCGACCGCAACCGGTTCCTGCTCGCGGTGACCGGCCCGTACGGGCACGCCCTGCACGCCAAGCGGCCCGCGTCGCGGCTGGCCGACGAACCGCGGGTGGTGACCACCGCGACCACCGCGATGGAAGCGCTGAGCCTGGTGACCCGCTCCGACCAGTACCGGATGTACGACGACGCGATCGTGGTCGACGAGTCGGGCCGGTGCCTGGGCGCGGTGCGCGCCGGGGACCTGATCCGCGGCATGGCGGAGCTGAAGGTGGAGGAGGCCGCGGCGCTGAACCCGCTGACCCGGCTGCCGGGCAGCGACGCGATCGCCCGCGACGTCACCCGCCGCATCGCCGCCGACGAGGTCTTCGCGGTGAGCTGGCTGGACATCGACGGCTTCAAGACGGTCAACGACACGGCCGGTTTCTCCGCGGGCGACGACCTGATCCGCGCCATCGGCCGCAGCCTGACCGATGCGGCCACCTCGCTGAGCTCGGTGCAGGTCGGGCACGTCGGCGGGGACGACTTCCTGCTGGTGGCCGACCTCGACGACCTGGTGGCGCTGGCCGAGCTGGTGCTCGGCCCGGAGCGCTCGGCGGGCGGGGTGGCGGTGAGCCTGTCGCTGGCGACCCTGGTGTGCACCCCGAGCACGGTCGAGGGCTACGACGAGGTCTCCAGCAGGCTGGCTCCGCTGAAGAAGCACGCCAAATCGCTGACCGGGTCGAGCTGGGTGATGTCGCGCCCCGGTTCGGACCGCATCGAGGTGCTGCGCGGCAAGCAGGCCTCCCCGCCCCAGGAGCATCCGCCCAGGTCATGAGCCTCCCGCCGGGAGGATCACTCACGCGGACGATTGCCGCGGCCCACCGCGCTCGCCCTAGGCTGGTGGTCGAACCAGTTTTGACAACGTTGTCAAAGCCGTGGGAGGGCACGTGCCAGGACACCGCCGTCGGCTCGCGACCACCGCAGCGCTGCTGTTGACCGCGCTGACCGCCACCCAACTACCCGCCACCGCGCACCCCGCCGACCCGGTCCGGGCGGTGAACACCTTCATCGGCACCAAGGACGAGGGCAACACGTTCCCCGGCGCCTCCGCACCGTTCGGCATGACCCAGGTCAGCCCGATCGGCACGCACTACGCGGGATGGCGCTACGACGACACCCGGATCAAGGGCTTCGGGCACTTCTTCCTCTCCGGCGCGGGCTGCTGGGAGCAGGGCGGGCTGGTCTCGACCCTGCCCACCACCGGCAGCATCGGCGCCGGGCCGGGCCACGACTTCGACATCAACGCGCCGTCCACCTTCGACCAGGACCAGTACGCGGCCGCGTACACCCACGACGGCGAGGTCGGCGAAGCGGGCTACTACCGGACCCGCCTGACCGACTACGGCGGCATCGACGTGGAGGCGACGGCCGACACGCGCGTCGGCGTCGAGCGATACACCTTCGAGAACGGCCCGGCGCACGTCTTCCTCAACGTCGGGCAGGCCAACGAGCGCAACCCGGTCAAGGCCAGCGGGCTGGACGTGGTGGACGAGCGGACGGTCCGGGGTTGGGTGCGCAGCAAGGGCTTCTGCGGCGGCCGGGACTACACGCTCTGGTTCACCACCCGCTTCGACAAGCCCGTCGAGTCCTTCGGCACCTGGCAGCCCGACGGAGGTCGCTTCGACCGCCGCTCGGTCTCCGGCGGCGAAGGCCTGCGCGGCGCGTGGCTGACCTTCGCCGACGACCAGGTCACCGCGACCACCTCGATATCCTATGTGGACGCCGCGGGCGCGGACGCGAACCTGGCGGCCGAAGGTTCCCGGGACTTCGAGCAGATCCGCGGGCAGACCCAGGACCGCTGGCGCCGCGAGCTCGACCGGATCCGGGTGCGGGGCGGAACCCCCGACGACACAGCGGTCTTCTACACCTCGCTGTACCACGTCCTGCTGCAACCGTCGACCGCCACCGACGCCGACGGCCGCTACCGCGGCTTCGACGACGCGATCCACCGCGCCGACGACTGGACGTACTACCAGTTCTTCTCGCTGTGGGACACCTACCGGACGCAGAACCAGCTCCTCGCGCTGCTGGCCCCGGACCGCGCCCGGGACATCGCGCGCAGCGTGCTGGCGATCGACGAGCAGGGCGGCTGGCTGCCGCGCTGGGCGTACGCGAACTTCGAGACGAACACCATGACCGGCGACCCGGTGACTCCGTTCCTGGTGGACCTGTGGCGCTTCGGCGCGCTGGACGGCCGCGAGCAGCAGGCCTACGAAGCGTTGCGCCGCAACGCCAACGAGGTCCCGCCACCGGACTCGCAGTTCGAGGGCCGCGCGGGCAACCACTCCTACCTCTCGCAGGGCTTCGTGCAGTACGACCCGGACTTCCCGAAGAAGGGCCAGGACGTCGACCCGGCGCACGGCGGCTCGGCCACCATGGAGTACGCGCTGGCCGACTGCTCGCTGTCCCTGCTGGCCCGGATCTTGGGACGCACCGAGGACGCGGCGCAGCTGGCCGAACGCGGCCGGAACTGGCGCAACGTCTGGGACCCGGCGGTGCACGACCCGGAGCGCGGCTTCACCGGGTTCCCCCGCCCGAAGAACGCCGACGGAACCTGGTTCGACCCCTACGAACCGATCTCCGACAAGGGCTTCCACGAGGGAACGGCCTGGCAGTACCAGTGGCTGACCCAGCAGGACGTCCCCGGCCTGCTGGACGCGGTCGGAGGTGCGGAGCAGGCGGAGAAGCGCCTGGACACGTTCTTCGCCCACGACAAGCTCCTCCAGGACCCGGCCCGCACGGCCCGCGAGGAGTGGGTGATCGACCCGTACGACTACTACGGCCAGTTCCGCTACAACCCGAACAACGAACCGGACCTGCACGCCCCGTGGATGTACTCGCTGATCGGCCGACCGGCGAAGACCTCAGCGGTGGTCCGCGCCCAGCAAACCCTGTTCACCAACGCCCCCGACGGCGTGACCGGCAACGACGACCTGGGCACGATGTCGGCCTGGTACGTCTTCAGCGCCCTCGGCCTGTACCCCGCAACACCGGGAACCGGCCAGTTCATCCTGAACGCCCCGAGATTCCCCGAAGCAGTGGTCCAGCTCCCCGGCGGAACCCCGCTGACCATCACGGCCCCGGGAGCCGACGGCGCGAAGCTCCAGTACGTGGACGAAGCCCGAGTCGCCAACACCCCGAAGAACCAGGTGTGGATCGACCTGGAAAGCATCCGCACGAGCGGCACGATCCACCACACCCTCTCCAACACCCCCACCGACTGGGCAACAACCCCGGACGCAACCCCGCCATCCCCCTGCGCAGCGGGGTGACCGCTCAACTCCGGCGCAGGGTCCTGCTGGCCGCCGCGATGATCGCGGTGGCCAGCACCCACCCGGAAACCATCAACACCCACATGACGGCCTTGGACGGACCGATAACGTCCCACGCCTTCTCGTGCCCGAGATCGAGAAGTGGGATGAGCAGGTCCAAGGCGTACAGGAACGGGTCCCACGACGGGTGCTCGTCCGCCTTGACGGGGCACGGCCCCGCTTGAGGTGCACCCGCGCGAAGGCAAGGTCCGCTGCCCAGGGCGAAGGCGGCGCCGCCGACAACCCAGAGGACCACGAACAACACCAGAGCTCGCGCAGATCGGTAGCCGTAGCCGAGCACTGAATCCTGCAGACACCCCCAAGCCCGCCGAAACACGTACCTGATCCGACGGCGGACCGATCGGGTGTCGCGCAACCCTGGGGGTACATCTCGGTAAGAGCGCCTGACCGCGGCCAAGCGGACCGTCCGAGCCCCGTCCTTGTCCCCTGCCGCAGTCAGGCAGTTCGCGAGCTGCTCGTAAGGCCCTGGTACGAACTGTGGGGTAGCGAGCTTCAACCACGAAAGGCGATCCGCCAACGTCACCTCGGCGGACAGGCGCCCGTACGTGAATCCGGACAGATCTACCTCGTGCTCCCGCGGCCACGAGGTCGCTCGATCGATCAACAAGCCGACGTTCGCATTGGCCAAGCGCACTGCCCCGCCCGGAGCCGTTGCCGGTAGCAACCGGAGGACGCTGGCCTCGAGTCGAGTGGCGTCGAGCGCACATCCGTTCCGGCCACCGAGCCGTGCGTCGTCGAGCCGCACGTCCTGGCCCACCGCGGCATCCGCCAAGATGACCTTGTCCTCGAAGAAGCTCCCGGCCATGTTCAGCTGCCGACCGATCTTCGTCCCGGTCAGGTCGAGCGAGAACGAACCGACTTCCTCCAGGTCCAGCCTCCGCGAACCACCGGTGATCACGGCCGACGTGACCCGCAGGACGTGCCCTATCTCGCACGACGACAACACGACGCCACCGACCGCCGACAGCTCCGCGAGAACCAGGGTGTCGACCGTCAGATTCGAACCGCTGATCACCAGCGCGCCCGGCGCCCTCAGCGCCGCGCCGTGGAACGTGACGTGCGGTACCACCAAGTTGACCAGCCGGACCTCGCCCGAACAGCGGAGCGATCCCGCGTGGAGGCGTCCGCGGACAGTCGTGTCGGAGAGTTGCGCGGTCGACACGAGCAGATCCGCCGAGGAGCTCGGCGCTTCAGCGCCCTCGGCAGGCTGGCAGGCATCCCCCAGGAGCTCCAGGTCGGTGAGCATCAGATCGCCGGAGATTTCACTGGTCGCGATGTGCAATGCGGTGCCGCCCGGGGCCACCAGCTTTCCGCTGCAGATGGACACGACGCCGCTGACAGTGCTGCTCGCGAGGTGGAAGGACGTCCCTTCGAGCCCGTCAAGCATCACATCGCCGCTGATCGTGCATGCCGTCATGCGAATCTCGCTCGAGAGCCTGGAAGCGCCTTCCAAGCGGAAACCGGCACCGAACGCAGCTGCGACGGCGTTGATCGCACGCCCGTCCCGTCCGTTCAACTGCCCGCCGCGGATCCTGAAAACACCACCCACGCGCGTGCCGACCAGGTTGATCGCACCGTCGAGCGCAACGGGTTCGGTCGCCTCGACCCCACCAGCGATGTCCGCCCAGTCCAGGGCGATCGCGACGCCCGAACCAGGATGCGGATCGGTGACCGCCGACCGGTCCAGCCGAAGCTGACCGCTGATCGTGGCGTGCCTGCAGTCCAGAACGCCTCGGCAGGAGAATCCCCCGCGCAGGAAAGCAGAGCCGCGGACCTCGGCACCGCTGAAGTCGATCGCGCAGGCGCCGGGGCGGTCGTGCTGCGCTCCCTGCAGGTTCAGATCACCGCCCAAACGGGCGCCGGCGAACTGGAGCTTCCCGGTGAACCTGGCCAACCTGGCATCGATCCCCAACGACACGTCGGCCGACTTGCCGTCGACCGCGATACCGCTCTCGTTGGCGATCTTCGCCTGTTCCAGCAGCAGGCGTCCGCTCACCACCGCACCGGGAAGGTGGAACGTGCCGCGCAGATCGACGTTCTTCGCAACCAGGTCGCCATCGACCTGCGCGGCCATCAGGTTCACGGCAACTCCGTCGTTGCCGACCCTGCTCCCCGCCAGGTCCAGATCTCCCCCGATGTGCGCGTCTTCGAGATCGATGCGACCGGTCTTCTGGAGCCCGCGAAGCCACAGCGGTCCTTCGCACCGGAGCCGAGCGGCCCGAACGGAACCGATCTCGCAGTCCTCCATGTGGATGCGCGACGTGCGGGCGTCGTCGAGCAGCACATCTCCTTCGAAGCGACAACCTCGGAAGACCATCGGCACGGACACCGAGCAGTCCGACAAGTCCAGGTCACCGACGATTCGAGCACCGATCAGCTCCAGAGCCTGCCCCCGCCCGTCCTCGCGAGGCATGACCACGAGCTGAGCGATGAACGATGCCCGTACGACCTGGTCATCGCCCAGCGAAACGGCCTGGCGCTGCTCGAATGATCGGCGGAGCGACACCTCGGCGGACGAGACTTCCGCTCCCGAGAGGCCTCCTGCCCCCATGATCACCCACCCCAGGATCAGCTTGCTCGGCGAACGTAGCGCAGCGCAGGAGAGCTTGAGGCGAATTCGCTCGATTCAGCACCGCGTGGATGGCGGAGTCCGGCTCGACTCCGCCATCCCCTGCGGCGGAACAGGATCACGGGATGTTCGGGGCTGGGCCCAGGGTGTTGAGGGCTGTGACGATCGTTGTTTCTTCGTGGGTGAAGTGGGCTTCGAGGTGTTGGGTCAGGGTTTCGAGGCGGTTCTTGAGGGTCTTCGGGTCGCTCTTTCCCGGCTCGTACTCGTCCACGAGGTGGCGGATCTCCTCCTGCAGGCGCGCTACGACCTCGTGCTCTCGGCCGAGCTTCTCCAGCGTCGGGGCCAGTTCCGGGTACTGCTGGGCGAGCATCGGGAAAGCACCTCGGTCCTCGCCGGTGTGGTGCTGCTTGAGCGCCGCGCAGAACTCCGCGCAGTGCGTGCGCAGCTGGTGGGCCAGGTCCGGCTTTGCGCGTTCGAGTTCGGTGGAGCTCAGGTTGCCCGCGATGATCTCGTCGACTTGGCGGAGGAGGTCGGCTAGTTCCTTGCGCAGCCAGGCGTGGACTTCCACGAGAAAGTCGCCCAGGCCTCGGGCCCTCTCCTCGGTTTCCTTGTCCTGAGTGGACGCACGGGTCGTGCGGTGGAGGGTCACCACGGGGAGTACCCTCGTCGTTCTCCGCTGGTAGTCGCGCATTCCCTCGTTCTGCGCCGCTACCGCGGCGAACAGCTCGTCTCGCCGCTCGCCGGTTTCGATGGTTGCCGTGGCTTCGTACGTTTCCGCGCCGGTCTCCACCGTGACCCGGGGGTTCTTTCGGATGTTGTGGTACCAGGACGGGTTCTTCGGGCCGCCCATCGCCGAGGCCACCACCAGCGGTTGGCCGTTGATCTCGAAGTAGCCCAGCGGGGTTTGCCGAGGTTCGCCGGTGCGGGCTCCCGTTGTCGTCAGCACGCACACCGACCAGCCCTCCATCCAGCCGGTGAGCTTTCCTCCGTTCTCGCGGAACTCCGCTATCACCTGGTTGTTGAATGCTTGGACGTCGAAGTTCTCATGTTCCTCGGTCTTCTGCTCGGTCATGCAGTCCTTCCAGATCTGTGTTGATCGGAGGGTTCGGCACCGAGATGCAGACACGCGGACGGGCCCCGCAGGCCGGGTACGCAGAGGTAGGCACGTTTGATCGCAGATGCAGTCAGACGGCACCAGGTGCGAGACACGTTGGATCGTGTCGCAACTCGATGGTGGCTTTAGAAGCCGATACCTCCATGCGGTAGGCCCATCCGGGGCTCGGTTCGGAGGTTAGCAGGGGGTTGGTTTGGGCGGCAAGGCGGTTGGGGTCTTCGCTGTGGCTGGGACTTGTGTCGGTTTGGTCGTTGGTGGGGCCATCCCCGTGGTTCGGGGGATTGTGGGGGCTGCGGTCCGGATGTCAAGCCCGGCCTGGCGGCCGCCCCTTCGGGGTTTCAGGCTTGACATCCGGGCCGCAGCCCCGTTTTGGCTTCGTGTCACGGGGATGGCCCGGCGTGGGATCGCTTTCCGTTCGGACGTGGCGTGCATTTTTCGGGGCGACTGGGACTTGTTTTGGTTGTGTTGTCGGCTGTTTTGTCTGGGGTAGGCGCTTTCCTTGCGTATGCCTCTCGTGTTTCCTTGCGCCGCAGTCGGTTTGAGGTTCCTGAAGTCCGAGTCCGGCGCCGCCCACAGCTGCTCATGGCTCGATGATCACCGGATTGAGCGACGGTAATCTGATCGAAATCCTGTTCGATGCTTGAGATACTTGAGTCATGAGCCCGCTGATGACGAACCGCGTTGCGACTCCCGGCCCGAGTGCCGGTGCAGTCGCGACCACGACCGCGCCCACGGATGTGCCCGTGCCTGGTGCTGCGGTCGTCTCGTCGTGGGCAGAATCGTCTCCGGCGTCGTACACCGATGCCGAGCTCGCGTCTCGCATCGCGGAGATCGAGCGAGCCATCCGGCAGGCGCGGATGGAGCAGCTGAAGCTCATCGCCGAGGCTGACCGCCGCCGCGTGTTCGCCGCGCAGAGCGCGCGGTCCACCCAGGCTTGGCTGCAAAGCCTGCTCCGCATCGACTCCCGCGAGGCCAAGGCTCGCGTCCAGGTCGCCACCGACGTGACTCCCGCTCCGGAAGAGCAGGGCGAGTCACCGTCGGCGGCCCTCCCCGCTGCCGCTCAGACCCTCTCCGAGGGAACCATGGGGATCGAGCACGCGACGATCATCGCGCGATGCATCCGCAATCTGCCCGAGTCGGCCCGACACCGCGCGAGCGAGGTCGAGGCGCTGCTCGCCGAGAACGCGCGTCGAATGTGCCCGCGCGACCTGGCGAAGCTGGCCGAGCGGATCAAGTACGCCCTCGACCGGGAGGGGGCGTTGCGCGAGGAGCACGCCCAGCACGAAGCGCGGGAACTGCACTACGCGACCGCCCGCGACGGCATGCTGGTCATCAAAGCTCGCCTGGACCGCGAGACCGGGGCGAAGTTCGTGGAAGCGCTCCGCCCCCTGGCCGCGCCGCGCCCCGAGACCGACGGCGAGAAGGACTCGCGCACGGTCGGCCAGCGCAACGCCGACGGCTTCGCGGCGATGGTCGACCTGGTCCTCGACTCCGACCAGATGCCGCGCACCGGCGGCCAGCGCCCCCACCTGACCGTCACCATCGACTTCGACGACCTCAAGCAGCGCCTGACCAACACCCCGGGCACCCTCACGGCGACTGAGCAGTCCATCACCGCCGAGAACGTCCGCCGCATCGCCTGCGACTGCGAGGTCCTCCCCATGGTCCTCGGCGGCGACAGCCTCCCCCTCGACGTGGGAACCACCCAGCGAACCGCACCCACCCACATCCGCGCCGCCCTGCTGCAGCGCGACGGTGTCTGCGCGTTCCCGGGATGCGACCGCCCGCCGGGAACCCCGCAAGCGCACCACATCAAGCACTGGATCGACGGTGGTCCCACCGAGATCAACAACATGGTGATGCTCTGCCCGCACCACCACCGCAGGATCCACGACCAGCACTGGTCGATCACCATGCAACGAGGCCGCCCGATGTTCACCCCGCCATCCAGTGTGGACACATCGAGAAAACCGAAGCCCGGCGGCAAAGCACTACCCGCCGCCTACCAGGACACCCTCCGGGGACTCATCCCAACCCCACGAACCCCGGAGGGCACCCCATGACGCCCACGCGAAAGCCCGGGCGGCAACCCCGCACGCCCTAACCAGCCACATCCCCTCACCAACCCACCCGAGGAACGACCGATGCGCGGAACCACCCACAACCAACCCGAGATCAGCCCCAACCACGCACAGAAGCACCCCGAAGGCCAAAACGGGAGGCGATCCCACACCGGGCCATCCCCGTGACATGAAGCCAAAACGGGGCTGCGGCCCGGATGTCAAGCCTGAAACCCCAAAGGGGCGGCCGCCAGGCCGGGCTTGACATCCGGACCGCAGCCCCCACGATCCCCCGAACCACGGGGATGGCCCCACCAACGACCAAACCGACACAAGCCCCGACCACAGCGAAGAACCAAGAGCACCTTGACAACTACACAGCGGAAGACCAGGACGGCGTGGAAACCCAGGACGGCAACGAAAAAGGGGCACCGGGCAACAAGGCCCAGCACCCCTAGTCCGAAAGATCAGAAGGTCACACGGTGAACCCGAGAGCACGCAGCTGCTCGCGGCCTTCCTCGGTGATCTTCTCCGGCCCCCACGGCGGCATCCACACCCAGTTGATGCGGAAGTCCTTGACCAGACCACCACCGGGGCCACCGGTCAGCGCAGCCCGCGCCTGGTCCTCGATGACGTCGGTCAGCGGGCACGCCGCCGAGGTCAACGTCATGTCGACGGTGGCGGTGTTGTCCTGCTCGACCCGGATGTCGTAGACCAGGCCGAGGTCGACGACGTTGATGCCCAGCTCGGGGTCGACGACGTCGCGCATCGCCTCCTCGACGTCCTCCAGCGAGGCGACCTCGGCGGACGGCGCGGCCTGCTCCGGCAGCGCCTCAGCGGTCCGCTCCACGTCGGTTTCCTGCTGCACCGGGGCTTGCTCGCTCATGAAGCCTCCTCGACAACTACGCGGGACACCGCGTCCTTGAAAGCCATCCAACCCAGCAGCGCGCACTTCACGCGCATCGGGTACTTCGCCACGCCCGCGAAGGCGATGCCGTCCTCCAGCACGTCCTCGTCCGGTTCCACCTTGCCGCGGCCGTGCATCAGCTCGCTGAACGCCGCCTCGGTGGTCATCGCCTCCTTCAGCGGCTTGCCGACCACCAGGTCGGTCAGCACCGACACGGAGGCCTGGC
This sequence comes from Saccharopolyspora hirsuta, assembly GCF_008630535.1. GTDB lineage: Bacteria > Actinomycetota > Actinomycetes > Mycobacteriales > Pseudonocardiaceae > Saccharopolyspora > Saccharopolyspora hirsuta. The sequence continues at coordinate 271,858 of NZ_VWPH01000008.1, read as the reverse complement.
TGATCGAACAGCCCTGCCCCGCGTAGGACACGTCGTCCACGATCGCGTCCTCACCGGCACCGGTCAACCGCACCCGGAGGGTGACCTCGTCGCCGCAGGTGGGGTTCACCTGGAACGACTCGGCGTCGAAGGGTTCCCGCAGCCCGTGGCGGTGCGGGTTGCGGTAGTGGTCCAGGATGATCTCCTGGTACATCTGCTCCAGCTGCATGAAGAATTCCCCGGCAGGTCCGGTCAAGCCACCCCGAAGAAGCGCTGCGCCTCGCGCACCGCATCCACCAACGCCTTGACCTCGTCCAGTTCGTTGTACAAGTAGAAGGACGCCCGGACGGTCGCCGGAATTCCCATCCTGCGGTGCAGCGGCCAGGCGCAGTGGTGCCCGACCCGGACCTCCACCCCCTGGTCGTCCAGCACCTGACCGGCGTCGTGCGGGTGCACGCCGTCAATCGTGAACGACACCGTACCGCCGCGGCTCTCGGTGCTGGTGGGGCCGATGATCCGCACGCCGTCGACGGCCGACAGCTCGCGCAGCGCCAGCTCGGTGAGCTGCCGCTCGTGCTCCTCGACGCGGTCCATGCCGATCGCGGTCAGGTAGTCCACCGCCGCGCCCAGGCCGATCGCCTGGGACGTCATCGGCACACCGGCCTCGAACCGCTGCGGCGGGGCCGCGAACGTGGAGCGCTCCATGTGCACCAGCTCGATCATCGAACCGCCGGTGATGAACGGCGGCATCGCCGCCAGCAGCTCGCGGCGGCCGTAGAGCACCCCGATGCCGGACGGGCCGAGCATCTTGTGCCCGGAAAACACCGCGAAGTCCACGCCGAGCGCCTTGAGGTCCACCGGCTTGTGCGGCACCGACTGGCAGGCGTCCAGCACCACCAGCGCGCCGACCTGGTGGGCCCGCTCGACGATCTGCTCCGTCGGGTTCACCGTGCCCAGCACGTTGGACTGGTGGGTGAAGGCCACCACCTTGGTCCGCTCGGTGATCACGCCGTCCACGTCGGACAGGTCGAGGCGCCCCTCGTCGGTCACCCCGAACCAGCGCAGCGTGGCACCGGTGCGCTCGCACACCTGCTGCCACGGCACCAGGTTGGCGTGGTGCTCCATCTCGGTCACCACGACCTCGTCGCCCGGGCCGAGGCGGAAGCGCTCGGCCTCCGCCCCGGCCGTCGCGGCGTTGCTCATCGCGTAAGCGACCAGGTTGACGCCCTCGGTGGCGTTCTTGGCGAACACCACCTCGTCGGCGTCGACACCCACGAAGTGGGCGATCCGTTCTCGGGCGCTCTCGTACGCGTCCGTGGCCTCCTCGGCGAGCTGGTGCGCACCGCGGTGCACCGCCGCATTGGAGTGCTCCAGGAAGGAGCGCTCCGCGTCGAGCACCTGGCGCGGCCGTTGCGAGGTCGCCCCGGAGTCGAGGTAAACCAGGCGCCGCCCGTCGCGGATGGTGCGTCCCAGGATCGGGAAGTCCGCGCGGATCGCCGCCACGTCCAACGGCGTGCTCGCACCCTCGGTGCGAGGAGGCTGAACGGTCATGACTGGGCTGCCGCCTCCTTCTTGCCGGTGAAGCGCACGTAGCCGTTGGCCTCCAGCTCGTCGGCCAGCTCGGCGCCACCGGACTCCACGACCTTGCCGTCGGCGAAGACGTGCACGTAGTCCGGGGTGATGTGCTTCAGGATCCGGGTGTAGTGCGTGATCAGCAGGACGCCCTTGCCGCCCTTGCCGTGGTAGCGGTTGACGCCCTCGGAAACCACCCGCAGCGCGTCGACGTCCAGACCGGAGTCGGTCTCGTCCAGGATCGCGAACTTCGGGTCCAGCAGGTCCAGCTGCAGGATCTCGTGCCGCTTCTTCTCACCACCGGAGAAGCCCTCGTTGACGCTGCGCTCGGCGAACGACGGGTCGATGTCCAGGTCCGACATGGCCTGCTTGACTTCCTTGACCCACTTGCGGATCTGCGGCGCCTCGCCGCGGACCGCGGTCGCCGCGGTGCGCAGGAAGTTCGACATCGACACGCCCGGCACCTCGACCGGGTACTGCATGGCGAGGAACAGACCGGCGCGGGCCCGCTCGTCGACGCTCATCTCCAGCACGTCCTCGCCGTCCAGCAGCACCGTGCCGGAGTCGATCTGGTACTTCGGGTGGCCGGCGATGGCGTAGGCCAGCGTCGACTTGCCGGAGCCGTTCGGGCCCATGATCGCGTGGATCTCGCCCGAGCGGACGGTCAGGTTGACGCCGTTGAGGATCGGCTTCGCGCCTTCCTCGGTGAGGACCGAGCCGTGCAGGTCCTTGATCTCCAGGGTGGCCATTTCTTCTTCGTTCTCCTGTTTCAGGCTTGCGGGTCAGGCGCCGACGACGGCGAGTTCGGCCTCGATGGCGGCTTCCAGCCGCTCCCGGACCTCGGGCACGGTGATCTTCTGCAGCAGCTCGCCGAAGAACCCGCGCACCACCAGGCGGCGGGCCTGGCCCTGCGGGATGCCCCGGGCCTGCAGGTAGAACAGCTGCTCGTCGTCGAAGCGGCCGGTGGCGCTGGCGTGCCCGGCGCCCTCGATCTCGCCGGTCTCGATCTCCAGGTTCGGCACCGAGTCGGCCCGCGCACCCTCGGTCAGCACCAGGTTGCGGTTGAGCTCGTAGGTGTCGGTGCCCTCCGCCTCGGCCCGGATCAGCACGTCGCCGATCCACACCGAGTGCGCCGAGTCGCCCTGCAGCGCGCCCTTGTAGAGCACGTTGCTGCGGCAGTTGGGCACCGCGTGGTCGACCAGCATCCGGTGCTCCAGGTGCTGGCCGGCGTCGGCGAAGTACAGGCCGAGCAGCTCGGCGTCCCCGCCCTTGTCGCCGTAGTTGACGGTGGTGTTGACCCGCACCAGGTCACCGCCGAGGGTGACGGCCAGGTGCCGGAACACCGAGTCGCGCCCCAGCGCGGCGTGCTCGGAGCTGACCTGGGTGGCGTCGTCGGCCCAGTCGTGCACCGACACGACGCGCAGCTGCGCACCGTCGCCGACGACGAACTCGATGTTGTCGCCCAGGGTTCCGGAGCCGCGGTAGTCGACGACGACCACGGCTTCGGCGAACTGCTCGGCGCGCACCTGCAGGTGCCCGAAGGCGACCTGACCCTCGCCCGGCCCGTGGACCGTGACGGTGATCGGGCCCTCCGGCTTGGTCTCCTTGCCGATGGTGACGATGGTGGCCTCGGTGAACGAGCTCCACGCCTGCGCGGCGATCCGGTCGGCCGGGATTCCGCCGTTGCCGATCCGCGCGTCGTCGCGGCCCACGGTCTCCACGGTCGCCCCGTCGCCGGTGACCTCGACCTTGATGTTGCCGGTCGCGGTCGCGGTGCCGTCGTGCAGGCCCTTGAGCCGCTTCAGCGGGGTGAACCGCCAGTCCTCCTCGCGGCCGCCGGGGACCTCGAAGGCCTCGACGTCGTAGGAGGTGAAGCGCGAGCCTCGCGACGACTGCGGGACAACAGGCCCGCCGCCGTGCGAGTGCTCGCCGAGGCCGTGCTGGGCGTCGGTCTTGGTGGTGCTCGTCATCTCAGCCGACGGCCCCTTCCATCTGCAGCTCGATCAGTCGGTTCAGTTCCAGTGCGTATTCCATCGGCAGCTCGCGGGCGATCGGCTCGACGAAGCCGCGCACGATCATCGCCATCGCCTCGTCCTCGGTCAGACCCCGCTGCATCAGGTAGAACAGCTGGTCGTCGCTGACCTTGGACACCGTCGCCTCGTGGCCCATCGACACGTCGTCGACGCGGACGTCCACGTACGGGTAGGTGTCGGAGCGGCTGATGGTGTCGACCAGCAGCGCGTCGCACTTGACGTTGGACGAGGAGTGGTGGGCGCGCTTGGCGACCTTCACCAGACCCCGGTAGGAGGTGCGGCCACCACCGCGGGCGATCGACTTGGAGACGATCGTCGAGGAGGTGTGCGGCGCCAGGTGCTCCATCTTCGCGCCCGCGTCCTGGTGCTGGCCCTCACCGGCGAACGCCACCGAGAGCACCTCGCCCTTGGCGTGCTCGCCCATCAGGAACACCGACGGGTACTTCATGGTCACCTTGGAGCCGAGGTTGCCGTCGACCCACTCCATGGTGGCGCCCTCTTCGGCCTTGGCGCGCTTGGTGACCAGGTTGTAGACGTTGGTCGACCAGTTCTGGATCGTCGTGTAGCGGCAGCGACCGCCCTTCTTGACGACGATCTCCACGACGGCCGAGTGCAGCGAGTCGCTGGAGTAGATCGGCGCGGTGCAGCCCTCGACGTAGTGCACGTAGGCGCCCTCGTCGACGACGATCAGGGTCCGCTCGAACTGGCCCATGTTCTCGGTGTTGATCCGGAAGTAGGCCTGCAGCGGGATGTCCACGTGCACGCCCGGCGGCACGTAGATGAACGAACCGCCCGACCACACCGCGGTGTTCAGCGCGGAGAACTTGTTGTCACCGGCCGGGATGACCGAGCCGAAGTACTCCTTGAACAGCTCCGGGTGTTCCTTCAGGCCGGTGTCGGTGTCCAGGAAGATGACGCCCTGGGCCTCGAGGTCCTCGCGGATCTTGTGGTAGACGACCTCGGACTCGTACTGGGCGGCCACACCCGCGACGAGGCGCTGCTTCTCCGCTTCCGGGATGCCCAGCTTGTCGTAGGTGTTCTTGATGTCCTCCGGCAGGTCCTCCCAGGTCTGGGCCTGCTGCTCGGTGGAGCGGACGAAGTACTTGATGTTGTCGAAGTCGATGCCGGACAGGTCGGCACCCCAGTTGGGCATCGGCTTGCGGTCGAACAACCGCAGCGCCTTGAGCCGGGCCTCCAGCATCCACTCCGGCTCGTCCTTCTTCGCCGAGATGTCGCGGACGACGTCCTCGTCGAGGCCACGGCGGGCGCTGGCACCCGCGACGTCCGGGTCGGCCCAGCCGTACTCGTAGCTACCGACGCTGGCCAGGATCTCGTCCTGGCTCAACTGCTGGTCAGCCGTGGTGGGTGTGCGCTGCTCCGCAGCGGCAGTCATACGGGCTCCCCTCCATCAGGAATCGGGGCGGTGTTCGGGTCGGGATCCGCGAACCGCGTGGTCGGCACGTGCGTGGTGCAGACCGAATCGCCGTTCGCGATGGTGGCCAACCGCTGCACGTGGGTGCCGAGGACTTCGGCGAAGGCCGCTGTCTCGGCCTCGCACAGCTGCGGGAAGTCCGCAGCGACGTGCGCCACCGGGCAGTGGTGCTGGCAGAGCTGCTCGCCGCTTCCGACGCTTCGCGTCGAGGCAGCGTAGCCCTCCCTGGTGAGCGCGTCGGCAAGGGCCTCCGCGCGTTCGGCCGGGCTGCTCGCGGCGGCCAGCGCCTCGCGGTGGTTGGCCACCAGGGCGGCCATCCGTCGCTCGGCGAACTCGCGCACCGCCTGCTCGCCGTCGTGCTCGGCGATGAACCGCAGCGCCGCCACCGCCAAGTCGTCGTAGGCGTGTCCGAACCGCGCCCGTCCCACCTCGGTGAGCAGGAAGAGCTTGGCGGGTCGGCCGCGACCACGACGGCTCCGCGGGGAGGACTCCCGGGTGTAGGCCTCACCTTCGGCGACCAGCACGTCGAGGTGCCGGCGCACCGCGGTGGGGCTCAGCCCGAGTTCCTCGGCCACCGCCGCTGCGGTGATCGGTCCCCGTTCCAGCAGCAACCGCGCAACCGTGTGCCGGGTGCGCCCATCGCCGTGCGTGCCTTGCTGGGCGGCCTGGCCCGGCTCGGCCGCCGCAGCGGTTGACGTCCCGACGTTTTTCACAACACGAATGTTACCTATTTCGACCCGGGACACCAGAACGCGGGGCGCGCCCGTGAGCTGACTCACGCGATTACGCTTCGTCGTCGTGGCGGCAGGCGAAGCGACCAGCAGACGACCAGTGACCGAAGAGGCGGCCGAGCCTCTCGACCGCGCGGAGCGGCGACAGCTCGACGTGGTCCGCCGGTTCGGCACCACCGGCTCGCTGGTGCTCGCGGTCGGCTCGATCGGCGCCGGGGCGGCCCCGGTGGACAACCCGCTGTCCGGGGCGCGGCTGATCGGCCTGCCGGTCCGGGTGCCGACGGTGGCGATGGCCTGCTGCTGGCTGGGCATCCTGATGATCGTGATCGCCTGGCTGTGGCTGGGCCGCCTGTGCTGGCCGGGCCGCGGCCGGATGCTGTCGGTCACCCAGCTGGCCCGCACGCTGGCGATGTGGGCGCTGCCGCTGGCGCTGGCGCCGCCGCTGTTCAGCACCGACATGTACAGCTACCTGGCGCAGAGCGAGGTCGCCGCGCGCGGCTTCAACCCGTACGTGCTGGGCTCGGCCGCCGCGCTGGGCGTGGACCACCCGTTCACCGCGAACGTGCCCAACATCTGGCGCGACACCCCGTCCCCGTACGGCCCGCTGTTCCTGATGTTCGGGCAGGTGATCTCCCGGATCGTCGGCGACAACGTGGTGTTCGGGGTGCTGGTGTGGCGCGCGGTGATGCTGTGCGGTCTGGCGCTGGCGATCTGGGCGATCCCGCGGCTGGCGCGGCGCTGCGGCGTGCACCCGGCGGCCGCGCTGTGGCTCGGCGCGGCCAACCCGATCGTGCTGTTCCACGTGGTCAGCGGCATGCACAACGAGGCGCTGATGGTCGGCATCATGCTGGCGGCGATCGAGCTGGGCCTGCGGTACCAGACGGTGCCGGGCACCATCGCCGCCGGAGTGCTGCTGAGCGTGGCCGGGGCGATCAAGCCGCCGGGCTGGATCGCGCTCGGCTTCTTCGGCATCTACCTGGCGCTGCGCCGGGGCGGCCGGTTCCGGGACCTGGTCAAGGTGGCCGCGCTGCTGACCGCGGTGTTCCTGGCCACCATGACGGTGATCACGGTCGCCAGCGGCTGGGGGCTGGGCTGGATCGACACCTTCGACGTGCCCAACCGGGTCAAGACGTTCATGGCGCCGCTGACCGCGTTCGGCATGACCGGCGGCGGGCTGAGCACCCTGCTGGGGCTGGGCAACCAGACCGACGCGATGCTGGTGATCACCAAGATCATCGGCTATCTGCTGGTCGCGGTGGTGTGCCTGCGGATGCTGTGGTTGTCCTTCCGCGGCCGCATCGAGCCGCTGGCCGGGCTGGGCATCACCTACCTGACGCTGGCGCTGGCGGTGCCGGTGCTGTGGCCCTGGTACCTGCTGTGGTCGGTGGTGCCGCTGGCGCTGGCGACCAACAACAACCGGTTCCGGGTCACCGCCGCGGTGATCTGCGCCGCGGTGTCGCTGTTCGTGCCGCCGACCGGGGCGGGCTTCCCGCTGCGGGCCTACCAGATCCCGCTGGCGGTGATCGCCGCGGTGATCGCCTTCGCGATCACGCTGTGGCTGGTGCGCGGCAAGGTGCCGCGGTTGCTGCCCACCCGCGGCGGTGTTCGGCCGGTCACGCAATAGGCTTGGATTTCGTGAGCAACGCCGATGGTCCGGCCGTCCAGCTGCGCGGGCTGAAGAAGCGCTTCGGCGACACCGTCGCCGTGGCTGGCCTCGATCTGTGCCTGCCGCGCGGCAGCGTCCTGGCGCTGCTCGGGCCGAACGGCGCGGGCAAGACGACGACGGTGGAGATCTGCGAGGGCTTCCAGCGCCCCGACTCCGGCGAGGTCCGCGTGCTCGGCCTGGACCCGCACACCCAGTCCGAGGCGCTGCGGCCGCGGATCGGCGTGATGCCGCAGGGCGGCGGCGCCTACCCCGGGGTGCGGGCCGACGAGATGCTGGACCTGGTCGCGGCCTGCGCCGCCGACCCGCTGGACCCGGCCTGGCTGCTGGACGTGCTCGGGCTCGCCAACGCCCGCCGCACCCCGTACAAGCGGCTCTCCGGCGGCCAGCAGCAGCGGCTGTCGCTGGCGTGCGCGCTGGTCGGGCGCCCGGAGCTGGTGTTCCTCGACGAGCCCACCGCGGGCATGGACCCGCAGGCGCGGCGGCTGGTCTGGGACCTGGTGGGCGCGCTGCGCCGCGACGGGGTCAGCGTGCTGCTCACCACGCACCTGATGGACGAGGCCGAGGCGCTGGCCGACCGGGTGGTGATCGTGGACCACGGTCGCGCGGTCGCCGACGGCACCGCCGCGGAGCTGACCGAGCCCGAGGACGGCAAGCAGGAGCTGCGGTTCCGCTCCCAGACCGGGCTGGACCTGAACCTGCTGCTGGCCGCGCTGCCGGAGGACTGCCAGGCCAGCGAGCTGCGGCCGGGCGACTACGTGGTGCGCGGGGTGGTCGACCCGCAGGTGGTGTCCACGGTGACCGCCTGGTGCGCGCAGCACGGGGTGCTGGCGCAGGAGCTGCGGGTGAGCCGCCGCAGCCTGGAGGACGTCTTCCTGGAGCTGACCGGACGGGAGCTGCGATCGTGAACGCCGAGGCCAACGCCGCCCCCCAGCTCGGCACCCAGTTCCCGGCCGGGACCTTCGCGCCCGCCCCGGGCCGGGGCCGTCCGCTGCGGATGCTGCTGGCGCAGACCCGGGTCGAGGCGCTGCTGATCATCCGGCACGGCGAGCAGGCGCTGCTCACGCTGATCATCCCGCTGGCGCTGCTGATCGGCCTGAGCACCTTGCACATCGGCGACCTGCCGGAGCCGCGGGTGAACTCGGTGATGCCGCGCATCCTGGCGCTGGCGGTGATGTCCACGGCGTTCACCGGGCAGGCCATCGCGCTGGGCTTCGACCGCCGCTACGGCGTGCTCAAGCGCTTGTCCGCGACGGCGCTGCCGCGCTGGACGCTCATCTCCGGCCGAGTGCTGGCGACGCTGCTGGTGGTGGCGTTGCAGGCGGTCGTGCTGGGGGTGGCCGCGGTGCTGCTGGGGTGGTCGCCGGAGCTCTCCGGGCTGCTGCCCGCTGTCCCGCTGCTGGTGCTGGGCACGCTGGCCTTCGGCGCGGCCGGGGTGCTGGTCGGCGGCGCGCTGCGGGCCGAGATCGTGCTGGCGCTGGCCAACGCGATCTGGTTCGTGCTGCTGCTGGCCGGTGGCCTGGCGCTGCCCGCGGCCGATCTGCCCGGGCCGCTGGGCGCGCTGGCCGGGTTCCTGCCGTCCGGCGCGCTGTCCGCTGCTCTGGACGCCGTGCTGGTCAACGGCTCGCTGCCGGGCGTGCAGCCGGTCGTCGTGCTCCTGGCCTGGGGCGCGGTGTGCGGCGCGGTGGCGGTGCGCACCACTCGCCTGACCTGAGGCGGTGACGGCACCCACCACTCGGTTCTAGGGTGTGGGCCATGACGGAGATCGCCCGCCGGGCCAAGAGCGCCCTGGAAGTCATCCATTCGATGATCTACTTCGCCCCGGAGGCCGCCGACGGCTTCGCCGAGCTCGGCCTCGAGCGGGGCCGTATGTCCTACTACGCGGGCCGGTCCGCCGCGATGGGGCCGGTCGGTGCCGGTGCGGTGGCGGCGACCTTCTACAACTTCAACCCCGAGTCGGTCGCCAAGCACATCCCGCGCGCCTGGTCGATCGCCTCCCCGAGCGCGGTGCTCGACGCCCGCTTGCGCGCCGCCGACGCGGCGCTGCGCCGGATGCTCGGCGAGGTCGACTCCCCGGCGATCGCCGAAGCGGCCGAGCTGGCCCGCGAGGCCAGCCGGGCGTGCCGCCCGGAGGGCAAGCCGCTCTACGCCGCGCACGCCGACCTGGACTGGCCGGACGAACCGCACCTCCAGCTCTGGCACGCCACCACCCTGCTGCGCGAGTTCCGCGGCGACGCGCACATCGCGGCGCTGCAGCGCGCCGAGCTCAACGGCGTGCAGGCGCTGGTGCTGCACAGCTCGACCGGCGAGGGCTTCAAGCCGTCGGCGGCGCGGGAGCTGCGCGAGTGGAGCGAGTCGCAGTGGGCCGAGGCCGAGCAGGAGCTGCGCGAGCGCGGCCTCATCGGCGATGACGGCGGGACCAGCCAGGCGGGCCTCGCGCTGCGCGAGGAGATCGAGGCCGAGACCGACGCGATGTCGATGGCCCCGTGGCGCGCGCTGGGCGAGTCCAAGGTGGAAGCGCTGATCGACAGGGGCCGCGAGCTGACCCGCGTGCTGCTGAAGGCCGGTGCGGTTCCGCGCGAGCTGTTCGGGCGCGGCTGAGCCAAGGCCTGCGGACGGGCGGGTTCCGGGCCGCGGCTACCATCGGACCGTGCCGCTTCCTACTTGGATCTCCCGCCCGTCCCCGCGCGTCGTGCGCGTGCTGGCCCTCGCGGTGCTGGTGATGCAGGCGCTGATCTCGGTGACCGGCGTGACGGTGCGCGTGACCGGGTCCGGGCTCGGCTGCCCGACCTGGCCGCAGTGCTTCCCCGGCAGCATGGTGCCCGTCGAGCACCCCGAGGTGGCGACGCTGCACCAGGTGATCGAGTTCGGCAACCGGCTGCTGACCGGGGTGATCGGCTTCGTCGCGCTGGCCTGCTTCGTGGCCGCGCTGCGCTGCCGCCCGCGGCGCAAGCGGCTGGTCCGGCTCGCGCTGATCATGCCGCTGGGCGTGGTCGCGCAGGCGATCATCGGCGGCATGACGGTGCTCGTGGACCTGGCCTGGTGGAGCGTCTCCGTGCACTTCATGGCCTCGGCGGTGCTGATCTGGCTGGCCGCGATCCTCTACAAGGCCACCAAGGAGGGCGACCGCGAGCCGGTCGGCGTGGTGCCGACCCCGATGCGCAGGCTGCTGGTCGCGCTGGTCGCGGTGACCGCGGCGGTGCTGATCGCCGGCACCCTGGTGACCGCGGCGGGCCCGCACGCCGGTGACCCGGACACCCCGCGGCTCGACCTGCCGGTGCACACCCTGGTCCAGGTGCACGGCCTGCTGGTGATGGCCTACGTGCTGCTGCTGGCGATCTTCGGCGTGTGGCTGCGCAGCGCCCGCCCCACCAAGGCGCTGCTGAAGACCTACGCCTCGGCCTGCGCGATGGTGCTGGTCCAGGGCGCGATCGGGTCGGTCCAGTACTACCTCGGCGTGCCGGAGGCGATGGTCGTGCTGCACATGGCCGCGGCGACGCTGGTGATCATCATCACCGCCCTGCTGTGGGGCGAGTCCCGCTACCGCGGCGCGCTGCCCGAGCCGACCGAGGTCAAGGCCGCCGAGCCCGCCGCGGTCTAGAAGCGGAGATTGGGCTTGCCCTCGCGCTCCCAGCGGCGCCAGAGCTCGGGCATCTCACCGGCCAGCCACTGGTAGAACTCGTGCACCGTGCGCAGGCGCCGGGCGCGCTCGCCCTGGCCGCTGAACATGCGCAGCCCGGCCGCGGTCAGCTCCTCCAGGCCGGTGACCCGCTGCATCCGGTGGCGCACCAGCTCCGGCCAGCGGTCCTCCTCCACCCGGTACAGCGCCGCTTCGCGGCCCTGCCGGGTCGTCTTGGAGACCACCCCGAGCCGCATCAGCAGCCGCACGTTGGTGCTGATCGAGCCGGTGCTGGCGGCCAGCGCCAGGGACAGCTCGGCGGCGGTGCGCTCCGGCGGGTCGCAGACGAGCAGGAACGCCAGGATCCGCCCGGCGATCAGCGGCATTCCCTCGCTGGCCTCGAAGTGCGCCGCCATCTGCTCGATCCACTCCGACATGGCCGGTCGGTCGGTGCGCTGCACGTAATCGGGCACGACGACTCCAGGTGATCGAGTTCAGTCCTCGCTGAAAAGGTAAACCACAGCGAAGGCCGCCACCAACCACCTACCGGCGTGTCGGGGGAAGGGCTCAGCGGGCGCGCGGACCGGCCATCTTCCGGCGGTGCGCGGCACCGATCTGCACCGCGGCGACGGTCTCCCCGTCCCACTCGTGGGCGGACAGCCCCTCGACGGCCTCGACCAGCGCGTTCCCGGTGGCGACATCGGGGACCATGACGTCGCCGAAGCGGCCGTCCTCCCCGATCAGCACGACGCGGGCGCCGACCTGTCCGAGGTTCTCCACGACCGCCCGGGCGGACTTGCCGTGCGCGGCGACGAAGGCCTCGGCCGTCGCGATCGCCTTGGGCGCGGGTGCGGTGGTCTCTTCGGTAGCCGTCATGACCGAAATCCTAGATCAGGGGAAGATCCGGCGGAGCGGTCCGGTTGCAGCAGATGAGTACGACAGCGAAGGAGCAAGCATGCGAGCCATCCGGGTAGCGGAGCACGGCGGGCCCGAGGTCCTGCAGCTCACCGAGATCGAGGCGCCGGAACCGCAGCCCGGCCACCTGCTGGTCGAGGTCGCGGCGATCGGCGTGAACTTCATCGACACCTACCAGCGCAGCGGCGTCTACTCGATGCAGGTGCCGTTCACGCCCGGTTCCGAGGGCGCGGGCGAGGTCGTCGCGGTGGGCGACGGCGTGACCGGGTTCGCGGTGGGCGACCGGGTCGCCTGGGCGATGACGCCGGGCAGCTACGCCGAGCGGGCGCTGGTGCCCGCCGACAAGGCGGTCCGGGTCCCGGACGGGGTCGACGACCGCACCGCGGCCGCGGCGCTGCTGCAGGGCCTCACCGCGCACTACCTGGTCACCTCGACCCACCCGGTGCACACCGGCGAGACCGCGCTGGTGCACGCCGCGGCCGGTGGCATGGGCCTGCTGCTGACGCAGCTGATCAAGCACCGCGGCGGCAACGTCATCGGCACCGTGTCCACCGCGGAGAAGGAGAAGCTGGCCCGCGAGGCCGGGGCCGACGAGATCATCCGCTACACCGAGGAGGACGTGGCCTCGACGGTCGCCGACCTCACCGACGGCCGCGGCGTGGACGTGGTCTACGACGGCGTCGGGAAGACCACCTTCGACGCCAGCCTGGCCAGCCTGCGCCCGCGCGGCGTGCTCGCGCTGTTCGGCGCGGCCAGCGGTCCGGTGCCCCCGGTGGACCCGCAGCGGCTGAACTCGGCCGGTTCGGTGTTCCTGACCCGCCCCAGCCTGGCGCACCACATCCTGACCCGCGACGAGCTGGACTGGCGGGCCGGTGAGCTGTTCGACTGGATCACCACCGGGGTGCTCGACATCCGCATCGGCGGCACCTACCCGCTGGCCGAGGCCCGCCGCGCCCACGAGGACCTGGAGGGCCGCCGCACCACCGCGAAGCTCCTGCTCCTGCCGTGACCGGCACGCCTGCCCCGGTCCGCGCGACCGGGGCAGGTCTACATCGGCCAGCCGAGCACCGGCAGGCTCAGCGCGGAGTCCACCGCCAGCGCCACGAACACGATCATCAGGTACGTGTTGGACATGTGGAACAGCTTCATCGGCTTGGTCTTCTCGCCGTGCTTGGTCGCCGCGTGCAGCCGGTGTGCCAGCAGCAGGAACCACGCGCCCGCCAGCACCGCGAAGGCCGCGTAGAGCCAGCCGGTCGCCGGGACCAGCAGCAGCGTCCAGATCACCATCAGCCAGGTGTAGGCCACGATCTGGCGCGAGACGTAGGTCGGCTCGGCGACGACCGGCAGCATCGGCACCCCGGCCCGCTCGTAGTCGTCCTTGTACTTCATGGCCAGCGACCAGGTGTGCGGCGGCGTCCAGAAGAAGATCACGCCGAACATCACCAGCGCGGGCCAGTCCACCCGGCCGGTCACCCCGGCCCAGCCGATCACCACCGGCATGCACCCGGCCGCGCCGCCCCAGACGATGTTCTGCGCGGTGCGGCGCTTGAGCACCAGCGTGTAGACGAAGACGTAGAACAGGATCGTGCCGACCGCCAGCGCCGCGGCCAGCAGGTTCGCCGTCGCCCACAGCCAGGCGAAGGAGCCGACGCCCAGCACGATGCCGAAGACCAGCGCGTGCCGGTTGGACACGGTGTGCCGCACCAGCGGGCGCGCCCGGGTGCGCTTCATCACCTGGTCGATGTCGGCGTCGGCCACGCAGTTCAGCGCGTTCGCGCTGCCCGCGGCCATGGTGCCGCCGATCAGCGTGGCGATCACCAGCCACGGCGACGGGATGCCCCGCTCGGCCAGCAGCATCGCCGGGATGGTGGTCACCAGCAGCAGCTCGATGACCCTCGGCTTGATCAGACCGACGTAGGCCTTCAGCAGCTCACCGGGCCGACGAGCGTGCCGCTTGCGGGGGACGTCGACTGCGGTGCTCACGAGCGAATAGTAGGCGCGCTACTGAACAGCGCCTCGCGCGGGTGGTCACCACTCGGCCGGTGACCCCGGTCACGCAGCGTTACAGGTATCCTGGTGGCGGTCCCGATCAGCTGGGAACCCCGGTCGCACTTCAGCGCGAAATCCGCCCCCAGGCGCAGAGTCGGGCGCCATCGTCACCGCCGCCCCCGCAGGCGGCGGTGCGGCAATTCAGACGGGTCGGCGCGTGCCCGATCGGACACGACTAGGCTGCCCGTCGGACGAGGGATAACCGCGGTTCGAATCGGTCCAGCGACCGCATTCACCCGTCAACGGGAAACCGCCGAAGGAAAAACTTGGAGCTGCGTCCGTGTCCGTCACCGACGACCTTGCCCGCTTGACCACCAAGCGACTGCCCGACGACTGGAGCGAGCTGGACCAGCGCGCGGTGGACACCGCCCGCGTGCTGGCCGCCGATGCGGTGGAGAACTGCGGCAGCGGCCACCCCGGCACCGCGATGAGCCTGGCCCCGGCGGCCTACGCGCTGTTCCAGCGCGTCATGCGGCACGACCCGAGCGACCCGGAGTGGATCGGCCGCGACCGGTTCGTGCTCTCCGCCGGTCACTCGAGCCTGACGCTGTACGTGCAGCTGTTCCTGTCCGGCTACGGCCTGGAGCTGGAGGACCTCAAGCAGCTGCGCAAGTGGGGCTCGAAGACCCCGGGGCACCCGGAGTACGGGCACACCGCCGGGGTCGAGACCACCACCGGCCCGCTGGGCCAGGGCCTGGCCACCGCGGTCGGCATGGCGATGGCCGCCCGCCGCGAGCGCGGGCTGTTCGACCCGGAGGCCGCCGCCGGTGAGAGCCCGTTCGACCACCACATCTACGTGATCGCCTCCGACGGCGACATCGAGGAGGGCGTCACCTCCGAGGCGTCGTCGCTGGCCGGTACCCAGCAGCTGGGCAACCTCACGGTGATCTACGACGCGAACGAGATCTCCATCGAGGACGACACCCGCATCGCGCTGTCCGAGGACACCGCGAAGCGCTACGAGTCCTACGGCTGGCAGGTCCTCACCGTGCACGGCGGCGAGGACGTCAAGGGCCTGCTGGAGGCCATCGAGACCGCCAAGGCCGAGACCTCCCGCCCGACCCTGATCGTGCTGCGCACGGTGATCGGCTACCCGGCCCCGACCAAGATGAACACCGGCAAGGCGCACGGCGCCGCGCTCGGTGCCGACGAGGTCGCCGGGGTCAAGAAGGCGCTGGGCCTGGACCCGGAGCGGTCGTTCCAGGTCGACGACGAGGTGCTGGCGCACGCCCGCGAGGTCGCGGCCCGCGGCAAGGCCGCGCACGCCGAGTGGCAGGTCGCCTTCGACAAGTGGGCGGCGGCCAACCCGGAGCGCAAGGCGCTGCTGGACCGGCTGAGCGCCCGCGAGCTGCCGGCCGGTTGGCAGGAGAAGCTGCCGACCTGGGAGGCCGACGGCAAGTCCATCGCCACCCGCAAGGCCTCCGGTGAGGTGCTCAACGCGCTGGCCGACGTGCTGCCCGAGCTGTGGGGCGGTTCGGCCGACCTGGCGGAGAGCAACAACACCACGATGAAGGGCGTCGACTCGTTCGGCCCGGAGTCGATCTCCACCAGCACCTGGACGGCCAACCCCTACGGCCGCACGCTGCACTTCGGCATCCGCGAGCACGCGATGGGCGCGATCCTCAACGGCATCGCGCTGCACGGCGGCACCCGCCCCTACGGCGGCACCTTCCTGGTGTTCAGCGACTACATGCGCCCGGCGGTCCGGCTGGCCGCGCTGATGAAGGTCCCGTCCATCTTCGTGTGGACGCACGACTCCATCGGCCTCGGCGAGGACGGCCCGACGCACCAGCCGATCGAGCACGTGGCCTCGCTGCGCGCGATCCCGGGCTTCTCGATCGTCCGCCCGGCCGACGCCAACGAGACCGCGGCGGCGTGGAAGAAGATCCTTGAGGACCCGAGCGGCCCGGCCGGTCTGGCGCTGACCCGCCAGGGCGTGCCGACGCTGGAGGGCGTGACCGCCGAGGGCGTCGCCAAGGGCGGCTACGTGCTGGCCGAGGCCGGCAACGGCGAACCGAAGGTTGTGCTCATCGCCACCGGCTCCGAGGTGCAGCTGGCCGTCGAGGCCAGGAAGATCTTGGAGGCCGACGGCGTTGCAACCCGTGTGGTCTCGATGCCGTGCGTGGAGTGGTTCGACGCGCAGGACGAGGCCTACCGGGAGCAGGTGCTGCCGGAGTCGGTCAAGGCCCGCGTCTCGGTCGAGGCCGGCATCGCGATGCCGTGGTACCGGTTCGTCAAGGACGCCGGTGAGTCGGTGTCCATCGAGCACTTCGGCGCCTCGGCGGACTACAAGACCCTGTACAACGAGTTCGGCATCACCGTCGACGCCGTTGTCGCGGCGGCCCGGCGCAGCCTGGACAAGCAGGCGTGAGCGGAGGAATTCCTGTGACCACCAACCCGAACCTCAAGGCGCTCAGCGAGGCCGGGGTTTCGATCTGGCTGGACGACCTGTCCCGCCAGCGGATCACCTCGGGCAACCTCGCCGAGCTGATCACCGACCAGGCGGTCGTCGGCGTCACCAGCAACCCGACGATCTTCGCCAACGCGCTGTCCAACGCGGCCGACTACACCGAGAAGGTGCGCGAGCTGGCCGCCCGCGGTGCCAGCGTGGACGACACCGTCCGCGAGCTGACCACCGCTGACGTGCGGGACGCGGCGGACATCTTCCGCAACGTCTTCGAGCAGTCGGGCGGCGTCGACGGCCGGGTCTCCCTGGAGGTCGACCCGCGGCTGGCGCACGACACCGACCGCACCGTGGCCGAGGCCGTGGACCTGTGGAAGGCCGTGGACCGGCCGAACCTGATGGTCAAGATCCCGGCCACCGTGGAGGGCCTGCCCGCGATCACCCGCGTGCTGGCCGAGGGCATCAGCGTCAACGTCACGCTGATCTTCTCGGTGCAGCGCTACCGCGACGTGATGGACGCCTTCCTGGCCGGTCTGGAGCAGGCGAAGGCCAACGGCCACGACATCAGCGAGATCGCCTCGGTCGCGTCGTTCTTCGTGTCCCGCGTGGACACCGAGATCGACAAGCGGCTGGAGAAGATCTCCGGCGGTGAGGCGCTGCGCGGCAAGGCCGCCATCGCCAACGCCCGCCTGGCCTACGCGGCCTACGAGGAGGTCTTCGCCGGTGAGCGCTGGAAGGCCCTGGAGGCCGCCGGTGCCAAGGCGCAGCGTCCGCTGTGGGCGTCCACCGGCGTGAAGGACCCGGCCTACTCCGACACCCGCTACGTGGACGAGCTGGTCGCGCCGAACACGGTGAACACCATGCCGGAGGCCACGCTGAAGGCCACCGCCGACCACGCCGACGTGCGCGGCGACACGGTCAGCGGCACCGCCGCCGCCTCGCAGCAGGTCTTCGACGACCTGGCGAAGGCGGGCATCGACCTCGACGACGTGTTCGCGGTGCTGGAGCGCGAGGGCGTGGAGAAGTTCGAGAAGTCCTGGAGCGAACTGCTGGACACGGTCGCCCAGCAGCTCGAGCAGGCCAAGTAAGCGTTGGGGGCGGGGCCGGTTCGCGAAACCGGCCCCGCCGCCGCGCCTCCGGGCCGCTCCTGCCCGGATCGGCGACACTGTGGTCGCACGAAGTTGGCTTCCAAGATCGAATCCCGGAAGGTCAGATCGAACTGGGGTTCGACCCAACTAGATCGAGCGCTGTTAAGGAAATACATGGCAACCGAAATTTCCGTCGACATTCCCGATGTGGCGCTAGCGGCCGAAGCCCGACCGCTGGTCGAGCGGTTGGCCGCCGATGCGGTTGCCGGCAAGCTCGCCGCCCAGGACGCCACGCTGTGGGGCCCGGACGCCGAGCCCGAGGCATCCATCCGGCTGTCCTGGACGACGCTGCACGAGAGCTCCCGCCCGCTGCTGGCCGAGATCGACGCGCTGCGCGCCGAGCTGCACGCCGAGGGCCTGGACCGGGTGGTGCTGGCCGGGATGGGTGGCTCGTCGCTGGCCCCGGAGGTGATCACCGCGACCGCCGGGGTGCCGCTGGTCGTGCTGGACACCACCGACCCCGGGCAGGTCGCCGACGCGCTGGCCGGTGACCTGGAGCGCACCGTGCTGGTGGTCTCCTCCAAGTCCGGCACCACCGTCGAGACCGACTCGCACCGCAGGATCTTCGAGCAGGCTTTCGAGCAAAACGGAATCGATCCTGTGACCCGCATCATCGTGGTCACCGACCCCGGTTCCCCGATGGAGACCGCGGCGCGCGAGGCGGGCTACCGCAAGGTGTTCACCGCCGACCCGCACGTGGGCGGCCGCTACTCGGCGCTGACCGCGTTCGGCCTGGTCCCGGCCGGGCTGGCCGGTGCCGACGTGTCCGCGCTGCTGGACGACGCCGCAGCGGCGTTCCCGCGGCTGAGCGCCGACGACGACAGCAACCCCGCCGTGCGGCTGGCCGCCGCCCTGGGCGCGGCGCACGCCGGGGGCGCGGAGAAGGTCGTGTTCGCCGACACCGGCTCCGGCATCAAGGGCTTCGGCGACTGGGTGGAGCAGCTGATCGCCGAGTCCACCGGCAAGAACGGCACCGGTCTGCTGCCGGTCGTGGTGGAGGGCACCGACGCGCCCGGGTTCGCCGACGCGGGTGCCGACGCCACCACCGTGGCGGTCGGCCCGGCCGTCGCGGGCGCGAAGATCAGCACCGCCGGTCCGCTGGGCGGGCAGTTCCTGCTGTGGGAGTTCGCCACCGCGCTGGCCGGTCGGCTGCTGGGCATCAACCCGTTCGACCAGCCCGACGTGGAGGCCGCCAAGAAGGCCGCGCGGGCGCTGCTGGACGGCCCGGCCGGTGGCCCGGTCGCGACCCCGGCGCTGGTGGACGGCTCGATCGAGGTGCACGCCTCCGGCGAGTGGCTGTCGGCCGGGGTGGGCACGGTGACCGAGGCGCTGCGCGCGTTCCTGGCCGCCGCCCCGAAGAACGGCTACCTGGCGGTGCAGGCCTACCTGGACCGCCTCGACGACGCCTCGGCGGCGGTGCTGCGCCCGGAGCTGGCGCGGCGCAGCGGCCTGCAGACCACCTTCGGGTGGGGGCCGCGGTTCCTGCACTCCACCGGGCAGTACCACAAGGGCGGCCACCAGAACGGCGTGTTCCTGCAGATCACCGGGGACGTCGAGCAGGACCTGGAGGTGCCGGAGCGGCCGTACACGCTGGCCGGTCTGCAGCGCGCGCAGGCGCTCGGCGACGGTCAGGTGCTCGCCGACCGCGGGCGGCCGGTGCTGCGGCTGCACCTCACCGACCGCGCGGCCGGGCTGGTCGAGCTGGTCAAGGCCGTGCAGGACCTGGCGCAGGGAGGTGCGCGGTGACCCCGCCCGACCAGCAGTGGCAGAACCCGCTGCGGGATCCGCGGGACAAGCGGCTGCCCCGGATCGCCGGCCCGTGCGGGCTGACGATCTTCGGCGTGACCGGTGACCTGTCCCGCAAGAAGCTGATGCCCGCGATCTACGACCTGGCCAACCGCGGCCTGCTGCCGCCGGGCTTCGCGCTGACCGGCTTCGCCCGCCGCGACTGGGCCGACCAGGACTTCGGCCAGGTCGTCTACGAGGCGGTCAAGGAGCACGCGCGCACCCCGTTCCACCAGAGCGTCTGGGACCGGCTGGCCGAGGGCATCCGGTTCGTGCCGGGGTCCTTCGACGACGACGAGGCGTTCGACCGGCTCGCCGACACCGTCAAGCACCTCGACGCCGAGCGCGGCACGGGCGGCAACCACGCGTTCTACCTGTCGGTGCCGCCGTCGGCGTTCCCGACGGTGCTCAAGCAGCTGTCCCGCTCCGGGCTGACCGACCAGTCCGGGGACAGCTGGCGCCGGGTGGTCATCGAGAAGCCGTTCGGCCACGACCTGGAGAGCGCGCAGCACCTCAACCGCATCGTCAACGAGGTGTTCCCCGAGGACTCGGTGTTCCGCATCGACCACTACCTCGGCAAGGAGACGGTGCAGAACATCCTGGCGCTGCGCTTCGCGAACCAGCTGTTCGAGCCGATCTGGAACTCGCACTACGTGGACCACGTGCAGATCACCATGGCCGAGGACATCGGGCTGGGCGGTCGCGCGGGCTACTACGACGGCATCGGCGCGGCCCGCGACGTGATCCAGAACCACCTGCTGCAGCTGATGGCGCTGACCGCCATGGAGGAGCCGGTCTCGTTCTCCCCGCAGGACCTGCGGGCGGAGAAGGTGAAGGTGCTCTCGGCGACCAAGCCGGTCGGTCCGTTCGACGAGACCACCGCGCGCGGCCAGTACACCGGTGGTTGGCAGGGCGGTTCGCTGGTGCCGGGCCTGCACGAGGAGGGCGGCTTCGCCTCCGACTCCATCACCGAGACCTACGCGGCGATCACCCTCGAGGTGGAGAGCCGCCGCTGGGCCGGGGTGCCGTTCTACCTGCGCACCGGCAAGCGGCTGGGCCGCCGGGTCACCGAGATCGCGGTGGTGTTCAAGCGCGCCCCGCACCTGCCGTTCGACAGCACGATGACCGAGGAGCTGGGGCAGAACGCCCTGGTGATCCGGGTGCAGCCGGACGAGGGCGTGACGATGCGCTTCGGCGCGAAGGTGCCGGGCACCTCGATGGAGGTGCGCGACGTGACCATGGACTTCGGTTACGGGCACGCCTTCACCGAGTCCTCGCCGGAGGCCTACGAGCGGCTGATCCTGGACGTGCTGCTGGGTGAGCCGTCGCTGTTCCCGGTCAACGAAGAAGTCGAACTGTCCTGGAAGATCCTCGACCCGGTGCTGGAGCACTGGGCGGCGCGCGGCAAGCCGCAGCCCTACAAGGCGGGCACCTGGGGCCCGCCGTCGGCGGACGCCATGCTGGCCCGCACCGGACGCGTCTGGAGGCGACCGTGATCATCGACCTGCCGTCCACCACGACCTCGCAGGTCAACAAGAAGCTGGTGGAGCTGCGCGAGACCGGCGGCGCGGTGGCGCTGGGCCGGGTGCTGACGCTGGTGGTGGTCACCGGCGACGGCACCGAGGTGGAGAAGGCCATCCAGGCCGCCAACGACGCCAGCCGGGAGCACCCGTGCCGGGTGATCGTGGTCGCCAGCGGGGCGCGGCAGGCCGCGCCGCGGCTGGACGCCCAGATCCGCATCGGCGGTGACGCGGGCGCGTCCGAGGTGATCGTGCTGCGGCTGTACGGGCCGCTGGCCGACGAGGGCGCGGGCTCGGTGGTCCCGCTGCTGCTGCCGGACGCCCCGGTGGTGGCGTGGTGGCCGACCGACGCCCCGGACAACCCGGCGAAGGACCCGATCGGCGCGCTGTCGCACCGGCGGATCACCGACGCGGCCAACGAGGCCGATCCGATCGCGGCCCTGCAGAAGCGCGTCCGGTCCTACACCGACGGCGACACGGACCTGGCCTGGACCCGGCTGACCTCGTGGCGCGCGATGCTGGCGTCGGCGATGGACCTGCCGCCGCACGAGCGCGTCACGGCCGCCACGGTGACCGGCGCGGCGGACTCCCCGTCGACCGATCTGCTGGCCGCGTGGCTGGCCAGCTACCTGGAGATCCCGGTGCGCCGGGTGGAGCACCCGCGCGGGCCGGGCATCGTCTCGGCGGTGCTGGAGCGCCCGTCGGGCAACGTGGAGATCGTCCGCCCGGACGGCAAGGTGGGCACGCTGACCCAGCCGGGCCAGCCGGACCGCCGGGTGTCGCTGCACCGCCGCGAGGTCCGCGACTGCCTCACCGAGGAGCTGCGCCGCCTCGACCCGGACGAGATCTACGAGGCCACCCTGTCCGGCCTGGACAACATCGTCCGCGACGAGCCGGAGCAGGAGGAGGGGGCATGACCCGTCCCGACGTGGTGGTGCACGCCTCGGGCGAGCTGCTGGCCGCTGCCGCGGCGGCGCGGCTGATCACCAAGCTGGTGGACGCCCAGGCCGCGCACGGGGTGGCGTCGGTGGTGCTCACCGGCGGCCGCACCGGCATCGGTGTGCTGGAGCAGGTCCGCCGCTCCCCCGCCCGCGACGCGGTGGACTGGTCCGCCGTGGACGTCTACTGGGGCGACGAGCGGTTCCTGCCGGACGGCGACCCGGAGCGCAACGAGACGCAGGCTCGGCAGGCGCTGCTGGACCACGTGCCGGTGGACCCGGACCGGGTGCACCCGATGGCCCCGTCGGGCGGCAAGTTCGGCGCGGACGCGGACGCCGCCGCGGCGCACTACGCGGAGGTCCTGGCGACCACGGCGGCCCGGGCCACCGACATCGCGGTGCCCCGCTTCGACGTCCTGCTGCTGGGCGTCGGCGAGGAGGGCCACACGGCGTCGCTGTTCCCGGACACGCCGTACGTCCGGGAGACCGAGCGCACGGTGGTGGGCGTGCACGACTGCCCGAAACCGCCGCCGACCCGGATCTCCCTGACGCTCCCGGCGATCCAGGCGGCCTCGGAGGTCTGGCTGATGACCACCGGAGCGGCCAAGGCCGAACCGGTGGCGGCGGCCCTGGGCGGCGCGAAGCCGGTGGACATCCCGGCAGCCGGGGCCCACGGCCGCGACCGCACGCTGTGGCTGCTGGACCGGACCGCAGCATCGGCAGTCCCCACCGGGGGCTGATCGCGACGACGAGGGGCGCCTCCGAGCCACGTGCTCGGAGGCGCCCTTCTGCTCATTGCTGCCGGTCCGCGAGGTGGTCCTGGAGGCGGGCGTGCCGGAACTGGTACACCGCGCCGACCTGGCGGAACACGCCGCACCGGTGACCGTGGTCGAGGAACGCCATCAGCCGCCACGGCAACCTGCCGCGCAGCGCCCACCACAGCCTCGGCGGCCACGACGACATCCACGCGCTCTTGGCCGCCACGCCGAGCCCCAAGCCCAGGCCGAGCGTCAGGGCGGAGCTGAACTCGTACCAGCCCTGGTCCTGCCCCATCACGACGATGCTGAGAAGCACCAACAGCTGAAGGAAGACGATCGGCATCAGCACCCGCACGACCGTCGACGTCCGGTCCCAGCGCAGCACGTCGATCGGACGTGGTACTCCGGCATCCTCCGACGACACCGCCGCCCACGTTCCGGGCCCGACCACGGCCACCCCGATGAGGCCGAAGATCACGGCGATCCCGAGCAGCAGCACGGGTCCGTCCTCGATGCCGCGCACCGCTGCGAAGGCGGTGACGAGGAAGATCCCGGCGAGCAGGCTCACCAGGTAGCTCACGGCCAGCCGCCGGAGGACCAGCAGACGCAGCCCGCGGCGGATGCGCATGCTGGCGCGCCGCGGGCTCCTCGATTCCGAGAGCAGCAGTGCGAGCACCAGGGCGATGCCGAATACGTCGACGAGGACGTTCGCGGATTCGTCGAACTTCCGCGCGGAGAACCAGAACGTGCAGAACAGCACCGGCACGGCGGTCAGCAGGATCGCGGCGGGGCGTTGCTTGAAACGGGGCACGTGCTCGATGAGCCAGTCGAGGAGCACGCCCACGAACAACCCCGTCACGATCTCGCTCTGCCCCAGCAACAACAGGCAGCCGAACACCGCTCCCCAGGCGACGGCCGCCATCGCGTTGGGTCGGCGCTGGCGCCACCAGGCGATGTCCCGGGTTTGCAGGCTGGTGAGGTGGTGCGCCAGGAACCCCAGCCACCGCTGGGCCTGCTCCGCAGGGTAGGACCGGGCCGCATGGGCGTCCGATGTGGACGGTGCCGTCGGTTGGTCGGCGTAGATGGTGGGCAGGTACGCGTCGAGCAGGTGGTGCTCGATCGTCGCGGCGTCGGCGAAGCGGTCGCGGTCGAGCAGTTCGGCGGGGTCGCGGTCCGGGTGGGTGTAGACGGTCCGGGCGAGGCTCACCATCAGGGGCGTGGCGAACGTCGTCGCCAGCGGACCGTCGGGGTCCTGCCGCAGGTGGGCGAAGACCGGCCGCCACCTGGCCGTGGTGCTCGGCAGGCCCGCGGACAGGAAGGCGATCGCGTCCTCGACGTCGACCTGCTGGAGCTCCACGACCGCCGCCGCGGCCAGCGTCGTGCCCCCGGCTTCGACCGCGTGCTGGAACTCGTCGCTGCGGCAGGTCACGACCAGCGGTCGCCCGGCGGCGGCTGCCCGGTCGATGCCTTCGATCGCCGTGACGTGCGCTTCGGGCGGCAGTTCGTCGAGCCCGTCCAGGACCGGGATGATCCGCCGCTGCTCCACCAGCCGCAGCGCCGCGTTGCGCCCGTAGGCGCGGCGGTTGGTCAGCGCCGGGTAGTCCTGGCGCAGCCGCCGGACGATCCAGTCGTCCAGGAACTCCTCGAACGGGTTCCAGGACGCCACCGAGAGCAGCACCGGCACCGGTTCGCCCGGCTCGCGGGTGCCGAGCATGCCCAGCGCGAACAGCAGGGCCAGCACGGTCTTCCCGGCTCCGGGTTCGCCCAGGACCACCAGCTGCCGCGCGGGCAGCGCCCGGAACTTCTCGACGACGTCCCCGAGATCGCCGTCGACGCGCAGGTCGGCGGTCGCGGTGACGTCCCGCCCGGTGCTCGACCAGCGCAACCGCAGCGGGTGCGGCCGGTGCAGCGATCGCGTCTGGGCCTCGGCCTGCCACTGGGCTCGCACG
The DNA here is from genome assembly GCF_008630535.1 of Saccharopolyspora hirsuta. Lineage (GTDB taxonomy): Bacteria > Actinomycetota > Actinomycetes > Mycobacteriales > Pseudonocardiaceae > Saccharopolyspora > Saccharopolyspora hirsuta. The sequence goes on along the minus strand of NZ_VWPH01000008.1, from coordinate 247,363 downwards.
GCTTCCGCCAACCGCTCCGCCGCCCGGTCGAGGCGGGATCCGCCCTCGCCCGGGACGATGACGACATCGCCGTGGATCTCGTGGGTCTGCACGAGATTGCCCACGGCACCGCGGTTCTCGATCGTGCCTCGCCGGGCTGCGAGGTACCTCCGCCGCAGCCGGGAACACCAGCGCATGGTGACCTCCTGGCGGTGGGGACGACGGGGGCACACGCTAGCGGCGGATTCCGGCCCGTCGACCGGAATCCGCCGAACAGCACCCGAACGGCGGGCCGCTGCCTTCACGCCTGGTTGAACGCGAGATCGGCGAGCACGGCGCGGTGGTCGCTGCCCCGGGTTTCGACCACGTCGGCGCCGGTGGAGGTCAGGCCCCGGTAGAGCACGTGATCGAGTCGGACCAGGGGAACCGCCGCGGGCCAGGTGAAGCCGAAGCCCGCAGGTTCGGCTTCCGCCACGGTCCGCAGCAGCGGGCCCATCGCGCGGTCGGTGGTCGCCGTGTTCAGGTCCGCGAGCACGACCACCCGGTCCGCCCGCTCCGCGACGAGCGCGGCGCGCAGCTCGGTCAGGCCCCGGTTGCGCTCGGCCACCGAGTCCGGGCGCAGCGACGGCAGGTGCGCCACGTACACCGCGACCGGACCGTGCGGGGTGCGGACCCGCGCCCGCAGCGCGCGGGTCCACCCCATCCCCAGGTCCACCGGCTCGGCCGCCTCGATCGGGTACCTGCTCCACACCCCCACCGTGCCCAGGACTTCGCTGTGCGGGTACTCCGCTCCGAGGGCTTCCCGCACGGCCGAGCGGGCCGTCCCGGTCAGCTCCTGGACGCCGATCACGTCCGCGCCGGTCGCCGCCAGGTCCGCGGCCGTCGCCGCCGGGTTCTCGTTGGCCGCGAAGATGTTCTGGCTGACCACCCGCAGGTCGCCGGACGCCGACGCCTGCGGCAGCAGCGCGGTCCCGAACACCGCGCACCACACCGCCGCCGGGACCAGCACTGCCACCGCAGCTCGGGTCCGCCCCACCAGACCGAGCACCAGGAGCACCGGGACGAGCAGGCCGAGCCAAGGCGCCGCGCTGTCGAGCAGGGTGCCCGCACCGCTGACGTCGGGCACCAGCGCGTGCGCGCCGAGCAGCAGGGTGAGCACCCCGCACCCGGTCAGAACCGCCACCCGCATCTTCACAGCCCTGCCGGGCAGATCCGCTGCGGCGCACCGCCCCGGACCACCGCGTCCAGGCAGCCGCCCGGCAGGCCGTCGTGCGGCCGGGCGGAGAAGTTCGCCGTCACGGTGAGCGCACCGTCGCCGAAGGACGTCCGCTGCACCAGGTGGTCGGGGGTGAGCCAGCGGAAGTCCGCGAGCGGTTCGGTCGCGGCAGCGCGGTGCAGCGGCTCGAAGAACCGCTGGAGCTGGGCGATCTGCGCGCCGTGCGAGTCCAGTTCGGACTCGTCGAGCACCAGGTTGAGCGGGATGTTGTGCAGCATCGCGAGCATCGCGCGGTTCTTGCTCTGGTCCGGCAGCTTCGACCAGGACAACTCCCACCGCTCGGTGCTGATCACCGAGTCGTGCAGCACCGCCTGGTAGAGCGGCACCCGGTACTCCGGGGCGTACATCGCCTTGGCGACGTCGGCGGGCAGCCGCACCGGCTTGAAGAAGAACGCGGGCGCGCCCTGCGGCGCGTACCCGCCCCAGGACTGCTTGTCCTTCTCCAGCTTCCACAGCTGGTCGGTCACCGGTGTGACCGAACCGTGGTTGTAGGACAGGACGCCGTTCGCCCAGGAACCGGCGGTCTCCGAGCCGAGCACGAGCTGGCCGGACAGCCAGGCCATGCGGTCGAGCCGGTTGCGCCGGTCCTGCTCCTTCGCCATCGGGTGCGCCGGGCTGTGGTCGCTGTGCAGCTCGCCTGCGGCGTCGACGTCGAGGAAGTAGCTGTTCGCGCCGTTGGCGGTGAACTCGCGGGTCCGGTCGGCCATGAGGTGCTGCGTCGGCTCGGCGCGGCGGAACGCCTCCGAGCTCAGGTAGCAGCCCCGGCCGCCGAAACCGGGGAGCACGCCGCCGTCGGCCTCGCGCACGCAGGCGTCCGGCCACACCGGGTCCGGCCACTTCGACGCGGGGTTGTCGGCCTGTCCCGGTTCCTGCGCGTTGGCCCAGGAGTCGTAGGGGCCGACCAGGAAGCCCGCCTGCTTCGCGGCCGCCACGGCCTGCTCGTCCATCGGCTCGTCGTCGGCGTCGTAGCCCAGCCACATCCGGTCGATGCCCAGGTCCCGCAGCCGCTGCACGCCCTCGGCGGTGCGCGCCCGCCCCCAGGTGTAGGCGTGGAAGGCGCCGATCAGCTTGCCGACCTCGGGGTTGCGCGCGATCTTCTCGCGCAGCGGGGTGATGCCGCCGTGGTGCTGCAGCCAGTCGCGGTAGTCGCGGGCCGCGGCGATCGGTCCGCCGTCGGTGATCGCGAACGTCATCCGGTAGTCCATCGTGGACTCCCGGGGCGAGAACTCGTGGCTCGCCGACGCCCGCAGGCGGCCCTGTTCGGAGGTGAACCGCAGCGCGGTCCCGATGTCGGACTCGGCGATGTAGCTCGCGCCGAGCCCCGGCAGGCTGGTCCCCCAGAACGGCATGGTGAGACCGCCCACCACCGCCGCCTCGGTGCCCACCAGCCCGGCCTGCTCGGAGTTCCACCACTCGTCGGCCACCGGGACGGCGATCCCCTCGCCGCGCGGCAGCTGCAGCTCGGTGGTCGCCGGGTCGGTGGCCGTCACCGGCCAGGTCAGCGTGCCCTCCCGGTCGGCGTGCACGGTCATCTCGAGCCGTCCGCCCCGCCCGGTGGCGGTGACGGTGAGGCCCTTCTCGGGGTAGCGCCAGGTGGCCGCTCCGCCCCGCGCGCTGACCTGCCCGGCCGGGCCCAGGTCGCCTTCGGCGGGCGCCGAGAGCTGCCAGGTCCGACCGTCGGGCGCTTCGGCCCGCAGGCCCAGCGACGAGGTGTCCACCTCCACGAGGCCGCCGGAGACCGGGACGCGCACCCGGTCGCCGTCGACCTCGACCTGCGGCTGGTCCGCGGCGGCGGGGCTGCACGCCGTGGTGGCGGCGAGCACCCCGACCGCGCAGACCAGCGGGATCATCTTGGTCACGTTCACACGGGCAGCTTCCGGACCGGAGATGAGAGTTCGGTGAGAGCCTGCATCCTGGTGGGGTGCGGATTCTGGTCGTCGAGGACGAGTCGTCGGTGCGGGACGCGGTGGTGCTCGGTCTGCGGAGCGAGGGCTACGAGACCGGCACCGCGGGTGACGGCGCGCAGGCGCTGACCGAGATCGCCCGCTGGCGGCCGGACGCGATCGTGCTCGACCTGCTGATGCCGTTCATGGACGGGCTGACGCTGTGCCGTCGGCTGCGCTCGGACGGTGACCGGACCCCGATCCTGGTGCTCACCGCGCGCGATGCCGTGTCCGACCGGATCGCGGGCCTGGACGCGGGCGCGGACGACTACCTGGTCAAACCGTTCGACCTGGACGAGCTGCTCGCCCGCGTGCGCGCGCTGCTGCGGCGCAGCTACCCCGAGGACGACGCGGTGCTCCGCGTCGCCGACCTCACCGTGGACACCGCAGCGCACCTCGTGCTGCGCGGGGACCGGGTGGTCGAGCTCAGCCGGACCGAGTACGCGCTGCTGGAGGTGCTGGTCCGCAACGCCGAGCAGGTGCTGCCGCGCGAGGTGATCACCGAGCGGGTGTGGGGCACCGACTTCGGCCCGACCTCGAACTCGCTGGAGGTCTACGTGCGCTACCTGCGGCGCAAGCTGGAGGCGGGCGGCGAAGCCCGGCTCGTGCACACCGTGCGCGGCATCGGCTACCGGCTCGGTGCGCGATGAGGCGCCGCTGGTCGCTGCGGCTGCGGATCGCAGTGGCCACCGCGCTGGCGGTGGCCGCGGCAGTGGCCGGGACGGCGGTGGCCGGGTACGCGATCGTGGCGCACGAGCTGGACCGCTCGCTGAACCTCGGGCTGACCCGGGAGGTCGCCCGCCTGGTGCGGCTGGAGCAGTCCTCCCCGGGGGCGTGGTCGCCCGCCGGTCCCTGCGTGTTCCTCGCCGCCCCGGCGTGCGTGCAGAAGGTGCACGCGGACGGCCGCGTCGAGGGCGAGAGCGCGTTGCCGGTGGACGAGCGCACCCTGGACGTCGCCGCCGGGCGCAGCGGAGCGTTCTTCAGCGACACCTCGCTGGAGGGGTTCCCGGTCCGGATGTACACCGCTCCGCTCGCTCCCGGCACCGCCGTCGAGGTCGCGGTCCGCTCCGACCGAGCGGACGAGAGCCTGCAGCGGATCAGCCTCGCGCTGCTCGCCGCGGGCGCGGTCGGGGTCGTGCTGGCGGCGGTCGCCGGGTTCGCGGTCGCCCGGTCGGGGCTCAAACCGGTCGGCGAGCTGACCGCCACCGCCGAGCGGGTGGCCCGGACCCGGGACCCCGAGCAGCACCTCGCGGTCCGGGGCGACGACGAGATCGCCCGGCTGGCAACGGCTTTCAACACGATGCTCGGCGAGCTCCAGCAAGCGCTGGGCGCGTTGCGGCAGTCGTTGACCGCGCAGCGGCAGCTCGTCGCCGACGCCTCGCACGAGTTGCGCACCCCGCTGACCGGCCTGCGCACCAACATCGACCTGCTCACCCGGGCGGACCGGCTGAGCCCCGAGCAGCGCGCCGCGACGATCGAGGCGCTGCGCGCGCAGGCCGTCGAGCTGACCGGGCTGGTCACCGACCTGATCGACCTGGCGCGCGGCGACGAGGCGCCAGCCGAGGAGACCGAAGCCGTCCGGCTGGACCAGATCGTCGAGCGGTGCGCGGCCAGCGCCCGCCACCGCTACCCGGGCATCACCTTCGAGACCGGCCTCGAACCGACCGTGCTCGACGGGGTGCCGCGCACGCTCTCCCGCGCCGTGACGAACCTGCTGGACAACGCGGCGAAGTTCAGCCCCGCCGGTGGGTCGGTGCAGGTCGGGTTGCACGGCGGGGAACTCGTCGTCCGGGACGGCGGGCCGGGCATCGCGGCGGACGACCTGGACCGCGTCTTCGACCGGTTCTACCGCTCCCCCGCCGCCCGCGGCCTGCCCGGCTCCGGTCTCGGCCTGGCCATCGTGCGCCAGGTGGCCACCGCGCACGGCGCCACCGCCATCGCGGAGTCGCCGCCCGGCGGCGGGGCGCTGTTCCGGCTGCGGTTCCCGACTTGATCAGGTGCCGAACTGCCAGGAGGTGCGGTACTCGTGCTGGCGCGGGGTGAGCTCGTCGATGGTGATGTCGTAGGCCGCGAGCTTGGCCACCGCGACCTCGTTCTCGATCTCCTGCGGGATCGGGTGCACCGCCGGTTCCAGCTCGCCCGCGTTCTCCACCAGGTAGCGGACCGCCAGCGCCTGGGTCGCGAAGGTCATGTCCATCACCTCGGCCGGGTGGGCTTCCGCGGCGGCCTGGCCGAGGAGGCGGCCCTCGGCCAGCAGGAGGATCCGGTGCCCCTCGGGGAGGGTGTACTCCACGCAGCTGTCGCGGACGTAGCGGCGGCTGGTGGCCGCGCTGGTGAGGTCGTCGACCGCGATCTCCAGGTCGAAGTGGCCGGAGTTGCCGATGATCGCGCCGTCCTTCATCAGCCGCATGTGCTCGACGGTGACCACGTCCCGGTTGCCGGTGGTCGTGATGACCAGGTCCGCCTCGGCGGCGGCGCGGCGCATCGGCAGCACCCGGAGCCCGTCCAGCTTGGCCTCCAGCGCCCGCACCGGGTTCACCTCGGTGACGATCACGTCCGCACCCATGCCGCGCGCCCGGGCCGCCACCCCGCGCCCGCACCAGCCGTAACCGGCCACCACGACGGTCGCCCCGGCCAGCAGGACGTTGGTGGCGCGCAGGATTCCGTCGATGGTGTTCTGGCCGGTGCCGTAGCGGTTGTCGAACAGGTGCTTGGTCAGCGCGTCGTTGGTGGGCAGGACCGGGTAGCGCAGCGCCGCGTCGGCGGCCATGTTGCGCATCCGGATCACCCCGGTGGAGGTGATCTCGGTGCCGCCGACGATGGCCGGGAGCAGTTCCGGGCGCTGCTCGTGCACGGTGGCGGTGAGGTCGGCGCCGTCGTCGACGATCAGCGTCGGCTCGATGCCGAGCGCGCCTTCGACCTGCTGGTAGTAGGTCTCGCGGTCGCAGCCGTGCAGCGCGAAGACCTCCGCGCCCAGGTCGCGCTGGATCGCCGCGGCGACGTCGTCCTTCGTGGACAGCGGGTTCGACGCGCACAGCGCCACTTCAGCGCCTCCGGCGACGAGCGCGCGGCAGAGGTTCGCCGTCTCGGTGGTGACGTGCAGGCAGGCCGCGATGCGCGCGCCGCGCAGCGGTTTCTCCTCCGCCCAGCGCTCGGTCAGTCCGGCCAGGACCGGCATGCGGCGGTGGGCGAACTCGACCTTGCGGGCGCCGTCGTCGGCCAGCGCGGGGTCGCGCAGCAGGGGCATGGGCTGCTTCCTCTCCTCGGCGGGACGAACCGAGTCCACCAAGGGCACCACCGCCGGACCAGAGCACGAACCGGGCGACAACCGGGCACCTGCTGGAACGCGCTGGAGGCGGGCAGGTCCACCGCGTAACGTCGCCGTGGTGGTACGCCAGTCCGACCTCGCACGGAAACGCCGCAGCCGCGGCCACACCCAGGAGACGCTCGCGCACCGGCTCGAAGTGGACGTCTCCACCGTCGCGCGCTGGGAGCGCGGCGCGTCCACCCCCACCCCGCGGATGCGGGAGGCCCTGGCCCGCGAGCTGGGGCTGTCGCTGGACCAGCTCGCCGCGCTGCTGCCCGGCGCCCCGGCCGCTGCGTCCGCCCCGGTCCCGGATGTCCCCGCGGAGGACCCGGTGGAGCTGATCAAGGACGTGTGGACCTCGGCGGAGCGCGACGGTCTCGTCGCCCGCCTCGCGGAGAACGCCCCCGCGCCCGGGCTGACCGGTGACCGCGCGGTGCGGGTGGCCCACCAGTGGCTGATCACCCCGCCACCGCCCTCGGTGGCGGGGAGGGGCGAGGCCGGTCGGCGGATCGGGTCCGGCGAACTCGGCCGCATCCAGGCCCGGTTGCGGTACCTGCACCACGCCGACGACGTCGTCGCGGGCGGAGACCTGCACACCACCATCCGCGGCGAGGTCGCCCGCACCGCGGCGCTGCTGCGCACCGCGAGCTATCCCGAGGAGGTCGGCCGCGGCCTGCTGCGGGCCGTCGCCGAGCTGTGCCAGCTGGCCGGGTGGTCGACGGCCGACGGCGGGCACGTCGCGACCGCCGAGCGCTACTACCTCAGCGGCATCCAGGCCGCGCACGCCGCCGACGACCCGGTGCTGGCCGCGCAGGTGGTGTCCGCGCTGGCCGGGCACCTGACCGAGTTCGGCCGGGCGCGCGACGCGGTCCTGGTGGCCCGGTCCGCGCTTGCGCGCCTCGACGGCCTCGCCCGCAACGCCACCACCCCGACCGTGCGGGCGCTGCTGCACGCGCGGGCGTCGTGGGCGCACGCGGCGGCGGGCGAGATCAGCCAGGCGGCCACGGCGATCCAGCGCGCGCAGGACGAGTACGCGCGCCGCCGCGACGGCGACCCGGACCCGGCGTGGGTCTACTGGCTGACCCCCGAGGAGATGGACATCATCGTCGGCCGGGTCGACACCGCGCTGGGGCAGCCGCAGCAGGCCCGCCAGCGGCTGACCTCCGCGATCCGCAGCTGCGACCACCGCCGCGTCCGCGAGACCGCGCTCTACACCACCTGGCTCGCGCACGCGCACCTGCGCGCGCAGGACGTCGACCGCGCTGCGGCGCTCGCAGACCGGGCCCGGGAGCTGAGCGAGACGATCCCCTCCGCCTACAGCGAGCGCGCGGTGCGCCAGCTGTCCCGGCAGCTCGCGGCGACCCGGTGATGCAACGGATCAGGTGGTAATTCCTCGCCATTCCGGCGACGACCGGGTCTCGGACCGTACCCTGTGCCGCGCGATCGACGACGAGCGGCGGAGGCGAGCTGAATGACCCGAGCACAGGGGTTGCGCCGGATCCGGGCCGACGTGCTGGTCCTGGCGCTGGGGTTGGTGGCGGTCCTGCTGGGGTTGTCCGGGGCCACCGGTGCGGCAGCCAAGGCGCCGAGCACGGCGATGCGCGGGGTGTGGATCGCCTCGGTGACCAACATCGACTGGCCGAGCAAGCCGGGGCTGTCCGCCGCGCAGCAGCAGGCCGAGTACCGCGAGCTGCTCGACCAGGCCGTGGACAACAAGCTCAACGCGGTGTTCGTGCAGGTCCGGCCGACCGCGGACGCGTTCTGGCCGTCGCCGTACGAGCCGTGGTCGCACTGGCTGACCGGGGAGCAGGGCAAGGACCCCGGCTACGACCCGCTGCGCTTCCTCGTCGACGAGGCCCACAAGCGCGGCCTGCAGTTCCACGCCTGGTTCAACCCGTACCGGATCAGCATGCAGGACGACCCGGCGCAGCTGGTGCCCGACCACCCGGCGCGCAAGCACCCGGAGTGGACCTTCAGCTACGGCGGCAAGCTGTACTTCGACCCCGGGGTGCCCGCGGCCCGCGAGTTCGTCACCGAGGCCATCATGGACGCGGTGCGCAACTACGACGTGGACGGCGTGCACCTGGACGACTACTTCTACCCCTACCCCGTCGAGGGCGAGCAGATCCCGGACGGCGACACCTTCGCCGAGCACGGCGGGGACTTCACCGACATCGGGGACTGGCGGCGGCACAACGTGAACCTGCTGGTGTCCGAACTGGACACCCGGGTGCACGAGGTCAAGCCGGACGCGCAGTTCGGCGTCAGCCCGTTCGGCATCTGGCGCAACGCCTCCAGCGACCCGAACGGTTCGGACACCAGCGGGCTGGAGTCGTACTCGGCGATCTACGCCGACACCCGCAAGTGGGTGAAGGAGGGCTGGGTCGACTACATCGCCCCGCAGGTCTACTGGCCGATCGGCCACCCCGCCGCCGACTACGCGAAGCTGGTGCCCTGGTGGTCGGACACCGTGGCGGGCACCGACGTGGACCTCCACATCGGACAGGCGGCCTACCGGGTCGGCCAGGAGGGCTGGACCGACCCGGGCGAGCTGTCCGAGCACCTGGCCCTCAACGCCAAAAACGCGGGCGTCAAGGGCGACATCTACTTCAGCGCCAAGTCACTGACCACCAACGCCGCTGAAGCCATGGCCCGGGTGGTCGCCGAGCACTATTCCGGCTGATCGGGCTCGTCGCGGTAGATCTGCAGGCGGAGTTCGCGGGCCTTGGTCATGTGGTCGCGGGCCAGCTCGTGCGCGAGGTCGGCGTCGCGCTGCTCGATCGCGTCGATGAGGGCGTGGTGCTCGGCCAGCGCCTCGGACCAGCGGCCCGGGACCTTCAGGGTGGTCGCCGGGTAGCGGGTGAGGTGGTTGTTCAGGCGGGTCAGCAGGTCGACGATGGTGCCGTTGTGGCTGGCCACCCAGATCGCCTCGTGCACCGCCCGGTTGGCCGCGGCCATCGCGGGCGGGTCGTCGGTCGCGGTGTTGTCCATCGCCGTCTGGGCCCGCCGGATGCGGATCAGGTCGAAGTCGCTGCGCCGCTGGGCGGCGGCCGCGGCCGCGGTGGCCTCCAGGGAGATCCGGACCTCGTAGATCTCCAGGATCTCCTCCGGGCTGCGGGTGCGCACCCGCATGCCGCGCTCGGCGCGCTCGACCAGACCGTCCTGCTCCAGGCGGCGCAGCGCCTCGCGCACCGGCGTGCGGCTGGTGCCGTACTTCTCGGCCAGCGCCAGCTCGACCAGTTGGGCCCCGGCTTCGAACGTGCCGTCGACGATCTCGCCGCGCAGCCGGTCGTACACCTCGGACAGCGCCGCCCCCTCCTTCTGCTGCAGGTCCACCCGCGGGTGGAGCACGGATCGGCAGGACACAGCATACCGCGGTATGCATTTCCTCCTCAGGCGATGCGCACGGCCAGGCCCTCCAGCCCCGGCACCGCCGGGAACCGTTGCAGCACCTGGGGATCGTGCCCGGGCACGATCAGCTCCGGGCGGTCCGACAGCGCGTGCAGGGTGTCGAACGCGTCGTACATCGCCGGCAGGTACGTCACCACCCCGTAGGGCTTCACCCGCTCGACGTTCTCGTAGAAGTGCGACGCGTCGGCGGCCAGCACCACGTCGCCGACCGCGGTGCGGACCTGCACCACCTGCAGGCCCGGGGTGTGCCCGCCCACCCGGTGCGCGGTCACGCCCGGCACCACCTCGTGCACCCCGTCGACCAGGCGCACCCGACCGGCGAAGTTCTGCTCCACCAGGTACGCGACGTCGGCGGGCTCCACGAAGTGCGCCAGCTGCCCGCGCCCGGCGTGCCGGGAGGTCCAGAACGCCAGCTCCGACTCCTGCAGCACGATCTCCGCCCGCGGGAAGTCCGCCGCGTGCCCGGAGTGGTCGTAGTGCAGGTGGCTGAGCACCAGGTGCCCGATGCCGTCCGGGGCCACGCCCAGCGCGCGGATGGTGTCCATCGGGCTGGCCAGGTAGTCGCGGTTTCCGCGCCGCGCCGCCGTTTCCGGGGTGAAGCCCGCGTCGACGAGCACCGCGCGGGAGTCCGAGACCGCCAGCCACACGTAGTAGGAGATCGGCCAGTCGTCCAGGGCGCACGGGTCGTGGCCGTAGAAGTGCTCGCCGCGCACCGACGCCTCCCGGTGCGCGAACCGGATCGCGTACACCTGGAACTGCTCAGCCACGGCGCGCCGCCTTCCCGGCCCCGGCCCCGGCCAGCCGCCCGAACACCGCCCCCGAGGTCAGGCCGCTGCCGCCCGGGTAGTTGCCGGAGAAGAGCCCGCCGACCATCTCCCCCGCGGCGTAGAGCCCGTCGATCGGCCGACCTGCGGTGTCCAGCACCTGCGCGGACTCGTCCACGTGCAGGCCGCCGAAGGTGAAGGTGATGCCGCAGCCCACCGCGTAGCCGTAGTACGGGGCGGTGTCCAGGGCTTGCGCCCAGTTGGACTTCGGCGGGTCGACCCGCGCCGCGCGGCCGTCCTTGACCGCCGGGTCGAACGGTTCGTCCACGATGGACTCGTTGAACTCGGCGACGGTGCGCAGCAGCCCGGCGGCGTCGATGCCGAGCTTCTCGGCGAGCTCGGGCAGCGAGTCGGCCTGCGCCCCCGCGATCGGCCGCGAGTCGTACTCCTCCTTGCGCAGCAGCGGGCGGGTCTTGGCGTCGAAGAGCTGGAACGCGCGGCCCCGCGGCTGGTGCAGGATCTCCCGGCCGTACTTGGCGTAGGTGTAGTTGCGGAAGTCCGCGCCCTCGTCGACGAACCGGTCGCCGCGCACGTTCACCACGATGCCGATCGGGTAGCTCTGCCGGGTCAGCTGGTTGGTCAGCTCCCGGTTGCCGCCGGTCGGGCTGGCGTCGGCGTCCCAGGCGACGCTGTGGCAGGAACCCCAGTCGCCGTGCGGGGCGGCACCGGCGGCCAGCGCGAGGTCGAGCACCTCGCCGGTGTTGGTGGGCGTGCCGCGGACCAGCGCCCGGTCCCAGCCCTCGCCGAGGTGCTCGGCGCGGCGCTTCGGGTCGGCCTCGAAACCACCGGCGGAGAGCACCACGGCACCGGCGGCGACCCGGTGCTCGGCGCCGTCGGGGCCGCGGTAGGTGACGCCCCGCTCGTCCAGGTGCAGCGCGGTGACCTCCGCGCCGTAGCGGATCTCCACGCCCGCTTCGAGCGCGGCCCTGGTGTGCTGGGCGATGAGGCCCTTGCCGCCGTCGACGGTGCCGACGAACAGGCCGCCGGAGAACACCCACTTGCCGTCCGAGAGGTAGGCCTGCCGCTCGTACATCAGCCGCCACCTGATGCCCTTGGTCGCCAACCAGCGCACCGCATCGGTGGACCGGGAGACCAGGACGTCGGTCAGCACCGGGTCGCACCGGCCGCCGGTGACCCGCCGCATGTCGGCCGCGAACGCGCTCTCGGGATAGGCGGGCACCACGGAGTCGGCGTGCCGCTCGTCGGGTTCGAGCAGGTCGGCGACCTCGTCGATGCTGTCGAAGGCGAACCGGAACGCTCCCGCGGTGTAGAACGAGTTCCCCCCGGCGGCGTCTTCTGGCGCCTTCTCCAGCAGCAGCACCTTCGCGCCCTGCTCCACCGCCGAGTGCGCGGCGGAGAACCCGGCGTTGCCGCCGCCGACCACGACCACGTCGAACTGGTCGGTCATCCTTCAACTCCCTCGTCGTCCGGGGTTTCGGTCATGGGGCGCCCGGTCCAGCGCTCCCAGAGCGTGGCGATCGCGGCGTAGTCGAGCCGCCCGAGGCCTTCGGCGACGCCCAGCTCGTAGACGGTGTGCGCGCCCTGGATGCCGAACAGCGGCACCCCGGCGTCCTGGGCCATGGCCAGCGCCAGGGTGGAGTCCTTGCGGGCGGCTTCGGTGGGCATGCCGCCGTCGTAGCGGCCCTGCAGGATCCGCTCCGCGAACCGGTGGGTGAGCGGGCGGGTGAGCCCGGCCTCCGGCCCGGACAGCAGCGAGACCAGCGCCGAGCCGGACACCCCGGTGGCCGCGGCCAGCGCCCCGGCTTCGGCGAGCACCACCATCACGGCGTGCGCGACCGCGTTGTTGATCACCTTCGCGGCCATGCCGCTGCCCACCGGGCCGAACCTGGTGGTGGTCGAGCTGATCGCAGCCATCACCCCGGCCACCTTGTCCACATCGGACTCGTCCCCGCCGACCAGCAGCGTGGCGGTGCCACCGGCCATCTGGGCCACGCCCGAGAGGATCGCCGCGTCCACGACGCCGACGCCGTGCGCGGCGCAGATCTCCTGCTCCGCGAGCACGTCGGCGGGGTTGACCGTGCTGGTCTCCAGGACCACGCCGCCCTGGCGCATCCGCGGCGCGAGCTCGGCGACCACCTGCAGCGAGATCTTCGGCGCCGGGAGCGAGAGCACCACGACGTCGGACTCCGCCAGGTCGGCCACCGACCCGACCGCGGTGACCTGCGGGTGTTCGGCGGCCTGCGCGACGCGCTGCGGGTCGAGGTCGAACACGCGCAGCGGGCCGCGCGCGGCGAGGCGACCGGCGACCGCGCCGCCCATGTTCCCCAGGCCGCACAGCGAGACGGTGTCACTCACCGGCGCTTCTCCTTCCAGTTTCGGGCTCGGCACCGCTCAGAGGCGGATCGAGAAGGGGTCCGGGGTCTGGCCGGTGAGGTCGACCATCACGTTCTTCGTGCTCAGGTACTCGTGCAGCGCTTCCTCACCCCGTTCGCGGCCGTAGCCGGACTTCCGGGTCCCGCCGAACGGCGCCTGCGCGGCGCTGGCGCGGTAGGTGTTGACCCACACCGTCCCGGCCCGCAGCCGCTTGGCGACCCGGTGGGCGCGGGTCAGGTCGTTGGTCCAGATCCCCGACGCCAGGCCGAAATCGCTGTCGTTGGCGATCGCGACGGCCTCGTCGTCGGAGGCGAACGGGATCGCGCTGAGCACCGGGCCGAAGATCTCCTCGCGGGCCAGCGCCGAGGTGTTGTCGACGTCGGCGAACACCGTGGGCCGCACGAACAGGCCCTCGCCCAGCGCCGGGTCGTCGACCGGCTCGGCGCCGACCACCGCGCGGGCCCCGGACTCGACACCGGCGGTGATGGCGCGCTGGATGCGGTCGAGCTGCGGCCGGTTGGCGACCGGCCCCATCTGGGTGCGCGGGTCCGCCGGGTCGCCGAGGCGGATCTCCGCGGCGCGCGCCGCGACCGCCCGCACCACCTCGTCGTAGACCGATTCGTGCACCAGCAGCCGGCTGCCCGCGATGCAGGTCTGCCCGCCGGCCGCGAAGATCCCGGCGACCGCGCCGGTGACCGCCCGGTCCAGGTCGGCGTCGGCGAAGACGATGTTCGGCGACTTGCCGCCCAGCTCCAGGGTGACCGGGACCAGGTTCTTCGCCGCGGCGGCGGCGATCGCGCTGCCGGTGGCGACGCTGCCGGTGAAGCTGATCCGGTCCAGGCCCGGGTGCTCGGACAGCGCGATCCCGGCCCCGGCGCCGCCGGTCACGATGTTGATCACGCCCGGCGGGAACCCGGCCCGCTCCACCAGGTCGGCCATCCGCAGGGTGGTCGCCGAAGCGTGCTCGGACGGTTTGACCACCACGCAGCACCCGGTCGCCAGCGCCGGGGCCAGCTTGTTGGCCAGCAGCTGCATCGGCGAGTTCCACGCGGTGATCAGCGCGGCGACGCCGATCGGCTCGGCCACCGTGTAGTCCAGGGTGTCCGGGTTGTCCAGCGGGATGGTGCGCCCGTAGAGCTTGTCGGCGTACCCGGCGAAGAACCGGTAGTTGCGGGCGGCGAAGCGCGCCTGACCGGTGGTCTCGCGGACCAGCTTGCCGTTGTCGGTGGACTCCAGGTGCCCCAGCTCGTCGGCGTGCTCCTCGATCAGCCCGGCCAGCCGGTTCAGCAGCTCGGCGCGGCGGACCCCGGGGGTCGTCGACCAGCCCTCGTCGAACGCGGTGCGGGCCGCCGCGACGGCGGCGTCGACGTCCTGCGCACCGGCGTCCGGGATGGTGGCGAACTCGGCCGAGGTGAAGGGGTTGATCGCGGGCAGCTCCTGCCCGGTGGACGCCCGCACCCGCTGCCCACCGACGAGCATCCGATAGCTGGGGTTGGTCATGAAGCGCACTCCGCAGGTGGTCGGCGACATCTCGGCGCACCGGGCGAATCCGGCGGCACGCCGTTGTATACAAAAGAATACACATACCGCAACTCCTCGTGTCAAGAAGAAAATCCCTGTCCGCCATCCGAAGGAGACTGCGCCCCGGATGGGGCCTTGACGTCACGGAACGCATACGTATCCTGCTGCATACAGTCGTGCACTGCTGCACTCAGGCGCGATGCTCGTCGCCGGGTCGGTCGTGCCGTGGCTCCTGCTGGTCGTGCTCGGCCTGGGCTGAGCCGCGCGGAGATCCCCAAATCCCACTGCCCGCACCCGTGGAGGTTCGATGCCGAACACGATCCGAGCACCGCAGACCAGATCCGGTTCGATGGCGCGGAAGGTCGTCGCCGCGAGCTTCGTCGGCACCACCGTGGAGTGGTACGACTTCTTCCTCTACGGGACGGCCTCGGCGCTGGTCTTCAACCGGCTGTTCTTCCCGCAGTTCTCCAGCCTGGCGGGCACCATCGCCGCTTTCGGCGCCTTCGCCGCGGGTTTCATCGCCCGGCCGGTCGGTGGTGTCCTGTTCGGACACTTCGGCGACCGGATCGGCCGCAAGTCCATGCTGATCTACAGCCTCGTCGGGATGGGGGCCTCCACCGTCGCCATCGGACTGCTGCCGACCTACGCCCAGATCGGCGTCCTGGCCCCGATCCTGCTGGTGCTGTGCCGACTGGTCCAGGGGTTCGCGGTGGGCGGCGAATGGGGCGGCGCGGTCCTCATGTCCGTCGAGCACTCCCCGGCGCACAAGCGCGGACTGGCGGGCAGCTGGACCCAGGCCGGGTCCCCCGCCGGGCTGGTCCTCGCCACCGCCGCCTTCGGCGGCTTCTCGATGCTCCCGGAGGACGCCTTCATGAGCTGGGGCTGGCGGGTGCCGTTCCTGCTCAGCGCGGCCCTGGTCATCCTGGGCACGTTCATCCGGCTGAGCGTCGTCGAGTCACCGGAGTTCCAGGAGGTGAAGGACGCGGGCGCGCGGACCAGGCTGCCGATCGTCGACGCCGTCAAGAACCACCCGCTCAACATCCTGCTCGCGGTCGGCGCCTGCCTGGCGCCGTTCGTCAACTTCTACCTCGTCGCGACGTTCGTGCTCACCTACGGCACGTCCTCGCTGGGTCTGGAGCGCTCCGGCGTGCTGGTCGTCGTCGCGATCGCGGCGGCGCTGGAGGTGATCACCATCCCGCTGGCGGCCGCGCTGTCCGACCGCATCGGGCGGCGCCCGGTCTTCCTCACCGGGGCGGCGCTGTTCGCCGCGTTCGCCTACCCGTTCTTCGCGATCAACGAGTCCGCCCCCTCCACCTGGGTCCTCGGCATCACCTCCGTGGTCGGGCTCTCGCTGATCCACCCGCTGATGTACGGGCCGATGGCCACGCTGTTCGCGGAGATGTTCGCCCCCGAGGTCCGCTACAGCGCGGCCTCCCTGGGCTACCAGCTCGGCGCGATCTTCGGCGGCGGCTTCGCCCCGCTCGTCCTGACCGCGCTGCTGGCCACCGGCGGCGGCTCCGCGGTGGCCCTGCCGCCGTACCTGATCGCCGTGAGCGTGCTGACCTTCATCGCGGTCTTCTTCGCCACGCAGCCGGGCCGTCGGCGCTCGACCGCGGGAAGGGAGCGTTGAGTTGACCTGGCACGACACCGACCTGGAGCGGTGGACCGACGCCTGCCGGAACGACCGGGAGCTGACCGCCCTCGCCGCTGCGGCGACGGTGACCTTCGGGATCTCCTCCGGCGACCGCCGCGCGCTGTTCGGCTTCCGCGACGGGCAGTTCGCCGAGCCGACCGGCGCCCCGGACTTCGTCCTGGTCGCGGCGGCCGACGACTGGAGCAGGTTCTTCCGGGCCGTCCCGCCACCGGCGTACCAGAACTTCTTCGGCATGCTCATGCGCGTTCCGGGTTCGCGGGTCGAGGGCAGCGAACTCGCGATGGCGCAGCACGCCCACCTCGTCCGCCGGGTGCTGGAGCTCGGCCGGGAAGCGATCTCCGGTCCCCCGGCCGCACCGCCCGCTCCCCCGGCGCTGAGCAAGGCGCACCTGCGCCCGGGCTACGTGCGCATCAGCGTTCGCGGCGAGCCGGTGGAGGTCTTCTACGAGGAGGCAGGCGCGGGTCAGGACGTCCTGCTCCTGCACACCGCTGGCGCGGACGCCCGCCAGTACCACGCCCTCATGGCCGACCAGGCGCTGACGGCGCGATGTCGGCTCATCGCGTTCGACCTGCCCGGCCACGGTCGTTCCGGCCTGCTGCCCGGGACCCCGCCCGGCGGATACAGCCTGACCACCGACCAGTACGCCGCGACCGTCCTCGCCGTGATCGACGCGCTCGGCCTGACGTCGCCGGTCGTCAGCGGTTCCTCGATGGGCGGTGAGATCTGCCTGGAGCTGGCGCACCGCGCGCCGGACGTCCTCGGCGGGGTGATCGCGTGCGAGGCCAGCGACCGGGTTCCCGGCCGGAAGGTGGCGTGGGCGAAGCACCCCCTGGTCAACGAGTCCACCTTCGTCCCGGAGTGGGTCCACGGGCTGATGGCCCCGCAGAGCCCCGAGCACCACCGCCGCGAGGTGTGGTGGGGCTACTCCCAGGGCGGGTTCGGGACCTTCGCCGGTGACATCGACTTCTACAGCGGCGACTGGGACGGCCGCGACCGGGTCGGCGGGATCGACACCGCCCGGTGCCCGGTGATCATGATGACCGGCGAGTACGACTACTCGTGCACGCCCGCGATGTCGGAGGCGACGGCGCGGAGGATCCCCGGAGCGGTCTTCTGGCCGATGCCCCGCCTCGGGCACTTCCCGATGGCGGAGAACCCACCGCTGTTCGCCGAGCACTTCGCCGCCGCGCTGGACCGCCTGGGGATCCCGGGCTGATCAGGTCAGCTCGGCGAAGCGCTCCACCTGGTCGCTGCTGCCCGCGACGACCAGGATGTCGCCCTCGCGGACCACCGTTTCGGCCGTCGCGTAGGTGAAGGACTGGCCCGGTCGCTTGATGGCGACCACCGTCACGCCGTACTTGGAGCGCACGCGGGTCTCGCCGAGCGGGCGGCCCAGCGCTTCGGTGGGCGCGAGGGTCTTGGCCAGCGCGTAGTGGTCCTCCTCCAGCTCGATGTAGTCGAGCATCCGGCCGATCACCAGGTGCGCCGTCGCCTTGCCCATTTCGTGCTCCGGCAGCACCACGTGGTGGGCGCCCACCCGTTCCAGGATGCGGCCGTGCTGGCGGCTGGTGGCCTTGGCCCAGATGTTCGGGATGCCGAAGTCCACCAGCAGCGAGGTGGTCAGGATGCTGGCCTCCAGGTCGGTGCCGATGGCCACCACCGCCCGGGTGAACTGGTGCACGCCGAGCTGGCGCAGGCTCTCCGGGTCGGTGGTGTCGGCGACCGCGGTGTGGGTCAGCTCGTCGGCCAGCCGCTGCACCACGGTCGGCCGCGAGTCGATGGCCAGCACCTCCGATCCGCGCCGCACCAGCTCCCCGGCCAGCGAGCTGCCGAACCGGCCGAGGCCGATCACCACGATCTGATTCGCTGCGTCGTTCCTAGCCAACGATGGGTCGCTCCTCCGGCAGTTCGTAGCGGCGGACCCGCTCCCGCAGCGCCAGCGCCGAGGCGAGCGTGATCGGTCCGAGGCGCCCGATGAACATCAGGGCCACCAGCAGTATCTGCCCGAGGTCGGGCAGCTGGGCGGTGATCCCGGTGGAGAGCCCGACCGTGGCGAACGCCGAGATCACCTCGAACAGCACCGCGTCCAGGCCGAACGGCGAGATCGCCTGCAGCGCCAGCACGCTCAGCACCACGACCCCGACGCCGATCAGCACGATGGTCAGGGCCTGCCGCTGCACGCCCTCCGGCAACCGGCGGCCCATCACGTGCACGGTCGGCTCGCCGCGGATCTCGGCCAGGATCACGAACGCCAGCAGCGCGAACGTGGTGATCTTGATGCCGCCCGCGGTGCCCGCGCTGCCGCCGCCGATGAACATCAGGACGTCCTGCACCAGCAGCGTGCCCGAGTGCATCTCGGCGATGTCGAGGTTGTTGAAACCGGCGGTGCGGGTCATGGTCGCGGCGAAGAAGCCCGCCAGCAGCTTGCCCGGCCAGGACAGCGGCCCCAGCGTGCCGGGGTTGGTCCACTCCGCGGCGGTGACCACCAGCGCGCCGCCGACCAGCAGCACGAGCGTCACCCAGACCGTGATCTTGGTGTGCAGCGTCCAGCGGCGGGGCTGGCGGAACCGGCGGAACAGCTCCAGCCACACCGGGAACCCGAGCCCACCGGCGATCACCGCCAGGGCGATCGGCAGGCAGAACCAGGCGTCGGTGACGAAGCCCATCAGGTTGTCCGAGTACAGCGCGAAACCGGCGTTGTTGAACGCCGAGACGGAGTGGAACACCCCTTCGTAGACCGCGCGGCCGAACCCGAACCCGTAACCGGTCACCAGCCGGGCGGTCAGCGCCACCGCGACCACCAGCTCGAACAGCAGGCTGAGCAGCAGGATGCGGCCCACCACCCGGCGGACGTCGCCGAGCCCGAGCGTCTTGGTCTCCGCCTGCGCGGTGAGGCGCATGCGCAGGCCGAACCGCCGGAACACCAGCAGGCTCAGCAGCGAGGCCAGGGTCATGACGCCCAGCCCGCCCATCTGGATCAGCGCTAGGATGACCACTTCGCCCGCGGTGGACCAGTGCGTCGGGGTGTCCACCACGACCAGCCCGGTCACGCACGCCGCCGAGGTGGCGGTGAACAGCGCGGGCACCAGCCCGGTGGACTGGCCGGACTCGGTGGCGAACGGCATCGAGAGCAGCAGCGTGCCGACCGCGATCAGCCCGGCGAAGCCGAGCACGACGGACACCGCCGGTTGCTTGCGCACCGCGGCGAGTCGCCGACCACCGGCGCGAAGGACGCTCACGCGTGGCACAGTACTGGCGGATCGGCGACCGGGCGCTACGGCGCGTCGACCACCACGACGCCGTCGTGGTCGGCGACCACGTACTCGCCGGGGACGAACCGGACACCGCCGAGCTCGACGACCTCGTCCACGACGCCCTCGCCGGTCTTGGTGCTCTTGCGCGGGTTGGTGCCCAGCGCCTTGACGCCGAAGTCCATCTCGGCGAGCACGGCCGAGTCGCGCACCGCGCCGTTGACGATGACCCCGCTCCAGCCGTTGGACCGGCCCAGCTCGGCGATCAGGTCGCCGATCAGCGCGGTGTGCAGCGAGCCCTGACCGTCGATCACCAGCACCGCGCCGTCGCCCGGCGTGGAGAGGACCTGCTTGAGCAGGGCGTTGTCCTGGAAGCACTTGACGGTGCGGATCCGCCCCTCGAAGGCGGCGCGCCCGCCGATGGTGCGGAACTGCACGTCGCAGCTGCGCACCTCCGGGCCCTCCCGGTCCGCAAGATCAGCCGTCGACGGTCCCGCCTCTCCGCGATTTTCACTGGTGGTCGCGCCCGGTGGTGAACTCGCGTTTCGCGGTTTCTTGTGGCTAGGTTGCATCACGGTCCCCTGAGGTGCGGTTGAGCAGGACTCGACACAAGAGATGTCATGCGTCCTCCCAACAGGCTTGAGGTGGACCGCGAGCCTACCCACCGGTAGTCGCCTCCCGCGCGGCACCGCGATCAACACCACACCCTGCCGGTCAGCCGCAGTTCTCGGCGCGCTTCAGGAGCAGGTCGCGTTCGCGGGTGTTGGCGGTCAGCTCGGCGGCGCGCTCGAACTCGGCGCGGGCCTCGGCGGGCCGGTCGAGCTTGACCAGCAGGTCGCCGCGGACGCTGGGCAGCAGGTGGTAGCCGCTCAGCGACCCCTCGGCCACCAGCTGGTCGACGAGGTGCAGGCCGTGCTCGGGGCCGAACGCCATCGACACCGCCACCGCCCGGTTGAGCTCCACCACCGGCGACGGCATGACCTCCGACAGCTGCTCGTAGGTCCGGGCGATCCGCGCCCAGTCGGTCTCGTCGGCGGTGCGGGCCCGCGCGTGGCAGGCCGCGATCGCGGCTTGCAGCTGGTAGGGGCCGGGCGGTGCGCCGATCGCCTCCGCCCGCTCCAGCGCGGCGAGCCCGCGGCGGATCAGCAGCTGGTCCCAGCGGGTGCGGTCCTGCTCCAGCAGCAGCACCGGTTCGCCGGTCGGCCCGGTGCGCGCGGCGGCTCGGGACGCCTGGATCTCCAGCAGCGCCACCAGTCCGTGCACCTCGGGTTCGGCGGGCACCAGACCCGCAAGTATCCGGCCGAGCCGCAGCGCGTCGTCGCACAGCTCGGTGCGCATCCAGTCCGCGCCCGCGGTGGCCGTGTAGCCCTCGTTGAAGATCAGGTAGACGACTTCCAGGACCGCGGGCAGCCGCTCCGCGAGCTCGTCCCCGCTCGGCGCCTCGAACGGGATCTGCTTGCGCGCCAACGTCTTCTTGGCCCGCACGATGCGCTGGGCGATGGTCGGCTCGGGCACCAGGAAGGCACGGGCGATCTCCTTGGTCGTCAGCCCGCACAGCACCCGCAGGGCCAGCGCCACCCGCGCCTCGGTGGACAGCACCGGGTGGCAGGCGGTGAACACCAGGCGCAGCAGGTCGTCGCCGAAGTCCGGGCCGTCGTCCACCTCGATCTCGGCGTGCTGCCGCTGCTCCAGGTCGCGGCCGATCTCCTGCTGCTTGCGCGCCAACCGCTCCTTGCGGCGCAGCTGGTCGATCGCCCGGTGCTTGGCGGTGGACATCAACCAGGCGCCGGGGTTGGGCGGGACACCGGTCTCCGGCCACTTCTCCAGCGCGATGACCAGCGCGTCCTGCGCCAGCTCCTCGGCCAGGCCCACGTCCTGCACGAGCCGCGCCAGCCCGGCGATGAGGCGCGCCGCCTCGATCCGCCAGACCGCTTCGATGGCGCGGTGGGTCTCGGAAACCGTCACCACGCCATCTCAGCACAGCTGGTCAGGCGATCCCGCCCGCTTCGCGCACCTCGTCGCGCAGCTTCGCCTCGCGGGCGGCCTCCTCCTCGGACATGTCGAAGTCCTCGGCCTCGAAGACCCGCCGCACCTCGACCGGTTCCGGGCACCGCTTGGCCCACTCCAGGGCCTCCTCGCGGGAGCGGACCTGGAGCAGCCAGAACCCGGCGATCAGCTCCTTGGCCTCGGTGAACGGGCCGTCCACCACGGTCCGCCCGCCGCCGGTGGCGATCTCGGTGCGGAAGCCCTCGGAGCTGGGGTGCAGACCCTCACCGGCCAGCAGCACACCGGACTTGACCAGCTCCTCGTTGTAGTCGCCCATCGCCTTGAGCTCGTCCTCGGTCGGCATCGCACCGGCCTCGGTCTCCGGGGTGGACTTGACGATCATCATGTATCGCATGGCGGGTCGCTCCCTGGTCCTCCGCCGCTGACCAGCGGCGGATCGGTGCACAAGTTCTACCAGCGCAGGGCCGGTTCAGCCGGTGAATTCGCGGATCTCCGCCGCGAACCGCACCTCGACGTCCTCGACCGCCCGGACCTGCAGCACGGTGACCGGGACCGGGCAGCGCCTGGCCCACTCGACCATCTCCTCGCGGGAGCGCACCTGCAGCACCCAGAACCCGGCGATCACCGCCTCGGCGAACGGGCCGCGCACCACGACGCGCCCGCCGTCCTCGGCGACCTCGGTCCGGAAGCCCGCCGAACTGGGGTGCAGCACCTCCCCCGCCAGCAGCACACCTGCTCGGACCAGCTGCTCGTCGTAGTCGCCCATCGCCTCGACGAGCTCCGGGCCGGATGGCGCAGCCGTCATCAGGAATCGCATCTCGGGGTCCTCCTGTCCGCGCGGCCGGACCGTCCGGCCGCTCACCGACGCATCGAACGGAGAACCCCGAGATCGACATGACCCCCAGGGCTCTCCGCTCAGCCAGCCAGGTGCCGCCGGATGAGGTCGTTGGCGCGCTGCGGCTCCTCGTTGTTCGTCATGTGCCCGCAGCCGGTGAACTCGACCAGCTCCGCGTTCGGCATCCGCCGCGCCGCCTCACCGGCCATCCGGTGCAGATCGCTGGACTCCAGCTCGCCCACCACCAGGACCGTCGGCGCGGCGATCTCCTCCAGCCGACTGCGCACGTCCTCCTCCAGGAGGGCGCCGGTCGCGGTGTGGTGGTTCATGATCGTGGTCATGGCCATGTCCCGGCACCGCCGCCGCAGCTCCGGATCCACTTGGTCGGGCTGGCGGTGCGGGCCGTCCACCGCGTAGCGCACCAGCGCGTCGAGGTAGGCCTCGGCGTCCATCGCCTCCTTCGCCGCGTCCTGCGCGCGGTGGTGCTCGATGATGAACGGGTCCCGGAACTCCACCGGCGGCACGCCCGGGCCGAACAGCACCATCCGCCGCACCCGGTCCGGGTGCTCCAGCGCGAACGTCAGCGAGGTGGCCCCGCCCATCGAATTGCCCACCAGCGAAGCGCTTTCGAGCCCGAAGTGGTCCAGGACCGCCAGCAGGTCCTGGTACGGGTGGTGGTCGCGCATCGCCGTGCTGGAGCGCCCGTGCGAGCGCGCCTCGTAGCGGATCAGCTGGTGCTCGTCGGCGAGTTCGAGCTGCTCGTCCCACATCTGCACGCCGAGGAATCCGGCGTGCAGCAGCACGATCGGCGGGCCCGAGCCCACCACCTCGGCGTAGAGCTCCCCGTCGGGGACCGGGATCTTCGTGGTTTCGATGGCATTCATGGCAACCAAGGTGTCATAATGACACCGTGGTTGACAACTCTCCGCTTCCGCCGGAACGACTCGGACCGCGACTGGCCGAGGTCTACGCCGTCCTAGGCCCGCTGTACCGCAGGGTGGCGCGGCTGGTCGAGCACGACAGCCCCCGCAGCGGCCTGTCCATCGGCGTCCGCGCCGTCCTCGAACGCCTGGAGATGGCCGGGACCGCCGAAACCGTCCCGCAGATCGCCCGCACCCTGGAGCTGAGCAGGCAGTTCGTCCAGCGCATGGTCAACGACGCGCTGGCCCAGGACTTCGTGGAGCTGAAGCCGAACCCAGCGCACCGCCGCTCCTCGCTGGTGGAGCTGACCGAGGCGGGCCGCGCCGCGATCAACGCCCTGCAGCAGCGCGAGCACGAGACGATGGGCCGCGTCGGCGGCGACCTCACCGAAGCCGACATCGAGACGACCCTGCGAGTCCTGCGGCACATGCTCGCCTCCGTCCCCGAAACAGACCCCGCTGACACGAAGAACCGGGCCAGGCGATCACTCACCTGACCCGGTTCTCGTGGACTGAGCCATCCATCCCGACGGGCACCGCAGCCGCGAAGCCCGACCCCGCCGTGATCCACAATCTCCCGCCAAGCGCCGCAAGGCGCTTTCGGGCCCACCCTGGCAACTCGCACCGCCGCGGGTTCTCAGCGTTCGCCTGGCGAGGACGGCCCAGCCGCCGTGTATTTGGCATACATAAGGCTGGGCATCCGCAGTCCAGGCGGGCGCTGAGGTTCCGCTACCGGCACCGCCACGCAAGACGAGCCTGGAACAACCGTATTTCAGCGGCCCTTGCGCTCGCGGAGCTTGGCCAGCGCTTCTTCCAGGATGGCCATCCCGTCGGCGTCGCTGCGGCGCTCCTTCACGTACGCGAGGTGGCTCTTGTACGGCTCGGTGCGCCGCGCCGAGGGCGGGTTGTCCTGGTCCAGGCCCGCCGGCAGTCCGCAGCGCGGGCAGTCCCACTCCTCGGGCACCTCGGCGTCCACCGCGAACGACGGCCGGCTGTGGTGCCCGTTGCTGCACCAGTAGTCGACGCGTTTGCGCGGCGCGGCTTCCCCCCGCTCCGACTCGCCCACCGCGGGGCCGGAGCCCACTCGCGTGCCGCGAATGGCGTTACCACCAGTCATCCATCCTCACCCACCAAGCGGCCCTGGGTCGTCGACCGGCTGGGGTGCCGACCGATCAACCGATCTTGATCAACAGGCCGACCCCGACGATGGAGATCACCCACAGCGCCATGACGAACAACGTCATCCGGTCGAGGTTCTTCTCCGCCACGCTGGAACCGGCCAGGTTGGACTGCATACCGCCGCCGAACAGCGAGGAGAGGCCACCACCCTTGGCCCGGTGCAGCAGCACCAGCAGCACCAGCAGCACACTCGTCACGATCAACATGATCTGCAGGAAAAGAGTCATCACGTCCTCGTTCGCACAGCGGTTCGCCACCAAGCGTACCGGGCCGCCAACAGCGAGTTGACCACTGTCCACCGTTTGCCACGGAGACGCTCTCACACTGCTCCACCCGGGGCATCCCCCAGGGTGGCGATGTCGGGTGACGGGCACCCGCGCCCGGCTCGGCGGGTCGCGGGCGCCCGCCGGAGGTCACGGCAGGGGGCCGCCTGCCGCCATGGCGGAGAGCTTGGCGAACTCGTCGCCGTTGAGGCTCGCGCCGCCGACCAGGGCGCCGTCCACGTCCGGCTGACCGACCAGGTCGCCGATGTTGCTCGACTTCACCGAGCCGCCGTAGAGCACCCGCACCTCGTCGGCGATCTCCTTGCCGTACTTCTCGGCCAGGGCCGCGCGGATCGCCGCGCAGACCTCCTGCGCGTCCGCGGCGGTGGCCACCTTGCCGGTGCCGATCGCCCACACCGGCTCGTAGGCCACCACGACCTGGTTGATCTGGTCGGCCTTGAGGCCCTTGAGCCCGTTGATCAGCTGCGTCGTGCAGTGCTCGACGTGGTTGCCCGCCTCGCGCACGTCCAGCTGCTCGCCGACGCACAGGATCGGCGACAGGCCGTTCTTCAGCGCGGCGCGGACCTTCTTGTTGACCAGCTCGTCGGTCTCGCCGTGGTACTCGCGGCGCTCCGAGTGGCCGACCACCACGTAGGTGCAGCCCAGCTTGGCCAGCATCGGGCCGGACACCTCACCGGTGTAGGCCCCAGACTCGTGCTGGGAGATGTCCTGCGCGCCGTACTTGAGCAGCAGCTTGTCCCCGTCGACCAGGGTCTGCACGCTGCGGATGTCGGTGAACGGCGGCAGCACCGCCACCTCCACCTTGGCGAAGTACTTCTCCGGGAGGGCGAAGGCGACCTTCTGCACCAGGGCGATGGCCTCGAGGTGGTTCAGGTTCATCTTCCAGTTGCCCGCGATCAGCGGCGTCCTGGCCATGGTCAGCGCTCACCTTCCAGGACGGCCACACCGGGCAGGTCCTTGCCTTCCAGGTACTCCAGCGACGCACCACCGCCGGTGGAGATGTGCGAGAAGCCGTCCTCCGGCAGGCCCAGGGTGCGCACCGCGGCGGCCGAGTCGCCGCCGCCGACGACGCTGAACGAGTCGGAGTCGACGATGGCCTGCGCGATGCCGCGGGTGCCGTCGGCGAACGCCGGGAACTCGAACACCCCGGCCGGGCCGTTCCAGAACACCGTGGCCGACTCGCGGAGGATCCCGGCGAACTCCTCGACGCTGCGCGGGCCGATGTCCAGGCCCATCCAGCCGTCCGGGATCGCGTCGGCGGCGACGACCTGCTTGTCGGCGTCGGCGGCGAAGCGGTCGGCGACCACCACGTCCACCGGCAGCACCAGCTTGTCGCCGTGCTCGGCCAGCAGCTGCTTGGTGGACTCGATCTGGTCCTCCTGCAGCAGCGAGCTGCCCACGCCGTGGCCCTGCGCGGCCAGGAACGTGTAGGCCATGCCACCGCCGATGAGCAGCTTGTCGACCTTGGGCAGCAGCGCCTTGATGACGCCGAGCTTGTCGGAGACCTTCGAGCCGCCCAGCACCACCGCGTAGGGGCGCTTCGGGTCGCCGGTCAGGGTGCGCAGCACCTCGACCTCGGCGAGCACCAGGCCACCGGCGTAGGCGGGCAGCCGCTTGGCGACGTCGTAGACCGACGCCTGCTTGCGGTGCACGACGCCGAAGCCGTCGGAGACGAAGGCCGCGTCCGGGCCCACCAGCGCGGCCAGCTCGTCGGCCAGCGCACCGCGCTCGGCGTCGTCCTTGCTGGTCTCGCGGGCGTCGAAGCGCACGTTCTCCAGCAGCGCCACCGAACCGTCGGTCAGCCCGGCGACCACGGACTTCGCCGAGTCGCCGACCAGGTCACCGGCCAGCAGGACGTCGGTGCCCAGCAGCTCGCCGAGGCGGCGGGCCACCGGGGCCAGGGAGAACTTCGGGTCCGGCTCGCCCTTCGGCCGCCCCAGGTGCGCGGTGAGCACGACCCGGGCACCGGCCTCGGTCAGCTTCCGCACCGTCGGCAGGGAGGCGCGCACCCGGCCGTCGTCGGTGATCTTCTCGCCGTCCAGCGGCACGTTGAGGTCGGCACGCACCAGAACACGCCGCCCCCGAACGCCCTCGGACAGCAGATCGTCGAGGTTCTTCACGCTCTGCTCCTACGCAGTTATGAGAAAGGCCCGCACGAGCCGGGTTCCCTTACCGCTCGTGCGGGCCTTCAAGGACTGGTCCTTGCAAGCGGCGAAGCCGCTTCCAGCGGTGGACCGGCCGCCGCGACGCTCAGCTCGCTACCGTCCTGAGCCGCCGCAAGCGGCGAAGCCGCTTAGCCCACCTACGCAACTGGCACCGCCGCGGGTTCTCAGAAGCTTTCTCGCGAGGACAGCCCGGACGCCGCGTATTGGTTCATACTCAAGTCCGGGATCCCGCAGTGAGAAAGCTTCTGAGGTTCCGCTACCGGCACCGCTGCGCAAAACGAGCCTGGAACTCTCAAGAAAGCTTCTTGCCGACGAGGTCGACCAGGTCGGCGAGGCGGTTGGAGTAGCCCCACTCGTTGTCGTACCAGCCGACGATCTTGACCTGGTTGCCGATGACCTTGGTCAGCGGCGCGTCGAAGATCGTCGAGTGCGGGTCGGTCACGATGTCGCTGGAGACGATCGGGTCCTCGTTGTACTTGAGGATGCCCTTGAGCTTGCCCTCGGCGGCAGCGGCCTTGAACGCCTCGTTGACGGCCTCGACCGACGCCTCGCCGCGCACGGTGGCGGTCAGGTCGGTGGTCGAGCCGGTCGGCACCGGGACGCGCAGCGCGTAGCCGTCCAGCTTGCCGTTGAGCTCCGGCAGCACCAGGCCGATGGCCTTGGCCGCACCGGTGCCGGTCGGCACCACGTTGACCGCGGCGGCGCGGGCGCGGCGCAGGTCCTTGTGCGGGCCGTCCTGCAGGTTCTGGTCCTGCGTGTAGGCGTGGATGGTGGTCATCAGGCCCTGCTCGATGCCGAAGGCGTCGTCGAGGACCTTGACCATCGGGGCCAGGCAGTTGGTGGTGCACGAGGCGTTGGAGATGATGGTCTGCGAGCCGTCGTACTTGTCGTCGTTGACGCCCAGCACCACGGTCAGGTCCTCGCCCTTGGCCGGGGCGGAGATGATGACCTTCTTCGCGCCGCCCTCGTCCACGTGCTTGCGGGCGTCCGCGGCGTTGGTGAAGAAGCCGGTGGACTCCACGACGACGTCGACGCCCAGGTCGCCCCACGGCAGCTTGCCCGGGTCGCGCTCGGCGAGGATCTTGATGAGCTTGCCGCCCACCTCGATGCCGTCGCCGGTGACCTTCACCTCCTGGTCGAGGCGACCGAGGATGCTGTCGTACTTCAGCAGGTGGGCCATGGTCGCGACATCGCCCAGGTCGTTGGCGGCCACGATCTCGATGTCGTGATCACTGGCGGTGGCGGCCCGCCAGAAGTTCCGCCCGATCCGACCGAAGCCGTTGATACCTACGCGAACGGTCACGCCGATCTCTCCTCGTGACTGACCCGGCCGACGACGCGGCGGGTGAGGTTGATGGTCTCGACTTCACCCTATCTGCCATCGAGGCCGGTGCACGCGGGCGGGCGAGGCCGCTCACCCACCGGAACGGGGATGATCACCACCGGGCGCCCGCGAACCCCGGAACAACCGCATCACAGCTGGTCAAAGCCCCCAGAACGGGCTCCCCCGCCCGTGATCGGCATCTCTGCAACGGTTCTGGCCGAGCCCCGCGGGACCACAGTTTCAATTGAAACTGTGGATATCCCCGCACACCGGGTCGCGGTTTCAGCTGAAACCGCGATCAGGACCCGGATCAGGCCTCGGCTTCGAGCATCTCCGCGGTGACCGCGGACTCGGTGTCCGGAACGCCCAGTTCGCGGGCGCGCTTGTCGGCCATCGCCAGCAGGCGGCGGATCCGACCGGCCACCGCGTCCTTGGTCATCGGCGGGTCGGCCAGCTGGCCGAGCTCCTCCAGCGAGGCCTGCCGGTGCGCCAGCCGCAGCTTGCCCGCGACCATCAGGTGCTCCGGCGCCGTCGGGCCCAGCAGCTCCAGCGCCCGCTCCACCCGGGCCGCCGCCGCGACCGCCGCGCGCGCCGAGCGGCGCAGGTTCGCGTCGTCGAAGTTGGCCAGCCGGTTGGCGGTGGCCCGCACCTCGCGGCGCATCCGCCGCTCCTCCCAGGCCAGCACGCTGGAGTGCGCGCCGAGCCGGGTCAGCAGCGCGCCGATCGCGTCGCCGTCGCGGACCACCACCCGGTCCGCGCCGCGCACCTCGCGGGACTTGGCCGCCACCCCGATCCGCCGCGCCGCGCCGACCAGCGCCAGCGCCGCCTCCGGGCCGGGGCAGGTGACCTCCATCGACGAGGAGCGCCCGGGTTCGGTCAGCGAGCCGTGCGCCAGGAACGCGCCGCGCCAGGCCGCCTCGGAGTCGCAGGCCCCGCCCGAGACGACGTGCGCGGGCAGCCCGCGCACCGGGCGGCCGCGCGGGTCCAGCAACCCGGTCTGCCGGGCCAGGCCCTCCCCGTCGCGCACCACGCGCACCACGTAGCGGGTGCCCTTGCGCAGCCCGCCGGAGGTGATCACGTGCACGTCGGAGTGGTGCCCGAAGAGCTCGTGGATCTCCTTGCGGAGCCTGCGCGCGGTGGAGCCGCTGTCCAGCTCGGCCTCGACCACCACCCGGCCGGCAACGATGTGCAGCCCGCCGGCGAAGCGCAGCAACGAGGAAACCTCAGCTCGTCGGCAGCACGTCTTGGTCACCGCCAACCGGCTCAACTCGTCCTTGACCGCCGCGGTCATCGCCACCGGTCCGTCCTCCTCTCCAGTGCTGCCCGCAGGCTCGCCGCGAGCGCCTGCGGGTCGTGCCGTCCCGGCACGGCGGGTGCGGCGATCTCGTCCAGCAGAGTCCGCGCACCCAGTTCGGCCGCCGCAGCGCGGAGCCGGTCCGGGGTGGGAACCGAGTCCGCGTCGGCCAGCACCGCGTCGACCCGCAACCGCGGTGCGTGCTGCGAGAGTACGTCCAGGTGCTGTTCGGGTGAGAAACCCGCCGTCTCACCGGGCTGCGGCACCAGGTTTAGCACCACGAACCGGCGCGCGGAGGTGCGCACCAGCGCCTCGTGCAGCTCCGGGACCAGCAGGTGCGGCAGCACGCTGGTGAACCACGAACCCGGCCCGAGCAGCACCAAGTCCGCCGACAGCACCGCATCGACCGCTTCCGGGCAGGCCTTCGGGAGGGCCCCGCCGTTCGCCTGCAAGCTCACCTGTTTCACCCGACCGGGCGTACTGGCGATGGCGACCTGACCGCGGATGGTCCGCACCGAGTTCGGGTCGGAGTCCAGCCCGACCACGTCGGCGGACATGTCCAGCGGTTCGGTGGACATCGGCAGCACCCGGCCCCGCACGCCGAGCAGGCGGCAGGCCTGGTCGAGCACCTGCACCGGGTCGCCGAGCACCTCCAGCAGCCCGGCCAGCACGAGGTTGCCCACGGCGTGCCCGGCCAGCGCGCCGCTGCCGCCGAAGCGGTGCTCGAACACCGTCGACCACAGCTTCCCGTCGGGATCGCTGTCGGACAGCGCGGCCAGCGCCTTGCGCAGGTCACCGGGCGGCAGCATGCCGAGCTCGCGGCGCAGCCGACCGGACGAGCCGCCGTCGTCGGCCACCGTCACCACGGCCGTCACGTCCGAGGTGATCTGCCGCAGCGCGGACAGCGTCGCCTGCAGACCGTGCCCGCCGCCGAGGGCGACTGCGCGCAGCTCGGTGCTCACTCTCGCCCCAGGTCCCGGTGCACCGTCTTGACCATCATCCCGTCGTCCTCGGCCAGGCGGCGGGCCAGCTCCTCGGTCAGCGCGACGCTGCGGTGCTTGCCGCCGGTGCAGCCCAGCGCCAGCGTCAGGTAGCGCTTGCCCTCGCGGTGGTAACCGGCCCCGACCAGGCGCAGCAGCTGCTGGTAGCTCTGCAGGAACTCCTCGGCGCCCTCCTGGCCGAGCACGTAGTTGCGGACCTCGTCGTCGAGGCCGTTGAACTCGCGCAGCTCGGGGATCCAGAACGGGTTGGGCAGGAACCGGCAGTCCATCACCAGGTCGGCGTCCATCGGCAGACCGTACTTGTAGCCGAAGGACAGCACGGTGACGCGGGTGCGGGTGCTGGCCTCGGTGCCGAAGGCGTCCTCGATCTTGGACCGCAGCTGGTGCACCGACAGGTTCGAGGTGTCCAGCACCAGGTCGGCCTCGGAGCGCAGCCGGGACAGCAGCGACCGCTCCGCGGCGATGCCGTCGGCCAACCGGCCCTCCCCCTGCAGCGGGTGACTGCGCCGCACCCCCTCGAAGCGGCGGATCAGCACCTCGTCGGTGGCCTCCAGGAACAGCACCTTCGGCTTGTAGCCGCGGGCGTCCAGGTCCTTGATCACCGCCCCCAGGTCCTCGGTGAACGCGCGGCTGCGCACGTCCATCACCACCGCGACGCGGGTGACCGCTCCGCTGGAGCGCGCCCCCAGCTCCACCATGGTGGCGATCAGCTCGGGCGGCAGGTTGTCCACCACGAACCAGCCCAGGTCCTCCAGGCACTTGGCCGCGGTGCTGCGGCCCGCTCCGGACAGGCCGCTGACGACCGCGACCTCGATGCCCGACTCCTCAGTCACTGCTCTCCCCTTCAGCGTTCTCCGTCGCCGGGCGCGGCCCGGCTCCCCCGTCCGCCGCCAGCGCCGAGTGCACGGTCTCGGCGGTGCGGCGGCCGATCCCGGGGACCGCGGCGATCTCGTCCACCCCGGCCTGGCGCAGCTTGCGCACCGAACCGAAGTGCTTGAGCAGCGCCGTGCGGCGGGTCTCGCCCAGTCCCGGAATCGCGTCCAATGTGGAGCTTGTCATGCGCTTGCCGCGCTTCTTGCGGTGGTAGCTGATGGCGAAGCGGTGCGCCTCGTCGCGGAC
Source organism: Saccharopolyspora hirsuta (assembly GCF_008630535.1). Classification (GTDB taxonomy): domain Bacteria; phylum Actinomycetota; class Actinomycetes; order Mycobacteriales; family Pseudonocardiaceae; genus Saccharopolyspora; species Saccharopolyspora hirsuta. The sequence continues at coordinate 215,735 of NZ_VWPH01000008.1, read as the reverse complement.
CCGTTGCAGCAGGTAGAGCGCCTCGCTGGTGCGCGGCAGGATCACCGGGTCCGGGTCGGCGGGCAGCCAGACCTCCTCCAGCCGCTTGGCCAGGCCGATCACCGCGACGTCGGTGATGCCCATCTCGGTGAGCGCGTCGGCGGCGGCGTTGGCCTGCGGGGCGCCGCCGTCGATGACCAGCAGGTTCGGCGGGTAGGCGAACTTCTTCGGGCGACCGGTGTCCGGGTCGACGGCCGCCCCGACCTGCTCGCCCTCGGGCTTGCCGGTCTCGCTGAGGTAGCGGTGGAAGCGGCGGCGCACCACCTCGTCGATGGAGCCCACGTCGCCGCCCTCGGCGCCTTCGCGGACCTCGAAGCGGCGGTACTCGGACTTGCGCGGCACGCCGTCCTCGAACACCACCAGCGAGGCGACCACGTCGCTGCCCTGCACGTGGCTGACGTCGATGCACTCGATCCGCAGCGGCGCGGTGTCCAGCGCCAGCACCTCCTGCAGCTCCTGCAGCGCGGCCGAGCGCGCGGTCAGGTCCCCAGCGCGGCGGAGTTTGTACTGCTGGAAGGCCTCCTTGGCGTTGCGCTCGACAGTCTCCATCAGCGCCCGCTTGTCGCCGCGCTGCGGCACCCTCAGGCTCACCCGGCTGCCGCGCAGCTCGCTGAGCCACCCGGCGATGGTCTCGGCGTCCTCGGGCAGCTGCGGCACCAGCACCTCGCGCGGCACCGGGCTGCCCCCGGCGTCGGCCTGGTCGGCCAGCGACGCCTGCTCGCCGTAGAACTGGGTGAGGAACTGCGAGGTGAGTTCTGAGGTGTCCATCTCTGCACCATCAGCCTTGGCGACCTTGTCGATCACCCAGCCGCGCTGCCCGCGCACCCGGCCACCGCGGATGTGGAAGACCTGCACGGCGGCGGCCAGCTCGTCCTCGGCGAAGGCGACCACGTCGGCGTCGGTGCCGTCCCCCAGCACCACCGCCTGCTTCTCCATCGCGCGCCGCAGCGCCTCCAGGTCGTCGCGCAGCCGGGCGGCGCGCTCGAACTCCAGCTCGGCGGAGGCGGCCTGCATCTCCTTGTCGAGCTTGCGCATCAGCTGGTCGGTGTGCCCGGCCAGGAAGTCGCAGAAGTCCTCGACGATGTCGCGGTGCTCCTCGGCGCTGACCCGGCCGACGCACGGCGCCGAGCACTTGCCGATGTAGCCGAGCAGGCACGGCCGGCCGATCTGGGAGTGCCGCTTGAACACCCCGCCGGAGCAGGTGCGCGCCGGGAAGACCCGCAGCAGCAGGTCGAGCGTCTCCCTGATGGCCCACGCGTGCGCGTACGGGCCGAAGTACCGCACGCCCTTGCGGCGCGGGCCGCGGTAGACGTGCAGCCGCGGGTACTCCTCGTGCAGGGTCACCGCGAGCACCGGGTAGGACTTGTCGTCGCGGTAGCGGACGTTGAACTTCGGGTCGTACTCCTTGATCCAGGAGTACTCCAGCTGCAGCGCCTCGACCTCGGTGCCGACGACGGTCCACCGGACCCCGGTGGCGGTGGTGACCATCTGGCGGGTGCGCGGGTGCAGCCCGGCCAGGTCGGCGAAGTACGAGGACAGCCTGCTGCGCAGGCTCTTCGCCTTGCCGACGTAGATCACCCGGCCACCGGCGTCGTGGAACCGGTACACGCCGGGGGCGTCCGGGATCGTGCCGGGTGCGGGTCGGTAGGTGGACGGATCGGCCACACCACCACCCTACGTGCGTGGTCCGACTGCCTGGATCTCGGTGCGGGGCGCACCATCCGGCCGCGGGGCGGGGCACACTGGATCTCCACGACGATGATCGGCCCGGGGAGGTCTCGCGCCTCCCCGCAGCAGGCGGGAGGTCAGCCGTGAACACCGAGAACGCCCATCCCGATCGCGCGGCGCTGTCCGAGGTCGGCCCCGGGGTGCACGCCTGGGTCCAGCCGGACGGCAGCTGGTGGATCAACAACGCCGGGGTGGTGTTCGGCGACGACGGGGCGGTGCTGGTCGACACCTGCGCGACCGCCGAGCGCACGCGGCGCTTCCTGGACGCGGTGCGCGCGGCCGGTGGGGGCGCGCCGATCCGGTTCGCGGTGAACACCCACCTGCACGGCGACCACACGCACGGCAACGCGCTGCTGCCCGAGGCCACCGTCCTCATCGGACACCCGGCGACCCGGGACGGCATCCTGGCCGACACCGTCCTCACCGACCCGCCGCCGGTGTGGACCCCGACCCCGCAGTGGGGCATCACCGAGCACCGCGCGCCGACGGTGCTGCTGCGGGACTCGCTCACCCTGGACGTCGGGGGCCGCCTCGTCGAGCTGCACCACCCCGGGCACGCCGCGCACACCGCGGGCGACGTGGTGGCGTGGGTGCCGGACGCGGAGGTGCTGTTCACCGGCGACCTGATCTTCCACGGCGTGACGCCGCTGGTGTTCATGGGATCGGTGGAGGGCGCGCTGAAGTCGCTGGACTGGCTGGCCGGTTTCCGCGCCAGCGCGGTGGTGCCGGGCCACGGACCGGTCCTGCCGGGCCTGTCGTTCCCGCGCGTGCTCGAGGACCAGGCCCGCTACTACCGCTTCGTGCTGGACACCGCCCGCCAGGCCCGCACCGACGGCCTGTCCCCGCTGGAGGCGGCGCAGCGCTGCGACCTCGGCGAGTTCGCGAGCTGGCCGGACCGCGAGCGCATCGTGCTCAACCTCCACCGCGCCTACGCCGACGCCGACGAGACCGAGCTCGACCTGGCGGCGGCCTTCGCCGACGCGGTCGCCTACAACGGCGGCCCCCTCCGCTCCGCCGTCTGAGCCCGGGGCGGGTGCCGATCCCGCGCGAGATCGGCACCCGGGCGGGTCACAGGGGGCGCGGGATGCGGTCCTCGACGGGGGCGAGGGTGACCGGGAGCGCCGGGAGGGTCTGGTACCAGTAGGCGACCGAGGAGACGTCGTCGGAGCGCTTGTTGGCGTGGCCGTGCTCGATGGTGACCTTGATCGACCTGTCGAACACCACCGGGTCCTCCACGTGGAACCGGTAGTAGGACACCTGGCCGCTCCAGTTCGGCCCGCCCGGCATGGTCAGCCCGTGGTAGGGCGCCTGGTACACCTGGCCCGGGCACCACGCGGTGTTGAAGTAGTCCTCGGTGCCGGTGCCGTGCAGGCGCGGCGGCCACGTCTCGCCGTCGATGAAGAACATGTCGTCGCCCTCGCCGTACCAGTTCCAGTCGCTGGTGCGGCGGAGGTTGTGCACGTTGAGCACGGTGCCGACGTAGTGCCCGCGGCCCTCGGCCTCGAGGATCACGTAGTTGCCCTCGCCGCCGATGTTGGTGCCGCCGAAGAGGAACTCCTCGTTGGTCTGGTCGCCCTGCTCGACGCCGTCGGTGGGGTTCTGCCGCCGCCACTGCGCGTGGAAGTAGCCCAGCTCCGGGTCGGCCTCGGCGTAGGTCTCGTAGTCGATGTAGTAGTAGAACGTCACCGGCTTGACGCTCAGCTCGCTGATCAGCTCGAAGCGGGCTCGTCCGGCGAAGGGCATGGCGAACCAGCAGTTGAAGCCCTTGCCGTCCTGCGGGCTCATCTGCAGCGGCGCGGACACGAAGTTGGCGCTGCGCCCGTGGCCCATGCCGAAGAAGTCGCCCAGCGGCACCAGCACGGCCGGGTGCGGCTGGTCGTCCCAGGTGATCTTGAGGACGAGCCGCCGCAGGTAGTCGCCCTCCAGCTCGGCGGGCTTGCCCACGTGGTCCAGCGCCACCGTGCACCAGATGTGCGTGATCGCCCCGGGCCCCCGGATGTCGGCCAGCTCGCGGGTCTGCCCGGGCTCGACGCGGATGTTGTCGGTGTTGCCGCCGGTCTGGTCCCAGCTGGACACCCGGCCGCGCCGGCTGGCCCGCAACCGGGGCAGATCTCGCAGACTGCTGCCGAAAGCTCCGTAGCCGCCCAAAACCGCCTCCCCAGAAGTGATGTGTCCCTGATCACTTCTTACCACGGGAATCGCCGGGTGCGGCGCTCTTCCAGACGGGGCAAGCTGAATGCGCGGTTCAGCGGACCTCCCGCCCCACCAGCGCGAGACCGCCGCCCTGCCAGCGGTACCGGTCGCGCACCCGAGCGTCCGGGTCCACCGGGTAGACGAACTCCTGCCAGGCGTGCGATTCCACCACCAGGTCGGAGCCGTCGGTCGTCAGGGCCACCGGGAGCAGGCCGGTGCCGAACGGGCCGGGGTCGTCCCGCAGCAGCGACTGGAGCAGCCGCGGCGAGTCCGGCGACGACGCCCCGTCGTACACCCGTACCTCGCCGAGCTCGGAGCCGTCCTCGGTGTCGCACAGCAGCGCGATGACCGCCTCCTGGCGGCCGTCCCCGGTCAAGTCCTCGAACAGCGCGTGCGAGATCGGGCCGAACGGGTACATGTCCGACGCGCACCCCGCTTCCGCGGCCAGCGACGGCCAGTCCGCTCCGCCGAGCGGCCCGTTGGGGTCGGGCCCGCACATCCGCGCCGCGACCGGCGCTGCCGCGGAGCAGTGCTGCACGTGGGCGTCCCAGCCGATCCCCGCGAGGCCACCGGAGCGCACCGTCGAGAACACGGCCGCGGTGTCCCCGCGCCGGAAGCTGAGCGCGCCGTTGCGGTGCACCGCAGGGCTTTCCAGCAGCCGCGCGAACTCCCCCGGGTCCCCGATGTCCACCGCGCCCGGGTCGTCGGCGAACCCGCTGTCGACGACCAGCGGAGCCGACTGCATCGCCCCCACCAGCTCGGCCTGGCCCCGGCAAGCCATGTCGTGCACGGTCGCCAGCGCAGCTGCTGCCTCGTCGGTCAGCGCACCCACCGGCAGCTCGGGTGATCCGCAGTCGCTGCGGGATCGGCCCGGTGCCAGGAAGTGCGTGCCGACCTCGCGGTCCCACCCGGAGAGCAGTTCCCGGTAGATCTGCGCGGCGCCGTCCACCGTGGCCCGGTAGGCCCCGACGGCCACCAGCCACTCCCCGGACGTCGTGAACGACCAGACCGGTCCGCCGTTGAGCAACGGCTCGCCCGCGACGTTGCTGTCGGCCACCCGGAACAGCGCGGCAGCATCGCCGAACCAGGGGTGGTCGACCTTGGTCCACCACGTCTCGGTGTTGTCGGGCCCGGAACGCTCGCAGTGGGTGCTGGAGCGCAGCGCAGCGCCGACCGGACCCACGTCCTCGTCGGCCAGCCGGACGACCGCCACGTCCACCGACGTCTCGCCGACGCCGTACCGCACGAAGCCCGCGGGCGCCCGCGTCCGGAACTTCTGCACCACGGGCACCGGCCCGCACTGCTCCATGCTGGCCTGAACCGCGCTGACCTCGATCGGGCCGACCTCCTTCGTCAGGAACCGGCCGCTTCCCGCGGGCGGCAGCAGCGCGGTCAGCTCCTCCGGCGAGTCGAGCTCCTCCGCCCCGCCCCGGACCCACCAGACACCGCCCGCGATGCCCAGCGCCAGCAGCAGCCCGACCGCCAGCGCCCGCTTCCCGTACCGGTTCACCCGCACGACCTCCCCGGCCCGTCCGGCGACCAGGAGTTGCCGCGCCACCGGTAGACCGCGCTGCTCCCCGGCCCGGTGCCGGTGATCTCGAACGGCCCGCCGGGCGGGTGCACGCCGATGGTCTGCGGGCGGCCGTCCACGACCAGGTCGATCTCCAGCTCCCAGCGGTAGTGCGCCGCCGCGGCGCGCGCCTCGATCTGGAAAACCGCGGTCTCGCCGTCGGTCAGCTGCTTGGCCTTGCCCGCGAAGAACGGCGCACCCAGCTGGTCGTCGCGCAGCTCCCGCGCCACCGGGCGCACCTCGTCCAGGTCGAAACCGATGTTGTCGGCGGGCACGTCGCCCTGCTGGCCCGCGCAGAACAGGGTGCCGGTGACGTTCGGGCCGCGGCTGAGGATCTTGGCCCGCATGTTGGTGATCACGATGTCGCGCGACTGCGCGCCCTCGACCGTCACCGTGCTGCCCTGCACCCCGACCTTCGTGGCACCACCGGCGAAGAAGTCGTACGGCGTGCCGATCTCGCCCAAGCGCTGCTCCGGCAGCTCCTCGGGCAGCGCGAAGGAGAGGTCGCCGACCGCCCCGCCGTCCGAGCTCGCCCAGGCGAGCAGCGGCGGCCGGGCCGCGTCCCGGACCGCGTTGAACACGAAGGGCGCAGCCAACCCGATCAGCGCTGCGACCAGCCCGGTGATGACGAACGCCGGACCGCTCAGCAGCCGCTGCCACCACCGGCGCCGGGGTTCCTCGTCGTCGTCCGCCACGGCACCGCACCCGCCTCCGCACGGGGATTCCGCGTGATCACGCGGAGATCAGCGTATGGGAAGCGCGGCGGGTTTCCCGCGGTGACCGCGACGATCACCCGATCCGCCCAGCGGTCAGCGGGCCGGGGGCTCGTAGTTCTCGATGCGGCGCAGGAGGTTGCGGATGCGGGCCCCGTAGAGCGGGGACAGCGCGTAGCCCGGGTAGCTGGCGAACCAGCTGGCGCTGCCGAGGCTCACCGCGTCCGCACCCGCCCAGAAGTACTCGCGGCAGTCGTCGAAGCTGCGGATGCCGCCGGTGGCGATGATCGGCAGGGTGACGCCGGAGTCGCGGAGCTCCTTGACCACGCGCAGGCCGATCGGCTTGATCGCGCGGCCGGACAGGCCGCCGAAGCCGTTCTTCAGCAGCGGTTGCCCGGTGTTCGGGTCCAGCCGCAGGCCCTTGACGGTGTTGATCGCGGTCAGCGCGGACACCCCGTGGCGGGCCGCCAGCCGCGCGTGGCCCAGGTAGTCGTAGTCCGGCGAGAGCTTGAGGATCACCGGGTGGTTGCTGCGCGGCACCGCCTCGGCCAGCACCGACTCGATGATCTGGTTGAAGTCGAAGTTGACGTTGTGGCAGGAGACGTTGAACTCGACCGCGGCGATCTCCCCGGCGGGCACCGCGGCGTTCACCTTGTCCACCAGGGTGACGAACTCCTCGGCGGAGAACCCGCCGACGGAGATGATGGTGTTCTGCTCGCGGGTGCGCGGGTAGTAGTCGCGCAGGTAGGCGTCGATGCCGACGTTGCACCAGCCGAAGGCGTTGAGCCAGCCGCCGTCGACCTGCCGCAGCGCCTGGCCGTAGCGCTTGATCAGCGCGGGCAGCTCCTGCAGCGGCCACACGTCTCGGGTGGTGAAGTGCCCCTCGCGGGGTTCGACGGTGACGGTGCGGGTGGTGACCGCGCCGAACCGGGCCAGCGGCACGAACGACGAGATCGGGCTCATGCCGTAGGGCACCAGCTTGGCGTTGGCCACGCCGTAGCCGAGCAGGCTGGACGAGGTCACCAGGCGGTTGCGCAGTCTGATGTCGCCGAGCCGAACGCCGGGTTCGGCCGGAACGTCTCGCACCAACCGTAGGTTGCGCTCCTGGGCCACGCTCACGATCTCCTCCTACCCGCGTCGACGACCTGCGCATCGCAGCGTCGACGTCCATTGTCCCCCATTCGCCGCTCCCCACCCCAGCGGCCTCGATCACACGCCCTGTTCGTTCTCTTGCGTTTCGCACATGATTCCTGTTCGATCGCAATCGTGGAAAGTTCGGAACGCACGGCGGCGATCGTCGAGCGGCTGCGGCTGGCCGAGCGCGTCACGGTCGCCGAGCTGGCCGAGGCGACCGGCTGCTCGGAGATGACCATCCGCCGCGACCTGGACCAGCTCGCCGAGCAGGGCGTCCTGCGCCGGGTGCGGGGCGGCGCGGTGAGCTTCCTGCGCGGCCACTCGGCGCCGTTCCCGCTCCGCGAGCGCGACGAGGTGGCGACCAAGCAGCGGCTGGCGGCCGCGGTCGACGAGCTGATCGCCGACGGCGAATCGGTGATCCTCGATTCCGGCACCACGACGCTGGAAGTCGCCAAGCGGCTGGCCCACCGCCAGCTGACCGCGATCCCGCTGGACATGCACTCGGCGAACGCGCTGAGCAACGTGCCGCAGGTGGACCTGCTGCTGCCCGGCGGGCGCGCGAAGCCCGGAGAGCTGTCGTTCATCGGGCACCTGGCAGAGGCGTCGCTGCGCGCGCTGCGGGTGGACACCGCGGTCCTCGGCGTGTGCGGGTTGTCGGCGAAGCACGGGCTGACCGCGCACGACCTGGAGGAGGTCCCGGTGAAGCGGGCCGCCGTGGAGGCCGCCCAGCGCGTCGTGGCCGTCTGCCACGGGGCGAAGTTCGCCCGCACCGGGCTGGGGCTGGTCTGCCCGGTCACCGATCTCGACGTCGTCGTCACCGACTCCTCCGCGCCCGAGGAGGCGCGCGCCGAGCTCGCGGCGGCAGGGGTGGAGGTCCGCGTTGTCTGAGACCACCGTCGCCGTCCCGCAGCGGGCGCGCTGGGCCGTCACGGCCTACTTCGTCAGCACCGGCGCGGCGCTGGGCACCTGGACCGCGCGGATCCCGGCGATCAAGCAGGACCTCGGCCTCGACGACGGGCAGGTGACGCTGGCGCTGTTCGCGGTGGCGGCCGGGTCGGTGCTGGCGATGCAGGCCGTCGGGCACCTCGCCGACCGGTTCGGCAGCGCCCGGGTGCTGGGTCCGGCCGGGGTGGCGATGGCGGCGAGCCTGCTGCTGCCGGGCTTCGCGGGCAGCCTGCCGCTGTTGCTGGTGGGCCTGCTGGTGTTCGGCGCCGGCCACGGGACCGTCGACGTGGCCATGAACACCCACGCGATGCAGGTCCAGCGCAGCTACGGCCGACCGATCGTGAGCACCTTCCACGCGATGTTCAGCGTCGGCGGCCTGCTCGGCGCCGGGGTCGGGGCGCTGGCCGCCCACGCTTCGATCAGTGCGGGGGCGCACTTCGCGTTCGTCGCGGCGGTGCTCGCCGCGGTGCTGCTGCTGGCGCGGCGCGAACTGCTCCCGGCGGAGGTCCGCGCGCCGAGCGAATCTTCGCCGCGGCAGCGCGGAATTTCGCCGGGGATCCTGTTCCTGGGCGTGCTGGCGTTCTTCTGCTCGGTCGGCGAGGGTTCGATGGCCGACTGGTCGCCGCTGTACCTGCACGACGTGCTGGAGACCAGCCCGGCGATCGCGGCGGTCGGCTACGCGGTGTTCTCCGCGATGATGGCCGTCTTCCGCTTCCTGGGCGACTTCCTGGTGGCCCGGCTCGGACCGGTGCTGCTGGTCCGCTGCTGCGGCGCGATCGCGGGCACCGGCCTGGGCACCGCCCTGCTGCTGCACCACCCGGTGGCCGCGATCATCGGCTTCGCGCTGTTCGGGATCGGCCTCTCGTGCATCATCCCGCAGGTGTTCAACGCCGCGGGCAACCGCGACCCGAACCGCAGCGGCCGGGACCTCGCGCAGGTCAGCACCCTCGGCTACGGCGGACTGCTGGCGGGCCCGGTGGTGATCGGCCTGATCTCCAGCTGGACCGACCTGAGCATCGGCATGGCCGTCCCCGCCGCCCTCGCCCTGCTGGTCGCCCTTTCCGCCCCGGCCGTCCGGCCCCGCTGACGGCTACTCGGCGCCCGCCGGGTAGCCCTCCTTCTCCTTCCACAGCTGGGGCCGGTTGCGGCCCGCGAACTCGTGCACGTACCCGCACTCGTCGCAGACCAGCCCGGTGGCGGACTCGTTCGCCCACGCCATGTTGAAGAGCTCGGCGCCGGTCGTGTTCAGCTTGACCTCCCGGGACCAGAACCAGGCGTTGCCGCACCCCAGGCACCGGAACGCCTTCCCCAGCACGGTCGCGAGCTTCGGCTTCGCGTCGAACAGCCCCATGCGGACGATCATGGCAGCCAGCCGGGCCCGCCCGCTCGTGAGTGCGAAAACCGGCCAGAACCGGTTTCCGCACTCACGAGTGCGTCAGCGGGCTGCGGATACCGCCGCCTCGCAGCGGGCCTGCGCCCGATCCACCGCCGCGACCAGGGAATCCGGGGTCAGCCCGGCGATCACCTGGTCCACGTCGCGCAGTCCCGCCCTGGCGAGCAGGCGCTTCTCGTTGGTCACCCACTCCCCTCGCGCGGCCAGGACCGCGTGGGCCGACTGGCAGGCCGCCTGGGCGATCGCCCCCGCCGTTTCGGCGAGCTGACCGCGCGGGGCGTGGTTCGCCCGGGCGTAGGCGAAACCGAGCGATGCCTGCTGCCACCAGACCGCCGGTGCGGCTTCGCGCAGCGCCCGCGGGTACTCCGGTCGCGGCAGCTCACCGTGCAGCACGCGGTTGATCGCCAGCTCGGCCAGCAGCAGGTAGCTCGGGATACCGGCCAGGTGGAACATCAGCGGCTGCCACTCGAAGCGCCCGGCGCGGGCTTCGGCGAGCACGTGCTCGACCACGTCGAGATCGCGGTAGTGGACGTCCACCGGGCGGCCGTCGATCCGCAGCCAGGCACCGCCGTTGAACACGCCGCCGCCCCAGGCGCCGAGCTCGGACACCTCCCCCGGCCAGCCGACGTCGCGCAGGTGCTGCGGCTCGAACCGGCCGCGGTAGTAGATCGCGAAGTCCCAGTCGCTGTCGGCGCGGTGCGTACCTTGGGCGCGCGACCCGCCGAGGCTCACCGCGCGCACGCCCGGCAGCGCGGCGAGCCGGTCGGCGACGTGGGTTTCGAACTCTGCTTCTTCCAGCAAAACGACTCCTCCAGCGCAGTGCGAACCGGCGCGACCGCGAGAACGCGTCGCGCCGTCAACGGGTGGTGGTCACTGCGCGGAGCCCATGCCGCGGAGGTTATCAGCGCTCGCCGACGAAGGTCAGCCAGTGCCGGTAGCGCTCGTCCGCACCGGTCACCGCGGCGCGGAACGCGTCGCGGATCTTGCAGGTCATCGGCCCGGGGCCGCCGATCTCGCGGTTGTCCACCGAGCGCACCGGCGTCACCTCCGCCGCCGTGCCGCACAGGAACATCTCGTCGGCGGCGTAGAGGTCGGAGCGCAGCAGGTTCTCGCGCCGCACCTCGATCCCGAGGTCCGCAGCGAGCGTCCCGACCGTGTCCTGGGTGATGCCCTCCAGCGCACCCGCGCTGGACGGCGGCGTGTAGAGCACGTCGCCGCGCCGGATGAAGACGTTCTCGCCGGAGCACTCGCTCACGTACCCGTCGGTGCTCAGCAGCACCGCCTCGTCGAACCCGGCCTCGCGCGCTTCGAGCTTGGCCAGCGCGGAGTTCAGGTAGGGGCCGGTGGCCTTGGCCGCCGTCGGCACCACCGTCGGGTCGTTGCGGCGCCAGGAGCTGGTCATCAGCCGGATGCCGTGCTCGGCGGCGTCGCCGAGGTAGGCGCCCCACTCCCAGCTGCTGATCGACATCTGCACCACGGCCCCGGTGGGGTCGACGCCCATCGCGCCGTAGCCGAGGTTCGCCAGGTGGCGCACGTAGCAGGAGCGGTGGCCGTTGGCGCGCACCAGCTCCAGCGTCGCCGCGCGCAGTTCCGCCTTGTCGCGCGGCAGCGCCATGCGCAGCATCTTGGCGCTGCGGAACAGCCGGTCCAGGTGCTCGTCGAGCCGGAAGAGCGCCGGTCCGTCCGATGTGGAGTACGCGCGGACGCCCTCGAAAACACCGGTGCCGTAGTGCAGTCCGTGGCTGAGCACGTGGATCCGGGCGTCCTGCCACGGAACCAGCTCGCCGTCCATCCAGATGTAGTCCGCCTCGGTCAGCGCCATCGCCGCTCCCTCCAGCAAAGTGGCATATCTCGCGATGTGGAACAAGCCACTTCGCGGCTGAGTGACACGCTAGCAAGTGGATCGTTCATCCACTAGAGCGTGGTCCTCCTTGCGGCAGAATGGCCGCATGCCATCCGCCGATGTGGACCACTTCGCCGCGCTGCTCCGCGACCGGCTCCGCCACGAGCACGGCCCGCTGAGCCGTCGGCTGGCCGCCGCGCTCACCGACCTCGCGCGCACCGGCGCGCTCAGCCCCGGCACCCGCCTGCCCTCCGAGCGCGACCTGGCCCGCGTCCTGGAGTGCAGCCGCGGCGCGGTGGCCGCCGCGTTCAACGCGCTGTTCGAGGACGGGATCTGCGAGCGCAAGCACGGCAGCGGCACCTACCTCACCGCGACCGGCGCGACCTCGGCGATGGACCGGTTGCTGAGCCCCGGCGCGGTGTTCGCCGATCTGTCCACATCGGTCGTTCCCGATCCGGCGCACCTGCACCTGCCCCGGCTGGACCCGGCCGACCTCCTGCGCACCCCGAGCAGGCACGGCTACGACCCGCGCGGTGAGCCGGGCCTGCTGGAACTCCTCGGCGACGTGCTGATCACCGGCGGCGGGCAGCAGGGCATCGACCTGAGCACCCGCTGCCTGGCCCGCCCCGGCGAAGCGGTGCTGGTCGAGGAACCCACCTACCCCGGCGCGCTGGCCGCCATCACCGGCTGCGGGGCGCGGGCCGTCGCGGTGCCCACCGACGAGCGCGGCATGCTCCCCGGAGCGCTGGCCGAGGCGCTGACCAGGCACCGGCCCGCGTTCGCCTACGTCCAGGCGGTCCGCAACCCCACCGGCGCGGTCGCCGACGCCGAGCGCGTGCGGGAGCTGGCCGGGATCGCCCGCGACGCCGACCTGCCGGTGGTCGCCGACCACACGCTGGCCGAGGTGCGGCACGGGGGCCCGCCGCCCGGCCGCTTCGCCGACACCCACCCGCACGGCACGATCGAGGTCCACTCGCTGTCGAAGACGCTGTGGGGCGGGCTGCGGGTGGGCTGGCTGGTCGCCCCCGAACCGCTGCGCAGCCAGCTCACCGAGCTGAAGCAGACCGGCGACCTGGCGACCAGCACGGTCGCCCAGCGCTTCGCCGCGGAACTGCTGCGGCACAACGACATCACGGCCTGGCGCGCCGAGCTGACCCGCCGCCGCGACCACCTGTCGGCGGCCCTGCGCCGGGAGCTCCCGCAGTGGACCTGGCCCGCCCCGGCGGGCGGCCTGTCGCTGTGGGTCCGCCTCCCCGGCACCGACGCCGACGCCTTCGCCGAACGCGCCCGCGAGCTGGGCGTCGCGGTGGCCCCGGGCTCGATGTTCTCCCCCGACGGCCGCTACCGCGACCACCTCCGCCTCAGCTTCGCCCTGACCCCCGAGCTCCTCGACCAAGCTGTCCCGGCCCTCGCCCGCGCCTGGTCCGACCACGCCTGACGACGCCGGGCGGCTGCGCTCCACATCGGACCGCCCTGGGAGAATTCCGCAGCAGCGCTGGACGACGCGGCGCACCACCGATCAAGGAGAACGCTCGTGAACATCGAGAAGCCGAAGATCGCCCGGCCCACCGGCGAGCCCCCGGCCGAGCTGGTGATCAGGGACATCACCGTCGGCGAAGGCCCGGAAGCCACCGCGGGCAGCCAGATCGCCGTCCACTACGTGGGGGTCTCGCACAGCACCGGCAAGCAGTTCGACGCCAGCTGGGACCGCGGTCAGCCGCTGCGCATCCAGCTCGGCGCCGGTCAGGTCATCCCGGGCTGGGACCAGGGCCTGCAGGGCATGCGGGTCGGCGGCCGCCGCCAGCTGATCATCCCGCCGGGCCTCGCCTACGGCGACCGGGGCGCGGGCGGCGTCATCGCCCCGGGCGAAACCCTGGTCTTCGTCTGCGACCTCGTCGAGGCCCGCTGAGCAGCATCCCGGCTGCGGGTGCCGTGGGCCCACGGCACCCGCAGGACTAGCCCAGGCGCAACCGCCGCACCGGCGGCAGCAGGAACGCGTAGACCGCGGCCCCGGTCAGCGCCACGCCCCCGGCGATCAGCAGCGGCAGGGCGAACGAGCTGGTCAGCCCGGTGATCACGCCGATCAGGACGGGCGAGACGATCCCGGCGACGTTCGCCGCGGTGTTCTGGATGCCGCCCAGCGACCCGACGTGACCGGGGGTCGGGGCGAAGTCCGCCGGGAGCGCCCAGACGCTCGCCGCGGCGAACGTGCTGCAGAAGTACGAGGCGGACAGCGCCGTCAGCGCCACGCCCATCGACGGCGAGACCACCGCCAGCGCGATCACCGAGGTGCCCAGCAGCCCACCGACCAGCGGGATCTTGCGGGCCACCGTCAGCGACACCCCGCGGCGGACGAGGTGGTCGGAGAGCAGCCCGCCGCACCAGCCGCCGATCATCGACGCGATGCCGGGGATCATCCCGTAGAAGCCGAACTTCAACAGGCTCAGGCCGTAGGTCTTGACCAGGTAGGTCGGGAACCAGGTGATGAAGAAGTAGGCGACGAAGTTGACGCAGAAGAAGCCGATCATCATCGCCCACACCGCGCGGAACCGGAACAGCTGGCCCCAGCTGACCGCCTCGCCCGGCGGGACCTCCGCCTCCTGGCCGTGCTCGATGTGCGCCAGCTCGGCGGCCCCGACCCCCGGGTGCTCGCGCGGTTCGCGGTAGAACTTCCACCACACCAGCGCCCACACCACGCCGAGCGCCCCGGCCAGCGCGAACGCCCACCGCCAGCCGAACGTGGCGATCGCCAGCGCCACCAGCGGAACCGAGAGCGTCGCGCCGACCGGATTTCCGTTGTTGAACGTCGCCGACGCGAAGCTGCGCTCGGAGCGCGGGAACCAGCGCGACACCACCTGCGCGCTCGCCGGGAACGCGGGCGACTCGCCGATGCCCAGCAGCAACCGGAGCACGATCAGCGACGCCACGCCCCAGGCCAGGCCCATGGCCATCGTGGACAGCCCCCAGACCAGGCTGGCGATCATCAGCATCTTGCGGGGGCCGAGCCGGTCGGCGAGGAAACCACCGGGCATCTGCCCGGCCGCGTAGGTCCAGAAGAACGCCGAGAGGACGACCCCGGCGACGGCGTCGGACAACCCGAGCTCGTCGCTCATGAACGGCATCGCGACGCTGATCGTCGCCCGGTCGACGTAGTTGATCGCGATGCCGGTGAACAGCACCGCTAGCACCGCGTACCGGACCTTGCCGGTCCCGCCGCGCGCTGGCCCGGTTCCGGTCGACGCTGACCGGGGCGAGGTGACCATCGAGTCCTCCAGAGGTGGAACCGCCGCCGGTGGCGGCGGATGAGCTGGTGTTCAGCGCGGGCGGACGCCGTTGACGACGTCCGTCGGCGGCCGGCCGGCGAGCACTGCGGCGAGCTTCTCGAACAGCCGGTTGCGCAGGTTGTGGTAGGCCTCCCAGGTCACGCCCGCCGTGTGCGGGGTGAGCAGCACGTCGTCGCGACCGCGCAGCGGGGAACCGGACGGCAGCGGCTCCTCGGCGAAGACGTCCAGCGCGGCACCGGAGAGGCGTCCGGTGTCCAGGGCCCGGACCAGTGCGGACTCGTCGATCACCCCTCCGCGACCGGCGTTGACCACGTAGGCGCCCTCGGGGAGCGTGGCGAGCAGGTCGTCGTCGAGCAGGTTCCGGGTCGCGTCGTTGAGCGGCAGGTGCAGGCTCAGGACGTCCGACCGCGCCACGACCTCGCCCAGTTCGAGGTAGTCGCGGTCGGGTTCCGAGGGGACCGGGTCGTGCACCACGACGGTCGCGCCGAAGCCGTCCAGCCGACGGGCGACGGCGCGGCCGATGTTGCCGAAGCCCAGGATTCCCACGGTGAGCGCGGAGAGATCCCGTCCGCGCAGGCCTTCGGGCCCCCAGCCGCCCTGCTCGACCTTGCGGTGGCCCTGCGCGTAGCGGCGCAGCAGCTGCAGCATCGCGCCGACGGTCCAGTCGGCGACCGCGTCGGCGTTGAAGCCGGGCAGGTTCGCCACCGGGATGCCGCGCTCGGCGGCGGCGACGTGGTCGACGCCGTCGAACCCGACCGCGACGGCCTGGACCAACCGGCAGTTCGGCATCGCGTCCAGCAGCGCCGCGTCGATTCGCCGTTCCTTCTCCAGCGGCGCCAGCACGATCGTCGCGGTGGCCAGCTCAGCGCGGTGCGCGGCGGGGTCGGCGTCCGGTCCGATCTCGGTGATCCGCAGGTCGTCGTGCGGCGGCAGGTTCCTGCGGAGCTCCGCCTCGGTGATGTTGTTCAGGTCGTAGAAGCTGACGATGTGCTCGCCCATGCGGGGCCGCGCTCCTCTCCGGGCCGAGGCGCCGGTGAACTCGCGGCGCCGCACGGCACAGTGACACCCCGAACTCAGCATCGTCAACCGTTAACGAAATTTCGTTAACGGTCTACGATGACGGGAACCCCCTCCGACGAAAGGAAGCCGGCACATGAGCGGCCAGCGCACCGTCATCACGGCGGTGACCACGCCCTTCCACCCCAGCGGTGACCTCGACCTGGCGGCCACCAGGGAGCTCTACGGGTTCGTGCGGAGCACCACCGGCCAACTGCTCGTCGGCGGCACCACCGGCGAGTTCCCCGCGCTGAGCACCGGCGAACGCCTGCAGCTGCTGGAGATCGCGCTCGAAACCCTCGGCGACCAGAACGTCATCAACCACGTCGGCGCCGCGGACGCGCGCACGGCGGCGCTGCTGACCCGCGCATCGGTGCGGGCGGGCGCACGGCGGTTGGCCGCGCTCACGCCGTACTACCTGCCCGCGACGCCGGACGAGCTGCACGCCTACTTCGGCAGCATCCGGGAAGCAGCCGGGGACGCCGAGCTCTACGCCTACCTGTTCCCCGAGCGCAGCGGCCTCGACGTCCCGCCCGAGCTGTGCGCCGAACTCGCCCGCGCGCACGGCATCGCCGGGGTCAAGCTCAGCGGCTCCGCCTCCCGCCAGGTGCGGGAGCACGTCGCCGCCGGGCCGGACGGGTTCGAGGTGTACAGCGGCAACGACCGGGAGCTGGCCGACGTGCTGGCCGCCGGGGGTGCGGGCGTCGTGTCCGGCTGCGCGGCCGGGCTGCCCGAAGCGTTCCTGGACCTGCTCGAAGCCCTGCGCACCGGGAACACCGGCACCGGACCGGCGCAGGACCGCGTCGACCGCGTCGTCGCCGCGCTCGGGCCGAGCATCGGGCGGATCAAGTGCGCCCAGCGGTTGCGCGGCCTGCCCGCCGGGGGTTCCCGCATGGCCGTCGCGGATCCGGACGCCGCCGCGGAGGCGATCATCGCGGAACTGGTCCGCGAGAGCGCAAGCTAACCTGGTACGGCCCTGCCGACGACTCACCTGGCGGGGCGGCCCCCGACCTCGCGAGGAGTGGTTTTGAGCTTCCCGTCCCTGGTGCAGCAGTCGCTCGGCGACCGGGTCGCGCAGGAGCTGCGGGTCCGCATCATCGGCGGGGAGCTGGCGCGCGGCACCAGGCTCGTCGAGGACGTGCTGGCCGAGCAGTTCGACGTCAGCCGCGGCCCGATCCGGGACGCCTTCCGCCAGCTGGAGGCCGAGGGGCTGCTGGAATCGCGGCGGCGCGGCGTGTTCGTCATCGGTCTCACCGAGGACGACGTCGACGAGCTGTACACGCTTCGGGGCTCGTTGGAGACGCTGGCGCTGTCGCTGGCCATGCGGCGGGCAGCGCCCGAGGACTGGGCGCGGGCCGAGGAGTGCTCGCGCGCCATGGAATCCGCCGCGCAGCGCCGCGACGCGTCCGCTTTCGCCCGCGCCGACCTGGAGTTCCACGCGCAGCTCTACCAGCTGTCCGGGCACCGGCGGCTGCTGGCGGTGTGGGAGCAGTACCGGCCGACCTTCGGCGTGATGCTGGACGTGACCAACGCGCAGGACATCGACCTGCACCCGGCCGCCGAGGCCCACGCCGAACTCCTCCGGCTGGCCCGCACCGGCGACGAGGAAGGGGCGGTGACCAACCTCCGGGGTCACCTGCTCGGCGCCCAGAACCGGCTCCGCTCCGCCCTCCGGGCCACCCAGAGCTCCGCTGCCGAGGACTGACGGGGCCCGCGACCGCAGCTGGTCGCGGGCCCCGTTCTCGCTCTGGTCAGGCGTCCTGGGCTTGGCGGCGGAGCTCTCGGAGGTCTCGCATCGCCTTGATGGCCTGCTCGCCGTCGGCGGCCTGGATCGCCATGATCGGGACGTACTCGTCCTCCGGCAGCTCCAGGCGCGCCCACGCGGAGCCGTCCGGGAAGCTCACCGCCTGCACCAGCGGCCACGAGTAGCGGTGGGTGCCGATGATGTTGCGGACCTCCAGGCCCTCGGCGTCGGCGCGCAGCCGGGGACGCGTCAGCAGCATCACGCCAGCGGCCAGCAGGACGCCGATCATGGCCATCGCGATCTGGTCGGACACCGAGAAGATCACGCCGGTCGGGCTGTTCGTCAGCAGGGTGCCGACCACCGCGAACACCACGACGAACAGCACCGCGAGCGGGATCGCCACCTTGCGGACCTTCCGCGGCCGCACCTCCACAGTCACAGGAACCCCCGCTCTCCGTCCCAGCCCCGCAGCTCCCGCAGCACCAGCGCGGTCTCCAGAGCCGCCGCGGTGGCCTCGAAGCCCTTGTCCTCCACCGAGTGCTCGAACCCGGCGCGCGCCTCCACCTGCTCCACGGTGTCGCAGGTCAGCACGCCGTTGCCGACCGCAGTGGACTCGTCCAGCGCCACCCGGGTCAGGCCCTGGGTGACCGAGTCGCAGACGTACTCGAAGTGCGGGGTCCCGCCGCGGACCACCACGCCGAGCGCGACCACCGCGTCGTGCTGGTGCGCCAGCTGCTGGCAGACCACCGGCAGCTCGATCGAACCGGGCACCCGCACCACCGTGGGCTCCGCGATGCCCGCCTCCGCGGCCGCCGCCAGCGCGCGGGAGAGCATCTGCTCCACGAACCGCTCGTGCCAGCGGATCGCCGCGATGCCCAGCCGCAGCTCGCCGGCCTTCGGCACGCCGACCCGCGGCCTCCCCTCGCCACTCATGCCGTCACTCCAGTCTCGCCGTTGATCGAGGAATCCTCGCCGTCGTCGAGATTGTCCAGCACGTGCCCCATGCGGTCGCGCTTGGTCCGCAGGTAGTGGATGTTCTCCGGGTTGGGGCGGATCGGCAGCGGCACCCGGTCCACGATGCGCAGCCCGTAGCCCTCCAGGCCGACCCGCTTGGCCGGGTTGTTGGTGAGCAGCCGCATCGACTTCACGCCCAGGTCGCACAGGATCTGCGCGCCCTGCCCGTAGTCCCGGCTGTCCACCGGCATGCCCAGCGCGACGTTGGCGTCCACCGTGTCGGCGCCGTCGTCCTGCAGCTGGTAGGCCTGCAGCTTGTGGATCAGGCCGATGCCGCGGCCCTCGTGCCCGCGCATGTAGAGCACCACGCCGCGACCGGCCTCGGCGACCTTGGCCAGCGCCGCGTCCAGCTGCGGGCCGCAGTCGCAGCGCAGCGAGCCGAGCACGTCGCCGGTCAGGCACTCGGAGTGCACCCGCACCAGGATGTCCTCGCCGTCGCCGATCTCGCCGTAGACCAGGGCCAGGTGCTCGATGCCGTCGAGGGTGCTGTCGTAGCCGACGGTGCGGAAGGTGCCGTGCGCGGTGGGGATGCGGGCCTCGGCGACCCGGACGACCTGCTTCTCGAAGCGGCGCCGGTAGGCGATCAGGTCGGCGATGCTGATCAGCGCCAGGTCGTGCTCCTCGGCGAAGACCTCCAGCTCGTCGCGGCGGGCCATGTCGCCCTCGGACTTCTGGCTGACGATCTCGCACAGCGCACCGGCCGGGCGCAGGCCCGCGAGGCGGGCGAGGTCGACCGCGGCCTCGGTGTGCCCCGGGCGGCGCAGCACGCCGCCGTCGCGGGCGCGCAGCGGGACCACGTGGCCGGGGCGGGTGAGGTCCTTGGCCGTGGACTCCTCGGCGGCCAGCACCTGCAGCGTACGGGCGCGGTCGGCGGCCGAGATGCCGGTGCTCACGCCGTCGGCGGCGTCCACCGTGACGGTGTACGCGGTGCCCTTGCGGTCCTGGTTCCAGTAGTACATCGGGGGCAGGTCGAGGCGGTCGCAGTCCTCGCCGGGCAGCCCGACGCAGATGTAGCCGGACGTGTAGCGGACCATGAACGCCACCAGCTCGGGCGTCGCCTTCTCCGCGGCGAAGATCAGATCGCCTTCGTTCTCGCGGTCCTCGTCGTCGACCACCACCACCGGACGACCGGCGGCGATGTCGGACAACGCGCGCTCGATGCTGTCGAACCTGTTCGTGCTCACGGTGCCGCCAACCTCGGGGTTCATCACTGCGCCTCCCTGACGCCGCCATTGTCCCCCGAACGGACCTGCGCACCACGGGCCTGGTGGTCCAGCTGGGCCGCGGCGAGCCGTTCGAGGTGCTTGGCCAGCACGTCCACCTCGATGTTCACTTCGTCACCCGGCGCGCGGCGGCCGAGGGTGGTCAGCTCCTTGGTGGTGGGGATCAGCGCGACGCTGAACGTCGACTCGCCCGCCTCGACCACGGTCAGCGACACGCCGTCGACGGTGATCGAGCCCTTCTCCACCAGGTAGCGGGACAGCCGCTGCGGCAGGTCGAAGCGGGTCAGCCCGTCGGCCTCGGTGCCGCGCAGCACGGCGGTGCCGTCGACGTGGCCCTGCACGATGTGCCCGCCGAGCCGGTCCCCGAGCGCCATGGCGCGCTCCAGGTTGACCCGGTCACCCGCGGCGATGCCCTTGAGCGAGGAGCGGCGCAGCGTCTCGGACACCACGTCGACGGTGAACTGCCCCTCGCCGACGGTCACCACGGTCAGGCACACGCCGTTGACCGCGATCGAGTCGCCGTGCTTGGCGTCCTCGGTCACCACGGGACCGCGGATGGTGAGCCGACTGCCGTCGGCCAACGGCTCGACCACCTCGATGGTGCCGAGTTCCTCGACGATCCCGGTGAACACTGCTGCCTCCTCGCGTCCGGCGTTCATTCCGGACCTTCTCAGAGCCTGTCTTTGTCTTTGAAGCGGCGCCAGCCGCTTGGCCCACCCTCGCAGCTTGCACCGCCGCGGGTTCTCAGCGTTCGCCTGGCGAGGACGGCCCTGACGCCGTGTATTGGACATACACAAGTCAGGGCACCCACAGCCAGGCGGGCGCTGAGGTTCCGCTACCCGCACCGCCACGCAACACGAGTTCGTCAGACAACGTCTCAGCTCTCCTGCGGGATCGCGCTGATGCGGACGTCCGGGCCACTCATAGTCGTCTCCTCGATCTGCAACCGCCATGCCTGCGAGATGCTTCCCACTCCCGCTTCGCCGAGGGCGGCCGGTCCGGCGCCGAGCAGCACCGGAGCGACGTAGGCCAGCACCCGGTCCACGCAGCGGGCCGCCAGGAACGCCCCGGCCAGCCGCGGCCCGCCCTCCAGCAGCACGTCGACCACGCCGCGGTCGGCGAGCGCGGCGAGCACCGCGCGCGGGTCGCCGCCGGGCAGCTGGATCGTTTCCGCCGCGTCGTCGAAGACCTTCGCGGTCGCCGGGACGTCGCTGTCGCCGACCACGACCCGCAGCGGCTGCCGGTCCAGCAGCGCGCCGTCCGGGGCGCGGGCGGTCAGGTGCGGGTCGTCGGCGCGGACCGTGCCGGTGCCCGCGAGGATGGCGTCCACCCGCGCGCGGATCCGGTGCACCTCGGCGCGGGACTCGGCGGAGCTGATCCACTTGCTGGTGCCGTCCGCGGCGGCCGAGCGCCCGTCCAGAGTGGCCGCGTACTTCCAGGTCACGTGCGGCCGCCCGGTGCGGGCGAAGTGCAGCCAGGCGCGCAGCGGACCGGCCGCCACCTCGTCGACCAGCAACCCGCTCCGGACCTCGACGCCCGCCGCGCGCAGCACCTCAGCGCCGCCGCTGGCCAGCGGGTTGGGGTCGGATGCGGCGTGCACGACGCGCTTGATCCCGGCCTCGACGAGCGCGTCGGTGCACGGCGGGGTGCGCCCGGTGTGCGAGCAGGGCTCCAGCGTCACCACGGCGGTGCCGCCCCGGGCCCGTTCCCCCGCCGCGCGCAGCGCGACGACCTCCGCGTGCGGGCCGCCCGGGGGCCGGGTCGCGCCGACCCCGACGACCTCACCGCCGGTGCCGAGGATCACGCACCCCACGGGCGGGTTCGGGCTGGTCGTGCCCCGGACCTGCTCGCTGGCCGCGATCGCGGCGCGCATCGCCTGCTCCTCGCCACGATCGACCATCGCCGTCCTCCCCGCTCACGCGAACCGACCGTTCGAGCAACCTGCTCGACTCACATGTCCGCTCACCTGGTGGAGGGTGCCAGGGGCTGTGCAGCCATCCACGCTTTCTCATTCTTTGAAGCGCCGCAGGCGCTTAGCCCACCCCCGCGACCGGCACCGCCGCGGGTTCTCAGACGTCGCCTGGCGAGGACAGCCCGTTCGCCGTGCATTGAGCATGCACAAGAACGGGGTCGCAGCCAGGCGGTCTGAGGTTCCGCTACCCGCACCGCTGCGCAGAACGAGCCCGGAATCCGATTATCGCCGGGCGTGGGCGAAGTTCGGGGCTGCCTTGGCTCGCAGCGCCTCGACCGCCTGGGCCGGGTCGTCGGCGTTGTAGACCGCCGAGCCCGCCACGAAGCAGTCCACCCCGGCCTCGGCGGCCTGCTCGATGGTGTCGGCGTTGATCCCGCCGTCGATCTCCACCAGCAGCTTGAGGTGGCCGGTGTCGACCAGCTCGCGCGCCTTGCGGGCCTTGTCCAGCACGTCGGCGATGAACTTCTGGCCGCCGAAGCCCGGCTCCACCGACATCACCAGCAGCGTGTCGTAGTGCTTGAGCACGTCGAGGTAGGGCTCCAGCGGGGTGCCCGGCTTGATCGACAGGCCCGCCTTGGCGCCCGCGGCGCGCAGGTCCTTGGCGATGGCGATCGGGTCCTTGGCGGCTTCCACGTGCACCGTGACGTTGTGGGCACCGGCCTCGGCGTAGCCGACGGCCCAGCGGTCCGGGTCCTCGATCATCAGGTGGCAGTCGACCGGGATGTCGGTCGCCTTCAGGATCGACTCGACCACCGGCAGCCCCAGGGTCAGGTTGGGCACGAAGTGCGCGTCCATCACGTCCACGTGCAGCCAGTCGGCACGCTTGCCGGGCTCGCCGTTCACGGCGGCGATCTCATCGGCGAGACGGGCGAAATCGGCAGAGAGGATGGAGGGCGCGATCATCGGCTGGTTCGACACATGCGGGAGTTTAGAAGAATGCATGACTCGCCTTGCGTAGCGGTGCGGGTGTAGCGGAACCTCAGCGCCCGCCTGGACTCCGGGTGCCCAACTTTATGTATGCCAATACACGGCAGTTGGGCCGTCCTCGCCGGAAGGAACCCCGAGGGGTGGGCACCGCGAACCCGCGGCGGTGCAAGCTGACAGCTCGGGCTATGCGCCTGCGGCGCATGCGACACCTCCAAGCTCGGTGCCATTCATGCGTCGCAGTCGCTGTTCACCACCGAAATCGGCTCCGCCGCTTGCTCCCGAGGGCCGTGTCCGCGCAGCGGGCGCCAACCTTGGCTTCCGCCTAATCCGATGATTGCGCGCTCTCGATCTCGGGGTCGCGCTCAGCCGAGCTGCGGCGGCGGACGACGTAGTACGCGATGCAGAGGACGACGACGAACGGGACGCCCGCCTTCCAGGCCGTGTTGAACTGCTCGGTGAACGGCGTGGTCAGCAGGACCGCCAGGACGAACAGCATCGCCAGCACCGTGGTCACCGGGGCGCCGGGCAGGCGGACCGGGGACGGCGGCAGGCCCTCCTTCGCGCGGCGGCGGCGGAACACCAGCTGGCTGGCGAAGATCAACAGCCAGGTCACCAGCGCCCCGAACAGCGCCAGGCCCAGCAGCATCGGGAACGCCGAGTTCTCCGCGAACACCGCCAGCGCCGCGGCCAGCGCCAGCCCGGCCGCCGAGAGCACCAGCGCCCGGCGCGGCACGCCGTTGCCGCTGACCTTCGCGAACCACTTCGGCGCGTAGCCGTCCATCGCCAGCGAGTGGGTCATCCGCGCGGTGATGTAGAGGTTGGTGTTCATCGCCGACAGCGCCGCGGTGAGCACCACGAAGTTCATGATCCCGGCCGCCGCGGGGATGCCCACCATGCTGAACAGCCGCACGAACGGGCTCTCCGTGACGTCACCGGAGGACGACACCTCGTTCCACGGCAGGATCGAGACCACCACGAGCATGCCGAGCACGTAGAACAGCGCCAGCCGCAGCACCATGCCGCGCGCGGCGCGCGGGACGTCGCGGCCCGGGTTGCGGGACTCGGCGGCGGTCATCGACACCGCCTCGGTGCCCAGGTAGGAGAACGTGACCACGGTCAGCGCCAGCCACACCGCGCCCAGGCCGTTGGGCAGGAACCCGCCGTGCTCGGTCAGCGCCCCGACACCGGCGGGCTGCTGGCCGGGCAGGCCGAAGAAGATGTAGAACACGCCGAGCCCGATGAACACCACGATCGTGACGACCTTGATCATCGCGAACCAGTACTCGAACTCGCCGAAGAACCGCACGGCCGCGAAGTTGACCGCCAGCATCAGCACCGAGAACGCCACCACCGGCATCCACAGCGGCAGCTGCGGGTACCAGAACTGCACGTAGAGCCCGGCCGCGATCACCTCGCTGCCGATGTTGACCACCTGCGCGGCCCAGTAGATCCAGCGCGACACGAACCCCGGCAGCCCGCCGAGGTAGCGCTGCACGACGGCGCCGAAACCACCGGCCTCCGGGTGCACCACGATCATCTCGGCCAGCGCGTAGGCCAGCGCCAGCGCGGCGAACGCGGCCACCGCGTAGGCGATGATCACGGCCGGTCCGGCGATGGAGATCGCCAGGCCGGAGCCGAGGAACAACCCGGTGCCGATCGCACCGCCGATGGCGATCATGCCGACCTGGCGGCCGGACAGATCCCGGCGCAACCCGGACTGCCGTGCCGGTGCGGTCTCCTGTGCCACTACGCCTCCCACTCGTCGCGCACCGCTCGGTGCGCGACGAGCACCTTACGACGAGACCGCTACCACCGGAGGTCGCGGTTGCGCACTTGTGGCCGGGGAGGTCGGGTCAGCTGGGGAGGGTGAGGTCGATCGGAGTGCCCTCCTCGACCGAACGGCTGACCGTGCAGTACTTGGTGATGGCGCGCTCGACCGCTTCGACCAGCTTGGCGCGGTCGCCGTCGTCCTCGATCGCGCTGAGGTCGACGTCGAAGCCGACCTGGACCCGGGCGAACTTGTGCTTGTCCTCCGGGACCGTGGTCCGGTCGGCGTGCACGGTCAGCTCGGCGTCCTCCCCGAGGCGCCGGACGAGCATGTTCTCGCTGGTCACCGCCGAGCACGCGGCGATCGCGGCGAGCAGCAGCTCGCCGGGCGTGAACGCGTCGGGGGCGTCCTCCCGTCCGATCGCCACCTGCCCGCCGCGCGGGTTGGTCGCGAGGAAGGCGTGCTGACCGGTCCTGGTCACTTCGACCGGAGTGGAAGACATTCGTACCACCTGACGTTCGTTGGAGTTGCCGATCCAGCCTCCGTTGCGAGGCTGGCAAGGTCAACCACTCCGGCGACCGCGTTGTTCCGACCTGGGATCGAGGCCATGACCACTACCGCGGAAGGCTTGCAGCGCCGCTTGACGCTGCGCGACCTGATCGTCTCCGGGCTGCTGTTCATCGGCCCGCTCGCCCCCGTCGGCGTCTTCGGCGTGCTGGACGTCCGCAGCGGCGGCGCGGTGGCGCTGGTGTACGTCGTGGCGACGATCGCCATGGGGTTCACCGCCTGGTCCTACGCCCGGATGTCGGCGGCGGTGCCCCGGGCCGGGTCGGTGTTCGCCTACGCCACGGCCGGGCTGGGCCGCGCGCCGGGGTTCGCGGCCGGTTGGATGATCATGCTGGACTACCTGTTCATCCCGAGCGTGGCGTCGCTGTTCGTGGGCATCGCAACCCACTCGCTGCTGCCGCAGGTCCCGGTGTGGCTGGCGACCGGTGCGGCGATCGCGGTGGTCACCGCGCTGAACCTGACCGGGGTCAAGGTCGCGGCCGTGGTCGGCACGGTGGTGCTGGCGGTGGAGATCGTGCTGCTCGCGGTGTTCGTGGTCGCCGCGCTGGTGGTGCTGGTCGGCGAGGGCCCGGCGCGGCCGTGGCTGTCCCCGCTGACCGGGTTCGAGGGGTTCGCGCCGCTGGCGGTGCTGGGCGCGGTCTCGGTGGCGGTGCTGTCGTTCCTGGGCTTCGACGCGATCGCGTCCTTCGCCGAGGAGAACACCGGTTCGGCGCGCCAGGTCGGGCGGGCGCTGCTGTTCTGCCTGGCGCTGAGCGGGGTGCTGTTCTTCGTGCAGACCTACCTGGCGTCGCTGCTGAGCCCCCTGACCCCGCAGCAGCTGGCGCAGGACCCGACCGCGCAGGACGCGGCGTTCTACGACATGCTGCGCGCCGCGCTGGGCGGCTGGCTGGCGGTGGCCGTCACGGCGGTGAAGGCGATCGCACCGGCGTTCTCGGCGATGGTCGCGCAGGCGGCGGTGAGCCGGTTGCTGTTCGGCATGGCGCGCGACGGTCAGCTGCCCGCGGCGCTGGCCCGGATCGACCGGCGGACGCACGTCCCGCGCAACGCGACAGTGCTGGCCGCAGTGGTGACGCTGCTGGTGTCGGTGTGGGCGGCGTCGGCCGAGGACGGTCTGGAGGTCCTCTCGTCGATGGTGACGGTCGGCGCCCTGACCGCGTTCGTGCTGCTGCACGCCTCGGTGATCGGCTACTTCGCGGTCCCCGGCCGGGACCGCCGCGCGTCCACCGTGGTGATCCCGGTGATCGGCGGCCTGATCTCGGTGGTCGTGCTGATCACGGCCAGCGGCCTGGCCCTGGCGGTGGCCGCGGTGTGGCTGCTGCTCGGCCTGGTCGTCCACGCCCTCCGCCGCCGCGCCGCGGTGGGCGGCTGACCCGGCGGTTTCGCGCGAGATCGGCGTTCTGCACGCCTGCGAGGTGGCGGTTTCGCGCGAGATCGCCACCTGCCGCAGGCGCCCGCCGCTCAGGCCTCGCCGATGTCCTCGTACCAGAGGTCGGGGTGGGCCGCGATGAAGTCGGCCATCAGCCGGGTGCACTCCGGGTCGTCCAGGACCACGACTTCGACGCCGTGCTCGGCCAGCCAGTCGTGGCCGCCGTGGAAGTTGCGCGCTTCGCCGATCACGACGCGGCTGATGCCGAACTGGCGCACCAGACCGCTGCAGTACCAGCACGGCGACAGCGTGGTCACCATCGTCGTCCCGGCGTAGGAGCGCTGCCGCCCCGCGTTGCGGAAGGCGGCGGTCTCGCCGTGCACCGACGGGTCGTCGTCCTGCACGCGCCGGTTGTGCCCCTTGCCGAGCACTTCGCCGTCGCGACCGATCAGCGCGGCACCGATGGGGATCCCGCCCTCGGCGAGCCCGGCGCGGGCCTCGCCCACCGCCACCGCCAACCACCGCTGGTAGTCCACTTCAGACACTGAGCACCTCTCAACCCGAAACGCTGCGACCGCACCCACCGAGCCATGACGAGACCTCGCCCGCAACCCGCTCCCCCCGTCCGAGTTCCGCCGCGATCTCAATGGAGATCAGTTCCCCGATTTCCATTGAACTTGTTCATCCTGCCCGTGGACCGCAACTGCGAAGGGCGAACTGCACCGGTCGGCAGGTGTCGCATGCGCCGCCAGGCGCATAGCCCACCCTCGCAGCTTGCACCGCCGCGGGTTCACGGTGCCCACCCCACTGGGGTTCCTTCCAGCGAGGACGGCCCTGACGCCGTGTATCGGGTCATACACAAGTCAGGGCACCCACAGCCAGGCGGGCGCTGAGGTTCCGCCACCCGCACCGCCACGCAGAACGAGGCTGGAAAACCTCATTGAAATCGCGGAGCGGATCAGCTCGGGACCTGGAGCAGGGCGCAGAACATCGCGTCGGTGCCGTGGCGGTGCGGCCAGAGCTGGACGCCCGGGCCGTCGCCGAGGTCCGGCACACCCGGGAAGTACGGGCGCGCGTCGAGCTGGGTCACGCCGGTGCGGCGGATCGCGTCGGCCACCACGCCCTCGGTCTCCGGCAGGTGCGGTGAGCACACCACGTAGGCCACCACCCCGCCGGGGCGGGTCAGGCCGATCGCCGAGAGCAGCAGTTCCCGCTGCAGCTTCGTCAGCTCGCCGACGTCGGAGGGCTTGCGCCGCCAGCGCGCCTCCGGGCGTCGCCGCAGCGCGCCCAAGCCGGTGCACGGCGCGTCGACCAGCACCCGGTCGTAGCCGGGCTCCAGCCCCGGGTCGCGGCCGTCGCCGACGTGCACGTTCACCGACAGACCTTCGGTCGCCTGCCGGATCAGGTCCGCGCGGTGCGGAGCCTGCTCGACCGCGTCGAGGGTGCCGCCGTCCATGGTGACCAGGGCGCCGAGCAGGTTGGCCTTGCCGCCCGGACCGGCGCACAGGTCCAGCCAGCGCTGGTCGGGGCCGGTCAGCTCCGGCCGGGTCAGCGCGAGCGCGACCAGCTGGCTGCCCTCGTCCTGCACCGAGGCGAAGCCCTCGCGCACCGGTTCCAGGTCGCCCGGGTCGCCCGCGCCCGCGTCGAGCCGCACCCCGTAGGGCGAGTACGGTGCCGGGTCGCCGCCGGTGATCGCGGCGAGCTCGTCGGCGCTGATCTCGCCGGGTCGGGCCGTCAGGTGCACCGCCGGGCGGGCGTCGTCGGCGGCCAGCGCAGCGTCGAGCTCGTCGACGCCGAGCACGTCGGCGAAGGCCTGCGCGATCCACCGGGGGTGGGCGTGGCGCATCGCCAGGTGGCCGATCGGGTCCTCGGAGCGCGCCGGGGCGAGCTTGTCGACCCAGCCCTGCTCGTCCAGCTCGGTGGCGCTGCGCAGCACCGCGTTGGCGAAACCCGCCAGCTTAGAACCCGATTCGTACCGCACGATGTCCACAGTGGAAGCCACGGCGGCGTGCGCCGGGATCCGGGTGCGCAGCAGCTGGTAGACGCCGACGCGCAGCGCGTCGAGCAGCTTCGGGTCCATCTCGGACAGCGGGCGGTTGCTGCAGTCGTCGATCACGGCGTCCAGCAGGCCCTGCGCGCGGCACGCCCCGTAGGTCAGCTCGGTGGCCAGCGCGGCGTCCCGACCGGTGATCCGGCGCTGCTTGAGCAGCGGGGGCAGCGCGAGGTTGGCGTAGGCGTCGCGCTCCCGGACGGCTCGCAGCGTCTCGACCGCGACCAGCCGCACCGGGTCGACCTCCACCGGTCGCGGCGGGCCGGACTTGCGTCGCGGCGGGCGGGCCTTGGTCGGCCGGGACGGCCGACGGCGGCGTTCGTTCACTTGAGCCGTTCTCCTTGCTCGATGCGTGTTCCGCGGGCCCAGTCGGTGGCGGCCATCCGCTTCTTGCCCGGTGCCTGCACCTCGCCCAGCGCGACGGCCGAGGTCCCGGTGCCGACCAGCACGCGGCGCTTCTCCACCCGGATCTCGCCCGGCGGCAGTTCGTCGTCCACCACGGACACCGGGCCGAGCTTGAACCGCCCGTCGCCCAGCAGCGCCCACGCGCCCGGGTCGGGCGTGACCGACCTGATGAGCCGGTCCACCGCGGTCGCGGGCGCGGTGAAGTCGACCTTGGCGTCCTCGACGGTGACCTTCGGCGCGTAGCTGACGCCGTCGGCGGGCTGCTCCTCCGCGCGCAGCGTGCCGTCCTCGACGCCGTCGAGGGTCGCCGCCAGCAGCCCGGCCCCGGACACCGCCAGCCGGTCCAGCAGCTCACCGGCGGTGTCGGTGGGGCGCACCTGCTCGGTGACCACGCCGAACACCGGACCGGCGTCCAGCTCGCGCACGATGCGGAAGGTGCTGGCCCCGGTGATCTCGTCGCCGTGCCGGATCGCGGCCTGCACCGGCGCCGCGCCGCGCCACGCCGGGAGCAGCGAGAAGTGCAGGTTGATCCACCCGTGCTCCGGGATGGCCAGCGCCTCCTCCTTCAGCAGCGCGCCGTAGGCCACCACCGGGCAGCAGTCCGGGGCGAGCGCGCGCAGCCGGTCGAGGAACTCCGGTTCCGAGGCGCGCGCGGGCGTGAGCACCTCGATGCCGTGCTCGTCGGCGAGCGCGCCGACGGGCGAGCGCACCAGCTTGCGGCCGCGTCCGGCGGGGGCGTCCGGGCGGGTGACCACGGCGACGACCTCGTGCCGGTCGGACTCGAGCAGGGCGCGCAGCGCCGGGACGGCGGGCGCGGGGGTTCCGGCGAAGACCACGCGCATCAGCGGCCTCCGAACAGCGGGTGCGGGCTCTCCTTGATCACCGGCACGTCGCCGTCGAACCACTCCGCACCGCGGATCTCGCGCAGCGCCTGCTTCCGGGTCTGCTCGTCGAGCCGGTCGACGAACAGCACGCCGTCCAGGTGATCGGTCTCGTGCTGGATGCAGCGCGCCAGCAGGTCGGTGCCCTCCACCTCGACCGGCTCGCCGTGCATGTTCCAGCCGCGCGCCACGACGTGCTTGGCGCGCACGCAGTCCCAGAACATGTCGGGGATGGACAGGCACCCCTCCGGGCCGAACTGCTCGTCGTCGCCGACCGCCGTCCAGGTCGGGTTGACCAGGTGCCCGGCGAAGCCGTCGCAGTGGTAGGTGAACACCCGCAGGCCCACGCCCAGCTGCGGCGCGGCCAGCCCGGCACCGCCCTGCGACTCCATGGTGTCCCACAGGTCCTGCACCAGGGTGCGCAGCTCCTTGTCGAAGTCGACCACCTCGTCGGCCCTGGTGCGCAGCACTGGGTCGCCGAAGAGTCTGATCGGCTGGACGGTCACGTGGGCCCCCTGGAGAGATCGGCAGTACGGGTTTGGCGACCCGCCGAGTTTAGATGGTTTTCCAGACTCGTTTTGCGTGGCGGTGCGGGTGGCGGAACCTCAGCGCCCGCCTGGCCGCGGGTGCCCAGCTCGATACATGGCCGTCCGTTGATCGCCGCGGCTGCGGTCGCCGACCAAGGTGAAAAGCACTCAGCAGAAATCGGCCGCGCCGCGTGGTGGCAGTTGTGCCGACTTGGCCGATTCGGATCACCCGCCGGACGCGATTCACTGGGGAGCCCCGAGTCACGGAGCGGCCATGTCGAGCACCGAGCAGATGCAAGCACTGACCCCCGCAGACCACCCGGGCCTGTTCCAGGCGGCCGACGCCGCCGCGGCCCGCCAACGGCACGCCTACCTCAGGGCCGTGCGATCCCGGCTGGCGCTGATCGTGGCGGCGGCCGTGTTCGCCACCCTGACGCTGCGCCTCGGCGACACCGCCATCGACCTGTTCGCGATCGGCGCCGCGCTGGCGCTCGTCGGAGCGGTGGCGGTCGAGCTGGCCCTGGTGAGCACCCGCCCGGACCGGCTCTGGGCGGAGAGCCGCACCCTCGCCACCTCGGTCAAGACGCTGGCCTGGCGCTACGCCACCTGCGCGGCACCGTTCCCGGCCGGTGACGGGCAGGCCGACCAGCGGTTCACCGAACGGCTGCGCGCGCTGCAGCAGGAGCTCCCCGACGTCCCGCTGGCGCAGCACACCACCGAGACGATCACCGAGCGGATGCGGACGCTGCGCAGCGCACCGCTGGCCGAGCGCAAGGAGGCGTACCTGATCGGCCGGGTGCTCGACCAGCAGGACTGGTACGAGACCCGGGCCCAGCACCACCTTCAGCAGGCCCGGTTCTCCCGGACCGCGATGCTGGTGATCGAGGTGCTGGGCGTGGCGGGGGCGCTGAGCGAGGCCTTCGGCGTCACCGGGCTGAACAAGGCGGGCGCCACCGCGGTCGTGGTGGCGGCCACCGCGGTCGCGGCGATCATCGCGTGGGTCGCCACGCGGCGGCACTCGGCGAAGGCCGCGGCCTACCGCCGGGCCACCGCCGAGCTGGGCGCGATCCGGGACCAGCTGGACCGCGACCTCGACGAGCGGCAGTGGTCGACGGCGGTGGCCGACGCGGAGGCGGCGATCACCCGCGAGCACGCCACCTGGCGGGCCACCCGCACCACCTGACCACCCGCGGGCGCCGCAGTTTCAATTGAAACTGCGGTCCGACGACACGCCGACGGGTGCGGACGACCACCCGTCGGCGCGAGGAACATCCGCGATTTCAATGGAAATCGGATGTCCGATTTCCATTGAAATTGTTCATCCCCGTCCGTGGACCGCAGCCGCGAAGGGCGAACTGCACCGACCGGCAGGTGTCGCATGCGCCGCCAGGCGCATAGCCCACCCTCGCAGCTCGCACCGCCGCGGGTTCACGGTGCCCACCCCACTGGGGTTCCTTCCGGCGAGGACGGCCCTGACGCCGTGTATTGGACATACACAAGTCAGGGCACCCACAGCCAGGCGGGCGCTGAGGTTCCGCCACCGGCACCGCCACTCGGAACGAGGCTGGAAAAACCTCATTGAAATCGCGTCCACCCGGTGGCCGGTCAGCGGGCCGGGGTCACCACCGCTGCTGCGCCGCCGCCGCGGCGCTCGCGCTCGGCCGCGGCGATCCAGCGGCCGTCCGGGAGGCGCTCCACGCCCGTCGCCGCGCCGATCTCCGCGGTCG
Organism: Saccharopolyspora hirsuta; assembly: GCF_008630535.1. Lineage (GTDB taxonomy): Bacteria > Actinomycetota > Actinomycetes > Mycobacteriales > Pseudonocardiaceae > Saccharopolyspora > Saccharopolyspora hirsuta. Next base: position 183,666 of record NZ_VWPH01000008.1, on the reverse strand, counting down.
TCTTGAACTGATGGCCGATGGCCTTCAGCTTCTCCGCCTCCGGCTGGGCCAGGAACGCCGGTTCCGCCTCGGTCGTCGCGGCGTTGCGCTGGGACGCGCGGGGCTCGGCGATGGCGTCGACCAGGGACATGCCGCGGTCCAGGCGCCCGGTGAGGCTCTGCAGCACGGTGGTGATGATCGTCGCGCCGCCGGGGCTGCCGACCGCCAGCAGCGGCTGGCCGTCCTGCAGCACGATCGTCGGGCTCATCGAGCTGCGCGGCCGCTTGCCCGGCCCCGGCAGGTTCGGGTCCGGCTCACCCGGCGTGACCGGGGTGAAGTTGAAGTCGGTGAGCTCGTTGTTGAGCAGGAAGCCCCGCCCGGGCACCACGATGCCGCTGCCGCCGGTCTGCTCGATGGTGAGCGTGTAGGCGACCACGTTGCCCTCGGCGTCGGCGACCGCCAGGTGCGTGGTGTTCGGCCCCTCGTACGGCTCGACGCCGTCGGCGGTGCGGGCCTGGCAGTCCTGCGGCCGGTTCGGGTCGCCCGCCGCCACCGGCGTGGGCAGCACCGAGTCGTCGCTGATCAGGCAGGCGCGGGAGTCGGCGAAGTCCTGATCCAGCAGCTGCTCGGTGGGCACGTCGCTGAACTCCGGGTCGCCGACCCAGCGGTTGCGGTCCGCGAAGGAGATCTTGCTGGCCTCCAGGAACCGGTGCAGGTACTGGGTCTTGTCGGCCGCGGCGAGGTCGGTGCCCTCCAGGATGTTGAGCGCCTCGCCGACGGTCGTCCCGCCGGAGCTGCCCGGCGCCATCCCGTACACGTCCAGACCGCGGTAGGTCAGGTGGGTCGGGGCGTGCTCCAGGGTGCGGTAGCCGCTCAGGTCGTCGGTGGTCATCGCGCCGGGCCGGACCTTGCGGTTCGCGGCCGGGTCCACCGGCGGTTCGTTGACGGTGCGGACCACGTCCGCGCCGATCTCCCCGTCGTAGAGCGCGTTCACGCCGCCCCGGGCGAGCTCCCGGTAGGTGTCGGCGAGGTCGGGGTTGCGCAGCGTGCTGCCGACCTCCGGCAGCTTCCCGCCGGGCAGGAACAGGTCGCGGGTGGCCGGGAAGGCGCGGAAGCGCTCCTCGTTGTCCGCGGTCTGCTCGCGGAAGGTCTCGTCGACGACGAAGCCCTGGCGGGCCAGCCGCTCGGCCGGGCGCAGCACCTCGGCGAGGTCCTTGCGCCCCCACTTCTCCAGCGCGTTCTGCCAGGTCATCGGGGTGCCGGGGACGCCGACGCCGAGCCCGCTGGTGACCGCCTCGTCGAACGGGATCGGTTTGCCGTTCTCCAGGAACAGGTCCTCGTCGGCGGTGGCGGGCGCGGTCTCCCGGCCGTCGATGGTCTCGACCTCGCCGGTCTTGGCGTCGTAGTGCACGAAGTACCCGCCGCCACCGATGCCCGCCGAGTAGGGCTCGGTGACGCCCAGCGCCGCTGCGACCGCGACGGCGGCGTCCGCGGCGTTGCCACCGCGGCGGAGCACGTCGAGGCCGATCTGCGTCGCGTAGGGGTCGACGCTGGACACAGCGCCGCCGAAGCCGACCGCCTCCGCCTCCTTGGGCGGCTCGGGCAGACCTCTCGGGGCCGCCTGCGCCGCGGGGACGATCAGGGCACCGGACATCAGCACTGCGAGGGTGAGCCGAACCGGCCTCGCGGGCATCTCCACACCTCCAACGTCGGGACCCCGCTAACTCTGCACAGTCGTCTCCCCGACGACAACACCGAATTTTCCCGCAGGGCGGATCGTTCGCCGACCGTTCGCTCAGCGCGGTGGCAGGGCCTCCCCGTGGTAGCGGCAGTTCGGCGCCCAGAGCAGGAACGAGCTCATGCCGTTGTCGCGGGCCGCGGCGATCTGCGCCGCCACCTCCGCCGGGCCGTAGCGCACGCCGAGGCTGAAGTCCTGCAACCACGGGATGATCTGCACGTCGGTGCCCTCGACCGCCCTGGCGAACTCGGCCAGCGAGCGCACCACGATGTCGTAGGGCTGGGCGTTGGGGTTGGCCACGCCGAACTCGCCCGGTGCCCAGTGCGACGGGTAGACCATCGGCGAGATGTAGTCGACGTGCTGCGCCATCTGGCGGATGTCCTGGGCGATCTCGGTGGGGCGGTCCACCGCGATGCCGAACACCGATGCGCCGAGCAGCGCGCCGCGCGAGCGGACCTCGGGCTGGGTCTGGCGCAGGAAGTCGGCGATCGCCGCTTCCGGGGTGGTGGTCAGGCCGGGGATGCGCATCCGGTCGAGGTGCCCGTCGGGTCGGCGCACGTAGTCGTAGAGGACGTCGTCGAAGCCCAGCGCGGCGGCCTCGGCGGCGATGTCGATGTTGTACCGGACCACGGCGGGGTCGGCGAAGTTGGTGAAGGCGTACCCGCCGTAGCCGCCGCTCCACGGCTGGCCGTCGGCGGTCTGCACCACCCGCTCCGGGTGCCCGCCGCGCCAGGAGGCCTCGCCCAGCACCGGGTCCTTGAACGCCACCAGCCGACCGACCACCCGGACGCCCATGCCGTGCAGCTGGTCGAGCACCTGCCGCGCGTTGTAGTAGCCCTTGACCGCGCCGATCTGGTGCGCCATCGGCACCGCGGAGTCGTAGACCACTTCCCCGCTCTCGTCCTTGATGTCCAGCTCGACGGTGTCGATCTGGCCCCGCCGCGCCAGCTCCAGGACGGGTTCGCGCAGCGCGTCGCTGGTCCAGGCCAGCCCGGTGAGGTGCACCGCGCGCATCCCCGGGTGTCTGGTGTGGACGGTCACGGTGCGCTCGGCGCGGTTGCCCGCGGCGTCGGCGGCCAGCACCGGCACCTCCCGGCCGGGCCGCTCGACGACCGCGCTGAACCCGCCCTGCGGGTCCGGGACCACGGGCCGCCCGGCGACCAGCACCTCGGTGGCGCCCCGGACGCGCCCCTCGACGGTCACCGGAGCGTTCGGCGCCTCCGCGCGCAGCGAGTCGCCGACCTGCAGATCCGGCGGCGAGTTGTCCACAGTGAACTCCCGGGTGGTGGTGGTCGAACCGATCCAGGAGGGCACGACGACGCGCAGTTCGTGCGGCCCGTCGGCCAGTTCGACCGGCAGCACGTGGTGCGCGCCCGCCGCGCGGACCACCGGCACTTCCCGGTCGTCCAGCAGGACCCGCACGCCGTCCTTGGCGCCGGAGCGGATCTGAATCGACCCGACGTCCGCCGACGTGACGGGCCGGTCCGGCAGCCCGGCGATCTCGACGTCCTCTGTGGACATGATGCGGGCCAGCAGCACGCCGATCAGCAGGACCAGCGCAGCGCCCACCCCGACCACGACGAACCTGGGCAGCTCGGCCAGCAGCGCCCGCGCACGGGCGGTGGCAGCATCCGTCATCGCTTTCGCCTCCCCGACTAGGCGAACTCGCGCGGCAGCACGGAATCCCGTGCTCTTTCAAGCGGAATGCGTGCTCGTCCACCCTCCCAGCCGGAGCGCGGCAGATCAATTAACCACTTGGAGTATCCCCAAGCCGCGAAACCGGAACCTACCGTTGGTGGCGATGCTGCCAGCTGTGCGCTCCGGACGCGTCGTCGCCGCGGTGACGGCGGCACTCCTCACGGCCCTGGCCAGCTGCAGCGCACCTCCACCGCCACCTCGCCAGGTGGTCGAGATCCCGCCGCCCCCACCACCACCTCCGCCGCCGACGCCGGAGTCGGTGGGCGCCAACGAGCTGGGCGAGGTCCCGGTGCTCATGTACCACCGGATCACGCCCGCTCCGACCAGCGTCTACGACCGGACCCCGGAGGACTTCCGGGCGGAGCTGGAGCGGCTGGCCACCGAGGGCTACGTCCCGGTGACCGCGACCGAGTACGCCACCGGGCGGTTCGACCTCCCGGCGGGCGCGCACCCGGTGGTGCTCACCTTCGACGACGGCTCCCCCACCCAGTTCACAGTGGACGGTTCGGGCGAACCGGCACCGGGCACGGCCACCCGCATCCTGCTCGACGTGGCGGCCGCGCACCCGGGATTCCGCCCGGTGGCGACCTTCTACGTCTTCAACCCGCCGTTCGAGGAACCCGGCGGACGGCGCAGCCTCGCCTGGTTGCACGAGCACGGCTTCGAGATCGGCAACCACACCCTCGACCACCCGAACCTGGGGCGGCTCGCGGGGGACGAGGTGCAGCAGCAGATCGCCGGGATGCAGCGGGTCATCACCGATGCCGCACCGGGCGCGGAGGTGCGCTCGATCGCGCTGCCGCTGGGCGTGCACCCGGACGACGAGCGGCTGGCGGCCGACGGTTCGGCGGACGGCACGACCTACCACCACGACAGCGTCCTGCTGGTCGGCTCCAACCCGGCGCCCTCGCCCTGGTCGGCCGACTTCGACCCGGCCAACGTGCCGCGCATCCGCTCCCAAGCCGCGACCGGGCCGGACGCCCAGTTCGGCTCCACGGCCTGGCTGGACCTCCTGGCCGCCGACCCGGCCCGCCGCTACACCTCCGACGGCGACCCGAACCGCATCTCGGCCCCAGCGGGCCTCTCCACCCAGCCCGCCCCAGCGGTCGCCGACCGCCTGTACCGCTACTGAGCCAACCATTCGTCGCGGGTCAGCGCGTACTCCACGTCGCCGTGCTCCGCCCCGTCGATCGGCGGGCCAGGCCAGTCCGCGAAGAACGTCCGCACGTACCGCAGCCCGGCCTTCTCCAGCACCCGCCGCGAACCGGTGTTGACGGTCATCGCCTGCCCGAAGACCCGCCGCAGGCCGAAGTCGGCGAACCCCTTGCGGAGCAGCGCGATCGCGCCCTCGGTGGCGTACCCCCGGCCCCAGGCGAACCGGTGCAGCCGGTACCCGAGCTCGGCCTCGTCCGATGGCCCGTCCCCGTCCGGGTGCAGCATGAACACTCCGATGAACCGCCCGGTCCCCCGCTCCAGCGCGGCCCACTTGCCGAGCCCGCCGAACTTCTCGTAGTACGAGAGGTACCGGGGCAGCAGCTGCTCGGCGACCTCGGCCCGGGTCGGCGGCGGCCCGCCGAAGATGTAGCGCATCACCGCCGGATCGCTGTTGAGCTCCAGGAGCAGGTCGACGTCGTCCGCCCCGAACTCCCGCAGCAGGAGCCGCTCGGTCTCCAGGAAAGCCGTCACCCCCGGAGTGCAGCACTCCCCCGAACCCCCGGACAACTGAATTCCGGGGTCGTGAGTGCGAAACCCGGCTGGAGCAGGGTTTCGCACTCACGACCCGTCAGCAGGCCTCGCCGCGGGTGGTGGCCGTCTCCTCCAGGAGGTCGCGGAGCAGGTCGAAGTCGATCGATTCGACCTTGCGGAAGCGCAGGCAGCCCTTGCCCGCGTCGTGGCCGGTGAGCCGCTCGGCGAAGGCTGCGCGCACGTCGGAGCGCAGGAGGTGGAACGAGATGTACTGCTTCTGGGAGGCGAACGCGATCTCGGCGACGCCGTCGCGCTGGTACGCGGGCATGCCGTGGTTCATGACCTCGTCGAACCCGCTCAGCTCGGCGCGGCACAACTCCCGGATCCGGGTCAGCGCATCCCGCCGGGCGGCCGGGGCTTCCCGCCAGGTATTCGTCCACGTCGGGAGCCGAGCTGCGCACCATGCTCGAAGCCTAGCCGCGGAACGGCCCCGCTGCGCTTGCCCAGGTCGTGGCGCTGTTACGCGCTCACGACCGCCGCCTGGGCCCGAACCGGTCAGAGCATCTCCAGCGGGTCGAGGCGGACCTGGAGCTCGGCCGCCTTGCGGGCTGCGCGGATGGCTTGGGCCGCGTGCAGGGAGCTGGCCAGGGCTCGACCTTCGGTCCGGTCCACGCGGACGATCAGGCGTTCCCGCTCCGAGTTGCCGTCCTCGTCGACCGCGCCGAGCGGCACCGGGCCGAGGATCTCCGCCGTGGCGGGCAAGTCCGCCGAGTCGAGCAGCGCCTCGATGGCCTCCGGCGTGCCGTCCACCGCTGCGACCCGCCGCGCCGGGGGGAAGCCCAGCTCGGCGCGCTCGGCGAGCTCCAGCGAGGCGAACCAGGCCGGGTCCCACCGCACCAGCGCCTGCACCGGTTGCAGCGACGACTCGGCCATGACGACCACCCGACCGCCGTCCCGCCCCGGACGCACCAGAGCGGCCGCGTCGAACCACAACCGCAGCGTCGTCTCGGCCGCGCGCAGCTCCGGGCGGGCCAGCAACGTCCGACCGTCCAGCAGCAGCGCTGCGCCGTACCCGCCCTCGGCCACCGGCTCGGCCCCCGGCGTGCACACGATCAGCGCGGGCTTCGCCGGAACCGTCGCCAGCACCTCCCCCGCCCCGGAGGTCCGCACCGTCACGTTGCTGAACGCACGCCCCAGCTCCTCGGCGGTGCGACCAGCGCCGATGGCGATCGCCCGCAGCCGCCGCGACCCGCAGTTGCCGCACTTGAACGCCGCTTCCGCGGCTCCGCACCAGCTGCACGCCGCGGGCTTCGGCGCGCCGCCCTCGCTGCCTCCCGGCAGCGCCAGCGGCCCCGCGCAGCGGCGGCACCGCGCCCGCTCGCGGCAGTCGCCGCACGCGAGCGCTGGCACGTAGCCGCGCCGCGGCACCTGCACCAGCACCGGCGCTCCCGCGCCGAGCGCGGCTCGCGCCGCTTCGAAGGCCACCGACGGCAGCCGCGCTGCGCGCGCCGCCGGGTCGCGGGCCAGCTGCGTGTCGTCCTCGCCGATGGCGGTCACTCGCGGCGCTGCCGCTCGCACTTCCGCGCGGTGCGCGGTGAGCTCGTGCGCCCAGCCGGACTCGGCGAGCAGCGCGGCTTCGGCGGTGCGGGCGAAGCCGCCGACGATCAGCGCCGCGCCCGCCGCGTGCGCGCGCTGGGTGAGCACGTCGCGGGTGTGCGGGTAGGGCACCTGGGGGTAGCTGTGCAGGTCGTCGCCGTCGTCCCACACGGCCGCGAAGCCCAGGTCGCGCACCGGGGCGAACATCGCCGCGCGCGTTCCGACCACCACGCGGGCCGCGCCGCGCAGGACCGCCAGCCAGCGCCGGTAGCGCTCGGCGGGGGCGAGTTCGGCGGCGAGGGCGACGACCCCGTCGCCGACCAGGGCGGCGCAGGCGTCCTGCAGCCGCTGCAGGTCGCGGTGGTCGGGGACGACGATCAGCGCTCCGCGCCCGGCTGCCGCGGCGGTCGCGGCGACCTCGGCGAGGCGGCCGGGCCAGTCCTCGCCGGGCAGCGCCTGCCAGACCGCCCGGGCCGAGCGCCCGGCGTGCACGGCGTCCAAGAAGGACTGGCCGTGCTGGTAGCGGTTCCAGCCCTCGGTCTCGGGGCGGGGCGGGGGCGGGCCGGGTTCGCTCGGGGCCTTCTTCTCCGCCCCGGCGTGCCGCGGTGGGATGGCCAGGCGCACCACGTCGGCGAGCATCCCGCCGTAGCGGGCGGCGACCGCGCGGGCCATCTCCAGCAGCTCCGGGGTGAGCACCGGCTCGGGCGAGGTCACCCGCTCGACCCAGGACAGGGTGCCCTTGAAGTCGGTGGTCTCGTTGCGCTCCAGCAGGTAGCCGTCGACGAGCTTGCCGCGGAAGCGCACCCGCACCCGGCAGCCGGGCACCGCGTCGGCGTCGAGCCGGTCGGGCACCTGGTAGTCGAAGGGGCGGTCCAGGTGCACCGGCAGCGGGACGTCGACCAGCACGCGGGCCACCGGTCGGTGCGCCGCCGCGGTCCGCTGCTCTGCCGTCGCCCCCTTCCGCTTCCGGGGTTGTGCACCTGCCATGCCTCTTCTCTACCAGAAGCCCCGGACCAGCCCGTCAACAGCACATCAGGACGCTCGGGCCCCGTGTCAGAACCACGCTCGAACACCACGCCACCGACCCCAACCCGGCGTACTCCTGAAAGCACCCGACAGACAAGCGCCACCCCCTCCCCAACCGCACCTCAGGGGACCGTGACGCAACCCAGCCACAAGAAACCGCCAAACGCGAGATGAACCTCGAACGCGACCACCACTGTGAATCGCGGAGAGGCGGAACAGAGAGGCGGAACTGCCCGATGACCCTGGCCGAACTGCTGCCGACCTACCGCCGGAGCTTGCCCGAGAAGCTGTGCACCTCGGTCTGGCCGACCTCTGCCGAGGCGATGCCGTCCGGCGACCTGGTGGTGAGCGGTGTCTCGCTCACCGAGCTCGCCGACCGCTTCGGCACGCCCGGCTACCTGTTGGACGTGCCGACCGTCCGCGAGCGGTGCCGCGCCTACCGCGCGCTGGACGCCGAGATCGCCTACGCGGGCAAGGCGTTCCTGTGCCGCCGGATGGCGCGGCTGATCGCCGAGGAGGGCCTGTCGCTGGACGTCTGCTCGGCCGGGGAGCTGGCCACCGCCCTGTCCGCGGGCTTCCCCGCGGAGCGGATCTTGTTGCACGGCAACGCGAAGACCCACCAGGAGCTGCGCGCGGCGGCGCGCGCCGGGGTGGGCCGGGTGGTGGTCGACTCGCTGGCGGAGATCGACCGGATCCCCGGCCCGCAGGACGTTCTGGTCCGGGTGACGCCCGGCATCGACGGGCGCACCCACCGGGCCGTGGCCACCGGGGTCGAGGACCAGAAGTTCGGCCTGTCGCTGGCCGGTGGGCAGGCGGCGGTGGCGGTGGCGCGGGTGCTCGCCCGCCCCGAGCTGCGGCTGGTGGGGCTGCACTGCCACCTGGGCTCGCAGATCGCCGAGGTGTCCGGCTACGAGGAGGCGGTGCGGCGGCTGGTGGCCTTCCTGGCCGAGATCGCGGTCCGCCACGGGGTTACGCTGCCGCAGCTCAACCTCGGCGGTGGGCACGCGGTGGCCTACTGCCCCGGCGATGCGGCGTTCGACCTGCCCGGCTTCGCCGCCCGCATCCCCCGCGTGCTGGCCTACGAGTGCCGCAAGCACGGCCTCGTGCCGCCGCGCCTGACGTTGGAACCCGGCCGGGCGATCGCGGCCCGAGCGGGCCTGACCCTGTACCGGGTGGTGACCGTCAAGCACAGCAGCACCCGGACCTACGTCGCGGTCGACGGCGGCTTCAGCGACAACCCGCGCCCGGAGCTGTACGGCTCGCGCTACACCGCGCGCCTGGTCGGGCGGACGAGCGATGCGCAGAAGCGCTCGATGAGCGTGGTCGGGCGCCACTGCGAGGCCGGTGACGTCCTGATCCCCGACGCCCAGCTGCCGTCCGACATCCGCGCCGGTGACCTCCTGGCGGTCCCCTGCACCGGCGCCTACCACCACTCGATGGCCTCCACCTACAACCTCGTCCCCCGACCCCCGGTCCTGGCCCTCGAAGACGGGACGACCGAGGTCTGGATCCGCCGCGAAACCGAAGCCGACCTCCTCCACCGCGACATCGCCTAGGCGATCACGACGCCCCGGACCTGCTGTAGAAGGTGATCTGCGGGCCGTACGAGTTCTCGTCGTCGCGGACCTCCACGGCGAACTGCCGCTCCGGGAACTGCCTCGCGAGCAGCGCCCTCCAGCATTCCGCGATCGTGCAGGCGAGTTGGGACAGGTCTTCCTCGTACCCGGTGGTGTCGTCGTTGGTGAAGACGTCCCACAACGTCGTCGTGTTCGCGTGGAACTCGACGAGATCCACGCGGTCCTCCCGACCGGAGAACCAGGTGTCGATGTTCCTCCGGCGAGACCCGCTCGATTCCGCCGGGAGCTCGGAGCGGAAGACGCCACCGCGGTGCTCGATGAAGTTCGGGCAGAAGAGCCACTGCGCGGCCAGCACGAACTCGATGCCACCTCCCCGGCCGAGGTGGTCGAGCGGGGTGAGCTCCGGGCCGTTCGCCTCCTGCCAAGCGGCCAGGAAGCCCGGAAACGGGCGGTTGCCGACCTTCGGATCGGGTGGGTCCGTTTCGTTCCGCTGCTGCTCGTGCGCCATCCCACCACGCGTCGGCCGCGCGGGGTTCCGGGAGGGGTGGGGGCGTAATAGCCTGAGCGGCGGTTCGAGGGTGAGGAGGTGCGATGGCGGGACCGATCCGGCCGACGATCTCCGATGTCGCGCGGGCTGCCGGGGTGTCGCGGACGACCGTGTCGCACGCGCTCAACGGGATCGGCAAGGTCGATCCGCGGACGCGGGAGCGGGTGGTGCAGGCCGCCGCCGAGCTCGGCTACCGGCCGAGCCTGCGCGCGCAGCGGCTGCGCAGCGGCCAGTCCCGGACCATCGGCCTGGTGTCGTCGATGCCGGTCGCGGTGGCGGGCGGCCCGTCCAAGCTCGGCTTCTTCATGGAGGTCGCCGCGGCGGCGGCCGAGACCGCGCTGCTGCACGGCTTCGCCCTGGTGCTGGTGCCCCCGCTGGACTCCGACCCGCCGCTGGACTCGCTGGACATCGACGGAGCGATCGTGATCGAGCCGGACCAGGACGACCCGACCACCAAGCGCCTGCAGTCGCGCGGGGTGCCGATCGTGAGCATCGGACCGCAGCGGGGCACCGACCTGCCGCACGTGGACCTGCGCGCGCCGCAGGTCGGCCGCCTGCTCCTGGACCACCTGCGCGAGCAGGGCGCGGACCGGATCGCGCTGCTCATGGGCAGCGGCCACCGCAGCTGGTACGTGGACCTGGCGGAGGTCTACGCCGAGTTCTCCCGGGAGCACGGCATGCCGCCGCTGGTGGTCGAGGCCGACGAGTCGGGCGGCGAGGAAACCGGCCAGGCCGCCTGCGAGGAGCTGCTGGCGCAGCACCCCGAGGTCGACGCGATCTGCGCGTCGGTGGACGCCTTCGCCATCGGCGCGGTGCGCGCCGCGGAGTCGCTGGGCCTCGACATCCCGACCGACCTGCGGGTGGCGACCCGCTACGACGGCGTCCGGGCCCGCACCAGCACCCCGACGCTGACCGCAGTGGACCTGCACCTGGCGCAGGCCGCGGCGAGCGCGGTCGAGCTCCTGCTGGCGAACCTGAAGGGCACCGAGGTTCCGCAGGTGGTCACCAACCCGCCCCCGCGCCTGGTCCCCCGCGCCTCGACCCTGACCGGTTAGCCGCTCCGTCGGCCCGGGGAAGGTTTCGGCAGCTCATGTCCCGTGAGCAGGCAAAGCGAGTACGACGGCCTGCGCCCGGGCCACCATCGGCATTTCCGGACCGGTTCTGGCCGCAATTGCCGGGACGATCGGGGCATGGGACTTGATGGGAAGACCGCAGTCGTCACCGGTGGCTCTCGCGGGATCGGGCGGGCGATCGTGCAGCGGTTGGCCGCCGACGGCGCGACGGTGCTGTTCGGCTACGCCAGCGACGACTCCGCGGCCGAGGACGTCAGCACGCGCACCGGTGCCCGCGCCGTGCTCGTGGAAATGGGCGAAACCGACCAGGTGGCAAGGCTTTTCGACACCGCCGACGAGCACTTCGGCCAGCTCGACATCCTGGTGAACAACGCCGGGATCCCCGGCACGGCACCGCTGCTGGACACCTCCGAGGCCGAGTACGACCGGATCATGGCGGTCAACGCGAAGGGCACCTTCCTGGCGATGCAGCACGCGGCGCGGCGGATGCGCGACGGCGGGCGGATCGTCAACATCTCCACGATGAGCACCGCGTGGGCCAGCCCGGGCGAATCCGCTTACGCCGCGAGCAAAGCCGCCGTCGAGCAGCTCACGCAGGTCGCGGCCAAGGAGCTGGGTCCGCGCGGGATCAACGTCAACGCGGTCTCCCCCGGCCCCACCGACACCGACCTGCTGCGCGGCGCGGTCGACCCGGACGCCATCGCGGCGACCGAGCACATGACGCCCCTGGGCAGGCTCGGGCGGCCTGCGGACATCGCCGACGTGGTCGCGTTCCTCGTCAGCCCGGACTCGCACTGGGTCACGGGCCAGAACATCCGCGCCACCGGCGGTCTGGTCTGAGCGGGCGCTTTCGCGCGAAACCGGCGCTCTAGCGCCAGGTCTCGACCACCACCGGATCTCCGACTGACAGCGTTCCGCGGCGCAGCACCGCGAACTTCGCGCCGAAAGCGATCCCCTCGCCGGGAACCCGGCGGTACCGGGCGAGCGTCCGCAGCGGTTCCGGGCCGCTGCGGCGCCCGGTCGCCTGGTCGACCGTGGTGACCGCGCACCTGATCGCGAGCTTGGCGAATCCCAGCACCGCGTCACCGGCCCTGATGCGGCCAGCGCGGTCTTCGTCGTGGGCGTCCCAGCCGTCGACCACGATGTTGGGGCGGAAGCGGTCCATCGGCAGCGGTTCCGGCAACCGCTCGTTGAGCAGGTCCAGCGAGGACCGCGACACGACGTGCACCGCGCAGCTGTCGGCGTAGCCGGAGGTCCCGGGCGTCTCGCCGTCGGTGGCGCGGTCGTGCTCCGGCGGCACCCGCACCAGCCTGCTGCGCGCCCCGAGCACGTCGGAGAGCCATTCCGCGACCGGATCTCCCTGGTCGATGCCCCGGTACCCGGTGCCGAAGAGGTCCACCGCCCGGCGCGGTCCGGTCACGTCGACGTCCACCGCGATCGAACCGGCGCCGGGTGCGCTCAGCTCGATCCGGTCGTCGCTGATCGCCGGTTGGATCTGCGCGAGGTGCGGCCACCGGCGCTGGGTCCGGAACACCCCGTTCTCATCGATGACCATGAAAGCCCGGTCGTGCGCCAAACCCGCGTCGGTCAGCGGCGTGCTCGGGACGGACACCCCGGCGCAGCCCTTCACCGGGTAGCTCAGCAGATCAACGATTTCGGTTGCGGGCAGCGGAAGTCCGGTCACCACGAGGACACCTCCGGTCGCGGGAGGCACCCTTCCGACACCCGCACCGACCGAGCGTGGCGGGCCGACGCCCGTTGCAGCGCCTCTCGACCGGCGGCACCAGGGTAACAGCGGTTGATCTTGCCGCACCAACGGTTTTCGGCCCCCGGATGCCACCGGGAACGCCGGTGTGAAACGATTTTGGGTGTTTCACGTCGTGTTCTACCACCCGGAGATCCCCGGCAACGCGGGCAACGCGATCCGCATGGCGGCCGGTTCCGGCTGCGCCCTGCACCTGATCGAGCCCCTCGGGTTCTCCGTGGAGGACGCGAAGCTGCGCCGGGCCGGGCTCGACTACCACGACCGGGCCGCGCTGCACGTGCACCCGGACCTGGAGTCGGCGTGGCGGGAGCTGCGACCGCAGCGGGTCATCGCCTTCAGCTCGAAGGCCGAGCGCTCCTACGAGACGGTCGACTACCAGCCCGGCGACGTGCTGCTGTTCGGTCCGGAATCCACCGGCCTGCCCGAGGAGGTCCTCGCCGACGTGACGCTCCAGGTCCGCATCCCGATGCTGCCCGGCATCCGCTCGATGAACCTCGCCAACTCGGCAGCAGTCGCGGTCTACGAGGCGTGGCGCCAGCAGGGCTTCACCGCGGCCTCGGGCTGAGCGCGCGGGCGCGCGTCCGGGTCCACGGCCAGGTCAGCAGCGCCCACGCGACCATCCCGACGATCGCGGCCACACCCAGGTACCAGGGCCAGCCGCCCATCAGGTCGAGCAGCGACGGGTTGTCGGGCTTCCGGCTGACGAAGCCGTAGTTGCTGCCCGCCCAGGAGTTGAACGCCAGCACCGCCAAAGCCCACGCGGCGGTCACGACCACCGAGAACCAGTACCCGCGCCAGTTCGGCCGCACCCCGACACCCCAGGTCAGGAACGCCGCGGCCCAGAGCACCAGCAGGTGCTGCCCCCAGAACTCGACGAACGCCAGCGACGGGAAGTCCGGGGCGTCCAGCGCCGGGGTGATCATCGCCTGCGGCGTCAGCGTGAGCCCCCAGTAGTAGAGCAGCGCGCAGGCCAGCGGCTGCCGGGTCCACAGGGCGTAAGCGCCGACCATCCACGCGAGGTCGCACAGGTGCAGCGGCAGCGAGTCGTCGATGTCGAACTGCCAGGGCATCTGCTGGTAGATCAGCAATGGGACGTTGAACGCCAGGACCACCGCGGCGAACGCCCGCGAGAGCATCCGCGCATCGCGGTGCCGCCGGCCGAGGACGACCAGCACCGCGGACCCGACGACGATGAGCGCCATGAGCACCAGGTGCGACGGGCCATAAGGAACGAATCGGTCCCCCACTCACCCAGCGTAAAGCTGTCGTGAGCGGCGATGGCGGTAAGGACGACCATCGCCGCTCACGACACCGTCAGGCGTTGGCGGCGGCCTTCAGCGCGTCCGCGCGGTCCGTGCGCTCCCACGGCAGGTCCAGGTCCGGGCGGCCGAAGTGGCCGTACGCGGCGGTCTGCGCGTAGATCGGGCGCAGCAGGTCCAGGTCGCGGATGATCGCCGCCGGGCGGAGGTCGAAGACCTCGTTGATCGCCGACTGGATGCGGGCCGGGTCGACGTTCTCGGTGCCGAAGGTCTCCACGAACAGACCCACCGGGGCCGCCTTGCCGATCGCGTAGGCGACCTGCACCTCGATCCGGCTGGCCAGGCCCGCGGCGACCGCGTTCTTCGCCACCCAGCGGGTCGCGTACGCCGCCGAGCGGTCCACCTTCGACGGGTCCTTGCCGGAGAACGCGCCACCGCCGTGGCGGGCCATGCCGCCGTAGGTGTCGACGATGATCTTGCGGCCGGTCAGGCCCGCGTCGCCCATCGGACCGCCGACCACGAACCGGCCGGTCGGGTTGACCAGCAGCCGGGTGTCGGAGGTGTCGAGGTCGAGCTGCTCGATCTCCGGGCCGACCACCCGGTCCTTGATGTCCACCGCGAGCATCGAGTCCAGGTCGATGTCCGCCGCGTGCTGCGTGGACAGCACCACGGTGTCCAGGCGGACGGCCTGGTCACCGGCGTACTCGATGGTCACCTGGGTCTTGCCGTCCGGCCGCAGGTAGGGCAGCACGCCGTCCTTGCGGACCTTGGTCAGCCGCCGCGACAGGCGGTGCGCCAGCGCGATCGGCAGCGGCATGAACTCCGGGGTGTCGTCGCAGGCGTAGCCGAACATCAGGCCCTGGTCACCGGCGCCCTGCTTGGCGATCTCGTCGATCACGCCCTCGACCCGCGACTCGTGCGCGGTGTCCACGCCCTGCGCGATGTCCGGGGACTGCGACCCGATGGCCACGTTCACGCCGCAGGAGTTGCCGTCGAAGCCCTTGGCCGAGGAGTCGTAGCCGATCTCCAGGATCTTCTCCCGCACGATGGTCGGGATGTCGGCGTAGGCGTCGGTGGTCACCTCACCGGCGACGTGCACCTGGCCGGTGGTCACCAGGGTCTCCACCGCCACGCGGGAGCGGGGGTCCTGGCCCAGCAACGCGTCCAGGATCGAGTCGCTGATCGCGTCGCAGATCTTGTCCGGGTGGCCTTCGGTCACGGACTCACTGGTGAACAACCTGCGACCGGTGCGCAGGCCAGACTGCTGACTCACGACTCTCCCTGAATTGCTTGAAAGTCCACCGCGCGGTGGTTGACGTGCGCGGTCACCCTACTGGCGGTGCCACTGCCGGTTCACAGCATCCCACAGTGTGGATGCCAACCGGGACTTCGCGCCGAACGGGATCGGTTCCTCGGTGCCGTCGCCGCCCAGCAGCCACCCGGCGTTGTCCTCGACCTCGAAGGCCCGCCCGTCCCCGACGGCGTTGACCACCAGCAGGTCGCAGCCCTTGCGGGCCAGCTTGGCGCGGCCGTGGTCGAGCACCGAGGTGGTGGCGTCGCCGGTCTCGGCGGCGAACCCCACGATCAGCGACGCGGCCAGCTTGCCCGCGCCGCGCGCTTCGACCAGTTCGGCGAGGATGTCCGGGTTGCGGGTCAGGGCCAGCGGGTCCGGGTCCCGGTCGGACTTCTTGATCTTGTGCTCGACGTGCGAGACGGGCCGGAAGTCGGCCACCGCGGCGGCCATCACCACGGCGTCCGCGCCGTCGGCCTCGGCCAGCATCACCGACCGCAGCTCCTCGGCGGTGCCCACCTTGATCACCCGGACCCCGGCCGGGGCCGCCAGGTCCGCGGTGTGCGCGGCGACCAGCGTCACCTCCGCACCGCGGTGCGCGGCCACCCGGGCCAGCGCGTAGCCCTGCCGCCCGGAGGAGCGGTTGCCCAGGTAGCGCACCGGGTCCAGCGGTTCGCGGGTGCCACCGGCGGAGATCACCACGCGGCGGCCCTCGAGGTCGCGCGGCAGCGCCTTCGGCTCGGCCAGCAGCAGGCGGGCCAGGTCGACGATCTCGGCCGGGTCGGGCAACCGGCCCTTGCCGGTGTCCGCGCCGGTCAACCGGCCGCTGTCCGGCTCGGCGACCACCACGCCGCGGCTGCGCAGCAGCGCGACGTTGTGCCGGGTCGCCGGGTGCTCCCACATCTCGGTGTGCATCGCCGGGACCATCAGCACCGGGCACCGGGCGGTCAGCAGCGTCGAGGTGAGCAGGTCGTCGGCCTGCCCGTGCGCGGCGCGGGCCAGCAGGTCGGCGGTGGCGGGCGCGACCACGACCAGGTCCGCCTCCTGCCCGAGCCGGACGTGCTGGACCTCGTGGACGTCGGTGAACACGCCGGTGCGCACCGGCTGCCCGGACAGCGCCTCGAAGGTCGCCGCGCCGACGAAGTTCAGCGCCGCCTCGGTCGGGACGACCCGGACCTGGTGCCCGGACTCGGTCAGCCGCCGCAGCACCTCGCACGCCTTGTAGGCGGCGATGCCACCGCTGACCCCGAGGACCACCCGCGGGCGGTCCTCGGCGTGCTCGGTCGTCACTCGCCTTCGGTGTGCTCGAGAACGCCGGCGTGGATCTCGCGGAGCGCGATCGACAGCGGCTTCTCGCGCGGGCCCGGCTCGACCAGCGGGCCGACGTACTCCAGCAGGCCCTCGCCGAGCTGGGCGTAGTAGTCGTTGATCTGGCGGGCGCGCTTCGCGGAGTAGATCACCAGCGCGTACTTCGAGCTGACCTGCTCCAGCAGGTCGTCGATCGGCGGGTAGGTGATGCCTTCGGCGGTGTTGGTGGACGGGCTGCTGTTGAGCGCAGCCAGCGCGCTGGGGGTGCTCACGTGAGTGGCTCCTGCTCCTCGTGGACGGCGGCGTGGTGCCGTTGCCTGGGGGCGGCGGTGCGACCCGCGGCGTGCCGGACTTCGATCTGCCGAACTCCGGCGCTGCTCGCGGTGCCCTTACTCAAAGGCTCGTCACAGCTCGCGACCGAGTATCAATCGTAGCAATTCGCTGGTCGCGGCCTGCACGTCGGCGTTGACCACGCTGGCGTCGAACTCCGATTCGGCGGCCAGCTCCTCGCGCGCGGTCGCCAACCGCCGCTCGACGACCTCGGCCGGTTCGGTGCCGCGACCGGTGAGCCGGTCCACCAGCACCTCCCAGGACGGCGGCAGCAGCATGACCAGCTGCGCCTCCGGCATGGCCCGGCGGACCTGGCGGGCGCCCTGCAGCTCGATCTCCAGCACCGCGGGCCGCCCGGCGGCGAGGGCGTCCTCGACGGGCTTGCGCGGGGTGCCGTAGAGGTTGCCCGCGTAGCGGGCGTGCTCGAGCATCTCGCCGGCGGCGATCATCCGCTCGAACTCCGCGGTGTCGACGAAGTGGTAGTGCACCCCGTCGACCTCCCCGGCGCGCGGCGCGCGGGTGGTGGCGGACACGCTGAAGTAGATCTCCGGGGCCTGCCTGCGCACCTCGCTGAGCACGCTGGACTTGCCGACGCCGGAGGGCCCGGAAACGACGGTGAGCCGAGGCTCGCCCTGGCGGACGGTCCTCGGCTCAGCGCCGGTTTGTGCGTCGATCACTCGCCGCTGAACTCGGAGAGCAGCGCCTTGCGCTGCCGCTCGCCCAGCCCGCGCAGCCGACGGCTGTTGGCGATCTCCAGCCGCTCCATGATCTGCTGGGCGCGGACCTTGCCAACGCCGGGAAGGGCCTCGAGCAGGGCGGAGACCTTCATCTTGCCCAGGACCTCGTCGTTGTCGGCGGTCTCCAGGACCTCCGCCAGCGTGGTTCCACCTCGCTTGAGGCGCTCCTTGAGCTCCGCTCGGGCGCGACGGGCGGCAGCCGCCTTTTCCAGAGCTGCTGCCCGCTGCTCCTCGGTCAGCTGGGGAAGGGCCACCATGTCCTCCGTGATGTGGGGTTTCTCTTGATCGGTGCGGCGACGGTACCGAGTCGGCTCGACCGGGTTCCACGGGGGTCCGGTTTTTGTGAGCCTGATTCGGCCGGGCCCGCCACCAGGCCCGCTCGTACGAGGCGTGCACGAGCGCGGCACCGCTGCAAGTACTACCAACAAAGGCGCTGAAGTGCACTAATCTCGGCGAAATTCATCAAATGTGTCCGATTTCCGGGCAGTTGAGCCATGCCGGTGGCGTCCTCGCAGGTCAAACCGGGGTGAAATGCCCCTCACCGGCGAAGTGATCAAGAACTCGCGAAGACCGCGAAAAATTCCGCTACGCGGAAGTTCCGTATTGATTCAGGCGTCGGCCGGACGTCCGCCGGGGTGCCGGTGCCGCCAGGCCCAGAACACCCCGCACGACAGCAGCGCCCACCCGGCCAGCACCAGGAACGGGAACACGTGCTGGGAGCCGCCGAAGTAGACGGCGGTGTGCAGGGCGTTCACCGAGGCCCCGGGCGGCAACCAGGCGCCGATCAGGCCCAGCGGGGACGGCAGCAGCGGCCAGGACACCGCGCCGCCGGACGAGGGGTTGCCCAGCAGCACCATCAGCCCCCAGGTCGGCACCATCGCCCACCGCCCCAGCAGCGTGTTGAACATGGTGAACACCATGCCGGAGGTGAACATCGTCAGCGCCAGGATCAGCCAGGACTCGACGAACGGGAACCGCACGGCCCCCAGCAGCCAGTCGACCACCGCGATGATGGCGAACCCGCCGAGCAGCGCGAAGGCGGCGGTGAACCCGATCCGCTCGGCGGGGTTGAGCGCCTTGGCGTGCACGCTGAGCTGGATCGCGCCGACGAACCCGATGACGATCGCGGCCAGCGACACGTAGAACAGCGCGAGCCCGCGCGGATCGCCCCGCTGCAGCGGCTTGAGGTCCCGCACCTCGATCGCCACCCCGTGGCTCGCGGCGGCCTGCGTCGCGACCTGCTCCAGCAGCTGCGCCACGGAAGCCCCGGCGGCGCTGGCGAGGTCGAGCCGGACCGCGCTGCCGCGCAGGTCGAGCACGCCGAACACGCGCTGCTCCTCCACCGCGTGCACGGCTTCGCCGTAAGCCGGGTACCGGCGGAGGTCGAACTCGGTCCCCGTGGCCCGCTCCATCTCGGCGAGCAGCGCGGGATCGTCGCGGACCCCGACGACGGCCAGCGGAACGCTGTGCGGCGTCGGATTGGCCATGGCGAAGGTGTAGGACCCGGCGAACAGCGCGGCAGCGGCGCCGATGATGAGCACGAGCACGGTCGCGGGGAAGAACGGCGACCGCCGGAAGGCGGCCCACCGCCCGTCCACCTGCGTCGAAACCATGCGCCGACTCTAGGTGATCAACCCCACACCGGCCGTGGCGGAGCGCCGGACTGCCGGGAGTGGGGATTCCGGCGATTTCGCGCGAGATCGCCCCCGTCCGCCGGGTTCAGAAGGTCTTCATGAGGTCCGAAACCCGGGAGGACATCCGCGGCTTGTCGATCGGGGCGACCGTGGTCCACGGCTCCGCGCCGCGGGTGTTGGTCTCGATCATGTACCAGCCCTTGGCGGTGGCGAAGAAGTTCGTCACCATCGGCGCCCGGTGGCGCTTGCCCTGGCCGTCCATCACCGCCGCGCCGAACTGGGCCCACGCGAGGCGCTCACCACCGGCCATCTCCACCAGCAGGCGGGCGTCGTCGCGCTTGACCCCCTGGCGCGCGAGACCGTCGGCCATCGCGCGGTCGGAGCTCCCGGCCTCCTTGGCCGCCGCAGACATCGCCGCGCTGCGCAGCGAAACACCGCGCCCCGGACCGGCCTTCAGGTCGTCCGGCAGCACGCTCAGCAGCGCGCGGACCATCGAGTCCGCGGGAAGCGCCTGCAGCCGCACGGATTCCTCGGTCAGCACGGCGAGCGTGGCGTTGCTGCGGACGTTGGCGACCATCCCGGTCGTCTTCCGCTCCCCGTCTGGGGTGCGCTCGCCGAAGGTGACGTCGAAGGACCGCTCGTAGCGCTGCAGCGGCAGGAAGACGCCGCAGATGTCCTCCTCGCGCATCTCGTTGCCGAAACCGAGGCGGTGCAGCTCGTCCCAGGCCCGGCGCTCGACGGCGCGCCGCTCGGACTCCAGGATCCCCTCCGGCAGGACGTTGAGCACTATTGGCTTGGTCCCCAGGTTGAAGTGCTTCCACGCCTCGTAGAAGGCCTGCCGCGACAGCTCGAACTTCACGGAATACTCCCCAGACCGCTGCGTGGGCGGCACCGAGCCGATGCCGCCCACGTGATCATCTGCTTGGTTGCGGACTACTTCTGCTGGTCCCAGTCGCCGAACACCGGAGGAGCGACCTTCGGCATGTCGTCGTCGAAGAACCCGTGGTCGCCCTTGAGGAACTCGGGGGTCTCGTGCTCCTGGTCCTCCTCGCCCTGCTTGCCCTGCGGACGCCCGGCCGCAGCACCAGCACCGGCCATGCCACCACGACCACCAGCGCCACCGGCACCACCAGCCCCGGAGCCCGTCCCGGTGCCACCGGCACCGCCGAGCCCACCGGCCCCAGCACGACCACCAGCGCCCAGGCCGGAACCGGCCCCACGACCACCGGCGCCACCAGCACCACCGGCCCCGAACCCGCGGCCACCGGCACCACCAGCGCCGGGAACCCGACCACCAGCGCCCGCGCCCGTGCCGGAACCACCACCGGGCCCGAGAGCCATCCCGGGCACGCCGGGCTGACCGGCCCCCGGACCGGTGGGCACCCGCCCACCGCCCGGCCCGCTCTGCCCGGGCCCACCCTGACCAGGCCGCTGCCACACCGGAGTGGTCCCGTAACCGCCACCGCCACCACCGGTGCCGCCCGACCCGAAACCACCGGAGCCACCGCTGTACCCAGACGGAACGGTCGAAGACCCACCACCGCCGACGCCACCGGTACCGCCACCACCGGCCCACTGGCTGCTGGTGCCGGACGGAGTGTTGGAGACCGTCGGGACGCCGCCGACGGTGGGGTGCTGCGAGCCGGAGACCGCAACCTTCATCCCGTTTTCTGGTGGCGGAGTGAACACCGCACTCGACGCCACATTGCTCTGCGAGGTGTTCGCGTACGTTTCGAAGGCTTGCACAGCCTCCTGACGCAGCTTCTCGTTGTGCTGCTTGGCAGCCTCGGCGTCGGTCTGACCGTTCACCATGCTGTCCCAGGTGTCCTCGAACCAGTTGTTGTCCGGGACTTCCTGCTCTTCGTCCTTACCAGGAATCGAAGACTGCACCTTGTTGAAGGCGTCGCCCTGCTGGGTCATTAGCCGCGATTGCGCCAACGCACTATCGGCAGCGACCTCGGTCCAGAGCACAACCGGCACAGCCTGGTTCTGCATCGCCTCGCCGGACTCAGAGCGCATCACTGCGCCGACTTCCTTGAGCCGGTCCTCGAGACGGGTTCTCAAGTCCCGAAGGTACTGATCTTCGGTCTTCCAACCGTCAGCCTGATTGTAAGCGCCGTCAGCAGAGCCACCGTCGACCCAATTCCGCATTTGCTCCAAGGTTGCGGATTCAAAGGTCGCTGGCTCCATGTGCCTACTGTTGGTCATCCCTCGTCCCCCTCACGCATTGGGAAGATTCTGAAGTGCGGCTTCAGCAAAACGCTTCGACAACTCGCAAGGGTTCGGATCAGCCGAGGACACCACAGTGTTCACGAACAGAGAACCCTGATCGGAAACATCCAGCACGAGAGTGCAGTTGGTTTCAACCAAACTAACCTGCACGGCGGGGTAACCTGCAATCTCGCTCTTCTCAGGTTCCTTGGTCGCCGATTCAGCGTATTTCTGCATGGTCGAAGACTTGTCCACCGCCACGAAGACCGTGGCGTCTACGCCAGCAGTGCCGCGACCATAGCTGCATCCCGGCTTTCCGTTGGACTCGCGCTCCCGCGGAGCTTGATCCGCTCCAAGCTCCTTGACCTGCGCCTCAGAAATAATTGCGCATCGGTCACCGATCTCCAACGACTTCGCCGGAGCGGTACGAGCAGACTGCGTAGCCGGCGCTTCCGATGTCACCTGCTCCTGCGGGGTTCCCGTGCCCGTGGGAACAGGTTCGCCCGAACCACCGCTACAACCAGCCAGCAAAACGCTAGCCAGGACCGCGCTTGCAGCGAGCCCCTTACGCAAGTTCTCCCCCTCGCATACCATCCGCCGCGTTTTCGTCATCGAGCCGCGTCTGCTTTGCACTGTCTCGCAAATCTTCCGCAGCCTTGAGGAGGACTTTCGCAAGCTTCACGTAGTTATCCAGATAGGCCTGGCCATCCCCAGCTACAACCTGGGAGTAAGCCTGGCCGGACTGCGTGCTAACCGGGTCGCTTGCCGACACCCCGTACGCCGCCATTTCGTGAATATCGAGCTGGCGGTCCATCAGAGCCCGGGCTTCATCTTCGAAGGACTGCGCGACCTTCTCGACCTGGTCCGGGTCGATCATCATCGTGCCGCCCGCGGCCTGAGAAGCCGCCAAAGCCGCCTTGTCCTGGACCCTCGTCACAACATCCAGCATGTTGCCCATGAAGCCAGCGGGCCCTGGTGCCATCCGCATGGCCTCGATCTGGCGCTGGTCGACCGGCTGGTACGTACCGCCATCCCCCTCTGACACCGCTGAACTCCCCTCGTTCGCGAACCGTCGCGGGGGTCCAGCGACGGTCATCAGCTTGCCAACGGGGCAAACGTTAACGCACGACACCGTCGCTACGGGACGAAGTCGACCAAAGAAGACTGCGACATCCGAGTGATTTTGACCTCGGAACCGACGAAGGGGTTTCGGAGTCTAAGCAGGTCAGCTATGGGCCAGCCCGCCCGCTCCGACACCAGTCGCCCCCGAAGCACCAGGTCAGGGCACCGAGACCAGATACCGAAGCCCGGTCTCAGCAAGTGCTTCGAAGCTGGCAAGTAGAGCACCCCAACTTGCCAGAAGATTCGGTTGATCTCTCAACAAAATGCGGCATCCGAGCGAAGTCTCGCCCGGATGCCGCACCTGAGGCGCTACCCATGATCATTTACACGTCGAACCGGCCGTTTCGGAGGCCGTCGAGGAAAGATGCCCAGGCACCAACGCCGAGCACCAGCTTGCCCCCTTCAGGGTCCTTGGAGTCTCGCGCCGCAACGGCTGATCCGCTGAATGCGACCTCGACGCAGTTCCCGTAGTTGCTGCTTCGGCTGCTCTTGCGCCAGCGAAGCGCCGAGAGATCCAGTGATGTCACTGAGCTACTCCTTGCCGGTCGTCACACCAACCGCTCGGCGATGCCGTTGATGAGGTCAACTGAATCCTCGACCGACAGTGCCACGTCCTGCAAGGTCTGAAGTGCTTCCTTCGCGGCGGCGACGTGCTCGGGCTCCTCGAGGAACGCGCTGCTCCCCCGGTTCTCGAGATACACCAGGCTAGGATGCTTTTCGAAGTCGAGGACGACGAACGGCCCCGCCATCCCCGGATGCACACCGAGCGCAGATGGCAGCACTCGCAGGGTGACGTTGTCCTGGCTCGTCGCGCTCACCAGGTGGCGGAGTTGGCGGTACATCACCCCCGGACCTCCAGCCGGACGTTCCAGGATGCTCTGCTCGACGAGCACTTCGAGCATTGGCGCAGTCGGCCGGTTCAGCAAGGTCTGCCGCCCCATGCGCGCAGTGACCAGGGTGTCGACCTCCGCGAGGTTCAGGTCTGGATCGGTGCCCTGGACGATGGCGGTCGCGTACTCCGAGGTCTGCAACAGCCCCGGAATGAGCATCGTTTCGTAGTTGTAGATGGCCGTGGCTTCCTTCTCGAAGCGGATCACGTCCTCCCACATCGCTGGCAATCGACCGTCCTGAACTTGCCACCAGTTCGGGCTCGACGCCGTGCGCACAAGGTTCAGCAGCTCCTCGCGACGCTCAGAAGGCACTCGATACAAGCCCAGAAGCGCCGCCACATCGTCTGCGTACAACCCCCGCTGGCCGTTCTCGATCCGGCTCAGCTTGCTCATCGAGAAACCCAGTGCTCCGGCGACTTCCTCCGCTGGCAGGCCGTTACGCAGCCGCAGCTCTCGCAGTTCGCTCGACACCCGCCGCACCCGGACCGGAACCCCTACTCGTCCGTTCATGCGCTCTCCCCGTTTCGGAATCGATCTGAGCTCCCCCGATCACCATCACTGGTTTCCAGCGGGGCAAGCACCCCCAGTCACCCGAAAGAATCGTTGCGTGCCTGATCGGGAACGCCGGAGAGTCCTTCTCGCAAGCGAACATTCCGATACGGGAGGGCTGAAACATGTGCGCTCGCTGGAACATCCCGGCTGACGACCGGCGCGACGAAGTAGTCGTCACGATGCTGATCCGCGACGAGGTGTCGATCAGGCAAGGCGGCGCGGAAGTCGTGGTGAGCCGAGCCCAGCTGACCGACCTCGCCGACAAGCTCTACTTCCTCGACCTGGCATTCCGCTCCGACGCACGCGACGTCGTGGAAGCCCTCTGCGGGCAGGAATGACCTCCAAGGTCGTGTCTCACACTTCGCGCGAAATGCGCCCGATGCCTGTTCTGCCTCCATACGATGCAGCAGATCAAGGGCACATCAGGCAGGGAGGGTCTTGTGCCAAACCAACCGGGGTGGAACCCGAACCAGCAGTGGGGGCCGGACCAGGGACCAGGCGGCGGGTGGTACGGGCCGCCACCAGCCCAACAGACACCACCTGCTCGCAAGCGCCGGAAGTGGCCGTTCATCGCCATCCCCCTTGCCGTGCTGCTGCTCGTCCTCGCGGGCCGCGTCTTCTACGTGCACGTCATCAATCCGCCGAAGAAGATCGCCACGTCCACCAGCGAGGCAGCTCCGCCACCGTCCTTTCCCATGCCCACCACAAGCGAGCGGAAGCCGCCGGAACCCGGCGAGCCGGTCCCGTGCCAGGAAAGGCATCCGAACGGTTACCAGTGCTTTCCCGATGACTTCAACCCGGAGGCCGTGATGGACAGCGTCGCAGCTGAGGGGTGGAAATGCCTTCGAGAAGGCGAGACGGATGAAGGCGGGTTCACCGTGAAAGCGCCGCGGAGGTGCGAGGGCAAGGACAACGTCAACCAGCCCTACACCATCTACGGGTCAATCGAGTACAAGAGGTTCTCCAACCTGCCAGACGGCAAGCTCATGGATTTCACCATCAGCGTGAGCACCTCAGCCAAGGCAAGCAGGGGCGAGCACACCACCAGGGAAGATCCGCCGAAGGCCCTGCTCCGTGCCGTCGATGTCACGTACAAGCACATCTGGCAGGGCAAACCAGAGCTTCTGAAGGAAGCCACCGACGCCTTCGAGCAGATCAAACCCGGGTGCATGTCACCGGCCGGACAGACCTTCGAGGGCGTGAGCGCGACTACCCCGTCCGGCTACGAGATCAACTGCAGTGGCGGGACTTCCATCGCCTCCGGAGACGTCGTGACGCACGGCCAGTCGCTGACGATCAGCGCGGCGCGCCCCAAGTGACCACTCCCGAAAGGCGCCATATCCGGTGAGGCTGGCGATTTCGCGCGAAAGCGGCGCTCTGCACGCCTGGCGGGTGGCAGTTTCGCGCGAAATCGGTGGCTACGCCGGTGGGAGGGTCTTCAGGGCTTCTTCCACGACCTTGGTTGCTGCGTCGCAGCTGCCGCCTACCTCGATCGGGGCTCCGGGGCGGACCAGGGCTGAGACGCGGAGGGTTCCCGTGTCCGCTGCGTCGACGACCAGGGTGCAGCCCGTCGTGTCGTTGACCTTGGCCGTCGGGTAGCCCGCGATGTCGAGCTGTTGGGCACCTCGGTTGGCTTCGGCGAACTGCTGGTAGGTGGTCGTTCCGTCCACCGCGGCGAAGGCCGACCAGCCGGGGCCTCCTGGGGTGCCCGAGCCGTATTCGCAGCCCTGCTTGCCGTTCTGGTCCGTCGGCTTCGGTTCTTGGTCCAGGGACAGGGTTTTCCGCTGGTCCTCGGTGAGCAGGGCGCACGGGTCGGACGTGCTCAGGGACTTCGGCGGGGCCGCTCGGTTCGGGGCGTCCGGTTGGTCGGTCGGGGTTGCGCCGGAACTGCAGCCCGCCAGCAGCAGGCCAGCCGCGATCACGCCTGCAGCGAGTCCCTCGCGCAACTTCCGCCTCCTCGGGGTCGCGGGTCGCCGCCCGCACCGGATCAGTGCGAGCGAACCCTGCCACACCCCGCGAAATTGGCACAACCACTTGCGCGGCGACCGGGAACTTTCCCGTTCAGTCGTCGCCGTTGCCGTTGTTGTTCCCGTTGTTGTTGCCGTTGTTCTCGCGGACCTTGCGCCACTCCTCGCGGTTCTCCTCCCAGGACTTGCGCATCTCCTCCCACTTCCGGGCCCGCTCCTCCGCCCGCTCCTGGCGCTGCTCGGTCCGCTCCTGCGCGGGCGGCGCGAGGACCGGCGGGTCCGGTACGACCGTCACGGTGACCGGGGCCGGGGGTTCCGGCAGCGGCAAGGTGCGGACGTCCTGGGCGACCCGCTCGGTCGCGGTGAGCAGCGTGCGGGCGGTCTCCGTGGCGAGCTCGCCGCGCGCCTGGGCTTCGGCGATCGCCCGGTGCAGGTCGCCGAGCGCCGCCTCCGCGGCGGGGCGGTCGTGGTTCTCCGCTGCGGACTTCACCGCTTCCACGTGCCCGAGCAGCTGCTCGCGGATCTGCGGGTCCATCGCGCGGGGCGCGCTGCTGCAACCGGCGAGCGCCAGCAGCAGGACCGGCAGCAGGAGGCGCTTCATTCTCGGATCAGTCCCTCCAGGTTGGCGAGGTCCTCCGGCAGCCGCTCCACCCCGGCCGGGCCGGACACCGGCGGCAGGTTCGGCGGTTCCGGGGCCGGGGGCAGGGCGAGGAACACGATCAAGGCCACCAGCAGCACCCCGAGCCCGGCGCCGCTGAGCAGCCACGGCTTCAGGTTGCGGCGCGGTTCGGGCTTCGGCAGCAGCTGGGTCGCCGGGCGCGGTGGCTCCGCCTGGATGCGCGGGATGACGTCGGTCGACCGGCCCGCCAGCAGGTCCGCGCACTCCGCCGCGGTCGGGCGCTTGGCCGGGTCGGACCCGGTCATCAGCAGCAGGGCCCGGTGCAGTCCGGTGGGCAGCGACAGCGGGATCTCCGGGGCGCGGACCAGCCGCGCCACCGCGCTCTCCGCCCCGGAACCGGGGTACTCGACCCGCCCCGTCACGCTCTCCAGCAGCACCAGGCCCAGCGCGTAGACGTCGGCGGGGTAGCCGACCTCACCACCGCTGACCTGCTCCGGGGACATGTAGGTGGCGGTGCCGATGAGCACGCCGGAGCTGGTCCTGCGCGCAGCCGCGGCGGCCAGCCGCGAGATGCCGAAGTCGGCGAGGTAGACGCTGTCGTCGCAGGCGATCAGCACGTTGGAGGGTTTGACGTCGCGGTGCACGATGCCGTTGTCGTGCACGTGGGCGAGCACGTCGGCCAGCCGGGAACCGATCTCGGCCACGCGCTGCGGCGACAGCGGGCCGAGCTGGACCTCGTCGGCGAGGGTGCGGCCCTCGACCAGCTCCATGATCAGGTACAGCTCGTCGGGCCCGGCGCTGAAGTCGTGCACGGTGACCAGGCCCGGGTGGCTGAGCCCGGCGAGAGTGCGGGCCTCCTCGGCGAACCGCTCCCGGCCTGCGGCGTCGGCGCCGGAGCGGAACACCTTCGCGGCCACGACCCGCTGCAACCGGGTGTCCATCGCCCGGTACACGTCGGCCATCCCGCCACTGCCGATGCGGGCACCCAACCGGTACCGCCCGCCCAGCAGAGGTGCCTCACCCATCGACCCCTCCGGTCCTTGCGCTCCCGCAACCGACATTAGCCGAACCGGCGCGCACACCTGCGGGACGACCGGGGGACCGCGGCTACGGAGGAAACGGGTTGACAGCCGCGGTGCCGCGAGTTAGCGCTCAGACCAGGACGAACACGAGAGCGGTCAGCAGGAAGAGCAAGGACAGCACGTAGCAGATGATCCGCGCACCCCACGCCAGCGGCGAAAGCCGCACCCGCGCGACCCCGTCGCTGTCGCTGAACTTGCCCCAGTAGAACGAGCTGTACGCGGCGGCGATCAACCCGAGATCACCCCGGCCCACGCCAGCGGCCCCTCGCCCACGACCCGCATCAGCACCAGCCCACCGGCCATCACCACCACCGCGGCCACCCGACCACCGGTCCATCGCCAACCCTCAACAGCCACTCGCTACCCTCCGAAAAGAGCATTCCCAGCGGACACAACGGACTCCGCCGCGGCCTTGTTGTCCATTCGAATCAGCACCGTCGAACCGTCCTGGAAGGCGATCTGCCCGAACCACGCGGGGTCGACATCGCGCCCCATCGGCACTGCGCCGAAATGGCGGATCGCCGCGCTGGGCGCCTCCCACAGCGTCAGCAGGGATTCCTCGTCCGACTGCACCAAGGACTGGGCGTCCTTGGCGATCGACTTGGCGCGCGACAGCCAGCCGCCGGACTGCTGTTCGGCCCTCGGTTCCGCCTTCTTCGCCGCGGACGCCGCCATCACCACGGCGAGGCGGTGGTTCGACAGGACCAACCAGGCATCGGCTCCGCCCGCAGCGAGCCCGTCGGCGACCCCGGCTGCAGCGCCTGCCGGGTTCGGCGCGTGCGCCCACGCCCAGATCGACGGGTCGTGCACCCACTCATCGCCGTGGTAGCGCCCGGTGGCGATCGCCTCGGTCGGCAACGGCCACTCCGGAACTCCGGCGCTCTGCAGCGGGATCCGCCCGCCGTGCTCGTGCGGAGCTCCTCGACGACCACCGATGTCGGAGGCCACGTGACCCCACCGCGGCCCGATCCGCATCAGCAATCGTTCGCCCGGCTGACACCACGTCTGCGCGGCGAGCTTCTCCAGTTTGAACGGGTCTTTCAACACGAGAGCCCCCCTACTGACGTCCGAACGCCATCGCTTCGAGACGTGCGACGTTCTCCTCCGTTGGCGAGAGCACGTCCAGGCCGGATCCGTCGGCCAGTTCGACGCGCAGCGCGAAGACCTTGCGCGGCGCGTACCCGCCCGGAAGCTTCCGGTTCGTCCGGTTGACTGCCCGGACCTGCTGCACCGGGAACTCCGCGCGGACGGCGACCGGCGCGACCGGAATCGGCTCGTTCGGCGGGTACTCGCCGAGTTTCTTGTCCTGCAGGATGTCCACCACGTCACGGGAGAAGTCCCGGACCCCGACACCGAACTTGCGGGCCTTCTGCCAGATGGAGTCACCGGAGTCTTCCGCTTCCTCCGTCGGCGGAGGCACCTCCGCCAGCAGGGCGAGGCGATGCGAGGTCAGCACCCAGGTGAAGCGGGCATCGGCGTCCTCAGCGGGACGAGCCTGCATGATCTGCGCCTGCGGCCCCGGACCGAAGCAGACGACCTTCGGCGGGGGGAGGCGGTTGTCGTGGTCGGACGAGGCGCTCACCATGTCTTCCACCGCCGTGGCCACCCGCCCGACACCAGCGGCTACCGAGCCGCCGCCCGCCCGGCCTTCCCACGACAGGCCGTTGACGTCGAACCGGATGCTGGACCGGGTGCACGGCACCGCGAAGCGGATGACCTCATCCGACCGGCACCAACCGTGCCGAGCCGCCAACACCCCACCGACTCGCCTGCTCACCGCATCACTCCGCACTCATCGTCACGAGAAGCCCTTCTCCTGAGCTGCTCTGCGATCTTCCTCGGACAGATCGCCCTGGAACCAACCCTTGCCCGTGTCGTAGACGTGGTTGGCCCCTTGCTCGATCGCCGCATCGGTGCCGACCTCCATGCCCGCCGACATGGCCGCTCGCCCGACGCTGGTCTGGCCACCGAGGACGCTGCCGATCACCCGCTGGCTCACGTTAGCGGCCAGCGCGCTTTCGCCGGTGGCTCCCTTCATGAACACGTTCGACGTGGTCGACGCCAGAGTGTCGGCATCGAACTGCTTCGCGACGCCGAACACCGGGTTCTGCCGCCCCAGGCGGTTGGTCAGCATCTGACCGCCGGGAATGTTGTTGACCCGGTCCAGCACGCTCTTCAGCGGACCGCGCAGCCGCACCAGCAGCTGCTCAAGCTTCTGGAACAGCTGGAAGAGCTTGCCCTGCACCTGAGCGATCCGGGCGCTGATGCGGCCGCCCTGCACGCCGACCTGGGCAGCGGTACCGGCGCTCGCCGCTCCGACGGAGGCACCGGCGGTGATCCACGACGCCGCCAGCGCGGCCAGCCACTGGACGATCAGGCCGATGATCAGCTCCGTGACCACCTGGATGAAGAACTCGACGAACATGTCGAAGATGTCGGCGATCATGTCCAGCGTGCCCTTGAGGTCGCGGACGTCCTGTGCCAGGGCCTTCACCCCGTCGCCGAATTCCGTCATCTGCTTGCGGAAGGCGTCGCCGTCCTTGCCGACCCACGTCTCGGCGGTGGCCTGAGCGCGATTCTTCTCCTGTTCGGAGACCTGGTCGAGCCAGACCGCGACCTTCTCCCACCCCTCACCGGTGGCGCGCATCTGCTCCGGATCACCGACCGCGTACTCGGCGAGTTCGATCAGCGGGCTGAGCACGATCGACACCAAAAAGCCCAGGCCGTTGCTCATCAACGCCTGCCCTGGGCTGGCCATCGACGTGAGCAGTTCCGCGCGCGCCGACACCGCCGCCACGCCCCACTCCGGCGGGGACGAAGCATCGGCGAGGTCTTGCCCGGCCCCCACCAACGAGGAACCTCGGCCGGCGGCCTGCTCGAACCAGTTCTTCGAATCGCCGTCGCCCTGGTTCAGCGACTGGAAGTCACCCGGCCCCGTCATCCCGCCAGATCCTCCCCTGCCTTCTTCAGCATCTCGGAGATCTGCTTCTCGGTCTCGGCGTAGTCCTTGATCGTGTCGTCGAGCGACTGCTTGGTGTGCTTCAGGAACTCCTGCGCCTTGGTCGCCAGCTCCCGGCACTGGTCGAGGCTCTCGAAGTACTTGCTGCTGATGCCCACCGCTTCACCGATGGGGCCGAAGCACTGGTCGTCCACCTTCGCCTGGTGGAGCAGGTCGGCGAGCTGGGCGAACTTGTCGGCCAGGCTCTCGCAGCCCTGGCCGTGGCCGGACAACGTCTCCGGCGTCACCTTCAAATCCGTCATGTACATCCCCCTCAGCGCAGGAACGAGCCCGTGGAGAAGTCGTCGTCATCGTCGTACGCCTCGCTCCGCTGCGGCTGGCGCTTGGACGTTGCCGGGCCGGGGGACGGTTCCCGCTGAGCGGTGGGCGTTGCCGCGGGCCCGGCCGTCGGCGCTTCGTCGTCGGGCTGCGGTTTGAGCGTGGGGGCTTGGGCGTTGAACGCCTGCTGGAACTGCTCGTACTGGTCGCCGAGGATCGGCGCCACCGCGCTGTTCATCTTCTCCGCCGCGTTCGCCGTCGCCTGGCGGATCGTGGCCATGATCTGCTGCTGCAGGTCGTTGGCCGACTGGCGGACCGCGTTCGGCGCCAGCTTCAGGTCCAGCACCGCTCCGGAGGCGGCCACCGTCACCGTGACCGAGCGGTCCTGGCTGCTCGCCGTGCCCTGCATGTCCTGCATCGCCGACTGGAGCTCGGACGCCTTCTGCGCCTGCTCTTCGAAGCGACGCATCATCGCCTGGATTCGCTCTGAAGCCGTGCTCACCGATTACCCCTCGACTCGGACCTGCTCCGATCGAGACTAGCCGACCGGCGACCACGCGTTCGAAGCTTTCGCCGGTCTTGTTCGCGCTAGCGAATCAGGTGCGCTGGTGCTGCCGGTTGCTGAACCGCACTCGGCGGGCGATCTGCACCAGGACCACGACGATCATCAGGCTGGACGCCGACATCAGGACGTACAGGACGTTCAGTCCGGTCTTGTCGTAGCGGTCCGGGAGGAGGACCGTCGTCGGGCCGGTGCAGCGGACCTCCGCCGGACCGGAGAACCACGCCGGTTCCGGGGCGGGGAGGCGGGAGCTGCGGAGGCTGTTGGCCGGGCGGTCGGGGACGAACTGCCGCGCCTCACCGCTCTCCGGGAGCACCTGGCACTTCACGTACTCGTCGCGCTGAGCCGCCAGCCCGAACGGCTGCCCCTGCTCCAGCTCCACCTGTGCGACCGGGTCGGCGGTGGCCTCCCCATTGCCGAAGACGCGGGACCAGATCGCGGCCTCGGTGGAGACCAGGAAGTAGCCAGCGGTGACCAACCAGACCAGCACGAGCACGATGATCCAGCGCAGCACGCGCGGCGGCTTCTTCTGCGCGACAGCGCCATTCGCAGCGGGGTGCATGCGGATTTCCTATCAGGCGCGCCGACTCCACGTCCGGCGAGTGCTGATTTCGCGCGAAACCGCCGGTTTCCACGCCTGAGAAGTGCCTGTTTCGCACGAAATCGCCGCTCCGCCCGAGCACTGGCTCAACGGCGCGGGACAATGCCTCCGCAACCCCAGCGCCAGCAACTCCTCCCCCTGCTCCAGCACCTGCCGGGCGTCATCGCCGTGAATCCTGAGCGCGTTCAACAACGGCATGATCAGCACCCCCGGATTCTGGTTCTACAGGGCAAAACGAAGGAAGGGCACCTTTGCCGGATGTGCCGGGAAGGTGCCCTTCGCTTCCGCTTCAGCCGTGGAGGAGTTCCGATACCTCGTCTCGGACCCGGTGGGCCGCCGCGCGCAGGGCGTCGGGGGTCGGGCCGTGGCGGAGGATGTCTCGGGAGGTGGTCGGGAGGACGTTCGGGAGGGATTCGCCAAAGACCTCCCGCAGGGTTCGGACCGTCGCTCCCTGGGCTCCCAGGCCGGGGGCCAGGATCGGGCCGTTGAGCCGGGAGAAGTCCAGGTCGCCCGGGCGGATCGTGGCGCCCGCCACCACCCCGACGTGGCCCATCGGGGTCGCGTCGAGGTTGGTCTCCGCCGCCGAGTCCACGATGTACTGGGCGACCGAGTCGCCGCTGCCGTGGATCGACTGCTGCAGGCCCGCACCCTCCGGGTTCGAGGTGCGGGCCAGCACGAACACGCCGCGGCCGGTCTGCTCGGCCATGCCGATCGCCGGGGCCAGCGAGCCGTAGCCCAGGTACGGCGAGACGGTGATCGCGTCCGCCGCCAGCGGGGCGTGCTCGTCCAGGTAGGCCATCGCGTAGGCCGTCATGGTGGAGCCGATGTCGCCGCGCTTGACGTCCAGCAGGACCAGCGCACCGGCCTGCTGCGCCTCGCGGATCACCTTCTCCAGCACCGCGATCCCGGCCGAGCCGTAGACCTCGAAGAACGCCGACTGCGGCTTGAGCACCGCGACCTCACCGGCCAGCGCCTCCACCGCGGTCATCGCGAACCGCTCCAGCGAGGCGGGCGACTCGTCGAGGTCCCAGGCCAGCAGCAGCGACGGGTGCGGGTCGATGCCCACGCACAGCGGGCCGCGCGCCCGCACCACGTCGGTCAGCCGCTGGCCGAAGGGCGCCCGCAGCGGGGCGGTCACCGCTGCCCACCGCCCTGCCGCAGCGCCGCCTGCAGCGCCTGGAGCGGTCGGACCCCGATGTTGCCCTGGATCGCGGCCTCGATGCCCTGCACCGCCGCGGCCGCGCCCTGCACCGTGGTGATGCACGGGATGTCGCGGGAGACCGCCGCGGTGCGGATCTCGTAGCCGTCGACGCGCGGGCCCGGGTTGCCGTACGGGGTGTTGATCACCATGTCGACCTCGCCCGCCTTGACCAGCTCGACGATGTCGCGCTCCCCGTCGACCTTCTCGATGTGCTTGGCGACCACGGTGGACGGAATCCCGTTGCGCCGCAGCACCTCCGCGGTGCCGCTGGTGGCCAGGATCTCGAAGCCCAGGTCCGCCAGCCGCTTGACCGGGAACACCAGGGACCGCTTGTCCTTGTTGGCCACCGAGACGAAC
This sequence comes from Saccharopolyspora hirsuta, assembly GCF_008630535.1. GTDB lineage: Bacteria > Actinomycetota > Actinomycetes > Mycobacteriales > Pseudonocardiaceae > Saccharopolyspora > Saccharopolyspora hirsuta. The sequence continues at coordinate 149,981 of NZ_VWPH01000008.1, read as the reverse complement.
ACCTTGCCGGAGGTCGGCAGCGAACCGTAGGCACCGGCCTGGGACTTGGCGAACGCCTGCCCGAAGGAGGTGTCGATGCCCATCACCTCGCCGGTCGACTTCATCTCCGGCCCGAGCAGCGAGTCCACCCCGACGCCCTCGCGGGTGCGGAACCGGTGGAACGGCAGCACCGCTTCCTTGACCGCCACCGGCGCGTCGATCGGCAGGTCCGCGCCGTCGCCCTCGCCCGGCAGGATGCCCTCCGCGCGCAGGTCGGCGATCTTGGCGCCGAGCATGATCCGCGCGGCGGCCTTCGCCAGCGGCGCGGCGGTCGCCTTGGACACGAACGGCACGGTCCGCGAGGCGCGCGGGTTGGCCTCCAGCACGTACAGCACGTCGTCCTTGAGCGCGTACTGCACGTTCAGCAGGCCGTGCACGCCGATGCCGCGGGCGATGGCCTCGGTGGACCGCCGCACCATCTCGATGTCCTGGCGGCCCAGCGTGATCGGCGGCAGCGCGCACGCCGAGTCGCCGGAGTGGATACCGGCCTCCTCGATGTGCTCCATCACGCCGCCGAGGTAGACGTCGGTGCCGTCGCACAGCGCGTCCACGTCGATCTCGATGGCGTCGTCGAGGAAGTTGTCCACCAGCACCGGGTGCTCCGGGGTGACCTCGGTGGCGCGGGCGATGTAGTTCTCCAGCGACGCCTCGTCGTAGACGATCTCCATGCCGCGCCCGCCGAGCACGTAGGACGGCCGCACCAGCACCGGGTAGCCGATCTCGTCGGCGATCCGCTTGGCGCCCTCGAAGGAGGTCGCGGTGCCGTACTTCGGCGCGGGCAGACCCGCCCCGGCCAGCACGTCGCCGAACGCGCCGCGGTCCTCGGCCAGGTGGATCGCCTCCGGCGGGGTGCCCACGATCGGCACCCCGGCCTCGGCCAGCCGCTTGGCCAGGCCCAGCGGGGTCTGGCCGCCCAGCTGCACGATCACGCCCGCGACCGTGCCGGACCGCTGCTCGGAGTGCACGACCTCCAGCACGTCCTCGAAGGTCAGCGGCTCGAAGTAGAGCCGGTCCGAGGTGTCGTAGTCGGTGGAGACGGTCTCCGGGTTGCAGTTGACCATCACGGTCTCGTACCCGGCCTCCCGCAGCGCCATCGCGGCGTGCACGCAGGAGTAGTCGAACTCGATGCCCTGGCCGATCCGGTTCGGGCCGGAGCCGAGGATGATCACCTTCGGCCGCTCGCGCTGCTCGGTGACCTCCGACTCCGCCGCCGGGTCGGACTCGTAGGCCGAGTAGTGGTACGGCGTGCGGGCCGCGAACTCGGCCGCGCAGGTGTCCACCGTCTTGTACACCGGCCGCACGCCCAGCCGGTGCCGCAGCGCGCGGACGCCGTCCTCACCGGCCAGTTCCGGCCGCAGCGCGGCGATCTGGCGGTCCGACAGCCCGGCCCGCTTGGCCCGCCGCAGCAGCGCCGCGTCCAGCACCGGGGCCTCGACCAGCTCGGCGCGCAGCTCCACCCACGCCGCGATCTGGTCGACGAACCACGGGTCGATGCCCGAGGCCTCGTGCACCTGCTCCACCGAAGCGCCCAGCCGCAGCGCGCGCTCCACGTTGTAGAGGCGACCGTCGTGCGGGGTGCGCAGCAGCTCCAAAGTGGACTCGACGGTGATGCCCTCCGGGTCCGGCTTGGTCCAGAAGCCCGCGGCCTTGGTCTCCATCGAGCGCAGCGCCTTGCCCAGCGCCTCGGAGAAGCTGCGGCCCACGGCCATCGCCTCGCCGACGCTCTTCATCGTCGTGGTCAGCTCCTGGTCCGCGCCCGGGAACTTCTCGAAGGCGAACCGCGGCACCTTCACCACCACGTAGTCCAGCGTCGGCTCGAAGCTCGCCGGTGTCTCGCCGGTGATGTCGTTGCGGATCTCGTCCAGCGTGTAGCCCACCGCCAGCTTCGCGGCGATCTTGGCGATCGGGAAGCCGGTCGCCTTCGAGGCCAGCGCCGAGGAGCGCGACACCCGCGGGTTCATCTCGATGACGACCATCCGGCCGGTCTCCGGGTGGATGGCGAACTGGATGTTGCAGCCACCGGTGTCCACCCCGACCTCGCGCAGCACCGCGATGCCCACGTTGCGCATGTGCTGGTACTCGCGGTCGGTCAGCGTCATCGACGGCGCCACCGTGACCGAGTCGCCGGTGTGCACGCCCATCGCGTCGATGTTCTCGATCGAGCAGATGACCACCACGTTGTCCGCGTGGTCGCGCATCAGCTCGAGCTCGTACTCCTTCCAACCGAGGACGCTCTCCTCGATCAGCACCTCGTGCACCGGGGACTCGGCCAGCCCGAAGGAGGCCATCCGCTCCAGCTCCTCCTCCGTGTGCGCCATGCCCGAGCCCAGGCCGCCCATGGTGAAGCTGGGCCGGATGACCACCGGGAGGCTGTGCGCCGCGACGAACGCGCGCACGTCCTCCATCGACTTGCACACCGCCGACTCCGGCACCTCGCCGCCGACGGCGCGCACGATGTCCTTGAAGCGCTGCCGGTCCTCGCCGCGCTGGATCGCCTCCACGTCGGCACCGATCAGCTCGACGCCGTACTTCTCCAGCACACCCCGCTCGTGCAGGGCCATCGCGGTGTTCAGCGCGGTCTGCCCGCCCAGCGTGGCCAGGATGGCGTCCGGCCGCTCGGCCGCGATCACCTTCTCCACGAACTCCGGGGTGATCGGCTCGATGTAGGTCGCGTCGGCGAACTCCGGGTCGGTCATGATCGTCGCCGGGTTGGAGTTCACCAGCGAGACGCGGATGCCCTCCTCGCGCAGCACCCGGCAGGCCTGGGTTCCGGAGTAGTCGAACTCGCACGCCTGGCCGATCACGATCGGCCCGGAACCGATGACGAGTACGTGCTTGATATCGGTCCTCTTCGGCATCAGCGAGTCTCCGTCATCAGATCAACGAACTTGTCGAACAGCGGTGCGGCGTCGTGCGGACCCGCCGCCGCTTCGGGGTGGTACTGGACGCTGAACGCCGGGCCGTCGAGCAGCCGCAGGCCCTCGACCGCACCGTCGTTCGCGCAGTGGTGGCTGACCATCGCGCGGCCGAAGTCGGTGTCGAACTGCTCGCCCGGCTCGCCCTCCACGGCGAAGCCGTGGTTCTGCGCGGTGATCGCGACCTTGCCGGTCTCGGCGTCGATCACCGGGATGTTGATGCCCCGGTGGCCGTAGCGCAGCTTGTAGGTGCCGCGGCCCAGCGCGCGGCCGAGGATCTGGTTGCCGAAGCAGATGCCGAACAGCGGCAGCTTGCGGTCCAGCGCCTGGCGGGTCAGCTCGACCTGCGCGTCGGTGGTGGCCGGGTCGCCCGGGCCGTTGGACAGGAACAGCCCGTCCGGGCTGATCGACAGCACCTCGTCCAGGGTGGACGCCAGCGGCAGCACGTGGACCTCGATGCCGCGCTCGGCCATCATCCGCGGGGTGTTGGACTTGATGCCCAGGTCCAGCGCGGCCACGGTGAACCGCTTCTCCCCGACCGCCGGGACCACGTAGGGCTCGGCGGTGGTGACGTCACCGGCCAGCGAGGCGCCGACCATCTCGGCGCTGGCCTTGACCGCGGCGACCATCTCGTCGTCGCCGCCCAGCTCCGGGCCGGAGAAGATGCCGCCGCGCATCGCACCCAGCTCGCGGACGTGCCGGGTCAGGGTGCGGGTGTCGATACCGGCGATGCCGACGATCCCCTGGCGCTCCAGCTCCTCGTCCAGGGAGCGGCGGGAGCGCCAGTTCGAGGGCCGCCGCGCGGGGTCGCGCACGGCGTACCCGGCGACCCAGATCCGCGCGGACTCGTCGTCCTCGTCGTTCCACCCGGTGTTGCCGATCTGCGGCGCGGTCTGCACCACGATCTGGCGGTGGTAGGAGGGGTCGGTCAGGGTCTCCTGGTAGCCGGTCATGCCGGTGGTGAACACGACCTCCCCGAGGGTGCGGCCCACCTCGCCGTAGGCCTCCCCGCGGAAGATCCGGCCGTCCTCCAGCACCAGCGCGGCCGGGACGTGCTCGCTCATTTCTCCTCCTGCCGCGACTCAGCCGAGCCGCCGGTCGTTTCTTCCGGTCCTGCGTGCGCCGCGCCCACGACTTCCTCGGCGGGGGCCAGGGCGCGGATCGCCTCGACCCACTCGGTCTGCGCGTCCTTGTCGTCACCGCGGAAGCCGGTGTCCAGCAGCACCTCGCCGAGCCGCCAGGTCACCACGACGAGCCCGGCGCCGGGCACCACCTTGTTGGCCAGCTTGTGGTCCAGGCGGCAGTCGACCACCGACTCCGCCGGGATCCACAGGTCGCTGGCCCCGGTCCGCTCCAGCAGCAGGCCCGCGGCGTGCAGGTGCGCGCTGCCGTCGGCGCGGTGGCCGATGTCGCCGACCGCGATGCGGTCCTGCCAGTCGGTGGCCTTCGTGGTGCCGACGTACATGCCGGTGGCGGCGGGCCGCAGCTCCGCACCCGGTTCCGCCGGGGGTGCGGGGAAGTCCGGCAGCTCAGCGGCCTGGCGGCGGGCCCGGTTGCGCCAGCCCCGCCACATCCCGAAGAACACCAGCGCGGCCAGCGCGGCCAGCCCGAGAACCCACAGGGTGCGTTCCATCAGCGCCTCACCTTGCCCTCGTGTGCGGTGAGCCGTCCGCGCAGCAGCGTCGCGACCACCCGGCCCGGCAGCTGCATGCCGTCGAACGGCGAGTTCTCCCCCAGGCTGGCCAGCTCCGCGCCGCGCACCGTCCACTCGGCGTCGGGGTCGACCAGCACCAGGTTCGCCGGTTCGCCCACCGCGACCGGTCGGCCCTGGTCGGCCAGCCCGGCGATCTCGGCGGGGCGTTCGCTCATCACCCGCGCGACGCCGCGCCAGTCCAGCAGGCCGGAGCGCACCATCGTCTGCACGACGATGCCGAGCGCGGTCTGCAGGCCGAGCATGCCGGGCTTGGCGGCGGACCACTCGCAGTCCTTGTCCTGCGCGGCGTGCGGCGCGTGGTCGGTGGCCACGCAGTCCACGGTGCCGTCGGCCAGCGCCCGGCGCAGCGCCAGCACGTCGGCGTCGGTGCGCAGCGGCGGGTTGACCTTGTTGACCGGGTCGTAGGTCTCCAGCCGGTCGTCGGTCAGCAGCAGGTGGTGCGGCGTGACCTCGGCCGACACCTGCCCCGCGGTCTCCCGCGACTTCCACCAGCGCAGGATGTCCGCGGTGCCCGAGGTGGAGACGTGGCAGATGTGCAGCGTGCCCCCGGTGTGCCCGGCGAGCAGGCAGTCGCGCGCGACGATCGCCTCCTCGGCCGGGGCGGGCCACCCGGCCAGGCCCAGCCGCGCGGCGTTCGCGCCCTCGTGCGCCTGCGCGCCCACGGTCAGGCGCGGCTCCTCGGCGTGCTGCGCGACCACACCGCCGAAGGACTTCGTGTACTCCAGCGCGCGGCGCATGATCAGCGGGTCGTGCACGCAGTGGCCGTCGTCGGAGAAGACCCGGACCTCGGCGGCGGAGCGCCGCATGGTGCCCAGCTCGGCGAGCTTCTCGCCCTTGAGCCCGACGGTCACCGCGCCGACCGGGTGCACGTCGACCAGCCCGATCTCGCGGCCGCGCCGCCACACGTGCTCGACGATCACCGCGTTGTCGGCGACCGGGTCGGTGTTGGCCATCGCGAAAACAGCGGTGTAGCCGCCCAGCGCCGCCGCGGCCGAGCCGGTCTCGATGGTCTCGGCGTCCTCGCGGCCCGGCTCCCGCAGGTGGGTGTGCAGGTCCACGAAGCCCGGCAGCAGCACCGCGCCGTCGGCGTGCACGATCTCGTCGGCATCGACGTCGAGGTTCGCCCCGATCTGGGCGACGACCTCGCCCTCGACCAGCACGTCCACCGGATCGCCCTCGCCGTACGGACGGACGTCCTTCAACAACAAGCGGCTCATGCTGAGAGCTCCTCTCCGGCCAGCAGGTGGTAGAGCACCGCCATCCGCACGTGCACGCCGTTGCTGACCTGCTGGGTGATGGCGGCGCGCGGGGAATCGGCCACGGCCGGGGCGATCTCCATGCCGCGCAGCATCGGGCCGGGGTGCAGCACGACCGCGTGCTCCGGCAGCTTGGCCAGCCGCGCCTGGTTGAGCCCGTAGGCGATGGAGTACTCGCGGGCCGACGGGAAGAAGCCGCCGTGCATCCGCTCGGCCTGCACGCGCAGCATCATCACCGCGTCCAGCTTCGGCAGCTCCGGGTCCAGGTCGTGGCGCACCTCCGCACCCCACTGGTCGGCCCCGGTCGGCACCAGCGTCGGCGGCGCGACCAGCACCACCTCGGCGCCGAGGGTCTGCAGCAGGTGCACGTTGGAGCGCGCGACCCGGCTGTGCAGCAGGTCGCCGACGATCGCGATGCGGCGGCCGGACAGCTCGCCCAGCCGCTCCCGCAGCGTCGCGGCGTCCAGCAGCGCCTGGGTCGGGTGCTCGTGCATGCCGTCACCGGCGTTGACGACCTGGGTGCCGACCTCGTCCAGCCACCCGGCCAGCCGGTGCGCGGCCCCCGAGGCGGGGTGCCGGATGATCACGCAGTCCGCGCCCGCCGCGGCCAGCGTCAGCGCGGTGTCGCGCAGCGACTCGCCCTTGTTCACCGACGAGCTGCTGGCCGAGACGTTGATCACGTCGGCGCTCATCCACTTCCCGGCGACCTCGAAGGACACCCGGGTGCGCGTGGAGTTCTCGTAGAACAGGGTCACCACCGTGCGCCCGCGCAACGTCGGCAGCTTCTTCACCTCGCGCCCCAGCAGCGTCTGCTTGAGCGTGTCGGCGGTGTCGAGAACGCTGGTCGCGGTGGCCGCGTCCAGGCCCTCGGTGGACAGCAGGTGGCGCATCACTCATTCCCCTCGTTGCGCCGCAGCACCACGCGGTCCTCGCCGTCGGACTCCGCGAGCTGCACGGCGACGTCCTCGGAGCGCGAGGTGGGGATGTTCTTGCCGACGTAGTCGGCGCGGATCGGCAGTTCGCGGTGCCCGCGGTCGACCAGCACGGCCAGCTGCACGGCGCGGGGGCGGCCCTGGTCGCGCAGGGCGTCGAGGGCGGCGCGCACGGTGCGGCCGGAGAACAGCACGTCGTCGACGAGGACGACCAGGGCGTTGTCGATGCCCTCGACGGGCAGGTCGGTGGGCTCCAGCGGGCGGTTCGGGCGCTTGCGCAGGTCGTCCCGGTAGAGCGTGATGTCCAGGGTGCCGGTGGGCACCGTCACCCCGCTGAACTCGCTGATCTTCGCGGCCAGCCGCCGCGCCAGCGGGGTCCCCCTGGTCGGGATGCCCAGCAGCACGACGTCGCTGCCGCCGGTGTCCAGGGCGGTCTTCTCGATGATCTGGTGAGCGATCCGGGCAATCGTGCGCGCAACGTCACCGGTCGAGAGCAGCTCCCGCTGCCCGACCGGGTCCGCCGCGCCCGCCGGTTGGCGTGACGCCACGGTGCGACCTCCTTCTCCGCCTCACTGGACGGATCCTTAAAGGATGGTGTGTGACCTGCCCCGCAGTCGCCGTTGCGCGAACTCGGGCGGACCGCCGGGCTGCCCCGTACGCTATCAGCGTTGCGCGGTCAATCGTCCGGGTGGTGTGGTGGGACTCGCCCCATTGCCGACAAAGACCAACTTGACCTGGTGACGCTGGCGAGCGAACATTACTCTCCGTATCGATCTGAGCTTTGCTCCCCGGTCGGCACTATCGGCTGACGGGGCGAACGAACGGAGAAACGCCACATGGGCGACTACGCCAAGGCGCTGGGCAGCAAGCTCCGCGCTATCCGCCAGCAGCAGGGTCTGTCGCTGCACGGCGTCGAGCAGAAGTCTGGCGGGCGGTGGAAGGCCGTGGTCGTCGGGTCCTATGAGCGCGGCGACCGTGCGGTGACCGTGCAGAAGCTGGCCGAGCTGGCCGACTTCTACGGGGTTCCGGTCGCGGAACTGCTTCCGGAGGGGCGGGTGCCGTCCGGCGCCGAGCCCGCCACCAAAGTCGTGATCAACCTGGAACGGCTGCAGCAGCTGCCCGCCGAGAAGGTGGGCCCGCTGGCCCGCTACGCAGCAACCATCCAGAGCCAGCGCGGTGACTACAACGGCAAGGTGCTGTCCATCCGCACCGAGGACCTGCGATCCCTGGCCATCATCTACGACATGACGCCAGGTGAGCTCACCGAGCAGCTCATCGACTGGGGCGTGCTTCCCCCGGAGGCCCGCCCGGCCCGCGAGGAGTGAGAACTTCCGCACAACGCGAAGGGCACCTCCACCGCGCAGGTGGGAGGTGCCCTTCGCGTTCGGCCGCGAGCACGACGAAGGGCGCCTCCCGCCGGGAGGCGCCCTTCACGCGTTCGTGCTAGTCCTGCTGGACGGTCTTGCGGAGGCGGTTGCCGATGCCCGCGATGCGGCCGAGGACGCCGTTGACGAACCTCGGCGAGTCGTCCGTGGACAGCGCCTTGACCAGCTCCACCGCTTCGTCGATCGCCACCGCCGGGGGGACGTCGTCGCTGCGCCACAGCAGCTCGTAGAGGCCCAGCCGCAGCACCGAGCGGTCCACCGCGGGCATGCGGTCCAGCGACCAGCCCTCGGCGTGCTGGGTGAGCACCTCGTCGATCCGCTCGCGGTTCTCCGTGACGCCCTCCACCAGGGTGACCGTGTACTCGGCCACCGGCGGGACCTCCGGGGAACCGATCCGGTCGGACAGCAGCGTCACCGCGTCCACGCCGCGCTGGTCGGCCTCGTAGAGGAAGTCCACCGCGCGCTTGCGCGCCTTGCTCCGTGAACCCACCTCACACCCTCTTCCCGGCCGCGGTGGCCGACGGGCAGGCGCTCATTTGCTGCTGACGCGGCTGAGGTACCGGCCGTCGCGCGGGTCGACCTTCACCTTGTCGCCGGTGTTGAGGAACAGCGGCACCTGGATCTCGGCGCCGGTCTCCAGCTTCGCCGGCTTGGTGCCGCCGGTGGAGCGGTCGCCCTGCAGACCCGGGTCGGTGTGCTCGACGACCAGCTCGACGGAGGCGGGCAGCTCGACGTAGAGCGGGTTGCCCTCGTGGCGGGCCACGACCACGGCGCTGTTCTCCAGCATGTAGTTCGCCGCGTCACCGACCACGTCGGGCGAGATGCTGACCTGCTCGTAGGTGTCCGGTTCCATGAACACGTAGTCGTTGCCGTCGAAGTAGAGGTAGGTCATCTCGCGGCGGTCGACGTTCGCGGTCTCCACCTTCACCCCGGCGTTGAAGGTCTTGTCCAGGACCTTGCCGGAGAGCACGTTCTTCAGCGTGGTGCGCACGAAGGCCCCGCCCTTGCCGGGCTTGACGTGCTGGAAGTTCACGACGGACCAGAGCTGGCCGTCGAGGTTGAGCACCATTCCGTTCTTCAGGTCGTTCGTGGATGCCACGTGGGGATCTTCTCCTGTGGTGATGGCTTCGGGCGTGTTCCGCCGGATCGCGATTCCGGCGGTGTCGGCGCACCTGACGTGCGTCAGACAGCGACGAGCTCCTTCGTCGTCAAGGTGAGGAGCTCCGGCGTGCTGGGACGCACGACCAGCGTGTCCTCGATGCGGACCCCGCCCCGCCCCGCCAGATAAACGCCAGGCTCGACGGTGACCGCCATCCCGGCGCTGATTCTACCGTCTCCCCGCTGCGACAACGTCGGTGCCTCGTGGATCTCCAGCCCGACGCCGTGTCCGAGGCCGTGCAGGAACTGATCGCCGTACCCGGCGTCCTCGATCACCTTCCGCGCCGCGGTGTCCACTTCGCGCACGTCGGCGTCGACCTGGACCGCGGCCCGACCGGCGGCCTGCGAGGTGCGCACCAGCTCGTAGATCTCGCGCTGCCAGTCGGCGGGCTTGCCCAGCACCACGGTGCGGGTCATGTCCGAGTGGTAGCCGTCGACCAGCGCGCCGAAGTCCATCTTCACGAAGTCCCCGGCGGTCAGCACCGCGTCGGTCGGGCGGTGGTGCGGCACCGCGGAGTTCGCCCCGGCGGCGACGATCGTGGCGAACGACGGCCCGGCGGCGCCGTGGTCCAGCATCCGCGCGTCCAGCTCGCGGGCGACCTCCAGCTCGGTGCGGCCGGGGCGCAGCCCGCCGTGCTCGATCAGGTCGGCCAGCGCCCGGTCGGCGGCGGCGCAGGCCATCCGCAGCGCCTCGATCTCGATCTCGTCCTTGACCAGCCGCAGGTGCTCGACGTGCCCGGGCGCGCGCACCAGCTCGGCCTCGCCCGCGGCGTCGGCCAGCACGTCGCGGCGGTCCACGGTGACGTGCTGGCTCTCGAACCCGACGCGCCGGTGCTCGGCGGCCGCCGCGCCGATCCGCTCGGCCAGGGTCAGATCGCTCGCCCGGTCGATCACCCGCTCCAGGTCCGGGACCTGGTGCTCGGCCTGCGTCAGGTAGCGCCCGTCGGTGCAGAACACCGTCCGCGACTCGGCACCCGGCTCGTCGGCGGCGTGCACCACCAGCGCGGCGTTGGACCCGGTGAAGCCGGTGAGGTAGCGGATGTTGAGCAGATCGGTCACCAGCATCGCGTCCAGCTCCTGCGCGCGGAGGCGGTCGCGGAGGGCTTGCCGTCGGTGGGAGTGCGCTTCGGACATGTTCCGGAGCCTAACGCTCGGACCAGTGGGCGGACCTGGTCAGCTCGAGGTCGGCGGGAAGCCGCCACGACCTTGTGCGGACCGCGTTGTCGGTGCTGAGCGCTAGTGTTCGTGCATGTCGCTGTCGTGGAGCGTGGTGGCGAGCCCGGTCGGAGAGCTGACCGTGGTGGCCGGTGCGTCCGGGGTGCGCCAGGTCGCCTTCGCCGGGCCGGACGCGGTGCTCGGCGCCTACGAGGAGGAGCTGAGCCGGGACACCGGGATGGCGGTCGAGGCCGCCCGGCAGCTCGACGAGTACTTCGCGCGCGACCGCCACGAGTTCGACGTCCCGATCGAGTGGGAACCGCTGGAGGGCCTGCGGTTGCACGTGCTGCGCACCCTGTTCGAGCTGGTTCCGTTCGGGGAGACGGTGAGCTACAAGCGGCTGGCCGAGCTCTCGGGGCGCCCGGAGGCCTCGCGCGCGGTGGGCACGATCATGGGCAGCAACCCGGTTCCGGTGATCGTGCCGTGCCACCGGGTGCTGGCCAGCGGCGGCGGGCTCGGCGGCTTCGGCCCGGGGCTGGAGGCCAAGCGGCGCCTGCTGGTGCTGGAGGGAAGCCTCGAACCGAGCCTGCTGGAGCTGGACCTGCTCGGCTGAGCGCCTCACCGGGCCGGGACGGCCCCGCGGACGGCGAGGAAGAGGTGGTAGGTCGTCTCGTGCTGGCCGAGCCGGACCGGGATCGCCAGCTCCTCGCAGTTGCCGAAGACCTCCTGCAGCGCACCGCGCAGCGCCGGTGAGGTGTCGGCCGACCAGATCGCCAGCGTGCCACCGGCGGTCAGCTTCTCCCCGCAGCGGGCGAGGAATTCGCCGCGGTAGATCGCGGAATTGGCGTCGTAGACGAGGAAGTCGGGGCCGTTGTCCACATCCAGCAGCACGACGTCGAACGCGCCCGGAGGCTGAGCGGCGATCACCTCGGCCACGTCGCCGACGTGGCAGCGCACCCGGTCGTCGCGGATCGCCGCGGCGGTGTCCGGCACCAGGCCGTCGCGGTGCCAGCCGAGCAGCTCCGGTTCGATCTCGACCACGTGCGCCTCGCGCACCCGCGGATCGGCCAGCACCTCCCGCAGCGTGAAGCCCAGCCCCAGCCCGCCGATCAGCACCCGCAGCTCCGCCGCGTCCACCGCGCGCAGCGTGGCGGTGGCGAGTTCCCGTTCGGTTTCGGTGTGCGCGGTGTCCATGACGAACACGCCGTTGACCCGGAGCTCCAGCACGTCACCCCGGCGCAGCAGCGCCAGTTCGCCCCGCTCGGACTCGCCGCGCGCGACTAGTTCGGCCATCGAGGCCACGGTAGCCAACACCGCGGCCGCGATCCGCATCGCCTCACGCCCGCTTCACCCGCCGCTGGGCAAGATCGCCCGGCGGTTCGGCGCGAGGGGGACGCATGATCGGACGACGGCTCTTCCTGGCGGGCCTGGCGGTCACCGCGACCGCGGCGGCGGGCACCCGGCAGCAGGTGCGGCTCGAACTGCCCGCGCCGACCGGTCGGCACCGGGTCGGCGTCACCGACTTCCACCTGATCGACGGCTCCCGCCCCGATCCGCGGGCGCCGGAGAAGCCGTACCGCGAGCTGATGGTGACGGTTCGCTACCCGGCGCAGCGCGTCGGCGGCCACCCGGTGGCGCCGCACATGACGCGCGCGCTGGCCGAGCACTTCGCGCACACCGCCGCCCGGGGCACCGTGGCGATCCCGCCCCGGATCCCGGTCGGCTCCGTCGACTGGGCCGCGACGCCGACGCACTCGCACCGGAACGCCCCGGTGGAGCTCGGCAGCGGACCGCTGCCGGTCCTCCTCTGCTCCCCCGGGCACCTGATGTCGCGCGCCTTCGGGGCGCTGCTCGCCGAGGACCTCGCCAGCCACGGCTACGCCGTGGTCTGCCTGGACCACACGCACGACCCGACCGAGGTGGAGTTCCCCGGTGGCCGCATCGAGGTGAACCGGCAGGCCGACCTACCCCCAAGTCCGCTTCACGGCCTGGTCCAGGGGCCGCACGAGCGCACGCCCCCGGGTGACGACTGGCGGGATTCCGGGGTGTTCCGGGAAATGCGGGAATCGCGGTAGGGATATCCCCCGGTGGGGCCGGAAGGCGTCGAGGCCTCGGATTTGTCCGGAAATGACTCGCCGGTTGGGCCGTTTCGAGCAGGGGTCGGCGGCGGTTCGGCGCAGCGGGCGTTGGTGGGGGCGTCCCCAGAATTGTGGCCCTCCGAACCGATTCCGACCGAAGGGATGCGCCGTGCTCAGCAGAAGGTCCTTCCTCGGCGGTGTTTCCGCCGCCGCCCTCGCCGTGCCCGCCCTCGGCGGCCTGGCCACCTCGCCCGCGTTCGCGCTGGGCGGTCGCCGCGCGCCGGACGTCCCGCTGCCGCTGACGATCGTCAACCGGAGCGGGCAGTTCGACAACGCCTCCATCCACGTCTACGTCGTCGGCGTCAACCTCGACACCGGCGAGCAGTCCCGGGTCACGCCGGAGGGGCAGCTGGTGCCGGTCTCGGAGTCCGACAACGGTTCCGACGGCTTCGCCGACTACGCCATCCCGCTGCAGGGCAGCGGCGACACCGCGCTGAACCTGCCGAGCATGTCCGGTCGGATCTACTTCGCCCTCGGCGACAAGCTGAAGTTCAAGGTCGTCACCGGCGGCGACGGCAAGCCCGCGCTGCAGTACCCGGCGGGCTGGGTGGACAGCGACCCGAACTACGGGATCCTGCACGACACCGTGGAGTTCACCCTCAAGGCCGACGGGATGTACTGCAACACCACGATGGTCGACATGTTCAGCGTGCCGCTGTCCATCCACCTGCAGGGCGCCGCCGACCAGACCACCGGCACGGTGCCCGCCGGCGGCCGGGAGCGGATCCTCACCGGCGTCGCCGAGCACCCCGACTTCGCCGGGCTGCGCCAGGACGACCTGCGGGTGATCGCGCCCGGCCACGGGCTGGACCTCGGCAAGTTCCCGGACACCTACTACGACGCCTACATCGACGAGGTCTGGTCCAAGTACCAGGGCACCCAGCTGCGGGTGGACACCGACAACGGCAAGGTCTTCACCGGCCAGGTCTCCGGCGACACCTTCAACTTCGACGGCGGCGTGCAGCCCATCGGCCGCCCGTCCACGCGGGACGTGCTGTTCTGCGACGGCGCGCTGGCCGCCCCGAACGACGGGATCACCGGGCCGGTCGCGGCGATCCTCGGGGCGGGCTTCAACCGCTCGATCCTGCTGGACTCGGCCGACCAGCCGGGCACCGACCCGGCCACCTTCTACCGGCACGACATCACCAACCACTACTCGAAGGTGATGCACGAGAACACCGAGGACGGCAAGGCCTACGGCTTCGCCTTCGACGACGTGGCCGGGTTCGCCTCCTACGTCCAGGACAACGCGCCGACCTCCATCACCGTGACGCTGACCCCGTGGTGACCCGCTCCGGCGCGCGGCGCCGGATCGACACCGAGAAGGCCGTCGCCAGCAGGCACAGCAGGCCCGCGCCGTACCAGGCCGCGGCGTAGTCGCCGAACTGGTCGCGCACCACGCCCGCGATGCTGGCGATGGCCGCCGCGCCGATCTGGTGGGAGGCGAAGACCCAGCCGAACACCACCGACGCGCGCGGGCCGAAGTGCTCCCGGCACAGCGCCATCGTCGGGGGCACGGTGGCCACCCAGTCCAGCCCGTAGAACACCACGAACAGGACCATCTCCGCCCCCACCGAGGGCGCGAACAGCTGCGGCAGCACGAACAGCGAGATGCCGCGCAACGTGTAGTAGATGGCCAGCAGCAGCCGCGGGTTGACCTTGTCGGTGAGCCAGCCGGACAGCACGGTGCCCGCCACGTCGAACACGCCGATCACGGCCAGCAGCCCGGCGGCGGTGGTGGTCGGCATCCCGTGGTCGTGCGCGGCGGGCACGAAGTGCGTGTTGACCAGTCCGTTCGTGCTCGCCCCGCAGATCGCGAAACCACCGGCCAGCAACCAGAAAGCAGGCGTGCGGGCGGCGTCGCGCAGCGCGCGCAGGGCGGCGGCGGCCGGATTTCCGGTCACGCGCGCGGGTTCCGGCTCGTCCCCGGTCGCGCCGTAAGCGGTCGTCCCCGCGCTGGCGGGGTATTCGCGCATCACCAGCCACACCAGCAGGGCGACCAGCAGCGCCGTGGCGGCGATGGTCAGCGAGGCGACCCGCCAGCCGAGCTGCTCGACCAGGACCGCCGCCAGCGGCAGGAACACCAGCTGGCCGGTCGCGCTGCCCGCGGTCAGCACCCCGCTGACCAGGCCGCGCCGCGCCACGAACCACCGGTCGACCACAGTGGACACGAAGGCCAGCGCCATCGACCCGGTGCCCAGGCCGACCAGCAGCCCCCAGCAGATCACCAGCTGCCAGCTGGCCGTCATGAACACGGTGAGCCCGCTGCCCGCCGCGACCAGCGCCAGCGCGGCCACCGTGACCCGCCGGATGCCGAAGCGGACCATCAGCGCCGCGGCGAACGGCGCGGTCAGCCCGTAGAGCAGCAGGTTCAGCGAGACCGCGGCCGAGATGACGCTGTGCGGCCAGCCGAACTCCTCGTGCAGCGGATTCATGAACACGCCGGGCACCGACCGGAACGCAGCGGCACCCACCAGGGCGACGAAGGCGACGGCCGCGATCCACCACGCCGGGTGGACGCGCCGCGCGGAGACAGTGCTGATCACCCGACCAGCGTCGCCAAGACGACGACGCCGAACCAGTGGCCGGAGGGACAATATGTGAGAAGATCCGGCCATGGCCACCGCTCAGCACCGCATCGCCGTCCTGGGACTGCCGGACGTCATCGGCTTCGACCTGGTGATCCCGTCGCAGATCTTCGTCGGCGCCCGCGACGAGGACGGCATCCCGCTCTACGACGTCCAGGTGTGCAGCTTCGACGGCGGCCCCATCCCCACCACCAGGGGTTTCGCCATCCTGCCCGGGGCCGACCCGGACTTCCTGACCGCGCCGGACACGCTGGTCATCCCCGGCACCCACCTCGAGGGGCCGCGCACCGACGGCAGCCTCGACCCGCAGCTGGCCGACTACCTGGCCGGGCTGCCCGCCCGCACCCGGATCATGTCGATCTGCACCGGCGCGTTCGTGCTCGCCGCGACGGGCATGCTCGACGGCCGCCCGGCCACCACGCACTGGAAGTACGCGGACGACTTCCGCCGCCTGTACCCGAAGGTGGACCTGGACCCGGACGTGCTGTTCGTCGACGACGGCGACGTGCTCACCTCGGCCGGGGTGGCCGCCGGGATCGACCTGTGCCTGCACGTGATCCGCCGCGACCACGGCAGCGAGGTGGCCAACCGCGCGGCCCGCTCCAGCGTGGTGCCGCCGTGGCGGGAGGGCGGCCAGGCCCAGTACATCGAGCGTCCGGTGCCCGCCCCGTCCGGCAACGGCACCGCGGCGACCCGCTCCTGGCTGCTGGAGCACCTCGCCGAGCCGCTGACGCTCGATCAGATCGCCGCGCACGCCGGGACCAGCGTGCGGACCTTCACCCGCCGGTTCCGGGACGAGACCGGCACCAGCCCGATGGACTGGCTGCTCCAGCAACGCCTGGAGCACGCCCGCTACCTGCTGGAATCCACCGACCTGCCGATCGACGCGGTCGCCGAGCGGGCCGGGCTGAGCACCGCGGCCTCGCTGCGCAAGCACCTCCGCCACCGGCTCGGCACCAGCCCGGCCACCTACCGCCGCACCTTCCGCTCCTGACCGCCCCCGGCGCCCACCCCGACCGCAGTTTCAGTTGAAACTGCGGTCCCCCACGCACGGGGACTGCAGTTTCAGTTGAAACTGTGCCTCCCGCGGAAGCATCGCCCCCGACACGCCGACGCCTGTGCACGATCCCCACGATTTCAATGGAAATCAGAGGTCCGATTTCCATTGAACTTGTTCATCCTGTCCGCGGACCGCAGCCGCGGAGGACGACCGGCACCGATCGGCAGGTGTCGCACGTGCATACCCCCCCTCGCAACCGGCACCGCCACAGGTTCTCAGCGTTCGCCTGGCGAGGACGGCCCAACTGCCGTGTATCAGCCATACATCAAGTTGGTCGCCCGGAGTCCAGGCGGGCGCTGAGGTTCCGTCACCAGGCACCGCCGCGCAATACGAGGCTGGAAAACCTCAATGAAATCTCACTGGGTGACACCGGCCTGGATGGTCTGCACCGTGAGCTGGTGACCGGGGATCCCGTTGCCCGCGCAGCCGTTCCGCTCGTGCTCGAACGGGATGAACATCGAGGCGGTCTCCTGCGGCGGGTAGATCCGCAGGCCCTTGGCGGGCTCCATCCGGCACTCGCCGGAGTCGTAGTTCTCCACGGTGGTGTACTTGATCATCGCCGAGGCCTTGCCGCCCGGCTCCAGGTTGATCTCCTCGCCCTTCTTGCCCTCGCGGAACGCGGCCTCGCCGATCTGGTGGCCGTCCTCCCCGCCGACGTAGGACACCCCGGGGAAGCCCTGGAGCACGCACGAGCGGTCGCTGGAGTTGGTGAAGATCAGCGGCTGGTAGGTGCTCCCGGCGGCCCCGTCGCTCTCGCCGAAGGACAGCTTGAGATCGGCGGCCTTGCACAACGGATCGCCGGTGCGCCCGTTCTGCTGCAGGGCAGCGCTCGTGGTCGACCCCTCGCCGGTCGTCCCCTGGGCCTCCCCCACCGGCGAATCCACCGCGCTGGTACCGGAATCCTCCTGGACGGTCGGCGGCAGGGCGTTGTTCACCGTGCTCTGCTCGCCCGACCCGCCGGGGCTGCACGCGGTCAACCCGACCGCCAGCGCCGCCGCCGTGACCGCGAGGAACTTCGCCCTCATCATCGTTCCCACCTCTCCTTGCACCGTCTTCCGATCAGTAGACGCCCGGTGCGCGGAAAGGTTGCGCTGAAATCCGGTCAACCACCGGATCGGCGCGGCGAGGCCGACCGCACGCGGTAGGACTCCGGTGGCCGCACGAGCGCGTCGGGGTCACCTGTGTACTCGACGTCGACGCCGTACTCGTCCCGGGCCGCGGCGATGCTGATGTAGCCGTTGACCACGTCGTCGAGCACCTTCTCGACCGGCCGCGCGCGGGGATCGCCGTAGCCCCCGCCGCCCGGGAAGCGCAGCCGCACCACGGCATCCGGGGCGAGCCGGACCAGCTGCTTGCGCGGCAGGTCCGCGCCGGTGCGGACGTCGGCGAACTCGCCGGGCGCCCCGGCCGAACCGGATTCCGCCCCCGGCGCGGGGAAGTCCACCCGGTCGATGTTGGCGTTGACGGTCCACTCGTGCCCGCCGTGCCGGGTGACCTCCACCACCTGCCCCAGCCCGCCGCGGAACCGCCCCGCACCACCGGAATCCGGCCGCAGCTCGCGGCACCGCTGCACCAGCGGCGTCAGGGTCTCCAGCACCTCGGTGGGCGCGGCGCGGACGCCGGTCGGGAAGCCGGTGGTGCTCAGCCCGTCCTTGTCCGGCCGCGCCCCGGTGCCACCGGCGCCGAAGACGGTGAGCGTGAACGGTCGCGGCTCGTCGATCCCGCCGCCCCGCCACACCGTCATCCACAGCGCGTCCGCGCTCATCGCGGGCAGCCCGCCGGGAACCGCCGGTCGCAGCGCCTCGAACAGCAGGCTGGGCAGGAAGTGCCCGATCAGGTGCCGGGACGCCACCGGTGCCGGGTCGACGCAGTTGAGCACCGAACCGCGCGGCGCGGTCACCTCCACCGGGCGGAACGACCCGGCGTTGTGCGGCACCTCCGGGGCCAGCGCGGCCTTGATCGCGAACGAGGTGTAGGCGCGCGTGTAGTTGAGCACCACGTTGATGCCGTGCGGGGACTGCGGCGACGAGCCCGAGTAGTCGATGTGGACGGTGTCGCCGGAGACCTCGGCGGTCACCGCGAGGTGGATCGCCTCCCCGTCGAAGCCGTCGGAGTCCGCGCTCGCCGAGTACCGGCCGTCCGGGATGGCCCGCAGCGCGGTGCGCAGCGCCTGCTCCGAGCGGCGCATGATCTCGGCGGCGACCTGGTCCACGCCGTCCAGCCCGAACTCGTCGAGCATCCGGTCGAGGCTGCGGATGCCCACCTGGTTCGCGGCCACCTGCGCGTAGATGTCGCCCATCGTCTCGTCCGGGGTGCGCACGTTGGCCCGGATCAGCCGTTCCAGCGTGCGGTCGGGACCGTCGGCGGTGCGCAGCTTGAGGATCGGCAGCCGCAGCCCCTCCTCGAATACCTCCGCCGCCGCGGCGGACAGGATGCGCCCGCCGATGTCGGGCGAGTGGCAGCAGCTGGCGAACCACGCGATCAGCCGCCCGTCGCGGAACGCCGGGGTGGCCACCGTGATGTCGTTGATCTGCCCGGAGGTCATCCACGGGTCGTTGGTGATCAGCACGTCGCCGTCGGCGAGGGACTCCGGCGGGTGCTCGGCGACGATGTGCCGCATCCCGGTCGCCATCGCGTTGATGTGGCCGGGGGTGCCGCCGCTGGACTGCCCGACCATCTCGCCCGCGGAGTCGAACACCGCGCAGGCCAGGTCCAGCGATTCCCGCACCACCGGGCTGAACGCGGTGTTGACCAGCGCGGCCTGCTGCTCGTCGAGCAGCGAGTGCAGCCGGTTGGCGACCAGTCCGACGACCACCGGGTCGACGCGTTGGCTCATCGGGCACCTCCGGGGTTGAGCTCGACGACGATGCTGCTGTCGGCTTCGACCGCGCACCGGGCGCCGGGCGGCACGAGCAGGGTCGCTTCCCGCTCCTCCACCAGCGCTGGCCCTTCGAGCACGGTCCCGGGGCGCAGCCGGTAGCGGTCGTAGACCGCCGTCGGCACGTATCCGCCCGGGGCGAAGTAGGCGTCGCGGTGGCCGAGCAGCGCACCCGAACCGTCCGAAGTGGAGTCGAATCCGAGCCGGGCGCGCGGGCGCGGACCGCTGGCGGTGACCCGCCAGGTGAGCAGCTCGGGCTCGACGCCGGTCGGTGCGACGGTGCCGAAGCGCTGCGCGTACTGGTCGCGGAAGGCGGCCAGCACCGCCGCGCGCCAGTCCGGCACGTCCGGCGGCGGGACGGGCACCTCGATCTCGCTGCCCTGCCCGACGAACCGCATCTCCAGCGCCCGCTCGCACCGGACGTCCACTTCGGACACCCCGGAGCCGACCAGGACTTCGGTGCCCTCGCGCGCCATCTCGGCGAACAGCGCGGCGGCCGCGTCCAGGTCGAGATCGCCCAGCAGCGCGTGCCGCGAGCGGACGATGTCGATCGACATCGGCGCGGACAGGAACCCGAGTGCGCTGAGCACCCCCGCCGCCGGGGGCGCGACCACCGCGGGCGCACCCAGCGCCCGCGCCACGCCCGGACCGTGCAGCGGCCCGTTCCCACCGGAGACGAAGACCGGCAGCCGCGCCGGGTCCTGGCCCCGCTCGATGGCGTGCACGCGAGCCGCGTTGGCCATGTTCTCGTTGGCCGTCGTGTGCACGCCCCACGCCGCTTCCGCCACGGAAACGCCCAGCGGATCGGCGATCTGCTCCTTGAGCGCGGCCTCCGACGCGGCGGCGTCCAAGTGCATCTCACCGCCGAGGAACCGGGCCGGGTCGAGGTAGCCGAGCACGACGTCGGCGTCGGTCACGGTGCACCGCGTCCCGCCGCGGCCGTAGCAGACCGGACCGGGCTCCGACCCCGCCGAGTCCGGTCCGACGGTGATCAGCCCGAGCGGGTCCACCCGGGCGACGGACCCGCCGCCGGTGCCGATCTCGATCATGTCGATGACCGGCGCGCGCACCGGCAGGCCCGACCCGGCGCGCAGCCGGTACACCCGGTCCACCTCGAAGGTGTGGGTGATCAGCGGCCGGTCGCGCTCGACCACGCAGAGCTTGGCGGTGGTCCCGCCCATGTCGAAGGCCAGCTGGTCGGGGCGCCCGGCGGTGCGGCCGAAGGCGACCGCGCCCAGCGCCCCGCCCGCGGGCCCGGACTCCAGCATCCGGATCGGGAAGCGCCGGGCCGTCTCCAGCGCGGCGACGCCCCCGTTGGACAGCATGATCAGCGGATCGGTGCCCACCCCGCAGCGGCGCAGCCGCTCCCGCAGGTCGGCGAGGTAGGTCTCCACCAGCTGCTGGACGTAGACGTTGGCCAGCGTGGTCGAGCTCCGCTCGTACTCGCGGATCTCCGGGTTCACCTCGCAGGACAGCGCCACCCGCAGCTGCGGGGCGACCTCGGCGAGCACGTCCCGGGCCTGCCGCTCGTGCGCGCCGTTGGTGTGGCTGTGCAGGAAGCACACGGCCACCGCCTCCACCCCGGCCGCGGCGAGCTCGACGCCCAGCCGCCGCACCGCGGCGACGTCCAGCGGGGTCAGCACCGCGCCGTCGGCCCGCATCCGCTCCGGCACCCCGAACCGCAGGTGCCGGGGCACCAGCGGGCGGGGCAGTTCGAGGCCGAGGTCGTAGAGCTCGTAGCGGTGCTCGCGGCCCATCTCGACCACGTCGCGGAAGCCCTCGGTGGTCAGCAGCGCGGTGCGCGCGCCCCGGCGCTCGATCAGGGCGTTGGTCACCAGCGTGGTGCCGTGCACGACGGTGGTGATGGCCGCGGGGTCCAGCCGGTGCTCCGCGAGGGTCTGCCGCAGCACCTCCTCCACCGCGGCAGCCGGTTCGCGGTGCGTGGTGAGCGTCTTGCCGACGGCGACGATCCCGTCGTCGTCGACGATGGCCATGTCGGTGAAGGTGCCGCCGATGTCCACCCCGACCCGCAGCGGACGTGGGTCTGTCATGGGAATCCTCCGGTTCGACTGCAGCGCCCGGGACATCGGGAGCGTACGGAATCGTCAGACGATCTGGCAACGGATCGTCCGACGATCGGCCGCCGAAGACCGGACTCCCGGGTAAGATCGAGGCCTGGGACGGCAGAGAGGACCCCCGAGTGACCGACTCCAGCGGCGCCGCCAGCCGGGTGGCCGACGCGCTGCGCACCCAGATCGCCGCGGGCGAGCTGGTGCCCGGCATGCGGCTGTCCGAGGAGCGGGTCAAGCAGGCGCACGGGGTCTCCCGGAGCACCCTGCGGGAGGCGTTCCGGCTGCTCATCCGGGAGCGCCTGCTGGTCCACGAGCTCAGCCGCGGCGTGTTCGTCCGGCAGCTCACCCGGCAGGACGTCGCCGACCTCTACGAGGTCCGCCGCGTCGTCGAATGCGCTGCGCTGCGGCACATCCGCAGCCTGCACCCGGCCGGGCTGCGGCGGGTCTGGGCCGCGATCAAGGACGGCCGGGAGGCCGCCGAGCAGGGCCGCTGGGACGCCGTGGCGGCGGCCAGCATCCGGTTCCACGAGGCGCTCGTCGCGCTGGCCGGGAGCCCGCGGCTGGACGCGCTGGTCAGCGAGGTGCTCGCCGAGTTCCGGCTCGCCTACGCGCACATGCGCGACACCCAGGTCTTCCACGCGGCCTTCCTGAAGCGCAACGCCGAGATCGCCGAAGCGCTGGGCTCGGGTGACATCGAGGCCGCGGCGGACCTGCTGGACGCCTACCTCGTGGACGCCGAGAGGGCCCTGCAGGACCACTTCGTGGACTGATCGCCCGCCAACTCCGCGATTTCATTGAGGTTTTTCCAACCTCGTTCTGAGTGGCGGTGCCGGTAGCGGAACCTCAGCGCCCGCCTGGACTCCGGGTGCCCTGACTTATGTATGACCCGATACACGGCGTCAGGGCCGTCCTCGCCGGAAGGAACCCCGGAGGGGTGGGCACCGTGAACCCGCGGCTGTGCCGGTTGCGAGGGTGGGTTATGCGCCTGCGGCGCGTGCGACACCTGCCGACCGGTGCCGGTCGCCCTTCGCAGCTGCGGTCCACGGACAGGATGCGATTTCAATGGAAATCAGAGGTCCGATTTCCATTGAAATCGGACAGGTGGCCGACACGCGCCGGTGTGTCGCGGCGGAGACACGTCGACCGACGAATCCCGACCGGACCGCGTCTCGGGTGTTGTGAATCGTCAGACGAACTCCTAGAGTCGGCGCACGCTCCCGCAGCGGCTCCGAGCCGCCCGGAGCACCAGAACGAGCTGCGCACCTCGCTCCCCGAGCCAAGGAGCAGTCCTCATGGCCACCACCTCCCTCGATCCCGGCAAGCAGCGGCTGACCCCACCGGCGAAGCGCGCGGTGAAGGGCGCCTGCTTCGGCTTCTTCGTCGACTACTTCGACATCTACCTGCCGGTCGTCGCGCTCACCCCCGCGATCGCCTACTTCCAGCCGCCGGACACCGCGCCCGCCGTCGCCGCCACGCTCTCCTACATCACGCTCGCGCTCACCCTGATCGGCCGCCCGCTGGGTGCCATCGTCTTCGGCCGCATCGCCGACATCACCGGGCGGCGCCGGGCCACGCTCGTCGCGGTGGCCGGGGCCGGGACGTGCACGCTGCTCATGGGCCTGCTGCCCGGGTACGCGACGATCGGCTGGCTGTCGATCGCGCTGGTCCTGCTGCTGCGGTTCGTCGGCGGGGTGTTCATGGGCGGCGAGTACTCCAGCGCGAACCCGCTGGCGATGGAGGCCAGCCCCAAGCGCCTGCGCGGCCTGGTCGGCGGGCTCATCGCGGCGGCCTACCCGCTGGGCTACATCGCGATCTCCCTCGTGGTCGCGCTGACCTTCCAGTTCGCGCCGACCGGGGGACTCGACTCCCCCTACGTGCAGTGGGGCTGGCGCATCCCGTTCTTCGTCGGCGCCGCGCTGTCGGTGTGGTTCCTGCTCTACTTCCGCAAGGTCGAGGAGTCCGACGCGTTCAAGCAGGAGCAGCGCACCTCGGCGGTGAGGAAGTCGCCGCTGAAGGAGCTGCTCACCGGCGAGCACCGGCGGAAGCTGCTGCAGGTTCTGCTGATGATGACCGGGATGTGGTTCACCGTGCAGGCCACCCTGTCGGCCACCCCGGCGCTGCTGTCCGCGGTCATCGGCCTGCCGAGCTCGGCGGTGAACACCGGCCTGCTGGTGGCCAACGTGTTCGTCGCCGCCGGGTACCTGGTGATGGCACAGCTCGGCCAGCGCTTCGGCAGGCGGCGGATGCTGGTGCTGTCCGGGGTCTGGACGGTCCTGCTGGTGCCGGTCGTGTTCGCCACGATGGTCCGGTCGGCGACCGCGGCGGCCGCCGACGGCAG
This sequence comes from Saccharopolyspora hirsuta, assembly GCF_008630535.1. Classification (GTDB taxonomy): domain Bacteria; phylum Actinomycetota; class Actinomycetes; order Mycobacteriales; family Pseudonocardiaceae; genus Saccharopolyspora; species Saccharopolyspora hirsuta. Next base: position 126,353 of record NZ_VWPH01000008.1, on the reverse strand, counting down.
CAGCGTGCTGCCGACGATGGTCTGGGCGACGCTCGCGCTGGTGCTCACGGTGTCGCCGTGGGGCATCGTGTCCACCTACATCATCGAGCGCTTCGCCACCGGGGTGCGCGCCTCGGGCTACGGCATCGGCTACAGCCTCGCGGTGATCGTCCCCGGCTTCTACGCCTTCTACATGATCGGCCTGGCGAACTTCATGCCCTACGAGTACACCCCGATCGCGCTGATCGTCCTCGGCGGCGCCCTCGCCGCGATCGGCGCGCTGCGCGGCCCGGAGACCCGCGACGCCGACCTCACCTGACCGGAGGAGACCGGATGAACGCGATCACGGCGAACACCTCACCCGCCACCGCCCGGCAGGTCATCCGCAGCGGCGGCTGGCCGCGGATCACCACCGGCCTGTGCGCCGGGCACGTCCAGGCCAACCTGGTAGTGCTGCCCCGCGACTCGGCGACCGAGTTCGCCGAGTTCTGCCGGGCGAACCCGAAACCGCTGCCGCTGCTGGAGGTGGCCGACGCCCCGGACCGGCTCCGCATCGCCCCCGGCGCCGACCTCCGCACGGATCTGCCGAAGTACCACGTGCACCGGAGCGGCGAGGTGTCCGAAGTGGACGATGTTTGGGAGGTATGGCGGGACGACCTGGTGGCGTTCCTGCTCGGGTGCAGCTTCAGCGCCGAGGAGCGGTTGCTCGCCGCCGGGGTCCGGTTGCGCCACCTGGACCTCGGCCAGGGCGTGCCCATCTTCCGGACTTCCCTGCGCTGCCAGGAGATCGGCCGGTTCCGCGGGCCGCTCGTGGTGTCGATGCGGGCGGTCCGGGAGACCGAAGTTGCGCGTGCCGTCGAGGTGACCGGGGAGCTTCCGTTCGCGCACGGCGCTCCGGTCCACGTCGGCGATCCGGAGGCGATCGGGATCACCGACCTGGCCCGCCCGGACTGGGGTGATGCGCTTCCCCTGCAGGACGGCGAAGTCCCGGTGTTCTGGGCGTGCGGGGTGACGCCGCAAGCGGTTCTGGCCGAAGTGCGCCCGGAGCTGGCGATCACCCACGCACCGGCGCACATGTTCCTCACCGATCTCCAAGTCGCGGACCTGATCGAACGTGGCGTGGAGGAGGCTTGAGGCCGGTCCTTAGGTCGGACGGTGGTGGGGCTTGTGCTTTGGCGGTAGGAACCGGTCACCCCGGTGTGTCGAAGGATGCGGTTGGGCAGTGAGCGGGGCTTGACCTTAGGAGCCTCAGTTCCCTGCGGAGACGCTTCGAACCCAAACCCAGCCCACCGCCCAACGGCACCTCTCCTCGCCAAGCCCGCGGAGTACCACCACCGATCCCCCAGCAGCGATACCCGGGTCACCACCAGTGCTTTTGTCCTCGTGAGCGGCAAAAGCCGCAAGAGCGACCATTATCACTCACGAGTACGATCACCGCCGCAGGTCGCCACCGCGCAGGTAGGCCGCCCACTCCGCCTCCGGCACGTCCACGACCGCCGATCCATTCGCCTCCGCCACCTCCGGCGGGACCGTCCACAGTCGCCCCTCGACGTCCACCAGGCCGACCTCGCCGCTCGGGGCTCGCAGCGCCTTCGCCCCGGTTTCGATCGTTCCCACCACCGGCAGTTCGGCCACCGCGGGCACTCGGCGGTCCAGGACTCGGGTGACCAGGAGTTCCGCCACCGACCGGCGTTCGATGCGGACCCGCGCGCCGTCGTGCACCACGTCCACGGTGCGTTCCGGGGACGGGACCGCGAAGCCGTTCAGGACCGCTGCCGCCTGCTTCGGCGAGGCGCAGCCGTCGACGCCGGTGACGTCGACGCCGAAGTGGCGGATGTCGGTCGGTGCGGGCAACAACGCCGTCGCTCGCAGGACGTCCAGCGGGACCGTGCCGCAGGGGTCCGATGTGGACACCGGGGCCGTTCCGTCGGGGCGGCGGGCCAGGCCCGGTCCTTCCTGCCAGGGGCCGGGGATCAGCACCGGGGAGTAGGGGTGCTCGGTGAAGTCGCGGTTCCAGAAGGTGACCGACGTGCCGTCCGCCGTCTGGTGGGCGATCGCGAACGCGTCCAGCGCCGGTACCCACATCCAGTCCGCGCTGAAGGCGTCCACCACCGAGCGGGCTCGGGCCCCACCGGCCGGGCGGAACCCCTCCGCGGTCAGCGCCTGGACCTGGTCGCGGAACTCCGGGTCGCGGGCCCGGAGCACGAACTGCCCGGCGCCGTTCCAGCCCGCCCCGGCGGCCGTGGTGTCGGTGAACATCAGGTAGAACCAGCCGTCCAGGTACAGCGCCGACGGCTGACCCGCGCCGTAGGTGTTCTCCCGGTGCACCTCGCCGGACGGGGTGACGATCGGCGCTCCCCCGGCCTCGCGCCGCCAGGACCGGCCGTCGGCGCTGCTGGCCACCCCGATGGAGTTGCCGTGCGCGTGGTCGTCGCCCGCCGCGCCGGTGTAGTACAGGTAGTGGCGACCGTCCACTCTCAACACCGACGGGTCGCAGGTGTGCATGCCGTCGAAACCGCCCGGCTGCCCGGAGAAGACCGGGACCGCGGGCGCTCCGCCGGAGGCGGTGAACGGCCCGTCGAGACTTCCCGAAGCGGCGTGCAGGACGTCGTCGCCGGGCGGGCCGATCCCTGGCAGCTGGCTGCACCACCACACCTGGTACTGCCCGCCGTCCTGCAGCACCGTCGGCCCGTAGTTGTACGGCGCGGGCATGCCGCCCGAGAGCACGACGCCGCCGCTGCTGCGCTCGGGGCCGACCTGCAGGTCGACGGGTAATCGCCCCGGCTGGGCCCGCGACTCGACGCCCGATTGCGCGCCGGGCGTTCCCGACACCTGCGTGCAACCGGCCACCAGCACCGCGCAGAGCAGCCCGGCCGCCCCGCGCAACACCCCCCCGCACCAGCGCCTACGCGCTCGCGCGCTCGGCCAGCCAGCGGATCGCCAGCGGGTAGCCCGCGACGCCGAGACCGGCCACCACCGCGGTGGAGATGTCCGACAGGTAGCTGGTGTGCCGGAACTCCTCGCGCTTGTGCACGTTGGAGATGTGCAGCTCGATCAGCTCCGCCTCGAGCTGCGCCGCCGCGTCGCGAACCGCGATCGAGTAGTGCGTCCAGGCCCCGGCGTTGAGCACCACCGGCCACTTCTGGTCGGCGGCCTCGTGCAGCCACTGGACCATCTCGCCCTCGTGGTCGGTCTGGCGCACCTCGACCTCGACGCCCAGCTCCGCACCCGCGGCCTCGCACATCGCGACCAAGTCGGCGTAGGTGGTGCTGCCGTAGACCGAGGGCTCCCGCTTGCCCAGCCGACCGAGGTTCGGGCCGTTGAGCACCAGCACCTTCACAGCAGCACTCCCGTGGACTTGGCCTCGCCTCGGGTCACCGCCGAGTAGGCGGCGGCGATCAGCGACGGGTCCGGGCCCTCCAGCCGACCGGGCTTGGCCAACCCGTCCAGCACCACGAACCGCAGCACCCCGGATCGGTTCTTCTTGTCGACCCGCATCGCCTCCAGCAGCTGGCCGAGGGCGTCCGGGTCGTAGCTGGTGGGCAGGCCCAGCAGGTCCAGCACCCGGCGGTGCCGGTCGGCGGTCTCGTCGTCCAGCCGCCCGGCCAGCCGCGCCAGCTCAGCGGCGAAGACCAGGCCCACGCTGACCGCGGCGCCGTGCCGCCACCGGTAGCGCTCCCGCCGCTCGATGGCGTGCGCCAGGGTGTGCCCGTAGTTGAGCACCTCCCGCAGGTGCGACTCCTTCAGGTCCGCGGCCACCACGTCGGCCTTGACCTGGATCGACCGGTGCACCAGCTCGCCCAGCACCTCGCCGGACGGGTCGGTGGCCGCCTCCGGGTCGGCCTCGATCAGCCGCAGGATCTCCGGGTCCGCGATGAACCCGGCCTTGACGACCTCGGCCATGCCCGCGATCAGCTCGTTGCGCGGCAGGCCCTCCAGCGTCGCCAGGTCGGCCAGCACCAGGCTCGGCTCGTGGAACAGCCCGACGAGGTTCTTGCCCGCGTCGGTGTTGATGCCGGTCTTGCCGCCGACCGCGGCGTCCACCATGCCCAGCAGCGTGGTCGGCACGTGCACCACGCGCACCCCGCGCATCCAGGTACCGGCCACGAACCCGGCGACGTCGGTGACCGCGCCGCCGCCGAAGGACACCACGACACCGCTGCGGTCCATGCCGATCTTGCCGAGCACCCCCCAGCAGAACCCGGCGACCTGCAGGCTCTTGCCGTCCTCGGCGTCGGGGATCTCCACCCGGTGGGCGTCCACCCCGGCCTCGGTCAGCTCCTCGCGCACCGCCTCGACGGTCGCGGTGATGGTGGGCTGGTGCACCAGCGCCACCACCGATGCGTCGCGCAGGTAGTCGACGAGCTCGCCGAGCAACCCCCGGCCGACCACCACGTCGTAGGGCTGCTGGCTGGCAACCCCGATCCGCACCGGCTCGGTCATCATCGTCCCTTCGGTGAAGACGGCTTTCGACTCATTCTGCTCAGCTGCGCAAGCGCGTCAGCTGGACGCGGCGCTGCGCGCGGACAGCGCGGCCACGACCTGCGCCACGACCTCGTCCGGCTCGACGTGGTCGGTGTCGATCTCGACCGCGGCCACCGAGCGGTAGATCGGCATCCGCGCGTCGAGCAGCGCTTTGAAGGTGGCGCGCGGGTTCACCCCGGCCAGCAGCGGACGCGCGGTGGACAGCCCGACGCGCTTGGCGCCCTCGGCGAGCCCGACCGACAGGAACACCACCGGGTGCCCGGCCAGGCGTTCGCGGGTCCGCTCGGACAGCACCGCGCCGCCGCCCAGCGCCAGCACGCCGTCGTGCTCCCGCAGCGCGGTCTCGACGGCCGCTTCCTCCATCGCGCGGAACGCCGGTTCGCCGTCGGTGGTGAAGATGTCTGCGATGGCCCGGCCGCTGGTGCGCACCACGTCGTCGTCGGTGTCGCGGAAGGCGACGTCGAGCCGCTGCGCCAGCAGTCGGCCGATCGTCGTCTTGCCCGCGCCCGGCGGGCCGATCACCACTGCCCGCGGCGCCATCAGCGCACCTGCCGCTTCTCTGCCCGTTCCCGCAGGCCAGCCAGGTAGCCCTCGACGTTGCGCCGGGTCTCCGGCAGCGAGTCGCCGCCGAACTTCTCCAGCGCGGCCTCGGCCAGCACCAGCGCGACCATCGTCTCGGCGACCACCGCCGCGCGCGGCACCGCGGTGATGTCCGAGCGCTGGTGCATCGCCTGCGCCGGTTCGCCGGTCACCACGTCCACTGTGGCCAGCGCGCGCGGCAGGCTGGAGATCGGCTTCTTGGCGGCGCGCACGATCAGCGGCTCGCCGTTGGTGATGCCGCCCTCCAGGCCCCCGGCCCGGTTGCTGCTGCGGCGGACCCACTTCGCGCCCTCGTCGGGGAAGATCTCGTCGTGCGCGGCGCTGCCGCGGCGGTGCGCGTTGGCGAAGCCCTCGCCGATCTCCACGCCCTTGACCGCCTGGATGCTCATCAGCGCACCGGCCAGCCGCGCGTCGAGCTTGCGGTCCCAGTGCACGTGCGAGCCGATCCCCGGCGGCAGCCCGTAGGCGATCACCTCGACCACGCCGCCCAGCGTGTCGCCGTCCTTCTTGGCCGCCTCGACCTCGGCCATCATCCGCTCGGTCGCGGCGTCGCCGAAGGCGCGCACCGGGTTCTCGTCGATGGCCGCCAGGTCGTCCGGACCGGGCAGCACGTCGTGCTCGGCGTCCACCCCGCCCAGGCTGACCACGTGGCTGACGATCTCCACGCCGAGCAGCTGCCGCAGGAACTGCCGGGCCACCGTGCCGACGGCGACGCGGGCCGCGGTCTCGCGGGCGCTCGCCCGCTCCAGCACCGGGCGGGCCTCGTCGAAGCCGTACTTCTGCATCCCGGCGAGGTCGGCGTGGCCGGGGCGCGGGCGGGTCAGGGGCGCGTTGCGGGCCAGCGAGGACAGCACGTCCTCGTCGACCGGGTCGGCGGCCATCACCTGCTCCCACTTGGGCCACTCGGTGTTGCCGATGCGGACCGCGATCGGGCCGCCCTGGGTGCGCCCGTGCCGGACGCCGCCGATGATCTCCAGCTCGTCGGCCTCGAAGTTCATCCGCGGGCTGCGACCGAAGCCGAGCTTGCGGCGCTCCAACTGGGTCGCGATGTCGGTCGAGGTCACCTCGACTCCGGCCACCATGCCTTCCAGCACCGCCACCAGGGCGGGGCCGTGCGATTCTCCAGCGGTCATCCAGCGCAGCACACCTATAGATCCTGCCACGTCAGGTCGCCGATGAACCCGGCCGGGGGTCCTGGATCACGACCACGGCGCGAAGGCGGTGACCAGCCACGCGGGGAGGAGCACGGTCGGCCCGTGCGGAATCGCGCCGCGCCCCAGCCAGGAGGCCGCGCCCAGCGTGAGGAGCGCCGCCGCGGCGAGCACGACCAGCACCGCCCCCACCGACACCGCGCCCACCACCAACCCCAAGCTCCCCGCCAGCTTCACATCACCCGGCCCCATCGCCCCGGGAGAGACGACCCGAACCAGCAGGTACGCCCCGCCGAGCAGCACCCCGCCCCCGAGCGCACCGGCCCACACCCCGGGCCGGTGCAGCCCCGCAACGCTCACCAGCACCAACGCCACCGGATAGGCGGGCAACGTGAACACGTCGGGCAAGCGGTAGGCGCGGATGTCGCACACCGCGAGCAGCACCCCGCCCCACCCGAGCACCAGCGGCACTCCCACCCACCACCAGGGCATCCCACCGGCGACCCGCACCGCCACCGCGGCCCAAGCCACCCCGACGCCCACCTCGCACCACAACCGAGGCGCCACGACACCCCGCCGAACGCGCCCCAGCACCAACCGCCCGAGCCACCCGGCGCCGAACCCGACGACGCCCCCGAAGACCCCGATCACCGCAACCATGCGGCCACGATCACCCCAGAACCCACCGGACTCCGGCAACCCGACCCCGAGCCCCCGCATGTCGGGACCCGCGCTGACGACGGAGGGCACCGCTGACCGGGTTCGGTCGGCGGTGCCCTCCGGGAGATGTCAGGCGGTGACGGAGAAGAGGGCGTCCCCGGCGACCACCTGGCCGTCCTCGCGGAGGTCGGCCAGCGCCTCTGGCGCCACCTCCAGGGCGATCACCGGGCAGATCGAGGAGTAGCCGTGCGACTCCACCTCGGTCGGGTCCCAGCTGACGATGCGCTGGCCCGCCTCCACCTCGTCGCCCTTGGCCACGTGCAGCTCGAAGCCCTCGCCCTTGAGCTTGACCGTGTCGATGCCCAGGTGCACCAGCACCGCGGTGCCGCCGGGAGCGGCGATCACGAACGCGTGCGGGTGCAGCGTCGCCACCGTCCCGGCGATCGGCGCGACCGCGTCGGCCCGCCCGCCGGAGGGCTTCACCGCCACGCCCGGACCCACCATGGCCTGCGAGAACACCGGGTCGGGCACCTCCGCGAGCCCGGTGGCCAGGCCCGCCACCGGGCTGCCGACCTCGATGCTCACCGCAGGTCCTCGATGTCCTCGGCCAGCGTGTCCGCCTCCGGCCCCACCACGACCTGAACGACGGTGCCCTGCAGCATCACGCCGTGCGCCCCGGCCGCCTTCAGCGCCGCCTCGTCGATCTTCGAACCGTCCTCGACCTCGCAGCGAAGCCGCGTGATGCACGGCTCGATCTCCACAACGTTGTCCCCGCCGCCGAGCGCGGCCAGGATCGCCGCGGCCTTGTCCTGAGCCACCGCGTGCTCCCTTCCTCCCGTACCAACGACGCGGAGCGACCGCGTCGCGACGATCTTGCGCCACTCGGTGTCGATGCGGCAACGAAATCGAAGCCGTCTTGACACCCGATCGCATGACGGCGCATTGTTCGCAACCGACTGGTTTAGACCGGACAGTACCAACTGGGTGCCGCCGGTCAACAGCACCGGGCGAACGCGGCGGTGATCCGCCAATGTTCAACCCGGTGGCCGGTGCCCACAAGGCACCGGCGAGGCGAAGACGCACAGACCGGTGGAGGCAACGTGGCCGCGCGGGGAACCGCAGACGACAGTCGACGCGCTGAAAGCGCGCTGAGCGACGGTCCGATGCCCAAGCACGCGCAGCTGCGGGAGATCTTGCGCCAGCTGGCGAGCGAGGAGCTGCTGCCCGGTTCACCGGTCCCCTCCGAACGCGACCTCGCAGTCCGCTACGGCGTCTCCCGGCTGACCGTGCGGGAAGCCGTCGGCCAGCTGGTCGCCGAAGGTCTGCTGGTGCGGGTGCGCGGCAAGGGCACCTTCACCACCCGGCCCCGCGTGGACTCCCAGCTGCACCTCGCGTCGTTCACCGAGGACATGCTCCGCCGCGGCATGCGCCCGGAGACCGTGCTGCTGGAGGCCGCCGAGGCGGTCCCGCCGCCCGACACCGCCGACGCGCTCGGCCTCGCCCCCGGCCAGCCCGCCTACTGGCTCTACCGGCTGCGCAAGGCCGACGGAGCGCCGATGGCGGTGGAGCGCGGCTGGTACCACGCCGGGCTGCTGCCCGGCCTGCTCGACCGGGACCTGACCGACTCGATGTACACCCTGCTGGCCCGCCACTACGAGGTGCAGCTGGAGAGCGGCACCCAGACCGTGCTCGCCGAGGGCGCCGACACCGACACCGCCCGGCTGCTCGGGGTGCGCCCCGGCAGCCCGGTCCTGGTGTTCCGCCGGATCGCCACCGCGCAGGGACGGCCGATCGAGGACATGACGTCCTGGTACCGCGGCGATCTGTACCAGGTCACCATGCAGCTGGACCGCGACCCGAGCGGTACCGGCCACCACCGCCCGACCATCCGGCCCACCTGAGCCGGATCCCCGAAGACTCGGTGTCCACGACACAGGAGGTAACCGATGAGTGCCAGCGCCACGGCGGCGAGCGGCAACAAGAAGGGATTCGCCCTGCTGCAACGGCTGGGTCGGAGCCTGATGCTGCCGATCGCCGTCCTCCCCGCGGCGGCCCTGCTGTCGCGCCTCGGCCAGCCCGACCTGCTCGGCGAGGAGGGCCTGGGCGCGGTGCTGCCCTGGATGCAGCCCGTGGCCGAAGTCATCGGCGCCGCCGGTGACTCGCTGTTCAACTACCTGCCGCTGCTGTTCGCGATCGGTGTCGCGATCGGCTTCGCGAAGAAGGCCGACGGGTCCACCGCGCTGTCCGGGGCCGTCGGTTACCTGGTGCTGTCCGGGGTGCTGTGGAAGATCACCGGCACCGAGGCGGACAAGGTGTTCAACAAGGGCCCGTACGGCGTGCTCGGCGGCATCATCGCCGGTCTGGTCGCGGCCTGGTTGTGGCAGAAGTACCACCGCATCAAGCTGCCCGCCTACCTGGGCTTCTTCGGCGGTCGGCGGTTCGTGCCGATCATCACCGCGGTCGTCATGCTGTTCGTCGGCGTGGTCCTGGGCGTCATCTACCCGATCTTCGACGCCGGGCTGACCGCCTTCAGCAACGCGGTCACCCAGAACGCGGTCATCGGCGGCGGCATCTACGGCGTGGTCAACCGCCTGCTGCTGCCGTTCGGCCTGCACCACATCCCGAACAACGTGGTCTGGTTCCTCTTCGGCGACTACCACGGCGAGAAGGGCGACATCTCCCGGTTCTTCGCCGGTGACCCCACCGCGGGCACCTTCATGACCGGCTTCTTCCCGATCTTCATGTTCGCCCTGCCCGCCGCCGCGCTGGCCATCTGGCAGTGCGCCAAGCCGTCGCAGCGCAAGGTCGTCGGCGGCGTGATGATCTCGGTGGCGCTGACCTCGTTCCTCACCGGCATCACCGAGCCGCTGGAGTTCTCCTTCATCTTCGTGGCCTGGCCGCTGCTGCTGATCCACGCGGTGCTCACCGGCACCTCGATGGCGCTGGTCAACGCCCTGGACATCCACTCCGGGTTCGGCTTCTCAGCGGGCGCCATCGACTACCTGCTGAACTTCGGGATCTCGCAGAACTCGCTGTGGCTGATCCCGATCGGTCTCGTCTACGCGGTCATCTACTACTTCGTGTTCCGGTTCGTGATCACGAAGTGGAACCTGCGCACGCCGGGTCGTGAGGAGGACGACAACGACGCGGCCGAGACCAGCGCGGATAATGCCGGTGGGAAGGCCGTGCCGAACCCCGACAAGAACTGATCCCGGCAACCGCTTTCCCGATTCCCCCGACGAACGGAGTGCTCAATGTTCGAGCGACGGGTCACCGTGGCCAGCAAGGTCGGCCTGCACGCGCGGCCCGCGGCGCTGGTGGCGAAGGCCGCCGCGGCGCAGCCGGTCAAGATCACCATCCGCAAGGACGACACCCAGCCCGTGGAGGCGGGCAGCATCCTCGGTCTGATGACCCTGGGTGCGGCCTTCGGTGACGAGGTGGTCCTGGCGGCCGACGGCGAAGGGGCGGAAGCAGCCCTGGACCACATCGCCCAGCTGGTCGCGACCGACCTCGACAACGCGAACTGAACCACAGCCCCGAACGAGACCGGCCCCTCCGCCTTCCGAGCGGAGGGGCCGTCGTCGTGCCCGCAACTTCAATGGAAGTCACGTCTCCGATTTCATTGAGGTTTTTCCAGCCTCGTTCTGCGTGGCGGTGCATGTGGCGGAACCTCAGCGCCAGCCTGGACTGCGGGTGCCCTGACTGATGTATGACCAATACACGGCGTCAGGGCCGTCCTCGCCAGGCGAACGCTGAGAACCCGCAGCGGTGCAAGCTGCGAGGGTGGGCTATGCGCCTGCGGCGCATGCGACACCTGCCGACCGGTGCCGGTCGCCCTTCGCAGCTGCGGTCCACGGGCAGGATGAAAAAGGCTCAATGGAAATTGCGGATCATCGGCACGTCGGGCCTCGACACGTCGACGCACGTGGACATCCCACGCGATTTCAATGGAAATCGGACATCTGATTTCCATTGAAATCGCGGTCAGAGCGGCAGCGGGAGCTCGTTGCCGGTGGCTGCGGCGAGGGCGTCGCGCATGACCTGGCGCGGCGCGGGGAGGCCGGTGAACTGCTCGACCTGGCCGAACGCCTGGTGCAGCAGCATGTCCAGGCCGGTCGCGATGGTCCCACCGGCCGCGGTGACCGCAGCGGCCAGCGGCGTCGGCCACGGGTGGTAGACGACGTCGAGCACGCAAGCGGCCTTCGCCAGCTCCGCCACGCGCTCTCCGAGCGCCCCCGCGGGCAGCGTCGACACCACGACGTCCGCCGCTGCCGCGGCGTCCGCGAGCGCGACGCGGTCCAGCCGCTCCACGCGCACCGCGAGCCCCACCCGCTCCGCGGTCTCCGCCGCTTCGCGCGCTCGCACGGGCTCGCGCACCGCGATCGTCGCTTCGCCCAGCCCTAGCTCCGCGAAGGCCGCCAGGGTCGCGGCGGCGGTGCCGCCCGCTCCCAGCACCAGCCCGCTCCGCCCGGTCCGGAAGCCTCCGGCCACGCGCAGCGCTCCGACGACTCCGTCGACGTCGGTGCAGTCCGCGGCCCAGCTGCCGTCGGGCCGGTGCACCAGGGTGTTCGCCGCGCCGACCGCCTCGGCCCGGGCGCTGACCTCGTCGGCCACCTGCAGCGCCGCGCGCTTGCCCGGCATGGTCACCGACAGCCCGGCCCACTCCGGGCCGAGCCCGGCGACGAACTCGACCAGCTGCCGCTCGTCGGCCTCGACCCGCTCGTAGCTCCAGCCGCTGAGCCCGAGCGCGGCGTAAGCGGCGCCGTGCAGCACCGGGGACAGCGAGTGCTCGATCGGGGAACCGAGCACCGCCGCCCGCCGCTGATCAGAAGGCACCGCGGGCCCGCGCTTCGTCGATGTAGGCGCGGTGCTGCTCGTAGGTGTCGGCGAAGCAGGACGTGCCGTCCGGGTAGCACTTCACGAAGTACCGCCAGTTGCCCTCGGCCGGGCGCTCCGCGGCCTCCAGCGCCTCCTTGCTGGCCGTCGAGATCGGCGTCGGCGGCAGCCCGAAGTTCATGTACGTGTTGTACGGCCCCGGCCGCTCCCGGTCCTTCGGGTCGGTCAGCAGGCTCGGCTTGTCCAGCGGGTAGTTGATCGTGGAGTCCATGCCGAGCCGCATGGCCGGTTGCTTGAGCCGGTTCTCGATCACCCGCGCGACCTGGGCGAAGTCCTTGGTGATCGCTTCGCTCTGCACGATCGAGGCGATGGTGAGCAGCTCGTACGGCGTGCGCCCGGTGCCCTCGGCCCGCTGCGGCAGACCGGCGACCTCCAGCGCCGCCGCGGAGCGGGTGACCACGTCGCGCAGCACGTTCTCCGCGGACTCGCCCGGCTTGACGTCGTAGATGCCGGGCATGATCAGGCCTTCCAGCCGCCGCTCCGGCTCCGCCTTGGACGCGTCGGCGATCGCCCACTCCGGCACGCCGAGCGACTTCAGGTCGGCGGTCGCGGCGATGTGGTGCATCTCCTCGGAGGTGGTGCACGCGGGGTTCTCCCCGGCGCAGGTGGCCTCGGCGAGCCGCGTCAGGATGCCCGGCGTGTGCCCGCCGTCGGGGGCCAGCTGGTCCTCCAGCCGCATGCCGCCGCGGATGTCCACCCGGCCGACCTTCGCCTTCGGCGACAGGATGTGCGCCACCGCCGCCTCGCCGGACATCTTGCCGCGCATCAGGTAGTAACCGGGCTGGATGCTGTTGATCTGCCGGTTCTCCTCGGCGGCCTTGGTGAACGCCTTCGTGCTGGCCACCACGTCCTGCTGGGCCAGGGTGCGGCCGATGGCGCTGACGGTGTCCCCGGGCTTGACCTCGATGACGACGTCACCGGTGCCCTCGCCGTCGTAGTCGTCGTACGCGCCGATCTGCATGATCTGGCTCGCGCCGTAGAGCACGCCGACGCCCACCAGCACCAGGACGAACAACCCGGCCAGCGCGGTCACCAGACGACGCCGCTTGCGGCGGCGGAAGCGCTCGGGGTCCGGCGCGCGCCGCCTGCGGTCATCGGGCTCGTCGGCGAACAGTCCGAGATCGTCGGTCACGAAAGGTCCTCTCGCGTCTTCCCCCGACTGTCCAAGAACGCCTGCAAGATCTCCACCGCAGCGGCCTGGTCCACCACGGCGCGCTGCTTCTTCCCCTTGACGCCGCGCTTCGAAAGCATCCGGCTGGCGGTGACCGTGGTCAACCGCTCGTCCGCGAAGCGCACCGGCACCGGCGCGATGCGCTCCGCGAGCGCGGTCCCGTATGACTGCGCGATCTCCGCGGCGGTGCCGTGGCGGCCGGCCAGCGTCTTCGGCAGGCCCACCACGACCTCCACCACGTCGTGCTCGGTGACGAGCTCGGCCAGCTGCGCCAGATCGCTGCCGCCCGCCTCGTCCCGCTTCAGGGTGATCAGCGGCGTGGCCAGCATCGGGGCGGGGTCGCTGAGCGCGACGCCCACCCGGACCGCACCGACGTCGACACCGAGCCGACGTCCCGGTCCGGGCTCCACCTGCTGGTGCTCGCTCACCCGCCAGCCACCACCTGGTCGACGGCCTTGCGCAGCGCGCCGATCGCGGCGGTGATCCCGGCCGGGTTCGAGCCGCCGCCCTGCGCCATGTCCGGCTTGCCGCCGCCGCGCCCACCGACCTCGGGGGCGAAGCTGGGCACCAGCTTTCCGGCCGCGAGGCCCTGGTCGCGGGCCGCGTCGCTGACGCCGACCACGAAGCTGACCTTCTCCGCCTCGGCGGAGAACAGCGCCACCACGGAGGGGCGGGACCCGAGCCGCCCGCGGACCTCCCCGGCCAGCGCGCGCAGCGCGCTGGCGTCCACGCCGTCCGGCACCTGCTCGGCGACCACGGTCACGCCGTGCACGTCGGTGCCCTTCCCGGCGAGCTCACCGGCGGACTGCAGGACCTGCGCGACGCGCAGCTGCTGGATCTCCTTCTCCGCGGCCTTGAGCCGGGAGACCACGCCGTTGATGCGCTCCGGCAGCTCCTCGGCGGGCACCTTGAACTGCTCGGCCAGCTGGCTGACCAGCAGGTGCTCCTTGCTGATGTGGCGCATCGCGTCCATGCCGACCAGCGCTTCGACGCGATGCACGCCCGACCCCACCGAGGAGTCCGAGACCAGCTTGACCACGCCGAGGCGGCCGATGCGCGGCACGTGGGTGCCACCGCACAGCTCGCGGGAGTAGTCGCCCATGTCCACGACCCGGACCTGGTCGCCGTACTTCTCGCCGAACAGCGCGACCGCGCCGAGCTCCATGGCCCGGTCCATCGTGGTGTTGTAGGTCTGCACCTCGACGTCGCTCTGGAGGTAGTCGTTGACCTCCTCCTCGACGCCGGTGAGCACCCCGGCCGAGACCGCCGCGGGGGCGGTGAAGTCGAACCGCATCCGGCCCGGCGAGTTCAGCGAACCGGCCTGCGCCGCGCGCTTGCCGTAGGCGCTGCGCACCGCCGCGTGCACCAGGTGCGTCGCGGAGTGGGACCGCTCGATCGCGTGGCGGCGGGCCTGGTCGACCGCGGCCTCCAGCGTGGTGTCCACGCCCAGCTCGCCCTCGACGACCTTGGCGCGGTGCACGAACAGGCCCGGCACCGCGCGCTGCACGTCGTGCACCTCGACCGCCACGCCGGGGCCGACCAGCCGACCGGTGTCGGCGATCTGGCCACCGCCCTCGGCGTAGAACGGGGTGCGGTCCAGCACCAGCTCGACCTCAGTGCCCGCGGGCGCGGACTTGGCGGGCTGGCCGTCCACCAGCAGGCCCAGCACCCGGCTGTGCGACTGCAGGTCGGTGTAGCCGATGAACTCGGTGGTGCCGTGCTGGTCCAGCAGCGTGCGGTAGGTGGACAGGTCGCCGTGGCCGGTCTTGCGCGCCTTCGCGTCCTCCTTGGCCCGGCGGCGCTGCTCGGCCATCAGGTCCCGGAAGCCCTGCTCGTCGACGCTCAGCCCCTGCTCGGAGGCCATCTCCAGGGTGAGGTCGATCGGGAAGCCGTAGGTGTCGTGCAGCTGGAAGGCCTTGTCCCCGGACAGCTGGCCGCCGCCCGCCTTCTTGGTCTCGGCCACCGCCACGTCGAAGATCTTCGACCCGGCGGTCAGGGTGGCCAGGAAGGCCTCCTCCTCGTTGCGCATCACCGAGTCGATGCGGTCGAACTCGGTGACCAGCTCCGGGTAGCTCGGCGCCATCGCGTCGCGCACGACCTTGCTGAACTCGCTGAGCACCGGCTCCTGCACGCCCAGCAGGCGGGTGGAGCGGATGATCCGGCGCAGCAGGCGGCGCAGCACGTAGCCGCGGGCCTCGTTGCCGGGGGTCACGCCGTCGCCGACCAGCATCACGCCGGAGCGGGCGTGGTCGGCGATGACGCGGAAGCGCACGTCGTCCTCGTGGTTCGCGCCGTAGCGGCGGCCGGAGAGCTCCTCGGCCTTGGCGATCACCGGGCGGACCAGGTCGGTCTCGTAGACGTTCTCCACGCCCTGCAGCAGGCAGGCGACCCGCTCGACGCCCATGCCGGTGTCGATGTTCTTGCTGGGCAGCGTGCCGATCGGCGGGTGCCCCAGCTTCGGCGACTGCTCACCCCTGATGTCCTGCATGAACACCAGGTTCCAGATCTCGATGTAGCGGTCCTCGTCGGCGACCGGGCCGCCCTCGCGGCCGTACTTCGGGCCGCGGTCGTAGTAGATCTCCGAGCACGGGCCGCCGGGACCGGGCACGCCCATGTCCCAGTAGTTGTCCTTGCCGTCGCGGGCCTGGATGCGGTCCGCCGGGACGCCGACGACGTCCTGCCACAGCTGCCGGGCCTCGTCGTCCTTCTCGTAGACGGTGACCCACAGGCGCTGCGGGTCGAAGCCGTAGCCGCCGTCGGCCTGGGACTTGGTCAGCAGCTCCCAGGCGAACTGCATGGCTCCTTCCTTGAAGTAGTCGCCGAAGGAGAAGTTGCCCGCCATCTGGAAGAACGTGTTGTGCCGGGTGGTCTTGCCGACCTCGTCGATGTCGCCGGTGCGCACGCACTTCTGGATGCTGGTGGCGCGCGGGTACGGCGCCGGGGCCTCGCCCAGGAAGTAGGGCTTGAACTGCACCATCCCGGCGTTGACGAACAGCAGCGTCGGGTCGTCCAGGATCAGCGAGGCGCTGGGCACCACGGTGTGGCCGCGGCTGCGGAAGTGCTCGGTGAACCGGTTGTTGATCTCGTGGGTCTGCACGGTGGGTTCCTCGGGAGGTTCAGGTGTCGGGTGGCGCGGTGGCGGCGAGCGGCTGGCGGCGGTGCGCCGACGTCAGCGGCCCGCCCGGCGAGCTCGCCGAGCAGGGGCCGCGTCCGGGCCCGCGTCGATCCGGCGGAACTGCACCGTGTCGGCGTTGCGCACGACGTCCTGCAGCTCCTCCTCCCGCTCCTGCATCCCGGCGCGCACCTCCGCGCCGAACGAGCCGACCGCACCGGCCAGCTCGCGGACCGCGCCGCCCAGCTGTTCGGCCATGCCGCTGGGCGTGGCCTTGCGCGCGGTCTCGTTGAGCTTGCGCATCGCGACGGCTCCGGCCGCGACACCGGCGCCGAACCAGAACAGGCGGCTCACTTGCGCCCCCCTTTGCCCTTGCGGCGGAAGTGGCGGCCCGCGGGCTCCTGCTTGCGCTTCCGGCGCGCCCGCAGCGCCTTGCTGACCCCGTAGGAGAACGCCGCCGTCTTCACCAACGGGCCACCCAGTGTAGCCGTGAACAGCGAGGACAACGCCGAGACGTTGCCGCTGATGGTCTTGGCGTTGGCGGTGATGCCGTCAACCCGCTCCAGCTGGGTGTTGACGTGAGTGATGGTCGAATTCGCGCCGGTGAACAGCGGGTCGGAGTTCTCGTGCGCCTTGCGGATCGCGATGGTCGCCTCGTCCAAGGTCCGGCCGAGCTTGATCAGCGGGATCGCCAGCAGCACGACCAGCAGCACGAACGCTCCGGCGGCGATCAGCGCGGCGATCTGCGTGGGCGTCACGTGCCCTCCCGTATTTCCACGTCATTCCGTCAGACCGGGGCCGTTGCCGTCCGGCCTGTTGATCGCCGCTCAGGTTACCGGCCCCGCTCCCCCACCTGCGCACCCGGTCGCGGAGCACCCCTCGTGAGCGGCGATGGTCGCTGTTGCCGCCATCGCCGCTCACGAGGGGCGGGCGTTGAGCCGGGCGGCCTGGCGCGTCAGGTAGTCGCGCTCGGCGAGGTTGGCCGCCTTCTGAGCCGCCTCCGCGTACAGCCGCGCCGCCGCTTCCAGATCTCCGTCGCGTTCGCGCAGGTACGCCTCCACCGCCGCGTAGCGCGGCAGCGAGGCGTCCAGCTCCGCCAGCTCGGCCAGCCCCGCGCGCGCTCCGTCGGCCTCGCCGACGGCGACCGCGCGGTTGAGCCGGACGACCGGGCTGCCGGTCAGGCGCACGAGCTCGTCGTACCACTCGACGATCTGCACCCAGTCGGTCTCCGCCGCGGTGGGCGCATCCGCGTGCAGCGCCGCGATCGCGGCCTGGGCCTGGAACTCGCCCAGCCGATCGCGGGCGAGGGCCGCCTGCAGGATCTCGACGCCCTCCGCGATCAACCCGGTGTCCCACCTGCTGCGGTCCTGCTCGGCGAGCGGCACCAGGCTCCCGTCGGGCGCGGTCCGGGTGGCCCGCCGGGCGTGGTGCAGCAGCATGAGCGCGAGCAGCCCGGCCACCTCGGGGTGGTCGATCGCGACCGCGAGCTGCCGGGTGAGCCGGATGGCCTCGGCGGAGAGGTCCACGTCGCCCGAGTAGCCCTCGTTGAAGACCAGGTAGAGCACGCGCAGCACGGTCGCGACGTCACCCGGCTGGTCGAACCGCACGCCGGACACGGTGCGCTTGGCCCGGCTGATGCGCTGCGCCATGGTCGCCTCGGGCACCAGGTAGGCCTGCGCGATCTGGCGGGTGGTCAGCCCGCCGACGGCGCGCAGCGTGAGCGCGACCGCGGAAGACGGCGTCAGCGACGGGTGGGCGCACAGGAAGTACAGCTGCAGCGTGTCGTCCACCCCGGGCGCGGGCCCTGGCGCCGGCTCCTCCTCGACCAGGTCCTCCCGCCGCCGACGGGCGGCGTCGGACCGGGTCGAGTCGAGGAACCGGCGCCAGGCCACCGCGACCAGCCAGCCCTTCGGATCCCGCGGCGGGTCGGTCGGCCAGGCGCGGACCGCCTCGACCAGCGCGTCCTGCACGGCGTCCTCGGCCGCCGCGAAGTCGGCCCCGCGGCGGACGAGGATCCCGATCACGGCGGGCGTGAGGGTGCGGAGCAGGTCCTCGTCCACCGGGGTCACTCCGCGATGGTGGGCGGTTCGGTCAGGAACGGGCGCAGCTCCAGCCACTCGTGGATCGGCTTCCCACCGGCCCCGGGAGCCGCGGAGAGCTCGGCGGCCAGTTCGAGCGCCCGCTCGTAGCTGTCCACGTCGATCACCATCCACCCGGCGATGAGGTCCTTGGTCTCGGCGAACGGGCCGTCAGTGACCGGCGGGCGCCCCTCGCCGTCGTACCGGACGAACGTGCCCTCGGGGGCGAGCGCCTGGCTGTCGACGTACTCGCCGGTCTCCTCCAGCCGGGCGGCGAAGTCCTGCATGTACTGGACGTGCGCCGAGATCTCCTCCGGCGTCCACCGCTCCATCGGGACGTCGTTCACCGCAGCCGGAGCGCCGCGGTAGTGCTTGAGCAGCAGGTACTTGGCCATCGTGGTCCTCCTCGGTGCTGGTGCGACCCGCTCACGGGCCACATTCGCACCTGGGACGGAGCGGGGCACGGGTTCTCGACATCGCCGCCGGGATTTTTTTCCGCGCCTCACCGAACCGGCGTGATCGGCTCCGCTCCGGCGAGGACGGCGGCGACGTTGCGGGCGGCGAGCTCGGCCATCGCGGTGCGGGTCTCGACCGTCGCCGACCCCAGGTGCGGGACGACCACGACGTTGTCCAGCTCCAGCAGCGCGGGCTCGACCTCGGGTTCGCGCTCGAAGACGTCCAGCGCCGCACCGGCGATCCGGCCGTCGTGCAGCGCCTTGGCCAGCGCCTGCTCGTCGACCACCGGGCCGCGGCTGGTGTTGACCAGGAACGCGGTGGGCTTCATCGCCGCGAGCGCCCGCTCGTCGATGAGGTGACGGGTCTGCTCGGTGAGCGGGCAGTGCAGGGACACCACGTCGGCGGTGCGCAGCAGCTCGTCCAGCGGCAGGTGGCGCGCGTCGAGCTCGGCCTCCACCTCGGCGGCGGCCCGGCGGCGGCCGGTGTAGGCGATGTTCATCCCGAAGGCGCGGGCCCGCCGGGCGACGGCCTGCCCGATGTCGCCGAGCCCGACGATGCCGAGCGTCTTGCCCTGCAGACCGGTGCCCAGCATGAAGCCGAGGTGGAAGGTCCAGGGCTCGCGGGCGCGCAGCAGCCGTTCGCCCTCCCCGAGGCGGCGGGTGACCATCAGCAGCAGGCCGAGGGTGAGGTCGGCGGTCGCGTCGACCAGCACGCCGGGGGTGTTGGTCACGGTGACGCCGCGCCCGGTCACCGCGGGCACGTCGATGTTGTCGTAGCCGACGGCGACGTTGGCGACCACCTGCAGCTGATCCCCGGCGGCGGCCACCAGCTCGGCGTCCACCCGGTCGTGCAGCATGGTCACGACCGCGTGCGCGCCCCGCACGGCGTCGTGCAGCTCGGCAACCGACAGCGGCCGGTCCTGCGAGCACACCTGCACGGTCCCGGCCCCGCGCAGGACCTCCACCGCCGACTCCGGCACCGTCCGGGTGACCACGATCCGCTTGTCCACCAACGACCTCCTCGCGACGAGTCCGAACGGAACCTACCCGCCCGAGCCCGCCCGATCGACCAGCTCGTTCCGCCGGAACGACTGCGGGACCGACGATCTACCCGTTGCCGCGGATGATGTCGCGCAGCTTGGGCACCCGCTCGCCCAGCGTGCGCTCCGCGCCGCGGCCGGTCGGCTGGTAGTAGTCGCGGCCGACGAGACCGTCCGGCGGGTACTGCTGGGCCAGCACGCCTTCCGGCCGGTCGTGCGGGTACTGGTAGCCCTGCGCGTGGCCGAGCTTCTTCGCCCCCGCGTAGTGGCCGTCGCGCAGGTGCGGCGGGACCGGGCCGCCCTTCCCGGCGCGCACGTCACCGGTCGCCGCGTCGATGGCCGTGGTCACCGCGTTCGACTTCGGCGCGGTGGCCAGGTGGATGGTGGCCTGCGCCAGCGCCAGCCGCCCCTCCGGCATGCCGATGAACTGCACGGCGTGCGCGGCCGCGACGGCGGTCTGCAGCGCGGTCGGGTCGGCCATCCCGATGTCCTCGCTGGCGTGCACCACCAGCCGCCGCGCGATGAACCGCGGGTCCTCGCCCGCCTCGACCATCCGCGCCAGGTAGTGCAGCGCGGCGTCCACATCGGACCCGCGGATGGACTTGATGAACGCGCTGGCGATGTCGTAGTGCTGGTCGCCGCCCTTGTCGTAGAGCACCGCGGCGCGGTTCACGGTGGACTCCACGGTGTGCAGGTCGATGACCTCCGCGCCGGTCGAGCTCGCCGACTCCGCCGCCGCCTCGAGCGCGGTCAGCGCCCGCCGCGCGTCCCCGCCCGCCAGCGCCACGAGGTGGTTCTCGGCCTCCTCGTCCAGCCGCAGCGCCCCGCCCAGCCCGCGCTCCTCGGTGACCGCGCGGCGCACCAGCGTGCGGATGTCGTCGTCCTCGAGGCTGCGCAGCTGCAGCACCAGCGACCGCGACAGCAGCGGGGCGACCACGGAGAAGTACGGGTTCTCGGTGGTCGCCGCCACCAGCAGCACCGTGCGGTCCTCGACCGCGCCGAGCAGCGCGTCCTGCTGCGTCTTGGAGAAGCGGTGCACCTCGTCGATGAACAGCACGGTCGACTCGCCGGAACGGCCGAGGCGGCGCCGGGCCTCCTCGATGACCGCGCGCACCTCCTTCACCCCGGACGACAGCGCGGACAACGCCGCGAACCGGCGCCCGGTGGCCAGCGAGACGAGGTTGGCCAAGGTGGTCTTGCCGGTGCCGGGCGGACCGTAGAGCAGCACCGACGCCGGAGCGCCGCCCTCCACCAGCCGCCGCAGCGGGGCGCCCGCGCCCAGCAGGTGCTGCTGGCCGACGACCTCGTCGAGCGAGCGGGGCCGCATCCGCGCCGCCAACGGCGCGTTCTCGGCCAACCGCTCGCCAGCGCGCTGCTCGGTGTCGGCGCCGAACAATCCCTCGTCGAACAGGCCCTCACTCACACCTCGACGCTACCGCCCGCCCCCGACTGCCAGAGCGCACGGCTCGTCCTGCCCGGGGCGGGCGGATCGTGAGCGCGCAACCGCGCCGAAGCACCGCTGCGCGCTCACGGAACGTCAGCCCACCCGGGCGGGCAGGGCCACCTCGACGGTGCCGTCGCTGCGCCGCCGTTGCGCGGCCCAGTGCTCGACCGCCTGGTGGCAGGCCCGGTCGAGGTGCCGGACCATGGTCAGGTCCAGGTGGACGTGCTTGCCGGTCGGCAGCGTCTCGAGGTGGTCCAGCAGCCGCGGCAACCTCAGGAAGGTCGCGTTGCCGCCCAGCTCGACGCGCACCTGCTCGTCACCGTGCTCGGACTTGACCGACAGCCAGGACACCTCGATCGCGGTCTTGACGATCGCCACGGCCAAGCCGGTGAGGGTGCCGATCAGCAGATCCGTGGCCACGATCATGGTCGCGGTCAGGACCAGCACGAACGCCTCGGAGCGGTTCTCCCGGACCAGCGCCGCGACCTGCCGCAGTTCGAGCAGCTTCCACCCGGCCTGGATCAGCAGGGCGGCGAGCACCGCGGTCGGGATGAAGGACAGGACACCCGGCAGCAGCACGACGAACAGCAGCAGCCAGAAGCCGTGCAGCACCCGGGACAGCTTCGTCTTGGCCCCGGCCTGCACGTTGGCGGAGCTGCGCACGATCACCGCGGTCATCGGCAGCGCGCCGAACACACCGCAGACGGTGTTGCCCACGCCCTGCGCCACGAGCTCCTTGTTGTACTGGGTCTTCGGCCCGTCGTGCATCCGGTCCACGGCCGCGGCGCTGAACAAGCTCTCCGCCGAGGCGATCAGCGCGAAGGTCACGATCGACCCGAGCACGGCCGGGCTGAACAGCATGCCCCAGGCGGTGGCGTCCGGCGGGTTCAGCGCGGCCAGCAGCGAGCCGACCTCCACCTTCTGCACCGGCAGCACCAGCAGCACCGCCAGCGCGCTGGTCACCACCACAGCCACGAGCTGCCCCGGTACCAGGCTCGCCTTGCCCGGGACCTTCTTCCAGAACGCCGTGATCAGCAGCGCCAGCGCCGCCAGCGCCAGGCCGCTGAGGCCCGCCGGCGTGGTCACCACCGCCACGATCAGGTCGGGGATCCCGGCGAACTTCGCCCACGTGCTCTCCGGTTGCGCGAGCCCGCCGACCGGGTAGATCTGGCCGAGGATCAGCACCAGGCCGATACCGGCCAGCATGCCCTGCACCACCGAGGGCGAGATCGCGCGGAACCAGGTGCCCAGGCGGCTGATGCCCAGCACGATCTGCAGCACACCGGCACCGAGCACGACCACCCCCAGCGCGGCGAGCCCGTGCTGCTCCACCGCCGAGGCCACCAGCACGGTGAGCCCGGCGGCCGGGCCGCTGACCTGCATCGTGCTGCCGGGCAGCAGCCCGACGAGCAGACCGCCGACGATGCCGGTGACGATGCCCAGCTCGGCGGGCACGCCGGAGGCGACGGCCACGCCGACGCACAGCGGCACCGCCACCAGGAACACCACGAGCGAGGCGCCCAGGTCGGCGCCGAAGGTGGCCTTCGGCCACTGCGGAACGCCGGACTTCCGGCGCTGCGAGGGTATTTCGACTCGAGTCACAGTGCCCCTCCAAGGGCCAGTTGAGGATCTTTCGGGTAGCCGCCACCGCGCCGCGCACCCCCGTGGTGCGCGGCGTGGTGGGAAGTGCGAGCCCTACAGCGGCAGGAAGTCGGTGTCCTCCGACGCCTGCGGGCAGGTGTAGACCAGGCCGGTGTCGATCTCGTAGAACCAGCCGTGCAGCCGCAGCTCACCGGCGTCGATCCGGTTGCGGATGAACGGGTACTCGCGCAGCGTGCGCAGCTGCTCCAGGACGTGCCGCTTGCTCTCCGAGCGGACGCTGGGGTCCTCCGGCTCGGAGCAGGTCAGGTCACCGGTGCCCAGCCAGGTGCACAGCGCGGGCAGCTCCTCCAGCCCGCGCCCGGCCACGGTCAGCGCGGTGACCGCGCCGCAGTGCGAGTGGCCGCAGACGATGATCTCCGGCACGCGCAGCACCAGCACCGCGTATTCGATGGTGGCCATTTCGCTGGACGCCGAGTCCGGCGCGTATTCCGGGACCACATTGCCCGCGGTCCGCAGTTCGAACAGGGTGCCCGGCTCCGCCCCGGTGATCTGGGACGGGATCACCCGGGAATCCGAACAGCCGATGAACAGCGCGGACGGTTTCTGCCCCGCGGCCAGCTGCTGTCGGCGATCGGCGGAAAGCGCGCTCGAGTGACGTCGGGCGTGTCGCACGAAATGTTCGAAGCTCATTGGGTCTCCGTGTCGTCGGCATGGAAATGTCGGCGAGCAGGACCGATCAGTGCCGGACCACCTGGAGCACGTCCGGAGAATGTTTAAGCTTCATGAAATCGTGGTAGGGATCGCTCCCAGGATTTGGGAGGATTCTCGATCGAGGCCGGATTTCCACCCCGGCGGCCGGTTGCAGCACCTTGGGCAGGGGCGCCCGCCGGACTTCCGCCCGAACCCCGCAGCGGCGGTTCAGCGTGACCCCGGGCAGCCGCTCGCGGAGCTTCTCGGTGTTCTCCTTGGTCTCGTTGGTTTCCGCAGGTCCCGAGCGCGGCGGCGAGCAGCCCTCCCCGGTCGCCTGGGCCGGCCCCAGCACGGCGAGCACGACCGCGAGGACCAGGAACAACCCAGCCCTCGTGATCCGCCAAACCTTGCCGTGCACCGAGTCCTCCGAAAATTGGGCAGCCGATCCCCCACCGGCGTCGTCGACGGTAGAGGGGAGAAGTAGCGAAACGCTGAACTAAAGGTATCCGACGACCGCCACCCGAGCGCAAGTCGCAGATCCGGCGCCACCCACATCCCGAAACCAATGAAGATATGTTAATCCATCGCGCGCGACCTGCGAATTCACCCGGTTGCCGGGTGGACACCACGCCGTTCGCTGCGGTGCGTAAACACCGTTCGCTACGGAAAGTACTCGCGATGTGACCAGCATTACCGGATCGAGTGCACCGCTCCGCCGCAGGAATATGACAGCGCGGAAACGCGCCGGAAACGCGCTCCGTTCAGCGAACTCGGTAGTGGTAGCGGTGCGCGGTCCGGAAGCCCGCCGCCGCGTAAAGCCGCCGCGCACCGGGGTTGTCCGCCTCGACCTGCAGGAAGAGCCGGGCCCCCAGGCCGGACGCCCACAGCGCACCCGCCCGCAGGACCGCGGTGGCCACCCCGCGCCGCCGCCAGCCGGGATGCGTGGCCATCCCGTAGACGCCGCACCAGCCCGCCGACTCGGCGAACATGCCGACCCCGACCGGCACCCCGTCCCGCGACGCGATCGCGAACCGCGCGGGCTCCGGCACCCGGTCCAGGCTCGGCTCCGGCGCACCGCCCACCGCCTCGACGGCGTCCAGCCAGGGCGAGCGCGGACGCGGCTCCAGCCGCACCTCGAACTCCCCCGCCGGACACGCGCCGACCGCCTGCCCGGCGTCGGCGAACATGACCTCGGTGGGCGAGACCGACCGATAGCCCCGCTCCGCGAGCACGGCGTCCAGGTCGGCGTGCCGCTCCAGCGGGCTGACCTGCACGACCGCCGCCGCGCCGCGAGCCGCGTAGAACTGCTCCACCCGCTCGACACCGGCCGGGCTCCAGCCCTCCTCCGGCGGCAGCGCCGAGTTCGAGCGCTTGCGCGCGAGCAGGTCGCAGTGCCGCAGGAGCCAGCCGTCCACCCGCTCCACCGTCGAGGCGGGCCAGGTGGCGGCCGCCGCCCGCTCGATCTCCGCGCCGAACGAAACCATCCCCACCGCCGATGCATATCATGCAAACATCTGGATATGCATCCAAGCAGGTGGGGATGCGCCCGCGCAACGCACTTCTCGCGCGTGAAACCGACTAGCGCGCGCTCACTCCGTGCGGAACGCCGGGTAGGGCTGCAGGTGAAGGGCGCCCGCGCCGAAGCGGTCGACCAGCGCGTCCACCACCTGGTCGGCGAAGTCCGCGACGTCGTCCAGGTCGGCCGCCACCGCGTCGGCCCGCAGGTGCCGCCACCGGTCGACCAGCGCCGTGCTGCGGCGCGGCGAGGGCATGTGCAGGTCGATGGGCCGGTCGGTCTCGCCGGTGCGCGGCAGGAACCACCAGGTGGACACCCAGACCCACAGCAGCTGGGCGTCGAAGAGCCGGGGCAGCAGCACCTCGTCGTCGTCCAGCTCCGGCCAGACCTCGGCGATCTCCGAGCGCCAGGTGGACAGCATGCTCTCGGCGAGGTTGTCCGGCAGCGCGTACGAGCACCACGACGACGGGAACGGGTACTGCAGGTACGCCGCGTCCATCGCGACGTCGCGCACGCAGCCCCACTCGAAGTCCAGGAACCGCACCCCGCTGCTGCCGGTCACCAGGCTGTTGTCCGGGCAGATGTCCGACGGGCTGAAGGCCCGGTACCGGCTCGACTTCAGCAGCTCGGTCGCCGCGTCGAGCCGCTCGACCATGCCCGGCGAGGTGTCCACCCCGAGGACCTGGCTGAGCAGCTCCGGCAGCTCGGACGCCGAGCGCACGATGTCGTCGGCCACCGGGTCGGTCCACGACTTGGCGCCCAGCCGCCGCATCAGCGCGTCGAAGTCCGCCTCGCAGCCCGCAGTGGTGCTGTGCAGCCGCCCGAGCGCCCGCGCCCATGCCAGCAGCGCGCGCTCGGCGACGCGGGAGTCGTCGGCGAACAGCACGTCCGCCAGCGTGGAGCCGCGCCCGAGGTCCTCCAGCACCAGCAGGCGCTCGGTCGCGTCGTGGGCGATGAGCTCGGGACCGACCCGCGCTTCGGGCGGTAGCGCCGTGGTGAGCTGGCAGCTCGCCGCTTCGTGCGCGAAGGGGTCGGACCGGGCTTCCGACGGGCACTCGCCGTAGTGCTTGACCACGACGGTCCTGGGCAGCTCGAAGGGCGACTCGGCGATCCGCACCCGCATGACTACCGAGCGGTCGCTACCGCCGAGGTCCTCGGCATCGGCAAGCCGGACCGGTGCTCCGGTCCGCTTGCTCAGCACAGCTTCCGCGGTCCCGACGGTGTCTGTCGCCTCGGTGCGGACCGGGACGCGAACCTCCGGGGGGCCGGTGGTGATCTCCACGCTCATCGTCTCCAGACACTACCCCCACAACATGAACCCGAGCTGCCATAACCGGTCAAGTGACACACAACCGGTCAGCAGTCGTAATCGCAGCGTGTTCGCCGGTGGACAGCCGTCCGCCGCTCCCGCGGCGACCGACCGGCCCCGTGCGCACTCCCCCCTGGACCTTGACGGAACAGCGGGCCGTCCGCGTTGCACGGCGGCCGCGATCCCACCTACAGCATTTCCCGCGTCGGCACTCCGTCACCCAACCGCGCTCTCCGGGCCCGCAGCAGGAGGACCGCGGTCGCGGACACGACGATGCCCACCAGGTTCACCGCGAGCTGGGCGACCGAACTGGCGCACTGCACCCAGTCGCCGAGCGTCGCCGCCACCACCGCGTAACCGGCGGCGGGCACCGTGGTGACCGAGATGAACACGCCGACCAGGACGGCGGACTTCGCCGAGGGCAGCGACAGCATCCCGGCCGCACCGGCCAGCAGCGACACGACGAGCGACGGCCAGCCGACCTGGTAGACGAACGACACCTGGCTGTCCGCGGGCAACCCGGTGCGGTCGATCAGCCCGATCCACTCGCCGCCGAGCGAGGCGGCCGCGGTGACCAGCATGGCCACCGGGAACCCGACGGCCAGCGCCAGCGCGGCCCGGCGGACCAGCAGCCAGCGCCGCACCACCAGACCGACCGCGATGGCGGCCAGCGGCCCGAACTCGGGCCCGACCACCATCGCGCCGACGATCGTCACCGGCGAGTCGGTGACGATCCCGACCGCCGCCAGCACGCAGGCGATGCACAGGAACGCCAGGAAGGTGCCGGTGAGCCGGGACTCCTCGCCGGTGCGGGCGATCAGCTCGTCCCACACCACCGCGTCGTCGGCGTCACCGGGCGCGGACTCCTCGGCCCGCTCCGCGCGCTGCGACATCGTGGTGCCCGCGTCGGTGATGGTCACCGCGCCGACCTCGGCGAGCTCCGAGGCCCGGATCGAGGACAGCACGTCGTCGGCGGCCTCCCGGGCCAGGTCGACCTCGATCAGGTCGCCCGCCGGTTCGACCGCACCGCCGCGCACCAGCACGATGTGCGCCGCCCCCGGGTGCGTCCGGAGACCGGCCAGCACCCGCTCGGTGTGCTCGGCCGGACAGATCACCCGGAGGTGCAGCACGTCGCGTCCCGGGTCAGCCCTGCTTCTCCACCACGCCGGGCGGGAACACCGAGATGCTCTGGTCGCCGACCTGCGCGGCGGGCTTGGCGTCGATGCCCGCCTCCTTGCGCTGCTCGATGGTGATCGGCGACGGTGCCCCGGTCAGCGGGTCGAACCCGCCGCCGCTCTTCGGGAAGGCGATGACGTCGCGCAGCGAGTCGGCACCGGCCAGCAGCATGCAGATCCGGTCCCAGCCGAAGGCGATGCCGCCGTGCGGCGGCGGGCCGAACTTGAACGCCTCCAGCAGGAAGCCGAACTTGTCCTGCGCCTGCTCGTGGGAGATGCCCAGCAGCTCGAAGACCCGCTCCTGGACGTCCGAGCGGTGGATACGGATGGAGCCGCCGCCGATCTCGTTGCCGTTGCAGACGATGTCGTAGGCCCAGGCCAGCGCGTTCGCCGGGTCCTGCTCGAAGTTGTCCACCCAGTCCGCGTTCGGCGAGGTGAACGGGTGGTGCACCGCGGTCCAGCGGCCGCTGCCGACCACCACGTCGTCGGTCTCGTCGACCGGCTCGAACATCGGGGCGTCGACGACCCACACGAACGCCCAGGCGTCGTGGTCGATCAGGCCGCAGCGCTCACCGATCTCCAACCGGGCCGCGCCGAGCAGACCGCGGGCCGCCGAGCGCGGGCCGGCGGCGAAGAACACGCAGTCGCCGGGGTTCGCGCCGACGGCCTTGGCCAGGCCCTCCCGCTCGGCTTCGGAGAGGTTCTTCGCGACCGGGCCGGACAGCGTGCCGTCCTCGCCGATCAGCACGTAGGCCAGGCCCTTGGCCCCGCGCTGCTTGGCCCACTCCTGCCAGGCGTCGAGCTGGCGCCGCGGCTGGCTCGCGCCGCCCGGCATCACCACGGCACCGACGTACGGGGCCTTGAACACCCGGAACGGGGTGTCCTTGAAGTACTCGGTCATCTCGGTGAGCTCGAGGCCGAAGCGCAGGTCCGGCTTGTCCGTGCCGTACTTGGCCATCGCCTCGGCGTAGGTGATCCGCGGGATCGGGCGCGGGATCTCGTGGTCGGCGAGCTCGCGCCACAGCGCGGCCAGGATCGTCTCGCCCAGCTCGATGACGTCGTCCTGCTCGACGAAGCTCATCTCGATGTCGAGCTGGGTGAACTCCGGCTGCCGGTCGGCGCGGAAGTCCTCGTCGCGGTAGCAGCGCGCGATCTGGAAGTACCGCTCCAGACCGCCGACCATCAGCAGCTGCTTGAACAGCTGCGGCGACTGCGGCAGCGCGTACCAGTTGCCGGGCTGCAGGCGGGCCGGGATCAGGAAGTCCCGCGCGCCCTCCGGCGTCGAGCGGGTCATGGTCGGCGTCTCGACCTCGACGAAGTCGAGGTCGTGCAGGACGTTCCGCGCGATGCGGTTGATCTCGCTGCGCATCCGCATGGCCCGGGCCGGTTCGGCGCGGCGCAGGTCCAGGTAGCGGTGCTTGAGCCGGACCTCCTCGCCGACCTCCAGGTGCTCGTCCAGCGGGAACGGCAGCGGCGCGGACTCGGAGAGCACCACCAGCTCGGTGGCGGTCACCTCGATCTCGCCGGTGGCGATCTCCGGGTTCTCGTTGCCCTCGGGGCGGCGGACCACCTCGCCGGTGACCTGGACGCAGAACTCGGAGCGCAGCCGGTGGGCCCGCTCGGCCATCTCGCCCTCGCGGAAGACGACCTGGGCGACGCCCGAAGCGTCGCGCAGATCGATGAAGATGACCCCGCCGTGATCGCGACGGCGCGCCACCCACCCGGCGAGGGTGACGGTCTGCCCGGCATGACCGGCGCGCAGCGATCCGGTCTCGTGCGTGCGCATCACGGGTACTGAGCTCCTTCTTCCGCTGTTCCAGCGTTTCGACGGCAGTAGCTTCTGGCGTCGCCAGCGCTGCCGGGACCGCGCGACATGCGGGCTCAGCAGGCAGGACGCAGGACTTCAAGGCTAGCCAACGGGGCCCGGCGCACGCCGGGCAGGTGCCGCGCGTCGATCCACCGCAGCGCAGGGTCACCGGCGGGTCCCGGCCCCGGGCGCCGCGACCGGCGCGAGGTTTGCCGCGTTCGCCCGTTCGCCACGGCGACACCAAATGGTCGATACCAATTCCGGTCCAGATGAGTAAGGATTCACCTGTTTCGAAGCATCGACGACGATCAGGCAACGGCATTGTTCGGCAGCCCGAAGCACGGAGGACTGAATACCACCTTAAGCCAGCCCTGTTCCGACTTTAGTTGGAGACGCCAACCGGAACTCGGTCGTTGCGGATCACAGATCCACTGATTAGCGTAAGTTCGGATTCGGCGGACACGAGGAGTAACGATGATCGGCCCGAAAACGGAGGCCCGCCCCACCGCGCAACCGACCGTCCGGACCGCGCAACCCGGGACGAACGCGCTGTCGGCCGAACTCGCCGAACTGCTGCGCACCGGGCCGTTCGAGGTCGCCCTGCGCACCGCGATCCGAGCCAGCCGCCTGAGCCTGGAGCGCATCCAGCACCGGCTGCGCGCCCGCGGTACCCCGGTCAGCATCACGGCGCTGAGCTACTGGCAGTCCGGCCGCCGCCGCCCGGAGCGCCCGGACTCCCTGCTCGCGCTCCAGCAGCTGGAACAGGTCCTGGGCGTGCCGGAGAACGCGCTGTCCGCGCTGCTCGGCCCGCCACGACCCCGCGGCCGCACCCGCCAGGCCCCGGCCGAGGCACCGCCGCTGAGCGCGCTGTGGTCGGAGAACGAGTCGGCCGCCGAACTGCTCACCAAGATCGACACCAGCCACGACAGCAAGCTCGCCCGGCTCAGCCACCACGACGTGGTGCACGTCGACCAGCGCGGCGAGCTGCGCAAGATCCGCACCCGCAAGCTGGTCCGGGCCGAGACCAACGGCGTGGACCGCTGGGTGATCATGTTCGACGGTGCCTCGTCCGGCGAGACCCCGCCGATCATCCGGCCGATCCGGTCCTGCCGGCTCGGCCAGGTGCTCACCGACCACGCCCGCGACCTGGTGGTCGCCGAGCTGCTGTTCGACCGCGCGCTGGCGCGCGGCGAGACGCTGCTGCTGGAGTACGAGATCATCGACCCGCCGACCGGCCCGAACGAGGTCGAGCACAGCTTCTGCCGGCTGTTCCGGCTCCCGGTGCGGCAGTACGTGGCCGAGCTGCAGTTCGACCCGGCGCACCCGCCGATCCGCTGCGAGAGCTACGTCGGCGACTCCACCACGCAGGAGGTGGAACCCCCGAAGCCGCTGACCGTGGACCGGTTCGGCCGCACCCACGCGGTGGCGCTGGACTTCGGGATGGGCGTCTTCGGCGTCCGGTGGCAGCCCGAGGACCAGCTGGGCTGCAGTTCGTCCTCCCGCACCACCACCCGATAAGGGGAAGCGACAAAACAGGCAGGTACGGAGCGTGACTAAATATCCGGCCGCTTCCGAACATCGGTTGAATCCAGCACGAGATCGCCGAATTTTTAACGACCCGGAAACAGCGGGCCAAGTTCCTAAACGAAACAGCAATCGTTTTCCACAACATAGCGCGAACTCCAATCGAAAATGATGTGCATCTGCATTAGCGGTCGATCCGACCCGCGCGGCGCGGCCGCTCGGCACGTCACAGCAGGCTGAGCTGCCGCACCTCCGCCACCTCGGCGTCCGACCTCGCGGCGCCGCCGACGTCGCGGAACTGCGATGCCCGCTGCGGGCGGACACCGTGCCGCCGCTTGGCCTCCGCCACCCGCGCCAGCACCTCCCGCTGGTAGGACTTCGGCAGGTACGAGCCGTCGCGGTACAGCCGGGAGTACATCGGCACCAGCTCGGGGTGCTCCCGCTGCAGCCAGCCGCGGAACCACTCCCGGGCCCCGGGGCGCAGGTGCAGCAGCAGGGGCGTGATGCTCGCGGCGCCCGCGGCGACCAGCTCCCGCACCGTGGCGTCGATCTGCTCCGGGCCGTCGCTGAGCCCGGGCAGGATCGGCGCCATCAGCACCGAGCACCCGATCCCGGCGTCGGCGAACCGGCGCACCACGTCCAGCCGACGGCGCGGCGAGGGCGCCCCCGGCTCGACCGCCCGCCACAGCCGCTCGTCGACCGAGCCCACCGAGACCGCCACCGACACCGGCGCCACCTCGGCGGCCTGCACGATCAGATCCACATCGCGCAGGATCAACGTCCCCTTGGTCAGGATCGAGAACGGGTTCGCCCGATCCCGCAACGCCGAGATGATCTCCCGCATCAACCGGTAGCGCCCCTCCGCCCGCTGGTACGGATCGGTGTTGGTCCCCATCGCGATCGGCTCGCCCGCCCACCGCGGGCTGGCCAGCTCCTTGCGCAGCAGCGCCCCGGCGTTGACCTTGACCACGATCTTGCTGTCGAAGTCGTGCCCCGCGTCCAGGTCCAAGTACGTATGAGTGCGTCTCGCGAAGCAGTACCTGCACGCGTGCCCGCAGCCCCGGTACGGGTTGATCGTCCAGCCGAACGGCACGGCGGACTCGCCCGGCACCCGGTTGATGATCGACTTCGCCTGGACCTCGATCGCGTAAGCGTCCTCGGTGCCCGCCTCGATCGGCACCGGATCAGGTAAGCGCAACCCCGCGCGACCGCTCCCGCGCACCGGCTCCGGCAGCCCGAGCGGCAGCGCGGCCTCCTCCGCGGGCGGGCTGATTCGCTGTCGTTCCCATCGCATGGTTCAATTCGAACACAGTTTCGACAACCTGTCGAGCGGCATTTCCCCACATCAACC
Organism: Saccharopolyspora hirsuta; assembly: GCF_008630535.1. Classification (GTDB taxonomy): domain Bacteria; phylum Actinomycetota; class Actinomycetes; order Mycobacteriales; family Pseudonocardiaceae; genus Saccharopolyspora; species Saccharopolyspora hirsuta. The sequence goes on along the minus strand of NZ_VWPH01000008.1, from coordinate 94,308 downwards.
GATCGTGGAACCCCGCTGCCCGGACTTCTCGATCTTCCGGGACGGGGTCGGGCGGCCCTCGGTACTCTCCGCGCATGCCCGCCGACGCGCCGACGATCCTCGCCACCTCCGGAGGTTTCCGGGCCTCCCCGCGACTGCACTGGGAGGTCGGTCCGCTGACCCGGTACGCCGTCGAGCTCGCCGGTGTCACCGGCCGGAACCCGCGGGTGTGCTTCATCGGGACCGCGTGCGGTGACGACGGTCGGCTGATCTCGACCTTCTACGACAACGCGTGGCGCGAGGGGTGGGCGGCGAGCCACCTCTCGCTGTTCCCGATGCCCAACGTCGACGACCCGCGCGAACACCTGTTCGCGCAGGACGTCCTGTGGGTCTGGGGCGGTAGCGTCGCCGGGTTGCTGGCCATGTGGCGCCTGCACGAGCTCGACGCCGCGTTCCGCGAGGCGTGGGAGGCCGGTGTCGTCCTCACCGGCGTCTCGGCCGGTTCGATCTGCTGGCACTCCGGCGGCACCACCGACTCGTTCGGCCCCGCCCTCCGGCCGGTCACGAACGGGCTCGGGCTGCTCCCGTGGTCCAACGGCGTCCACTACGACAGCGAGCGGGAACGCCGACCGCTGTTCCAGTCGCTCATCGCGGACGGGACCCTGCCTCCCGGGTACGCGACCGATGACGGCGTCGGCCTGCTCTACCGCGGGACCGAGATGGTCGAAGCTCTGGGCGAGAAGGACGGCGCTGGCGCGTACCGGGTGGAGCGGTCCCCCGACGGCACTGCGGCCGAGACCCGCCTGGACGTCCGCAGGATCTGATCGCGGCGCTGCGACGGGCTGTGCGCACAGCGCCGCTGATGCCCTCTCCGGATGACGCCGATCGGGCAGTCCGCATAATTGGCCGGTGACCGAGCGCCCTCCTGCTGCCGAGCCGCCCGCGTCCGGTGGTGGCCACCGCGCCCGCCACCGTCGCCCGAACAGCCCGGAACGGCGTCCCGCCAGCGGCCACGGCCACGGGCACGGGCACGGACCGGCCGAACCGGCGTCCAAGCAGGTCAAGCGGGTGCTGGCGATCGCGCTGGTGCCGTTCGCGCTGGCCGCGATCGTCGGGGTGCTGCTGCTGTACCCGTTCGGGCACGAGCAGCGCAGCGGGGCCGATCTCGGGTTCGGGCAGCACCCGGTGAACGGCGAGGTCCTCTCCGCGGTCGCGGGTCCGTGCTCCGAGGGCGCGCCGGGGCAGGACAACTGCGTGATCCTCGACGTGCGGATGCAGGACGGGCCCCGGCCCGGGGAGAGCATCAAGCAGGTCGTGCCCACCGATCCGGGCAGCCCGCGGTTCGCCGTCGGGGACCAGGTCGTGCTCAGCTACTCCGGGGCCGACGCCCAGGACCAGTCCTCCTACCAGGTCGTCGACTTCCAGCGCGGCACCCCGCTGCTGGTGCTGGCGCTGGTGTTCGCCGCCGCGGTGCTGGTGCTCGGCAGGTGGCAGGGGTTGTCCGCGCTGATCGCGCTCGGGTTGAGCCTCGTGGTGCTGATCGGCTTCGTCCTGCCAGCCGTGCTGGCCGGGGAGGATCCGCTGCTGGTGGCGATCGTCGGCGCCGGGCTGATCATGTTCATCGCGCTGTACCTGACCCACGGCTTCTCCGCGCGGACCTCCACGGCGGTGCTGGGCACCATGCTGAGCTTGTCGCTGATCGGCGTGCTCAGCGCATTGTTCGCGGCCGCCACCAAGCTCACCGGGCTGGACGAGGACACATCCAGTCTGATCGGCCTGATCGGCGCGCCGATCGATGCGCGCGGGCTGCTGCTGGCCGGGGTCGTGATCGGCGCGCTGGGCGTGCTCGACGACGTCACCGTGACCCAGACCAGCGCGGTGTGGGAGCTGCGCAAGGCCAACCCGTCGCTGACCTGGCGGCAGCTGTACTCCTCCGGCCTGCAGATCGGCCGCGACCACGTGTCCTCCGCGGTGAACACGCTGGTCCTCGCCTACGCCGGGACGGCGCTGCCGATGCTGATGGCCTACGCGCTGTCCGGGCGGAGCTTCGGGGAGATCGTCAGCTCCCAGTCCGTGGCGCAGGAGGTGGTGCGAACCCTGGTGGGCAGCATCGGGCTGGTCGCCGCAGTGCCGATCACCACGGCGATCGCCGCCGCGGTGGCCGTCCGGGAGCCCGCGGAGAGCACGCCCCGGGCGTCGGTTGCCGACCGGGTCGGGCAGGCCGCTGCCACCAGCGCGGAAACCCGCACGGTGCGCAGGCGGCCGCCGCACCTCCGCCCCAGGTCGTGAGCGCGCAACGGTGTTCGAGCACCGTTACGCGCTCACGACTGCGATCAGCGGCCCAGCTCCGCGACGAACCTGGACACCGCGTCGGGGTTGAGGCGCTGCGCCACGCGGCCCTGCGGGGCCGCCGACGCCAGCACGTAGAGCGGCCGCTGCGGAGCCGCGTCCCCCCGGGCCTCCGAGCGCAGCTGCTCCACGATTAGCTGCGAGAGCACCAGCGCACGCGTGTCGGAACTGGCGGCCAAGGTGTCCGCCAGGCGGCGCAGCGCGTAGATCCCCAGCTCGCGGCCGCCGGTCCCGGCGTACATGGCCAGCGAGACGCTGATCGCCTTGCCCTTCGGCGGGCCGCCCACCAGCAGGTTCACCGTGCGCGCCCCGCGCAGGTCGGTGACGAACAGGTCGAGCCGGTCCGCCTCCTTCAGCGACACCACCCGGGTGCCCAGCGCGCGGGCGATCACCTGCCCGTCGCGCAGCGACAGCGTCTTGCGGGACTCGACCAGGGCGAGCAGCAGCAGCGGGACGCCCACGATCGCCGCCGCGATCGCGAACCCCGTGCCACCCGCGAACAGGCCCACGACGCCGCCGAACGCGGCCGCCACGAGGACGGACGCGATCACGATGTTGCGCGCCCGGGTCCGGACCGTCTTGCGGTCCAGGAGGTCGAGCGAGACGGACTCGGCTTCGCTCATCTGGGCTCCGCCACGGCCGCGCGCACCTCGTCGACCAGGTTCTCCAGCGCCACCGGGCGCTGCTCCCCGCTGGCCAGCTCCTTGAGCTGCGCGTTCCCGGCTTCGATGTCGCGCTCGCCCAGCACCAGCGCGTACCGCGCACCGGAGCGGTCGGCGGCCTTCATCGCGCCCTTGAGGCCCTTGCCGCCGTACGCCACGTCGACGCGGACACCGGCGGCCCGGAGCCCGCCCGCTGCCGCGACCAGCCGCCGCTTGGCCGCCTCGCCCATCGGCACGCAGTAGACGTCGCAGCGCGCCGGATCGCCGACCGTCAGGCCTTCCGCCTGGCAGGCCAGCAGCGTGCGGTCCACGCCGAGGCCGAACCCGACGCCGGACAGCTCCTGACCGCCGAGCTCGGCCATCAGGCCGTCGTAGCGTCCGCCGCCGCCGATGCCGGACTGCGCGCCGAGCCCGTCGTGCACGAACTCGAAGGTCGTCTTCGTGTAGTAGTCCAGGCCGCGCACCAGGCGCGGGTTCTCCACGAACTGCACGCCCAGGTCGATCAGGTGCGCCTTGACCTGCTCGTAGTGCTCCTCCGCCTCGGCCGAGAGGTGGTCGACCATCAGCGGCGCGTCGGCGACCATCTCGCGCACCTCGGGCCGCTTGTCGTCGAGCACCCGCAGCGGGTTGAGCTCGGCGCGGCGGCGGGTCTCCTCGTCCAGCGGCAGGCCGCGCAGGAACTCCTGCAGCTTGGCGCGGTAGGCCGGGCGGCAGGTGCTGTCGCCGAGCGAGGTGATCTCGATGCGGTGCCCGGTCAGGCCCAGCCGCCGGTAACCCTCGTCGGCGATCGCGATGACCTCGGCGTCCAGCGCCGGGTCGTCGACGCCGATGGCCTCCACGCCGAGCTGCTGCAGCTGCCGGTAGCGCCCGGCCTGCGGCCGCTCGTAGCGGAAGAACGCACCGCTGTAGTACAGCTTCACCGGCAGCTGGCCGCGGTCCAGGCCGTGCTCGATGACCGACCTGGTCACGCCCGCGGTGCCCTCCGGCCGCAGCGTCACGGACCGGCCGCCGCGGTCGGCGAAGGTGTACATCTCCTTGGTCACGACGTCGGTCGACTCGCCGACGCCGCGGGCGAACAGGGACGTCTCCTCGAACAGCGGCAGCTCGATGTAGCCGTAGCCCGCGCGGCGGGCGGCGTCGGCCAGGGTGTCGCGGACCGCCAGGAAGCCCGCCGACTCCGGCGGGTAGTACTCCGGGATGCCCTTGGGTGCGGTGAACGTGCTCATGGGTGGTGGTTCTCAGTCCTCGTCAGGAGAGGGCGTCGGGGGCGGGCAGGTCCTGCAGGAACGGGTTGCCCGCGCGTTCGCGCCCGATGGTGGTGGTCGGTCCGTGGCCCGGCAGCACGACGATGTCGTCGTCCAGCGGCAGCACCTCGGTGCTCAGCGACTTGAGCATCCGGCCGTGGTCGCCGCCGGGCAGATCGGTGCGCCCGATGGCGCCGGCGAAGAGGGTGTCGCCGGACAGCAGCAGCCGTCCCCCCTCCTCGGCCTCGACGCCGAACAGCACCGACCCGCCGGTATGGCCCGGGGTGTGCGTGACCTCGAACCGCAGCCCGGCCAGCTCCAGCACGTCACCACCGGCGATCTCGCGGACGTCGGCGGGCGCCTCGAACGCCACCCCGTCGCCGAACAGCTGCCGCCCGGCCGGGCCGAGCGCGGCACCGGGGTCGGTGAGCATGTACCGGTCCGCCGGGTGGATGTGGGCCGGGATGCCGTGCTCCGCGCAGATCTCCCCGGCGGAGAAGACGTGGTCGAAGTGCCCGTGGGTGAGCAGCACCGCGGCCGGGGTCAGCCGACGCTCGCGCAGCTGGGTGCGCAGCGGCTCCGCGGCGTCCTGGCCCGGGTCCACCACCACGCAGGGTTCGCCCTCCCCGCGCGCGAGCACGTAGCAGTTCGCCTGCAGCGGTCCTACCGGGAACCCGAGGACAAGCACGAAGAGCGACCTTTCGTTGCGGCGACACCCGATGGCGCGGGTCGGTCGGCCTCCAGGTTATCGTCCCGGCCGCGCGCGCCTCCCGGGCTCTCAGGAAGCGCCGCCGGGGCACCCCATAAACTCGCCGGACAACATCAGGTTCACCGATTCCGGGGAGGGAGCAGGTGCCCAGCAACGAGCAACGTCGCCAGGCGGCCAAGCGGAAGCTCGAACGCCAGATGGAGCGCCGGGAAGCGCAGGCCAAGCGGCGCCGGACGATCACCATCGGCGCGACGATCGTCTTGGTCATCGCGGTCGTGGCGGGCGTCTTCTACTTCACCCGCACCAGCGACGACACCGCCCAGCAGGAGACGCCGCAGGCGCAGCCGGGCATCCAGATCCCCACCGAGCTCGCGCCGCCGCCGAAGCGGCCGACGCCGCTGGCGGACCCGGTCTCCTGCCAGTACCGGCCCGACGGCAAGGCACCCAGCAAGCCGGTGCAGCCCCCGGCCAACGGCGAGGTGTCGTCCAAGGGCACCGTGCAGGCCACCATCAACACCAACCAGGGCGCGATCCCGCTGACCCTGGACCGGTCGCTGGCGCCGTGCACCGTGAACAGCTTCATCAACCTGGCCAAGCAGGGCTTCTACGACGGCACGTCCTGCCACCGGATCGGCACCTCCGGCCTGCAGATGCTGCAGTGCGGCGACCCGTCCGGTTCCGGCAGCGGCGGTCCGGGCTACGCCTTCGACGACGAGACCTTCCCGGAGCTGCAGTACGGCCGCGGCTACCTGGCGATGGCCAACGCCGGGCCGAACACCAACGGAAGCCAGTTCTTCATGGTCTTCGGCGAGGCGCCGCTGTCCCCGGACTACACCGTGTTCGGCACGATCTCCGAAGAGGGCCTGAAGGTCATCGACGACGTCGCCCGCGCCGGTGACGACGGCGCGTACGAGCCGTCGCCGGGCGGCGGCAAGCCGAACAAGCCGGTCAACTTCGAGAAGGTCGAAGTCCAGGCCTGACCCGTTGCGCAGGGGCGTCGCCTTCGGGCGGCGCCCCTTTCGCGTGCCCAGAGGCCCGGGCCGCAGTTTCAATTGAAACTGCAAATCCCACCCACGAGGGATCGCAGTTTCAATGAGCCTTTTTCATCCTGCCCGTGGACCGCAGCTGCGAAGGGCGAACTGCACCGCTCGGCATGCGCCGCAGGCGCATAACCCACCCTCGCAACTCGCACCGCCGCGGGTTCTCAGCGTTCGCCTGGCGAGGACGACCCCTGACGCCGTGTATTGGCCATACATAAGTCAGGGCACCCACAGCCAGGCGGGCGCTGAGGTTCCGCCACCGGCACCGCCACGCAGAACGAGGTTGGAAAAACCTCAATGGAAACTGCACGTTCGCACGACGCCAGTGCGCGGAGTCGGAGGTCCGTCAGGTGGCGGAGGTGACGCGGTAGACGTCGTAGACGCCTTCGATGTTGCGGACCGCCTTGAGGACGTGGCCCAGGTGCTTGGGGTCGCCCATCTCGAACGAGAAGCGGCTGACCGCCACCCGGTCCTTCGAGGTCGTCACCGAGGCCGACAGGATGTTCACCCGCTCGTCGGCCAGCACCTTCGTGACGTCGGAGAGCAGGCGGTGCCGGTCCAGGGCCTCCACCTGGATCGCCACCAGGAACACCGAGGACGCCGACGGCGCCCAGTACACGTCGACCAGCCGCTCCGGCGTCCGGCGCAGGTCGTCGGCGTTGGTGCAGTCCGTGCGGTGCACGCTGACCCAGCCGCCGCGGGTCACGAAGCCCAGGATCTCGTCGCCGGGCACCGGCGTGCAGCAGCGGGCGAGCTTCGCCCACACGTCACCGGCGTCCTTGACCACCACGCCCGAGTCGCCGCTGCTGCGGCGCTTGCCGCGCAGCGTCGACGGCGTCGACCGCTCCGCGATCTCGTCCGCCGCCTGCTCCGGGCCGCCGATGAACGCCACCAGCCGCTGCACCAGGTGCTGCGCGGAGAGCTGCTTCTCCCCCACCGCCGCGTACAGCCCCGTGACGTCGACGTAGTGCAGTTCGCGGGCCACCGCGCCGAGGGTCTCCGCGGACACCAGCCGCTGGACCGGCAGGCCGAGGCGGCGGATCTCCTTGGCGATCAGCTCCTTGCCGGACTCGATCGCCTCCTCGCGGCGCTCCTTGGCGAACCACTGCTTGATCTTGGCCTTGGCCCGCGGCGAGGCCACGAACGACAGCCAGTCCCGGCTCGGGCCCGAGCCCTCCGCCTTGGAGGTGAAGATCTCGACGACCTCGCCGTTCTCCAGCTTGCGCTCCAGGGCCACCAACCGGCCGTTGACGCGCGCGCCGATGCAGCGGTGGCCGACCTCGGTGTGCACCGCGTAGGCGAAGTCCACCGGCGTCGACCCCGACGGCAGCGTGATCACGTCGCCCTTCGGGGTGAAGACGAAGATCTCCCGGGTCGCCAGGTCGTAGCGCAGCGACTCCAGGAACTCGCCCGGGTCGGCGGCCTCCCGCTGCCAGTCGAGCAGCTGCCGCATCCACGCCATCTCGTCGACCTCGACGGCCGACTGCCCGCCGCTGCCGTTGCGCCCCTTGGTCTCCTTGTACCGCCAGTGCGCCGCGATGCCGTACTCGGCGGTGCGGTGCATCTCGTGGGTGCGGATCTGCACCTCCAGCGGCTTGCCCTCGGGGCCGATCACCGTGGTGTGCAGCGACTGGTAGACGCCGAAGCGGGGCTGGGCGATGTAGTCCTTGAAGCGGCCCGGCATCGGCTGCCACAGCGCGTGCACCACGCCCATCGCCGCGTAGCAGTCGCGGACCTCGTCGACCAGTATCCGCACGCCCACCAGGTCGTGGATGTCGTCGAAGTCGCGGCCCCGGACGATCATCTTCTGGTGGATCGAGTAGTAGTGCTTGGGGCGGCCCTCGACCTTCGCGGCCAGCCGCGCGGTGTCGAGCTGGTGGGACAGCTCGTCGATCACGGTGCGCAGGTAGGTGTCGCGGGACGGGGCCCGGTTGGCGACCAGGCGCACGATCTCGTCGTACTTCTTGGGCTGCAGGATGGCGAAGGCCAGGTCCTCCAGCTCCCACTTGATCGTCGCCATGCCCAGCCGGTGCGCCAGCGGGGCCAGCACCTCGAGGGTCTCGCGGGCCTTGCGGGCCTGCTTCTCCGGCGGCAGGAACCGCATGGTGCGCATGTTGTGCAGCCGGTCGGCCAGCTTGATCACCAGCACCCGCGGGTCGCGGGCCATCGCGATGATCATCTTGCGGATGGTCTCGGCCTCCGCCGCCGCGCCCAGCTTGACCTTGTCCAGCTTGGTGACCCCGTCGACCAGGTGCGCGACCTCGTCGCCGAAGTCACCGGCGAGCTTGTCCAGCGAGTAGTCGGTGTCCTCGACGGTGTCGTGCAGCAGGCCCGCCACCAGCGTGGTGGTGTCCATGCCGAGCTCGGCGAGGATGGTGGCGACCGCCAGCGGGTGCGTGATGTAGGGGTCGCCGGACTTGCGCTTCTGGGTGCGGTGCTTGGCCTCGGCGACGTCGTAGGCGCGCTGCAGCAGCCCCAGGTCGGCCTGCGGGTGCAGCTCGCGGTGCACCGCGGCCAGCGGTTCGAGCACCTGCTTGACCTGGGCGGCCCGCTGCGCGGTGATCTTCCTGGCCAGCCGGGCTCGGACGCGACGGGTCGCCGACGCCGGTCGCGGCTCGGCAACCGGGTCGGCTGCCGACGCTGGGGATTCGACGTGTTGGCTCACCGCACGCTCCCGGGATCAGGTGTTGCGTTCCCAGGTCCGCGGACCCGGACACTGAGAATAACGCCATCGGGGCTACGGACCTTCCCTGGTGCGGTTGTGATACGCCCAGCGGTCACCTGGCGCAGTCGATCGACCGCGCGACTTCACCCCGACCGATCACCGGAGCAGGTGGCACCGGGCGGGCATCCAGGGGAAATCGCCGCACCGTTCATCCCCTGGTGTTGCGATCCCCCACCACGTCGGGTACCGGACGACTCCCACCGGGTCAGGCCTGGAGGAGCGCCCGGACCTCCTCGCCCATGATCTTGTCGCGGCCCTCCAGCGCGGTGAGCTCCAGCACCACCGCCGCGGCCGCGACCTCCGCACCGGCCTGCCGCACCAGTCGGCAGGCCGCGCCCAGCGTGCCGCCGGTGGCGAGCACGTCGTCCACGATCAGCACGCGCTGCCCCGCCCGGAGGGTGTCCGCGGGCAGCTCCAGGGTCGCCTGGCCGTACTCCAGCGTGTAGCTCACGCGGTCGGCGACCACCGGCAGCTTGCCGGGCTTGCGCAGCCCGATCACCCCGGTGCCGTAGGCCTGCGCGACCGCGGCCCCCACCAGGAAGCCGCGCGCCTCGACCCCGGCGACCACGTCGAACTCGCAGTCCCGGCCCAGCGCCGAGACCACCGCGTGCAGCCCGGCGCGGTCGGCCAGCATCGGGCTGATGTCGCGGAAGAGCACACCCGGCTCGGGGAAGTCCGGCACCTCGCGGATCAGCTCCGCCGCGCGCCGCAGCGCCAGGTCGGAGGTGTCGGCGACCTGGACCGTCGGCTGCTCCGTCATCGGCGCCGCTTCCCGGTGGGACGACCGGACTTGCCCGCCGGGCGGCTCGGCCGCCGCTGCGTGCCCGCGCCCGCGCTGACCGTCTGCTTCGGCGCTTCCTCCGGCACGTCCTCCCCGGCTGCCTTGGCCGCAGCGCGCTCGCGGCGCGCCTCCACCTTGGCCGCGTGCTCGCGGTACTTCGGCTCGCGCATCTTGAAGTCCACCAGCAGCGGCGTGGCCAGCAGGATCGACGAGATCACGCCGGCGAGCATGCCGACCAGCTGGACCAGCGCCAGGTCGCGCAGCATGCCGACGCCGAGCATCCCGGCACCGACCACCAGCAGCCCGCCCACCGGCAGCAGCGCGATGACCGAGGTGTTGATGGAGCGCATCAGCGTCTGGTTGACCGCCAGGTTCGCCGCCTCCGGGTAGGTGCGGCGGGTCAGCCCGAGCAGCCCGCGGGTGTTCTCCTTGACCTTGTCGAAGACCACCACGGTGTCGTAGAGCGAGAAGCCGAGGATGGTCAGCAGACCGATCACGGTGCTGGGCGTGACCTCGAAGCCGATCAGCGAGTAGACGCCCGCTGTCACCACGACGTCGTGCAGCAGCGCGATCAGCGCCGCCACCGCCATCCACTTCTCGAAGTAGAACGCCAGGAAGACGGTGACCAGCACCAGGAACACGCCTAGCGCGATCAGCGCCTGCTGGGTGATCTCACCGCCCCAGGTGCCGCTGACCGCGCTGTCGCTGATCACCTGCTGGCTCGGCCGCCCCTGGGCGTCCAGCGGCTGCAGCTCGGTGAACAGCGTCTGCTTGACCGCGCCCACCTGCTCGGCGTTCAGCGACTCGGTGCGGATCTGGATGGTCTGGTTGGCGCCGGTGCCGACGACCTGCACGGTCTCGGCCCGGTGCCCCACCGCCTCCTGGAACGCGTCCTGCACGCGGTTGACCTCGATCGGGCCCTGCGCACCGACCGCGGGCATCTGCAGCTTGGTGCCGCCCTCGAAGTCGATGCCGAGGTTGAAGCCCTTGAACCCGATCGAACCGATGCACACCAGCACCAGCAGGCCCAGCGAGACGTACCACCGGGCGCGCTTGCCGACGATGTCGAAGGCCCCGGTCCCGACGTAGAGGCGGTGGAAGACGCTCTCGCGGCGGGTGCCCTCGGTACCTGGAGTCGTCACCTTCACGCCTCCTTGGCGGTGGTCGCGGCGGCCTTGCGGGCTGCTCGGTTCTGGTTACCGAGGCGCTGCACCGCACCCAGGCCGGAGACCGACGGCTTGGACAGGAACTTGCTCTTCGAGGCCAGCGCCACCAGCGGGTGGGTGACGAGGAAGACCACCACGAGGTCCAGCACGGTGGACATGCCCAGCGTGAACGCGAAGCCCTTCACCTGGCCGACGGCCAGCACGTAGAGCACCGCGGCGGCCAGGAAGCTGACCGCGTCGGCGGACAGGATCGTGCGCCGCGCCCGCGTCCAGGCGCGCGGCACGGCCGACCGGAAGGTGCGGCCCTCGCGGATCTCGTCCTTGAGCCGTTCGAAGAACACGATGAACGAGTCGGCGGTGATGCCGATGGCGATGATGAAACCGGCGACACCGGCCAGGTCGAGGGTGAACCCGACCCAGCGGCCCAGCAGCACCAGCACCGCGTAGACCACGCCGCCGGACAGCACCAGCGACAGGATGGTCAGGATGCCCAGCAGCCGGTAGTAGGCCAGGCAGTACACCGCCACCAGCAGCAGGCCGATGCCACCGGCGATCAGCCCGGCCTCCAGGGAGGCCACGCCGAGCGTCGCGGAGACCGTCTCGGCCTCGGACTGGTCGAAGGCCAGCGGCAGCGAGCCGTACTTGAGGATGTCCGCCAGGTCGGTCGCGCTCTGCTGGTTGAACTGGCCGGTGATCTGCGCGTTGCCGCCGAGCAGCGCCGCCTGGATGGTCGGGGCCGAGACGACCTCGCTGTCCAGCACGAACGCGGCCTGCTGGCCGACGTTGGCGGAGGTGAAGTCGGCCCAGATCTTGGCGCCCTCGCTCTTGAAGTCCAGGTTCACCGTCCAGCCCGGCTGGCCCTGCGCCGGGTTCGGCGGCACGGCCTGCGCGTTGGCGACCTCGCGGCCCGGCAGGAACGACGGCTCCAGCAGGTACTTGTACTTGCCCTCGCGGTCGCAGGCGACCAGCGGCAGCTTCGGGTCGTCGTTGCCGCGCAGCGGGTCGTCGGCCGAGCAGTTCAGCGCCTGCAGCGCCTGCATCTGCACGTTCGGGTCGGTGCTCTGCCGGGTGCGCTTGGCCTCTTCGATCTCGCGCTGCTGGTCACCGGGCTGCTGCTGGTGCGCGGCCTGCGGCGTGGTGCCCGCGGGCGGCGGCGCCTGCACCGGCACCGCGCTGGTGACCTTGCGGAAGTTCAGCTCCGCGGTCTGCCCCAGCTGCTTGGCCTCCTCGCTGCCCTCGCCGGGCACCGTGATGACCAGGTTGTTGCCGTCCCGGGTGACCTCGGACCCGCTCACGCCCATGCCGTTGACGCGGGTCTCGATGATCTGCCGGGCCTGGTTCAGCGCCTCGGTGCTGGGCGGTCGGCCGTCCAGGGTGCGCGCGGTGAGCGTCACCCGGGTGCCGCCCTGGAGGTCGATCCCGAGCTTCGGGTACGGCTTGCCGTCACCGGTGAAGAACACCAGCGAGTACAGGGCAGCCACGATCAGCGTGAAGATCGCGAGATAACGCCCTGGGCGGATCTGCCCGGCCGGAGGTGCCACGGCGTTCGTTCTCCTGTCCGGTCTGGAAGCGGTGGTGTTGCGCAGGCGCGCACCCGGCGGAACCTCGGCCGCTCTCTCGGGACGGGACAGCGGTGGTCCCCGAGAGAACGTCTGAGCACCCGCGGGTGGTTCGGGTGCCCCGCCCCGGGAGGCGGCGGCACCACGGTTCAGTTTGACAGGCCCGGCACGGTCCTCACCGCACCGGGTGGCGACCGTGCGTCGATCAGCGATCACGCACGGACGCGGGCCCGGAAGCGCTGTCCGGTGCCCGCGTCGCTACCTGGTGGGCGACGGCCCGCCGCGGGGCCGCGCGGCCCCGGTGCGGGCTCCCACCCGTCGTCAGTTGGTCTTCTGCTGCTCGATCGGCTCGGCGACCTCGGCCTTCGACTCGGTCTCGACCGGGGTCTCCGCCGGGGTCTCGTCCTTGACCTCCGCCGCGGCCGGGGCGTCGTCGGTGGTGACCTTCTCGCGGACCGCCTGGCGCACCCAGGTGGTGGTCATGCCCGGGGCCAGCTCCAGGTCGATGGTGTCGTCGCTGGTGGCCACGACGGTGCCGAACACACCGGAGGTGGTCATCACCCGGTCGCCGGGGGCGATCGAGTTCTGCAGCTTCTGCTGCTCCGCCATCGCGCGCTTCTGCTTGCGCGCCTGCAGGAACAGCGGCACCGCCAGCAGGACGATCAGCAGCGGGAGAATCAGGGAGTTGAGGTCCATCGTGCTCCGTTCAGCGGACGCTTCGGGGCCCAGCCCTCGCAGTACTGCGCCCGAATTGTTCGGATGTTCAAGCCCCAGTGTGCCAGGTCAACTCGGGTCGACGAGCTCTCCCGCTGAGTCGGGAGGGCCTCCGCGGCCCGCCGGGGCGGGTCCGCGCCTGCCGTGCCGCGCACGACCCGTCCGATAGGCACCGAACGAGACGTGAGGAGGATAACGTCACGCGGCGGAGGCGGAGCAGCACCCCGGCACCTGGTCTTGAACCGGTCTTCTGTTGTTGCGGCGGCTTCTCCGCACCCACCCGGCGAACCGGGGCCGGGCAGGCGCCCGAGCTTCCGCCACCCCTACCGCAACGAAGGGATCCGGCGGCAGGTTCCCGCACACGGTATCGGCGTTTTGTCACCGTTGGGTCACTCGTCGAAGAGCCCCGGCTGCGGGCTCCCGGGCGCGTGCTGCGGCGGGGTGAGGCCCAGGTGGCGCCAGGCCGCCGCGGTCGCGACCCGCCCGCGCGGCGTGCGGGCCAGCAGCCCGGCGCGCACCAGGTACGGCTCGCAGACCTCCTCCACGGTGCTCGACTCCTCGCCCACCGCGACCGCCAGCGTGGAGATGCCCACCGGACCGCCGTGGAAGGAGTTGATCAGCGCGCCCAGCACCGCCCGGTCCAGCCGGTCCAGGCCGAGCTCGTCGACGTCGTAGACCTCCAGCGCGGCCCGCGCGACCTCGCGGGTCACCGCGCCGTCGGCGCGCACCTCGGCGAAGTCGCGGACGCGGCGCAGCAGCCGGTTGGCGATGCGCGGCGTGCCGCGCGAGCGCCCGGCGATCTCCGCCGCGCCGTCGTCGCGCAGGTCCACGCCCAGGATCCCCGCCGAGCGGCGCACCACCAGCTCCAGCTCCTCCGGCGCGTAGAACTCCATGTGCGCGGTGAAGCCGAAGCGGTCGCGCAGCGGGCCGGTCAGCGCGCCGGACCGGGTGGTGGCCCCGACCAGCGTGAACGGCGCCAGCTCCAGCGGGATGCTGGTGGCGCCGGGGCCCTTGCCGACGACGATGTCCACCCGGTAGTCCTCCATCGCCAGGTAGAGCATCTCCTCGGCGGGGCGGGCGATCCGGTGGATCTCGTCGATGAACAGCACGTCGCCCTCGGCGAGGTTGGACAGCATCGCCGCCAGGTCGCCGGGCCGCTCCAGGGCCGGGCCGGAGGTGACCCGGATCGACGACCCCAGCTCGGTGGCGATGATCATCGACAGGCTGGTCTTGCCCAGCCCGGGCGGGCCGGAGAACAGCACGTGGTCCGGCTGGTCGCCGCGCTTGAGCGCGCCGTGCAGCACCAGCTCCAGCTGCTCGCGCACCCGCGCCTGGCCGACGAACTCGCTGAGCTTGCGCGGCCGCAGCGACATCTCGACGTCCTGGTCGGCCGGGTCCTGGTGCGCGGCCAGCGAGACGCCGTCGCCGGACCAGTCGGCCTCGTCCTGGTGCATCTGAGCCCGTCTCCTAGTGCGTGTCCTCGAACCCGGTTCCCGGTTCGTCCTCCGAAGCGGCGACCGCGGTCAGCGGTCGTGCACAAGTCTGCGATCCCGCAGCAGGCGCCACCCGCACCACCTCACTTCGGGCCGAGGGCGGCCAGCGCCTTGCGCAGCACCGCCGAGGTGTCCAGGTCGCCGTTGCCCGCCGCCAGCACCGCCTCGACGCTCTGCTCCGCCTGCTTGGCCGAGAAGCCCAGGCCCACCAGCGCCTCGGAGACCTCCGAGCGCACCCGGCCGCGGTCCACCGTCGCGGCCGGTTCGGCCACCCCGGCCACCACGCCGACCTTGTCGCGCAGCTCCAGGATCAACCGCTCCGCGCTCTTCTTGCCGATGCCGGGGACCTGGGTGAGCACCGTGAGGTTGCCGTCGGCCAGGGCGTGGCTGAGCTGGTCGGGCGAGAGCACCGCGAGCGCGGCCAGCGCGAGCCGCGGGCCGACCCCGGAGGCCGTCTGCAGCAGCACGAACAGGTCGCGGGACTCCGCGTCGGCGAAGCCGTAGAGGGTCAGCGAGTCCTCGCGGACGATCAGCGACGTCCACAGCCGGGACTCCTCGCCGCGCCGCAGCCCGGCCAGCGTGGCCGGGGTGGCGTGCACCGCCATGCCCACGCCGCCGACTTCGATCACGGCGTGGTCCAGTCCGATGGACAGCACCGGACCTCGCACCGTGGAGATCATCGGTCAACTCCTCCTCGTGCCGGAACGTTCGTCTTCGCCCGCGCCGCCGCGCGGCATCGCTTCAGCCGCGCGCATCGCGTCCTCCGGTGGCTTTCGCGGCCGCCTTGAGCCGCGCCCGGTGGTTGCGCGCGAGCTCAGCGGCCTTGGCCTCCGCCTGGGCCAGCCGGTTGGCCATCGGCGCGCGCCACAGGTGGCAGACGGCCAGCGCCAGCGCGTCCGCGGCGTCGGCCGGTTTGGGCGCGGCGGCCAGCCCCAGGATCTTGGTGATCATGGTGGTGACCTGCTTCTTGTCCGCCCGGCCGGACCCGCTGATGGCGGCCTTGACCTCGCTGGGCGTGTGGAAGGCGACCGGCAGGCCGCGCCGCGCGGCCAGCAGCGCCACGACGCCGGAGACCTGCGCCGTGCCCATCACGGTGCGCACGTTGTGCTGGCTGAACACCCGCTCGATGGCCACCACCTCGGGCCGGTGCAGGTCCATCCACCGCTCGACCTCGTCGGCCACCGCGCGCAACCGCGACGGCAGCTCGTCCTCCGGCGGGGTGCGCGCCACCCCGACGGCGACGGGCGTGACCGACCGCCCGCGCCCCCCGTCGACCACGCCGAGCCCGCAGCGGGTCAGTCCGGGGTCGACTCCCAGCACGCGCACGACGCCACCTGCCCCAACTCGACCTGAACACTCGTTCGAAACCCTATCGAACCGCCGCGTCCCCCGCCCGCACCGACACGCGCACGCATCCCCCGACGGGGTGAGACGGGTTCAGGGGCCGTCGGTGCCAGGGGTCCAGCTCTCGGGCAGGCCGCTGTCGGTCAGGATCGGCTGGTACTCGCGGAACCCGCCGGGCGCGTCCGGCTGCCACGGGAACTTCGCGTCCTCCGGGCTGGAGACGATCAGCTGCACCGCGGGGAAGTCCGGCCCGTTGTAGACCAGGAACGCGCTGCCCAGGTACTCGGGGTAGTGCTGCAGGGCGACCTTCTCGAAGGTCACCGGGCAGCCCTTCAGGAAGCCGTCGTAGAGCCGACCGGGCACGAACCGCTCGCCCTGGCCCACCCGCTGCACGTAGGTGTTCACCACCGCGTTCGCGACGTCCTCCGGCAACCCGATCACCACGACCTCGGGCTTGCCGAAGCGCCGCCACGCGCCGACCGAGAAGGCGTACTGCGCGCCGTGCTCGTCGCCCGCCACGTGCATCACCGCTGCGCCGTGCTTCTCAGCGGTGTTGACCATCCACCGGCGCAGTTCCTCATCCGTGTCGACCACGATCGCCATTGTGCCTGCGAAGCGCACCGCCCCCACCAGCGGCCACAACACGTACCAGGCGCAACGCCCCGAACGCGCTGCGTATCGCTCGCCGTCGGTCGGGCGGGGAGGCCCCTCCAGCCGGACGACCTCCTCCGCGCGGGCGGGCTGAATGCGGAACGACCGGCCCCGAGCGGTTCGGGGCCGGTCGTTCCAGGTACTGGTGCGGGACGGTCAGCCGACCTCGGCCATGACCTCGTCGCTCACGTCGAAGGCCGCGTAGACGTTCTGCACGTCGTCGCAGTCCTCCAGGGCGTCGATCAGCTTGAAGATCTTGCGCGCGCCCTCGGCGTCCAGCTGGACGTTCACCGAGGCCAGGAAGTTGGTCTCGGCCGAGTCGTACTCGATCTCCGCGCCCTGCAGCGCCTTGCGGACCTCGACCAGGTCGGCCGGGTCGGTGAGGATCTCGTAGCTCTCGCCGAGGTCGTTGATCTCCTCGGCACCGGCCTCCAGCACCGCCGAGAGCACGTCGTCCTCGCTCAGCCCGTTCTTCGGCAGCAGCACGACGCCCTTGCGGTTGAACAGGTACGACACCGAACCCGCGTCGGCCATCGAGCCGCCGTTGCGGGTCATCGCGGTGCGCACCTCGCCCGCGGCCCGGTTCCGGTTGTCGGTCAGGCACTCCACCAGCACCGCGACGCCGTTGGGCCCGTAACCCTCGTACATGATGGTCTGCCAGTCGGCGCCACCGGCCTCCTCACCGGCCCCGCGCTTGCGGGCGCGCTCGATGTTGTCCATCGGCACGGAGTTCTTGCGCGCCTTCTGGATGGCGTCGTACAGGGTCGGGTTGCCATCGGGATCGCCCCCGCCGGTGCGGGCGGCAACCTCGACGTTCTTGATCAGCTTCGCGAAGAGCTTGCCGCGCTTGGCGTCGAGGGCGGCCTTCTTGTGCTTGGTGGTGGCCCACTTCGAGTGGCCGCTCATCTCTCCTCCGTCTTTCTGCGCCTGCGCCGCGTCAGTCCTGCCGCGCGCGGACGATCTGTACGAAATAGCGGTGCACGCGTTCGTCACCGCCGACCAGCTCCGGGTGGAAAGCGGTGGCGAGCACCGGTCCCTGCTGAACCGCGACGATCCTACCGACGTCCGCCGAGCCCTCCGTGCCGTCCGGGGCCTCCGGGACCGCGGCCAGCACCTCGACCTCCGCGCCCACCTTCTCCACCCAGGGTGCCCGGATGAACACCGCGTGCACCGGACCGTCCGGGATCCCGGCGAAGTCCAGGTCGGTCTCGAAGGAGTCGACCTGGCGCCCGAAGGCGTTGCGCCGCACGACCACGTCCAGCGCGCCCAGCGGGCGGACCGCGGGCAGCTCCGGGTCCTGGTCCACGACCTCCCGGGAGAGCATGATCATCCCGGCGCACGAGCCGTAGGCCGGCAGCCCGGCGGCGAGCCGCTCGCGCAGCGGCTCGTACAGCTCGAAGGTGTTGAGCAGGCGGGTCATCGTGGTGGACTCCCCGCCGGGCAGCACGATTCCGTGCACCGCGGCGAGCTCTTCGGCGCGGCGCACCGGGCGGGCGTCGGCTCCGCAGCGCTCGAGCGCGGCCAGGTGCTCGGCCACGCCGCCCTGCAGCGCCAGGACGCCGATCACGGGGTTCGTCACGCCTCCGATTGTCCTGCACGCTCCTCCGCGATCGAAGACCGGGACCTGCCGACCAGCCGCCAGCCGACGAACAGGGCGAGCACCACGACCGGCACCGCGTAGAACGAGGCGCGCACCGCCAGCTCGTCGGAGAAGGCCGCCAGCACCACGATGAGCAGCAGGAACGCCACGACGATCCAGTTGGTGTAGGGCGAGCCGGGCATCCGGTAGGACGGCCGGGTCAGCTCGCCCCGCTCGGCGCGCTTGCGCAGCCGGGTCTGCGCGATCAGCAGCGCGGCCCAGGTCGCGATGACGCCCAGCGAGGCGATCGAGGTGGCGATGTCGAAGGCGTCCTTGGGCACCACGTAGTTGAGCAGCACGCCGATCAGGAACACCGCACCGGTGAACAGCACCGCGCCGAAGGGTGCCTGGCGGGCGTTCATCCGCTCGGTGAACGCGGGCGCCTCGCCGCGCTGGCCCAGCGAGCGCAGGATCCGGCCGGTCGCGTACAGCCCGGAGTTGCAGCTGGACAGGGCGGCGGTGAGCACCACGAAGTTCATGACGTCCCCGGCCCACGGGATGCCGATGCTGGAGAAGACCGTCACGAACGGGCTCTGCTCGCCGCTGTAGGACGTCCACGGCAGCACCATCGCCAGCAGCAGCACCGAGCCGATGTAGAAGACCGCGATCCGCCAGACCACGCCGTTGATGGCGCGCGGCATGACCTTGGCCGGATCCTTGGTCTCCCCCGCGGCGATACCGGCCATCTCCATCGAGGCGTAGGCGAACATGACGCCCTGCATGCTCATCAGCACCACGGGCAGCCCGTTGGGCGTGAAGCCGCCGTGGTCGACGAGGTTGTGCGGACCGGCGGTGGTGCCGCCGACCTCGGCGCCGGTGACCACCAGGGCCAGGCCGACGAACAGGAAGGTCACGATGGCCAGCACCTTGATCACCGCGAACCAGAACTCCAGCTCGCCGAACAGCTTCACCGACAGCAGGTTCACCGCCAGCAGCACGGCCAGGCAGATCAGCGCGGTCACCCACTGCGGGAAGTCCGGGAACCACTTCCCGATGTAGATGCCAGCAGCGGTGATCTCGGCGATGCCGGAGCCCGCCCAGTTCAGGAAGTACAGCCAGCCCGCGGCGAACCCGGCCCACGGCCCGATGAACTCGCGGGAGTACTCCACGAAGCTGCCCGCCACCGGCCGGTACAGCACGAGCTCGCCGAGCGCGCGCATCACGAAGAACGCTGCGATGCCGCACAGCGCGTAGGACACGACCAGGGCGGGCCCGCTCTGGGCCATCCGGCCACCGGCGCCGAGGAACAGCCCGACGCCGATGGCCCCGCCCATGGCGATCATCTGGACGTGCCGGTTGCGGAGCCCCTTCGCGTAACCCTCTTCGCGGTCGAGGGTGTCGGGTGCGCTGACCATGGGGTGCGGTCCTCCCGTGGCGGGAGCCGGGATCGTCCGGCTCGGTGCGTTTCACCCCGGCGCGTGATTGCGATTACGCCGGATAGGTCACGGAGGACCTTAAACAGTGACTTCCGGAGATCGACGCCGGGGTTAACGACGGCTCACACGGCCAGCTCGAACAGGCGCAGCAGCGCCGTGGTGGCCGCCGCGGCGACCACGACCAGCACGAACGGTGCGCGCCGCCAGGCCAGCACCCCGCCGACCGCGACTCCGGCGAACCGGGCCCACCCGGCGAACCCGCCGGATTCGAACACCGCGCTGGTGGCCACGAACGCGCCGAGCAGCACGATCGCGGCGATCGACATCAGCTGCTCCCACTGCGGCGAGATCTGCAGCCGACCCCGCAGCAGCGGTCCGGCCAAGCGCATCGCGTACGTCCCGGCGGCCAGCGCGAAGACCACTCCGAGCGTCATCGGGCTCCCTCCAGCTTCTTCGGCAGCGGCAGCGCCGCTGCCACCCCGACCAGCGCGACCACCACCGGCAGGCCCTCCGGCAGCACCGGAGTGGTCAGCACCGCGATCAGGGCACCCACCGCCACCGCGCGCAGCGTCCGGAACTCGCGCAGCGACGGCATGATCAGCGCGAGCAGCGCGGCGGGCATCGCGGCGTCGAGCCCGAAGGCGGCCGGGTCGCCGACGCCCTGCCCGAGCAGCCCGCCGAGGAACACCGACGGGGCCCAAGCGCAGTACAGAGCGATGCCGGTGAGCCAGTAGGCGCGCCGCTTCTCCGCGTCGGTGCGCTGCGCCATCGCGAACGCGACGGATTCGTCGACCATCAGGTGGCTGCCGACCAGGCGGGCGGGCCAGCTGCGGCCGAACAGGCCGCCGACCGCCAGGCCGAACGGCAGGTGGCGGGCGTTGAGCATCAGTCCGCCGAGCACCGCGGTGACCGGTGCCGCGCCCGCGGTGATCAGGCCGACCGCCATGAACTCCGAGCCGCCGGCGAACACCACCGCCGCCATCAGCGTGATCATCCAGAGCGGCACGCCCTTGCTCACCGCGATCGCGCCGAGCGATGCGCCCACGATGGCCATCGCCAGCGCCATCGAGAGGACGTCGCGCACCAGCGCGTCCCGCCAGAATCCCGTTCGCGTTCGCTGAACCGTACTCACGTTCGCTAGCATGAACGGCGACGGGAGCGTTCGTCAAACCGAATCTAAGGACCGACAGAGCAAACAGCCATGAGTGAGACCGAGAACACCCCGGCCGCGCCGCTGGAGACCATCGCCTTGTCCCTGCGCCGGGAGCGCGAACGCGCCGGGCTGACCCTGACCGAGCTCGCCAAGCGCGCCGGGATCGCGAAGTCCACGCTCTCCCAGCTGGAATCCGGCACCGGGAACCCCAGCGTGGAGACCCTGTGGGCGCTGGGCGTCGCGCTGGGCGTGCCGTTCAGCAGGCTGGTCGACCCGCCGACCCCGCAGGTCCGGGTGATCCGCGCCGGGCAGGTGCCGATCGTGCGCTCCGAGCAGTCGACCTACGGCGCGGCCCTGCTGTCGTCCGGCGAGTCGGGCGCGCGCCGCGACCTCTACGTGCTCGAGCTCGAGCCGGGCGGGGTCCGCCACGCGGAGGCGCACATCCCCGGCTCGGTGGAGCACGTGATCCTCACCGCGGGCCGCCTCGTGGCGGGCCCGGAGGACAGCCCGGTGGAGCTCGAGGTCGGCGACTACGTCTCCTTCTCCGGCGACGTCCCCCACCGCTACGAGGCCCTCGCCCCCGGCACCACCGCCGTCCTCGTCATGGAGCACCGCTGACCGCCGGGGCGGGCGCGGTCACTTCTGGGCCAGCAGGTGCTCCGGCATCGGCTCGTAGCTCTCGAAGTGGCGGGTGAAGGTCGCGCTGCCCGAGGTCAGGGAGCGGACGTTGACCGTGTAGCGGACCAGCTCGCTGGCCGGGACGTGCGCGCGCACCACCGTCCAGCCGCCGCCCTCCGGTTCGGTGCCGACCACCTTGCCGCGGCGGCTGGACAGGTCGCCCAGCACCGCGCCGAGGTGCTCGTCGGGGATGTGCACCGCCACCTCGTCGACCGGTTCCAGGGTGATCAGCCCGGACTGCTCGGCGGCCGCCTTCAGGGCCAGCGCACCGGCCGCCTGGAACGCCGCGTCGGAGGAGTCCACGCTGTGCGCCTTGCCGTCGACCAGCGTGACCCGCAGGTCCACCAGCGGGCAGCCCTCGTTGATGCCCTTCTCGACCTGCGCCCGCACGCCCTTCTCCACGCTGGGGATGAACTGGCGCGGCACCGCCCCGCCGACCACGCGCTCGACGAACTCCACGCCCGATCCGCGCGGCAGCGGCTCCACCTCGATGTCGCACACCGCGTACTGCCCGTGCCCGCCGGACTGCTTGACGTGCCGCCCGTGCCCCTTCGCGGACTGGGCGAAGGTCTGCCGCAGCGGCACCTTGACCGGCACCGTGTCGACCTCCGCACCGCCCTCGCGCAGCCGCTGCAGGACCACGTCGGCGTGCGCCTCGCCCATGCACCAGAGCACCAGCTGGTGGGTCTCACTGTCGCGCTCCAGCCGCAGGCTGGGGTCGGCGGCGATCAGCCGGTTGAGGTTGCGGGCCAGCGCGTCCTCGTCGCTGCGGGTGTGCGCGGTGACCGCGATCGGCAGCAGCGGTTCCGGCATCGGCCACGGCGTGAGCAGCAGCGGGTCGGAGGGGTCGGAGAGGGTGTCCCCGGTCTCCGCCGAGCCGATCTTGGTCAGCGCGCACAGGTCGCCGGCGATGCAGTGCGACACCTCGCGCAGGTTCGCGCCCAGCGGTGAGTACAGGTGCGCCACGCGCTCGTCCTCGTCGTGGTCGGGGTGCCCGCGCTCGGCCATGCCGTGCCCGGAGACGTGCACCGGCCGCTCCGGGCGCATCGTGCCGGAGAACACCCGCGCCAGCGAGACCCGCCCCACGTAGGAATCGACCGAGGTGTGCACCACCTCGGCCGCCAGCGGTCCCCCCGGGTCGGGGGTGAGGGTGCGCGGGTTGCGCCCGTGCGGGTCGGTGAACTCCGGCAGCGCGTGCTCCAGCGGGGACGGGAAGCCGCGGACGATGCCGTCGAGCACCTCCGGGACGCCGACGCCGGTCACCGCGCACACCGGCAGCACCGGGTGCAGACCGCCCTTGGCCACCGCCGTCTCCAGGTCGGCGATGAGGGTGTCCTCGTCGATGTGCTCTCCGTTGAGGTAGCGGTCCATCAGGGACTCGTCCTCGCTCTCGGCGATGATCGCCTCGATGAGCTCGCCGCGCGGCTGGTCGATCTGCTCCCGCAGCCGCTCGTCGGCGGGCCGCAGCTCGCCGGACTCGTACACGCTCTCGGTGACGAGCCCGACCAGCCCGGTGACCTCGCCGTCCGCGCCGCGGTGCGGCAGGTACAGCGGAAGCACTCCCCCGCCGAAGGCGTCCTGGCAGGTCAGCAGCGCGGTGTCGAAGTCGGCGCGCGGCTGGTCCAGGCGGGAGATGAGCACCGCGCGGGGCATGCCGACGGCCGCGCACTCCTGCCAGATCGCCCGCGTCGCCGGGTCGACGCCCTCCGCCGCGGCGACCACGAACAGCGCGGCGTCGGCGGCGCGCAGCCCGGCCCGCAGCTCGCCGACGAAGTCGGCGTAACCGGGGGTGTCGATGAGGTTGATCTTGACGTCGCCGTGCTGGATCGGCGCGACGGCCAGACCGATGGACCGCTGCTGCTCGATCGAGGCGGGTTCGTGGTCGCACACGGTGGTGCCCTCGGTGACCGCGCCGGACCGGGGAATCGTCGCAGTGGCCGCCAGCATCGCTTCGACCAGGGTCGTCTTGCCGGCCGCCGAGGGCCCGACCAGCACGACGTTGCGGATCTCGGCTGGGTCTGAGGGGGCCGGGATAGCCGGCCCTCCTACTGTGCCGCTCTGCTTGGTGCCCATGAGTACTCCTCGCACGCTCCCGGCAATCGATTGTGTCTCCGATCACACACCCGACGCCCAACCCGTGCAAGGTCGCCCCAGCCCGGAGTCCGAACGAGGGACGAACCCCCTTCAGCAGGTGGCGCGACGCCTCCCCGCAACGACGAGCACGCTCACCACGAGCGGCGGCACCGCCCAGAGCGCTGCCGCGATGTAGCCGCCGCTCGTGGGCAGCAGGGCCCCGGCGGGAGTGGCGGCGGCGAGGAGGAGTCCGGCGAGCGCGCTGCCGATGCTGAAGCCGACGCTGCGGACGATCTGGTTGATCGAGAGCACGCTGGCGGTCTCGGCGGGCGGAACGCCGACGAGGACGAGCCGGGGCATCACGGCGGAGACCCCGCCGACGCCGAAGCCGAGCAAGGCCATCGCGATCAGCACGACGACGAGCGAACCGGTCGCGGACGCGAACACCACCGCGGCGATCACCACGGCGATCGCGGAGATCGCGAAGGCCCACCGCTCCGCGAAGCGCGCGACGAGTCCGGGCTGGACCTTGCCCGCGACGAAGCCGAAGAGGGAGAACGGGACGAGGGCAGCGCCCGCCGCCACTCCCGGGAGGCCGAACCCGTAACCGGCGCCCGCCGGGGTCTGCACGTAGCGGGTGAGGAGGCTGAACAGCAGGTACATGCCGACACCCGCGATGAGCACGGCGACGTTCGCCCGGACCACCGGCCCCTGCCCGAGCAACCGCAGGTCGACCAGCGGCGCGGTGGTCCGGAGCTCGACGACCACCCACACCGCGAGGGTCGCGAACGCGGCAACGAGGATCCCCGCCCCGATCCGGGCGTCCACCCACAGCCCGGGTTCGGCGATCACCAGGAGAACGCCGAGCGTCCCGACGCCGAGGAGCACCGCCCCGAGCACGTCGATCCGCGGCCGCTCCCCCGGAGCTTCCCGAGGCAGCACGCGCCAGGCGATGGCGAACGCAGCGGCGGACAGCGCGAACCCGAGCGCGTACGCGGCGCGGAGCCCGGCGAGCTGGTCGACCAGGCTGATCACCGGGTAGCCGACACCGATCCCCACCGTGGACGCGACCGACAGCGCGGCGATCGTCGAGGCGGAGCGCTCCGCGGGCAGGTGCGCGCGGGCGACGCTCATCAGCAGCGCGACCACGGCGACCCCGAGCCCTTGCAGC
The DNA here is from genome assembly GCF_008630535.1 of Saccharopolyspora hirsuta. Classification (GTDB taxonomy): domain Bacteria; phylum Actinomycetota; class Actinomycetes; order Mycobacteriales; family Pseudonocardiaceae; genus Saccharopolyspora; species Saccharopolyspora hirsuta. The sequence goes on along the minus strand of NZ_VWPH01000008.1, from coordinate 69,802 downwards.
CCGCGCCCGATCACCAGGGCGGCGAAGGGCAGCGGCAGCGCGGTCAGCGCCCCGCCGATGGCGACGAGGGCGAGGGTCACCAGGATCGCGGTCCGCCGGTGCGGCCCGCTGCCCAGCCGACCGAGCACGGGCCCGGCGATAGCGCCGGTGAACAGAGTGATCGTCAACGTCCACTGCGCGGCCTCGAGCGGTACCTGCAGGCCGGTCGCGACCGCGGTGATGAGCGGAGCGCCGACGCTTCCGATGACAGCCCCCATGAGCGCGACCGCGACGAGCGCGGTCCCGAGCCGGTCCGAAGCACCGGCGCGGCTCACTGGTTCGCCTCGGTCGTGATGTGCTCGAACAGGCCCGCTTGGATCCGGGTGCGAACCCCGTCGGCCCACCTCTCGTCAACGTCCTCGACGTCCAACGCAGCCCCGGCGTTCAAGAGCATCCCGAACGCCAGGAAGGACTTCACCGTCACCGGCTCGAGCCCCGTGACGTCCGCGACCGCATCCCACATCCGCGCGAAGCAGGCCCGAACCTCCGCTCGCACCTCCTCGTCGCCGCAAGCGGCGAAGCCCTGGAGCTGCAGCAGAAGACCTGTGCGATCGGAGAGCAGGTCGTAGTACTGCGCGCCCATCGCGCTCAGCGCTTCAAGCCCGCTCTTGTCCCCGGCCGCCTCGCGCATCGCGCTGCTCAGTCGATCGAACGCGGCACGGACCAGCTCCAGGAACAGCGCCTTCTTCGTCCCGAACATCCGGAACACGTAGGCCTGCGTGATCCCGGCCTCCCGAGCGATGGCCTCGGTGGAAGCCCCGTGCAACCCGTGAGCGGCGAACTCGGCCGCCGCGATCTCCAGGACCTGAGCCCGACGCTCGGCCCCGCGCATCCGCCCAACCACGCCCACCAAGTTACTGGTTACTAGTCACTAACCATTCACCAGATGGCCAATCCCACAGCAGGAACGAGACGAGCACGGGATCAACCGCGCCGCCGCGAAAAGTGGACTACTGGAAATCGGGGTTAGTGGACCGTGTTGCTGGTCCAGTTCGGTTCTAGCCTCGTGTCCGACAGAACACCGAGCAGAGGAAGGCCGAAGGTGACTACCGTCGACGTCAAGGACACCGCCCGCACCGCCCAGACCGGGACCGACGGGGTCAAGCGCGGCATGGCCGAGATGCTCAAGGGCGGCGTGATCATGGACGTGGTCACGCCGGAGCAGGCGAAGATCGCCGAGGCCGCCGGTGCGGTCGCGGTGATGGCGCTGGAGCGGGTGCCCGCCGACATCCGCGTGCAGGGCGGCGTGGCCCGGATGTCCGACCCGGACATGATCGAGGGCATCGTCAACGCCGTGTCCATCCCGGTGATGGCCAAGGCCCGGATCGGGCACTTCGTCGAGGCGCAGGTGCTGCAGTCGCTCGGCGTGGACTACATCGACGAGTCCGAGGTGCTGACCCCGGCCGACGAGGTCAACCACATCGACAAGTGGGCGTTCACCGTTCCGTTCGTGTGCGGTGCGACGAACCTCGGGGAGGCGCTGCGCCGGATCTCCGAGGGCGCGGCGATGATCCGCTCCAAGGGCGAGGCCGGTACCGGCAACGTGGTCGAGGCGACGCGGCACATGCGCCAGATCCGCGCCGACATCCGCCGCCTGTCCGTGCTGGACGACGACGAGCTCTACGTCGCGGCGAAGGAGCTGCGCGCGCCGGTGCAGCTGGTGCGGGAGATCGCCCGGACCGGCAAGCTCCCGGTGGTGCTGTTCACCGCGGGCGGCATCGCGACCCCGGCGGACGCGGCGATGATGCGCCAGCTGGGCGCGGAGGGCGTGTTCGTCGGCTCGGGCATCTTCAAGTCGGGCGACCCGGCCAAGCGCGCCGAGGCGATCGTCAAGGCGACGACGTTCTACGACGACCCGGACGTGATCGCGAAGGTCTCCCGCGGTCTCGGCGAGGCGATGGTCGGCATCAACCTGGACGACCTGTCGGAGCAGCAGCGCTACGCCCAGCGCGGCTGGTGAGCGGTGCCGGTGGGCCGAGCGGTCACGGGTCGTCGCGTTCGACGATGTTCTTCAGGACCGTCGTCGCACCCGTGCCGTTCGGCCACCCGGCGTAGAAGGCGAGGTGCAGGAGGGCCTCCTCCAGCTCGTCGTCGGCGACGCCGTTCTGGCGGGCGAAGCCGAGGTGGAACCGGAGCTGGTCCGTCCTGCCCATCGCGGTCAGCGCCGCGACGGTGATGAGGCTGCGGTCCCGCTTGGACAGGCCGTCGCGCTCCCAGACCTCGTCGAAGAGGACCCGGTCGGTGTAGTGGACCAGGCCCGGGGCGAAGTCCCCGAAGGCGTTCCGCCCGCCCGCCCAGCCCGTGCTCCGCTCGCCTGCGCTGTCGGTCATGCGCTTCTCCCCCTTCGTGCGAACGGATCCATGACACCCCTCGCCCGGGCGGTCGGGGAGTCTCCGACGAGACGTGTACCGGCAGAGCATCCCTCCGCGATCCCGGCCGCCGTAGCGTTGACGGCATGGACACCAGGAATGAGGCACGGCAGTTCCTCATGTCCCGTCGGGCGAACGTCAGCCCCGAGCAAGCCGGTCTGACCGTCTCCGGGCACCGCCGCGTGGCGGGGCTGAGGCGCGGCGAGGTGGCGATGCTCGCCGACGTGAGCCCGGAGTACTACGCCAAGATCGAGCGCGGGAACCTGGCGGGGGTCTCCGACGCCGTCCTGGAGTCGATCGCCCGTGCGCTGCAGCTCGACGACGCCGAGCGCGAGCACCTCTTCGACCTGGCCAGGGCCGCCAACGGCGCCGCCCGGCCGGTGCGCAAGCGCAGGCCGAAGACGTGGGTGGCGCGGGAGAGCCTGACCCGGGCGCTCGACGTGATCGACCGCGGACCGGCCTTCGTGCGCAACGGCCGGATGGACGTCCTGGCCACCAACGCCCTCGGGCGCGCGTTCTACGACCAGGTCTTCGACGGCCCCGGGCAGGGCAACCTCGCCCGGTTCTGCTTCCTCGACGAGCGGGCCGGGGCGTTCTACCCCGATTGGGAGGCCGCCGCCGACGTCACGGTGTCGATCCTGCGCACCGAGGCCGGTCGCGACCCCCGCGACAAGCAGCTGCAGGACCTCATCGGGGAGCTCTCCACCTGCAGCGACGCGTTCCGCACCCGGTGGGGCGCGCACAACGTGCGCCGCCACGGGTCGGGCACGAAGAACTTCCACCACCACCTGGTCGGCGAGCTCACCCTGACCTACGAGGGCATGGAGCTGACCGCCGAGCCCGGCCTGTCGTTCCTCATCTACACCGCCGAGCCCGGCTCACCGAGCCAGGAGCGGCTGGACCTGCTGGCCAGCTGGGCCGCCACGAGCAGCCAGCAGCCCCGGACCAACGATCGCGCGATCGGCGAGGAGAGCAGCGCATGAAGATCATCCCGAAGGCCCCGACCGCGAAGAACCCGCCGGAGCAGTTCACCGGAGACGTGTGGGTCGACCCCGTCGCCTCGCCGCAGGAGCCGGACCAGCGGATGGTCGTGGGCCGGGTGCGGTTCGCCCCCGGGGCGCGGACCGCCTGGCACTCCCACGAGAACGGCCAGACCCTGCACATCACCGACGGCGTCGCCCTGATCGGCACCCGCGACGGCACCGTCGTCCGCGCCACGCCCGGGCAGACGATCTACACCCCGCCCGGCGAGGAGCACTGGCACGGCGCGACGCCCGACGACTTCATGGAGCACCTCGCGATGCTCGAGAACGGCGACGACCCGGCCACGACCACCACCTGGCTCGAACACGTCACCGACGCCGACTACACCCGCGCCGCGTCCGCTGAGGACTGACGACGTGCACATGGGCCGTGTCGGCCGTTCACCTCGTGTCGTTCTGCGAGCGGGCGGAGCGGTGGACCGCGGCCAGGCGCTGGGCGATGGTGATCAGGCTCAGGAGCACCAGCAGCCACACCGCCACGTCGAGGACGTAGGGGACGCCGAGGCCGTGCAGGCCGGTGCCGACGAGGATCACCAGGAAGCGTTCGGCGCGTTCGGCCAGGCCACCGTCCGCGCTCAGCCCGTTGGCCTCCGCGCGCGCTTTGACGTAGGAGATCACCTGGGCGCTGACCAGGCAGATCAGCAGGCCGAGACCGCGCGTCCGGTCCACCTCGACCACCAGCGACCACCAGACCAGCGCGCCGAGCAGCGCGCCGTCGACGAGCCGGTCGCAGCTCGCGTCGAGCACGCCGCCGAACTGCGACGCTCGACCGCCCGCGCGGGCCATCGCGCCGTCGAGGATGTCGAAGAGCAGGAACACCGCCACCACGACGGTGCCCACGAACAGGTCGCCGCGCGGGAAGAACCACAACGCGGCGGCAGTACTGGCGATCGTCCCGGTCAGGGTCACCGCGTTCGGCGACAGCCCGAGCCGCACCAGGCCCGCGCCGATCGGGTTGGTCAGTCGGGACAACGAGGCCCGCGCGAAGATGTTGAGCATTGCTTGAGGGGTCAGCCGCCTGTGCTTGTCGTTTGCCGTGCCAGCAGACTAGCCCGCGCTGATCACCGGTACCGGCGGACGCCCGCCGACACGACCGGCGGTGACCTCCGCCACAGGCGGAATTATTGAAGTTTCAACGTTGTTGGTGCGGGGCGAACTCCCAGCGACGACGGCGCGCGGCAGGGACCGCGGCGGACCTGTCGTTCGAGTTCGAGACAGACTCGCACGTCACACCTTTGGAGACAGCATGACCGCCACCGAGCAGATCCCCGGCTACGTCGTGGGCACCTGGGACATCGACAGCGTCCACTCGGACATCCAGTTCACCGTGCGGCACATGGGCGTGGGCAAGTCCCGCGGCCGCTTCGGCAGCTTCCGGGGCGAGATCGTCACCGCCGCCGACCCGCTGCAGTCCTCGGTCACCGCGACCATCGACACCGCCTCGATCGACACCGGCAACGCGGACCGGGACGCGCACGTGCGCAACGCCGACTTCCTGGACGTCGAGCAGTTCCCGACCGCCACGTTCCGCTCGACCGGGGTCCGCCAGGACGGCGAGGACTTCATCGTCGACGGCGAGTTCACCCTGCACGGCGTGACCAAGCCGGTGTCGCTGGAGACCGAGCTGGGCGGCTTCACCGAGGACGGCCTGCTGGGCCTGTCCGCGAAGGTGGTCTTCAACCGCACCGACTTCGGCGTCGGGCCCGCCGGTGGCGCCATGGTCGGCGAGAAGATCACCATCACCCTCGACATCGAGGCCCGGCTCCGCAGCTGAGACCACCGGGACGGCGGGAGGGCCGGGGACCGCGCAGGTCCCCGGCCCTCCCGCCGTTCTCGCGCAGTTTCAACTGAAACTGTGAATGTCGTCCACGAGGGATCGCAGTTTCAATGAGGTTTTTCCAACCTCGTTCTGCGTGGCGGTGCAAGTGGCGGAACCTCAGCGCCCGCCTGGACTCCGGGTGCCCAACTTGATGTATGCCAATACACGGCAGTTGGGCCGTCCTCGCCAGGCGAACGCTGAGAACCCGCGGCGGTGCGAGCTGCGAGGGTGGGCTATGCGCCTGGCGGCGCATGCGACGACCTGGTCATCGGTGCCGGTCGCCCTTCGCAGCTGCGGTCCACGGCCAGGATGAAAAAGGCTCAGTTGAAACTGCGGTGTCTCGGCGCGTCGGGTGCCCGACACACCGGACGTTGCGGACGACGTCCGCGATTTCAATGGAAATCAGGTGTCCGATTTCCATTGAAATCGCGGTCACCCCGAGGCGCACGCCGCGGGCGGTGCCGGGGTGTTGCGGACGTCAGTCCACCTCGGTCCAGGCGTCGGCGAGGAGCTGGTGGGTCTCGCCGAGGAGCTGGGGCAGGACCTTGGTGTGGCCGATGACCGGCATGAAGTTCGAGTCCCCGCCCCAGCGGGGCACCACGTGCTGGTGCAGGTGGGCCGCGATGCCCGCCCCCGCCACCGGGCCCTGGTTGAGCCCGATGTTGAACCCGTGCGGCGCGGACACCCGCCGGATCACCCGCATCGCGCGCTGGGTGTACTCCGCCACCGCCACCGTCTCCGCCGGGGTCAGCTCCGTGTAGTCCGCCACGTGCCGGTACGGCAGCACCATCAGGTGACCGGGGTTGTACGGGTACAGGTTGAGGATCGCGAAGACCAGCTCGTCGCGCGCCACGATCAGCGTCTCGGCGTCCGGGCGCCCGGAGTCCAGCAGGCGGCAGAACGGGCAGCCGTCGCTGTCGTCGCCGTCCGGCTTGTTCTCGCCCTGGATGTAGGCCATCCGGTGCGGGGTCCACAACCGCTGCAGGGCGTCCTGGACCCCGACCCCGTGCTGCTCGGTCAGCTCCACTCCCTCCGGTCCGACGCTCACGCCGTCCCCGCCTGGAAGTTCTCCGCGGTCGGCGAGGCGTTCTCGCGGCGCTGCACCCAGTCGACCAGCGCGTTGACCGCGGTGTCCACCGGGACGCCGTTGATCTGGGTGCCGTCGCGGAACCGGAACGACACCGCGTCGGCCTCCACGTCCTTGCCGCCGGCCAGCAGCAGGAACGGCACCTTCTGCGTGGTGTGGGTGCGGATCTTCTTCTGCATCCGGTCGTCGCTGGTGTCGATGTCGACGCGGATCCCCTTGTCCCGCAACGCCTTCGCCACCCGCTGCAGGTGCTCGACGTGCTCGTCGGCGATCGGGATGCCGACCGCCTGCACCGGCGCGAGCCAGGCCGGGAAGGCACCCGCGTAGTGCTCGGTGAGCACGCCGAAGAACCGCTCGATGGAGCCGAACAGCGCCCGGTGGATCTTGATCGGCCGCTGCTTGCTGCCGTCCGGCGCGGTGTACTCCAGGTTGAACCGCTCCGGCAGGTGGTAGTCGACCTGGATGGTCGACATCTGCCAGCTGCGGCCCAGCGCGTCCTTGGCCTGCACGGAGATCTTCGGGCCGTAGAACGCCGCGCCGCCCGGGTCCGGCACCAGCTCGAGGCCGGAGTCCTCGGCCGCGCTGCGCAGCGCCTCGGTGGCGACCTCCCAGCTCTCGTCGTCGCCGACGTACTTCTCGTCGTTGCGGGTGGACAGCTCCAGGTAGAAGTCGTCCAGGCCGTAGTCGCGCAGCAGGTCCAGCACGAAGCCCAGCAGCGACTTCAGCTCGTCCTGCAGCTGGTCGGGCGTGCAGTAGATGTGCGCGTCGTCCTGCGTCATGCCGCGCACCCGGGTCAGCCCGTGCACCACGCCGGACTTCTCGTACCGGTACACCGACCCGAACTCGAACAGCCGCAGCGGCAGCTCCCGGTAGGAGCGCCCGCGGGAGCGGAAGATCAGGTTGTGGAACGGGCAGTTCATCGGCTTGAGGTAGTAGTCCACGCCCGGCTTGCGCAGCTCACCTTCGGCGTCGCGCTCCTCGTCGAGGTGCATCGCCGGGAACATGCCGTCCTGGTACCAGTCCAGGTGGCCGGAGGTCTTGAACAGCGTGTCCTTGGTGATGTGCGGGGTGTTGACGAACTCGTACCCGGCCTGCTCGTGCCGCTTGCGGGAGTAGTCCTCCAGCTCGCGGCGGATGATGCCGCCCTTGGGGTGGAACACCGGCAGCCCGGAGCCGATCTCCTCCGGGAAGGAGAACAGGTCCAGCTCGGCGCCGAGCCTGCGGTGGTCGCGGCGCTCGGCCTCGGCCAGCAGCTCCAGGTGCTCGTCGAGCTTCTCCTTGGACTCCCAGGCGGTGCCGTAGATGCGCTGCAGCTGCTGGTTGTTCTGGTTGCCGCGCCAGTAGGCCGCGGCCACCCGCATCAGCTTGAACGCCGGGATGAAGCGGGTGTGCGGCACGTGCGGGCCGCGGCACAGGTCGCCCCAGACGACCTCGCCGTGCCGGTCGATGTTGTCGTAGACGGTGAGCTCGCCGCCGCCGACCTCCATCACCTCGCTGGTGTCCACATCGGACTTGAGGTCGACCAGCTCCAGCTTGTACGGCTCGGCGGCCAGCTCCTCCTTGGCCGCCTCGACCGACTCCAGGCGGCGGCGGGAGAACTTCTGCCCGGACTTGATGATCTGCTTCATGCGCTTCTCCAGCGCCTGCAGGTCCTCCGGGGTGAACGGGCGGTCCACGTCGAAGTCGTAGTAGAAGCCGTCCTTGACCGGCGGGCCGATGCCCAGCTTCGCGTCCGGGAACAGGTTCTGCACCGCCTGCGCGAGCACGTGCGCGGCGGAGTGGCGGATGACGCTGCGCCCCTCCTCGGTGTCGGCGGCGACCGCCTCCACCTCGACGTCGGTCTCCGGCGCCCAGGCCAGGTCGCGCAGGTTGCCCTCGGCGTCGCGGACCACCACGACCGCGTCCGGGCCCTTGGACGGCAGCCCGGCCTCGGCCACCGCCGCGCCCGCAGTAGTGCCCGCCGGAACCTTCACCCGGAGAGCTTGTTGGGCTTGGGAAGGCTGTACGGACACGATCACTCCTCGACTGGGCCGGTCGCCGACCGGCGCGGACACGCTTCGCATCCCGATGCTATCGGCTGGTCGCGGACTGTTTTCGGCCGCCACCCGCACCTCAGCCGGACTGCTCCAGGACGAGCTCGGCCAGCTCGGTGGCCGACACCAGACCGCCGGTGAACGGCCCCAGCGCCAGCGACACGCCCAGCTCGCGCAGGCGGCGGACCTGCAGTTCGTCGCGCACGCCGGCCGCGCTGACCGGCAGGCCCAGCAGCTTCGCCGCGCCGCAGGCGGCCACCACGAGGTGCTCGTCCAGCGGCGCGGGGCCGCTCGGGTCGACGAAGCTGTCCAGGTGCGGGCCCTCGATGCGCGCCATGCCCAGCGGCAGGTCCTTCAGCCGGGGCATCCGGGCGTAGTCCTCGCCGAACTCGTAGACGCACAGCCGCAGGCCCATGTCGGCGAAGATCTCCAGCACGTCCTCGGCGTCGCCCTGCGGGTCGAACAGGGCGGACTCGGGCAGCCCGAGCGCCAGCAGGCCGGGCGGCATCCCGGTGTCGCGGAGGATGCGCTGCACGTCGGCGACCAGCTCGGGGTCGCGCCAGTGCCGCGGCGACATCCGCACGGCGGCGATCGGGGCCTGCTCACCGAGCTGCTGCGCCCAGCGCGCCGCGTGCTCGCACACCTGCTCCAGCGCCCAGCTGCCGAGCCGGGTGATCAGCCCGGTCTCCTCGGCCAGCGCGAAGAAGTCCTCCTCGCCGAGCTCGCCGAAGTCCGGGTGGTCCCAGCGGATGTTGGAGGCGGCCCCGATGTACCGGCCGGTCTGCAGGTCGACGATCGGGCTGTACTCGACGAACAGCTCGTACTGCTCGATCGCGGCGGGCAGCTCGGCGGAGAGCCGGAAGCGGTCGCGGGCCGCCGCGTTGCGCTCCGGGTCGAACAGCACCCACTGGGCCCGGCCGTCCTGCTTGGCCCGGTAGAGGGTGATGTCGGCGTCGCGCAGCAGCGACTCGGCGTCGGTCCCGGCGACCGGGCGCTCCACGATCCCGACGCTGGCCGAGGCGCTGAGCTCGTGCGAGCCGATGCGCGCGGGCCGGGTGATCTCCGCCAGCAGCGTCTCGACCAGGGCGACCAGGTCGTTGGCGCCGGTCGTGTCGGGCACCAGGACGACGAACTCGTCACCGCCCATCCGCGCGGCCAGCGCGCCCTGGGCCGCTCCCTGCAGCCGCTGGGCGACGGTGCGCAGCAGCTGGTCGCCGATCGGGTGGCCGAGGCTGTCGTTGACCGCCTTGAACCCGTCGAGGTCGAAGTAGCACAGCCCGACCCGCCGACCGGGCCGGGTCTCCTCCAGCGCCTTGTCCAGGCTGGACTGCAGCTGGGTCCGGTTCGCCAGGCCGGTGAGCGGGTCGTGCACGGCCTGCCGCCGGAACTGCTCCTGGAGCATGTGCCGGTCGGTGATGTCCTCGTAGAGCACCACCTGGTAGTCGGGTTCGCCGCGGGCGTCGCGGACCAGCGAGGTGGACAGCTGGGTCCACACGTGCGAACCGTCCGGCGCGGTGAACCGGGTCTCCAGCTGGTAGCGGTCGTCGCTGGCCCCGAGCAGGCCGTCGTTGGCGGCCTGCAGCTCCGCCACCCACTCGGGATCGGCCAGTTCGAAGATGCTGCGGCCGACCAGCTCCTCGTCGGTGCGCCGGAAGATCCGCCGCATCGCGGCGTTGGCCTCCTCGATGCTGCCGTCCAGCCGGACCACGGCGATGCCCAGCGCGGAGGAGATGACCACGGCGCGGGAGCGGGCCTCGCTGGCGCGCAGCGCCTCCTCGGCCGCGTCGCGGGCCGCCGACGCCGCGCGCTGGATCAACGACTGCTGGGCCAGGGTCTGCTCGCGCAGCGCCCCGGCGTACCCGGCGGCCAGCTCGCTGAGCACCTCGGTCAGCCGCACCGGGTCGGCCGGGTGGATCTTCGGCAGCGCGGCCGCCAGGTGCTGCAGCGTGCCGGACAGCGCAGCGGAGTTGGTGAAGTGCACGTCGACCAGGCGCTGCCCGACCCCGGCGGCGCGCGCGACGGGCTCGCCGTCGAGCGCGGCGAGCAGGTCGTCCAGGCACTCCGCCAGGAACGCCTCGAGCTCGGGGCGCCCCATCGCGACGTAGCTGGTGTAGATGACCCGGCGGGCCCACTCCTTGACCAGCTCGTCGTGTTCCGGCGCTGCAGCCCGGTCCGGCACAGACCTCACACCTTGCGCCCGACGGCGCCGTAGACGATGGACCGCTCCGGATTGTCCCAAACGTCCTCCTGGGTGTCCGGTCGCCAGTCCGGGACGTAGACCACGCCCGGCTCGACGAGCTGGAAGTCGCTGATCAGCTCGGCCACCTCGTCGCGGGTGCGCAGCGTGACCGGGTTGATGCTGTTCTCGTAGAGCTTGACCAGCCCCTGCACGCCCTCCATGTAGTGGTCGCCGGTGACGTGCGAGAAACCGAGGTAGCTGCCGACCGGGAGGCGCTCGTAGTAGCGGCGGATCACCTCGCGGGGCTTGCTGCTCTCCGGCACGAAGTGCACCAGCGCGACCATCATGACGGCGATGGGCCGGGAGAAGTCGAGCATCCGGCGCGTTTCCGGCGCGTCCAGGACGCTCTCCACGTCCAGCAGGTCGGCTTGCACGATGGTGGCCCGGTCGGTGCCCTCCAGGATGGAGCGGCTGTGCGCCACCGCGACCGGCTCGTTGTCCACGTAGACCACGCGGGCCTCCGGGTCCACGGCCTGGGCGATCTCGTGCACGTTGCCCACGGTGGGGATCCCGGACCCGATGTCCAGGAACTGCCGGATGCCCTGGTCCAGGCAGTAGCGCACCGCGCGGCGCAGGAAGGCGCGGTTGTTCACCGCGATCTCCTTGACGTTGGGCACCACTTCCATGACCTTGCGCCCGAGCTCGCGATCGACCTCGAAGTTGTGCGCGCCACCCAAGTAGAAGTCGTAGCACCTGGCTGCGCTGGGCTTCTCCAGGTCGACGCCGTCGGGAATCCAGTCCGGCCGCTGCTGCATCTCGCGTGACCTCCAGCCGTTGGTCCGCCCGGCCACCGAGATCATCTCTGCGTCGTCGAGCGAGGCGTCCACCGCGACCGGAACGTTGATCAAGCGGCGATCCTACTGTCACCCGCCGCACCGAGTCACGCACTCTGCGCTTCCACCGGACCGACCTCGACCTCCCGGTATGAGCATTGTCACCGTCCGCATCGCGGGATCCGGGGTAAGGGAAACCTAAGCTGGAGGGCGTCTTGGTGGACGTCCACCAGGCCCAGTCGTGATGGGCCAGTCAGCGAGCACTCCGGGTCGGCCGAGGACCGTTCGGCGCGGTGCGGGGTAGGAGGAGATGGAATGACTCGCCCACTGCGGGTAGCGATCGTCGGCGCCGGACCGGCCGGTGTGTACGCGGCCGACATCCTGACCAAGTCCGAGACCCCGGTCGAGATCGACCTGCTGGACCGGATGCCCGCGCCCTACGGTCTGATCCGCTACGGCGTGGCCCCCGACCACCCGCGCATCAAGGGCATCGTCAGCGCGCTGCACCGGGTGCTGGAGAAGCCTGAGATCCGCTTCCTCGGGCACGTCGACTACGGCGTGGACGTCAAGCTGGACGACCTGCGGCACCACTACGACGCGGTCATCTTCGCCACCGGCGCGGACAAGGACCGCCCGCTGGACATCCCGGGCATCGACCTGCCGCACAGCTTCGGCGCGGCCGACTTCGTCTACTGGTACGACGGCTACCCGGAGGCGCCGCGGGACTGGACGCTGGACGGCGAGCAGGTCGCGGTGATCGGCGCCGGCAACGTGGCGCTGGACGTCGCCCGCGTGCTGGCCAAGCAGGCCGACGACCTGCTGAGCACCGAGATCCCGGACAACGTGCACCGCGGCCTGAAGGACTCCCGGGTCACCGACGTGCACCTGTTCGCCCGGCGCGGTCCGGCGCAGGCCAAGTTCACCCCGCTGGAGCTGCGCGAGCTCGACCACCAGGACGGCGTGGAGATCATCGTGCACCCCGAGGGCTTCGAGCTCGACGAGGCCAGCGAGGAGTCGATCCGCACCAACAACCAGGTGAAGACGATCGTCAAGACGCTGCAGGACTGGGCGCTGCGCGACCCGAAGCACGACACGCCGCGGCGGCTGCACCTGCACTTCCTGCGCGCGCCGGTCGAGGTGCAGGGCACCGACCGGGTCGAGGGCTTCAAGGTCGAGGTCATGGAGCTCACCGGCGACGGCAACGTGCGCGGCACCGGCGAGTACGAGACCTACCCGGTGCAGCAGGTCTACCGCGCGGTGGGCTACCTGAGCTCGCCGCTGGCCGACATCCCGTTCGACCACGCCTCGGGCACCGTGCCCAACGAGGGCGGCCGGGTGCTGGACCTGGACGGCGAGCACATCCCCGGCGTCTACACCACGGGCTGGATCAAGCGCGGCCCGGTGGGCCTGATCGGCCACACCAAGGGCGACGCGCTGGAGACGATCAACAACCTGCTCGCCGACCTGGAGTCGCTGCCGAAGGCGGAGGAGCCCTCGGCGGACAGCATCCTGCGGCTGCTCGAGGACCGCGGCGTGGAGTACACGACGTGGGAGGGCTGGGGCCGCCTGGACGCCCACGAGAAGGCGCTCGGCGAAGCCCGGGGCCGCGAGCGCATCAAGGTCGTCCCCCGCGACGAGATGGTCCGCATCTCCCGCGCGGAGTGATCACCTCCCGCTGAAGGGCGCCTCCGATCGGTCGGAGGCGCCCTTCGCGCTTCTCGGCTGGCCGCCCCTCGCCGTCATGCCGAACATTGTCCGGCCAGTCGGGCGTCGGACGTACTACGGTGTCGGGGGACGCCACTCGCATCGCGCAAAGGACGGGCACGTTGACCGAGATCCCGGACACCACGCCAGCCGAACTCGACACCGCCCTGCAGCGGGCCGCCGACGCCGCCGAGGCGTTCGGCGCCCAGGCCCCCGCCACCCGCGCCCGGCAGATCCGCGCGGTCGCCGACGCGCTCGACGCCGCGGCCGGGGAACTCGTGCCGCTGGCCATGGCCGAGTCCCACCTCGGCGAGGGGCGGTTGACCGGCGAGCTCAAGCGCACCACCTTCCAGCTGCGCCTGTTCGCCGACGTCCTCGACGACGGCGGCTACCTGCAGGCCACTGTGGACAGCGCGGACGCCGGATTCCCGCTGGGCGCCAAGCCCGACCTGCGCCGCGTGCTGGTGCCGGTGGGCCCGGTGCTGGTGTTCGCGGCGAGCAACTTCCCGTTCGCGTTCTCCGTCGCCGGTGGCGACACCGCTTCGGCGCTCGCGGCGGGCTGCCCGGTGGTGCTCAAGGCGCACCCGGGGCATCCCCGCCTGTCCGTGCGGACCGGCGAGATCATCACCGACGCCCTGGCCGGATCCGGTGCGCCGGAAGGGGTTTTCCACGTGGTGCTGGGCTTCGAGACCGGAACGGTGGCGCTGCGGGATCCCCGGATCAAGGCGGCGGCCTTCACCGGATCGGTCCCGGCCGGTCGGGCGCTGTTCGACATCGCCAACTCCCGCCCGACCCCGATCCCGTTCTTCGGCGAGCTGGGCAGCCTCAACCCGGTCTTCGCCACCCCCAACGCGGTCCGGGCCCGCGGCGAGGAGATCGCCAAGGGCTACGTGACGTCGTACTCCGGCAACGCGGGCCAGCTGTGCACCAAGCCGGGCCTGCTCTTCCTGCCCGCCGACCACGGCCTGGACGAGGTGCTGGCCGAGGAGTCGAAGGCGGTCGCGGCGCACAAGCTGCTCAACGACCGCCTGCACGAGGGCTACTGCACCCGCCGCGCGGCGGTGACCGAGGTCCCGGGCGTGCGGGTGCTCGCGGAGGGCAGCGTCGACGACGGAGCGGTGCCGACGCTGCTGACCACCGACGTCGACACCCTGCTGGCCAACCGGGAAGCCCTGCTGGAGGAGGTCTTCGGCCCGCTGTCCATCGTGGTCACCTACGCCTCCGAGGACGAAGCGCGCCGAGCGGCCGAAGCGTTCGAGGGCAACCTGACGGCGACCCTGCACGCCGAGGACGACGACGCGGAGTTCGCCGCGAGCCTGGTGAACCGCCTGCGAGACCGAGCGGGCCGCCTCCTGTTCAACGGCTGGCCGACAGGTGTCGCGGTCTCCCCCGCGATGCAGCACGGCGGCCCCTACCCGGCGACGACCGACGCCCGCTTCACCTCGGTGGGCACGGCGGCCATCGACCGCTTCCTCCGCCCGGTGACCTACCAGAACGTCCCCCAGAACCTCCTCCCGGAACCCCTCCAGGACGAAAACCCCTGGGGCATCCCGCAAACCAGGCACAGCCCGAAGTAGCGGCCCTGCCCGTGAGTCGCTGGGCGTTGCCCGGCGACTCACGGCCCGGGGAGGGGCCAGGCTCGAATCTCGCCGTCCTGGTAGAAGGTGAACAGCGTGCGGCCGTCCTCGCTGACCGTCCACTCGCTGGGCGAGTTCGCCAGGCCGACCACGTCCAGGACGTGGAGCTCCTTGCCATTGCTCATGCGAATGACGTTCTCGTTCCGGTCGACCACCACAGGACCTCCTTCTGCGGCAGCCAGTACCTCGCACCACGACTCGCTGCACGGGTCGGTGTACGCCTGCGTCACCTCACCGGTTTCGTAATTCCACCGCCACCCACCGCCAGAGGTATCCAGCCCGAGAACGGAATCGGGGCCCGGCGGACTCGCCCACATCGAGTAGACATCCCCGGCCTGGTTCGGGATGAGCGCCGAGGCGTCCACTTCTCGAACGGGCCGCGCGGTGCGCACATCCCAGAACCTCACGATCTGGTCCGCGGAGTTCAGCACGGCAACCACCGTGCCGTCCTCGACGAATTGCACCGAGTAGTCGTACTCCCCACCGCGAACGCCTACCGGAATGGCGCTCACGATGCTCCCGCTGGAAGTCTCCCGAACTTCCAGAACTTCGGTCTCCCCCGGCCGCAGCGTCGCGAGCAGGGAACCATCCGCACTGGTGGCGCTCGAATACTCGCGATAGCCGTAGGGCAGCTCGAAGAGGCGGCCGGTGCGCAGGTCAACACCTCTCGTCGTTTCTCTCGGCCAGTCGAGCGCCAGCGCGACATCAGCGCTCCCGCCGAGCATCGCAAAGTGCGAGAAATAGAGGGAATAGACCCCATCGCGCCCCAGGTTCCAGGTGCCCCGGGGTGTGCCAGCCGGAAGCAGGAGGACGAGCACCCCGGAAAACGCTGCGAGCGAGGCCGCAGCCCCCACCGCCGCGAACCCCGGCCACCAGCAGCGGAACGCGGTCTTTCTGCGCACTGCGGTTCCGGGCGGGGGATAAGCGCCGCTGTGCCCCGGATGCCGTTCGGCGAGATATTCGCGGAGCACGTCGTGGCGAAGCTGGTAGGCGGCGCCGTTCTGCCGCAGCACCCCGGCCGCGTGTGCGTCGCGCAGGAACGCAGTCAACCGCCAGGGCAGTCGTCCTCGCACGGCCAGCCAGAACCGGGCGACGGTGTAAGGGATCCAAACGCCACCAGAGCAGAACAGGACGACGACCGCACTGATGTATCCCGCCGCCAGAACGACACCCCCGAGCTCCGACCCGGAATCCGGCGGCGTGCCTATGGCCCACGGCAGGACTGCCACGAGCCCCGCCATTGTCGCGCCGCCAGCGACCGCGGTGACCAGCAACGCTGTGCGATCCCTGCGGAGCACCGCGCCCGGCGAACTGGCCACCTCGTGGTGATCAGGTGCAGCCAGCCAGCGCGCCACACCGACCGGAACGCCGAAAACCGCCGGCAGAACGACCACCGCGGTCAGCACTTCTTGAAACCCATCCACCTCGCCGTCGAGGAGAGCGGGCACTGCCACCGGCAGAACGAGGACCAGCCCCGTCGCCATACCGGTCGCGAAGCTCGGCAGCAGCGTCGCGAGCCGGGGCAGGGAACGTCGTGGAATCCCGGCGCGGTCCGCGCTCAGCACGTACGAGACGATGCCGACGACGAGCACGACCCCGGCGTACAGCGAGAGAATTCCATCGTCCGTCGAGTTGTACTCCGAGAGGCGGAGGATCGCGTTCTTCCCGGCGTTCGATCCGGCCAGGTCGGCGACCAGGAAGAAGGCAAGGCCCGCGGTGCAGAATGCTGCGATCATGGTGGCGAGGTCCAGCACCACCCCGCCCAGCAGGGTCAACACCGAATGTCGCAGCGGTGCTCCCGCGCGGGGGGCGATGCGCCCTGCGTGCGCCCCGACCATCACCCCCAACGACAGCGAGCTCACCACGTGCACCGGGGTCAGCTCGCCCAGCATCAGCGAGACTGACAGCGTAGCGGGCAGCGCAACGGGGAGCGCGACGATCGTCGGGACGACCCATCTAGGCACGGACCTGACCAGGTGCCACCACTCGTAGTTCGGGTCGCCGAGTCGCACCAGGTGGTGTGCCAGGAAGGCCAACCAGCGCTCTGCTTTCGCCCGGTAGCGGTCGTCGGGGTAGATCGCGGGCAGGAATTCCGCGAGCAGGTGCCGCCGGGCAGCCGCGGCCGTGTCGAACTCGACGAGCTCTTCCGGTCGGCTGCTGGGACGGCGGTAGACCCGCCGCGCCAAGCTGATCATCAGCGGGCTCGACAGCAGCTCGGCCAGCGGTCCGTCCGGCCGCTCGACCACGGCGTCGATGACGCGGTCCCACCGTCGCGCTCCCTCGACGTCGCGCTGCTCGAAGAAGTCCCGCGCATCCTCGGGCCGGATGGGCTCGATCTCGACCACCGCCGCGTGCGCCAGCACACCGTCCGTCGTCACCGCAGCTTGGAACTCCGCGCTGCGGCAGGTGATCACCATCCGCGGCGCGGATCGGTTGAGCGCTGCCAGCGCCCTCCCCCGCAGCTCGGAGGGGATCTCGTCCAGCCCGTCGAGCACCGGGAGCAACTGCTTGTCCGCGAGCAGTCGCGCGGCTCGGGGCCTCGACACGGCCGGGTATTCCTCGCTGACCTTGCGGGCGATCCAGTCCTCGATGCGTTCGCCCGGATCCCACCCCGCGACCGACAGCAGCACCGGGACCGGCTGTTCCTCGTCGTCGAGCGCGGCCAAGGTGAACAGCAGCGCCAAGGTGCTCTTGCCCGCGCCGCGCTCCCCCAGCACCACGAGCTGGCGTCGGGGGCTCTGCCGGAACGCAGTCAGCAGGGCGGCTGCGGCAGGCCTGGACTCGTCGGTGCCCTCCAGCAGCTCGCCCCGGCGCAGCTCGGCCCGCCCCTTCTCCGCAGCGGTCAGCTTCACCTGGACCGGACGTTGCGTGGGACGCCATCGCAGCCGCAGCGGTCGGGGTTCCTGCAGCCCCCGGTTGTCGCGTTCTGCCGCCCACTGATCGCGGACCTGCCGCCGCAGCTCGGAGGTCGCCGCATCCGGCGAGGTGTCTGGACCGCCCAGCCGAATCGCCCGGGAGATCAGCCACCACTCCAGCAGACCTCCGGCCGCCAGCAGCAGGACCGCGACCGGCCACCAGCCGTGCCGGACCAGGACCGCCGCACCGAACAACAGCGCCAGCCCGAGCGCGCTGGCGGCACCCCACCGGGGACCGCGGTTCCGCGGGTGATGGTGGAAGTGCAGGTCGCCGACGATCGTCCTGGCCTGGACCAGGGAGCCTCGGACAGATCCGGTGTTCTCGTTGCGGGTCTGCTCTGATGCCACCTCAACCTCGGACGGTGATCGGTCGTGTTGGAGCCGTCACCGTATCGACGTCGAGGACCGCAGCGGCGCAGAACGATCGAACTCAGCGCGAACGGGCGCACCCTCAGCGCTGGACGCGGTAGGTGATGTGCGTGACCAGGGAGGCCGGGCGGGCGGAGACGATCTCCAGGTTCTGGGACGGGACGCCGTCGAAGAGGCGTTCTCCCGCGCCGAGGACCACCGGGGCGACGTGGGTGCGGAGCTCGTCGATCAGGCCTTCGCGGAGGTACTGGTTGACCGTGGCCGCGCCGCCGGCGATCGCCACGTCGCGGCCCCCCGCCGCGTCCTTCGCCTGCTTCAGCGCCGCGTGGATGCCTTCGGTGACGAAGGTGAAGGTGGTGCCGCCCTGCATGGTCAGGGGTTCGCGCGGGTGGTGGGTCAGCACGAAGACCGGCGCGTGGTACGGCGGCTCGTCGCCCCACCAGCCCGTCCAGTCCAGGTCCCACTCGCCGCGGCCCGGGCCGAACATGTTGCGGCCCATCACGTACGCACCGGCCGCCGTGACCGCGTCGAGCTCCGCCTGGTTCTCGTCCGGGGTCTCGAACATCCAGGTGGTCAGGCGGTCGACCGGGCCCTCGCCGAAGGGCTTGTCGAGGGACTGACCGGGACCGGCGGCGTACCCGTCGGCCGAGACGGCGATGTCGCACACGACCTTGGCGCTCATGACTCCTCCTGTTCCGATTGCAACTTGCAATCAGTGGTAACCTACACACAACCGAATGCAGAATGCAAGCAGTTCCGGCGAACAGCGGGAGGAGACGTGAAGGAGGAGCACCGTTCCGGATGCCCGATCAACCTCGCCGTGGAGGTGCTCGGCGACAAGTGGTCGCTGGTCGTCATCCGGGACATGATGTTCGGCAACCGCAGGCACTTCCGCGAGCTGCTGCACAGCTCCGAGGAGGGCATCGCCTCGAACATCCTCGCCGCCCGGTTGCAGCGCCTCACCCAGCACGGCCTGGTGTCCAAGGCAGCCGACCCCAGCCACAAGCAGAAGGTGATCTACAGCCTCACCGAACCGGCCATCCAGCTGGTCCCGGTGCTGGCCCACCTCGGCGCCTGGGGACGCCGCCACCTGCCGGTCACGCGCGAGCTTTCGGTCCGCGCGGAACTGCTTGAGCGCGGCGGCCCCGAGCTGTGGGCGGAGTTCATGGACGAGCTGCGCGAACAGCACCTGGGCATCCCGCGCCCGGAAGGCGCGGAGTCGGTCTTCGCCCGCCTGCAAGCCGCCTACGAAGCCGAACTCGCCCGGGAGTGATCCGCCGCATCTGTGCTGGTCAAGTGCCGTGAGTGTTTCGGGGTGCTATGACGCCCCAAAACACTCACGGGTTCTGACCTGGCGATAGGTGCCGGGGACGGTAGCTGCCGACCGTGACCGAGGCCGTCGGCGCGAGGGGTTTCGGCAGCGCAGCGATCTGGGCGCGGAGGGATTCGGGGTCGGCGTGCCAGGCGCTGGGGCCCATCGCCACCACCGCTGCGGCTTCCGGCTCCCCCAGCGAGAGCCGAAACTCGCAGGTCCGCTGCGCGATCAGGTCGAAGTGGTCGGCCAACTGCTCGGTCAGGCGCTCCTGCTTGCGCTCGTCGACCTTGAGCAGGCCCAAGGCCGACACCAGGTCCGCCAGGTGATCGCCGTTGGGCACGACCACCACGAGCCGCCCGTCCGGGCGCAGGACGCGGTGCATCTCAGCGGCGTTGCGGGGCGCGAAGACGTTCAGCACCGCCGAAGCCGCGCCCGTGCGAACCGGCAGCGTCTGCCAGGCATCGGCGACGGCAGCACCCATGCGCGGGTGCGCCTTGGCCGCGCGGCGCGAGGCGTACTTCGAGACGTCCAGCGCGAGCCCAACGCGGTTAGACCCCTCAAGTGCACGAGCGAGGTAGTAGCCGGTCCCGGCCCCGATGTCGACCACGCAGCCCTCGACATCGGCCAGCTCCCCCGCCACCGCGTCGGCGATCGGCGCGTAGTGGCCCGCGGCCAGGAAGTCCGCGCGGGCCGCCACCATCGCGGCGGTGTCACCGACGACCTTCGTACCGCCGGGGAGCAGGCTCACGTAGCCCTGGCGGGCGATGTCGAACACGTGGTTCGCCGCGCAGCGCAGGCTGTTGCCGGTCCGGTCCAGGTCGGCACCGCAATGCGGGCAGGCCAGCACCGCCACCACGTCGTCCAGCACGCCAGCCCTCCACACCGCATCGTCGGTAGGCGATTGTAGAAGCGGCATCACGCGGCTGAGCGAGGCGACCGCGAACAGCTGGGACGGTGGGTGCGATGTGGGATTGGGCGGCAGCCCCCGACTACTGGGCCGCGCGGTTCGCGGTCACGCACCTGCTCGCCATCACCTACCTGCTCGGGTTCGTCAGCGCGCTGCGGCAGTTCCGCGGGCTGCTCGGCGAGCGCGGGCTGACCCCGATCCCCCGCTTCCTGGCGCGCGTCCCGTTCCGGGACTCCCCCAGCCTGTTCCACCTGCACTACTCCGACCGGTTCTTCGCGGGCGTGTGCTGGGTCGGCGTGGTCGGCAGCGCGCTCGCGCTGGTCGCCGACCTGGCGCCGCTGTGGGCGTGGCTCGCGCTGTGGACGCTGCTGTGGCTGCTGTACCTCTCGATCGTCAACGTCGGGCAGGTCTGGTACGCGTTCGGCTGGGAGTCGCTGCTGCTCGAAGCCGGATTCCTGACGATCTTCCTCGGACCCGCCGAGATCGCGCCGCCGACGCTGGTGCTGTGGTTGCTGACCTGGCTGCTGTTCCGGGTGGAGTTCGGCGCCGGGCTGATCAAGATGCGCGGCGACGCCTGCTGGCGCGACCTCACCGCGCTGTACTACCACCACGAGACCCAGCCGATGCCCGGTCCGCTGAGCCGCTGGTTCCACCGGCTGCCGCGCCCGCTGCACAAGGTCGAGGTGCTGGCCAACCACGTCACCCAGCTGGTCGTGCCGTTCCTGCTGTTCGCGCCGCAGCCGGTCGCCACCGGGGCCGGGCTGGTCGTGGCGGTGACGCAGGGCTGGTTGATGCTCAGCGGGAACTTCGCCTGGCTGAACCTGCTGACCACCACGCTGGCCTTCTCCGCGATGGCGATCCCGGTCGGCCTGCCGGTGGCCGGGCTGCCACCGTGGTTCGCCGTGCTGGTGGTGCTGCTGACGGCGGTGTTCGCGGTGCTGAGCTACTGGCCGGTGCGCAACATGCTCGGCAAGCGCCAGGTGATGAACCGCAGCTTCAACAAGCTGCACCTGGGCAACACCTACGGCGCGTTCGGCAGCATCACCCGCACGCGCTACGAGGTCGTGGTGGAGGGCGCCGCCGACTTCGACGCCGAGTGGCGGGAGTACGGGTTCAAGGGCAAGCCCGGCGACCCGCACCGCCGCCCGCCGCAGGTCGCGCCCTACCACCTCCGCCTGGACTGGCTGATGTGGTTCCTCGCGCTGTCCCCGTCCTACGGCCGCGCCTGGCTCCCGGCCCTGGTCGAAGCCCTCCTCCGCAACGACGAGCAGGTCCTGCGCCTGCTGCGGCACAACCCGTTCCCGGACCGGCCGCCGCTGCTGGTCCGCGCGGAGTTCTACCGCTACCGCTTCACCACCCGCGCCGAGCGGCGGGAGACCGGCGCCTACTGGGTCCGCACCCGCGTCGGCGACTTCGTCCCGCCGCTGACCCTGGAGGACCTGACCTGATCCGTGGCGGTCACCAGGTCGGGCGGAGCGGGTAGTGCGCGTCGGTGCCGTCGAGGCGGACGCCGAGCACCTGGTGCAGCTGGACGACGTTGCGCTCGAAGCCCAGTCGGCAGGCCGCCATGTACAGCCGCCAGACGCGCGCCCGCTCGAGCCCGACCTCCGCGACCGCTTCGCCCCAGTGCGCTTCGAGGTTCTCGCACCAGCCCGCCAGCGTCAGGGCGTAGTGCTCGCGCAGGTTCTCCTCGTGGCGCACCTCGAAGCCGTTGTCGTTCATCGCCGACACCAGGGTGCCCACCGGCTCCAGCTCGCCGTCCGGGAAGACGTAGCGGCCGATGAACTTGCCCGGCCGCGCGCCGTAGCTGCCGTCGGGGCGGGTGATGCAGTGGTTGAGCAACCGGCCGCCGGGCACCAGCTTGTCGCGCAGGAACGAGAAGTACGACGGCAGCTGCGCCAGGCCGATGTGCTCGGTGAGGCCGATCGAGCTGACCGCGTCGAACCCGGTCTCGGCGACGTCGCGGTAGTCCAGGTGGCGGACCTCGGCCAGGTCGGCCAGCCCGCGCTCGGCGATGGCCTTCTGCGCCCACTGCGCCTGCTGCCGGGACAGCGTCACGCCCAGCGCGCGGACCCCGTAGTGCTCGGCAGCGTGCATCACCATGCCGCCCCAGCCGCAGCCCACGTCGAGCAGCCGCATGCCCTCCTGCAGCCCGAGCTTGCGCGCCACCAGGTCGTGCTTGGCGAACTGCGCTTCCTCCAGAGTGGACGTGGCGGTCGGGTAGACCGCGCAGGTGTAGGCCATCGACGGCCCCAGCACCCACTCGTAGAACCGGTTGGACACGTCGTAGTGGTAGGAGATCGACTTGCTGTCGCGGCGCTTGGAGTGCCGCCAGCCGCGCGGCCGGTGCTCGACCGCAGGCGGTCGCACCGGCCACCACAGGCGGTACCCGGCCAGCTTCACCAGCAGTTCGCGGCGCAGGCCCGGCGGGATGTCCTCCAGCGCCACCGACGGGAACGCGGCCAGCGCGGTGTACATGTCGCCGTGCACCTCGAGCGCACCGCTGACGTAGGCGCGGGCCAGGCCGAGCTCGCCGGGCGCCGCGGCCAGGTGCGAGAGCGCCAGCGGGGAGCGGACCTCCACGCGGACCTCGGCGCCGGGCGGACCGGTCCGGCTGCCGTCGAAAGCGCTGATCTCCACCGGGGTCTCGCCCCCGAGGACGCGCGCGAACACCTCTGCCCAGCCCATCGGCGAATCCCCTTCCTCACTTCTCCCGGACGCACTTCTCGTACAGCCCGGGTAGTCGGCGCTGCGGGTCGTAGCGCTCCTTGAGCCGCTGGTAGGCGGGTTGGTTGTAGAGCCGCCAGAACTCCTCTTCGGTGAAGTAGGAGTTGGAGTACAGCGACTTGTGGCCGTCCAGCTCGGTCACCACGCGCTCGATCGCCCGGTTGTGCCGCCCCGGCGCCTCCCCCCGGCGCAGCGGCACGGTGGACCAGAACCCGACGTTGACGTACAGCTCGTCCGGGTCCATCGGGTACAGCGGCCAGCCCTTCGCGTCGCGCAGCTGCACCGGGCACAGCCAGACCGGGGAGATGCCGATGTCGCGGTGGAAGAACTCCAGGAACTCCGGCAGCCGGTCCACCGGGATCTCCACGTCCTGGATCACCGGCTCGTTGACGCCCCGGCCGCGCAGCACGGCGAGCCGGTCGGTCACCGCGTGCCGCCGGTCCCAGGCCACGATGCGGCGGTAGACGTCGGAGCGGCGGTAGCGCTGCGGCCAGAACCGCCGCACCACCGGGTGCTGCGCGCCGAACGCGCGCGAGCACCAGAACCAGTCGGTGTCCCACCGCCACAGGTAGTCGTGGGTGGTCAGGTAGTCGGTGCGCCGCTGCGGGATCGAGCGGTAGTAGATCTGCTGGCCGGTGTAGTCGCTGGTGAACGGTGCCTCGTCCACATAGGACCCGATGGTCAGGTACTGGTCGCGGGCGCTGAAGACGGTCCCGTCGAGGAAGTCCACCGGGCGGCCGTCGTAGCTGCGGTCGCGGCAGATCTGCGCGATCGCGTCGGCGCACTCCCGAGCCGTCCCGAACCGCACGTGCTCCAGCCGGACGTACGGGTGGACCCGCTCCAGCTCGATCTCCAGCCGCAGCGAGTAGCCCAACGTGCCGTAGGAGTTGGGGAACCCGCGGAACAGCTCGGCGTGCTCGTTGTCCGGGCGGGCGCGCACCACCTCACCGGAGCCGGTGAGGATCTCCAGCTCCCGCACCGACTCGTGCGGCAGCCCGCTGCGGAACGAGGTGGACTCGATGCCGAGCCCGGCCACCGCGCCGCCGAGCGTGATCGTCTTCAGCTGCGGGACCACCAGCGGGATGTGCCCGGACGGCAGCAGCGCGTCGACGATCTGCTCGTAGGTCGCCATGCCCTGCACCTGCGCGGTGCGGTTGGCGGTGTCCACCTCCAGCACCCGGTCGAAGCGGCCGACGTCCAGGCCCGGACCGGCCGACGGGGCGCGGAACCGGAACAGGTTGGAGGTGGGTTTCGCCAGGCGCACCGGCGCCCCGGCGGGCAGTCGCGCGTACTGCGCGACCAGAGCGGCTACGTCGTCGGAATGGCTGCCTGTCGCGACTGTTCCCCGATCCGCCATGCCCCGACTCTATTGCCGGGACTGCCCTCGGGCATCCCGCTTTTCGGCCGGTGGGCACCGCGCGGCAACCGACAAAACCGAGAAAACGCCCCCGCGGCGAGCCGCCGAGATCGCGATAACCGCAGGTGGCGACCACCCGCGCGGCGATATCAGACGAACTTGCTTGCGACAAGCAAGTTCACCGGGATTTCGATCACACGGACGAATTCCCGGCGCGGCGCAGCGCCCAGGCGCGCAGGCCCCGGAAGCCCTGCACCTTGGTCGGGCCGACCGAGATCAGGCGGTAGTCCGGGTGGCCCCGCAGCGACGCCGCCAGCTCGCGGTCCACCAGCGCCGACGCCGGGCGGGCCACCGAGGTCAGGCGGCTGGCGATGTTCACCGTCGAGCCGTAGACGTCGCCGAAGCGGGCCAGCACCGGGCCCTGGGCCAGCCCGATGCGCAGCGGCGGCAGCAGGTCGTTCTTGGCGATCTCCTCGTTGAGCGTCAACGCGATCTCGGCCGCCTCGGCGGCGGTGTCGGTCACGAACAGCACCTCGTCGCCCACCGTCTTGATGACCCGGCCGTGGTTCTCCGCGACGACCGCCCCGGCCAGCGACTCGAAGCCGTCGATCAGCCGGGCCAGCTCCAGCTCGGTGAAGTCCCGGATCAACCGGGTGTAGCCGACCAGGTCGGCGAAGCCGATCACCTGCACCCGCTCGTCGGCGCCCGGATCGCGCTCGGCGAGCTCCCGCGAGGCCGCGGCCGCCAGGTGCCGCCGCCACACGTAGTCCTGCATCCGCTCCATCACCGGCAGGATCACCGAGGCGACCTGGGCGGTGGTCTCGACGTCCACCGCGAACTTGTCGCCCAGCAGCGACTTGAAGATCCCGACCTGCCACTCGGCCAGCCGGGACATCGTCTGCGCCAGCGAGCGGGCCACCGCCGACTCCAGCTCGGGCGGGATCACCTCGGCCGAGACCAGCTCCACCAGCGCGCGCAGCGCGGCGACGTCGGCGTCGGTGAACACCACCGCCTCGTCGTCGACGTGCGCGAACCCCATCGCCTGCCACAGCTGCTCGGCGCGCTGCACCGGCACCCCGGCGGCCTCGGCGACCTGGTCCTTGGTGTAGCGCGGCGCGCTGCCGAGGATGGTCCGCTCCATCTCGTCGCCGCGCGCGGTCGGCTCATCGCGTGGTTCGGACAACGAGCACATCGCATTCCGCTCGACGGGAGACCTCGGACGGCACCGAGCCGAGGATCCGCCCCTTCAACGTGTTCAACCCGCGGCTGCCCACCACCAGCAGGTCGGCCGCTTCCCTCTCCGCGGCGGCCAGCAGCACCCCGATCGGCGCGCCGACCGCGGCGGAGGTGTCCACCGCGTGCGCGCCCGCGCGGCGGGCGACGTCGGCGGCGTCGCGCAGCGTGGCCTCGGCGGGCGCCGAGCCGACCACCTGGAACGCCTCGTCGCCCAGCTCGTCGCTGGCCTGCTCGACCTCGCGGGCGGGCATCGGGTAGTAGGCGCAGACGATCACCAGCCTGGCGTCGGAGTCGCTGGCGACGGCCCCGGCGCGGGCCACCGCCCGCAGCGAGGGCTCCGAGCCGTCCGTCCCGACGACCACGGTGCGGTAACTGGACATCGCACTCCCACTTCCCCTGGCTGTTCCTGCGCCTGGCACCGGCGTGAACCCTAACGATCGCGATGCCGCCCGGTCACGGTTCGCGATGCGCCGCGTCCAGCTGTGAGCGGCCCGACACGCCACCACCGGCCGTTTTGTCCCGTCGGCCAAACCTTACCGGGAACTCTCATCCAACCCCACAACATGATCACGCACCGCATCCGCGTAGGTTTCGCCAACAACGTGCAAACCGATTGGTGAGGCAGGACACGGACGACGTTG
The DNA here is from genome assembly GCF_008630535.1 of Saccharopolyspora hirsuta. Taxonomy (GTDB): domain Bacteria; phylum Actinomycetota; class Actinomycetes; order Mycobacteriales; family Pseudonocardiaceae; genus Saccharopolyspora; species Saccharopolyspora hirsuta. The sequence continues at coordinate 43,592 of NZ_VWPH01000008.1, read as the reverse complement.
CGCGGGACGTTCGCCGGGCCGAATCACGCCATGTACGTACCCTTTCGCGCATAGAAAGCACCAGGAGTAGAACCGTGACCGCACCAAGACTCCAACCCGGGCGGGGGATCTTCCGCCGCAAGCCGATCGACAGCATCACCGAGGACACCGGTGGTGGCGGGCTGCAGAAGTCGCTCGGGCTGTGGCAGCTGACCGCCATCGGCGTCGGCGGCATCATCGGTGCCGGGATCTTCTCGCTGGCCGGGGCGGTGGCCAACGAGAAGGCCGGTCCCGCGGTGTTGATCTCGTTCCTCATCGCCGGTATCGCCAGCGCGGCCGCGGCGTTCTCCTACGCCGAGTTCGCGGGCATGATCCCCAAGGCGGGTTCGGCCTACACCTACGGCTACGCGGTGCTCGGCGAGGTGGTGGGCTGGCTGATCGGCTGGGACCTGCTGCTGGAGTACACCGCGATCGTCGCGGTGGTCGCCATCGGCATCTCCGGCTACTTCAACGAGCTGGTCGGCTTCCTCGGCATCGATCTCCCGGCCTGGATGATGGGCGCCCCGGGCACCGAGGACGGTGCCGCGCCGCCCGGCAGCTACAAGATCAACCTGTTCGCGGCCCTGCTGTGCCTGCTGATCGCCTTCATCCTCAACCAGGGCATGAAGAGCGCCGCCCGGTTCGAGACCTTCCTGGTGTACCTGAAGGTCGGCGTGGTCCTGCTGGTGATCGTGGTCGGCGCGTTCCACATCGACGCGGGCAACTACAACCCGTTCTTCCCGTACGGCATCAGCGGCGCGTTCGCCGGGGCGGCGACGGTGTTCTTCGCGGTGTTCGGCTACGACGCGATGAGCACCGCGGCCGAGGAGTCCAAGGACGCCCAGAAGCACATGCCGAAGGCGATCGTGTACTCGCTGGCCATCTCGATGGTGCTCTACGTGCTGGCCTGCCTGGTGCTGACCGGCATGATCCCGTTCCAGCAGATCAGCAGCGAGAGCGCGTTCGCGTCGGCCTTCGCCGACGTCGGCCTGCCGGTGCTGGGCGCGGTCATCGCGGTCGGCGCGATCCTGGGCATCCTGACCGTGCTGTTCACCTTCATGCTCGGCGTGACCCGCGTCGGCTTCGCGATGAGCCGCGACGGGCTGCTGCCGCAGTGGTTCGCCAAGACCCACCCGGTGCGCAAGGTGCCGAGCCGGTTCACCTGGCTGATCGGCATCGCCTCCGCGCTGATCGCCGGTCTGCTGCCGATCGGCGAGGCCGCCGAGCTGACCAACATCGGCATCCTGCTGGCGTTCGTGATCGTGTGCGCCGCGGTGATCGTGCTCCGCTACAAGCGCCCGGACCTGCCGCGCGGCTTCAAGTGCCCGGGCATGCCGATCGTGCCGATCATCGGCATCGCGTTCTCGATCTGGCTGGTCACCTTCCTGGACCCGGTGACCTGGCTGCGCTTCGCGGCCTGGTTCGCGATCGGCCTGGTGATCTACTTCGCCTACGGCTACCGCAAGTCCAAGCTGAACCCGGCCAACGCGGAGCCCACCGAGAAGTGACCTGACCCCGGCCGGACCCCGCAGAACGCCGGATCGCCCAGCGCGGTCCGGCGTTCTGCCGTCCGGGGGCGTGCGCTCACGTCCGGCCGCGGGGTCCGGGGATGTCCTCGGCCGAACCGGCGGTCCGCCCCTTCCGCACCCGCGGCGCGGCCGGGAAGATCCGCTCGCGGTCCACCCGGTGGCGGACGAGTTCCGCATCGGCGACGGTCCAGGTCACCACGATCTCGCCGTCGCGCAGGTTCCCGTCCGTCTGCTCCGCGCCACCCCGGGACCCGCGCATCACCTCGTCGGACCAGCGCCGAACACCTCGGCGAGGATGCGCGCAGCAGTCTCCTCGAGCGCGGAGGACGCCGGGATGACCTGTTCACCGGGCAGGCCCAGGAGGTCGCCGGGCCGGTACCACTCGCGCATGTCCTGCTCCCCGAACTCCGCGGCTTGCGGCCGCGTTCCGTGCCTGCGCACCGTCTCGGCGAACGGGACGTCGAGGTAGTAGAACCAGGTGGCGCCCCGGTGGTCGTCCGCGAGCTGGGTCAGCATCGCGGTGTACCGCTCCGCGCTCAGGATTCCCTCGACGATCACGTGGTAGCCGTGGTCCAGGGCGTAGCGGGCGACCGTGGAGATCAGTCCGATGTTGAACCCGCCGGGCACGTCGCGCTCCTTGAGCACGGTGCGCCGCAGCACGTCCTGCTGGACCAGCGCGCATGTGCGGCCGAGCTGCGCACGCACGGCGAGCGCGGTGGACGTCTTGCCGCTCGCCGAGTTGCCCCGCAGCACGACCAACCGCGTCGCCGCCGATCCCACGCTCCCCATCGGCCGGAGCTTAGAGCACCCCAGGGCCGGGCCGACCGCGATCGATCAAGCGGTGTTCGCTGCGTCTCAGCGTGGAGTGGATCACAGCGCTCCGGGCGTTCGGCGGCTTAGGGTTTTCGTCGGAGTTCCTGCCGGGCCTCAACGCTGAGGGGTGCCTGTGACGCGCGTTCGCGAACTGAGCCCATATGTCGAATTGCACCGGGACCAGTGGCGGGAACTGCGAGATTCCCTGCCGCTGCCGCTGACCGAGGACGAGCTGGACGCGCTGCGCGGGCTCGGCGAGCAGGTCGACCTGGCCGAGGTCGCCGACGTCTACCTCCCGCTGTCGCGGCTGATCAGCCTGCAGGTGGCCGCCCGCCAGCGGCTGCACGAGACGACCACGACGTTCCTCGGCGAGGAGACCCGCGGCACCAAGGTGCCGTTCGTGATCGGCATCGCGGGCAGCGTCGCGGTCGGCAAGTCGACCACCGCCCGGCTGCTGCGCACCCTCCTGGCCCGCTGGCCCGACCACCCGCGCGTGGACCTGGTGACCACCGACGGCTTCCTCTACCCGAAGGCCGAGCTGGTGCGCCGCGGCCTGATGCACCGCAAGGGCTTCCCGGAGAGCTACGACCGGCGCGCGCTGCTGCGGTTCGTCACCGAGGTGAAGTCCGGCGCCCCCGAGGTGGCCGCGCCGGTGTACTCGCACGTGGCCTACGACATCGTGCCCGGCGAGCACAACGTGGTGCGGCAGCCGGACATCCTGATCATCGAAGGCCTGAACGTCCTGCAGCCCGCACCGAGCCTGGCGGTGTCGGACCTGTTCGACTTCTCCATCTACGTCGACGCGCACACCGAGCACATCGCCCGCTGGTACGCGGACCGCTTCCTGGCGCTGCGCAGCACGGCGTTCGCGAACCCGGACTCGCACTTCCACCACTTCGCGCAGCTGTCCGACGAGGAGGCCCGCGCCGAGGCCGACCACCTGTGGCGAACGATCAACGAGCCGAACCTGGTGGAGAACATCCTGCCCACCCGCCCCCGGGCGACCCTGGTCCTGCGCAAGGACGTCGACCACTCGATCAACCGGGTCCGCCTCCGCAAGCTCTGACACCGGTGCGGTTCGTCCGGCCCGTCGGGGAGGGGGTCGGACGAACCGCACGCCCTGCCGCCGGGTGGCGACAGGGCGCGGCGTTTCCGGAGACCGGCTTCGGGGGGAGAGAGCGGTCGACCGGTATTTGCACGCTCCCTCGGGGGAGCTGAACCGAGGGTGCCGGATCGGTGTCCGCGGCGGACCGGTGCAAATACCCACACGGGTACGTATTCACGGAGCGCGATCCGGACAATTCGGTGGCATCGGTCACGATCGCGCTCTACCCTGCCGCGCATGACCAAAGCTGATCTTTCCCGCGACCCCCTTCCGCTGCGCGGCCGGACCGCCCTGGTGACCGGGGTCAGCCGCAGGCAGGGCATCGGGTACGCGATCGCGCGCCGGTTGGCGGCTTACGGCGCTTCGGTGTTCGTGCAGCACCACCGGCCGCACGACGTCGAGCAGCCGTGGGGCGGCGACGACCTCGACGCGGTGCTCGCCGGGGTGGCCGAGCAGTTGGTTCCCGGCGCGCGGATCGCCGACGCCGCAGCCGACCTGGCGGCGCCCGGTGCACCGGAGGAGCTCCTCGACGCCGTGGTGGCCGAGTTCGGGCACCTCGACATCCTGGTCTGCAACCACGCGCGCAGCGGCGGCGACGGCGCGCTGGGTGAGCTCGACGCGGCGATGCTCGACGGGCACTGGGCGGTGAACACCAGGTCGTCGATCCTGCTCGCGCAGGCCTTCGCCGCGCAGCACGACGGCCGCCCGGGCGGGCGGATCGTGTTCATGACCTCCGGCCAGCAGCAGGGCCCGATGCCCGGCGAGGTCGCCTACGCCGCGGCCAAGGGAGCGCTCGCCGAGATCACCCTGACGCTCTCCGACCAGCTGGCGGACACCGGCATCACGACGAACACGGTCAACCCGGGCCCGGTCGACACCGGCTACCTGGACGAACCGACCTGGCAGATGATCCGCCCGATGTTCCCGCACGGCCGCTACGGCGAACCGGACGACCCGGCCCGCCTGATCGCCTGGCTCACCACCGACGAAGCCCGCTGGATCACCGGCCAGGTCCTCAACACCGAAGGGGGCTTCGGCCGCTGGCGCCCCCGCGCCTGAGGCGATTTCGCGGCCCAATTGTCACGAAGTCATCCCGAGATGAATGGCAGTCACTTCGCGGTGACACATCCGCACATCTACCCGAAGACCGGCTGGAATCTTGACGTGAGCAACGACCTCCACCCGAACATCGATCGCGACTACCCATTTGGACCTGTCTCCCCATCCCACCCGTACTCTACGTTCGGTCCACGTGAAGTTCCTGAAGAAATACTGGGGGTACGTCGTCGCGCTGGTCGTCGTCTACGGGTGGTTCAGCGGCTCGCTGGGCCCCAACGTTCTCGTGGTGCTATCAGCCGTAGCGTTCCTGTACAGCCTGTTCCAAGCCCCTGTGTGGTGCTGCGCCGAAACCCGGAACCAGGAGTTCTGCCGAAACAACGCCAGCGGTATCTTGATGGGCTGCTGGATTCGGGAGCACCGCTGGCAGAAATTGAAGTGGTTCGTCCGGAGATCCATGTGGGGACGGCTTTTCAAGCGATTGTTCTCCGGGTTTCACGGAGTAGCGGCCAGTTTTTCCGCCGTTGGAACCCTTGTTTCCGCCAGCGCCGCCGTGATCACGTTGATCATAAAAACCTGATACTGGCGAGACCGTGAGCGAGAGATAGTTGCAGGTAGGTGTTGAGACGCCTCCATGCCGGTTCGCTGGCTGCTCAGACAGCCCGGCCGTCTTCTCCGCCTAGCGGGAATCCCGCTCACGAGCGGCGGGTTCGGCGGGCGAGGAGGAGTTGGAGGTGGGCGTTGAGGCGTTCCGCCGGGTTGGACAGGTCGATGCCGGTGATCTCGCCCGCTCGGCGGACCCGGTAGCGGAGGGTGTTGGGGTGGACGTGCAGGCGGTCGCTGGCCGCTCGGACGTCGCCGAAGGCCTCCAGGTAGGCCAGCAGGGAGCGGGCCAGGCCGGTGCCGTGCTCCGCGTCGTGCTCGCGCAGGGTCGTCAGGCGGGCGTCGCGGAAGCGCTCGTTGCCCTGCAGGACCGTCAGGAGCTCGCTGATCACCACCTGCGCGCGGACGTCCGAGATGGTCGCGATCTCCGCGTGCAGGTCGTGGGTCATCGCGTCGAGGACCCGGTCGGCCTCGTTGCGCGACTCGGCCGCCTCGTCCAGCGTCCGCACCTCCGAGCCGACCCCCACCTGGACGCGCGCCCGCAGGTGCTGCTTGGCCGCCGCGACGATCTCCCTCGTCAGGCTCAGCGTCGAGGCGACCGCTGAGCGCTCCGGGAGGTCCGGCAGCAGCACGTAGACCCGCGAGCCGATCGTGGTGACCAGCGCGCTGCGCCGGTACGCCGAGGCGTGCACCGAGATCAGGCTGGTCATCTCCGCCCGTTGCAGCTCCAGCTCGGAGCGGTCCGCGTTGGGCTCCGACGGGCGCAGCGTGAACACCACGACCACCGCCGGTTTCGCCGCGTCCGCACCGATGTTGTCGGCCACCGACTGGGCGTCGATGCGGCCGTCGAGCAGACCGGTCAGCAGGTTCTCGCGGAAGCGCGGCCCGGCGGTGGCCTCGGTGCGCTGCCGGACGAGCTGCAGCGCCGCCACCCGCGCCGCGCCGAGCAGGGCGCGCTCGGAGCGCTCCGACAGCGGGCGGCTGCCCTCCTGCACCCAGATCGAGCCGAGCGGCTGGGTTCCGGCGTGGATGCCCACCGCCATCCGGCGGCGGATGCCCAGGTCCGGCCGCTCGTCGATGCGCACCACGTCCTCCCCGGCGCGCAGCCGCTGGTAGACGCCCCACTCGCGGAGCATCACCAGGTACGGCTCGGGGCCCTGGCGGCCCAGGATGGACAGCCTGCGCAGCTCGTCGACCTCGTCGTCGGAGCGCGAGTAGGCCAGCACCCGGCTCGCCGTGTCTTCGATCGACACGATGCCGTCGGTCATCGCCGCCACCGTCTGGGCCAGCGAGAACAGGTCGCCGAGGGCCTCGCCCAGGTCGGCGTCGGTGGTCAGCCTGGCGTTGTCGATCGCGGAGCGGGCGAAGGACTCCAGGCGCTCCCAGCGCACCTCCGGCCGGACGCCGAGCAGCGCGATCCCGCTGTCGATCGCGGTGTCGCGCAGCACCCGGACGTCGGTCTCGGAGCCCACCTTCACCGCGACGGCCACCGCGCCCTCGCGCGCCGCCGCCCGCACCAGCCGCACCGCGGCCCGCCCGCGGGCGCCGATGACCAGCACGAAGTCGCCGCTCCGACCGCTGCCGGATTCCTCCTCCGGGTCGACAATGACCACGTCGCGCACCTCGACGTCGAAACCGCGGGGCGCGGCGAGCACGTCGACCAGGGGTTCTCCGACGGCGATGAGGAGCTGGCGCAATGGCACCCCCGCCACGGCGACGCCGACCGCGTCGACCTCGACTTCGCGCACCACGAACCCCACTTGTTCAACCGGACAACCCGATACGGACAACGATAGCCGATCGGACAAGCTCCACCGGCTAACGAAACCTTAACCTCCCAAGTAACAGCGGCATTGACGCACAACAGCGACTTCTCACAAGGAGGCGACTTTGGCCATGGACGCCATCACCTCGGTACCGGTTCCGTACAACGAGCCGGTCAAGGGCTACGCGCCCGGATCGCCGGAACGCGAGTCGCTGCAAAAGCGCGTCGCGGAGCTGGAGTCCGAGCAGGTCGAGCTGACCCAGACCATCGGTGGGGTGCAGCGCCTGGCCGGTGGCGAGAAGTTCAACGTGGTCCAGCCGCACGACCACTCCCACGTGCTGGGCACCGCCGCGCAGGCCACCCGCGAGGACGTCGCCGCCGCCGTGCAGGCCGCCAAGGACGCCGCCCCGGCGTGGGCGGCCACCTCGTTCGACGAGCGCGCCGCCGTGCTGCTGCGCGCCGCGGACCTGCTGGCCGGGCCGTGGCGGGACACCATCAACGCCGCCACCATCCTGGGCCAGTCCAAGTCGGTGCAGCAGGCCGAGATCGACGCCGCCTGCGAGTTCATCGACTTCCTGCGGTTCAACGTGCACTACGCGCGGCAGATCATCGCCGAGCAGCCGCGGTCGGTGCCGGGCGAGTGGAACCGGATGGACTACCGCCCGCTGGACGGGTTCGTCACCGCGATCACCCCGTTCAACTTCACCGCCATCGCGGGCAACCTGCCCACCGCCCCGGCGCTGATGGGCAACACCGTGGTGTGGAAGCCGACCCCCTCGCAGCAGTTCGCCGCGCACTTCACCATGCGGCTGTTCGAGGCCGCCGGTCTGCCCCCGGGCGTGATCAACCTGGTCACCGGTGACGGCCAGGCCGTCTCCGAGGTCGCGCTGACCGACCCCGGTTTCGCCGGTCTGCACTTCACCGGCTCCACCGCCACCTTCAAGAAGCTGTGGCGGCTCATCGGGGACAACCTCGACTCCTACCGCAGCTACCCGCGCATCGTCGGCGAGACCGGCGGCAAGGACTTCATCGTCGTGCACCCGTCCGCGGACCCGGCCCCGCTGGCCACCGCGTTCGCCCGCGGCGCCTTCGAGTACCAGGGCCAGAAGTGCTCGGCGGCCTCCCGCGCCTACGTGCCGCGCTCCATCTGGGAGGGCGGTCTGCGCGACGAGCTGGCGGAGCTGACCCGCAGCATCAGCTACGGCGACGTCACCGACTTCTCGCACTTCGGCGGCGCCGTCATCGACGCCCGCGCCTTCGCCAAGCACAAGGCGGCGCTGGACCGGGCCAAGGCCACCGACTCCATCGAGGTCCTGGTCGGCGGCGGCTACGACGACTCGGTCGGCTACTTCGTCGAGCCCACCGTGCTGGTCGGCAGCGACCCCAGCGACGAGGTGTTCACCACCGAGTACTTCGGGCCGATCATCGCCGTGCACGTCTACGACGACGCCAAGTACTCCGAGATCCTCGACGTCGTCGACGCCTCCAGCCCGTACGCGCTGACCGGTGCGGTGTTCGCCACCGACCGCAGCGCCATCGACGAGGCGCACCGCAAGCTGCGCGGGGCCGCTGGCAACTTCTACGTCAACGACAAGCCCACCGGCTCGATCGTGTCCCGCCAGCCCTTCGGCGGCAGCCGCGCCTCCGGCACCAACGACAAGGCCGGTTCGCTGCTGAACATCCAGCGCTGGACCAGCCCGCGGGCCATCAAGGAGACCTGGGACGCCCCCACCTCCATCGGCTACCCGCACATGGGCTGACGGCCCTGCAGCCGCGAGTTCCGCCGGAGGTCCGACCTCAGCGGAACTCGCGGCCCCCGGCCAGCGGTGCCCCGCACCGCGCAACTCCACCCACTCCGAACCCCTCGCCGGTGCTGGTCGCAGGCCCCCGGCGGACCGCGGCACGCATCAAGCAGGCAACGCGGAAGGCAGGAGATCCCCACCCCGAACACCTTTCACCAGAAGGAGAGCCGCGATGCTGCGCAGCACCCTGCTGGCCGCCGCCCGTTCCCAGGGCGTGCGCCGTCTCGTCGAGGCCAACCCGCTGACCAAGCCGGTCGTCAAGCGGTTCGTCGCCGGGACCACCCCCGAGGACGCGGTGAGCGCCACCCGCGCGCTCCGCGACCAGGGCATGCACGTCACCCTCGACCACCTCGGCGAGGACACCCTCGACGCGCAGCAGGCCAACGACACCGTCCGCGCCTACCAGCGGATGCTCTCGGTGCTCAAGGCCGAGGGCCTGGCCGACCGGGCCGAGGTGTCGGTGAAGCTCTCCGCCGTCGGCCAGTTCCTGCCCAGCGACGGCGAGAAGATCGCGCTGGACAACGCGCGGCTGATCTGCGAGGCGGCGGCCGACGCGGGCACCACGGTCACCCTGGACATGGAGGACCACACCACCACCGACTCCACCCTGGGCATCCTCCGCGACCTGCGGGTGGACTTCCCGTGGACCGGCGCGGTGCTGCAGGCCTACCTGCACCGCACCGAGCAGGACTGCCGCGACCTGGCCACCGAGGGTTCCCGGGTGCGCCTGTGCAAGGGCGCCTACTCCGAACCGGCTTCGGTGGCCTACCAGGACAAGGCCGAGGTGGACCGCTCCTACGTGCGCTGCCTGAAGATCCTGATGAACGGCGCGGGCTACCCGATGGTGGCCAGCCACGACCCGCGGATGGTCTCGATCGCCACCGACCTGGCCGCCCGGGCCGGGCGCGACGCGGACAGCTTCGAGTACCAGATGCTGTACGGCATCCGCACCGAGGAGCAGAAGCGGATCGCGGCCGAGGGCGGCAAGCTGCGGGTCTACGTGGCCTACGGCGACGAGTGGTACGGCTACTTCATGCGCCGCCTCGCCGAGCGCCCGGCGAACCTGGTGTTCTTCCTGCGCTCCCTGGTCACCCGGAGCTGACCCGGCGCCCCCGCGGGCCCGGTCCGGATCTCCTCCGGGCCGGGCCCGCTCCGCGTGGGGATCGACACAGCCCGCTCGGCCCGGACTTCGGCGGCAAATACCCTGGAACGGCAAGTCACGAGCGGGAAGAGGGATCTTCGTTGACGCCCAGCTACTTCGAACGCCTCGACGCGAACCGGTTCAAGCCGACCGCCCACGCCAGCGGCGCGTGGCGCAGCGACGAGCAGCACTTCAGCCCGCTGGGCGGTCTCCTCGTCCACGCCATCGAGCGCGCCGAGGAGCGTCCCGGCCTGCTGCTCAGCCGGGTCAGCTTCGACATCTTGGGCAAGATCGACCTCGACGAGTTCGAGGTGCAGGTGGAGACGGTCCGGCCGGGGCGCACCATCGCGCTGGTGGAGGCCACGGCGATCATCGGCGGTCGACCCGTGGTCCGCGCCCGCGCCTGGTACCTCTCCGCGCAGGACACCAGCACCGTCGCGGGCGGCGCCCCGGAGCCGCTGCCGCACCCGGACACGCTGGAGCCGTGGCCGATGAGCTCGCTGTGGTCGGGCGGGTTCATCGCCTCGCTGGAAGCCCGCACGGTCGGCGAGCCGCAGCCCGGGCGCACCGCCGCGTGGATGTCCACCTCCTACGACCTGGTGGCCGGTGAGGAGGCCGGGCCCGCCGCGTCCTTCATCGCGCTCGTCGACACCGCCAACGGCATCGCGGTGCGCCAGCCCCCGACCGAGTGGATGTTCCCCAACGTCGACCTGACGATCCACCTGCACCGCCAGCCGGAGGGCGGCTGGACCGGGCTGGACACCAGCGTCGTCTTCGGCGCCGACGGCCGCGGCATCACCAGCACCGTCCTGCACGACACCCGGGGCCCGGTGGGCCGCGCGGAGCAGATGCTCACGGTCCGCTCGCTGGCGAAGTAGACCGGTCGGGGCCCGTGAGCACTTTCTGGTGCCGTAGCACCGGAAAGCACTCAAGAGCCCCTGGCCCCGGTGCGTCCGGGATCACGTCGGACCGCACGGGCGCCGCAGCTACCCTGAATCGTGAAGGATTCTTCGGATCTTCGGGGTGGGCATGGGTAGGCCGCTGGCAGCGCTGTTCCGGATCGCCGTGCTGATCACCGCCGTCATCGGCGTCTACCTGACCTCCAAGGACGGCTTCGCCAGCTCGCTGGTGTACTTCACCATCCAGAGCAACGCGCTCGTCGCGGTCGTCTTCGCCTGGGCCTCCTGGGCGACGGTGCGCGGCAGCGGCCAACCCCCGGCGTGGCTGAAGGGCGGCTCCACGCTCTACATCGCCATCACCGGCCTGGTCTACAACCTGGTGCTCGCCGATGCGCCGTTCCAGATGACCCCCGCCTCCTCCGGCACCGCGGACCTGTCCAACCAGCTGGTGCACGTGATCGTCCCGATCGCCGCCGTCGCGGACTGGCTGCTGTTCGACGAGCACCGCCGGTTCCGCTGGGCCGCCGCGGCGGCCTGGCTGGCGTACCCGGTGGGCTACCTGGTGTTCGCGCTGGTCCGCGGCGCGCTGCTGGACGGCCCGAACCGCTACCCGTACCCGTTCATCGACCTCGACGTCCTCGGCTACGACGGCCTCGCGCTGAACCTGCTGATCTACGGCGGGGCCTTCTGGCTCCTCGGGCTGGTCCTCGTGGCCGCCGACCGGATCCTCCCCCGCAACGCCGTCCCGACCCCGGAGCCAGTGCCGGAACGCGTCGCCGCCTGACGCCGGTGGCGGGCGCCGCCCGCCACCGGTGTTCCGGTCAGCAGAGCGATGGGGTCAGGGTGAGCCCGACGTCGAGCACGTACAGGTTCTCCGCGACGCCGCACGAGGGGGCGGCCGGGCTCTGGGCGTGGGCGAGGCCATACGCTCCGGCGAGAACGGCGGCCGCGATCCCGGCAGCTGCCACGAAGCGAGCAATGGTTCGGTGCATCGACGTCTCCTCACGGAAGTGGCTAGTGATCACCACCCTGGCCGGAGATCAACTTCCGCGCCCGCCCACTGCCCCCAACGTGCGTCACCCGCACCGCTGGCGGCGCCGCGACCGGTGGTTGGCGACGTTGATGCGATTGCCGCACGACCGGCCCGACGCGCCATTCCCGGTGCCGGTCACTTCGTCGCCGAGAACAATCCGCGAGCGGCGATGGTCGCGCTTACCGCCATTTCCGCCCACGAGAGCAAAACTCCTGGTCAGAGCCTCCTGGTAGCAAGAACCGCGAAAAAGTCAAGTCCGCCGCGGACATGCGGTCCGCCCATTTGTCAAATTGCTCCGGCGAACTGCGATTTTGGAAATTCCCGATTGTTCCCGGTACTGTTCGGGGCACGGGGAAATCGCAGTCGGGGGTGCCTTGCGCTCTTCGACGGCCGCTGGACGGAGGATCGCCATTTCCGCTCGACCACCCGCAGTTCCAGACCGGTTGCAGGCGACGTTCCGGCCCGCGGCGGCCGAGCTGGCCCTCTGGGGCACGGCGGATCCCGCGAGAGCGGCCCGCGAGCTCGGCTTCCCGGACGGCCGCGCGGCCGAACTGGCCACCGTCCTGCCCGCCGACGACGAGGTCGTCGCGGCGGAGGTGCCCGCCGTCGCGGTGCCGATCGCCGACGCCCTCGGCCCGCTCGCCGCGATGCCGTCCCCGGACCGCTGGCCCGCGTGGCAGCGCCCCGGGGACGCGCTGATCGCCTGGAGCGTGGCGGCGAAGCTGGCCCTGGAGCACGTCACCGCAGGGCACCTGGTGCCCGACGTGCGCGACAGCACCGCGTGCTGGCGGTTGGCGAACCTGCGCGACAGCCGGTTCGCCGCGCTGGCCGCCGCGATGCCCCCGGCCGCGCACGCGCTGCGCCGCGATGGCGGGATGTGGACCGCGCCCGAGATGTTGGCCGCGTTCGGCGACCTCGTCGCGGACACCTGCGCACGTGGTGCGGCGATCGCCGGGGCCGGGGCGTGGGTCGCCGCGCTGACCGGGCCGGACCCGGCTGTCGAGCTCGACGAACCCACCAGGTCGGCGCTGCGGGCGTGGGCGCGGGAACTCTCGTCGGAGCCGGTCGCACCGCTCGGCGGGAAGCTGGAGCTGCGGCTGGAGGTTCCGGCCGACGACGACGGCCCTTGGGCGCTGAGCTTCCACCTGCGGTCCGAGGCCGATCCGGCGGTTTCGGTACCGGCCGAGCGCGTCTGGTCGGCGAGCGCCGCGGAATTGCCCGGCTCGCCGCAGGACGCGCTGGTGCAGGGACTCGCAGAAGCCGCGCGCATCTTCCGGCCGCTGGACGCGGCGCTGTCCGAGTCGCGGCCCGCGGAGGCGCGGCTGGACGTCGAGCAGGCTGCGGAGTTCCTGGCCACCAGGCAGCCGGAACTGGTCGCGGCGGGCATCGCCGTCGAGGTGCCGACCGACCTCACCGGAGTGCGCCGACTGCGGGCGCGCCTGCACGCCGTGGACGACGCGGAGTTCCGCTGGGAAGCCGTGGTCGGCGACGAGGTGCTGAGCGCCGACGACCTCGACGAGCTGATCGCGCTGGGCCGTCCGCTGGTGCGCTGGCGCGGCCGCTGGGTCCGCGTGGACGCGCGGGAGGCGGCGGAAGTCCGCGCCAGGCTCGGGAGGACGCAGGCGCTGTCGGAGCCCGAAGCGCTGGCCGCCGTGCTGGAAGGTCGGCGCAGCACCGAGTTCGGCGAGGTCGACGTCTCCGCCGGGGGTCGGCTGCGGGCGCTGGTGGACCGGCTAGGCGAACCGCCGTCCGAACCGCGCCTGACCGGTGTCGACGCCACGCTGCGCGACTACCAGCGGCGGGGTGCCGCGTGGTTGCAGAGCATGGCCGAGCTGGGCTTCGGCGCGGTGCTCGCCGACGACATGGGGTTGGGCAAGACGGTGCAGACCATCGCGCTGCTGGCCTCCCGCGCCGGGGACCGACCGCAGCTGGTGGTGTGCCCGACCTCGGTGGTGGACAACTGGCAGCGCGAGCTGCAGCGGTTCGCGCCGAAGCTCCCGGTGGTCCGCCACCACGGCCCGCGCCGACCGGCGGACGCCGCCGCGTTCACCCCGGGGAGCGCGGTGATCACCACCTATCCCCTGCTGCGTTCGGACACCCTGCTGTCCGATGTGGACTGGGACGTGGTGGTGCTGGACGAGGCGCAGCAGATCAAGAACCAGCACGGGCAGACGGCACAGGCCGCTGGCCGGTTGCGCGCCCGTGCCCGCGTGGCGCTGACCGGTACGCCGGTGGAGAACCGGCTCGCCGAGCTGTGGTCGATCATGCACTTCGCGAATCCGGGGCTGCTCGGCGGTTTCCACCGCTTCAAGGAGCGGTTCGCGGTCCCGGTCGAGCGGTGGCACGACACCGACGCCACCCGTCGGCTGCGCTCGGTCATCGCCCCGTTCCTGCTGCGCCGCCGCAAGGCGGAGGTCGCCACCGACCTGCCGCCCAAGGTCGAATCGGTGGTCGCCTGCGCGCTGACCGACGAGCAGGCCGCCCTGTACCGCCGGGCGGTGCGCGAGGCGCTGGACGCGGGCCTGGGCACCGGGATCGGGCGGCGCGGGCGCATCCTGAAGCTGCTCACCGCGCTCAAGCAGATCTGCAACCACCCGGCGCACTACCTCGGCGAACCCGGCCCGCTGGCCGGGAGATCCGGCAAGCTCACCCGCGCCACCGAGATGCTGGGCGAGGTGGTCGCCGCCGACGACCGGGCGCTGGTGTTCACCCAGTACCGGGCGATGGGCGAGCTGCTGGCCGGGCACCTCGCCGCCGAGCTGGGGCTGCCCGAGGTGCCGTTCCTGCACGGCGGGCTCAGCACCGCGCGGCGGCAGGCGATGGTGGACGCCTTCCAGGACGACGACACCGCCGCCCCGCTGCTGGTCATCAGCCTCAAAGCCGGTGGTACCGGGCTGAACCTGACCCGCGCCACGCACGTGCTGCACTACGACCGCTGGTGGAACCCGGCGGTAGAGGACCAGGCGACCGACCGCGCGCACCGGATCGGCCAGTCCCGCCGCGTGCACGTGCACAAGCTCGTCGCGCACGGAACGCTCGAGGAGCGCATCGCCGAACTGCTGGAGCAGAAGCGCGCGCTGGCCGACTCGGTGGTCGGCAGCGGCGAGTCCTGGCTCGCCGAGCTCACCGACGAAGCGCTGCGCGAACTCGTCGAACTGTCCACGGAGGACTGATGTCGCAGAACTCGGAGGCCTTCGGCGCCACCTGGTGGGGTCGGCGCTGGCGGCGCGCACTGGAGTCGCTCGGCGCCACCTACCCGAACACCCGCCTGCCGCAAGGACGTTCGCTGGCGCGCAGCGGAGCTGTGCGGGACGTCGTGGTCGCACCGGGCTCGGTCAGCGCCCAGGTGCACGCGCGCGGCAAGGCCCTCGACGTGGTGCTGGTGCTGCCGGTGTTCACCGACGCCGAGTGGCGGACCGCGGTCGCGGCGCTGGCCGGGCAGCTCCGGCACGCCGCCGCGCTGCTGCGGGGCGAGCTGCCGGAGGACGTGGACGACACGCTGCGCGAGGTCGACCTGTCGTTGTTCCCGAAGGCCGGTGAGCTCAGCTCCACGTGCACCTGCACCAGTCGCGCGGATCCGTGCGCGCACGCGGCGGCGGTGCACTACGTGCTGGCCCCGATGCTGGACGCCGACCCGTTCCTGCTGACCCGCCTGCGCGGCCGGGACCGCGATCCGCTCCTCGCCGAACTCCGCGCGACCCGCTCCGCCCCGCGCCTCGACCCGACCGCGCTGTTCACGGCGCGCGGCGACCTCGCGGCGATCGAGGTGCACCCGCACCAGCCCGACGACCGAACCCCCGAAGCGCTGCACCTGCTCGGCCCGGCTCCCGGTCTCGACGAGCACGCCTGGCAGCAGCTGATCAGCGCCGCCCAGCGCGCCCGCGTCCGAGCCTGGGAACTCGCCGAGGGGTCGTGAGTGCGTAACAGTGTTCGAACACCGTTACGCACTCACGACCACCTAGCTCCGCTTGCGGTTCAGGAACTCGGTCATGTAGCGCTGGGGTTCGCCGGTGTCGAAGGCGGCGCCGAACTCGGCGACGCTGTCCGCGATCGCCCGCTCAACGGGCAGCTCCTCCCAGGAGCGCAGCAGCTTCTTCTGCTGGCGCACCGCGGACGGTCCGAACTCGACGAACCGGCGGGCGGCGCGGGCCACCGCGGCGTCGAGCTCCTCGGGTGCGACGACCTCGTGCACCAGTCCCCACGACAGCGCGGTCTCCGCGTCGATGTTCTCGGCGGTGAGCATCAGCCAGTCCGCCCGGCCATTACCGATCAGCCGGGGCAGCAGCGCGGCGTGGATCACCGACGGGATGCCGACGGCGACCTCCGGCATCCCGAACCGCGCCGTGCTGCTGCTGATCCGCAGGTCGCAGGCCGCCGCCACCTCCAGCCCGGCCCCGAGGCACCAGCCCGGCACGCGCGCGATCACCGGCGCCGGGAAGTCCCGGACCGCCTGGCACAGCGCGCGCAACCCGTCGATGAACACCTCGGCGCTGCGCCGGTCCAAAGTGGACATCTCGGTGATGTCGGCTCCGCCGATGAAGGCCCGGTCCCCGGTGCCGCGCAGCACGAGCGCCCGGACCTCGGGCCGCTCGGCCAGCTCGCCGACCGCCGCGGTCACCTCCGCGCTGACCGCGCTGTTGACGATGTTCAACACCTTGGCGTTGCGGATCGTGACCGTGGCGATGCCGTCGTCGTCCACGGAGCTGGTCGCGTGCTCGGTGCTGCTGATCTGGTTCAATGCCGCTCCGTCCACCGGTGGGTACCTCGCGACCGGACCCTAGGCCTCCGAACCGCCGGCGACCAGACCCACTTCGCCACGCTAACGACTCGGGCGGGCGCGCAATCTCGTACGCACGGTCGGCCTCGCAGCTCGGTCAGCCGCTGGTCCGCCTGGCCCGCAGGTAGTCGATCGCGAGCGCTTCGAGGTCCGGGCGCTGCCCTTCCCAGCCCGCCGCGAGCGAGCCGGGAGCGCGGACGAGCGCGCGCTGCTGCCGGCCCGTCCGGCTCGTGTGGATCACCGTTCCGGGCGGGGAAGACCCGTCGTCGGCCGGGCCGATGACGTCCAGGTGGTCGTCGAGCAGCTCCTCGACGTCACCGCTGAGCAGCACCTCGCCGCCGTGCAGCAGCACCAGGTGATCGCACACGTCGCGCAGCTCGCCGAGCGAGTGCGAGGACAGCACCACCGTCATCCCGCGCTCGGCGACATCGGCCAGCAGCAGCCGGAGGAACTCCTCGCGGGCCAGCGGATCGAGATCCGACATCGGCTCGTCGAGCAGCAGCAGCTTCGGCAGCCTCCCGAGGCACAGCGCGAGCGCGAGCTGAGTGCGCATGCCCTGCGACAGCGAACCGACGCGGCTGCTGGGGTGCATCTCCGGGTGCGCGGCGAGGGCTTCCTCGACGCGCTCCGACGACCACCGCTCGTTCATCGCGCCCACCGCCCGGATCATCTCCGCTACGGTGAAGTTCGCGTACAGCGGCCGGTGTTGCGGCAGGAACGCCGCATCCGGGTGCAGTCGGCCGCGCACCTCGTCGCCGAACACCCGCACCTCTCCCGCGGACGGCCGGAACAGCCCGGCCGCCAACCCGAGGAAGGTGCCACCTGCTCTCATCGCGGCAGGTCGAACCGATAGCCCGCACGTACCGTCATCAGCATCCGGCACGGCGGATCGTGCTCGATCTCCTCCCGCGACCGCCGGGTGAACGGTGACCGGCGAGGCGTCACCGAACTCATGCGACCACACCGCTCGCACCAGCTCGTCGCGCCGCACCACCGCGGCCGGGATCGCCCAGCAGGAACACCAGCGGATTCCTCGTTCACCTCTCGCCTTCTCGCTCCGCCAACGGGAAAGCTCTTCTCAGAGACCCGAGCGGGAAGCGTTCCGGAGCACGAGAGGCAGCAGCCCACTGACGCGCCCCGCACAGCTCTCGCCACGTCCGGGATTCACCGCCGAAAACGCGGCCCCCACAACGCGAAGGACGTCGAATGTCATCCGATACCTCCCGCGTGCACGTCCCGTCGGATGGCGGCGACGCCGTGTTCCTCGTCGGCGACACGTGCACGACGCTGCTGCGGTCGGAACGGACCAACGGCGAGTTCTCGATGATCGAAGCGATCGTCCCGGCCGACGCCGGACCGCCGCCGCACACCCACCACAACGAGTCGGAGACGTTCGTCCTGCGGGAAGGGCAGCTCGTCATCAACGCGGACGACCAGGAGCACGAGGCGGGCGCGGACGATGTCGTCCACATCCCCAAGGGCGTCGAGCACTCCTTCCGGAGCCTCAGCCAGGACGAGCCCGCGCGCATGCACCTCATGCACGCCCCGGCCGGCGTCGAGGACTTGTGCACCGAGATCGGCACGCCTGGCGAGCGCGGAGTGGTGGGGCCGCCGCTCAACGACACCGACGTGGCGGCGATGGGCGCCGCTGCGGACAAGCACGGCCACAGCCTCGGCTGATCACGCCGCCGGGCGGCCGAACGCCTGGCCGTACCGGCGGTTCGCCGCCACCACCAGTCCCACGCGCGACCGGCAGCCGGATTTGGCGAGCAGGCGGGTCATGTGGCTCTCCACGGTCTTCTCGCTCAACCCGAGCACCGTGCCGGTCTGCCGATTGGTTCGCCCGGTGCCGTCGGCGGCCTGCGCCGCGGCGGCGCCCGGGGGCCAGCGGTTGACCAGGACCACGCCGGGGTCGAGCAGCTCGACGCCGTCGATGATCCCGACCACGGATGGCAGGGGTGCCCCGCCGGGCTTCAGCGGGGCACCCCGGTCCCATCAGGCCGCGACCGGAACCGCGACCGGCCGCTCCACCGGCTGGTGCTCGACGACCGGCTCCACCACCGGCTCGGGGGCCGGATCCACCACCGGCTCGGGGACCGCCTGGCGCTTGCGGTCCACGCCCGCCAGCGCGGCGGCTAGGGCGATGCCGATCGCCGCCAGGCCCACGCCCACCAGGTTCGGCGCCAGGAGGCCGAGGCCGCCCGCGATCACCAGTCCGCCCGCGTAGGCGCCGATGGAGTTGGCGATGTTGAAGGCCGACTGCAGCGCGGCCGACACCAGCGACGGCGCGCCACCGGCCTTGTCCATCACCAGGGCCTGCATGATCGGCGCGACCATGAAGCCGACGGCGCCGATGGCGAACACCGTCACCGCGGCGGTCACCTTGTTGCCGGAGGTGACGGTGAACAGGCCGAGCACCGCGGCCACCCCGACCAGCGCGGCGAACACGCCGGGCATCACGGCCTTGTCCGCGATGCGGCCGCCGATGAAGTTGCCCGCGGTCATGCCGAGCCCGGCCAGCGCGAGCAGCAGCGTGACGGCGGTCGGCGAGTAGCCGGACACGTCGGTGAGGATCGGGGTCAGGTAGCTCAGCACGGCGAAGGTGCCGCCGAGGCCGAAGGTGACGATCGCCAGCGCCAGCCACACCTGCGGCGAGCGGAAGGCGGCGAGCTGCTCGCGCACCGCGGAGCCGCCCGCGGCGGGCCGCCCCTGGTCCGGCACCAGCCGGGCGAGGGCGGCCACCCCGGCCGCGCCGATCGCGGCGACCACGACGAAGGTGGCCCGCCAGCCGAACTGCTGCCCGAGCAGCGTGCCCAGTGGCACGCCGACGACGTTGGCCAGCGTCAACCCCATGAACATCATGGACACGGCCTTGGCCCGGTTGCCCGGACCGGCCATGCTGGCGGCCACCACGGCCCCGGCGCCGAAGAAGGCGCCGTGCGGCAGCCCGGTCAGGAACCGGAACGCCACGCCCACCTCGGCGCTGGGCGCCAGCACGAAGAGCGCGTTGCCCGCGGTGAACAGGCCCATCGTCAGGACGAGCATCGTCTTCCGGGACAACCGGGCACCCAGCAGCGTCAGCGCGGGTGCTCCGACCACCACGCCGAGGGCGTAGCCGGAGATCAGGTTGCCCGCGGTCGGGATGGACACGCCGAGCTCGGCGGCGGCCTGCGGCAGCACGCCCATCATCACGAACTCGGCGGTGCCGATGCCGAAGGCGCCAACGGCGAGTGCGACCAGCGCGAAGGGCACGGTTCTCCTCTCGGGGAAGGCTGGGGAGTCGGCGGGCCCAGGTCGCCGCGTGTCGGGAACACGACGAACTGGATCGATAAAGAGCACGTCCGAAAACAAGGACAGCCGTCCTGTCGGATTCACGCCCCCATCGGCTGCCCGGCGTCCAGTCTCCGGGTCGAACCCCCCGCCTGTCCAACCAGAACAGGGTGAACCGAAACACGCAGTAGCCAACCCCGCGAGACCGCGTAACCCACAAGGGTGGCGGCGACCCCGCCGGTCACTCGTCGTTGCTGAGGCCGAGCACCACCTCGTACGCCTGGCGGCGCGACCAACCGGCCGAGTCGATCAGCGCCCGGGAGATCGTCTTCTGCGGAACGCCTTGGTCCAGCAGCGCCCGGATCAGCCCGGACGCATCGACCTCGGTGTCCGCACCGGCGTCGCCGACGGGCGCGATGCAGCAGAAGACGTCAGCACCGGAGGGGAGCTCCGAAAGGCCCAGCCGGGGCCGCTCCGCGACCGAGGTCCCGGCGACCAGCGTCGCCACCCCGCGCTCGCCCCGCGCCTCCGCGAGGATCCCCGGCAGC
This sequence comes from Saccharopolyspora hirsuta, assembly GCF_008630535.1. Classification (GTDB taxonomy): domain Bacteria; phylum Actinomycetota; class Actinomycetes; order Mycobacteriales; family Pseudonocardiaceae; genus Saccharopolyspora; species Saccharopolyspora hirsuta. The sequence goes on along the minus strand of NZ_VWPH01000008.1, from coordinate 23,233 downwards.
TGGTCGGCGGCGCACCGGAAGACCACGGCGGCGTTCGCGTGCCGCCGGACGGTCTTGACGATGCCGCGCCGGTTGGTGTCGTCGACCAGCACCACCGGGTTGCGGGTCGAAGTCGTCGCCGCGACCGCCAGCTGCGGCGGCAGGCCTAGCACCTCGAAAGGCACCGCGGATCCGGCGAGCAGCCCCGCGACCACGTCGCTGCGAGCGCTGACCGCCGTCACCACCAGAACGCGCTCGCCCCGCTCCAACGCACCGCCGAGCCGCCCGAGGTCGGCTTTGCGCGCATCGACCACGGGACGAGCCGCGCCGACCAGCGCACGAGCTTGCTGGTCCTCGACGACCACGAAGTCCGCCGAAGCCACTTCGGCCGCCAGCCGCGGCGCATCGCTCTCGCGCGCGTGGAAGAGGACGAGCCCGCCCGCGACGTCGAGGTCGCGCTCCACGGTGATGTCCACTTCGGTCCCGGGATCGCGCAGGACTTCGAGGAGTTCGCGCGGAAGCGAGCTTGCCGCGAGATCAGCGTCGGTGGCCAAGGTGTTCAGCAGCCGCTCGGAGCTCCGGCGCACCACGGCCGTCGACCCGGGACGCCACAGCGAGTTCGCCACCGCGCGCACGGTCGCGCTGCGCTCCCCCGCGCTGATGGTGATCCGCACCGGCCCGGCGATGCCCGGCGCGGCGAGCTCGCGGACCTCGGCGGCCACCCCGACGACGCACGTCGCCCGCTGGGTGATCTCCGCATCGGCGGCGAACTCCAGGGTTTTCCCGTGCGTGGCGCGGATGTCGGCGTGCCCGCGGCACTTCATGCGCAGCAGCACGCCTCCGGGCTCGTCCAGCATCGCCGTCACTTCCCGATGACGCCCGTGAGCCCGAGGACGTCGAGCTCGTCGCGGGTCGACCCCAGCCGCCGGGTCCACGAGGTGGCCAGCGCGTCCAGCTCCTCGGCGCCGAAGTACCGCGCCTCCTCCAGGGTCCACCCGGCCGCCGCGTAGTACGGGGCGAGCAGCTCCATCGCGGACTCCGGGGTGGGCTCCGGGTGGTCGCCGACCTCGGGGACCGGCGGCCGCCAGGCGTGCAGGTTGAGCGTGATCAGGAACTCCGCGCCGGGCACGCAGAGCTCCGCGAGCCCCTTCAGCATCTCGGTGTCCGACCCGAGCATCCCGCGCAGCAGGCTCCCCCACGGCATCAGCGAGTGCAGCTCCGTGACGCCGCGCAGCTCCGACGGCGGCTTCTCCGCGGACGCCCACACGCAGAGCAGGTTCGGCGCACCGCCCTTCTTCGGCGAAGCAGCGGCCTTCCCGGCGATCTTCTGCATGTTGTCCTTGGCCGCGTCGAGCGCGATCACCAACGTGTCCTGCGCCCCGCGGGCGAGCTGGTAGGCGTGCTTGGCGTTGCCCGCGCCGACGTCGAGCACGACCCCGCCGGAGTACCGGTCCAACATCTCGTCGAACTGCTCCGCGGAGAACTCCACGACGTTCTTGCCCACCACCCTGCGCATGCGCCCAGTCTAGAGACCGCCGTTCCCCGATCCCCGCCGCAGCGGGTTCACCGGGTGTGCACCGACACCGCGTAGTCGCCACCGCCGAAGGGCTCCCGGTCCCACGTGGCGAACCGCTCGGCCAGGGTCAACCCGGCCGCGGCGGCGTGCGCGTCGTACTCGGTGATCGGATAGCCGCGGTCGAGGCTGAACCCGGCGATGAGCTGACCACCGGGGCGCACGTGCCGGGCCACGCTCGCGACGAGCGCAGCCTGGGTGCCGGGCCGCGTGAACAGCGGGACGTTCCCGGCCATGACGACCACGTCGAAGGTCCGCCCGAGGTCGAGTTCGACCAGGTCAGCGCGAACCCAGGAAATCTCGGGCGCCAGCTCCCGAGCGGTGTCCAGCATCGACCGGTCGAGATCGGCCCCCACCACCTCGATGCCGTGCCGAGCCAGCTCGATGGCCACCCGCCCGGTCCCGCACCCTGCGTCGAGAACGCTGGCCGGAGCGAAGGACCGAACGAGGACGGCCTCACCGTGCACGTCCACCCCGGAAGCCGCGAGCTCGTCGAAGCGCCGCTGGTAGTCACCCCCGTCCCACTCGACGGGTCCGTTCGGAGCGACATCGCGCCCGGTTCCTCGAAACATCCACCGATTCTCACACGCGCCACCGACCCCACCCCAGCGCGGTCAACAGTCCACTATGGATCAACAAGGGAGCGGAGGCGACTGGTGGGGATCACCAAGATCGGCCACAGCGCCCCGAGCCGCTGATCGGCATCCGGGCGCTCGACCCTGACCCGCAGCTGCTCCGGTGCACCTGTGCGACTTCCTCACCGGTTTCACCGCCAGCTCCCGCCCTGAATGGCCGCCCCGCTGAGCGCTCGATTTCGCGAACGAGTCGGCGCGCGGATTTCCGCTTTCGCCCGACCGCAAGTCGCTCCCCTCATCTCGTAACCCGAGTTCGAAGTCCGCACCCGATTCGGTCGCCCAAGGCTGCTGCGCAGTGCAGATCCGAGTTGCGCCCGCAGAGGTCGTCGAATTCCGAATCTCCCCCGCGCACGACAACTCGGCTCCATTTCGCAGAACTCCGAGCTCGAATTTCCAAGCAGAAACCGAGGAATGTCGAACCCGGCACCCGGAATTGCCGATGCGAATCCCGAACCGGTACCACGACCAACCCGAGGAGAAGCAACGTGACAACTGCCACACCGGACAGCGGGGAGCGCATCGCACCGCGGATCCGCACGACTGGGCCTCCGACCGGAAGGCGCGACCTGGACCGATGCCCCCGAGGTTCGCACCGAGGCCGGAAAATGTGGTGCATCACACCGCAGGCAGTCGGGATTGGCCCATTCGGGAGAGGGTCGTCTTCATCTGCCCAGGACATCGGTCCGCGCCGCATGAAAGCGCCGAATCCCGCTTTCGCCCCTCGGTGCCGTGTTCCAGCCACCGGGATCTGCGGGTGGAATCATCCGGCACCCGATCAACCAGCACCTTCGCGCAAACCCGGAACGCCGGAGCGGTGCCGCGCACCAACGCCGCGCGGACAATGCGCGGCAGAAAGCCGGAGACATTCACGGTACAGACATTTCGGGCAGGCTCTGATAACTTCGCGGCCGAACCCGCCCGAAGAGGTCCGCCAGCGGACCGGCGGGTAGTTCCCCAACGAGTCGGAGGTGTCGCATGGAGAAGCTGTCCGAGAAGATCGCCCGCGACGACGTGTGGGCCAAGTGGGTCGCAGCGAACTCGGCGCTGTCCGCCAAGGAGGGGTGCATCTCCCGCAAGGAGGGCTGCATCTCGAAGGCGGGCTGACCCGCGCGCCCCGGGCGGCAGGGGTTCGTCCCCTGCCGCTCCCCGTCGTCCGCCCACCACCGATTGGACTCGGATGCAGCCGACCGCCGAGATGATCGACCACGTCCGCGACGTCCCGCTCTACCAGGAATCGCTGGCCGCCGGGGAGTTCCCGGTGCTGGAGAAGGATTCCATCGCCCGCGGCTTCCCGGACAACTTCATGACCCCGGCCCTGGCCGAGGCGCTGGAGACCGGCGAGGCCGAGTTCGTGCTGTCCACCGGCACCAACCACGCGCGGATGCAGCTGATCCGGCCGCCCTACTTCCTGCTCCGGTCCTACTACCGGATCTGGTCCGAGCACCCGGCGATCCGGCACACCTGGCAGGCCGGCTGCCCGCGGGTGTCGGTGACCACCGTGCTGGCCACCGAGCACGTCGCGCGGGTCAACGCCCGCAAGCGCGGCGAGCCGCCCGCCGCGGACCTGCCGCTGGCCGACCGCTGGCTCGACGAGCGCACGGTCTACGTCAACCGGCAACGGGACCCGGCGCTGTGGTCCCGCGCCGAAGTCGAGCGCATGCTGGCCGAGATCGAGCAGATCCGCGCCGGTCACCCCGCGGGCGAGTACCACCTCGACTGCTCCGGCTACCACCTCGCGCACCTGGTGGACAAGGCGCTGGAGTTCGGCCTGGAACTGCCGCGGCCGTCGAGCATCGTGCACGCCTACGAGTACACGCCGGACAACGTCTCCCGGTTCCTGCGCCGCCACTTCGACTGCCCGATCGTCGACCTGTTCGGCAGCACTGAGCTGGGCTACCTGTACTACAGCGACGGCGAGGGCACCTACCACCCGCACCTGGACCGGATGGCGGTGGAGCTGATCCCGGTGGAACCGAGCAGCACGCTCTACTCGGTGATCGTGTCCAGCATCCGCAACGAGTGGATGCCGCTGATCCGCTACCGCTCCGGCGACCTCGCCCGCACCGAGGACGGCTCCGCCGATCCGACGCGCATCGCCCGCTTCTGCGGCAGGGAGAAGGAGCTGATCCGCGTCGGCACGACGCTGCTGTGCCACGGCGACCTCGACCGCTGGATCGGCGAGACGGCACCGGAGGTGTTCCTCTACCGGCTGCGCCTCGGCCGCGGTGCGACGGCCGAGCTGGAGTACACCACCTTCGACCGGCAGCCGACCGACACCTCAGCCCTGGTCGCCGCGCTCGCCGAAAACCTGGAGCTGGCGGTGGATCCGGTGCACCGCGAGCACATCCCGATCGGCAAGTCCGGCAAGTACGCCTGGCTGCACCCCGAATCCCGCCCCAGCTGACCCACCCGCGTGAGGAGCACATCGTGTCCGTGTCCCCCGCCGAACTCCGCGCCCTGCTGGGCGAGGAGCTGCACGACGAAGTGGTGGCGCACTTCGCCGCCAAGACCGACCACCCGGTCGACTTCGTGGAGCGCCAGGTCCTGGAGTGCCTGCGCTACCTGTACCTGGTCTCCGCCCACCAGGACGAGCTCGCGGGCACGTTCCTTCCGGTGGAGCAGGAGATCGACGAGATCTGGCACTACCTGATCCTGCAAACCCGCGAGTACCGGGAGTTCTGCGCCCGGCTGCCGGGCGGGTTCTTCATCGAGCACCGCAGCATCAGCTACACCGAGTACGCCGAGGAAGCGCCGCGCGAGCAGACCGCGGCGGAGGCGCTGCGGTGGATTCCGCTGTACCAAGCGGCATTCGGCCCGTACGACGAGGGCGCGCTGCCGCACTGGACGATGGTCCGCTTCCTGCACGAGCAGCTGGACATGCCGATGGCGCAGATCGCCGAGCTGGACATGGCCGCGATCTGACCCCCGGACCGGCGTCAGCCCCGCCCGGCCACCGCCACCGCGATCCCGACCACGAGCTGCACGGCCAGCACGACGGCGAACGCGGTGGCGTGGCCGGTGCTCACGAGTCCGGTGTAGACGGACCCGAGCGCCGCCACCCCGACCGCCATCGAACCCTGCTGCGTGGTCACCAGCACTCCGCCGCCGCTCCCGGCGTACTCGGTCGGCACCGCGCCGAGCACCGAGATCTGCGACGACCCGACCACGAGCGCCTGGCCCAGCCCGATCAGCACCAGCCCGGGCAGCACCCACCAGACCACGCCGCCGAGCAGCAGCACGCCGATCAGCCAGCCCGCGCCGGTCGCCTGGACCAGCGCCCCGCCGCCCATCACGCGGTCCCCCAGCTTCGCGCGCAACCCGGGCACAGCGAAGGAGCCCACCAGGAACGCCGCCGACATCGACGCCACGACCAGCCCGGCCACCGCCGGGTCGAGCCCGTACCCGTCCTGGAGCGTCAACGGCAGCGCGAACAGGTACCCGGCCCAGGCGGCCAGGAACGGCGCCACCAGCAACAACCCGCCGCGAACCCGAGGCTCGGCCAGCACGGTCGGCGGCAGCAGCGGCACCCGCCCCTCCGCGACGACCCGGTTCTCCGTGCGCCACAGGGCAAGCGCCGCGACCGGTGCCAGGAGGAGCAGCGCGATGGTCCACCACGGCCAGCCCAGCAGAGATCCTCGGTTGAGCCCGACGAGCAGCAGCAGGATCGTGACGGCCAGCAGTCCGGTGCCGCGCAGATCGACGCCGACCGGGTGCGGCGACCGCGTCTCCGGCACCAGGACCAGGGCGAGCGCCACCGCAGCGGCGCCGAGCGGCAGGTTCACCAGGAAGATCAGCCGCCAGGACGTGCCCCACAGATCGGCCTGCACCAGCAGCCCGCCCAGCAGCAGCCCGAGGATCGCGGCGAGCCCGGCGACCGCGGCGTACCAGCTCATCGCCCGGGCTTTGCGCTCGGCGTGCACCGCGGCCTGGATCGTGCCCAGCGCCTGCGGCGGGATCAGCGCGGCCGCGGCGCCTTGCAGGACCCGGGCGGCCACCAGCCATCCCCCGGACGCGGCGAACGCGCACAGCAGCGAGGCGAGGGCGAACACGACCATCCCCACGACCAGGACCCGCCTGCGCCCGAAGGCGTCGCCGAGCCTGCCGCCGAGCACCAGGAAGACGGTGAACGCCAGCACGTACCCGACCACCACGAGTTCCAGGTCCGCCCCGGAGGTGCCCAGATCGGCGGCGATGGTCGGCAGCGCCACGTTGACGATGAACGAATCCATCATCGGCAGCAGCGCGGCCAGCAGCACCACCGCCAACCCGGCCGAGCCCAGCTTCCGCTCCTCGATGGTGGTCATCCGGTGCACAACCCCTGGTAGTCCGTCCGCCGTCGCAGGTCCATCGGCACGTGTCACAACCGCAGGGCGAGCACTCGAACGCACGTGGTGCGGACGCCCGGCCGACGAGGACCACTGCGGGAGCTGGATCTCGACCGGCCCAACGCGCTCGGGAAACCCGTCCCAGAACCGGTTTCCGCCGATCCCGGTGTCGCCGGTGAAGCAGGTGCATCCCCGCGAGTCCGAACCCGATCGCTGCGACGTCCCACAACGCCGAGACTACACAATCCGGGCACAACGCTGGGCAGCCCTGCACCCGCGCGGCAGCCCCATCGCACGAGAGTCCACATCGGACTGATCAGCGGTGTGCGCGTCCCGGCAAGTCGCGCGGGTGGCAGGGCGGCGCCACTGCCGCGTGCTCCGTGGTTCAGACCGGGCGAGTCGCCCTTGGTCCGGTATCCGGCTCGTCGTGCGTCGGGCGTGGTTCGGGTTCGCGGTGCCGCCAGTTGTCCGGGACCGTGGCTGCGAGTACGTCGTCGACGGTGATGACGCCGAGGATCCGATCGGCGTCATCACCGGCAGGGACAGCAGGTCGTAGTCGGTCATCAGGCAGGCCACCGTGATCAGGTCCGCATTGGGGTTCACACCGCAACTACCTGGCCAGCAAGCTCTGGACCCCGGGATGCGCATTGCTGTTGCGGCAGGTACGAAGTGGGCATGTTGCTGCGCGTGGAACCGACGGAGCACGGCCCGGACCGGACTCACGGATCCGGCCCGGCGCAGCATGTGCTGGCGCTGGTGGTCGAGCGCCAGGAACGGGCGGATTGGTGCTGGGCCGCCGTGGCGTGTTCGGTCGCCCGGTTCTGGGGGTGTCACGATTGGTCGCAAGAGCGCGTGGCGGCGGCTACCCCGCGGCCGGGCCAACCGTCGTCCGGCAGCGACTTCGCGCGGCTCGACGACGCCCTGTCCGCGGTTGGCTGCTTCGACCACTGGAGCCCGGGTCACCCGGGGTTCGCCCGGCTCGCGACCGAGATCGCGGTAGGCCGACCAGTCGGGGTGCAGGTGCAGGCGGCAGACTTCGCGCACTTCGTGCTGGTCATCGGATACCACCGAGGACGACGCGAGCTGCAGATCGCCGATCCCGCGCACGGGCCGTCGGTGCAGCCCTGCGACCGGTTCCCGATCTGCTACCCGCCGGTACCCGGCTTCTGGCAGGGCACCTACTGGACGCGACCACCGGTCAACCGGTGATCCGGTACTTGCCGTTCGAGACGGTCCACCTCTTCGAATCAACTGGTGCGAAGTTCTGCCGCTTGACGACCCGGCACAGCGCGCTGTTCACCCGGTTCCCGCTGGACGGGTTCGCGGTGTAGCTCGCCATGTTCTCGTACACCCGCAGCAGCTCGCCGTAGAACGGCAGGCCGAGGCCGCGAGCGGCCGCGTCGAACCCCGGACCGGGGTCGTCCGACCTGGACCGGGGGCCGATGAAGAGGTTTCCGGGGAGCCAGAAGTACACCTGCATCAACCCGTCGTAGAACTGAGGTGTTCCCTGCGCATCGGGGTCGTGCGTCTCGGCGGTGATGCCTTCGGCCAGCGCCGCGACTCCGCGGCGCTCGGCCGCGTCGAAGGTGAGCCGGTAGCGGAACAGCATTCTGGCCATCTCGCGCAGCACCAGTCGCAGATCGCCGAACCGGCGCTGGTCGAGCAACATGTTCCAGTAGTTCTTGAGGACGACATAGGGCACGATGTGGTGCCGCGTCATCGGAACCCCGGTGTTGGGCGGCTGCGCCGGGCCGCTGAGGTCCTCCTTGTAGTTCGGCACCGCCTCGAACGGCGAGACAGGCCGATCGTTCGCCAGGTACCGCAGGTCATAGGCCAACCTTGGTCACCCCGTTCTCACAGCATCTTGGCCGCACGTTCCAAGGAGCAGGACTTCAAGAACTGCCACACCTTGTCGACGATCTCCTTCGCCTTGCCCTCGGAGAACTTCCACACCTCCTGGAGCACCTTGATCACCTGGTCCTTGGTCATGTTCCACACCACGTGCAGTGCCTCGACCGCCTTCTCCGCCGTGTACCCAGCCAGCTTCAGCAACTTGCCGGCTTCGGAGGCCGCGACGTTGAAGGCGTCCTTAAGGACGCGTGCCACGTCGTTGATGCCCTTGAGCAGCCCCTCCCCCACGGCCTTCGCCCACTTCTCGGCACAGGAGACGAGCTCGTGGAAGATCTTGTCGGGGTAACTGGCGAAGTACTCCTGCAGCGAGGCCTTCAGCTCGGTCCAGTTCCGCAGCGAGTCCAGGTTGAACTGCTCGGGGGTCAGCTTCTGGCTGCCGAACCGGAACCACCCGCGCACCGCGAAGCTGAACTTCGGGTCGATCGCGATCGCGATGGCCATCGCGAAGGTGGCCGAGAAGTTCAGCCCGGACGGGATGATCACGACCTCGCCGATCTTCACCGGCTTGGTGGTTTTCACTTGGAAGGAAAGCGAGCCGCCGACCGCTGCGGTGAACTTGCCGTCCCTGAGCGCGCAGGACACCGAGTTCGTGAAGATGAAGGCCGCGGCCCGCCAGGTGAACTCCCAGCCCCCGTCCTTGACAGTGGCCCTGATCATCGCGCTCATGCCGAGCAGGTCGAGCTTGCCGGACAGGAAGACGTACGGGGTGCTGGGCCCGAGGGACACGGTGGTGTTCACCGCTCCTTCCGGCCCCTTCTTCCCCGTGCTGTCGGAGAGCTGGAAGACGCCGTCGCCGAGCACGATGGGCTTGTCCACGCTGCCGGAGGCGTCGATGCCCTGCTCGGGCACGATCCGGACGTCGAACACCAGCCGGTACCCGAACAGGGTCACGTCCCCGGCCGCGCGGAAGCCGAACGGCCAGTGCTTTTGGGTCCGGGGGTCGGTGCAGCCGTTCGGGGCGAGCACGACGGCGAGGGAGAACTTCCGGAACGTGATCTGGTCGGTGAGCTTGACGAGTTGGCTGTTCTGATCGGTGAACTGGCGGATCAGGTCGCCGAGCACGATTTCCTTCTGCTCGTGCCCCTTGGCGAGCACGAGGACGAACGCGTCCAGGTAGGGGACTTCGCCCTTGAACCCGCCGACGGCGGCCAGGTCCAGTTGCACGGAGTTCTTCCCGGAACGCACGACGAGCGCACCACCGGCCCCGAGGGACACCGACATCGAACCCACGGTGATCACACCGAAGAAGTTCTTGATCTCCAGCCCTTTGAGCCCGAACGGCTCCTGCCAGGTCGGACTGGTCGCCGGTGGCGTGCTGCTGCCCTGCAACTTCTTCTGCCACTGCTCGCCCTGTCCCGCGGCGAGCACGAAGTACACCGCCAGCTCGCCGTTCAGGCTGACCATGCCGCCCAGGGCGAGCTTGAGCGTGACCTTCTTCTTGTTCAGGTCCCAGAAGGTCAGGTCGAAGGCTGCCCGCAGGTCGAACTGCGCGCGTTTCGGGACGATCCGGAGCTGGATGCCGGTGAACTGGACACCCTCGATCCCGCTCGCGCCGTTCTTGGACCGGTTCGCCAGCGCGATGCTGAGCTCGGAGTTGCTCAGCGGCTTGGCGATCAGTCCGGTCAGCTGCAGCTCGGCCGGTCCGCCGAAGACGGGTTTGAGCGCACCGGCCAGCACCCCCTTGAGCTCGACGGTGGTGAAGAAGGTGACGCCGCGGGCGAGCGGGACGGGCAGGTTGGGCGGGCGTTTCGGGTCGGCGGGCAGCGATCCGCCGTCCCGGGTGGACAGCGCCAGCCCGGACGCCTTGACCGCGATGCAGTCCTTGATCCAGCTCAGCACGTCCGGGTACCAGGTCCACCCTTGGGTCCAGATGGCACCGATGAACTCCGTCGAGCCGTCGTGCTTGCGGGCCAGCGCGAGGAACGAGACCTGGTTGTTGTTGACGTCGACCGTGCCGGTCACGCCGAGGACGCACTCGGTGCCGGATCGGGTGTTGAGGCCTTGGTTCCCGGCGATGGCGAGCCTGACGACGACCTCGGTGAGCTTGACCTTCGGCAGCTCGTCGGAGTAGACGAGAGTCTTGTCGAAGGTCTTGATCAGGGCGGTGAGATCGGCAGTCGGCAACCGTCCTTCGAGGGTGAACTTCTTGGGGATCTCCCAGTGGGCGTTGAACCTGGCCAGCGGCGACTTGCCCTGCGGCGGCAGCAGCTCCGCCTCAGCGCTGATCTCCCCGGTCAGCTTCTTCGACTTGCCGCTGTAGTCGAGCACGACCGATGCCTGGGTGAGCTTGACCGATGCCACGCCGAGCGAGAGCTGCCAGGTGCTGCTGACCGACGCGGTCAAGGTGAACTCACCGGCCGGGGCGACTGCGGTGATCTCCAGGTTGCTCATGGTCAGCTCGGGGGCATCGGTCAGCGACAGCCCCAGTTTGCGCATCAGCGACACGAGGTTGACCGGGCTGGCCGTGCTCATCCCGAAGGTGGCGGTCACCCCACCGGCGTCCCGGAAGAACACCGCGTCGGCGAGCAGGACGATCCCGTCCAGCAGGACGACCTTGCCCCGCGCGGTGGCGGTGATCTCCCTGGGTCCGCCGCCGAACGGGTTGGCGATGGTGAAGCCCGCGGTGATGTCACCAGCGGTGAAGTAATCCTTGACGACCTCCCAGGTAGTGCTGAGCCCGAGTTCCAGGCGCACATCGGAAACGATCTCGGCCAGTGTCTTCCCGGCGTTCAGGTGGATCACGAGCCGTTGCAGGGACACCGCGTTGCCGAGCGTGAACCCCTTGCCCACGGTGCCGCTGAGCGAACCGCCTGCCCAGGTCGACAGCGCCGCAGTCTGGTGGGTGCGGGGCGTGAACGTCCCGGTGAGCTCCAGGATCTTCGCCCCGGTGTCCAGGTCCGCGGTGAGCAGGATCGGGTCGCTGGAACCGATGGTGACCACGGCCGCCACACGGACGCGGTGCTTGATCGGCGGTCCCAGGTCTGTGACCACCTCGAGCTGGAACTTGGTGCCCATCGAGCCCGCATCGGCCGCGGTGGACCTCAGGGTGAGCTTGGGCTGGAATGCGGAGGGCCTGGACATGTCGCCGGAGCCGATCTCGATCTGTCCGGACAGCGTCACCTGGCCACCGCTCTCCAGCAGCGCAACGAAGTTGTGCAGCAGGCCGGTCCTCTTCACCTTGGGTGCGTCGAATGTGACGCCCTTGCCCAGCGCTGGGACGCCGTTGCCGGGTTTGCGCGCCACCGAAGTCAGGTGCAGGGTCGGTCCGCTGACGAAGCCGAGCCCGTCCAGCACGCTGTTCTTCGTCGCCGGGAACGCCGCGGCGAAGGTCCACTCCCGGGGCAGGCTCAGCGGGATGTACACCGCCGGGGTGCCATCGCTGGTGGGGTTCCCGGACGAGTCGACGAGACCGAACTCGATTCCCTTCACCGCGCGGTCGGTCGCCCCGAACATCGATACCGTACCGTCGACCTTGATGAGATCGCCGGACTTCTTGGTGCTGACCCCGGATACGACCAGGTTGCCGCCCAGCCACCGGCGCACCAGATCGGCCACGTCACCGGCGCCGAAGGCGGTCGACGGCAGGGTCAGCTTGTTCTGCTTGGTGTGCTGGGCGAGAATCCGCTCGACCTCATCGATGCGCATGCCGCTCCTGGGTCAGCTGTTGGAGAACGTGCACTGGAGGTTCGGCGGTTCCCCGCGAAACCGCCGAAACCCGCGAAACCGCCGCGTCAGGTGCCGGTGTTCTGCTTGATGAGCTTGCGGGCGTCCTCGGTGACCCGAGTGCCGATTGCCTCCCGGTTCTTCTCCACCTCGGCCTTGATGCCGTCCACCACGGCCTGCTTGGGCGTGTCCTTGTTCAGCTCCTGGTTGATCTCGTTGTCGAAGCTGCCGCCGGTCTTGACCGTGATCGTCAGGTCGGCGAGTGCGACTGACGGAACCAGCTTGCTGAACTTCACCGTGAGGTCGGAGGCGTCCTTGCCGGTGATGGACGCCTCGATAGCCAGCGACGCCTTCTTGATCTTCACGGTGTACGACCCGTCCAGCTCATCCGGGTCGTCGCCGAGCTTGGCGGTGAAGTTCCCGGACAGCGTGATGGGCGGCAGCGGCACCACCTTCACCGTGCCGTCGCGCGTCTTGACCTTCGTCTCGGTAGTGATCTCGCCCAGCTTCAGCACGGCGCTGATACCACCGGCGATCGCCTTCATGTCCGCAGCCGGGAACAGCGCGTTCGAAGCACCGGTGAGCTGGGAGTCCTTCTTGAGGTAGATGCTGTGCAGCTTCTTCTCCCAGACCGTCTGATCGGGCAGCTTGACGTCGCCGGGCAGCTTGTACGGGTCGAGCTTCGGATCGGTCAGGGACAGGATGGTCGCGGCCGGGTAGAGCGCGCTGTCCTTGTTGTTCAGCGCGGTGCGCAGCCGGTCGAAGAGGTACTGGGTGACCGGGTGCAACCCTTCGCCGGTCCCGTCGTAGAGACCGCTGTTCGGTACCGCACCGAGCGCATCGTCGATCACCTGGTGGAACCGGTTGGTCAGCTCGGTGGCCAGGGCCTTCCGGTTGTTCTCCTTGCTCAGCTCGGTGTTCACGCTCGTGAAGAAGGTGTTGGTCGCCTTCCCGCTGTTGAGCATGTTCAGCAACATCGTCCGGTTTCCATCGATCCAAAGCTGGGTGAAGTCGGTGTTCCCCGGGTCGACCGTGAACTTCTTGTCGTCGAACTCGATGGGCGTGGTGGCGTTGCTCCAGCACTTCACCTCGACGACGGACAGCGCGAGCTTGCGTCCGGATCCGGATCCGGACACCGAGATGTCGCAGGTGATCTGCCCCTGCAAGGCGTTGAACTGCAGCGCGAACCCGCCCGTGGCGTTGAGCTTCAGCTCCGGCCAGTGGGGCAGTTCCGGAACGGACTTGCCGAGAGTTCGCTTGGTGAGCTCCGGCGGGTTCTGCTTCGCGTCGGAGATTCCCAGTTCCAGGTGGGCGGAGTACTTCCCCGCGATGCCCACCTTCTTCGCGAGCTTCGGCTCGTCCTGGTAGTGGCCGAAGGTCACCGGAACCACGCAGCGCAACGTGGTGGTGGAGTGCTGGGAGACGCTGACGTCGCCGACGTGGGCGTTGGGCAGCCCGTCCACCTGCACGGACAGCAGATCGATCGACGGCCAAGGCCGGGTCGGGTGCACGAACAGCTTGAAGTCCTGCGGGAGTTCGTACTTCTTCAGGATCTGGACCAGCTTGCGGTCACCGGCGGTGATGGCCCGCGCTTGAGCGGTCTTACCCGGGTCTCCGTCAACCTTCGGAACGGTCCACTTCTCGGCCTTGATGGGCAGGACGGCATTCCCGTGCTCGTCCTTGAGGGACTCGAGGAGGTTCGGCAGCCACAGCTTCGAGCCCTTCTTGTTCGCTCCCGCGCGCAACACATTGGCGACGAAGCGGAATGGTTCCACGCTCATGTCCAACTCCTTGCATTGTCCACTGCGGTTACGGCGCTCGGTCCACGACGTGCAGGGCCAGGTCGGCCATCGCGGCGCGGTGGGGACCGGGGTGAAAGGGACGCAGGTATTCCAGCGCGTCCAGGGCTTGGGCCCGCGCATCGGCATAAGCGCGGGCGAAGCCCCTGGTGTGCCGCACCTCGTTCGCGGCGCGGTCACCGTCGACCGGTTCGCCACCCCGGAAGGCGCGGGTGACCGGGTGATCCGGTCCCAGCTCGTCAAGCGCGTAGATGATCGGCAGCGAGGCGCGGCGGCGGGCCAGGTCCATGCCGCGGGGTTTTCCCGACTTCTCCGCGTCCTGCACGAGGCCGAACAGGTCGTCCATCACCTGGAAGGCCCGGCCGATCCGCCGGCCGAAGAACCCGGCGCGCCGGGCATCCGCCGTCCGACCGCCGGCCAGCACGACCCCGGCTTCGCAGGCCAGGCCGAACAGCACCGCAGTCTTGCGGTCGATGGTCTCCCAGTACCGGGCGAGCAGCACGTCGGTGTCCCAGGACGGGTTCACCTGAAGTTCGTCGAGTTCGCCGCAGCACACCCGGAAGGCGGTGTCCAGCACCATCTTCACCAGGTCCATGTCCCGTTCGCGATCGATGACGTCGATGAACCCTCGCACGGCCTGCACGAACTGCATGTCGCCGACGATGATCGCGGTCTCCGCACCTCGGACGGCGTTCACCGATGCCATACCTCGCCGCAGCAACGAGTCGTCCACGACGTCGTCGTGGATCAACGTAGCCACGTGCAGCATCTCCAACGCGACCGCACCGTCCACGACCTTCTGCGGCGCGGATTGCGACCCGAGCACGAGGTGGGCGCTGAGCAGCAGCAGCAACGGCCGCAGCTTCTTGCCACCGTGGTAGATCGCGTACTCGGTGCTGGTGAGGTAGTCGCGCTGCGGCTCGAGCCGGGCGGCCAGGGTCTCCTGGTAGCGGCGGCGAGCGTCCGGCAGCAGATTGTTCCACGCGGCCTGGACCGGATCGGGCGCGGCATCGCTTCCGGGGAGACGCAGCGCCGCCCGGTCCGGAACCTCGTCCAGCGCGGTCATCCGGCCATGCCCCCGGACGGTTCGAGCGAGCCGTCCAGCACCGCACGCCGGAGCCGATCGGTCACGGCATCTCGCACCAGGCTTTGCACGAAGTGCGTGCGGGAAGGCCTCTCCCGCGCCACTTCGCCGACCGCACCCCGCCACCGCGAATCATCGATTTCCAGGTCGAAGACCGGGAGTTCCACCTCGATCAGCAGCTCACCGTCCGGACCGTAGGCCACGACCACTCGAGTGCCTTCGATCCGTGCTGTGCAAGCGCTGCGGTACAGCGTGCTGCTCCGCTCGGAGCGTTCGCGGGCGCGCTGCAGCGCCCTGGCCCGGCGGGCTTGCGCCAAAGCAGCCCGCACAGGCTCGGCGAGTTGGGCGGGTGCCTCCCCCGAAGCGACAGCGGCCGTGCCACCGGTTCCCGGTTCGGCGCTGTACAGCGCTTTCCACTCGTCGAGCGACTTGGAAACCGCTTTCCCGGAGTGCTTCTCGACGACCGCGTACACCTCCGTGGCGGTCATCGGCTTCGTCGTTTCGGACGTGTTCCCCGTGTCCTTCTGCACCGTACCGCTGAAGTCCGCCACGGCCTTTGCCGCGGCCTCGTACTTCGCCTTCTCCTTCGGATGCTTTTCGGCCAGGTCGCAAAGAGCGTCGAACAGCACGCCCTGCCGGACGAACGCACTGCCGTTGTAGCTCAGGCTCCCCGAGGCGGTGGACGGGTACTTCTTCTTCTCGTCGTTGACCTTGATCTTGCCGTCGGCGACGGCCTTGGAGGTGTCCTCGGCCATCATCTTGGTGGCGCCCTTGTCCTTCCAGATTTTCTGCAACCCCTCGTCTTCCTGGAAGGCCTTGTCGAAAGCCTCGTTGTGCTTGCCGAAGTCCTCGAGCATCTTCTTCGGCGCTGGCTTGTTCTTGTTCGCGAGTTCTTGGAGCTTCTCGCGCTCCTGCTTCGCCTGCGCGACCCACCACGCCTTCGTCTTCTCGTCGTCGGAACTCCGTTCGGCCTCGGTCGCGCCACCGACCGTGGGCCGAAGCGCGTGCGGCGGCAGTTCGGACAGGTCACCCGCGGTGTCGATGTCGACGATCGGATCGGGGAAGACGGTCAGCGAGCATTCCCCCGCAGTTCCAACGGGGGCAGCTTGAGGGCGTACCGCCGCGGCTCTCCGGAGATGGTCTCCGCTGCTGGCGCGCCCTCCAGCGCGACGACCAGCGAACTCAACCGGAAGTTGAGCGCGCCGGTCGGGTAGTCGACGTCTGCTGGCATCTCGACGGTGCGCGCCAGCGGGAACTCCAGGTCATCGGTGACCGCGAACTCCCTGGAGCGGCCCGCTTCTCGCCCGGAACCTGGTTTGTTGCTCATGCCAACGACCTCCTCGTGGCGGTTGGTCAGGTGATGTTGATCTCCGAGGCGTGAAGCAGAAGCATCTCCTCGTGCGTGGCGATGCCGGGATCCTTGAACGAGACGGTGACCTTCTCGGTCTTGACCTTGAAGTCGAACTCCAGCTTGGGCTTGAGCGTGAAGTCGATGTGCTTCATGATCTCGGCGCCGATCCGCCGCTCCTTGATCTGGCTGTTCTCCACCTGATCGCTCATCGTCTCGCAGGCGAACTCGATCGCGGGCTTGGCGACGTTGGAGAGGGCATCGGTCACCCACTTCTGACCCGGGGCAACCGAGGGTTTGAGATGGACAGCGCCGAGATCCGTAGCCTTGATCTTCAACTGGTTCTGGTTGTCGAGCTGCGCCGTGACGGTCAGGTACGGCTTCGAATCGATGTCGATGTTGTACTTGATGATGCTCACGCGATCTCCTCTGGCAGGGCGTGGCGATGCGGCATCGGTCAGGACAGCGATGGAGTGGCGGTCAGCCGGGCCATCCCGTCGTACTCGTCGAGAGTCAGGTTCCGGAGCGTCAGCTTCACGTTCACCTCGGCGATGTTCAGCGGGATGTCCGGAACGGTGAAGACCTGAACCGACTTGCCGATCAGGTACTCGCGCGCCTTCGGGACGCAGTTGTTGACCAACGCCTGCACGAGCGGCTTGCAGATCCACGACAGCCAGTGCCCATCGCTGACCGCTTCGACCCAGAAGTCCTTGAGGTCCTTGAGCTTGAGGGAGACGCTGTTGTTCACCACGCTCAGGTCGACGACCGCCTCGACCGGATTCGGGTGGGAGACGAAGCTGTAGCCGAGGTGGTACCGGACGAACCAGTGCCGCCCGTCCACGGACACCCAGCCACCGAGGTCCGGGTACACGGAGAAACCGGTCGGGCTGTTGGCGTGGGCGTTGATGCTGTTGACCTTGAAGCCCGCCGTGCACTTGTACCAGCCGCCCCAGTACGAGTCGCCGCCACCACCTTGCCAGGCATAGCCGTTGAGCAGCACAGCCGCCAGCTTGGCGCCCTTCTCCATCGTGTTCTTGCTGAGCAGCACGTAATTTCCGCGCTTGGGCAGCGCGGTCGTGGACGGCGGTGTGGCGTTCGGCCGGTCGCGGAGGTTCGCCACGGTGATGACCCGGTCGTCTCCGACCGCGGCGGCGATCGGACCGAAACTCAGCCCGTAGACGTTGATGTTCGGCACCGACAGCCCGGCGAGCAGCTTTCCCGCCTCGCGCAGCAGTCTGGGCACGATGATCTGGCGGTAGATGACGCGGTCGGACTGCGCGAAGCCCGTCAGGTCGACTTTGGCTCCGTGCGGGGTGAAGGTGCACTTGCCGTCCTGCGCGGTCAGCGTGCAGATCGCCTCGATCGAGGTGGTCTTGCCCTCCTGACCGTCCCGCTTGAACCAGAACTTGGGAAAGGTCAGCACGAAGGCGTTGGTCGTCGGTTTGGGCGCTTGCGCGTTCTCCTTAATCGCATCGCGCCAGAGAGCGTCGCTCGGCGGCTGCAACCTCAGATGAGGCGGTTCGTCGATCTTCCAATCCACCCATTCGTTGTTCCCGCCGATCGTCACCTGCTGCCGGCCTTCTCGGAACTTCTTGAGGTCGTCCCGCCCGTGCAGCGCGCGAAGCGAGGTGTTCAGCGTCTCCTGATCGACGCACACCGCGAAATCGTTGTCCACGAGTCATCTCTCCCCTGGCTAATCGCCGACCGATCAGAGCTTGTTCCCGCCCCGTTCCACCGAACACCCCTTTTCCGACATCGATCCCGGATCCACCGACGCCTCCGTCGTGATCGTCGGCTGGGCCTTGATCTTGGCCGGATTCGAAGTCCCCGGGAACGAGATGTCCACCACCTTGTCCAGCCAGATGGTCGCTCGCGGTTTCAGGAACTTGTAGTCCTTCTCCCACTTCCAGATTTGCCGTTCGTCCGGTTTCATCTTCTGAATCTTCCCGGTGACCACTTGACCGGCCAGATTCTTGCCCAGCAGGGCGAAGACGTCCTGCTGCGGAATCGTCAGATCGATCTGGGAATCGCTCCGGCCGGACTTCTGCTGCGCCGTGACCAGCAGCCGCTTGTCGGCGATCACGACTTCCCCCAGCTCCAGATCCAGCTTGACGTCGGGAACCGGCTCGAGAACGGGGAGCTTAAGGCCGTCCAGCACCAGGTCGACCATGTTCAGCACCTTCGGCACGATGATCTGGTTGACGATCGCCCGGTCCCACTTGTTCCAGTGGGCCTGGTCCAACCACAGGGCAAGGGTGGTGATGCTCAACGCCCCGGAAGCCACCTCGGCCTTGCCGTAGGCGACCACCTTCGTGGTTCCACCGACCGGATTACCGCCCTCCTTCGTGAACTGACCAAAGAACTCGGGGAGCGTCACCGAGAACACCGCACCGGAGGGAACCGAACCAGCATTCGTCAGCTTGTTCCCGTTGCGGTCGATGCAGGTTCGCCACGTTTCCAGAGAAGGCGCCTCGAGACCGAATGCGGGCGCCTTCTTGAGATCCCATTCAACCTTGGTATCGCCAAATTTCTGCTGCCCTTTGAATATGTTTCCCTCCTTCATCGGATAGAGCTTCTCGTACAATTTTGCGACCGCCGCGGTAAGCTTGTCCTGCTGCACGCCGACGGCGGCATCAAAGGGTTTTATCTTGATCTTCACGCGTCCTCCTGGAACCGCACGGCACTCCCGGAATGAAGCGGTAAGCAAGCCAGCCGACCGAAAACCTGCTTTGCCCGAAAGTATCGGCACCCAGCAACGCCAGCCAGGCGAGGTCTCACGGTTCACTCATGAGACCGACCTCGATCGGGGAAACCAGACCATGAACCGGAACGATCTTCAGATAAAACCCGGGCGCACAACCAGTCGACAACACCCCGAGTAGAGAATCGCACGCGGACGATCTTCTGCTCCTTCTCCCACGCCCGCTCGATCCCGGCCTTCTCCAGCAGTCCCGCCTGGCGGGTCAGGCCACTGCGGCTGTAGACGACGCCATCGGCGAGCGCGGTCATGGTCAGCCGCCGATCCGGGCCACCAGCTGGTACTAGACGTAGCTGAGCTCGGCCGTCGCGCGCACCTGCTGCTCGACAGCGTGATGCACCAGGCTCACCGATGACAGGAGCGCGAAGTACGTGCTGAGCTGTCGGGTTCCAGCGCCTCTGCCATACCGTCATCCACTTGCTTCGACTTCAAAGCAAGCTATCGAACCATGACCACTTACAACGAACTAAGCGAAAAGTACTGCCACAACCAGTAAACTCACTGGTCAAGAAGTCTCGGCCCCGCGCACGCGGAGATGGTCCGCGGCGCTCTCGCTCATCACCTTGATCACGTCGGCGGTGAGCCCAGAGACCCACCGCCGCAGAATCCGCGTCTGACCGATCCGATCGACCAAGACACGCAATCAGCGCGCCTCACGATCATTCACACCGGCGTTACAGGCACAGCGCCAGGGGCACGGCTGGCATTCGGAAGAAGCCGATCTATGGCTGGAGTACTACCAGGAGCACGCCGGGCAGGCTTAGCCTGCCCGGCAGGGATCGGGACTACGGGAGTTCCAGTGTGGCCGCGTCGGCCTCGACCCAGCCGGTCCGGTTGAAGCGGAAGCCCTCCGGCAGAAGCACCGGCGATACCGGCTGAGGCTGCTGGTTGCGCCAGCACGTGAACCAGTGCGCCTGATGCCAGCGCCCGTCGCGGCGGCGGGTCTCGTTGAGATCGTCGTTCAGCCAGCCGTCGCGGCTGATGGCGTGCTGGACGTGACGCCACGCCTCATCCAGGTTCTTGACGGGGCCGTGGAACAGGACGTCGTCCACGGTAAGCCGGGACCGGACAGCGCGGGTGTTGTCGGCGGCGTAGTAGGAGAACCCCTTGGCCATGTCGGTCCTCATGGGGTTTCCGCCGGGGTCGCGGCGGTACAAGACCCAGCCGCAGCTGTCGCCGCGGGTTTCGTCGTCGGCTGGATCCCACCACCAGTGGTTGCGGACCCACACCGTGTGGCTCATCGGTTTCTCCTCGAATCTGTGCGGTGAAAGAAGTAGCGGGCCGGGCAGTTCCCCAGGGTCAGGGAACTGCCCGGCCGAGCCGGCCGCCTCCAGACACCCGGCCCCCTCCCCTTCCCGCCCCTCAGTCAGCAAGCGGGGCGAGAACAACTGGCAGGGTTCAGCCGACCTTCTCGAACGGCTGGCACCCGCTGATCTCAAGCAGCTCTCCCGACTTCACCGTCACCCGAGCCGGACCGTCGTTGAGGTTGCTGGTGATGACGTTGGCGAACTCCGAGGAGCCGTTCTTGTACCGCGCCCAGAAGCAGGGGCGACCGTCGCCACCTGCGGACTTGTAGGTCCCGGGCTCGATGTCCTCACCAACGTGGTACATGCCGTCTGTGATACCGCTGGTCAGCGGGCCGGTGTTCTGCGCGGGTGCAGCAGTTTCGGTGAGCGGTGAGGCCGGGACGATTCCCTCCTGAGCGCTGCCCGGGCTGGTCTGAAGGTCATCGGAGATCTTGTCCATGTCCCGGACGAATTGGTCGGCGGCCTGGAACACGATCACCATCCCCACGATGCCAACCACCAGCGAAAGACCACCCAGGCCGGTCCCGATCCACGACATGATCTTGTTGGTGGCCACGCCCTTGCGAGTCCTGGCGACGCCGAGCAGCCCGAACAGCACCGCGAGCCCACCCAGGATGAGCGCGATGAAGCCGGTCAGAGGAATGAGGCTGAACACAAGCCCGATCAGCGCGAGCACCAGCGCGGTAATACCGAAGCCGTTGCGCGGCGGGGCGGCGGGCGGGTAGGGCATGGCTACCTGGTGAGTCATGACGATGTTCTCTTCTCCGCCCGGGTGGGGCGTCCGTGGCTCGCGTAGAAGTGCGAGCATCAACTACCCATTCGTGCGATCACTGAGAGTCGTTACGAATTAGCCCCAAAAAGTCTCCGCAGGCCATACGCGACACAACGCAGTAACGCTGCGCGGTCGGCCGGCGATAACCCCCTGCCCTGTTCCGCCACCGAGCGTGTGACAGGGGCACCGCCGCCGAGGTGCACGATTGCTTTCCGGCCAGCCGCCGCCCGACCCTGAGCCCAACCAGCAGTGAGACCCGCCCCAAAACAGGCCGCGATCTTCGAGGGCTTCTCCGTGTGAAGGTCAACTACAACGGGCAGGCCGGACCGACAAGGATGAGCTCGGCGCGACGATCAAGAAGGTCGGCAAACTCATCGCGGTGGTGCGGAACTGATGGGCGCCAAGACCAACGCCACCAACCCCACTCACGACACCGCGGGCGGTCTGGACACCATCGCCCCGTCCGAGGGCACGATCACCGTCGACGGGGTGAGCTGCCGCATGAAGCGCCTGCGGTGCGCGAGCTGATGAAGCTCATGTGGGCCTGCGGACCGCACCCGGTCGACCCCGGCGCACGGTGGCCACTGCCCATCCTGAGTGCTGTCGTCACTGCCTTCAGCACCCCCGGCGACCGAGTCCTGCTCACCACCGTCACCGGCGATCGCACGACGACTAGCGACGACGACCTCGCCGCAGCACTGAACACGGTCCGCGACCTCGATCGCGCCGCCTCCCACACCTCGCTGGACCAGATCTCTCGGCAGCAGCTTGACGGCGGTGATCCGGTCGATCTTCTCGTGGCCAGCCACACCCCCGGCGACCACGAGCCCGGTGGATCTGCTCGCCCACCACGCGGCGCGGCTGTTGCGCACCGGCGGGATCCTCGCGGTCCTCACCCACACCGACAGCGCCCACGGTGAGCTGCGCGACCCCACCGGAGACATCGTCGCCGCAGCGCAAAACGCTGACCTGCTCTACCTCCAGCACATCGTGTGCCTGCTCGCCCCCATCCGCGGCGGAGGCCTCACGCCCCTCCCCGCCGATCCGGCCACGGTTGGTGATCGTTCGCCTGCTTGGTTCCGGCACCGGCGTGTGCACGCCGATCTCCTCGTCTTCGCCCAACCCCACAACCACCACACCCCCGCAGGCGGCGATGCCCAATGACCCACCACACCCACCAGGCACGTGCCGGGGAGGACGCCCTCATGCACCGCCACCACCACACTCCGGCACACGCGGACCACCGGTCCTGCAGCAGTCCCGCTCCTGGCTAACCGGCTGTGTCGGTGTGGGCGACGGCGCAAACCAGCCCCGCCGCCCAGCGCAAGGGCCGCTACAGCCCCGACTCCTCCGCGCACCCCGCCAAGATGCTGCCCGCCGTCGCCGCCCACGCCATCGCCCACTACACCCAGCCCGGCGACCTCGGCATCGCCGCTGGCGGCGATAGCGTCCCGGCGAAGCCACGACGAACCGCTTGTCGCGCCGCTGCATCGTCGTCCGGCGAACACCGCTCCCGCAGACGCGAACCAGAGGCTCCGCGCCGCGCCGCCACACGCGGTCAACGGTCTCGCTAGCAACGCGAGACGAGTGGTCATGAAGCACGACCTGGAGGGCGTGGCGGCGTGACGAGGCGTCCGAGCCACGCGCCAGCGAGCGATTCCCGGACCAACACCACCGTTTCTTCTCCTACCGTTCAGCTGCACAGACCACAATCGACGAGTGGATCCGCGCATGGTCGGACGCTCAAAGCGTCTCCGACGTCACCTGGGCGACCTACCAGTCACACATCCGCAACCACATCCTGCCTCGCTGGTCCGGCACCGCACTGGGCGACATCACACGTATCGCGGCCAAAGGGTGGGTGAACAAGAAGCTACGCCCGAACATGGCCGACAAGAGCGCGCGACATCCTCGTACTGTTCTCCATGATCCTTGGTGAAGCCGCGGACGACGGACTGATCGCGAAGAATCCGTGCCTCAAGCTGCGCATCAACTTCGAGGGCCCGCGCGAACGCCCCCACGCCACCACCGACGAAGTCGATGCCATCGCCGGGCGCATGCCTCCGGATGCCGGGCTGA
>NZ_VWPH01000007.1 GCF_008630535.1 Saccharopolyspora hirsuta | reverse complement strand
AGATGATTGGGTTGACAGGCCAGATATGGAAGCACTGTAAGGTGTGGAGTTGACTGGTGCTGATAGGCCGAGGACTTGCTCACGAAGATTGCTCGCACTCACTATATGGTGTCTGAGACAACAACCAGGATCCTGGTTGTTTCCCAGGCTAGTTGAAAACTAGATTTGTGTGTCATCAAAGCGATGACGACCACGAGTTTCCCGTGCTGTGGTGCGGGATTGAGGGTTGTCGGTGGCGATGGCGGGGAGGGTCCGCCCGGTCCCATTCCGAACCCGGTAGCTAAGCTCCCCAGCGCTGATGGTACTGCACTCGACAGGGTGTGGGAGAGTAAGACACCGCCGACACACAATTTGAGAGGGCCCCTTTCTTTTCCGGAACATCCGGAAAAGAAAGGGGCCCTTCTGCATTCCCAGACTCGAAGAACTCGCTTTCCCGCGCTGACCGTGCGCGTGCGGGGAGCCCGGGCCAGCGGGTTCCCCGCACGACAGCGGGGGTTTCGCCGGTGTCAGGACAGCTTGCGGCGGAGGAGTTCGAAGCAGAGCACCGCGGCGGCGCTGGCGACGTTGAGGGATTCCACCTCACCGGCCATCGGGATGGCCAGCGGCTGGGCGATCCGGGACTGCACCTCTTCGGAAAGGCCCGCGGTTTCGCTGCCCAGCACGAACACGGCTCGGGAACCGAAGTCGGTGTTGTAGATGCTGTCGGCGGCGTCCGCCTCCAGCGCGTACAGCGGATATCCCGCATCGCTCAGCATCTCCGCGGCCTCGCCCGCGGTGCGGGTGCGCAGGACCGGGGCGTGGAAGGCGACCCCGGCCGAGGCCTTGATGACCAGCGGATCGAGGCTGGCGACGCCGCGGTGCGGCACCACGATCCCGTCGATCCCGGCGGCCGTTGCGGTGCGCAGGATCATGCCGACGTTGGCCGGAGTCGTCAGGCCGTCGAGCAGCAGCATCGTGCCCGGGGCCTTCGCCGGGTCTTCGAGGGCATCGGCGAGCGGGCGCATCTTGCGGGCCACCACGTCGGCCAGCACGCCCTGGTCGTGCCGACCGTTGCCCGCCAGCACCTTGACCCGGTGCGCGCTCGCCCGCTGGACCCGGACCGCGCGGTCGGCCGCGGCCTCCTTGATCTCCTCGATGATCGCTCCCCGCAGCCCCTCGGCCAGGACCACCTTGTCGACCCGGAGGTCGCGGTCGGCCAGCGCCTCCAGCACCGGCTTGCGTCCGTAGACGGTGAGGAATCGGTCTTTCGGGGAAACTTCGCTGGTCACCGACCAAGTGTCACATGCGCTGCGGTGGGGCGGGCGAGCAGGAACCCCTCGGGCTCGGGCCGGTTGTGTGCCAGGATCGCGGGCATGTCCGATCGTCTCTCCGCCGTCGACGCGTCCTTCCTCTACCTGGAGGACCACACCACGCCGATGCACGTCGGCGGGGTGGCGGTGTTCCGGCGCCCGCGCAGCGGATTCGACTACGACCGGGTGCTGTCGCTGATCGACCGCAGGCTGGGGCTGGTGCCCCGCTACCGGCAGCGGGTCATGCAGGTCCCGGGGCGGTTGGCGAGGCCGGTGTGGGTGGACGACCAGGACTTCGACCTGACCTACCACGTCCGCCGCTCGGCGCTGCCCAAGCCGGGTAGCGACGAGCAGCTGCACGACCTGGCCGCGCGGTTGATGTCGCGCAAGCTCGACCACACCCGCCCGCTGTGGGAGGTGTACCTGGTGGAGGGGCTGTCGAAGAACCGGGTCGCGGTGATCACCAAGACCCACCAGGCGATGGTGGACGGGATCGGCGCGATCGACATCGGCCAGGTGATCTTCGACGTCGAGCGGGACCGGGAGATCCCCGACGTCGACGAGCTGTGGATGCCGCGCCCGGAGCCGAGCCTGGCCGAGCTGGTGGTGGAAGCGGTGACCGATGCCGTGCAGCGACCGGGCGAGGTGGTCGAGAACGTCCGCGCGGCGATGGTGGACGTCACCGCCACGGTGCAGAAGGTCTCCCGCGCGCTGGGCGGGGTCGCTTCGGCGCTGCGCACCGCCGTCGTCCCCGCACCCAGCGGGCCGTTGAACGCGCCGACCTCGGCGCAGCGCCGGTTCGCCGTCGCGCGGGCGAAGCTCGACGACTTCCGCGCGGTCCGCCGCGCGCACGGCAGCACGGTCAACGACGTGGTGCTGGCGGTCGTCACCGGCGCGCTGCGGAACTGGCTCCTGTCGCGCGGGGAGGTGGTGGCGCCGTCGACCACGGTCCGCGCGATGGTCCCGGTGTCGGTCCGCTCCGACGACGCCGAGGCGCGGGCGACCTACCCGGAGACGAGCAGCCTGCCGGTCGGTTCGGTGGGCAACAAGGTGTCGGCGTACCTGGTCGACCTGCCGGTCGGCGAGGGCAACCCGACGGTCCGGTTGCACCAGGTCAGCCACGCCATGCGGGCGCACGCGGAGTCCGGGCAGCAGGTGGCGGCCGGGGCGCTGGTCAAGGTGTCCGGGTTCGCGCCGCCGACGCTGCACGCCCTCGGAGCGCGCGTGGCCAACCAGTTCTCGGACCGGCTGTTCAACGTCCTGGTGACCAACGTTCCCGGACCGCAGGTGCCGTTGTACGCCGCGGGGGCGAGGATGATGGAGATGTTCCCGGTGGTGCCGCTGGCCAAGAACCAGTCGTTGTCGGTGGGGGTGACCTCCTACGACGGCGGTGTGTACTTCGGGCTGAACGCCGATCGGGACGCGATGCCCGACGTGGACGTGCTGGCGGCGATGATCGGGGAAGCGGTGGACGAGATGATCGGCACGGTCGAGGCATGAGGGACATCTCCCTGCCGCGCCGCCGACCCGGCCGCCGGAACGTGCAGACGCCGCTGGATCTGATGCAGTGGAGGACATGATGAGGATGGTCGAGGCATGAGGGTTTACCTGCCCGCCACGCTGCCGATGCTGCGGCAACTGGTGGAAGACAAGCAGCTGCAGCCGCTGGGCGGGACGGCGTTCGCACTGACGCCTGCGCTGCGCGAGTCCTACGCCAGCGGCGATACCGAGGAGCTTGAGTACGCCGCGATGCGGGAGGCTGCGCGGGCGTCGCTGCGGCTGATCGCCGGTGGTCTGGGGTCCGGGGAGAAGCCGGAGCTGCGCCGGGTGGTGATCTCGGCCGATGTCGACGAGGTGACGCTGCGGCCGGACCTGGACCACGCGGTGGTGAAGGTGTCCGGGCCGGTTCAGTGGAAGCAGATCGCCGCGGTGCACGTGGACGCGGCGGAGGCGGAGGACGCGGTGCGCGCGGCGGCGGAGGTGATCGACGCCGCCGACCTGGGCGATCCGGATGCGGAGTTCGCGCTCGGCGACGCCGAGGACCACGAGCTCGCCTGGTACGCGCCGCAGGAAGTGCCGTTCCTGCTGGAACTCATGTAGTCAGGTCTTCGCGGTGCGTCCGCCGGGCGGTGCTCGGACCGCCCGGCGGACGTCGGCGGGTGTCAGCCCGGCATGCCCGGCAGGCTCGGCATCTCCTGCACCTGGTCGGCGGGCGGGGTGGTGATGTTCACCGGCTTGCCCCAGTCCGAGTAGTGCACGGTCAGCGTGGTCTCCGGGATCTCCTGGCCCTGGACCTTCAGCGCCGGGGTGGTCATCTTGACCTGCAGCGGCAGCTTGTCGGAGTCGACCCAGACGGTCTGCTTGATCTCGGTGACGCCCGAGTCCAGCATGACCTTGAAGCCCGCCTTCTGGGCGTCAGTGGTGGCCGCGCCCGCAGCCTCCTGCAGGTTGGTCGTGACCTCGTAGCGGGTCGCGTCCTTGCCGTTGACCTGCTCCTCGGCGGACGAGGTGATGGTCGACCCCGGGGGCAGCATGGCCTCGAAGTCGCTGATCTTGCCCAGCTCGCCGAACTGCTGGGCCACCTCCTCGTTCGCCGGCATCTTCAGCCACGGCTTGCTCGGGTCACCACCGGCCAGCTGCGCCATCTCCGGGCTCTTCATGAAGATGCCGTCCTTGCTGACGACCATCTCGGTCGGGCCACCGCTGCAGCCCATCGCTTCCGCGGCGGCGTCCACCTGGCACTTCATGCTGGTGTACAGCTGGGCGATCGGGCCGGTGCCCTCGAAGGTGACGGTGACCGTCTTCTTCTCGTCCATGTTGGTCTTCGCGGCGTTGACCAGGGACGAGATGTCCGTGATCGCCGAGCCGGAGTTGTCCCCGGCGTTGTCGGAGCCGGTGGGCGAGCCGCCCTGGCTGCACGCCCCGAGGGTGGCCGCCAGCGCGGCAGCGGACAGGGCGGTGGCAATGCGACGCACGAATAGTCCTCTCTGCGTGGAGAAAGCAATACCCGGAACGTAGCAGTGCGTTGACCTGGTCCGTTGTTGTTTCGGGGTAATTGTGGGCTATGTCGACGTCACCGCGGCCGCTGCGCTTGCGGCGGGGCGTCCTGGAACACGCCGATCTCCTCGGTCGGCGGCACTTCCACCTCGGCGGGCGCGCCCCAGTCGCGGTAGGTCGAGGTCAGCGACACCTGACCGGCCTGGGCGACCTGGCCGGAGGCCGCGAACCGCGCGGGCAGCCCGGATTCGTCCAGCCACAGCTGGTACTCGAGCTCGGCCTCGCCGGAGTCCGCTGCCTTGCGGAACCGGCTCCGCTGCTGCGGGTCGGTGGCCGCTTCGGCGGCCTGCTCCGTGACGATGCGCAGGTCGTAGCGGGTGGTGGGCTTGCCGTCGACCTGGTCGGGGGCGCTGCTCTGGATCCGGGTGGCCCGCTCGACCCCGCTGAAGGTGGCGCGCGGGTCGACGGCCCGGTGCACCTGGCCCAGGGCGGGGCTGAGCAGCTTGGAGCCGAAGTCGTCCGCGCCGGGGGAGATCCGCAGCCAGGGCTTGTCCGGCGCCGGGCGGGCCAGCGGGGTCCGCAGGTAGCCGACTCCGTCCACGATGGACAGGGCGATCCGCTGCGGTGGCTGGTTCCGGGTGCTGCGGGTCTGCCCGTCGAAGGCGAGGTCGGTCTGCGGGCCGCGGTAGCGCACGACGCCGTCGGCGGTGAGCTCGCCGACCACGCCGAGGCTTCCGCGCACCTGGCTGTGCGTGCTGCCGCGTTCGCTGATCTTGCTGATCACCTGGGACAGCACGGTGTCGGCGACCGGGCGGGGGTCCGGGTTGGCGGCCACGGAATTCGTCGGCACCGGAGGTTCCGCGGAGCATCCGGTGACTGCTGCGATCAGGGCGAGACCGGCGGAGATCACCGCGGTCCTGGTGCGGGCTCGGGACATCGGGCACGCTCCTCGGGCCGTCGTCGGCTCTGGGACTCGTGCGGCGGGAACCGCACGACGGCCTGCGTGAGCTGCGGAAACATCATCCGCCACGCCGACCTCGCGCCCCACGCTAACAACGAAGTCGTCACGCCACAGGGGACGATCGCCTCCCGAACGGGGGAAAATGGGGTGAGATTCGCGTTTTTCCGGGGTCAGGCGTCGTCGAGCCCGGCCCGGGAGCGCAGCAACCGGCGCAGCGAGCCGAGCTGCTCCAGCCCGCCGCCGTCGGCCGCGAAGGCGTCCAGGTGGCAGTCCGGGTCGTCGGAACCGCCGAGGTGACCGCAGTTCGGCGGGCACTCCTCGGCCGCTTCGGAGAACCCCTCGAAGGCCGCGATCACGTCGTCCGCGGTCACGTGCGCCAGGCCGAACGAGCGGATGCCCGGGGTGTCGACCACCCAACCCCGCTCGGGCAGCGGCAGCGCGACCGCCGAGGTCGAGGTGTGCCGCCCCTTGCCCACGCCGCTGACCTCACCGGTCGCCCGGTCGGCGGTCGGGACCAGCTGGTTGACCAGTGTGGACTTTCCGACCCCGGAGTGGCCGACCAGCGCGGACACCCGGTCGATTAGCAGTCCCCGCAGCTCCGCGGGGTCTTCGCCGAGGCGGGTGATGGTGATCGGCATGTCCAGCGAGGAGTAGGTGCTGATCCACTCGCCCGGATCGGCCAGGTCGGCCTTGGTCAGGCACAGCACCGGCGCGAGCCCGCCCGCGTACGCGGCGACCAGGCAGCGGTCGATGAACCCCGGGCGCGGCGGCGGATCGGCGAGCGCGGTGACGATGACCAGCTGCTCGGCGTTGGCGACCACCACCCGCTCGTAGGGGTCGGTGTCGTCGGCGGTGCGGCGCAGCACGCTGGCCCGCTCGGCGACGCGCACGATCCGGGCCAGCGTGTCCGGCTTCCCGGAGGTGTCGCCGACCAGGTCCACCAGGTCACCGACCACCACGGGGGTGCGCCCGAGCTCGCGGGCGCGCATCGCGGTGACCAGCCGGTCCGGGTCGCCGTCCAGCGCGCAGGTCCAGCGGCCGCGGTCCACGGCGACGACCATCGCAGCCTCGGCGTCGGCGTGCTTCGGGCGCTGCTTGCTGCGCGGTCGGCTGCCCCGGCCGGGGCGGACCCGCACGTCGGACTCGTCGAGGTGGCTCCAGCCTCGCTTGCGCATCAGTCCGCCTCCGGGCTCACGCATCTCCTCCGAGCATCGCCGCCCACATCCCGGGGAAGTCGGGGATGGTCTTGCCGGTGGTCGCGATGTCCTCGACCAGCACCCCCGGGACCCGCAGCCCGAGGATCGCGCCAGCGGTGGCCATCCGGTGGTCGGCGTAGGAGTGCCAGTTCCCGCCGTGCAGCGGCCGGGGCTCGATGACCAGGCCGTCCTCGGTCTGCTCGACCGCGCCGCCCAGCTTGGTCAGCTCGGTCTGCAGCGCGGCGAGCCGGTCGGTCTCGTGCCCGCGCAGGTGCGCGACCCCGCGCAGCCGGGAACGGCCGGTCGCCAGCGCGGCCAGCGCGGCCACGGTGGGGGTGAGCTCGCCGACGTCGTGCAGGTCGAGGTCGACGGCGTTGAGCTCGGCGGGACCGGTGACGGTCAGGCCGTCGCCGGTGAGCTCCACCTGGGCGCCCATCTGGGCGAGGATGTCGCGGATCGCGTCACCGGCCTGCGTGGTCCGGGTCGGCCAGCCGGGGACGGTCACCGCGCCGCCGGTGGCGGCCGCGGCGGCGAGGAACGGGGTGGCGTTGGACAGGTCGGGCTCGACGTCCAGGTCGAGCGCCCGGATCGGGCCGGGGGCCACGCGCCAGGTGTCGGGCTCCTGGTCGTCCACCTCGACCCCGGCGGCGCGCAGCATCGACACCGTCATCTCGATGTGCGGCAGCGACGGCACCGGCTCGCCCGCGTGCCGGACCACCACGCCCTGCTCGAACCGCGGCGCCGACAGCAGCAGCCCGGAGACGAACTGCGAGGACGCGGACGCGTCGATGGTCACCGCACCGCCGGGCAGCTTCCCGGCACCGTTGACCTGGAACGGCAGCGCGTCGCCGTCGATGTCGGCGCCGAGCGCGCGCAGCGCGTCCAGGACCGCGCCGAGCGGGCGCTTCCGGGCGTGCGGGTCGCCGTCGAAGGTGATTCGCCCGGAGGCGAGTGCGGCGATCGGCGGCACGAACCGCATGACGGTGCCCGCCAGACCGCAGTCGACCTCCGCCGGTCCGCGCAGCGCGGCCGGGGTGACCTGCCACGAGCCGTCCGGCCCGTCCTGGATCGCGACCCCGAGAGAGCGCAGCGCACCGGCCATCAGCTCGGTGTCCCGGCTGCGCAGCGGAGCACGCAGCGTCGAAGGGCCGTCGGCGAGCGCGGCGAGCACCAGCGCCCGGTTGGTGATCGACTTCGAACCGGGAACCGGGACGGTCGCGCGCACCGCACCGGCAGCGACAGGGGCAGGCCAGAGCTGGGTCATGGGCCAATGATCCCCCACCTGGCCCGGGGAATTCAGCGCCGGGGGCGCGTTGGCCACCGAGTGTTGGTGGAGTGACCCGCCGTGGCACCTGTGGCGCCGGGCCGCCGCGGCGGGGGTTGGAGCATGGGAACTTTCCTGTCATCCGGCGGACGCGGTGCTGCGAGGAGGGGAACCTTCCTGTCACCTGGCGGGCCTGTGGCGTGAGCAAGGGAACCTTCCTGTCACTTGTCGGGCCCGGTAGTGCGAGGAGGGGAACCTTCCTGTCACCTCGCGTGCGTTCGGGATCTGCTCGTGCCGCTCGCCCGGGGCGATCCGGACTGCCAGGATGGGGTGGACCACACCGCTGCTAGGTGACGGAGGTTCGACCGGGCATGTGCGGCAGGTATGCCTCCACGAAGGATCCGGGCAAGCTCGCGGCCGAGTTCGCCGCGCTGGACAGCACCGGCGGTGCTGCTCCCGGCGCGGACTTCAACGTCGCGCCGACCAAGCGGGTGCTGACCGTGGTGCAGCGGCACCCGCAGGACGAGTCCGGCGAGCGGGACCTGGAGCGGACCGAGCGCACCATCCGCGTCATGCGCTGGGGCCTGGTGCCGATGTGGGCGAAGGACAAGTCCATCGGCAGCCGGATGATCAACGCCAAGTCCGAGACGGTGACGACCAAGCCCGCCTTCCGCACCTCGATCAAGCGCTACCGGTGCCTGCTGCCGGCCGACGGCTGGTACGAGTGGAAGCGCGAGGGCAACCGCAAGCAGCCGTTCTTCATGACCTCCCCGGACGGTTCCAGCCTGGCGATGGCGGGCATCTTCGCGACCTGGCGCGATCCGCAGGTCGAGGACGCCGAACCGCTGGTGACCTGCTCGGTGCTGACCACCAGCTCGATCGGGCAGCTCTCCGAGGTGCACGACCGGATGCCGCTGCTGCTGCCGCCCACCGCGTGGGAGCACTGGCTCGACCCGGACCAGCCGGACGTCTCCGACCTGCTGGCGCCGCCGTCGGAGGAACTGGTGGCCGCGCTGGAGCTGCGCCCGGTGTCCACGGCGGTCAACAACGTCCGGAACAACGGTGCCGAGCTCGTCGAACGCGTGCCGCTCGAGCCGCAACCGCAGGCGGTAGGTTTGGATCCCGGGTCGAAGTGATTCGGCGCGAGGTGGAGCACGACGCGGGGTGAGTTCTGATGTGTGGTCGGTACGCCGTCCAGCACGATCCGGCGGCGCTGGCCGAGGAGTTCGAGGCGGTCGACCGCACCGGCGGGGCCGTGGTCGCGGACTTCAACGTGACTCCGACCAAGACGGTGCCGATCGTCGTCCAGCGCGGTGCCGAGCGCAGCATCCGCCCGGTGCGGTGGGGGTTGGTCCCGACCTGGGCGAAGGAGATCGGCAGCGGGCCGCCGATGATCAACGCCCGGGCCGAGTCGATCACCACCAAGCCCGCCTACGCCGAGTCCGCGCGGCGGCGCCGCTGCCTGATGCCCGCGACCGGCTGGTACGAGTGGCGGCCGGGTGACCGGCGGCGGCAGCCGTTCCTGTGCCGCCGCAAGGACGGGGCGAGCTTGGCGATGGCCGCGGTGTTCTCCGCCTGGTGGGCGCCGGATTCGACCGACCGGCCGCTGGTGACGTGCGCGGTGGTCACCACCGACGCCGTCGGCGAGCTGGCCGACGTGCACCACCGGATGCCGCTGGTGCTGCCGCAGGACCGCTGGTCGGACTGGCTCGACCCGCAGCGGACCGAGATCGGCGAGCTGTTGACCCCGGCCGAGGGGATGCTCGACGAGCTGGCGCTCCACCCCGTCTCCACCGAGGTGAACAGCATGCGCAACAACCACCCGGACCTGCTGCGGCAGGTCGAACCGGTGCCCGAGCCCGCCGAGCAGGCAGCGCTGTTCGAGTCATGACCAGCGTCGAGGTCGAGACCCCGCACGGCCCGGCCCGGGCCGAACTGCACTGCGCGGAGGAAGGGCGCGCCGCGCTGCTGCTCGGGCACGGCGCGGGTGGCGGCATCGCCGCGCCCGACCTGGTGGCGGTGACCCGCGCCGCCACGGAGGCGGGCGTGCACGTCGCGCTCGTCGAGCAGCCGTACCGGGTGGCCGGTCGACGGGCCCCGGCCCCGGCCAAGCAGCTGGACGCGGCGTGGCTGGCGGTCGCGGAGGACCTCGGCGAGCGCTGGTTCGCCGACCTCCCGCTGATCTTCGGCGGCCGTTCCTCCGGGGCGCGGGTGGCGTGCCGGACCGCGGAAGCCGGTGCGGCCTCGGCGGTGCTGTGCCTGGCGTTCCCGGTGCACCCGCCGGGCAAGCCGGAGAAGTCCCGGCTGGCGGAGCTGGACGGGGTCGAAGCACCGGTGCTGGTGGTGCAGGGCGAGCGGGACGCGTTCGGGCAGCCCGAGCCGTCGCACAACCGCGAGGTCGTCCTGGTGCCCGGTGATCACTCGTTGAAGGCCGACGTCGACGCCGTCTACCGCGCCGCCCAGGAGTGGCTGGTGCGGGTGCTCCGCCTGCTCGACTAGCGCGCGTGATGACAGGAAGGTTCCCTTCCTCACCTCGGCGGGCCTGGGGTGACAGGAAGGTTCCCATGCTCGCACCGCGCGTTCTGCGGGCTGCTGCGCTCCACGAGGAGCGGGGCTGATCGCAGCCGCCCCTGGACGGGTGACCCGGGGTGCTGTTCAGCTGGGGCAATCACCATCTGAAAACACCGGCGTTGCCCGGTGGGCCCCTGGTCCGGACGATCAGCGGAGAGTTCAGCGCCCGCGATCGTGAACCGGTTCCCGGATCGGAACGAGCGGCCGACTCCCACACCTCCCGGACAGGACGCATCCCCCCAGCCTGTTCGGTTCCCGGTGCAGCTGATGCGCGGCGCGGGGGAGCGGCCTGTCATCGTCCGCCGGGGCGCTCCCCCTGCGCAGCGGTCACCCGGCGATGTCGGCGACCACGGCGTCGAGCAGCCGCACGAGGTCCGCGGCGGCGAGCTCGATCTCCAGGCCGCGCCGCCCCGCGCTGCAGTAGATCGTGTCGAAGCCGGTGGCCGAGGAGTCGACGACGACCGGCAGCCGCTTCTTCTGCCCGAGCGGGGAGATGCCGCCCGCGACGTAACCGGTGGCGCGCTCGGCCGCCGCGACCTCGGCCATCTTGGCCTTCTTCCCGCCGACCGCCGCCGCGAGCGCCTTGAGGTCGAGCTGCCCGGTGACCGGCACCACCCCGACCGCGAGCTTGCCGTCCACCTCCGCGACCAGCGTCTTGAAGACCCGCTCCGGGGGCTGGCCGAGCGCCTCGGCCGCCTCCAACCCGTAGGACTCGGCGCGCGGGTCGTGGTCGTACGCGTGCACCTCGTGCGGAACCTTGCGCTTGGTCAGCAGCGCCGTAGCGGGAGTGCCCTTACCTGCCATGCGCGTCACTCTAGAAGGCCGGAATAACGGGCCGCGGGTGTCGCGTTGGAGGGGACGTGACCATGGATTCGACGAACACCTGCGTGCTGGACCGCCCAGAGCCTGCACGGCTGTCACCGACAGGTAGTCGCAGTAGGGCGCGCGTATCCTCGAACCTGGACCATGCGAACGAGCGCATGGGTTCGTCGCCTGCTGTCACCTCGTCCAGGCGGCGGGAAAGGAGCCCGGTGCCAAGCACCCCAGAGCACCCGGACGTGACCGGGCGACCGAACGACTCCGACCACGCCGAGGAGACCGACGAGCAGCGCGCGGCGCGTTTCGAGCAGGACGCGATGCCGCTGCTGGACCAGCTCTACGGCGCGGCGCTGCGGATGACGCGCAACGCCCAGGACGCCGAGGACCTCGTCCAGGAGACCTACCTCAAGGCGTTCTCCGCGTTCAAGTCGTTCACCCAGGGCACGAACCTGAAGGCCTGGCTGTACCGCATCCTCACCAACACCTACATCAACGGCTACCGCAAGCGGCAGCGCCAGCCGCAGCAGCAGCCGACCGACGAGATCGCCGACTGGCAGCTCGCGCAGGCGGAGAACCACACCTCCAGCGGCCTGCGCTCGGCGGAGGTCGAGGCGCTGGACCGGTTGCCGGACACCGATGTGAAGGCCGCGCTGCAGCAGCTGGCCGAGGAGTTCCGCATGGTGGTCTACCTCGCGGACGTGGAAGGCTTCGCGTACAAGGAGATCGCCGAGATCATGGGCACGCCCATCGGCACCGTCATGTCGAGGCTGCACCGTGGTCGCAGGCAGCTGCGTGAGATGCTCACCGACGTCGCCCGTGATCGCGGCTTCTTGCGGGAGACCCAGCGGGAGGTGAGCACTTCATGAACTGCGGCGAGCCGGACGAAGCCTCCTGCGAGGACGTGCTTGCCGAGGTGTGGCTGTTCCTGGACAACGAGTGCGACCAGCAGCGTCGCGCTGCGGTTCAGCAGCACCTCGACGGTTGCGGGAGCTGTCTGGAGCACTTCGGCATCGAGGAGCACATCAAGGCCCTGCTGCACCGCAAGTGCAGCGGTGAGCACGCTCCGACGGAGCTGAAGGAACGGCTCCGGGCCTCGATCCGCGAAGCTGTCCTGCGCAAGGCCGAGGTGACCGTCGAGCGCGGCCCCGACGGCACGTCGGTCGAGGTTCGGACGAAGCGAACCTCGGCGGAATGATCCCAAGACGTCGAATGGCCCCGGACCGATCTGGTCCGGGGCCATTCGCGTGTTCGACGGCTGGTGCCGCCGGCGCTCACGAGTTGGGGCGCTTGCCGTGGTTGGCCTTGTTCTTCTTCCGGTCCTTCTTCTTGCGAGCGCGCTTGCCCATCGGCATCTCCTCAAGTTCGGCTTCCGGCCAGTCCGGCGACCGGTCGGGCGTCGAGGCCGACCAGGTCACCGCTGGGGTTTCGAGCTCCCAGTCTGACATGCCCGCCACCTGCCGCTGGCGGGTGGTTCCGCTCGTGGTTTCCTAAGCAGGGGCCCACCGGGCCGCGGTGAGGAGGAAGCGATGGCCGAGAGGACCTGCCGAGGAGCTGATCTTGTCCACGCTGAGTGACCTGCTCGCCGAGCACACCGGGCTGTCCGGCACTGCCGCCGACCACCTGCAGCTCGTGGTCGCCGAGTGGCAGCTGCTGTCCGACCTGTCCTTCGCCGACTTCCTGCTGTGGGTGCCGATCGGCCCGCAGGAGGCCCCGGACACCCGCTTCCTGTGCGTCGCCCAGGCGCGGCCGACGACGGCCCCCACCGCCCATCCGGAGGACGTGGTGGGCACCGAAGTCACGCAGGATGAGCACCCGCAGCTGCGGCGCGCGGCCCTGGAGGGCCGGATCTGCCGCGAGGAGGACCCGCGCTGGCACCTCGGGGTCCCGGTGCGCCGCGAGACCATCCCGGTCCGGTTGGGCGACGAGATCGTCGCGGTGCTCAGCCGGGACACCAACCTGGCGGTGCCGCGGGTGCCGAGCCCGCTGGAGATCTCCTACCTGGGCAGCGCCGCCGACCTGTGCCAGATGGTCGCCGACGGCACCTTCCCGACCCCGGAACCGGCGCCCGACGTGCACACCAGCCCGCGGGTCGGCGACGGCCTCATCCGGCTGGACAGCTCCGGGACCGTCGTGTTCGCCAGCCCGAACGCGCTGTCCGCCTACCACCGGATGGGCCACGCCGCGGACCTGGTCGGGGCGCAGCTGGCGCCGCTGACCCGGTCGCTGCTCAACGACCCGTTCGACGCCGACGAGGTGGCGCAGCGCGTGCGGCGCGCGATGGGCGGCCAGCCCAGCATGCGCATCGAGGCCGAGGCGCGCGGGGCGACGGTGCTGTTCCGGGCGCTGCCGCTGCAGCCGCGCGGGCAGCACGCGGGTGCGCTGGTGCTGGTGCGCGACGTCACGGAGGTCAAGCGCCGGGACCGCGCGCTGATGTCCAAGGACGCGACGATCCGCGAGATCCACCACCGGGTCAAGAACAACCTGCAGACGGTGGCCGCGCTGCTGCGGTTGCAGGCGCGGCGGACCGGGAACACCGAGGCGCGCCTCGCGCTGGACGAGTCGGTGCGGCGGGTGACGTCGATCGCGCTGGTGCACGAGACGCTGTCGATGTCGGTGGACGAGCGGGTCGACCTGGACGACGTGGTGGACCGCGTGATCCCGATGATGAGCGACGTCGCCGCGGCCGAGACCGGGGTGAAGGTGCGTCGCGAAGGTCGGTTCGGGGTGGTGTCCGCCGAGCTGGCGACCCCGCTGGTGATGGTGCTCACCGAGCTGGTGCAGAATGCGTTCGAGCACGCCTTCCCGGAAGGGCAGGGCGGTGAAGTCGTGGTGCAGGCGGAGCGTTCGGCGCGCTGGCTCGACGTGGTCATCTCCGATGACGGTCGCGGCCTGCCGAAGGGCTTCTCCCTCGAGCGCGCCGAACGCCTCGGCCTGCAGATCGTGCGGACCCTCGTGGAATCCGAGCTCCGAGGGTCGTTGAGCTTGCGCGGTCGCGGGCGGCAGCGGGGTACCGAGGCGGTGTTGCGAGTTCCGCTGAAGTACCGGCGCTGACGTCTGCCCGGTAGGTCGGGCGCCGCGCGGTGCGTCGATGCTGGTGATGCGGCGGTCGGGTTGTCGCATCGCGGCCGACCGGGTCGGAATCCCGGATCCGCCTGCTCGAACGAGCGGTGAGCTGGGCGGTTCTTCCGGGGCCGACATCGACGCGGATCGGCCGGGTTCTCGTCGGGGTGTGCGGGTTCTTTCGGTGCGATGGCCGTTGCTTCGCGACCGGGGCGAAGACGTGGGGTCGATCACCGGGGGTGCGATCGACCCGCCACGTCTTCAGCGAGCTTCGCTACTCAGGCGTTGGTGCGGGCCCGGGTGCGAGCGTTGCGCCGCTTGAGGGCACGCCGCTCGTCCTCGCTCATACCGCCCCAGACGCCGGCGTCCTGCCCGCTCTCCAGTGCCCAAGCCAGGCACTCGGAGGCGACCGGACAACGGCGGCAAACGGCCTTCGCCTCGGCGATCTGCAGCACGGCAGGACCGCTGTTCCCGACGGGGAAGAACAGCTCCGGGTCCTCGTCACGGCAAACCGCATCGTGGCGCCAGTCCATCGTTCCTTGCTCCTCGCTAGGCGCGCCCACGCGCGCCGCTCGTTCGTTCGGGGTGTTTGTGAATGCTTTCACGGAGTCCGTGTGCTTGTGAATGCTTTCACGAACTGCCGCGATGTCAAGAGTTCGATCTCGCGTGGTGAGGGAACTCACCTGAAAGATCGACAGGACTTGACCAGGGGTTTCGGTGTGTCACCGGTCGCAGACGGGGGCCGCGAGTCGGCAACTACGTCCATCCGTTACGAGAAGGTTATACAGCGACGCGGAGAGCTTCCGGGACTGAGAGGAACTCGATCTCCGAACGCTCACCCAGGCAATCGCCGTCGACCTGCAGGCGCAACGGCTCCGTACAGGTTACGCGGAGATGGCCCACGTCCGCACGCTGAATTGAGTTTCTTCCGTGTGGTTTCGCTCTACCGCGCAGCATTTCCGCTACATGTCGTAACACAGGGTAAGCACGCATGTTCCGCAGCGCGAAGACGCCCAGGCCGGTGTCGAAGCTGGTCTCCGGGCTCATCCGCACCGGGCGGGAGCCGAGGTAGGTCCAGGGGTCGGTGTTCGAGACGAACACGCTGTGCAATCCGCCGACCTGCGTTTCGTCACCGATTCGCAAGGTGAGCTTCGGCTCCTCGCGGGCCATCCGGAAGTAGCAGGCGAGCGCGGTGCGGGCGTACAGGGCGGGCGTCACGTTCCGGCCGGTCGAGCGCAGCCGCTCGACCTCGGCGACCACCTCGGCGTCCCAGCCCACGCCCGCGTTGAAGGTGAACCAGCGGTCGTCGGCGCGGCCCAGCCCGACCCAGCGGCCGCTGCGCTCGGCCACCGCGCGCAGCAGGCGGTGCGTGGCCTCGACCGGATCCCGGGGCAGGCCCAGGGCGCGGGCGAACACGTTCGCCGAGCCGCCGGGCACCACGCCCAGCGTCGGCATTGCCCGGTCACCCACCTCGCCCGCGGCGAACATGCCGTTGACCACTTCGTTCACCGTGCCGTCGCCGCCGTGCGCGATCACCAGGTCCACGCCGTCCTCGACGGCCGCGCGGGCGGTGTCGGCGGCGTGGCCCCAGTACTGGGTCTCGACGACGTCCAGCTTCAGCTCGCTGGCCAGCGCGTGGGCGAGCACATCCCGGCCAGCCGCAGTGGTGGACGTCGCCTGCGGGTTGACGACGAGTACGGCGCGCACACCCGCAGCCTAGGCGAGACCACCGGGCGCCCGTGCACCGTCCAGCGGTTCAGCTCTCCCGCACGGCCTCCTTCCGCCGCGATCCGCACCCGGACCGGCCGCGGTGCCCGACGCGGGCGGGGCGGGCCGGCTGAGACACCAGGAGCAGGTGCGCCGCGCCGCTGACCACCGCCGGAGCCCGGTGGGCGCCGGATGCGCAACCCCGGAGCGCATCCGTCCGTCGTCCACCCGGGCCGGTCGGGCGCACGGGCGCGGACACCCCGATATCCGCGATCGCCGTGGCAGCCATGAGCCGATCATCGCGCGTGACCGTGGTCGCAGCCATGCGTCATTCAGGCGGTATTACCATCGATGGGGCATACGCAGAGTGACCGAGTTCCGCTTTCCGGAAGGGCAACCGTGTCGACCGAAGCTGTCCCGCGCACCGTGCGCATCGCCGGCGTACTCA
Source organism: Saccharopolyspora hirsuta (assembly GCF_008630535.1). Classification (GTDB taxonomy): domain Bacteria; phylum Actinomycetota; class Actinomycetes; order Mycobacteriales; family Pseudonocardiaceae; genus Saccharopolyspora; species Saccharopolyspora hirsuta. The sequence goes on along the minus strand of NZ_VWPH01000007.1, from coordinate 488,128 downwards.
CCACGCTGCAGGCCGTGGCGGGGCTGGTCTTCGTCGTCGCGCTGCTGATCCGCGGTACCGCCACGCTCGACGGGGTGGGGGAGTTCGGGCCCACCCAGACCTACGGCGAGGCCGGGTACTTCGCCCTGCTGTCGGCCGGGGTCCTCGCAGCGGGCATCGGGATGCTCAAGGGCAAGCACTGGGCGCGCACCCCGGCGCTGCTGATGCAGCTGATGCTGCTGGGCACCGCGTGGTACGCCTTCGGGCCGTCCGGCCAGCCGGTGATCGGGCTGGTGCTCGCGGTTCCGGCGATCGCGGTCCTGTGGTTCATGTTCAACCGCGAGGGGCGGCGCTGGTCCTACTACGGCAACGCCGCCCCCGACGCCGATCGCGAGAGCTGAGCGGGTTCAGGCGCTGAAGGCGCGCAGCGGCTCGCCGGTGAGGCGGTAGACGGTCCACTCGTCCATCGGGATCGCCCCGGCCGCCTTGTAGAAGTTGATCGCCGGTTCGTTCCAGTCGAGCACCTGCCACTCCAGCCGCGCGTAGCCGCGGTCCACGCACTCCTTGGCCAGCGCCTGCAGCAGGGCCTTGCCCAGGCCGCTGCCGCGCTGCTGCGGACGCACGAACAGGTCCTCCAGGTAGATGCCGTGCACGCCCTCCCAGGTGGAGAAGTTCAGGAACCACAGGGCGAGCCCGACGACCGCACCGTCCACTTCGGCCACGTGCCCGAACAGCGCCGGGTCCGGGCCGAACAGCGCGGTGCGCAGCTGCTGCTCGGTCAGGTGGCACTTCTCGGGCGCCTTCTCGTACAGCGCGAGTTCGTGCACCAGCTCGACCATGGCCGGGACGTCGGCTTCGGTCGCACGGCGGATCATCGGTACCTCCACGGGTTCTGCCTACCGGGCCAGCATATTCGCGCCCGGCAGGCCATCCCCGCGGCGCTGAACTGGCATGCATGAAGCCGGGCACCCGCAGTCCGGGCGGGCGCTGGGGTTCCGCCACCGGCACCGCCGCGCAGAACGAGCCTGGAACAGGAAAGTCAGCCCTGCTGCCAGGGCGGGATGTTGGCCCGGACGATCTGGGGGACGCCGCGCTCCCGGCCTAGGACGGTGATCCCGGCCGGGTCGAGGGCGAAGCGGACTCCGGCGGTCGCGGGGAGGCCGAGCCAGCGGGCGATCAGGCAGCGGCTGAAGTGGCCGTGGCCGACCAGCACCACGTCGGAGGTGGTGTCGGCGATGCGGGCCAGCAGGTCGTCGGCGCGGGCGGTGACCTGCTCCGCGGTCTCGCCGCCCGGGCAGGGGTGCGTCCACACCGTCCAGTCCGGGACCTGCTCGCGGATCTGCGCGGTGGTCAGGCCCTCGTAGTCGCCGTAGTCCCACTCCGCGAGCAGCGGTTCGGTGACGATGTCGTCCAGACCGGCCAGCGCCGCCGTCCGCTGCGCGCGCTGGCGCGGGCTGGCGAGCACGACCACGGGTCCGGCGGGGCGCAGCGCGGTCAGGGTCTGCCCGGCCTGGCGCGCCCGCAGTTCGCCCTCGACCGTGAGCGGGATGTCGGAGCGGCTGGTGTGCTGGCCGGTCTGGGACCAGGTGGTGGTGCCGTGTCGGAGGAGGTAAACGCGGTGCTCGTCCTGTGCCACGGCCCGAGCGTAACCGCGCTACGCCGGGAGCACCCCTTCGCGGATCGCCGCGGTCAGCTCCGGCCCGGCCTTCTCCGGCGATCCGGCGTCGAACGGCGGCTGCGGGTCGTACTCCAGGGCCAGCTGGATCAGCTTCGCGCTGTCCTCGCCCCACAGCTGGGCGGCCAGCTGCAGCGCCATGTCGATCCCGGCCGACACCCCGGCGCCGGTGATCACGTCGCCGTCGACCACCACGCGGTCGGTGCTGACCTGCGCCCCGAGCTCGGCCAGCGCGTCGCGGGCCGCCCAGTGCGTGGTCGCCGGTCGGCCGGTGAGGACGCCCGCCTTGGCCAGCAGGGTCGACCCGGTGCACACCGACGCGGTCCAGGTGGTGGTCGGGTGGACCGCGGCCAGCCAGGAGGTCAGCTCGGTGCGCTCCAGCGCGGTGCGCCACTGGGAGCTGCCGGGGACCACGACGATGTCGGGGCGGGTCAGCTCGGCGAAGGTCGTCGTGGGCCGGACCGGGAGGCCGGAGTCGCAGACCACGGTGTCGCGGTCGGCGGCCACGAAGTGCGGGGTCGCGCCGGGCGGTCCGGCGAGGACCTCGTACGGTCCGATCAGGTCCAGCGCGGTGAACCCGTCGTAGAGCACGAATGCGATGTCCACTGTGGTCTCCTCAGTGCGTCGCCGCCGGTCGCCCGGCGGTGCGGAAGCGGTCGCGGTAGGCGCTGGGCGGGATGCCGAGCTGGCGGACGAAGGCGCGGCGCATGGTCTCGGCGCTGCCGAACCCGCAGCGCCGCGGGATGCCGCGCTGGCCGGTTTCGAGCATCGCGCGGGCCGCTTCGACGCGCGCCCGCTCGACGTAGCGGCCGGGGCTGGTGCCGACCTCCTTGGTGAACAGGCGGGTGAAGTGCCGCGGGCTCATGGCCAGCCGGTCGGCCATCACCGGGACCCGGTAGTCGCCCGCCGGGTTCGCGGCGATCTCGCCGAGCAGCTCGTGCAGCGCGCGGTCGTGCACCGGTTGCGCCGAGTGCCACACGCTGAACTGCGACTGCCCGCCCGGGCGCTGCAGGAACACCACGAGCCACTTGGCGATGGTGCGGGCGACCTCGGCGCCGTGGTCGTCCTCGACCAGGCCGAGCGCGAGGTCCACGCCGGTGCTCACCCCGGCCGCGGTGAGCACGGCGTCGTCGCGGACGTAGATCGCGTCCGGTTCCACCGCGACGTCCGGGTAGGACTCGGCGAGCTCGTCGCACATCGCCCAGTGCGTGGTGGCCCGCCGCCCGTCCAGCAGCCCGGCCTCGGCCAGCAGGAACGCGCCGGTGCAGACCGACGCCGTGCGGCGGGCGAGGCCGGACAGGCGGCGCACCTGCCGGACCAGCTCCGGATCACCGGCCGCCTCGCGGAACCCCCAGCCGCCCGCGACGACGAGGGTGTCGAGCTCGTCGACGTCCCGGAGCGCGACGTCCACGCCCAGCCGCACCCGCGAGGAGGTGACCGCGTCGTGGCCGCTGAGCGAGGCCAGCCGCACGTCGTAGCCACCGCCGAGCAGGTGGTCGGCACCGTCGAAGACCTCCAGCGGCCCGGCGACGTCCAGCAGCTGAACGCCGTCGTAGACCGCGATGACCACCCGGTGCCTGCTCACCCCACCGAGCTTGGCCGCGCCGGTGCGCGTCCTCAAGGACGAGCACCCCACCGATCAGGACAGGTCGGCGCGGCCTTCCGCGTAGGCCTCGGCGAAGGCTTCCGGGGCTGATCCGCGGGCTCGGGCCGTGATGCGGTCGACGTCGGCGCGTTCGGCTGGCGGGAGCGGCGCGCCGACTGCTTCGCGGATCGCGGCTGCTCGTCCGAGCAGGTGGGCGGCCTCTCCTGCTTCTCCGGCGAGGGCTTTGGCACCGGCGAGGCCTTCGAGGGCGAGGGCGATCGCGCGGGGGTCTTCGGTGCTTTCGGCGGTGGTGAGCCCTTCGGCGTGGAAGCGGGTTGCGGTGTCGGCGTCGCCGCGCTGCTCGGCGATGAACCCGAGTTCGGCCAGGGCCAGGGCGACTCCGGGCTGGTCACCGGCTCGGCGGCTCCAGCGGAGTTGGCGCTGCCACAGCTGTTCCGCGTCGTCCAGGCGTCCTCGGCGGCGGGCGGTCAGGGCGAGGCCGAACTCGGCGTAGACCAGGCCCTGCTCGTCGTGGACCGCCGCGGCGAGCTCGGCCGCGCGCCGGTGGCGGGTTTCGGCGGTGGCGAGGTCGCCGGTGAGCAGGGCGATGCGGCCGAGGCCGGACAGCTTGTCCGCGGCGTCGGAGGCCAGGCCCAGGTCTTCGGCGGTGCGCAGGCCGTCGAGGTGCGTGCGCTCGGCCGTCGGGTAGTCGCCGGTGATCTCGGCGATCCGCGCCAGCGGCTCGGCCGCCTGCAGCTGGCCCCACTCGTCGCCGAGCTCGTCGAACAGCGCTTTCGCCGCTGTCGCGCGCTCGCGGGCGCGGGCGAGTTCGCCGCGGACGATCGCGCGCCTGGCCAGGTTGGTGAGGGCGGCGGCCTCGCCCCAGCGGTCACCGGCCTGGCGGCAGACCCGCAGCGCGCGTTCCAGGGGTTCGGGCGGGCCGGTGTAGTCGCCGACGTCGAGGTGGACGTACTCCAGGAAGCACTCGGCCCGCGCGCGGGCGACCGGGCCGGTGATCTCCGGCCGCTCGCGCGCGGTCTTGCGCTCCGCGCCGGAGAGCACCGCCAAGGCGTCCCGGCAGGCCGCGACCTCAGGGTCGGGCCCGGAGCACGCCAGCAGCTGGTGCGCCTCCCGGAACCGGCCGCGCAGGAAGAGGTGCCAGGACGCGGCCGCCGCCAAGTGGCGCGTTGCCCCGGTGTCGCCGTGCCGGACCGAATCGTCCAGCGAGGCGCGGAGATTCGGCAGCTCCAGATCGAGGCGGCGCAACCAGGTCCGCTGCTCGGCGCTGCGCAACCCGGCTTCGGCGCGTTCGGCGAAGTCGGCGTGGTAGCGGCGCGCTCGCTGCCGCGCGGAGTCGGTTTCGCCCGCCTCGGCCAGGCGTTCCCGGCAGTAGGCGGCCACCGACTCCAGCAGCCGGTAGCGCGGGTGCCCTTCGGGGAGGGCGACGGTCAGCAAGCTGCGGTCGACCAGCGCGGTCAGCGCGTCCAGCACCGCGTGCGGCGGCAGGTCCTCGTCGGCGCAGATCGCCTCGGCCGCTTCGAGCGTGCAACCGTCGGCGCAGCTGGCGAGGCGGCGCAGGACGGTCTGCTCGGTGTCGCTCAGCAGCTCCCAGCTCCAGTCGATCACCGCCCGCAGGGTCTGGTGCCTGGTGGGCGCGCGGCGGTTGCGGGCGATCAGCAGGTCGAAGCGGTCGTCCAGGCGCGCCGCGAGTTCGCGCACGCCGAGGCCGCGGACGCGGGACGCCGCGAGCTCCAGCGCCAGCGGCAGCCCGTCGAGGCGGCGGCAGATCGCGGCGATCGCCGCGGCGTCCTCGTCCTGCGGGCTGAAGTCGGGCGCGGCCGAAGCAGCCCTGGCCAGGAACAGCTGCGCGGCACCGGAATCGCGGACCGCCGCCGGGGTTCCGTTCTCGGGCGGGTCCAGCGGTTGGACCGACCACAGGGTTTCGCCGGGCAGGTGCAGCGGTTCCCGGCTGGTCACCAGCAGCCGCACTCCGGGGGCGGCGGCCAGCAGTCGCTCGGCGAGCGATGCGGCCGCGTCCACGACGTGCTCGCAGTTGTCCAGGAACAGCAGCAGGTTCTGGTCCCGCAGGGCCTCGACCAGGCGGGCGGCGCCGTCCTGCGGGGAGTGGGCGGTTTCGTCGCGCAGGCCGAGCGCGGCGGCGACGGCGTCGGCCACGGCTGTCCCGGACGATCCGGCGAGCTCGACCAGCCACGCGCCGTCGGGGAAGGAATCCGCCGCGGCGCGGGCGACTTCCAGCCCGAGGCGGGTCTTGCCGACCCCGCCGGGCCCGGTCAGGGTCACCAGGCGTCCGGTGCTCAGCAGCGCGCGCACCTCGTCCGGGGCGCTGCCGCGACCGATCAGCTCGGACACCGCGGCGGGGAGGTTGTGCCGGGACCGGGCGGCGGTCAGCCCGGGCTCCTGCCGGAGCATCGAACTGTGCAATGTGGACAGCTCGGGGCCGGGGTCGGCGCCGAGCTCGTCGGCGAGCCGGGTGCGCACCCGCTGGTAGGTCTCCAGCGCTTCGGCCTGCCGCCCGGCGCCGTACAGCGCGCGCAGGTGGACGGCTTGCAGGCGTTCGCGGTGCGGGTGCCGGGCGGCCAGCTCGGCCAGGTCCGCGGCGACTTCGACGTGCTCGCCGAGTTCGAGGCGGGCCGCGGCGTGCTCTTCCTGCGCGGTCAGGCGCTGGTCGTGCAGCCGGGTGCGGGCGGGCACTGCGAAGTCGCTGTCGGCGAACTCCGCGAACGCCTCGCCGCGCCAGAGGTCGAGGGCTTCGGCCAGCACGGCCGCTCGGGTCCGGGCGTCGGCCGCTGTCCTGGCCTGCGCCGTCAGCACTCCGAAACGCCCGGCGTCGACCGCCTCGGCGTCTATGTTCAGCCGGTACCCGCCGGAGCGGAACTCCAGCAGCGCGCGGGCACCCGGCTCGTCGGCGTCCAGCGCGCGGCGCAGCTGCGAGACCTTGGCGCGCAGGGTCGGCACCGGTTTGCCCGGTGGAGTCGCGCCCCAGAGGTCCTCGACCAGCCGGTCGGTGGAGGCGAAGCGGCCCGGGGCGACGAGCAGGGCCGCGAGCAGCGCTCGCACCTTCGCCTCCGGGACGGGCACCGGAGCGCCGTGGTCGGTCCACACCGCGAGCGGGCCCAGCACTCCGAAACGCACGTCCTGACAGTACTCGGCGACCTGCGGTGATGGCCGACCGCAAGCGAACCCGCAACGAACCGCAACCGGTGCCGCCGAAGCTGGGGCCAGCTCGGAGAGGAGTGGTGATGGCACAGAACACCGGCCGCGAGATCCGGCTGCGGTCGCTTCCCGGTGAGGAGCTCCGCGCGGCGGACTTCGAACTGGTCGAGACGCCGGTCCGGCAACCCGGCACCGGGCAGGTGCTGGTGCGCAACACCTGGATGTCGGTCGACCCCTACATGCGGGTGCGGATGGACCCGGGCGTCACCTTCCTGCCGCCGTACCAGGTGGGCCAGGTGCTCGACGGTCCGGCGACCGGGCGGGTCGTCGCCTCCGGGGCGGCGGAGGTGCCGGTCGGCGCCGCGGTGCGGCACTGGCTCGGCTGGCGCGAGTTCGCCCGGCTGGACGCATCCGAGGTCGAGGTGCTCGACACCTCGGTCGCCGCCGAGCCGGACTACCTCGGCCCGCTGGGCACGACCGGGCTGACCGCCTACGTCGCCACCACCGAGACCGCCCCGGTCCGCCCCGGCGACGTGGTGTTCGTGTCCGCCTCGGCCGGTGCGGTCGGCAGCGTGGCCGGGCAGCTGGCCCGCGAGTTCGGGGCCGCGAAGGTCATCGGGTCGGCCGGTGGCCCGGTCAAGGCGCGGAAGCTGCGCGAGACGTTCGGGTTCGACGCGGCCATCGACCACCGGTCGGCCCCGGTCGCCGAGCAGCTCGACGTCGCCGCACCGGACGGCATCGACGTCTACATCGACAACGTCGGAGGCGAGCAGCTGGAGGCCGCCATCGACGCGATGCGCGCCGGGGGCCGGATCGCCCTGGTGGGCGCCATCGGCGCGCACGGCGGCCCGGAGAACTACTTCCAGATGGCCGCCAAGGAGATCACGATGCGCGGCCTGCTCGTCGGCCTCCACCTCGACCAGTTCCCGGAGTACCTCGGCAAGGCCGCGAACTGGCTGCGCGACGGGACTCTGCGCACCGAGACCACGGTGGAGCACGGGATCGAACGCGCTCCGCAGGCGCTGCTGGGAGTCCTCAGCGGCGCGAACACCGGGAAGATGCTCGTCCGCCTGGACGACTGAGGAGATCGGAGAAACGCTGTCATGTCGCCGAATTCCCGCGCGCTCGTCGTTGTCGCGCACCCCAGGGGCGACTCGATCACCGCGCGGAGCGCGGATCTGGTGCACCGCGAGCTGAAAGCGGCGCAGTACGAGGTGGACCTGCTCGACCTGTACGCCGAGGACTTCGACCCGCGCCTGACCACCGCCGACGAACCGGATTGGAACGACCGGGACAAGACCTACTCGCCCGAGGTCCACGCCCACATGGCCCGGATCGACGCCGCGGACCTGATCGCGGTGGTCTTCCCGGTGTGGTGGTTCGCGCCACCGGCGATCCTCAAGGGCTGGATCGACCGGGTGTGGAACCACGGGTTCGCCTACGGCCGCGGCGAACCGCGGCTGGCGGGCAAGCGCATGCTGTGGCTGGGGCTGGCCGGTGGGTCCCGCGAGGGCTACGCGGAGGTGGGGCTCGCCGAGATGATGGACGTGCAGCTGCGGATCGGGATCTCGAACTTCTGCGGGATCGAGGACGCCGAGCTCCGGCTGGTCCACGACCTCGAAACCCTGGACGCCGAGCGGGTGCTGGCCGACGTGGAGGTTGCGGCGCAGCAGTTCCTGGACCGCTGAGCGCGGGGTGCCGACCGGATCAGCGGTCGGCACCCACCAGGCCGCGCAGGATCGCTCCGGCGTGCGTCCACAGCAGGGAACCGCCCGCGTCCGGCACCAGGTGGTGTCGCGCGGACGGCAGACGTCCGGCCAGCGTGGTGCCGTGGTCGGGCGAATGGCTGGGGCTGGTGTCGAGCCCGCCGTACCAGAGGTCGACCGGCGTGCGGACGTCGGCGACGGCGAACGGCCAGCGGCTCATGGCCAGCACCGTGTCGCGCGCATACCCGGCGGGGCCTTGCGCGAAACCGTCGGCCATCGCCCGCCGGAAGACCGGCTCGAACCCCGGCGCCCGGTAGACGGCCAGGTCGACCTCCGGGCTGGACCTGGTGATCAGCTGCCACAGCGCGTCGGCGCTGCCGAACTCGGCGAAGGACTGCTCGGCGGCGGCCGGATCGGCGGCCACCAGCTCGACCATGTCGCGCAGGTCGTCCGGGAGCCCGCTGTCGAACGACGCGAACTCGTCGGCGCCCGCGACGACCGCGGCCCGCACCGCCACGCCCTCCGCTGCGCAGGCCAGCGCGAACGGCCCGCCCGCCGAGTACCCGACGACGGCGAGCTCGGCCGAGTCCAGGACGGCGCGGCGCAGTTCGCCGATGTCGGCGGCGAAATCGGTCAGCGTGCGGCCCGGTGCCGGATCGGACGCGCCGAGCCCGGGCCGGTCGACCGAGATCAACCGGATGCCGAGCGCGTCGACGACATCGGTGCCGAACCCGAGCCGACGGCTCGTCGCCGCACCGGGGCAGAGCAGCACGGCTGTCCCGTCCTCCGGCCCCCACTCGGCCCAGGCGAGGTCCCGCCCGTCGGGAAGCCGGTGCTGGCCGAGGCGAATCGGATCGGTCACGTCCACGACGGTCGATTGTGGACGCCCCACCTCCGGCAGGCCACTGCTTTTCCGGGGCGGGTCGAACGGGTGGCAACCAGCCGGATCACCCTTGATCAAGATGTAGTGCGTCGTCTCGGTGCTGCCGGAGCTTGCACCGCAGTGCGCTTGCCGCGCTGATCCTTTCCGCGTATCGCGTGCACCGCTCTGACGAGCGCGATGCTCGACGTGGCCTTGGGGCGCCACACGCTGAACTTGGGTGGTTCCTAATTTAGTTCCAGCGGCAGCTGAATTGGCTTCTTTCCGTAGTGAAACGCCACCTTCTCCTTTAGCTCGTTCATCGTGTTGCAGGTTTTTGCGATGCCAATGACCTGATGGATGTGGGTGATCAGCGACTGGAGTCCGATGTCCTCGGTGAGCCACTGGTGGTAGTTCTGTCCCTTCCGCGGGGCCGGTTTTGTGGTGCGGAGGTGATTGGCCACGTCTGGGTCGAGTGCGTCGTAGATGAGGGCGAGTACGAGCTTCCCCCACCATCTTGGTCTAGAATGGAGTGGCCCGCTCCAGTTCGTAAGTCTTCCGAACTCTTCCCACAGTGCGTCTGGAAAAGTTTTCTCCCAGTCGCGCAGTTCGTCCAGGACGTACGCTCGTAGCTTGACCTGGAGAGCATCCTCGGCTCGTTCATACTGGTAGCCTGTTGCCTCGTCGATGAGGGCGTCCAGGCCAACCTTTGCGCATGCGGCGAGCAAGACTGCTGATTTCATCGCCAACTCCTGTTGGCGTGGAGTTGTCAGCTTCCCGTCCTGATGTGCGTTTACATAAGCTCGGCAAATGTCAAGGAATGCGTCGGCGCGAATTCCCTTGCCGGTGAACTGTGTTCCCGGGATGGAGAACTCGACTGCGCTCGCCAATATTCGTCGGCTGTCGAGGTGGTCTCGGAGGTTTTGGACACCGATATAGCTGTCGAGGTCGCTTCCGTCGACTCCTGTTAGCGCTCGAACTGCCGATCGAAGTGCTAGGACTCGAATCTCCGAGTCCAGGACGTAGCAGTCTAGATCGTTATTTCCAAGCTGGATCTGGCCGACATGCTTCGCGAACGGGCTGCGTGGCGTGGGGTTCTTTGACTTTGTCAAGTCGGTGGCCTCTCCTGGGGCGGGTGCGCTTCGTACGGTGGTACGACCGTAGCGGGAGGGGCTGACAGGGGGGAGTGGCATCCCCGACTCCTCGCAGCATTCTCCCCGTTTGGCCTAGCGCGGGTAGCGGAAGGGCACTGCATGATCCCCGTGCTCCATTTTAAATAGTCTTGGTAATGCTGCGGTGCCAGCGAGGGAGCGGGCAGGATCGATGTTCGTGGTAGCAGATCAACCTCGGACTGTGCCCTGGCCGTCCTAAGGGGGCAGATCGCGGAAGCGGTCCGGAGAACGGAAAAGGCGCCGACCAGCGAAGGTTCTCGCTGGTCGGCGCCCCGGTGGAGCTGGTGCTTCAGCCCTGCTTGGTCTCCCAGAAGATCTTGTCGATCTCGGCGATGTAGTCCAGCAGCTGCTGACCGGTCTTCGGGTCCATCGAGCCCTTGGTGCCGGTGGCGCCCGCGGCCTTGGTGGCCTTGTTGATCAGCTCGTGCAGCTGCGGGTACTTCTCGAAGTGCGGCGGCTTGAAGTAGTCGGTCCACAGCACCCACAGGTGGTGCTTGACCAGCTCGGAGCGCTGCTCGGCGATCAGAATCGCCCGAGTGCGGAACTCCGGGTCCTCGTTGGCCTGGTACTTCTCCTGGATCGCCTTGACGGACTCAGCCTCGATACGCGCCTGGGCCGGGTCGTACACGCCGCACGGAAGATCGCAGTGCGCGGTCGCCTCCAGGCGGGGGCTGAGGATTCGCGACAGCAGTCGCATGATTCCTCCCTGACAGTGAGTGCTCCGACAGGGCCGACCCTACTCTGGAAGATCCTCGGCGTCCTACTGGAGGTGTCTGTGAAATCGCTCGGGCGGTGGCCCTGGCGCCGCTTGCTGGTGCGGGGACCGTCCATGGTTCCCACACTGCGGGACCGCGATGTCGTGCTGCTGCGCCTGCGCGCCCGCGCGCGCCCGCGCGACGTCGTCCTGGTCCGCTGGGCGCAGCGGCCGGAGCAGCTGTCGGTCAAGCGCGCGGTGCGCCGCGAGGCGGGCGGTTGGCACGTGGAGGGCGACAACAGCTTCGGCTCGACCGATTCGCGGGAGCTCGGCCCGGCCGAGGTCCTCGGGGTCGTGCGCTGGCGGCTGTGGCCGAACCCGGGGCGCCTGCGCTGACCCGGGTCAGCGCAGGGTTTCGTAGTGGGCCAGGCAGGTTTCGTAATCCGGAAGGAGCCCCTTCTCCGCCGCTTCCGCGAAGGTGGGGGCGGCCCGGTCCTTCTCCGACAGCACCGGCTCGCCGGTCAGGTGGTCGGACCACGGGAGCCCGAGCTCCGGGTCCAGCGGGCTGATGCCGTGCTCGGCGCCCGGGTTGTAGGGCGTTGAGCAGAGGTAGCTCATCACCGTGTCGTCGGTGAGGGCCACGAAGGCGTGCCCGAGGCCTTCAGGCACGTAGAGGCCGCGGTACTCGTCGGAGTCGAGCCGGACGGCGTCCCACCTGCCGAAGGTGGGCGAGCCGACCCGGATGTCGACCACCACGTCGAGCAGCGCTCCCCGCGGGCAGTACACGTACTTGGCCTGGCCGGGCGGTACGTCGGAGAAGTGCACGCCGCGGATGACGTTGCGGGCGGAGACGCTGTGGTTGGTCTGCGCGACCCGCATCGGGTGCCCGACGGCTTCGACGAGCGCCGCCTCCTGGAACGGCGCGACGAAGAGGCCGCGGTGGTCCGGGAACGACTTCGGAATGAACTCGATCGCGCCGGTGTTCTCAAGTCGACGTACCTGCACGGTCGAAAGCCTATGGGGCAGGTTGGCACACGGTCCGGAGGGGCAGCGGTTGACCGGACGCGCGCACCGCGGGCGTCGCCGAGAAAATCCGGCGATCGTTCGGTCAGCGCAAATTCTGAAAACCGTACGTACGTACTGCGCTTTTTCGAATCAAAACCGGACGCCCGTACTGCCCAAGACCGTTGACATTTTGTTGAAGTTGCTGGTGAGCTTGTGTGATCCCGGTCGCTGACATTGATCTGGAGGCCTGGCACACTGTTCGAACCGCAGCGTCCGCCGAACCGCTGTCCGACCGGGGCAGCCGCGTTCGGTTCATTCACACCCGCTGGACCGGAAAAGCCCGGTGCAGCGGCGTTGTTCCGGGCGGCACCGCGCCGCCCGTCCGCCCGGCCCGGAACGTGCCCGGGCTGCAGGCATGGCTACAGGAGGGACGCCGTGACCACCGTGAACGACCGCACCGCGAACGGTGCCGATTTGACCAACGAAGAAATTTTCGCCGCGCACGAGGGCGGCAAGCTGGGCGTGGAGGTGACCGCGCCGCTGGCGACCGCGCGCGACCTCTCGATCGCCTACACCCCGGGCGTGGCGCAGGTCAGCCGGGCGATCGCCAGCGACCCGGCGCTGGCCGACCGCTACACCTGGACGCAGCGGTTGGTGGCCGTGGTCAGCGACGGCACCGCGGTGCTCGGGCTCGGCGACATCGGGCCGCGGGCGTCGCTGCCGGTCATGGAGGGCAAGTCCGCGCTGTTCAAGACCTTCGCCGGGCTGGACTCGATCCCGCTGGTGCTGGACACCACCGACGTCGACGAGATCGTGGAGACCCTGGTCCGGCTGCGCCCGTCGTTCGGCGCGATCAACCTCGAGGACATCTCCGCGCCGCGCTGCTTCGAGCTGGAGCGGCGGGTCTCCGAGGCGCTGGACATCCCGGTCATGCACGACGACCAGCACGGCACCGCGGTGGTGGCGCTGGCGGCGCTGCGCAACGCGGCCAAGGTGGTCGGCCGCGAGCTGAGCTCGCTGCGCGTGGTCATCTCCGGTGCCGGTGCGGCGGGGGTCGCCTGCGCGAAGATCCTGCACACCGCCGGCGTCGGTGAGATCACCGTGCTCGACTCGCGCGGCGTGATCCACTCCGGCCGCGAGGGGCTGACCCCGATCAAGCAGGAGCTGGCCGAGTTCACCAACGCCAGCGGGATCACCGGTGGTCCGGCCGAGGCGCTGCGCGGCGCCGACGTCGTCATCGGGGTGTCGGTCGGGCAGCTGCCCGAGGAGCTGGTGGCCACGATGGCCGACGACGCGATCGTGTTCGCGCTGTCCAACCCGGACCCGGAGATCCACCCCGACGTCGCCCGGCGGCACGCCGCGGTGGTGGCCACCGGCCGCAGCGACTTCCCGAACCAGATCAACAACGTGCTGGCCTTCCCCGGCATCTTCAAGGGCGCGCTGGACGTCGGCGCCCGCAAGATCACCGACGGGATGAAGGTCGCGGCCGCCGAGGCGATCGCGGCGGTCGCCGCCGACGACCTCAGCGCGGACTACATCGTGCCCAGCCCGCTGGACCCGCGGGTGGCGCCCGAGGTCAGCGCCGCGGTGGCCAAGGCGGCTCGCGCTGAAGGCGTCGCCAGGGCCTGATCGCACAGATGCGCACGACGGCCACCCGAGCGGCTGGGGCTGCTCCGGTGCGGCCGTGCCAGGCGGGGCCGGGGAGACTCTCCCCGGCCCCGTTTCATCGGAATTTCCGAGCATCGCGTCATCAAGTCGGGCGATGGCGGTCACCTCTCCAGGGAATCCGGTCCCGCTCGCGGCACCATGGCGTTACCGCCGGTGCGGGGACCGGTATTGTCGGCCGCACGACCCGTTGTGTTGCAGATCACTCGTTCGCGGGGTGCTGTGCAGAACGGGGCAGCGGTCGCGCGGCTGCGACGCAGGAGGGGTGCTGGTGACCGAGCGGAGCGAGAGGATCCGGACGAACTCCGGCGGCCTCGGCCTGGCCGGTGCCCGTTCGGAGGAGTTCGCCCTGCTGCCGCTGCCCGCCGCGCCCGCCCTGCTCAGCACCGAGGAGGGCATCGTCGTCCGGGCCACCGAGCAGGCGGCGAAGCTGGCGGGCGAGACCACGCCCGCGGCGCTGATCGGCTGCCGCCTGGCGGACCTGGTGGTCCGCGACGGCCCGGTCTCGCTGCTGCGCTCCAGGACCGGCCAGCACCCGGTCCGCCCGCTGAGCTGGCCGCACGCCGACGACGCGCGGCTGCGGGTCACCGTGCTGGTCGACGTCTCCGACCTGGCCGACGGCGGGCACGACGCGGCGGAAGCCGCCGACGGCGACGAGCGCCGGTGGCTGATCGAGGCGCAGCGGATCGCCAAGGTCGGCAGCTGGGTCTACTACCCGGAGACCGGGGAGCTCTACCGCAGCCCGGTGCTCGCCGAGTTCCTCGGCGATTCCGGCGCCCAGGAGGCCGTGGGCGTGCTGGCGATGATCGAGGCGACCCACCCCGACGACGTGGAGCGGGCCCGCCAGTTCTACCTCGACGTGCTCACCGCCCCGGAGGACGAGCTGCTCGAGGTGGAGCTGCGCGACCACGCGGGCAAGCGCGTCTACCTGTGCACCGGGCGGGCCGAGTACAACCGGGCCGGTCGGGTCGAGCGGGTGCAGGGCACCGTGCAGGACGTCACCGAGCACCGGGCGCTGGAGCGGCAGCTGCGCGACGAGCGGCGCAAGCTGCAGGACGCGCAGCGGATCGCCCGGCTCGGCACCTGGGAGTGGGACCTGCGGTCCAACGTCATGCGGCTGTCGAACATGCTGCACGAGATCATCGGCAAGCCCGCCAACGCGCCGATCACCTTCGACAGCTACCTGGACCGGGTGCACCCCGACGACCGCGGCTGGGTGCGGCGGGCCTGGCGGCCGCTGGTCGAGGAGCGCGACCCGATCGAGGTCGAGCACCGCTACCTGCGCATCGACGGCACCACCCGGATCCTGCGGCTGCACGGCACCGCGATCAAGGACGCCGACGGCCACGACGTGCTGGTCGGCACCGCCCAGGACGTCACCGAGCAGCGGGCCGTGGTGACCCGCATGGAGCGCTCCAGCCAGCGGTTCACCGACCTGGTCAGCATCACCCCGGTCGGCATCGGGCTGTTCGACCGGGCCGAGCGGCTGGTCGACGCCAACGACGCGCTGTGCGACCTGCTCGGCTACCAGCTCGACCAGCTGCGCGGGATGACCGCGAAGGACATCACCCACCCCGACGAGCAGCACACCAACCTGCCCACACCGGCGGAGAACTCCGGGATCCGCCGCCGGGTGCCGCAGCGGGTGCTGGTGCGCTCCGACGGCGAACCGGTGTACTGCGAGCTGCGCACCTCCGCGTCGGTGCAGGACGACGGCACCCACTTCTGGCTGGTGGTGTTCCAGGACATCACCGAGCGGCGGCGGGCCGCCGAGGCCCTGCGCTACCAGGCCACCCACGACGACCTGACCGGGCTGCCGAACCGCACCGCGGTCAAGGACCTGCTGCACCGGCTGCTGGGCCGCGCCGATTCGCACCGGGTCGCGGTGCTGTTCTGCGACATCGACAACTTCAAGCGGGTGAACGACTCGCTGGGCCACGACGCCGGCGACGAGCTGCTGGTGGCGCTGGCGCGCCGGCTGGAGGGCGGGCTGCCCGCCGGGTGCACGGCGGCCCGGCTGTCCGGCGACGAGTTCGTGATCATCTGCTCGGACATCGAGGCGGTCGGCGGGGTCGACTCGCTGGCCAACCGGGTCGCCGGGCTGCTGCGCACCGCGGTCCCGGTGCACGGCCAGCTGATCCGGGTCTCCGCGTCGATCGGCGCCGCGGTGCCCGACGGCAGCGCGTCCGGCGGCGAGGACCTGCTGCGCTTCGCCGACGCGGCGATGTTCGAGGCGAAGGGCCGCGGCACCGGCAAGGTCTCGCTGGCCAGCCCGGCGCTGATGGCCTCCGCAGACCGGCAGCTGCAGCTGGAGGGGCAGCTGCGGGAGGCGCTGAACAACGACGGGCTCGCCCTGCACTACCAGCCGGTGGTCGACGCCGACGGCGTGGTGGTCACCGCGGAGGCGCTGGTGCGCTGGCCGCACCCGGACCGCGGGATGCTCGCCCCGGACGCCTTCCTGCCCGTCGCCGAGCAGGGCGACCTGCTGCGCGAGCTGGACCGCTGGGTGCTGCGGACCGCGCTGCGGGAGGCGGCGACCTGGCCAGTGCGCGGCGGTCGGCCGGTGGGCGTGGCGGTGAACCTGGCCGGGCTGGTGCCGGGCGGGCCGGAGTTCGTCGACGCGGTCGCCGACATCGTCGCCGAGACCGGCATCTCCTGGGACCGGGTGATCCTGGAGCTGGTGGAGACCGCCCTGGTGGACCTGCCGTCGCGGACCCGGCACGAGATGGGCGAGCTGGTCTCGCGCGGCGTGCGGTTCGCGGTGGACGACTTCGGCACCGGCTACTCGTCGCTGGCGCGGCTCAAGGACCTGCCCGCGCAGATCATCAAGGTGGACCGCCGGTTCGTCGCCGGGGTCGGCGGCGACGCCTCGGACTTCGCGGTGGCGCGCGCGGTGGTGGACATGGCGCGCGCGATGGGGCGCCAGTGCGTGGCCGAGGGCGTGGAGACCGCGACCCAGTTCCACGTGCTCTCCGGCGTCGGCGTGGACGCCTACCAGGGCTGGCTGTTCTCCGGCGCCGTCCCGGCCCGCGAGTTCCGCGACCTCGTCGCCCGGGGTCCGATGCCGATCCCCGGCGCTTGATCCGGCCGGTTTCCTGTGTACCCTAGGATTGATCCTAGGGAGGTTAGGAAATGCCGCGCGCGAGGATCACCCCGGACGCCCTGGTGTCCGCCGCCGCCGACCTCGCCGACGAGATCGGCTTCGAGAACCTGACGCTGGCGGCGCTCGCGAAGCGCTTCGGCGTCCGCGACGCCAGCCTCTACACCCACATCCGGGGCCTCGCCGACCTGCAGGAACGCGTGGCGCTGCGGGCGCTCGCGGAATGGGCCGACGCCCTGGGCGAGGCCGTGGCGGGACGCTCCCGCTACGACGCCCTAGTCGCCTTCGCCGACACCTACCGGGCCCTGGCCACCGGGCACCCGGGCCGCTACGCGGCCACCCGGCACCCGGTCTCGTCCGAGGGGCTCGCCGAATCGGCGGGCGCCGCGCGCATCGTCGAGGTCTGCTACGCGCTGCTGCGCGGCTACGACCTCTCCGAACCCGACGCCACCGACGCGGTCCGCTTGCTGCGCAGCACCTTGCACGGCTTCAGCGACCTGGAAGCCACCAACGGCTTCACCGCCGACCACAGCCTCGACACCTCGTGGCGGCGGGCGATCGACACGCTCCACCACGTCCTGGACAACTGGTCCGAGATCTAGCACCTGACGGGAGAAACCCATCCGCACCGGAACGCTCACCCTCGACGGCGTCCCCATCGACTACCGCGACCGCGGCGACGGCCCGCCGCTGCTGCTCCTGCCCGGCGGCGCCGGGCACGCCGGGGTCCTCGACGGGCTCGCCGCGCACCTGGCCGACCGCTACCGCGTCGTCTCCGCGTCCAGCCGCGTGGTCTCGGCGTGGCCGAACACCGAGCACCGCGACCAGCACCCGGAGGTCTTCGCCGGGGACGTCCTCGGCTTGGTCGAGGCGCTCTTCGACGAGCCGCCGATCGTGTTCGCCTTCAGCTCCAGCGCCATCGCCACCCTCGACCTGCTGGCCCGCCACCCCGACCGGCTCCGGCTCGCGGTCGTCCACGAACCCCCGGTGCTCGGCCTGCTGCCGGACGCCGAACGCCACCGGGACGCGCTCGAAGCGGTCCGAACGGCTGCGCGCACCCGGGGGATGGAGGAAGCCGCTCGGCTCATGACCGAGGTCATGACGGCCGTGGAACCCGGCGCGGACTCCCCGGAGCTGCACCAACCCGGCGACTGGCTCGACGGCTACGCCGAGACCTCGCCCGAACCGCCCACCCCGGAACTGCTGGAGCTGCTGCCGCTGCTCGGCGAGCTCCAACCGCTGTTCCTGGAGCACATCCTGATCCCGTTCACCACCAGCGAGGTCGACCTGGCCGCGCTCGGTGCGGCGGGCCCGCGGCTGGTCCCCGTCGCGGGCATCGACTCCCGGGGCCAGCTCCCGTACCGGGCCGCCGCGGCCCTCGCCACCAAGCTCGGCCTGCCGCTGGCGGAGCTCCCCGGCGGCCACCTCGGGCCCACCGAACGGCCCGCGCAGTTCGCCGCCGCGCTCAGGGCGCTCCTCGAAGAGCGCTGATCCCCGGGGAGGAGCCAGTACGGCCGATCTGGCTCTTTCAACCGGTGCTGCGCCGATCCCAGGATCGGGGGGACATCGATCCGCGTCGCGCGGATCTCGTGAACCCCTCCGGGGGCAGGCGTTGAGGACATCTGTGACTGGAGCACCGCAAACCGAGCGCGGCCAGTTCGTGGCGAGGCGGATGACGGCCGGTGAGCAGCTCCGAGCGGAGAAGAAGGCCTGGCGGCTGGTCCAGCTGCTGGTGGGGCTCGTCGGCTACGGCACGGCGCTGACCTTCCTGGTCGGCTCGTCGTTGGGGGCGTCGAGCTGGAGCGTGCTCGCGGAAGGGCTTTCGCTGCGCACCGGCATGTCGTTCGGCTGGGCGACGAACCTGACCGCCGTGGTGGTCCTGCTCTGCTGGATCCCGCTGCGCGAGCTGCCCGGCCTGGGCACGTTCCTGAACGTGGTCCTGGTCGGCACCTCGGCC
The DNA here is from genome assembly GCF_008630535.1 of Saccharopolyspora hirsuta. Lineage (GTDB taxonomy): Bacteria > Actinomycetota > Actinomycetes > Mycobacteriales > Pseudonocardiaceae > Saccharopolyspora > Saccharopolyspora hirsuta. The sequence goes on along the minus strand of NZ_VWPH01000007.1, from coordinate 469,557 downwards.
GACCTCGCCGCGCTGTTCGTGCCGCCGCCGACCTCGCTGGTGCAGCAGATCGGCTACCTCCTGCTGGGCCTGCTGATGCTGACCTTCTCCGACGCGGTCTACCTCGGCGCCAGGTTCGGCTCCGGACCGCGCGACGGCCTGATGACCGGCGCGGTCCGCCTCTCCGGCGGCAAGCCGATCTGGCTGGTGCGCACGGCGATCGAGCTGGTCGTGCTGACCGCGGGCTGGCTGCTCGGCGGCACGGTCGGCCTCGGCACGCTGCTGATCGCGCTGCTCATGGGCCCGCTGGTCCAGCAGTTCCTCCGCGTCACCACGGTCCGCCTCGCCGCCGACGGCTAGATGATTGATTCCAGCCTCGTTTTGCGTGGCGGTGCCGGTGGCGGAACCTCAGCGCCCGCCTGGCTGTGGGTGCCTTGACTTATGTATGACCGATACACGGCGTCAGGGCCGTCCTCGCCAGGCGAACGCTGTGAACCCGCGGCGGTGCGAGCTGCGAGGGTGGGTTAAGAGCTGCGCGCTTGCGGCAACCCAACGCTGTTGTTGCGTACGCCTCGCGGCTGCGTCCCGGAAAGAAGCCGACGGCTAGAGCCGGGCCAGGAGGTCGGCGATGCGGTGGCGGGGGAGGTCGATCAGGCGCAGGTCCAGGTCCGACGGGGTTGGGGCGAGCGCGACGACTCGGTCCTTGGCCGTGCGCTTGGTCAGCTCCGGGTCGACGTGGGCGATCAGGCCTTCGCGGCAGACGTTGCCGATCTTGCCGTGCGCGCGCTGCAGGAGGTAACCGGCCACCGAGTCCGGTTCCACCAGGTCGGCCACCACGAGGGCGTGCCGGGAGTTCGGCGTGCTGCGGTGGAAGCGCAGCCGGTACTTCGCCGCCACCAGGTCGGACAGCGCGTGCTGGGCGCGTTCGCTGGTGATGTCCGGGTGGTTGTTGTCCACCAGGAACGCCAGCCGGTCGGTGTTGCCCGCCAGCAGCATGCGCAGCAGCCACGGGCCCGGGTCCGACCGCAGGTCGTACACCGGGGGCTGCGGCTGGCGCTTGATCGGGCGCGACCAGCCGGGGTCGCGCAGCGAGCTGACCGGGGTGCCGAGGCGTTCGCCGATCGCCGCCAGGAACTCCGGTGGCGCGGTCGCCTCGATCGCCTCCACCGACTGCGGCCCGTGCGTGTAGATGCCGGGCGCCTGCCGCAGCGCGAGCTTTCGGGTGTGGGCCGTCGGCTGGCACACGTACAGGTCGCTGGCGCTGCCGATGGCCTGCGCGCCGAAGTACCGGTGGAACCGCGGCAGGATCGCCTCGAACACCATGCCCAGCCGCAGCAGCTCCTGCTGCACCTTGTGGCCCAGCGCCGGGGTCCGCGGGCTGTAGCCGTAGGCGACGAGCAGGCGGCTGTGCGGCCCGGCCAGGCATTCGGCGGCGCGGGTGGCGAACAGGCCGATGCCCTCCGGGGTGTAGGGCGGGTCGGTGAACACCAGGTCGGCCCAGCCCTCCAGCACCGGCGGCACCCCGAAGCGCAGGTCGGCGTGCAGGGTGCGGACGTCGAACCCGCGTTCGGCGGAGACGGTGTCGATGTGCTGCAGGATGCGCTCGTCGACGTCCACCACGGTCACCGACACCGACGGCGCCACCAGGCCCAGCGCCAGCGAGGTCAGGTCGTGGTCGCCCAAGCAGAGCACGTTGGCGCCGCGCAGGTCGTAGTTGTCGCGCAGCCACTCGGCGCGGCGCAGCGCGGTTTCCGGGGTGGCGGTGACGTGGTCGAGCGCGGCCGCGGGTTTCGGCCCGCCGTCGATGAACTCGCGCATCAGCGCCGCCTGCTCGGGCCCGGTCGGAGCCGCCGCGCCCAGCTCGTCCAGCGCGAAGCGCTCCCGGTAGCGGTCGCGGGCCTGCGGGGCCAGCCGGTGGGCGGTGCCGGTGGTTTCCAGGTCGGGACCGGCGGCGGCGAGCAGGTCCTCGACGGTGCGCCGGGTGACCGCGGTGCGGCGGATCAGCTCATCGAGCTCGACGGGTTCGCCGGTCAGCTGCGCGAGGACCTCGCGCAGGCGGCGCGCGAGCACACCGGCGTCGGCGAGCAGTCCCTGCACGGCGTCGATGGGATCGGGAGTGGGGTGCGGAGCAGTGTTCATCGGGTGAATCAGCTTACGGTGCTCGGTTCGGCGCCGCGCTCTCAGCAGGCGGAACGAGATCACACGTGTGCATCGGCGATCGCACGATGCGTCCGATCGAGCTAGGGTCGGCCGGGTTTAGGGGGACCGCGACTAGGGAGTGTTCCAGTGGTCGTTCTGCGTGGCGGTGCCGGTGGCGGAACCTCAGCGCCCGCCTGGACTGCGGGTGCCCTGACTTATGCATGCCAATACACCGCGTCAGGGCCGTCCTCGCCGGAAGGAACCCCAGCGGGGTGGGCACCGTGAACCCGCGGCGGTGCGAGTTGCGAACCAGCTCACCGAAAGCGAAAGCGGCTCACGCCGCTTGCCGAACAGACCGAACATGAGGGGGCTCGGTTGATCGAGTTCCAGGCCGTGCGCAAGGAGTACCAGAACGGCACCGTCGCCGTCCACGAGCTGAGCCTGTCGGTGCGGACAGGCACCATCACCGTGCTGGTGGGTCCTTCCGGGTGCGGGAAGACCACGTTGATGCGGATGGTGAACCGGATGATCGAGCCGTCCTCGGGCAAGGTGCTCGTCGGTGGCACCGACGTGCGCGAGCGCGACCCGGCGGAGCTGCGGCGCGGCATCGGCTACGTGATCCAGCAGGCGGGGCTGTTCCCGCACCGCACCGTCCTCGACAACATCGCCACCGTTCCGCTGCTGCACGGCCGCAGCAAGCAGGAGGCCCGCAAGCGCGCCGGGGATCTGCTGGAGCTGGTCGGGCTGCAGCCGGAGCTGGCCAAGCGCTACCCGGCGCAGCTCTCCGGCGGGCAGCAGCAGCGCGTCGGGGTGGCGCGGGCGCTGGCGGCGGACCCGCCGGTGCTGCTGATGGACGAACCGTTCAGCGCCGTCGACCCGGTGGTGCGGGAGGGCCTGCAGGACGAGCTGCTGCGGTTGCAGGACGAGCTGGACAAGACGGTCCTGTTCGTCACCCACGACATCGACGAGGCCATCAAGCTCGGCGAGAAGGTCGCGGTGCTGCGGCAGGGCGGCCACCTCGCCCAGTACGCCGAACCCGACGACCTGCTGGCCGAACCGGCCGACGACTTCGTGACCGCGTTCGTCGGCCGCGACCGCGGCTACCGGCGGCTGTCCTTCGTGGACTCCGACAGCCTGCGCCCGCAGCCGGTGGACACCGTCCAGCTCGGCACCCGGGTGGACCGGCAGCAGCAGTGGCGGCTGGCGCTGGACGACACGGGCAAGCCGCGCGGCTGGCTGCCGCCGGAGACCGAAGTGGACGGTCCGCTGACCGAGGACCGGCTCGTCGCGGGCGGCTCGCTGTACTCCCGGGGCGCCCCGCTGCGCGGCGCGCTGGACGCCGCCCTGTCCGCGCCGACCGGGCTCGGCGTGGTCGTCGACCCCGACGGCGGGTACGTCGGCGTGGTCACCGCCGAGCACGTGCTCGGCGTGATCGAGCAGCACCGCCGACCCGAGGGGCTGCCGTGATCGACTACTTCGGCAGCCCGAGCAATCGCGAGCTGGTGTTCGGCCAGCTCGCCGAGCACGTCTACCTGGCCCTGCTGCCGCTGCTGCTCGGTGTGCTGCTGGCGCTGCCGCTCGGGCGGCTGGCGCAGCGGGTGCGCTGGCTGCGCGGTGCGCTGCAGGGCACCGCGAACGTCGTCTACACGATCCCGTCGCTGGCGCTGTTCGTGATCATCCCCGGTCTGCTGGGCACCCCGCTGCTGTCCTCGATCAACGTGGTCATCGCGCTGACGCTCTACACCGCGGCGCTGCTGGTGGGCCCGGTCAAGGACGCGCTGGACTCGGTGCCCGCGCACGTCGTCGCCGCGGCCACCGCGCTGGGCTACCGGCCCGCCCGGCGGTTCTTCGGCGTCGAGCTGCCGCTGTCGGTGCCGGTGCTGGCCTCCGCGGTGCGGGTGGCCTCGGTCAGCAACATCAGCATGGTCAGCGTGGGCGCGCTGGTCGGCATCGGCGGGCTCGGTCGGTTGTTCACCGACGGGTTCCAGCGCGACTACCCGGTGCAGATCGTCATCGGCATCGTGCTGACCCTGCTGCTGGCGCTGGTGGTGGACCTGCTGCTGGTGGTGCTGTGGCGGCTGGCCACGCCGTGGGCGCGGGCGGGGGTGAGCGCGGCGTGATCGGCGAGCTGATCGCGTGGTTGACCGACCCGGCGCACTGGACCGGGCCGGGCGGCGTCCTGGCGCAGACCCTGCTGCACCTCTACTACTGCGTGGTGTCGGTGGCGGCGGCCTCGCTGGTGGCCGTCCCGCTGGGTGTCTACATCGGACACACCGGGCGGGGGTCGGTGCTCGTGGTCGGGGTCGGCAACGCGATGCGCGCGCTGCCCACCCTGGGCCTGGTGACGCTGCTGGTGCTGGGCTTCGGGCTCGGTGAGCTGCCCGCGCTGGCCGGGCTGGTGATCCTGGCCATCCCGTCGATCCTTTCCGGCGCCTACGCGGGCGTGCGCAACGCCCCGGCCGACGCGGTGGACGCGGCAAAGGGCATGGGCATGACCGCCGCGCAGCGGCTGTGGCAGGTGGAGCTGCCGACCGCGCTGCCGCTGGTGCTCGGCGGGGTGCGCAGCGCGATGCTGCAGGTGGTGGCCACCGCCGCCGTCGCCGCCTACGTCGGGCTCGGCGGGCTGGGGCGGATCCTGCTGGACGGGTTGAAGATCAGCGACTACGCGCAGATGGCTTCGGCCGCGATCGTGATTGCGGTCCTGGCGGTGCTGCTCGATCTGGTGTTGGCCGGTGCGACCCGGCTGCTGGTGCCGCGAGGTCTGCAGCTGGCCGCCCGACGAGGAGGTAAGGACTGATGAAGCGGTTGCTGGTGTGCGCGGCTGCGGCGGCGCTGCTGCTGACCGGCTGCGGATCGCAGGACCCGTTGGCGGCCAATGGAAACCAGGGCGGCACGCTGGTCGTCGGCTCGGCGGACTTCGCCGAGAGCGAGCTGCTGATGCACATCTACGCCGAGGCGTTGAAGACCACCGGCGCCGACGTGCAGACCAAACCCCGCATCGGCGCCCGCGAGTTCTACGTGAACGCGGTGCGCAACGGGGAGCTCTCGGTGGTGCCGGACTACACCGGGAACCTGCTGGAGTACCTGGACCCGAAGTCCTCGGTCACCGAGACCCAGCAGGTCTACGACCAGCTGAAGCGGACCGTGCCGGGGGAGATGGAGCTGCTGGAGCAGTCCCCGGCGGAGGACTCCGACGTGCTGACCGTTACCGCCGCCACCGCGGGCAGCGGGCTGCGCTCGATGGCCGACCTCGGGCCGCGCTGCGGTGAGCTGGTGCTGGGCGCCCCGGCGGAGTGGAAGTCCCGCTGGGAGGCCAAGATCGCCGAGGACTACGGCTGCACCTTCAAGGAGATCCGCCCCGTGGAGGCGGGCACCATCACGGTGAACGCGCTGGTCGACGGCCAGATCCAGGTGGCCAACCTGTTCACCACGTCCTCCCAGATCGCGGAGAAGAACCTGGTGAAGCTGGACGACCCGAAGAACATGTTCCCGGCCCAGAACGTGGTCCCCCTGGTGCACAAGGGAAAGCTGACCCCCCAGCAGGCGGAAGCCCTGAACAAGGTGTCCAGAGCCCTGACCACGGAGAAGCTGACGGACCTCAACCGCCGCCTGGAGGTCGACAAGGCCAACCCGGCAGACCTGGCGAAGGAGTTCATCACCAGCGCAGGGCTGTGACCCGAAGTCCCGAGGGGCGCTTCCGCACACCGGAGGCGCCCCTCAGACGTTCCCGCTGAGCTTGGCACCCACCACGAAACCCAGCCCAACCCCCGATCCCGCCCGTCCGAGGGCCCGTCCGAGAGGCCGTCCGAGGGGGACGTCCTGCGACGGCCGTCCGAGGGGTGGTGACGTCTGCAATTTCGATTGAAATTGCCTCACCTCGCCACTGCAGGTTCCGTCGAGAACGCTGGCAATTTCGATTGAAATTGCAACACCGCACAAAGCAACGCTTTGAACCCAAACCCAACCCCGCACCCAACGGCACCGCTCCTCGCCAACCCCACCCCGGTATCACCACCGATCCCCGAGCAAGCCCCCCATCGGCCGTGGTGCCGGTGCCGTCAGGTGGGGCGTCCGCTGATCCTGGTGGTCAGCTCGGCCGCCGTCCGGTGAACCTGACCCGCCAGGTCCGGCCAGGTGGCGCCGCACTCCTGGCCTTCGCAGGGGTGGCGGAAGGTCACGCTGATCGCTGCTATCGGGTGGCCGCCGTGGTCGAAGACCGGGCACGCCACCGAGGCGAAGCCCGCCGTGACGAAGCCGTCCTCGACCGCCCAGCCGCGGCGCTGCTCGGCGGCCAGCAGGCGGCGCAGCTCGGGGAGGTTGCGGGGGCCGCGGTCGGTGCGGCGGACGAAGCGCTCGCTGGAGGGCAGGACGGCTCGCACCTGCGCGGCGGGCAGGTGGGCGAGCATCGCTCGGCCGGAGGCGGTCAGCTGGGCGGGCAGGCGCACCCCGACGTCGGTCACCAGGGTCTGCGGCTGGGACGGGCGCTCCTTGATCAGGTAGAGCGATTCGCCGCCGTGCAGGACGCCCAGGTGCGCGGTGGAGCCGACCTCGTCGACCAGGCGGCGCAGCAGCGGCCCGGCCAGGCGTTCCAGCGGGTCGTGGCGGAGGTAGGCCGAGCCGAGCTCGAAGGTCGCCATGCCCAGGCCGTAGCGGCGCTCCTCGGGCAGGTGGGTGACGAATCCGGCCGCCACCAGCTCCGCGAGCAGGTGGTAGGTGGTGGAGCGCGGCAGGTCCAGGTCGCGGGCGATGACCCCGGCCGACACCGGCCCGGCCCGCCCGGCCAGCAGCCGCAGGATCGCCAGGCCCCGCCGCAGCGCGGGCACGTCGCTGCTGTCGCCCACAGCACCTCCCCGTCGGTCTGGAATACCAGACGCTCTCACCCTATCCGGGCTTCTGCGAATCGCGTCCGGGCGTTGGTATGGAGGGATGGGAGACGACGCGCTGAACCTCGGGCCGGAGCCGCTGGCCCGCGAGCAGGTGGTCGCGGTCGCCCGAGGCGGGACCCGGGTGGTGCTGACCCCGCTCGCCGAGCGGGGCATCGCCGCCACCCGCGAGCACGTCGACGCCCTGGCCGCCGAGTCCCGCCCGGTCTACGGGATCTCGACCGGGTTCGGGGCGCTGGCCGTGCGGCACATCCCGGGCGACCGCCGCGCCGCGCTGCAGCAGGCCTTCGTGCGCTCGCACGCGGCGGGCACCGGCCCGGCGGTGGAACCGGAGGTCGTTCGCGCGCAGATGCTGCTGCGCCTGCACACCATCGCCACCGGCCGCACCGGCGTCCGCCCGGCGACCGCGCACGCGCTGACCTCCCTGATCAACGCGGGCATCGTGCCGGTGGTGCACGAGTTCGGGTCGCTCGGCTGCTCCGGCGACCTCGCGCCGCTGGCCGCGGTCGCGCTGGCGCTCACCGGCGAGGGCGAGGTCTTCGACGCCGCAGGCGCCCGGCGCCCGGCCGCCGAGGTGCTGGCCGAGGCCGGTGTCGAGCCGGTGGTGCTGGCGGAGAAGGAAGGTCTGGCGCTGACCAACGGCACCGACGGCATGCTCGGCATGCTGGTGCTCGCGGTGCACGACATCGCCGCCCTGCTGGACGTGGCCGACGTGACCGCGGCGATGAGCGTGGAGGCGCTGCTGGGCACCGACCGGGTCTTCGCCGCCGACCTGCAGCGGCTGCGCCCGCACCCCGGCCAGGCGGTGTCGGCGGCGCGGATGGCCGCGCTGCTGGCCGGGTCGCCGATCGTCGCCAGCCACCGCGGCCCCGACTGCACGCGCGTGCAGGACGCGTACTCGCTGCGCTGCGCCCCGCAGGTGCACGGCGCGGCGCGCGACACCGTCAGCCACGCGGAGGTGGTCGCCGACCGGGAGCTGGCCGCGGCCATCGACAACCCGGTGGTGCTCGACGACGGTCGCGTGGAGTCCAACGGCAACTTCCACGGCGCCCCGCTGGCCTACGCGCTGGACTTCCTGGCCATCCCGCTGGCCGACGTGGCGAGCATGGCCGAGCGCCGCACCGACCGGATGCTCGACGTGGCGCGCTCGCACGGGCTGCCCGCGTTCCTGGCCGACGACCCGGGCGTGGACTCCGGGCACATGATCGCGCACTACACCCAGGCCGGGCTGGTCACCGAGCTCAAGCGGCTCGCGGCACCGGCCTCGGTGGATTCCATCCCGACCAGCGCGATGCAGGAGGACCACGTGTCGATGGGCTGGTCGGCGGCCCGCAAGCTCCGCCGCGGTATCGACGCGCTGACCAGCGTGCTCGCCGTCGAACTGCTCACCGCCGCCCGCGCCCTGGACCTGCGCGCACCGCTCGAGCCCGCCCCGGCCACGGCGGCGGTGCGGGACCTGCTGCGCACCCGCGTGCCCGGCCCGGGCCCCGACCGGCACGTCGCGCCGGAGATCGCCGCGGCCGAAGACCTGATCCGCTCCGGCGCGGTGCGATCCGCCGTCGCCGAGTACCTGTGAAACGGAGGGTGTCATGAGCCGACCTGTGCGTGCCCCGCGCGGCACGACACTGACCGCGCGCAGCTGGAGCACCGAGGCACCGCTGCGGATGCTGCAGAACAACCTCGATCCCGAGGTCGCCGAGCGGCCCGACGACCTGGTGGTCTACGGCGGCACCGGGAAGGCCGCGCGGAACTGGGCGTGCTTCGACGCGATCGTGCGGGAGCTGACCGACCTGCGCGAGGACGAGACGCTGCTGGTGCAGTCGGGCAAACCGGTCGGGGTGCTGCAGACCCACGAGTGGGCCCCGCGGGTGCTGATCGCCAACTCCAACCTGGTCGGCGACTGGGCGAACTGGGACGAGTTCCGCCGCCTCGACGCGCTCGGCCTGATGATGTACGGGCAGATGACCGCCGGGTCGTGGATCTACATCGGCACGCAGGGCATCCTGCAGGGCACCTACGAGACGTTCGGCGCCGTCGCCGCCAAGCGGTTCGGCGGATCGCTGGCGGGCACGTTGACCCTCACCGCCGGTCTCGGCGGGATGGGCGGCGCGCAGCCGCTGGCGGTGACCATGAACGGCGGTGTGGCGCTGGTCGTGGAGTGCGACCCGGAGCGGGCGCACCGCCGCGTCCGGCACCACTACCTCGACGAGGTGGCCGCGGACCTCGACGACGCGATCGCCAAGGCGGTGGCCGCCAAGGAGCAGCGGCGCGCGTACTCGGTGGCGGTGATCGGCAACGCGGCCGAGGTGCTGCCGGAGGTCCTGCGGCGCGGGGTGCCGGTGGACATCGTCACCGACCAGACCTCCGCGCACGACCCGCTGTCCTACCTGCCGCTGGGCGTCGCGCTGGAGGACTGGGCCGACTACGCGGCGGCCAAGCCCGAGGAGTTCACCGAGCGGGCCCGCGAGTCGATGGCCGAGCACGTGGCGGCGATGGTCGGGTTCCTCGACGCCGGTGCGGAGGTGTTCGACTACGGCAACTCGCTGCGCGGCGAGGCCCAGCTCGCCGGGTACGAGCGGGCGTTCGCCTACCCCGGGTTCGTGCCCGCCTACATCCGGCCGCTGTTCTGCGAGGGCAAGGGCCCGTTCCGGTGGGCGGCGCTGTCCGGGGACCCGGCCGACATCGCCGCGACCGACCGGGCGGTCCTGGAGCTGTTCGGCGAGGACGAGCACCTGGCCCGGTGGATCCGGATGGCCGGGGAGAAGGTGTCGTTCCAGGGGCTCCCGGCGCGGATCTGCTGGCTCGGCTACGGGGAGCGCGCGAAGGCCGGGGAGCGGTTCAACGAGATGGTGGCCTCCGGCGAGCTCAAGGCGCCGGTGGTGCTGGGCCGCGACCACCTGGACTGCGGGTCGGTGGCCTCGCCGTACCGGGAGACCGAGGCGATGGCCGACAGTTCGGACGCGGTGGCGGACTGGCCGCTGCTGAACGCGCTGGTCAACACGGCCTCCGGGGCGACGTGGGTGTCGCTGCACCACGGCGGCGGGGTCGGCATGGGGCGCTCGCTGCACGCCGGTCAGGTCACCGTCGCCGACGGCACGGAGCTGGCCGGGCGCAAGCTGGCGCGGGTGCTGACCAACGACCCGGGCATGGGGGTGATCCGCCACGTCGACGCGGGCTACCCCCGAGCGGAGCAGGTCGCGGCGGAGCGCGGTGTCCGGACGCCGCTGGTGTGACCGTCCGTGCGCACTTTCTGGTGCTGTAGCCCCGGAAAGTGCGCGCGGGATCCCGAGCAGGAAGGAGTCGAAGTGGTTTCACCTGGTGCGCTGTTGGCGGCGATCGACGGGGTGGGCGCGGACCGGCGGCGGGGCGGGTTCTCCCGGCACGTCTTCGACGACGCCGAGCGGCAGCTGCGCGAGTGGTTCGTGGAGCAGGCCGAGGCCCGCGGTCTTCAGGTCACCACCGACCGCAACGCCAACATCTGGGCGTGGTGGGGTGAGCCCGGCGACGACGCGGTCGTGACCGGCAGCCACCTCGACTCGGTGCCCGGTGGCGGCGCCTTCGACGGGCCGCTGGGCGTGGTCAGCGCGCTGAGCGCCGTGGACCTGCTGCAGGAGCGGGGTTTCCGCCCGCGGCGGCCGCTGGCCGTGGTGGTGTTCGCCGAGGAGGAGGGCGGCCGGTTCGGGGTGCCGTGCCTGGGTTCGCGGCTGCTGGCCGGGACCATCGACGCCGACCGGGCCCGCGCGCTGCGCGATCCGAGCGGCGTGACCTTCGCCGAGGCGATGAGCTCCTTCGGGGCGGACCCGTCCCGGGTGGGGCGGGACGAGGAAGCCCTGCGGCGCATCGGGCAGTTCGTCGAGCTGCACGTGGAGCAGGGGCGCGGGCTGATCGACCTGGACCGGCCGATCGCGGTGGCGTCCTCGATCCTGGCGCACGGCAGGTGGCGGTTCCGGTTCAGCGGCCAGGGCAACCACGCGGGCGCGACGCTGCTGTCCGACCGGCGGGATCCGATGCTGCCCGCCGCCGAGCTGGTGGTGGCGGCGCGCCGCGCCGCCGGGGCGGTGGCCGACGGCCGGGCCACGGTGGGCAGGCTGGTGCCGACGCCGGGCGGCACCAACGTCATCGCGTCCACTGTGGACGTCTGGTTGGACGCGCGGTCGCCGCAGGACGCCGGAACCCGGTCGATGGTGGCGGACCTGACCGCCGCGGCGCAGGAGTTCGCCGCGGCCGAGGGGTGCCAGGTGGACGTCGCGGAGGAGTCCTACGGCGACACCGTGCACTTCGACCCGGCGTTCCGCGACCGGCTCAGCGCGCTGCTGGACGACGCGCCCGCGCTGGCCACCGGGGCCGGGCACGACGCGGGCGTCCTCGCCGCCGAGGTGCCGACCGCGATGCTGTTCGTGCGCAACCCGACCGGCGTCAGCCACGCCCCGGAGGAGCACGCCGAGGACGACGACTGCACCGAGGGCGCGCACGCGCTCGCCCGCGTCCTGGAACACCTGGCGGGCTGAGCGATGGCGACGTTCTGGTGCGAGTGGGCCTGGCTGCCGCAGGGGCCGCGGCCGGGCGTGCGGTTCGAAGTCGAGCGGGGCCGGATCACCGCGGTGGCGGTCGACGTCCCGGCCGGGGACGCCGAGCAGCTGCCGGGCATGGTGCTGCCGGGGCTGGCCAACGCGCACTCGCACGCCTTCCACCGGGCGCTGCGGGGCTGGCAGACCGGCGACCGCGGCACCTTCTGGACCTGGCGCGAGCAGATGTACCAGGTGGCGGCGGCGCTGGAACCGGACAGCTACTACCGCCTCGCCCGCGGCGTGTACGCGGAGATGGCGCTGGCCGGGATCACCTGCGTCGGCGAGTTCCACTACCTGCACCACGCCGCGGGCGGAACCCGCTACGCCGACCCGAACGCGATGGGCGAGGCTTTGGTGCAGGCCGCGCGGGACGCGGGAATCCGGATCACGCTGCTGGACACCTGTTATCTGGCAGGCGGTTTCGGCCGCGAGCTGGAAGGCGTGCAGCTGCGGTTCTCCGACGGCGACGCGGCGGGCTGGGTGTCCAGAGTGGACCAGTTCACTGTGGATGGTGAGCGGGCTCGGCTCGGTGCCGCAGTGCACTCTGTCCGCGCGGTGCCGGGCGAGGCGATCCCGGAAGTCGTCGAGTGGGCGCGGCACAAGCCCTTGCACGTCCACCTCTCCGAGCAGCGCGCGGAGAACGAGGCCTGCCTCGCCGCGCACGGCTGCACCCCGACGCAGCTGCTGGACTCCCGCGGCGCGCTCGGCCCGGACGTCACCGCCGTCCACGCGACCCACCTGGCCGCGGGCGACGTGGCGCTGCTGGGCGGCAGCGGCACCGGGGTGTGCCTGTGCCCGACGACCGAGGCGGACCTGGCCGACGGCATCGGGCCCGCGCCGGAGCTGCGGGTCGCCGGGAGCCCGCTGTCGATCGGCAGCGACGGGCACTCGGTGATCGACCCGCTCGCCGAAGCCCAGGCGATCGAGTCCTACCAGCGGCTGGCCACCGAGACCCGCGGCCACTTCACCGCCGGGGAACTGCTCGACGTGGCGGCCGAAGCCGGTCACCGGTCCCTCGGCTGGACCGACGCCGGGCGGCTGGAGGTCGGGGCCCGCGCCGACTTCGTCGCGGTCGACCTCGGCTCGCCCCGCCTGGCCGGGGCCGCCCCCGATGCCGTCCCGGCCGTCGCGCGCGCAGGCGACGTGCGGGAGGTGGTCGTGGACGGCGAGCGGATCGTGCGCGACCGGGCGCACCGCGCGGTCGACGCCGCGCGGGAGCTCCGCGACGCGATCGCCGACCTGCGCAAACCCCGATGAACCGAACGTACTAGGAGCAAGGACCAGCAAGCGATGGCAACCACTGTTATTACCGGGATCGGCGAGCTGACCACCAACGACGACGCGCTGGGCACGCTCACCGACGCCGCCCTGGTCCTGGACGGCGACCGGATCGCCTGGGTCGGGTCCGCATCGGACGCCCCGGCCGCCGACGAGCGGGTCGACGTCGAAGGCCGCGCGGTCCTGCCCGGCTGGGTCGACAGCCACAGCCACCTGGTGTTCGCCGGGGACCGCACGGCCGAGTTCGCCGCCCGCATGGCCGGAAAGCCCTACCAGGCGGGCGGGATCGCGGTCACCGTCGGCGCCACCCGCGCGGCCACCGACGAGGAGCTGGCCGCGAACCTGCGCGCCCACCTCGACGAAGCCGCCGCCCAGGGCACCACCTGCATGGAGACCAAGACCGGCTACGGCCTGACGGTCGCCGACGAGCTGCGCTCGGCGAAGGTCGCCGCCGCGGCCGACGAGGTCACCTTCCTCGGCGCGCACCTGGTGCCGCCGGGCGAGGACGCGGACAGCTACGTGGACCTGGTGTGCGGGGAGATGCTCGACGCGGTGGCCCCGCACGTGGGCTGGTGCGACGTCTTCTGCGAGCACGGCGCGTTCGACGCCGACCAGTCCCGGCGTGTCCTGGAGGCGGCGAAGGCGCGCGGCCTCGGCCTGCGGGTGCACGGCAACCAGCTCCAGCAGGGGCCCGGCGTGCAGCTGGCCGTCGAGCTCGGCGCGGCCAGCGTGGACCACTGCACCTACCTGGACGAGTCCGATGTGGACGCGCTGGCGGGCTCGGACACGGTCGCGACCCTCCTGCCCGCCTGCGATCTCTCGACCCGCCAACCGCTCCCGGACGCCCGGGCGCTGCTCGACGCGGGTGCGACGGTCGCCCTGGCCGCCAACTGCAACCCCGGCTCGTCCTACACCTCGTCCATGGCCTTCTGCGTGACCACGGCGGTCCTGCAGATGCGGATGACCGTCGAGGAAGCGGTCCGCGCGGCCACCCTGGGCGGAGCCAAGGCCCTGCGCCGCGACTCCGGCGAAGGCGCGGTCGGCGTCCTCCGCGAAGGAGCCCGCGCGGACGTCCACGTCCTGGAAGCGCCGAGCACCACCTGGCTCGCCTACCGCCCGGGAGTCCCGCTCACCCGGGCCGTCTGGCGGAAGGGCGAGCGAATCCGCTGATCAGAACTCGTGAGCGGCGATGGCGGTAAGCACGGCCATCGCCGCTCACGAGGGCGGTTACCCGCAGCGGGGGCAGGATTCGGCTCTGCCGCGCCAGCCTTCGCGCCGGAGGACCTCGGCCACCTCTGCCGCGACATCGCACGGGGCGCCGTGGACCTCCTGCCAGCCGTAGACCAGCCGCGCGCGACCCGCCAGCTCGGCGGCGTTGTCCCGACGCCGGTCCCGGAAGGCGATCCGGTTCGTGGCGTGGAACTCGCGGCCGTCGAGGCGAACGGTGAGCCGCGCTCCCGCCGAGTCGTACGCCACGTCCTCCCAGAGCACGATCCCGTCGACGTCGAACGGCACCTGGCGCAGCCCGGTGGGCAGGCAGTGCGCACGCTCGACCTGGAGCAGGTACTCGGCCTCCAGCGCTGAGACCGCGCCTCCGAGCATCATGTCCAACGCGTTCTTCAACACCTTTCCGTGGCGGAACGGCGGTCTGCGCTCGAGCTGGTCGTGCACTCGCGAGATCGGGATCCGGTTCGAGCCGACGAGCTGGATGAACGTGTTGCGCGCTTGCTCCGGCGATGCCTCGCCCGCTGCCACGTCGATGACGGTGTCCTCGCGATTCGTGCGGGGCGGGTCCGACGGTGCGACCAGGTACTTGTACGCGCGCGAGCGGTGGACCTGGACGATCGGCGGCTGCGAGACCGCAGAACAGCCGTACGGCACCGTGATGTGCACCGGGGGATCCGCACCGATCGGGAGCATTCCCCACTCCTCAGCTGCGGTGCGGTGGCTGAGCACCGCCCACGGCCCGCCGTACAGCAGCGCGGCCGAGATCAAGGCCGACCTCGGCAGCGGGCCGGTGAAGACTGCGTACACGGCGGGTAGGACGCGTTGCCACCGCTGAGCGGCTAGTTGGGCCCGGAGCGCACTTCGGGACACGCCGAGATCGGCGAGTTGGGAGGTGCTCACCACTCCGGACTGCGCATCGATGAGCTTCCGCCACCTCTCGCGGTCCTCGTGCGTGCTGATGCTCTGGACGGACCACTTCGGATTCTTCGACATGACCCCAAGGTTCAGGCGAAATGCCGTTGGTGCCAGGGGTTCGGGGGAATCTGTGGACAACCGTGCCCACTGTGGACAACTGTGCTGACTCGGACGTGGGATCAGAACTCGTGAGCGGCGATGGAGCTAAGAACGACCATCGCCGCTCACGAGCGTCAGCCCAGGCCGTCGCGCAGCTGGTTGAAGCCGAGTTCGGCGGCGGCGAGCGCGTCCGGGTAGGCGTCGGCCGCGGTCGTGCCTGCGACCGCGCGGCGGAAGTTGTCCAGCGCGAGGGTTCGCTGCACGGCGCTGATCTGGGCCGCGATGAGCCGGGCGGTCAGCTCGGGCAGGTCGTCGGTCTCGCGCAGGGCGGCCACCAGCATGCGTTCGCTGTTCTCGAAGAACCTGACGATCCGTGCGTAGAGCGCGGGCGTGTCCAGGATCAGCTCGTAGATCGCGATGACCTCGGGGTTGTCGCTGATCCCCGTGATCGGGTCGTGGCGGCGCAGCCCGTCCAGGAAGTTCGCGCGCAGCGCGTCCAGCGGGGTTTGGTCGGCAGGGCGGGCGCGCACCACGCGGGCGCTCTCGTCCTCGTGGTCGGCGAAGCGGTGCACCACGAGGTCTTCCTTGGCGGGGAAGTAGCTGAACAGGGTGCGGCGCGAGACCTCGGCGGCGTCCGCGACCTGCGTGATCGACACCGGGTCGAAGCCGTGCTCGATGAACAGCGCGATCGCCGTGTTCGAGATGGTCTCGCGAGTGCGCTGCTTCTTCCGCTCGCGGAGCCCGAGGTGCTGGTCCACCCCCGCAGTCTAGACCGCTCTTGCACTCAGGCCTATATTGCACTCAGTCTACTTTTGCACTGAGGAGGACTTCATGGACGTCCTGGTCGTCGGAGCGGGCCCGACCGGATTGGCGCTCGCGCACGAGCTGGCCCTGGCCGGGGTGCGGACCGCGGTCGTGGAGGAGCGGTCCAAACGCATCGAGCAGACCAAAGGTGGAACCGTGCAACCCCGCACGGCCGAACTGCTGGACGCCCGGGGCCTGCTGGACGCCGTGCTGGCGAGGGCCCTGCCGCGGGCCGAGGTCGGCGGCCACTTCGCGACCTTGCCGGTCCCGCTGGACTGCACGCCCTGGCGCACCAGAACCCCGCATCCGATCCCGATCCCGCAGTGGGAGTTCGAAGAGGTGCTGGAGGACGCGGCGGTGGCGAAAGGCGCGCAGGTGTTGCGCGGCCACCCGGTGACCGGGATCGAGCCCGACGAGACCGGGGTGACGGTGATCGCTGGCAGCGCAACGTTGAGAGCTCAGTACGTCGTCGCCTGCGACGGCGCGCACAGCACCGTGCGGAAGCTGCTCGGCGTTCCCTTCCCCGGGCGCCCCGGCAGCTATCGGGCGGTGCTGGCGGAGATCCGGCTTTCCGCCGCATCGGATTCGGTGCCCTCCACCATCGGGCACTTCAGCAGCATGACTCGGGAGGGCGGTGGCTTCTGGGGGGTGCTCGTGCCGCTCGGCGGTGACCGGTACCGGTTCACCTGCGGCAGCGCGGAAGAGGCCGATCCGAGCCCGGAAGGCGTGCAGCGCGCGCTGACCGCGATCTACGACCCGCCCACCCGGCTCGCGGAAGTGCTGACGTCCTCGCGGTTCAGCGACGCGACCCGGCAGGTGGAGCAGTACCGGTCCGGGCGCGTGCTGTTCGCGGGCGATGCCGCGCACATCCATCCGCCGCTCGGCGGGCAGGGCCTGAACCTGGGCATGCAGGACGCGATCAACCTCGGGTGGAAGCTCGCCGCGACCGTGGCCGGTTGGGCGCCCGAGGGATTGCTCGACAGCTACCACGCCGAGCGGCACCCGGCGGCTGCCCGCGTGCTGCACCACACCTCGGCGCAGCGGGTGCTGGCCGACGTGCGTGCGAGCGAGGACGTGGTGGCGCTGCGCGAGATCTTCACCGACCTGATGAGACTGCCCGACACCAACCGCCACCTCGCGGGCATGATGTCCGGCCTGGACGCCGCGGGGAGGGTGCCCGACCTCGACCTGGTCACCGACGAGGGCCCGGTGCGGCTGGCCGAACTGCTGCGCTCCGGCCGCGGGCTCCTGCTGGACCTGACCGGCTCGCTGGAAGTCCCCGAGGGCTGGGCCGACCGCGTCGACGTGGTCCGCGCGAAGTCCGAAGTGGACTATCCTTCGCTGCTGCTCCGGCCGGACGCGACGGCCTGCTGGTTCGGCGACGGCGCGCTGGCCGACGTGCTCCGCGAGCAGTTCGGCGCTCCCGCCCCGGTTGCGAGGAGCGCGCGATGATCGGATTCCTGCCCTGGATCGGCTACGCCTTGGTCGCGACGAGCTCCGCCTGGCACTGCGGGGCGCTCGTCGGCCTGCTGATCGCCGCTGCTGTGCTGTTCGTGGAGCGCCGCGCGGGGCGGGCTTGGGGCGAGTTGGTGATCCCGGCCAGCGCGGTGGTGTTCTTCGCGTTGGCCGCCGGGTTCTCCCCGGTATTCGCGGGGAATCCGGCGGTGCGCTGCGGCCCGGTCCTGGTCGACGCCTGGCTGGCGCTGACCGCAGGCGGATCGCTCCTGGTCGGCCACCCGTTCACGCTGGCCATCGCGCGGCGGCGCGCTCCGTCGCAGGTGTGGGACCGGCCGGAGTTCCACCGCGCGAACGTGGTGCTGACCGCGGTGTGGGCGGCGGCGTTCGCGCTCGCCGCTGTCGCTCTCGCGGTCCTCCTGCACGACGCGCCGACCGCGACCGGCTGGGTGCTGGCGATCAAGATCGCCGGATTCGCCGTGCCCGCGGCGTTCACCCGCTGGTACGCGCAACGCATGGCGATCCGGTTCCGCGCCGGTGCTTGACTTCGAGTTAAGTCGAGATCGGAGGGTGATTCCCAACCTGCTGAGGAGGATTCGCGATGCGCGCGGTCGAAGTGACGGAGTTCGGCGGACCGGAGGTGCTGTCGGTGGTCGAGACCGCCGACCCCTCGCCGGGGCCTGGCCAGGTGCTGGTCCGGACGTCGGCGGTGGACGTCCTGTTCCTGGACACCCAGCTGCGCCAGGGCTGGGGTGCGGAGTTCTTCGGGACCGCGCCGCCTTACGTGCCGGGGGACGGGGTGGCGGGTGAGGTCGTCGCCGTCGGTGCGGACGTCGACCCGTCCTGGAGGGGGAGGCGGGTCGCCGCCGCGCACACCTCGGGCGGGACCTGCGCCGAACTGGTCGTCGTCGATGCTGAGGCGCTCGTCGTGGTGCCGGACGGGTTGGGCCTGCCGGAAGCGGCGTCGCTGCTGCACGACGGCACCACCGCGCTGTGGCTGGCCGAAACCGCTCGGATCCGGCCTGGCGAACAGGTGCTGATCACCAGCGCTGCCGGGGGAGCGGGATCGCTGCTGGTGCAGCTCGCGCGGGCCGCCGGGGCCCGCGTCGTCGGCCTCGCGCGGGGTGCGGCGAAGCTGGACCTGGTGCGGTCCTTCGGCGCGGACGCGCTGGACCCCACCGACCCGGGCTGGGCCGGGCGAGCGCACGAGCTGACCGGTGGGTTCGACGTCGTCCTCGACGGCGTGGGCGGGCCGGTCGGCAGCGCCGCTTTCGACATCGTCGACGACCGCGCCCGGATCTTCACCTTCGGCGCGGCCAGCGGCGGGTTCGCCGAGCACGACCGAGCGGACGCGCAGCGGCGCGAGCTGACCGTGATCGGGCTCGACGCGCAACCGACGCCGGAGCAGAAGCGACCGCTGACCGAACGGATCCTGGCGGCCGCCGCGGCCGGACGAATCACCCCGACCATCGGCCAGACCTTCCCGCTGGAGCGCGCGGCCGACGCCCACGCCGCAGTCGAAGCCCGCACCACCCCAGGCCGAACCCTGCTGCTCGCCTGACCGAAGCGCGGGTGGCAGGAAGGTTCCCATGGTCACGTCGCGGTGCCGGTGACAGGAAGGTTCCCTTGCTTCGAGGTGGCGGGCGGCCCAACTCGGTTCGGGTGCGTGGCGCAGGGGGCTGGTGGTAGGAAGGTTCCCTTCCACACGTCACCGGCTCAGGCCGCTCCGGGGGTGTGGTCGAGGCAGCAGCGGACGAAGTCCTGGACGACCGGGTTGGTGTCGTCGGCCGGTGCCCAGGCGACGCCGACCTGGCTCGGGCCGACGCCGGTGACCGGACGGTAGGTGACGCCGGGGCGCGCGTAGAAGCGGGCGGAGGACTCCGGGGCGAGCGCCACGCCGTAGCCGTTGGCGATCGCGCTGAGCCAGGCGTCCGGCTGGTCGGTGACCGCGCCGATGCGGACCGGGTGGCCGCCGCGCTCCTCGACGGCCAGCCAGTGGTCCCGCCACCAGCCGGTTTCCTCGGGGGCGGCCACGAACGGCTCGTCCCGCAGGTCGTCGAACGCGATCACCTCGCGCGAGGCGAGCGGGTGCGTCGAGGGCAGCGCCACCCAGCGGGGTTCGGTGAGCAGGACCGCGACCCGCAGCGCCTCCTGGCCGGGGAACGGCAGCCGCAGCAGGCCCACGTCGACGTCGCCGTCGGCGAGTCCGGCGGTCGGGTTCGACCAGGACGCCTGCCGCATGTCGACCCGCCAGCCGGGGCGCAGCCGCCCGAAGGCTGCGACGATCTCCTGCGTCGCCTCGTTGGCGGCGCTGGCGAGGAACCCGACGCGCAGCACGCGCGCGGCTCTGCTGGCCGTGCTCCGGGTTTCGCGCAGCGCTTCGTCCCACTCGGCCAGCAGTCCGGGCACCCGAGCGGCCAGCGCGCGCCCAGGTTCGGTGAGCGCCATGCCGGTGCGGGAGCGCGTGAACAGCTGGACGCCGAGCAGCGCCTCCAGCTGCTTGATCTGCTTGGTCAACGCGGGCTGCGAGACGTACAGGAGCTCCGCGGCGCGGGTCAGGCTGCCCGCCTCCGCCACCGCCGCGAAGTAGCGCAGCAGCCGCGTGTCGACATCCATGCCGTCAGGTTATAGATGCAGATATTGGACACAAGGTGGGAGCGGGGCAAGGCTGGTTGACGTCAAGGAGGAGGGGGTCCCGTGCTCACCGCTCACGTGCTCGTCACGTCCACCACGATCCTGCTCAACGCCGGAATCGCGGTCGCGGACCTGGCCAAGGCGAAGTTCGTGCTCGCCAACTCGGCGGCGGTGCAGGTCCCCGAGTCGTGGCTGCCGGTGCTCGGCTCGCTCAAAGCCGCCGGGGCGCTGGGGCTCCTGCTCGGGCTGCTGGGCGTCCCGCTCATCGGGGTGGCCGCGGCGGTCGGGCTCGTGCTGTTCTTCATCGGTGCCGTCATCGCCCACGTGCGCGTCGGCGAGTACCTCACGATCGTCGGTCCCGGGCTGTTCCTGGCCTTCGCCGTCGCAACGCTGGTCCTCGCGCTCTGAGGCGCTCGCGCGCGCGAAAGCACAATCCGGCGCGGTGGCAGCTGGGTGGAACGGACAAATTCGATCAGGTTTTTGTTCGGCCGCGACAATGGGCGCACCTCGCGCCTCGGCCATCCTCGGTCTGGAACGCCGGAGTCGAGGCACGGGAGGGCTGGTCGTGGTCGGCGATACCGCACATGCTCGTCGTGACCGGCTCGTACCCGGAAGAGGGCCGTCCGGCACCTCCCGGCCGATGCGCTGCAGCTCGCGGAACGCGAAGACCGCCTCCCGCTGAGCGCCCGCCCGGCCCCGCGGCCACCGACCGCGCATCCCGCAGCGGCGGATTCCCGCCATTCCCCCGAAACGCGAAGTCGAGCGCGTGCAGGACCTGCGACCGAACGATCGAAACACGAGGAAACCGATGACCACTGCTCAACCCCGCTGGCTGACCCAGGAGGCCCACGACCGGTTGCGCGCGGAGCTCGACGAGCTGCTCGCCCGCCGCGCCGGGGGAGAGGGCGACGAGGACGGGCAGCGGCGCGCCCGCATCCGCGAGATCCAGGAGCTGCTGCGCGACGCGGTGGTCGGCGAAACCCCGCCGGACGACGGGATCGCCGAACCCGGCATGGTCCTCACCGTCCGCTTCGACGACGGCGAGACCGAGACGTTCCTGCTCGGTGCGCGCGGCGGCGCCGACGACGACCTCGACGTCTACTCGCCGGAATCACCGCTCGGGGCGGCGCTGTCCGGGGCCAAGCAGGGCGAGATGCGGACCTACACCGTCCCGAACGGCGGCACCGCGCAGGTGACGCTCGTGCGGGCCGTGCCCCACGGGCAGCACCGCCGGTGACAGGCCCGTACGCGGGCACGTTCTCGATCGCCGCGTGCGACGCCGACGGCGCCGGTGTCGCGATCAGCACCCGGATGCCCGCGATCGGATCGCTGGCCGTGCACGTGCGCGCGGATGCCGGTGCCATCGCGACCCAAGCGCTGATCAACCCGCTGCTCGGCATCGACGGCCTGGAACTGCTCCGGACGCGCTCGGCCGACGAGACGCTCCGCGAGCTCCTCACCGCGGATCCCGGGGCGGACGCCCGCCAGGTGATCGTCGTGGACCGGCGCGGGCGCGCCGCCGCGCACACCGGTCCGGAAACCCACCCGTGGCGGGGTCACCGGGTCGGGCGCGGTTACGTCGTCGCGGGCAACATGCTCGTCGACGCGCGAACGGTGGACGTCATGGCCGAGCAGTTCGAGGCGACCGCGGGCGAACCGCTGCACGAACGGCTGCTGGCCTCGCTCGAAGCCGGTCAGCGGGCCGGTGGCGACCGGCGCGGGAAGCAGAGCGCCGCGCTGCACGTCAACAACGGCGCCCCGCACCCCTACCTGGACCTGCGGGTGGACGACCACCCCGAACCGGTCGCCGAGCTGCGCCGGATCCACGAGGTCGCGAAGCGCGAGCTGCTGCCGTTCGTGGCGGCCCTGCCGACCAGGGACGACCCGCTGGGCAGGTTCGACGAGCTGCTCGGCTGACTCACCCCGGTCCGGGGTGCTCCAGCAGCGCGTCCAGCACCACGCGCACCAGCGGGTGCTCGTCCCGCCCGCACTGGACGGCAGCGAAGACGCGGCGGGTGGGCGCCTTGCCCGCGACCGGCCGCGACACCGCGCCGAGGTCGCCGGAGATCGCGGTGCGCGGCACCAGAGCCACCCCGGTGCCCGCCGCCACCAGCGCCTCGACCGCGCGGAAGTCGTCGGAGGTGTGCGTGATGGTCGGCACGAAACCCGCGTTCTCGCAGCACACCTGGGCCACCGCGCGGCACGGGTTGCCCGGCAGCGGCGCTATCCACTCCGCGTCCCGCAGCTCGCCCAACGCCACCTCCGGCGCGTCCGCGAGCGCGTGATCGCGGGGGAGCACGACGTCGAACGGCTCGGCGTAGAGCGGGAAGCGGGTCACCCGCCGCGCGTCGGCCTGCAGCGTGGAGGTGTACTCCATCGAGATCGCGATGTCGATCTCCCCGGCCAGCAGCATCATCAGGCTGTTGTGCGCCTCGGCGTCGCGCACCAGCACCCGCACGTCCGGGGCGCGGCGGCGCAGCGACACGATCGCCGGGGCCACCACCTGCGTGATGGCCGAGGCGAACGACGCCACCTCCACGGTGCCCACGGTCCCCGCCGCGCACGCCGCGAGGCTGGCCTCGGCCCGCTCCAGCTCGGCCAGCACCGCCTTGGCGTGCTCCACCAGCAGCTCACCGGCGGCGGTCAGCCGGACCCGCCGCCCCTGGCGCACCAGCAGCGGCTGCCCGACCTCGTTCTCCAGCGCGGTGAGCTGCTGCGACACCGCCGACGGCGTCAGGTAGAGCGCCTCCGCCGCCGCGCGCACCGTGCCGTGGTCGGCGAGCGCGCGGAGGATCAGCAGCCGCCGCGGGTCTATCACCCGTCGATGCTAACCATCCGGTCGCGGGCCGCGACGAACGCCGCCACCGCCCGCTCCACGTCAGCGGGGGTGTGCGCCGCCGACATCTGGGTGCGGATGCGCGCCTTGCCCTTGGGCACCACCGGGTAGGAGAACCCGATCACGTACACGCCCTCGTCCAGCAGCAGGTCCGCCATCCGGGCCGCCTCGGCCGCGTCGCCGATCATCACCGGGATGATCGGGTGCTCGCCGGGCAGCAGGTCGAAGCCCTCCTCGGTCATCCGCCGCCGGAACAGGGCGCTGTTGTCCTGCAGCTGCTGCCGCAGCTCCGGCTGCGAGGCCACCAGGTCCAGCGCGGCCAGCGACGCCGCCACGATCGACGGGGCCAGCGAGTTCGAGAACAGGTACGGGCGCGACCGCTGCCGCAGCAGCTCCACGATCTCCGCCCGCCCGGACACGTAGCCGCCGCTGGCACCGCCGAGCGCCTTGCCCAGCGTGCCGGTCACCACGTCCACCTTGTCGGTCACCCCGAACAGCTCGGGTGTGCCCGCGCCGGTCGGACCGGTGAAGCCGACCGCGTGCGAGTCGTCCACCACGACCAGCGCCTGGTGCTTCTCGGCGAGCGCGCAGATCTCGTCCAGCGGCGCCAGGTAGCCGTCCATCGAGAACACGCCGTCGGTGACGATCAGCTTGCGCCGCGCGTCGGCGTGCTCCTCCAGCAGCCGCTCCAGGTCGGCCATGTCCCGGTTGCGGTAGCGGCCGCGGCGGGCCTTGCACAGCCGGATCCCGTCGATGATGCTCGCGTGGTTGAGCTCGTCGGAGATCACCGCGTCCCGCTCGTCCAGCAGCGTCTCGAACAGCCCGCCGTTGGCGTCGAAGCACGAGCTGTACAGGATCGTGTCGTCGGTGCCCAGGAACTGCGACAGCCGCTGCTCCAGCTCCTTGTGCGGGGCTTGCGTGCCGCAGATGAACCGCACCGAGGCCATCCCGAAGCCCCACTTCGACAGCGCCTGCTCCGCGGCCGCCAGCAGCGCCGGGTGGTCGGCCAGCCCCAGGTAGTTGTTCGCGCAGAAGTTCAGCACCTCCGCGTCGGCGACCCCCACCCGGGCCTTCTGCGGCGACTCCAGCACCCGCTCGTCCTTGTACAGGCCCGCGGCGCGGATCTCGTCCAGCTCGGCGCGCAGCCCCTCGGCGATCGTGTACATCAGGCGGAACCTTTCGCTGTCCAGTCCAGGATGATCTTGCCGCAGCGCCCGCTGCGGGCCGTCTCGAACGCCTCGGCGTGCTCGGTGTACGGGAAGCGGTGCGTGATCACCGGGCTCAGGTCCAGCCCGGACTCCAGCAGCACCGACATCGAGTACCAGGTCTCGAACATCTCGCGGCCGTAGATGCCCTTGACGGTGAGCATCTTCAGCACCACCGCGCTCCAGTCCACCGGAAACTCGGCGGCGGGCAGCCCGAGCATCGCGATCCGGCCGCCGTGCGCCATGTTCGCCACGGTCTCCCGCAGCGCGTCGGGCTGGCCGGACACCTCCATCGCGACGTCGAAGCCCTCGCTCATGTCCAGCTGCTGCTGCGCGTCGGCGAGCCGCGTGGTGGACACGTCCACCGCCAGGTCCACGCCGATCCGCCGGGCCAGCTCCAGCCGGTGCTCGCTGACGTCGGTGATGACCACGTGCCGGGCGCCCGCGTGCTTGGCCACGCTCGCGGCCATCAGCCCGATCGGCCCGGCACCGGTGATCAGCACGTCCTCGCCGACCACCGGGAAGCTGAGCGCGGTGTGCACCGCGTTGCCGAACGGGTCGAAGATCGCCGCCACGTCGGGGTCGATCTCGCTGCGGTGCACCCACACGTTCTGCTCGGGCAGCACCGCGAACTCGGCGAACGCCCCGTTGTGGTGCACGCCGAGCCCCTTGGTGTTCGCGCACAGGTGCCGCCGCCCGGCCAGGCAGTTGCGGCACTTCCCGCACACCAGGTGGCCCTCGCCGCTGACGAAGTCGCCGACGGCGGCCCGGGTGACGGCGCTGCCGGTGGCCACCACCTCCCCGGCGAACTCGTGCCCGACCACCAGCGGCGTCGGCACGGTGCGCGCGGCCCACTCGTCCCACGACGCGATGTGCAGGTCCGTTCCGCAGATCCCGGTGCGCAGCACGCGCACCACGACGTCGTTGGGACCCGGGGTCGGGTCCGGGACGTCCGCCAGCTCCAAGCCGGGCGCGGGCGAGGTCTTCACCAGTGCGCGCACGGTTCCTCCGCTCTCGATGGCTGCATCAGCTCGGAGTCTGGCCCGGCCCCGGCGGGCCGTCCATCTCGACTTTCTGCACTGGCTGGTTAGCAGCGCTGCACAACCACCCGGACGGGGTGCGGAAGGGAACCTTTCTGCCACCGGGGTGGCGGGGTGGTGCGAGGAAGGGAACCTTCCTGTCACCGCGACGGCGGGGTGGTGCGAGGAAGGGAACCTTCCTGTCACCGGCGCCGTTCGGCGATTCGTTCGGGCGTCGTGCGCCCGGCGGGCGGGTACCGCTGTCGCAGCGGCAGCAAGCGATTGCGCACGGAGGCGACATGACCCGCACCACTGCGCTCGACCCGCTGTTCACCGTCGTGAACACCGCGGTCCTCACCGATCGGCATCTGGCGAACCTCGCCGCAGGCACGCTCGCCGCCGTCCGCGTTCCCGGGTTCCTCGACGCCCAGACCTGTCGAACGGCGCTCCGGGTGCTGGACCGGCTCCCCACCGGCGAGTACGACCCCGACCGGGTGGCCACCCCGATCGTCCGGTTCGGCCCGGCGCTCAACGACTACCGCGACGACGCCGGTGCGCTGGACGCCCAGCGGTACTGGCACGACGCGGAGGCCGCCCGAGCGCTCTGGCACCGGGCGGGGGTGCGCCCGGACCCGATCGCGATCTCGCTCGCCCGGCTCGGCGAGGTCTGGGGAGCTGCGGTGTCCCCGGCCGCGATCGGTGGCCGGGCGGTGTTCGGCGGCACCGTCCGGGAGATCAACACCGGTGCGCTGATCCACTACGACGACCTGAACCGCGAGTTCCCGACCGGCCTGTTCGACCAGGAGATCGTTGCCCAGCTCGCGTTCAACGCGTGGGTGGCGGTCCCGGAGGAGGGCGGGGCGACCACGGTGTGGCGGCACCGCTGGGAACCGGCCGACGAGGAGCACCGCGACGCGTACGGGTACGGACCGGAGACCGTCGCGCACTGCCAGCGCGTGAGCCTGCGCCCGGAGATCGGCGACGGCCTGCTGTTCAACCCGGCGCACTTCCACGCGGTCGAGCCGAACGCCGGTGGGCGACGCGTGGCTTTCGCGTTCTTCCTCGGCCTGACCACGACCGGTCAGCTCATCGCCTGGTCATGACCGCCTCCGGCAGGGGAGGTCCCCGGTGCGGCACCTGAGCTACGGCGACGTCGAAGCTGCCACCGAGCGGATCGCCGGGCGCGTCCGACGCGTCGTCGTCGCCGCGGTCGACTGGCCCGCGCGGCCCGGCGAGCTGTGGCTGGCGCTGGAGCACATGCAGCACACCGGTTCCTTCAAGGCCCGCGGTGCCCAGAACTTCATCCAGGCGCACCGCGACGCCGACGCCCTCCCCGAGGCCGGGGTGACGATCGCCTCCGGCGGGAACGCCGGGCTGGCGTGCTCCTGGGCCGCCCGGCAGCAGGGCATCACGGCCACGGTCTTCCTCCCGGAGAACGCGCCCGCGGTGAAAGTGGCGAAGCTGCGCTCGTTCGGCGCAGATGTGCGCCTGGTCGGAGCGGACTACGCCGAAGCGCTCGCCGCTTGCCGGGAGTTCGCCGCCGAGACCGGTGCCCTCGCCTCGCACGCCTACGACCACCCGCTGATCGCCGCGGGCGCGGGGACGTTGCTGGAGGAGATCCACCGGCAGCTCCCGGACCTGGACACCGCGGTGGTCGCGGTGGGCGGCGGTGGTCTGTTCGCCGGGGTGGCCACCGCCGCCCAGCAGCACGGCATCCGGGCCGTGGCGATCGAGCCGGAGAACTGCCGGGCGCTGAACGCCGCGCTGGAGGCAGGCTGCCCGGTCGACGTCCCCGTGGACTCGATCGCCGCGGATGCCCTGGGCGCCCGGCGAACCTCGGAAATGGCGCTGCACGCCGCTCAGCAGAGCAACGCGCGTTCCGCGCTCGTCGAGGACAGCGAGATCATCCGCGCCCGCCAAGCGCTGTGGGATCACTACCGCATCGTCGTTGAGCACGGAGCCGCCACGGCCCTGGCCGGGCTCACGAGCACCGCGCGCAACCGCGGATATCGCCCCAGCGGTGACGAGAAGGTCTGCGTGGTGCTGTGCGGGGCCAACACAGACCCCACCGGCCTGGCCGCTGCGCGCTGAGCGGGCGCCGCCGGACTTGACCTCCACCTAGGTCGAGGTTCGAAGCTGATGGCGCGACCAGTCGCCGACCACGTGGAGCCCCCGATGAACCCTGATCACATCGTGTTGCCGGACATCACCCGAACCGACGTCGGCACGATCCTGGTGAGCCCGTGGCTGGTGGGCACGCCGGAGCGGCAGCGCGCCGCGGTGGACGCGACGATCGAGGAGTGGAAGGTCGCGCCCCGGCCGGACGCCTTCCTGTCGCTGAACTGCTTCGTGAGCCTGGACGGCGAGGCGGTCCTGAACTACGCGCAGTGGACCGACGACGAAGCGCACCGCGAGTTCGTGCGCACCTACCGGCCGACCCTGGTGCGCGGCATCGACGAGGCGGTCCCGGGCATCGAACGGCCGGGACTGGTCAGGTACCGCCTGCGCGCCAGCACCGCCGCCACGGACCGGCCGGAGGGCGAGATCATCGCGGTGTTCGCCCGGGACACCGACGGGTTCGAGCACGCGGAGCGGCTGGTGACCGAGGCGCGGGCCCGGCTCGGAACCCCGCCGGACCTCCTGCCGGGCCTGCGGGCGGCGCACTTCCACATCAGCACCGACGGCAGCCGGGTGCTGATCTACGAGGAGTGGGCCGACGAGCGCAGCGCGGCCACCAGCCCCAACCACGGCCCGGGCGAGCCCACCGGCAACCTCTACCGGCTCCGCCGCAGCCTCACCCGCCACCACCTGTGACGTGAGGAAGGGAACCTTCCTGTCACCGCCGGGCCTGCGGCGCCGAGCCGTCGGCGAGGAAGGGCACCTTCCTGCCATCTCGGCGGCCACGCGAGGAAGGGAACCTTCCTGTCACCGCTGCCGCGGACCGGTGGTCCCGGGTCGTGAGCATGGGAACCTTCCTGTCACCGGAGCCGGGCCCGGTCAGGCAGGCCGGTAGACCAGCAGGACGTTGCCGGACCGGAAGGTCGTGGTCCGCAGGAGTTCGAGCTGAACCTGGCCGCCCAGCGTCGGGAACGCCGAGACGCCTTCGCCGAGGAGGACCGGGAACACGATCACGCGCAGCTCGTCCACCAGCCCGAGCTCGAGCAGGCTCGCGGTCAGCTGCACGCTGCCGAACAGCGCGATCTCCTTGCCCGGCCGGTGCTTCAGCTCACCGAGCGTCGCGGCGAGGTCGTCGCGGCGGACCAGCGTCGTGTTGTTCCAGTCGGCCCGCTCCAGGGGCGACGACACCGCGATCTTGGGCACGCTGTTCATGAACTCGATGACCTCGGGGTCGCCCTCGGTCGCGTTCGGCCAGTGCGCGGCCATGTGCTCGTAGGTCTCGCGCCCGAACACCAGCGTGTCGATGTAGGCGTCCTGCCGGTTGGAGAAGTTGAAGAACTTCTGGTCGACGTGCGGGAAGTCAAACTCCCCGGTGGTGCGCTTGTAGTAGCCGTCGAGGCTGATCCCGGTGAACGAGACGAGCTTGCGCATGCGAGGCGGTCTCCTGCTGCGCGTCGGCCCGCGGAGCCGAGTTCGACTGATTGCAAACCACAATCGGTCGGGAGCAACGATCGCGCGCGTTGTGCAATCGATCTCGCGAAGCGCTCGGCAGCGGCCGGACGCGGGGCGGGAACCGCGAAGCCCCGCTGATGCGGAAAGAGCCCTGCCGCCCACTCGCGTGGTCAGGTCAGGGCTCATCCGACAGCGGCTGGCGCCGTCTACTCGTCGTCGGCGTCGTCGCGGGCGAGGAACGTGGCCAGCCGTTCGGTGGCGTCCTCGAACTCGGGGTTCTGGTCGACGAAGGCGCGCATCCGATCGGCTACCCACGACAGGGTGACCGAGTCGTCACCGCGACGGTCTTCCAGCTCCTCGATGCCGCGGTCGGTGAAGTACACCGCTTCCTCCTAGGGGGTTTCACGTTCTGGCCGGTGGGATCAGGGTTGGCCAGAACAGAAGAGTACGAAACGCGATCCCGGCGCAGTGCGGGGGAACCGCGTCGCCCCCGGCACGAGAAAGCGGGCCGCCGGTTCCGGGGAACCGACGGCCCGCTTCAAGGGTGGATCAGATCAGGCGAAGGCGTTGCGCACGACCTCGGCCTGCTCGACCTCGTGGACCTTGGCCAGACCGGTGGCCGGGGCGGCCATCGGACGACGCGAGACCCGCTTGAGCTTGCCGACCAGCTGCGGGAACAGCTCCGGCAGCGCCAGGCCCAGGAACGGCCAGGCACCCTGGTTGGCCGGCTCCTCCTGGGTCCACCGGATGTCGGTGGCGTTCGGGTACCGCTCCAGCAGCGCGCCCAGCTTGCGGTGCGGCAGCGGGTACAGCTGCTCCAGCCGGACGATCGCGGTGTCGGTGATGCCCTCCTTGTCGCGGTGCGCGGCCAGCTCGTAGTAGAGCTTGCCGGTGCACAGCACGAGCTTGCGGACGTTGGCCGGGTCCGGCTGCGTCGGGTCGTCGATCACCGAGGTGAACTTGCCCTCGGTGAAGTCCTCGACCGGGCTGGTCGCGGCCTTCAACCGCAGCATCGACTTCGGCGTGAACACCACCAGCGGGCGGTGGATGCCGTCCAGCGCGTGCCGCCGCAGCAGGTGGAAGTAGTTCGCCGGGGTCGACGGCATCGCCACCGTCATCGAGCCCTCGGCGCACAGCTGCAGCCAGCGCTCGATGCGACCGGAGGTGTGGTCCGGGCCCTGGCCCTCGTGGCCGTGCGGCAGCAGCATGACCACGTCGGAGCGCTGGCCCCACTTGGCCTCACCGGACGAGATGAACTCGTCGATGATCGACTGCGCGCCGTTGAAGAAGTCGCCGAACTGCGCCTCCCACAGCACCAGGGCGTCCGGGTTGGCCACCGAGTAGCCGTACTCGAAGCCCAGCGCCGCGAACTCCGACAGCGCCGAGTCGTACACCAGGTACTTCGCCTGGTCCTCCGACAGGTTCTGCAGCGGGGTGTACTCGGTGTTGTTCTTGCGGTCGATCAGCACCGAGTGCCGCTGGCCGAAGGTGCCGCGGCGGCTGTCCTGACCGGTCAGGCGGACCGGGCGGCCCTCCATCACCAGCGAGCCGAACGCCAGCAGCTCGCCGAACGCCCAGTCGATGCCGCCCTCGCGGCCCATCTTGGCGCGGCGCTCCAGCACCGGCTTGACCCGCGGGTGCGGGGTGAAGCCCTCGGGCAGGTTGATCTGCGCCTCGGCGATGCGCTCCACGGTCTCCCGGGAGATCGCGGTCGCCAGGCCGCGCGGCACCTGCTGCTCGGACTCCACCGACGGGCTCGGCGCCGGCGGGTGCTTCTCCAGCTCGCGGACCTCGTTGAACACGTGCTCCAGCTGCGCCGCGTAGTCCTTCAGCGCCTTCTCGGCCTCCTCGACGGTCATGTCACCGCGGCCGATCAGGGACTCGGTGTAGACCTTGCGGACGCTGCGCATCTTGTCGATCGCGTCGTACATCTTCGGCTGGGTCATCGACGGGTCGTCGCCCTCGTTGTGACCGCGGCGCCGGTAGCAGACCATGTCGATCACGACGTCCTTGCCGAACGCCTGGCGGTACTCCACGGCCAGCTTCGCGACCCACACGCAGGCCTCAGGGTCGTCGCCGTTGACGTGGAACACCGGGGCGCCGATCATCTTCGCCACGTCGGTGCAGTACTTGCTGGAGCGCGAGTGCTCCGGCGCGGTGGTGTAGCCGACCTGGTTGTTGACGATCACGTGCACCGTGCCGCCGGTGCGGTAGCCCCGCAGCAGCGACAGGTTCAGCGTCTCGGCCACCACGCCCTGACCGGCGAAGGCGGCGTCGCCGTGCAGCAGCACCGGCAGGACGGTGAAGCCCTCCTGGCCCTTGTCCAGGATGTCCTGCTTGGCGCGGACGATGCCCTCCAGCACCGGGTCCACGGCCTCCAGGTGCGACGGGTTGGAGGTCAGCGACACCTTGGTCTCGCCGTCGCCGAACATCCGGAAGTACTTGCCCTCGGCGCCGAGGTGGTACTTCACGTCACCGGAGCCGTGCGCCTGGCCCGGGTCCAGGTTGCCCTCGAACTCCCGGAAGATCTGCGAGATCGGCTTGCCGACGATGTTGGCCAGCACGTTGAGCCGACCGCGGTGCGGCATGCCGATGACGACCTCGTCGAGCCCGTGCGCCGCGGAGGTGTCCAGCACCGCGTCCAGCAGCGGCACCACGGTCTCCGCGCCCTCCAGCGAGAACCGCTTCTGCCCGACGTACTTGGTCTGCAGGAACGTCTCGAACGCCTCGGCCGCGTTGAGCTTCGACAGGATGTACTTCTGCTCGGTCGGGTCCGGCTTGGTGTGCGGCTTCTCGACCCGCTGCTGCAGCCACTCGCGCTCGTCGGGCTCCAGGATGTGCATGTACTCCACGCCGACGGTGCGGCAGTAGGAGTCGCGCAGCACGCCCAGCACGTCGCGGAGCTTCATGTGCTCCTTGCCGGCGAACCCGCCGACGGCGAACTCCCGGTCCAGGTCCCACAGCGTCAGGCTGTGCGACAGGACGTCGAGGTCCTCGTGCCGCCGCTGCCGGTAGTTCAGCGGGTCGATGTCGGCCATCAGGTGACCGCGGGTGCGGTAGGCGTCGATCAGCTCCAGCACCCGGGCGGTCTTGTCGACCGCGCCCTCCGGGATGTCCTGCGTCCAGCGCACCGGCTCGTACGGGATGCGCAGCGACGCGAAGATGTCGTCGAAGAAGCCGTCCTCGCCCAGCAGCAGCTGGTGGACCTTGCGCAGGAAGTCACCGGACTCCGCGCCCTGGATGACCCGGTGGTCGTAGGTGGACGTCAGCGTCACGATCTTGCTGATGCCCATGTCGACCAGGGTCTTCTCGCTGGCGCCCTGGAACTCGGCCGGGTAGTCCATCGCCCCGACGCCGATGATCGCGCTCTGCCCCTTGGTCAGCCGCGGCACCGAGTGGTTGGTGCCCGACGGGCCGGGGTTGGTCAGCGAGATCGTGGTGCCCGCGAAGTCGTCCGCGGTCAGCGAGTTGCTGCGCGCCTTGCGGATGATGTCCTCGTAGGCCTGCCAGAACTGGTAGAAGGTCATCTCCTCGCAGCCCTTGATGGAGGCGACCACGAGGTTGCGCGACCCGTCCTTGCCCGGCAGGTCGATGGCCAGGCCCAGGTTGACGTGCTCCGGCGTGACGGCCGCGGGCTTGCCCTTGGCGTCCTCGCCGTAGTGGCGGTTCATGTTCGGGAAGTCCTTGATCGCCCGGACCAGCGCGTAGCCGATCAGGTGGGTGAAGGAGATCTTCCCGCCCTTGTTCCGCTTCAGGTGGTTGTTGATGACGATGCGGTTGTCGAACAGCAGCTTGGCCGGGACCGCGCGCACGCTCGTCGCGGTCGGCACGGTCAGCGACTGGTCCATGTTCTTGGCGATCGCAGCCGCCGCACCGCGCAGCGTCTTGACCTCGCCCGCGGCCTGCGGCTCCTTGACCGGAGCGGCCTTCGCGGCCTGCTGCGGGGACGGCTTGGGCGCGGCGGTCGGCTTGCTCGCCGGGGGTGCGGCTGGCGTGACCTGACCGTTGGCCGCGCCGCGCGTCGCGGTGGCCGTGGTGGTCGGGGCCGCTGCAGCGGCGGCCGCAGCAGCGGTGTTGTCGGTGGCTGCCTGACCCGGCTTGTAGTCGGCGAAGAATTCGTGCCACGCCGAGTCTACGGAAGTGGGATCTTGGAGGTACTGCTCGTACATCTCCTCGATCAACCACTCATTGGGGCCGAACTGTGACGCAGGGCTGCTGGACACGGCTGGCGTTCGCCTCGATCCATATGCTCGTGATTTACAGACACACTCGGGTACCAGGCTAGCGGTCCGATTCGCGAGGTTGACACACAGGACGGCCGTTCGGCTGACGACCTCGGTCACAAAATCGATCAGGAAAGCCCAGCTTGCGGGGGTTAAGCCCGGTTCGGCTCACGCGAACGATCAACGGCCGCACGTAGCATGCCTCACTTGCGGTTGGCGTCGCTTGCTAGTACTCCATCTGGGTTGTCGCCCGTCACCAGTATGACGTTTCAACGACACGCTGTGTTCCCGACCCGTGGCCAACTCTCCCGAACCCCGGAACGCATCGCATCGTGCGCCCCACCAGCCACGACGGCCACTCCTCGCGGTGCCCGCTCCGTCGCGGAGCGTGGCAGGAAGGTTCCCATCCCCACGTCCGGGCACCGGGTGTGACAGGAAGGTTCCCATGCTCGCGGCCCGCCGCCCGGCCGCGCCCATGACAGGAAGGTTCCCTTCCTCACGCCGCCGGGGTGGCAGGAAGGTTCCCTTCCTCCTGTCACCGGGCGCGTGGATGACAGGAAGGTTCCCTTCCTCGCCGGACAGCCGGGTGCTGCTGGGGGCGGGGTGACAGGAAGGTTCCCATCCTCACCTCGCCGTCAGGCGATGTTGGACGTGCCAGCGGTCTCGTGCCGGGTGCCGGTCGCGTCGGCCGCTCGCCAGAGGCGCGCGTAGTGGCCGTTCGCGGCGAGGAGCTCGGCGTGCGGGCCCTGCTCGACGATCCGGCCGTCGTCGACGACCACGATGCGGTCCGCGCGGGCGGCGGTCGCCAACCGGTGCGCGACCACGAACGTGGTGCGCTTTGCGGCGAGCTGGTCACTGGCTGCGATCACCATCGACTCGGTGGCCGGGTCCAGCGCCGCGGTCGCCTCGTCGAGCAGCAGGACGTCGGGGTCGACCAGCTCGGCGCGGGCCAGCGCGACCAGCTGCCGCTGACCGGCGGACAGGCCTCGGCCGCGCTCGCCGACCTGCTGGCGGAATCCGCTGGTCAGCATCGCGATCCCCGGCAGCGCGCCGACCGCCCGCGCCGCGCCCTCCACCTCGGCGGGGGCGGCGTCCGGCCGCGCGTAGGCGATGTTGTCCGCGACGTCCCCGGTGAACAGGTGCCCCTCCTGCGGCACCACCGCCAGGCGGCGGTGGAACGCGGCCAGGTCGTAGCGGCGCACGTCCACCCCGTCGATCAGCACCGCGCCGTCGCTGACGTCGTAGAACCGCGCGATCAGCTTGATCAGCGTCGACTTGCCCGCGCCGGTGGCGCCGACCAGCGCGACGGTCTCACCGGGGCGCACCCGCAGCGAGACGTCGCGCAGCGCGTACTGCTCGGTGCCGGGGTAGCGGAACGACACCGACCGCAGCTCGACCGCACCGCTGAGCCGCTCGGGCACCGGCGTCGGGTCGCTCGGCGCGGGCACGGAGGTCGGGGTGCGCAGCAGGTCGCCGATGCGCCGCAACCCGACCTTCGCCTGCTGGTAGCCGTCGAAGACGCCGGACAGCTGCTGCACGGGAGCGAAGAACAGCCCGAGGTAGAGCAGGAACGCGACCAGCACCCCGGGGGTCAGGTCACCGGAGGCGACCCGCGCGGCACCGACGCCGAGCACCGCGGCCTGGGCGACCTCGGACAGCAGCGCGACGAACGGGAAGTAGGTGGCGATGTAGCGCTGGGCGCGCAGCCGCGAACGGCGGTAGGCGTCGCTGCGCTGCGCGAACACCTTCGCGGCGTGCCCCTCGCGCCGGTGCGCCTGCGCCACCCGCATCCCCGAGACGTTCTCCTGCAGGTCGGCGTTGACCGTGCTGACCCGCTCGCGCGCCTCGGCGTAGGCGATCGACGAGACCCTGCGGAAGATCACCGTCGCGACCAGCAGCACCGGCAGCACCGCCATCGCGACCAGGGCCAGCGAAGCGTCGGTGACCAGCAGCGCGCCCGCGATGCCGAACAGCGTGAGCACGCTCACCACGAACGTCGCCAGCCCGGTCTGCAGGAACGTCGACAGCGCGTCGACGTCGGTGGTCATCCGCGTCATGATCCGACCGGCCAGCTCGCGCTCGTAGAAGTCCAGCCCGAGCCGCTGCAGGTGCGCGAAGCTGCGCATTCGCAGCAGGTAGAGCAGGGTCTCGCCGGTCCGGGCCGTGACGACGGTCTGCAGCTTGACCACCAGCCACCCGACGCAGACGATCACCGCGGCCAGCGCGGTCGCCCACCACAGCACGTCGACGTGCCTGGTGCCGACACCGCCGTCGATGCCTTGGCGCACCAGCGACGGCAGCGCGATCGAGGTCAGCGCGTCCCCCGCGACCAGCAGCACGGTCAGCAGCAGGCCCCAGCGGATCGGCCGCAGCAGCCGCGACAGCTTGAAGTCCGGGTCGGGCGCGCTGGGGTCCTCTCCGCGCAGCTCCGGCTCGTCGGTCGCCGGTGGCAGCTTCCGGATGCCCTCGACCAGTTCCGGGGTCGGCGGCATCGACATGGTCCCCATGCCGCGCGATCCGCTGACCGCAGCGGCGACGGGCTCCGGCTCCTCCGGCTCCGGCCACAGCTCGGGGGTGATGCCGGTGCCGTTCGAGGTGAGCTGTCCGTCGCGCCGGTTGTCGATGGACTCCCCGGGACCGGCCAGCAGCGAACGGAACAGCTCGCAGCGCTGCGCCAGCTCCTCCTCGGTGCCGACGTCGACCACCCGGCCCTCGTCCAGCACGGCGATCCGGTCGGCCAGCGCGAGCGTCGAGCGGCGGTGCGCGATCAGCAGCGTCGTGCGCTGGGCCGTCACCGAGCTCAGGGTGTCGTGGATCGCGGCCTCGGTCGCCGGGTCGACGGCGGACGTGGCGTCGTCGAGCACCAGGATCCGCGGGTTCGACAGCAGCGCCCGGGCGAGCGCGACGCGCTGCCGCTGACCACCGGAGAGGGTGAGGCCGCGTTCGCCGACCTCGGTGTCGTAGCCGTCGGGGAGCGAGGTGATGAACTCGTGCGCCTCGGCGGCCTTGGCCGCGGCGATCACGTCGGCCTCCGACGCGTCCGGACGGCCGTAGGCGATGTTGCCGCGGATGGTGTCGGAGAACAGGAACGCCTCCTCGAACACCACGCCCACGGCGCTGCGCAGCGAGTCCAACCGCAGGTCGCGGATGTCGTGGGCGGCGGCACCGTCCTCGGCGGGCCGGATCGCGATGCTGCCCGAGTGCACGTCGTAGAAGCGCGGCAGCAGCAGCGAAACCGTCGACTTGCCCGAGCCCGCCGGGCCCACCAGCGCCACCGTCTCACCAGGCCGCACCAGCAGCGAGGCGTCGGAGAGCACGGGTTGGTCCCGGGTGTAGCCGAACGTCACGCCGTCGAACCGGACCTCCAGCGGGCCGTCCGGCAGCCGCACCGCATCCGGCTTCTCCTGCACCTCGGGCTGCGAGTCGATCAGCTCGTGGATCCGCTCCACACCGGCGCGGGCGAGCTGCGCCTGGATCACCACGCTCGACAACATCCGGGCCGGACCGGCCAGCATCGCCACGTAGCCGGCGAAGGCCACGAACGTGCCCAGGCTCACCTGCTCCTGCAGCACCATCCAGCCGCCGAGCCCGAGCACCCCGACCTGCCCGGCGGAGGGCAGCGCGGCCAGGCTCGCCGCCGGGGTGGAGGTCATGCGGGCGGCGCGCAGCCGCTCGCCGAACAACCGCCGGGCCCGGGTCTCCAACCGGCCGACCTCGCGGTCCTCCTGCCCGAAGCCCTTGACCACCCGAACGCCGGTGACCGTCTCCTCGACGTGCTGCGCGATGTCGGCGGCGCGCTGCTGCGCCGACCAGGTCGCCGGGAACAACCGCTTCTTGCTGCGCGCGGAGACCACCGCGATCAGTGGCGCCACGACCAGCGACACCACGGTGAGCAGCGGCGACAGCCACAGCATCGCGATGATCGCGAACAGCGCGAGCACCGCGGTCCCGGCGGCCAGCGGCAGCATCGACAGCAGCGAGTTCACCAGCTGCAGGTCGCTGATCGACCGCGACACCACCTGCCCGGTGCGCAGCGCGTCCTGCTTGCCCCCGTCCAACCGCTGCATCGCGGCGAACACCGCTCGGCGCAGGTCGTGCTGCACGTCCAGCGCCAACCGCCCCGCGCTGTAGCGGCGGACGAACGCCGCGCCGAAGCGGAACGCGCCGAGCACCAGCAGCGCGACCACGATCCACCACAACCGGTCGGTGGTGTGCGCGATGGCGTCGTCCACCGCGAGCTTGGTCAACAGCGGAACCAGGGCCTCCAGGCCGACAGCGGTGACCGACGCACCCATCGCCAGCGCTAGGGCGACCGGGTGCCGTCGACAAGCGGCGAAGAGGCGACGGATCCAACCACCGGATGACGGGCGGGGATTACCGGAGTCGCTCACACCGCCAGGTTATGCCGCCCCACCGACCGCGCAGCCCGCCCGAACCCCCGGTGTGACGTCCGACCAGTGGAGCAGGGGAACCTTCCTGTCATCGGAGCCGTCGGCGGTTGACAGGAAGGTTCCCTTCCTCACGTCAGCGGGCACGTGGGTGACAGGAAGGTTCCCTTCCTCACGTCAGCGCGCACGCGCATGACAGGAAGGTTCCCTTCCGCAGGTCGGGGTCAGGCGATGTCGCGCCGCTGGTTCGCCCACCAGCCACCGGCGACGAACACCGCGGTGTAGGCCAGGAAGGTCAGCAGGCTCGCCCACCAGGGGTGCCCGTAGTGGCCGCCGAAGAACACGTGCAGGACCTCGAAGGCCACCCGCGGCACGTCGGGCTCGTCCGGTCCGGCCACCGCCGTGATGAACAGCGGCACCGCGAGGTTGGACACGATCCCGTTGCCCGCCGCGCCCGGCAGGTACGGGCCGATGCCGGGGACGTTGGAGCCCACCAGCGCCATCGAGAAGATGAACTCGACGACGAACTTGTAGACCAGCGGCAGGATGATCGCCAGCACGGCGTTCGCGACGAGCGCGCCGAACCCGACGCCGAGCAGCGTCCACAGCACCATCGCGAGCACGCAGGTGCCGCCGACGCTCAACCAGTCGCCGATGTCACCGAAGTTCCCGAGGTCCTGGCTGGCGCCGAGCAGTCCGCCGAGGCTCGCGCACAGCACGTTGACCAGCCCGTACCCGGC
Organism: Saccharopolyspora hirsuta; assembly: GCF_008630535.1. Lineage (GTDB taxonomy): Bacteria > Actinomycetota > Actinomycetes > Mycobacteriales > Pseudonocardiaceae > Saccharopolyspora > Saccharopolyspora hirsuta. The sequence continues at coordinate 431,595 of NZ_VWPH01000007.1, read as the reverse complement.
CCCGATGGCCGCTGCCGCGATCAGCTTCGCGACGAGCACGGCGCTGCGCGGGTTGCTGGTCAGGAAGCTGGTCGTGATGGTCCTGTTCCGGTACTCCCCGGCCACGGACAGCGCCCCGAACAGGGCGCCGAAGATGGTGCTGAAGTTCGCCGACATGGCCACCGACAGCAGGGCCAGCGGCACCGGCCGGTCCAGCTGCTGGACGCTGTTGATGATCCCGACGAAGGTGGTGCCCATCCACCCGGCGCCGAAGCCGATCACCGCCACCGGGATGAGCAGCGCCCACCACAGGTTGGTCGTGAAGGTCTTGCGGAACTCCGCCCTGATCAGCGCGCCCATCACCCGTTCCCCCCGAGTCCGCGCTGGTCACCGTGCTGCGGCCCGACCGGCCGCGCCCACGCCTGGGCACCCGGCCCCGCCTGCGGGACGCCGGTGTACTGGCCGTTGGTGAGCTGGAAGAACAGCTGCTCCAGACCGATCCGCTCGTCCTGCATGCCGTAGAGCGCGATCCCGGCCTCCAGCGCGAGGTCGGCGACGGTGCGGGAATCCGCGTCCAGCACCGCGACCCGGCCGTCCGGCAGGTACTCGACGCGGTAACCGGCTTCCTGCAGCTTCGCGGCGAGCGCACCGGGGTCCGCGGCCTGCACCAGGGCGCGGGACTGCTGGGCGGCGCGCAGCTCCTCGATGCTGCCGTCGTAGACGCACCGGCCGCGGCTGATGACCACCAGCTGGTCCACGGTGTGCTCGATCTCCCGGAGGAAGTGGCTGGACATGAGCACGGTGCGGCCGCTCGCGGCGAAGGCCTTCAGGAAGTTGCGCAACCAGGCGATGCCCTCCGGGTCGAGCCCGTTGGCCGGTTCGTCCAGCACGAGCACCTGCGGATCGCCGAGCAGCGCCGTGGCCAGCGCCAACCGCTGCCGCATGCCCAGCGAGAACCCGCCGGGCTTGCGCTTCGCCGCCGGTGCCAGCCCGACCAGCTCGAGCGCCCGGTCGGCCTGCTCGTCCGGCACGTTCATGGCCGCCGCGTAGCAGCGCAGGTGGTTCTGCGCGCTGCGGCCCGGGTGGAAGCTCTGCGCGTCGAGGACGGCGCCGATCACCGAGGCCGGGTTGGGCAGCTGCTGGAACGGCAGACCGTTGATCGTGGCGGTGCCCGCGGTGGGCGTGACCAGGCCGAGGATCATGCGCAACGTCGTGGTCTTCCCGGACCCGTTGGGCCCGAGGAACCCGGTAACCGTGCCTGGCCGCACCGTGAAATCAAGGTTCTGGACCGCGGTCACCGGCCCGTAGCTCTTGCTGAGACCTTGCACGGTGATCCGGCCGCTGCCGTCGTGCACACGCCCTCCAACTCCACCTGTTCACCCGTCGCCGCCCATCCTGCCGGACGGGGACGGGGCGCAGGTGCGGAGTGGTCGTTTTCGATCCCAGCGCACAGCGGCTACGGCCACTGGATCCCGCGGTCGACCACCGAGGCGCGGTGGATCTTGCGGTGATCGGTTTCGAGGTGCCCGCCGACGGGCGGTTCGCCGGGCGGGCCGCCGGTCAGGTCCGGGCGGATGAACTCGTCGGTGTCCCAGTCGCTGGGGCCGTTGCCCGCCGAGGAGACGATCGGGTGCGGGATGACCTCGACGTCGGCTTCCGCCTGGACCGGTTTGCGGCGCACCTTCCGCCGCAGCGCGTCCAGCCGCGTGGTGCGGGCCGGTTTGCCGGAGTGGTCGCCGATGAGCTGGCGGTGCGCGGTCAACCACACCGTGCACGGCCACGGGCGGCTGCGCAGCGTCCCCTGGCACGACGGGCACCGGCCGTCCTCGCCGGGCTGGTGCTCGTCGAGCAGCGCCTTCAACCCGGAGGTGAGCCGGTAGAGCTCGGCGCGGGCGACGGGCAGGAGCACTTCGGGTGCGTCGTCGGCCACCACCCGATCCAGGTTGTCGAGCCGGTCGAGAACGGCCTTGCGCAATGCCGTGTCCACCACTTCGCCTCCCGTCGCAGTTGCGTTGCGCAGCCCGCCGGACGGGGCCAGCGGGCTGGTCCTAACGGGTGACATCGGCAGGAGGGGGCCACGCCTGCACGGGCAGGGCACCGCGCTCACTCCATCGGGTGGTTATCGATTCGGCTCGAAAATGCCCGCCGAGTGGGTGCTCGCGTCGTCGGCAAATGGGCGATCGTGGCCTACACTGACGGTGGCGGCCTGCTCCCGGTGACCCCCAGGCTGGTTGAGCGGGCCGCCCCGTTCGGCTGTTTGAGGCCTCTTCGCATTCGCCGCCCACCGCGTGCGCCATTTCCCGTGATCACCTGCACCCGACTGGACCAACCAGCCCGGGCCGTCTCCGCGCGCCCGCATGCGACGCGAGCAAGGGAACCTTCCTGTCACAACGCGGCCCTGCTGACCTGAGGAAGGGAACCTTCCTGTCATCCGCGCCCCTGATCACGCGAGGAAGGGAACCTTCCTGTCACCGGGGTGCGAGCACGGGAACTTTCCTGTCGCGCGGTGGCCGCCCGAGATGCGACGAACCCCGCCGCCGACGAGCGGCAGCGGGGTTCGTTCGGGGGAGCGGGTCCTCAGGACAGGACGTCGCTGATCGGGGTGCTGGTGCGGCCGTGGGCCTCGGCGACCGGGGCGTTGACCAGCTTGCCGTCGTGGGTGTTGAGCCCGGCCGCCAGCGCCGCGTCCGCCCGGCAGGCCTGCTGCCAGCCCTGGTCGGCGATCCGCAGGACGTAGGGCAGCGTGACGTTGGTGAGCGCGTGGGTCGAGGTGTTGGGGACCGCGCCCGGCATGTTCGCCACGCAGTAGAAGACCGAGTCGTGCACGCGGTAGGTCGGGTCGTCGTGCGTGGTCGGGCGCGAGTCGGCGAAGCAGCCGCCCTGGTCGATCGCGATGTCCACCAGCACGCTGCCCGGCTTCATCTCCGACACCAGGTGGTTGGACACCAGCTTCGGCGCCTTCGCACCCGGGATCAGCACCGCGCCGATCACCAGGTCGGCGGCGCGCACCGCCTGCTCGACGCTGTAGCGGTTGGAGGTCACGGTGCGGATCTGGCCGTGGAAGTCGCGGTCGATCTCGCGGAGCTTGTCCACGTTGGTGTCCAGCAGCTCCACGTCGGCGCCCATGCCCATCGCGACGCGCGCGGCGTTGAGGCCCGCGACACCGCCGCCGATCACCACGACCCGCGCCGGGTGCACACCGGGAACACCGCCCGGCAGCACGCCGCGGCCGCCGCTGGGGCGCATCAGCGAGTAGGCCCCGACCTGCGGCGCGAGCCGACCCGCGACCTCGCTCATCGGCGCGAGCAGCGGCAGGCTGCCGTTGGCCGTCTGCACCGTCTCGTAAGCGATGCCGGTGATGCCGGAGTCCAGCATCGCGTCGGTGAGCTCCGCGGAGGCTGCCAGGTGCAGGTAGGTGAACAGCACCTGGTCGCGGCGCAGCCGCGGGTACTCCTCGGCGATCGGCTCCTTGACCTTGAGCACCAGCTGGCCCTCGGCCCACACGTCGTCGGCGCTGGGCAGGACCTTCGCGCCCGCGGCGAGGTAGTCCTCGTCCGGGATCGAGGAGCCCGCACCCGCGTTGGCCTCGACGAAGACGTCGTGCCCGCGGCTGCTGAGCTCGTGCACACCGGCGGGGGTGATCGCGACCCGGTACTCGTTGTTCTTGATCTCGCGCGGCACGGCGATCTTCACGGCGGAATCCTTTCGTCTCCTGCGTTGCGCACAACGATCCGCCGCCGATGCCGGGGGCGCATCATTCCCACGCGATGAGATTGCCCCGCCCCGTTTGTGCTCGCAGCACAACGCGGCCCCTGCCGCGGAGCCGGGTGACGGAGCGCCCTCGCAGCCCGATCCGCGCCGGTGATGACAGGAAGGTTCCCTTGCTCGCACGGGCTGCGCTGACGGAGTGCGATGAGGTGACAGGAAGGTTCCCTTCCTCGCGTGGCCTGCGCTGACGGAGTGCGCCGGAGTGACAGGAAGGTTCCCTTGCTCGCGTGGGCTGGGCCGACGGGGGCGGCGGGATGACAGGAAGGTTCCCTTCCTCAGGTCCGGCAGTCGGTGACAGGAAGGTTCCCCTGCTGTCAGCCGTGCTGGGCCCAGCTCTCGGCGAGCAGTTGGACGAGGAGGGCGGAGCGGACGTCCGGGTCGTCGAGGTCGATGTCGACGAGCTGGGTGAGCCGCTTCATCCGGTACCGGAAGGTGTTCGGGTGCACGCGCAGCTCCCGGCTCGCCTGCCGCGGGTCGCCGGGGTGGCGCAGCCAGGCGCGCAGCGTCGCGAGGTATTCGGTGCCCTGGGTGCGGTCGTGCTCGCGCAGGAGCGCCAGCGGTCCCAGCGAGCCGATCCCCGCGTCGGTCGCTGCGCCCGCCATGCGGCTGAGCACCAGCAGGTGCCAGTAGTCCTCGTAGACCGCCACCCGCTCCTGCAGGCGTCCGGTGCGCAGCAGGCTCACCAGCTCTTCGGCCTGCGAGCGCGACTGGTGCAGTTCGGCGACCGCCACCGCCGTGCCCACCGCGATCAGCGGGCGCGGCGACATGTCGTGCGAGGCGAGCGCGGTGCGCAGTTCCAGCCAGCCGCCGCGGTCGCGGTCCGGCACCACCGCGTAGAGCATGGCGCCGATCTCGGTGACCAGCGGTCGGCGTCCGATCCCGCGCGTGATCCACTCCCACAGCGCCAGCCGGTGCCCCTCGGCGGGACCGGCCGAGGCGGGCATCTCGATCGCGATCACCCGGTGCGGCTCGTTCGGCACCGCCAGTTCGTTGGCCGCGACCCGCCAGCCCTCGCCGCCTTCGAGCAGCAGCCGCACCTGCTCCGCGCTGTGCCGCCGCTCGGCGTCCGCGACTGCACGCCACCGGAGCAGCTGCAGCGCGACGAGGGGAGCGGTGTCGGCGAACGCCGTCGCGCGTTCCTCGGAGACCTGGTCGGGCACCACCGCCCACATCGAGCCGAGCAGTTCTCCGCCCATCCTGATCGGCACCACCAGCCGCGGCAGGGTGCCGTCCTGCTGGGCGGGCACGAAGATCGCCGAGCTGCCCTTGCTGAGCTTGCGGAACGTGCCGCGCGCCCGGAACTTGGCGAGCACGTCGTCGGGCTGCCTGCGGCCCATGATCGTCGAGACCCGCGCGGGATCGGTGAGGTCCTGCCGGGCCGAGTAGGCGAGCACCTGGGAGTGCGCGTCCTCGATGGTGACCGGCGCGTCCACCACGTCGGCCACCGCATCGGCGAGCCGGAACAGGTCGCCGACCCCGGTGCTGCGCGCGTCCGCCTCGTCGATGCCGGTCCGGGCCAGCGCCGCCCGGATCAACCAGACCAGCTGCGCCCAAGCGGTCTCCGGCCGGACCTCGACCAGGGCGACGCCAGACTCCTCGGCCGCCGCGGTGATGCGCTCGTCGGCGGAGACCGGCGGTTTCAGCAGCACCGCCGCCGCACCCTGGTCGCCGCAGATGCGCACCAGCGCCGCCGCCTGCTCGCGGTCCGCGACCGCGACGCCCAGCACGAGGTCGCCGTCGACCACCGTCGGGTGCTGGTCGGGTTCGGCGATGACGACGTCGCCGACGCACGCGGGCGACTCCGGGACGACCACCGCGCGCAGCAGGGTCGGTCCGACCCGGTCGACCAGCGCCCGGACGTCCAGCATCACCGGCCTCCTGAGAACTCGTTCTTCCGTCTTCGTCGCGCGCTGGCGCCGAGGTTCCGCTGCCGCGCGGGACGCCTCGGCCGGACGGGCTCCGAGAGCATGAGGCCGCCTGGCCGCGGACCGGGGGAGGGCATTGTGGCACCAGAGCGGGCCCGTTTATCGTTGCTGGGCACGTAGACAATCGCATACCGGCCGTCGACCCCGTGCGGGAGAGACCTCGCACCAGCTGCGGGGCGCCGAAGGAGCAAGACTCCCCACAAACTCTCAGGCACCCATGACCGTTCGGGCTAGGCAACTCTGGAAAGCGCGCGCCAGCGTTGACGCGCCACCCACGGTGCAAGCCGCTGAGCTGCGGCGAAGCTCTCAGGTCCCGAAACAGAGGGGGAGGCCCAGCACATTCCGGGCGCGCCCGCGCCCTCCAGACCGCTTTGGAGCCTCCCACCATGTCCCTGCCCGAGAACCTGCGCTACACCGAAGAGCACGAGTGGATCGAGGACCGCGACGACGTGGTCCGCATCGGCATCACCCAGCACGCCGCGGACGCGCTGGGCGACATCGTCTTCGTGCAGCTGCCCGAGGTCGGCGAGCAGATCGAGGCCGGTCAGACCTGCGGTGAGCTGGAGTCCACCAAGTCCGTCAGCGACCTGTTCGCGCCGGTCACGGGTGAGGTCGTCGCGGTCAACGAGTCCGTCGTGGACGACCCGGCGCTGGTCAACGCCGAGCCGTTCGCCGGGGGCTGGCTGCTGGAGGTGCGCGCCACCGCGACCGGTGCTGTGCTCACCGCCGAGCAGTACGCCGGACTGATCGAGCAGTAGCGGAGCCGGGCAGCAGCGGAGGCGATCAATGGCGATCAGTGTCTTCGACCTGTTCTCAGTGGGCATCGGACCGTCCAGTTCGCACACCGTGGGCCCGATGCGGGCGGCCAAGCGATTCGCGCGGCGACTGCGCGACGCGGGCCGGTTGCCGCAGGTCACGCGGGTCAAGGCGGAGCTGTTCGGTTCGTTGGGGGCGACCGGGCACGGGCACGGCAGCCCGAAGGCGGTGCTGCTGGGCCTGGAGGGCCACAGCCCGGAGGTCGTCGATCCGGCCGCGGTCGCGGACCGGGTCTCCGAGATCGGCGCGACGGGCCGGTTGCGCCTGGACGGGACGCACGAGATCCGGTTCAGCTCGGACCGCGACCTGGTGATGCACCGCCGCAGGTCGCTGCCGGTGCACCCGAACGGGATGCGGTTCACCGCGTTCGCCGGGGACGTCGTCCTGGACAGCGCCGAGTACTACTCGGTGGGCGGTGGTTTCGTCGTCGACGAGGACGCGACCGGGGCCGACCGGATCAAGCCGGACGAGACCGAGCTGCGGTTCCCGTTCCGCACCGGCGCGGAACTGCTCGACCGCACCGCGGAGTCCGGGCTGTCCATCAGCGGCGTCATGCTGGCCAACGAGCTGTCCTGGCGCGGCGAGGACGCGGTCCGCAAGGAGCTGCTGGAGATCTGGCAGGTGATGCGGGAGTGCGTGGACAACGGCTGCCGCAACACCGGTGAACTGCCCGGCGGGCTGAAGGTCAAGCGGCGCGCGGCGGAGCTGGCCGCGTCGCTGACCGGGCAGGACGATCCGCTGGAGTGGGTCACCTTGTTCGCGCTCGCGGTCAACGAGGAGAACGCGGCCGGTGGGCGGGTGGTGACGGCCCCGACCAACGGGGCGGCGGGCATCGTCCCGGCGGTACTGCACTACTACACCCGTTTCGTGCCCGGTGCCGACGACGACGGCGTGGTGCGGTTCCTGCTCGCGGCGGGGGCGGTCGGGGTGTTGTTCAAGGAGAACGCCTCGATCTCCGGCGCCGAGGTCGGCTGCCAGGGCGAGGTCGGTTCGGCGTGCTCGATGGCCGCGGCAGGGCTGGCCGAGGTGCTCGGCGGGACGCCGCGCCAGGTGGAGAACGCCGCCGAGATCGCGATGGAGCACAACCTCGGGCTCACCTGCGACCCGATCGGCGGGCTGGTGCAGATCCCGTGCATCGAGCGGAACGCGGTGGCCTCGGTCAAGGCGATCACCGCGGCGCGGATGGCGCTGCGCGGCGACGGCAACCACTTCGTCTCGCTGGACAAGGTGATCAAGACGATGCGGGAGACCGGCCGCGACATGAAGGTCAAGTACAAGGAGACCGCCCGCGGCGGGCTCGCGGTCAACGTCATCGAGTGCTGACCCGGCGCGGGCGGTGCGAGGAGGGGAACCTTCCTGTCACCGCCCGCGCCGCTGACGTGAGGAAGGGAACCTTCCTGTCAGCCACGTGCGTGCTGAGGTGAGGAAGGGAACCTTCCTGCCACCACCGGCGGGCGGGCAACCCTGCAGAACGCCGATGCCGGTCCGATGTGCGGGGTGCCGTGTCCCGTGCCACATCTGGATTGCGCCCGATTGAGTTGTGCACAACTTAGTTGTGGGCTACTGTCTCGGGTATGGCTGACTCGGAGGCGCGGTTGACGTTGGACCGGCAGTTATGCTTCGCGCTCTACAGCGCTTCGCGCGCTTTCACCAACCTCTACCGGCCGTTCCTGGGTGAGCTCGGGCTCACCTATCCGCAGTACCTGGTGATGTTGGTGCTGTGGGAGCGCGAGTCGCTCGCCGTCAAGGAGCTGGGCGCGGCGCTGCGGCTGGATTCCGGCACGTTGTCCCCGCTGCTGAAGCGGCTGGAGGCGCGGGGGTTGGTCGTGCGGGAGCGCAGTTCGGACGACGAGCGGTCCGTGTTCGTCGCGTTGACCGGCGAAGGACGAGATCTGAAGGAGCGCGCCCGGGAGATCCCGGGGCGGATGCTCGCCGCGACCGGTCTGGAGCTCGACGGAGTCGTCGAGCTGCGGTCCACATTGGAGCAGTTGACCGCCGCGCTGGACGCGGCGGCGGAAGCGCATGCCGAATCGAAGCAGGAGTCGCAGCGATGACAGTTCTCTACACGGCGGAAGCGACAGCAACCGGTGCTGGGCGTGACGGGCACACCCGGTCTTCGGACGGTGTCCTAGACCTGGACCTCGCAGTGCCGAAGGAGTTGGGCGGGCCGGGTGGTGCCGCGACCAACCCCGAGCAGCTGTTCGCCGCCGGGTACGCGGCGTGCTTCCACAGCGCGCTGCAGCTCGTCGCCCGTCGCGCGAAGGTCGACATCACCGGTTCGCAGGTGACCGCCCAGGTCGGCATCGGCCCCAATGGCAACGGCGGTTACGGCCTCAGCGTCGGCCTTGTCGTCGACCTGCCCGGCGTGCCGGGGGAGCGGGCTCAGGAACTGGCCGCGGCGGCCGACGAGGTCTGCCCGTACTCGAACGCGGTGCGCGGCAACGTCGAAATCGACCTGCGGGTGGCCTGAGCTCAGGAGAACAGCACGTAGGCCAGGCCTGCGCCGCCTGCCAGCACCGCCAACGCGGTCACCGCGGCTGGCAGCGCGGCGCCGGGGAGGGGCGCGCGTTCGCGCAGGCGGCGTTCGCTGTGGAGGTGGCGGCGCCAGACCAGCCAGCTGATGGCGAGGCCGAGCGGCAGCGTGAGCAGCGCGCAGATCAGCGCGGCCAGGGCGCTCTCGTGGCCGATGAGGCGCAGGAGAACCAGCAGCCCCACGACGAACGCGAGCGTCGTCCGCAACCATGCCAGGGTGGTGCGCTCGATCTGCAGGCCCGGATCCCACGGGCCGTCGGGCCGCTCCGACATGATCAGATCCCGGTGACGAACAGCAGGACGCAGGCCGCCACCCCGATCACGCCCAGCCCGTACCCGAGCACCGGGGCCAGGCGCGGCGCGGGCAGTGGGCGTCCCTTCCGCAAGGCGCGTTCGGTGGTCATCCACCGGGTGAAAGCCGTTGCGCTGCACAGCACTCCGGCGAGCAGCAGCGCCACCGCCAGCGCTGTCCGGAGTGGATTCGGGTGGCCGGTGACCGCGTTGAGCGCTTCGATCCCGACGCCGCCCGCCATCAGCGCGAGCGCGGTGCGGATCCAGGCCAGGAAGGTGCGTTCGTTGGCGAGGGTGAACCGGGGGTCGGGTTCCTCGCCCTGCGCGTAGAGCTGCTTGGGCCAGCGCGGATCGCGATCTTCCCGGTCGGTTGCCATGCGCCCACGGTAACCCGGGTGCGGAGCGTGACGGCAGCGTCGGGCCCCGCGCGGCGCGGGGCCCGACGCGCTGGTCAGAAGGCGAACACCTTGCCGGTGGAGGCCTCCGCGATGCACTTGTTCGAGTAGGTCTTCTCGAAGGCGACCGGCCGTCCCTGCCAGTAGCCGCGCGCGGTGTAGGTCACCGGCTGGTGGATGAGGGTGCACATGGCCTGCCCTTCGCCGAGCAGGTTGAGGTCGCCGTCGACCGCGGAGAGCGTCTGGCACGCGGACTTGGCGTGCGGGTGCGAGCCACCCACCGGATGACAGCTCAGCACCGCGGTTCGCGGCGCCTCGCCGCGGTTCTCGGTGCTGACGGTGAGGTTCAGCGTGCTCCAGTTCACGTCGGCCGCGGGTTCCGCGTTGGCCAGCGCCGGGACGAGTGCGGTGCCCGCGAGGGTCGCTGCGGCGAGGAAGATGCGGCCGGTGAGCCGTGTTTCAACCATCTCGTCAATCCTCCTGGGTTTGGAGAGACATTCCGCTTCCCTTTATCGCCGCGGCTCTCCGAAGCGCCGCACTTCGCGCCCCCGGACCACCGGAAAGGGGTTCACCTGAGCAGGTTTGCTGCACGAACGGTCACCAAAAGGGACATTTCGATCGGGTTCGACATAGCTCGTCCGAGGGGCGATGCGCGAAATGGTGGTGGACCTTTCGCTGATCACTGGTCATTGTGATGCCCGGACCCGGCTCGTCGCGCCTCGCGGCGAGGAGCTTCCGGGGCGCTTTCGCGATGGACAGGAGACCAGATGGCATCGGCACCCGCGGGCCCGGACCGCGTCGCGGTGCGCAAGGCCGCGTTCGCCAGCGCGGTGGGCAACACGATCGAGCTCTACGACTTCCTGATCTACGGCACCGCGGCGGCCGTGGTGTTCAACAAGCTGTTCTTCCCCTCCGGTGACCCGTGGGTGGGCGCGCTGCTGGCGTTCGCCACGTTCGGCGCCGGGTTCCTCGCCCGGCCGCTGGGTGCCGCGGTCATCGGGCACTTCGGCGACCTGGTGGGCCGCAAGCGGATGCTGGTGATCACGTTGAGCGTGACCGGCGTGTGCACCGCGCTGATCGGGCTGCTGCCCACCTACCAGCAGGTCGGGGTGTGGGCGCCGCTGCTGCTGGTGGCGCTGCGCCTGGTGCAGGGCTTCTTCCTCGGCGGGGAGCAGGGCGGCGCGGTGCTGATGGCGGTGGAGCACGCCCCGCCGCACCGGCACGGCTGGTACGGCGGGTGGACCTTCCTGGGGTCGCCGACCGGGATGTTCCTGGCCACCGGCGCGTTCGCCGGGGCCACCGCGATCTCCGGGGACCAGTTCCTCACCTGGGGCTGGCGACTGCCGTTCCTGGTGAGCCTGGTGCTGGTCGGCGTGGGCCTGTACGTGCGGCTGCGGCTGGCCGAGAGCCCGGAGTTCGCGAAGATCCGGCAGCGCGGCGAGCGCGCCAGGCTGCCGGTAGCCGAGGCGTTCGCGCGGTCCTGGCGGCAGATCCTGCTCTCGGCCGGGGTGAACCTGGGCTTCAACACGTTCATCTTCATCCTGACCACGTTCCTGCTGACCTACGGCACCGAGGAGCTGGGGGCGACCCGCGACGTGATGCTGCTGGGCAGCCTGTGCGGTTCGGCGGCGCAGATCGCCGGAATCCTGCTGTTCTCCCACCTCTCGGACCGCCTCGGCCGGACCCGGGTGATGCTCGGCGGCGGGATCTTCCTCGCGGTGTACGCGTTCCCGATGTTCTGGCTGCTGGACACCGCCGACCCGGCGCTCATCGTGCTGGCCATGACCCTGGGCTACGCGGGATCGGCGGCGGTCTTCGGGCCGATGGCGGCGTTCTGCGCCGAGCTGTTCGCCACCAAGGTCCGCTACACCGGCGTGTCCCTGGGCTACCAGAGCGGTTCGGTGCTCGGCGGCGGGTTGTCGCCGGTCGTGGCGACGGCGCTGCTGAGCTTCTCCGGCGGGGAGTCCTGGCCCATCGCCGCCTACCTGGTGGCCGGTGCGCTGGTCACCGTGGTCTGCCTGGTGATCACCGGCGAACCCACCAGGTGGGCCGAGCCCGAGGAGACCGAGCCCGCTCGGGCGTGAGCGCTCCGGGGGCGGCTTCGCGCCCGCCCCCGGAACGCCGTCAGATCGGTTGGGTGAGGTTCACGGTGTTGCCGTCCGGGTCCTGGGTGTGCGCGACGCGTTCGCCCCAGGGCATGTCGTTGGGCGGGCCCAGCACCTTGCCGCCCGCGGGTTCCACCCGTTCGAGAGTTGCGTCGACGTTGTCGACGGTGCAGCTGAGCAGGACCCGGCTCGGTTCGCCGGGCCGCACGTCCTTGTCGTGGACCATCCCGAGCGGGGTGCCGAGGACCTCCAGGCCGACGAAGAAGGCGGGCCCTTCGGCAGGTTCGCGCGCGACCTCCTCCGCGCCGAGCACCTCCCGGTAGAAGCGCTGCAAACGATCCAGGTCCGGCGTGACGATGATCGGTTGGACGGTCATGGGGGGTCCTTCCAGCTCGCGCGGGCCGCGACCCGCGAACAGTCCTTCCACCCGTTCGACCAGCACCCCGGCCGGAACTCATCGGTGCCCGCCCGCGCTGCCGGTGACAGGAAGGTTCCCATGCTCCAGCTTCGGCGCGCCGGGAGTGACAGGAAGGTTCCCTTGCTCGCATCAGCGGCGCGAATTCCGGGTGTTGACCTTCGCCCAGGGGCAACGCGGACGCTCGTCGCATGAATGCTGATGCGCGCACAGAGCAGTTGCTCGCCGAGCAGATCGGCCACTACCGGGCCGCCGCCGCGGAGTACGACGACCACGCCCTGCCGTTTTCCGGGGGAGCCGAACTGGTCGCCGCCATCGAGGAGTTCCAGCCGTCGGGCAGCGTGCTGGAGCTCGCCTGCGGCCCTGGCACGTGGACCCCGCGACTGCTCCGCCGCGCAACGGGCGTCACCGCAGTGGATTCGTCACCGGAGATGCTCGCCATCGCCTCGACCAGGGTGGGTGATGAGCGGGTGCGCTTCGTGCAGGCGGACCTGTTCAGCTACCGGCCGGATCGCCGCTACGACGTGGTGTTCTTCGGGTTCTGGCTGTCGCACGTGCCGGTCGAGCGCTTCGAGTCCTTCTGGTCCCTGGTGGACGATTGCCTCGAACCGGATGGGCGGGTCCTCTTCGTCGACGACCGGTACCGCGCCGCCGAGGAGCTGATCGAGGGCGAGCAGTCCCAGGTCGTGCAGCGCCGCCTCTCGGACGGGACCGCTCACCGGATCGTCAAAGTCCCGCACCAGCCCGAGGAACTCGCCCGGGCGCTCCGCCGGATCGGCTGGGACGTCGAGGTCCACCGGACATCGGGGCCGTTCTACTGGGGAGCCGGTCAGCGCGCGAACACCTGACGCGGCCCGCACCTGATGACAGGAAGGTTCCCATGCTCGCGCCACCGGGCGTGCGGATGGCAGGAAGGTTCCCTTCCTCACCTCAGGTGCTGTAGAGCTGGTCGATGACGTCGGCGTACTTCTCGTGGATCACGCGGCGCTTGAGCTTCAGGGTCGGCGTCAGCTCGCCGCCCTCGACGCCCCACGAGTGGGCGAGCACCCGGTACCGCTTGACCTGCTCCGGCCGGTTCAGCCGGTCGTTGGCCGCCGCCACCGCAGCGGCCACTTCGGACTGGACCGCCGGGTGCTCGGCCAGCTCGCGCAGCGAGCCGAAGGCGATGCCGCGTTCGCGCGCCCACTTCGGGGCCGCGTCCTCGTCGAGGACCAGCAGCGCGACCAGGTAGGGGCGGCGGTCGCCGAACACCAGCGCGTGCCCGAGCAGCGGGTGCGCCCGCAGCGCGCTCTCCACCAGGGTGGGCGCGATGTTCTTGCCGCCGTCGGTGATGATCAGTTCCTTCTTGCGGTCGGTGATGCTCAGGTACCCGTCGGCGTCGACGGTCCCGACGTCGCCGGTGCGCAGCCACCCGTCGGCGTCGGTCGCCGGGCGGATCGCGCCGTCCGGTTCCAGGTAGCCCGCGCACACCAGCGGGCCGCGCACCAGCACCTCGCCGTCGTCGCTGGTCCGCACCTCCACGCCCGGCACCGGGCGGCCCACCGTTCCGGGCCGGTTCGCGCCCGCCCGGTTGGTGGTCGCGCAGCCGGTCGTCTCGGTCATGCCCCACAGCTCGAAGATGTCCACGCCGATGGTGCTGAACAGCTCCACCAGCTCGCGGTCGATCGGTGCGGCACCGCTGGCAGGCCAGGTGGCCCGGTCCAGGCCGAGCCGGGACCGCAGCCGCCGCGCCGCTTGCGGGGTGCGCTGGTCGGCCGGGATGTCGCGGAGCGCCGCGGCGAGCTTCTCCCAGACCCTCGGGACGGCGAAGAACAGCGACGGCCGGGCGCGGGCCAGCACCGCGGGCAGCTGCTTCTGGTCGGCGCAGAAGTGCACGTGGGCGACGTCGTGGATGGCCGCGTAGATGCTCACCATCCGTTCGGCGATGTGCGCCAGCGGCAGGTAGCAGATCCGCGGCGCGTGCCGTTCGGCCTGCGTGGCCTGGTGCAGCGCGGCGGCCGCGAAGCAGATGTTGCGGTGGGTCAGCACCACGCCCTTCTGCTCGCCGGTGGTGCCGGAGGTGTAGATGATCGCGGCGGGGTCCGCCGGGCCGATCGCCGTCGACGCCCGCTGCACCAGCTCGGGATCCTCCCGCAGCCGCTGCTCGCCGAGCTCCCGCAGCCGGTCCCAGGTCCGGAACCGCTCGTCGGCCGAGACCATCGCCTGCTCGTCGAGCACCACGACGTGCTGCACGTCGGAGGCGTTGCGCAGCACCTTCGACCAGCGGCGCAGCTGGTCAGCGCTGTCGAGCACCACGACCTTGGCGCGGCTGTGGTGGGCGGCGTAGTGCACCTGGTCCTGGCTGAGCGTGGGGTAGAGGGTGCTGGGCACCGCACCCAGGTGCGCGGCCGCGACGTCGACCAGCCAGTGCTCGACCCGGTTCGGCGCCATGATCAGCATCGCCTGGCCGAGCTGCAGGCCGAGCGCGGCGAGCCCGGCGGCCACCACCTGGACCTCGTGCCGCACCTGCTCCCAGGTCAGCGTGCGATCGCCGTCGGCCAGCGCGGGCTGCTGCGGGAACTGTGCGACGTTGCGCGAGAACAGTTGCAGGACTGTCGTTTCCAGCGCGGCGGCCGCCCACGCTTCCGACTCGGTCATCGCGGCTGAGCTCCCCTCGACGTGCCCAGTACGACGTGATCGCCGTCACGCGATGAAACCGCACCCGGCGTCGGGTTGGCCAGCGGCCGGGCCCGCTATCGCCCGGCAGGCCGAATCAGACGTGGTCGCGGATGACGTCGTTGACCGCCCGCTGGAACCCGTTGACCAGCACCTGGATGGTCAGCGGCCGCAACTGGTCGGTCGCCGCGCGGACCCGGTCCCGCTCGTCCTGCGGACGGCCGCGCTCGACGTAGGGCCGCAGCACGTTCGCGGCGAACAGCTCGCGCAGCTCGGCGGCGATCTGCGCGGTGTGCTGCTCCACGATCGCCTTCGCCTGCACCAGCATCTCCGACGGCAGGTCCAGGTCGAGGATCTGCAGCCCGACCCCGAGCATCGCCGGGCTGGGCACCCGCAGCTTGGTGGACCCCGGAATGCGCTGCAGGATGTCGAGGTCGACCAGCCGGTCGATCAGCTCGTCGTCCAGGTGCCGCCCGGTGCGGCGGTCGAGCTCGTGGCGGTCGAGGTCCTCGGCGTGCTCGTCGGTCCACGGCGCGATGAGCGCGCGCTGCAGCGCGAGTTCGTCCGGCGAGGCGTCCTCGGGCAGTCGCGCCAGGTGGCGCTCGATCGCCGACAGCGTGAACCCGAGCGCCTGCAGCTCCCGGATCAGGTCGAGCCGGGCGAGGTGATCGCCGCCGTAGAGGCCGAGCCGCCCGCGCAGCCGGGGCGGCGGCAGCAGGCCGCGCGAGGAATAGAACCGCACGGTCCGCACGGTGACTCCGGCGCGGGCGGCCAGTTCGTCGATGGTGAGCTCTTCGTCCGCAGTTCGGAGCATGTCGGCAACGGTACTCCTCAACTGCTGTAACACCAACGCTGTCGCATTGGCGGGGCGGCGGTGGGCAGCACCGACGTGAACTTCGCGCTCGCCGAGGACGGCATCCGGAGCATGCTCCAGCTCGTCCCGGTCGCGAATGCGAGCCGTTCCGGGCCAGGCTGGCCGAACGGGCGCGCTGGCCGGGGCGGATGCCCGAGCGCCGAGTCCCGCGGCAGTTCTTTCGGGCAGGTCGAAGCCTTGACGTCTGTTACACCAGCGATGTAACACTAAGTGCGTCGCGTGTGTTGCGCGACACAGGCCGTGGAGAGGTGTGGCGTGACGCGAACAGGTGGACCGCTGGCCGGGGTCAAGGTCGTGGAGCTGGCCGGGATCGGTCCGGCGCCCTTCTGCGCGATGCTGCTGGCCGACCTGGGCGCCGACGTGGTGCGGGTGGACCGGCCGACGGCGTCCGGCGGGGAGGGGGACCTGCTCAACCGCGGCAAGCGGTCCGTGCAGGTCGACCTCAAGCACGAGCGCGGCGCGGAAGCCGTGCTCGCCCTGGTCGAGCGGGCCGACGTGCTGCTGGAAGGTCTGCGGCCCGGCGTCACCGAGCGGTTGGGCGTGGGACCGGAGCAGTGCTGGGCGGTCAACCCGAAGCTCGTCTACGGGCGGATGACCGGGTGGGGTCAGCAGGGGCCGCTGGCGCCGACCGCTGGCCACGACATCGACTACATCGCGCTCACCGGCATGCTGCACGCGATCGGCCGCGCGGGCGGTCCGCCGCAGGTTCCGGCGAACCTGCTGGGCGACTTCGGCGGCGGTGCGATGTACCTGGCCGTCGGGGTGCTGGCGGCGCTGCTCGAAGCCCGGGTGAGCGGTCGCGGTCAGGTCGTCGACGCGGCCATCGTGGACGGTGCCGCGCACCTCGGCGCGATGCTGTTCGGATTCCTCGGCACCGGTGGGTGGAAGACCGAGCGCGGCACGAACCTGCTCGACACCGGGGCCCCCTACTACGACGTGTACGAGACGGCCGACGGGGAGTACATGTCCGTCGGCGCGCTGGAGCCGCAGTTCTACGCCGAGCTGCTGGAGCGGTTGGGGCTGGCCGGTGCGGTGCCGGACCGCGACGACCCGGCGAACTGGCCGCGGCTGCGGGAGATCTTCGCCGAGACCTTCCGGCAGCGCACCCGCCAGGAGTGGACCGAGGTGTTCGACGGATCCGACGCGTGCGTGGCCCCGGTGCTGTCCATGACCGAAGCCGAGGCCCACCCGCACGTGTCGGCCCGCGAAACCCTGGTGCGCCGCGACGGCGTGCTGCAACCGGCCCCGGCGCCCCGCTTCAGCCGCACCCCCAACCCCGAGCCGGGACCGGTGGCCACGCCCGGCTCGCACACCGAAGCCGTGGTGCAGGACTGGAAGGTCCCGCAAGACCTGCTCGACTCGGGCGCGTTCGGCCCGAAGCGCTGACCCGGCGCCCGGCCGGGCGGTGACAGGAAGGTTCCCATGCTCACCCCCGGCCGCGCGGCGGATGACAGGAAGGTTCCCTTGCTCGCGCCGCGTCGCGGGCTCGGTGGCAGGAAGGTTCCCTTCCTCGCATGACCAGCACGGATCGAATGGAGGCGTGAACCGATGCGCAGGGAGTTGTTCGAGCCCGAGCACGAGGCGTTCCGGGAGACGGTGCGCACGTTCGTGAACAAGGAGCTCGTGCCGCACGTCGAGGAGTGGGAGGCCGCCGGGGTGGTCAGCCGGGAGGCCTGGCTGGCGGCTGGGGCGCAGGGGCTGCTCGGCTTCGCCGTCGACGAGCGCTACGGCGGCGGGGGCGTCGACGACTTCCGGTTCAACGTCGTCTTCGACGAGGAGCTGGTCAACGCGGGCATCTCCGGGTTCGGCTCCCCGCTGCACAACGACATCATCGCGCCCTACCTGATGAAGCTGGCCACCGAGGAGCAGAAGCAGCGCTGGCTGCCGGGCTTCTGCTCGGGCGAGATCATCACCGCGATCGCCATGACCGAGCCGGGCGCGGGCAGCGACCTGCAGGGCATCCGCACCAGCGCGGTGCGCGACGGGGACGACTTCATCCTCAACGGGCAGAAGACGTTCATCAGCAACGGCATCCTCGCCGACCTGGTGATCGTGGTGGCCCGCACCGACCCCGACGCCGGGCACGAGGGCATCAGCCTGCTCGTCGTGGAGCGCGGCATGCCCGGCTTCGAACGCGGCCGCAACCTGGACAAGATCGGCCAGAAGTCGCAGGACACCGCGGAGCTGTTCTTCAACGACGTGCGGGTACCGGCCGCCAACCTGCTCGGCGAGGAGGGGCAGGGCTTCATCTACCTGATGCAGAACCTGCCGCAGGAGCGGTTGTCGATCGCGGTCGCCTCGGCGGCCATCGCGGAGAAGATCCTGGGCGTCACCAAGGAGTACTGCAAGGACCGCACCGCGTTCGGCCGCCCGATCGGCAAGTTCCAGCACATCCGCTTCGAGCTGGCGGAGATGGCCACCGAGGTCGAGATCGGCCGGGTGTTCACCGACCGCTGCGTGCAGGACCACGTGCGCGGCGAGCTCGACATCGAGCACGCCGCGATGGCGAAGTGGTGGCTCAGCGAGATGAACAAGCGCGTGGTGGACCGCTGCCTGCAGCTGCACGGCGGCTACGGCTACATGACGGAATACCCGGTGGCCAAGGCGTTCCTGGACTCCCGCATCCAGACCATCTACGGCGGCACGACCGAGATCATGAAGGAGATCATCGGCCGTTCCATGGGGTTCTGACGGTCGCGAGTGCGCCTTCGGGTCTAGCCGCGGGCGCACTCGCGTGGGAGGTTCGGTGCCATGGACTGGATCGTCGCTCCCGACGGGAACGGGCGAGCGCTGCCCGACGTCCTGCCGTCCCTGCTGGGGTCGATGGGGCTGGCGGGGTTCACCGACACCCTCGGCCTCCCGGAGTGCCGGAGCGCTGCGGTGCTGCTGGTCGACGGGCTCGGCCACGACCTGCTGCGCGATCACGCGGCGGACGCGCCGTTCCTGGCGGACCTGCTGACCAGGGCACCGCTGACCGCCGGGTTCCCGACCACCACGGTCACCAGCATCACCTCGCTGGGCACCGGCAGGTGCGCCGGGGAGCACGGGCTCGTCGGCTACACCTTCGCCGAACCGTCCGGCGGCCTGCTGCACCCGCTGAGCTGGTCGTCCCGCCCCGATCGGCAGAGCCTGCTGGAGAGCTGGCCGCCGGAGCAGGTGCAGCCGACGGCGACGGTGCTGGAGCGGGCCGCGGCGGCCGGAGTCGCCGTGCGGACCGCGGTGCCCGCCGAGTTCGAAGGCAGCGGCCTGACCCGAGCCGCGTTGCGGGGCGCGGAGTTCCGCGGCCAGCGCGCGCTGGGCGACCTGGCCGCGGAGCTGCTGGCCGCGCTCGACGGGGACGGCCCCGGGCTCTGCTACGGCTACCACGGTCATCTCGACTGGCTGGGTCACGTGCACGGACCTGGTTCGCTGCCGTGGCGGTTCCAGCTGGCCCAGCTCGACCGGCTGGTGGTGACGCTGGCCGACCGGCTGCCGCCGGGCGCGGTGCTGGCGGTGATCGCCGACCACGGCATGGTCGAGGTCGACCCCGCCACCGCTTTCGACGCCGACACCGATCCCGCGCTGCAGGACGGGGTCCGGCTGCTCGGCGGCGAGGTGAGGGCCCGGCACGTCTACGTCGAGCCCGGCGCGCTCGGTGACGTGCTCGCGGCGTGGCGGGAGCGGATCGGCGAGCACGGGATGGTGCTGACCGGCGAGCAGGCGATCGACCAGGGCTGGTTCGGCCCGGTGGTGGCCGATTCGGTGCGGCCGCGCATCGGGGACGTGCTGGCGATCATGCGCGTCTCCGGGGTGGTCCGGTCGGTGGCCGAACCGGGGGAGGCCGCGCTGCTCGGCCAGCACGGCTCGCTGACCGCCGCCGAGCAGCTGGTTCCGCTGCTGGTGCTGGGCGGGTGACCGATGGGCGACGAGGGGCTGTTCGGACCGCGGACCGTGACCTGGCACCTGCACGCCGACCCGACGATGTGGATTGCCGGGATCTGCAGCCTCTTCCTGCAGGCGCTGCACCCGCGGGCGGTCGCCGCCGTGGTGCAGAACTCGCGGTTCCAGGACGACCCGCTGGGCCGCTTGATGCGCACCGGCGACTTCGTCGCCACCACCACCTACGGCACGACCGCCGAAGCCGAGAAGGCGGCGGCGCGGGTTCGCGGCGTGCACCGCAAGCTGCGGGGAACCGACCGGGAGACCGGTGCGGAGATCCGGCTCGACGAGCCCGAGCTGCTGCTGTGGGTGCACTGCGCCGAGGTCGCGTCCTTCGCCGGGGTCGTGCGCCGCGCCGGGTTACCGCTGAGCACCGCCCAGCTGGACCGGTACTTCGACGAGCAGCGCCGGTCGGCGGAGCTGGTCGGCCTGGACCCGGCGGAGGTTCCCGGATCGAGCCGGGAGATGGCCGCCTACTTCGCGCGGGTGCGCCCGCAGCTGCGCCGCACCGATGACTCGGACCTGATCTACCGGTTCCTGCACCGGCCGTTCGCGCCGTGGTGGTCGCTCCCGGCGAACCTCGGCTACCTGCCGCTCGGGCACCTGGGGTACTCGGTGCTCCCGGACTGGGCGCGCCGCATCCACGGCCGCCCGGCGTACCCGCCCCCGGTGGTCGCGGCCGGGCTGCGCGGGTTCCGCGCGGCGGGGCTGGCGGTTCCGGACCAGCTGCGCTTCCGCTACCCGGGCGACCACGTGCAGCGCGCGGTGCACCGGCTCGGCGCGGCAGCGCTGCCCTCCGCCGGAGCGCTCAGCGGCCTGTGACGGCCGCGAGCATGGGAACCTTCCTGTCACGCGGCCGTGAGCATGGGAACCTTCCTGTCACTTCCGGCGGGCCGGAGCTGGAGCAAGGGAACCTTCCTGTCACTTCCCTCCGGCAGGCGCGGGTCGTTCCGGAGCAGGTCGTCGTGTTCGGCCGGGGCGCGCGGTGAGGTGGGGATGGGAACCTTCCTGTCATCCAGCACGCCCGCCGGGGCGGGTTTCGGGCGGACGGTGGTCGTGCCGCGGGGGCACAATCAGATCGAGCGGACAATCTTGTCCACCTCTTGTATCTATGTTGTGAACAACATATCGTTCCGCCTTGAACGGAACTGGTTTTCCGCAAGACGGAATCTCTCGGGAGGCTGAGCAATGCAGTCGACCAGCATCGAGCCCGAGCGGCGCGCGCTCGACCAAGTCGTGCAGCGGTTCCGCGCCGCGCTGCCGCCGAACTCGGTGATCACCGATCCGCAGCAGCTGCGCACCTACGAGTGCGACGGTCTGGCCAGCTACCGGGTCGTCCCGGCCGTCGTTGTGCTGCCCGAGACCGCCGAGCAGGTCCGCGAGATCGTCCGGACCTGCGCCGAGCACGGCGTTCCGTTCGTGGCGCGCGGGGCCGGCACCGGGCTGTCCGGCGGGGCGCTGCCGCACTCCTCCGG
Organism: Saccharopolyspora hirsuta; assembly: GCF_008630535.1. Taxonomy (GTDB): domain Bacteria; phylum Actinomycetota; class Actinomycetes; order Mycobacteriales; family Pseudonocardiaceae; genus Saccharopolyspora; species Saccharopolyspora hirsuta. Next base: position 410,447 of record NZ_VWPH01000007.1, on the reverse strand, counting down.
CGTGCTGGTGGTGACCGCGAAGATGCGGCGGATCCTGGAGATCGACCTGGCCAACGAGCGCGCCGTGGTGGAACCCGGCGTGATCAACCTCGACGTCACCAGGGCCGTCGCCGACCAGGGCTACTACTTCGCCCCGGACCCCTCCAGCCAGCAGGTCTGCTCGGTCGGCGGCAACGTCGCGGAGAACTCCGGCGGCGCGCACTGCCTGAAGTACGGGTTCACCATCAACCACATCCTCGCGCTCGAGGTGGTCACCCCCGACGGCGACGTGGTCGAGCTCGGCGGCCCGGCGCGGGAAACCGCTGGTTACGACCTGCTCGGCGCGTTCATCGGCAGCGAGGGCACTCTCGGCGTGGTCACCAAGATCACCGTGCGGCTGCTGCGCAAACCCGAGTCGGTGCAGACGCTGCTCGCCGGGTTCCCGTCGACCGACGAGGCGGGCGCGGCGGTGTCGGCGATCATCGCCGACGGCGTCACCCCGGCCGCGATCGAGATGATGGACGCGCTGGCCATCGAAGCCGCCGAGCAGGCCGTCCAGTGCGGCTACCCGGAGGGCGCGGGCGCGGTGCTGGTCGTCGAGCTGGACGGCCCGGCGGCAGAGGTCGAGCACACCTTCGCCGAGGTGGAGCGGCACTGCGGGGCGCACGGCGCGTTCGAGATCCGGGTCGCCGCCGATGACCACGAGCGGGCGATGATCTGGAAGGGCCGCAAGTCCGCCTTCGCCGCGGTCGGCCGCATCAGCCCCGACTACATCGTGCAGGACGGCGTGATCCCGCGGACCGCGCTGCCGGAGGTCCTCGGCCGCATCGCCCGGCTGTCGGCGGAATCCGGGGTGCGGGTGGCCAACGTCTTCCACGCCGGTGACGGGAACCTGCACCCGCTGGTGCTCTTCGACGACTCCGAGCCCGGTGCCAACGAGCGCGCCGAGCAGGTCTCCGGCGCGATCCTCGACCTGTGCATCGAGCACGGCGGTTCGATCACCGGGGAGCACGGCGTCGGCGCGGACAAGGTCAAGTACATGGGCCGCATGTTCACCGCCGACGACCTGGACACCATGCAGCGCGTGCGCTGCGCCTTCGACCCGGCCGGGATCTGCAACCCGGGCAAGGTCTTCCCGACGCCGAGGCTGTGCGGCGAGGTCCCCGGGCCGCGGCGCGGCGTGCACCCACTGACCGAAGCGGGATTGGCGGAGCAGTTCTGATGCCCACTACGACCGAGGAAGCACTGGCCGCCGCGCTGGGCGCGGAGAACGTGCGGGAAGCCGCCGAATCGGACGCGGTGTGCGGCGTCCGTCCACAGTGGGTGGCCAAGGTGGACGGCACGGAAAGCGCGTCGACGGCGATGAAGATCGCCGCCGAGCACGGGCTGCGGGTGGTGCCCAAGGGCTCCGGCAGCAAGCTCGACTGGGGCGCCGCGCCGACCGCGGTGGACCTGCTGCTCGACGTCTCCGCGGCCACCGGAATCGTCGAGCACGCGGCGGGCGACCTCGTCGTGCACGCCCTGGCGGGCACGCCGATCGCCGAGGTCAACGACACCGTGCGCGCGGCCGGTCAGCAGCTCGCGATCGACCAGCCGCTGCCGACCGCGACCGTGGGCGGCGTGGTCGCCACCGGCACGTCCGGTCCGTGCCGCCACCTCTTCGGCGGGGTGCGGGACCTGCTCATCGGCATCACGGTGGTGCGCGCCGACGGCACCGTGACCACCGCGGGCGGCAAGGTCGTCAAGAACGTCGCGGGCTACGACCTCGGCAAGCTCTACACCGGGTCCTTCGGCACCCTCGGCGTGATCACCGAAGCGGTGTTCCGCCTCCACCCGGTCGCCGCCGAACACCGCTGGATCTCGGTCACCACCACCGATCCGTCGACCGCCGGTGCCCTGGCTGACGCGATCCGGCACTCGCAGGCGGTGCCCACCGCGATCGAGCTGGACCGCGCCGAACCGGACGGTCCGATCACGGTGTGCGCGCAGCTGGAGGGCCGCCCCGCGGCGACCCACGACCGCGCCGCGGAGCTGGCCGCGACCCTCGGCCGCGGTGCGGAAGTCCTGGAACAGGCACCGCAGTGGTGGGGGCGCCACCCGTTCCAACCGGACGGAACCGGTCTGCGCGTGGCCGCCGAACCCGCGAAGCTGCCGCACCTGCTGACCGCGATCCGCGAAGCCGCCAGCGGACTTCCGGTGACGACCCGCGGCGCGGCCGGGCTCGGCGTGCTGCACGCAGGCCTGCCCGGCGACAGCGATCCGAGCGCGGTCGCCGAGTTCGTCGCCGCGCTGCGCTCCCGCTGCGAGTACGCGGTGGTGGAGCGCGCACCGCAACCCGTTCTCGCCGCGATCGACCCGTGGGGGCCGGTCGCGCCGGGACTGCTGACCCTGATGCGCCGGACCAAGGACCAGTTCGACCCGGATCACCGGCTCGCCCCGGGCCGGTTCGTGGGAGGAATCTGATGACCGAGACCCCGTCCCGCCCGGGGGCCTTCGACGCCCACCACCCGCCGCAGCGCGAACTCGTCGACGACTGCGTGCACTGCGGGTTCTGCCTGCCGACCTGCCCCACCTACGACCTGTGGGGCGAGGAGATGGACTCGCCGCGCGGGCGCATCTACCTGATGAAGGAAGGCCTGGAAGGCGAGCCCATGACCGACACCATGGTCGGGCACTTCGACGCCTGCCTGGGCTGCATGGCCTGCGTGACCGCCTGCCCGTCCGGTGTGCAGTACGGCACGCTGATCACCGAAACGCGCGCCCAGGTGGAGCGGCGGCACGAACGCAGCCGCTGGGAACGCCTCATGCGCACCGCGATCTTCACGCTGTTCCCGTACCCGCGGCGGCTCAACGCGCTGCGCGGACCCCTCGCCCTCTACCAGTGGCTCGGCCTCGGCAAGCTGGCGAAGAAGTCCGGGCTGATGGCGAAGCTGCCCGAAGGCCTGCAGACGATGGAATCCCTGGCCCCGCCGATCAAGCGCGCACCCAAGCTCGGTCACCGCGTCCCGGCGCGGGGAAAGCGGCGGGCGACCGTCGGGATGATCACCGGCTGCGTGCAGAGCGCGTTCTTCCCCGACGTCAACGCCGCGACGGCGCGCATCCTCTCCGCCGAGGGCTGCGACGTCGTGATCCCCCAGTCGCAGGGCTGCTGCGGCGCGCTCAGCGAGCACTCCGGCCGGGAGGCCGAAGCGGTGAAGTTCGCGCGCAACCTCCTCGACGTGTTCGAGCGGTCCAGCGTGGACTACGTGGTCATCAACTCGGCGGGCTGCGGCTCGACGCTGAAGGAGTACCCGCGGCTGCTGCAGGACGACCCCGAGTACGCGGCGAAGGCCGAGAAGTTCTCGGCTCGGGTCCGCGACATCGCCGAGCTGCTGGTCGAGCTCGGCCCGGTCGCCGAACGCCACCCGCTCCCGGTGGAGGTGGCCTACCACGACGCCTGCCACCTCGCGCACGGCCAGGGCATCCGCTCGCAACCGCGAGAACTCCTGCGCGCGATCCCCGGCCTGGAGCTCCGCGAGATCAGCCGCGGCGAACTGTGCTGCGGTTCGGCAGGCGTCTACAACCTGCTCCAGCCGGAACCGGCCCGAGAGCTGGGCGACCGCAAGGCGGACAACGTCCTGGCCACCGGAGCGCGCCTGCTGGTCACGGCCAACCCCGGCTGCTCCATGCAAATCCGCACCGCGCTGGAACGCCGCGGCGAGCACATGGCGATGGCGCACACGGTCCAGGTGCTGGACGCCTCGATCCGCGGTCTCGGCGTGGAGACCCTGCTGCGCGACTGACCCATCCCCGAAGGCGGGGCCGGCTCACCGGCCCCGCCTTCGCCGCGTGCGCCGAAGTGAGCATGGGAACCTTCCTGTCATCCGGGTGCGAGCATGGGAACCTTCCTGTCACGCGGCGGGAGCGGATTCGAGCGACGAGGAGCGACCCTTGACCGACCAGGAGGGGCAGCCCGGCTGCTTGGTCTGCGACCTTTCCTCCGGCGCGGTCCACCTCCCGGGCGGGCGCGTGCACGAGACCCGGTCCTGGGTGGTCGAGCACTGCGTCGGTCCGCTCGGGATCGGCACGCTGCTGGTCAAGCCGTTCCGCCACGTCCTGCACGTCGCGGACCTGACCGCGGGGGAGAGCGCCGAGCTCGGGCCGCTCCTGCAGCGGGTGACCGCTGCGGTGGAGGAAGTCGTGCGCCCCGAGCAGGTCTACACGTGCTTGTGGTCGCACTCCGGCGGCGTGCCGGGGCACATCCACTTCGTCGTTCAGCCCGCCACCCGCGAGCTGATGGACCGCTTCAACGCGTACGGCCCGGCGCTGCAGGTGGCGATGTTCACCGAAGGCGAGAGGCCGGGAGAAGCGGCGGTGGCGGCGGTGTGCGACCGGTACCGAGCCGTCCTGGACGCCTGCTGATGTGACAGGAAGGTTCCCGTGCTCGACCGCCCGGTGGGTCAGCTGCAGGAGCTCGGCAGGATGGCGGGGGCCGGGTCCAGGACGAACCGCTCACCATCCCGCACGACGTTCCACCCCGAGCAGAGCGCGGTGTTGTCCGCGGTGGAGAACTTCGCGACGACGGCCTGCACGTCCCCTGAACTGACGAGGTCGACGGTGGTGCTGCGCTTCTCGAACGCCTTCCACTTGCCGAGGTAGGCGTTCGCGTACTCGTCGTCCGCGTCCGAACCCTTGGCGAAGGCAGCGAGGAACTTCTCGGAATCCGAGTCGGCGAGCGCCCGGGCCACCTTGTCGCGGAGATCTTCGGGGGTGGACCCGCCGCGGTCGAAGTTGTTCGGGTCGGCGTAGATCTGCACCGAGATGAAGGTGAGCCACCCGGCGATGATCACGATCAGGACCCCGAACCAGAACTTCGACGAGGCGCGCTTCCGGGAGCTGGCCCTGGTCATGTCGCACCTCCCCGGATCGGCGGATCGCCCCGAACGATACCCCGCACCCGCGGCCAGCCCTCGAACGCGACCCGCTCCGCGTCCACGCCGGTGCGAGCATGGGAACCTTCCTGTCACCGACGCGCGAGCATGGGAACCTTCCTGTCACCCGGCGACGGGCTCGGCCGCCGCTACCGGAGCTGCTCAAGCGCGGTGTCGATGACCTCCCGGCTGTCCGCCAGCAGCGCCTCCGCCGCGGTGCGGCCGGTGGCGGCCAGGTAGGCGTCGACGAGCCGGTTGCCGACGGCGTAACCGGCACCGGTCGGCAGCCCGACCGGAGTCGCCCCGAACCGGGTGGCGATCTCGTCACCGAGCACCCACACGGTGAAGTTCTCCATGCCGGTCACCTCGAGACCGGAGACGACCTTGTCGAACACCGCGTCGTCGTGCAGGTGCGGAACACCGATCCGGGCGCGGCCGAGCTCGTCGCCGTAGAGCTGGCGGGCGAACGCGTCGGCCAGCCCCTCCGACACCACCTGCTCGCCCACCGCGACCGTCGCCGGATCCCACACGACGCCACCAGGGCTGTAGCGGAGATTGTGGTTGAGCTCGTGGACCACCGTCGCCTCCAGCCGGGCCAGGTTCTCCGGGAAGGGCCAGAAGTTCACCACCAGGTACCCGGACACGCTGCCGTTGGCCGTCATGCCCAGGCTCGGCCCCATGAAGTGCGCGTCCCCGGGGTCGCCGAGGGTGAACAGGACGGTGATGTCCGGAACCTCGATGTCGGGGGTCGCCGCGAGCTGCACGGCGAGCGCCTCGTCGAGCGCCCGCTCGATCCGCCCCCACGCGTCGGCCTCGCGCAACGTCTCCAGCGCCTCCAAGCACCGGTCTTCGTCGCGGTCGATCGGGAACCCGGAGGCCATCAGGTGCATCGAGACGAGATCCACCTCGCCCGGGAAGTACCGGTACATGCCCGCGGCGGGCTCCAGCATCGCCTTCAGCAGCGATGGCCGGTCCGCGGCCGGTGCCCGCAGGATCTCCCGCATCGCGGTGTACGTGTCGAGAACGGTGAACGTCATGCCCGCGAAGCTAAAGCCTCCCCTGGCTGGAGACTCAAGTCCGCTGTGCGGTCACTGGCGCGGTGCGAGCATGGGAACCTTCCTGTCACCGAACCCGCGCGACCACAGTGGACTCGCTCGCGGACGTGCCCCTGAGCCTTGGTCAGCGTTCGAGCTCCAGCGCGCTCGCCGACGCGGCCTGGATCACCGCGGCTTCATCTGGGGCGTCGGCCGGGATCGGATCTGAGCGGTCACCGGATCACCAAGGTGGTAGGACTTGATGCAGGCGGCTGGAGACCTGCTCAGCTGCTGGTAGAGCACGTTTGCCCCACATCTGCCCCGCAAGTGGGGTCCTACTGGCAGGTCACGAGCACCTTGACTGTGACAGCGTTGGTGTCACACTCTGGGTGGAGTACCTGCCGCAACGAGGAGGCACGCCGCACATGTCCGAGGCGTTCGTCTACGACGCGATCCGCACACCGCGCGGTCGCGGCAAGAAAACCGGGTCGCTGCACGGGGTCAAACCGATCAGCCTGGTCGTGGGCCTCATCCAGGAGCTGCAGCGCCGCCATCCCCAGTTGGATCCCGCGCTGATCGACGACGTCGTGCTCGGCGTGGTCTCGCCGGTGTCCGACCAGGGCGGCGACATCGCCAAGACCGCCGCGCTGGCCGCCGGGCTGCCGGAGACGGTCAGCGGCGTGCAGCTCAACCGCTTCTGCGCCTCGGGGCTGGAGGCCGTCAACATCGCCGCGCAGAAGGTGCGCTCCGGCTGGGAGGACGCCGTGCTGGCCGGTGGCGTCGAGTCCATGTCGCGGGTGCCGATGGGCTCCGACGGCGGCGCCTGGGCGATGGACCCCGAGACGAACTTCGACACCTCCTTCGTGCCGCAGGGCATCGGTGCCGACCTCATCGCCACCCTCGAGGGCTTCGACCGGACCACTGTGGACACCTACGCCGCGGAGTCGCAGACCCGCGCCGCCAAGGCCTGGGCCGACGGCCGCTTCGCCCGCTCCGTGGTGCCGGTGGTCGACCGCAACGGCCAGGTCGTCCTGGACCGCGACGAGCACATCCGCGCGAACACCACGGTGGACAGCCTCGGCGGCCTGAAGTCGTCCTTCGCCGACATCGGCGAGCTCGGCGGGTTCGACGCCGTGGCGCTGCAGAAGTACCACTGGGTCGAGCGCATCGACCACGTGCACACCGCTGGCAACTCCTCCGGCATCGTCGACGGCGCGGCCCTGGCCCTGATCGGCGGCGAAGCGCTCGGCGAGCGCACCGGTCTGCGCCCGCGCGCCCGCATCGTCTCCGCCGCGCTCTCCGGAGCGGACCCGACGATCATGCTGACCGGCCCCGGCCCGGCCGTGCGCAAGGCCCTGGCCAAGGCCGACCTGAGCATCGACCAGATCGACCTGGTGGAGATCAACGAGGCGTTCGCCGCCGTCCCGCTGAAGTTCATGAAGGAGTTCGGCGTCAGCCACGACAAGGTCAACGTCAACGGCGGCGCCATCGCGATGGGGCACCCGCTGGGCGCCACCGGGGCGATGATCCTGGGCACCCTGATCGACGAGCTGGAGCGCCGCAACCTGCGCTACGGCCTGGCCACGCTGTGCATCGGCGGCGGCATGGGGATCGCGACGATCGTGGAACGCATCGGCTGAAGGACACATCACACATGAGCGAGCAGAACACCATCCGCTGGGAGTCCGACGCCGACGGCATCGTCGTGCTGACCCTGGACGACCCGCAGCAGCAGGCCAACACCATGAACGAGCGCTACCAGCGCAGCATGGACGAAGCCCTGCAGCGCCTGGAGGACGAGCGCGAGAACATCACCGGGGTCGTCATCACCTCCGCGAAGAGCACCTTCTTCGCCGGTGGTGACCTGCGCGAACTCGTCCAGGCACGCCGGGGCGACGCCGCGCGGGTCACCGAGACCACCACCGCGGTCAAGAAGCAGCTGCGCCGCCTGGAGACCCTCGGCGTACCCGTCGTGGCCGCGCTCAACGGCACCGCGCTCGGCGGCGGCCTGGAGATCGCGCTGGCCTGCCACCACCGCATCGCGCTCAACGACCCCAAGGCCCGCTTCGGGTTCCCCGAGGTCACCCTCGGACTGCTGCCCGGTGCGGGCGGCGTGGTCCGCTCGGTGCGGCTGCTGGGCATCGCCGACGCGCTGCTCAACGTGCTGCTGCAGGGGCAGCGGCTGCGCCCGGAGAAGGCCGTGCAGGTCGGCATCGTCGACGAGCTCGTCGACACGCCCGAGGAGCTGCTGGCCCGCGCCAAGGAGTGGATCAAGGCCAACCCCGAATCGGCCCAGCCGTGGGACAAGCCCGGCCACAAGATCCCCGGCGGCACCCCGTCGAACCCGAAGTTCGCCGCCAACCTCCCCGCGTTCCCCGCGAACCTGCGCAAGCAGCTGAAGGGCGCCCCGCTGCCCGCGCCGAAGAACATCATGGCCGCCGCGGTGGAGGGCGCGCAGGTCGACTTCGACACCGCGCTGACCATCGAGGGCCGCTACTTCGTGGAGCTCGTGTGCGGGCAGACCGCCAAGAACATGAGCAAGGCGTTCTTCTTCGACCTGCAGCACATCAACTCCGGCGGCAGCCGCCCGTCCGGTGAGCCGACCTGGCGGGCGAAGAAGGTCGCGGTGCTCGGCGGCGGCATGATGGGCGCAGGCATCGCCTACGTCTGCGCCAAGGCCGGGATGCAGGTGGTGCTCAAGGACATCTCCCTCGAAGCGGCGGAGAAGGGCAAGGCCTACTCGGTGAAGCTGGAGGAGAAGGCCATCGCCAAGGGCCGCTCCACCCGGGAGAAGTCCGACGAGCTGCTGGCCCGCATCACCCCCACCGACCAGCTGGAACCGCTGTCCGGCTGCGACCTGGTGATCGAGGCGGTCTTCGAGGACACCAAGCTCAAGCACCAGGTCTACGGCGAGGTCCAGGACATCGTCGACGGCGACGCGCTGATCGCCTCCAACACCTCCACGCTGCCGATCACCGGGCTGGCCGAGGGAGTGCGCCGCCGCGAGGACTTCATCGGCCTGCACTTCTTCTCGCCGGTGGACAAGATGCCGCTGGTGGAGATCATCTGCGGCGAGCACACCAGCGACAAGGCGCTGGCCCGCGCCTTCGACGTGGTGCAGCAGATCAAGAAGACGCCGATCGTGGTCAACGACAGCCGCGGCTTCTTCACCAGCCGGGTCATCGGCACCTTCCTCAACGAGGGCGTGTCGATGCTCGCCGAGGGCATCCACCCGGCCTCGATCGAGCAGGCCTCGTCCCAGGCCGGGTTCCCGGCACCGGTGCTGCAGCTGTTCGACGAGCTCACCTTCACCCTGCCGCGCAAGATCCGCGACGAGACGCGGCGCGCGGTCGAGGAGGCAGGCGGCACCTGGACGCCGCACCCGGCCGAGCAGGTGCTGGACCGGATGATCGACGAGTTCGACCGCAAGGGCCGTTCCAGCGGCGCTGGTTTCTACGACTACGCCGACGGCAAGCGCACCGGCCTGTGGCCGGGCCTGGTCGAGCACTTCGGCAGCGGCGACCGCGACCAGTCCGAAGTGGACCTGACCGACCTGCGGGAGCGGATGCTGTTCGTGGAGGCGCTGGAAACCGTCAAGTGCTTCGACGAGGGGGTGCTGCGGTCGGTGCCGGACGCCAACATCGGCTCGATCTTCGGCATCGGCTTCCCCGCCTGGACCGGCGGTGTCGTGCAGTACATGAACGGATACCCCGGCGGCCTGGCCGGATTCGTGGCCCGCGCCCGGGAGCTGGCCGAGCACTACGGCTCCCGCTTCGACCCGCCCGCCTCCCTGGTGAAGCGCGCGGAAGCGGGCGAACCGTTCGACATCGGCGAGCCGGACGAGGGGATCGTCTCCGCCACCGCGGCGTGACCTGCGCCGGGTGGGCGCTCCGGCGCCCACCCGGCAGAGCACGGCGTTCTCCGCCGGTGCTCAAGGCCGGGCTGGTCGCTGGCTGCGGAGAGCCGTCAGCGGAGCGGCGATGAGCGCGGCAGCGGCGAGGATGCCGAAGCCGAAGGTCAGCGCGGTGGTGCAGCTGTGCACGCGCGTGGCGCGGCTGCCCGCATTCGCGAAAAGTCCCAGCCCGCGGTTCACCCCCGGCCCCGTGAGGGGTTTCGGCTGACAGGAAGGTTCCCTTCCTCCACCGATCGGCCCGAGGCGAGGCGGGTGGGGTGACAGGAAGGTTCCCTTCCTCACGTCAGCGCCGTGCCGGGCACCGGAAGGTTCGGAAGCCGGGGGATCGCGGATCTCGTCCGCCGGAAACGGCCCCACCGGAACTTCCGGGAGAGTCCGAGACACCCCGAACCGTCGCCCGCGGAATTGCTCCTGGACACAAAGAAAGCGGCCCCGGATCCGAAGATCCGGGGCCGCTTCGCGCAGCAGGTTCGGTCTCAGAGGGTGTCCTTGACCTTCTCGACCGCCGGGTGCAGCACACCGGTGATCTGGTGCACCGGCTTCGCCGGGACGCGGCTGGTGAGCTGGTTCGACAGCTCGTCGGCGCCACCGCCCAGGCCCTTGTCGAGCTCGGCCAGCGGCGGGATCTTGCCCACCGCGGGCACCAGCTTCTCCGGCTTGGGCAGCGGCATCGGCTGGCCCGGGGCGTTGAGCGGGTTGCGCGCCAGCGTCGGCGCGACCACGCCGACCGGGCTGGCCACCGGCTCCGCCTCGAAGCCCTGCGCGGCGGTCACGTCGAACGCGGTGTCCACCGCGGAGACGCCCTGGTGGTCGGGCTTGCGGGGCCCGATCTCGGCGTCGAGCAGGGTGGCGTCCGGGGTCCGCTCGTGGAGCACGCCGAGGTGCTCGGGGGTGGCCGAAGCGCCGATGGTCGGGCGGGTCTTGGTCATCCCGGTCAGCCGGTTGCCCTCGGCGAAGACGTGGCCCAGCACCCGGTTCGGCTTGCCGGGCGCCAGCAGCGGGCGGCCGTCCCGCAGCTCGTCGGCCACCCCGTGGCCGGTGGTGGTGATGTCCACGCCGACCTGCTTGATCAGGTTCGGGGAGTTCGCGTGCAGCTGCGCGTCCGCGCACGGGGCCTTGACCGGGCTGAACCCGGCCCCCTTCTGCACCTGGCAGGCGTTGACCGGGGCGGTGAACCCGACCTGGTCCGGAATCGACGACAGGTCCGGCTTCGGCAGGTCGGTGGTCTCCGCGGCGGAGGCGGCACCGGTACCGACTGCGGCGAACCCCGCGGCCACAACGGCTGCCTGTACTGTGCGCGTGGTCCAGGGGCGCAAGGTCTGTTCTCCTAGGGTCGGATGCGTTGGTACGGCTGACTCGGTATCGGAGGACCCTGAGAAGATCTTGACCCCGGCGCGCCAGGGACAACCTGAACGAGTGAATTCAGGTGGTCACCAGAGGTTCTGGGTCAGGCTCGGCGCGAGCAGCGCCATCAGGTGCTCGGTTGCCTTCTCCGGGGTGACCTCCGGACGCTGCTCCCGCCACAGGGCCAGCCGCTCGCAGGCGCCGATGATCGCCTCCGCGAAGGCCTCCAGCTGCTCGTGGTCCAGGTCGGGGCGGGCGGCTTTGAGCAGTCCGGCGGTGAAGTCTCGCTGCTGCAACCGGATCGCCTCGAGCTCCGAGCTCACCGAAGCGCTGGGTACGGCGGACTCGTTGCGCAGCAGCGCCCAGGCCTGCGCGTGCTCGTCGCCGAACTTGAAGAACGCCAGCAGGCAGTCGTACATGAGCTGCTCGGGGCTCTCCGCCCCGGCGGCCGCGACCGTGCTGGCCTCGATCAGCTCCCGCTTGCACCGCTGCAGGCAGGCCAGCAGCAGGCCCTCCTTGGAGCCGAAGTACTCGTAGAGCATCGGCTTGGACAGGCCGACCCGCGCCGCGATGTCGTCCATGGAGGTCGCCTGGTAGCCGTCGGCGGCGAACACCTCCTCGGCCACGGCGAGGATCTGCTGTTCCCGCTCGGCGCGCGACATCCGCTTGCGCCGCCCGGTCGATGCCTGCTGGGTCTGCACGAAAACACCCTACCGCAAGTAACCTACTCGTAGTAGCCTACTGCCCGGTAGATCAGTCGTGCCGGTGTCCGAGGAGGCCCTGATGGCGCAACGGCAGTCGAAGGACCAGCGCAGTTACCGAACCTCGGTGGTCATCGTGGGCACCGGGTTCTCCGGTCTGGGCATGGCCATCAAGCTCAAGCAGGCCGGGATCGACGACTTCATCGTCCTGGAGAAGGCCGAGGACCTCGGCGGTACCTGGCGGGACAACACCTACCCGGGCTGCGCCTGCGACGTGCCGTCGCTGATGTACTCCTTCTCCTTCGAGCAGAACCCGAACTGGTCTCGGATGTTCGCCCAGCAGGGCGAGATCTCCGACTACCTGCAGCACTGCGCGGACAAGTACCGGGTTCGCGACCACATCCACTACGGCGTGGAGTTCACCGGCGCCGAGTACGACGAGGACACCCAGACCTGGCGCGTGGCCACCAAGGACGGCACCGAGTACGTGGGCAAGGCCCTGGTCTCCGGGGTCGGCGCCCTGCACATCCCGAGCTACCCGGAGCTGCCGGGCGTGCAGGACTTCGAGGGCGAGGTGTTCCACTCCGCGGAGTGGAACCACGACTTCGACCTGACCGACAAGCGCGTCGCGGTCATCGGCACCGGCGCCAGCGCGATCCAGTTCGTGCCGCAGATCGCCAAGAAGGTCGCCAAGCTGCACCTGTTCCAGCGCACGCCGCCGTGGATCCAGCCCAAGCCCGACCGCCCCGTCCCCGAATCCGTGCAGCGGCTGTTCCGCCGGGTGCCGCTGGTCCAGCGGGCGGCCCGCGCCGCGCTCTACTGGACGTTGGAAGCGCGCTACTTCGCGGTGTTCAACAAGCGCCTCGGCAAGCTCGCCGAGCACCTGTCGAAGCGCTACATCCGCAAGGCGGTCAAGGACCCGGAGGTGCGCGCCGCGGTCACCCCGGACTACTCCATGGGCTGCAAGCGGATCCTGCTCTCCAGCGACTACTACCCGGCGTTGAACCGGTCCAACGTGGACCTGGTGACCAGCGGTGTCGCCGAGGTGCGGAAGAACTCCGTGGTCACCGGCGACGGCCAGGAGCACCCGGTGGACGCGATCATCTACGGCACCGGCTTCCACGTCACCGATGCCTTCGACCACCTGAGCATCGTCGGTCGCGACGGGCGCAAGCTCCAGGACGCGTGGCGCAACGGGATGGAGGCCTACCTGGGCATCACGGTCTCCGGCTTCCCGAACCTGTTCTTCCTGCTGGGGCCGAACACCGGGCTCGGCCACAACTCCGTGGTGTTCATGATCGAGTCGCAGCTCAACTACGTGCTGGGCTGCCTGCGGCCGATCTGCCGCGGCAAGGTGGGGCAGATCGACGTCCGCCAGTCGGTGCAGGACGACTTCAACAGCGAGATCCAGTCCGAGCTCGGCGACGCGGTGTGGTCGGCGGGCGGCTGCCGCAGCTGGTACCTCGACGAGAACGGCGTCAACCGCACCATCTGGCCCGGTTTCACCTGGAAGTACTGGCTGCGCACGCGCAAGGCGGACCCGGCCGACTACGAGATCACCGCGGCGCGGGGCCGTTGAAGCTTCGCACGGACGTTCGATATAGTGGTGTGGTCACTGCCGAGCAGCCCCTCCGGGGCTCACCCTTGAGCAAGGTGTGGCCATGTCACCGCTGTCGTCCGACGAACTCCGCGAGATCCGCGACGAGCTGAACGCCGGGACCACGCCGACGGTGTGGTTCACCGGCTCGGCCGTCGGCGTCCCAGAAGGGCGCTCGGGCAAGGTGATCTCGCTCGACGAACCGGCCGAGGGCGACTTCATCCAGGTCCGCCCGGCCGGTTCGAAGGACGTCCTGTCCTTCTCCGCGGCGGAGGTCACGAAGGTGAAGCCGCCCCGCAAGCGCACCGCCCCGGAACCGGCGAAGCCCGCCCCCAGCGAGGCGAAGCCCAAGGCGGTGGGGGCGACGCTGCCGCGGAGCACGACGTCGGCGAAGCCGCCTTCGAGCGCGGCGAAGCAGGCCACCCCGGCGAAGTCGGCCGCGAGCGCGGCGAAGCCCGCCGCGGAAGCGGCGAAGCCGAGCGCCGGGGCGGCAGCCCGGCGCAAGCCGCGCCCGCCGAAGGCGGTCGGCGGTGCGACGGTGACGCTGACGGCCGACGACGAGGGCCAGTGGAGCGTGGAGGTCAGCACGCCGAAGAAGCGGGTGCTGAAGCCGACGCAGGTCTCGGCAGGCGCGGTGGCGCAAGCGGCGAAGGTACTGCACGAAGACGTCGCAGCAGCGGTCGAGCCGCTGATCGAAGCGGCCCGGGAACAACAGCGAGCCCGAGTCGAGCAGCTCCGCGCGGAACTGGCGGCGGCCGAAGCAGCCCTGGACGATCTCCGCTCCTGACCGCCCCGCGCGGTGACGCGAGCATGGGAACCTTCCTGTCACCCGGGCCCGGAGCGCAGTGACGTGAGGATGGGAACCTTCCTGTCATCCACCGCAGCCATCGGCGGCCCTGGCGGTGGTGACGACGAGCGGAGCCCGCACCGCGAGGTGGTGCGAACTCCGCTCGCATCGGGGCGTCAGTTCTCGATCTCGGTGATCGTGCTCTTGGTCTGCTGGCCGCGGTCGGTGGGCGGGATCCGGTCGTAGTCGGCCGGGTCGAGGTTGTCGACCTGACCGCTGGCGATCGACGAGAGGATTCCGTCGAGACCGATGTAGACCGTGCGGGTCAGCATTCCCCGGTGCTGCTCGCCGAGGGTCTGGGTCTGGCCGCGCACCTCGAACAGCACCGCGCCGCTTCCGTTGAGCTGGAACGAACCCAGGCCGGTGCCGGGCAGGTTGGTGTCCTGCGGGTACAGCGTGATGTTGCCGAAGTCGGGGTTCTGGTTGGCCGCGGCCTGCAGCGCGTTGTAGGCGGCCACGTTGAGCTGCTTGGAGTACTCCGGCCGGTAGGTGTCGGCGAACTCGGCGTACGCGGCGCCCGCCGGGGTGGCCGGGTCGGCGACGAACTTGCCGGAGAGGCTCATCGTCACGAAGCGGTCGGTGCCCGGAACCGTGTAGCAGGCCCCCTGGTGGTGCAGGTCGATGTAGGTGTCGACCGCCCCGAACTCGTCCCGCAGCGACTTGTACACGTCCCGCACCGTCTGGGTCTCCGGGCTGATGAACCAGCCCGGCTTGTCGCTCGCGCCGGGGAAGTCCTGCGGCTGCGGCTGGTAGTCGAGGTTCGGGTTGTAGTCGCGGTTGACGTCGAAACCGGGGCGCTGCGAGTAGTCGTCGCCCTGCCGCGGCTCGGTGTAGTAGTTCCACGGCACCTGCGCGGTCGCCAGCTGCGGGAAGCGCGCCTGCGCTTCCTCCCACGTCATGTCGTTGCCGCGCCGGTCCAGAGCCCCGGCATCGGGGTTGATCTTCGGCATCGCCACCACGGTCAACTGCTCGCGGATCTTCCTGGCGTGCGCGGAGTCCGACGTCCCCAGGTAGTCCAGCAGGTCGAGCACCGCATCCGGGCCGGTCTTCTCGTTGCCGTGGATCTCGGCGGTGATCAGCACCACCTTCGGGCCGCTGCCGACCCGAGCCAGCAGCATGTCGCGTCCCCGGTTGGATTCGCCGACCTTCTCCACCGACACCCGGCCCGCACTGACGCGCTCGATCCGGTCGAGCTCGACCAGGAGCTCGTCGTAGCTGGTGAACTCCGAGATCGGGTTCTCCCGCGGCTCCTCGCTGCACGGCGGCGGCGCGGCCGACGTCAGCGGTGCGGTGGCCGTCGCGGGGATGAACGCCGATCCCGCGACCACGGCGGCCAGTGCCAGTACTCGCATCCGGTGCATGCAGGACTCCTTGCCGTTGCTGGGACGGACCCAGCCAAACCGATCGCGATCAAAGCCACAATCGGCCAGCAGGGGACATCTCGGACGCCGGACCGGGATGGACAGGAGGTGCGGTTCGGGCCTATCAAGTACCAGTGCGAGCCTCGGTCGAACCACGTGAGCGGAACAGGACACCTCTGCAGCACGGCTCGTTCCGCCTGCTGCTGGTGGCGACGGTCGGTGGTTTCGCCGGGTACATCCTGCTGATGCCGGTGCTGCCGCTGTGGGCGGTGGTCGGCGGCGCTGGCGAGGTCGCGGCGGGCGCGACGAACGCCGTCTTCATGCTGGTCACCGTTGCCACGCAGCTGTGCATGCCGTGGCTGCTCAAGCGCATCGACCACCGGATCGCCTTCGGGCTCGGCACGATCTTGATCGGTGTGCCCACGCCGCTGTACGCGCTGTCCAGCGACCTGTGGCTGCTGCTCGGCGTGTCGAGCGTGCGGGGCATCGGCTTCGGGCTGCTCACCGTGACCGGTGCCGCTCTCGTGGCCGAGCTCGTGCCGGTCGAGCAGCGCGGACGCGCCGCTGGGCTGTACGGGCTTTCGGTGGGTCTGCCGAACGTGGCGTTCCTGCCGGTGGGGGTGTGGCTGACCCAGCAGATCGGTTTCGCCCCGCTGTTCTGGATCGCCGGTGCCCTGCCGGTCGCCGCCACGGCCGCGCTGTTCGGCATGTCCCGCGTGCAGGCCCGGCGACCTGCGGACACGTCGAGGACCACGACCTTCCCGTTCGCACTGCTGCCGTCCTGGACGGTCATGACGGCCGTGGCGGTCGGAGCCGGTGGCATCGTCGCCTTCCTGCCCCTGGCCATCGGCGAATCAGTGGCCCCGGCGGCGCTGATGACCTTCGGCGCCGCCACGATGCTCGGCCGCTGGGGAGCGGGACAAGTCGGCGACCGGCTCGGCCAGCACCGCATCCTGATCCCGGCGGTGCTGCTGTCCGCGCTCGGCGCCGGGCTGCTCGCGGTGGCCGCGTGGGACGCAGACCTGGTGTCCCTGCTCGGCGCGGCCGCATTCGGCGGCGGCTTCGGCGCGGTGCAGAACACGACCCTCGTCATGATGTTCGAGCGGACCGAGTCGGGGGTGGCCAGCACGGCCTGGAACATCGCCTACGACGCTGGCCAGGGCCTCGGCTCGCTCGGCTTCGGCATCTTGATCGCCCTGTCCGGCTACCCGTTCACGTTCGTGGTCATGGCCGTCCTCATCGCCGCCTGCACCCCGCTGGCCTTCAACCGCCGCCGCAGCTGAGAGGAAAGGAACCTTCCTGTCACCCCACCCGCCTGGCCGCGGGCCGGTCGGTGGAGGAAGGGAACCTTCCTGTCGCCCAAGCCCGGACCGCCGCTGCCCGGCTGTGAGCATGGGAACCTTCCTGTCATTGGCAGGGCGTGGGCGCCTTCTGCAACATGGGAACCTTCCTGTCACCGCGCCCAGCCGATGGCGCTCCGGGACAGTTGAGAATGTGATTGCGGGCACATGCCCAGCGGTGCCCGGCGCGCCCGGCTCGGGCGCTCGGTCTGGCGCTGTGAGCGGTGCGTGATGAAGCCGGGGGTTCCCGCTGGGCGGGGGCGCCTAGAATGCGAAGTGTGTTCCGCAGCCTTTTGACCCCGCGCTGGCTGCTTCTGCACGTGCTGTTCATCGCAGCCACGATCGCCACCGGCTGCCTGGCCGTGTGGCAGTGGGATCGCGCGCACGAAGCCGGTGGGAGCTTCCAGAACCTCGGCTATGCGCTGCAGTGGCCGCTGTTCGGCGCGTTCACGATCTTCCTGTGGGTCCGCGTGATGCGCATGGACCTGAGCCGGGAGCGGGAGCAGGAGGAGTCCGCCCCGCAGGCCGAGGCGGACAGCGCAGCTGAGGAGCCTGCGGAGCAGCCCGTGGTGCGCCGGAAGCGGCCGTTGGTGCCGCCGCCGGCGCCGCGCGTCGAGGAAGACGACGATCCGGAGCTCGCCGCGTACAACAGGTACCTGGCCGAGCTCAACGAGTCGGACCGGCGCGCTAGTTGAACGTGATGTTGCCGTTGAACTCGCGGGTCTGAACCAGGTTCTTGACCTGCCCGTGGTTGATGTTGACCACGCTGTCGTCGGCGGCCGAGATCGCGTTGTGCACCTCGGCGCCTTCCGCGCGCAGCTGCTCGGCGAAGTCGGCGTCCTCCGCGCAGACCTGGTCGAGCCGCTCGGCGAGAGCGGTGATCTGCGGACGGTCCGCGTCCGGTCGCTCAGCGGCTTCGAGTGCGGCCTTCGTCTCAGGGTCGCGTTCCGACCTCCGCCGGAGGAGTTCGCGGACCTTCACCAGTGCGGCCTTCCCGGCCGCGCCCAGCGCGGTCGCCGCTTGCCCGGCGAGTGCGGTGGCCAGCGAATCCAGGAACGGATCGGTCATTTCTCCTCCACGCGGTCGGATTGATCGGTCACCAAGTGTAGTGATCCGGACCGTCGGAGTGGGCGTGATCGGGCGTGCTGGACCGTTCGGCGCATCGTCGGCTGGACCTGCCGATGTGATATCAACGAACTGACTGGCAGTGAAGAGGAGCAGGTGTCGACCGGTGCTGCTGAGGCGGTTGTCGACGGGGTGCTCCCCGGCCGGTCGGTGAACCGGTGAGACGGGTTCCAGGTGGGCGCTTCGACCGGCGGTAAGTGGTCGAGCCGGGTGGACACTTGATGATTGGGGCGGGCGTGCGCAGCGGCGTGCTGTTGAAGATGTTCGGGTTGTGCGTCCTGGCCGGCGTGCTGGTGGCGGCGTTGCTGCTGCCGATGGCGACCGGTGCCGGGGCGATGGTCAACCAGACGACTGACGCCATGTCCAAAATGTCGAGCTCTCTCGCCCGGCAGGACATGCCGCAGGTGTCGACCGTCACCGACAAGGACGGCGAACCGATCGCGTACTTCTTCCAGGACTACCGCGTCGAAACCCGCCCCGACGAGATCTCCGAGTACATGAAGGCGGCGATCACCGCCGTCGAGGACAAGCGCTTCTGGGACCACGGAGGCGTCGACTGGCACGGCACGATGCGCGCGCTGGCCACCAACCTCAGCAGCGGTGAAGCAGCGCAGGGCGCATCGACCATCACGCAGCAGTACGTGAAGAACTACCTCGTGCACGTGGTCGCCGGGGCGGACAACCCGATCGAGGCCGAGAAGGCCAAGGAGACCACGATCGCCCGCAAGCTCCGCGAGGCCAAGATCGCCGTCGAGCTCGAGCGCACCATGACCAAGGAGGAGATCCTCACCGGGTACCTCAACGTGGTGCCCTTCGGCAACCAGACCTTCGGCGTCGGCGCGGCCGCGCAGACCTACTTCGGCACCACGCCGGACAAGCTCACCATCGCCCAGTCCGCGCTGCTCGCCGCGATCGTCAACCAGCCGGGATCGCTGAACCCCAACAGCAACCCGGAAGACGCGAAGAAGCGGCGCGACCTCGTCATCGACCTGATGACGGACCCCACCAACAACAAGTTCATCACCAAGGAGGACGCCGAGCGCGCCAAGCAGGAGCCGCTCAACACGCTGTCCCCGCTGGGGCGCCCGCCGAACGGCTGCGTCGGCGTGGGTGACGGCACCACCGACGGCTTCTTCTGCACCTACGTCGTCGACTACCTCGACCGCCTCGGCATCGACCGGAAGATGCTACAGACCGGCGGCTACACCATCCGCACCACGCTCGACCGCAAGTCCACCGACGCGGCCAAGGCCGCTGCCGAAGCCCAGGTGCCCACCCAGACCGAAGGCATCGCCAACGCCATGGCGGTCGTCGAACCGGGCAAGGACAAGCACAAGGTGCGGGCGCTGGTCGCCAACCGCGACTACGGCAACGACGCGAGCAAGGGGCAGACGGCCTACGACATCGTGAGCCGCGTGCAGCCGTTCGGTGCGGGCTCGGTCTACAAGGTGTTCACCGCTGCCGCGGCGATCGAGCAGGGCATGAGCATCCACGACGTGATCGACGTGCCCGCCTCGTACACCTCGCGCGTCTACCGGAACGGCAATGCGCCCTACACGGTCGGCAACGCAGACGGCGTGGCACCGGGGCCGAGGACGCTGCAGATGGCGCTCGCGACCTCGCCGAACACCGCGTTCGTGGCGCTCTCCGAGCGGGTCGGCCTCAACAACGTCGTCGACATGGCCACCCGGCTCGGCCTGCGCAACGGGATGAACCGCGTCAACACCAGCGGCCAGACCCTCAAGGCGGACGGCTCGAACGGGCCGTCCCAGGCGGAAGCCATCAAGAAGGGCAACCGCGGCGCGTTCACCCTCGGCTTCAGCCCGACCAGCGTCCTGGAGCTGTCGAACGTCGGCGCGACGATCATGAGCGAAGGCGTGTACTGCCCGCCGACCCCGCTCGAGGAGGTCACGGACCGGCACGGCAACCCGGTTCCGCTCAACGAGCCCAAGTGCGAGCAGGCGGTGTCCCCGCAGGTGGCCGCGGCGCTGGCGCAGGGCATGAGCAAGGACGACACCGACGGCACCTCCCGCGCAGCCGCTCAGGCGGCAGGCTGGACCCGGCCGATGATCGGCAAGACCGGGACCACCCAGGAGCACAAGTCCGCGGCGTTCCTCGCCGCCACCCCGCAGATGTCGGGCGCGGTCCTGACCTACGCCGACGGTGCCCGCCCCCAGGGCATCTGCGACAGCGGCGGCGACGAGCCCCCGAGCCTCTGCGGCCGAAACGGCGGCAACATCTACGGCGGCAAGGTGCCAGCGCGGACCTGGTTCGCGGCGATGAACCGGATCCACGAAGGGCTACCGGTCGCCCCGCTGCCCGGCTCGCCCTGATCCCGCGAGATCGACGAAACCCGTGCTCACCCGCTGGGTGGGCACGGGTTTTTCGTGCGCGCGGAGTCGCCCAGATCGCGCGAAGAGCCCGAAACCGAACGACGCCCCGCAAAAGCGGACCACGTCCGGTGACGTGAGCATGGGAACCTTCCTGTCATTTCAGGCGGCAGGGGAGGCGCCTCGCGGGGCATTGATGCTCAGCTGGAGCTCAGGACGTGCTGGCAGAATGCGTGCGTGAGCACCGAGCAAGATCGAGTCGATGTTCGCGGCGTTGTCAGTTTCGTAGCAATCGCCTATTTGCCGGCGTGGCTGTTGACATTGCCGCTGTGGCTTACCGGTGAAGGACTGTCGTGGGCCTGGGCACCTGTCGTGCTCATCGTCATGATGTTCATGCCCGCGGTGGCAGCGCTGGTTGTCAGCAAGTGGATAAGCCCGCAGCCCAAGCCGCTGCGCAGCGTCGGACTGACGAACCCCGGCGGAATCAAGAAGTGGTGGCCGCACATCCTGGTCGGGTGGCTGGGACCTCCGCTGGCCATGGTGCTCGCCCTCCTGGTCGGCTACCTCCTCGGCATCTACAAGGCCGACTGGACCGGCTTCTCCGGACTCGCCGAACAGTTCGGGCACGGCCCGATCGGCGCCGAGCCGCAGACCTCACCGGGCGTGCTGGCACTCATCCAGATCGCCCAGGTATTCGGGCTGGGCTGGCTGCAGGTCATCCCGGCGCTGGGTGAGGAGCTGGGGTGGCGCGGCTACCTGGTGCAGGCCCTGCTGCCGCTCGGGCAGCCAGGTGCGTTCCTCACCACCGGTGTGCTTTGGGGGCTCTGGCACGCCCCCGTGCTGATCCTCGGGTTCAACTACCCGACGGTCCCGATCGTCGTCGCGTTCATGATGATGGTGTGCTTCTGCATCCTGGTCGGCACGCTGCTCGGCTGGCTCAGGCTCGCCTCCGGAAGTGTTTGGCCAGCGGCGATCGCGCACGGCTTCCTCAACGCCGCGGCCGGTCTGACCGTCGTCTTCAGCCAAGCCGGGCACCCGGTGGACAACGCATCGGTCGGACTCCTCGGCTGGACCGGCTGGATCGTCCTCGCCCTGCTGATTCTGGTGCTCATGCTGCTCGGCAAGCTCCCGGTGCGCTTCCAGGTGCAGCAGGACGGGATCTCCCGCGGTGTCAACCGCCGCAGCCGCCGGTGATCGGAACGTGAGCATGGGAACCTTCCTGTCACGTGCCGCGCGCCTCGATGCGTAACAGCGGGAAGTGAAAGCATGGGACGCATGTTGACGAGTCTGCTGCCCTCCACCCAGCGCGCGCTGCTGCGGCGCCTGGCGGTGGAGCAGAGTGAGAACCGGATCCCCTCGCTGATCGCAGGACTGGTCCGGGATGGTGAGACGATCTGGGTCGATTCCCGCGGCAAGGTCGACGGCCAGCCGGCGAGCACCGACACCCAGTACCGGATCGGTTCGATCACGAAGACGTTCGTCGCGGTGCTCGTGATGCGCTTGCGCGACGAAGGTCGGCTCGACCTGGCCGACAGGCTCGACGACTACGTGCCGGGAACCTCGATCGGCAAGCGCAGCATCGGCTCGCTCCTCTCGCAGTCCAGCGGCCTGACGGCCGAACCGGCCGGCCAGTGGTGGGAGAGGACTCCGGGCGGGAGTGCTGAGGAGATGCTCGCGAGCATCGACGAAAGCGCGCTACGTCCCACGCCGAACCACGGTTTCCACTACTCCAACGTGGGCTTCGGAGTGCTGGGAGAGCTTGTGGCGCGGCTGCGCGGCGCCCCTTGGCACGAGGTCATGCAGCGCGAGATCTTGGCACCGCTCGGCATGAAGCGCACCACGTTGGCACCGGTCGCACCTCATGCCGAGGGACTGGCCGTTCACCCTTGGGCGGACGTCGTGCTGCCTGAGCCCGCAGAAGACGCGGGAGCGATGGCCCCAGCTGGTCAGCTGTGGTCGACGTTCGACGACATGGTCCGGTGGGTTCGGTTCGTGGGTGGCGACACCGGCGAAGTGCTGCACCCCGACACGGTCCTCGAAATGCGCTCGCCCGGCTCGGTGGACGACGGGCCAGAATGGCGGGGCGGTTACGGGCTCGGTCTGCAGCTGATGCGGTACCGCGGACGGCGGCTGGCCGGGCACACCGGGTCGATGCCCGGCTTCGTGGCGAACCTCTGGTCGGACCCGGACGACGCCACCGGCGTGATCTTCATGGCGAACACGACCGCGGGGATGAGCGGAACGTTCTCCACGGACCTGCTCGACCTGCTCGCCCAGCACGAGCCGCGAATCCCCGAGGCCTGGGAGCCCAGCGCCGACGT
This sequence comes from Saccharopolyspora hirsuta, assembly GCF_008630535.1. Classification (GTDB taxonomy): domain Bacteria; phylum Actinomycetota; class Actinomycetes; order Mycobacteriales; family Pseudonocardiaceae; genus Saccharopolyspora; species Saccharopolyspora hirsuta. The sequence goes on along the minus strand of NZ_VWPH01000007.1, from coordinate 387,645 downwards.
GGACATGAGGCTGCTCGAGCTCACCGGCCAGTGGTACTGGGGCCCGAGCCCGTACGTGGTGCGCGTTCGCCCCGATGGCCTGCTCGACCTCTCCCCGTCGAAGGGGCGCGGCCGGGCATCGCGGTTCCGCGCCAACGCCGACGGCACCTGGACCGGTCTGGACGGCTACTACGCAGGGGAAACCCTCCGGGTCGGGCGGGATGCAGAAGGCACTCCCACCTACCTCGACCTGAACACCTTCATCTTCACCCGCACGCCGTACGCCAGCGACGCCCCTGTTCCAGGAGGCGTCGCCGGGTGGCGCCCCGGCAAGTGATCGCCGCCTTGGCGGTGTGAAGCATGGGAACCTTCCTGTCAGCGGTGACAGGAAGGTTCCCATGCTTCGATGGGCGCTCGATGGGTTGCGGTGAGCGGAGCTGCGGTGTGAGGCATGCTTTCGGTATGTCCGGAGACCTCCCCATCACCAGCCGCTGGCGCATACCTGCGGCCGAGCTCTCCGAGCGCTTTTCGCGATCGTCGGGGCCGGGTGGGCAGGGCGTGAACACGACCGACTCCCGGGTCGAACTGTCCTTCGACCTCGCCCGCTCGACCTCGATACCGGAGTTCCTCCGGCAGCGAGCCGCGGACCGACTTGCGAAGCGGCTCGTCGATGGTGTGATCACAGTCGTGGCGTCGGAGCATCGTGCGCAGCTGGCCAACCGGCAGGCAGCTCGACAGAGACTTGCCGGGCTGCTGGCAGATGCGGTTGCCCCGCCGAGGGCCGCGCGGCGGCGCACCAAGCCGACCAGAGGATCCCAGCAGCGGCGGCTGGCCAGCAAGAAGCAGCGCTCCGAAGTGAAGCGCCAACGTCGTCGGGGTGATCCGGGCGACGGATGAGCTGCCGATGCGCTACTAGCGACTAGCCTCAACAGCAGAACGAGAGCGGAAGGGCACTGCTGATGCGCACAGCGTGGGTTTTGCCGGGAGGATCCACTTTCGGAGCGATCCAGGCTGGACTGGCCACCGCGCTTTTCGAAGCAGGTGTGGAACCGGACCTGCTCGTCGGTACTTCGGCGGGCTCGCTCAACGCCGCCTGGCTGGCGGGCAACCCCACGCCGCACGGCGCGGAGAAGTTGCGTGAAATCTGGGCTTCGATGCGGCGAACGGACGTGTTCCCGATCCAGCCGTCGCGGATCCTGGCCGGGAAGCTGGGGCTGTCCAACCACGTGATGGGCAACCACGGCCTCGCGCGCTGGCTGCACAACAACCTCCCGTTCCGGCGGTTGGAGGACGCGCAGATCCCGGTGACGGTGACCGCGACCGATCTCGACAGCGGTGACCCCGTGTACTACGAGTCGGGACCTGCCCTTCCACCACTGGTCGCGTCCTGCTCGATCCCGGGGATGTTCCCGCCGGTGAAAATCGGTGACCGGTGGCTCGTCGACGGTGGCCCGGCGGCATTCATGCCCATCAGCCGTGCAGTCGAGCGCGGAGCGGAGCGTGTCTTCGTGCTGCCGTGCGGTGGGACGGAGCGCTTCGAGTACAACCAGACCAAACGCGGGATCGGTGCGATCGCGACCTGGCCGACACCGAAGGTTCCGCCGCGCTCAGTGGGTGGAGTCAACGGTGCGGCGCTGGGGGCGGCGATGCTGTCCGCGGCGAGGCTCGACATGCAGTTGAACGCGACGCGCTGTGAGCTCTACATCGTTCCCGCCCCGTCGGTGGTGGGACTCTCGCCGTACTCCTTCGCACACGCCAGCGCGCTGATCGATGCAGCTTGGGAGATCGCACGCCGCTGGTACCCCTCCGCGAAACCCGTGCCTGAAGGGCCGGTCGACATCGGTGGACACCCGATCGCGGACGGCCAATTCGGAGTCTCCGCAGTCGCCCCGGCGACACCATGACCTGATACGAGCATGGGAACCTTCCTGCCACCTGGAGTGACAGGAAGGTTTCCATGCTTCTCCGGGCGGTCAGCCTCGGCCGGATCGGGCTTCGGCCAGTTCGTCGACCGCCAGCCGTTCAGCGGGGGCCGTTGAGGGGCGCAGCAAGCTGACCACCACGTTGACTGCAATGTTCACCACGAGCCCGATGAGACCGGCGTTGATGCCGAGCCACGGATCGTTTCCCGTGCTGACGAGCACCGCGACAACGATCACGCCCAGGGCGAGACCGCTCGCCGCACCGGCGACCGTCATCCGTTTCCACAGCAGACTGATCAGCACCACCGGCAACAGCTGAGCGAGGCCCTGGTACGAGAGCACCGAGAGCTGCACGAGCGTGCTGGGCGAGATGAAGGTGAACAGCAGGGCGACCAACCCGACGAGGAACGTGACCAGCTGCGAGAGCTGCTTCTGGCGAGGAGCAGTTCGCGGGTGCACCCCCAACACGGAGCGGCCCCACATCGTCCCGATCACGAGCATGAAGACCGCCATGGGGACGATGGAGGAAAGCGCTCCGGCGACACCGACCAGCCCCACGACCCACGCTGGCATGGAATCCACCACCAGCTCGAACATGGCGAGGTTCGAATCGCTCAGGCCCGGCACCACGAACACCGCAGCCAGGCCGAGAAGAATCGGAACGAACAGCAAGACCTGGTAAAAGGGCATGATGATCGCGTTCCGCCGCAGGACACCGGGGTTCTTGGCGCCGAGGTAACCGGCGACCGTCGTCGGGAAGATCGTGTAGACCACGCCGTTGAGCAGGCCGGTGGTGGCAAACCACAGCATCCCCAACGACTCCTTGCCCTGGCCCGGCAGAACGAGCCATTGTGGACGTTCTGCGACCAAGCGGTCCAGCATCGGTCCGATCCCGCCGAAGTAGTGCACCGGCACGTAGATGAACACGGCGAGCAAGGTGATGATCACCAGGCTGTCCTTGAGGATCGACACCCAAGCGCTGCCTCGCAGCCCGGAGAAGATGATGAACGCCTCGGTGACCACGAATGCGATCACATAGCCGGTTCCCAGCCCGATGGTCCCGTAGCTGATCGTGGAAACCACCACACCCATTCCCGTGATTTGAAGCTGGATGTAGGGCAGCAGGAAGACGGTGGTCAGGATTGCCACAGCCGCCCCGAACCACGGTGAGTTGAAGCGGAAGGCGGTGATGTCGGTGATGTTGTGGAGGTTGTTGCGGTGGGCGTAATGCCACAGGACCGGACCGATGACGTAGCCCACTGCGAAGCCGATCGCCAGGTACGCCGGCAGGTAGAACACGGGCATCCCGTAGTCGTAGGACCAGCCTGCCGCACCGAGGTAGCTGAAGCTCGTGTAGGTCTCGCCAGCCATGAGCACGAAGATCAGCACCACGCCGAGGCTGCGGCCGCCGACGGACCATTCAGCCAGGTTCGCCCGATCACGCCCGCGCAGCGAGAGCAGACCCAGGACGATCGTGCCGACCATGAACACGGCGAACAAGCCGATGGAGACCACAGCGTTCGAGTTCATTCAGCATCCCTCCGCTCGTGGTTCCGATCGGCTCGCCACAGTGGATCCTTGCGCGCCGCGAGCCAGATGCAGGCCGGGGTGAGCAGGGTCGCCAACAACATCCAGAACATGAAGAAGGGCAGGCCCAGAACAACGGGCTCGACCCTGTTGTACAGCGGGAGCGCCACCAGGTAGAGCAGGACCGGCCCCATGAGCCACCACAGCGATTTGCGTTCCTTCAGCACTAGTCCCTCCGATGGCCGCATCCGACACGGCGAGAAGTCTTCGACGGGTGACAGGAAGGTTCCCTTGCTCGCATCCCATCGCACCAGGGCGTTGAACGTCGGGTTTGTCACGCGCATTTCGTTCGCGCTGATCAGAGTGGGTCGTCTTCGGCGAGGCCACGGCCTTGCCTGGATTCAGCGATGCTCACCAGCACCCGGCGATGGTTGCCGTCGACACCGCCGACCAGGCCGCTTTCGGGCATGCGGCGGCGGAGGTCACCGAGGTCACCGGCATCAACCATCCACTCGCCCTGGATCACGGGAGTCGGTCGTGGGAACTCAGCCTGGAGCTGGTCGGCCATCGTTGTTGTCCGCTCAGCCGTGATCGGTGTCGGCCTTCGTCCGGTGTTCTCCACGGCACCTCCAGCGACAGCTGTCGATGCATGGCATGGTGCCTGCTGCTACAGCCGAGCACCAGCCCGCGGCGTCCCCATCTTCACGCAGCCGTACGTTGCACCTCCTCAGCTGGTCGCGCTGTGCGGCGTGGGAGATCGTGCAGCGGTGCCGGGCCGTTCTGGAAGGTGCGCAGGATCGCGCGTGGGACCGCGGTGCCGCGGCGGCTGCCGAGTTCCATCTCGATGATCAGGTCGTTCAGCTTGCAGCACCTCTCCTCGCGGATCGCGCTGTGCAGCAGCTGTTGGGTAAATGCCCAGGTGCGGAACGTTCGGGCCCCGTCCATCACCGCCCGAACTGGGGGAGCTGTCGGAATCCCGTTCACGTAGGAAGGTTTCGGAAGCCTGGTTGTGCGCTCGAACCTCGTCCCGGGATAGCTCTGGATCTTCCGGCTGTGCGGGATCAGCACATGCACCTCCACGTCGTCCGGCGTCGTGGTGATCCCGTGCAGGTGTGCTGCGACAAGACCCGTGACCATGGCGCCCGGACCAGCACGAAGCAGAGCAGCTTGGATGCGATCGTGGACCGTCGGAGGCCCAGGTGCGACGAGCACCACACCAGGTGCGAGGCGAGTCCAGGGGCCATCGGCACGTGCGCGCCGGTACGTCGTCGATTGGGAGATCCCCAGCCGTTCGATGTCCCGGACCCGGTAGACGCGTCGCTGGAAATACGATTCGGAAGCGTTGATCGTTTTCTGCATGCGCTGCACTATCCGACATTCACGGCTTCTTCCCCGGGAGGTAAACCGTTTCCGGCCCTGTGTCGGGCACTTGAATCCGCGTTCGGTGGGGTATGGGGCGAGCATGGGAACTTTCCTCTCACCCGGATGGCAGGAAGGTTCCCATGCTCGTGGTCGCCGCGGGTGGGCATTTGATGGCAATCAACAGCTGAAGCCAAGGTGGTTCTCAGGTTCGCGGAGCACGCTCGGTGCATGACGATGAGCAGAGGCACCGGCGACGCGCCGGGATACGGCGGTGCTGAGCACAACTCCGCCCAGAGAACTGAACCCGTTGCTGGCTACGAGGCCGACCCGGCGACTCGCCCGATCCACGGCGTTTCCGGAGGACAGCCGCGGACCGCTGAACGTCGACGTTGGGGTGGGCTCGTGGCGGTCGCGCTCGTCGCTGGTGTGGTCGGAGGCGGCGTCGGGTTGGGCGGGGGAATGCTGCTCGCGGATTCCGGCAGCCCAGCACCCGTGCTTTCCCAGCGCGATCCTGTGACCGGAACTCAGGTGAACGCTCAGGCGGGTTCCGTGCAGTTCGCGGCGAGCAAGACTTCGGCGAGTACGGTCGACATCGCCGTTCGCTCAGGTCGCAGTGCCACTGAAGGGACCGGCGTTGTCCTGACACCTGACGGGTACGTGTTGACCAACAACCACGTGGTCGAAAGCGGCGGTCAGATCAGCGTCACGCTCTCGGACGGCACGGTCAAGAGCGCGCAAGTCGTCGGGACATCGCCGTCCTACGACCTGGCTGTGATCAAGCTGGACGGCGCTTCCGGCCTCACTCCCGCCGAGCTCGGCAAGTCCTCCGCTCTGGTCGTCGGACAGCAAGTGGTTGCTATCGGGTCCCCGCTCGGACTGGAGGGAACCGTCACCTCAGGCATCGTCAGCGCCTTGAACCGCACAGTGGAGGCCAAGGGCGACAGCGGGCAGTCCGTCATCTACAACGGCATCCAGACCGATGCGTCGATCAACTCGGGAAACTCGGGAGGACCGCTGGTCAACCTGGACGGCCAGGTGATCGGCATCAACTCCGCGATCCTCTCCAGCGGCCAGAACTCGGGAAACATCGGTTTGGGGTTCGCAATCCCGATCGACACCGCCAGCCGCGTCGCCAACGAGCTCATCAAGAACGGCGTGGCGACCAAACCCCAGTTGGGGATCGCTGGCACCGACAGCAGCGCAGGCGGGGCAATGGTCAGCACTGTCGTGCCCGGCTCGGCAGCCGAACAGGCAGGCATCAAGACAGGCGAAACGATTGCGAAGGTCAACGGGCGAAGCGTCAGCAGCTTCGCCGACCTCGTGGCTCAGATCAGCGCCAACGCACCGGGCTCGAAGGTCGCTCTCACCGTGACCGACTCCCAGGGAAGCAACCCGCGTGAAGTCGAGGTCACCTTGGGCAGCCAGCAGGACAAGGCTCCGCAAACCACGGGCCAATTCGACTCCGGCTACGAGCAGCAGGACCCGTTCGGCTTGCCCTACGGCTCGGTTCCCGGTGGGCGCTGACCGTGGGCGAGTATGGGAACCTTCCTGGCAAATGACAGGAAGGTTCCCATGCTGTCAGCCGGTCAGGCGGTGCGTTGGAGCCACCACTTCATGGCGTACTCGACGAGGGTGATGAGCGCCTGCTTGGTGGAGGCGCGGTTGCGGGCGTCGCAGGTGACGATCGGCACGTCCGCTGGGATCGCGATCGCCTCGCGAACTTCTTCGATGCGGTGGCGCAGCATGCCGTCGAAGCAGTTCAGGCCGACGATGTAGGGCAGCTGGCGGTCTTCGAAGAAGTCGATGGCCGAGAAGCAGTCCGCCAGTCGCCGGGTGTCCACGAGCACCACGGCACCGATCGCACCGCGCACCAGGTCGTCCCACATGAACCAGAACCGCTGCTGGCCGGGCGTCCCGAACAGGTAGAGGATCAGGTCGGTGTCGAGGGAGAGCCGACCGAAGTCCATCGCCACCGTGGTGGTGTTCTTGTTCGGGGTGGCCTGCAGGTCGTCGATGCCGCTGCTTGCCTCGGTCATCACGGCCTCGGTGGTCAGGGGCACGATTTCCGACACCGACCCGACGAACGTCGTCTTGCCGACGCCGAAGCCTCCGGCGACGACGATCTTCGCCGAGGTCGCGGTTGTGGGCCTGGTGGTGGGGTGCCCAGGTCGGGATCGCGTTTCGGGGGTCATTTCTGCCAACCTCAGTTGTCGAGTCGAGCTGGTGTCCTGCGCTGCGCCGCGAGGCCCGCGCTGGAGAGGTCAGAGCCGACGGAGACCGCTCAGAACCCTCTCCATCAACATGAAGTGCGATGTGGTGCCGGATTCGCTGACCGTGTGGTGCACCGTGACCAGCCCCAAGTCGGCCATGTCGCCGAGCAGGACTTTCGCCACGCCCAGGGGGACCCCGAGCAGCGCTCCGACCTCGGCCACCGATCGGGGGTGCCGGCAGATCTCAGCGATCGAGTGGTGCTCGATCCGCTGCAACCGGCTCGGGTGGCAGAACTCGCTGGTCGAGACGAGCGTTTCCAGCTCCAACCGGTGGTTCGAGCGAGTTCGCCCGCCAGTCCAGGCGTACGGCCGGATGTAGGTCGCGGTGCCTTCTTCCTGGGCTGGTTCTGCTGTTTCCGGTGCTTCGTCGGCTTCCTGCGGCCAGGGCGGTTCCGGCACGGGGAGCTGTGCCGGGTCTTGCTGCTCCGCTTGCTCACGCGCGCGCTTGCGCCGGCGGCCGCGTCGCCCGCTGTCGAGGGTGAACCGGTTGAAGACCTCGGCCAAGGCGTCCGCCTCGGGTGACTCGTGGTCGCCCCAATGGTGTCGCCCGGATGATTCCGGACCTGTGCTCATGCCGTCCTCACACCGACTGGCCGGTCATCACCCGACTCGTTCCTTGAAGCTGGGAGCGCAGCTCGGGGGTCAGGATCTGTCCGACTCGTTCGACCAGCAATGCCATCTCGTAGGCGATGAGGCCCATGTCGCAGTGCGGTGCGGCGAGCACGGTGAGACATGAGCCGTCGCTGATCGCCATCTGCAGCATGAGGCCGCGCTCCATCTCGACCACGGTCTCGCTCACCGTCCCGGCCTCGAAGCACCGGGCTGCTCCTTGGGTGAGGCTGAGCAGCCCGGATGCGACCGCGGCGAGCTGGTCAGCGCGGTCGGTGGGAAGTTTCGCCGACGCGGTCAGCAGCAGGCCGTCCGCCGAGACGACCACGGCGTGCGCCACGCCGGGGACTCGCTCGGTGAAGTCGGTGACCAGCCAGCCGAACTGGCTCGGTTGGGAGTTGTTCGCATTCATTGGCGTTTCCTGTCCTCCTCACTGACGCGGGTTGTCACAGTCGTTCGTCGGCCGAACGCTGCGGGTCGCGGAGGCTGTGCTTCCCCTCGCGGAGCCCGCGTTGGAAGCTGGCCAGCCGGCCGCGCATCAAGTCGGCGTCGCGGCGAGGCTGGGCCGCCTCGGTGACTGTTCCCGGTAGTAGTTGGGTTCTGGGGACCCGCCGGGGGAGACCGGCGGGGGTGTGGTCGAGGGCCTCCTGACCGCTCGTGGGCGCGGGGGTTTCCGCATCGTTTTCCGACGCGGATGCCTGCTCGTCCTGAGCGGGGGCGTGCGCTGCGGAGTTCTGCGGCTCCGCTTGCTGGCGGTGCCGACCGCGGCGGAGTCCGGCCTGGAAGCTGGCCAGCCGACCGCGTGCGACGTCCGGGTCGCGAGTCGGCCGCGGCCGTTCTCCACCGGAGGTCTCCGCACTGCCCGCGATCAGATTCGCCTGCGGAATCCGCAGCGGAAGCCCGGCCGAGGTGTGGCTGGTCGGTTCCGCGGACGCGACTTCCTGCGCGCGCTGCCGGGCTTCGTCGCTGGCGAAGGACCAGACCCGCCCGTTCCTGCTGCCGTTGTGCGTCGAGTGCGAGGAAGGGAACTTTCCTGTCGGGGCGGGTGACAGGAAGGTTCCCATGCTCTCCTCACCGGGCGGGGGCCAGTGGGGGGTGGTGTGGTCGGTGGTGGGGGTTGCCTGGAACCAGGCCGAGGCGAGGTTGTCGAAGATCGGGGTCGGGGCCCCGGCACCGTTGGTGGGGGCGTCCGGCTGGGGGGTCTCCTGGGTGTTGGACAGGTCGCGCTGTTCCGGGACCGGTTCGGCGGGGTCGCGCGGTGGGCGGAGCAGGTGGTAGCCGTTGCGGATGGGGCTCGCCGCGTCCTGTTCCGCCGCTTCCCAGTCGAATTCCTCGACCAGGGTGTCGCTCGTGCGCTCGTGGTGGGTCGCGGCTCCGTTGGTCCTCGGCTTCGGCAGGCTCGCCGCGTCCGCGAGCAGCTCCGGCCCGATGGTCACCGCTGCGCGCACGCCCGTTCCTTCAGCGCCCGGGTGGAGTTGGACGTGGATGCCGTGGCGGGCCGCGAGGCGGCCGACCACGAACAGGCCCATGCGCCGGGAGGTGGACAGCGTGAGCTCACCGTCGGTGGCCAGTCGTTCGTTGGTGGCCGCGCGGTCGGCTTCGCTCATGCCGATGCCCCGGTCGACGATGTCGATGACCAGGGCGCCGTCGCCGCGCCGGTGGCCGGAGACGGTCACCTGGGTTTGGGGTGCGGAGAAGTTCGCCGCGTTGTCCAGGAGTTCGGCGAGCAGCCGCACCAGGTCGCTGGCCGCGTAGCCGACGACCTTGACGTCGGGCAGCGGCTGGACGATCACCCGCGGGTAGTGCTCGATCTCGGAGACCGCGGCGCGGACCAGGTCGGCCGGGCTGGTCGGTTGGGTGAAGCGGCGGGCCAGGTCGGTTCCGGAGAGCACCATCAGGTTCTCGTTGTTGCGGCGCATCCGGGTGGCCAGGTGGTCCAGCTGGAACAGGGTGGCCAGCTGGTCGGGGTCCTCCTCGTCCCGCTCGAGCTGCTCGAACAGGCGGAGCTGCCGTTCCAGCAGGCTTTGGCTGCGGCGCGAGACGTTGACGAAGGAGTCGCTGTAGCTGCGGCGCAGTTCGGCCTGCTCGGTGGCGAGGTTGACCGCTTGGGTGTGCACGTCGTCGAAGGCGCGCGCCACGTCGCCGATCTCGTCGGCGGTGTTCACCGGGACCTGCTCGACCGGGGTTTGCGGGGCGTGCCCGGCGCGGATGTCGGCGACCGCGTTCGGCAGCTGGTGGTTGGCGGTGTCCAGCGCGCTGCGCCGCAGCAGGTCCAGGGAACCGAGCAGGTGGCGGGCGACGACCACCACGATCGCGCCGGCGATCAGCAACGCGGTCAGCAGGATCACGGACTCGAAGCCGGCGAGGTTGCTGGCGGTGTCCTGCAGGTCGAACGCGGTCTCGTGCAGTTGCCGGTCGAGCTGGGCGCCCAGGCCGCCGAGCGCGTTCAACGCGTTGTGCGACTGCTCGTGCCAGGTCGCGGGCGAGACCAGGGCCGAGGAGAGCTGGGCCCGCGCGTTGTTGCGCTCGGCCATCGCCAGCTGCACCGAGGTCTCCCGCGCCGGGAAGCGGGGGTCGGCGTAGAGCTGGTCGTAGGAGATGCGGTTCGGCAGGGAGGCTGCTGCGCGGAACTCCTTGACGGCCGCGCTGCGCCGGGACTCGCTGGAGTCCAGCTGGGTGAGGTTGTCGTCGCTGAACTTGCCGCGGGTCAGGCCGGTGAGCACCAGCGCCTGCTGGAGCTGGACCTCCTCCCGGATCTTGGCGAGTTCGTGCGCGCTGGTCGCGGGCGACACCAGTTCCGCGGACGAGATCTGGCTGAGCAGGGTGCGGTCCAGGGAGAGCAGGTCACCGCTGACCTCGGTGTAGGCCTGGATCGCCTCGTCGGGGTCGATCTGGCTCCTGAGCACCCGGTTCCGCGTCGGGGCGAGCTCGGCGACCTGCCGGTTCGTCTCCTGCCGGGCCAAGCGCACCGCGTCGCTGTCGGGGGCGGCGCTCAGGGCGTTGCGGGCGGTTTCGAGCGCGCGGTCGGTGGTGGCCATCCGGTCCCGGACCTGCTGCTCGGAAGTGCGTCCGCGCACCAGGAAGTCGGTGGCTGCGGTGCGTTCCCACTGCAGGTCCTGGACCGCGGTGCGCACCGCGGTGCCCGCGGTGACGATGCGGTCCATCGCGGCGTACTCGTCGGCCTGGGCGATCTGGCCGCGGATCTGCAGCACCCCCAGCACGAGCGCGAAGATCACCGGGACGAGCACGACGGCGCCGATCTTGATCGGGAGCTTCCAATCGCGCCACTCGGTGATCCGTGCGGCGACCTTCGTGGTGGCGCGCGGCCACGTGGACGCCCGTGACACGTGCGTGGGCGTGTCCTCGAGTCCGCTGCTCACGACGCAGTCCTTTCCCGCGCCGTCGGGTGCTTCGTCAGGCGACGGCGCGTTCGTGTGGTGGGCAGGCTGCGCCGTCGGTGGGGGTGTGCGGCGGGTTCTCGATGGCTGGCGGCGCTGCCTGCGTTCGGGGTTTTCGCGGGTGGCCGGTGCGGTCTTCGACGTCGGCGTCCGGGCAGCCTGCGATGGTTTCGGGGTATCGCGGCTGGTATCGGGTGTGTTGGCGCCGATCGTCGGTGGCAGAACACTACCGCATTCGGACGATCTTCCGTTGTGCGCGAATTTGGTTGCCTGACCAGCGAATACGGCCGAATCAAGATCGTTTGTCCGGTGCTGGCGCGGATTGTGAACACTGATCGTGTCCACTTCTGTGGTGCGCCCAAGTGCTTTAGTCACCCGATAGGTAGACATCGTGGGCTGGGTGGTTCTCTGCGGCTCCCGGGTGTGCCGGATTTCGGCCGTGTGCTCGGAGAGTTGCTGCTGTCCTGCTGTAATGCAGCTCGTAGCACGGGTTTTGCGCGTTGATCAACGGGATCCGAGGCTGTCGATCTTCAGGTTGGGCGAAATTTTGACCACATACCGTGATCGAAGAATTCATCAATGTGTGTGCTGTGTCGTTGTGAGGGTCTGCGGTCGCCGATTCGCTGGCTAGACTTCCGCCCCGGTTGGCATCGCGGGCAGTGCGGTCGCCGAGCCCCGGTTTCGCGGACTCCGCGAACTCGCGGGCGCGGTCGACGAACGTGGGGGGACTTCGAAACGTCGGTGGAAAACCCGTTCCCGCGCGCAGATCTGCTTGGAAGGACGAATGCCCAACGCACCCCACCTGCCGCAGGTGCCGCCCGCCGCACCGGCGGCCACCTTCGGTCAGATCGACAAGTCCGCCGCCCGGTCGACCCGGCCCACCGGTCCTCCCGACTACCTCGAGATCGCACAACGCCCCGAGTTCCACGAGGTGCGATCGCGGCTGCGCCGCTTCATCTTCCCGATGAGCGCGGCGTTCCTGATCTGGTACCTCGGCTACGTGGTGCTGGCCGCCTACGCGCCGGAGTTCATGAGCATCCGCCTGGTCGGTGAGATCAACGTCGGGTTGGTGATGGGCGTCGGCCAGTTCGCCACCACGATCCTGATCATCGCCCTGTACCTGCGCTACGCCGCGCGCCACGTCGACCCGCGGGTGCGCGCGCTGCACCAGGACGTCACCGGGGAGGAACCGCGATGATCGGCGCCAACCCGGTGCTCAACATGAGCATCTTCGGCGTGTTCGTGCTGATCACGCTGTACGTGGTGTACCGCGTGAGCAGCACCGGCACCGCCTCCGACTACTTCGCCGCGGGCGGCAGGTTCACCGGCGCGCAGAACGGCATCGCGCTGTCCGGCGACTACCTGTCGGCGGCGTCCTTCCTGGGCATCGCCGGGGCCATCGCGGTCTACGGCTACGACGGCTTCCTGTACTCCATCGGCTTCCTGGTGGGCTGGTTGGTGAACCTGCTGCTGGTCGCCGAGCTCCTGCGCAACACCGGTCGCTTCACCATGGGCGACGTGCTCAGCTTCCGGATGCAGCAGCGCCCGGTGCGCGCCGCCGCGGCGGTGTCCACGCTGGTGATCTCGTTCGTCTACATGATCGCCCAGATGGCTGGCGCGGGGAGCCTCGTCGCGCTGCTGCTGGACGTGCACAGCTCCAGCGGGCAGGCGCTGGTGATCGCCGCCGTCGGCCTGGTCATGGTGGTGTACGTGCTGGTCGGCGGGATGAAGGGCACCACCTGGGTGCAGATCATCAAGGCCGGGATGCTGATCCTCTGCGCGGCGATGCTGACCCTGTTCCTGCTGGGCAAGTTCGGCTACAGCATGACCTCGCTGATGCAGCGCGCGGCCGAGCGCAACCCGCTGGGGGACCAGATCTTCGCGCCGGGGGCCAAGTACGGCGAGAGCGCACTGACCAAACTGGACTTCGTGTCGCTGTCGCTGGCGCTGGTGCTCGGCACCGCCGGTCTGCCGCACGTGCTGATGCGCTTCTACACGGTCCCGAATGCGCTGCAGGCGCGGCGCTCGGTGGTGTGGGCGACCGTGACGATGGCCGGTTTCTACCTGTGCACCCTGGTCATCGGGTTCGGCGCGGGGGCGGTCAACGGCACCGAGGCGATCCTCGCGGCCCCCGGCGGGGAGAACTCGGCGGCGCCGCTGCTGGCCTTCCGGATCGGGGGAACGGTGCTGCTCGGGATCGTCGCGGCGGTGGCGTTCGCGACCATCCTCGCCGTGGTGGCGGGGCTGACGCTGACCGCCTCCGCGTCGTTCGCCCACGACGTGTACGCCAACGTGGTGAAGCGCGGGGCCGCGGACCCGGACTCCGAGGTCCGCGTCGCCCGGTGGACCGCGCTGGTGATCGGCGCCGCGTCGATCGTCGGCGGAATCCTGGTCAACGGCCAGAACATCGCGTTCCTGGTCGGCCTGGCGTTCGCCTTCGCCGCCTCGGCGAACCTGTCCACGCTGCTGTTCTCGCTGTTCTGGAAGCGGTTCAACACCCGCGGCACGCTGTGGGGCATCTACGGCGGCCTGTCGTCCTGCCTGGTGCTGGTCGTCTTCTCGCCGGTGGTGTCGGGTGCACCGGACTCGATCCTGCCGAACGCGGACTTCGCGTGGTTCCCGCTGAGCAACCCGGGTGTCGTGTCGATCCCGATCTCGTTCCTGTGCGGGGTCGTCGGCACCTTCCTCGGCGGCCCGCCGAGCAACCCGCGGCGCACCGCGGAGATGGAGGTCCGCTCGCTCACCGGCATCGGGTCGACCTGACCTGCGGTTGCGGGCGCTGGGTGACAGGAAGGTTCCCATGCTCGCAACCGGCCGGGCCTGGTGCGCGGTCTGCTCGCGGAGCCCGGAGGCGCGATGCCTCCGGGCTCCTCCCGTCGCGCGGTCGAAACTCTGTGGACCGGGTGGTCCACATCTGGCTATAGTGCGTGGCGTGGAGAAGCGGACCTTGCCCGCGGAGAGGTGGCGGGAGCTGGCGGCGACCGCTGTTTCGGAGTTCGCCGACGCCGGTTACGAGCGGGCTTCGCTGAACCGGGTGATCCGTGCGTGCGGGATGAGCAAGAGCTCGTTCTACTACTACTTCGAGTCCAAGCAGCAGCTGTTCGAGGCGGTGTTCGCGCACCTCGCGGGAACCATCGCCGGTGGTCTGGAGGTGCCCGAACCGGAGGACTTCCGCGCTGATTTCTGGGGTCTGGCCGGGCGGTTCCTGCAGCGCCTGGTGGTCGCGGCCGAGCAGGATCCGCTGTTCGTCAACTTCGGCCGGATGTGCTACCTGTCGGACGTACCTGCTGGTCATGCGGGTGTTTCGGGGATGATGGCAGAGATCGACGACTGGCTGCAGCGGACTCTCGCGGTCGGTCGGTCCGCTGGTGCGGTGCGCTGCGACATCCCGTCCGGGCTTCAAGCTCGGATTGCCATCGCGGTTCTCCGCGAGTTCGACTCCTGGGCCTTGCAGAATCGGTCGGCTCTGGGCGCGGGCGAGCTTTCGGGGCTGGTGGAAGCTCAGCTCGGAGTGATGAAGCGAATGCTCGGGCCCGAATAGCGGGAATTTCCGCTCTCATCGTTTTCGGGGTGAAATCCCGGAGTGCTTGTGCTGCCCGAAAGAGGTGTGCGATGCCGGTGGAATCCGATGAATCGAGAATGCCGGATGGATTGGTCGTGGAGTGGAGGATCCCGCCGACTCCACGCGGGGTGGCAGGCGCGTTGCGGCGGTTCCTCGGCCCGGGGCGCACTCGGGCGGAGAACGCGGTGGAGCTCGCCGGTCAACTGCTGAACATGGCGCTGCTGGTGCTGTGCATCGCGTGGTTCGAGGGCTGGGGCGGTTCGGTGCTGCAGGGCGTGGTCCTCGCGGTGATGGTGTTCGACTTGGTCGGAGGAGTGCTGACCAACGCGACCAATGCGGCCAAGCGCTGGTACCACCGCCCTGGGCCTGGGATGCGCGGCAAGAGGCTCCTCTTCATCGCCTCGCACCTGCTCTACCTGGTCGCAGTGGTCTTCGTGCTCGAAGCGGGCGGGTGGCCGTGGTTGCTGGTCAATGCGGCTCTGCTGCTGACCGGTGCGGTGCTCGTCGAGGTGGCGCCGGTGGAGGTCAAGAGGCTCGCCGCCGTTGGCCTGTACTTGGCTGCGGTGCTGGTGAACCTGACGTGGTTGCCGCTGCCAGCCGCGCTCGCGTGGTTCCCGGTCCTGTTCTTCCTGAAGCTCCTCGTGTGCTTCATGGTTCCGGAGGCGCCGGTGTACCGGCGTGCAGCGGCCTAAGTGGACTCCGGGTTTCTCGCGCTGAGCGAAGTTTCGAGCTTGGTGAGGACGCGGGAGAGGTACGCGTGGTCTTCATCCGTGAGCGTTTCGATCAGCTCCGCTTCGTGGTTGAGCAACTGCCGCACGGTGGACTCGATGAGGCGGTGCCCGGCGTCGGTCAACCGGACGGCGACGGCGCGGCGGGACGCCGACGACGGTGACCGGGCGACCAGTCCGGCCTGTTCGGCGCGGGCGATGCGCTGGGAGATGGCTCCGGCGGTGACCAGCGTTCGGCGGGTGATCTCGCGGGTGGTCAGCTCGTACGGCGGGCCGGAGCGGCGGATCACGCTGAGCAGGTCCAGCGTCGACGGGTCGATGCCCAGCCGTGCCAGGGTGCGTCGGCGTTCGTCGGCGAGGAGCTTCGCGATGCGCCAGATCGGCGTGATGATCTCGATGGACTCGGTGCGCGAACCGGGCAGCTCGCGGCGCCAGGCAGCGGCTATGTCGGCCGAGGGCCAGGTCGAGGTCGAACCGAGCGGATAGCTCTCGGCGTTGGACACCGCACACCTCCCAGCGCTACGTTTAGTGCTAAACGTAGCAGATTCCCGGGAGTGGGCAGTGAACCGAATCGTCCTCGTGACCGGCGGCAGCAGCGGCATCGGCAAGGCCGTGGCGAGCCGTTTCCGGGCCTCCGGCGACACCGTCGTCATCACTGGTCGCGGTGCCGAGCGGCTGGAATCCGCGGCTGCCGAGATCGACGCGCGGCCGATCGCCTGCGACGCCACGGATCCGCGGCAGGTGGCGGAGCTGGCGGCGGAGCTCGGCGACCACCTCGACGTGCTCGTCAACATGGCGGGCGGCAACACCGATCTGCTGCGCGACGAGGCTGCGAACCTGGAGCAGCTCGCTGAGGCGTGGCGGGCGAACCTGGACGCCAACCTGCTCAGCGCGGTGCTCACGACTGCCGCTGTGCTCGACAAGCTGCGTCCCGGCGGCACCATCGTCAACGTCGGCTCCATCGGTGCCGAGTACGCCTCGACGTCCTACGGCGCGGCGAAAGCCGCTCTCGCGGCTTGGAACGCGGGGCTGTCCTCGGAGGTCGGTCCGAAAGGGCTGACCGCGAATCTGATCGCGCCCGGCTACATCGAGGAGACGGAGTTCTTCCACGGCAAGCTCAGCGACCAGCGCCGGGCCGCGCTGATCGACGCGACCCACAACGGCCGTCCGGGGCGTCCGGGCGACGTCGCCGAGCTCGCGTTCTTCCTGGCGTCGGAGGGGGCTCGCCACCTCACCGGCCAGACCCTCCACGTGAACGGCGGTGCGCACACCACGCGGTGATGCTGGTGCGCAAAAAGCTCCGCCCCTGGTGGCGATCGCCGAACCAGGGTCGGAGCTTCTGTGCGCCCTCGGCAGGACTCGAACCTGCGACACCTGCCTCCGGAGGGCAGTGCTCTATCCGCTGAGCTACGAGGGCTTGTCGCTGCGGACGATCGTCAGCTTAGCGCACCCGCCGCGCGGTCCTCGGCGGGGGGTGCCGAACGCTGCGGGTCGGGAACGTGAGCATGGGAACCTTCCTGTCATCCTCCCGGCGTCGGCCCTGGTCGGCTTGACACGCCGATTCATGCATACTTCACTATGTATCGAGGTCGACCAGTCGTAGGAGGGTTGATGGGCCAGGGTCACGGGCACGGTTCCGCAGCCGACGCGGTCAGCGCATCCGGGCGCTACGTGCGGCGGCTCGCCATCTCGTTCGCGATCCTGCTCGCGTTCCTCGTGCTCGAAGCCGTCGTCGGGTTCCTGACGTCCTCGCTGGCGCTGCTGTCCGACGCCGGGCACATGCTCACCGACGTGCTCGGCGTGGGCATGGCGCTCGCCGCGATCACCGCTGCGCGCCGACCGGTGGGGGACAAGCGGACCTTCGGGCTCTACCGGATGGAGGTGCTGGCCGCGCTGGCCAACGCCGTGCTGCTGTTCGGCGTCGCGGCCTACATCCTCTACGAGTCGATCTCGCGGTTCCAGGATCCGCCGGAAGTCGCCGGGCTGCCGATGATGCTCACCGCCGCGGCCGGGCTGGGCGCCAACCTCGTGGTGTTCGCGCTGCTGCGCCAGGGCGCCAACGAGAGCCTGAACGTGCGCGGCGCCTACCTGGAAGTCCTCGCCGACACCCTCGGCTCGGTCGGGGTGCTCGTCGGCGGGCTGCTCACCTGGTTGTTCGGCTGGTACCTGGCGGACCCGATCGTGGCCGTCGGGGTCGGGCTGTTCGTGCTGCCGCGCACCTGGAAGCTCGCCCGCCAAGCGCTGCGGATCCTCGTCCAGCAGGCGCCCGAAGGCGTCGACGTGCGCGAGCTGCGCGCGGACCTGACCGCGCTGCCGTCGGTCACCGAGGTCCACGACCTGCACGTGTGGACCCTCACCTCCGGCATGGAGGTCGCCTCGGCGCACCTGACCACCGGTCCCGACGCGGACCACGGCGGGGTGCTGGTCGCCGCGCAGCGACTGCTCTCCGAGCGCTACCGCATCGACCACGCGACCCTGCAGGTCGAGCCCGCCGAGTGCGCCAAGCGCTGTCAGGCCCTGACCTGGTGATCTGCCGCGCCGGGTGACAGGAAGGTTCCCATCCTCACGTCACAGCGGCTGGGCGCCGCGCTGGGCGAGCATGGTGCGCATGAGCTCGCTCTCGCTGCTCTGCGAGCCGAGCATGTTCTTCGCCAGCTCGCGCACCGCCGGGATGGTCGCGTGGCGGGCGCCGTAGTCGGCCATCGGGGCGCCGCCCTCGTGGTGGCGCAGCATCAGCTGGAGGAAGTAGACGTCGAAGTCCGGGCCGCGCAGGTCCTGCAGGTGCGCCATCTCCGCGCTGCTGGCCATGCCGGGCATCAGGCCGCCGCCGCGGGACGGGCCGGTGGCGGCGGTGCCGTGGTCGTGGCCCTCGGCGGTCATCCACTCCATCAGCGGGCCGGTGGCCTGCGCCGGCTGGTGCCACAGGCTCAGCCAGCCCTGCATGCGGCCGATCTGGTCGCGCTGGTTGGTCTCGATGTCGAAGGCCAGCTGCCGCACCGCGACGTCGGCGGCGCGCTCGCGGGCCAGCGTGGCCATGGTCACCGCCTGCTGGTGGTGCACGGTCATGTCCTGCGCGAAGCCGACGTCGACCGGCGTCGGTTCCGGTTCGGCGCGGTCGAAGGACGGCACCCGGATCAGCAGTCCGAGCGCCGCCCCGAGCAGCAGCAGCGCGAGCGCCGCCGCGACCGCTACGAAGATCCGCGCGGGTAGCGGGCGTGCCGTCACGGCTGGCCCATCTCACCGGTGGCGGTGTTCGCGCCGCGGCCGTCCATGGTGACCGCGTCCGGGCCGGGCGGGGTCGGGTCGAACTTCGGCGGGTTGTTCGTGTCGAACGCGCCCGGGTAGGCCTGGCAGGAGCCGCCGATCTCGGGGTAGACGCCGTTGTTGTTCAGCCGCAGCGCGGTGATGAACTGGTCGATGCGCGGGTCGTCGGCGCTGTCCACCTTGAGCTGGTGGCCCCAGGACTGCAGCGAGATCGGGCTGTCCAGCCCCGGGTACGGCGACATCATCGTGTAGGGCTTGCCGTCGACGCGGACCTTGAGCCGGTCCAGCCCGGCCTCGTCGACCTTGTCCGGGTTGTAGGCGATCCACACCGCGCCGTGCTCCAGCGAGTGGACCATGTTCTCGGTGCGCACCGCCTCCGGGTACACCACGCCGGTGCAGTCCGCCCAGATGCCGTCGTGCGGACCGCCGAACGGCGGGGAGTGGTCGTAGGCGACCCGCTGCACCGGGCTGACGTGCAGCTGGCCCGGGTACTCGACGACGGTGACCCCGGGGATCTTCTTGGACGGGTCGGGGTTCTCGGGGGACGGCTTGAACGGCTCCGACGCCTTCTCCGCCGCGGCCTGCGCCTGCCGGACGTCCTCGGTTTCCGAGTACCTCATGAACGCGAAGCCGAAGACCACGGCCGCGAACACCGCCACCACGGTGACGCCCGAGATCAGCATCCAGGGGATTTGCCGCTGGTGCACCACGGCGCCGCGCACCGCTTTGCTCTTCCTGTTCGCCATGCTGTTCGCAAACCTCGTCTCACCAAGAACCACCGGGGGATCCGGCCCGCCAGTGTAGAGATTGCCGACGCCGCGAGGAGCCTCTCGGCCAATGCTCGCCACCACACGTTCTCACACCGCTGTGACCGGGTGATCACGCGCCGTGGTCTTGCCTGCTGGGAAGTGGCCAACCCGTTGGCTGAGCAGCGCGGACGCTTCCTTAGACTGCATAAGGTGACTCCCGCCGCGCTCGCAGAACTGGTCCGCAACACCGCCGTCGAGGTGCTGTCCGCCAAGCAGCTGGACACCTCCGTGCTCCCCGAGGTGGTGACGGTCGAGCGACCCCGCAACCCGGAGCACGGCGACTACGCCACGAACCTCGCGATGCAGGTGGCCAAGAAGGCCGGGGTGGCGCCGCGCGACCTGGCGACCTGGCTGGCCGAGGCGCTGACCGGCAAGGACGGCATCGACTCGGTCGACGTCGCCGGTCCGGGCTTCCTGAACCTGCGGCTGGCCGCCGACGCGCAGGGCCAGATCGTGCGCGAGGTCATCACCCGCGCCGCCGAGTACGGCAACGGCGACCGCTACGCCGGGCTGAAGGTGAACCTGGAGTTCGTCTCGGCCAACCCGACCGGCCCGATCCACCTGGGCGGCACCCGGTGGGCGGCGGTCGGCGACGCGCTCGGCCGGGTGCTGACCGCGCAGGGCGCCGAGGTGACCCGCGAGTACTACTTCAACGACGCCGGGGCGCAGATCGACCGGTTCGTGCGGTCGCTGATCGCCGCCGCGAAGGGCGAGCCCGCCCCGGAGGACGGCTACGGCGGTGCCTACATCGCCGACATCGCCGCCGAGGTGCTCAAGGCCGAGCCGACCGCGCTGGAGCAGCCCGAGGAGGAGCGGCACGAGACCTTCCGGCGGATCGGCGTCGGGCTGATGTTCGCCGAGATCAAGCAGAGCCTGCACGAGTTCGGCACCGACTTCGACGTGTTCTTCCACGAGGACTCGCTGCACACCTCCGGTGCGGTGGCCGAGGCGCTGGAGGCGCTGAAGAAGTCCGGCCACGTGTACTTCGCCGACGGCGCCTGGTGGCTGCGCTCCACCGAGTTCGGCGACGACAAGGACCGGGTCGTCATCAAGAGCGACGGCGCGCCCGCCTACATCGCCGGTGACGTCGCCTACCTGCTGGACAAGCGCAACCGCGGCTTCGAGCTGTGCATCTACATGCTGGGCGCCGACCACCACGGCTACATCGCCCGGCTCAAGGCCGCCGCCGCGGCGCTGGGCGACGACCCGGCGGTGGTGGAGGTGCTCATCGGGCAGCTGGTGAACCTGGTGCGCGACGGCAAACCGGTGCGGATGAGCAAGCGCGCGGGCACCGTGGTCACCCTGGAGGACCTGGTGGAGGCGGTCGGCGTGGACGCCGCCCGCTACTCGCTGATCCGGTCCTCGGTGGACTCCGCGGTGGACATCGACCTCGACCTGATCAGCAAGCGCACCAACGAGAACCCGGTGTTCTACGTCCAGTACGCGCACGCCCGGCTGTCGTCGCTGCAGCGCAACGCGGCCTCCTTGGGCATCGAGCGCGGTCCGGTGGAGAATGCGGACCTGTCGCTGCTCACCCACGAACGCGAGGGCGACCTGATCCGCACCCTCGGCGAGTTCCCGCGCGTGGTGAACTCGGCCGCCCAGCTGCGCGAACCGCACCGGGTGGCCCGCTACCTGGAGGACGTGGCCAGCGCGTACCACAAGTTCTACGACGCTTGCCGCGTGCTGCAGCCCGGTGACGACCAGGCCAGCGCGCTGACCGTCGCGCGGCTGCAGCTGTGCGAGGCGACCCGCCAGGTCATCGCCAACGGCTTGGGGCTGCTGGGCGTCAGCGCACCCGAGCAGATGTGACATCGCGGCGGGCCGTCCCGCCGCACACGAATCGCCTGTCCAGCGGCAGGCTGCGCGAAGGAGCTCTAGATGCGCGCCCATCCCGCCGGGCCCCGGCACGCCGACGTCGTGCCGCCCGGCAACACCGCGGGACCGGTTCCGGCCACCGCTGACGACGTCGACCGCCTGCACCCGCTGGTGTGGCCGCGCAACAGCGAGCGCGGCTCCGACGGCGTCGTGCGGGTCGGCGGCCTCGACGTCCGAGACCTGGCGGAGCGCTTCGGCACCCCGCTGTTCGTGCTGGACGAGGACGACTTCCGGTCCCGCTGCCGCGACTACGCCGAGGCCTTCGGCGACCCGGCCGCGGTGCACTACGCCTCGAAGGCGTTCCTGTGCACCGAGGTGGCCCGCTGGGTCGCCGAGGAGGGGCTGAGCCTGGACGTGTGCAGCGGCGGCGAGCTGGCCGTGGCGCTGCGCGCCGGGTTCCCGGCCGAGCGGATCACCTTCCACGGCAACAACAAGTCGGTGGCCGAGCTGACCGCGGCGGTGGAGGCCGGGGTCGGGTCGGTGGTGCTGGACTCGTTCCACGAGATCGCCCGGCTGGAGCACATCGCCGCCGAGCGGGGGGTGCAGCAGCACGTGCTGGTGCGCGTCACCGTCGGCGTGGAGGCGCACACCCACGAGTTCATCGCCACCGCGCACGAGGACCAGAAGTTCGGCTTCTCGCTGGCCGGCGGGCAGGCCGCGGAGGCCGTGCACCGGGTGCTCAAGGCCGGTTCGCTGGTGCTGGCCGGGCTGCACAGCCACATCGGTTCGCAGATCTTCGACGTGGACGGCTTCGAGCTGGCCGCGCACCGGGTGGTGCGGCTGCTGGCCGACCTGCGCGCCGAGCACGGCGCCGACGCGCTGGCCAGTGCGTCCACTGTGGACCTCGGTGGCGGGTTGGGCATCGCCTACACCGGCGACGACGACCCGCTGCCGCCGGACCAGCTGGCCACCCGGCTGCGCGAGATCGTCGGCAAGGAGGCCGACAACGCGGGCATCCCGGTGCCCAAGATCGCCGTGGAGCCCGGTCGCGCGATCGTCGGCCCCGGCATGGTCACCGTCTACGAGGTCGGCACCATCAAGGACGTCGCGCTGGGCGCCGAGGTGCACCGCAAGTACGTCAGCGTGGACGGCGGCATGAGCGACAACATCCGCACCTCGCTCTACGACGCGGTCTACGACTGCCGGCTGGTGTCCCGCAGCGCCGAAGCACCCCCCGCGCTGTCCCGCATCGTGGGCAAGCACTGTGAATCCGGTGACGTAGTGGTGCGCGACTGCTGGCTCCCGGAGGACATTGCTCCAGGAGACCTGCTCGCAGTGGCCGCCACCGGCGCCTACTGCTACGTGATGGCGAGCAACTACAACCGCCTGCCCAAGCCGCCCGTGGTGGCGGTGCGCGATGGTCAGGCGCGGTTGCTGCTGCGCAGGGAGACCGAGGACGACCTGCTCCGGCTGGAGGTGTGAGTGAACCAGGACCGTGCACCGATCCGGGTCGCGCTGTTGGGGTGCGGCACCGTCGGTACCGAGGTGCTGCGCCTGCTGCACGACCAACCCGACGAGTTCGCCGCTCGGACCGGGGCTCCGATGCTGGTCACCGGGGTCGCGGTGCGCCGCCCGCACAAGCACCCCGAGGTGCCCGAGCACCTGCTCACCACCGACGCGCAGGCGCTGGTGGAGGGTGACGTCGACGTCGTGGTGGAGCTGATCGGCGGCATCGAACCGGCCCGCTCCCTGCTGCTGACCGCGCTGCGGTCCGGCAAGTCGGTGGTGACCGCGAACAAGGCGCTGCTGGCCGAGCACGGCTCCGAGCTCTACGCCGCCGCGGACGCCTCCGGCGCCGACATCTACTTCGAGGCGGCGGTCGCGGGGGCCATCCCGCTGCTGAGGCCGCTGCGCGAGTCGCTGGCCGGGGACCGGATCAACCGGGTCATGGGCATCGTCAACGGCACCACGAACTTCATCCTGTCGGCGATGGACTCCACCGGGGCCGGTTACGCCGAGACGCTGGACGAGGCCGGTCGCCTGGGCTACGCCGAGGCGGACCCGACCGCGGACGTGGACGGCTTCGACGCCGCCGCGAAGGCCGCCATCCTCGCCTCGCTGGCGTTCCACACCAGGGTCACCGCCAGCGACGTGCACCGCGAGGGCATCTCGGCTGTCACGCCCGGCGACATCGCCGCGGCGCGCACCCTGGACCGGACGGTGAAGCTGCTGGCGATCTGCGAGCGGGTGGTCGACGAGGACGGCACCGAGTCGGTGTCGGCGCGCGTGCACCCCGCGATGATCCCGCGCAGCCACCCGCTGGCCGGGGTCGGCGACGCCTTCAACGCGGTGTTCGTGGAGGCGGAGGCGGCCGGGCAGCTGATGTTCTACGGCCAGGGCGCCGGGGGAGCGCCGACCGCCAGCGCCGTGCTGGGCGACCTGGTCGCGGTCGCCCGCAACCTGGTCGTGGCGGGCAAGGGGCCCCGGGAGTCGGCGCACGCGCAGCTGCCGGTGCGCCCGATGGGCAAGACCCCGACCCGCTACCACATCAGCCTCGACGTGGCGGACAAGGCGGGCGTGCTCTCGCAGGTCGCGGCCATGTTCAACGAGCACGACGTGAGCATCTCGGTGGTGCGTCAGCAGGGGCGCGGCGAGGAGGCCAGCCTGGTGGTGGTCACCCACACCGCCCCCGACGCCGCACTGAGGTCCACAGTGGACAAGATCGCGCAGCTACCGGTGGTGCGCGAGGTGGTCAGCGTGATGCGTGTGGAAGGTGAACCGTCTTGACGAACATTCAGGGTGCAGCGGTGCGGGCCGGTTGGCCCGGCCTGATCGAGGCCTACCGGGACCGGGTGCCGGTCCCGGAGGGGGCGCGCATCGTGACCCTGCAGGAGGGCAACACCCCGCTGGTGCCCGCGCACCACCTGTCCGAGCTGACCGGCAGCACCGTCTACCTGAAGGTCGAGGGCGCCAACCCGACCGGCTCGTTCAAGGACCGCGGCATGACCGTGGCCATCACGCACGCGCTGGCCGAGGGCAGCAAGGCGGTCATCTGCGCCTCCACCGGCAACACCTCGGCCTCGGCCGCCGCCTACGCGGCGCGCGCCGGGCTGACCTCGGCGGTGCTGGTGCCGCAGGGCAAGATCGCGCTGGGCAAGCTCGCCCAGGCCGTGGTGCACGGCGCGAAGATCCTGCAGGTGCAGGGCAACTTCGACGACTGCCTGGAGCTGGCCCGCAAGACCGCCGCGGAGCACCCGGTGACCCTGGTCAACTCGGTCAACCCGGTGCGCCTGGAGGGGCAGAAGACCGCGGCGTTCGAGATCTGCGACGTGCTCGGCCGGGCCCCGGACGTGCACTGCCTGCCGGTCGGCAACGCGGGCAACATCACCGCCTACTGGAAGGGCTACACCGAGTACGCGGGCGACGGCGTCATCGAGCGCACCCCGCGGATGTTCGGCTTCCAGGCGGCCGGGGCCGCGCCGCTGGTGCACGGCCAGCCGGTGGCGAACCCGGAGACCATCGCGACCGCGATCCGCGTCGGCAGCCCGGCGTCCTGGCGCGGCGCGGCCGACGCCAAGGACGCCTCCGGCGGCCTGTTCGCCGCGGTCACCGACGAGGAGATCCTGGCCGCCTACCGGCTGCTGGCCTCCCGCGAGGGCGTGTTCGTGGAGCCCGCCTCGGCCTCCAGCGTCGCCGGGCTGCTGGCCACCGCAGCCGACGGTCGGCTGCCCGCCGGTTCGGTGGTGGTCTGCACCGTCACCGGGCACGGCCTGAAGGACCCGGACACCGCGCTGTCCGGCATGGTCGAGGTCGAGCCGCTGCCGGTCGACCCGGGCGCGGTCGCCACCGCGCTGGAACTCGCATGACCGGCTTGCCGGTTTCGGCCGTCCGGGTGAAAGTTCCGGCGTCCACCGCGAACCTCGGTTCCGGGTTCGACGCGCTGGGCATGGCGTTGTCCTTGCACGACAACGTCTCCGTCCAGGTGGTGGACGGGCCCGCGGGTTCGGCGAGCGTGCAGGTCGAGGGGGAGGGCGCCGGTTCGGTTCCCACCGACGAGCGTCACCTGGTGGTGCGAGTCATCCACAAGACCTTGGCGGAGCTGGGTTTCCCCGCGCCCGCGCTGCGGTTGCACTGCGAGAACAGCATTCCGCACGCCCGCGGTCTCGGCTCCTCGGCGGCGGCCATCGTCGCCGGGGTCGCCGCGGGCTTCGGGCTCGCCGGAATCGACTTGCGGGACAAGGAGAACTCCGACCGGGCGCTGGACATGGCCGCGGCGCGGGAGGGGCACGCGGACAACGCGGCGGCCAGCCTGCTCGGCGGATTCGTGGTGGCCTGGCGGGAATCCGGCCGGTTCCGCGCGGTCCGGATGCAACCGCACCCGGACGTGTCACCGATCGCCCTCGTCCCCCGGGCGGAGTCATCGACCGACGCCACCCGCGGCCTGCTGCCGGAACGCGTTCCGCACGCCGACGCCGCGTTCGCGGCCGGTCGAGCGGCGCTGGCGGTGCACGCGGTGACCCGCGCGCCCGAACTGCTGCTGGCCGCCACCGAGGACCGGCTGCACCAGGACTACCGCGAGTCGGCGTGGCCGGACACGGTCGCACTGGTCCGCCAGCTGCGCGAGGCGGGCGTGGCGGCGGCGGTCTCGGGCGCGGGCCCGACCGTGCTGGCGCTGCCGGTCGGCGGCGAGCTGCCCGCCGGGATTGCGCCGAACGGGTTCCGCGCGCTGCGCCTCCCGGTCGATGATGCGGGCGTGCAGATCACCTCGCAGGCCTGACGCCGGGGCGGTGGACCGGGCGGGAAAGCCCAGTTCACCGCCCCGCGGCACCGAGCCCGCCGGGGAGTGGTACAAAGGAGGTGTCGCCGGTGGCGAGCAGCGGGATCGCTGGGAGGCCGTCGACGACGCGATCTGAAAGGGCGTGCCACACGCCCAGGGGGTTGTTGCACCTGAACTACGGGGCGTCTACCCTCAAGGTCAATCAGTCACCGCGCCCAGGGTGCCGGTGCCGTATCCGGAACATCGTTTTCCGGAGCGCATCTCCCGCCGTGAATTGAACTCCACCCGCCACGGGTGAAGATCAACTTAGGCGGGGTTCGGCGATCGCGGTGACCGAGGCAGGAGTTGTCAACTCAATTGAGTTCGCTTCGGGGCGATCGGCGGTGCGCGTCGTTGCCGTTGTCGGGGTGGGGGCCTTAAGTTCCAGGATGTGGTCCCCGAGCAAGCATCCGGGGCGCCAACACATGAGTCGGGGATTCCTGGAATGAGGCGGCAGGGCGTGCATCGGCACGTGTGGATCGGAGTGGATGCGTCGCACATGGACCACGCGAGCCGGGTGCCTCCCACTGCCCGGTGCTGCTGGTTCCCGAGCCAACGCCGAATTCGGTCGTGCCACGTGCGCGGAAGGTTGCCGATCGGCGAGAGAGCTGGTAGCACACACCGGCCGCCCGCACTCCAGAGCGGGCGGGCAATCCGCTGGGCCGCGTAGGAGGCGCGGTCCGGTCAGGAAGGACATTCGTGAGCAACACCGAACTGTTGAGCAGCGAGGCGGCCAACGGCGCCTCTCCCGCTGGCCAGCAGGATTCCGAGGCCAACGGCACCCCGCGTCGACGTGGTGGGCTTTCCGGCATGGTTCTCGCCGAACTGCGCCAACTCGCGGGGGAACTGGGGATCGAGACCGGCGGCCTGCGCAAGGGCGACCTGATCGCCGCCATCAAGGAGAAGCAGGGCGGCACCACCGCGCCGCGCACCCGCTCCACCAAGAAGGGGTCGACCCGCAGCACCGAGGAGGCCCCTGCGGCCAAGGCGCACCAGCCCGCCCTCGACGAGGCCGACACCGCGCCCGCTGCGCGCGAGGCCAGCGCTGAGCAGAGCACCAACGGTGCCGCTCCGGCCCGCACCCGCTCCCGGCGGCAGCAGCCCGCCGAGACCAGCGGCGAGGGCGAGGACAACCGGCGCGGCGGCAACCGCCGACGCCGCTCGTCCAGCCGCACCGGTGCCGAGTCGGGCGGTGCCGAGGAGCAGCGCGGCGAGCGCAAGCAGGACAACCGCCAGGAGCGCGACGGCAACCGCCAGGAGCAGCGCCAGGACAACCGCCAGGACCGGGACAACCGCCAGGACGAGGACGACGAGGGCGGTCGTCGGGGTCGTGGCCGCCGGTTCCGGGACCGCCGCCGCAACCGCGGCCGCGGCGAGGGCGGCGAGCCCGAGGTCCGCGAGGACGACGTGCTGCTGCCCGTCGCGGGCATCCTGGACGTGCTGGAGAACTACGCGTTCGTGCGCACCTCCGGCTACCTCGCCGGACCGAACGACGTCTACGTCTCGCTGTCGCTGGTCCGCAAGTACGGCCTGCGCCGCGGTGACGCGATCAAGGGCGTCATCCGGCAGCCGCGGGAGGGCGAGCAGCAGCGGCAGAAGTTCAACCCGCTGGTGCGGGTGGACTCGATCAACGGCCTGGAGCCGGACGCGGCCAAGAACCGCCCCGAGTTCCACAAGCTGACCCCGCTGTACCCGAACGAGCGGCTGCGCCTCGAGACCGAGCCGCAGAACCTGACCGGGCGCATCATCGACCTGGTGATGCCGGTCGGCAAGGGGCAGCGCGCGCTGATCGTCTCGCCGCCGAAGGCCGGTAAGACGATGGTGCTGCAGGCGATCGCCAACGCGATCACCACCAACAACCCCGAGTGCCACCTGATGGTCGTCCTCGCCGACGAGCGTCCGGAAGAGGTCACCGACATGCAGCGCTCGGTGAAGGGCGAGGTCATCGCCTCGACCTTCGACCGGCCGCCGTCGGACCACACCACGGTCGCCGAGCTGTCCATCGAACGGGCCAAGCGGCTCGTCGAGATGGGCCACGACGTGGTCGTCCTGCTGGACTCGATCACCCGACTGGGCCGCGCCTACAACCTGGCGGCCCCGGCGTCCGGGCGCATCCTGTCCGGTGGTGTGGACTCGACCGCGCTGTACCCGCCGAAGCGGTTCCTCGGCGCGGCCCGCAACATCGAGAACGGCGGCTCGCTGACCATCTTCGCCACCGCCCTGGTGGAGACCGGCTCCACCATGGACACGGTGATCTTCGAGGAGTTCAAGGGCACCGGCAACGCCGAGCTCAAGCTGGACCGCAAGCTGGCCGACAAGCGCCTGTTCCCGGCGGTCGACGTGGACTCCTCCAGCACCCGGAAGGACGAGATCCTGCTCTCGCCCGACGAGCTGGCGGTCACCCACAAGCTGCGCCGAGTGCTCGCCGCGCTCGACTCGCAGCAGGCGCTGGAGCTCCTGCAGGACCGGCTGCGCAAGTCGCGCACCAACATCGAGTTCCTGATGCAGGTCGCCAAGACCACGCCGGGCAAGGACGACGACTGATCTGGTCGCCGCCCCGCTCGACCGCGGAGGGCCCGCACCCATCACCCGGGTGCGGGCCCTCCCGCATCTCCGGGGCGCTGAGGTGAGCATGGGAACCTTCCTGCCACCCGGATGACAGGAAGGTTCCCATGCTCGCAGCCGGGGTCAGGCGTGCGAGCACTCCGCGTGGTCGTGGTAGGCGCGGACCAGCATGGTGGCCAGCAGCGCGACGGAGACCGGGCCCACCACGAGCGCGGCCAGCAGCGGTACCCGCAGCCCGTCGGCGGCCAGGGCGCAGCCCACCATCAGCAGCGGGTAGGCGAACCGCAGGACGCTCCGCTGCCACCGCGCCCGCCAGCGGACGTGACCGGCGCTGACCGCGGCCAGCGCGGCGGCGAAGCCGAACAGCAGCGGCGCGGAGAGGTCCAGGTCCTGGTCCAGCGCCGGGTGCTGCTGGAGCAGCAGGCTCAGCAGCGCCGCCACCCAGCCGGCGCTGCCGAGGAACAGGAGCGGGAGCAGCAGCCACGACCGGACCGCGAGCCTCCCCAACACCGAGCACAGCAGCACGCGTAGAGGATGAACGGCGACCGCCGCCGTCGGCACCCTTCGCCGCGGTCCGCGCGCCGGGCGGTGGGTTTCGTGCGTTGGGCGGTTGCGGAGCGGGCTGAACGGTGCTCGGAATACCCGGGCGGTCAGCCGCGTTGCAGCAGCCGGACCGCCCTGCGGTGCAGGTCACGAGCTGCGGTCTGGCAGAATGCAAGGCTGATTCCGGCTCCGGTTCACCGCGCGGCAGCGGCCGCGTGGACCCGGCGGCCAAGTAGAGAGGACGAGCCGTTGAAGAGTGGCATTCACCCCGAGTACGTGGTGACGCAGGTCAACTGCGGTTGTGGCAACAGCTTCACCACCCACAGCACCCGCACCAGTGGCCAGATCACCGTTGAGGTGTGCTCCAACTGCCACCCGTTCTACACGGGCAAGCAGAAGATCCTGGACACCGGCGGTCGCGTGGCCCGCTTCGAGGCCCGCTACGGCAAGCGCAAGAAGTAGCTGCGGCGACGGCGCCCGCCCCGCGAACCGCGTGGGGCGGGCGCCGTGTCTTGTTCAGGCCGTCCGTTGTCCGCACCGCCAGTGAAGAGGGTCGCCCAGTGGAGACGTCGAAGCTCGAATCGCTGCTCGCCGAGTACCAGGAGCTGGAGCAGCGGCTGGCCGATCCCGGCGTGCACGCCGACCAGGCGAAGGCCCGCAAGCTCGGCCGCCGCTACGCGGAGCTGACCCCGATCGTGCGCACCGCGCGGGAGCTGGACCAGGCGCGGTCCGACCTGGAGGCCGCCCGGGAGTTCGCCGCGGAGGACGCCGCGTTCGCCGAGGAGGCCGAGCGGCTGGCCGAGCAGTTGCCCGCGCTGGAGGCCAAGCTCACCGAGCTGCTGCTGCCGCGCGACCCGCACGACGGTTCCGACGTGCTGCTGGAGGTCAAGTCGGGCGAGGGCGGCGAGGAGTCCGCGCTGTTCGCCGGTGACCTGCTGCGCATGTACCTGCGGTTCGCCGAGCGCCGGGGCTGGCGGGCCGAGGTGCTCGACGCCACC
The DNA here is from genome assembly GCF_008630535.1 of Saccharopolyspora hirsuta. Classification (GTDB taxonomy): domain Bacteria; phylum Actinomycetota; class Actinomycetes; order Mycobacteriales; family Pseudonocardiaceae; genus Saccharopolyspora; species Saccharopolyspora hirsuta. The sequence continues at coordinate 357,475 of NZ_VWPH01000007.1, read as the reverse complement.
GAGTCGGACCTCGGCGGCTACAAGGACGCCACCGTCGCCATCAAGGCCAAGGCGGGCGACACCAGCCCCGACGGGGTGTGGTCGCAGCTGAAGTTCGAGGGCGGCGTGCACCGCGTGCAGCGGGTGCCGGTGACCGAGTCGCAGGGCCGGGTGCACACCTCCGCGGCCGGGGTGCTGGTGTACCCGGAGCCCGAGGAGGTCGAGGTCGAGGTCGACGAGAAGGACCTGCGCATCGACGTCTACCGGTCCTCCGGGCCCGGTGGGCAGAGCGTGAACACCACCGACTCGGCGGTGCGGGTCACCCACCTGCCGACGGGCATCGTGGTGTCCTGCCAGAACGAGAAGTCGCAGCTGCAGAACAAGCAGCGCGCCATCCTGGTGCTCAAAGCCCGCCTGCAGGCCCTCGCGGAGGAGGAGGCCGAGCGGGAGGCCTCCGAGGCGCGGCGCAGCCAGGTGCGCACGGTGGACCGCTCGGAGCGGATCCGCACCTACAACTTCCCGGAGAACCGGATCTCCGACCACCGGGTCAACTACAAGGCCTACAACCTGGACCACGTCCTCGACGGCGACCTGGACGCGGTGATCGCCGCCCTGATCGCCGCCGATCGCCAAGAACGCCTCGCGCTTTGAAGCCTGTCTGGCGAACTCGTCTTGCGCGGCGGTGCGGGTAGCGGAACCTCAGCGCCCGCCTGGCTGCGGGTGCCCAGCCTGATGTATGGCCAATCCACGGCGGCTGGGCCGTCCTCGCCAGGCGAACGCTGAGAACCCGCGGCGGTGCCGGTTGCGGGGTGGGCTGAGCGGCTGCGCCGTTTCAAGGACAAAGACCAGGAATAAGGACCAAAGGCAGCCTTTAAGCTGACGACGTGACCCGACAGCCCCTGCGCCTGGCCATCCTCGAAGCGGAGCGCATGCTCGCCGCAGCGGGTGTGGCGAGCCCGCGCACCGATGCCGAGCTGCTGGCCGCGCACCTGCTCGGGGTCGAGCGGACCAAGCTGATGATGGTGCCGCTGGTGGATCCCCCGGTGGTCCAGGCGTTGCACGACCTGGTGCGCCGTCGGGCGGCGCGCGTTCCGCTGCAGCACCTCACCGGCAGCGCCTCGCTCGGCGCTGTGACGCTGGCCGTCGGGCCCGGCGTGTTCGTGCCGCGCCCGGAGACCGAGCTGCTGCTGGCCTGGGGCGAGAGCATCCTCGACGGGGTCGAGCAGCCGGTCGTGGTGGACCTGTGCACCGGCTCCGGAGCGCTGGCGCTGGCGATGGCGCACGTGCGCCCGGACGCCGCGGTGCACGCGGTGGAGAAGGATCCGGCCGCGCTGTCCTGGGCCCGCCGCAACGCCGACCAGCGGGCTCAGGCCGGTGACACCCCGATCCGGCTGTACGCCGGGGACGTCACCGACCCGATGCTGTTCATGGAGCTGGAGGGCCTGGTCGACCTGGTCCTGTGCAACCCGCCGTACGTCCCGGAGGGCACCCCGGTGCCGCCGGAGGTCCGCGACCACGACCCGCACGACGCGGTGTTCGGCGGCCGCGACGGGCTGGACGTGGTGCGCCACGTGGTCAGCTGCGCGGCCCGCCTGCTCCGGCCGGGCGGCGGGGTGGCGATCGAGCACGACGACACCCACGGCGGCTCGGTGCCCGCCCTGCTGCGCGCCCGCCGCGTCCTCACCGACGTCCAGGACCACGCCGACCTGGCCGGTCGCCCGCGCTTCGCCACCGCGCGCCGCACCCGCCCGGAGTGACAGGAAGGTACCCCTCCTCAGGTCGACGCGGCGCCCGGTGACAGGAAGGTTCCCATGCTCACCTCAGCGGTGGGTGTTGACGAACTCGCGGAGCAGGGCGTTGAACTCCGTCGGGCGCTCGCGGTTGGGCCAGTGGCCCGCGTCGGGGAGCACCCGCAGCATCGAGCCGGGGATCGCGCCCGCCGCGTCGCGGGCCGCCTGGACCGGCACGATGGCGTCGCGCTCGCCGTGGATCACCATCACCGGGCACTGCAGCTGGGTGAGGTTGGGCAGGTGGTTGATGCGCATCGCCTTGCGGCCGACCGCGTCGGCGTGCCAGTCGGCGAAGACCGAGCCGCGGGCACCGGCCTCGGCGCTCACCTCGTCGACAATGGACTCCAGGTCGGACACCGGTTGCCCGCCGGTGAAGAACAGCTTGGTCAGCGCGCGGCGCACCAGGGAGCGGTTGAGCCGCAACAGCTTCGCCGCCAGCGGTCCCGCGAACCGGGAGCGCAGCGCCAGGTAGGCGAGCAGGTGCCGGTGCAGCTTGTGCTGCATGCCGGTGCTGTCCACGAGCACCAGTCCGCGCACCCGCTGCGGGTTGCGCAGCGCGAACCCGGCCGCGATGCTGCCGCCCATCGACAGGCCGACCAGCACCGCCTGCGGCACCTGCCAGGCGTCCAGGAGCCAGCGCAGGACCTCCTCGAAGGTGCGCTGGTTGGCGCTGCCGCGCCACGGCATGCTGCCGCCCTGCCCGGGCAGGTCGGGCACGAAGACCCGGTGGTCGGCCGCCAGCACCCCGATCGCGTGTCGCCAGCTGATCATCGCGTTGTCCGGTCCGCCGCCGTGCAGCAGGACGATCGCCGGACCGCTGCTGCCGGCCCGGTAGAACCGGATCCGGCCCGCCGGGAACTCGATGTGGTCGACCTCGACACCCTGGGGTGGGGCGGTCATCTTCTGCTCTCCTCGCGCTCGATCTGCGTGCTGCCCGCTTCGGCAGACGTGCGGGTGCCGCCCGACGTTGCCGTGTTCGCGAGCACACTGGACGGATCTCGCTCCGGCACCGCTGCGTTACTCGCTGCGCATCGTCCCGGACGGTGATCTCGTGCACCACTCGAACGGGCTGCGCTTGCGAGGGGCGAATCCGGGCGTGCCAGGATCGGGGTGTGAGCACCGTCTATGACTGCACCACTCCGGAGAGCCGCGAGCAGGGCCTGGCCGCCGCGGCCAACATCGTTCGCGCCGGTGGGCTCTGCGTGCTGCCCACCGACACGGTTTACGGCATCGGCGCGGACGCGTTCGACGCCAACGCGGTCCGCGCGCTGCTGGCCGCCAAGGGCCGCGGCCCGGACATGCCGGTCCCGGTGCTGGTCGGCTCGTGGTCCACTGTGGATGGGCTGGTGATGTCGGTCCCGCAGCAGGCGCGGGCGCTGATCGAGGCGTTCTGGCCGGGCGGGCTGTCGCTGGTGCTGCCGCAGGCGCCGTCGCTGAACTGGGACCTGGGGAACACGCGCGGCACGGTGAACCTGCGGATGCCGCTGCACCCGGTGGCCCTGGACCTGCTGCGCGAGGTCGGCCCGATGGCGGTGTCCAGCGCGAACCGCACCGGCCAGCCGCCGGCGTCCAACGTCACCGAGGCGCGCGACCAGCTCGGCGACTCCGTGCAGGTGTACCTGGACGGCGGGCCGTCGGGGGAGCCGGTGGCCTCCACCATCGTCGATCTCACCCAGGGCGCCCCGCGGGTGCTGCGGGAGGGCGCGGTGTCCCTGGCGGAGCTGTCCGAGGTGCTCGGGGTGGACCTGGAGTCCGGGCGCTGACGCCCGGCAGGACCGGTGGTCGGCGGCGCGGCGGTGGCCGATAGCGTTAGACCCCGATCCGCCACGTGGAAGAGCGATGAGGAGCGCCGGGCTTGGAAACTCCGTTCTGGGGGCTGGACGTCGACGACCCGCGATCGGGTGCGTGAGCCGCCGGTATGGACAGCGAATTTTGGGCTCCAGCCGGGGTTCCCGCCCGTGAGTACCTGCTCGTCCTGCTCACCGCGGCGGCGACCACGTTCCTGCTGACCGGGCTGGTGCGCCTGCTGGCGCTCCGGGTCGGCGCGGTGGCCTACCCGCGGCAGCGCGACGTGCACGTCCAGCCGATGCCGCGGATGGGCGGCGTGGCGATGTACGGCGGGGTGCTGGCCGCGATCTTCCTCGCCTCGAACCTGCCCGTGCTCTCCCGCGGCTTCGCCTACTCCTACGACGCCTGGGCGGCGGTCGCCGCGGGCGGGCTGATCGTGCTGGTCGGCGCGCTGGACGACCGCTTCGAGCTGGATTCGCTGACGAAGCTGGCCGGGCAGGTCACCGCGGCCGGGATCCTGGTGATCGCCGGGGTGCAGTGGTTCGTGCTGTGGGTGCCCTGGGGCGGTACCGAGGACTCGGTGGGCCAGGTGCTGATCTTCAGCAGCAACCAGGGGCAGCTGCTGACCTTGCTGCTCACCGTCGCGATGATCAACGCGATGAACTTCGTCGACGGGCTCGACGGGTTGGCCGCCGGGATCGGGCTGATCTCGGCGACCGCGACGTTCGTGTTCTGCCTGGGCGTGTTGGACCGGCAGAACGGCGACGTCACCGCCTACCCGCCGGCGCTGATCGCGGCCGCGATCGCCGGGGCCTGCCTGGGCTTCCTGCCGTTCAACTTCCAGCCCGCCCGGCTGTTCATGGGCGACTCCGGGTCGATGCTGATCGGGTTGATGCTGGCCACCGCCAGCACCTCGGCGTCCGGCCGGATGTTCAACCCCGACGCGGACCCGGCCGACACCATCGCGCTGCTGTCGCCGCTGCTGGTGGTCGCGGCGGTGCTGTTCGTGCCGCTGCTGGACCTGATCATGGCGGTGGTGCGGCGCACCAAGGCGGGCAAGAGCCCGTTCCACGCCGACAAGATGCACCTGCACCACCGGTTGCTCGAGATCGGGCACTCGCAGCGCCGCGCGGTGCTGCTGATCTACCTGTGGGCGGCGGTCATCGCGTTCGGAGCAGTGTCGTTGACGCTGTTCAACGTCGTGGTTGTGGCGTGGGTCGTAGGCCTGGGGGTGCTGCTGGCGGCTATCATTTCGGTGATTCCGCGTATAAGAGCCCGAGCTGAACGAGAGTCCTGATGAGCGCAGCCAGCGATGAGCCGACCGTGAACCCGCACGCCGAGACGGTGCGCAGGCTCGCGTCGGCGATGCTGCGGACCGCGGTGTGGCCGGGGCTCGCGACGGTGGCGATCGCGGCGGTCGTGGCGACCGCCCTGGTCGGCACGACCGGACTGCTGGGCGCGCTGGTCGGTGGCGCCGTGGCGTTCGGCTCGTCGCTGCTGACGATCTGGCTGATGCGGTTCACCGGCGGCATGAGCCCGCACTTCGTGATGGTCGCCGCGCTCGGCGGCTACGTCGGGAAGATGCTGGTGCTGCTGGTGGTGATGACGTTGCTGGGTGGTGTCGAGGCGCTCCACCGGGAATCGCTGGCGTTCACCATGCTGGCCACCGTGATGGTGTGGGCGGGCGCCGAGGTGGTGGCCTTCAAGCGCACCAAGATTCCCACCATCGTCCCGGGGAGCTGACGGCTCCGCGGGGTTTGCGCTGATCGTCCGCAGGCGCGGGGGATGGCGTATTCAAGACCACATGTCGGGTGCCTACCTACCCGCTGGTATCGTCTGCCGGGCAGACTCCTTCCCCGCGCAGCGCTGGGCCGGGATTCCCGGATGCCCCGAGGTCACACGCGGTGGGGAGGGCCCCTCCGCGTGCCCGATCGCGTATCAGGTACGTTAAGTGCAAAACGTGACGATTCCCCCGGCAGAGTGAAGTTCACCGGGAGAACCGGAAGGAGCCCAGTTGGGCGCGCTGATGCTGGCCGAGGGCGGAACATTCCAGCCGCCGGGTGCCGATAGCTTTGTCCTTCCGCCGATCTTCGGCGGAGTCACCAAGCCGATGCTCCTCGTCGTGCTCTCGGCGATCATCGTGGGCGCCTACTTCGTGATCGCCACCCGGAACATGAAGCTCGTCCCGGGCAAGGGGCAGTTCGTCGCGGAGTTCGTCTACGAGTTCAGCCGCAACAAGATCGCGCGGGAACACATCGGGGCCAAGGACTTCCGTCCGTTCGTGCCGTTGATCTTCACCCTGTTCACCTTCATCCTGGTGAACAACATCTTCGGCATCATCCCGATCATCCAGTTCCCGACGATGTCGCGCATCGGCTTCCCGATCGCGCTGGCCCTCATGGTGTACCTGGTGATGCACGGGGTCGGGTTCGCCCGGCACGGATTCCTGGGCTACTTCAAGCACATCATGTTCCCGCCCGGCGTGCCGAAGCCGATCTACGTGCTGCTCTCGCCGATCGAGCTCTTCCAGAAGTTCATCGCGCAGCCGGCCGCACTCGCGATCCGAGTGTTCGCCGCGATGTTCGCCGGTCACCTGATCCTGCTGGTGTTCACCCTCGGTGGTGAGTTCCTGCTGCTGGAGGCCAGCGGCCTGCTCAAGCCGGTCTCCGTCGTCGGGTTCGCCTTCGCGATCGCGCTGACCTTCGTCGAAGCCCTGATCCAGGTGCTGCAGGCGTACATCTTCGCGCTGCTGACCGCGAGCTTCATCGGCGCGGCGCTGTCCGAAGGCCACTGAGAAAAGACTTCGTTCCCCGAAAAGGACCTGTCGATCCGCGCCGAGAAGCGGACCGAGTGAAAGGTAGTGACAGTGAGCAACATCGTTCTCGCGCAGGCAGCTGAGGCCGCGGGCTCCATCAACCCCGGTCTGGCCGCGATCGGCTACGGCCTGGGCGCCATCGGCCCGGGTGTCGGCGTCGGTCTGATCTGGGCGGCGGTCATCAACGGCACCGCGCGTCAGCCGGAGGCCCAGGGCCAGCTGCAGGGCATCGCCTGGATCTCCTTCGTTCTGGTCGAGGTGCTGGCGCTGATCGGTCTGGTCGTCTACTTCATCGCTTCCGCTGCCTGAGTCGAGGCTCGACGCGTTGGGAGACGTTGTGGTGAAGACGCAGATGCTGCTGGCCGCGGAAGGCGAGCACAACCCGATCATCCCCGAGCCGGCGGAGATCGTGGTCGGTCTGATCGCGTTCTTGCTGCTGCTGTTCGTGCTCTGGAAGTTCGCGGTCCCGCGCTTCGAGAAGGTCTACGCGGAGCGCAGCGAGCGGATCGAGGGCGGTATCGCCAAGGCCGAGGCCGCGCAGGCCGAGGCCCAGCGGACGCTGGAGCAGTACAAGGCGCAGCTGGCCGAGGCCCGCGCGGAAGCGGCTCGGATCCGCGACGATGCCCGTGCCGAAGGCCAGCAGATCCTGGAAGAGATGCGTGCCCAGGCGCAGGCCGAGTCCGAACGGATCATCAACCAGGGCCAGACCGCGCTGGCGCACCAGCGGGCGCAGATCGTCGCCGAGCTGCGGTCGGACCTCGGCCGCCAGGCGGTCGAGCTGGCCGGCCGGGTCGTCGGCGAGTCCCTGGAGGACGAGGCCCGTCGGCGGGGCACCGTCGACCGGTTCCTGGATGAGCTGGAGGCCACCTCGGCCCCGGCTGAATCTTCCAAGGCCTAACCGAGTGAAAGGCGCTGAGAGTTGAGCACCCTCGTGAACGCCGCGAGCCGCGAGGCACTCGCAGCCACCGAGCTGCAGCTGCTGCAGGCCACCGACGGGGCCTCGGCCGCGGAGATCACCGGGCTCGCCGACGAGCTGTTCGGCGTGGCCGCTCTGCTGGGCCGGGAGTCCACGCTGCGGCGGGCGCTCGCCGACGCCTCCATCGACCCGCGGTCCAGGGAGGACCTGGCCCGCGGGCTGCTGGCGGACAAGCTCGGCGCGCGGTCGCTGCCGGTGGTCGTCGAAGCGGTCCGGGCCCGCTGGTCCGGGGCGAACGACCTGGTCGCCGGCCTGGAGCGACTGGCCCGCACCGCGCTGCTGGTGCAGGCCGAGCGCGCCGGTCGACTCGACGCCGTCGAGGACGAGCTGTTCCGGCTGGGCCGCATCATCGGCTCCCAGGTCGACCTGGAGCGGCTGCTGTCGGCCCCGACCGGGGACCCGGCGGGCAAGGACGCGGTCATCGACCAGCTCGTCGCGGGCAAGGTCGAGCCGGTCACCTTGAACCTGGTCCGCCAGCTGGTGGCCCGGCCCGGCGGTCGGCGGGTCAGCGAGGGTCTGGAAGAGCTGGCCGAGCTGTCGGCGAAGCGTCGCGAACGCTCGGTGGCCCACGTCCGCTCTGCGCTCCCGCTCAGCGAGGAGCAGCAGCAGCGGCTGGCGCGCACCCTGCAGCGGATCTACGCACGCCCGATCGCCCTGCACCTCGAGGTCGACCCCGAGGTCGTGGGCGGGCTGCTGATCCAGATCGGCGACGAGGTCATCGACGGCAGCATCACGGGACGCCTGCAGTCCCTGCGACGCGACCTCGCCAGCTAGCCGAGAGCGCGTGGCGGCCAGGCGTCGAACACCCACTCCCTTCCAAGAACGAACCGAGGGCAGGAACGAGACATGGCGGAGCTGACGATCTCGTCGGACGAGATCCGCAGTGCGATCGAGAAGTACGTCTCCAGCTACTCCCCGGAGGTCAGCCGCGAGGAGGTCGGGGTCGTCACCGATACTGGTGACGGCATCGCCCATGTCGAGGGCCTGCCTTCGGTGATGACCGAGGAACTGCTGGAGTTCCCCGGCGGCATCTACGGTGTCGCGATGAACCTGGAAGCTCAGGAGATCGGTGCGGTCATCCTGGGCGAGTCCGAGAAGATCGAGGAGGGCCAGGAGGTCAAGCGGACCGGCAAGGTCCTCTCGATCCCGGTCGGCGACGGCTTCCTGGGCCGCGTCGTCAACCCGCTCGGCGACCCGATCGACGGTCTCGGCGAGATCGTGGCCGAGGAGCAGCGCCCGCTGGAGCTGCAGGCGGCCACGGTCGTGCAGCGCAAGGGCGTGCACGAGCCGATGCAGACCGGCATCAAGGCCATCGACTCGATGACCCCGATCGGTCGCGGTCAGCGTCAGCTGATCATCGGTGACCGCAAGACCGGCAAGACCACCGTCGCGGTCGACACGATCATCAACCAGAAGCAGGCGTGGGCCAGCGGCGACCCGGACAAGCAGGTCCGCTGCATCTACGTCGCGATCGGCCAGAAGGGCTCCACGATCGCCGGCGTGAAGCGGTCCCTGGAGGACGCCGGGGCGATGGAGTACACCACCATCGTCGCCGCGCCGGCCTCCGACTCGCCGGGTCTGAAGTGGCTGGCCCCCTACGCGGGCTCGGCCATCGGCCAGCACTGGATGTACCAGGGCAAGCACGTCCTGATCGTGTTCGACGACCTGACCAAGCAGGCCGAGGCGTACCGCGCGATCTCGCTGCTGCTGCGTCGTCCGCCGGGCCGCGAGGCCTACCCGGGTGACGTCTTCTACCTGCACTCCCGCCTGCTGGAGCGCTGCGCGAAGCTGTCCGACGAGATGGGCAAGGGCTCGATGACCGGTCTGCCGATCATCGAGACCAAGGCCAACGACGTGTCGGCCTACATCCCGACCAACGTCATCTCGATCACCGACGGCCAGTGCTTCCTGCAGTCCGACCTGTTCAACGCCGGTCAGCGCCCGGCCATCGACGTCGGCATCTCGGTGTCCCGAGTCGGTGGTTCCGCGCAGATCAAGGCGATGAAGGGCGTCACCGGTTCGCTGCGCCTCGACCTCGCCCAGTACCGCGAGCTGGAGGCCTTCTCGGCCTTCGCCTCCGACCTGGACGCCGCGTCGAAGGCCCAGCTGGACCGCGGTGCCCGCCTGATGGAGATCCTCAAGCAGGGTCAGGGCGAGCCGCTTCCGGTGGAGGAAGAGGTCGTGTCCCTGTTCATCTCCACCAAGGGTCACCTGGACTCGGTCCCGGTCGCCGACGTGCGCCGCTTCGAGACCGAGTTCCTCGCGCACATGCGCCGGACCCACGCGACCACGCTCAAGGACATCGTCGAGACCGGCAAGCTGTCCGAGGACGGCGAGAAGGCCATCGTGGACGCGGTGGAGGACTTCAAGAAGCAGTTCACCGCCTCCGACGGCGGCTCGGTGGTGCCGAGCGAGCCGGACGCCGAGGCGCTGGCCGCCGACGAGGTGGGGCAGGAGACCGTGAAGGTCAACCGCCCCGCGCCGAAGAAGTGACGTTATGGCTCAACTTCGGGAACTCCGGAACCGGATCCGGTCGATCAAGTCGACCCGGAAGATCACCAAGGCGCAGGAGCTGATCGCTACCTCGCGCATCATGAAGGCGCAGGCCAGGGTGGAGGCTTCGCGGCCCTACGCCACGGAGATCACCAACGTCCTGTCCGCGCTGGCCGACGTGAGCACGTTGGACCACCCGCTGCTGACCGAGCGCTCCAACCCGAAGCGCGCCGGCGTGCTGGTCGTGACCAGCGACCGGGGTTTCTGCGGCGGCTACAACGCCAACGTGATCAAGGCGGCCGAGGAGCTGCAGTCGCTGCTCCGCGAGCAGGGCAAGGACCCGGTGCTGTACGTCGTCGGCCGCAAGGGCGAGGCGTACTACCGGTTCCGGCAGCGCAAGATCGAGGCGAGCTGGACCGGGTTCAGCGACCGCCCCGAGTACTCCGATGCGGCCGAGATCGGCGAAACGCTGGTCAAGGCCTTCCTGGCGGGTGCTGACGACTACCTCGACGACGGTGGTGCGGACGGTAAGCTGGGCGTGGATGAGCTGCACCTGGTGCACACCGAGTTCGTCTCGATGCTCACCCAGCGACCGGCGGTTCGACGGGTCGCTCCGCTCGAGGTGGAGTACTCCGACGAGCCGGTGCAGAAGACGCTCAAGTCCGCTTACGAGTTCGAGCCGGACGCCGAGACGCTGTTCGCGGCGCTCCTGCCGAAGTACATCAAGACCCGGTTGTACGCGGGTCTGCTGGACTCGGCGGCGGCGGAGCACGCGGCCCGGCGCACGGCGATGAAGTCGGCGACGGACAACGCGGACGAGTTGATCCGCACCCTCAGCCGCGAGGCCAACCAGGCCCGCCAGGCCCAGATCACCCAGGAAATCAGCGAGATCGTCGGCGGTGTCGAGGCGCTCTCGTCCGCAGGAAGTGAGTGACATGACTGCTGCTACTGCCACCAGCACTGGCACCGGCCGCGTCGTCCGGGTGCTCGGCCCGGTCGTGGACGTCGAGTTCCCGCGCGACCAGGTGCCGGACCTGCTCAACGCCCTCACGGTGGACATCACCGCCGAGGGCATGGCCAAGACCCTGACGCTGGAGGTCGCCCAGCACCTGGGTGACAGCGTCGTGCGGACGATCTCGATGCAGCCCACCCAGGGCCTGGTGCGCGGCGTGACCGTGACCGACACCGGCGCGGGCATCTCGGTGCCGGTCGGTGACGTGGTCAAGGGCCACGTGTTCAACGCGCTGGGCCACTGCCTGGACGAGCCGGGCTACGCGGCCGACGCCGAGAAGTGGTCGATCCACCGCAAGGCGCCGAGCTTCGACCAGCTCGAGGGCAAGACCGAGATGCTGGAGACCGGCATCAAGGTGATCGACCTGCTCACCCCGTACGTGCAGGGTGGCAAGATCGGTCTGTTCGGTGGCGCCGGTGTGGGCAAGACGGTGCTCATCCAGGAGATGATCCGCCGAGTCGCCAAGAACTTCGGTGGTACCTCGGTGTTCGCCGGTGTCGGCGAGCGCACCCGTGAGGGCAACGACCTCTGGGTCGAGATGGACGAGTCCGGCGTGCTGGCGGACACCGCGCTGGTGTTCGGTCAGATGGACGAGCCGCCGGGCACCCGTATGCGGGTGGCGCTGTCCGCGCTGACGATGGCGGAGTACTTCCGCGACGTGCAGAACCAGGACGTGCTGCTGTTCATCGACAACATCTTCCGGTTCACCCAGGCGGGCCAGGAGGTGTCGACCCTGCTGGGCCGCATGCCGTCCGCGGTGGGTTACCAGCCGACGCTGGCCGACGAGATGGGTGAGCTGCAGGAGCGCATCACCTCCACCCGGGGTCGCTCGATCACCTCGATGCAGGCGATCTACGTGCCGGCGGACGACTACACCGACCCGGCCCCGGCGACCACCTTCGCCCACCTGGACGCGACCACGGAGCTCTCCCGTGCGATCTCGCAGAAGGGCATCTACCCGGCGGTGGACCCGCTGGCCTCCACCTCCACCATCCTCGACCCGGCGATCGTCGGTGACGAGCACTACCGGGTGGCGCAGGAGGTCAAGCGGATCCTGCAGAAGTACAAGGAGCTGCAGGACATCATCGCCATCCTCGGTATGGACGAGCTGTCCGAAGAGGACAAGGTGACGGTGCAGCGGGCGCGTCGCATCGAGCGCTACCTGTCGCAGAACTTCTTCGTGGCCAAGCAGTTCACCGGCCAGGAGGGCTCCTTCGTGCCGCTGAAGGAGACCATCGAGGCGTTCGACAAGCTGTGCAAGGGCGACTTCGACCACTACCCGGAGCAGGCGTTCCTGTCCATCGGTGGTCTGGACGACCTCGAGGCGGCTTACAAGAAGCTCACCGAGAAGTGAGCGACGACCCCCGCTGGGGGTCGGCACGAACCGGCGACGGGGTCGAGGTCCGAGGCGGCCTCGGCCCCGTTTGCCAGCAAGGCACTCCCTGCCCGGCCAGTCGCGATCGCCCTGGTGGCACCGGATAGACTGCGGGCACACACCCGACAAAGGAGACGCGCGTGGCCAACATGTCCGTCCAACTGGTCGCCGTCGAGCGCCGCCTGTGGTCCGGGGAAGCGACCGCCGTGGTCGCGCAGACCACCGAGGGAGAGATCGGCGTCCTGCCGGGGCACGAGCCGCTGCTCGGTGAGCTGATCGAGGGTGGCGTGGTGCGCATCACCACCACCGAGAAGGAGACCGTGACCGCTGCGGTCCACGGCGGGTTCCTGTCGGTCACCGCGGACGGGGTGAGCGTGCTGGCCGAGTCCGCGGAGCTGGCCCACGAGATCGACGTGGAGCAGGCCCGGGCGGAGGTCAAGAGCGAGGACGAACAGGCCCGAGCGCGGGCGTTGAGCCGATTGCGAGCCGCCGGCCACTCGGCCTGATCCGGGCCTCGCATGGGTTCCCCGGTCGTGTGGTTCGTGGTGGCGTTGGGGCTGCTGCTGGTGGCAGCCCTGCTCGTTGCGGCGCTGGCCTGGCGGCGGCTGCGGGAACTGCGCGTCGGGGGCATCGACGTGGCGTTGCGCGCCAGCAAGGACGGCGGCCGGGGCTGGCACCTGGGGGTGGCGCACTACCGGGGTGAGGAGTTCGCCTGGTACCGCGTGCTGAGCCTGCGGTCGGGGCCGAACTGGGTGATCAACCGCCGGGACGTGGAGATCGCCCGGCGTCGCGAGCCGACGACGGCCGAGGCGTACGCGATGCCCGCCGGTTCGACGGTGCTGGACCTGACCGGCCCGGACCTGGAGCTGGCGATGGGCCGCGATGCGCTGACCGGGTTCCTGTCCTGGCTGGAGTCGGCACCGCCGGGGCGTTCGGTGCCCTGGGCGTCCTGAGGGCGAATCGAAGAGCGTGTGCAGCGGGGTCCGGTGTTCCGGGCCCCGCTTTTTCGCGCCCGGGGTGACAGGAAGGTTCCCATGCTCGCATCAGCGGCTCAGGTCGCGGCTGATGCTGTGGAGCAGCTGGAGGAACACCTCGGTCAGCGGCGCGTGCCTGGTGCTGGTGGGCACGGCCGCGTGGATGCGCCGGTGCAGCCCGGACGCGAGCGGCTGGTGGGTGGTGCCGGGGGTGCCGGTGATGGCCAGGCGGGGGATGAACGCGACGGCGACCCCGGCGGAGACCACGGCTTCGGCGACGGCGTAGGACTCGAACTCGAACGCCACCCGCGGGGTGAAGCCCTCGGCGCGGGCGGCGGCGTCGAGCTGCTGGCGGTTCGGGAGGTCGGTCGGGGCACCGGCCCAGGTGTCGTCGCGGAAGTCGGCGAGCTGCGGTGCGGTGTTCCAGGCGCGCGGGTGGCCGTCCGGCAGCACGGCGTGGATCGGGTCGTCCAGCAGGTGCACCAGGCGGACGCCCGGCGCTGCTTCGATCGGTTCGCGGTACTCGCCGACGAGGGCGAGGTCCAGGCGCTGCGCGGCGACCCGCTCGATGCCCTCGACCGGGCCGAGGTCGACGACGGACAGCTCGGCGTCGGGGTGGCGGTGGCGCATCGCGGCCAGGGCTTCGGGCAGCAGGGCCAGCCCGGCGGTGGGGAAGGCGCCGAGGCGGAGCCGGTTGCGGTGCTCGTCGCGGAAGCGCTGGGCGTCGCTGGTGGCGTCCTGCAGCGCTGCGGCGATGCGTTCCGCGCGTTCGGCCATGCGGGTGCCCAGCGGGGTCAGGCGGACGCCGTGGGGGAGCCGTTCGACGAGTTGGGCGCCGACCTCGTCCTCCAGGCGGAGCAGCTGCTGGGACACCGCTGGTGGGGTTCGGTCGAGCTGTTCGGCGGCGCGGGTGACGCTGCCGTGTTCGCGCAGTGCCAGCAGGAGGAGCAGCCGGGTCGGGTCGAGCATGAAGGTTGACTTTACGCGCCCCAAGAATCGGTAACTGGATGTGAACGGGCTGTCGGGGAAAGACTGGGGGCGTGACCAAGCAGGCCAGTTTCACGATCGAACCCGAACCCGTCGACAGCCCGGACGCGCAGGAGGCGCTCGGCGAGTACGTCGCCGAGCTGGACCGCCGCTTCCCGGGCGGGTTCGACACCTCCCGCGCCGCTCCGCCAGCCAAGAGCGACTTCGTCCCGCCCGCCGGGGTGTTCCTGGTGGTGCGGGTCGACGGACGTGTCCTCGGCTGCGGCGCGCTGCGCACCGCGCCGGGCGGAATCGGGGAGATCCGGCGCATGTGGATCGCCCCGGAGCTGCGGGGACGGGGTGCCGGGAGGGCGCTGCTCGGCGAGCTCGAAGAGCAGGCCCGGCGGCTCGGCTGCGAGCGGGTCCGGTTGGACACCGCAGCCGAGCTCCGGGAGGCGCGCGGTCTCTACGACTCGGCCGGTTACCGGGAGATCCCGGCCTACAACGACAACGAGTACGCGCGGCACTGGTACGAGAAGGCCCTGGCGTGACCGGCCCGGCGTGCTCTAGGCGTTGCCGCCGGGCTTCCAGAGCACGTCGCCGTCCGGGTTGGCCACCCGCGCCAGGATGAACAGCAGGTCGGACAGCCGGTTCAGGTACTTCGCGGGCAGCGGCGAGGTGCGCTCCCCGTCGGCTTCTTGGAGCGCCCACGCCGACCGCTCCGCCCGGCGGGCCACGCACCGCGCCTGGTGCAGCAGCGCGCCACCGGGGGTCCCGCCGGGGAGGATGAACGAGTCCAGCTTGCCCAGCCGCGCGTTGAACTCGTCGCACCAGCCCTCGAGCCGGTCGACGTAGTCCTGGGTGATCCGCAGCGGCGGGTACTTCGGGTTCTCCGCGATCGGGGTGGACAGGTCGGCACCCACGTCGAACAGGTCGTTCTGCACCGCTCGCAGTACCGCGACGACGTCCTCGCCGAGCTGCGCGGTGGCCAGCGCCACGCCGAGGACCGAGTTGGTCTCGTCCACGTCGGCGTAGGCGACCAGGCGCGGATCGGTCTTGTGCACCTTGGAGTTGTCCGACAGCCGGGTCGTGCCCGCGTCACCGGCCCGCGTGTAGATCTTCGTGAGGTGGACAGCCATGTCGACAGCCTAGGCGGAGGTGACAGGAAGGTTCCCTTGCTCGCGGCCGGATGACAGGAAGGTTCCCTTGCTCGCAGCTGTGCACCCGCTCCGATGGCGGTGGTGGGAGGGCCGTAACCTCGATGCTCGTGAGTGAGCACTTCCGGGTACACGGCGGAGCGCGTCTCGTCGGCGAGGTCGACGTGGTCGGGGCGAAGAACAGCGTGCTGAAGCTGATGGCGGCCGCGCTGTTGGCGGAGGGCACGACGACGATCGTCAACTGCCCGGAGATCCTCGACGTTCCGCTGATGGCCGACGTGCTGCGCAGCCTCGGGTGCGACGTGTCGATCGACGGCGGCACGGTGCGCATCACGACCCCCGCGGAGATCAGCCACGAGGCGGTGTCGCCGTCGATGGGCAAGCTGCGCGCCTCGGTGTGCGTGCTGGGGCCGCTGGTGGCCCGCTGCCGTCGGGCGGTCGTGACGCTGCCCGGTGGGGACGCGATCGGGTCCCGGCCGCTGGACATGCACCAGAACGGGTTGCGGCAGCTCGGCGCGACCAGCCACATCGAGCACGGCGCGGTGGTGGCGGAGGCGGAGAACCTGCGCGGCGCCCAGATCTGGCTGGACTTCCCGAGCGTGGGGGCGACCGAGAACATCCTGATGGCCGCGGTGCTGGCCGAGGGCACCACGGTGATCGACAACGCGGCGCGCGAGCCCGAGATCGTCGACCTGTGCGTGATGCTCCAGCAGATGGGCGCCAAGATCGAGGGTGCTGGCACCTCCACGCTGACCGTGCACGGGGTGTCCTCGCTCAAGGCGGTCGAGCACCGCGTGATCGGCGACCGGATCGTGGGCGCGACCTGGGCTTTCGCCGCTGCGGCCACTCGCGGTGACATCACGGTGCGCGGGGTCGACCCGCGGCACGTCAACCTGGTGCTGGAGAAGCTGCGCAGCGCTGGTGCCGAGGTGACCACCGAGGAGGAGAGCTTCCGGGTGGTGATGCGGGGTCGGCCGCACGCGGTGGACTTCGTCACGCTGCCCTACCCGGGTTTCCCGACGGACCTGCAGCCGATGGCGCTGGCGCTGTCCGCGGTGGCCGACGGCACCTCGATGATCACCGAGAACCTGTTCGAGTCCCGGTTCCGGTTCATCGAGGAACTGGTGCGGATGGGGGCCGACGGGCGCACCGACGGCCACCACGCGGTCGTGCGCGGGCTGGAGCGGCTCTCCAGCGCCCCGGTGTGGGCGACGGACATCCGCGCCGGTGTGGGCCTGGTGCTGGCCGGGCTGTGCGCGGACGGGGTGACCGAGGTGTGGGACGTCTTCCACATCGATCGCGGTTACCCGAACTTCGTGGAGAACCTGCGCAGCCTGGGAGCGGACATCGAGCGCGTGACGGACTGAGCCGCGCGCATGTGATGCAAACCACAGCGGATGGCCTGACCATGGGCGTTGGCCCTGCTCCCGGCGCGAAGGGGCGATGGTCATGGCGAGCAGCGGGTGGACGCGTCGCGAGTTCCTGAGGGGATCCGGTGTCGCCGCGGGTGCGCTGGTGCTGGGCGGTGGGCTGCTCGGCGGATGCACCCGGACCGGCGGTGACGCGGGAGGTGATGCGCTCGGGGAGGCCCGCCGGTCGGGCACCGTCCAGGTCGGCATCGCCGGGGAAGCGCCTTACGGCTTCACCGACCAGACCGGCCGGGTCACCGGCGAGGCGCCCGAGGTCGCCCGAGCCGTGTTCGGCAACCTGGGCGTCGGCGACGTGCAGGCTTCGCAGGTCGACTTCAACCAGCTGATCCCGGCGCTGAACGCGAACAAGTTCAGCGTGGTCGCCGCTGGCATGTTCATCACTCCCGAGCGCTGCAAGAACGCGGCGTTCTCGATCCCCGACTACATCGCGCCGACGGCGTTCCTGGTGCCTCGCGGAAACCCGGAGGGCGTCGCCACTTTCGAGGACGTCGTGCGCAAGAAGCTCACCCTCGCGGTCCTCAGCGGTGCCGTGGAGAAGGACTACGCCCAGCGCTCGGGCGTCCCGGACTCGCAGGTGCAGCCCTTCGACTCGCAGAACTCGCTGTTGCAGGCCGTGGTCAACCAGCGCGCCTACTGCGCCGCGCTGACCAACATCTCGCTCAACGACCTGGTGCAGAAGAACCCCGGTGCCCAGGTCGAGGTCACCAGGGGATTCACCCCGGTGATCGGTGGGAGGCCGGAGGTGCAGGCCGGTGCGTTCGTGTTCCGCTCGGCCGACACCGGGCTGCGCGAGGCGTTCAACACCGAGCTGAAGAAGCTCCAGGACAGCGGCGAGTGGGTGCGCATCGCGAGCCCGTTCGGGTTCACCCGGGAGAACCTGCCGCCGCCCGGGGTCACCACGGAGGCGTTGTGCGCCGGTAGCTGACCGGGAGGCGGCATGTTCGAGAACTTCTCGCACTTCCTCCGGGTGCTGGTGCAGGGCGTTCCTGCGACGTTGATCGCGACGCTGGGCGGGATAGCCCTGTGCATCGTGCTGTCGTTGACCGCCGGGCTCGGGATGCTCTCGCGGCGGCGGTGGGTCCGGGTCATCGCGCGCAGCTACGTCGAGGTCTGGCGCGGCACCTCGGAAGTGGTGCAGCTGTTCTGGATCTTCTTCGCGCTGCCGCTGCTGGTCGGCTTCGAGCTGCTGCCGATGTGGGCGGGGATCTTGGTGCTCGGACTCAACCACGGCGCGTACGGCGGCGAGATCGTGCGGGGCGCTGTGCAGGCGGTGCCGCGGGAGCAGCACGAATGCGCGGTCGCGTTGAGCTTCACCCGCACGCAGCGGATGTGGCGGGTGATCCTGCCGCAGGCGGTGGTGGAGATGATCCCGCCGTTCAACAACCTGTTCATCCAGCTGCTGAAGAGCAGCGCCCTGCTGTCGCTGATCTTCGTGCACGACATCACCTACCAGGGCCGCGATGTCCTCGAGCCCCGCTTCACCGGCCAGACCGCGCTGATCTACCTGCTGATGCTAGCGCTGTACCTCGTGCTGGCCGTGCTGATCACAGCGGTGATGCGAGCGCTGGAGCGGCGGGCTGCGGCAGGGGTGGGGCGCCAACCCGTCGAGCCGGGGGAATCGCTCGGCCGGGGCGCGGGGGCGATCTAGGTGATCTGGGACTGGGAGTTCACCGGCCGGGTGATCCCGGACGTCCTGCGCGGCCTGCTGGTGACCTTCGAGGCCACCGCGCTCGGTTCGGTCGTGGCGTTCGCGCTGGGCCTGCTGCTCGCCCTGCTGCGGCGGTCGCGGATCCGGGCGGTCAGCCGCGCGACCTGGCTGTTCATCGAGTTCGTGCGCAGCACCCCGCTGCTGGTGCAGCTGTACTTCCTGTTCAACGTGCTCCCGGGCATCGGCCTGCGGTTCTCGTCGCTGACCACCGGGGTGATCGGTCTCGGCGTGCACTACGCCTGCTACGCGGCCGAGGTGTACCGCGCGGGGATCGGCGGGGTGCCGCGCGGGCAGTGGGACGCGGCGACGGCGCTGAGCCTGCCGACCTACCGGGTGTGGACGAGCGTGGTGCTCCCGCAGGCGATTCCGCGCGTGCTGCCCGCGCTGGGCAACTGCACGATCTCGATGTTCAAGGAAACGCCGCTGCTGCTGGCGATCGGTGTGCTCGACCTGGTGGGTGCGGCGCAGGAGGCGGGGGCCGACGCCTACCGCTACGTCGAGCCGCTGACCCTGGCCGGGATCTGCTTCCTGCTGTTGAGCTATCCGGCGTCGCTGCTGGTGCGGAGGTTGGAACGCCGTGTCGGGAGCTGAGGAGATGATCCGCTTCGACCGGGTGGTCAAGCGGTTCGGCGCCAACGTGGTGCTCGACGAGCTCGACTTCGCCGTGCGGCCCGGGGAGCGCGTCACCCTGATCGGGCCGAGCGGATCGGGCAAGACGACGATCCTGCGACTGCTGATGACCCTGGAGCGGGTGGACGGCGGCACCATCCACGTCGGTGGCGAATGCCTGACGCACGTGCGCCGGGGCGAACGCCTGGTGCCCGCCGACGAGAAGCACCTGCGCGAGGTGCGCAAGCGCATCGGCATGGTGTTCCAGCAGTTCAACCTGTTCCCCAACATGCGGGTGCTGCGCAACGTCACCGAAGCGCCGGTGCACGTGCTGGGCCTGCCGGTGCAGGAAGCGCGGCAGCGGGCGCGAGAACTGCTGGAGGTGGTGGGCCTGGCGGACAAGCTGGACGCCTACCCGGCGCAGCTGTCCGGCGGTCAGCAGCAGCGGGTGGCGATCGCCCGCGCGTTGGCGATGCGCCCGGACGTGCTGCTGCTGGACGAGATCACCTCGGCGCTGGACCCGGAGTTGGCCGCCGAGGTCCTCGACGTGCTGCGCGATGTGGCGCGGACCAGCGACATCACGATGCTGTGCGTGACGCACGCGATGAAGTTCGCCCGCGACGTGTCGCACCGGGTGCTGATGTTCGACCGGGGGCGGATCCTGGAGGACAAGCCGCCGCAGGAGTTGTTCGAGCGCCCGGAGCACGAGCGGACCCGCCGGTTCCTGCGGTCGGTGCTGGAGGAGACCTGACCGCGGCCGCTCACGCCGGGTTCCGGCGTTCGTGCAGGAGCAGCAGGGTGTAGGCGGCGATGGACTGCGCGTCGGTGATCTCCTCGGCGGCGATCATCTTCTCGAACTCCGCGCGCGAGAACCACGCCGTGCGCATGTCCTGCTCCTCGTGCTCGCGTTCGTGCTCGCCGGGGGTCAGGCCGGTCGCCAGGAACACGCGTCCGCGCTGGCTGGACATGCCCGGCGCCACGTCCAGGGTGCCGAGCTCGACGAGGTTCGCCGCCCGCAGGCCGGTTTCCTCCCGCAGTTCGCGGGCGGCGAGCTCGGTCGGCTCGACGTCGAGCCGGTCCGGTGCGGTGCCCTGCGGGAACTCCCAGCGGCGCAGGCCCACCGGGTAGCGGAACTGCTCGACCAGGTGGAGCCGATCCTCGTCGAGCGGGATCACCAGCGCGTAGTCGGGTTTGTCGATCACCCCGTAGATCCCCTCGGAACCGTCGGCCCGGCGCACCCCGTCCTCGCGCACCGACATCCACGGATTCGCGTACACCTCGCGGCTGCTGGTCTGCTCCATGCGGCCATGGTGCCGGACTGCGGGCGCGCGGGGGCGACGCGCCCGCTCAGTTCGCGAGCGCGTCCACCGGGTCGCGCGGTCTCGGCAGCTGCCGCTCGATGAGCGCGCGGTGCTGGGCCGGTGTCGCGCGGCCACCTGGTCGCGGTGTTCGTGACAGGTCCACTGTGGATGGTGGGGTAAAGGTGGGGCGCCCGTCCCGCACCGCGATCTCCCAGCGCTGGGCGTGCACCGTGCGGTGGTGGTGCCCGCACAGCATCACCATGTTGGACAGCTCGGTCGGCCCGCCGTCCAACCAGGACACGATGTGGTGCGCGTCGGGCGTGCCGGGCGGCCGGTCGCACCCGGGGAAGGCGCAGACGCCGTCCCGCTGCAGCAGCGCCGCACGGATGTGGGTGGGTGCGGTGCGCTTGGTTCGGCCCACGTCGAGGGGGAGCCCGTCGCCGTCGAGGACCATCGGCAGCACCTCGCAGTCGCAGGCAATCCGGCGGATGTTCTCGGCGGTGATCGGCTGGTCGGTGGCGGCCAGGGTGCCGGGCATGCCGTCCTAGTCGGCGCGGTCGAGGGCGCGCTTGAGGTCGTCGAAGTCGACGGTGATCGCCAGCTGCGGGCGCTGGCCGCCCGCGCGCGGCATCGCGTCGGAGCTCGCGGCCAGGTCCAGGATCGCGGCGAGCGCGTCGGCGTTGCGCTGGCCCGCGGTGCGCGGGTCCTTCGCCCCGTCGGCCTCCGGCCGGGGTGCGGCCAGCGGCTCCACGAGGGCGGCGAACTTCGCGCCGGTTTCGCGGTCGAGGCGCGCCTTGACGACCATCATGCCGTCGCGCGCGGTGGCGTAGTGCAGCTCTCGCGCCTCGTGCTGGACCTCCTCGTCGCGGTAGGCGCCGTCCTGGTCCAGCAGGTAGCGGAGCCGCTCGGCGACGATCGCCAGCTCGCGCGGCGGCATCTGCCTGGCCCACCCGGCCAGCATCGAGTCGACCTCGGCCAGCATGGTGCCCCGCGCGTGCTCCGGGAGCTTCTTGATGCCGGTGACGATCACCCGCGCGTGCTCCAGGCCGATCGCGCCCTCGGACATGGCGGCCGCGGTGGCGGGCAGGTCGGTGCTGACCGGCTCGCCGTACAGCGTCGTGCGGTCCTCCACGCTGCGCGCCACGGTGACGCGCCCCTTGGCGTCGCGGTAGTCGATGTTGAGCAGCCCCTGCAGCCAGGCGGGCATCGACCGCGCGCCCCGGTCTGCGGGGAGGCCCCGGTGCTCGGCTTCGGCGATCAGCTGGAGCTGCTCGAACATGGTCGCCCGCATGGACTCCTCCAGGTCCTGGATCCGGGCGACCACTTCGGCGTCGGTCCAGGACACCGCTGCCGACCGGGCATCGGCGGCGGTGCCCTCGGCTGCGTCGTACGTGCTCATCAGCGGTGTCATGCGTCCATGA
Organism: Saccharopolyspora hirsuta; assembly: GCF_008630535.1. Taxonomy (GTDB): domain Bacteria; phylum Actinomycetota; class Actinomycetes; order Mycobacteriales; family Pseudonocardiaceae; genus Saccharopolyspora; species Saccharopolyspora hirsuta. Next base: position 335,681 of record NZ_VWPH01000007.1, on the reverse strand, counting down.
TCTCGAATCGAACACCCGTTCGCACCTGTTTTTCGGTCGCTTGATCAGGTGAAACGTCGAGATGGAACGCGAAAGCTGTTGCACGACAACGCCGAGCTCGCCGCCCGCGGCCGGGAACCGGCGAGCCATCCCGGCGATCCCGGGTCATCCTGTGGTTGCACCGGACGCAACGCCGGGGAGGGGAACCGTGCCAACCCCGTGGTGGCGGAACGCGGTCGTCTACCAGGTCCTGCCGCGCAGCTTCGCCGACTCCGACGGCGACGGCCTCGGCGACCTCCCCGGCCTGACGGCCAGGCTGGACCACCTCGTCGACCTCGGCGTGGACGCGCTCTGGCTGACCCCCTGCTACCGGTCGCCGTGGCTCGACGCGGGCTACGACATCACCGACCACCGCGCCATCGACCCGGCGCTGGGCACCCTGGCCGACTTCGACCGGATGCTCTCCGCCGCGCACGCCCGCGGGCTCCGCGTCCTGCTCGACGTGGTCCCGAACCACACCTCGGACCAGCACGAGTGGTTCCGGCGTGCGCTGGCGGCCGGGCCGGGCTCCCCGGAGCGGGAGCGCTACGTCTTCCGCCCCGGGCGGGCGCCGGGCCGCCCGCCGAGCAACTGGGAGTCGCGCTTCGGCGGGTCCGCCTGGACCCGGGTGCCGGACGGGCAGTGGTACCTGCACCTGTTCGCGCCCGAGCAGCCCGACCTGAACTGGCGCGATCCGCGGGTGCGCGCGGAGTTCGCCGACATCCTGCGGTTCTGGGGCCGCCGGGGCGTCGACGGGTTCCGGGTCGACGTGGCGGCGGCGCTGGTCAAGGACCTGCGGGAACCGCTGCGCGACGTGGTGGGCGGCGAGGGCTGCGCGGGGCTGGACGACTTCGCGGCCAACCCGGACCACTCGTTCCTGGACCGGCCCGAGGTGCACGAGATCTACCGGGAGTGGAACCGGGTGTTCCACGAGTTCAACGCCGCTGATCGGCGTCGCCGAGACGTGGGTGCGCGGCGAGCGGCGGGTGCGCTACCTCCGGCCGGGGGAGCTGCAGCAGGCGTTCGACTTCGAGTTCCTGCGGGTGCGCTGGCGGGCCGCGGACTACCGGCGGGTGGTGTCGGGGTCGATCGCGGCCGCGCGGTCGGTGGGGCGGGCGGCGACGTGGGTGCTGGCCAACCACGACGTGGTGCGGCAGGTGTCGGTGCTCGGCCTGCCCCGCGACGCCGACCCGCGGGTGTGGCTGGCGACCAACGGCACCGAACCGCCCGCCGACCTCGCGCTGGGCACCCGACGGGCGAGGGCGGCGATCATGCTGGCGCTGGCGCTGCCCGGATCCGCGTACCTGTACCAGGGGGAGGAGCTGGGGCTGCCGGAGGTCGCCGACCTGCCGGAGGAGGTGCTGCGGGATCGCAAGCGCAGCGGGGGCAAGGAGAAGGGCCGAGACGGCTGCCGGGTGCCGTTGCCGTGGACCCGGGAGGGTGCGTCGTTCGGGTTCGGGAGCGGCCCGCCGTGGCTTCCGCAGCCCGCCGACTGGGGCGGCTACTCGGTCGAAGCCCAGCGCGGCGATCCGGGCTCGATGCTGGAGCTGTACCGCTCGGCGCTGCGGCTGCGCCGGGAGTTCAGCGGTGACGAGGCGTTCTGCTGGGACGACGACCGCAACACCGGTGACGTGCTCGCGTTCTGGCGGGGCGACGTGCTGGTCGTGGTGAACACCGGTCGCACCGCTGCGCCGCTGCCGCCCGGCTCGGTGCTGCTGGCCAGCTCCCCGCTAGTGGGCGGTCAGCTGCCCGCCGACGCCGCGGTCTGGCTGCGGCCGTCGGGGAGGTGAGGATGGGAACCTTCCTGTCACCTCCGGCGCGCGGCGGTGGCAGGAAGGTTCCCATCCGCTCAGCCCGCGGAGCCGTTCAGCTTGGACTTGCGGCGGCCGTAGCCGAAGTACACCGCCAGGCCGATGGCGGTCCAGATCGCGAAGGTCAGCCAGGTGATCGCGTCCAGGCCGAAGATCAGGTACACGCACAGCGCCAGGCCGAGCAGCGGGATCCACGGCATCAGCGGCGTCCGGAAGCTGCGCGGGAGCTCCGGCCGGGTCCGGCGCAGGACCAGGACGCCGATGTTGACCAGGCTGAACGCGACCAGGGTGCCGATGCTGGTCGCCTCGGCGAGCTGGTTGAGCGGCACCACCGCGGCCAGCAGCGCCACCACGACACCGACGACGAGGGTGTTGCGCGCGGGCACCGCGCGCTGGTTGACCTTCGACAGCATGCTCGGCATCAAGCCGTCGCGGGACATCGAGACCAGGATCCGGGTCTGCCCGTACAGCACGGTCAGGACAACCGAGGCGATGGCGATCACCGCGCCGAACGCGAGCACCACCGACGCCCAGCCCTGCCCGGTGACGATGCGCAGCGCGGTGGCCAGCGACGCGTTGGAGCCGGAGAGCACGTCCACGCCGACCGCGCCCACCGCGGCGAAGGCGACCAGCACGTAGATCGCGGTGACGATGGCCAGCGACAGGATGATCGCGCGGGGCAGGTCCCGCTTCGGGTTGCGGGCTTCCTCGCCCGCGGTGGAGGCCGCGTCGAAGCCGATGAAGGAGAAGAAGACGGCCGATGCGCCCACCGAGATCCCGGCGAACCCGTACGGGGCGAACGGGGTCATGTTGTCCGAGTTGAACGCGGTGATCGCCACGGCGACGAAGAACACCAGCACCGCGATCTTGAGCAGCGTGGTGATCGTGGTGGCCCGCGCGCTCTCCCGCACGCCCCGCAGCAGCACGAAGGTGGCCAGCAGCACGATCAGCGCCGCCGGGATGTTGACCACGCCGCCCTCGCCGGGCGGTGCGGAGAGCGCGTCCGGGATGGTGACCCCGACAGTGCCCTGCAGGAACTCGTTCAGGTAGCCGCCCCAGCCGACCGCGACCGCCGCGACCGACACGCCGTACTCCAGCAGCAGGCACCAGCCGCAGATCCAGGCGACCAGCTCGCCGAGCGTGGCGTAGGTGTAGGAGTAGGCCGAGCCGGAGACCGGGACGCTGCCCGCGAGTTCGGCGTAGGACAGGGCCGAGCACAGCGCCGCCAGACCGGCGAGCACGAACGACACGACCACCGCGGGACCGGCGGCCGGGGCGGCTTCGGCCAGCACCACGAAGATTCCGGTTCCGAGCGTCGCGCCGACCGAGAGCGCCACCAGGGGGACCAGGCCGAGGGTGCGGCGCAGCTGGGTGTGCGATCCCTCGTCGGCGATTTGCTCAGCGGGTTTGACGCGCAGCAGGGTTCGGGCGAATGACACGAGCGGTAACGGTATCTCGGCCAGCGGGAACGACGAGGTCCGACCTGGCCTACCGCCGGGTTGCCCCGGGGGTGCTCGGCGCGTCGATCGACGCCCGTACGCTGTGCCGGGTGCGACTCGTCATTGCCCGCTGCCAGGTGGACTACGTCGGCCGACTCACCGCGCATCTGCCCATGGCGCAGCGCCTGCTGCTGGTGAAGGCCGATGGTTCGGTGTCGGTGCACTCCGACGACCGGGCCTACAAGCCGTTGAACTGGATGAGCCCGCCGTGCTGGCTGATCGAGGACCCCGGCGTGTGGACGGTGCAGAACAAGGCCGGCGAGAAGCTGGTGATCAGCATCGAAGAGGTCCTGCACGACTCCAAGCACGAGCTGGGCGCCGAGCCGGGGCTGGTCAAGGACGGCGTCGAGGCGCACCTGCAGGAGCTGCTGGCCGAGCACGTGACGACGCTGGGCGAGGGCTGGTCGCTGGTGCGCCGCGAGTACCCGACCGCGATCGGCCCGGTCGACCTGATGTGCCGGGACTCCGACGGCGCGAGCGTGGCGGTGGAGATCAAGCGGCGCGGCGAGATCGACGGCGTCGAGCAGCTGACCCGCTACCTGGAGCTGCTCAACCGGGATCCGCTGCTGGCGCCGGTCACCGGTGTGTTCGCGGCGCAGCAGATCAAGCCGCAGGCCCGCACGCTGGCCGAGGACCGCGGCATCCGCTGCGTGGTCCTGGACTACGACAAGCTGCGCGGCATCGAGCCGGACGAGTACCGGCTGTTCTGACTGTTCCGCCACTCCGCGATTCACAGCGGTGGTCGCGTTCGGGATTGATCTCGCGTTTCGCGGTTTCCCGTGGCTGAGTTGCGCCACGGTCCCCTGAGGTGCGGTTGAGCAGGACTCCGGTTGACACGTGGGCCATGCCGGATCAGGTGCGGTCGGGGCAGTTGTGGGCCCGGCAGGTGTCCAGGTGGAAGGCCGACCAGGGGGTGATCAGGTCGGTCAGGTGCCGCAGGAATCCGGCTGATCGCTCGGTCTCGGGGCCGGGCTTGGCGGTGGGATCGATCGGGTCCTCGGCGAGACAGGTGGCGATCGCCAGGTCGATTCGGGCGTTCACAGCTCCTCCCCCTCGGCCGCTGCGCGTGTGCCTGTTGCAACGGTACCGGTCACAATCCGTTGTTCGGAGGTTGCGCTCCGCAATATCACTCGCATGGCCGCGCGCGGCGCGGCGGGTGAACGATTCAGTTGCTGGATCCAACGAATTGATATCGGCCCGGTGTGAGCTGAGGCACTGTGCGGTACTGTCCGGCTGCGGGCGTCCAGTGGTGGTTGTCGTTGGACTTTGTTGGGTCTGGAGGTGGGGCGGCGGTGCTGCTAGCCCAGGGTCGGTTGTTGGACGCGAATGCCGTCGATTACGCGTTGTTGGCGTTGTACTTCGCGTTCGTGCTGGGGATCGGGTATTTGGCGCGGCGCGCGGTGTCGACGAGTTTGGATTTCTTCTTGTCCGGCCGCGCGCTGCCCGCGTGGGTGACGGGGTTGGCGTTCATCTCGGCGAACCTGGGCGCGATCGAGATCATCGGCATGTCGGCGAACGGCGCGCAGTACGGGATGCCGACGATGCATTACTTCTGGGTCGGTGCGGTGCCCGCCATGCTGTTCCTCGGCGTGGTGATGATGCCGTTCTACTACGGCTCCAAGGTGCGCAGCGTTCCGGAGTTCATGCTGCGGCGGTTCGGCAAGGCCGCGCATTTGGTGAACGGCATTTCGTTCGCGGTGGCGCAGGTGCTGATCGCGGGCGTCAATTTGTATTTGCTGGCCAGCATCGTGAATGCGTTGTTGGGCTGGCCGTTGTGGGTTTCGGTGCTGGTGGCGGCGGCGATCGTGCTGTCGTACACGGCGCTGGGCGGTTTGTCTGCGGCGATCTACAACGAGGTGCTGCAGTTCTTCGTGATCGTGGCGGCGCTGCTGCCGCTGACGATCGTGGGGCTGGTGAAGGTCGGCGGGGTCCAGGGCCTGATCGACAAGGTCTCGGGCGGTCCCGGGGGCGCTGAGCAGCTGTCGGCGTGGCCGGGCACGGAGCTGACCGGTTTCGCCAACCCGGTGTGGAGCGTCGTGGGGCTGGTGTTCGGCCTGGGCTTCGTGCTGTCCTTCGGGTACTGGACGACGAACTTCGTCGAGGTGCAGCGGGCGATGGCGTCCAAGAGCATGTCGGCGGCGCAGCGGACGCCGATCATCGGCGCGTTCCCGAAGATGTTCATCCCGTTCATCGTGATCATCCCCGGGATGATCGCGGCGGTGGTGATCCCGGAGCTGGGGGCGTTCAAGGCCGCGGGCGGGCCGGAGGGCGCCCCGGTGGACTACAACGACGCGATCCTGCTGCTGATGCGTGATCTGCTGCCCAACGGGATCCTGGGAATCGCGCTGGCCGGGTTGCTGGCGTCGTTCATGGCCGGGATGGCGGCGAACCTGTCGTCGTTCAACACGGTGTTCACCTACGACATCTGGCAGGCCTACGTGGTGCGGGACCGGGCGGACCGCTACTACCTGAACATGGGCCGGTGGGTGACCGTCGGGGCGACGCTCGCGGCGGTGGGCACGGCGTTCATCGCGTCGGGCTACTCGAACCTGATGGACTACCTGCAGCAGCTGTTCTCGTTCTTCAACGCGCCGCTGTTCGCCACGTTCATCCTGGGCATGTTCTGGAAGCGGATGACCCCGCACGCCGGGTGGGCGGGCCTGGTGCTGGGCACCGTCTCGGCGGTGGTGGTGTTCGCGATGTCGGAGACCGGGGTGCTGGACCTGCCGGGTCAGGGCGCGAGCTTCGTGGGCGCCGGGGTGGCCTTCGTGGTCGACATCATCGTCAGCGTGGCGGTCAGCATGGTCACCCGGCCCAAGCCGGAGGCCGAGCTGACCGGGCTGGTGTACTCGCTGACCCCGCGGTCGTCCCTGCAGGCGGCCACCAGCGGTGAGGACGCCGGTTGGTACCGGCGGCCGGGCCTGCTGGCCGGGATCGCCCTGCTGCTGGTCATCGCCCTCAACATCGTCTTCGCCTGAGCCCAGGAGGTCTTCCCATGTCCGGTCGTTCCGGCCACACCGCGGGTGCCTTCGACATCCGCACCGTCATCGCGCTGCTGTTCGTCATCTACGGCGCGGTGCTCGTCGTCGTCGGCGTGGTGCAGCCGCACGCCGAGATCGAGAAGTCCGCCGGGGTGAACATCAACCTGTGGGCGGGCATCGGCATGCTCGTCTTCGCCGCGGCGTTCATCACCTGGGCCCGGCTGCGCCCGATCGCGGTGCCCGACCAACCCGCGGAGACCGCCGAGCAGTGAGGTAGCCGGTCGAACGACCGGTTCCCGTCCCGGGCCCGCAGGTCGATCGCTAGTGTGATCGACGTGTTCCGACCCGTGCCCCTGATCGCCGCGCTGCTCAGCGCGCTGGCCGCGGCCGGCTGCGCTGCGTCGCCCGGGATCGAGCCGACCGTCTCCGAGCGGCGGACCGTCGACCTGCCCGACGTCCCGGTGGACCAGCCGGGCGCGCTGCTGGACCCGGCGTTCGCGCCGGAGCGGCTGCGCGGGGTCGACGTGTGCGGCACGCTGCGGGCCACCGGCCTGGAGCAGTACGGCCGGCCGAACCCGGAGTTCAGCCCCAGCGGGCTCGGGACCTGCTCGAACTACATGAAGGACCACGACGGCGAGGACTTCAACGCGACCCTGTACTTCGACTACGGGGTGCAGGACCCGAGCCGCCACCGGATCGGCGGGCTGCCCGCGCAGATCAGCGAGAGCTCCGGGACCTGCTTCGCGAGCGCCGCGCACACCGGCGCCGACCTGAAGGCGTTCGGCGTCGCGCGCGGCCTGGCGATCCAGCTCTCCGGTTCGCAGACCGACATCTGCTCGCCCGCGGTGCAGATGCTGACCGACGCGATCGACGTGGTGCGGACCGCGCCGCCGGTCAACGCGCGGACCTCGGGCGGCCTGGCCGGTTTCGACCCCTGCCAGATCGCCGACCCCGCGGTGCTGCGCGACGCCCTGGCGGGCGGCGCCCCGGACGACGAGGGCGGTCGCGGCCTGTACGAGTGCTCGTGGGTCGCGGAGAACGGCGTCGCGGCGAAGGTGAAGTTCGAGCTCGGCCAGATGGAGCGCACCGACGTACCGCCGGGCACGCCGCCCCCGCCGCCGATCGACCTGGGCGGCGCCCCGACAACGGTGCAGGTCCGCACCGATCCACCGGCTTGCGCGGTCGAGTGGCAGCACCGCAGGACCGCGACCGGCACCGAGTTCGTGCACGTCGAGATCTCGAACCTGCGGCGCATCCCGATGGACCCCTGCGTCAGCGCCGCGAACCTGGCCCGGCAGGTGCGGGCGAAGCTGCCCGCGGCGTGACGGTCCCGGTCGGCCCCCGGATTCCGTAGGCTGCACGATGACAACGACCGATGTAGAGGTGGGAGGCCGGCCATGACCCAGACCGCCCGAGGCGACGTCGAAGCTCCGTCCGCGACCAGCGCGGATCCCGCGACGTTCGAATCGATCGACCCCCGCACCGGCGAGGTCGTGGGGCGCCATCCGATCCACGACGCGGCCGAGGTCGAGGCCCGCGTGGCAGCCGCCCGCGCCGCCCAGGAGGCCTGGGCCGAGCTCGGCTTCTCCGGGCGCAAGCAGCGGCTCGACGCGTGGCGCAAGCTGCTGGCCAAGCGCGTGGACGAGCTGGCCGGGGTGATCTGCGCGGAGACCGGCAAACCGCTCGACGACGCCCGGCTGGAACTCGTGCTGGTGATCGACCACCTGCACTGGGCGGCGAGCAACGCGGAGAAGGTGCTCAAGCGCCGAAAGGTCTCCTCCGGCGTGCTGATGGTCAACCAGACCGCCACCGTCGAATACCTGCCGTTCGGCGTGATCGGCGTGATCGGGCCGTGGAACTACCCGGCGTTCACGCCGATGGGCTCCATCGCCTACGCGCTGGCCGCGGGCAACGCGGTGGTGTTCAAGCCCAGCGAGCTCACCCCCGGCGTCGGGCAGTGGCTGGTCGACAGCTTCGCCGAGGCGGTCCCGGAGCACCCGGTCCTGCGGCTGGTGACCGGCTTCGGGGAGACCGGGGCGGCGCTGTGCCGGTCCGGGGTGGACAAGGTCGCCTTCACCGGTTCCACCGCCACTGGCAAGCGGGTGATGGCCTCCTGCGCGGAGAACCTGGTCCCGGTGCTGGTCGAGTGCGGCGGCAAGGACGCGCTGATCGTCGACGCCGACGCCGATCTGGCCGCGGCCGCCGACGCCGCGGTGTGGGGCGCGATGTCCAACGCCGGGCAGACCTGCATCGGTGTGGAGCGGGTGTACGCGGTGGACGCGGTCGCCGACCGGTTCACCGAGATGATCCGCGAGCGCGCCGAGAAGCTGCGGCCGGGCGGTGAGCCGGGCGCCAACTTCGGGCCCATCACGATGCCCTCGCAGGTCGACGTGATCCGCAGGCACATCGACGACGCGCTGGAGCGCGGCGGTCGCGCGCTGGTCGGCGGCCAGCACTCGGTGCGCCCGCCGTTCGTGGAGCCGGTGGTGCTCGCCGACGTGCCGGAGGACTCCCTCGCGGTCACCGAGGAGACCTTCGGGCCCACCATCGTCGTGCAGCGGGTCCGCGACGTCGACGAGGCGGTGACCCGCACCAACGCCACCCGCTACGGGTTGGGCGCGACGGTGTTCTCCCGCTCCCGGGGCGCGGAGCTGGCGCGGCGGCTGCGCAGCGGCATGGTCGCGGTGAACTCGGTCGTCGCGTTCGCCGGGGTTCCCTCGCTGCCGTTCGGCGGGGTCGGCGACTCCGGTTTCGGCCGGATCCACGGCGCCGACGGGCTGCGCGAGTTCACCCGTCCCCAGTCGGTGACCCGCCTCCGGTACCGGATCCCGCTGAACCCGATGAACTTCGGCCGCTCGAAGGGCACCATCCGGCGCATGGTGCGGCTGATCAAGTTGGTGCGCGGGCGCTGATCGACTCGCCGTTTCCGCTGGGCTTGCGCCGGGGGTGACAGGAAGGTTCCCTTGCTCTCGCACCCCCGGCCGGGCCCGGGGGCGCTCCGGACAGCACACGGCGCGGCGGTGAGCGGCGCAGGCAAGGAGGCCAGCGGGTGAAGAAGATCATCAACGATCCGGCGGCGGTGGTCGCGCAGTCGCTGCAGGGCATGGCCGCGGCGCACCCCGACCTGCTGCGGGTGCGCACCGATCCGGCGGTGATCGTGCGCGCGGACGCTCCGGTGGCGGGCAAGGTCGCGGTGGTGTCCGGCGGTGGTTCCGGGCACGAGCCGCTGCACGGCGGGTTCGTGGGGCCCGGGATGCTGGCCGCGGCCGTGCCGGGCGCGGTGTTCACCTCGCCGACCCCGGACGCGGTGCAGGCGGCGATCGAGGAGACCAACGCCGGGGCCGGTGTGCTGCTGGTGGTCAAGAACTACACCGGTGACGTGCTCAACTTCGAGACCGCCGCGGAGCTGGCCGGGCTGGACGGCGTCGCGGTGCGCAGCGTCATCGTGGACGACGACGTGGCGGTGAAGGACTCCACCCACACCGCCGGTCGGCGCGGGGTGGGCGGCACGGTGCTGCTGGAGAAGATCGTCGGCGCGGCCGCCGAGCAGGGCGCCGACCTGGACCGCTGCGAGGAGCTGGCCCGCCGGGTGGTGGCCCGGGTGCGGTCGATGGGCATGGCCCTGACCGCGCCGACCGTGCCGCACGCCGGGCAGCCCAGCTTCGACCTCGGCCCCGACGAGGTGGAGATCGGCATCGGCATCCACGGCGAACCCGGCCGGGCCCGGGTGCCGCTGACCTCGGCGGACGAGATCGTGCGGCAGCTGCTGGAGCCGATCCTGGCGGACCTGCCGTTCGAGTCCGGCGACGAGGTGCTGCTGTTCACCAACTCGATGGGCGGCACCCCGCTGCTGGAGCTCTACCTGGCGCACGGCATCGCGGAGCGGCTGCTGGCCGAGCGCGGCATCCGCGTGCGGCGGCGCCTGGTCGGCCCGTACATCACGAGCCTGGAGATGCAGGGCATGAGCCTGACCCTGCTGAAGCTGGACGACGAGCTCACCGAGCTCTGGGACGCGCCGGTGCACACCGCCGCGCTGCACTGGTGAGGGAGAAACGCCGGATGGGTTGCACTGCACAAGACGTGATCGCGGCGCTGCGGGCGGGGGCGGCCACCGTCGCCGAGCACCGGGACGAACTGATCGAGCTGGACCGCGTGATCGGCGACGCCGACCACGGGGAGAACATGGACCGCGGCTTCCGCGCGGTGGTGGCCAAAGTGGACACCTCCGCCCCGGAGACGCCCGGCGCGGTGCTGAAGCTGTGCGCCACCGTCCTGATCTCGACCGTCGGCGGTGCCTCGGGGCCGCTGTACGGCACGGCGTTCCTGCGCGCCGCGGCCGCCGTCGGCGATGCGTCGGACCTCGACGGGGTGGCGGTCGCCAAGGCGGTGCAGGCCGGGCTGGAAGGCGTGGTCGCCCGCGGGCGCGCGGCGGCCGGGGACAAGACCATGGTCGACGCGCTGACCCCGGCGGTGGAGGCGGCCAAGACCGCCGCAGAGTCCGGTGAGAGCCCGGCGAAAGTGCTGGCCGCGGCCGCTGAAGCCGCCCACCGGGGCGCGCAGGCCACCGAACCGCTGGTGGCCCGCAAGGGCCGCGCGTCCTACCTCGGGGAGCGCAGCGCCGGGCACATCGACCCGGGCGCGCGCTCGACCGCGCTGCTGCTGTCCGCATTCGCCGAAGCCTCGGGAGCCCGCTCATGAGCGTCGGACTGGTCATCGTCTCGCACAGCGCCCGGCTCGCCGAAGGCGTCGTGGAACTCGCCCAGCAGATGGCGCCCGACGTGCGGGTGATCGCCGCCGGTGGGCTGCCGGACGGCAACGTCGGCACGGACTTCGAGAAGGTCTCGGCGGCCCTGTCGGACGCCAACACCGGCTCGGGCGCGGTGGTGCTCTACGACCTGGGCAGCGCCCAGATGATCGCCGAGCTCGCGGTGGAATCGCTCGGCGACCCGAGCACGGCCCTGGTCGTGGACGCGCCGCTGGTCGAGGGCGCGGTCGCCGCGGCCGTGGCCGCGCAGGGCGGCGAGCCGATGGCGGCGGTCGGCCGGGCCGCGGAAGCGGCGGCCGAGGGCGGCGAACTCGCCGAACCGGGCGCACCGGCCGCAGCGGACGAAGTCCGCGAGGAACTGGAGCTGACCAACGAGGTCGGCCTGCACGCGCGCCCGGCGGCGCTGCTCGCGCGCAGCCTGACCGGGCTGCAGGCCAACGTCAAGATCAGCCTCGGCGACAACGAGGCCGACGCGGCCAGCGTCCTGGGCGTGATGGGGCTGGGCGCCCGGCAGGGCGACCGGATCGTCCTGCACGCCAACGGCCCCGACGCGAGCCAGGCGATCGAGCGCATCCTCGACCTGGCCAAGCGCAACTTCGACGAATAGCCCTACCCGAGGAGCGGGGGAGCCTTCCTGGCCGGTGTGACAGGAAGGTTCCCTTGCTCGCTTTTCGCGGCCGGTGGGTGACAGGAAGGTTCCCATGCTCGCGGCGCCCGGCGGGGTGCGTGACAGGAAGGTTCCCTTGCTCACCGCTCCGAGTCGCCGCGCCGGGTTAGGGTGGGTTGATGTCGCCGCGTCTCCGCCACCGAGGCCTGCCGCTGCTGTTGTTCTGGGTGCTGCTGGTGGCGGGGTGCACTCCCGGCGGTGCACCGCACGCGCCCGCCGCGCCGCAGCAGGACGGCACCGCGCGGGCCGTGCTCGGTGATCTGCGCACAGTGGACCCGTGCACGTTGACCGATCCCGCCGCGCTGCAGGCGTTCGGGTCCGCGGAGAACGCTGGCACCGTTTCGCTGGACTACTGCCTGCTGCACGTCAAGCTCGCGAACGGTTCGCTGGTGCAGCTCGCGGTCGGCGAGCTGGGCCAGGCCCCGGACCGGCCGGGGGATCCGGTCGTGCCGCGCGGTTCGCTGCGGATCGTGCAGAACGCGCCGCTGCCCGGGCACTGCACCCGGCAGGTCCTGTTCGCCGACGACGTCGCCCTGCGGGTCAGCGCTGACCTGCTGGTGGGCGATCCGGCGTCCGGGTTGTGCGGCATCGCCGAGGCCGGTGCGGACGCGGCCGCCGCCGCGCTCGAACAGCACCGCGTCGGGCACCGGGACTTCCCGGCGGATTCGCTGGCCCTGGTCGACCCGTGCGACGTGCTGGACTCCGCCGCCGTGCAGCAGGTGCCGGGGCTGGAGGAGGCCCAGGGGCAGCCGAGCCCCGCCGGGCACCAGTGCTCCTGGGGCGAGCAGGTCGCCGATTCGCCGCGCGTGCAGCTCACCCACACCGCGGGCGAGCCGCCGAGGGTGCTGCACGGGGCGGCCGTCGAGGAGACGATCGCCGGGCGCCGCACCGTGGTCAGCGTGGTCGGCGGCGATCCGCAGCTCCCGCTGTGCTCGGCCGAGACCGGGCACCTGCCGTTCGGCGCCGCCGGGCAGGTCGAGGTCGCGCAGCTGGTGGTGGCCGTGCCGGGCATGACCGGGATCGACGCCTGCGAGTTCGCCCGCGGCCTGGCCGGGCAGGCTTGGCCGCACCTGCCGCCGCCCGCCCCGTAGCCGGACCGTTACGGTTGTCGCGTGCCCAGACGCAACCGACCGCAGCGCCGCCCGACGGCTGACACCAGCCACCGCGCGATGGGTACTGCCTTCGGCGCGTCCCGCGTCGAGCACGGTCCGGACGGCGAGTGGATGGTGCGCACCGTCCCCGCCGCGCAGGCCACCAAGGTCTACCGGTGCCCCGGCTGCGACCACGAGATCCGGCCCGGCGTCGCGCACGTGGTGGCGTGGCCGAGCGCGGCGCACGGCGGCGTCGAGGAGCGGCGCCACTGGCACAACGGCTGCTGGAGCGCGCGGTCCCGCCGCGGTCCGACGCGGCGCTGGTCGTAGCACGTCACACCGTGTCGGCCACCCGTCCGTGGCAGGATCGGGGGCGATGAGCACCGAGATCCGCGCCAACACCGTGCTGCCTGCCCGCCGCGAGCAGATCACCCTGCACACCGCCGACGGCCTGCAGCTGATCGGCGAGCTCGCCCTGCCGGAGTCCCGGCCGCCGCGGGCCACGCTGATCTGCCTGCACCCGCTGCCCACCCACGGCGGCATGATGGACTCGCACATCTACCGCAAGGCGGCGTTCCGGCTGCCCGCGCTGGCCGATCTCGCGGTGCTGCGGTTCAACACGCGCGGCACGGCCAGCGAGGCGGGCCGCAGCGAGGGCAGCTTCGACGGCGGCAACGCCGAGCGGTTCGACGTGGCGGCGGCGCTGGAGTTCGCCGAGTTCCACGACCTGCCGAACGTGTGGCTGGTGGGCTGGTCGTTCGGCACCGACCTGACCCTGGTGCACGGCCTGGACCCGCTGGTGGAGGGCGCGGTGCTGATCTCCCCGCCGCTGCGCTGGAGCACCGAGGAGCACCTGCGAGCCTGGGCGGAGTCGGGCAAGCCGGTGCACGCGCTGATCCCGGAGTTCGACGACTACCTGCGCCCGGACGAGGCGCGCAAGCGCTTCGCCGCCATCCCGCAGGCCGAGGTGACCGGCTTCCCGGACACCAAGCACCTGTGGGTCGGCAAGGCCGAGGACGCGCTCGACGCGATCGTGCGCACGGTGGCCCCGGACGTGCCGACCCCGCTGCCGCGCACCTGGGACGGGCCGTCGGAGACCCGCCAGGTCACCATCGTCAACTCCTGACCTCGGCCGGAGCGGCCAGCGGCAGCGCGAGCAGGGCGATCACCGCGCCCACCAGGAACGTGGCGGGCAGGCCGAGCTGGTCGGCCAGCCCGCCGAACGCCACCGGGCGCGGTGAGTGACAGGAAGGTTCCCATCCTCACGTCGACCGGAACACCAGCTCCGGACGACCGTCGCGGCGGCGCTCCTGGTGCAGCGCGAAGCCGAGCTTCTCGGCGACGCGGACCGAGGGCGCGTTGCCGGTGTCCGTCACGATCACCACGGGGCGCTCGGTGCGGTGCCGCTTCGCCCAGCACAGGGCTGTTTCGGCCATTTCCGGTGCGTAGCCGTTGCCCCACGCGCTCGGCCAGAGCCGGTAGGCGAGGTTCAGCACCGGTTCGCCGTCCTCCTCCGCGTGCCGCACGCCGCCGAAGCCGATCACCTCGCCGGTTCCGGCGAGGCGGATCGTCCAGTAGCCGATGCCGTTGGTCGCCCAGTCCCGCAGGAAGCGGTCGAACAGCTCGCGGGCCTGCTCGGGGGTTCGTCGCGACCAGCCGTCGTGCGGGTAGGCCTCCGGAGCGCTGTGCACCGCGATGAACGCGTCGGCGTCGGCGGGACGGAGGCGGCTCAGCACCAGCCGCTCGGTGCGGATCTCCGCTGGCTCGACCACGCCGTGGACGGTAGTCCGCGACCCGTCGCTGAGCAGCTGGTTTTCGGGGCGGGTGACAGGAAGGTTCCCATGCTCACGTCAGCGCGCGGGCGCGAGCCGGAACACCACCTCGGGCCAGCCGTCGCGCTCGCGTTCCGAGTGCCGCGCGAAGCCGAGCTTCTCGGCGATCCGGATCGACGGGGAGTTGCCGACGTCGGTCGTGATCACCACGGGCCGGTCGGGCCGGTGCTGCCGCGCCCAGCTGATCGCCGCCCGGGCCATCTCCGTCGCGTAGCCGTTGCCCCACGCGGTCGGGAAGAACCGGTAGAAGAGGTTGAGCACCGGGTCGTCGTCCTCGTCCTTGTGCTGGACGCCGCCGAAGCCGATCACCTCGCCGGAGGTGGCGAGCCGGATGGTCCAGTAGCCGATGCCGTCCGCAGCCCACTTCTCGCGGAACCAGTCGAGCTGTTCGCGGGCCTGCTCCGGGGTTCGCTGGAACCTGCTGTCGTGGGGGTAGGCCTCGGGGGTGCCGTGCAGGGCGATGAACGCGTCGGCGTCGGCGGGCTGGATGCGGCTCAGCACGAGCCGCTCGGTGCGGATCTCTTCTGGCTCCACCATGCCGTGGACGGTAGTCCGCCGCCCCGTCGCCGAGCAGCTGGTTTGCGGCTGGAGGTGACAGGAAGGTTCCCATGCTCGCATCGGCGCAGTCCGGTGGATGACAGGAAGGTTCCCATGCTCACCCACCGAAGCATGGGCGGCAGAGCCACAAGATCGCGCCGACTTGTGGTGCTCGGGCACATAGGCCAGCGGCGCGCAGCGGCTTAACGTCCTACGGCATGAGTGACAACGGGCACGGCGGGACGCTGGGCGGGCGGGTGGCCCTGGTGACCGGTGCGGGCAGCGGGATCGGGCGGGCGTGCGCTCGGGCGCTCGCTGCCGACGGGGCCGAGGTGCACGTCGTCGATCTCGACGGGGCGGCCGCCGAGCGGGTCGCCGCGGAGGTCGGCGGCCGGGCGCACGTGGTGGACCTCGCCGATCCCGGGGCCGTCGGAGCGCTGCCCGCGCAGGTCGACGTCCTGGTCAACAACGCCGGTTTCCAGCACGTCGCGCCGCTGCCGGAGTTCCCGCTGGACACCTTCACCCGCATGCAGCAGGTGATGGTGACCGCCCCGTTCCAGCTCGTGCGCAACGCGCTGCCGCACATGTACCGGCGGGGCTGGGGGCGCATCGTGCACGTCTCCAGCGTGCACGGGCTGCGCGCCAGTCCGTTCAAAGCCGGTTACGTGACCGCCAAGCACGCCCTCGAAGGACTGTCCAAAGTGGTCGCGCTGGAGGGGGCGGCGCGCGGCGTGACGAGCAACTGCGTCAACCCCGGGTACGTCGACACGCCGCTGGTGCGCGCGCAGATCGCCGATCAGGCGGCCGCGCACGGGATCGAGGAGTCCGAAGTGGTCGCGGATGTGCTGCTGCGGCGCGCCGCGCTCAAGGAGCTGATCGCCCCTGAGCGGGTCGCCGAGCTCGTGCGCTGGCTGTGCGGGGACCACGCGGCCCACGTCACCGGGGTTTCGCTTCCGATGGACGGCGGCTGGACCGCCGCCTGAAAAGGCACTGACACGAAGGAGTGTTCGCCTTGGCCAGCAACAGACCCGGCAACTCGCGGGGCGGTTCGATCGCGCGGGTCGTCGGCGCCAGCCTGATCGGCACCACCGTCGAGTGGTACGACTTCTTCCTCTACGGCTCGGCCGCCGCGCTGGTGTTCAACCAGCTGTTCTTCCCGGAGGCCGATCCGCTCACCGGCACCCTGCTGGCGTTCACCACTTACGCGATCGGGTTCCTGGCCCGGCCGCTGGGCGGGCTGGTGTTCGGCCACTTCGGCGACCGGGTGGGGCGCAAGAAGCTGCTGGTGGTGAGCCTGCTGATGATGGGCGGCGCCACCTGCGCGATGGGGCTGCTGCCCACCTACGCCGCGGTGGGCGCGCTCGCGCCGATCCTGCTCACGCTGCTGCGGCTGGTGCAGGGGTTCGCGCTCGGCGGGGAGTGGGGCGGCGCGGTGCTGATCGTGTCCGAGCACGGCGACGACCGCCGCCGCGGGTTGTGGGCGTCGTGGCCGCAGTGCGGTGCGCCGGGCGGCAACCTGCTGGCCACCGCGGTGCTCGCGGTGCTGGCCGCGACGCAGTCCGACGAGCAGTTCCTGGCCTGGGGCTGGCGCGTCCCGTTCCTGCTGTCCGGGGTGCTGGTGGTGATCGGGCTGTGGATCCGGATCGCGGTCAGCGAGTCGCCGGTGTTCCTCGACGCCCAGCGCAAGGCCGAGCAGCGCAGCGAGCACGTGCCGGTGGTGGCGGTGTTCCGGGACCACTGGCGCGAGGTGCTGATCACCATCGGGGCGCGGATGGCGGAGAACGTCTCCTACTACGTGCTGACCGCGTTCATCCTGGTCTACGTGACCGGCCCGCTGGAGCTGCCGAAGTCGGTCGGGCTGAACGCGGTGCTGATCGGCTCCGCGCTGCACTTCCTGGCCATCCCGCTGTGGGGCGCGCTGTCGGACCGGGTGGGCCGCAAACCGGTCTACCTGTTCGGCGCGGTGGCGATGGCAGTGTGGGGCTTCGCGTTCTTCGCGCTGCTGGACAGCCGGTCGCCGTGGGTGATCACGCTGGCCACCACCGTCGGGCTGCTGCTGCACGGTGCGATGTACGGGCCGCAGGCGGCGTTCTTCGCCGAGCAGTTCAGCACCCGGGTCCGCTACACCGGTCTCTCCGTCGGCGGTCAGCTGTCCTCGATCGCGGCGGGCGCGCTGGCGCCGATCATCGCGGTGGCACTGCTGCAGGCCTTCGGCAACACGGTGGCGGTGTCGGCGTACCTGCTGGCGATGTGCGGGCTCACCGTCGTGGCGGTGCTGGTGGCTCGGGAGACCGCGGGCAGTTCGCTGCACGACGACGCCCCGCGGGGGCAGGCCGCGGTGCCAAGATGAGCGGGTGAACGACGACGTGGTCCGGCTGCTCGAACTGCTCGCCACCGGCGCGGGCAGCGAGCAGCTGGCGCACGTCGCGGTGGAGAACCCGCAGCTGAGCCGGGCGACCGCGCTGGCGCTGCGGATCCACAGCACGCTCAGCGCGCACCGCCGCCGGGAGGCCGAGCTCAGCGCGCTGTTCGACACCGCGAGCGACCTGGCCCGGCTGCGCGACACCGACGCGGTGCTGCGCTCGATCGTGCGCCGGGCCCGCACGCTGCTCGGTGTGGACGTCTCGTACCTGAGCCTCAACGACGAGGCCGCGGGCCGCACCTACATGCGGGTCACCGACGGTTCGGTGTCGGCGCTGTTCCAGAAGGTGACGCTGGGCATGGGGGAGGGCTTGGGCGGGCTGGTCGCGCAGACCGCCCAGCCGTACGCGACCCGCGACTACTTCGGCGACGAGCGGTTCCGGCACACCGGTCCGATCGATTCGGCGGTCCGCGACGAGGGGCTGACCGCGATCCTGGGCGTGCCGCTGGCGCTCGGCGACCAGGTCATCGGCGTGCTCTACGCCTCGGACCGCACCCGCCGCGAGTTCACCCCGGACGAGATCGCGCTGCTGTCGTCGCTGGCCGACCACGCCGCGATCGCGCTGGACAACGCCGCGCTGCTGGAGGAGATCAGCGAGCAGAGCGAGGCGCTGCACCGCGCGGAGGAAGCCCACGACCGGCTCATGGACCTGGTGCTGCGGGGCGCCGACGTGCCGGAAGTGGCGGCCGCGGTCGCCGACGTCCTGCACGGCCAGATCGGCCTGTTCGACGCCGACGGCGCGGAGCTGACCAACGCCGACCCGGTGCCCCCGGTCCCGCCTGCGGACGCCGTCGCCGCCTCCCGCGCCAGCGGGCGCGCGATGTCCACATCGGACGGGTGGGTGTGCGCGGTGCACGCCGGGCCGGAACTGCTCGGCAGCATCGTGCTTTCCGGTCGCGGCGACCTCGTGGACGCCGACCGCAGGCTCTTCGAGCGCGCTGCGGTGGTCACGGCACTGCTGCTGATGCTGCGCCGGTCGGTCGCCAAAGCCGAGGACGAGGTGCGCGGCGAGCTGCTCACCGACCTGCTCACCGCGCCCGAGCGGAACCCCGGCGCGCTGCTGGCCCGGGCCGAGCGGCTGGGCCTGGACCTGGCTCAACCGCACGCCGTGCTCATCGCGCACGCCGAACGCGTCCCGCGCACGCGGCTGGCGGTGGCCGCCGGTCGCTGCGCGGCGCTCGCCGGGATCCACGCCGAGGAAGTCGTCCTCCTGGTCCCGGCCACCGATCCGGGGCCGCTCGCCGCCCGCACCGCCGAGACCCTGCGGTCCGCAGTGGACGGTCCGGTCACGGTGGGGGCCTCCGGCCCGGCGCACGGACCGCAGGAGATCGCGGCGGCGCACGCCGAAGCCGCTCGGTGCCTGCGCGCTCTGCTCGCGCTCGGGCGGATCGGCGAGGGCGCGTCGATGGACGGCTTGGGCTTCCTGGGAGTGCTGCTCGGCGAGCAGACCGACCTGCACGGCTTCGTGCGGCGCACGATCGGTCCCGTGCTCGACTACGACGCCCGCCGGGGCACCGAACTGCTCGCCACGCTGCACGCGTACTTCGGCTCCAGCGCGAACCTCTCCCGCGCCAAGGACGTGCTCCACGTGCACGTCAACACCGTCGTGCAGCGGCTCGACCGCATCGGCTCGCTGCTCGGCGCGGACTGGCAGACACCGGACCGGGCGCTGGAGATCCAGCTGGCCCTGCGCCTGCACACCCTGCAGACCTAGCTCGAAGCGCCGCGAATCGACCAGCCGCCGGATCTCCGCAGGTCACGAGGCGGGGCAGGGGTGCGCCGGGTGACAGGAAGGTTCCCATCCTCGCAGAACGGGCCGACCGGTCAGCCGCGCAGCCAGGCCCGCAGCTCGTCGAACGCGTCGCGGAAGTGCGGGGCGAGCGGCCGCAGCCCGGGGAACTCGTCCACGAGGCCGTCGGTGTGGTTGCCGTTCTCGATCCGGTGGTAGCGGTGCAGGTCGCCGCGGCCGCTGGCGGCCACCATCCCGGCGTAGACGTCCGAGCTGCGGCTGATCGGCAGCAGCGAGTCCAGGGTGCCGTGCAGGGTGATCAGCGGTTTGCCGATGCGCCCGGTCAGCGCGATGCGCTCGACCGCCCGGTGCACCTCCGCGGGCCGCGCGGCGTAGTCGTAGTCGGCGTCGCAGCCCGGGGTCCCGGTGCGGCAGAACGGGATCCCGGCCTGCCGGTCGCCGTCGAAGCCGGGGTCGAACTCCTCGCGGTAGATCCGCTGCGTCAGGTCCCAGTAGACGCGGTGGTGGTAGTCCCACAGGAACTGCGATCCCGGCGCGAAACCCGCGGCCAGGACAGCGCGTTCGTCCCCGGCGGGGTAGGCGCGCAGCGCGGTGGGCAGGAACGTCAGCAGGTTGTCGCGCTGCGTCCACAGCGCGCCCTCCCAGTCGACCCCGCCGTCGTAGAGCCACGGCCGGTTCTCCAGCTGCCAGCGCACCAGGTAGCCGCCGTTGGACAGCCCGGCGGCGATGGTCTGCGACGGCGGTCGGCCGTAGTGGCGCCAGGTCGTGAGCTTGGCGGCGACGGTCAGCTCGGTGAGCCGGTGGTGCCACTCGGCCACGGCGTCGCCCGGCCGGTCGCCGTCGGTGAAGAACTCCGCGCCGGTGTTGCCCTTGTCGGTGGCGGCGAAGGCGTACCCGGCGGCCAGGACGTGGTCGGCGATCGCCCGGTCGTTGGCGTACTGCCTGCGGTTGCCCGGGGTTCCGGAGACGACCAGACCGCCGTTCCACCGCTCCGGCAGGCGCAGCACGAACTGGGCGTCGTGGTTCCAGCCGTGGTTTCCGTTGGTCGCGGAGGTGTCCGGGAAGTAGCCGTCGATCTGCCGCCCCGGCACCGGCGGCGGCGCGGGCAGGTCCGCGGCGGTCAGCCCGGCCCAGTCAGCCCGGACGGTGTGCCCGGAGGTCAGCGTCCCGGTGGTCGTCAGGTCGTCCAGGCACGCCGATTCCTGGTGCGCGGCACCGGGAACCCGCACCTCGGGGCCGCACTGCGGCGCGGCGGACGCGGTCGGGACGAGCAACGCGCCGGTCAGCAGTCCGGCGGACAGCAGCGCGGTTCCCCTGCGCACGGCGGCACCTCCTCGTGGTCGCCCGGTCACGGTAGGGGCGCGGCGGGGAGCCCGGACATGTGGGCGAGGCACACAAACCGGGGTTCGGGAGTAGCGACGTCCACTGTGGAGCACTCGGCGCGGCCGCTCCTAACGTGGTCCGAACCACGAGGAGGTGGTTCGGATGCGCGTGTTCTCCCTAGTCCTGACGGTGCTGCTCGCGGCGGTCGTGGCAGCTCCGACGGCTTCGGCGGCCGAACTCCGGGAAGTGACCGGGTTCGGCACCAATCCCGGTGCGCTGCGCATGTTCGAGTACGTCCCCGACGGGTTGCCGGAAGGACGACCGGTGGTCGTCGCGCTGCACGGCTGCACCCAGGACGCGGCGGGCTACGGCACCGGCGCGGGCTGGGTGGAACTGGCCGACCGCGCGCAGTTCACCCTCGTGCTGCCGCAGCAGGAGCAGGCCAACAACGCCAACCGGTGCTTCAACTGGTTCCAGAGCGGGGACACCGCGCGCGGCAGCGGCGAGGCCGAGTCGATCGCGCAGATGGTCCAGCGCGCCATCGGTGACACCGGTGCGGACCCGGCGCGGGTCCACGTCACCGGGCTGTCCGCGGGCGGGGCGATGACCGCGGTGATGCTCGCCGCTTACCCGGACGTGTTCGCCGGGGGCGGTGTCGTCGCGGGCGTTCCGCACGGTTGTGCGTCGACGATGCCCGATGCGTTCACCTGCATGAACCCCGGCAAGGACCGCACGCCCCAGCAGTGGGGCGACGCGGTGCGCGGCGCCAGCTCCCACCAGGGGCCGTGGCCGACGCTGAGCATCTGGCACGGCACCGCCGACTACACCGTGGCACCGGCGAACCAGCGCGAACTGGTCGAGCAGTGGACGAACGTGCACGGCATCCCGGCCACCCCGACGTCCACCGACACCATCGCGGGCTACCCGCACGAGAGCTACGCCGACAGCTCCGGGCGCACCCTGGTCGAAACGGTCTCCGTCACCGGGATGGGGCACGGTCAGCCGATCGATCCCGGCACCGCTGACGGACAGTGCGGGCAGGCCGGTCCGTACCTGCTCGACGTCGACGTCTGCGCCTCCTGGCATCTCAGCAGGTCCTGGGGGCTGCTGGCCGGGGTGGGATGACAGGAAGGTTCCCATGCTCGCAGAACGCGGTCTCCGCCCGCCGCAGATGTTTCCGCGCTCCTCCCGCTCCGTTCACCTGAAGTAGGGAACGGTTGGTTCGACGGTACGTAGCGTCTGTCCGCATGCGAGAACAGCACACCATCGGGCGCCGGGAACTGCTGGCCGGAGCGGTCGTCGCCGCCGTCGGAGTCGGCCTGACGCCGGTCGCGGCATCGGCGAGCACGCGGAAGTTCCCGCTGCCCACTACCCGGGAGCTCACCGTCCTCGTCACCGGTGACGCGGGCACCGGCGCGCCCGAGCAGTACGCGGTGGCCGCGGCGGCCCGGCGCGTGGCTGCGGAGAAGGGCTGTTCGCTGGCCGTCGGGCTCGGCGACAACCTCTACCTGGACGGGCCGGAGAGCGCGGACGACGACGAGTTCCAGACCAAGTTCGAGCAGCCCAACGCCGGGATCGACGTGCCGTGGCTGATGATCCTCGGCAACCACGACGTCAGCGGACTGGTGCCGGGCGGCGGTGACGGCCCTGCGCGCGGCGACTACGAGGTGGCCTACCACGACAGCTCCCAGCGCTGGTACATGCCGGACCGCTACTACTCGGTGCCGCTGCCGGACGGTTCGCCGAACCCGGTGGTGGAGTTCTTCGCGCTGGACAGCAACCCGGTCGCGTCGTTCCTGCCGCAGCTCGACCCGCGCTACACCTGGGACGGCCCGTACATGCGGGAGCAGCGCGCCTGGCTGGACGCGAAGCTGGCCGAGTCGAGGGCGAGCTGGAAGATCGTGCTGGCGCACCACCCGTACATCAACAACGGGCCGTACGGGAACGCCGGTGCGTACAACGGCGTCACCGCCGACGACTACGCCAGCGGGAAGCACCTGAAGGAGCTGTACGAGGAGATCGTGCTGGGCCGGGCGGACCTCATCATGTCCGGGCACGACCACTGCTCGCAGATCCTCGCCCCGGTGCGCGGCACCCAGCAGATCGTGTGCGGCGCGTCCTCGCAGACCGAGAGCGGTCAGAGCAACGTCACCAACGACTTCCACTGGCAGGACTTCGCCCACCGCGGCTTCATGACGCTGTCCATCACCGAGTCCGCGATCACCGTCGACGCCTACCTCGTCGAGTCGGCGGACCCCGCGACCGCGACGGCGGTCCTCGCCCACAGCCACACGGTGCGGAGGTGAGGATGGGAACCTTCCTGTCAGCTGCCGCGCCGCGCGCCACCCCGCTGCCGGGCTGCGGGTGCGGGACGATGGGGTGATGCACTACATCGAATCGGGTGTCGGAACACCGCTGGTGCTGCTGCACGCGTTCCCCGCGGATGCGCGGATGTGGAACTCGGCCCGCGCCTTGCTGGAGGAGCAGGCGCGGGTGATCGCGCCGGACCAGCGGGGGTTGGGGGAGAGCCCGCTGGACGGCTCGTGGGCGCGGAGCCTGGCCGAACCCAGCGACAGCCGCTGGGCGGCCGAGAACCCGAGCATCGACACCGCGGCCAGGGACATCGTGGAACTGCTCGACCGGCTGGAACTGCCGAAGGTCGTGCTGGGCGGTTGCTCCATGGGCGGCTACGTCGCGATGGCCGTGCTGCGTGCTGCGCCGCAGCGCGTCGCCGGGCTGCTGCTGGTCGACACGAAAGCCGTTGCGGACAACGACGAGCAGCGCGCCAACCGTCTCAACGCCGCGGACCGCGCGGAGCGCGAAGGCACGAGCGGATGGCTAGCCGACAGCACGCTGCCCAACGTCCTCGGACGCACTACGCACGAGCAGCGCCCCGCGGTGCTTAAGCAGGTTCGGGAGTTGATCGAAGCGCAGCCTGCAGAAGGCGTTGCCTGGGCGCAGCGCGCGATGGCAGGCCGCCCGGACAGCACTGACGCGCTGCGGGCTTTCACCGGGCCCGCGCTGGTGGTCGTGGGCGAGGAAGATCGCCTCACGCCCCCGGAGCACGCCCGCGAACTCGCGGACGTGCTGCCGGGAGGTGAGCTCGTGACGCTGCCCGGCGCAGGTCACCTGCCGCCGGTCGAGACACCGGACGAGTTCGCCGGTGTCGTCCGACCGTGGCTGGCCGAGCTGGGCTGACCGGCGCTAGTCGTCGTCCTTGCCGGGCAGGCGCGAGTCCTGCTCGTTCGACTTCGCCTCGGTCCGCCGCAGCTCGTCGGCCATCTCGCTGGGCAGCACGAAGTACTGACCCGACTTCCGCCTCGCCCGGGCGTTGGCGTCATCACCGGTCGGCGACTCCTGGTCCACCATCGATGTGGTCCTTTCCGTGGGCGCACTGCCTTCAACCACCCCTCGGCAGTAAGGGAGGACCGACGACTGGATCGATGACGCTCACCCGATTTGAGCAGGAGAAACGTCAGCTGGTCCGGATGGGTGACTGGATCTCGGTGACCATTCCGGCCGGGTCCTCCGGACAGGCGAGGGTGACCTCGCGCTCGCTGCCGGTCGGCTGGTGCCCGGCGGCCTCCATCCACTGCGCCAGCGCCTGGTAGGCGGGCAAGCAGTCGTCCATCGAACCGCGGTGCACGATGGTGGCCGCCTGCGGCACCGCGGGCAGGTCCACCACGGCGAACTCGAACGCCGGATCCGGATCGGCGTTGATCGGCAGCCCCGCGTGCACGACCACGGTGTCGCTGTCCTCGCCGCCCTCGTAGTAGGCGGTCGCCGGACCGACCGGCGCCACCCCGGCCCGCTCCAGCGCCGCGCACAGCTCGTCGTAGAGCCCCTGGATCACCGGGCCGATCGACTGCGGATCCATGTTCCGCGCCGTGCCGGACAACTCGGCCAGCCGCACCGCGGGCAGGGACTTGACGGTCACTTCTTCGGCAGGCATGGTGCCCTCCGCTTCGATCACCTGGAGCCGCGCCCGCACGTCGGCCAACCGGGCCGTGTCCGCCGCGATCTGGTTCTCCAGCTCCGCCTGCCGCAGCTTGAGCATGCCGCGCAGCTGCTCGGCGCTGAACTCCTCGCCGAGGATCTGCTGCACCTGCTGCAGGGTGAACCCGAGCTCCTTCAGCGCGACGATCCGGTTGAGCCGGGCGAGCTGGGCCGCGTGGTAGGCCCGGTGCCCGGTGGACCGGTCGACGTGGGCGGGCGGCAGCAGCCCGATGGCGTCGTAGTGGCGCAACATCCGGACCGACACCCGCCCGTGCCTGGCGAAGTCTCCAATGCTGAACATGACACCCCCGGTCTACGACCTACCACCGTGTCAGGTGCAAGCGCGGTTCAGCGGCCGTCGGCCCGCGGCTGGCGGCGAGCACCCGCCGGATGCGGGAAGGGCACCTCTCCGCGCGGGGGAGGTGCCCTTCGTGGTTCGCCCGACCGATCGCTGCTGAGCGGTCCAGGACCTGGTGTCAGCGGCGCTGCTGGCTGGTGGTCTGCGAGCGCTGACCGCCCTTGCCGTTCTTCTCCGGGACCGGCAGCTGGATCCGGCGGGTCGGCTCGTCGTGCGAGTTGTGCTGGGGTTTCGCGCCCTGGCCGCGGACCACGTCGCGGTGGATCTGCTCCGTCGGCCCGTCGTCCGCGGCTTCGCCGCTCGACGGCTTGCCGCCCTGCGGCTTCGGATTCGCCTGCTGCGCAGGCTTCTCCTTCGCTTCCGGCTGCGCGGGCTTCGCCTGCTTCGCCTCGGCCTCGGCGGGCTTCGCCTGCGGCGTCGCACCGGCTTGCGCCTGCGGCTTCGCGCCCGCCTGCGCGGGCTTCGCCTGCTGCGCTTCAGCCTCCGCGGGCTTCGCCTGCTGCGGCTGCTTCGCCTGCGCGGGCTTCGCGCCTGCGGCCTGCGGCGACTTCGTCGCCTCGGCCTTCGCTCCCGGCTGCGCGGGCTTCGCCGCTTCGGGGCCCTGCACAGCTTCGCGGCTGTCCTGGGCGAGGGCTTCTTCGGCGTCCTTGCGGGCTTGTTCGCGGGCTTCGGCCGCTGCTTCGCGGAGCTTCTCCTCCTCGGCGTCCTCCTGGTCGAGGCGTTCGAGGAGGGGCGTGGTCTGGCCGAGCATCTCGGCCGCGTCGCGGAGCTTCTTGGCCACCGCGTCGCGCAGCTGGGTCAGCGAGTGGACGTGCTCGTCGGCGTTGCGGAGGCGGCGCTGGACCTCTTCGGTGGTCGAGCCGAGGCGGATGCGGGCGTCCTCGCGGGCCGCGGCGACCAGGCGCTTGCTCTCGCGGGTGGCGTCGTCGATGAGGCGGGTGGCCTCCTCGGTGCACTCGCGGATCATGCGCTCGGACTTCTCGGTCGCCTCGCGGACCAGGCGCTCGGCCTCCTGCTTGGACTCGCGCAGCCGCTTCTCGGCGGCCTCCTTGCTCTCGCGCTCGCGCTTCTCCGCGGCTTCGATGCTCTCGCGCTCGCGCTTCTCGGCGGCTGCCTTGCTCTCGCGCTCCAGCTTGGCGGCCGCTTCGGTGCTTTCGCGCTCGCGCTTGTTGGCGGCCTCGGTGGACTCGCGGGTGAGCTTCTCGGCCTTGGCGGTCGCTTCGCTGACCAGGTGGTTGGCCTGGTCGGTGGCTTCGCGGACGCGGCGGTGGGCTTCGTTGGTGCCTTCGCGCAGGCGCCGGTTGGCCTCGTCGGTGGCCTCCCGGACGCGGCGCTCGGCCTCGGCCTTGCTGTTGGCCTCCTGCTCGGCCAGGGTGCGCATGGCCTCGCTGCGGCGCGCGGCCATCGCGATCTCGAAGTCCTCTTCGACCTGCGCCCGGCGGGCCTCGGACTCCTGGTCGGCGCGCTTGCGGTTCTCCTCGGCCTCGCGGGTGATCCGCTCCGCCTCGGACTTGGCCTTGTCCATCAGCGAGCGGTGCTCGGTCTCCATCTCGGAGCGCCGGCTGTCCACCTCGGCGAGCAGCCGCTCGTAGCGGGTGCGCAGGTTGGTGGCCTCGGCTTCGGAGCGCGCGCGGATCTGGGCCGCGTCGTTCTCGGCGCGGCTCCGGATCTCGTTGGCCTCGTCCTGGGCCAGGCGCAGCATCCGCTGCAGGCGTTCGCTGAGGCCCTCCAGCGTTGTCGGCGGCTTGGCCAGCCGGTCCACCTGCCCGCGCAGGTTCTCGATCTCGGAGCGGGCCGACTCCAGCTGCTTGGACAGGTCGTTGGCCTGGGAGACGGCGGCATCGCGATCCGCGCTCAGGATGCGGATGTCGGCGTCGAGCCGCTCCAGGTGCTCATCGACCTGGGCGCGGTCGTAGCCGTTCTTGCGAACGAGGTCGAAGCCCGATCCAAGAGGTAGCAAGTCGCGGTCGTCGGCAAGGCCCATGGCAACCAAGCTACCTGGAAGACGACGTTGTTGTGGGAGGTGTGGCGCGTATCAGCCGGATTTTCCGCGCCGCGCCCGCGAGCCGCCGCCGGGCGTGTCGCCCAACACCCGGCCCCGCCAACGGAAAGCGCCCGACCCCCGACCGGGTGGCGGGCCGGAGGTGATGAACCAGACAAACCGAGGACCCCCGGGCTGATCACGTCCCCGGGGGTCGCGCCCGGCCGCCGGGATTCGCCGGAGGGCACTTGACCGGCTGGCCAACCAAGCGTGCAATGGAGTTGTTGGTCGTGCTCAGTGGAGGTGATCGACGTGGCCGACAGGTCTAGCGGTTCGACTGCGAAGCCGTGGGTTCGCTGGCAGGACTGGGTCGGGGTGGTGCTGGGCGCCTACCTGATCATCGGGACCCTGTGGACGCCGACGAACGGGGCGGCGATGTCCGCGATGATCGTGCTGGGTGCGCTGCTGGTGCTGGCCAGCGTCTGGTCGTTGGCCATGCCCGGGTCGATGACCAGCGAGTACTGCCACATGCTGCTCGGCGCGCTGCTGTTCATCTCGCCGTGGGTCCTCGGGTACTCCGCGCTCATGGGGGCCTCGTGGACCTCCTGGATCGTCGGTGTGCTGGCGGTGCTCGCCGGCGCGGCCGCGCTCCCGGAGGCCAACGCCGCGCACCGCGGGATCGCCGGTCAGCACTGACGGCGGTGCGTGAGCGGGTGCAGCGCTCACGGTGCGGCGGGCGCGCGGCCCGGCGGTAGTCTCCGGGCCGCGCGCCTCGCCGGTGCGCAGGCGGTGGGAGGTCGGGTTGATGGCTCAGGCTCGCGGCTCCGGCGCGCGGGGGTCCACTTCGGACTCCGGGCGGCCCGCGGACGACGGTGCCTCCGCGCGGGAGCGGATCCTCGAGGCGGCCGGTGAGCTGTTCGCCGAGCACGGTTTCGAGGCCACGCCGACGTCGCGGATCGCGGAGCGGGCCGAGGTGCCGAAGGGGCTCATCCACTACTACTTCCGCCGCAAGCAGGACCTGCTGACCGCGCTGGTCGACCGGCTGCCCGACGACCCGGTGGTGTCCGACCGGGTCGCGGTGCGCGGTGACGTCGCGGGCAGCCTGCGCAGGCTGGTGCGCGAGCTGGACGCCCGGTTGGAGGCGTCGCCGCTGCTCAGCCACCTGCTGTGGCGGGAGGCGGACACGCACGTCGCGGTCCGGGAGGCGCTGCAGCAGCGGTTCCGGCACGTGGTCGAGCAGATCCGCGGGGTGATCGAGCTGGCGCTGCCCCCGGGCCTGGCCGGTGGCGACATCGACACCGCCGCGCTGCTGCTGGCGCGGGTGGTCAACCACCGGCACTCGCTGGCCCGGCACGGCGCGCACGACGACGAGCTGGATCGCGAGATCGGGTTCATCGCCCGCGCCCTGGAGTCGGGCGTCGGCAAGCCGAGGAAGGTCAAACCCGCCTGAGCACCACATATCTGAATTCTCTTCAGTCTTGTGAAAGGTCGTTGCCCGCGCTAAAAACTCCTGCAGTCGGTCGATGCGGGAGGTTGTGGTGGGCGTTGATCAGGTGCGGTTCTCCCGGAGACAGGGCCTCGTCGCCGCGGCGGTCGGCATCGCGGGAGCTGGGGTGATGGCGGGCGCCACCGCGGATGCGGCGCCGAACCGGGCGCATTACCGGGTGCGGGGGCTGCGGGCGCCGGTGGAGCTGATCGTGGACCGCTACGGCGTGCCGCACATCTACGCCCGCGACGAGGACGACGTCTTCCTCGCGCAGGGCTTCAACGCCGCCCGCGAGCGGCTGTTCCAGATCGACCTGTGGCGGCGCCGCGGGCTCGGCAAGCTCGCCGAGGTGCTCGGACCCGACTACGTGCCGCAGGACCGGGCCACCCGGTTGTTCCTGTACCGGGGCGACATGGACGTGGAGTGGGCGCGCTACTCGCCGGACGCGCAGCGGATCGCCGCCCGGTTCACCGCCGGGATCAACGCCTACCTCGACTGGCTCGACGAGCACCCCGAGCAGCTGCCCGCCGAGTTCGGCGTCCTCGGCTACCGGCCGGACCGCTGGGAACCGGCGGACGTGGTGCGCATCCGCAGCCACGGCCTGACCCGCAACCTGACCAGCGAGGTCAAGCGCGCCCGGGTCGCCTGCGCCGCCGGGGTGGACGCCGACCAGGTCCGGCAGGGCCTGCAGCCGGACCACCGGACGGTGGTGCCCGACGGCTTCGACCCGTGCGCGCTGCCCGACGACGTGCTGGAGGTCTTCGACCTGGCCACCCAGGAGGTGGAGTTCGCCGAGGGCCGGATCCGCAAGTCGGTGGTCCGCGACCCGGCCACCGAGGGCAGCAACAACTGGGTGATCAGCGGCGAGCGCACCGCCACCGGGCGCCCGATCCTGGCCAACGACCCGCACCGCGCCTACTCGGCGCCGTCGCTGCGCTACCTCGCGCACCTGTCCGCGCCCGGCCTGGACGTGATCGGCGCCGGGGAGCCCGCGCTGCCGGGGATCTCCATCGGGCACAACGGAACCGTCGCCTTCGGGCTGACCATCTTCCCGATGGACCAGGAGGACCTGTACGTCTACGAGCTCGACCCGGCCGACCGCCGCCGCTACCGCTACCAGGGCGGCTGGGAGGCGATGTCGGTGCTGCGCGAGCAGGTCGAGGTGCGCGACGAGGCGGCGCGCACCGTCGAGCTGGCCTTCACCCGGCACGGCCCGGTGATCCACGTCGACGAGCAGCGCAACCTCGCTTACGCGGTGCGCACCGCGTGGCTGGAGCCGGGCATGTCCCCGTACTTCGGCAGCGTCGCCTACATGCGGGCCCGCAACTTCGACGAGTTCACCCGCGCCATGCGCAACTGGGGCGCGCCCACGGAGAACCAGGTCTACGCCGACGTGGACGGCAACATCGGCTGGGTGCCCGGCGGGCTGGCGCCCAAGCGCGTCGGCTACGACGGCCTGCTGCCGGTGCCCGGCGACGGCCGCTACGAGTGGGACGGCTTCCGCTCCGGCGACGACCTGCCGCGACGTCTCAACCCGGCGGAGGGGTTCATCGCCACCGCCAACCAGTTCAACCTGCCGCCGGAGCACCAGGGCCTCGGGCTCGGCTACGAGTGGACCAACCCGTTCCGCCACCAGCGGATCGTCGAAGTGCTGTCCCGCCAGCGCAGGCACACCATCGCCGACTCGCAGCAGCTGCAGAACGACCAGCTGTCCATCCCGGCGCGCAGGCTGATCGCGCTGCTGTCCGGAGTGGACAGCGGCGAGTCCGACCTGCGCCGCGCGCTGCGCATGCTGCGGGGCTGGGACGCGGTGGAAGCGGCCGACTCCGGTCCGGCGGCGCTGTTCGAGGTGTGGCTGTCCAAGCACCTCGGACCGGGGTTCGTGCGGGCCGCGGTGCCGAAGGCGGCCGAGATCATCGAGGACGCCGACACCCTGGTGCTGCTCGACGAGCTGGAGAACCCGGGCCGGTGGCTGCCGGACGCGGCCGCCCGCGACCGGCTGCTGCTGGACACCCTGCGCTCGGCCTACGCGGAGGTGCGGGAGCTGCTGGGGCGGGGCGAGCGGACCTGGAAGTGGGGGGAGCTGCAGCACAGCTTCTTCCAGCACCCGGCGTCGGCGGCGTTCAACGCGGTCGACCGGGCCCGCTTCGACGTCGGCCCGCTGCCGCGCGGCGGCTCCCCGGACACCGTCAACCAGTCCTCCTACCGGACCAGCGACTTCCGGCAGACCAACGGCCCGTCGTTCCGGATGGTGCTGGACGTCGGCGACTGGGACTCGTCGGTCGCGGTGAACACCCCGGGCCAGTCCGGCGACCCGGACGACCCGCACTACCGCGACCTCGCCGAGCGGTGGCGGACCGGCGAGTACTTCCCCCTCGCCTACAGCCGGGAGGCGGTGGAGAGCATCGCCGAGCGCTGGGTGCAGCTGCTGCCCGCCTGACCGCTCGTGAGCGGCGATGGTCGCAAGAACCGCCGTCGCCGCTCACGCGTGGTCGGCGGGCTCCACGAGTTCGACGAGCACGCCCCCGGCGTCCTTGGGGTGCACGAAGTTGATCCGGCTGTTCGCGGTGCCGCGGCGCGGCTCGTCGTAGAGCAGGCGCAGGCCCTTGGCGCGCAGCGCGGACATGGCGGCCTCGACGTCGGTCACCCGGAACGCCAGCTGCTGCAGGCCGGGACCGCTGCGGTCCAGGAACTTCGCGATCGCCGAGTCCTCCCGCAGCGGTGCGAGCAGCTGCAGCTGGGTCGCGCCCGTCGCGTCGCCCGGGGCCCGCAGCATCGCCTCGTGCACGCCCTGCTCCTCGTTGACCTCGGAGTGGGCGACCTCCAGGCCGAAGGTGTCCCGGTGGAAGGCGATCGCCGCCTCCAGGTCCGCGACCGCGATGCCCACGTGGTCGACCGCGGTGACCAGACCGCTGAGTTCCGCTCGCATGCCCGCAGCCTAGCCGCGCCCGCAGGGCTGGGAAAAGCGTGGAAAACGGAAGATCGAATTGCCCCGATGGGCGGAGTCGGGTGACCTTGCTTCGCACCAGCATGTGGCTGATTCACGTGAGAGGGGCGCACATGGCAAGAAGGCAACGTGGACCGGGCCGCAGAACCGCAGTGCTGCTGGCGTCGTTCGGACTGGTGCTGGGCCTCGGCGTGCCCGCCCTGGCCGCGGGCGGCGGCGGCACGCCCAGCGGCGGGGGAGGGGACAACCCGAGGGCCGACGACCTGCGCCGCGAGCGGGCGTGGGTCCGGCTCGGGGAGCTGAAGTTCGGCGCGGAACCCTACGAAGCGGTGAGCTCGGCCGCCGCCGACGCGGCGGGCAAGGCCTCCTGCGAGATCAGCGCCGAGGACGCCACCAACCTGGTGCTGTCGCCGACCTGGCCGGAGGTGTCCGGGTCCGGGGACTCGCCGTCGCCGATGACGCTGTCCCGCTACGACGACCAGACCTCCCTCGCCGACCCCGAGCAGCGCGCGAAGGGACTGTTCTTCAACCCCGGCGTCGGCGTCTGGCAGCTCGACTCCGCCGGTCTCGGCGCCGACGAAACCGCCGCGACCGCCATCGACTCGGTCGGCGCGGCGCAGAAGATGGCCCCGTACATCGTCGGCAAGTACTGCACCGCGATCGGCGGCGGCTCCACCGCGGCCCAGGCCCGCGCCGCCGCCTGGAAGGACTGGCACGCCTGCGACCAGGGCGCCTGCGAGTCGATCTACGAGCGGCTGAAGGCCGACGGCGTGGTCAAGGACCCCACCGTCACCCGCTACGGCGGGGCCGAGATGCGCACCTGCACCTACGAGGGCGCCGAGTACGACTGCCTGTACGTCGACCCGAGCTCGGCGCAGGGCGAGGACGCCTGGACCGCCCCGGACTACGGCCCCGCGCCCGTCCCGGACCCGTTCTACGTCTTCACCTACACCAAGTCCGGAAAGGACTACGAGGTCCGCTACTGGCTCAAGGCCGACTCCGGCGCGAAGACCGACGTCTCGGCCTCCCGCGAGCTCGGCGTCAACGCCAGGACCAAGCTCACCTGGGAAGCCGAATCCGGGCTCTGCGACACCACGACCGGCAGCGGCAACTGCTGACCGCAGCGCCTCCCCCGACCCGCGCCGCCGCGGCACTGCGGGCCGGGGGAGGCGTGCGCATGGGAACCTTCCTGTCACCCGGCGCGTATGGCAGTCGTCACAGGCGGCACCGGGTGTCATCGCGGGTATGGTCCCGGTGGTGCGCACCGGGCCATGATGGTGGTGGTGCGGCGCGACGAGGCGTGGCGAGGACCGGGAGGTAGTCGTGGGCAGTTCGGTGATCGTGGCTGGTGCGCGGACCCCGATGGGGCGACTGCTCGGGTCGCTCAAGGACTTCTCCGGCGCCCAGCTCGGCGGGTTCGCGATCAAGGCCGCGCTGGAGCGCGCCGGGGTCCGCCCCGACCAGGTCCAGTACACGATCATGGGGCAGGTGCTGACCGCCGGCGCCGGGCAGATCCCCGCGCGGCAGGCCGCGGTCGCCGCCGGGATCCCGATGGACGTGCCCGCGCTGACCATCAACAAGGTGTGCCTGTCCGGGCTGGACGCGGTCGCGCTGGCCGACCAGCTGATCCGGGCCGGTGAGTTCGACGTCGTGGTGGCCGGTGGTCAGGAGTCGATGACCCAGGCCCCGCACCTGCTGACCGGTTCGCGCGAGGGCTTCAAGTACGGCGACGTGCAGATGCTCGACCACATGGCCCACGACGGCCTGTTCTGCGCGTTCGACCAGGTCGCGATGGGGCTGTCCACCGAGAAGCACAACGCCCGCCACGGGGTGACCCGCGAGGAGCAGGACGCGTTCGCGGCCCGCTCGCACCAGCGCGCGGCCGCGGCGGCGGAGAAGGGCATCTTCGCCGAGGAGATCGTTCCGGTGGAGGTCCCGCGCCGCAAGGGCGACCCGCTGGTCGTCGACGCCGACGAGGGCGTCCGCCCGGACACCACCGCCGAGTCGCTGGCCAAGCTGCGCCCGGCGTTCGCCTCCGACGGCACCATCACCGCCGGTTCGGCGTCGCAGATCTCCGACGGCGCGGCCGCGGTCGTGGTGATGAGCAAGGCCAAGGCCGAGGAGCTGGGGCTGACCTGGATCGCCGAGATCGGCGCGCACGGCGTCGTCGCAGGCCCGGACGCCAGCCTGCACGAGCAGCCGTCCAACGCGATCAAGGCCGCCTGCGCCAAGGCGGGCATCGACGCCGCGGACCTGGACCTGGTGGAGATCAACGAGGCCTTCGCCGCGGTGGGCATCGTCTCCACCCGCGCGCTGGGCATCGACGAGGAGAAGGTCAACGTCAACGGCGGGGCGATCGCCCTCGGCCACCCGATCGGCATGTCCGGCGCGCGGCTGGCGCTGCACCTGGCGCTGGAGCTCAAGCGCCGCGGCGGCGGGGTCGGCGCGGCCGCGCTGTGCGGCGGCGGCGGTCAGGGCGACGCGCTGATCCTCCGGGTCCCGACGGCCTGACCCTGAGAACACCCCGAGGCCGACCCGGAAATCGGGCCACAACCGTGATCAACTAGGACGTTCGGGACTACCCTGGGCGGCATGAAGTGGCTTCCAGGGGGATGGGAACGCGCCGACCGGGTCGACAACCAGCAGCGGCAGACGGTGCCCGCTCGCCCGCTCGACGGGCGCACCACCGCCCGCTACACCTCGGAGCGCGCCGCGGTGCAGGAACCGGCCACCCGGGTGCAGCCGGGCCCCGGGCACCGGCCGACCGTCCTCGGCGCCGACGCGCGGGACGTCGACGTCAGCGCCAGCAGCTTCAAAGCGCTGCTCATCGGCGGTGGCATCAGCGGGCTGTGCACGGTGCTGATCGCGGCGACCCTGGTCAACCAGGGCAGCAGCGTCGGGCTGTGGATCTGGCAGCTCGTCTTCGGCGTGATCTTCGTGTGGTTCATCGCGGGCTCCCGCGGCGTGCTCAACGGCCGCGGCTTCCTGATCGACCGGAGCGGCTTCTACGCGCGCACCTCCGGTGAGGTCTTCGGCGTGGCGTGGGACGAGATCAAGGCCGTCGGCATCGGCACCCTGCCGTGGATCCAGCACCGCCGCCCGGTCGCCCCCGAGCGCCGCCAGGCGCTGGAGTTCTACCCGGCCGACCCGGGCTTCGCCGCGCGGCACCCGGAGCTGGAGCGCTGGCGGGTCACCGAACCGGCGTCGATGCCCGGCATGCCCGGCGAGCGCTACCGGTTCCACCTCCCGCCGTTCAGCAGGCTGCCGAAGACCCTGGAAGCAGCGGTGCAGGACGTCGCCCCGCAGAAGTGGGTCGGCCACTACCGCCGCCAGCTGCCCAAGCCGCAGGACTGATCACCAGCCGAGGCTGTCCAGCGGATCGGCCGCGCTCAGCTGCGGGTCGTCGACGGCGAAGGTCCTGGCCACCCCGCGCCCGGTGGTCGCGGTCTCGAACCGCACCGTCACCCGGCCGTGCCCGGCGCCCTGGACCCAGCCGTGCCCGAACTCCGCGTGCGCCACGTCGTCCCCGGCCCGCCACTGCCGGATCTCCGGCTCCGGTGCGGTCCGGACCACCGGCTGCGGTGCGGGTTCGGCCGGTCCGCCCTGGTCGGCGGGGTTGTCGAAGAGCGGCTCCTGCTCGGAGGTCGCCAGCCCCGAGTAGGACACCCCGACCAGCCGCACCGGCGTGCCGGGCGGGACCGCGACCGGCAGCAGCCGCCGCGCCGCCGCGGACAGCGCACCGAAGTCGCTGGTCGCCGAGGTGAAGGTCGCGGCCCGGCTGATCGTGGTGAAGTCGGAGTCGCGCACCTTGATCGTCACCGTGCGCGCCGCCCGGCCGGACGACACCAGCCGGCGGTGCGCCGACTCGGCGACCCCGAGCACCTCCGAGAGCAGCTCGGCCTGATCGGTGATGTCGACGTCGAAGGTGGTCTCCGCGCTGACCTGCTTGGCCTCGGCCCGCTCGGCCACCGGGCGCTCGTCGATGCCGTGCGCCAGCCGGTGCAGCTCGGTCCCGTGCGCCTGCCCCAGCAGCGAGACCACGTCGCCCAGGTGCAGCGCGGCCAGCTCCCCGATGGTGTGCACCCCGATGCGGTGCAGCTTGGACTCGGTCACCGGGCCGATGCCCCACATCTTGCGCACCGGCAGCGCCGACAGCAGCTCCAGCTGCTCCTCGGCGGGCACCACCAGCATCCCGTCCGGCTTGGCCAGGTCGGAGGCGATCTTGGCGAGCTGCTTGCCCGGCCCGGCGCCGATCGACGCGGTCACCCCGACCTCGCGCTGCACCCGCGCGCGCAGCTGCGTCGCGAAGTGCTCGACCCGCTCGGTCGGCGCCCCGGCCAGCTCGGAGGGCTCCAGGAACGCCTCGTCCACCGACACCTGCTCGACGACGTCGGACACCTCCCGCACGATGCCCAGCACCCGCGCGCTCACCGCCTGGTAGACGCGGAACCGCGGCGGCAGCACCACCGCCACCGGACAGCGCCGCCGTGCTTCGGCCATCGGCATCGCCGAGCGCGCCCCGTACTCGCGCGCCTCGTAGCTGGCACCGGCCACGGTCCCGCGCGGGCCGAGCCCGCCGACCAGCACCGGACGACCCCGCACGGTGGGGCGGGTCAGCTGCTCCACGGATGCGAAGAACGCATCCATGTCCATGTGCAGCACCCACCTCCGCATGCCGACCATTCAACGGGATCGCCCCGACAACGGCCGACGCAGGCGGGCGGTGCGAGCAGGGGAACCTTCCTGTCACCACGCGCCGCGGCCGGCTGCTGCGAGGATGGGAACCTTCCTGTCACCCCGCGCGCGGATGCGCAGGTCAGCGGAGGTTGGCCCAGGCGTAGGTGATCATCGCCTCGCGGAGGTAGGCGGCCATGCCCTTCGGCTTCTTGCGCTCGATGCGGCGGCGGAACTTCGGCTGGTTCACGTACATCTCGGCCAGCCGCAGGTAGGAGGCGCGGTCCGGGGTCCAGAAGTGGCAGATCCAGCGGTAGTGCTCGCCGACGACCTGCTGCGTGCGGGGATCGTTGCCGGGCACCCCGGTGGCGAACAGCTCGGCGATGCTGGAGCTGATCCGGTTCCAGTCCTCGCCGATCTTGTGCGCGATCGCCTGCCGCTGCTGCGGGGTGATGGGGCCGTCGACTCCCGCGGGCGTCATGTTCCCGATCAGGGCGGTCCCGTCCTCGACGGCCTCGGCCTGCTCGAGCCCAGGATTCCCAAACACCTTGTCCGGCTGCACGGCGTCCCTTCCTCCACTCCGCACGGGTACGGCGCACTCCGATAGAGCACAGGCAGTGAGCACCGCTGCACGATTTCGCTAACGATGTTCATCTGCCCGTGGCACAGTAACGGAGCGATCTGGGCACCGCGGGTGATTGAGAAGATCCGCTACCGGGCTGTGACGCCGATCAACCCTGCTCGTCGGAGGTGTCGTCGCGCTCGTCCGGCTGCGCCTGCGCGGGCGGCGCGAGGTACACCACGCCCCGCTCGAGGTCCAGCGGCCCGCCGGGATCGTGCCCCTGCGAGATGCCGCCCTGGTCACCTTCGTGCTTCAGCTTGCGCCCGGGGAGGAGTTCGCCGTAGGAGGCCATGCCCCCACGGTAACCGCGAACCGCGAGCTCCGGGCGGCATCGGTGACAGGAAGGTTCCCATCCTCGCACCCGGCCGCCCGGGGCTCGACGCTCAGCAGCTGGACTTGTAGAAGTACTGGGCCTGCTGGTCCATGTTGTCGCGGGTGATGGCGATCATCTCGGTCTTGGTCTCGCGCTCGACCGGCTCGCCCTTGATCGCCGCGATCGCCCGGCGGACGCCCTCCTGGCCGATCTTGCCCGGGTTCTGCGCGATGAGCGCCTGCACCCGGCCGTTGCGCAGGTCGTCGACCTGCTTCGGGCTGGCGTCGAAGCCCACCAGCTGCACCTGGCCGGACTTGCCCGCGTTGGACAGCGCGGTCGCCGCGCCCTCGCCGGTGTTGAGGTTGGTGCCGAAAACGCCCACCAGGTCGGGGTTCGCGGCCAGCGTCGCGGAGACGATCTGGGCCGCCGTCGCCGGTTCGTTCTCGGTGTACTGGGTCGGCAGCAGCTTCAGGTTCGGGTGCTTGGCGATCTCGTCCTCGAAGCCCTTGGCGCGCTCGTCGGTGGTGGAGGTGCCCGCCTTGGTGTTCAGCGCCAGCACCGAGCCGGGCTTGTCGCCGACCAGCTGGGCCAGGGTCTGCGCGGCCAGCTGCCCGCCCGCGTAGTTGTCGGAGGACAGCGAGGTGACCGCGATGGAGCGGTCCTCGAGCGCGGTGTCCACCTCGACGACCTGGATGCCGTTGCTCTTGGCCTGCTGCAGCGGTGCGGCCAGCGCCTTGTCGTCGGTCGGGGAGATGATCACCGCGCCGGGTCGGCTGCTGACGATGCCGCCCAGGATCTGCGACTGCTCGGCCTGCTCGAACTTCTCCGGGGCCTGCGCGTTGAGCTGGTAGCCCGCCGCGGCCGCCTCCTGCTGGGCGGCGCACTCGATGGAGACGTAGAACGGTTCGCCGCGCATCCCGGTGATCAGCGCGAGGTTCTTGTTGCCGGGATCGGTCTGGCCGCCCCCGGTGTCGCCGATCTGGCCGGAGCCGCAGCCCGCCAGCAGCAGCGCCGCGCCCACCGCGAGCACCGTCTTGCGAGTTCTCATCCGAATCACCTTCCACACGCCGTTGTGCTGGTTTGCTCGAAGAACTTCTCTCAGCGGTTGTTGCGCGCCCTCCGTCGGCGCTGGTCCAGCCAGACCGCGGCGACCAGCACCGCGCCGACCGCGATGGGCTGCCAGAACGGCCGCACCCCGGCCATCACGAACCCGGCGTCGAGCACCGCGGGGATGAACACGCCGATGACGCTGCCCAGCACGGTGCCGATGCCGCCGAACAGGCTGGTGCCGCCCAGCACGACCGCCGCGATCGCGTTGAGGTTGTCGTTGCTGTGGCCGCTGATCGTGGTGGTGCCGAAGTAGGCCAGCGACATGAACCCGGCCAGCCCGGCCAGCACCCCGGTCAGGGCGTAGACGGCGATGAGGTGCCGGGTGACCTTGATGCCGCTGCGGCGGGCCGCTTCGGCGTTCGACCCGATCGCGTAGGTGTAGCGGCCGAAGGCCGTGGTGTGCAGCAGCCAGATCGCCAGCAGCGTGACCAGCGCGGCCAGGATCACCAGGTTCGGCACGATCCCGAACGACGTCCCGGTGCCGAGCGTGGTGCGCAGCGCGCTGGGCACGGTGCGCACGTCGATGCCGTTGGTGAGCAGCTGCGCGGCACCGAGTGCCGCACCGAACGAGCCCAGCGTGACGATCAGCGCCGGAACCCGGGCCACCGCCACCAGCACCCCGTTGAGCACACCCCACAGGGCGCCGCCGACCAGCGCCACGACCAGGCCGATCGCGATCACGCCCCACCCGGCGTCGGTGGCGTCCCCGCCGCTGAGCCCCTCCATGGTCATCGCGGAGACGACGCCGGAGAACACCAGCACCGAACCCACCGAGAGGTCGATGCCGGAGGTGATGATCACGAACGTCATGCCGACCGCGAGCATCAGCAGCGGCGCCGCCTGCACCAGCAGGTTCTGCGCGTTGAACAGGGTGGGGAAGGCGTCCGGGCGCAGCGCGCTGAACAGCACGCACAGCGCGACCAGCACCAGGCCGGTCCACAGCGTGTTCGAGGACGCCAGCCGCGCGCCGAGGCCCTTGGCCCGCGGTGCTGCGTCCACATCGGACTTCCGGGTTTCCTGCTGGGTGGGCATCAGCTCGCGTCCTCCTGCGACAGCGCGCCGGTCATCGCACCGACGAGGTCCTCCAAGGTCGCCTCGGCGGCGTTGAACCGCGCCACCCGGCTGCCGAGGCGCAGCACCTCGACCCGGTCCGCCACCGACAGCACTTCCGGCATGTTGTGGCTGATCAGCACCACCGCGATGCCGGTGTCGCGAACCCGGCGGATCACCTCCAGCACCCGCTCGCGCTGCACGACGCCCAGCGCGGCGGTCGGTTCGTCCATGAACACCAGCTTGTCGGCCCACGCCACCGACCGGGCCACCGCGACGCTCTGCCGCTGGCCACCGGACAGCGACCCGATCGGCACCGTCAGGTCCGGCAGCGAGACCCCGAACTTGGCGAACTGCTCGGCGGCCTGCGCGCGCATCCCCGCCTTGTCCAGCATGCCGAGGCGGCCCAGCAGACCCGGGCGCCGGAGCTCGCGGCCCAGGAACAGGTTCGCGGCCGGGTCCAGGTCCGGGGCCACCGCGAGGTCCTGGTAGGCGGTTTCGATGCCGTGCGCGCGGGCGGTGGCGGGCGAGTCCAGCACCACCGGGGTGCCGGAGACCAGGATCTGCCCGGAATCCGGCTGCTCCACCCCGGACAGGCACTTGACCAGTGTGGACTTTCCAGCGCCGTTGTCGCCGATGAGCGCGACGACCTCGCCGGGGTGGACGGTGAACGACGCACCGCGCAGCGCTTCCACGCCGCCGTAGCGCTTGACCAGGTCGCGGGCTTCGAGCAGTGGTTCGGTCATATCCGGCTCCCAGCGGACGGCGGTCGGCAGTGCACCGCGGTGAGATCGCCCTCGAGCTGCGCGGCCCCGGCCGCGTGCGGGACCACCGCGGTGGTCCCGCGCCGCAGATCGAGGTCGGTTCCGTTGTCCGAGCGCAGCTTTCCGCTGCCGTCCAGCACGATCAGCACCCCGAAGGAGGGTTCGAGCTCGACCGCGCCGTGCAGCCGATCAGCGCGGAAGAACGGCGCGGCGTCGTCGGCCAGCAGCCCGACCCGCGCCGCGTCCTGGTCCGCGGTGCGCTTGATCAGCGACGCCAGCGCGGCGTCGTCGAAACCGCTGTGGTTGAGGGTCTGCAGCGCGGTCCGCTGGTCCATGCCGAGGAACGCGCTCTCGGCATCGGCCAGGAAACCTCGCCACTCCAACGTGACGGAGAAGTCCGTCGGCTGCTGCAGCTCGACGATGAACACGCCCTCGCCGATCGCGTGCGGGGTGCCCGCGGGCACGTGCACCGTGTCGCCGGGGCGCACCGGGATCTCGTTGAGCGAACCCAAGAGCGCCGAGGAGTCCTGGGTGGTCACCCAGCGCTCGACCACCTCGGGCGCGACGTCGTCGCGGAAACCCAGGTGGACCACGGGGTTCGGGCCGCTCGTGCCGACCACGATCCACGCCTCGGTCTTGCCGAACCGCGAACCCAGGTGCTGCTGGGCGAACCGGTCCGACGGGTGGCAGTGCACCGGCAGCCGCTGCCCCGCGTCGAGCAGCTTGACCAGCAGCGCCGTGCTGTCGCCGAACGCGGCCACGTGCTCGGAACCCAGCCACTGCTCGGGGGCCTCGCGCACCGCGTCGCGCAGCCAGCGGCCGTCGGGCAGCCGGGACAGCCCCGATTCGGGCTGGCCGAACCGGGTCGTGGTGGACCCGACCCAGTCCTCCGGGCCGAACTCGCGATCGTCACCGCCACCGCGCAGCGCCGCGATGGACGTGCCACCGCGGTAGAACTGCTGCGGCTGGTTGGCGGGCAGGACGAGCGCCCGCACCGACTGATCATCGTGGACAGAACTCACCGTGCAACCTCTCCAGATCCTCGGGCCAGCAGCCGAGTGGGGACGACGATGCGGCGCGGCGGGGTGCGGTCGCCGTCCAGCCGCGAGAACAGCAGCTCGGCGGCGGACCGGCCCAGCGCGCTGGTTTCGTGGGTGACCACCGTGATCGGCGGGTCCAGCAGGTCGGCGAGCTCGAAGTCGTCGAAGCCCACCAGCGCCGGGCGGTCGGGCCGACCGGCCAGGGCGCGCAGGGCGTGGATGGTGATCCGGTTGTTGCCGGTCACCAGCGCGGTCGCCCGCCGCAGGGTGGTGCGCAGCGCCTCGGCCACCGACTCGTCGGTGTGCGGGCCCATCAGCACCAGATCGGGTTCGAACGGCACCCCGGCGCGCGCGCAGCCCTCGCGGAACCCGCGCAACCGCTCGGCGGCGGTGTGGATCTCGGGCGCGTCGCCCAGGAACGCGATCTCCCGGTGCCCGTGCTCGGCGAGGTGCTGGGCGGCGAGCGCGGTGCCGCCGGAGTTGTCGATGAGCACCGCGTCGGCGTCGAGGTTGCCGGGCGGGCGGTCCACGAACACCACCGGCGTCCCGGCGTTGATCTCGTGCGCGATGTAGCCGTGCTGGTGCCCGGCGGGCACCACGATCAGCCCGTCGACGCGGCGGGCGCAGAACTCCAGCACCAGCTCGCGCTCCCGCGCCGGGTCCTCATCGGACGATCCGGTGAGGACCTGCTTGCCGCGGGAGCGGGCGACCTCCTCCACCGCGCGGGTCAGCACCGAGTAGAACGGGTTCGCGAGGTCCTCCAGGACCAGCCCCAGCGTGCCGGTCCCGGTGCCGCGCCGGAGGTTGCGGGCGCTGAGGTTGCGCCGGAACCCCAGCTGGTCGATCGCGGACAGCACCCGCTCCGCCGTGGCGGGGTGCACGCCGCTCTCGGCGTTGACGACCCGCGACACGGTCTTGATGCTCACGCCCGCCAGCCGCGCCACGTCGCTCATCGTGGCGCGCCGGACGTTCCCGGAGTCAGACAACGTTGTCATGGCGAGCGGCATTGCACCCCACCGCGGCGACCCGTGTCAATCCCGCCGGGCCCATTGCTGCCACCCGGCTCCCCGGCGACCACCGATCGGCCCAACCCCGCCGGGGGTGCGATGACAGGAAGGTTCCCATGCTCCACCCCCGACCGGCCGGGGATGGCAGGAAGGTTCCCTTGCTCAGGTCAGCCCCGGGGTGCGGTGACAGGAAGGTTCCCTTCCTCGCATCCGCCCCGCGCGGGTCAAGGGGGCGGACGGCGGCACCGAGCGCCGCTGATCGGCACCGCGCCGTGTCGAAACCGGACAGGATCGGCGGGCTGCATTGACCTCGCCGGGACGGCCCGCAACGGTGAACCGCGCGGCTTGACAAGGTTGTCCAGCTCGAGGAGGCGGCGATGCTCGGAGGCGTGTCCCGGAGAACCGTTCTGCGGCTGATGGGCGGGGCGGCGGTCGCGGGAGGGCTGCTGGCGGCGGCCCCGGCGGC
Source organism: Saccharopolyspora hirsuta (assembly GCF_008630535.1). GTDB lineage: Bacteria > Actinomycetota > Actinomycetes > Mycobacteriales > Pseudonocardiaceae > Saccharopolyspora > Saccharopolyspora hirsuta. The sequence continues at coordinate 293,171 of NZ_VWPH01000007.1, read as the reverse complement.
GGCCTCGGCGAGCCGCAACTGGAAGCCCACCGCCGAATCCGTGCGGCGCGAGTTCCTGTGGGCGTGGCAGCACTACGTCGACCGCGCGCTGGGCGCCGACCACATCAAGCCGATCTCCGGCGGCCGCGAGGACTTCTTCGTGCCGGGGCACTCGGTCGGGCTCAGCGCGGTGGAGGCCGTCGACACCCTGTGGCTGATGGGGGCCGACGCCGAGGTGGCGCAGGCGGTGCAGTGGATCGAGGACAACCTCAGCTTCGACGTCGACGCGCCGTTCCAGGTGTTCGAGACCAACATCCGCATGGTCGGCGGGCTCGCGGCGGCCTACCACTGCACCGGCAGGCCCCGGCTGCTGGAGCTGGCCGTCGACGTCGCCGACCGGCTGCTGCCCGCGTTCACCGAATCGCCGACCGGGCTGCCCTACCGCTACGTGAACCTGGCGACCGGTGCGGTCAGCCGCCCCGAGACCAACATCGTCGAGGTCGGCACCTACATCGCCGAGTTCGGCGTGCTGTCCGAGTGGACCGGCGACCGCCGCTACTACGACCTGGCCAAGCGCGCCATGCGCGTGGTCCACGACAAGCGCACCGAACTCGGCCTGCTGCCGCACGACATCCACGCCGAGACGGGGGAGTGGCGCAACCGCCAGGCCACGGTCGGCCCGCCCGGCGACTCCTACTACGAGTACTTGTGGGACGGCTACGCGCTGTTCGGCGACGAAGAGCTCCGCCAGTGGTACGACACGCTCACCGACGCGATCCTGGCCCACCAGGCCGAACGTCGCGACGGGCTGCTGTGGTTCCCGCAGGTCGACGCCTTCACCGGGGAAGTCCTCAGCCGGGAGCAGAGCGTGCTGGCCGGGTTCTACGCCGGACTGCTCGCCGAATCCGGGCGGGTGGACGAGGGCCGCGCGTACCACGACGCGTTCAACACCGCGCAGGAGAAGTTTGGCGTCATCCCGCACTCCTTCGACTACGTCACGATGTCGGCCAGCGACCCGAGCAACGCGCTGCGCCCCGAGTTCGCCGACGCCGCGCTGATGCTGTGGCTGGCCACCGGCGACGAGATCTTCCGCGAACGCGCCCGGGTCCACTACGACAACATGCTCCGGACCTCGAAGACCGACTACGGCTTCGCCAGCCTCTCCGACGTGACCGCGAAGCCACCGTCCCAAGAGGACAGCTGTCCGGGCTACTGGTGGTCGGAGCAGATGAAGTACTACTGGCTGCTGTTCTCCGACACCCCGCGCTTCGACTACCGCGACAACTACCTGAGCACCGAGGCGAACCTGCTGCGCGGCGCCCGCCGCTGACCGCCGGACGGCAGGAAGGTTCCCGTGCTCCGGTGCGAGGATGGGAACCTTCCTGTCACCGCCGCCGCACTACGCTGGGGGAATGGCTGATCATGTGCTGGTCGTGACCACCACCGACTCCGAGGAGTCCGCCGCTGCGCTGGCGCGGGGCGTCGTCGAGGCCGCGCTGGGCGCCTGCGTGCAGGTCGTGCCGATCCGCAGCTTCTACGTGTGGGAGGGCGCGGCGCAGGACGCCCCCGAGTGGCAGTTGCAGATCAAGACCTCCGCCGCCCGGCTGCCCGCGCTCGTCGCGCACCTCAAGGCCGAGCACGGCTACGAGGTGCCGGAGATCATCGCGACGCCGATCGTCGGCGGGAACCCGGAGTACCTGTCCTGGGTCGACGAGCAGACCCGGTCATAACGGACCGCCATCGGGGTGATCCTGGTCACCGGGCACACTCGGGGGAAGTGCCGGTCTGGACGGAAGTGGGGTCGACGTGCCGCGTACGCATGCCGGGTGGTTCCGGTTGGTGGCGATCGCCGAGGCGTTCTCGTGGGTGGGGCTGCTGGTGGCGATGGCGTTCAAGTACGGCCTGGGCATGCCGCTCGGGGTGACCGTGATGGGCTGGGTCCACGGGCTGATCTTCACCGCCTACGTGGTGACCTGCTTGATCGTGTTCAGCCCGCTGCGCTGGAAGTTCCGGGTCCTGGTGCTCGCGCTGGTCTCGTCGGTCCCGCCGCTGGCGTCGGTGTGGTTCGAGCGCTGGGCGAACCGCCGCGGCCTGCTGACCGAACCCGACTCGGACGAGCCGACGTTCTGGGGACGAGTCCGCTACGCCCTGCGCGAGCTGAACTGACGGTGTTCCGGGCTCGCCTCGGGCAGAACGCGAGGCGAGCCGTCAGAAGTCGCCCGCGGCGTGGCGGACCTTGCCGAGGAGCTCGGTCAGCTGCTGGGTCTGGCGCTCGGTGATGCCGCGCAGGCCGAAGTCGATCTCGGTGACCGATTCGGTGGCCTTCTTCATCAGGTCCCGGCCGTCCTCGGTGATCTCGACCAGGGTGGTGCGCCGGTCGGTGGGGTGCGGCACCCGCCGCACCAGGCCGTCCTGCTCGAGCCGGTCGACGATGTTGGTCACGCTGGTCGGGTGCAGCTGCAGCCGGTCGCCCATGACCCGCATCGGCAGGCTGCCGCGCCGCGAGAAGGTCAGCAGCACCAGCGCCTCGTAGCGGGCGAACGTCAGGTTGTGCGGACGGAGCGCGTTGTCGACCGCGGACTGCAAGATCTGCTGCACCCGCATCACGCTGGTCACCGCGGCCATCGTCGTCGACGGGCCTACCCGGTCGGCCCAGATCTCGGCCGCGCGCGCGATGGGGTCGAAGGGCAGCGGACTACGGGTGCTCATGGTGTTCGACGCTAGCAGCGGTGACCAGCCCGGTTGTGGGCTGTGGTGCCGGGGGCGGTGAAATCGACGACAGTGGGTGCGTTCATCGCGCACGATCACATCGGTCCGGCGGCGTCGGCCGCCGGACGCGGACGGGAGGAGCAGACGTGCTGGTGGCGTTCAGCGTGGCCCCGAGCGGGGTCGGCGACAGCGACAGCGTCAGCGAGGCGGTGGCGGCCGCGGTGAAGGTGGTCCGGGAGTCCGGGCTGCCGCACGAGACGACCTCGATGTTCACCACCATCGAGGGCGAGTGGGACGAGGTCATGGACGTGGTGAAGCGGGCCACCGAGGCCGCCTCGGCCGGGGCGCCGCGCACCAGCCTGGTGCTCAAGGCCGACATCCGGCCGGGCCACACCGGTCAGCTGGAGGCGAAGGTGCGCCGGGTCGAGGAGCACCTTCGCGAGCAGTGAGCTCCGCCGCGCAACGCGAACCGGGGGCGGCGTCGGTGTCGACGCCGCCCCCGGTGTCAGCTCCGGGTGGTGCCCCTCAGCCCTTCGGGTGGTCGACCACCGGCGCGTTGAGGCAGTTGTTCGCCTGCGGCGACAGAACCGGCACGACAACGCCGATGGCGGCGCCGACGTTGTTGCCGCACGCCTGCACCGGAACCGCGCTGATGTTGTTGTCGTCGAGCAGGTTGATGCCGTTGTTGTCGGCGCTGTCCGCGAACGCGGCGGTGCCCAGGGTCACGACGCCGAGAGCAGCGGCACCGGCGACACCGGCAACACGGGTAGCAATACGCACTGTTTCGTACCTCTCGTTGAACTACTTGCAGGAGGTCCACCAAACGGAGGCCTCGAAGGCCCGCAGAAGACCAGCAGTCCCCGCGGGCTCTGCCCTCACATTCGGCCCCGGAGGCCGCCGAGCTTGAGAGATCCGGCGCTGCTTCCACCCCTTAGAGGGAAGTTGTTCACTGCTTCGAGTTGATCTGTGAGCTGCGCGGCGTGTCGGGCTTGGCGTGGCGCTATCGCTGATGGCGAAACATCCGCCGCCCTGCCACCGCCCGGCGGGCGGAACGTGTCAGGATGGGGGCGTGACGAGGCCGGATCCACGCCAGAACGCAGCCGCAATGTCCGCCGCGATGGCGGGCGCAGTCGACCTGTCGGCCCTGAAGAGCCGGGCCGAGGCCAATGCCCGCGCAGCAGCGCAGCCGACCGCAGAAGGCGGTGCCGGAGCCGCACCGGCGGGCGCGTCCGTCATCGACGTCACCGAGGAGAACTTCCAGGCCGAGGTGGTCGAGAAGTCCCTGCAGGTGCCGGTGGTCGTCGACCTGTGGGCGACCTGGTGCGGGCCGTGCAAGCAGCTCTCCCCGGTCCTGGAGCGCCTCGCCCAGGAGGGCGGTGGCGCGTGGGTGCTGGCCAAGGTCGACGTCGACGCCAACCCGCGGATCGCGCAGCTGTTCCAGGTGCAGTCGGTGCCGATGGTCATCGCGATCGCCGGCGGGCAACCGGTGGACGCCTTCACCGGGGCGCTCCCGGAACCGCAGATCCGGCAGTGGATCGACCAGCTGCTCAACGCCCTGCGCGACCAGCTGCCCGGCATCCGGGCCGCCGAGCAGGGCGGTGCGGGCGAGCCGGTCGAGGAGCCCGAGGACCCGCGGTTCACCGCCGCTGAGGACGCGCTGGAGCGCGGCGACTACGCCGCTGCCGAGGCCGCCTACCAGAAGATCCTGGACAGCGAGCCGAACAACGAGCAGGCCAAGGCCGCGCTGGCGCAGGTCCGGTTCACCGCGCGCGCCGAGCAGTCCGATCCGGCCGCGATCGAGCGCGCCGACGCCGCCCCCGAGGACGTCGACGCCCAGCTGGCCGCGGCCGACGCCGAGCTGGCGATCGGGCGCGTCGAGGAGGGCTTCGACCGGCTGGTCCGCGCGGTCAAGCGCACCTCGGGCGACGAGCGGGACCGGGTCCGCCGCCACCTGGTCGAGATGTTCGAGGTCTTCCCGGAGGGCGACGAGCGCGTCACCGCCGCCCGCCGAGCTCTGGCCAGCGCCCTGTTCTGAGCCCCTGCCCGCGGCCCGTCACCCGGGCTGGTTCGCGAGAAGTCGCGCGCCTCCCGGGTGACGGGCCGCGAGCGTTTCCGGGGTCAGGTGAGCATTCGGTCGCGCAGCGCGGCGAGGTGCTCCGAGGCGACCCCGGCGGAGCGGAGGTAGGCCGCCATGTCCCGGGAGCCGACGACGTCCGCGATCACCTCAGGCTCGGACGTGCCGTGCCGCCGAGGTCGCGGACGTCGTAGCAGCCTTCCCAGGAGAGCTGTCGTTCCATGAGCGTGGGACGCCGCTGCTGTGATCAGGGTTGAGAACTGATCGGGCGTCGGATCAGGATGCGCTGTACTTGGTGCTGCAGGGCGCCATGCCCTCCTGGACGCCGATGCGGAACGCCTCCACGCGGGCGAACCCGACGGGCACCTGCTTGCCGTTGACGTCGGCGGCGATCAGGCTGTCCTCGCCGAGCAGCGCGGCCACGCCCTCGTCGATGTCCTCCGGCACCACTCGCAGGCTGCCGACCGGGTTGCGCTTGCCGATCGGGTCCTCAACCAGCAGCCCGCTCCACGCGCCGACCATGCACGCCGTGCGCAGGCCCGCGGCCGGGTCGTCCAGCGGCAGGCCCGCCGCCTTCTGCACCGACAGCGCGTACCGCGACGCCACCTGGGCGTAGGCGGCGAAGTCGCCGTAGCCGGACTCGGTGTCCTTGTTCGGCGGCTGGGCGATCTTCTGCAGCGCCGGGACGTCGAGCGAGACGGTGTTGGTGGTGGCGCAGTAGGACGCCGGGCTGGTGGGCCGCTGGCCGCTGCACGGGGCGGTGCTGGTGATGATGCGCGGCGGTTCGGCGCCGGTGTCGCGGAAGACCTCCTGCAGGCTCTTGCCCACAGCGTCCAGCCCCTTGTCGTCCACCGGGAGGTCGGTGTCCTGCTCGGCCTTCCACGAGCCGAACAGCGTGGTGCGCTTGGAGACGTCCTCGAAGTCCATCTCGGCGCAGCGCTGCGGGCCCTCGTCGAAGCCGTACTGGAACGCGGTGACCCGGTCGAAGGCGCTGCCGTGCGCGTTGCTGCCCTGGAAGTCGGACTTGCCCGGCGCGTCGCGGATGAAGCTCAGCACGCCCATGACCTCGTTGAGGCCCTGGCCGGTGGAGATCTGGAAGTACTTGGAGGAACCCTCGGCGACGTGCCGGAAGTAGGCGCCGGTGAAGCAGTCGGCCTGCTGCTCCAGCACGATCACCTGGTCGTTGCCGGACGCCGTGCGCGCCCGGTGCTGCACCGCGTGCCCCATCTCGTGGGCGAGCACGGCGACCACGGCCATCGGCCCGAAGCTGTTGTTGAGCTCCGGGAGCAGGGTGCCGCGGTCCCACGCGATGAGGTCGTCCGGCGGGCAGTAGAAGGCGTTGACCACGCCCGCGGTGCTCTGCCCGCACACCTGCGCGCCCGGGCCGCCCGCGTCGTAGGAGACCAGGCGCTTGACCGGCACGAACTGCTTGCCCTTGAAGGCCTCCGGGAAGACCGAGGTCCAGTACTCGTCGATGTCGGCGACGGCGTTGCGGGCCAGCTCGTCCATCTGCCCGTTGTCGGTGCCCTCGACGGGCAGCGGCGCCTCCGGGGCGTTCGGCTTCGGACCGCTGGGGCCGTTGGTGACCGGCAGCCCGGCGACCTCGGTGGTGGAGTAGCTGCCCATCGTGGTCGGGGTGCCGCTGATCTGCTGCGCGCAGCCCGCGACGAGCGCGATGCACGTGAACGCGGACAGCGCGGTGCCGAGGATCCGCTTCCGCCGTCGGTTTCTCGTCGATGCCCGTGCCACTGGCGCGCCCCATCCTGCTGCAGGTTCCTCCGCGCACCGGGCTCCCCGCCCCGGTGCGCGGGCCAGCCTATCGGGTGGTCGATCAGCGCCAGCGCGATCTGGCCGGATCGGGCGGTGGCAGGAAGGTTCCCTTCCTCACGTGCTGCCGGGGCGGGTGGCAGGAAGGTTCCCATCCTCGCGACGGCGGTCAGCCGCAGGCGGCCGCGCCGCCGAGCGCGCCGGTGCGGAAGGCGGTGATGCGGTCGAACCCGGTCAGCGGGTTCGCGCCCTGCGCGTCGCTGGCGATGTCGTCGGATTCGAGCAGGACGGTCACCGCCTCGTCGAGGTCGCCTTGCGCCAGCCCGGGCTGGGCCGCGGTGTACGCGCCGGTGAGGCAGGTGATCTGCCGACTGGCGGCCGGGCCGGTGGTCGGGCGGCCCAGTTCGGCGTTGGCGGTCAGCGCGAACTTCGCGGCGAGCAGGGTGGTGACGGCCTGGTCGCCGATCTTCGCGTGCGCGTCGGCGATCGCGCGGCTGTTGAGGACGATGGTCGGCGGGCTGGGGCAGTACCCGGCCGCGCCGATGGCTTCGGGGCAGCTCTGCTCCGGGCGGATGACCGGCGGCACCCAGCGTTCGCCGACCAGGCCGCCGAAGTACGCCGAGATGCTGTCGGTGCGCAGGGCGTCGTTCAGCGGGAGGTTGGGGCCGTCGGGCGGCAGTGCGGCCAGCGGTGTCTCGGTGATGTCGGTGCAGCGGCGCGGGCCGTTGGCGTAACCGTCCTGGAACGCCGTCACGCGCTCAAAAGCGCTCCCGTGCGCCTCAGTGTTGTTGGTGCTCACCGGATCGCGGAACAGGATGATCGCGCGCAGCGCGCGGTCCAGCTGCTCGGCGTTGATGCGTAGGCGCTCTGAGCGGCCGTCGGTGACGGAGCGGACGTAGGCGCCTGAGAAGCAGTCAGCCATCGCTTCGAGGCGCACCGGATCAGCGTCGGCGCCGATCCTCGCGCGCTGCTGCACGGCGTGGCCGAGCTCGTGCGCGAGCACCACGACGACCGAGGCATCTCCGTAGTGCTCTCGGAGCACCGGCAGCAGTGCTGTGCGGTCCCAGGCGATGGCGTCGACAGTGGCGCAGTAGTACGCGTTGCCCTCCAGGTCGCTCACCGCAGCCGAGCAGGGCGGCGCGGTGCCTTCGCCGTTGGTGTCGACCGAGAAGAACCCACCGTCGAGGTTGCGCCACGGCGTGCCGAAGACCTCCGGGTACTGCCTCGCCCAGTAGTCCTGGACGTCGGTGACGACCGTGGCGGCCAGGCGGTCCACGTCGCCGTGATCGGTGCCGTGCACGAACGCCGGGTCGACGGTGTGATCGGCCACACGGGGCGGTCCCGGGGGCGCTGCCGCGCACGAGCTGATGAGCAGCAAGATCATCATCGTCACAGGTCCGAACGCACGCACGAGGTCAAGCTTCCCACCCGTCGTGGCGGCTGGTAGGGCCGCACGTGCCGCGCCGGTCCGGTATATGGTCCGCTCCCGTGAGAGCCGTCCACCGTTTCACCGTGCGCGCCCACCTGCCCGAGCCGTTGAGCGCTCTCGGCACGTTGGCGACCAACCTCCGCTGGGCCTGGCACCCGCCGACGCAGGACCTGTTCGCGGCGGTCGACCCGCAGGTGTGGTCGGCGGTCGGCGGAGACCCGCTGCGGCTGCTCGCCGAGGTGCCCGCCGACCGGCTGCGGCAGCTGGCCGGTGACGAGGACTTCCTGGCCCGCACCCGCGCCGTCGCCGACGACCTGCGCCGGTACCGGACCGTGCCGCGCTGGTACCAGCAGCGGCAGGACGAGGGCGCCGCGCTGCCCGACTCGATCGCGTACTTCTCCATGGAGTTCGGCCTCACCGAGGCGCTGCCGAACTACTCCGGCGGTCTCGGCGTGCTCGCCGGGGACCACCTGAAGGCCGCCTCCGACCTGGGCGTGCCGCTGATCGGCGTCGGCCTGCTTTACCGGTCCGGGTACTTCCGGCAGGCGCTGTCCACCGAGGGCTGGCAGGTGGAGCACTACCCGGTGCTGGACCCGCGCGGCCTGCCGCTGGAGATGCTGACCGAGGAGTCCGGGCGGCCGGTGCTGGTGCGGGTGGCGATGCCCGCCGGGCGCACCCTGCACGCGCGGATCTGGAAGGCCCAGGTCGGCCGGGTGCCGCTGCTGCTGCTCGACAGCGACCTGCCGGAGAACGACGACGACCTGCGCAGCACCACCGACCGGCTCTACGGCGGCGACGCCGAGCACCGGATCCGCCAGGAGATCCTGGCCGGTATCGGCGGGATGCGCGCGGTCCGCGCCTACTGCGAGCTGACCGGGCACCCGCAGCCCGAGGTGTTCCACACCAACGAGGGCCACGCCGGGTTCCTCAGCCTGGAGCGGGTCCGGGAGCTGCAGGAGGACCCGGGGCTGCAGTTCGACCAGGCGGTGGCGGCGGTGCGCGCCGGGACGGTGTTCACCACGCACACCCCGGTCCCGGCCGGTATCGACCGGTTCCCGGTGGACCTGGTGCGGCACTACTTCGGCGACGGCTCCGCGCAGGCCCTGCTGCCCGGGGTGCCGACCGACCGCGTGCTGGCGATGGGCGCCGAGGACAACCCCGGCATGTTCAACATGGCGCACATGGGGTTGCGGCTCGCGCAGCGCGCCAACGGGGTGTCGGAGCTGCACGGCGAGGTCATCCGCAAGATGTTCCGCGGCCTGTGGCCGGGTTTCGGGCTGGAGGAGATCCCGATCAGCTCGGTGACCAACGGGGTGCACGGGCCGACCTGGTCCGCGCGGGAGCTGGGCAAGCTGCTCGGCGAGTCCGAGATGGACAGCGGGGCGGGGCTGCGCGGCATGGAGCCGGTCAGCGACTCGCTGCTGTGGGAGCTGCGCTGCTCGCTGCGCCAGCGGCTGGTCGACGAGGTGCGCCGCAGGCTGCGCACGGCGTGGTTGCAGCGCGGTGCGTCGGACCTGGAGCTGGGCTGGTGCGACTCGGTCTTCGACCCGGACGTGCTGACCATCGGCTTCGCCCGCCGGGTGCCGACCTACAAGCGGGCGACGCTGATGCTGCGCGACACCGAACGGCTGCGGGAGCTGCTGCTCAACCCCGAGCGTCCGGTGCAGATCGTGGTGGCGGGCAAGTCGCACCCGGCCGACGAGGGCGGCAAGGCGATGATCCAGCGGATCGTGAAGTTCGCCGACCAGGCCGACGTGCGCCACCGCATCGTGTTCCTGCCGGACTACGACATGTCCCTGGCGCGCTACCTGGTGTCCGGCTGCGACGTGTGGCTGAGCAACCCGGTGCGGCCGCTGGAGGCGTGCGGCACGTCGGGGATGAAGGCGGCGCTCAACGGCGGGCTGAACCTGTCGGTGCGCGACGGCTGGTGGGACGAGATGTACGACGGCCACAACGGCTGGGCGATCCCCAACGCCGACGGCGTCAGCGACCCCAACCGGCGCGACGACCTGGAGTCCGCGGCGCTGTACGAGCTGATCTCCGAGCACGTGGCGCCGATGTTCTACGAGCGCAACACCGACGGGGTGCCGGGCAAGTGGATGTCGATGGTGCGCCACACCCTGGCCACGCTGGGCCCGCGGGTGCAGGCGTCCCGGATGATCCGCGAGTACGTCGACAACCACTACGCCCCGGCGGCCCGGTCGATGCGGGCGATGACCGCGGACGACTTCCGCGGTGCGCGCGAGATCGCGGACTACCGGGCCCGCCTGCAGGCGGCGTGGACCTGGGTCAAGGTGAGCGACACCGAGATGTCGGTGGACGACGGGACCCCGCTGCTGGGCGGGCAGGTGACGGTGCGGGCGCGGGTCGACCTGGCCGGGCTGGATCCGTCCGATGTGGACGTCGAGGTGGTGGTGGGCCGCGTCGACGACTCCGACGTGCTGCACGACTTCGTCTCGGAGTCCATGCACCCGACCGCCGACGGCCGCTACGAGGCGACGGTGACGCTGCCGCACGCGGGACCGGCCGGTTACACCGTCCGCGTGCTGCCCCGCCACCCGCTGCTGTCCGGGCCCGCTGAGCTGGGCAAGGTCGTCCTGGCGGGGTGAGCGCTGCACGTTCCGGATCCCCGTACGTGCGGGCATGATCAGGGCATGACCGATACCGAGCACCGAGGTGCTCTGCACGGCACAGTGGCTCACGAAGTGCTGCTCGCCGCCCCGCCGGATCGCGTGTTCGCCGCCTTCTCCGACTTCGAGCTGCGCCAGCGGTGGTTCCGCATCCCCGGCGAGCCGGGGGCGAGTCGGCACGAGCTGGACTTCCGGCCCGGTGGCGGCGAGACGACCAGCGGTCCGTTGGCCGTGGGCGGTGTCGTGGAGCACGTCGAGTACCGCTCGCGCTTCCTCGACATCGTCCCCGCGCAACGCATCGTGCTCACCTCCGAGCTCGTGCTGGACGGCCTTCGCCGTTCGCTGTCGCTGGTGACGGTGGAGCTGTCCCCGCATGCGGACGGGACGCGCCTGGTCTACACCGAGCAGTTCGTCTTCGTCGTCCTGACCGGGGACGGCAGTGCCGACATCGCCGAGCGGGAGGGCAGCACACGGTTGATGCTCAACGGTTTGGCCGCAGTGGTGGAGGCGCGGCCCAGCTGAGCGCGTCAGACACGCACGAGCCGGGCCGTGCTCGGTTGGGCGGTTCGGCGCTGCAGGAAGCCCGCCAGCGCGGCGGTGAGCAGGGCTGCCGCGCCGATCGCGGCACCGACCCAGGCCACCGAGGCGAAGCCGAGGCCAGCGCTGATGGCCAGGCCGCCCAGCATCGGCGCGAGCGTGTTGCCGATGTTGAAGGCCGAGGTGTTGCCCGCGCCGACCAGCGTCGGGGCGCCGGGGGCGAGGGCGAACACCCGGGACTGCAGGGCCGGGTTGGTGACGAACCCGCTCACGCCGAGGGCGAAGACGAGCGCGGTGGTGATCAGCGCGTTGTCCGCGGCCACCGCGAGCAGCGCGGAGGCCAGCACCAGGACGCCGAGGCCGAGCAGCAGGGTGCCGATCGGGTGCGCCTGCGCGGTCCGGCCGCCGATCGACATGCCGAGCAGGCCGCCCACCCCGAACAGCGCCAGCTGGGCCGGAACCCACTGCGCGGACAGGCCGGTCACGTCGGTCAGCAGCGGTGCCAGGTAGCTGAAGGTGACGATGACCGAGCCGAACGTCAGCGCGGTGACCACGTAGGACAGCCACAGCTGCGGGCGGGCCATCGCGCGCAACTCGGTCGCGATGCTGCGCGTTTCCCCTTGCGCTCCAGCGTTCTTGCGGATCGTGAGGAGCGAGCAGAGCAGGCTGCCCAGCGTCAGCGCGGCGACCGCCCAGAACACCGCGCGCCAGCCGGTGAACTGGCTGAGGACGGTGCCCGCGGGCACGCCGACGATGGTGGCCAGCGTCAGCCCGCTGGCGATGATCGCCACGGCCCGGCTCCGGGCTTCCGGCGCGACCAGCCCCACGCCGGTCGCCACCGCGACGGCCCAGAACCCGGCGTAGGACACCGCGCTGACGATGCGGGTGGCGAACAGCACCCAGTAGCCCGGCGCGAGCGCGCCCACGACGTGCGCGCCGATGAAGACGAGCTGCAGCACCACCAGCGCGGTCCGGCGCGGCCAGTGCATGGTGGCGATGGCCAGCAGCGGGGCGCCGACGACCATGCCGATGGCGAACGCGGAGATCAGCAGGCCCGCGTCCGGGATGGAAACCCCCAGGTCGGAGGCGATGTCGGGGAGCAGTCCGGAGAGCATGAACTCCGAGGTGCCCTGGGTGAAGATGCCCAGGCCGAGGACGTAGATGGCGAGGGGCACGGAACCTCCAGCGGTGATCGGTTGCGGGCCCGACGGTAGCAGTATTTTGAAGCGATCGATTCAAAAGTGTGAGGTTTTCGTCCGAGCGCTCCAAAACGGCTAGGGTGGCGGTATGGCCCGGCCGCGGAAGTTCGACGAAGCCCGCGTCATCGACGCGGCGATGGACACCTTCTGGCGCCGCGGGTACGAGGCGACCTCGACCCGCGACCTCAGCGAGCGCACCGAGCTCGGTCCGTCCAGCCTCTACAACGCCTTCGGCGACAAGCGCCAGCTCTACCTGCGCAGCCTGCGGAAGTACCAGGAGACGGCCACGGCCGAGCAGGTCGAGGTGCTGCGCGCCCCGGGCCCGGTCGCGGACCGCCTGCGGGAACTGCTGGCCACCGCGATTGACGCCGACCTCTCGGACACCGACCGCCCGGGCTGCTTCGCGATCAACGCGGCCATCGAACGAGCCGCGGCCGACCCGGACGTCCGCGAGGAGGTGCGGCGCAACTTCGCGACGGTGGAGCAGGCCCTGCGCGAAACCCTGGCGGAAGGCCAGCGCAGCGGCGAGATCGACCCGGACCGCAGCGCGGAAGTCCTGGCCCGCCAGGTGCTGAGCACGTACTACGGCCTGCGCGTGCTGGCCAGGGTCCAGCCGGACCGCGCGGCGCTGCTGGACGTGGTGGAGAACCTCCTGGAAAGCTGCACCGGTGCGACGCGAACCCGACCGGACCGCTGACGAACGCGCGACGCTGACCGGATTCCTGGACCGCCAGCGGGAAACCCTGGCGGTGAAGTGCGCCGACCTCGCCCCGGACCAGCTGCGGGAGCGCTCAGCACCACCGTCGGACCTGTCGCTGCTCGGCCTGGTCCGGCACCTCGCGGAGGTCGAACGCTCCTGGTTCCGAACGGTCTTCAACGGGGAGACCACCACCAGCCCCTGGACGCAGCCCGGCGCGCAGGGGTGGGCCGACTTCGACGTCGACGACGCCGACCCGGACGAGGCCTTCGCGATCTGGCGGGCGGAAATCGCGAGATCCCGCGCGATCGTGGCGGAAGCCGATTCGCTGGACCGCACCTCGCAGCACGGCGCGTACTCGCTCCGCTACATCCTCACCCACATGATCGAGGAGTACGCCCGCCACAACGGCCACGCAGACCTGCTCCGCGAGCGGATCGACGGTGCGACCGGTGAGTAGCCGAGCGGCCAGGGTCCGAGTCGCCGTCTGCGCGACGAGAGCAGCGCCGGACGGGCCGGAGCTCTGGACGCACGTGGTCGAGAGCGAGGATGACGGCATGGTCTTCCGCTGCCGCTTCGTCCCGCTGCGGCGAGCGGCCGACCTGCTGGCCGACGGTCAGGGCTAGTTCCTCCACCTGCTGGAACGTGCGTTGGACGGCCCCGGATCGGCTGGCGCCGCACCTGGGGAGAAAGGAGTCCACCTGTGATCCTCCACCCGCTGCGGCTGGGGACCGTGCGCGGCGAAGGCCTGCCCATCACAGCAGTTCTGATCCGGCATCCGAGCGGGAAGAACGTGCTGGTCGACACCGGGGCGCCGATCGAGTTCGCGGGAGATCCCGAAGCGCCGTTCGAGGTCGGGCCGGACGAGCACGTCCTCGCGCGGCTCGACCAGCTCGGGCTGAGCGCCGACGACGTCCACCACGTGATCGCCACCCACCTGGATCCGGACCACGCCGGTGCCCTCGACCGCTTCCCGAACGCCGAGATCGTCGTCCAGCGGCGGGAGCTCGAAGCTGCGCGCACCTCCGGTGCGCTGCGCTACGAGTGGCAGCGGGCGCACTGGGACAGCGAGGCCCTGCACTACCGGGCGGTGGACGGTGGCACGACGTTGCTGGACGGGGTGGAGCTCGTGGACAGCAGCGGGCATTCCGCGGGCCACCAGTCGGTCCTGGTCCGGCTGCCGCGCACCGGCCCGGTGCTGATCGCCGGGGACGCCATCCCGACCGCGGAGGTGTGCGACCCGGCCGCCAGGCCCAGCTCCGGCCACGACCACGACGTCGAAGCGGCCCGGCAGAGCACCCGCGAGCTGATGCGCCTGGTCGCGGAACAGGGCATCGCGCGGATCCTGCACAGCCACGACGCCGAGCAGTGGCGGGATCTCCGCGCCAGCTACGACTGACCGGTCAGGCCCCGGCGCGGAAGGTGCGGCGGTAGGCCAGCGGTGCGACGCCGATCGCGGCGTTCAGGTGCTGGCGCAGCGACGCCGCCGTGGCGAAGCCGACCTGCGCGGCGATCTCGTCGATCGGCAGGTCGCTGGACTCCAGCAGGTGGCGGGCCCGCGCCACGCGCTGCTGGGTGAGCCACCGGCCGGGGCTGATCCCCACCTCGTCGCGGAACCGGCGGGCGAAGGTGCGGCCGCTCATCCGCGCGTGCTCGGCGAGATCGGCCAGCGCCAGCGGCAGGTGCAGGTTCGCGACCGCCCACGCGCGGGTCGCCGCGGTGCTGGACTCCGCGGGGTCGGGGACCGGGCGCTCGATGTACTGGGCCTGGCCGCCGTCGCGCCACGGCGGCACGACGCACACCCGGGCCACCTGGTTGGCGACCTCGCTGCCGTGATCGCTGCGGATGATGTGCAGGCACACGTCCACGCCCGAGGCCGCGCCCGCCGAGGTCAGCACGTCACCGTCGTCGACGAACAGCACGTCCGGGTCCAGCCGGACCGCGGGGAACCAGCGGCGGAACTGGTCGGTCAGGCACCAGTGCGTGGTCGCCGGGCGGCCGTCGAGCACACCCGCAGCGGCCAGCGCGAACGCGCCCGTGCAGATCGACACGATGCGGGTGCCCGGCCGGATCATCGCGAGCGCATCGGCCACCGGCTGCGGCAGCTCGGCGGTGAGCAGGGACATGTCGTAGGGCGGGATCACCACCGTGTCCGCGGTGCGCAGCAGCTCGGGGCCGTGCTCGACGGTGATCGTGAAGTCGGCCTCGCTGCGCACCGGCCGACCGTCGACGGTGCAGGTGAGGACCTCGTAGCGGCCATCGGCGCTGCCGAACACGCGCTGGGGAACGCCGAGCTCGAACGGGTAGACCCCGTCGAGCGCGAGCACCACGACCCGATGCATGGCACGATCCTATCGAATGTTGGCATTCCTGCCATTTCGCCGATGGGGCGGATGCGGCAGCCTCGAGGCATGAGCGAAACGATGCGCGCGATCAGCCAGGACGAGTTCGGCGGCCCGGAGGTGCTGCGCGAAGTCGAGCTGCCGCGCCCCGAACCCGGCCCGAGCCAGGTGCTGATCCGGGTGCACGCGGCCGGGGTCAACCCGACGGACTGGAAGCACCGCGCACAGCAGCTGTTCCTGGGGAAGCCGCCGTACGTGCTGGGCTGGGACGTCTCCGGCGTGGTGGAGGCAGTCGGCACCGGGGTCACCCTGCACAAGCCGGGCGACGAGGTGTTCGGCATGCTGCCCTACCCGCACGGCGTCGGCTCGCACGCCGAGTACGTCACCGGACCGGCCCGCGCCTTCGTCCGCAAACCGTCCGGAGTGGACCACGTGCAGGCGGGTGCGATCCCGCTCGCCGCCCTGACCGCCTGGCAGGCCCTGGTGGACACCGCGAACCTGCAGGCCGGGCAGCGGGTCCTGATCCACGCCGCCGCTGGCGGTGTCGGGCACCTGGCGGTGCAGATCGCCAAGGCCCGGGGCGCACACGTGATCGGCACGGCGAGCGCCGGGAAGCACGAGTTCCTGCGCGGTCTGGGCGCCGACGAGCTGATCGACTACCGGGAGGTCGACTTCGCCGACGCGGTCAGCGACGTCGACGTGGTGCTGGACACCATCGCCGGTGACTACCGCAGCCGCTCGCTGCGCACCCTCCGGCCCGGCGGACTGCTGGTCTCCATCCTCCCGTACGCCAAGGAGGAGCTGGTGGCCGAAGCCGAATCGCTGGGAGTGCGCGCCGAGCTGCTGCTCGTCGAAGCCGATCAGGCGGGGATGCGCGCCATCGCCGATCTCGTCGAATCGGGTCAGCTGCGCGCGGAGATCGCCGGGACGTTCCCGCTGTCGGACGCGGCCGAGGCGCACGCGCTCGGCGAGACCGGCCGCACCACCGGGAAGCTCGTGCTGACCGCGCGCTGAATCACGCCACGGACAACCGTTGGCGGGTCTCGGTGACGCGCGGCGACCACGGGGCCAGCTCCTCGGCCTTGGCCAGCGCTTCGCGCGCGGCCGCGTTGTCGTGGCAGGCCATGTGAGCGCGGGCCAGCGTGACCAGGTCGTCGGCGCGGGAGAGCGGGGTGTGGTTGTAGTCCGCCGCGGTCCGCGCGAGCCGGACGGCGGACTCCGGGTCGCCCTCGATCAGCGCCAGCAGCCCGTTGGTGCCGCTGAGCTCGAACTCCGGGTAGCCGAGCTTGATGGCGTCCTCCAGCGCCTTCTTCGCGGTCGGCAGCAAGGACTCCGCGGGCAGCTGCCCGGCTTCGACCGCCTTGAAACCGAGACCCGCCAACCCGGCGAGCAGGTAGGACATCTTGCGCGGCGGCAGGTCGTTCTGCTCCGACAAGTGCTTCAGCAGCAGCAGAACCCCCGGTGCGTACTCGCCGCGGGCCTCCAGCACCGAGATCCGGCACGACACCGTGGCGTTCAACCCGGGGTGCTTCTCGGTGAGCTCGTCGGCGAAGGACTCCGCCGCGTCGATCTCCCCGGTGCGCAACGCCTCGTAAGCGCGAGCGGCCAACGGTGCAGCCACGAACTCGGAACGTTCAGCGCCCTTCAACCGCGGCAGCGAGAAGAGCAGCCACCCGGTCGAGGTCGTCAGCGGAACCCGCTGCGGCCAGAGCTTGTAGAGCATCAGCGGCGTGACGGCGACGACGAACCCGCGCCAGAACGCCGAATCGGCCAGCAGCCAGCCGCCCACGACCACCGCGACACCGACCGCGGCCGACAACAACCCCGCCAGCCAGCAGCGCAGGATCACCGGCGACCGCCACGGGCCGATCTGAGCGCGCAACGTGATCGGCAGCGCTCGCAAGGTGAAGGTGACCCGCTTCGGGGTCCATGACGCGACCTCCCGCATGGCGCCGAAGATCACGTGCCGCACCCGCAGACCGAAGACGACGGACCCGACGATCAACCCGAGCTGCGTGGCCATCGGGAGCAGCACCACACCGACGAGCGCACCGGCCCACGCCACGGCGGTCCCGGTCAGCCCGGTACCCGCGATCGCCTCCACCGCACCGATGACGACGGCCCCGACGAGCCCGGCCAGGAACCACGGGCGGAACACCAAACTCTGCGCTTGCACAAGGTCGGAAGCGTACGGGACGCAGCGGCCGCTCATGCGCGCTTTCACCCAGGACCACACTCGACGCCGCTGCGAGCAAGGGAACCTTCCTGTCACCCGGCGGCCGTGAGGTGGAGGAAGGGAACCTTCCTGTCACGCACGCCGAGGGGAGCGGTGAGGATGGGAACCTTCCTGTCATCGCAGGGATGGTGCGAGCAGGGGAACCTTCCTGCCATCGGTGACAGGAAGGTTCCCCTGCTCTCGGTCGTCGGGGATCAGCTGACGGCGGTGGTGACCGGGAGCCCGGCGGCCTTCCAGGCGCGGAAGCCACCGGCGAGGTCGGTCGCCCGGCGCAGGCCGAGGCCCTTCGCCTGGGCCGCGGCCAGGCTGGAGGCGTAGCCCTCGTTGCAGACCAGGACCACCGGGCGATCCGGGTGCAGGCCGTCGAGGCGGTGGCCGCCGGACGGGTCCAGGCGCCACTCCAGGACGATGCGCTCGACCGTCAGCGCGCCGGGGATCTCGCCCTCGGCGAGCCGGTCGGACTGCGGTCTGATGTCGATGATCAGGCCGCCGTCCTGCTGCAGCGCCAGCGCTTCCTGCGGGGACACCCGGGTCAGCTTCTCCCGGGACTCGGCCAGCAGGTGATCGATGCCGAACGGGCCGGGCGCGACTTCGGTGCGCCGTTGGGCCGGGATGGCGGTCACGGGTCGGTCTCTCCGCGCTTCTTCAGCTGTGGTTGCGCTTGGGGGTCGATCTGGCTTCTTGCGGCTGGGTTGCATCACAGTCCCCCTGAGGTGCGGTTGAGCAGGGCTCTGGTTGACGCGCGGAGTGTCATCCGTGTTCCTCCGGGAGTCGGGGCGAGCGCTGCGGCGGGATCGGCGGGACCTCGGACAGGTCCGAGTAGTAGTGGACCGGCAGCAGCGGGGGCGAGTAGGCGTGCACGCTCGCCGAGTTCACCGAGCTGACGTTGCGGACCTGGTGGGCGCGGCCGCTGCCGAAACCGATGCTCGACCCGACCTCGTGGTGCGAGGTGCGGATCGGGCCCGCCGGGTAGCGGTAGTCCTCGCGGAGCGCACCGAAGAGCACGGAGAACGAGCCGGACGCTCCACCGTGGTCGTGCGGTGCGGTGCCCTGGCCGGGCGCCCAGGAGAGCAACCACAGCTCGACCCCGGCCGTCAGGCCGAGCTTGGCCCACCAGCGGTTCTCGTCGTCGATGCGGACGATGTCGAGCAGCGGACCGGTCAGCTCGGAGGAGACCAGGCTGGTCAGGTCGCGCAGCTCGCGGGGCGTCCACAACTGGTGGTCGGGGCGGATCAGGTCGCGCAGCAGGGGCAGGTCGAGGCCGGGGTGCAGTTCCACCTCGCCGGGCGCGGGCACGGGTTCGGTCGGGGTGTATTCGGACAGGTGGGCGGTTTGCTGATCGGGCCGGTGCTGCTGCACAGCGCTCATGGCGTGTCTCCAGTTCGTGTCTTGCGGGGAGCACGGCACGACACGACCGCCGCCGGACGTGGCGGGGATGCGGGGTGGAGTGATTCGTCGAGCCGCGCGAACGGACCTGGAAAGCGGCGGAGCCGCTTCAGCAACAGGCGGCGGTGACGACCCGGAACAGGTCGATCACGCGATCGCGGGTGAGCAACGAATCGGACACGTCAGCGATCGTGGCACGGCCGGGTGGGCTGCGCCAGCACGATCGAGACGTTCCCGGATGCTGGACGGCGGCGTTGTCCGAGCCCCGGCCGGGTGTCACCCGGCTGAGGGAGCGCTGAGTGCTCCCGCCCGCAGCCGCTGCGGTCGCGGACGGAACAATGGGGCGCGGAGCGGACCCGCCGACGGCCTGCGGCGGTCCTGGATCGAGACGAACCGGGGGCGCCACGCCCAGGCGCTGCGGTCAGTCACAGCGGGGAGGTAGACGTGGACGACCTGGTCATCCGGATGGATGGCGTCGGTGTTCGGCGGGGAAAGACCACGCTGGTGGCCGACGTGAACTGGTCGGTGGAACTCGACGAGCGCTGGGTGGTGCTCGGGCCCAACGGTGCGGGCAAGACGACCCTGCTGAAGATGGCCAGCACCGAGATGCACCCGAGCGAGGGCACCGTCGACGTGCTCGGCGAGCGGCTGGGCAAGACCAACGTCTTCGAGCTGCGCCCCCGCATCGGGCTCTGCTCGGCGGCCCTGGCGGCCCGCGTCCCCGGTGACGAGCTGGTCCGCGACGTCGTGGTCAGCGCCGGGTACTCGGTCCTCGGCCGGTGGCGCGAGGAGTACGACGACATGGACACCGACCGCGCCGCGGAGCTGCTCGAACTGCTCGGCGTCGCGCACCTGGCCGACCGGGAGTTCGCCACGCTGTCCGAAGGGGAGCGCAAGCGCACCACGATCGCGCGCGCCCTGATGACCGACCCCGAGCTGCTGCTGCTCGACGAGCCCGCGGCCGGTCTCGACCTGGGCGGCCGCGAGGACCTGGTCGCGCGGCTGTCCGCGCTGGCCATGGACCCGGACGCCCCGGCGTCCGTGCTGGTCACCCACCACGTCGAGGAGATCCCGCCCGGCTTCACGCACGGCCTGCTGCTTCGCGACGGCAACGTCGTCGCGCAGGGTCTGCTCGACGACGTGCTCACCGAGGACAACCTGTCCAAGACCTTCGACCAGGACCTGGAGCTGCAGCGCAGCGGCGACCGGTACTTCGCGCGGCGGCGCGGCTGAGCGCTCCCCCCCCCCCGGAAGAGACGTTCTGAGATCCGGGACACAGCAGTTCCGGTGCCGTGCGCGATAGCCTGCCCGGCGAGGTGGCGGTTCGACGAGGAGGTTGCCGCGTGGGCGAGTTCGTCAGGCTTGAGGTGGACGGCGCGATCGGGACGATCCGGTTGGATCGGCCCAAGATGAACGCGCTGAACCGGCAGATCGAGATCGAGCTGCGGGAGGTCGCGCTCGAGGCCGCCGAGCGCGACGACATCCGCGCCGTGATCGTCTACGGCGGGGAGAAGGTCTTCGCCGCCGGTGCGGACATCAAGGAAATGGCCGAGATGTCCTACGGGGACATGGCGCGCAAGGAGCAGCGCGGCCTGTCGGACGCGATGAGCCAGGTCGCCGCGATCCCGAAGCCGACCGTCGCCGCGCTCACCGGGTACGCCCTCGGCGGTGGCTTCGAGCTGGCGCTGAGCTGCGACCGGCGCATCGCGGCGGACAACATCAAGGTCGGCCAGCCGGAGATCCTGCTGGGCGTGATCCCCGGCGCCGGGGGCACGCAGCGGCTGGCGCGGCTGATCGGGCCGAGCAAGGCCAAGGACATCATCTACACCGGCCGGTTCGTCGACGCGCAGGAGGCGCTGCAGCTGGGCATGGTCGACGAGCTGGTGCCCGCCGACGAGGTGTACGCGGCCGCGCGGCGGTGGGCCGAGCAGTTCTCCAACGGCGCCGCCCGCGCCCTGGCGGCGGCCAAGGCCGCGATCGACGGCGGGCTGGACCTGGACCTGGACAACGGTCTGAAGCTGGAGACGCACCTGTTCGCAGGCACGTTCGCCACCGAGGACCAGAAGATCGGCATGCGCTCCTTCATCGAGAACGGCCCGGGCAAGGCCAAGTTCACCGGCAACTGAGCCGGGCGCGCCCGGCGGCGGCCACAACGCCGCCGGGCCCGCCGCAGCCGCAGCGGGGGCTCGATCCGGCTCGTGGAGGGTTCTCGCTGAACCCATTTGTCGCGATCGGCTTCCGCAGCCGCGACGCACGATCGGCACCGCTCGCAAGGGGGCGCATGCGCCGCCAGGCGCATAACCCACCCTCGCAGCTTGCACTGCCGCGCAGGACGTGCCCGGGATCAATGCGGTTCTTGTGAGGGTGGTGAAATTCAGCGGCAGGGGTGACCGGGCCTTCTCTATGCTTGTGCGGAGTATGGGTACGTCGTCTGTGAAATCTCCGCTCGCTGATCTGCGGGACCGGTTGCCCGAGCTGATGCTGCACGACCAGCGTCGGTTGCGCCGTCGCATCGAGGGCGCGCGGAAGATCCGCGATCCGCAGGCCCTGCAGTCGGTGACCGAGGAGATCACCGCCGACGTCGAGGCGGCCGAGCTGCGCATCGAGAACCGGCGCGCCAACGTACCCGAGGTCCGCTATCCGGAGAGCCTGCCGGTCAGCCAGCGGCGGGACGATCTGCTCGCCGCGATCCGCGATCACCAGGTCGTCATCGTCGCTGGTGAGACGGGCTCCGGTAAGACGACCCAGCTGCCCAAGATGTGCCTGGAGCTCGGTCGCGGCATCAAGGGCATGATCGGGCACACCCAGCCTCGCCGGTTGGCGGCCCGCACGGTCGCCGAGCGGGTCGCCGAGGAGCTCGGCACCGAGCTCGGCGACGCCATCGGCTACCAGGTGCGGTTCACCGAACGCGCGAGCGAGGACACGCTGGTCAAGCTGATGACCGACGGCATCCTGCTCGCCGAGATCCAGCACGACCGGCTGCTGCGGCGCTACGACACGCTGATCATCGACGAGGCGCACGAGCGCAGCCTGAACATCGACTTCATCCTCGGCTACCTCAAGCAGCTGCTGCCGCGCCGCCCCGACCTGAAGGTGATCATCACCTCGGCGACCATCGACCCGGAGCGCTTCTCGCGGCACTTCGACGATGCGCCGGTGGTCGAGGTCTCCGGCCGCACCTACCCGGTGGAGGTCCGCTACCGCCCGCTGCTGGACGACTCGGACGAGTCCGAGGACGTGGTGCGCGACCAGACCCAGGCGATCTGCGAGGCGGTGGACGAGCTCTGCGCGGAGGGCCCCGGCGACATCCTGGTCTTCCTCAGCGGGGAGCGGGAGATCCGGGACGCCGAGGACGCGCTGAAGCAGCAGAAGCTGCGCAACACCGAGATCCTCCCGCTGTACGCACGGCTGTCGGCCGCCGAGCAGCACCGCGTGTTCCAGCCGCACTCGGGTCGGCGGATCGTGCTGTCCACCAACGTGGCCGAGACGTCGCTGACGGTGCCGGGGATCAAGTACGTCATCGATCCGGGCACCGCGCGCATCTCCCGGTACAGCTTCCGCACCAAGGTGCAGCGGCTGCCCATCGAGCCGATCTCGCAGGCCTCGGCGAACCAGCGCAAGGGCCGCTGCGGCCGGGTCTCCGAAGGCATCTGCATCCGGCTCTACTCCGAGGCGGACTTCCTGGCCCGCCCGGAGTTCACCGATCCGGAGATCCTGCGCACCCACCTGGCCTCGGTCATCCTGCAGATGACCTCCTTGGGGCTGGGCGAGATCGAGTCCTTCCCGTTCCTGGAACCGCCGGACCGCAGGCAGATTACCGACGGGGTGAACCTGCTGCAGGAGCTGGGCGCGCTGGACAGCTCGAAGACCGAGCTGACCAAGCGGCTCACCCCGATCGGCCGCAAGCTCGCGCAGCTGCCGATCGATCCGCGGCTGGCCCGGATGGTGCTGGAGGCCGACCGCAACGGGTGCCTGCGCGAGGTGCTGGTGATCGTCGCGGCGTTGTCCATCCAGGATCCGCGCGAGCGGCCGACCGACAAGCAGCAGGCCGCCGACCAGAAGCACGCGCGCTTCGTGGACAAGGACGTCGAGTCCGACTTCATCACCTTCCTCAACATGTGGCGGTACCTGCGGGCGCAGCAGAAGGAGCTGTCGTCCAACCAGTTCCGCAAGCTGTGCCGCACGGACTTCCTCAACTACCTGCGGGTGCGCGAGTGGCAGGACCTCTACGGCCAGCTGCGGCAGATGGTCCGGTCGATGGGCCTGACGCTCAACGACCAGGAGGCCGATCCGGCGCGGATCCACCAGTCGGTGCTGGCCGGTCTGCTCTCGCACATCGGGCTCAAGGACGTCGAGAAGAAGTCCGGGCAGCCGGGGCGGAGCGCCAACGAGTACCAGGGCGCCCGCAACGCCAAGTTCGCGGTGTTCCCCGGATCGTCGCTGTTCAAGAAGCCGCCGCGCTGGGTGATGGCCGCCGAGCTGGTGGAGACCTCCCGGCTGTGGGCGCGCATCGTCGCCCGCGTCGAACCGGAGTGGGTGGAGCGGCTCGCGCAGCACCTGGTCAAGCGCAGCTACAGCGAACCGCACTGGGAGAAGGACCGGGCCGCCGTGGTGGCCGCCGAGCGGGTCACCCTCTACGGCGTTCCGCTGGTGGTCGGCCGCAAGGTCAACTACGGGCGCATCGACCCGGAGCTCAGCCGCGAGCTGTTCATCCGGCACGCGCTGGTGGAAGGTGACTGGGACACCCGGCACGCGTTCTTCCACGAGAACCGGGCGCTGCTCGACGAGGTCGAGGACCTGGAGGAGCGCGCGCGGCGGCGCGACATCCTGGTCGACGACGAGACCCTTTTCGAGTTCTACGACCAGCGCGTCGGCGCCGAGGTGGTCTCCGGTCGGCACTTCGACTCGTGGTGGAAGAAGGTGCGCCGCGAGCAGCCCGACCTGCTCAACTTCGAGAAGTCGATGCTGATCAACCAGCAGTCGGCGGCGGTCAGCGACCAGGACTACCCGGACGTCTGGCCGCAGGGCGGACTCCGGCTGGCGCTGTCCTACCAGTTCGAACCGGGGGCGGATGCGGACGGCGTGACCGCGCACATCCCGCTGCCGGTGCTCAACCAGGTCGACCCGAGCGGGTTCGACTGGCAGATCCCCGGGCTGCGCGAGGAGCTCGTCACCGCGCTGCTGAAGTCGCTGCCGAAGACGCTGCGCCGCAACTTCGTCCCGGCGCCCGACTTCGCCAAGGCGGTGCTGTCCCGGATCGAGCCCATGGCGGCACCGCTGCTGGAGAGCCTGCAGCAGGGCCTCAAGCAGATGACCGGCGTCGCCGTGCCGAGCACCGAGTGGGACCTGGACAAGGTGCCGGACCACCTGAAGATGACCTTCCGCGTGGTGGACGGCAAGGGCCGCAAGCTGGCCGAGTCCAAGGACCTGGATGCGCTGAAGCGGAAGCTGAAGCCGAAGCTGCGCGCGGAGATCTCCGCTGCCGCCGACGACATCGAGCAGCGCGGCCTGCGCTCCTGGAGCTTCGGCGAGCTGCCGCGCACCTTCGAGCAGCAGCGCTCCGGGCACGCGGTGAAGGCCTACCCGGCGCTCGTCGACGACGGCGACAGCGTTGCGGTGCGGATGTTCGACACCGAGGAGGAGCAGCGCCGGGCGCTGTGGGACGGCACCCGCCGGCTCCTGCTGCTGAACCTGCCCTCGCCGGTGAAGTCCATCCAGCGCGGCATGAGCAGCACCACCCGGCTGGTGCTGGGCGGCAGCCGGTACGGCGACCTCAACGCCGTGCTGGAGGACTGCGTGCGCTGCGCCGTCGACAAGCTGATGGCGGACTACGGCGGCCCGGTCTGGGACGAGGCGGCGTTCACCGCGCTGCAGGAGAAGGTCCGCGCGCAGCTCGGCGCGGTCACCGTCGAGGCGGTGTCCAAAGTGGAGCAGGTGCTGGTCGCCGCGCAGCGGGTCGAGTCCACGCTCGTGGACCGGGCCAAGGTGCTGCCCGCCGAGTCCTACGCCGACATCCGGGAACAGCTGGGCGCCCTGCTGCACCCCGGCTTCGTGACCGCGACCGGGTTCGCGCGGCTGCCCGACCTGGTGCGCTACCTGCGCGCGATCGAGCAGCGCCTGGACAAGCTCCAGTACCACCCGCAGCGGGACCGG
Organism: Saccharopolyspora hirsuta; assembly: GCF_008630535.1. Lineage (GTDB taxonomy): Bacteria > Actinomycetota > Actinomycetes > Mycobacteriales > Pseudonocardiaceae > Saccharopolyspora > Saccharopolyspora hirsuta. The sequence goes on along the minus strand of NZ_VWPH01000007.1, from coordinate 268,033 downwards.
GACTGGATGTACCAGGTGGACGAGGTCGAGCAGCGCTATCGGGACCTGCTGGCCGGGGTGCCGCAGGGACGTTCGCCGAGCGAGGCACTGCAGCACGTCGGCTGGATGATCGAGGAGCTGCGGGTCAGCCTGTTCGCGCAGACGCTCGGCACGGCGTACCCGGTGTCGGTGAAGCGCATCAACCGCGCGATGGACAAGCTGACGGGCTGAGCCGACCAGGCGGAGCAGCACGGTGGTGGACGACATGGGGGTTCCCTCCGGATTCGACTTCGGGTGAGCGGTGCAGCGCGGTCCGGGAGAACCGGTGCGCTTCGCGCTGCCCGAAATCGAGTATCCGGAGTCGAACACCCGTTTGCATCACTCGACGGAGTGGAAACTGCCGGAGAAGTTGTTGAAATCCCTTCGGAATTAACGAATTCCGCGTTCGGCGGGCTGTTTCGCCCCGTGCGGGGCCGCCTTTGAATGCTGCCCGGAATTCACGCGATTTCACGGCGCCGCAACGGCTTGTCCGCCGAGAACGGCGCCGCGCACGAGTCAGACGGGGGAGACGGTCACGCCGAGCGCGCCGGGGCCTGCGTGTGCGCCGAGGATCGCGCTCGTCTCCTCCACGGTGGCACGGCGGATCTGGGGCAGCTGCGAGCGGAGCTCGTCGAGCACCTGCTTGGCTCGATCGCCGAACTCGAAGTGCTCGACGCCGACGTCGACCGGGTTGTTGCCCGCCCGCTGGACAGCGGTGCTCACGGCCTTCTTGAGCGCCCGGTCGGCCCCGATCCCCTTGGCGTGCTGGTCGATGATGCCCTCCTTGAGGGCCAGCACCGGCTTGATCGACAGGGCCTGCCCGAGCCACGCCTGCGCCCGGCCGATCCGGCCGCCGCGCTGCAGGTATTCGAGCGTGTCCACGTAGAGCAGCTGCATCGTGCTGCGCAGGCGCCGGTCCAGCACGCTCATCACGCCCTGCGGGGTCGCCCCGGAGGCTGCGGCCTCGGCCGCGGCGATCACCGAGAACCCGAGGCTGAGGCCGACCAGCCGCGAATCGACCACGTAGACCGGGATGCCGATCTCCGCCGCGGCGATGCGGGCGGAGTCGCAGGTGCGGGACAGGCCCTCGGAGATGTGCACCGAGATGATCGCCTCGGCGCCGGAGGCCACCGCGTCGCTGTAGTTCCAGAAGAAGGCCGGTGGCGGCGGTTCCCCGGTGGCCACCGGAGTGCCCTGGCGCATGGCCTCGGCCAGCTGCGCGTGCGGCACCCGGCGCTCGTCGTTGTACTCGTCGCCGACCTTGAGCTCCAGCTGGACGATCGAGATGCCCAGCTGATCGGCGACGTCGAGCGGAATGGAAGCCGTCGAGTCCGTCACGATGGCGACGCGTTGCCTCATGCGGTCAGGCTACTAAGTAGTAAACATTCTTCATATCTGCCCCGTGGACGTGTCCGTATCATTCGGTTCGCGTCCTGGCCGGAAAAGGTGAGTACCGTCACGTGCGGGGCCTGGTTGTCCCCGTGCTACCGGCCGGTAACATTGCCGGTGGTTGGCATCACTGTGCTTTTCAACCAGGGGCATGGCAAGGTCAACCTACCCGGACCGCACAGCGCCGGGTCCGCAAGCAAAGCCGCTGGAGGGCCAGCGAGCGTCGTCAGTCCGCAGGAGGTCGAAGAGGGCCCATGAACATCGTCGTCCTGGTCAAGCAGGTGCCCGACACGTATTCCGAGCGGAAGCTCAAGGATGCGGATCACGTGTTGGACCGCGAATCGGCCGATGCGGTTTTGGATGAGATCAACGAGCGCGCGGTGGAGGAGGCGCTGTTGATCAAGGAGGCGCAGGGCGGTGAGGTGACCGTGCTGTGCATGGGCCCGGACCGCGCCACCGACGCGATCCGCAAGGCGCTGTCGATGGGTGCCGACAAGGCGGTGCACCTGTCCGATGAGGCGCTGGCGGGCTCGGACGCCCCGGCGACGGCTCGTGCGCTGGCGAAGGCGATCGGCACCGTGGAGGGCGTCGATCTGGTGATCGCCGGTAACGAGTCGACCGATGGTCGCGCGGGTGCGGTTCCGGCGATGGTGGCCGAGGTGCTGGGCTGGCCGCAGCTGACGTACGCGCGCAAGGTCGAGACCGACGGCTCCAGCGTGAAGATCGAGCGGGAGACCGACGCGGGCGTGTTCACCGTGGAGGCGGGGCTGCCCGCGGTGGTGTCGGTGACGGAGAAGATCAACGAGCCGCGGTACCCGTCCTTCAAGGGCATCATGGCCGCGAAGAAGAAGCCGGTCGCGGTGCTGTCGCTGGCCGATGCCGGGATCGACGCGGCCGAGGTCGGTTTGGCCAACGCCGCTTCCCAGGTCGTGGAGTCGGCGCCGAAGCCGCCGAAGTCCGGTGGTGTGAAGGTCACCGACGAGGGCGAGGGCGGCGTGCAGGTGGCCGAGTTCCTGGCTGGCGAGAAGCTGCTCTGAGTCGTTCACGGGTTTACGAGGAGGCATAGTTTTCATGGCTGAGGTTCTGGTCCTCGTCGATCACGTGGACGGCGAGGTTAAGAAGGTCACCTACGAGCTGCTGACCGCGGCGCGCCGGATCGGTGAGCCGTCGGCGGTGGTGGTCGGTGAGCCGGGTACGGCGGGCAAGCTGGCCGAGTCGCTGGGCGCCTATGGTGCGGCGAAGGTGTACGCGGCGGAGTCGGCGGAGGCGGGCCAGTTCCTGGTGACCCCGCAGGTCGACGTGCTGGCCAGCCTGGTGGGTTCGGCGTCCCCGGCGGCGGTGCTGGTACCGGCGTCGATCGACGGCAAGGAGATCGCGGGGCGTCTGGCGGTCCGGACCGGGTCGGGTCTGCTGTCGGAGGTCGTGGACTTGGACGCTGAGGGCGTGGGCAGCCACTCGTTGTTCGGTGGCACCTACGACGCGAAGGCCAAGGTCACCAAGGGCACTCCGGTGATCACCGTGCTGCCGGGCAGCATCGAGGCCGAGCAGGCTTCGGGTGCTGCGGCGGTGGAGTCGGTGGAGGTTCCGGCGTCCTCGGGTGCGAAGATCACCGGTCGTCAGCCCGCGGAGGCCGGTGACCGGCCGGAGCTGACCGAGGCCAGCATCGTGGTCTCCGGTGGCCGCGGTGTCGGCTCGGCGGAGTCGTTCGAGGTCGTGGAGAAGCTCGCCGACTCCCTGGGTGCTGCGGTGGGTGCCTCGCGTGCGGCGGTGGACTCCGGGTACTACCCGCACCAGTTCCAGGTCGGGCAGACCGGTAAGACGGTGTCGCCGCAGCTCTACATCGCCCTGGGCATCTCCGGTGCGATCCAGCACCGGGCGGGCATGCAGACCTCCAAGACGATCGTCGCGGTCAACAAGGACCCCGAGGCGCCGATCTTCGAGATCGCCGACTACGGCGTGGTGGGCGACCTGTTCAAGGTCGCACCCCAGCTCACCGAGGAGATCACCAAGCGCAAGAGCTGAGCGCGAAGCATGTGAGGGCGGGTCGCACCGAGGTGCGGCCCGCCTTTTCGCGCTTCAGTCCTCCCGGGCCTCGTCCCGGCCGCGGCAGGCTAGCCGGTCGGCGCGCTCGTTCTCGGGGTGGCCGTTGTGGCCCTTCACCCACTCCCACTGGACTTCGCCGTGGCGCGCGCACTCGGCGTCCAGGCGCTGCCACAGATCGGCGTTCTTGACCGGCTTCTTGGCCGACGTCATCCAGCCGTTGCGCTTCCAGCCGCGCATCCACTCCGTGATGCCTTTGAGCACGTAGGTGCTGTCGGTGTAGATGCGCACCGCGGGCATCGGGCGGGTCAGGGCGGCGAGGCCTTCGATCACCGCCATGAGCTCCATCTTGTTGTTCGTCGTAGCGGCGTCCTTGCCGTAGAGCTCGCGCTCGTGGTCGCCGTAGCGCAGCACGACGCCCCAGCCGCCCGGGCCGGGGTTCCCGCTGCATGCGCCGTCGGTGTAGAGGTCTACGCGCTCGGTCGTTCGCTGCATGTCCCGGAATCTAGCCGCCGCCGGATCGGTGCGGAGACCCGAGGCGCGGTCGGTGTGGCAGGAAGGTTCCCATGCTCGCCGGTAATTGGGCTGCGCGGGCGGGCTGTGCGGTGGCATGCTCGGTGGACGTGCGGATCTTGTTCACCACTGCGCCCGGTTACGGGCTGACGTTCCCGGTCGTGCCGCTGATCTGGGCGGCCAGGGCTGCCGGGCACGAGGTGCTGCTGGCCACCACCGGCGAGATGGTCGACGCCGGGGCGCGGGCCGGGCTGCCGGTGGCCGACGTGCTGCCGGACCACGACGTGTGGCAGGAGCTGATGCGCGTCGCGGGCTCCCAGGAGCCGACGCCCGAGTTCGAGCGGTTCCTCGCCGCGCGGGGCCTGACCGGGGCGTACGCGAAGATGCCCCAGGACGGCGGGCCGTTCTCGCTGTTCACGCTCACGATGACGCAGGGCACCATCGAGGCGGGGCGGGCGTTCGGCGCGGATCTCGTCGTGCACACCACCGACCACCCGACCGGCCTGCTGACCGCGGTGGCGCTCGGGGTGCCGGTGCTGGAGGTCGGCAACCGGGTGTCCTGGTCGTCCCGGGACGGGAGCTTCCGCATCGGGCGGAACTTCTACGACGACACCGAGATGTCCCTGGAGCTGCGGGCCCAGCTGGGCATCCCGGACGGCCGACCGGAGGTGATCGCGCGGATCGACCCGCGGCCGCCGAGCATGGGCGGGCTGGTCGCCGACGAGCCGGACGCGGTGGACGGCCTGCCGTGGTGGCCGATGCGGTTCGTGCCGTTCAACGGCGGCTCGGCGGTGCCGGGGTGGGCGATGCAGCGGCAGGAGCGCCCGCGGATCGGCGTCACGCTCGGCACCGTGGTGCCGGTGATGTCCGGTACGAGCAGCTTGTCGGTGGTCGTCGAGGCGCTCGGCGAGTTCGACGCGGACGTGGTGCTGGCCGGGCGGGAGGCGGACCTCGCCGACGTCGCGCCGCTGCCGGACAACGTGCGGGCGGTGGGTTTCCTGCCGCTGTCGGCGTTCCTGCCGACCAGTTCGCTGCTGGTCCACCACGGCGGGTCGGGGACCACGGCGGCCGCGCTGCACTACGGCGTGCCGCAGCTGGTGCTGCCCGCCTTCGCGGACAACCCGATGTCGGCCGAGCGGGTCGTGGACCGGGGCGTCGGGCTGTCCCACGATCCGACAGCAGTGGACGTCGAGACGGTGCGCTCGGCGGTCCGGAAGCTGCTGGACGAGCCCGCGTTCGGCGATGCCGCGCGCGAGGTGAGCGCGGAGATGGCGACCCAGCCGAGCCCGGCCGCGGTGCTGGAGCGGGCGCTCGCCGCCTTCCCCGGGTGAGCCGGTCGGCCGGTTGCGCGGCAACCGGCCGTTCGGGGCAGCGGTTTCGCCCTGCACCAGGGGTTCACCGAAAGTTCCTGCTCCGTGCCCTCGTCCGGTGTGTTGGGCGTTCGCCGCGCGGCGATACACCTGCGGCATGTCCGAGACGCAGCTGCTGGCCAGCGCCGCGCCGAGCGCGGCGGCCGACGCCCACTACTCGCTGCTGGTCGCCCGAGACTCCGACGAGGTGCACGCCGCGCAACGCCTGCGGTACCAGGTGTTCGCCGAGGAGATGGGGGCCACGGTCACCGGTCGGGAGTTCGGCCTCGACCGGGACTCCTTCGACGACCACTGCGACCACCTCGTGGTCCGCGAGGACAACTCCGGGGAGGTCGTCGGGACCTACCGGATGCTGCCGCCGGACCGGGCGGCGGAAGCCGGGATGCTCTATTCGGAAACCGAGTTCGACCTGTCCGCGCTGGCGCCGCTGCGCTCCTCGCTGGTGGAGACCGGGCGCTCCTGCGTGCACCCGGACCACCGCAACGGGGCGGTGATCGGCCTGGTGTGGACGGGGATCGCGCGGTACATGCTGCTGCACGGGCACCGGATGCTCGCGGGTTGCGCGTCCGTGCCGCTCGACGACGGTGGCGTGCTGGCTTCGCACGTGTGGAACGCGGTGTCGGCGAAGCACTACGCGCCCGAGGAGTACCGAGTGCACCCGCACCGGCCTTGGGAGCCATTCGCCGTGACCGGCCGCGCGCAGCTCCCTCCGCTGCTCAAGGGGTACCTGCGGCTGGGGGCTCAGGTGTGCGGGCGGCCCGCGCACGATCCGGACTTCGACGTCGCCGACTTCTTCGTGCTGCTGGACCTCGACCGCGCGGACCAGCGCTACCTGCGGTTCTTCCTGGGCGAGGCGGCATGAACCACCCGTGGATGCCGGTTTCGCCGTGCGGCGACCAGTGCATGCCGCCGCGCGACCGCGATGGCGAGGTCGGCCTGCTGCACCTGGCGCTCCGGCTCAGCGGAGTCGTCGCGCTGCTGATCGGCGGGTGCGTGCTGGCACTCGCGCTGCCGGTGCTCGGGACGGTGTGGCGGCAGCAGGCGCTGGTGGCGTGGTTCCGGACGTTGTTGCGCGCCTTGGGCATCCGGATCGTGCTCGACGGCGGGATGCCCGCTGGCGGTGCGCTGGTGGTCTGCAACCACGTGTCGTGGCTGGACATCGTCGCGCTGCAGGTGCTGTGCCCGATGCGGATGCTGGCCAAGGTGGAGGTCGGGTCGTGGCCGCTGCTGGGGCCGCTGGCCGGTCGGGTCGGCACCGTCTACATCGACCGCGAGCGGTTGTCGGCGCTGCCCGACTCGGTGCGCACCATCGCCGACGAGCTGCGCGCCGGTGCGGTGATCGGCGCCTTCCCGGAGGGCACCACCTGGTGCGGGCGGGCGATCGGGACGTTCCGGCCCGCGGTCTTCCAGGCCGCGGTCGACGCCGGGGCGCGGATGCAGCCGGTGGCGCTGCGGTTCCGCGACCGGACCGGGCAGGTCACCACGGCGGCGGCCTTCCTCGGGGAGACGACGCTGGTCAGCTCGGTGCTGACCGTCGCCCGCACGCGGGGGCTGGTGGTCGAGCTGGTCGTGCTGCCCGAACTGCGCGGCAGCGATCGCCGGGAGCTGGCCCGGCGCGCGCAGGAGTCGATCGCGGCGGCCATCGGGGCGGCGCACGGCCATCGGGTCGAGCGGCCCAGCCACCGGCTCGCCGCGTGACGCTGCTCTGAAGGGGTCGTTCTCCGGCGACTGCTGGACTTCCAGCGCGGTGGAGGTTGCAGGCTGGGCGGGTGGCCACTGCCGAGACGTCCCGAAGCGCTCTGTGGAACCCGGAACGCCGCACCTTCACCGCCGGACTGGTCCTGGTCATCACCCTCGTCGCCTTCGAGGCGATGGGACTGGGCACCGCGCTGCCCACGATCGTCGCCGAGCTCGACGCGCAGCACTGGTACTCCTGGCCGTTCACCGTCTTCCTCGCCGCGAGCGCGATCGGGACGGTGATCGGCGGGCGCCAGTCCGACCGCCGCGGACCGGCGGTCCCGCTGCTGCTGGCGCTGCCCGCGTTCGCGATCGGGTTGCTGGTCGCCGGTTTCGCGCCGACCATGCCGGTCCTGCTGGTGGCGCGCGTGCTGCAGGGGCTGGCCGGTGGGGTGCTGATCGTCGCGCTGTACGTGATGATCGCCAGGGTCTTCCCGGAGGAGCACCGCCCGGCCGCGTTCGGCGCGCTGTCCTCGGCGTGGGTGGTGCCCGCGCTGGTCGGGCCGGTGGTGTCGGGGGTGCTGACCGAGCAGGCGAGCTGGCGGTGGGTCTTCCTCGGGCTGGCCCCGCTGGTCTGCATCGGCGCGGTGATGCTGGTGCCCGCGGCACGGCGGTTCGGCGCGCGTTCGGACGACCCGCCGGTGCCGCGGCCCGGGTTGCCGCTGGCCGCGGTGGGTGCGGCGGGCGGCGTTGTGGCGCTGAACTGGGCCGCGCAGGATCCGGCGGTCGGGTCGCTGCTCGTCGGTCTGGTCGGGGTTGTGGTGCTGGTGCCCTCGCTGCGCCTGCTGCTGCCTGCGGGCACCTTGCGCGCCAGGCCGGGGATCCCGGTGATGGTGCTCTCGCGGGGACTGCTCTCCGGGCTGTTCTTCACCGCGCAGGCGTTCGTCCCCCTGGCGCTGACCGTGGTGCACCACTACTCGCCGACGGCTGCGGGAGTGCCGCTCACGGTGGGCTCGGTCGGGTGGACCGCCGGGGCGCTGTGGCAGAGCAGGCAGCGGGAGCTCCGGCGCGAGCGCGTGGTGGCGGCCGGGTTCGCGCTGGTCGGGGTCGGTATCGCCGGGCTCGCGCTGAGCCTGCCCGCGTGGGGCCCGCACTGGCTGGTCTTCGCGTGCTGGTTCGTCGCCGGGTGCGGGATGGGCATCGGGGTGACCAGCACCTCGGTGCGGGTGCTGGCGCTGTCCGCGGCGGGTGAGCGCGGCTTCAACTCGGCCGCGCTGCAGATCTCGGACATGCTCGGCCAGGCCGCGCTGGTCGGTCTGGGCGGCGTGGTGGTCGCCGCGCTCGCCACCCCGGCGAGCCCGACCGCGGGCGTCGCGCCGCTGGACCTGGCGCTGCTGGTGGCGGCCGGGCTGGCCGCGTTGGCGCTGGTGCGCGCGACTCGCAACCGGACGTCCTGACCAGCGGTCGGCCTGCATTACCCTGGACGGGCGATGACTTACCTCGACCACGCTGCCACCACGCCCATGCGACCGGGGGCGGTCGCAGTGCTCAGCGAGGCGTTGACCCGGATCGGCAACGCCTCGTCGCTGCACACCTCGGGGCGTCGGGCCCGGCGCGCGGTTGAGGAGTCGCGCGAGGACATCGCGGACGCGCTGGGCGCCCGGCCGTCCGAGGTGCTGTTCACCGCGGGCGGCACCGAGAGCGACAACCTGGCGGTCAAGGGGATCTTCTGGGCCCGCCGGGCCGCCGACCCCGCGCGCCGCCGCATCCTCGCGTCGATGGTGGAGCACCACGCGGTGCTCGACGCCGTCGAGTGGCTCGCCGAGCACGAGGGCGCCGAGATCACCTGGCTGAGCGCCGACGAGCACGGCCGGGTGCGCCCGGAGGTGTTCGAGGCGGCGCTGGCCGAGAACCCGGACGACGTGGCGCTGGCCACCGTCATGTGGGCGAACAACGAGGTAGGCACGGTCAACCCGGTCGCGGAGCTGGCCGCCATCGCCGAGCGCCACGGGGTGCCGCTGCACACCGATGCGGTGCAGGCCGTCGAGACCCTGCCGGTGGACTTCGCGGCCTCGGGCGTGTCCGCGCTGACCATGACCGGGCACAAGGTCGGCGGTCCGTACGGCGTGGGCGTGCTGCTGCTGGGCCGGGACGTCAAGTGCACACCGGTGCTGCACGGCGGCGGCCAGGAGCGCGAAGTGCGTTCCGGCACGCTCGACACCCCCGGTGTGCTGGGGCTGGCCGCTGCGGTGCGGGAGGCCGTCGACGCCCGCGAGGCGCACGCGCCGCAGCTGGCGAAGCTGCGCGACGACCTGATCCGCGGTGTGCGCGGCGTGGTCCCGGACGTGGTGCTCAACGGCGACCCCGGGGACGGCACCGTCGGCGGCGGGCCGTCGCGGCTGCCCGGCAACGCGCACTTCACCTTCCCCGGCTGCGAGGGCGACAGCCTGCTGATGCTGCTGGACGCCAAGGGCATCGAGTGCTCCACCGGGTCGGCGTGCACCGCCGGGGTCTCCGAGCCCAGCCACGTGCTGCTGGCGATGGGGGCGGACCCGAAGGCCGCGCGGGGCTCGCTGCGCTTCTCCCTGGGGCACACCTCGACGGCGGCCGATGTACAGGCACTCACCGAGGCCATCGGGCCGGTGGTGCAACGAGCGCGTAGCGCCGGTCTGGCCGGGTTGCGCCGATCTTCGGCGGGGCGGACTGCCACCGCCACGGAGGTGTGAGGCGTGCGAGTACTGGCAGCCATGAGCGGCGGGGTGGACTCCGCGGTCGCCGCGGCGCGAGCGGTGGAAGCCGGGCACGACGTCGTCGGCGTGCACCTGGCGCTGTCGGCCAAGCCCGGCACGCTGCGCACCGGTGCCCGCGGGTGCTGCACCATCGAGGACTCCCGCGACGCGCGCCGCGCCGCCGACCTGCTGGGCATCCCGTTCTACGTGTGGGACTTCGCGGAGCGGTTCACCGAGGAGGTCATCGAGACCTTCGTCGGCGAGTACGCCGCGGGCCGCACCCCGAACCCGTGCCTGACCTGCAACGAGAAGATCAAGTTCGAGGCGCTGCTGGACAAGGCGATGGCGCTGGGCTTCGACGCGGTCTGCACCGGCCACTACGCCCGGCTGTCCGTCGTGGACGGCGTGCCGGAGCTGCGGCGCAGCCGCGACGGGGGCAAGGACCAGTCCTACGTGCTGGCCTCGCTGACCGCCGAGCAGCTGCGGCACTCGATGTTCCCGCTCGGCGACTCGCTGAAGTCCGAGGTGCGGGTGGAGGCGGCCGAGCGCGACCTGGCGGTGGCCGAGAAGCCGGACAGCCACGACATCTGCTTCATCCCGGACGGCGACACCAAGAAGTTCCTGGAGAACAAGCTCGGCCAGCAGCCGGGCAAGCTGGTCGACGCCGAGACCGGCGCGGTGCTCGGCGAGCACACCGGCGTGCACGGCTTCACCATCGGCCAGCGCAAGGGCCTCGGCATCGACGCCCCGGCGGCGGACGGTCGGCCGCGCTACGTGCTGTCGCTGGAACCGGTGTCCGGCACGGTCAAGGTCGGGTCGGCGGAGCGGCTGTCGGTGACCGAGATCGACGCCAAGCGCCCGATCTGGCCCTCCGAGCAGCCGCTGCCCGGCCCGACGGAGTGCGTGATCCAGGTCCGCGCGCACGGCGGCACCGCGGAAGCGGTCGCCGAAGCCGACGGCGACGGCATCCGCGTCCAGCTCCGCCAGCCGCTGCGCGGCGTGGCCCCGGGCCAGGCGATCGTCCTCTACCGCCCGGACGCCGAAGGCGACCTGGTCCTGGGCAGCGGCATCATCTCCGCCACCCGCTGAGGGACTGCTGCGGGCTGATGGCCTTGTCCGCCCTGCCGATGCACTTGGACAGGGATGAAGATGAGGGTTTTCGCCCCGTCGGTGGCGATTTTCTGGTTCAGCGCCGAGCGCGGAGGTCCGCGAGGTCGCCGAGCAGCTCGGCATCACCAAAGCCGTGCTGTACTACCCGTCGAAGGCGGAGCTGGTGCACGGCATCGTGCAGCCGCTGGTCGACGACGTCGAGGTGGTGCTGGCGGGTTTTGCGCAGCTGAGCTTGCCGCGTCGTGCTCGGTGGCGACATGATCACCGCGTGATTCACGTGACAGAGCGGGGGAACGGCGAGCGCGCGGTGTTCGTGCACGGCTCGGGTTCCTGGGCGACGCACGACGCGTTCGGCTTCGGCGCGCAGCTCCCGCTCGCCGAGGACTTCCGGCTCGTGCTCCCGGACCGGCGCGGTTACGGGGGCAGCCCGGACGTCGAGCGCAGCGACTACGCGCAGGACGCCGAGGACATCGCCGAGCTGCTCGACGGCGGCGCGCACCTGGTCGGGCACTCCTCGGGAGGCGTGGTCGCCCTGCTCGCGGCCACGCGTGCCCCTGGGTCGGTGCGGTCGTTGACGTTGATCGAGCCCGCGTGCTTCCAGATCGCTGCCGATGCGCCGCTGGTCGCCGCGGCTTTGGAGCGCAACCGGGCGGCCGTCGCGTCGGTGCCGCCGGACCTCTCGGACGCCGATCTGGTGCGCCTCAACTTCGAGTCGGTCGGCTTCGAAGCCCCCGAGCCGACCCCGGAACTGGCGCGCGCCACGCGGACCGCGCTGAACGAGTTCCCGGCCTGGGAGGCGCAGATCCCGCTCGACCGGCTCGGCGCGTTCCCGAAGCTGGTGATCACCGGTACCTGGGAGGACGCACCGCAGGCGTACCGGGAGCACGGCGGCGAACCGATCATGGAGTGCGCGCGGGTCAGCGCGGAGCGCATCGGCGCGGAGCTGCTTCGGGTTGCCGGTGCTTCGCACTGGCCGCACAGCCAGCGCCCCGACGTCGTCAACGCGGCGCTGCGCGAGTTCTGGAAAGCGGGCGCGTCGCGCGGTTAGTGTCTGGGATCACCTGCGCCGAATGGAGGTCCCATGTCCGATCTTCGCGCCAGCACCGTTGCCGACGTCCTGCGCCGCAGCGCCGCACGGGTCCCGGATCGAGTCGCGCTGCGGTTCGTCGACAGCGCCGGGCGGGAGGCGGAGTGGACCTACGCCGAGCTCGACGACGCGGTCACCCGCGCCGCAGGGCTGCTGCTGGCCGCGGGCGCGAGCAAGGGCGACCGGATCGCGGCCTACGGCAAGAACTCCGACGCCTACCTGATCGGGTTCCTCGCCTGCGCGCGGGCGGGCCTGGTGCACGTGCCGATCAACTACAACCTGACCTCCGGTGAGCTCTCCTACCTGCTGGCGCAGTCGGGCAGCAGCATCGCGCTGGTGGACCCGGCGCTGACGGGCAAGCTCGACGAGGTCCGCGCCGACACCGGGGTGGAGCGCGTGATCCCGCTGCGCGACGACGAGAAGTCGCTGCTCGCGCAGTGCGGTGCAGGTCCCGTCCCAGAGCTCGACGTGGACGTCTCCGACGACGACCTGGTGCAGCTGCTCTACACCTCGGGCACGACGTCGCTGCCCAAGGGCGCGATGATGACCCACCGCGCGCTGCTGCACGAGTACCTGTCCTGCCTGGCCGCGCTGGACTTCGCCGAGGACGACCGGCCGCTGCACGTGATGCCGCTGTACCACTCCGCGCAGATGCACGTGTTCCTGCTGCCGAACCTGATGATCGGCTCCACCAACCGGCTGGTGGAGGTGCCGGAACCGGGCGACATCCTGCGGCGGATCCAGGACGAGCGGATCAGCTCGTTCTTCGCCGCGCCGACGGTCTGGGTGGCGCTGGCCAACCACGCCGACTTCCCCGAGCGGGACCTCAAATCGCTGCGCAAGGCCTACTACGGCGCCTCGATCATGCCCGGCCCGGTGCTGCAGCGGTTGCGGGAGCAGCTGCCGGAACTCGGCTTCTACAACTGCTTCGGGCAGTCCGAGATCGCGCCGCTGGCCACCGTGCTGAGGCCGGAGGAGCACGACGAGCGGCCGGACTCGGCCGGTCGGCCGGTGCTGTTCGTGGAGGCGAAGGTCGTCGACGAGCGGGGCGAGGAGGTCGCGCCGGGGGAGTCCGGCGAGATCGTCTACCGGTCGCCGCAGCTGTGCACCGGGTACTGGGACAAGCCCGAGGAGACCGCCGAGGCGTTCCGCGGCGGCTGGTTCCACTCCGGTGACCTGGTGCGCCGCGACGAGGACGGGTACGTCTTCGTGGTGGACCGGATCAAGGACGTGATCAACACCGGCGGGGTGCTGGTGGCCTCCCGCGAGGTGGAGGACGCGCTCTACGGGCACCCGGCGGTGGCCGAGGTGGCGGTGGTCGCGGTGCCCGATCCGAAGTGGATCGAGCGGATCGCGGCGGTCGTGGTGGCCAAGGGCGAGGTGACCGAGGCGGAGCTGCTCGAGCACGCCCGCGGGCGGCTGGCCGGGTTCAAGGTGCCCAAGGAGATCCACTTCCTCGACGACCTGCCGCGGAACAGCTCCGGCAAGCTCCTGAAGAGGGTCCTCCGGGACCAGCTCGCCGGCTGAGGCTCCGTCTCCACTGGCCACCACCAGGAAAAACGGCGCCCGGGAGAGCGAAATCGCCGCGATCCGGGGCCTCGCCGCTCCAGCGCGCCGCCCGGTCGGGCGGGCGGGCGCGGGCTGTCGATAATGGCGGGGTGACTGACGCACCTTGGGGTCCGGGGATCGCCACCGCCATCGGGTCGATGCCCGGCACGGATCCGGTGGAGACCGCGCGCACCGTGGTCGGGGAGCTGCCCGACCTGGCGCCGTTCCCGGAGCTGCCGGGCCGCGGCGTCGGCGCCGACGTCCTGGGCCGCACCGCGGGCCTGCTGGTGGACCTGGCCGTCGAGGTCGTGCCCTCCGGCTACCGGGTCGCCGGTCGGCCCGGCCGGGACCAGCAGCGCGCCGTCGACCTGCTGCGCTGGGACATGGACGCGCTGGAGCAGGCGGTCGCGGAGAAGGGCACGCCCCGCGCGGTGAAGGTGCAGGCAGCAGGCCCGTGGACGCTCGCAGCGGGCATCGAGCTGCACCGAGGTCACCGGGTGCTCACCGACCACGGCGCGCTGCGCGACTTCGCGGAGTCGCTGACCGAAGGCCTGCGCGAGCACGTGGCGCAGGTGGCCAGCCGCACCGGTTCCCGCGTGGTGGTGCAGCTGGACGAACCGTCGCTGCCCGCGGTGCTCGCGGGTGCCCTGCCCACGCCGTCCGGCTACGGCAAGGTTCCCGCAGTCCCGGAACCCGACGCCCAGCGCCTGCTCGCCGAGGTGATCGAAAAGCTCGCGGCGGCAACGGATTCGCCGGTGATCGTGCACTGCTGCGCCCGGCGACCCCCGGTCGCGCTGCTGCGTCGCGCGGGTGCGGGCGCGATCGCGCTGGACGCCTCCGGACTCGGCGACGTCTCCGGTGCTTTCGCCGACGAACTCGGCGAAGCGTGGGAGGAGGGCACCACGCTGTTCCTCGGCCTGGTCCCCAGCACCGAACCGGCGAACGCGACCCTGCGCACCCTCGCGCAACCGGCGTTCGACCTGGCCTCCCGCCTCGGCTTCGCCCGAAAGGCCCTCGCCGAGCGAAGCGTCCCAACCCCGACCTGCGGCCTCGCCGGAGCAACCCCGGCCTGGTCCCGCCGAGCGATCAGCCTCACCAACGACCTGGCCAAGCTCTTCGCCGACGAAGCCGAGCAGTAGTCGATCCGGCGCGGGGATCGACGATCGGCTTGGTCCGAGTGGCGCAGGTGGTGCCACCGGGTGAGTCCTCTGTGGACTTCCGGTGCCGATCCGGCCGTCGTCGGGGCGGGTCTTTTTCCGATTCGCCGGTGAGGGCCTTCGTGCGCTGGTATTAAGGGGGATGTGGGCAGCTACTGCGTCAGCGAGATCGAGCGCGCCGGGTGGGTTCGGCGCAGCATCATCCAGGAAGCTGCGTGCCTGACTTTCGTGCGCGGTGGCGATCTCGACCAGGTGGCCGGGGCGTTCGGGGCGGTCGCCGGGTTCGGGCGGGAGCTCGACGTCGACGAGTTCTGCGAGGAGGCCTTCGCCAACCAGGAGAAGCACCCGATGGTCGCGCTCAAGCAGCTCGGCGACTGGGTGCTGGTCATCGAGGACAGCGGGCTGCAGGGGCAGCGGCCGGAAGTGCTGCGGCGGGCCGCGGAGACCGACGCTGTCTCGGTGTTCTGGGACGGCGGTGGGATGACCCGCTTCTCGCACGCCGTGCAGGGCGAGCTGCGGACCGCGTTCGAGGCGGTGCTGCCGGAGTTCCGGGAGGGCACCGACCCCGACGGGCTTGAGGAGCTGCGCGGTGATCTGCCCTGGTCGCAGGCCGATCCGGTGGCGCTGATGCTGGCGCTGGCCGGGCGGATCACCGGATTGCCGCCGAGCCCCGGCTGGCTGGCCGGGCGGCTGCGCACCTTCCCCGTCGCGCCGTGGCCGGACGACCTGGTCCCGGTCGCCGACCCGCTGGAGCAGGTCGCCGGTTACCCGCCGGAGCTGATCTCGGCGCTGCGCTCGGCCGGTGCGCGGCCGCTGCGGCGGGCCGCGGCGGTCATCGCCCGGCAGGTGATCGTCACCGCCGACTGCGTGGACCACCCGGTGCTGCGCCGCACCGCGTGCTGCTTGAGCACCGGATCCCCGGTCGACCACGCCGAGCTCGCCGCCGCCGTGCGGGAGCTGTCCTGGCGGAGCGTTCACAGCCGCCCGTGCAGCAAGACCCGCGCGCACCTGCGGGCAGCGGAGGCGGTGCGCCTGGCGACGCACAGCGACCCGCTGACCGCGCTGGCCGGAGTCCTGGGCGCGGCGCGGCAGGTGCGCGGCGTGGAGATCGGGGAGCTGGCGAGCATCGTCGCGACCGAACTGGCTCCGTGACCGATCGGTGCAGGTCGGCGGGTTCGGCCCGGTGACTCTGCCCGTTCGGCCCCGAGCCGGGCGACCCGACCGGCACAATGGGGGCATGTTCAGGTTCCTCCGCCGCCGTGCCGCTGAAGACGCCGTCGAACCGGTCGACGTGCACGCCGAGGCGGCTGCTCGCGCCGAGGTGTTCTGGCAGCGCTGGGACGACCTGCTGCCCGAGCTCGCCTCCGCGCTCGGCGACAGCGAGCCGCAGCGCGTCGAGAACCTGGTGGCCGACATGGTGGCTGCGGTGCACCCGAACCTGACCTTCGCCATCGAGCACGGCGAGAAGGCGGTGTACGCGCTGGTGCTCAGCGGCCAGGCCGACCCCGAGCTGCGGCCCTACACCGACGCCTGGATCGCGGCGGCGCCGGAGCAGGACACGCTGTGGGAGTACCACGACTCGGTGCCGCCGGTGCCGGACCCGACCGAGGTCACGGTGAACCTGCGCGGCGAGAAGTACCCGCTGGGCGAGGTGCGGGTGGCCGCGCAGGTCGACGAGGCCGAAGGCGTGGTCGACGTGGCCGTCTACCACCCCGGGTTCCAGGACCTGGAGGACAAGGCGCGCCGGGCGCTGACCTTCCTGCCCCTGGACGCGACCCTCGGCGAGCGCCTGGCGGCCGACCGGCTGGGCCGGGTGGAGACCGCGGAGCGGGAACCGGAGGGCGCGATCGGCCTGCTGGAGCTCCGCGAACTGGTCCGCGACCTGGACCGCACCGCCTCCCCGGAATCCTGACCCCGCTGGCAGCGGACGGCCGGGCCGGTCGTCCGGTCCGCAGTTTCAGTTGAAACTGTGGGTCACCGTGGCCGACGGCCGCAGTTTCAGTTGAAACTGTGACGCCGGGAGGAGTCCGGGCCCGGCGAGCCGCTGCGTGCCGTTGTCGGGGCCGCTCGCTAGTCTCGGGGCGTGACCAGCAAGGACGTGGACGACCGCAACCCGGACAACGGCGCTGAGGAGACCGTGCCGACCGACCCCGCCGCCGACCGGGCGGCCGAGGGCGTCGAGGACGTGCCCGCCGACGTGCGCGAGCGCTACGCGGAGCTCGCCGAGGAGGTCCGCGGCCACCAGTTCCGCTACTACGTGCTCGACTCGCCGACCATCTCCGACGGCGAGTTCGACGAGCTGTTCGCCCAGCTGCAGCGGCTGGAGGCCGAGCACCCGGCCTTGCAGGCACCCGACTCGCCGACGCAGGTCGTCGGCGGCACCTTCTCCACCGAGTTCACCCCGGTCGCGCACCTCGAGCGGATGCTGAGCCTGGACAACGCGTTCAGCACCGAGGAGCTGCAGGCCTGGGTCGAGCGGGTGGAGCGCGAGGTCGGCGGCGACGCGCACTACCTGTGCGAGCTGAAGATCGACGGCCTGGCGATCAACCTGCTGTACCGGGACGGGCGGCTGGAGCGGGCGCTGACCCGCGGTGACGGCCGCACCGGCGAGGACGTCACGCTCAACGTGCGCACCATGGCCGACGTGCCCGAGCAGCTCACCGGCACCGACGAGTACCCGGTGCCCGCGCTGGTCGAGGTGCGCGGCGAGGTGTTCTTCCGCGTCGACGAGTTCGCCGAGCTCAACGCCGGGCTGGTGGAGGCGGGCAAGCCGCCGTTCGCCAACCCGCGCAACGCCGCCGCGGGCTCGCTGCGGCAGAAGGACCCGCGGATCACCCGGACCCGCCCGCTGCGGATGATCTGCCACGGCCTGGGCAAGCGCGAGGGCTTCGAGCCGCAGCGGCAGTCCGAGTCCTACGCGGCGCTCAAGGCGTGGGGGCTGCCGGTGTCCCGGCACACCGTCGTGCTGTCCACTGTGGATGAGCTGACCAAGCACATCGAGCACTGGGGCAAGCACCGCGACTCCGCCGAGCACGAGATCGACGGCATCGTGATCAAGGTCGACGAGGTGCCGCTGCAGCGCCGCCTCGGCGCCACCTCCCGCGCCCCGCGCTGGGCCATCGCCTACAAGTACCCGCCGGAGCAGGCCACCACGAAGCTGCTGGACATCCAGGTCAACGTGGGCCGCACCGGGCGGGTCACGCCGTTCGCGGTGATGGAGCCGGTCAAGGTCGCCGGGTCCACGGTGTCGATGGCGACCCTGCACAACGCCGACGAGGTGCGCCGCAAGGGCGTGCTGATCGGCGACCGGGTGGTCATCCGCAAGGCCGGTGACGTGATCCCCGAGGTGCTCGGCCCGGTGGTCGACGTGCGCACCGGTGACGAGCACGAGTTCGTGATGCCCGCGACCTGCCCGGAGTGCGGGTGGCCGCTGGCGCAGCAGAAGGAGGGCGACGTCGACCTGCGCTGCCCGAACGCCCAGGGCTGCCCCGGGCAGCAGCGCGAGCGGCTGTTCTACCTGGCCAGCCGCAAGGTGCTGGACATCGACGCGCTCGGCTACGAGGCCGCGGGCGCGCTGCTGGCCGCGGGCGTGATCGACGACGAGGGCGACCTGTTCGACCTCGACGAGCCGAAGCTGCTCAAGACGCCGCTGTTCACCACCAAGGAGGGCAACCTCTCGGCCAACGGCGCCAAGCTGCTGGCCAACCTGGAGACGGCCAAGGAGAAGCCGCTGTGGCGGGTGCTGGTGGGGCTGTCCATCCGGCACGTCGGCCCGACCGCGGCGCAGGCGCTGGCCCGCGAGTTCGGGTCGCTGGACCGGATCGAGGCGGCCTCCGAGGAGGAGCTGGCCGCCGCCGACGGGGTCGGCCCGACCATCGCCACCGCGGTGCGCGAGTGGTTCGCGGTGGACTGGCACCAGGAGATCGTGCGCAAGTGGCGGGCCGCCGGGGTGCGGATGGCCGACGAGCGCGACGAGTCGATCCCGCGCACCCTCGAAGGCCTGTCGATCGTGGTCACCGGCACCCTGCAGACCTTCTCCCGGGACGAGGCCAAGGAGCTGATCATGGCCCGTGGCGGGCGCGCGGCCGGATCGGTGTCGAAGAAGACGGCGTTCGTGGTGGTCGGCGACTCGCCGGGCTCGAAGTACGACAAGGCGATGCAGCTCAAGGTGCCGGTGCTCGACGAGGACGGCTTCCGCGTGTTGCTCGACGACGGCCCGGAGGCGGCGGCGGAGGTCGCGCTGCCCGCCGAGGAGTGACCCGGCCGCTGTCGGTGCGCATTGGCAGGATCGGCGGCATGACGACAGTTCGGGTGGCCCGGTCGGCCGAGTACGAGGCGATCGGCGAGATCGCAGTCCGCGCCTACACCGAGGCGGGCAGCATGCCCGCCGACGTCGACTACGCCTCGGTGCTGCGCGACGCGGCCGACCGCGCGGAGCGTGCCGAGCTGCTGGTCGCCCTCGTCGGCGACAAGCCGGTCGGCACGGTCACCGTGGTCCAGCCCGGCACCGCCTACGCCGAGATCTCGCAGCCCGGTGAGCTGGAGTTCCGCATGCTCGCGGTGGCGCCGGAAGCGATGGGCAACGGCGTCGGCCGAGCGCTGGTGCGAGCGGTGATCGACCGGGCCCGCGAGCAGGACCTGAAGCGCGTGGTGCTCTGCGTGAAGGACACCTCGGAGACGGCCCAGCGCCTCTACCGGAACCTGGGCTTCGAACGCTGCCCGGACCGCGACTGGACCCCGGCCCCGGACGTCCACCTCCTGGCCTTCGCCCTGGACCTGTGAGCCCGCCCCGAACCGGTCCGTTCGGCTCGGGTGACCGCAGTTTCAGGTGGAACTGCGGTCGGGCCGTCGGGGTCGGTGGAGTGCGATTTCAGTGAGGTTTTTCCAACCTCGTTCTGCGTGGCGGTGCCGGTGGCGGAACCTCAGCGCCCGCCTGGACTCCGGGTGCCCTGGCTTGTGCATGACCCGATACACGGCGTCAGGGCCGTCCTCGCCGGAAGGAACCCCGGAGGGGTGGGCACCGTGAACCCGCGGCGGTGCGAGTTGCGAGGGTGGGTTATGCGCCTGGCGGCGCATGCGGCACCTGCCGATCGGTGCAGTTCGCCCTTCGCGGCTGCGGTCCATGAACAAGTTCAATGGAAATCGGACCTCTGATTTCCATTGAAATCGCGGAAGTTCCCCCGCGCCCGGGCGTGTCGGGGTCCGACATGCCGGGGGATGCCGTGGAGGGCGCCGGATTCGATCGGAATCAGCCGTCGAGGACGACGGAGACGATGCCTGCGAGGTGGGCGAGGCGGGCGAGTTCCGCGGCGCGGAACATCGGGCCGCCCGGACGGCCCGCCAGCAGGACCCGGTCCGGCTTGCCGATGGGGGTGGCCGCCAGCTCGGTGCCCAGCTCCTGCCAGGTCTCCGGGACCCAGGTGTCGTCGCCGTCGAGGATCGTGGCGCGCGGCAGCGGCAGCCACGGCAGCTCCAGGTAGCCCTCCTGCGGGGCGGAGGTGCTCGCCGCCAGCTGCTCCGCGCCGCCGGAGCGGTGGCCGAAGACGATCGCCCACCCGGAGCGGATGATCTTGGGGACGCCTTCGGCGAAGATCTGCAGGCCGCGACCGGGCTCGGCGGCGATCTCCTCGACCAGCTCGAGCTCGCGGTGGGTGTCCAGCACGCCCGCGTAGGGGCGGACCGCGTCGACGGTGACGCCTTCGACGGATTCGGCCGCGGTGATCAGCACGTCCGGCAGGCGCCCGGAGGGCAGCTCCACCACCAGGTCGTCGATCGCCACGCCGCCCGCCCGCTCGACGACGTCGACGCTGAGGATGTCGGCACCGATCTCGCCGAGCGCGCTCGCCACCGAGCCGAGGTTGCCCGGCCGGTCCGGAATCTGCACCCGGATGAGGAAGGACACCGGACTCAAGCCTCCAGTTTCGTGCGCGACACCTCGCCGGTCGCGCTGCTCCAGGCGCACGAGGCCGCACTCCAGCGGCTCCTCGCACGAGGAACTGGCCCTGAAATTGTGGCAGATCCCGGTAGCTCCCGGTGCCACCGCCGTCCACGCAGTGAAACGATCGACGGCTTTCGAAGGTTCCCGGGCGCACGGTCCTGCGCGCAGTTGCGCGCAGGCACGCAACCCCAGGAATGTTCCTGGCCGCCTCGTCAATAGACTGGGCGGTACCCGTGAAACCGGACATGACCAGGGAGCCTTCGCAGTGTCCAAGATCTCCCGCGACGAGGTCGCGCACCTCGCCGGCCTGGCGCGGCTGGCCGTCACCGAGGCCGAGCTCGACACCTTCGCCGGCCAGCTGGACCAGATCCTCGATGCGGTGGCCAAGGTGGGCGAGGTCGCTGCGGACGACATCCCGCCGACTTCCCACGCCGTGCCGGTGACCAACGTCTTCCGCGAGGACGAGGTGCGGCCGGGCTTGACGCGCGAGCAGGCGCTCGCTGCCGCGCCCGCCGCTGAAGAGGACCGGTTCCGCGTGCCGCGGATTCTCACCGAGGAGGCCTGATGACGACCGCATCTGGCGGCAGCCTGACCGGGCTGACCGCGTCCGAGCTCGCCGCGAAGCTGGAGGCGGGTGAGGTCTCGTCGGTCGAGGTGACGCAGGCCCACTTGGACCGGATCGCGGCCGTGGACTCGGTCGTGCACGCGTTCCTGCACGTGGACACCGAGGGCGCGCTGGCCGCGGCCCGCCGCGCCGACGAGGACCGCGCCGCGGGCGAGGCCGCTTCGCCGCTGGCCGGGGTCCCGCTGGCGCTCAAGGACGTCTTCACCACCACCGACATGCCCACCACCTGCGGCTCCAAGATGCTGGAGGGCTGGGTCCCGCCGTACGACGCGACCGTGACCAAGCGGCTGCGCGAGGCGGGCGTGGTCATCCTCGGCAAGACGAACATGGACGAGTTCGCGATGGGCTCGTCGACCGAGAACTCCGCCTACGGCCCGACCCGCAACCCGTGGGACCTCAACCGCATCCCGGGTGGTTCCGGTGGCGGTTCGTCGGCGTCGCTGGCCGCGTTCGAGGCGCCGCTGGCCATCGGCACCGACACCGGCGGCTCCATCCGCCAGCCGGGCGCGGTGACCGGCACGGTCGGCGTGAAGCCGACCTACGGCGGGGTGTCCCGCTACGGCCTGGTCGCGTTCTCCTCGTCGCTGGACCAGCCGGGGCCGTGCGCCCGCACGGTGCTGGACGCCGCGCTGCTGCACGAGGTCATCGGCGGGCACGACCCGCTGGACTCGACCTCGATCGACCAGCCGGTGCCGCCGGTCGTCGCCGCTGCTCGCGAGGGCGCCTCCGGTGACCTCAAGGGCGTGCGCGTCGGCGTGGTGCGCGAGCTCTCCGGCGACGGCTACCAGCCGGGCGTGCAGCGCGCGTTCGACGCCGCGGTGCAGCAGCTGGCCGCGCTGGGCGCGGAGGTCGTCGAGGTTTCCTGCCCGCACTTCACCTACGCGCTGCCCGCGTACTACCTGATCGCGCCGAGCGAGTGCTCCTCGAACCTGGCCCGCTTCGACGCGATGCGCTACGGCCTGCGCGTCGGCGACGACGGTGCGCGCAGCGCCGAGGAGGTCATGTCGCTGACCCGCGAGGCCGGGTTCGGCCCGGAGGTCAAGCGGCGCATCATGCTCGGCACCTACGCGCTGTCCTCGGGCTACTACGACGCCTACTACGGGCAGGCGCAGAAGGTGCGGACGCTGATCACCCGCGACTTCGCCGCCGCGTTCGAGCAGGTCGACGTGCTGGTCTCGCCGACCACCCCGACCACCGCGTTCGAGATCGGCGAACGGGTCGACGACCCGATGGCGATGTACCTCGCCGACCTGTGCACGATCCCGTCGAACCTGGCCGGCAACGCCGCGATGAGCGTCCCCTGCGGACTGTCCGATGAGGACGGCCTGCCGGTCGGGCTGCAGATCATGGCCCCGGCGATGGCCGACGACCGGCTCTACCGGGTCGGGGCCGCGTACGAGACCGCGCGCGGTGCGCTCCGCGTGCCCGAGCTGGAGGTGGCGGTATGAACCCGAAGTTGAAGGCGGCGTTCCAGCTGGCCTCGGTGCTGTCCGCGGCTTTCGGCCTGCGGGCGAGCATCCGCGCGGCGCGGGAGAAGAAGGACAAGCTGGAGCTGGCGGACGCGATCATCACCGCAGCCGGGCTGATCACCGGCACCGCGCTGGCCGTGCGCGCGCTGCGCAAGGGCGAGGAGGACGAGAAGTGACCGCCGTCGCCGAGATCATGGACTACGACGAGGTCCTGGCCCGGTTCGACCCGGTGCTCGGCCTCGAGGTGCACGTCGAGCTGTCCACGAAGACGAAGATGTTCTGCGGCTGCGCCAACGCCTTCGGCGCGGAGCCCAACACCCAGGTGTGCCCGGTGTGCCTGGGCCTGCCGGGTGCGCTGCCGGTGGTCAACGGCAAGGCCGTGGAGGCCGCGATCCGGATCGGCCTGGCGCTGAACTGCCAGGTCGCGGAGTGGTGCCGGTTCGCCCGGAAGAACTACTTCTACCCGGACATGCCGAAGAACTTCCAGACCTCGCAGTACGACGAGCCGATCGTGCACGACGGCTACCTGGACGTGGTGCTGGACGACGGCGAGACGTTCCGGGTCGAGATCGAGCGCGCGCACATGGAGGAGGACACCGGCAAGTCGCTGCACGTGGGCGGCAGCACCGGTCGCATCCACGGCGCGGACCACTCGCTGCTGGACTACAACCGCGCCGGTGTGCCGCTGATCGAGATCGTCACCAAGCCGATCGTCGGCGCCGGTGAGCGCGCCCCCGAGGTCGCCCGCGCCTACGTCACCGCGCTGCGGGACCTGCTGCGCGCGCTGGACGTCTCCGACGTGCGGATGGACCAGGGCTCGCTGCGCTGCGACGCGAACGTGTCGCTGATGCCGAAGGGCTCGGCGGAGTTCGGCACCCGCACCGAGACGAAGAACGTCAACTCGCTGCGCAGCGTGGAGCGCGCGGTGCGCTTCGAGATGCAGCGGCACGCGGCGGTGCTGGCCTCCGGCGGCTCGATCCTGCAGGAGACCCGGCACTTCGACGAGTCCACCGGCACCACGTCGGCGGGCCGCCGCAAGGAGACCTCCGAGGACTACCGGTACTTCCCGGAGCCGGACCTGGTGCCGATCGCGCCGTCCCGCGAGTGGGTCGAGGAGCTGTCCAAGACCCTGCCTGAGCTGCCGTGGGAGCGCCGCAAGCGCGCCAAGGAGCAGTGGGGCCTGTCCGACGAGGAGCTGCGCGACCTGGTCAACGCCGGGGCGCTGGAGCTGATCGCCGAGACGGTGGAAGCCGGTGCGCAGCCGGGCGACGCCCGCTCCTGGTGGGTCTCCTACCTCGCGCAGCAGGCCAACACCCGCGGTGTGGAGCTGGCCGACCTGGACATCTCCCCGAAGCAGGTGGCGCGGGTGATCGCCCTGGTCGCCGAGGGCAAGCTGACCAACAAGCTGGCCCGCCAGGTGGTCGACGGGGTTCTCGCCGGTGAGGGCGAGCCGGACGACGTGGTGGCGGCCCGCGGCCTGGAGGTCGTCTCCGACGACTCCGCCCTGCAGAAGGCGATCGACGAAGCGCTGGCGGCCCAGCCGGACGTGGCGGACAAGATCCGCGGCGGCAAGGTCCAGGCGGCGGGCGCGATCGTCGGCGCGGTCATGAAGGCCACCAAGGGCCAGGCCGACGCGAAGCGGGTCCGCGAGCTGGTCCTGGCGGCCTGCGGCCAGTAGTCCTGACAGCGGAGGGCACCTCAGGCGAGCAGATCGCCGGAGGTGCCCTCCGTGCGTTCAGCGGAGACTGGCGAGGAAGTCGCGCCAGACGGCGTGGCTGACCTGGATCTGCCCGTCGTTGGGGGATTTGGAGTCGCGGACGGCAACGGTGCGGTCGGTTAATCGAACCTCGACGCACGTGTTGCTTGCAGCTGAACTGCGGCTGCTCTTGAACCATCCGGCGTCATAGCTCATCGTTTGAGGCCTTTCAGCGGAGGCTGGTCAGGAACTTTCGCCAAGCGCTGTGACTGATCTGGACGTGTCCGTCGTCGGGGGCCTTGGAGTCCCGCACGGTGACGGCTTGGTCGGTTAATCGGACCTCGACGCAGGCGTTGCTGGACGCCGAGCTCTTGGTGCTCTTGAACCATCCGGTGTCGTAGCTCATCGCTGCATGTCCCTCAGTCTGGTCAGGAGAAGGTTGCTCGTCTTCTTCGGTGACAGCGCCAACTTCCGCACTCGATCGAACGCGCGGAACATGGGGCCAGTGTCCTCTTCTTGATCGTGATAGGTCGCTGGGCCATGTGAAGCGCTGAACGCGATCTTCGGTGCAGCTTCACCGAAATCGAGCGTGATCAGCCCGCCACCGAGCAGCGGATTGTCCGGGGCGCTGCTGGCCATCACCTGTACGACTACGCTCGGACGTTCGCTGAGCTGCAACAGATGCAAGATCTGCCCGCGCAGAACGGAAAGGCTTCCCACGACTTGCTGCAGCGCGGTCTCGGTGAGCACGAAGACGACCTCTTTGGGTACGTCCGACTCCAGAACTCGCTTCTGCTGGTCCAACCGGTATGCGATTCGACGCTCGACCTCTTCTGGATCGTGGTCCCACCAGACGCCGTCTCCTGCCTTCATGAGGGCACGCACGTAGTCGTGCGTCTGCGCCAGCCCGGGGATGATGCCGGTGTCGTAGAAGCCGATGGCCTTGGCGTCGGCTTGGAGGTCTGCGAGGCGTTCGAACGAACGCGGCAGCTGGTCGGTGTAGGTCCGGCCGCGTTGGCGTTTGCGGGCTTGGGCGCCGAGTTCCAGGACCGTCTGACGCTCGTCCTCGGTGACTTCGTAGAAGTCCAGCAGGGTTTTCAGCTCGTCGGTGCTGAAGGAGCCCTTCGCGGTTTCGACCTGGCTAAACGTCGCACGGGTGGGCCTCACCTGGGCGGAGCTGCTTCGGCGGTGCTGAGGACGCGGTCGAGCTTCGGGTACGACGGTTGTGCGCCGGGTTGCTGGACGCTGCAGGCTCCGACGAGGGTGGCCCAGCGGGCGGCGGTGGGGAGCGGGTCGCCTTGGCTGAGGCGCCAGGCCACGGTGGCGGCGAAGGCATCTCCGGCTCCCGTGGTGTCGACCGCGTCGGCCGGTACTCCGGGAACGTGCTCGGCGCGGTCGGGTTCTGCGACGGCCGCACCGCGCGGGCCGAAGGTGACCACGGCCGATCGCACTCCGAGCTGCAGGAGGGCCGACGCGTGCGCGATGTCCTCGTCAGGTACCGGAAAACCGTTGCGTTGCAGGATTTCCCGCGCCTCGTGCTCGTTGACGATCAGCGGGTCGGCGGCCGAGAGCACCTCGGCGGGCAGGTCGACCACGGGGGAGAGGTTCAGCACCAAGCGGGTTCCGGCGGCTCGCGCCGCGCGGGCGGTCGCGGCTGCGGTCGCCACCGGGATCTCCAGGACGACCGAGACCACCCGCGCGGACGCGATCAGCGGCTGGGCAGCGGTGATGTCGGCCGGGCACAGCTGCGCGTTGGCGGCCGCGGACACGATGATGCTGTTCTCGCCGGTGGCGGCGACGCTGATCAGCGCGGTTCCGGTGGCCGCCGACCGGTCGCGGCGGGTGTGCGCGGTGTCGACGCCGTCGGCCCGCAGCGCGGCCAGCAGGGTGTCGCCGTGCGCGTCCGCGCCGACGCGGCCGACCAACGCGGTCCGGGCGCCGAGCCGCGCCGCGGCCACCGCCTGGTTCGCGCCCTTGCCGCCCGCGCTGGTGGTCAAGGCGGTCGCCTGCACCGTTTCGCCGGGCAGCGGGTGCCGTTGCACGCCCGCGGTGAGGTCGATGTTCAGGGACCCGACCACGACGAGGTCCACCTCGCGCGACATCGCACCTCCTCCGCTCACGCGACGCGCCGCGCGGGTGCGGCGCTGCAGAGCCGGTCGACCAGCAGTTCCGGGAACGTGCGGTCGGTTTCCAGCACCACCCGCACGGTCGCGCCCTCCTGGGGCGGGAAGTTCCGGTACTGCCCGCGGAGGTCCGCGACGGTCGCGCCGCGGCCCGGCCCGTCCTCGGTGTCGACGTCGACCGCCACGACCGGTGCCAGCAGCGGCTCGACGTCGCCGACCGCGATGGCCGCGGCCAGCGGGTCGTGGCAGGCGGCCTTGCGCTCGCCGAAGACCGTGCTCTCGTAGAAGTCGAAGTACTGGTCCAGGATCGACGCGGTGAAGGTCGCCACCGGGGAACCCGTCGCGGCGAGCCGCCGCTGGTGGTCCTCGGTGATGACCTCGGTCATGGTGGCGTCGAGCGGCACCAGCGTCACCGGCCACCCGGCTTGCAGCACGATCCGGGCCGCTTCGGGGTCGTTGTGGATGTTCGCCTCGGCGGCGGGGGTGACGTTGCCCGGGTGCCGCAGCGCGCCGCCCATGATCGTGACGTGCTTGACCAGTCGCGGCAGTTCCGGTTCGAGCAGCAGCGCGGTGGCGAGGTTGGTCAGCGGGCCGACGGCGAGCAGGTGCACGGTCCCGGGGTTCTGCCGAGCCAGGCGCACGATCAGCTCGGCGGCCGGTTCGCTGCTCGGCGCGGCCGTCGGGGCGGGCAGGTTCGTGTTTCCCAGACCGTCGTCGCCGTGCACGTACGAGGCGAGGTGCGAGCCGCCGCGCCAGTTGCTGCGGGCGCCGACGGCCACCGGGATGTCCGGCCGCCCGGCCAGCTCCAGGACCCGCAGCGTGTTGAGCGCCGCGGTGTCGGCGTCGGTGTTGCCGAACACCGTCGTCACCGCGCCGATCTCCACGTCCGGGTCCCCGAGCAGGTACAGCAGCGCGAGCGCGTCGTCGATGCCGGTGTCGCAGTCGACGATCAGGGTTTCCTCGGACGCCATCGGTTGCGGGCCTTTCTGCTTTCGGGGGTCGCGCTCCGGCGGGGCCGGGCTGCTCATCGGGACTGGCGCACCGGGATGCTCGGCGCGCCGCTGGGCAACACGTACTTCGCCGCGATCAGCGGGGTGCGCTCGATCGAGACGACCTGGGTGATCAGCACCACCGGGGTGTCCGGTGACCGGTCGAAGACCTCCCCGCGGCGCCGCCCGAGCACGGTCGCGGTCAGCGAGCTCGTGCCGCTGAGCGGCAGGTACGGGTCGAGGTCGGAGAGCACGTGCAGCATCGTGTTCGGCTGCCCCTCGGCGCTCGCCAGCGCTCCGGGCAGCCGCGCATCGACGGCGGCCAGCGCCTCGTCGTGCACGCTCCACTCCTCCACCAGGCAGCTGGGCACGCCGTCGACGTCGACGACGCTCTCCCAGAACCAGATGTCGCAGCTCGCCGGCACCGGCAGGTGCTGCATCACCAGGTCCGTCGGCTCCTCGATGATCCGCACCAGCGGTCGGACCTTGGAGCCGTCGGCCCCGAGCAGGCTCTCGACCGGCTGCAACCGCTCGAACCCGCGCCGGGCCGGGCGGTCGTTGACGGTCCGGCCCACTCCGCGCCGGACGGTGATCACGCCGTCCTCCTGCAGCAGGATGAGCGCCTCGCGCAGCGCCGGTCGGCTCACGCCGAGGTCGGCGGCGAGCTTCGGTTCGGACGGCAGCGTCGAGCCCGGCGGGTAGGCACCCTGCCGGATTGCCTCGACGATCCGCTCGTAGAGCTCCACGACCGGTCGCCGTTGCGGTCGTCTGGCCGCCACGTCGCACCCCCTGATGGGTTGATGTCAGACAAGTTAGGAGAGTTGGGCTCGCTCGTCAATTCCCTGCGGCGAGCCTGTGGGAAACCAAAATCAGCAGGGGAGAACCCTTGACGGAAGGCGAGGGGAGCGGGTAAACCCTTCCGTCAACACCCGGCACATGTCAGACAAGATCGGTCGGTGAGCCGGGCTCCCGCAGCATTCCGGGCGTCCACCACCTCCCGCTGCTCCCCTCGAAACCGCCTCAATGCGGAGGTTCTCATGACGACGGTCCGCGACCTGTCGCCCACCGGCGCACCACCGGTGCGCTCCGGCGCTCTGCTCGCCGCCCTGGTGCTGGCGGTGGCCGGGTACCAGATCAACGCCACCATGCTCTCGCCCGCGCTGCCCGACGTGATCGACCGGTTGGGCACCACCAGCGGGGCCGCCGGGCTCTCCCAGACGCTGTTCTTCCTGTTCTCCGCGATTGGCCAGGTCACCCTGGCGCGGCTCAGCGACTACGCGGGCCGCCGCCGCATGCTGCTGGCGACGCTGGCGGCCGCGCTGGTCGGCGAGGCGGTCTGCGCGCTCGCCCCGACCATCGAGGTCTTCATCGTCGGCCGGATCCTGCAGGGCGTTTCCGCCGCGACCTTCACGCTGGCCTACCTGACGCTGCACGAGACCCTCACGCCCCAGAAGTTCGGCCGCGCGCTGGGGATCATCACGGCGGTCAACGGCGGCATCGCCGGGGTCGACCTGATCATCGGCGGCTGGGTGGCCGACACCGTCGGTTTCCGCGGCATCTTCGCGCTCACCGGGCTGATCACGGTGATCGCCCTCGTCGCGGTCTACTCCTGGGTGCCCGCATCTGCCGCGACGACCGGGCGGATGGACTGGAGGGGCGCCGCCCTGCTGGGCGCCGGGCTCACCGGCACCCTGCTCGCGCTGAACGAGGGCAGCGTCTGGGGCTGGTCGTCACCGGCCACGCTCGCGCTGCTCGTCGGCGGGGTGCTGGCCCTCGCGCTGTTCGCGGTGGCGGAGCGGAACAACCGGGACGCCATCATCGACACCTCGGTGCTGGCATCGCGCAGCGGCTGGCCGCTGCTGCTGACCACGATCTTCACCCTCGCCGGGGTGTTCGGGATGCTGAACTTCACCATTCCGCTGCTGACCCAGACCGAGGGCGCGGGCTACGGGCTGTCGGCGACCACGTCCGCCCTGCTCTACCTCACCCCGGCCTCCGCGCTCGGCGTCATCGCCGCTCCGCTGGTCGGGCACTTCGGCCCCCGCATCGGCTGGCGGCGCTCGGTGCTCATCGGCTCCGTCGGCACCGCCGCGGCGATGGTGTTCCTGGTGCTCTTCCCGCAGTCGCCCGTGATCACCTGCGCCGCGCTGGCGGTGCTCGGCGTGACCTACACCGGGTACATGCTGACCGCGCTCAACGGTCTCGCGGTGGCCCTGGCGCCGGAGGACAAGCCCGGCTCGCTGCCCGGCCTGAACGGAGCGTGCTTCGGCATCGGCGCCTCGCTCGGCTTCGCCGTCGCCTCCAGCGTCGTGACGACCGTCAGCTCGGGCGGGCCGCCGACCGCCGACGCCTTCCAAGCCGCGCTGTGGTCCTCGGGCTGCTTCGTGGCCCTCGCGCTGATGACCGCGCTGCTGATCAAGAACCCGAACAAGCACAACTAGGAGGAACAAGTGGCCGACGTGCCGACCGCCGACCAGCTCCGCCGCGCCCCGAAGGTGCTGCTGCACGACCACCTCGACGGCGGGCTCCGTCCGGAGACGGTCGCGGAGCTGGCCGAGCAGACGGGCTACGACGCCCTGCCGACGTCCGATGTGGACGGTGTCCGCGCGTGGTTCGCCGCCGCGACCGAGGCCGGTTCGCTGGAGGAGTACCTGGAGCGCTTCGTGCACACCGTCGGGGTCATGCAGACCGCCGACGCGATCAGCAGGGTGGCCGCCGAGTGCGCCGAGGACCTGGCCGCGGACGGCGTGGTCTACGCCGAGGTGCGCTACGCCCCGGAGCTGAGCACCCAGCGGGGGCTGGCGCTGGAGGAGGTCGTCGAGGCGATGCTCGACGGGTTCGCCCGGGGTGCGGCGCGGGCCCGGGAGGCGGGCAACCGCATCCGCATCGGCGTGCTGCTGTGCGCGATGCGCCAGCAGTCGCGGGCCCTGGAGATCGCCGAGCTCACCGTGAAGTACCGCGACGCCGGGGTGGTGGGCTTCGACATCGCCGGTCCGGAGGCCGGTTTCCCGCCCACCCGCTCGCTGGACGCCTTCGAGTACCTGCGCCGGGAGAACGCCCACTTCACCATCCACGCCGGTGAGGGCTTCGGGCTGCCGTCCATCTGGGAGGCCATCCAGTGGTGCGGGGCCGCCCGCCTGGGCCACGGGGTGCGCATCGTGGACGACATCGAGTTCGCCGCCGACGGCACGGCGCGCCTCGGCCGGTTGGCCTCGTTCGTGCGGGACCGGCGCATCCCGCTGGAGATGTGCCCGTGCTCGAACGTGCACACCGGCACGGTGCCGTCGGTGGCCGAGCACCCGATCGCGCTGCTGCGGCGGCTGAACTTCCGGGTCACGGTGAACACCGACAACCGGTTGATGAGCCAGACCTCGATGAGCAACGAGTTCCGCGAGCTGGTGGACACCTTCGGCTACTCGCTGGACGACCTGCAGTGGTTCACGGTGAACGCGATGAAGTCGGCGTTCATCCCGTTCGACCAGCGCCTGGCGCTGATCAACGAGGTGATCAAGCCCGGCTACGCCGCCCTGCGCTCGGAAGCCCTCTTCGGCCCGGTGTCGGCCCACACCCCGGCCCTCGCCTGAGCCGCTTCCACGGGCGCCTTCCGCACAAGGCGCCCGAGGAAGCGCCCTATGCCCGCTGCGCGGGGACGGTCGTCGTGATGCGGGCGATGTAGCCGTCCGGGCGGATCAGGACGTGGGTGCCCGGGGCGACGCCGTAGGTGGCTCGGGCGATTCCGTCGGGGATGCGGTGGGCGTGGACGTTCGGGCTGGTCGCCGGGGGTTCCGCGGCGAAGGCGAGGTGGGTCCAGTGCGGGCCTCGGAAGAGGTCGAAGAGGCGGATCTGCTCGCCGTTCTCGTCGCGCAGCGGTGAGTCCGGGGCTCGGTCCCCGGCGCGGACGGCACCCGGGTCGGGGCGTTCGTCGTGGGAGAGCGGGCTGTTCCGGTAGGAGATGTCCAGCTGGTTGGTCTCCGGGCCGCGGCGGTGCGCATCGGCGCGGCCTTCGACGTGGCGCTGCAGGATCTCCGCGCTGAGGCCGAGGACCGACGCGGCGACCGGGAGGCGCTCCAGCTCGTAGCTGTCGAGGAGTTCGGCGCTGCCGTCGGCCAGCTTCCAGCCGAGGTTGTAGGCGTCCTGGATCCCGGTGTTCAGACCTTGGCCGCCGGTCGGCGGGTGGACGTGCGCGGCGTCGCCGGCGAGGAAGACGCGGCCGGAGCGGAATTGCCGGGCCATGCGGATGTTCGGGCGCCACACCGTGGACCAGGTCAGGTCGTGCATCCGGAGGTCGGAGCGGCCCGAGTGCTCGTCGAGCTGCGCCTGCAGGGCGGCCAGCGTCGCGGCGGGTTCGAAGCCGTCGGGGAGCGGGGCGGCGCACTGGAACGCGTCCGTGCCGGGCAGCGGGGTCAGCGCGATGCCCCGGGCCGGGTCCTCGGCGGAGCTGAACCAGTGGCCGCAGCTGCGGTCCAGACCGGTCACCTGCACGTCGCCGAGCAGCATGCGGATGCTTTCGTCCGTCTCACCGGCGAATTCGATGCCCAAGGTCTTGCGCACCGCGCTGCGCCCGCCGTCCGCGCCGACGAGGAACGCCGCGCGGACCGCTCCGGTGCTCAGCGTCGCCGTCACTCCGGCGGAATCCTGTTGGAAGTCAAGGAGTTCCACGCCCTGCTCGACGCGGACGCCGAGCTCGGCCAACCGGTTGCGCAGGATCTCCTCGGTCCGCCACTGGGGCAGCACCCACGGGTTCGGGTGCGGGACGCCGGGCGTGGGCTCGACCGGGTCCACCATCCGGCGCTCGCCGACGTACTCGCCGCCGACGTGCGCCCGCAGCGGGGCCGGTGGCGCTCCGCTGCTGAGGACTTCGTCGAGCACCCCGAGGTCGTCGAAGACCTCCAGCGTGCGGGGTTGCAGGCCGTCGCCGCGCGATCCCGCGAACGGTGAGGTGGCCGCGTCGACGATGCGGAGGTCGATGCCGCGGCGGGCCAGTTCGACGCCCAGGGTCAAGCCGGTCGGGCCCGCGCCCGCGATCAGCACTCGGGTGTCCACGTCCGCTCCTTGGTGAATTGAGATTCAGTGAATTCAGATTCAGAATGGAGCTTGCTAGCGTGCCCTGTCAAGGAACGGGAGGTGTGCTGTGGCGGACAGCCGCAAGGCCAGGGCCGCGGAGACCGAGGCCGCGCTGAAGGCCGCCGCGCAGCGGGTCTTCGACCGGGTCGGCTACCTCAACGCCAAGATCACCGACATCACCGCCGAGGCCGGGCGGGCCGCCGGGTCGTTCTACAACCACTTCGGCAGCAAGGAGGACCTGCTGGAATCGCTGCTGGCGGACATGATCGAGGCCAGCGACCGGGAGGTCGGGGCCGCCGCCGAGCACGACCCGGACTTCGCCAAGCGCTCGGCGATCCGCTGGCACATCGCGCAGTACTGGCGGTTCTTCCAGGACAACCGCACCGTGGTCCTCGCGCTCGGCCAGGCCGCGCAGGTCGACCAGCAGTTCGCCGACCGCCTCGCGAAGCTGCTGGAGCCGGACCTGCGGCACCTCGCCGACCACCTCGCCGGGACCTCGGACCGCCCGGAGGCCACCGCGCTGGCGATCTCCGCGCTGTGGCAGCAGTTCGCCCACGCGAAGCTGGTCCAGCAGCACCCGGCGACCGCCGACCTCACCGACGACGAGGCGATCGACCTGCTCACCGACCTGACCGACCGCGGCGTGAACGGCCGCTGAGAGCTGCTGGTGCCCCTCCGCTACGCGGCGGAGGGGCCGTCCTCGCCGGGAAACCGCTCAGAACCCGCCGGTGGTCACCCTGCACAGCCACTCGCTGACGCCGGCAGTGATGATCAGTCCTTGCCCGCGGTCCCGCCGGTCGGCGGCTCCAGGCGGAGCACGCGGTCATCGCTGGAGATCGGGGCGCCGCCGTCCTTGTTCGAGGTGCCCAGCCAGATCAGGCCGTCGGGGGCGAGCGCCGCGGCGGAGAAGCGGCCGTAGGTCTTCTCCATGACCTTCGCGGGCTGGCCGGTCACGGTGCCGTCCGGCGCCGGGCTCAGCGTGTAGAGCGCGGCGGCGTCCTCCAGCGCCACCACGACGGTCGACGGGTCGGCCGCGCAGCCGGTGACGCCGGGCCGGTCCGACCACGTCCACGACGGCGAACCCAGCGGTTCGCCGAGCTTCAGCCGGAACAGCGCGTCCTGGCCGCCCAGCCGGTCGGTCACCCAGTAGATGCCCAGGCCGGGCGTGCCGCACAGCCCGCGCGGGTCGGTCAGGCCGGAGACCGCCACCGGCGACTTCGAGTCCGGATTTCCCTGCGCAGGATTGCCGAAGCCGTCGATGCGCAGCAGCTTCCCGGCCAGCGACTGCGGGTTGGCGGCGTTGCCGGGGTTGCCCGCGTTGCCGGTGGCGACCAGCAGCGCGCCCTGCCCGTCGTCCAGCAGCGCGCCGGAGTTGCCGCTCGGGCCCTTGGGGATGCCGGTCAGCACCGGCTTCGGGCGGTCGCCCGCGGCGACCCGCACGACCTGGTTGTCGCTGCTGGTCGTGACGTAGGCGTAGAACAGCTCGTCCTCGTGGTAGGTCGGGGACAGGGCCAGCCCGGTGAGCCCGCCGCCGCCGCTCGCGTCCACCGGAATCCGGGCCAGCTCAACGGGTTTCGCGCCGCGCTCGACCCGCAGCACGCGTCCGGTGGCCCGCTCGCCGACCAGCGCGGCGGTGCCGCCGGGCAGCACGGCGATCGCGCCGATCGGGTCCAGGCAGGTCGCCACCACGGCCGGGCTCGGGTCCTCGCAGCCCACCGGCTGGGCGGGCTGGTCCGGTGCGGTGCCGGTCTGCGGCGGGGGCGCTTCGCTCTCGAACGAGGGCTGCGGACCGGCCTGCGGTTCCAGCGACGGCGGATCGCCCCACGGCCTGGTGTGCTCCTCGGGGAACTGCGCGCAGCCCGCCAGCAACGTGCTGAGCACCACGGTCGTGCTCAGCAGGACTCGACGCATGCGATTCGGGGCTGCCACGACGCCCGACCCTAGTGGTCCGCCGGTAAACCCCCGGTGAGCGGTCGTGAGTGCGTAACGGTGTTCGAACACCGCTACGCGCTCACGCCCCCGGACGGGTGTTCCTCGTCATGGTCGGACGGGGTGTTTTCGACCGGTTTCGACCCGGTGGGTTAGCGTCCCCGGGTTCGTTGGTGCCGACCTGGAGGGTCCTTCCTCAGTGGAACCGATCGGCTTCGGCCGATCCGATCAGGCGCCGTTCTCCGCCCTCGCGCGACCTCGGATGCGCCTGGTCCGGCGCCCTGCACCCGAGAAGATTGGTATCCCGTGACCTCGACGAGCACGGAAGTCGTCGACCAGCCGCGCACCCGCCCCCGGACCGACCTGGTGGTGTCCGCGCTCAGCGGTGGACTGCTCACCGCCTTCGTGGTGACCGCGCTGATCGCGCCGCAGGCGACCGGCGACGCGGTGACCGCCGCGTTCACCGCGTGCGCCGCCTGGTTCGGCCCGTACTGGCAGCTCCTGCTGCTGGCCACCTTCGGGGTCGCCGTCGTGCTCGGCGCGTCCCGGTACGGGCGGGTCCGGCTCGGGGGCGACGTCGCACCCGAGTTCGGCACCTTCAAGTGGCTGGCCATGATCATGTGCACCCTGCTCGCCGCGGGCGGGGTGTTCTGGGCCTCGGCCGAGCCGGTCTACCACTTCGCCGACCTGCCGCCCGCCTACGCCGACGTGCCGCCCGGTTCGACGGAGGCGGTCACGGTCGCGCTGGCGCAGAGCTTCTCGCACTGGGGCTTCCTGGCCTGGGCGGTGCTCGGCACGCTCGGCGCGATCGTGATGATGCGCGCCGACGAGAAGGGCCTGCCGCTGCGGCCGCGCACGCTGCTGCACCCGGTCTTCGGCGAGCGCATCCAGCACCACTGGCTGGGCGCGGTCGTCGACGTCATCTGCATCATCGCGGTGGTCGCGGGCACCGTCGGCCCGATCGGGTTCCTGGGGATGCAGGTCTCCTACGGCATGTCCACGTTGTTCGGCACCCCGGACAGCTACCCGATGCAGGTCGCGATCGTCCTCGGTCTGACGGCGGTCGCGGTCCTGTCCGTCGTCACCGGCGTCGACAAGGGCATCCAGCTGCTCAGCCGGTTCAACGTGTGGCTGGCGGTCGCGACGATGGCCGCGATCCTGGTGCTCGGCTCGGCGGCGTTCGTGGTGGATGGCTTCCTGAGCGGTTTCGCGCGGTACGTGCAGGACTTCCTGCCGATGTCGCTGTACCGCGGCGACGGCGAGTGGCTGGGCAGCTGGACGGTGTTCTTCTTCGGCTGGTTCATCGGCTACGCGCCGCTGATGGCGATCTTCGTCGCGCGGATCTCCCGCGGGCGCACGGTGCGCGACCTGGTCGGCTTCACCGCCGGGGTCGCGCCGGTGGCCACCGCGCTGTGGTTCACGGTGCTGGGCGGCACCGGGATCATGCTGGAGCAGCGCACCCCCGGCTCGGTGGCGGGCCCGCTCGCCGACGTCGGGCTGCCCGCGGCGCTGGTCTCGATCGCCCAGCAGCTGCCCTGGGGAGCGGTGCTCGGCGTGGTGCTGCTGGTGCTGACCACGACGTTCGTGGCCACCACCACGGACTCGATGTCGCTGGCCATCGCCACGGCCGGGACGACCGGAGGGGAGCCGAACAAGTTCTCCCGCGCCTTCTGGGGCCTGCTGATGGGCGTGGCGGCGGTCGCGCTGATCGCGGTCGGCGACAGCGGCGTCAGCGCGCTGCAGTCGTTCATCGTGATCACCGCGGTCCCAGCCGGTTTCGTCCTGCTACCAACCCTCTGGACGGCCCCGAAGATCCTCCACGACATGGCAGCCGAACAGGGCATCCGCTGACCCACCCCCCGAGGTCCCGGCAAGCTCCGGCCCGGCGGACAAGGGGTGTCAGTTCTGCCCAGAACTGACACCCCACCACGCCCGGAACCCCAGTCAGTTACCGCCAAAACCGCCGAACGAACCCCGGACGACTCCGCCGACCACAGTCCTGAGCCCCACCCAACCGCACCTCAGGGGACCGTGACGCAACCCAGCCACAAGAAACCCGAAAAACGCGAGAAAACCTCGAAACGTCACCACCGCTGTGAATCGCGGAGAGGCGGCACGGGGAGAGGCGGCACTGGGCGGGGGACCTCCGGCGGCGGGGGATCGATGCCCAGGCGGGCGCACTCGACCGCCTGGACCCGGCGCAGCAGCTGGGCGAGCTCCGCGCGGACCGCGTCCGGCGCTTCGAACGGCAGGAAGTGGGAGGTCGGCAGCGTCCGCACCCGCGCCTGCGGGAGTTCCGCGACCGACTTCGCGACGCTGCCGACGTCCGCCAGCACGTCGTGCGCACCGGCCAGCACCGTGACGGGGCAGGACAACCCGGAGACGCGGGAGCGGACCGAAGCGCTCCACGCGAGGCTCAGCTCGGCGTGCCACCGCCAGTCGTGCTGCAGCAGGCGCCGCACCGCCGCGGCGAGCGCGGCCCCGTCCGCGTCCGCCCGCAGCAGCCCGGAGTTCTGCAGCAGCCGGGTGGGGAGGTCGGCGATCGGCAGGTTCGCGGTGATCGATTCGAGGAGGTCGCCGACCAGGCGCAGCGACGCCGAACCGCCCAGCGCGAGCAGGCGGCGGGCGGTATCCGGGACGCCGAAGGCGCGCAGCAGGGCGTCCGTGCCGAGCGTCGGCGGACCGGCCAGCAGCAGCAAGCCGCGCACCCGGTCCGGGAAGCGCTGGGCGAGTTCGACCGCCACCACCGTGCCGCCCGACCAGCCGACCACCACACCGGTCTCCGCGCCGACGGCGTCGAGGGCAGCGATCGCGTCCGCCGCGTGCTCACCCGGCGTGGCCGCGTCAGCGCGCCGCGGTGACCAGGTGAGCGTTCGCGTGGCGGAATCCACCGGCAGCAGTTCGGGCGCCCCGTCGAGCTCCGGGCACCGCAGCACCATCGGTCGCGCGGCCGCACCGGCTTCCGCCCACTCCCGGAACCGCGCGCCGTCACCAGCGGAAACATCGAAATCCCGGAACACCTGCCGCGCCATCGGACCATTCTGCCGCAGGCCCGGGAGCGCGGTCTCGATGCAGTCACGTGTCGGGACGGTTTTGCCGCAAGGGGTCGCACGTTGGGGTGAACATGCCCTAGCCTCGTCCGGCGTGAGGATTCACGACGATCGCCCCGGCGGTGCGGGCGGCTACCCCGACGATCGCAGCTACGGCGCGCACGCCCAGCAACCGGGGGCGAGCGCGCAAGGTGCCCGGAGCACGCAGAGCCTCGGTGCGCAGAAGTACGACTACTACGACGATGACGACGGCTACAGCGACGCCGAAGCCACGTCGTTGGTCGATGCCCGCGGGCGGGAGGAGGACGTCTACTACGACGACCTCGGCAACACCCGCAAGCCGTTCGGCTGGAGCGGCAGCACCGACCTCGGCCTGCTGATCATGCGGTTGGCGCTGGGCGGCATCTTCCTCGTGCACGGCGCGCAGAAGCTCTTCGGCGTGCTCGGCGGCCCCGGCCCGGAGGGTTTCGCCCAGGCGCTGGCCGAGATGGGCTTCCAGCAGAGCGCGGTGCTCGCCCTGGTCACCGGCGGAACCGAGCTGGGTGCCGGTGCGCTGCTGGTGCTGGGCCTGTTCACCCCGCTGGCCGCGGCCGGTGTGGTGGGCGTGATGGCCAACGCGATCGTCCTCAAGCTCAACGCCGGGTTCTTCGCCGCCACCGGTGGTTTCGAGTTCGAGGCGACGCTCGGCGTGCTGGGCTTGGGCCTGATGTTCACCGGCCCCGGCCGGGTGGCGCTGGACTACGGGCGGGTCTGGTTCCGCCGCCCGCTGGTGTTCGGCTTCATCAGCCTGATCATCGCCGCCGCCGCGGCGGCAGCGGTCCTGCTGCTGTTCCGCCACCCCTGATCGACGACCGGAGCGGGGGCGTGCACGCGAAGTGCGCGCCCCCGCTCTGCTTGTCGTGAGCGGGAAACGGGGCTATAGCACCCCGAAGCACTCACGACACCTGAGCTCAGCGGATCCGGGTCTGCTCGGCGTGGTAGCCGCCGCCCGGCCACACCCAGTCCCCGGCGAGGTGGTCGCCGTCGGCGCTGAACCGGGCGCGGTAGTGCGCGGGCGATCCCTTCTCGCCGCCCCAGATGATCAGCTCGTCCCCGTCGATCTCGTAGACGTAGTCGAGGGTTTCGCCGTCCCCGCCGTAGAACCGGGACTTGAGGTCGGCACCGGGTTCGGTGGCACCGAAGGGCTTCTCGCGCCCGATGATCTCGATACCGCGCACCCGGTGCCCGGCCTGCTCGATGTCGATCTCCTGCTGCAGGAAGTGCCCGCCCGGCAACCACGAGTAGGTGACCTGGCCGGTGGCCTCACCGCTCACCCGCCAAGTGCCGACGAGCCGGTCGAGGGAGTTGTTCGTCATCGGATTTCCGCCTTTCCGAAGGGGTTTCGTTCGTGTGACGGTGCAGCGCGCCGGAAGGAATCGCTCAGCCGCGCAGGAATTCGACGAGCGGCGGCGCGAGCTTCTTGGGGGCCATCACCACGGCACCGTGGTTGAGGCCGGGCAGCGAGCGGTGCTCCGCGGTGGGCAGCAGTTCGGTGATGGCGCGGGCAGCGGCGTGGAACCCGGCCGGGCTCTTGCCACCGGTCAGCACGAGGGTCGGCGCGGTCACCGGCCACTCCTCGGCGTCGAGCGGCCTGCCCTGCTGGGTGTCGCCCATCACCGCGATGTCGTGGGGCAGCGTGTGCGCCATCGCCTTGAGCCCGGACCACACGCCGGGAACCAACCGCATCGCGTTGACCACGAACGAGGGCATGCCCTGCGCCCGGGTCATGAAGTGCTTGACCGCATCGCCGGGTCGGTCCTCGGCGAGCAGCGCGCCGATCTGCTGCGGGAAGTTCCGCGGCGGTCCGAAGTCGCCCTCCTCGACCACGAACGGCGGCTCGTACACCGCCAGCCGCTCGACGTCGAGCCCGGCCGCCGCAGCGCGCAGCGCGAGCACCGCGCCGGAGGAACTCCCGAACAGCGAGGCCGAACCACCGGCGTGCTCGATCAGCGCCGCGATGTCCTCGATCTCGCGCTCGACCGCGTACTCCGCCGCATCGCCGCTCGCGCCCCGACCCCGCCGGTCGTAGTTGATGACGGTGCAGTGCTCGGCCAGCAGGGCGGCGAGCTTGCGCGCGTCGGAGCGGTCGGCCAGCGCCGAGGACACCAGGACGACCGCGGGTCCGCTGCCGGACTCCTCGAACGCGATCTCCGTGCCGTCCTGCGAGCGGACTGCGTTGTTCGTGGTGGGCATGGCTTCTCCGTCTCGGGTGTTGTCGCCGTCTTCTGCTGGTGTGACGGCCCCTCGGCGGAAAAGGAATCGGTGCGGTGCGGAACTTCCCCTCAGCGGTCCTTCGGCAGGACCAGCGGCAGGTCGAACGCGGCGAACCAACGGGGTTCGAACGAGGTGATCGCGGTGATCCGGCCGTCGTCGATCCGCAGCACGTCGAGCACCTGGGCGCGGAACTCTCCGGGGAGGCGTTCGGTCTCCGCCGCCGACGGGCGCTGGACGTAGTGCGCGACCGCGGGCTGCCGGTTCGCGCTGGTCAGCACGCTGCGCCACGCGCCCAGGTACCACTGCGAGCCGGGGTCGAAGACCTGCTGGGCGAAGTCGAGCAGCGCGCCCCGGCCGACCAGCCAGGCCGGGTGCGGCGGCATCGTCTGCCGCACGTCCTCGGCCAGCAGCGCCGCGAGCGCGTCGAGGTCGGCCTGCTGGTGCGCGTCGACGTACTGCCGGAGCAGGGCGCGTTCGTCCGCGCTCGGTTCCCCGGGTTGCGCCCAGCCGTCCCGGTCCCGGGGCAGCTGCTGCTTCAGCGTCGCGCGAGCTCGTTGCAACGCGCTCTTCACCGAGGCCACGCTGGTCTCCAGCAGCGCCGCGGTCTCGGTGGCGGACCAGCCGAGCACGTCGCGGATGATCAGCGCGGCCCGCTGGCGGGCGGGGAGCTGCTGGATCGCGGCCAGGAACGCCAGCTCGATCGTCTCGCGCGCGACGGCCACCGCGGCGGGTTCCTCCGCCGCGTCCGCGACCGGTTCCAGCAGGCGGTCCGGAACTGGTTGCAGCCACGGCACGTCGATCGGCGGCGACACCGGTCGGTCGGCTTCGGCCAGCGGCGCGACCGCGTAGGGGCGGGCGATCCGCTTGTTCCGCTCGATCAGGTCCAGGCACGCGTTGGTGGCGATCTTGTACAGCCAGGCGCGGAACGTCGACCGCCCCGCGTAGGTCTCCCGCCGCCGCCACGCGCGCAACAGGGTCTCCTGGACGACGTCCTCGGCGTCGTCGAACGAACCGAGCATCCGGTAGCAGTGCACCCGCAGCTCCCGGCGGTAGCGCCCGGTCAGCTCGCCGAACGCCTGCTGATCACCGCCGGTCGCCGCCACCACCAGCGCGTCGACGTCATCCGAAACCACCTGCTACCTCCCAGCGCTCCGGGCGTGCGCCCGCTATCCAGCGCCAACAGTACAAAGTCGCAGCGCAGAACCTCGGGGAAACGAGAACGGGCCCGCGCGGGAGGCGCGGGCCCGTTCTTCACCGGGAGGTCACTTGTTGACGTCGCGGACCGCTCCGTAGGAGGCGGAGGTGGCCAGGCGGGCGTAGGCGCGCAGCGCCGCGCTGACCTTGCGCTCGCGGCCCACCGGGGTCCACGGCTGCTCGCTGGCCTCCATCTTGGCCCGGCGCTCGGCCAGGACCTCGTCGGAGACCAGCAGTTCCAGCTTGCGCTCGCGGACGTCGATGAGGATCTGGTCGCCGTTCTCCACCAGACCGATCGCGCCGCCGTTGGCCGCTTCCGGGGAGATGTGGCCGATCGACAGGCCCGACGACCCGCCGGAGAACCGGCCGTCGGTGATCAGCGCGCACTTCTTGCCCAGACCGGAGCCCTTCAGGAACGCCGTCGGGTGCAGCATCTCCTGCATGCCCGGACCGCCCGCGGGGCCCTCGTAGCGGATCACCAGCACCTCGCCGGGCTGGATCTCCTTGTTCAGGATCGCCGACACGGCCTGCTCCTGGCTCTCCAGCACCCGCGCCGGGCCCTGGAAGTACCAGAGGTCCTCCTCGACGCCAGCGGTCTTGACCACCGCGCCCTCCTCGGCGAGGTTGCCCTTGAGCACGGCCAGCCCGCCGTCGGCGGTGTAGGCGTGCTCGACGTCGCGGATGCAGCCGTTCGCCGCGTCGGTGTCCAAAGAGGACCAGCGGTTGTCGGTGGAGAACGCCTTGGTGGTGCGCACCCCGCCCGGCGCGGCGTGGAACAGCTCGATGGCCTCCGGCGACGGGGATTCGCCGCGGATGTCCCACTTGGACAGCCACTCGGTGAGGCTCGCGCTGTGCACCGAGGAGACGTCGCGGTGCAGCAGCCCGGCCCGGTCCAGCTCGCCGAGGATCGCGGTGATGCCACCGGCCCGGTGCACGTCCTCCATGTGGTAGTCGGAGTTCGGGCTGACCTTCGACAGGCAGGGCACCCGGCGGCTGGTCTCGGCGATGTCGTCCAGCGTGAAGTCGATCTCGCCCTCCAGCGCGGCGGCCAGCGTGTGCAGCACCGTGTTGGTGGAA
Organism: Saccharopolyspora hirsuta; assembly: GCF_008630535.1. Taxonomy (GTDB): domain Bacteria; phylum Actinomycetota; class Actinomycetes; order Mycobacteriales; family Pseudonocardiaceae; genus Saccharopolyspora; species Saccharopolyspora hirsuta. Next base: position 225,988 of record NZ_VWPH01000007.1, on the reverse strand, counting down.
CCGCCCATCGCCATGTCCAGCGCCATGGCGTTCTCGAACGCCTTCTTGTTCGCGATGGACCGCGGCAGCACCGACTCGTCGTCCTCGCCGTAGTAGCGCTTGGCGATGCGCACCACGGTCCGGCCCGCCTCCTGGAACAGCGCGCGGCGCGCGGCGTGCGTGGCCAGCGTCGAGCCGTTGCCGGGCAGCGCCAGGCCGAGCGCCTCGGTGAGGCAGTTCATCGAGTTCGCGGTGAACATGCCGGAGCAGGACCCGCAGGTCGGGCAGGCGGAGCGCTCCACCTCGCTGAGCCCGGCGTCGTCCACCGCGGAGTTCGCGGACGCCGCGATGGTGGTGATCAGGTCGGTCGGCGCGTGCGCCACGCCCTCCACCACGACCGCCTTGCCCGCCTCCATCGGACCGCCGGAGACGAACACCGTCGGGATGTTCAGCCGCATCGCGGCGTTGAGCATGCCCGGCGTGATCTTGTCGCAGTTGGAGATGCACACCAGCGCGTCCGCCTGGTGCGCGTTGACCATGTACTCCACCGAGTCGGCGATCAGCTCGCGGGAGGGCAGCGAGTAGAGCATGCCGCCGTGGCCCATCGCGATGCCGTCGTCCACCGCGATGGTGTGGAACTCCCGCGGCACGCCACCGGCCTCGCGGATCGTCTCGGCCACCACGTCGCCGAGGTCGCGCAGGTGCACGTGCCCGGGCACGAACTGGGTGTAGGAGTTGGCGATCGCGACGATCGGCTTGCCGAAGTCGTCGTCGGTCATACCGGTGGCACGCCAAAGCGACCGCGCGCCAGCGGCATTTCGTCCATGAGTAGTCGTCCGAGAGCGCAGCTGAGGCATATCCACCTTCTCGTTCGGGAAGAGCGCATTTCACCCGGCGCGGATGTTCGGTGGTGTCAGCGGGAACGCGCGCGGCGACTTCCGCTGGAAAACACCCGCCGCCGAGGGGACGCACCTTGTGGGCGCGGGGAGTGGCGGTGCCGCCGAGATTACTCCTGCGATTCCGGGTTGGGGAGCCGCCCACCGCTCATCACCGACAGGCGGGGCAGGTCGCGCACCCGCACCGCGGGCAGGGTGATCTCCTTGCCGGAGGTCAGGACCGCCTTGAGCCAGCGGTTCTCGTCCAGGCGCAGCGAGGCGATCTCGTCCCAGCCGAACCGGCCGCCGCTCAGCGCGGTGCGCACCGCGACCTGCTCCGGGCTGACCGTGGTCCGGGTGCGCAGGATCCACCAGGCCAGGCCGAGCGGGAGCAGGTAGATCAGCAGGCCCCACGGGTAGGCGGCCCAGGCCAGCGGGGTGGCGCAGACCAGGATGGCGACCACCGCGAGCAGCGATACCGGGGTGATCCGGAAGGTAAGCGACTTCGGGAGCTTGGGCTGCTCGGAGCTCGGCGGGGTCTCGGCGGCCTGGTCGTTTTCGGGCTGCTCGGGCTGCTGCGGGGTCTCGCTCACGCAGTCGATGGTCTCACCTGCGGTTGCGCGCCTGCCAAGGTCCCGTGGCGCGGTGGGTCACAGTTTCAGTTGGAACCATGACCCGCTCGGGCGCGTCCTACGTCACACGGTTGGCCCCCGGGGTGGCGTTGAGCTGCGATTACGTCGTTCCGCAGGTGTGCGCGGGGCGTCTCAGGTGTCCACCATGCGGGAGGATCGTCTCGCATGGTTTGACGGAACGGGTCGCGTTGATTAACGTCCTTGCCATGCTGCGACTGCACGACATTCTCGTACTTCCCCGGCGCGTCGACGCCTAGGAAGTTCGCAGCGTCGACGCGCCAACCCTCGTGGGGCCATTTGTGGTCCGCGGGGGTTTTTTCGTGCCCGGCCCACCCTACCGACCTTGAGGCAGACCCGATGACCAGCGCCAACACCAGGCAGAATCCGGTCCCGGCGCCCCCGCCTGGACGCCGCCCCAAGCCCGCACCGCCCAGCGGTGCCCCAGTGAAGGTGACCGGTGCTCAGGCACTGGTGCGCTCCCTGGAATCCGTGGGCTGCGAGATCGTCTTCGGTATTCCGGGCGGCACCATCCTCCCGTCCTACGACCCGCTGCTCGACTCGCAGAAGGTCCGGCACGTGCTGGTCCGCCACGAGCAGGGCGCCGGCCACGCCGCGACCGGCTATGCCCAGGCCACCGGCAAGGTCGGGGTGTGCATGGCCACCTCCGGGCCGGGCGCGACCAACCTCGTCACCGCGCTGGCCGACGCGCACATGGACTCGGTGCCGCTGGTGGCCATCACCGGTCAGCAGAGCACCGCGATGATCGGCTCCGACGCCTTCCAGGAAGCCGACATCTGCGGCATCACGCTGCCGATCACCAAGCACAACTTCCTCGTCACCAACCCCGACGACATCCCGCGCACCATCGCCGAGGCGTTCTACATCGCCGCCAGCGGTCGCCCCGGCCCGGTGCTGGTCGACATCCCCAAGGACGTCCAGCAGGCCACCACCTCGTTCGCCTGGCCGCCGGAGATGAAGCTGCCCGGCTACCGGCCGACCAGCAAGCCGCACGGCAAGCAGGTCCGGGAGGCCGCCAAGCTGATCACCGAGGCCCAGCGCCCGGTGCTCTACGTCGGCGGTGGCGTGATCAAGGCCGAGGCGCACGCCGAGCTGCGCGAACTGGCCGAGCGCACCGGCATCCCGGTGGTGACCACGCTGATGGCGCGCGGCGCGTTCCCGGACTCGCACCCCCAGCACCTGGGCATGCCCGGCATGCACGGCACGGTCGCCGCGGTCACCGCGATGCAGCGCGCCGACCTGCTGATCGCGCTGGGCGCCCGCTTCGACGACCGGGTCACCGGCCAGCTGTCGTCGTTCGCGCCCGAGGCCAAGGTCGTGCACGCCGACATCGACCCGGCGGAGATCTCCAAGAACCGCCACGCGGACGTGCCGATCGTCGGCGACTGCAAGGACGTGATCGGCGAGCTGATCGAGGCGGTCGCCACCGCCACCACCGAGCACGGCACCGCGGACCTGACCCCCTGGTGGGCGCAGCTCAACGACTGGCGCGAGCGGTTCCCGCTGGGCTACGAGTGGCCGGGCGACGGCAGCCTGTCGCCGGAGTACGTCATCGAGCGGCTGGGCGCGATCGCCGGGCCGGAGGCCATCTACGCGGCGGGCGTCGGGCAGCACCAGATGTGGGCCGCGCAGTTCATCGGCTACGAGAACCCGCGCACCTGGCTGAACTCCGGCGGTCTGGGCACCATGGGCTACGCGGTGCCCGCCGCGATGGGCGCCAAGGCGGGCGCCCCGGACAAGGTGGTGTGGGCGGTCGACGGCGACGGCTGCTTCCAGATGACCAACCAGGAGCTGGCGACCTGCGCCATCGAGGACCTGCCGATCAAGGTGGCCGTCATCAACAACGGCAACCTGGGCATGGTCCGGCAGTGGCAGAACCTGTTCTACGCCGAGCGCTACTCGCACAGCGACCTCGGCACCCACAAGCACCGCATCCCGGACTTCAAGCTGCTGGCCGAGGCCTACGGCTGCGCCGGCCTGCGCTGCGAGTCCAAAGAGGACGTCGACAGCGTCATCCAGCGGGCGATGAAGATCAACGACCGACCCGTCGTGATCGACTTCGTGGTGGGCGCGGACGCCCAGGTGTGGCCGATGGTGGCCGCCGGGACCAGCAACGACGAGATCATGGCGGCGCGCGACGTTCGCCCGCAGTTCGACGACGAGGAGTGAGCGCGCGATGAGTCGACACACGCTCAGCGTGCTGGTGGAGAACGTCCCGGGCGTCCTGGCCCGGGTGTCCGGCCTGTTCTCCAGGCGCAGCTTCAACATCGAGTCCCTGGCGGTCGGCCCGACCGAGCACCCGGAGATCTCCCGGATGACGATCGTGGTCGCGGTCGGCGACCAGCCGCTGGAACAGGTCACCAAGCAGCTCAACAAGCTGATCAACGTGATCAAGATCGTGGAGCTGGAGCCGGAGGCGGCGGTGCAGCGGGAGCTGCTGCTGGTCAAGGTCCGCGCCGACGCCTCGGTGCGCAGCCAGGTCCTGGAGACGGTCCAGCTGTTCCGCGCCAAGGTGGTGGACGTCTCTCCTGAGGCGCTGACCATCGAGGCCACGGGTACCGCCGATAAGCTCGACGCGTTGCTGCGAATGCTGGAACCGTACGGCGTCCGCGAGATGGTGCAGTCGGGAACGATCGCGATCGGCCGTGGCCCGCGCTCCATAACGGCCACAGCAGTGCGCTAACCCCCGCCACAGGCCGCGAAAATTGAAAACCATGCTCGATCTGCGTGGCGGTGCCGGCAGCGGAACCTCAGCGCCCGCCTGAGCTCCGGGATCCCCGACTCATGTATGTCCAATACACCACGCTGGGGCTGTCCTCGTCAGGCGAACGCTGAGAACCCGCAGCGGTGCCGGTTGCGAGGGTGGGCCGAGCGGCTTCGCCGCTTCAAAGCAGGTCGAAAGTTCGAAAGGAATCGCTGAACTCCCATGGCAGTTGAAATCTTCTACGACGCGGACGCCGACCTGGGCATCGTGCAGGGCCGCAAGGTCGCCGTCATCGGCTACGGCAGCCAGGGCCACGCCCACGCGCTGAGCCTGCGCGACTCGGGCGTCGACGTGCGGATCGGTCTGCCGGAGGGCTCCAAGTCCCGCGCCAAGGCCGAGGAGGAGGGCCTGAAGGTCCTCACCCCGTCCGAGGCCGCCGCCGAGGCCGACCTGATCATGATCCTGGCGCCCGACACCAAGCAGCGCGAGATCTACGCCAACGACATCGCGCCGAACCTCAAGCAGGGCGACGCGCTGTTCTTCGGCCACGGCTTCAACATCCGCTACGGCCTGATCCAGCCCCCGGCCGACGTGGACGTGGCCATGGTCGCCCCGAAGGGGCCGGGCCACCTGGTGCGCCGCCAGTTCGTCGACGGCAAGGGCGTGCCGTGCCTGATCGCGGTCGAGCAGGACGCCTCCGGCAACGCCCAGGCGCTGGCGCTGTCCTACGCCGCGGCCATCGGTGGTGCCCGCGCGGGCGTCATCAAGACCACCTTCAAGGAGGAGACCGAGACCGACCTGTTCGGTGAGCAGGCGGTGCTCTGCGGCGGTGCCTCCGCGCTGGTCCAGGCCGGATTCGAGACCCTGGTCGAGGCGGGCTACCAGCCGGAGATCGCCTACTTCGAGGTGCTGCACGAGCTCAAGCTGATCGTCGACCTGATGTGGGAGGGCGGCATCGCCGGGCAGCGCTACTCCTGCAGCGACACCGCCGAGTACGGCGACCTCACCCGCGGCCCGCGGGTGATCGACGCCCACGTCAAGGAGTCGATGCGCAAGGTCCTGGCCGAGATCCAGGACGGCACCTTCGCCAAGGAGTGGGTGGCCGAGGACGAGGCCGGTCGCCCGAACTTCACCAAGCTGCAGGCCGAGGGCAACGCCCACCAGATCGAAGAGGTCGGCAAGAAGCTGCGCTCGCTGATGTCCTGGACCTCGAAGTAAGTTCCAGGCTCATTTTGCGCGGCGGTGCAGGCGGCCTCTGAGAACCCGCGGCGGTGCCGGTTGCGGGGTGGGCTGTGCGCCTGCGGCGCATGCGAGACCTGACGATCGGTGCCCGCTGAGCTTCGCGGTGGCTGTTCACCGCCGGAAGCGGCTCCGCCGGTTGCCTGACGACGGCTGATCCTTGCGGATCCAGGTTCCGGCCGACGCGCTCACCCGCGCGCTCCGCCGGTGCGAACGGCCCGGTGCACCCCACGAGGGGCACCGGGCCTCGTGCTGTTCCGGTGCCCGCGCCGGGGGATTTTCCCGTTTGCCAGGGGTGGCGTCGTCGCTGCGGGTGAGGTCTACAGTACGCATCGTGAGTGAGAACGAGATCGTCGACGACAAGGCGCACATCCGCCACAAGCTGGACTTCTCCACGGCGGAGTGGATCACCAGCACCGACGACCCCGACGAGCCCGGCGTGGAGATCGCGTTCGTCGACGGCTACGTCGGCATGCGCAACGGCGCGGACCCGGAGGGGCCGGTGCTGGTCTTCACCCCGGAGGAGTGGGACGCATTCGTCGCCGGGGCCAAGGACGGCGAGTTCGACGAGCCGTGATCCGGCGACCGCGCTGATCGGTCCGCGGAGCAGCGCGGGCGGCGGGGCCTCGGCGCCCGCCCGGCTCCGCTGACCGCCCTGCGGGGAGGTACTCGACCGGTCGAACCCCGGACGGGTTCACCGCGGGTGCACGACCAGTTCGAACCGCTGGTCCGATTTGGTGGCAATTCGCCCCACCGGACTCGTGCCGTCGTATTCGCACCCGGGTTGATCTGCGACAATGCCGGTGAACCGGATTTTCGGGCGGGCAATTCCGACCCGGTGATCCGGGCAACACCCTTGTGAACGCTTTCTCAATCTCCCGTTAAACTCCCCATCCGTCCGGGCACATCGTCGTGCCGACCGTGATCTTCCCCTGGAGTTCGCCCGTGACCAATGCAAGCCGTCCTGTCGTCCTGATCGCCGAGAAGCTGGCTCCGTCCGTGATCGACGCCCTCGGGGACGGCGTCGAGATCCGCAACGTGGACGGCACCGACCGGCCGGCGCTGCTCGACGCCGTCGCCGAGGCCGACGCGCTGCTGGTCCGTTCCGCCACCAAGGTCGACGCCGAGGTGCTGGCCGCGGCGAAGAAGCTCAAGGTCGTCGCCCGCGCCGGGGTCGGTCTGGACAACGTCGAGGTGCCCGCCGCCACCGAGCGCGGCGTGATGGTGGTCAACGCCCCCACCTCCAACATCGTCTCGGCCGCCGAGCACGCGATGGCCCTGCTGCTGGCGGTGGCCCGCAACGTCCCGCAGGCGGACGCGAGCCTGAAGGGCGGCGCGTGGAAGCGCAGCTCCTACACCGGTGTCGAGCTCAACGGCAAGACCATCGGCGTGGTGGGCCTGGGCAAGATCGGCCAGCTGTTCGCGCAGCGGGTGGCCGCCTTCGGCACCAAGCTGATCGCCTACGACCCCTACGTCTCGGCCGCCCGCGCCGCGCAGCTCGGCATCGAGCTGGTGTCGCTGGACGAGCTGCTGGCCCGCGCCGACGCGATCTCCATCCACCTGCCCAAGACCGCCGAGACGCTGGGCCTGATCGGCGCCGAGGAGCTGAAGAAGGCCAAGCCGGGGCTGCTGATCGTCAACGCCGCCCGCGGTGGCCTGATCGACGAGGACGCGCTGGTCGACGCGCTGCGCAACGGCCAGATCGGCGGCGCGGGCATCGACGTCTTCAAGACCGAGCCGACCACCGAGAGCCCGCTGTTCGAGCTGGACAACGTGGTCGTCACCCCGCACCTGGGCGCCTCCACCGCGGAGGCCCAGGACCGCGCGGGCACCGACGTGGCCCGCTCGGTGCGGCTGGCGCTGCGCGGCGACTTCGTGCCGGACGCGGTCAACGTCCAGGGCGGCGCGGTCGGCGAGGAGGTCCGCCCGTACCTGTCGCTGACCCAGAAGCTCGGCCAGCTGCTGGCCGCGCTGCTGGGCACCACGCCGAGCTCGGTGACCGTCGAGGCGCGCGGCGAGCTCGCCGACGAGGACGTCTCGGTGCTGCAGCTGGCGGCCCTGCGCGGAGTGTTCGCCGGTGCGGTGGAGAGCCAGGTGACCTTCGTCAACGCCCCGCAGCTGGCCGAGGACCTGGGCGTGCAGGTCGAGGTCGAGACCTCCTCGGAGAGCCCGAACCACCGCAGCGTGGTGACCGTCCGCGCCGGGCTCGCGGACGGCCGCACCGCGCGCGTCTCGGGTGCGCTGTCCGGCTCGAACCTGGTGGAGAAGCTGGTGGAGGTCAACGGCCGCCACTTCGACCTGCGGGCCGAGGGCAACGTGCTGCTGCTGGAGTACCCGGACCGGCCGGGCGTGATGGGCAAGGTCGGCACCCTGCTCGGCGAGGTCGGCGTGAACATCGAGGCGGCCACGGTCAGCCAGACCACCGAGCGCTCCGACGCGATCATGCTCCTGCGCGTGGACCGGCCGGTGGAGCCGGGCGTCCTGGAGCCGATCGGCGCCGCCGTCGGCGCCCGCATCGTCCGCACCGTGACCTTCGAGTGAGCTGCAGGACCGTTCAGCGCGGGGTGTGCCGGGGTTCCGGCGCACCCCGCGCTTTTTCGTGGGCTGGGCTGCCGTTACTGCTCGGTCAGGTGACGGGTGCGGCGTTCCGCGATGTGGGACGTCCTCAGCGTCGGAGCAGGGACCCGGGGTCCTCTCACTCTTTCGGGGGTCCCACAGTTCGGGACGGTTCATCCACTTGGTGGGCCCGGCATGCCGCTGGCCGCGCCCATGCCGGTAGCCTTCGGCTCAACAGTTCGAGCCCCGCGGGTCGGGGTGGTTCTCGGGAGGTGTGTAGATGCGGCTCGCTGTGATCCCCGGCGACGGGATCGGGCCGGAGGTGATTGCCGAGGCACTGAAGGTCCTCGGTGAGGTCGTGCCGGATACCGAGATCACTCGATACGACCTGGGAGCCGCGCGCTGGCACGCGACGGGAGAACTGCTGCCCGAGTCCGTCCTCGGGGAGCTCCGGCAGCACGACGCGATCCTGCTGGGCGCGGTGGGCGACCCGTCGGTGCCCAGCGGCATCCTGGAGCGCGGGCTGCTGCTGCGGCTGCGCTTCGAGCTCGACCACCACGTGAACCTGCGCCCGGCGCGGCTGTACCCGGGAGTGAAGAGCCCGGTGGCCGACCCCGGTGAGATCGACATGGTCGTGGTGCGCGAGGGCACCGAGGGCCCGTACGCGGGCAACGGCGGTCTGCTGCGCAAGGACACCACGCACGAGATCGCCACCGAGGTCAGCATCAACACCGCGTTCGGCGTCGAGCGCGTGGTGCGCGACGCGTTCGCCCGCGCCGCCGCCCGGCCGCGCAAGCACCTGACGCTGGTGCACAAGACCAACGTCCTCACCCACGCCGGTTCGCTGTGGTCGCGGGTGGTGGAGGAGGTCTCGCTGCAGTACCCGGACGTCACCGTCGCCTACCAGCACGTGGACGCCACCACCATCCACATGGTCACCGACCCGAGCCGGTTCGACGTGATCGTCACCGACAACCTGTTCGGCGACATCATCACCGACCTGGCCGGTGCCATCACCGGCGGCATCGGGCTGGCCGCCAGCGGCAACATCGACGCCACCCGCCGCAACCCGAGCATGTTCGAGCCGGTGCACGGCAGCGCCCCGGACATCGCCGGGCAGGGTGTGGCCGACCCGACCGCCGCAGTGCTGTCGGTGGCCATGCTGCTCGACCACGTGGGCCTGGCCGAGGCGGCCAAGCGGGTCGAGGCCTCGGTGGCGTTCGACCTGGCCACCCGCGACCACTCGGCGCCGGGGGCGACCTTCGCCATCGGCGACCGCCTCGCGGCCCTGGTCTCCTCCCGCGAGGTCGCGCCGCAGGCCTGATCTCCAGTCGTGCGGAGGGCGTCCCGGTGGGGCGCCCTCTTCGCGGCCGTCATGTGCAACTCGCGAGTTGCGACTCGGCGGATGATGTGCAACCTTGTGGTTGCACAGCGGAGCGATTGGAGTGGTCATGGTTTCCGACCGGATCGAACGCGAGATCCTCATCGAAGCGCCCGTCGAGCGGGTGTGGGCGGCCCTGCTGGAGCCCGAGTTCTGGCTCGGGGAGGCGGATCCCACCGGCGTCGAGGTGCGGGAGGGGCAGTTGCTGGTGTCCGAGCACCCCGACCACGGCGGCAGCTTCCCGCAGCGGATCGAGAAGATCGAACCGAACCGCTACCTGTCCTACCGCTGGGCGAGCGGATTCCCCAACGCGGAGCCGAATTCGGACAACTCCACGCTGGTCGAGTTCACGCTGACCGAGGAGGGGGCGGCGACTCGGCTGCGCGTGGTGGAGAGCGGCTTCGCGGGACTTGCCGCCTCGGAGGAGCGCCGGCGAAGCTCCTACGAGGACAACACGGGCGGCTGGCGCGAGGTCCTCGACGAGCTCAAGCAGAAGGTGGAGAAGTAGCGGGCGTGGTGGAACGGGGTGGGGTCGACGAGGTGCTGGCCGCGCTGGCGGACCCGACGCGGCGGCAGCTCGTCGACCTGCTCGGCGAGCGGGGCGAGGCGACCGCGACGGAACTGTCCGCCGCGCTGCCCGTGTCGCGGCAAGCGGTCGTGAAGCACTTGGCGGTGCTGGAGCAGGCCGGGCTGGTGACGTCCTACCGCGCCGGGCGCGAAGTCCGCTTCGCGATCCGCTCGGAGCCGCTGGAGGCGACCGCCCGCTGGCTGTCCTCCCGAGCGGCCAAGTGGGACCGCAGGCTCGCCGCGATCAAGCGCCGCGCCGAGTCCTGAGCGCCCACCGGGCCACCGCAGTTTCAGTTGAAACTGCGGACGGTCCCGCCGAGTCCGAGCGTCCGGATGGTGGGAATCCGCGATCACCTGGTGGTCGGGGGTCGCGTTGTGGCAGCATGGGGACGTGGCTCTCCGCAGTGTGATCATTATTGGCGAGCGCGCCGGGTAGACGACTCCGCACCCCGGCGCGCTGACCTCTCGCATCCTGCGGGGGGTCTTTTTTGTTGCCTGCGCCGCCGCACCCACCCACCTCCGACGCCATCGGGAGAAGAACCAGTGACCCGCACCACCCCGGCCGGAACCCCCCTGGGCGACGACTTCCACGTCTACGACACGACCCTGCGGGACGGCGCGCAGCGCGAGGGCATCTCCTACTCGGTCACCGACAAGCTCGCCGTCGCCCGGCTGCTGGACTCGCTCGGCGTCGGCTTCGTCGAGGGCGGCTGGCCCGGCGCCCTGCCCAAGGACACCGAGTTCTTCCACCGCGCCGCCGAGGGCGAGCTCGAACTCCGGCACGCCGCCCTGGTCGCCTTCGGCTCCACCCGCCGCGCCGGGGCCAAAGTGGACGAAGATCCGCAGGTGCGGGCGCTGCTGGACTCCCGCGCGCCGGTGGTGACGCTGGTGGCCAAATCGGACCGGCGCCACATCGAACGCGCCCTGCGCACCGACGTGGCCGAGAACTGCGCGATGGTCGCCGACACCGTGCGCCACCTCGTCGGCGAAGGCCGCCGGGTGTTCCTCGACGCGGAGCACTTCTTCGACGGTTACGCGTTCGACCCGGACACCTCGCTGCGCGTGCTGGAGTCCGCCGTGCAGGCGGGCGCCGACGTGGTGGTGCTGTGCGACACCAACGGCGGCCAGCTGCCGCTGCAGCTCGCCGAGACCGTCGGCGAAGTCGCCGCGCGCACCGGGTTCCGCCTCGGGATCCACTGCCAGGACGACACCGGATGCGCGGTGGCCAACAGCGTCGCCGCGGTGCAGGCCGGTGCGACGCACGTGCAGTGCACCGCCAACGGCTACGGCGAGCGGGCGGGCAACGCGGATCTGTTCGCGGTGCTGGGGAATCTGGCCGCGAAGCTGGAGATGCCGGTGCTGCCGGACGGGAAGCTGCGCGAGCTCACCCGGACCTCCCACGCCCTCGCCGAGATCGCCAACCTGGCGCCGGACACGCACCAGGCGTACGTGGGGCAGTCGACCTTCGCGCACAAGGCCGGGCTGCACGCGAGCGCGATCAAAGTGGACCCCGAGCTGTACAACCACATCGATCCGGCCGTGGTGGGCAACGGGATGCGGGTCCTGGTCACCGAGATGGCGGGCCGGGCCAGCCTGGAGCTCAAGGGCGCCGAACTCGGCCTCGACCTGTCCGCCGCGCCCGACGCGGTCACCGGCGCGGTCCGCCGCGTCAAGGAGCTCGAAGCGCGCGGCTGGTCCTTCGAAGCCGCGGACGCCTCGCTGGAACTGCTGCTGCGGCGCGAGATGGCGACCGCCGGGGGCGCCGATCCGGTGGAGGCGCCGTTCCAGCTGGAGTCCTACCGGGTGGTGCTCGACCACCGCTCCGACGGCGAGGTGATCGCCGAAGCCACCGTGAAGGTGCACGTCGCGGGGGAGCGGGTCATCGCGACCGCCGAGGGCAACGGGCCGGTCAACGCGCTGGACGCGGCCCTGCGCGAAGCGCTCGTCCCGCACCTGCCGTGGCTGGAGTCGGTGGAGCTGGCCGACTACAAGGTCCGCATCCTCGTCGACGCGCCGGGCACCGACGCGGTGACCAGGGTGCTGGTGGAGTCCCGCGACGGCGAGGAGGAGTGGACCACGGTGGGCGTCCACGCCAACATCGTCGAGGCCAGCTGGCTCGCCCTCTGCGACGCCCTGGTGTACAAGTCCGCCCGCGCGGCCGTGAGCTGAGTCCTCCTGGCTGTGCCGTGCACCGCGATTTCAATGGAGATCAGAGGTCCGATTTCCATTGAAATCGCGGCGTGCCGGGCCCGGAGGCCTCCGCCTCCGGAGCCGCGGGCGGAGCGCGGGGATAGGCTCTGACCCGAGAGTCCACAGTTGATCGCGGAGGTTCGTCTTGCGCTTGGCACGTGTCGCCCACTCCGACGGGGTGTCCTTCGTGGCCCTGGAGCCGGATCCGGCTGCGCCGCAGGAGAAGGTGCTCGCGGTCGAGATCGACCAGCACCCCTTCGGCGACCCCACCTTCACCGGGCGCAAGTGGCCGATGGCCGATGTGCGGCTGCTCGCCCCGATCCTGCCCACCAAGGTCATCTGCGTCGGCAAGAACTACGCCGAGCACGCGCGGGAGATGGGCGGTGAACCGCCCGCGCACCCGGTGATCTTCATGAAGCCGTCCACCTCGGTGATCGGCCCGAACGCGCCCATCAAGCTGCCGCCGAGCTCCGAGCGGGTGGACTTCGAGGGCGAGCTGGCCGCGGTGGTCGGCCAGCCGTGCAAGGACGTCCCGGAGGCGCGCGGCACCGACGTGCTGCTCGGCTACACGATCGCCAACGACGTCACCGCGCGCGACCAGCAGCAGGCCGACGGGCAGTGGACCCGCGCCAAGGGCTACGACACGTTCTGCCCGCTGGGACCGTGGATCGACACCGCGGCCGACCCGGCGGACCTGGCCATCCGCACCGAGCTGGACGGCGAGCTCAAGCAGGACTCGCGCACCTCGCTGCTGCTGCACGACGTCGGCGCGCTGGTGTCCTGGATCTCCCGCGTGATGACCCTGCTGCCGGGCGACGTGATCCTCACCGGCACCCCGGCGGGCGTCGGCCCGATGCGGGCGGGCCAGAAGGTCTCGGTCTCCATCGACGGCCTCGGCACCCTCACCAACCCGGTCCAGCAGGGCTGAAGTCCGGAGGGCACCTCCCACCTGTGCGGCAGGTGGGAGGTGCCCTCCGCGGTTCGCGCGCTCAGCGGAGCGCGGCCTTCGGCGGGCGCTCCCGGACCGCGCCGTAGGCGAGGACGTACGGCGGGATCTTGCGCAGCCACGGGACGTTCGAGACCGCGCGCAGGGGGAGCGGGAGGCGCGCCGTGTTGCCGAAGTCGATCTCGCCGCGCAGCGCCGGTGCGACCACGTTGTCGTGGATCACGCGCTGCAGCCGCTGGATCAGCACCGTCGTCGGCCACCGCCGCCGCTGCACCGCGGCGACGTGCTTGCGCTCCAAGCGCCCCTCGCGCAGCGGCTCGGCGAGGTAGCGCGCCGCGGCGACCGCGTCCTGCACGGCGAGGTTGATGCCGATGCCGCCGACGGGGGACATCGCGTGCGCCGCGTCGCCGATGCACAGCAGGCCCGGCACGTGCCACTTGCGGAGCCGGTCCAGCGTGACGTGCAGCAGCTTGACGTCGTCCCAGCTCGCGACCAGCTCCCGCCCGGCCAGCCAGGGGAGCCTGCGCACCAGCTCGGCGTTGAACTCCTCGATGGGCCGGTTGCGGCCCTGCGCGTCGGTGCCCTTGGCGATGATGGCGGCGACCTGGAAGTAGTCGCCGCGGTCCAGCAGCGCCATGAAGGTGCGCTCGCGGATCAACCCGATGGCGCCCACCGGGTCGTCCGGGTGGCGCGGCACCCGGAACCACCGGACGTCCATGGGGGTCGGGAAGTCGCGCAGCCCCAGCTCGGGCATCGTGCGCACGAACGACTTGCGGCCGTCGCAGGCCACGGTGATGGTGGCGCGGATCTCGCCGGTGCTGCCGTCGGCGGTGCGGTAGCGCACGCCGTTGACCCGGCCGCCCTCGCGGATCAGCTCGGTCGCCTCGGTGTCCATCCGCAGCTCGAAGCAGGGCTCCTGCTTGCCGACGTCGGCGAGCAGGTCCAGGAAGTCCCACTGCGGGACCATCGCGATGTAGTTGTACTTCATCTTCAGCTGGCTGAAGTCGCCGAAGGTGAACAGCTCGCCGGACTCGCCGATCGGCACCGACACCCGGTTCAACCGGCGTTGGGGGAGTTCGTTCAGCCGCTCCGCCAGGCCGAGGTCGTCGAGCAGGTGCAGGGTCGTGGGGTGCACCGTGTCGCCGCGGAAATCGCGCAGGAAGTCGTTGTGCTTCTCCAGCACGGTCACCTCGACGCCGGCGCGGGCCAGCAGCAGTCCCAGGACCATGCCCGCCGGTCCGCCGCCGACGATGCAGCAGGTGGTTCGCTCCATCGCGATCCCCTCCAGTTTTTCAACGCGTGTTGAATAAGGTCAGCATGCACCCGCCGGGACGTGCCCGTCAAGCGCCGCCGACCGGTGGCTACGCTGGATGTGTTATGAGCACGCCAGAAGCAGCAGCAACAGCCGACACCAGGCCCGTCCGGGCCCGGTTCTGCCCCTCGCCGACCGGTGTCCCGCACGTCGGCCTGATCCGCACCGCCCTCTACAACTGGGCGTTCGCCCGGCACAACAAGGGCACCCTGGTGTTCCGCATCGAGGACACCGACGCCGCCCGGGACAGCGAGGAGTCCTACCAGGCGCTGCTGGACGCGCTGCGCTGGTTGGGCCTGGACTGGGACGAGGGCCCCGAGGTCGGCGGCCCCTACGGGCCCTACCGGCAGAGCGAGCGGCGCGACATCTACGCCGACGTCGCGCAGCGCCTGCTGGCCGCCGGTGAGCTCTACGAGTCCTTCTCCACGCCCGAGGAGGTCGAAGCCCGGCACAAGGCCGCCGGTCGCGACCCCAAGCTCGGCTACGACAACTTCGACCGCGACCTCACCGAGGAGCAGGTGGCCGCGTTCCGCGCCGAGGGCCGCACCCCGGTGCTGCGGCTGCGGATGCCCGACCGCGACATCACCTTCACCGACCTGGTGCGCGGCGAGATCACCTTCCCCGCGGGCAGCGTGCCCGACCCGGTCCTGGTGCGCGGCAACGGGGATCCGCTCTACACCCTGACCAACCCGGTCGACGACGCCATGCAGCGCATCACCCACGTGCTGCGCGGCGAGGACCTGCTGTCCTCCACGCCGCGGCAGATCGCGCTCTACGAGGCGCTGCAGCGCATCGGGGTCACCGACTTCACGCCCGAGTTCGGCCACCTGCCGTTCGTCATGGGGGAGGGCAACAAGAAGCTCTCCAAGCGCGACCCGCAGTCCAACCTGTTCCACCACCGCGACCGGGGTTTCCTGCCCGAGGGCCTGCTGAACTACCTGGCGCTGCTCGGCTGGTCCATCTCCGAGGACCGCGACGTGTTCACCCTGGACGAGATGGTCGAGGCCTTCGACATCGGCCGGGTCAGCTCCAACCCGGCGCGCTTCGACCAGAAGAAGGCCGACGCGATCAACTCCGCGCACCTGCGGGCGCTGGCGCCGGACGACTTCGTCGCGCGGATCGTGCCCTACCTCGTCGACGGCGGCGTCCTGCCCGCCGAGCCGACCGAGCAGCAGCTGGCGATCGTGCGCGCCGCCGCACCGCTGGTGCAGGAGCGGCTCGTGGTGCTCTCCGACGCGGTCGGCATGATGGGATTCCTGTTCGCCGGTGACGACTTCACCCCGGAGCAAGCCTCCGCGGACAAGGCCCTCGGCGAGGACGCCAAGCCGGTGCTGGAAGCCGCCATCGGCGCCCTCAGCGCGCTGCCCGAGTGGACCTCGGCGGCCATCGAGCAGGCGCTGAAGGACTCGGTCGTGGACGGCCTGGGCATCAAGCCGCGCAAGGCCTTCGCCCCGGTCCGCGTCGCGGTCACCGGCCGCACGGTGTCGCCGCCGCTGTACGAGTCGATGGAGCTCCTGGGACGTGAGGTCTCCCTCGCCCGCCTGAACAAGGCCCTGGGCGCCTGAGAATCCGATCCCGCACGCCCCGTCGTGGCCGTCCTCGCGGACGCCGCGGCGGGGCGTGCGGCGTTGCCGGGGTGGTTCCCGCCCGACCGGGCGAGCCGGGCGGAACCACCTGTCGCGCCCAAGCGGAAATGGGCCGACAGGATCACCGTGTTGGCCGAATCGGACGCAGCGGGTGAGCGCCTAGCCTCTCGGGGTGACATCCGCGCCGAAGCCTTCCCCCACCCACGCACCCGGACAGCTCAAGGCCGTGTGCCTGGACGTCGACGACACCCTCCTGGACAGCCAGCGCGCGGCGCGGCAAGGCCTCCGGGAGCTGCTCGGCACCGACCGGGCCTGGCCGGTGTGGGAGCGCACCACCGACGACTACTACGCGCGGTACGTCAACGACGAGCTCGACTTCGACGTGATGTGCGTCGAACGCACCAAGGCCTTCTTCGCCGCCTTCGGCGAGCAGATCGACGACGCCGAAGCCACCCGCCGCGAAAACCTCCGGATGGCCGCCATGCAGCGCTCCTGGGGGCTGTTCGACGACGCCCGCCCCTGCCTGGACTGGATGCGCGACAGCGGCCTGCGGCTCGCGGTCGTCACCAACGCCCCGAGCGCCTACCAGCGCAAGAAGATCGCCGCCGTCGGCCTCGCCGACACCTTCGACGTGCTCGTCATCTCCGGCGAGGTCGGCGTCGCCAAACCCGACCCGCGGATCTTCCACACCGCCTGCGACGCGCTCGGCCTGCGCCCCGACGAAGTCGCCCACGTCGGCGACCGGCTCGACACCGACGCCCAAGGAGCGACCCGCGCCGGTCTGCACGGCATCTGGCTCAACCGCGACCAGCGCGCACCGGAGGACGCCGGTGTGCCCGCCATCACGAGCCTGCACGAGCTCCCCGAACTCCTCGTCGGCGACCTGGCAGCCCTGCCCGCGGTGCCCGAACTGATCCGCTGAACCCGCCGCGACCTGCGACGATCCCGTTAACCCACCCCCCATTCCAAGGCCCCCGGAGCGATGGTCTAATATTCTTATCAACGCAGCGGACAGCAGTCCGGAAGCCGAACTCCCCGGGGAGATCGGAAAAAGGGCAAACTGGCCGCGCGGCACCATGGGGTATGGTGTAATTGGCAGCACGACTGATTCTGGTTCAGTTAGTCTAGGTTCGAGTCCTGGTACCCCAGCGAGCAGCTCCGAAGCTCGGCACTGCCGAGCGGAAGATCGCTCAAGCGTGGTCCCGTCGTCTAGCGGCCTAGGACGCCGCCCTCTCAAGGCGGTAGCGCGGGTTCAAATCCCGTCGGGACTACAAGGGTGGGAGGGCCCTGTCTACGGAAGGCGTAGACAGGGCCCTTTCCGTTTTTGTATTGGGGGGCCGAGCCCCCCAAGCCCCCCACGGTGCGGGGGTTGCTTTCGAGTGCTCCTTGCGAGGGGTTCGTACCCGGCCTGCTCACGGACCAGCCGTATCGCGGAGCCGTATCGCGGGTGTGGTCGGGTGTTGCCTTTCCGGCTTCTCCGGGAGGGGGTGGTGGGGTTGCAGTTTCGATTGAAATTGGCTCTGCTCGGTGCCGGGGGTTCGTCGAGGGCGGTGCCAATTTCGATTGAAACTGCACTGCGCGAGGCGACCACCTACCGCTTTGAACACTGCCGATCCCGTGCGTTGCGGGACTTCTCCTTGGCGGCTCCGGCCGGTGTCACCGCTGATCCTTCGGTGTCGCCACCGCTTCTCCCGATGTCATCGCCGTCCACCGGCGTCACCACTGCTCTTCCGGTTGTCGCCTGCGGCTGTCTTGGTGGGGCGTCGTTGTGTGTGATGCGGGCCTCTGTTGGGCTCGGCTGCGCCTTCGCGGCCAGGTTCGGGGTGGTGGGGCTTGTTCTTCGGTTCTCGTTGCCGCGTTGGTGCAGGTCCGGGGTGTTGTTTGGGGTTGGAGGGGGGTGGGTGTTCTGGGGGTTCTCGGGTGTTGTAGAGTTCTTGTCGTAACGCGGTCCCGTCGTCTAGCGGCCTAGGACGCCGCCCTCTCAAGGCGGTAGCGCGGGTTCAAATCCCGTCGGGACTACAGGTGGAGGGCCCCATCTGCGGTGAGCGCAGGTGGGGCCCTTTTCGTTTTGCGTCGGGTTGGGCTCATGCCCCCTCGGTGTTCGGTTGGGGTGGCGGTGCGGGGTTTCCGCACCGCTCCTGGTGCTTCTGCTTCGTTGTTACAGGCGGTTCTGGAGGGCGTCCGCTGCTGCTAGGAGGTCTGCTGCCCAGCGGGCTCCTGGGCGGCGGCCCATTCGGTCGATCGGGCCTGAGACCGAGATCGCCGCTACTACCGCTCCTTGGGCGTCCTTGACGGGGGCGCTCACGCTCGCCACGCCGGATTCCCGTTCCGCCACGCTCTGGGCCCAGCCCCGGCGGCGGACCTCCATGAGGGTTCGTTCGCCGAAGACCGCCTCCGCGAGGACCGCTCTTTGGGTTGCCGGGTCCGCCCAGGCCGCCAGGACCTTCGCTCCCGAGCCCGCCGTCATCGGGAGGGCCGTGCCCACCGGGACCGTGTCGCGGAGGCCGCTGGGAGGTTCTGCGGTCGCGATGCACAGGCGCTGCATGCCGTCCCGGCGGTAGAGCTGGACGCTTTCGCCCGTGATGTCCCGGAGTTTGGGCAGTACTGTGGTCGCTGCCTCCAGCAGCGGGTCCACCGCTCCGCCGGCCAGCTCCGCGAGGGCCGCGCCCGGGCGCCAGCGCCCGTCCGAATCCCGGCGCAGGAGGCGGTGCACCTCCAGGCCCACCGCCAAGCGGTGCGCCGTCGCCCTCGGCAGGCCCGTGCGGCTGCACAGTTCCGCGAGGCCGCACGGTTCGTTGGCAACGGCCTGCAGAACGGCCACCGCCTTGTCCAGTACTCCGATGCCGCTATGCTGTCCCACGTACCGATACTAGCTTCCCGGCATCTGGGAAGTCCACTCTGTGGGAAGACCCGTTCCGGGGTCTCGGCAGGCTCGACTGGGAGCAGCGATGGGAAAAACGCTCGCGGAGAAGGTTTGGGACGCGCACATCGTGCGCCGCGGTGAGGGGCACGAGCCAGACCTGCTCTACATCGATCTCCACCTGGTGCACGAGGTCACCAGCCCGCAGGCCTTCGAGGGGCTGCGGCTGGCCGGCCGGAAGGTGCGCCGCCCCGACCTGACGCTGGCCACCGAGGACCACAACGTGCCCACCACCGGGATCGACCTGCCGATCGCCGACCCGGTGTCGCGCACCCAGGTCGACACCTTGCGGAAGAACTGCGCGGAGTTCGGCATCCGGCTGCACCCGATGGGCGACGCGGAGCAGGGCATCGTGCACGTCGTCGGTCCGCAGCTCGGGCTGACCCAGCCCGGCACCACGGTGGTCTGCGGCGACAGCCACACCTCCACGCACGGCGCGTTCGGCGCGCTGGCCTTCGGCATCGGCACCTCCGAGGTCGAGCACGTGCTGGCCACCCAGACGCTGCCGCTGAAGCCGTTCAAGACCATGGCCATCAACGTCGAGGGCACCCTGCGGCCAGGAGTGACCAGCAAGGACGTGATCCTGGCCGTGATCGCCAAGATCGGCACCGGCGGCGGGCAGGGCTACGTGCTCGAGTACCGCGGCGAGGCGATCCGCCAGCTGTCCATGGAAGCCCGCATGACGATCTGCAACATGTCGATCGAGGCGGGCGCCCGGGCGGGCATGATCGCGCCGGACGAAACGACTTTCGAGTACCTGAAGGGACGTCCGCACGCCCCGCAGGGCGCCGAGTGGGACGCCGCCGTCGAGTACTGGAAGACGCTGCGCACCGACGACGACGCCACATTCGACGCAGAGGTCACGCTCAACGCAGACGAGCTCACGCCTTTCGTCACCTGGGGCACCAACCCGGGCCAGGGCCTGCCGCTGGGCGAGCGGGTGCCGGACCCGGAGCAGATCGCCGACGAGGGCGAGCGCTTCGCCGCGGAGAAGGCGTTGGCCTACATGGGCTTGGAGCCGGGCACCCCGCTGCGCGAGGTGTCGGTCGACACGGTGTTCCTGGGCTCGTGCACCAACGGCCGCATCGAGGACCTGCGCGCCGCCGCGGAGGTCCTGAAGGGCCGCAAGGTCGCGCAGGACGTGCGGATGCTGGTGGTGCCGGGCTCGATGAAGGTCCGCAAGCAGGCGGAGTCCGAGGGGCTGCACGAGGTTTTCACCGCCGCCGGCGCGGAATGGCGTTCGGCCGGTTGTTCGATGTGCCTGGGCATGAACCCGGACCAGCTCACCCCGGGCGAGCGCAGCGCGTCGACCTCCAACCGCAACTTCGAGGGCAGGCAGGGCAAGGGCGGCCGCACCCACCTGGTCTCCCCGCTCGTCGCCGCCGCCACCGCCGTGCGCGGCACCCTGTCCTCGCCCGAAGACCTCGACTGAAAGCTGACATTGAACTCACCTTGCGTAGCGGTGCCGGTAGCGGAACCTCAGCGTCCGCCTGGACTGCGGGTGCCCAGCCTTATGTATGCCAATACACGGCGGCTGGGCCGTCCTCGCCAGGCGAACGCTGAGAACCCGCGGCGGTGCCGGCTGCGGGGGTGGGCTAAGCGGCTGCGCCGCTTCAAAGACAGCCGCTCTCAGAGCGCTCATAAGGAGCAGTGACGATGGAACCGTTCAAGACGCACACCGGGGTCGGCGTCCCGCTGCGCCGGTCCAACGTGGACACCGACCAGATCATCCCGGCGGTCTACCTCAAGCGGGTCTCCCGGACCGGCTTCGAGGACGCCCTGTTCGCCGCCTGGCGGGGCGACCAGGACTTCATCCTCAACCAGGAGCCGTTCCGCAACGGCAGCGTGCTGGTGGCCGGTCCCGACTTCGGCACCGGGTCCTCCCGCGAGCACGCCGTGTGGGCGCTGAAGGACTACGGCTTCCGGGTGGTCATCTCCAGCCGCTTCGCCGACATCTTCCGCGGCAACTCGGGCAAGCAGGGCCTGCTGGCGGCCCAGTGCGAGCAGTCCGATGTGGAGCTGCTGTGGAAGCTGCTGGAGAACGAGCCCGGTACCGCCGTGACGGTGGATCTGGAGCAACGGACCGTGCACGCCAAGGATCTCACCGTGGCCTTCAGCATCGACGACTACACCCGCTGGCGGCTGCTGGAAGGGCTCGACGACATCGGCCTGACCCTGCGGCACGCCGAGACGATCGACACTTTTGAGCAGTCGCGGCCGAGCTTCAAGCCGGCCACCCTGCCCGCCCCGCAGGGCTGATCGCGCGCTCCCCGGATGGCGGATTCCTTCTGCGGTGCAAGGAAAATCCCGCCATCCGGGGCACAACTGAACAGTTGCTCCACGAGCACTGCGGCCCCGTTGCCCGGACACGAATGCCCGCGCCCTGAACGAAAAAATGGGGCGTGGCGATTGGCATTTGTTTATCCGGGGCTTTACCGTTGACATTGAGTCGGCCCAACGGGGCCGTTGTTGTGTCCTGGGAGGGACTGAAGTGAACAAGGCCCAACTCATCGAGGCTCTGGCAGAACGCCTCGGAGACAAGAAGACCGCCAGCCAGGCTGTGGAAAACGTCGTGGACATCATCGTTCGCAACGTCAACAAAGGCGAGAAGGTCAACATCACCGGCTTCGGGGTTTTCGAGAAGCGGGCCCGTGCTGCGCGTACCGCCCGCAACCCGCGCACCGGTGAGGCCGTGAAGGTCAAGAAGACCAACGTCCCCGCCTTCCGCGCCGGCACCCAGTTCAAGGAAGTCGTGGGCGGGCAGCGGAAACTGCCGCGCCAGTCCTCGGTCAAGGCGGCCACCACCCGCGGTGCCACCACCCGGACCGCCACCGCGACCAAGGCTGCCGCCGGCACCAAGGCCAAGGCCACCACCACGCGCGCCGCTGCGACCAAGACCGCCGGTCGCACGACCGCGAAGGCCGCCACCACCAAGGCGACCGCCACCAAGGCGACCAAGGCCACCACGAAGGCCGCGGCCACGAAGGCCACCGCCACCAAGGCTGCGCCGAAGCGGACCACCAAGGCCACCACGGCCAAGGCGAGCACCGCGAAGGCCACCACGGCGAAGGCCACCCCGAAGCGGGCGAGCACGGCCAAGGCCAGCACCACCAAGGCCGCGGCCAAGACGACCCGTCCGGCGACCAAGAAGGCGACGACTACTCGCAAGTCCACCAAGAAGTGAGTGCTCGCCCCAGCAGCGAGCACCAGTGGACCGAGCGGGCGGTGATCTGACCCCGGGCAACGGGGTGGGATACCGCCCGCTCTTCGGCCAGGTCGCCCCCCGACCCGCGAGGCGGGGAGGCGGTTCCGCCGAGTGGTGCGGCGTCCGGGTGCGACACCGCGCAGGACGCCCGCCCGCAGTGCGTTCGGGGTTGAGCGGGCCGTGGCCGCCGGAGAACCGGCTAGCCGCGCCCGAGCCCCGGTGGGCGGCGCGCGACGCCCACACGGCGCGATCAGCGCCGAACAGCGGCACGAGACCGCTGCTTGCCGGAGCCGGGGCGTCGGCGAATCCGGACGCCGACGCTTCCGACCCGCGAACCGGCCGGGATCCCGGCCGCCGCCGCGCGAATCAGCGCCCGGTCAGGGAATCGGGTCCGTCAGGTAGTCCGCCGCGACCAGGTGCAGCTGCGGCGCGCTGCCGTTGCCGGTGACCGGGGTTCGGCGGAAGCTCAGCGTCCAGACGCTGCCCTTGCGGCTGGCCACCTCGCCCGGGCGCAGCCCCGGCCGACCGCTCAGCGCGCCGGAATCCGCCAGCCGCGCCACCAGGTCCGGGATCACGCCGCCCTGGCTGCACACCAGCGCCGGTCCGGTCCCGGCCGCCACCCGCAGCATCCGCGCCACCGCGGCCGCCGGGTCGGCCAGGTAGCCCTCCTCGGAGAACAGCGGCTCGGTGCCGATCCCGATTCCCAGGTCCGCCGCAATCGGCGCCACCGTCTGCTCGCAGCGCAGCCGGGGCGCGGAATAGACGCGGACCGGTCCGAACAACGGCAACAGCGAATGCAATGCGTCCCGCTGCTGCTGCCCCGCTTCGGTGAGCGGGCGGAGCACATCGTCCCCGGCCCATTCGGATCGTTTGCCCGCTTTAGCGTGGCGGACCAGCAATACCGTCGCCAACTCCGCGGGCAGTTCTTCGAAGGCGTCCAGCACGCGCCCGTCGTGCGGATAGCTGAGCAGTTCGCGCGCCGCGGCGGCGGGCAGCCACCGGAGTTCGTCCACTTCGCCGTTCGGGGCGAACGCCCCGCCGTTCGCGCGGGCGGCGAAGTAGTCCACGACCTTCGGCGCGGTGCCGCCCGGGGCCGGGACCGCGTAGGTCACCCGGGTGAGGAACCGGGACAGCACGCAGGAAAACCCGGTCTCCTCGGCGACCTCGCGGGCCGCGGCGTGCGCGGGCAGCTCGCCGGGGTCGAGCTTGCCCTTCGGCAGCGACCAGTCGTCGTAGCGCGGGCGGTGCACCACCGCCACCTCCGGACCACCGGGGCCGTCGCGCCACAGCACGGCTCCGGCGGCCCGCACCGTGCGGCCGGGAGCATCAGTCGGTTCGCCGTCGATCGGCTCGGAAGCCGGCTGGTTCTCGGTCACGCTCATCGTCCTGAAGCACTCCAGCGCTCGGGTCCGGTAACGGTCTACGAGACCTTCGCCCCGTGCAAGCGCAGCATCTCCACCTGGTGGTCGCGGACCTGCTCGCCGCTGCGCGGGGACGCCTCCCAGTCGCCCTTGGCGTTGAGCACCCAGCAGCGGGTCGCCGGGTGCAGCGCCGAGTCGAGCATCGCGTCCAGCTGGGCGGTCAGCTTCGGATCGGTGACCCGGACCTGGGTCTCGATCCGGCGGTCCAGGTTCCGGTGCATCATGTCGGCGCTGCCGATCCAGTGCTCGTCGATGCCGACGAAGTGGAACACCCGGGAGTGCTCCAGGAACCGGCCCAGGATGGACCGCACCTCGACGTTCTCGCTGAGGCCCTCGACACCGGCCTTGAGCGAGCAGATGCCGCGCACCACGACCTGCACCGGCACCCCGGCCAGCGACGCCCGGTACAGCGCGTCGATGATCTGCTCGTCGACCAGCGAGTTCACCTTCATCCGGATGCCGCACGGCAGGCCCTGCCGGGACCGCTCGATCTCGGCCTCCACGCGCTCCACGATGCCGTTGCGGATGCCCTGCGGGGACACCAGGATTCGGCGGTACTCGCCGTGCCGGGCGTAGCCGGTGAGCACGTTGAACAGGTCGGTGAGGTCGGCGCCGATCTCCGGGGAGGCGGTCAGCAGCCCCAGGTCCTCGTAGATCCGCGCGGTCTTCGGGTTGTAGTTGCCGGTGCCCAGGTGGCAGTAGCGGCGGATGGTGGAGCCCTCCTGGCGCACCACCAGCGCGGTCTTGCAGTGCGTCTTCAACCCGACCAGGCCGTAGACCACGTGCACCCCGGCGCGCTCCAGGGTGCGCGCCCACTGGATGTTCGCCTGCTCGTCGAACCGGGCTTTGAGCTCCACCAGCGCCACCACCTGCTTGCCCGCCTCGGCGGCGTCGATGAGCGCGTTGACGATCGGCGAGTCGCCGGAGGTCCGGTACAGGGTCTGCTTGATGGCCAGCACGTGCGGGTCGGCCGCGGCCTGCTCGATGAACCGCTGCACCGACGTGGAGAACGAGTCGTAGGGGTGGTGCACCAGCACGTCGCCCTCGCGCAGCGTGGAGAAGATGCTCTTGGGCGTCTGGCCCTCGGCGAACGCCGGGTGCGTCGCGGGCACGAACGGCGACTCCTTGAGGTCCGGCCGGTGCAGCCGCTCCAGCTGGAACAGGCAGGACAGGTCCAGCAGGCCCTTGACCTCCACCACGTCGTGCTGGTCGACCTCCAGCTCGCGCAGCAGGAGTTCCAGCATGTTCTCGCTCATCGTGTCGGTGACCTCGAGGCGCACCGGCGGCCCGAACCGGCGGCGCGCCAGCTCCCGCTCCATGGCCTGCAGCAGGTCCTCGTCGCGGTCCTCCTCGACCTCCAGGTCGGCGTTGCGGGTGACCCGGAAGATGTGGTGCTCGGCGACCCGCATGCCGGGGAACAGCTTCCCCAGGTGCGCGGCGATGAGCTCCTCCAGCGGCAGGAAGGTGGCGCGCTCGGTCTCCCGGTCGGACTCGACGCGGATCAGCCGCGGCACGTTGTCCGGCACCTTCACCCGGGCGAAGCGCCGGATCCCGGCGTCCGGGTCGGCGACGGTGACCGCGAGGTTCAGCGACAGCCCGGAGATGTACGGGAACGGGTGCGCCGGGTCCACCGCGAGCGGGGTGAGCACCGGGAAGATGTGGTCCTCGAAGTAGCGGGTGAGCTTCTCCTGGTCGGCGGTCTCCAGCTCCGACCAGTTCTGGATCCGGATGCCGTGCGCCTCCAGCTCCGGCAGCAGCTCGTCGAGGAAGACCCGGCTGAGCTTCTCCACCAGGTCCTGGTTGCGGGCCGCGATGCGGGTCAGCTGCTCGTGCGGGGTGAGCCCGTCGGCGCTGCGCACCGACAGCCCGGTCTCCTCGCGGCGCTTCAGCCCGGCGACGCGCACCATGTAGAACTCGTCCAGGTTGGACGCGAAGATCGCGAGGAACTTGGCGCGCTCGAGCACCGGCTGCGACGTGTCCTCGGCGATGGCCAGCACCCGGGCGTTGAAGTCGAGCCAGGACAGCTCGCGGTTGAGGTAGCGGTCCTCGGGCAGGTCGGTGGAGGCCGCTGCGCGCGTCACCGCGGGTGGCGCGGAGGGGACGCGGGCACCTTCGGAGTTCGGGTTGCCGTTCCGCCGCGACGCCGCCGGGGTGGTGGCAGCGCTCGGGTCACCGGCGCGACGTGCCGGGCGCGGTGCGCGGCGCGTGGACCGGCCAGTGGTGGTTCGCTTGGCGGGCTGCTTGGCCCGGCCGGTGCTGTCGGTGCTCACCCGTCCATTGTCGCTCATCGAACCGGTTCAGCCGATGTCTGTGAAAAGAGTTCATGGTCGTTTCGCATCACGGTCGCACCCGTGGTGCTGATTTGCGCGGTTCGGGCCGATTTCGCGCGGAATCAGCGGTTCGCCCGGGGTGTTCCGCTACGCGATCGCCGCCGCGGTTCGCGGGCCGAGGCCGAGGGCGCGGGCGGCGGCCAGGTCGTCCTCGGTGTCGACGTCGCAGCGCAGCGAGTCCCACGGGCCGAGGAGCGGTTTGGCCCCGGACTCGGCGTGCGCGTCGGCCGAACCGGGGCCGAAGTGCGGATCCAGCGGTCGCCCCGGCTCGGCCAGCAGCAGCGTGGTGCCGGTGCCGTGCCGGTCCGGGCAGAACGAGCGGTCCGCCCCGGCGGCGCGGAGCGCGGCCGCGAGGTCGTCCGGCCGCAGCGCGGGCAGATCCGCCTGCAGCGCACCGATCCGGGCCCCCCGCGGGCTGAGCTCGGTGTCGCCGTGCCGCAGCGCCGGGTTCAACCCGGCCGCCGGGACGTCGGCCAGCACCTCCACGCCCGCGGCGGTGAACTCGGCGGTCAGCCGCGGGTCGGAGGTGATCACGACGACGTCGGCGACGCCCGCTGCGCGGCGCGCGGCGGCCACTGTGTCCAACGCCACGGCCGCGACCAGCTCGGCGTGCGCGGCCGGGAGGCGGGCACCGCCGCTGAGCAGCCGCGACTTGGCCAGGTGCAGCGGTTTGATCGGCACGATGAGGTGCACCGCAGGGCAGTCCTGCTGCGGGAACCGGCGGCTCGGCCGGTCGTCGTTGGCGGTCACGCACCCATCTTCCCGGCTCGGTCGACGGGGCCGCGGAACCGACTGGTTGCCGGTGCGCGGCCGGGCTCGGGGTAACTTTGCGGGCGCTCGCGAGGAGAGATGAGGAGATGCCGTGGCGGAACCGAGGAGCCTCCGGCGCCAGCGGAGGAAGACCAGCGAGAAGGCGCGGGGCACGGGCAAGTTCTGGCTCGGCCTGGCCCGCGCGGTGTTCTACCCGCTGACCGCCGCGCTGGCCCGCACCGAGGTGCGCGGGCTGCACAACATCCCGGCCGACGGACCGGCGCTGGTGGTGCTCAACCACGTCTCCCACCTGGACCCGGTGTTCGACGCGGTGACCGTGCACCGCGCCGGGCGGGTGCCGCGCTTCCTGGCCAAGCACACCCTGTGGAACGTCCCGGTGCTCAAGAACGTGCTGGTCGGCGTGGAGCAGATTCCGGTCTACCGCGGCACCGCCGACGCGCAGAAGAGCCTGCGGGACGCGCACGAGGCGCTGGAGCGCGGCAAGACGATCGTGATCTACCCGGACGGCACCATCACCAAGGACCCCGACGGCTGGCCGATGACGCCGAAGGTCGGGGTGGCTCGGCTGGCGCTGGCCCACGACATCCCGGTGATCCCGGCCGCCCGCTGGGGCACCAAGGAGATCTACAACCACTACACCAAGCGCTTCCGCCCGTTCCCGCGCAAGACAGTCAAGTTCGCCTTCGGCGAGCCGCTGGACCTGTCGGCCTACCGCGGCATGGAGCACGACGGGCAGGCGCTGCGCGAGGTCACCCACCTGGCCATGCGCCGGGTGCGGGACATGCTCGGCGAGATCCGCGACGAGCAGCCGCCGACCGAGTTCTACAGCTCCGCCCGCAAGAAGCGGGACGATGATGGCGCGGCCTGAGCGGATCGCGGTGCTCGGCGCCGGATCCTGGGGCACCACCTTCGCGAAGGTGCTCGCCGACGCGGGCAACGACGTCGTCCTGTGGGCCCGCCGCGCGGAGGTCGCCGAGGCGATCAACGGCTCCCGCCGCAACGCGGGCTACCTGCCGGACGTGCGCCTGCCGGAGTCCTTGCGCGCCACCGACGACGCGGCCGCCGCGGTGCACGACGCCGACGTGGTGGTTTTGGCGGTGCCGAGCCAGACGCTGCGCGAGAACCTCGCCGGTTGGCAACCGCTGCTGCCCGCGGACGCGACGCTGGTGAGCCTGGCCAAGGGGGTGGAGCTGAGCACCCTCAAGCGGATGAGCGAGGTCATCGCCGAGGTCGCCGACGTGCCGATGGAGCAGGTCGCGGTGGTGTCCGGGCCGAACCTGGCCAAGGAGATCGCCGCCGAGCAGCCGACCGCGACCGTGGTGGCCTGCGCCGACCACGACCGCGCGATCGCCCTGCAGCACGCCTGCTCGACGCGGTACTTCCGGCCCTACACCAACACCGACCTGATCGGCATCGAGATCGCCGGGGCGTGCAAGAACGTGATCGCGCTGGCCTGCGGCATGGCGGTCGGCCTCGGCTTCGGGCACAACACGATGTCCTCGCTGATCACCCGCGGCCTGGCCGAGACCACGCGGCTGGGCGTCGCGCTGGGCGCGGACCCGATGACCTTCGCCGGGCTCGCCGGGCTGGGCGACCTGGTGGCCACGTGCATGTCGCCGCTGTCGCGCAACCGGACCTTCGGCGAGCGCCTCGGCCGCGGCGAGACCCTGGCCCAGGCGCAGGAAGCGGCCCACGGCCAGGTCTCCGAGGGCGTCAAGTCCTGCTCGTCGATCCGCCAGCTTGCGGCCCGCCACGGCGTGGAGATGCCGATCACCGACGTGGTGCACCGCGTCTGCCACGAAGGCCTGCAGCCCGGCCCGGCAGCGGCGGAACTCCTCGGCCGCGAGCGCAAGCCCGAGTGATCTTGTTGATTCCAGCGGCTGGTTTGCGTGGCGGTGCCGGTGGAGCGTTGCGCGGGCTCGGGACGTGCGAGTGTTTGGGGCGGCGACCGATGGCGTTCGCCGGGATTGTCGGCCAAGTGAAGTGGTAGGTGAGCTGTGAGCAAGTCCGATCTCGGCGACGGCACGCGGTGCGTGCGGGGCGGGCACCCGGAGCCGGTCAGCGGGACCCCGATGCTGCCGGGGCCGGTGTTCGCGGCTCCGTTCCACCTCGGCGAGGACTTCCAGGGCGGGGACTTCTACGGGCGGGCGGGCAATCCCACCTGGCGGGCGCTGGAAGCCGCGATCGGTGAGCTCGACGGCGGGCACTGCCTGCTGCTGCCCTCGGGCATGGCCGCGATCAGCACGGTGCTGCGCGCGCTGCTGCGGCGCGGCGACGCGCTGGTGCTGCCCAGCGACGGCTACTACGCGACCCGGCAGTTCGTGCGCGACGAGCTGACCGAGCTGGAGCTGGACGTCCGGGAGATCGGCACCCCCGGCCCGTGGACCGACGACGTCTTCGCCGGAGCACGCCTGGTGCTGCTGGAAACCCCGTCGAACCCCGGGCTGGACGTGTGCGACATCGCGGAGCTCGCCGAGCGCGCGCACCGGGCGGGCGCGCTGCTGGCGGTGGACAACACCACGGCGACGCCGCTGGGGCAGCGCCCGCTGGAGCTGGGCGCGGACATCGTCATCGCCAGCGACACCAAGGCGTTGGCCGGGCACAGCGACCTGCTGATGGGCCACGTCTCGGTGCGCGACCCCGAGCTGGCCGAGCGGCTGGTGCGGGCGCGGACGCTGTCCGGCTCCATCCCGGGGCCGTTCGAGACCTGGCTGGTGCACCGCAGCATGGGCACCCTCGACCTGCGCCTGGCGCGGCAGGCCGAGAACGCCGCCGCGCTCGTCGCGGCGCTGCGCGGGCACCCCGCGATCTCCGGCCTGCGCTGGCCCGGCGCGCCCGACGACCCGTCGCACGATCTCGCACGGCGGCAGATGCGCCGCTGGGGCGGGGTGTTCCGGTTCGAGCTCGCCGACGCGGCCGCGGTGGACGAGTTCGTCCGGCGCAGCGAGCTGGTGGTGGCGGCGACCAGCTTCGGCGGCCTGCACAGCACCGTCGACCGCCGGGCCCAGTGGGGCGACCCGGTGCCCGAGGGCTTCGTCCGCTTCTCCGCGGGCTGCGAGGACCCCGACGACCTGGTCGCAGACGTCCTCCAAGCCCTCAGCTGACAGGACCGCCGCGATTTCCATTGAGGTTTTTCCAACCTCGTTCTGAGCGGCGGTGCGGGTGGCGGAACCTCAGCGCCCGCCTGGCTGTGGGTGCCCTGACTTGTGTATGCCGATACACGGCGTCAGGGTCGTCCTCGCCGGGCGAACGCTGAGAACCCACGGCGGTGCCGGTTGCGAGGGTGGGTTATGCGCCTGCGGCGCATGCGACACCTGCCGGCCGGTGCCGGTCGCCCTTCGCGGCTGCGGTCCACGGGCAGGATGCGATTTCAATGGAAATCGGACACCTGATTTCCATTGAAATCGCGCCAACGGCGGTGGGGTGTGGGGTGGGGCACACTCCGTGGTGTGAGATCTCGCCGGGGCGTGTTGACGCGGGGTTGGCGGGGCTGGTTGAGTTCGGGGCATGTTGTTGCGCGCCATGACCGGACGGCGGGGTCACATCGACCTCCACCGCGTCGCCAGCGCGCTCTGTTCGTGTTCTTCGTGCTGATCGATCCCAGGTAATCCCCCGGGTGCTGCTGCGCGCCGTCGTGCGCCGGTGCCCGGGATCCGCGCCCGATCCCGAAGGACTTCCGCACGTGTTCGCCGTTCCGCCGAATACCCTCGCCGCCGCTGCCGATCTGACCTCCGCGCACCCGGTCCGCATCGCCCGGGAGCTCGCCGCCGACCGCGGTTCGTGGACGCACCTGCTGCGCTACGACCCGGACCAGCGCTGGTTCGGCCTGCTGGCCCGCACCGAGAACTACGAGGCCTGGCTGCTGAGCTGGCTGCCCGGCCAGCGCACCGAGCTGCACGACCACGGTGGCGCCACCGGTGCCTTCACCATCGTCTCCGGCGACCTCACCGAGCGCGTCGTGCGCGGCGGGACCACCGAGGTGCTGCACCAGCTGACCGCCGGGCAGTCCCGCGTGTTCGGCCCGGACTACGTGCACCAGGTGTCCAACACCGGCGCGGACCCGGCGGTGAGCATCCACGTCTACCGCCCGGTCCGCTCGCCGATGACGACCTACGCGCACGACCCGGTCACCGGTCTGCACCCGGTGGGCACCCACTTTGGCTGAGCGGCACCGTCCACAGCGGACGGTGTGGTCACGCCTTGGTGAAGTGGAACGACGAGATGGCGAAGCCGGACGTCAGGTAGCGGCGGTGGGCCTCGTGCCGGTGGGTGCCGGAGTCGAGGTGCACCTGGTCGGCGCCGAGCCGCAGCGCTTCCTCGTCGATCCACGCCAGCAGCGCGGCCGCGTGGCCCTTCCGCCGCGCGCTCGGCGCGGTGACCAGGTCGTCGACGTAGATGTGGTGGCCCCAGGCGAAGCACAGCCCGGACCGGAACCCGGCCACCGCAGCGACCTCGCCGCCGTCGAAGGCGGCGATCATCCGGTAGCCCTGCCCCCGCTGCTGCTTCGCCTGGGCCAGGAAGTCCTCCAGCGAGCCCAGGTTCGGGCGCAGCTCGCGCAGGACCGGGTAGGCGGGGGTGAAGTCGTCGAGCTCGCGGATCGTCATGCCGAGCACCTCCGCTCCAGCACGTGCGCCGGGACCTCGAACCCCGGCGCGAGGTCGCCGGACGGTTCCGGTGCACCCCACCGCGTCTC
Source organism: Saccharopolyspora hirsuta (assembly GCF_008630535.1). Lineage (GTDB taxonomy): Bacteria > Actinomycetota > Actinomycetes > Mycobacteriales > Pseudonocardiaceae > Saccharopolyspora > Saccharopolyspora hirsuta. The sequence goes on along the minus strand of NZ_VWPH01000007.1, from coordinate 194,663 downwards.
CAGCGGCAGAACCCCGGCCCACGCCTTGTTCGCCTCGACGTCCTCGGGTTCGTCGTTGGGACCTTCGCCGCGCATCTTCACCGCGGCCTCGGCGAGGTCGAGGGCGATGACGGCGGTCGCGGCCAGCTCCCGCTTGTTCGGCTGCCGCGCGTGCTCCCAGGACCCGGGGGCCAGGTGCTCGGTGATCACCTGCAGCGCCCGCCACTTCTCGTCGGGATCGGTGACCTGGCGCGGGCGGCCGTGGATCACCGCGGACCGGTAGTTCACGGAGAAGTGGAACGCCGAGCGCGCGTAGACGATGCCGTCGAGGTGGGTCACCGCGACGCAGATCTCCGGCTCCTCGGCGGCTTCCCGCAGGCTCCGCGCGCCCGTCGAGCCGTGCAGGTAGAGCGTCTCGCCGCTGCGGCCGAAGCCGGTGGGCAGCACTCGCGGCGCGCCGTCGACCACGATGCCGAGGTGGCAGATCAGGGCGGCGTCGAGCACGGCGTGCAGCTCGCTGCGGTCGGTTCGGGCGCGCTTGCTGCCGCGGCGGATGGTGGACCGTTCGGTGGTGGAGAGCTGTGGGGTCACGGGCACCAGGATCATCCGGCAAGTGGCATTATCGAAGTGCCAATCGGGGAGAATTCCGAAATGCCACATGCCGTACCCGCGAGCTCACCGCTGCTGGAGCTCGCCATCGACCTGCGACGCGACGATCCGCGACCGCTCGCCGTCCAGCTCGCGGACGCCCTCCGGCACGCGGCGACCGTCGGCCAGCTGCGCGGCGGCGACCGCCTGCCGTCCACCCGCGCGCTCGCACGACACCTGGCGGTGAGCCGCACGGTGACGGCTGCCGCCTACGAGCAGCTGCACGCCGAGGGCTGGATCGCCGGGCGGCACGGGTCGGGAACGTACGTCACGACGAGCCCGCCCGGTGCGCAGGTCGGAACACCGAACGGTGCCAACCTGGGCGCGCGGGAACCGCAGGAGCCGAACGTGGAGCTGACGGCCGGTGTGCCGTGGGCCGAGGGCATCGACCGGGCGGCGTGGCGGCGGGCCTGGCGCGCGGCGGCCGACGTGGCTCCGGACCTGAAGCGGCACCGAGCGGGCGTGCCCGCCTACCGGGAAGCCGTCGTCGAACACCTGCTGCGGCACCGCGGTCTCGTGCTCGGCGGGCTCACGGTCGACAACGTCCTGGCCACCGGGGGCACCACCGCTGCGGTCATCGAGCTGGCGTCCGCCGTGCTGGAGCCGGGCGACGCGATCGCCGTGGAGGAGCCCGGGTACCAGCGCGCGGTCGGCGCGTTGAAGTCGCTCGGGGTGCGGGTCGTCCCGGCGCGGGTGGACCACGCCGGGATCGTGGTCGACGCCATCCCGTCGGGCGTGCGCGGGGTCTACTGCTCCCCGGCGCACCAGTTCCCGATCGGCGGCCGGTTGCCCGCGGAGCGCCGGATCGCGCTCGTGGAGCGGGCGCGCGCCGAGGGGTGGCTGATCGTCGAGGACGACTACGACGGGGAGCTGCGCTACGACGTCGCACCGCTGCCGGTGCTCGCGTCGATGGCCCCGGACGTCGTGGTCCACCTGGGCACCACGAGCAAGATCATCTCGCCGACGCTGGGCGTGGGCTGGATGCTCGCCCCGGACCGGGTCGTCTCGGCCGTGGTGGAGTACCGCGAGCTCACCGGCACGAGCCCGGCGCCCGCGGGCCAGCGCGTGCTGGCGGAGTTCGCCCGCAACGGAGACCTCGGGCGGCACCTGCGCCGGTTGCGGCGGGAGCTCTCGCAGCGCCGCGCGCTGGTCGTGGACGGCCTGGCGGCCGAAGGCGTGGAGGTGTTCGGCGACCGCGCGGGCGCGCACGTGGTGCTGCCCCTGCCGGACGCCGCGACCGAGCAGCGGGTGGTCGCGGAGGCGGGGGAGCGCGGGCTGGTCATCGACGGCCTGCGGCGCCACCACTGCGGGCCCCAGCAGTGGTTCGGCCTGGCGCTCGGGTACGCCGCGTGCTCGCGGGACGACCTGGTGCGAGCGCTGCCGATCGTCGCCCAGCTGTGCCGTCCCTGAGCGTCCGGGACCGCAGTTTCAATTGAAACTGTGATTGGACGTGGGGGAAGACCGCAGTTTCCGCTGAAACTGTGATCCTCCGCGCCGGAGGTGGCGGTCGGTGCGAGGAGGCGGGACGGGGCTGCTCGCGGGCGGGATACGGCTGGTCGCGGTAGGTGCTGGGGCGCGGGGGAGGGCGCAGGTTGTGAAACGGGCACCCGGTTCGGCAGGTATGGTCCGGCGCATGACACAGCGCAAGACCCGGGTGGCGGTCGTCTTCGGCGGGCGCAGCACCGAGCACGGCATTTCCTGCGTGTCCGGCGGCAGCGTCCTCGCGCACCTGGACCAGGACCGCTTCGAGATCGTGCCGGTCGGCATCACCCGCGAGGGTGCCTGGGTGCTGGGCACCGACGACCCGAAGCAGCTGGAGATCCGGGACCGCAAGGAGCCCGCGGTCGAGTCCGGCACAGCCATCGCGCTGCCCGGCGACCCCACGCGGCGCGACCTGGTGCTGCTGGGCCCGGAGCGGGGCGGCGAGGTGCTGTCGTCGGTGGACGTGGTGTTCCCGGTGCTGCACGGCGCTTTCGGCGAGGACGGCACCATCCAGGGCCTGCTGGAGATGGCCGACGTGCCCTACGTGGGGCCGGGCGTGCTGTCCAGCGCGGTGTCGATGGACAAGGAGTACACCAAGAAGCTGCTCGCCGCGGAGGGCCTGTCGGTCGGCCGCTACGAGGTGCTGCGCCGCGACCAGTCCACACTGGACGACGCGCAGCGGGAGCGGCTCGGGCTGCCGGTGTTCGTCAAGCCCGCGCGCGCCGGGTCGTCGCTGGGCATCAGCAAGGTCACCGACTGGGCCGACCTGGACGCCGCGATCGCCGAGGCGCGGCGCACCGACCCCAAGGTGATCATCGAGTCCGCGGTGGTCGGGCGCGAGATCGAGTGCGGCGTGCTGGAGTTCCCGGACGGCCGGATCGAGGCCTCGCAGCCCGCCGAGCTGCGGGTGACCGGTGAATCCGACTGGTACGACTACGAGTCCAAGTACCTCGACGACGTCACCGAGTTCGACATCCCGGCCAAGATCGGCGACGACGCGATCGAGCAGCTGCGCTCGGACGCGGTGCGCGCCTTCCGCGCGCTGGAGTGCCAGGGCCTGGCGCGGGTGGACTTCTTCCTCGCCGAGGACGGCGAGCTGATCGTCAACGAGGTCAACACCATGCCGGGCTTCACGGCGATCTCGCTGTACCCGCGGATGTGGGCGCACAGCGGCGTGGACTACCCGACCCTGCTGAGCACCCTCATCGACACGGCGATCGCCCGCGGCACCGGGCTGCGCTGACCCGACCGGCCCCGGCCTCCCGCCTGCGGGGACCGGGGCCGTTCCACGTCAAGCGGCGTGGTGGAAGGTCGTGGTGACGGTGCCGTCGTCGCCGATGCGGTGCAGGGCCATCCCGGGTGCACCGCCGAACATGAGCGGTCGGCGGTCCGGGTCGACGGCGAGCTCGGACGCGACGCCCGGAGCGCCGAGCACCGGCACCCCGGCCAGCGACGACACCAGCGGCGTGTGCACGTGGCCGGACAGGACGGCCACCACGCGCGGGAGCCGCCCCAAGAGCCCCACCAGGGCCTCGGGGTTGGTCAGCGGGATCGCGTCGACGTAGGAGTGGCCGATCAGGACCGGCGGCTGGTGCAGCGCCAGCACGACCTGGTGCGCGCCCCGCGCGGCGGCTTCAGCGGCCTGCGCCGCGTCGTCGCGGAGGAAGCCGTGGTCCTCGCCGGGCACGGTGACGTCGAGCCCGATCACGCGCACGTGCCCCGCTTCGAGGACGGGGCAGCGGTCCTGCCGCAGCTCGGCGCGGAGGGTGGCCGGGTGGTCGTGGTTGCCCGGGATGGCGAGCCACGGCGGCCGGTCCGCCATCACCTCGGCGAAGGCGCGGTACTCCGCGGGTTCGCCGTGATCGCTGATGTCGCCGGTCGCCACGATCGCATCGGGGCGGCGCGGCGCGGCCAGGTCGAGCACCTGCCGCAGCCGCTCCGCGGAGGCGGGGTCGGCGGTCAGGTGCGGATCGCTCACGTGGAGCAGCGTGGCACTCATGATCGCCACGCTAGCCCCGGATCAGGGGAAGACCGGCTGCTTGGGGAGCTTCTCGCGCAGGATCGCCGAGAGGTCCTGCAGCGGACCGGTCCCGGTGCCGCCGGGGACGCTCAGCGCGACGTAGACCGGGCGGTCGACCGCCAGCCACGAGGTGTCGCCGCCCTGGTTGATCTCCAGCCAGCTCACGCCGGAGACGTCGACCAGCTGCGAGGTGGGCGTCAGCTCGGCGGGCGCGTCGATTCCGCAGCGCACCGTGATCGGGTCGTGCTCCGCATCGCCCCACGCGATCGTCGCGGCGGGCGCGGGCTGCGCCACCTCGCGGCGCGGGACCGCGGCGTCGCCGACCTTCAGCTCGCGCGGCAGCGCGCCGATGACCGCGGCGCACTCCGCCGACTCCGCCTCCGGCGCGGGGATCGGGGCGAGGGCCAGCGGACCCGTGCGGCGGGCCTGCTCGGCGGCCTCCGCCGCCTGCTGCTCCTGTCGGGCGGTGTACCAGCCGTAGGTGCCGATTCCGGCGACCGCCAGGGCGAGGAGTGCTCCGAGCGTGATCGCCACGATCAACACCGGCCGGGGCACTCCGGTCGCTGATTGGTGAACCACGTCGTCCACTACAGCACGGCCGCCGTCGTCGCTGGACACCGGCCTGTGCACGTCCTCCGGGGATGAGGGGCACCCTCGGATCCCGTTGAGCCGCAGCCCGCACGGGACCGGAGGGTGCTCGTCACCGCCGGAAGGTCAGAGGTGCACCACCGGGCAGGTGAGGGTGCGGGTGATGCCTTCCACGTTCTGGATCTTGGCGACGACCATCTTGCCGAGCTGGTCGACGTTGTCCGCCTCGGCGCGCACGATCACGTCATACGGACCGGTGACGTCCTCGGCGCTGATGACGCCCTGGAAGTCCTTGATCTCGCCGGCCACCGCAGCGGCCTTGCCGACTTCGGTCTGGATGAGGATGTAAGCCTGAACCACGGCGTGCCCCTTCGTCTTGCCGATGTGCTCGGGGTAGGAAACTGGCAGAAAGCTACCCCATCGGACCGAGCGGATGCTCAAGGAAGGAAGGTCCCAGTTGGGTCCTGATTCGTCGCAGGACGCACAGACCGTTTCCCAGTTGGGTGAGTTCGGTCTCATCGATCGAGTGACATCGGGGCGGGCTCAGTCACCCGGCACGTTGCTCGGACCGGGGGACGACGCCGCGGTCATGGCGGCGCCGGATGGGCGGGTGGTGGCCACCACCGACGTGCTGGTCGAGCAGGTGCACTTCCGTTTCGACTGGTCCACGCCGCACCAGGTGGGGCGCAAGGCGGTGGCGGTGAACCTCTCCGACATCGCCGCGATGGGCGCGGTGCCCACCGGACTGCTGGTCGGGCTGGGCTGCTCCCCGGACATGCCCGCGGACGTCGTCGACGAGCTGCTCGACGGCATGTGGGAAGAAGCACAGCAGGTCGGCATCAGCATCATCGGCGGGGACATGGTGTCGGCGACCTCACTGACGATCTCCGTCACAGCGCTCGGCGACCTGCAGGGCCGGGCCCCGGTGACCCGCTCCGGCGCGCGGCCCGGCGACGTGGTCGCGGTGGCCGGGCGGCTGGGCTGGTCGGCGGCCGGGCTGGCGGTGCTGGGGCGGGGCTTCCGGTCACCGGTCGCGGTCGTCGGCGCGCACCGCGTCCCGGAGCCGCCGTACTCGGCCGGGCCGCAGGCGGCGCTGGCCGGTGCGACGTCCATGGTGGACACCTCGGACGGGCTGCTGGCCGACCTCGGCCACATCGCGGCGGCCTCGCAGGTCGCCATCGACGTCCGCACCGAGCAGGTGGAGGTCCCGCAGCGGCTGACCGAGGTCGCCTCCGCGCTCGGCGCCGACGCCCGGCACTGGGTGCTCACCGGTGGCGAGGACCAGGCGCTGATCGCGACGTTCCCGGCCGGTCAGGAGCTGCCGGAGGGCTGGCGCGAGATCGGCGTGGTCGCCGAGGGCGCGGGCGTGACGGTGGACGGTGCGGAGTACGAGGGGCCGAGCGGCTGGGAGCACTGGCGGTAGCCCGCGACGAGACGGCAAAGAGCCCCGGCGCGCCGCAGCGCACCGGGGCTCTTCCGCTGTGCGGGTCAGCTCGTCGAGGACTTCGCCGGGGACGGCGCGTCCTGCATCAGCGGCTGCCGCGCGGTCTCCTTCATCAGCAGGATCGGCACCAGGGCCACCAGCGCCGCCGCCATCAGGTAGAACGCCGGGAAGAAGGTGTTCCCGGTGCTCTTGACGACCGCGTCGTTGACCAGCGGCGCGGTGCCGCCGAAGGCCGCGGTGGAGATGTTGTAGCCGATGCAGAAGGCCGCGTAGCGGACCTTGGTCGGGAACATCGCGGGCAGCGTCGCGGCCAGCGGGCCGATCAGCTGCACGTGCCCGATCGCCAGCAGCCCCAGACCGCACACCGTGGTCAGCACGGTGCCCTGGGAGATCAGCATGAACGCCGGGATGGGCAGCACCAGGAAGCAGATCGCCGCGGACAGGAACAGCGGCTTGCGGCCGATCCGGTCCGACAGCGCGCCGACCGGCGTGATGATCACCATCATGAAGACCACGGTGAGCAGCAGCGGCACCAGCACCTGGTACTCCTGACCGTCCGGCACGTTGAGCGTGTCCTTCAGGTAGGTCTCCATGTAGGTCAGGATCGTGTAGTTCGCGATGTTGATCAGGACCACGATGCCCATCAGGATCAGCAGCTGCCGCCACCACTCCTTGACCAGGTCCTTCAGCGGCGACTTGGCGACCTGGTGGTTGGCCTCCAGCTCCTTGAACGCCGGGGTGTCCTCCAGCTTGCTGCGCAGGTAGAGGCCGACGCCGCCGAGCGGACCGGCGATCAGGAACGGAATGCGCCAGCCGCCGTCCTCCATTGCCTGGGTGCCCATGGTCAAGATCAGGATTGTCGGCACCAGGGCGCCCAGCCCGAATCCGGCGAGGGTTCCGAATTCCAGCCAGCTGCCCCAGAAACCGCGCTTGCGGTTGGGCGCGAACTCGGCGATGTAGGTGGCCGCGCCACCGTATTCACCGCCGGTGGAGAAGCCCTGCAACAACCGGCACAGGAGCAGCAGCATCGGGGCGAAGATCCCGATGGCGTCGTAGGTCGGCAACAATCCGATGACGAATGTGGAGCCCGACATCAGCAAGATCGTCAGCGCCAGCACCTTCTGCCGCCCGATTCGGTCGCCGAGCGGCCCGAAGAACAGGCTGCCCAGCGGCCGGAACAGGAACGAGATGGCGAAGACGCCGAACGCGGAGACCGTCTCCAGCGGGCCGGGGAAGAACTGGTGACCGATGTAGACCGCGACGTAGGCGTATACGCCGAAGTCGTACCACTCCGTGCAGTTTCCGATTGCGGCGGCGCCGACCGCGCGGCGCAGCAGTGACCGCTGTTCGGGCGATGTTTCGGTTTCCTGCGAAGTCATGAGTTTGCGGCCCACCTCCGGGTCATGCCGTCCACGGCCGTGGTCGATCGACAACTTCGCCAGAACCTAGCCGAGTGGCCACTTGCAGGCCACCAAATGACCGTGATCGGCGCATTCCGATGGTATTTCCTTTATGCAAAGCGGCGCCGTTCCGGCGCCCGGAACGGCGCTCCGGTGGGTCGCGGATTTGACAGCCGAATTCGCCGGATGACAGGCGAAGATGACACCTTCGGGTGACGGCCGTTTGGCGGTCGTGGGCAATATCGCAGCAAGTGTTACTTCGATCGTGTGTGATGTGCATCACGTTGACGGGATCTCGGGGGTGTCGGCGGTCGATCTCGGTCGCTCGCTAGGGTGCTCTGCATGACCGCGCGTCCACTGCACGAACTCGTAGAGGCCGGGTGGGCCGAAGCGCTCGCCCCGGTCGCCGAGCAGGTCAAGGCGATGGGCGAGTTCCTGCGCGCCGAGGTCGCCGCGGGACGGCAGTACCTTCCGGCGCCCGAGCACGTCCTGCGCGCGTTCCAGCAGCCGTTCCACGAGGTGCGGGTGCTCATCGTCGGCCAGGACCCGTACCCGACGCCCGGTCACGCGGTGGGCCTGAGCTTCTCGGTCGCCCCCGGCGTCGCGCCGCCGCGCAGCCTGGTCAACATCTACCGCGAGTACACCGAGGACCTGGGGCACCCGCTGCCCACCAGCGGTGACCTGACGCCCTGGACCGAGCGCGGCGTGCTGCTGCTCAACCGGAGCCTCACGGTCGAGCCGCGCAAGCCCGGCTCGCACCGCGGCAAGGGCTGGGAGCAGGTCACCGCGCAGGCCATCCGCGCGCTGGCCGCCCGCGAGACGCCGATGGTGGCGATCCTGTGGGGCCGCGACGCGCGCGACCTGCGCCCGCTGATGCCGGGCGTGGACTGCGTCGAGTCGCCGCACCCCAGCCCGATGTCGGCCGACCGCGGCTTCTTCGGCTCGCGGCCGTTCAGCCGGGTCAACGAGCTGCTGGCCGCCAAGGGCGTCGAGCCCATCGACTGGAAGCTCCCGTAGCGGCGTTTTCGCAGGTCGCGCCGTATGGATTTCGGTTCCGCCCAGTCGTACATTGACCCTTGCCGGAAGTTGCGCTCGGGGCGGAAGAAGGCTCGTCATGGGAGCCGACCGGAACACCAGCGGCCTGCGGTGCCTGATCCGCAGGGCATTTCCGGGCGCGAACCCGCTGCGCCGGCGCACCGACCTCTTCGAACCGATCGCGCTGCTGCTCGTCGTGCTGATCGCGGTGGTCACCGCGGTGCTGGCCTTCGCCGCGGCGCAGGGCGAGCTGAACCGCCGCCTCGCCGTGGTCGAGCACGAGCAGCTGAGCAAGCACCAGGTGGTGGTGTCGGTGGTCGCCGAGCTGCCCAGCAGCACGACCACGCACCGCCCGGTCGCGGTGCGCTGGGGGCAGCCGCCCGATGAGCACTTCGCGGTGCTGGACCTCCCGGCCCGCGTCCCGGCCGCCGGCACGCTCCCGGTCTGGCTCGACGAGCGCGGTCAGCTGACCGATCCGCCGCTCACCAGGGGTGAGGCGACGCAGGCGGCAGGGCTGGCCGGAGCGGGGGTCCTGCTCGGCTCGGCCATGTGCACCACGCTGGCGCTGCTCGCCTCCCGCGCTTGGGTCCAGCACCGGAGGCTCGTCGCCTGGGAGGCGGAGTGGGCGAAGGTGGAGCCCCAGTGGCGCAACCACGCTTCTTAGCGCCTGGGCGCAGCAAAAACCCCGAGGTGCTCGACCTCGGGGTTCTTGTGCGCTGTGCGGTTCAGCCGCGAACGACCTTGCCGGCCTTCAGGCACGAGGTGCACGCGTTGATGCGCTTGCGCTGCGAGACACCGATCTTGGCGTGCACGGTCTGAATGTTCGGGTTCCACCGGCGCCGAGTCTTCCGGTGGGAGTGCGAGACCGAGTTGCCGAAGCCTGGTCCCTTGCCGCAGACGTCGCAGACGGCAGCCACGTCAGACACCCCTTACTTTGCTTGACGGTTACAGCGATGAGAGCCACGCAAGCGACCCCCACTTGCGTGAGAGCTTGCTGTTCACCGCCGTTGGCGGCGGCCTGAGCCCGGAGAGGATCCGGTCGCCCTGGGTCATCGCCACCCTGGGACCGGATCAGTGTAGCCCACCGCCGACGCCGCTCGAGGCGGTGGGGGCGCGTCGCTGCGGGTAGCGGCCGGGTCGCCGCGCGGAACCGCTCATCTAGTCTCGGGTGGATCCGATCGTGGGAGGAGGTCCGGTTGTTGCGGACGCTGGATGCGGCGGCGGCCCGGCGCTGGGCGGACCTCGCCCTGGCGGCGCTCGTCGCCGAGCGCGCCGCGATCGACCGGATCAACGTCTACCCGGTCGCCGACGGCGACACCGGCACCAACCTGCTGCAGACGATGCGGGCCGCGGTGGCCGAGCTGGACGCGACCGCCCCGGACACGCTCGGCGGAGTGCTCGGCGCCCTTGCCAAGGGTGCGCTCGGCGGCGCCTGCGGGAACTCCGGGGTGCTGTTCTCGCAGGCCCTGCGCGGCGTGGCCGAGCAGCTCCGGGACGTGACCGCCGCGGACGGGCGCGATCTGCGCGCGGCGCTGGCCCGGGCGGACGAGCTCGCGCGCGAGGCGCTCGCCGACCCGGTCGAGGGCACCGTGCTGTCGGTCCTGCGCGCCGCCGCGCGCGGTGCGGCCGGGGCGGACCGGCTGGACGCGGTGGTGCACGGCGCGACCCGCGCGGCCGTCGACGCCTTGGCCGCGACGCCCGCGCAGCTGGCCGCGCTCTCGGACGCCGGGGTCGTCGATGCCGGTGGGCGGGGGTTCGTGGTGGTGCTCGACGCGCTGCACGCGGTCGTCCGGGACGGCGAGCGGCTGGCCCCGGAGGTGCCGCTGCCCGGCGATTCGGGTGCCCTGGAGCACGAATCGCAGTACGAGTACGAGGTCATGTACCTGCTCGGCGACACCGACCAGGAGCGCGCGGCGGCGCTGCGGGCGGCGTTGTGCGGACTCGGCGACTGCGTGTCGGTGGTCGGTGACGGCGCGGGCGCGTGGGCCGTGCACGTGCACTGCGACGACATCGGCGCGGCGATCGAATCGGGCATCGACAGCGGCCGGGTGCGCAACATCAAGGTGACCCGGTTCGCCGACCAGCGGGCCGCGTTCGCGCGGGACGCCGCGGTGCTGGCCTGCGTGCCCAGCGCGGAGCTGGGGGAGCTGTTCGCGGCGGAGGGCGCCGACGTGCTCGTCGTCGGTCCGGAGCAGGTGGCGGAGCGGTTCGCCGAGGCGGTCGGGACGACCGGTGCGGCGCACGTCGTGGTGCTGCCCAACGACCCGGAGACGGCGGCCCTGGTGGAGCGGGCCGCGGCCGAGGTGATCGACGGCGGGCCGGACGTGGTGGTGGTGCCCACGGCGTCCCCGGTGCAGGGCCTCGCCGCGCTGGCGGTGCACGACGCGACGCGGCGCCGGGCCGACGACCAGGTGGCGATGGCCGAAGCCGCGGCGGCGACCCGGCGCGGCGAGCTGCGCATCGCCGACGCCGAGGCGCTGACCTGGGTCGGGCGCTGCCGACCGGGGGACGTGCTGGGGCTGATCGACGGCGAGGTGGTGCTGATCGGCGACGACGTGCCGACGGCCGCCCAGGACCTCGCGGCGCGCATGCTCAGCACCGGTGGCGAGCTGGTCACCGCGCTGATCCACGCCGAGGCCCCGGCCGGTCTGGCCGAAGGCCTGGCCGACCACCTGCGCCGGTCCCACCCGGAGGTCGAGTTCGCCGAGTACCCGGCGGGCGAACTCGGCGCGCTGCTGCTCCTCGGCGTGGAGTAGCCCGCACCCGGTACATCTCCGCATCTTCGCTGGTCAGGAAGGCCCTTCTAGTCCCCTCGGTCGAGGCGGTCGCGAGTAAGACATGAATGGTGCTAGTCTTATTAGCACCATGTTGCTCTCGTTGGACCTGCACGACGAGCGTCCCCTGCACGAGCAGGCGGCGGACGCCATCCGGCGCGCCATCGCGGCTGGCGAGGTTGAGCCGGGGGACCGGCTGCCGCCCGCGCGGGACCTCGCGGTCGCGATGCAGATCAACGCCAACACCGTGCTCCGCGCGCTGCGCGAGCTGCGGGAGGAGGGGCTGCTGGAGTTCCGGCGCGGGCGCGGCGTCACCGTGCTGCGCCGCCCGGACCCCGAGGCTGCGTTGCGGCAGAAGCTCCGGGAGCTGCTGGCGGAGGCCGGGCGGCACGGCTACCGGCCGGACGACGTCGCCGGGTGGATAGCAGCCGAGAAGTAGGACGGGACGACCTCAGGAGGCCGAGATGACCTACCGCACCCGATTCCTCGCCGCGTCGGGCCTCTGGGCGGTTGCCGTGACCGCGGTGCTGCTCGCCGGGGCCTTGGCCGTGCGGGACCGGGTGCCGGATCCGGTCGCCTCGCACTGGGGGTTCTCCGGCGCTCCCGACGGGTCGATGCCGTTCACCGGTCTGCTGGCGGTCGAGCTGATCACCTGGCTGGTCATCGCGCTGGTCGCGGTGGCCACCGCGGTGCGCGGGGCGCAGCGGCGGGCCGGTCGGGCGACCACCGCGGCGGTCCTCGGCGCCGGTGCGGTGTTCGTCGTCGGCATGTCGGCGCTGACCACGTGGGCGAACCTGGACGCCGCCGACTGGCGGCAGGCGAGCCCGCTGCCGGTCTGGCAGGTGCTCCCGGTGCTGGCCGGGGCCGCGCTCGGCGGTTGGCTCGGCTGGTGGGCGGGCAACCGCGGCCCGGACGCCCGGCCCGAGGGGGACGACGGGGAGGTCGCCGAGCTCGTGCTGAAGCCGGGGCAGCGCGCGGTGTGGGTGTCCTCGGTGCGGAGCCGGACGATGCTGGTCATCGGCGGGGCAGCGGTGCTGTCCTCGGTCGTGCCGCTGCTGGCGCAGGCCTGGGTGGCAGCGGTGGTGTCCGCGCTGGCCGGGGTGGTCGTCTTCGCCCTCTCCTCGGCGCGCGTGCAGGTCGACGAGCGCGGTGTGCACACCTCCTTCGGCCCGCTGCGATGGCCGGTGCGCCGGATCCGGCTCGAGCAGATCGACCGCGCGCGGGTGGAGACCCGGCGCGCGCTGGAGGTCGGCGGCTGGGGCTACCGGGTGCTCCCGAACAGCACCGCGATCATGCTCCGCGGCGGCGAGTGCCTCGCTCTCCGGCTGACCTCCGGCCGCGACTTCTACATCAGCGTCGACCACCCGGAGCGCGGTGCCGAACTGGTCAACGCGCTCATCACCGAACGCTCCGCGCTGTGAGGGGAGTGCCGTGAACCACCGTGACCTGTGGGTGTTCCTGGCCGTGGCGCTGGGCGGTGCGTGGCTGGTCGCCGCGCCGCTGTGGCTCGGCCTCACCAGCTCGATCGCGCTGACCGGCTCCGCGATGATGCTCACGCCGACCCTCGGTGTGCTCGCGGTGCGGCTGCTGGACCGCCGCACGCCCGCCCGCCAGTGGGCGCGGGACACCGGCTTGACCTTCGGACCGCGCCCGGGGCGGACCGTCGCGCTGCTGGTCGCCGCGTGGTTCGGCACTGCCGTGCTCAGCGCGGCCGCCGTTGCGGTGAGCGCTGCGCTCGGGTTGCTCGCGGTTGACCTCGACGGGTTCAGCCTGTTCGCGTCGGCGCTGGGCGGCCTGGACGTGCCGCTCGACGTCGGGGCGCTGGTGGCGATCCAGCTGGCGGCGATGCTCCTGATCGCGCCGCTGATCAACTCCGTGCTGGCATTCGGCGAGGAGTGGGGCTGGCGCGGCTGGCTGCTCCCGGCGCTGGCCGAGCGCGGGACGTGGCCCGCGCTGCTGATCTCCGGGGTGATCTGGGGCGTGTGGCACGCGCCGCTGACCCTGCTCGGCTACAACTACGCCAACCTCGGCCCGTGGGCGGCGCTGATGTTCACCGGCACCTGCGTGCTCTTCGGCATTCTGCTGGGCTGGTTGCGACTTCGCTCCGGCAGCATCTGGCCCGCGGTCGTCGGCCACGGCGCGATCAACGCCTCTGCCGGGCTGCCGATGCTGCTGGGCTCGGCCGAGGAACCGCCGAACCTGGCCCTCGCCGGGCTGACCGGAGTGGTCGGGTGGGTGCTGATGGCGCTGCTGGCCGCGGTCCTGCTGCGGCGGTGGCCGACGGCTCGACCTGAGCCGGTCGCGGCGGCCTGACCTGGGCAGCCGGTACTGTCGTCACCGGTCGAGTTGTTGCGGGAGGGCGGCGTGCGGAGGCGGTACCTCTGGTTCGTGGGTGGCTGGACGCTGCTCGTCGCCCTGCTGATGCTCGCGGTGCCGATGGCGGTGAGCTCCCGGCTGCCCGACCCGATCGCGGTCGAGTGGACGTTCTCCGGGGCGCCGGAGGACTCCAGCCCGCTCCGCGACTTCCTGTTCGGCAAGCTCGTCTGGTGGCTGGTGGTCGCCGCGGTCTGGAGCGTGTTCGGGCTCGGCGGCGTGCTGCAGCGCCGCGGTCTGGCCTGGGCCGGAGCCGCGCTGGGCGTGTTCGGGTCGACGATGCTCGGCACCGTGGTGCTGACCACCGTGGCCAACCTGGACGCGCCGAGCTTCCGAGACGTCGTCGACCCGCCCGGTTCGGGCTGGCTCCTGCTGGCGGGCGCGCTCGCGGGTTGGCTCGGCTGGCGCCTGGGAAGCCGGAGCGCGGAGGTGCCACCGACTGATCGCGGCGTCGGTGCGGTCCGCTAACTTGCGAGTGCCCTGACCGGTGACGACGCGCGCGGCGGAGGACCAGCTGTGACCACATTGGACGCGAAGCTCGACCGGGTGCTCGGCGCCAAGTCCGGCAAAGCGCTCGACTCGGCGCTGGGCCTGGTGACCGTGGGCGACCTGCTGCGCCACTACCCGCGCCGCTACGCCGAGCGCGGCGAGCTGACCGCCATCGCCGGTCTGGAGATCGGCGAGCACGCCACCGTGCTGGCGAAGGTGGAGCGGGTCACCAAGCGGACCATGAAGTCCCGCCGCGGCACCATCGTCGAAGCCCGCATCACCGACGGGCACCGCTCGCTGAGCTGCACCTTCTTCAACCAGGCGTGGCGGGAGCGGGAGCTGCTGCCGGGGCGGCGCGGGATGTTCGCGGGCAAGGTCACCTCCTACCGGCAGCAGCTGCAGCTCGCGCACCCCGAGTACCAGCTGTTCGACGACGAGGCGACCGACCTCGGCTCGGCCGCCGAGGAGTTCGCCGCGGCGCTGATCCCGGTCTACCCGTCGGCGCAGGGCCTGCCGTCGTGGTCCATCGCGCGGTGCGTGTCGCAGGTGCTCGACGTCTGGGACGGCGCCGACGACCCGCTGCCCGCGGAGCTGCGCGACCGGCTCGGGCTGGCCACCCTGGAGTCGGCGCTGCGCAAGATCCACCGCCCGCAGAGCTTCGCCGACGTGGCGACCGCCCAGGAGCGGTTGAAGTGGGACGAGGCGCTGTCGGTGCAGCTGGTGCTGGCCCAGCTGCGCGGTTCGGCCAAGTCGCACCCGGCGCCGGTCTGCCCGCGCCGCGACGACGGCGTGCTGGCCGCGTTCGACCAGCGGATGCCGTTCGAGCTGACCAAGGGCCAGCAGGAGATCGGCGAGCAGATCGCCGCGGACCTGGCCGCCGAGCACCCGATGAACCGCCTGGTGCAGGGCGAGGTCGGCAGCGGCAAGACGGTGGTGGCGCTGCGCGCGATGCTGCAGGCGGTGGACGCCGGTCGGCAGGCGGCGATGCTCGCCCCGACCGAGGTGCTGGCCGCGCAGCACGCCCGCTCGCTGCGGGAACTGCTCGGCGACCTGGCTGCGGCGGGCGAGCTCGGCGCCGCCGAGAAGGCCACCCGGGTGACGCTGCTGACCGGTTCGCTCGGTGCCGCGCAGCGCAAGAAGGCGCTGCTGGAGGCGGCTTCCGGGGAGGCCGGGATCGTGGTCGGCACGCACGCGCTGATCCAGGACCGGGTCTCCTTCGCCGACCTGGGCCTGGTGGTGGTCGACGAGCAGCACCGGTTCGGCGTGGAGCAGCGCGACGCGCTGCGCGCCCGCGGCGGTGAGGAGACCTCGCCGCACGTGCTGGTGATGACCGCGACGCCCATCCCGCGCACGGTCGCGATGACCGTCTACGGCGACCTGGAGACCTCGGCGCTGCGGGAGCTCCCGCAGGGGCGGTCGCCGATCAGCACCAGCGTGGTGCCGGTGGCGGAGAAGCCGACCTGGCTGGAGCGCGCGTGGGCGCGCATCCACGAGGAGGTCGCGGCCGGGCACCAGGTCTACGTGGTGTGCCCGCGGATCGGCGACGACGAGGAGAGCTCGGGCAAGGGCAAGAAGAAGACCCGCAAGGCGGCGGTGGACGACAGCGACGAGGGCGGCGAGGAGCCGCCGCCGGAGGACGGCGAGGAGCGCCGCCCGCCGCTGGCGGTGCTCGACGTCGCCGAGCAGCTCGCGGCGGGCCCGCTCAAGGGCCTGCGGCTGGGCGTGCTGCACGGGCGGCTGCCCACCGACGACAAGGACGCGGTGATGCGCGCCTTCGCCGCCGGTGAGGTGGACGTGCTGGTGGCGACCACGGTGGTCGAGGTCGGCGTGAACGTCCCGAACGCCACGGTGATGGTGATCATGGACGCGGACCGGTTCGGCGTCAGCCAGCTGCACCAGCTGCGCGGCCGGGTCGGCCGGGGCAGCGCGCCGGGCCTGTGCCTGCTGGTCACCGAGGCCGTGGGCGGCACCACCACCCGCGAGCGCCTGGACGCGGTCGCCTCCACCACCGACGGCTTCGAACTGGCCCGCCTGGACCTGGAGCTGCGCCGCGAGGGCGACATCCTCGGCGCGGCCCAGTCCGGCCGCAAGTCCGGCCTGAAGATGCTCTCCCTCCTCCGCGACGAGGACGTGATCGCCCAAGCCCGCGAAGAAGCGGCCCAGGTCATCGCGGCGGACCCCACCCTCCGGAACCACCCGGGCCTGGCCCGCATGGTCGCCGAAGTGGTCGACGAAGACCGGGCGGAATACCTGGAGAAGACCTGACCCGAGGGGGCACTTGGCGTTCGTTGCAAGCAGTGTGCATCGTTGCTGATGCGGACCCGTCCCCATGTACATGGGATCACGGGTCTAGCTTTTTTCGGCGTGCTTGAGGTCAAGCGGTTCAGGGCCGGTGCAGGCGCCAGCCGCAGCGATGTCGAACCACCTCCATGCGTGTGCCTTGGCGGGAATCCGGGCGAGACGCATGTATGCGGCGTAGGCGACGAGATCCGCCATCTGCACCCACTGGCTGTGATACTCCACGTGGTGATCTCATGTGGTGTTGGTTCGGCTGAGGCGTCCGATCCCTACCGCCACCGCAGAAGCCGGCCACTGCTCCGCTCGGGGCTCACGCGTTGTCGGGGTCGGGTCGTACGGGGGCGAGCTTCCGGTTCCGTCCACTGTCCTGCCGTTCCGCCGGGCGTCCATCCTTCGATCCGGGCGCCGATCCTGAACCGCGCCAGAAGCAGGCGCTGAAGAAGAGGTCCGAAATTGCGATCAAGGAAAATTTCGGCGAGTTTCTTTTGGTCCAGACCTTGTGAGATCTCATGGTTTGGGCAGGTCATGAGGCTTTCGAGGTGTCCATCACTCGGGAGGTTCTCCCGGTAGGGGGAATTTTCGCGGTACTGTGCTGGGCACTGACCGACACCCGCCAACCGAGGAGCCGGTATGTTCCGCAAGGTTCTCGTCGCGAACCGCGGTGAGATTGCGATTCGCGCCTTCCGCGCCGCCTACGAGCTGGGCGCGGGCACCGTGGCGGTGTTCCCGCACGAAGACCGCAACTCGCTGCACCGCTTGAAAGCCGATGAGTCCTACGAGATCGGCGAACCCGGCCACCCGGTCCGCGCCTACCTCTCCGTCGAGGAGATCATCAAGGCCGCGCGCCAGGCGGGTGCCGACGCCGTCTACCCCGGCTACGGGTTCCTGTCCGAGAACCCCGAGCTGGCCCGGGCCTGCCGGGAGGCCGGGATCACCTTCGTCGGCCCGAGCCACGAGATCCTGCAGATGACCGGGAACAAGGCGACCGCGGTGGCCGCCGCCCGCGAGGCCGGGGTACCCGTGCTGGACTCCTCGGCGCCCTCCCGCGACATCGAGGAGCTGCTGGCCGCCGCCGGGGAGATGACCTTCCCGGTGTTCGTCAAGGCCGTCGCCGGTGGTGGCGGGCGCGGCATGCGCCGCGTCGACCAGCCGGAGGCGCTGCGCGAGGCGCTGGAAGCCGCGATGCGCGAGGCCGAGTCGGCCTTCGGCGACCCCACGGTGTTCCTGGAGCAGGCCGTGGTCAACCCGCGGCACATCGAGGTGCAGATCCTCGCCGACGCCGCGGGCAACGTGATCCACCTCTACGAGCGGGACTGCTCGGTGCAGCGCCGCCACCAGAAGGTCATCGAGATCGCCCCGGCCCCCAACCTCGACCCGCAGCTGCGGGAGCGGATCTGCGCCGACGCGGTCGCCTTCGCCCGCAAGATCGGCTACGTCAACGCGGGCACCGTGGAGTTCCTGGTCGACGAGCAGGGCCGCCACGTGTTCATCGAGATGAACCCGCGCATCCAGGTCGAGCACACGGTCACCGAGGAGGTCACCGACGCCGACCTGGTGCAGTCGCAGCTGCGCATCGCCGCCGGGGAGACGCTGGAAGACCTCGGCATGACCCAGGACGCGATCCGGCTGCGCGGCGCCGCCCTGCAGTGCCGCATCACCACCGAGGACCCGGCCAACGGGTTCCGCCCGGACACCGGCATGATCAGCGCCTACCGCTCGCCGGGCGGCGCGGGCATCCGGCTCGACGGCGGCACCGCCTTCGCGGGCACCAGCGTCAGCGCGCACTTCGACTCGATGCTGGTCAAGCTGTCCTGCCGGGGCCGGGACTTCGCCACCGCGGTGGCGCGGGCGCGGCGCGCGGTCGCCGAGTTCCGCATCCGCGGGGTGTCCACGAACATCCCGTTCCTGCAGGCCGTGCTGGACGACCCGGACTTCGCCGCGGGCAAGGTCACCACCTCGTTCATCGGCGAGCGCCCGCACCTGCTGACCGCCCGGCACTCCGCCGACCGCGGCACCAGGCTGCTCAACTACCTCGCCGACGTCACCGTCAACCGCCCCAACGGCGAGCGCCCGACCACCCCGGACCCGGTGTTCAAGCTCCCGGCCACCGACCTGTCGGTGGAGCCGCCCGCCGGTTCCAAGCAGAAGCTGGTCGAGCTCGGCCCGGAGGGCTTCGCGCGGTGGCTGCGGGAGTCCAAGGCCGTCGGCGTCACCGACACCACCTTCCGCGACGCCCACCAGTCGCTGCTGGCCACCCGCGTGCGCACCAAGGACCTGCTCGCCGTGGCCCCGCACGTGGCGCGGATGACGCCGGAGCTGCTGTCCCTGGAGTGCTGGGGCGGCGCGACCTACGACGTGGCGCTGCGGTTCCTCGCCGAGGACCCGTGGGAGCGGCTGGCCAAGCTGCGCGAGGCGGTGCCCAACATCTGCCTGCAGATGCTGCTGCGCGGCCGCAACACCGTCGGGTACACGCCCTACCCGACCGAGGTGACCGAGCACTTCGTGCAGGAGGCCACCGACACCGGCATCGACATCTTCCGCATCTTCGACGCGCTCAACGACGTCGAGCAGATGCGCCCGGCCATCGAGGCGGTGCGGGCCACCGGGAAGTCGGTCGCCGAGGTGGCGCTGTGCTACACGGCCGACCTGTCCGACCCGGACGAGCAGCTCTACACGCTGGACTACTACCTGCGGCTGGCCGAGCAGATCGTCGACGCCGGGGCGCACGTGCTGGCCATCAAGGACATGGCCGGGCTGCTGCGCGCACCGGCCGCGGCGAAGCTGGTGACCGCGCTGCGCCGCGAGTTCGACCTGCCGGTGCACCTGCACACCCACGACACGCCGGGCGGCCAGCTGGCCACCTACCTGGCGGCGGTGCAGGCCGGGGTGGACGCGGTGGACGCCGCGACCGCGTCGATGGCGGGCACCACCTCGCAGCCCGCGCTGTCCTCGGTGGTCGCCGCCACCGACTACACCGAGCAGGCCACCGGGCTGGACCTGCAGGCGGTCTGCGACCTGGAGCCGTACTGGGAGTCGGTGCGCAAGATCTACCAGCCGTTCGAGGCGGGGCTGGCCTCGCCGACCGGCCGGGTCTACAAGCACGAGATCCCCGGCGGCCAGCTGTCCAACCTGCGCACCCAGGCGGTGGCGCTCGGTCTCGGCGACAAGTTCGAGGAGATCGAGGCGATGTACGCCGCGGCCGACCGGATCCTGGGCCGGTTGGTCAAGGTCACCCCGTCCTCGAAGGTGGTCGGCGACCTGGCGCTGCACCTGGTCGGCGCCGGGGTGGACCCGTCGGACTTCGAGGCGGACCCGCGCAAGTTCGACATCCCGGACTCGGTGATCGGGTTCCTGCAGGGCGAGCTCGGCGAGCCGCCGGCGGGCTGGCCGGAGCCGTTCCGCACCCGCGCGCTGGAGGGCCGCACCGCCGTCCGCCGCGTCGCGGAGCTGTCCGAAGAGGACCGGGCGGGGCTGGCGAACGACCGCCGCGCCACCCTGAACCGGCTGCTGTTCGCCAAGCCCACCAAGGAGTTCACCGAGCACCGCGAGGCCTACGGCGACACCTCCTTGCTGCGCAGCAAGGACTTCTTCTACGGCCTGCGGCCGGGGGAGGAGTTCCCGGTCGACCTGGAACCGGGCGTGCGGCTGCTCATCGGCCTCGAAGCGATCAGCGAGCCGGACGAGCGCGGCCTGCGCACGGTGATGGCGACGCTGAACGGTCAGCTGCGGCCGATCCAGGTCCGCGACCGCTCGGTGGCCACCGACCTGCCGGTCGCGGAGAAGGCCGACCGGTCCAACCCCGGCCACGTGCCCGCACCGTTCGCCGGTGTGGTGACCCTGTCGGTCGGCGAGGGCGACGCGGTGGAGGCCGGGCAGACCATCGCCACCATCGAAGCGATGAAGATGGAAGCTGCGATCACCGCCCCGTCCGCGGGTCAGGTCAAGCGCCTGGCCATCGGAAAGGTCCAGCAGGTCGAGGGCGGGGACCTGATCATCGAACTCGGCTGACCTGCAACGCGAAAGCGGGCCGTCCCACCGGGGCGGCCCGCTTTGCTTTTCAGGGATGGAACGGGTTCTTCACCAGGAAACGTTGCAGCAGCTGAGTCGCGAGTGCGCATCGGTGTTCCAGGACCGCTGCGCACCCACGACCGCTCACGAGGTCTTCAGGACGGTGAGCAGCTGGGTGGCGCGGCTCAGCGCGACGTAGAGGGCTCGGCGGCCGGTGCTGGACTCCGCCGCGAGGCCGTCCGGGTCGATGACCACCACCGCGTCGTACTCCATGCCCTTGGCCTCCAGGCTGCCGACCACGCGCAGCCGGTCCGCGTCCGCGATGTCCGAAGTGGACAGCCATTCCCGGACCTCGTCGCGGCGGGCCATCGTGGTGATCAGGCCGACGGTGCCCTCCGCGGCGGCCACCAGCTCCGCAGCGGCCGTGCGCACCGCCTCCGGCAGCTGCTCGGCGGACACCTCGCGCACCGACGGCTCGACGCCGGTGGTGCGCACCGCCACCGGCAGGTCGTCCGCGGGCACCAGGTCCCGGACGGCGTCCGCGGCCAGCGCGAAGATCTCCGCCGAGTTCCGGTAGTTGGTGCGCAGCGTGAAGCGGCGGTGCGTGCGCTGCGCGCTCAGCGCCTCCTGCCGAGCGGCCGCCGCCTCCTCGGCGTCCGGCCAGGACGACTGCACCGGGTCGCCCACGATCGTCCAGCTCGCGTGCCGACCGCGGCGGCCCACCATCCGCCACTGCATCGGCGACAGGTCCTGGGACTCGTCGACGACCACGTGCGCGTACTCGTCGTAGTTGACCGCGCGCTGCGGCTGCTCGGCCTCGCCCTCGGTGCGGCGGCGCTTCGGCGGCGGACCGGCCAGCACCCGCAGCTCGTCGATCAGGGCGATGTCGGCGACCGTCCACTCGGTCACCTCGGTCCACGACTTCGCCAGCAGGCCGACCTCCTCGGCCGACAGCAGCCGCCGCGCCGCCTGCGACAACCGCGCCGGGTCGGACAGCCAGCGCAGGACCTGCATCGGGTACACCGGCGGCCACCAGGCGACCAGGAACCGGTGGAACTCGATGCGGTCGCCGATCTCGGTGATCAGCTGGTCGCGGTCGGGCTGGAAGTTCTCGTCGGCCGCCTGCTTCGCCTTCTGCCACAGGGCCTCCAGCAGTGCGTCCGCGGCCCGCATCCGGTTCCGGTTGGGCTGCCCGCCCTTGTTGTGCAGCGAGCGGCGGATCCGCTTCAGCTCGTCGGCCTGCAGCTTGAGCACCGTGCCCCGGTAGAACATCTGCAGCTGCTCGGGGGCGTCCGGCGGGGGCAGCCGCAGCGCGCGCCGCAGCACCTTCACCATCCGCGACGAGCCCTTGATCTCCGCGGTGCGCGGGTCGTCGATCTTGGCCGTGCTGATGCCGTCCAGCACCTCGCCGAGGGCGCGCAGCTCGACGTTGTGCTCGCCCATCGACGGCAGCACCCGCGAGATGTAGGACATGAACACCGGCGACGGGCCGACCACCAGCACTCCCGGTCCGCCGAGCCGCCGCTGGTCGCGGTAGAGGAGGTAGGCGGCGCGGTGCAGCGCGACCGCGGTCTTGCCGGTGCCGGGACCGCCGGTGATCTCGGTGACGCCGCCCTCGGGGGCGCGGATCGCGTCGTCCTGCTCCTTCTGGATGGTCGCGACGATGTTGCGCATCGAGTCGCCGCGCGAGCGGGTCAGCGCCGCCATCAGCGCGCCGTCGCCGATCACCCGCATGTCGGCGGGGGCGCGCTCCGGGTCCAGCAGGTCGTCGGAGAGGTCCACGACCTGCTCGCGGGAGGAGCGGATCACCCGGCGGCGCACCACGTCCAGCGGGTGCTCCGGGGTCGCCTGGTAGAAGGCCGCGGCCAGCGGGGCGCGCCAGTCCACCAGCAGGTTCTCGAACTGCGGGTCGCGGATGCCCAACCGGCCGATGTGCACCGCGTCGCCGTTGGCGAAGTCCAGGCGGCCGAACACCAGCCCCTCGGACTCGGCGTTGAGCGCCTGCAACGTCCGGTTGGCGTGGTGCAGCATCACGTCGCGCTCGTTGAGCGCTTCGGGCGTCGCTTCCCGGCCGTACTCGTAGCTCTTGTCGCGCATCGCCTCGGCTTCGGCGCGCAACTCGTCGAGCCGGGCGTAGACCCGGTCGACGTGCTGCTGCTCGACCGCGATCTCGGCCTGCTTGATGGACGCTTCGGACACCTGTGTCTTTCTCCCCGTCTGGCGCAGTGGGCAGACCAATCAGCGTACGCCCGTGGCGCTGTCGCGCTCTGCGCTCCCGGCAGCTCAGAAGGCGCGGGCACCGGCGTAAAATGACCGCAACCGAGCCCCGCCGGACGGCGCCCCGCCGACCGTGCGCCACGATGGACGGGTGACGCGGATCGTGGCCGGAAGCGTGGGCGGGCGGCGCATCGAGGTGCCCCCGAGAGGCACCAGACCCACCTCGGAGCGGGTGCGGGAAGCCCTGTTCAGCGCGCTGGAATCGGCGATGGAGCTCCCCGGTGCCCGGGTGCTCGACCTCTACGGCGGTTCCGGGGCCCTCGGTCTCGAAGCGCTCTCGCGCGGGGCCGCGCACGCCACCTTCGTCGAATCCGACCGCCGGGCCGCGGGGATGCTGCGCCGCAACGCTGCTGCGCTGGGCTTCCGCGACGTGCACGTGGCGCAGGCGAAGGCCGAGACGCTGCTGAGCACCCCGACCGACCGGCCCTTCGACGTGGTGCTCGCCGACCCGCCGTACGACCTGACCCAGGAGAAGCTGCAGCAGGTCCTGACCGCGCTGGTCGACAACGGCTGGACGGCGCCGGGCAGCCTGGTGGTCGTGGAGCGCGCGGTCCGCAGCGGCGAACCGGACTGGCCCCCGCACCTGCAGCCGCTGCGCACCAAGCGCTACGGCGACACCGCGGTCCACTGGGCCGAGCGCGAGTAGGTCGTGAGTGCGCAACAGCGTTCGAACACCGTTGCGCACGCACGACCACCTGCCGGTGAGGCGCACCACGTCGCCGTGGGGAATCCGCTGGTGGCTGCTAACGTCCGGAGCCATGAGGCGTGCCGTGTGTCCAGGCTCCTACGACCCCGTCACCAACGGTCATCTGGACATCATCGAGCGAGCGTCGAAGCTGTTCGACGAGGTCGTCGTCGCCGTGCTCATCAACAAGAGCAAGAAGAGCCTGTTCTCCGTCGAGGAGCGGCTGGAGATGCTGCGCGAGGTCACCGAGCCGTGGCCGAACGTGCGCATCGACGCCTGGCACGGCCTGCTGGTGGACTACTGCAGGACCAACGGCATCGGCGCGATCGTCAAGGGCCTGCGCGCGGTCAGCGACTTCGACTACGAGCTGCAGATGGCGCAGATGAACCAGCAGCTGTCCGGGGTGGAGACGATGTTCATGTCCACCAACCCGCAGTACAGCTTCCTGGCCAGCTCGCTGGTCAAGGAGGTCGCCACCTACGGCGGCGACGTCTCCGACCTCGTCCCGGCGAAGATCGAGCAGCGCCTCCGCGAGCGCCTCGCCGAGCGGGCCTGAACGCGCGGGCCGGTTGGGCCGTCGGGAGTAACACCCGTCCCACGATGGTGGTGGGGACACTTCGGGTTCACGTCAGTTTCAGCAGGTGATCACGGTCGGCGTCTAGCGTGCGCCGCATGATGCGGATCACGTCGAAGACAGTGCAGCTGCTGCTGGTCGGCCTGCTCGCCGTAGTGGGTCTGGTCGGCTTCCAGACGAGTGCCGTCTCCGCTCCGGTCGCCGTGCAGGCGCCGTGCGGCGACACGTCCGAGTTCCAGAAGGTCAACCTCTCCGAGCTGCCACCGGAGGCCGCCGAGACGGTGGACCTGATCAAGAAGGGCGGCCCGTTCCCGTACCCGCAGGACGGCACGGTGTTCCAGAACCGCGAGGGAATCCTCCCGGACTGCGAGAGCGGCTACTACCACGAGTACACCGTGGAGACCCCCGGCAGCGACGACCGCGGCGCCCGCCGCTTCGTGGTCGGCGAGGGCGGCGAGTACTTCTACACCGAGGACCACTACGAGAGCTTCAAGCTGACCAACATCGACGCCTGAACCGATCTGCGAACGCCTCCCCGGGGAACTGCCGGGGAGGCGTTCCGCGTTTCACCGGTGCGGGTGATCGGCGCTCGGGGCCTTGACACGCGGGTGCCGGATTTCCCCCGCCCCGGTGCCCGGCGCGGGCAGACTGGGGAGCGGAGCGGCCCGTGATCGTCGGTTTCGGGGTGTTCTGAGATGCTTGCCGCTGCGGCGGCTACGACGGCAGGGAGATCAAGGTGTACCGGGTGTTCGAGGCCCTCGACGAGCTGGTCACGATCGTGGAAGAGGCGCGCGGCGTTCCCATGACCTCGGGGTGCGTGGTGCCCCGAGGAGACGTGCTGGAGCTGCTCGACGACGTCCGGGACGCGATCCCGCAGGAACTGGACGACGCCCAGGACGTGCTCGACCACCGCGACGAGGTGGTCTCCACCGCCGAGGCGAAGGCGGACAAGGCCGTCACCGAGGCCCGCAACGAGGCCGAGCGCACCCTCGCCGCCGCCCGCGCGGAGGCCGAGCAGCTGCTCGCCGACGCCCGCGAGCAGGCCGACGAGCTGCTCGCCGAGGCGCGCGGCCAGGCCGAGCAGGCGGTGACCGCGGGCCGCCGCGAGTACGAGGACTACGTCGGACGTGCCCAGTCGGAGGCCGACCGGATGGTGCAGGCCGGTCGGGCCGCCTACGAGCAGTCGGTGCACGAGGGCAAGGCGGAGCAGGCCAGGCTGGTGGCCGACACCGAGGTGGTGCAGGCGGCCAACGCCGAGGCCAAGCGCATCGTCGACGAGGCCAACGAGGACGCCGAGCGCCTGCGCAGCGAGTGCGACGCCTACGTCGACTCCCGCCTCGCGGACTTCGAAGACCTCCTCGGCCGGACCCTGCGCACCGTCGGCAAGGGCCGCCAGCAGCTGCGCAGCCCGGTCGGCGCGCCGTTCGACTACGAGGAGTGGGGTTCGGGCAGCGGGGCGGCGGCGAACTGATCGGCGTCGCAGGGCCTGGTGTCGTCTCCGGTGCCGGGTCGCGTACCCTGGAAAAGCTGGCTTCGGACGGCGTGCCGGTTCGGTACCGGTGCTCGCGTCGTCCGCCGATGCCGCGAACTGCCCGATTGAATTAACCACCGAAACTTTGTGATGTCTCAGAACCACGATGCACGCGCCGCGCAGGCCGGCCCCTGGGTGATCGACACCCGGGAGATCGGCCACCGCGCTGGTAGCAGCCATGCCTACAAGCGCAGTGCCCCGGCACCGGCCGGGTTCGGGCTGGACATGATCAAGGTGCCCGAGGGTGAGCCGGTCGAGCTCGACCTGCTGGCCGAGTCGGTGGTCGAGGGCGTGCTGGTGTCGGGTACCGCCGTGGCCCACCTGGCCGGTGAGTGCGTCCGGTGCCTGGACCCGATCTCCGACGAGCTCGAGGTCGAGGTGCGGGAGCTGTTCGCCTACCCGGACAGCGCCACGGACGCCACCAGCGATGACGACGAGGTGGAGCGGGTCGTGGACGACCTGGTCGACCTCGAACCGGTGGTGCGGGACGCGATGCTGCTGTCGCTGCCCTCGGCGCCGTTGTGCTCGCCGGACTGCCAGGGGCTGTGCTCCGGGTGCGGCGTGAAGTGGGCCGAACTCGCCCCCGATCACACGCATGAGACCATTGACCCTCGCTGGGCCGCGCTGCAAGAGCGGTTCGGCGGGACCGAGGAGGAGAAGTAGTCGTGGCCGTCCCGAAGCGCAAGATGTCCCGGGCCAACACCCGTCACCGCCGGTCGCAGTGGAAGACCTCGGCGCCGACGCTGGTGCAGTGCTCCAACCGCTCCTGCCGCGAGCAGAAGCTGCCGCACGTGGTCTGCCCGGCCTGCGGCCAGTACGACGGCCGCCAGGTCGTCCAGCCCGCCTGATCGGCAGTCGCGCAGTGGGGGGAAAGCAGTCGCGGGTCCGGAAGATCGACCGGGCTCCGCTGTTGGCAGCGCTCGGCGTCGAGCTCGACGCCGAGCTGCTCACCCTTGCTCTCACCCACCGCTCGTACGCGTACGAGAACGGTGGCCTGCCGCCGAACGAGCGGCTGGAGTTCCTGGGTGACGCGGTGCTCGGACTGGTGATCACCGATCGCCTGTACAACGACCACCCGGAACTCGCGGAGGGGCAGCTCGCGAAGCTGCGCGCCAGCGTGGTCAACATGCACGCGCTGGCCGGTGTCGCGCGCGGTCTCGGTGAGGGCGGCCTGGGTGAATACCTGCTGTTGGGCAGGGGCGAGGAGCTCACGGGGGGCCGGGACAAGGCGAGCATCCTCGCGGACGGCCTGGAGGCCGTGCTCGGCGCGGTGTACCTGGCCAAGGGCATCGACGTCGCGCGCGACGTGGTGCACCGGCTGTTCGAGCCGCTGCTGGCCGAGGCGCCGCAGCGGGGCGCCGGCCTGGACTGGAAGACCAGCCTGCAGGAGCTGACCGCGTCGGCCAGCCTGGGCGTTCCGGAGTACCGGGTCGAGGAGCAGGGACCGGACCACCGCAAGGAGTTCAGCGCCTACGTGGCCGTGGGCGGGCAGACCTACGGTCGCGGTGACGGTCGCACCAAGAAGGAAGCCGAGCAGAAGGCCGCCGAGGCCGCTTGGCGCCAGCTGTCCCAGCAGGCTGGTGAGAGCGCCGAGTCGTCCGCCTGAGCGGCACTCGTTCCAGCGCACCTCAGCGTCCGCCTGGCCGTGGCATCCCGGAGCTGTCCCGGCCAGGCGATCGCTGAGAACTCGAGACGTGCACGGCCCCGCGGGTCTTCCGCGGGGCCGCTTGTCGTCGACCGGCGGGCGTGGTCGAAGATGTTTTCGTGCCCGAGTTGCCTGAAGTCGAGGTCGTCCGGCGCGGTGTCGCCGAACACGCGGTCGGCCGGACGGTGTCCGGCGTCGAGGTCCTGCACCCGCGGGCGGTGCGCCGCCACGTGCCGGGACCGGAGGATCTCGCCGGTCGCCTGGCCGGTCGGGTCCTGAGCGCGGCGCGGCGCCGCGGCAAGTACCTGTGGCTGGAGCTCGGCGACGGGAGCGCGGCTGAGCTCACCGGCGGTGAGGCGCTGGTGGTGCACCTCGGGATGAGCGGGCAGCTGCTCGTGCAGCCCGCCGACGCCCCGGACGAGAAGCACCTGCGGGTCCGCTTCCGGTTCGCCGACGGCGGCCCGGAGCTGCGGTTCGTCGACCAGCGCACGTTCGGCGGCCTGCACCTGGCCGACCTGGTCGAGGTGGACGGGATCGCACTGCCGAAGCCGGTCGAGCACATCGCGCCCGATCCGCTGGAACCGGCCTTCGACCTGGACCGGCTGGCGGAGCGGCTGCGGGCGCGGCGCACCGGGATCAAGCGGGCGCTGCTGGACCAGAGCCTGGTGTCCGGCATCGGCAACATCTACGCGGACGAGGCGCTGTGGCGCGCGAAGCTGCACTGGGCGCGGCCCACGGCGACGCTGACCCGGCCCAAGATCCGCGAGCTCTTCGACGGCGTGGTCGAGGTCATGCAGGACGCGCTGCACGCCGGTGGCACCTCGTTCGACGCCCTGTACGTCAACGTCAACGGCGAGTCCGGCTACTTCGACCGGTCGCTGGCGGTGTACGGCCAGCTCGACCGCCCGTGCCCGCGCTGCGGCGCCTCGATCCGGCGCGACGCCTTCATGAACCGCTCCTCCTACACCTGCCCGGTCTGCCAGCCGAAACCCCGCAACGCCCACCTCTGACCGCGATTCACGGGGTTTCCAGGCGCGTTTTGCGCGGCGGTGCGAGCTGCGAGGGCGGGCTATGCGCATGCGACACCTGCCGGTCGGTGCCGGTCACCCCTCGCAGCTGCTGTCCGCAGCCTGGATGAAAGTTCAATGGAGGTTTTTCCAGCCTCGTTCTGGGTGGCGGTGCGGGTGGCGGAACCTCAGCGCCCGCCTGGCTGTGGGTGCCCTGACTTGTGTATGACCGATACACGGCGTCAGGGCCGTCCTCGCCAGGCGAACGCTGAGAACCCGCGGCGGTGCGAGTTGCGAGGGTGGGTTATGCGCCTGCGGCGCATGCGACACCTGCCGACCGGTGCCGGTCGCCCTTCGCAGCTGCGGTCCACGGGCAGGATGAAAAAGGCTCATGGAAATCGGATGTCTGATTTCCATTGAAATTGCGGGAGTTGCCAGCAGGCGTCGGTGTGTTGGGGTGCGACATGCCGTGGGGACCTCAGTTTCAGGTGACGCTGCCGGGGTCTGCGCGCGGGGTGGTGCGTTCCCAGGTGGTTCCCAGGTGATGTCGACGGTGCTCGCACCTCGGTCCGGCTTCATGGTCGCGAAGCCGGAAGGAGAGGTGGTGGGAGATGAGCGCCGTGCCGCAGCTCGACGTCGGGAGCCGGGCGCCGCGTCGGACCGCGACGGTCGACGTCGTGATCCCGGTGCACAACGAGGAACGTTCGCTGCCCGGTTGCCTGCAGGTGCTCGGTGAGCACCTGGCCAAGGGTTTTCCGTTCCCCTGGACCATCACGGTCGTCGACAACGCCAGCACCGACGCGACGCTGCGCGTCGCGCACGAGCTGGCCGCGTCGATGGACCGGGTCCGGGTGCTGCACCTGGACCGCAAGGGGCGCGGGCTGGCCTTGCGCACCGCGTGGGGGTACAGCGACGCCGATGTCGTGGTCTACATGGACGTGGACCTGTCCACCGGGCTCGACGCGCTGCTGCCGCTGGTCGCGCCGCTGGTCAACGGGCATTCCGACCTGGCCGTGGGGTCGCGGTTGGCGACCGGGGCGCGGACCGTGCGCGGCGGCAAGCGGGAACTGATCTCGCGCTGCTACAACAGGATGATCCGCTGGACGCACGGTGCGCGGTTCACCGATGCGCAGTGCGGGTTCAAGGCGGCGCGCGCGGACGTGATCAAGCCGCTGCTGTCCGCGGTCCGGGACGATTCCTGGTTCTTCGACACCGAACTCCTGCTGCTGGCCGAGCACAACGGCCTGCGGGTGCACGAGGTGCCGGTGGACTGGGTCGAGGACGTGGACACGCGGGTCAACGTGGTCAAGACCGCTGTTGACGACATCGCGGGCCTGATCCGGGTGGCGCGCGCCAAGATCACCGGTGCGGCCCGGGTTCCGGACCTGCCGCGACGACCGGAGCCTCGCGCCGCGCACCCGCAGGCGGTGCTGGCGGAGCGGGAGAACGGCCTGCTGTGGCAGCTGGTCTCGTTCGGCGCCATCGGATTGGTGTCCACTGCGGTCACATCCGTGCTGTACGCGGTGCTGCGCACCTGGTGGCCGCCGCTGCTGGCCAACCTGGTGGCGCTGACGGTCACCACGCTGTGGAACACCGAGGCCAACCGCAGGTTCACCTTCCTCGACCGGGCCGGTTCGTCCGGGCGGGTGCACCTGCAGGGGTTGGTCGTGTTCGCCGTCTACTACGCGGTGACCTCCGGTGCGCTGCTCGGGTTGCACGCCTGGCAGCCGGATCCGGCGCGGTGGCTGGAAGTTCTCGTGCTCGTGGTGTCGTCGGTGGTCGGTACCGGCGTGCGGTTCGCGCTGCTGCGGTCCTGGGTCTTCCGGCCCGCGGCGGTGTCCGAGGGGGAGGAACGGGGATGACGTCGGTCGAGGATGCGGCCCGCGTGGAGCCGCGTGCGACTGCGCCGTGGCAGCGGCTCTCGCTCGCCGCGGTGTGCGTGCTGGCCGGGCTGCTGTACTGCTGGGGAATCGGGAGCTCGTGGGGGAACTCGTACTACTCCGCGGCCGTGAAGTCGATGTCGCAGAGCTTCGAGAACTTCTTCTTCGGCTCCTTCGACGCCGCCGGTGTGGTCACCGTCGACAAGCCGCCGATGGCGTTGTGGTTGCAGGTGCTGTCGGTGGAGGTGTTCGGGTTCAACCAGTTCGCCGTGCTGTTCCCGCAGGTCGTGGCCGGGGTGGCGGCGGTCTTCCTGCTGCACCGCGCGGTTCGGCGGTGGGCGGGGGAGAACGCCGCGCTGCTGGCCGCGCTGGTGCTGGCCCTGACCCCGATCACGGTGGTGATCAACCGCGACAACAACCCGGACACGCTGCTGGTGCTGCTGGTCGTGGCCGCGGCGTACGCGATGACCCGGGCGTTCGGCCAGCGCCGGGCGACGGGATGGGTCGTGCTGGCCGCGTTCCTGGTCGGTTGCGGCTTCCTGACCAAGATGCTGCAGGCGTGGATGGTGCTGCCCGCGTTCATCGCCGCCTACCTGGTCGGCAGCCGCGCGGGCTGGGGGCGGCGCCTGCTGGACCTCGGCGCAGCGGCCGCGGTGCTGGTCGTCAGCTCGTTCTGGTGGGTCGTGGCGACCGCGCTGTGGCCGTCGCCCAAGCCCTACATCGGGGGCAGCGAGGACGGGTCGGCCTGGGACCTGATCTTCGGCTACAACGGGTTCGGCCGGATCTTCGGGGAGAACGGCCCCGGCGGCGGTGGTGGCCCCGGCGGTGGTCCTGGCGGGAGCGGTGGTTTCTCCGGTTCGTCCGGGATCCTGCGGTTGTTCAACGACCAGCTCGCCGGGCAGATCAGCTGGCTGCTGCCGCTGTGCGCGTTGGTGCTGGTCGCGGTGCTGGTGGCCGGGGTCCGGGGCTGGCGGGGCGGCCGTCCGCCGGAGCGCGGGCGGACCGCCGGTTGGGTGCTGTGGGGCGGTTGGCTGGTGGTCATCGGCCTGATGTTCAGCTTCGCGCAGGGCATCATGCACCCCTACTACACGACGATGCTCGCACCCGCGGTCGGCGCGGTGGTCGGGGCCGGTGCGGTGCAGCTCTGGCGCTGGTACCGGCAACCTCGGGGCAGGGCGTGGCTGCTGCTGCCGATCGGTGTCGCGATCACGGTGGCGTGGGCGATGGCCGTGGTGGCCCGCGATCTGAGCTGGCACGCGTGGGCCGGGTACGCCGCGGTCGGCTTGGGCGTCGTCGCGTTCGTCGTGCTGCTGATCGGTCGGCGCGGCGGCGCGGCGCTGGCGAAGTCCGGCCTGGCGCTGGGGCTGGCCGCGGTCCTGCTGGTGCCGACGGCGTGGTCGGCGATCGCCGCGGTCAGCGGCCAATCCGGCATGGGCGGGGCGAACCCGATGGCCGGGCCGGAGAACAGCATGGGTGGTCCCGGCGGCCGGGGGCCGGGTGGTCCCGGCGGTGCGCAGCCGCCCGGAATGGACGACGGTGCGCAGGAGCCGGGGACCGCGCCGGAGTCCGACGGGCGGCGGGTTCGGATGGGCGGTCCGGGCGGCGAGTCGCTCAGCGCGGAGCAGCAGAAGCTGCTCGACTACGTGCGGGCGCAGGCCGGTGACCTGGAGGTGCCGCTCGCGGTGGACGGCGGGTCGATGGGTGCGTCGTCCTACATCATCAACTCCGATCTGACCGTGGTCGGCATGGGCGGCTTCAGCGGCAGCGACGACGCACCGTCGGTGGCCCAGCTGACCGGGTGGAAGCAGTCCGGCCAGCTCGGTTTCGTCCTGCTCGGAGGCGGTGGCCCGGGTGGCATGCGCCCACCTGGCAACGCCGACCTGCCGGACGCTGCGGCGATCATGGGCGGCCCTGGCGGTCAAGCGAGCAGCGACCGCGAGGAGTGGGTGAAGCAGAACTGCACCCCGGTCGACCCGGCGGTGTGGGGAGGCTCGGCGGACAGCGGCCTCGAGCTGTACGTGTGCCGCTGAGCTCCGTGAGCACTTTGTGGGGTCAGGGCCCCACAAAGTGCTCACGGGCCACCACCTGAGGAAAGAGGGTGGCGATTGCGCGCGGAATTGCGCGCCCGCCGCGTCGGCGGTTGGTTCGGGGTGTGATTCCCAGGGGACGTCCAGGTTTTTCCCAGGTTGGCCGGGGAGGCTGGTTGGCGTGGTCGATTCGGGTGGAGCTCGGGTGCTGGTCGTCGACGACGAGCCGAACATCCTGGAGCTGCTCACCGCCGCGCTGCGGTTGAGCGGGTTCGAGGTGCGCGGTGCCGGTACCGGGGCGGATGCGTTGCGCGCCGCGGCCGAGTTCCGGCCGGACATCGTCGTGCTGGACGTGATGCTGCCGGACCGGGACGGGTTCTCGGTGGCCGCCGAGCTGCGCGCGGGCGGGGACACCGTTCCGGTGCTGTTCCTGACCGCGCGGGACGCCGTCGAGGACCGCATCGCGGGGCTCACCGCTGGCGGCGACGACTACGTGACCAAGCCGTTCAGCCTGGACGAGGTGGTGCTGCGGCTGCGCGCGATCCTGCGGCGGGTGCGGCCCGCGCGGGCCGACGACTCGACGCTGCGCTACCACGACCTGGAGCTGGACGAGGAGAGCTACGAGGTGCGCCGCGGCGGGCGGCTGATCACCCTGTCGCCGACCGAGTTCAAGCTGCTGCGCTACCTGCTGATCAACGCCGAGAAGGTGGTCAGCAAGGTGCAGATCCTGGACCGGGTGTGGAACTACGAGTTCGGCGGGGACAGCCGGATCGTCGAGTCCTACATCAGCTACCTGCGGCGCAAGGTCGACTCGACCGCGCCCGCGCTGATCCACACCATCCGCGGCGTCGGGTACGTGCTGCGGCTGCCGCCGGAGCACCGATGAGGATCTTCCGCACGTTGCGCGGGCGGCTGGTCCTCGTGCTGCTCAGCGCGCTGGTGATCGGCCTGCTGGCGATGGGGCTGACCAGCACGGCCCTGCTGAGCAGGTCGCTGATCAACCGCACCGACGACCGGCTGGCCGAGCTGGCCGGGCCGTGGGAGCACGGCGCGCTGCCGCCGCCGGACCCGACGCGCGCCCCGCCGGAGCCCGGGCGGGGCCGGGGGGAGCTGCCCACCGACTTCCGGGTGCTGGTGTTCGACCCCGGTCGGGGCCAGCTCGGCGGCGTGATCGGGAGCCCGGAGGGGGACGTCGGCGGGCCGCTGCTGGTGGACCCGGAGCGCGGCCCCGAGGTCGGCACGGTGCCGGACCGGGCGGGCGGCGCGGACTGGCGGGTGCGGACCGTCGCGCTGCCCAACGGGCGCCTCGCCGTGCTCGCCCTGTCGCTGGCCGGGGTGGACGCGACGGTGCGGCAGCTGGTGGTCATCGAGCTGGTGGTGGGCGGTGTCGTGCTGGTCGTGCTGGCGGCGGCCGCCGCGGTGACGGTGCGCCTGAGCCTGCGGCCGCTGAACCGCATCGAGCGCACCGCCGACGCCATCGCGGCCGGGCAGCTGGATCGGCGCGTGCCGGACCAGGACCCGCGGACGGAGACCGGTCGCCTCGGCTCGGCGCTGAACACGATGCTCGGTCGGCTGGTGGACGCGCTGCAGCAGCGTGAGCAGTCGGAGCAGCGGTTGCGGCGGTTCGTCGCGGACGCCTCGCACGAGCTGCGCACGCCGCTGACGTCGATCCGCGGCTTCGCCGAGCTGTACCGGCGCAGCGACCAGCACCGGCCGGAGGACGTGCGGACGATGATGCGCCGCATCGAATCCGAGTCGGTGCGCATGGGCGGCCTGGTCGAGGACATGCTGCTGCTGGCGCGACTGGACCGCGAGCGCACAGTGGACCTGGTGGAGCTCGACCTGGTGCCCCTGGTGCAGGACGTCGTCGCGGACGGCCGAGCACGCGCCCCGGACCGGCAGATCACCGAGCGAGGACCGGAGCAGCTGCGAGTGCTGGGCGACGGCCCGCGCCTCCGCCAGGTGCTGACGAACCTGGTGAGCAACGCGCTCCTGCACAGCACGCCCGGCTCGCCGATCACCGTCGAGGTCGCCCACGGCACGGTCAGCGGGGGAGCGCTCGCGTCGGCGGGCGCGGAACTGCCGCCGGGGAGCCCGGTCGCGGTGGTGTCGGTCGCCGACACCGGCCCGGGCATAGCCCCCGAACACGCACCCCGCATCTTCGACCGCTTCTACCGAGCGGACGACGGCCGCACCCGCAAGTCCGGAGGAACAGGCCTAGGCCTGGCCATCGCAGCAGCCCTCGCAGAGGCCCACCACGGCCGAGTAGAACTCCGAACAAACCCCCAAGGAGGCAGCACCTTCAGCCTCCTCCTCCCCCCTGACCCCGACCGACCCCCTGGTGGTGACGTCCGCAACTTCGATTGAAATTGCCTCACCTCGCCACCGCAGGTTCCGTCGAGAACGGTGGCAATTTCGATTGAAATTGCCACACCGCGCAAAGCAACCACCCACCGCTTTGAACCCAAACCCAACCCCCCACGCAACCGCACCTCTCCCCACCAACCCCACCCGGTACCACCGCTGATCCCCCGGCGGTGGCCCGGTTTCGGCCGTCCACCGCACCATCCCATCGCAAGGCCAACCCCAGCACCACCGATCCCAAGGCCAACCCCCGACCCGGGGTGCGCGACCCCACCCGAGGTCGCGCACCCCGACCCGATCAGAGCTTGATCGTCGGGTGGTGGATGTCGAACCAGGTCGCCAGGTCGAGGGCGCGCTCGAAGGCGTAGCGCGTCGGCGTGTCGATGTTCGCCGGGTCCTTCGCGAGGGCCTCGCGCAGCCACCCGCCGTCCAGCAGGGACAGCGCCTCGTTGCCGGTGGCGGCCAGGTCGGCCACCTGGCCCTGCAGGACCGCCGCGTACTTCGGGTCCTGAGTGGACGGATAGGGGCTCTTCACCCGCTCCACCACCGACTTCGGCAGCGCGTCCGCGGCGGCGTGGCGCAGGAGGCTCTTCTCCCGGCCGTCGAAGGTCTTCAACGACCAGGGCGCGTTGAAGACGTACTCGACCAGGCGGTGGTCGCAGAACGGGACCCGGACCTCCAGGCCGACCGCCATGCTCATCCGGTCCTTGCGGTCCAGCAGGACCCGGACGAACCGGGTCAGGTGCAGGTGGCTGATCTCGCGCATCCGCCGTTCGAGGCCGCTCTCGCCGTCCAGCGTCGGCACCGCGGCGATCGCGGTGCGGTAGCTGTCGGCGACGAAGGACTCCAGGTCCAGCGCCTCGGTCACGTGCGGGGCGAGCACGCTCGCCTGCTGGCCCTGCTGGGTGCGCACCGCGGCGAACCACGGGAAGGTGTCGGCCTCGCGCACCGCCGGGTCGTGGAACCACTTGTAGCCGCCGAAGACCTCGTCGGCGGACTCGCCGGACAAGGCCACCGTGGAGTGCTCGCGGATCGACTTGAACAGCAGGTAGAGCGACTGGTCCATGTCGCCCAGCCCCATCGGCAGGTCGCGTGCCTGCACGGCGGCGCGCCGCACAGCGGGGTCGGCCAGCGCGTCGGGGTCGAGCACGATGTCCTGGTGCAGCGAGCCGACGTGCTCGGCCACGTCGTGCACGTAGGGCGTGTCCGGGGTGGCGCGCAGCTCGTCGGGCACGAAGTTCTCCGCCTGCCCGAGGAAGTCCACCGCGAAGCTGCGCACCTGCTCGCCGCTGCGGCGCAGCTCGAGACCGGCCAGCGCGGTGATGGCGCTGGAGTCCAGGCCGCCGGAGAGCAGCACGCAGCGCGGCACGTCGGAGATCAGCTGCCGCGCGACGATGTCGTCCAGCAGCTCCCGCACGCGCCGCACGGTGGTCTCCTGGTCGTCGGTGTGCTCGGTGGCGCGCAGCTGCCAGTAGGTGTGCTCGCGCAGGCCGGTGCGGTCGACGGTGACGACGGTGCCGGGCTCGACCTCGCGCATGCCCGACCACACCGCGTGCCGCGGGGTCTTGACCGGGGCGAACAGCTCGCGCAGCCCGTCGGCGTCGACGACCTTCTCGGCCAGCGGGTTGGCCAGGATCGCCTTGGGCTCGGAGCCGAACAGCACGCCCTGCTCGGTCGGGTAGTAGTACAGCGGCTTGATGCCCATCCGGTCGCGGACCAGCAGCAGCTGCTCGGTGCGGGTGTCCCAGACGGCGAAGGCGAACATGCCGTTGAGGTGCTCGGCGACCTGCGGCCCCCACTCCAGGTAGCCGTGCAGGACGACCTCGGTGTCGCTGTCGGTGGTGAACTGGTGGCCGCGGCGGCGCAGCTCGTCGCGCAGCTCGGTGAAGTTGTAGGCCTCACCGCTGTAGACGATCACCACGTCGCCGTCGGGGGAGGTCATCGGCTGGGTGCCGCCGGGGAGGTCGATGATGGCCAGCCGGCGGTGGCCGAGCGCGGCGTGCGGGGCCACCCACGTGCCGCGGGCGTCGGGTCCGCGGCAGGACATGGTGTCGCACATCGCGTCGATCGCGAGTTGCTCGCGGGTGAGGTCGCGCTGGAAGTCGATCCAGCCGGAGATGCCGCACATGGCCCGTTCTCCTTCGGTGTTGGCGATTTCGTGCGGGTGGAGTCCCCGGGTGCGCACCGGTGTTTACTCAGGCTAACTAGATCGTTGCATCGATGAAACCAGATGACCGGGTGAAGTCGGCCACTCACAATCCGTGCGCAGCGGTAGGAACCGGCCGAAACCGGTGCATCAAGAACACATCAACGCGCTGCTGAGGGGCATCAAGGAGCCGTCATGGGTATCGACCCGATCGGGTGCCGGGGATTTCGCTGGAGCCGAGCGGTCGCCGAACCCGGCGGCCCGAGTTCGAGTGAGGAGTGCGCAGCGGTGGCTGATCTGGCCTACGCCGTGTTGCTGATCGGCGGGTTCCTCGTGCTCGCCCTGACACTGCGCGGTTTGGAGCGGTTGTGAGCGCATTGCTGGCCAACGTCGCCGGAGGCGTGTTGGCGCTGCTGTTGATCGGTTATCTGTTCGTCGCACTGGTTCGGCCGGAGAAGTTCTGATGAGTTCGCTGCTGGTCGGCCTGACCCAGGTCGGCCTCCTGATCCTGGCCATCGGAGTGGTCTACCGGCCCCTCGGTGACTACCTGGCCCACGTCTACACCAGCGAGAAGCACTGGCGCGTGGAGAAGGCGGTCTACCGCCTGGTGCGCGTCGACGGCGACGCCCACCAGCGCTGGACCACCTACGCCGCGGGCGTCCTCGGCTTCTCGTTCGCGTCCATCGTCCTGCTCTACCTGCTGCAGCGGGTGCAGCCGTGGCTGCCGCTGAGCTTCGGCCGCGGTTCGGTCGAGCCCGGGATGGCGTTCAACACCGCGGTCAGCTTCGTGACCAACACGAACTGGCAGTCCTACGTGCCGGAGGAGGTCCTCGGGCACACCGTGCAGATGGCCGGGCTGACCGTGCAGAACTTCGTGTCGGCGGCGGTGGGCATGGCGGTCGCGATCGCGCTGGTGCGCGGCTTCGCCGCCGCGGGCACCGGCCGCATCGGCAACGTCTGGGTGGACATCACCCGCGGCTGCACCCGCGTGCTGCTGCCGATCGCGGCGGCCGCGGCGGTGCTGCTGGTCGCGCTCGGCGGGGCCATGAGCCTCGCGTCCGGCATCGAGGTCGTCGGGCTGGACGGGCAGGCGCACACCATCGCCACCGCGCCGATCGCCAGCCAGGAGGCCATCAAGGAGCTCGGCACCAACGGCGGCGGGGTGCTCAACGCCAACTCGGCGCACCCGTTCGCCAACCCCGGCGGCATCAGCAACCTGCTGGAGATCTTCCTGATCCTGGTGATCCCGCTGGCCCTGACCCGCACCTTCGGCACGATCGTCGGCGACCGCCGCCAGGGCCGGGTGCTGCTGTCGGTGATGGTGGCGATCATGGCCGTGATGCTGGCCGTGAACTGGTGGGCCGAGTCCCACCCGAACGGCCCGGCCGCGCTCGCCGCCGGTGGTGCGCTGGAGGGCAAGGAGGCGCGCTTCGGGCTGTTCCTGTCCGGGCTGTTCGCGGTCGCCACCACCGGGACCTCCACCGGCGCGGTGAACTCGATGCACGACAGCTACACCGGGCTCGGCGGACTGGTGCCGCTGCTGAACATGCTGCTCGGCGAGGTCGCGCCGGGCGGTGTCGGCGCCGGGCTGTACGGGATCCTGGTGCTGGCCGTGATCGCGGTGTTCCTGGCCGGGCTGATGGTCGGGCGCACCCCGGAGTACCTGGGCAAGAAGCTCGGGCGGCGGGAGGTCACCGCGGCGGCCATCTCGATCCTGGCCATGCCGACGGTGGTGCTGCTCGGCGCCGGAACCGCGCTGGCGCTGCCGTCCACACCGGACGCCATGGCCAACAGCGGGGCGCACGGGCTCTCGGAGGTCCTCTACGCCTTCGCCTCGGCGGGCAACAACAACGGCAGCGCCTTCGCCGGGTTGACCGTCACCAGCGACTTCTTCCAGGTCGCGCTCGGCCTGGCGATGCTGTTCGGCCGGTTCGTGCCGATCCTGGCGGTGCTGATGCTGGCCGGTTCGGTGGC
Organism: Saccharopolyspora hirsuta; assembly: GCF_008630535.1. Taxonomy (GTDB): domain Bacteria; phylum Actinomycetota; class Actinomycetes; order Mycobacteriales; family Pseudonocardiaceae; genus Saccharopolyspora; species Saccharopolyspora hirsuta. Next base: position 156,015 of record NZ_VWPH01000007.1, on the reverse strand, counting down.
CGCGCAGCGCAGAGCTCCCGCCACCGCGGGCACGCTGCCCACCACCGGCCCGCTGTTCGCCGGACTGCTCGGCGGAACCGTTGTCCTCGTCGCGGCGCTGACCTTCCTGCCCGCGCTCGCCCTCGGCCCGATCGCGGAGGCCCTCGCATGAAGCCCATGTCCCAACCGGAGTCCTGCTCCACCGCACCTCAGCCGGAGTCCTGCTCCACCGCACCTCAGCCGGAGTCCTGCTCCACCGCACCTCAGCCGGAGTCCTGCTCAACCGCACCTCAGGGGACCGTGACGCAACCCAGCCACAAGAAACCGCGAAACATGAGTTTGATTCCAGGCGCAACCACCACTGAAAATCGCGGAGAGGCGGGCCAGGGAGAGGCGGAACAGACCGGTCCGCGCAAGCTCGCCGCGGGCGCGTTCAGCCCCCGCCAGCTGTGGACCTCGCTGCCCGAGGCGCTGCGCAAGCTGAACCCGAAGCACCAGCTGGCCAACCCGGTCATGCTCGTGGTGTGGGTCGGTTCGGCGCTGACCACCGTGCTCGTCGTGTTCGAGCCCGACGTGTTCAGCATCGCGGTGGCCGCCTGGCTGTGGTTCACCGTGCTGTTCGCCAACCTCGCCGAAGCCGTCGCCGAGGGCCGCGGCCGGGCGCAGGCGGAATCGTTGCGGCGCACCAAGACCGAGGCCGTCGCGCGGCGGCTGGTCGACGGCGTCGAGGAGCGGGTGCCCGGCACCGCGCTGCGCATCGGCGACCACGTGGTGGTCGAGGCGGGGGAGATCATCCCCGGCGACGGCGACGTGGTGGAGGGCATCGCGACCGTCGACGAGTCGGCCATCACCGGCGAATCCGCCCCCGTCATCCGGGAATCCGGCGGCGACCGCTCGGCGGTGACCGCCGGGACCGCGGTGCTGTCGGACCGGATCGTCGTGCGGATCACCGCCGCCCCCGGCGAGACCTTCGTGGACCGGATGATCGCGCTGGTCGAGGGCGCGCAGCGGCAGAAGACGCCGAACGAGATCGCGCTGACGATCCTGCTGTCCACGCTGACCATCATCTTCCTGCTCGCGGTCGTCGCGCTGCAGCCGATGGCCGGTTACTCCGGATCGCTGCTGTCGGTGATCACGCTGACCGCGCTGCTGGTGTGCCTGATCCCGACCACCATCGGCGCGCTGCTGTCCGCGATCGGCATCGCGGGCATGGACCGGCTGGTGCAGCGCAACGTGCTCGCCAAGTCCGGGCGCGCGGTGGAGGCCGCCGGGGACGTGGACACCCTGCTGCTGGACAAGACCGGGACGATCACCTTCGGCAACCGGCGGTGCACCGAGCTGCTGCCGGTCGGCGGCGCGACGCTGCCCGAGCTGGCCGAGGTGGCGCGGCTGTCCAGCCTCGCCGACCAGACGCCCGAGGGCACCAGCATCGTGGCGTTCTGCGCCGAGCAGTTCGGGCTGCCGACGCGGGCGGAGGGCGCGGAACTCCGGGCGGAGGAGGTCGCTTTCACCGCGCAGACCCGGATGAGCGGCATCGACATCGACGGCCGCGAGATCCGCAAGGGCGCCACCAGCGCGGTCCGCGCCTGGGCCGGTGGGGTGTCCGACGAGGTGGTGCAGCTGACCGAGCAGATCGCCGCGCAGGGCGGCACCCCGCTGGTCGTCGCCGAGCGCAGCGGCGGAACCACCCGCGTGGTCGGCGTGATCCGACTGTCCGATGTGGTCAAGCCGGGCATGAAGGAGCGGTTCGCCGAGCTGCGCGCGATGGGCATCCGCACCGTGATGGTCACCGGCGACAACGAGCTCACCGCGAAGGCCATCGCGGCCGAGGCGGGCGTCGACGACTACCTCGCCGAGGCCAAGCCCGAGGACAAGATGGCGCTGATCAAGGCCGAGCAGGAGGGCGGTCGGCTGGTCGCGATGACCGGCGACGGCACCAACGACGCGCCCGCGCTCGCCCAGGCCGACGTCGGGGTGGCGATGAACACCGGCACGGCGGCGGCCAAGGAGGCCGGGAACATGGTCGACCTGGACTCCGACCCGACCAAGCTGATCGAGATCGTGGAGATCGGCAAGCAGCTGCTGATCACCCGCGGCGCGCTGACCACCTTCAGCATCGCCAACGACCTGGCCAAGTACTTCGCGATCCTGCCCGCGATGTTCGTGGCGATCTACCCGCAGCTGGACGCGCTGAACGTGATGCGGCTGGCCACGCCGACCTCGGCGATCCTGTCCGCAGTGATCTTCAACGCGCTGGTCATCGTGGCGCTGATCCCCTTGGCGCTGCGCGGGGTCCGCTACCGGCCGACCACCGCGAGCGCGCTGCTGCGCCGCAACCTGCTGGTGTACGGGCTGGGCGGCATCGCCACGCCGTTCCTGGGCATCTGGCTGATCGACCTGCTGATCTCGTGAGCGGCGATGGCGGCCCTTGCGGCCACCGCCGCTCACGACCCCGCTGGAACACCTTGAGAGGCACTGATGAAGAGCACACTGCTGCGGCAGACCCTGGCCGGGCTGCGGCTGCTGCTGGTGGCCACCGTCGCGCTGGGCGTGGCGTACCCGCTGGCGATCTGGGGGATCAGCCGGATCCCCGCCCTGCAGGCCAACGCCGAGGGCTCGCAGGTGGTGGTGGACGGCCGGGTGGTGGGGTCGTCGCGGATCGGCATCGACCCGGTCCCCGCCGACCCGGCGCGCGACCCGTACTTCCACACCCGCCCGTCGGCCTCCGCCGAGGGGCCGCTGGGCCCCGGCGACCCGTCGACCACCGGCGGCAGCAACCACGGCGGGGCCAACGAGGAGCTGCTGGCGGCGGTGCAGGAGCGGCGCGCCGCGATCGCCGCCCGCGAGGGTGTGGCGCCGGAGCGGGTCCCCGCCGACGCCGTGACGGCATCGGCCAGCGGTGTGGACCCGGACATCAGCCCGGCCTACGCGGACCTGCAGGCACCGCGCGTGGCCCGCGTCACCGGGCTCCCGCTGGACCAGGTCCGGCGGCTGATCGCGGAGAGCACCACAGGTGGGGTGATCTCCGAGCGGGTGGTCAACGTGACGACCCTCAACGTCGCCGTCCACCAGGCCCGCTGACCAGGAGGTGACCGATTCCGCGAGAAGTTGACCGCCACCCGGGCGAACCGGTCCGGGTGGCGGCGCGGCGGTCCGGTGGGACCCGCCGCTATTAGCAGCAGGTCGTAGGAGACTGGGAGCGTGGCGGAGAAGGGACGGCGGCGCGGCGAGCTGCGGATCTACCTCGGGGCGGCACCGGGGGTCGGCAAGACCTACGCGATGCTCAACGAGGCGCACCGCAGGCTCGAGCGCGGCACCGATGTGGTGGTCGGCTTCGTGGAGGACCACGGCCGGGCCAAGACCGCGGCGCTGCTCGACGGCCTGGAGGTCGTACCGAGGGCGAAGGTGGAGCACCGCGGGGTCCAGCTCACCGAGATGGACCTCGCCGCCGTGCTCGCCCGCAAACCGGAGGTCGCGGTCGTCGACGAGCTCGCGCACACCAACGCACCCGGCTCGCGCAACGAGAAGCGCTGGCAGGACATCGAGGAGCTGCTCGAGGCCGGGATCACCGTGCTGTCCACGGTGAACGTGCAGCACCTGGAAAGCCTCAACGACGTGGTGGAGTCGATCACCGGCATCCGCCAGCAGGAGACGGTGCCGGACGAGGTGGTGCGCCGAGCCGAGCAGATCGAGCTCAGCGACATCACCCCCGAGGCGCTCCGCCGCCGCATGGCGCACGGCAACATCTACGCCGCCGATCGCGTGGATGCCGCGCTGGGCAACTACTTCCGCACCGGCAACCTCACCGCGCTGCGCGAGCTGGCGCTGCTGTGGCTGGCCGACCAGGTGGACGTGGCGCTGCGCCGGTACCGCGCGGAGAAGAAGATCACCGACACCTGGGAGGCCCGCGAGCGGGTGGTCGTGGCCGTCACCGGCGGCCCGGAGAGCGAGACGCTGATCCGCAGGGCCCGCCGCATCGCGGCCCGCGCTGGCGCGGAGCTCCAGGTGGTGCACGTGCTGCGCAGCGACGGCCTCGCGGGCGCCTCGCCGAGCGGTGTCGCCCGGGCCCGCAAGCTCGCCGACGCCGTCGGCGCCAGCTTCCACACGGTCGTCGGCGACGACGTGCCGGAGGCGCTGCTGGAGTTCGCCCGCGCCGCGGACGCCACGCAGCTGGTGGTCGGCACCTCCCGCCGCTCCCGGTGGGCGCGCCTGTTCGACGAGGGCATCGGTGCGGTCACCGTGCAGAAGTCCGGCGCCATCGACGTGCACATGGTCACCCACCCCGAAGCCGGGGGACGGCGGCTGCTGCGGAGGATCGCCCGCAACCCGCTGTCCGCGGTGCGGCAGTTCTGGGGCTGGGCGCTGTCGGTGCTGCTGCCCGGCGCGGTCACCGCGGTGGCGTACTGCACCGACTTCGACGCGCTGTCCACCGACGTGGTCGCGTACTTCCTGGTCACCGTCATCGTCGCGCTGGTCGGCGGGATGGCGCCGGCGATCGTCGCGGCGCTGCTGTCCGGCGGGCTGCTGAACTTCTTCCTGACCCCTCCGCTGTACACGCTGACCGTGGCCGAACCGCAGAACCTGGTGACGGTGATCGCGATGATGATCGTCGGCATGGTGGTCGCGTTCACGGTCGACCGCGCCGCGCGGCTGGCGGAGAAGGCCGCCAACGCGCGCACCGAAGCAGCGCTGCTGACCTCCTACGCCCGGACCGTGCTCACCCACCCGGACCCGCTGCCCCGGCTGCTGGAGAAGGTGGTGGAGAACTTCGGCCTGACCTCGGCGGCGCTGCTGGAGCGCAGCGAAGACGGCTGGCACGTCGCGGCGGCCACCGGCGCCGAACCGTGCGCCCGCCCCGAGGAGTCCGATGTGGACATCGAGGTGAACCAGGACGTGCACCTGGTGCTGCGGCGCCCGGGCCGCCGACCGCTCCCGGCCGCCGACCGCACCGTCCTGGAGGGCGCGGCGGGCCAAGCCCTGGTGGCGCTGCGCCAGCAGCGGATGGCCGCCGAGGCGCAGGAGGCCCAGCGCCGCGCCGACGCCACCCAGCTGCGGACCGCGCTGCTGTCCGCGGTCGGCCACGACCTGCGCACCCCGCTGGCGTCGATCAAGGCCTCGGTGAGCAGCCTGCGCGCGCCCGACCTGCAGCTGTCGGAGGAGGACACCGCCGAGCTGCTGGCCGGGGTGGAGGAGTCCGCGGACCGGTTGACCGACCTGGTCGGCAACCTGCTGGACTCCTCCCGGCTGGCCACCGGCGCCATCGCCCCGCGGCTGCGCCCGATCAGCTACGACGAGGTGGTGGCCGGGGCGCTGGCCGGGCTGGACGGCCAGCAGCACATCGACGTCGAGATCGACGAGTCGCTGCCCCCGGTGCTGGCCGACGCAGGCCTGCTGGAGCGGGTGGTGGCGAACGTGGTGCAGAACGCGCTGAAGTACGGGCGCCCGGACGGCGGCCGGATCGGCGTCCGCGCCAGCGCGCACGCCGCCCGCGTGGAGCTGCGGGTGGTCGACCACGGCCCGGGCCTGCCCGAAGGCGCGGCGGAGGCGGTGTTCGCCCCGTTCGAGCGCCTCGGCGAGCACGGCGAGCGCGGCGACCAGGGACCGGCCGGGGTCGGTCTGGGGCTGAGCGTGGCGCAGGGGTTCATGACCGCGATGGACGGCGCGATCCGCGCCGAGGACACCCCCGGCGGCGGGCTGACGATCGTGCTGTCGCTACCGGCGGCGGACGGACAGGGGAGACGATGACGAAGGTCCTGGTGATCGACGACGAACCGCAGCTGCTGCGCGCACTGCGGATCAACCTGAGCGCCCGCGGCTACCAGGTGCTCACCGCTGTGGACGGCGCGTCCGCGCTGCGCGCCGCGAGCGACGGCAAACCCGACGTGGTGGTGCTCGACCTCGGCCTGCCGGACATGGACGGCGGCGAGGTCATCGCGGGCCTGCGCGGCTGGACCACGGTGCCGATCATCGTGCTCTCGGCCCGCACCGACTCCACGGACAAGGTGCTGGCGCTGGACGCCGGAGCGGACGACTACGTCACCAAGCCCTTCGGCATGGACGAACTGCTGGCCCGCCTGCGCGCGGCGGTGCGCCGGGCCAACACCAGCGGCGCGGCCGACCAACCGGTGGTGGAGACCGCGACGTTCACCGTCGACCTGCCCGCGAAGAAGGTCCTGCGCGACGGCGCGGAGGTCCACCTGACGCCGACCGAGTGGGGCATGCTCGAAGTCCTGGCCCGCAACCAGGGCCGCCTGGTGGGCCAGAAGCAGCTGCTCAAGGAGGTCTGGGGCCCCCAGTACGCGAACGAGACCCACTACCTCCGCGTCTACCTGGCCCAACTCCGCCGCAAGCTGGAACAGGACCCCAGCCACCCGAAGCACCTGATCACCGAACCAGGCATGGGCTACCGCTTCGAACTCTGAGCGGCCCGGAGCGCTCGTGAGCGCTTTTGGTTGCTACAGCGACTGAAAGCACTCACGAGCATGGTCTGGGGCGGGTCAGCGGGCGTAGCTGGCTCCGAAGGTGTTGGTCCACGCCCGGCTCTGCGGGTTCTCCCATTCCTGGCGCCAGAGGAACTGCTCCTCCCACGACGTGGCGAGCGCCTGCAGGTCGCGTTCGTGGTTCAGGACGTGGACCTCGGACGAGGGCGCTGCCCCGAAGTTCCGGTAGACCCGCAGGTGATCCGGGCTGCAGGGGTGCTGAGGGGTGCCGTGCCAGGCATCCCGGCGAGCTCCCGCGACGAGCAGCTGCCAACCGCGCCCGTACAACTGCCTGCGGACGCCCATCAGACCGCGGAACAGGTCCGGGCCCGCGGCCCCGACCTCCGGGCAGGTGCCCCCGCCCTCGGGCGAGATCCAGACGTGGACCTCCTGGCCGACACGGCCCCACTTGATCACGCAGGGCTGGGCCTGCCTCTCCGGCCCGAATCCCAGGACGGTGCGTGCGTTCTCCATCGCTGATCAGTCCCTTCCCTTCAGCTGGTCCAAGTAACGTGCCGAGTTCAACCACTCCCGTTCCAGCGCTTGTCGCGTGCCGGGATCCAGGTTCGGGTCCCTCAGCGCGCGGTCGTACCTCGCCAGTTCGTCGTTCACCCGGGCGATTTCCTCCGCCCGGGCTGCCGGGTTGTCGAGGTTCACGGGCGGGCTCTCCGGCACCGGGTCGGGTGCCGGGTCCGGTGCGTGGTCGGGGGTGCCCTTGCCGTCGTCGAGCCAGCTGTCCGGGGTGTCGTGGTCGTCGAACCAGTCCGGCAGTTCGCGGCCCCGGGGTTCCGGGGCCGGGGTCTGCGGGGGTTCCGGGTCGGGGAGCGGGTCCGAGCCCTTGGGGCCGAATTCGTGCCCGTCCCACGGGTTCGGGCTCGCGGGGGCCTCCGGGGCGCGCGGCGGGGGCGGGGAGTCGATGTCGCCCCAGGGCGGCGAGTTGTCCGGGGCGTGGCGGCCGAGGTCGCCGGCCCGGTCGGCGGTGCGGGAGATGTCGCCCGCGGTGTCGGCCACGTCGGTGATCCGGTCGGTGGACTTGATGACCTTGGTGGCGATTCCGGCGCCACCGGCGATGGAGCCCACCGCGTCGGGGACCATCGAGCCCATCGCCCTGGCCGGGTTCTCCTTCCAGCCGTCCACGTCGACCACGGTCTTGACGGCCTGCCAGGGGTTCTCGATGACCGACTGGATCGTGGTGGCCGCGGTTTCGTTGAACTTCGCGTAGCCCTCGGGGTCGACGAACTGCACGCCGGGCGTGCTGTAGAAGTACGCCTTGCCCAGACCGACGCCGAGTCCGACCACGCCGGTGACCGTGCCGACGACGCCTTCGACCGCGCCAGCGCCGATGTCGTAGAGCGTCCCGCCGATCAGCTGCCCGACATCGGCGATTTGCGCGCCGAGTTGGCTGAGCTTGCTCGGCGCTGCCGGGGCGCTCATCGCCGCGTTCGTGACGGCTTTCGCGGCGCGGTCGCCAGCTTCCTGCACGGCAGCCTTCGCCGCTGCGATCTCGCGCTGCGCCCGCTCCCGGGCTTCAGCGCCGGGGTCCACGAACGCACCCGGGGCCGAGCCCGAACCACCCGAGTTGTAGGCCTCGACGGCCGCGTTGTGCTTGGCGGTGGCCGCTTCCGAGGCCTCGTTCGCGCGATCCAGCTCCTCCTTCGCCCGCTGCGCGCGGGGTTTCTCGGTGGCCAGGACCCGGTGGTAGTCCATCACGGCCTTGCCCGCATCGCTGAACGCGTCGGCGGCCTTCAACCATTCACCCGGCGCCCTGTCCAGGAAGTTCTCCCGGAACGCGTCCCCGGCCTGTCCGGTCCAGCCGCCGGAGTCGATCGACTTGATGCCCCGCCCGGCTCGTTCGAAAGCGGTGCCGAGAGTGGTCAGGTGATCGCCGATCTCGGCGACGGTCACCGGATCGCCCGGGATGACGTCCTGCGGGCCGATCCCGGTCAGCTGACCGAGCTTGTGCAGCTCGTGCCCGGCTTCGGCGAGGTCCTGGTCGAAGGTGCTGCTGTTGCTGACCATCAGCCCTCCCGCAGACTTGCGATGAGCTTCTGCTCGGCCTCGGCGTCCATCTGCTGGTAGGCCGCGCGGGACTCGCCGAGCGCGTCCGCAGCGGCGTAGCCGTCCTCGACCATGTACCGGACGCCCCATTCCCAGGAGACGCCGAACTGGATCAGAGCGCCGCCGAGCGTCTCGTGCCCGACGTGCACGGCCGAGTTGAGCAGGCCCTCCTTCAGGCCCATGCCCTGCTCGCCAACTGCGGCACCGCCCCACCCGGCCATTTCGCCGAGTTCGGCCACGGCGCCGCGGATGCCTTCCTCGGCATCCTGCAACGCGCCCACGTCGACGCGAAAACCGTCGTGCGCCATCAATTCCCGCCTTCGGTGAGTGCGATCTCATCGGGTACCAGACCGGCGACCGGGCCCAGCGCGGTGCTGTGCTCGGAACCGGCGTCGACGACCAGGCCGGTGCCCTCGGGCAGGGCGGGCAGGCACTGGTCGAGCAGCTCGGCCCCGGTCAGCTCCGCGTAGCGCACCACGTCCGAACCGCGACCGGATGCGCGGTAGAACTCGGCCATCCGGGGCAGCGAGGTGAACGCACCGAGCCAGCCCAGTTCGCCCTCGCGCGCGGTGACCAGCGCCACGCCACCGTCCTCATCGGACACCGGCACGAAGAGCGCGGTGTCGCGGAGAACTCCGGCCAGCTGCTCGAGCGAGCAGCGGTCGGTGCGGAACGAGTGCAGGGCGTCGACGAGGTCGACGGCCGGGGCGGGCGGGGTGAACAGCACGCCGCTGAGGCGCAAAACCCCTTCAGAGCGCGGAAACCCGATTCCCGGGCGCGGATGTGCGAGCGTCATGGTGCCACGCCTCCCCAACGTGGACAATGAAGATCAACCGGGGCGGAACCGTATCAAGTGGACCCATCGGCGGGGCCGGAGTCGGACTTGCTCCCCATGTCGGTTGAATCACGGCGCTTATTGCTCCCTTCAGCGGTAAAGGAGCGGCGGGGATGAGGTTCTTCTCATTTTCGGGATCGCTGGATTCCGCCGTCGTGGAATCAATTGCGGGCGCTCGGTGCCGTTTCCGGGATTCGAGAATCCGTCGGTGCGACTTGTTTCTTCTCGCAACCAACGAAAGGCCCGGTCGTGCTGCCTGGTGGGGCCCGGCCGAGGCGGGGAGAGGTGCTGTCCGGACCCCGGCGAGCTGGGCCGGAGCGGCGCCGGAGGGGCTTTTGCCGGTTTTCGGATTTCGCCGTCGCATTCGCGATCGCGCATGGTGGCGTTGGGTTCCTGTGAAGTTCTCGCGACTTGCTGACGGGCGTTGAACGCCGCTGCTATCGTCGCGGACGACTCGGTGATCAGAAGCCGCTGACTGGGGGTTTTCCCGCGATGACGACGCCAGCACCGCCGCCACCGCCGCCGGGACCGGGCGGCGGCCAGACCATCACCGTGAACAAGGACAACGTCCTCGAAGTGCGCAAGGTCATCCTCGCCGCAGCGGAGGACGCTCGAATCAAGTTGTCGAGCCTGGCGCCGAACTTGATCGTCCGGGCCCCGGGGGACGACGAGGTCAGCAAGACGGCGGCCGCGGTGTGGACCGGGAACCTGGTCGGCAACGAGGACTCCCACTACGCGCGCCTCATGCAGTACGTGTCCAACGTCTTCGACCTGGGGATGCAGCTGGAAGAGGCGGCCAAGCAGTACGGCTACTCGGACGACGAGATCGCTGCATCGTTCAGTCCGCAGCAGAACCAGGTGTGAGGGGCCCCTGTGCGAGCGCGAATTCGGTACGGGTTGATCGCGATGGCCGCGACTGCGGTCTCGCTGACCGGGTGCACGGTCAACGGACCCGACCCCGCACCCGAACCCGGCGGCACGACACCGACTTCGAGCGCCGAACCGGCGTCGTTCGACTTCCCGGCGCGTCCTGCCGAGCTCCCGATCGCGGGCAAGCAGGACGCTGACGTGTGCACCTGGCTCGCTTCGGAGCAGAAGGCGCAGCTGGAGGTCGGCGGCGGTCGTCCGGTGGTCAAGAGCGGGAACAACTACAACGGTTGCACATTCCTCGGCCAGTCCGGCCGCGCGCAGTACGGGATCTCGCTGCGGGTCGTGCCCGAAGGGCTCGACGCCTTCGCGAAGAAGCTCGCCGATTCCGCCCCCGCGCAGGACCAGGTCAACGGTTTCGGAGCGGTGCGGAGCCAGGTGCCGGGTGCCGAAGGCCTCGGTTGCGCGGTGTTCGTGGACGCAGCTGAAGGGCAGACGCTCTACGTCGACATGACCCTGACCACGCCCGGCGCCATGGACGACCAGCAGATGTGCGAGAAGGCCGGGCAGGCCGCTGCTGCGGCGGTGACGACCTTGCAGGCCAAGGGCTAGGGGGACGTTGTGACGAGCATCGATCCGATCCGCGACATCCGGTTCGAGGGGATGGACATCCCCCAGCTCCAGGAGTGGATCACGCAGGTCAAGCAGGGGCGCGGCACGGAGTCGATGCAGTCCGCGGTGCGGGCGCTGGACGAGTGCGTGAAGGTCGTCGTCGAGCTGGACGAGACGCTGCGCCGGGAGCTCGGCAAGCTGCAGGTCGCCTGGGAGGGCAATGCGGGTGACCTCGCCGCCGCCGCGACCCAGCAGCAGTCGGTGTTCATGTCCGACGCCCCGGATCCGCTGCGGGCCTCCGCGCAGAGCGTCGACGAGCAGGGCCGCGGGTACGAGTCCGCGCGCCACACCTTGCCGAACACCGACGAGCTGCGGCACAAGCAGTCGGAGAACGCGCTTGAGTGGGCCGGTGGCGCTTTCGGCTACGAGAGCGACTACGACCAGGAGGCCAAGCAGATCGACGCCAACAAGAAGGCCGCGCAGGCCGCGCTGGCGTCCTACCGCGACACCTCGGTGACCCAGGCGGAGAGCTACCAGCCGCTGCCGGAGATGCCGCCCGCGACCGTGTCCCCGCAATCGGCTTCGCCGAGCGGCATGGCCGGTTCCGGGATCGGCTCGGGGGTCGTCGTGGCGGGTACCGTCGGCGGTTCTGCGCAGCCCGGCGTCGGTTCCCCCGGCGTGGGTACGCCCGGGAGCGCGGTGCCCGGTGGCGGGGTCGTGGTCGGCGGCGACGGCCGGTCCGGCCAGGGGCGTCCCGGTGAGCGCGGGGTTTCGCCGCGACCCGGGGACCGCCCCGACGACCGGAAGAAGGCCGAGATCGACCGGGGCGGCGAGGCGGACCCGACGCCGGAGGCGACCGGGGACAGCGGTGGCATCAGCGCCGGGACCGTGCTCGGTATCGCCGCCGGTGGTGCGGCTGTCGCGGGCATCGGCGCGTACGCCGCGAGCCGCGTGCTCGGCGGTCGGGGTGCTCCGGCGCCCGCGACCCCGGCGCCCGGTGGGTCCGTGGCGCGCGGCGGGAGCGTGGGCGGCGGACCCGGTGACACCACGGCCGGGAAGTCCGCGGGCAGCACCCCGGGCAGCCGCCCGGCGGCGGGCTCGATGATGGGCCCGGCCGCGACCCGCGGCGAGAAGCGCAGCGAGGACGCCGAGCACGAGAACAAGTACGTCGCGGAGGAAACCCCCTTCGACGACGAGCGGCTGGTCGCGCCGCCGGTGCTGGGCGGTGCCGAGCGCGACGACGAGCCGCCCGCCGAGGCCGAGCCGAAGAAGCAGGACTGACGTTGCGACCTGGAGCCGAAGCCGATCCGATCGTGCTGTCCACATTGGAGTTCGATGTGGTCTGCGAGGCGGAGAAGCTCACCGAGCACCGGCACATCGTGCTGGACGTGCCCAGCCCGGGGACGACCTACACCGAGCGCGCCGAGCTGGTGGCCGGGGCGTGGGCGTCGCTGCGCGACAAGCGCCTCGCCGAACCCGGCCGCGACCGGCTGGACGTCGACTTCGCCGACCTGGTCGGCCTGCTCGACCGCCCGCAGCGCAGCGTGGACGTGCGGATCTGGGCCGACCGGTCGATCCGCGCGCTGGCCTCGGCGAACGGCTCGGCCGGGCTGCTGACCATCGTGGACGCCGACGTGGTGGAGCTGACCCCGATCCGGGGCGGCGCGCTGGCCGAGGCGGCGGTGTCCGTCGCGGGCGACATGCCCGCCGGGACCGGCCGGGCGGTGAGCCTGCCCAACGACGTCCTGCGCAAGGCCAGCGACTACGCGGGCCCGGACAACCCGCTGGCGTTCAGCGACGAGCTGCGCGCGCTGGGCATCCCGCCGGACGACGCGGCCGACGTCGCCCACATGGCCAACGGCATGGGCATCCGCGGCCAGTTCGGCGTGGAGGCCAGCCGGAACCGCGGCCGCCCGGAGCGGGCCAACCGGGTGGTGGCCTTCCACGACACCGACCAGGGCCGCTACCTGCACGTGGTCCGCACCAGCGGCGACGGCCGCCGCTGGAGCACGATCGCCCCGGCGGACAACGCCCGGATCGCCGAGTACACCCGGGAACTGCTCACCGAGGTCTGGGAGGACTGAGCGCGCTCTCGTAGCCTGGCGGCGGTCACGGGAGGTGTCAGCTTGGTCGGGTACGTGGAGCTGGTGAAGCGCGCGCGGGCGCTTGCCGACAGCGGGCAGCGGCGGGTCTTGGGGATCACCGGCGCGCCTGGAGCGGGGAAGGGGACCGTCGCCGAGCGGGTCCTCCGGGAGCTCGGCGATGCCGCGGTGATCGTGCCGATGGACGGGTTTCACCTGGCGAACGCGCAGCTGCGGCGGTTGGGGCGGGAGGACCGCAAGGGCGCGCCCGACACCTTCGACGCTGCCGGGTACGTGGCGCTGCTGCGTCGCATCCGGGCCGCCGAGGAGACGGTGTACGCGCCGGAGTTCCACCGTGAGATCGAGGAGTCCTACGCCGGGGCGATCGCGGTGCCGCCGGATGTTCCGCTGGTAATCACCGAAGGCAACTACCTGCTGCTGGACACGCCGCCGTGGTCCGAGGTGCGTGAGCTGCTCGACGAGTGCTGGTTCCTCGCCCCGGACGACGAGATCCGGGTGCAGCGGCTCGTCGCCCGGCACGTCTCGCACGGCCGGACGCCGGTGGAGGCGGAGGAGTGGGTGCGGCGCAGCGACGAGGCCAACGCGGCCCTGATCGCGCCCACCCGCGCCCGTGCCGACCTGGTCGTCGTCGGCGACCCGCGCTGACCGGTCAGTCCCGTTCGGCGAGCTCGGCGCGCACGTCGTCCGGGATGCGGCCGGTGTGGTCGATCGGCGTCCAGGGCTCGCTGCGCACCCACTGCGAGCCGCAGCCCCGGCAGGCCAGCAGCGGCAGGCCGTTGAGCTGCTTGCGCGTCCGGTGCCACGAGCACAGCGACCGGCACGAGTGCACGGCCAGCGTCATTCGGGACCGCCCGCGGTCTCGGAGTAGGTGGTGTGCGTCGTCGTGGACGTTTCGCTGGTCGGCGGTTCCTCCGTCGGCGTGGTCGTCTCGCTGGTCGGCGGGTTCCCAGTCGGCGTCGGGTCGGGAGTCGGGTCCGGCCCCGGCCCCGGGCCGGTGGGCCGCGGCGGCGGGGTATGACCCGGTGGCGGCGCCACATCGCTCGGCGAGCTCGGGGCGGTGCTGGTCGCCGTGCTGGTGCTGCTGCTGGTGGTGCTCTCCTGCGAGGACTCCGCGCTAATGGGTGGCGGGGGCGGCAGCAGCGGTGGCACGGAGGTCGTGGTGCTCGCCGGGCGGGAGGTCGCGGTCGGCTTCAGCGAGAAGTCCGGGGTGGCCTCGGTCTGCTGCTGGGTCCCGGCCACCATCGCGGCCGTGGTCGCGAACGCGGTGGCCACCACGATGCCCGCCGCGGCCAGCACCACCAGGCGCTTCGGCCGCGCGTCCGGGTCTTCCACCTGCAACGGGTCCATCGGTGCCCCACTCGTCGGCGCTTCGCGCGGTCGTGCACCGGATGCGCCGAAACACCCGGCCTCCGCAGAATCGCGGCGGATCATACCGGCCCGGCCAGATGCGGTGGACGCGCTGGGGCGGGCGCGGGGTGGGTGCGGCATCATGCCGGCGTGACGGATTCCGGAGCTGCGCGGTTGACCGCATGGGTGCACGGACATGTGCAGGGCGTGGGTTTTCGCTGGTGGACGCGATCTCGGGCGCTGGAGCTGGGGCTGGTCGGCAGCGCTACGAACCTCCCGGCGAACCGCGTCGAGGTGGTGGCCGAAGGGCCCCGCGAAGCCTGCGAGAAGCTCCTGGCGGCCCTGCGCTCCGGCGAGACCCCGGGCCGCGTCGACTTCGTCGCCGAGCAGTGGTCCGACCCCAAGGGCGGCCTCACCGGCTTCGTCGAGCGCTGACCCGGCGTTTGCCCTGGTCAGCTCCCGTGCGCACTTTCCGGGGGCAGAGCACCGGAAAATGCTCACGGGCCACCACCTGCGGTTCTGCGTGGTCGGAGGAGGCGGCAGAGGTAGGCTCGGCCGGACGTGACCAGGGGTACCAACCACGGGAAGGTCGATCGCAGCCGTGCACCTGAAGAGCCTGACGCTGAAGGGGTTCAAGTCCTTCGCCTCGGCCACCACGCTGCGCTTCGAGCCCGGCATCACCTGCGTCGTCGGGCCGAACGGATCCGGCAAGTCGAACGTGCTCGACGCGCTGCGCTGGGTGATGGGCGAGCAGGGCGCCAAGGACCTCCGCGGCGGCAAGATGGAGGACGTGATCTTCGCGGGCACCGCGGGCCGCGCCCCGCTGGGCCGCGCCGAGGTCACGCTGACCATCGACAACACCGACGGCGCGCTGCCGATCGACTACACCGAGGTCTCCATCACCCGCCGGATGTTCCGCGACGGGGCCAGCGAGTACGAGATCAACGGCAACTCGTGCCGGTTGATGGACGTGCAGGAGCTGCTGTCGGACTCCGGCATCGGCCGCGAGATGCACGTCATCGTCGGGCAGGGGCAGCTGGCCTCGATCCTGCAGGCCAAGCCCGAGGAGAACCGGCGGCTCATCGAAGAGGCCGCGGGCGTGCTCAAGCACCGCAAGCGCAAGGAAAAAGCGCTGCGCAAGCTCGACGCGATGCAGGCCAACCTGACCCGGTTGACCGACCTCACCGGTGAGCTGCGCCGCCAGCTCAAGCCGCTCGGCAAGCAGGCCGAGATCGCCCGCAAGGCCCAGACCGTGCAGGCCGACCTGCGCGACGCCCGGCTGCGCCTGATCGCCGACGACCTGGTCACCGCGCGCGCCGACCTGGCCCGCGACGAGGCCGACCAGGAAGCCGCCCGCGCCAAGCGCGCTGAGGTGGAGCGGGCGCTGCAGTTCGCGCAGTCCGAGGAGAAGGCCCTCGAGGAGCAGGTCGCCGCCGACGCGCCGCGGCTCAACCGCGCGCAGGAGACCTGGTACCGCCTGTCCGCGCTGGAAGAGCGGTTGCACGGCACGCTGCGGCTGGCCGCCGAGCGGCACCGGCACCTGACCGCGCAGACCGACGAGCAGCGGACGGGCCGCGATCCCGACCAGCTGGAGGCGGAGGCCGAGGAAGCCGCCGAGCAGGAGATCGAGCTGCGCGAGCAGTTGGAGGAGGCGCGGGAAGCCCTGCACGAGGTGGTGCAGCGCCGCTCGGAGCTGGAATCGGCGCTCAAGCAGGCAGAACAGGCCCACCTGGCCGCGGTCCGGGCGATCGCCGACCGCCGGGAGGGCGCCGCTCGTCTGTCCGGCCAGGTCGAGTCGCTGCGCAGCAAGGTCAACGACACCTCCGACGAGATCGAGCGGCTGTCCGACGCGCTGGAGGAGGCCACCGCCCGCGCGGAGGAGGCCGAGCGGGCGCTGGCCGACGCCGAGGAGGAGAGCGGCGGCTACGACTCCGACGACGCGGGCCTGCAGGAGCGCCGCGAATCCGCCGCCGAGGCGCGCGACGCCGCGCGGGCGCGGGTGGAGGAGCTGGTCAAGGCGGAACGGGCCGCGGAGCGGGAGATCGCGTCGTGGAAGGCCCGCGTCGAGGCCCTGTCGATGGGCTTGCAGCGCAAGGACGGCGCGGGCGCGCTCATGGCGGCCGGGGACCGGGTGCCCGGGCTGCTCGGTTCGGTCGCAGCGCTGCTGACCGTCGAACCCGGTGCGGAAGCCGCGCTGGCGGCGGCGCTGGGCGCGGTGGCGGACGCGGTCGCGGTCCGCGGCGTGACCGACGCGGTGACCGCGCTGGAACTGCTCCGCGCCGACGAAGCTGGCCAGGCGGGTCTGCTCATCGGGACCGAGGTGGAGCCGGACCGCTCCGACTGGCCGCAGCTGCCCGGTTCGGCGCGCTGGGCGGTCGACCTGATCAGCGCCCCGGATGGTCTCCGCGCGGCGGTGACCAGGGCGCTCGACCGGGTCGCCGTGGTCGGTTCGCTGGCCGAGGCGGGCGAACTCGTCCAGCGCCACCCGGAAGTCCGCGCGGTCACCGCAGATGGCGACGTCCTCGGCGCGCACTGGGCGATCGGCGGCTCCGACAACCGGCAGAGCGCCATCGAGGTGCAGGCCGCGGTCGACGAAGCCGAACGCGAACTCGCCGCGGCCCAGCGCCGCGCCGAACAGCACTCGGCCGCGCTGGAAGGCGCACGGGCGGAGGAGGAATCCCGCCGCGCCGAAGTCCGCGCGATCCAGGAGCAGATCAACGACGCGAAGGTCCAGCGCGCCCGAAGCACCGAACGGCTCTCCAGCCTCCAGCGCGCGGCCCGCTCCGCGGCGGCCGACGTCGAGCGTGCGCGCGACCAGCGGGTGAAGGTCGAGCAGTCCCGCGAGCAGTCCCTGGTCAAGCTCGCCGAACTCGAAGAACGCCTGCGCATCGTCAAGACCGAGCAGGACGAGGCCGCCGAGCCCGACACCGCGGACCGCGACCGGTTGAGCGCCGAGCTCACCACCGTCCGCCAGCAGGAGATGGACGCGCGGCTCACCCAGCGCACAGCCGAAGAGCGCGCCCGAGCGGTGCAAGGACGCGCGGACCAGCTGCGCCGCGCAGCGCGGCACGAGCGCGAAGCGCGGGCCCGCGCGGAGGCGGCGCGCAAGGCCAAGGAACGCGCAGCGCGCGTGACGCAGGCCGTGGTCGCGGGCTGCGAGACCGCGCTGGAGCGCATCGCGCAGTCGCTGCGCGCCGCGACGGAGGAGCGGGATGTCGCGCAGGCCAAGCAGAGCGAGCACGAGCAGGCGCTCGGCGCGATCCGCGCGCGGGTGCGTGAGCTCAGCGGTGAGCTGGAGAAGCTGACCGACGCGGTGCACCGCGACGAGGTCGTGCGCGCCGAGCAGCGGCTGCGGATCGAGCAGCTCGAGACCAAGATCATCGAGGACTTCGGGATCGGGCTGGACGACCTGGTGGACGAGTACGGGCCCACCGTGCCGATCCCGCCCGGCCCGGCCGAGCTCGCCGAGTACGAGGCGGCGAAGGAGCGCGGCGAGGACGTCAGCGCACCGCCGCCGGTGCCGTTCGACCGCGCCGCCCAGGAGCGCCGCGCCAAGCGCGCCGAGAAGGACCTCTCCCTGCTGGGCAAGGTGAACCCGCTCGCGCTGGAGGAGTTCGCCGCGCTGGAGGAGCGCTACAAGTTCCTGTCCACGCAGCTGGAGGACCTCAAGGACAGCCGCCGCGACCTGCTCAGCGTGGTCAAGGAGGTCGACGAGAAGATCCTCGAGGTGTTCTCCTCGGCCTTCCAGGACGTGGCGCGCGAGTTCGAGACGGTCTTCAAGGTCCTCTTCCCGGGCGGCGAAGGACGTCTGACGCTCACCGACGCCGAGGACATGCTGACCACCGGCGTCGAGGTCGAAGCGCGCCCGCCGGGCAAGAAGGTCAAGCGGCTGTCGCTGCTGTCCGGTGGCGAGAAGTCGCTGACCGCGGTGGCCATGCTGGTGTCGATCTTCCGCGCCCGCCCCTCGCCGTTCTACGTGATGGACGAGGTCGAGGCGGCGCTGGACGACACCAACCTGCGCCGCCTGATCACCCTGCTCGACCAGCTGCGCACCACCTCGCAGCTGATCATCATCACGCACCAGAAGCCGACCATGGAGATCGCCGACGCGCTCTACGGCGTGACCATGCGCGGCGACGGCATCACGCAGGTGATCTCCCAGCGCCTGCGCGGCGAACCGGAGAAGAACCAGGCCCCGGACGCCCCGGCCGAAGGCGACGTCGCCGCGGTGCTGGACTAGATGATTCCTGGCTCGTGAGCACTTTCTGGGGCTATAGGCCCACAAAGTGCTCACGGGCCGTTCAGGCGGTGACGCCGAGGGCGTAGCCGACACCGAAGGCGATCAGCGCCGCGACCGCGGCCGCGCCGATCACCACCGGCCAGCCGGGGCGGCGGTTCACCCGCTGCGGGGTGGGCGAAATCCGTTGCGGCGCAGCGCGGTTCCACAGCTCCGGTCGGCCCAGCTCGGCGCGGCAGAGCTCGCACTCGGCCAGGTGCGTGCGCACCACGAGCCACTCGACGTCGTCGAGCACGCCCGCGGAGTACGCGTTGAGCTTGGCCCGGAATTCCGTGTGATCGCCCTCGTGCACCATCGACCCCCGTCCCCAGTGCGTTCCTGTGGTTCATCGTCCCAGCGGAACCGCTGCTGAAGGGGTCGGCCGGTCGGTTTCGGGCCGGAGATCCGCGTGCGGGAGGATGTCCGGTGGACCGGCATCGAGCGCGGCGTCCACCGGAGACCAGGAGGAGACCATGACCAACCCCTACGGCCCGCCGCCAGGCCAGCAGCCGTACCCCCAGCAGGGGTATCCGCAGCAGGGCTACCCGCAGTCCGGCCCGATGCCGGTGCAGCAGCCCCCGGCCCCGCAGGGCTACCCCCAGTCCGGCCCGATGCCGGTGGCGCCGCAGGGTTATCCGCAGCAGGGCGGCTATCCCCAGCAGCAGGGCTACCCGCAGCAGGGCGTGCCGCAGGCCGGGCCTCCCGCGCCGGTGCAGCAGCCGATGGCGCCGATCCCGCCGGGCATGGCCCGCATCGTGATCGACTGCTCGTACCACTGGCTCACCTGGGCGCTGATGTTCTTCAAGCCGCAGGTCACCATCAACGGTCAGCCCGGCCAGCCGCTGTCCTGGGGCAAGACCCCGATCGACCTGCCGCCGGGCCAGTACCAGGTGCAGGTGCACGTGAACTACCTGTGGCGGGTCGGCAACGCGGTCGCGGTGGTCCCGGTCGCGGCGGGCCAGCAGCTCGACGTCTACTACAAGGCCCCGGCGATCGTGTTCGTCGACGGTGCGATCGGCCCGACGCCGCAGGACGCGCCGGGCATGGGCATCGCCATGGGCCTCTTCTTCGGCGGCCTCGGGTTGGCCTTCCTGGTCTTCCTCGTCACGCTCATCTCGATGCTGTGACGTTCGGGGAACGGTCGAGCGCTCACGAGTTGTCGGCGTGCTCGACCGGCTGCTCGACGGCGGGGCGGCCGTGCCGCAGCGACAGCAGGCCGCCCACCACCAGCGTCACGATCACCCCCAGCGGCGTGTACCAGGGGAACGCCAGGGACGCCTCGCCGCCTTCGCCGTCGGGGAACTGCACCCAGAGCACGAAGACCAGCACCACCGCGATCGTGGCGCAGAAGGCGATCGTCGCGTCGGTCTGCCGGGCCCGCTTGTTCCACAGCCCCAGCAGGAACGCGCCGAGCAGCGCGCCGTAGGTGTAGCTGGCGATGCTGAGCCCGACCTCCACCACCGGGTTGTCGGTGCTGCTGAACATCGACGCGAACACCACGAACACCACGGCCCAGACCAGCGTCCAGAGCTTGCCCATCCGCAGGACGGTCGCGTCGTCCAGCTTCCGCTTGCCGAACCGCTGGTACAGGTCGCTGACGGTGGAGGTGGACAGCGAGTTCAGCGACGAGGCCAGGGTGCTCATCGCGGCGGCCAGGATCCCGGCGATGAGCAGCCCGGACAGGCCCGGCGGCAGGTCGTTCACGATGAACGTCGGGAACAGCTCGTCGTTGCTGGCCATGCCCATCTCGGCCGGGGCCGCGCCGCGGAAGAACGACCACAGCATGGTGCCGATCAGCAGGAACAGCGCGAACTGCAGCGCCACCACGACACCGCTGGCGATCAGCGCCTTCTGGCTGTCCCGCACGTTCCGGCAGGCCAGCAGCCGCTGCACCATGAGCTGGTCGGCGCCGTGCGAGGCCATCGCGAACACCGCACCGCCGAGCACCGCGGTGAGGAAGGCGTACTGGTCGGTGACGATCGACGAGGTGAAGTCGAGCAGCTGGAACTTGCCCGCCTCCAGCGCGGTCCCGAACCAGTCGGACGGCAGCTGCCCGGCCAGCACCACCGCGGCCAGGATCGCGCCGCCGACGTAGACGAACATCTGGATCGCGTCGACCCACACCACCGCCTTGATCCCGCCCAGGTAGGTGTAGATCACCGTCAGCACCGCCAGGACCAGCACGATCTGCCAGTACGCCAGGTCCACGCCGAAGGCCGCCAGCATCACCTTGACCGGGATCGCGGTGGCGAACAGCCGCAGGCCGTCGGCCAGCAGCCGGGTCACCAGGAACGTCACCGACGCGGTGCCCTGCAGCCCGGGCCCGAACCGCTTCCCGAGGAACTCGTAGGCGCTGACCAGGTTCCCGGCGTAGTACTTCGGCAGCAGCACGAACGCCACCACGACCCGGCCGATCAGGTAGCCGACGGCCAGCTGCAGGTAGGTGAAGCTGCCGAGGTAGGCCACCGTCGGCACGCTGATCACGGTCAGCGTGGAGGTCTCGGTGGCCACCACCGAGAAGCACACCGCCCACCAGGGCAGCTGGCGGCTGCCCACGAAGTAGTCGTGGGAACTGCGCTGCCGACCGCCCAGCAGCAGCCCGAGCACCGGCATGGCGACCAGGTACAGGCCGATCACGGCCAGGTCGAGCGATCGCATGCTGCCTCCTACGCGGTGTCGCCGGGCTGCACGCGCAGCCGGGTCGGCTGGTGGTCGGCCGGTGCGGGCATCCGCAGCGGTCCGGCCCCGGGTGTGATGCTGCCCAACAACCGGGGTCCGGCGGCGCCGGTGGTGCCCGGCGTGTTGCCGGATGTGCCGTGCCAGGTGAGGAACCCGAGCAGCGCGGTGAGCAGCGCTTCCTTGCTGTCGGCCGGTAGCCCGAGCTCGTCGCTGACCAGCACCGGAACGTCCAGTTGGCGGCGCAGCGTAGCGAGCAGGACGGGATTGCGCACGCCCCCGCCGGAGGCGACGACCCGCACGGCCCCCTCCGCGCGGCAGGCGTCGGCGATGGTGCGCGCGGTCAGCTCGGTCAGCGTGGCGAGCAGATCGGCGTCGGTGATCCCGGTGCCGGCCCGGGCCAGCGCGCGGTCCAGGTAGGCGGCGTTGAACCGCTCCTTGCCGGTCGACTTCGGCGGGGCCTGCCGGTAGTAGTCGTCGGCGAGCAGGACTTCGAGCAGGTCGGACCGCACGGCGCCGCTGGCGGCGAGCGCGCCGTCGGTGTCCTGCGGTCGTCCGGTCGCGCGCGCGGCGGCGAGGTCGATCAGCGCGTTGCCGGGGCCGGTGTCGTAGGCCAGCGGGCGTTCGCCGCCGACCACGGTGATGTTGGCGATGCCGCCGATGTTCAGCGCGACGCCCGGACCGGGCTCGTCGGCCAGCCACAGCGCGTCCAGGACCCCGGCCAGCGGTGCGCCGTGCCCGCCTGCGGCGACGTCGCGGGCGCGCAGGTCCGACACCACGGGCAGGCCGGTGGCCTCGGCGATCCACGCGGGCTGGCCGATCTGCAGCGTGCCGCGCGCCCGGCCGTCCTCGACCCAGTGGTAGAGCGTCTGGCCCAGCGAGGCGACGAGGTCCGCGCGGCCGTCCGCGAGCTCCAGCCCGACGCCCGCCGCGGCGGCGAAGTGCTGGCCGACCAGGGTGTCCAGGCGGCACAGCTCCGCGGCGCTGCACCCGCCGGGCGGCAGCGCCGCCAGCAGGTCCCGGTGCAGGTCCGGGGGGTAGGGCACCGTCGTGCTGCCGAGCGGCCGGAGCTCCAGGGTGTCGCCGTCCAACCGCAGCTCGGCCGCGGCGACGTCGACGCCGTCCATCGACGTTCCGGAGATCAACCCGAGCACTCGCCACCAGTTCACGTATGTGGTCTAAGGCACAGCGGCTGACAAATGCAAGCGTCGGACTCGTTTTGTTGGTTATTTGCTCACTACATCGCTTCAGTTGGCGAGCTGGGCTGCGGGGCGCGTGCCGGTGTCCGAATCAGCAGGTGGGAGGATGGGCGGGTGACCACCTCTACCGTGATTCTGATCATCGTCGCCGTGGTGCTGGTGCTGGCGATCGCCGTGATCGCCGGTGTGGTGCTGAACCGTCGGCGCCGGATCAGCCTGAGCGAACGGGACGACAGCGCCGCGCCGACCGAGGCCGTCAAGGGCGGCGGCTACCGCGCGGGCGGCGGTATCAGCCTCTCCAGCGGTGGCCCCACCACGGCCGCCCCGCCGGAACACCCCGCGGGCGAGCGCACCGAGGTGGAGGGCCAGCCGGGGGTCGGTGACGACGCGGCGGTGCCGCGCGACACCGAGCGCCGCGGCATCGTCGACGTCCAGCTCCCGGACGGCGGCACCACGACGGAGGAGCCTCCCGCGCAGCCCGAGGCCCCGGAGAAGCCCTCGGAGCCGGAGCAGCCCGAGGCTCCCGAGAAGGCGCCCGAGGCCCCGGCCGAGCCCGAGGTGCCGGTGCAGGAGCGCGTGGAGCCGGTGCCCGAGCCGACCCCGGCGGAGCCGGGAGCGGCCGAGGAGATCGAGGAGATCGAGCCGACGGCGGGCCGCCTGGAGCGGCTGCGCGGTCGCCTGTCGCGCTCCCGGTCGACCTTCGGCCAGGGCCTGCTGGGCCTGCTCGGCGCGGGTGACCTCGACGAGGACTCCTGGGAGGAGATCGAGGACACCCTGCTGATGGCCGACCTGGGCGCGGCCACCACCACCGAGATCACCGAACGCCTCCGCACCGAGATCGCCTCGCGCGGCATCCGCACCCCGGAGCAGGCGCGCGCCCTGCTGCGCGAGGTGCTGGTGGACACCCTCGGCCCGGACATGGAGCGCGCGGTGCGCGCGCTGCCGCACGGCGACCCGGCCGATGGCGGCAAGCCCGCAGTGGTGCTGGTGGTCGGCGTCAACGGCACCGGCAAGACCACGACGACCGGCAAGCTGGCCCGGGTCCTGGTCGCCGACGGCCGGACCGTCCTGCTCGGCGCGGCGGACACGTTCCGCGCGGCGGCGGTCGAGCAGCTGGCCACCTGGGGCCACCGGGTGGGTGCCGAGGTGGTCCGCGGCAAGGAGGGCGCGGACCCGGCGAGCGTGGCGTTCGAGGCGGTCAGCCGCGGCTCGGACACGGCGGTGGACGCGGTCCTGGTCGACACGGCGGGCCGCCTGCACACCAAGACCGGCCTGATGGACGAGCTGGGCAAGGTCAAGCGCGTGGTGGAGAAGAAGGCCCAGGTGGACGAGGTCCTGCTGGTCCTGGACGCCACCACGGGCCAGAACGGCCTGACCCAGGCCCGCGTCTTCTCCGAGGTGGTGGACGTGACGGGCATCGTCCTGACCAAGCTCGACGGCACGGCCAAGGGCGGCATCGTCTTCCAGGTCCAGCGAGAGCTGGGAGTCCCGGTCAAGCTGGTCGGCCTCGGCGAAGGCCCCGACGACCTGGCCCCCTTCGAACCCGGAGCCTTCGTGGACGCCCTCCTCGACTGACCCCCGCCGAACGGCCCCCGCACCCCCCCGGTGCGGGGGCCGTCTGCTGTCAGCGGGGAGTCCCGGCCTTGCGCATCCGCTCCAGCCGAACTCTCCGCCGGATCGCGTGGATCGCGGGCGGCAGGAACACGACCAGCACTGCCAGCGCGGACCAGGCCTTGTCGAGCTTGGGTGCGGCACCGAGCTCCAGTGCGAACACCGTCGCGGGAACAGCTGAAACGAGGGCTGCGCAGATCAGGTTCTGCCTGAGGATGCTGCGGTTGCCCCGGTCCGGGACGCCGATCGCGACGGCGGCCGCGATGAACAGGGCGACTACGAGCGCCGCCCCGAGCACCGGTCGGCCGAGCTGGCTGCCGATGTCGCTGACCAGCAGGTATTCCCCCGGCTCGTGCGGCACG
This sequence comes from Saccharopolyspora hirsuta, assembly GCF_008630535.1. GTDB lineage: Bacteria > Actinomycetota > Actinomycetes > Mycobacteriales > Pseudonocardiaceae > Saccharopolyspora > Saccharopolyspora hirsuta. Next base: position 131,612 of record NZ_VWPH01000007.1, on the reverse strand, counting down.
CAGGTGTAGTCCTGCTCGGTCCCGTCGGGGTGTCGAACGCTGCAGTGCCCGTTTCGCCGACCTGCGGAGTAACCGAGCCAGCACAGCAGCGGGAACGCCGCGAGGACGCCAGCGGTGGCGACGGCGTCGGTCCACCTGCCAGGAGTTCCGAACCGGTGGAAGAGGCTGCGCAGGAGGATGCCGAACGCGATCGATGCCGAGCCTGCCAGCAGCAACGTGGTCGCGATGACGGACCCGAATCCGATGACTCCTTCGATCTGGAGGAGGTGGAGCGCTCCGCCCGCGAGTGCCACCACCAGCTCCACCAGGAGGACGACTTTCGCATCGCGAGGCAGCGTGATGCTTCGCCGAGCGGGCTGCTGCTCTCCAGCATCCGCTGCGTGCTCCTCATCGCTGGGCTCGCTTTCGCGTGCGTGGTCCTCCAGCTGCCTTTCGCGGAGAGTCTTCGCGACACCCAAGGCGAGCAAGAACGTGACGTTGAAGAGGAGTACCAGCGCGGTTTGCTGAACCCACAAGGCCGCGATGGTGGAGCTGGCCGACATCACGACCACGCCCCAGAGGGCGATCTGGAACGGCGTCCGCTTGGGCTCCGGGCGGAAGCTACTCACCTCTGATCCTCTGAGCAGGCTTTTTGCTTCGCGATGCCTTCGACAGCTGTTGCCGTCGTCGGAGAACGTGGATCAGGAGCGGGAAGGTGATGGCCACTACGGCGAGGAGGATCCAGATCCTGTGGGACTTGGGAGAGTCGGCCACGTTCATGGCGCCCAGGGCTGCTATCGGAGCGCCCATGAGAATCGCTTGGTGCCAGAACCACTTCGGGGGTTCGAGGCGCGTTCCGCTGAGCCGGGCGAAACCGAAGCCGATACCGATGATCACTGCGTAGGTGAGCGCAGCGACCAGAAGCGGCCAGCCGAGGAAATCGCTGAGGTTGAACGCTGTTCCGACGCAGACCACTCGATCGGGACGGCCTTCGAGGTGGGCAGTGGCGCAGAGCGCAGGTTCTGCGAAGTGCAGCAGCCACAGGAGGAGCGACATCACCACGAGAGCACCAGCGATTGCGAGGGGTTCCGCCCGTTTCTCGGTGCGGGCGAAGCGGTGAAGCACCGTGTAGATGAGCGGGGAGAGGGCGATCGACGAAGATCCGGCCAGCAGGAATGTTGTTGCCGCGGCGGAGCCGAATTCGATGAACCCGTTGCGCTGGAGGACGTAGAGCGTGCCGCTCAGCGCGGCGAGTGCGGCCTCCAACCAGAAGACGGTTCTGGCGCCGTTGAACAGGGTGGCCGTTCTTTCCACGGTCGGAGCGTGCTGGTCGAAGCTATTCACCTTCACCTCGTGCTGACTGATCGCGTTGGCGCTTCTGGTGGAAGCAGGCGGTCAGGCCCACGGCGCTGATGACGGTCGCGGTGAGGACGATCCAGAGGCGTTCGGGCCCGGGGGTGTTGGCCAGGTTCAGCGCGAGCTGGGTTGCCGGGACCGCCGACCAGAGGGCGCCGGTGATCAGGTACCAGCGCAGCGGGACCGTTCGGCGTCGATTCGTCCGACCGAGCGCGTATCCGATTCCGATGAACACCAGGACGATCGCCGCGGCGGCCAGCAGCGCGAGTCCGAGGGGGCCGCCGTTGTCCGGGATGACGTCGTAGGTTCCCGGAATCCGTTCGAGGCACCACTCGTTCCGGATGATCCCGTCCGGGTGCCGGACGGTGCAGACCTCGTGCGGACTTCTGGCGAAGACCAAGAGCCACCACAGGAGCGGGAAGAGCGCTAGGCACCCGGCCGCGGCGAGGAGGGTGGCTGGCTTGTCGTTGAGGCCCGAACGGCGCAAGACGACGTGGCCGAGCATTCCGCTCACCATCGCCAGGTACCCCGCGAGGAGCCAACCGAGGTTCAGCGGTGAACCGGGTTCGGCAACCAGGTTCTGCTCCAGGACGTACATGGCCACCCCGGTCAGGGCCGCCGCCGCGAAGATCCGGAAGAGGTTCCTGCGGCTGGTCGCCAGCTGCTCAGGGCTCGTCCTGGTCGGCACTACGCGCTCCTCCGGGCGTGGTCACAGCTTCTCTCCGGCACGGGTTGGCCTCCGCTCTGCTTGATCAGCCGTCTTGAACCGTATCCGTTTTGTCCTGGTGGTTGGTTGTTTGTCGGGATGATCACGGTGGTTTGGTGGCGGTTCTCACCGGGCGGAAATTTGTCTGACGACTGACCTGTCGCATACCGTCTGGCGGGAGGTTGTGGGATGCGGGTTGTCGGGCGGCGGTCTTCCGTCGACGAGGTCATCGCTGCGCTGAACGAGCAGTTGGCGAACGGGGCTTGGGCGCCGGGAGAGCGGATACCCACCGAGCAGGAGCTGGTTGCTCAGCTCGGCGTGAGCCGGGCCGTCGTTCGGGAGGCCGTTCGGGCTTTGGTGCAGCTCGGGTGCTTGGAAGCCCGGCAGGGGGCCGGGACCTTCGTGGTGTCCGCGGCCGATCCGACGCCGATGCTGCGGCAGCTGCGGCTGGCCGAGCTGCGGGACGTCTTCGAGGTGCAGCTGGCCCACGACGTGCAAGCCGCGCGGTTGGCCGCGCAGCGGCGCGAGGACGCCGACGTCGAGCGGTTGCGCGAGCTGCTGGACCGGCGCGACCGCGCTGCCTCACCGGAAGCGTTCGGTGCCGCCGACGTCGAGTTCCACTCCGCCGTGGTCGACGCTGCGCGCAACCCGCTGCTCACCGAGATGTACCGCTACCTGAGCGAACGGCTGCGGGAGAGCCTGGTGGCGCTGCGCGCGGACAGCGCGTTGGACGAAGGCGGTCCGGAGGCGCACCGCGCGCTGTTCGACGCGATCGCCGGTCGCGATCCCGAATCCGCGGCCAGAGCCGCTCAAGCCGTGATCGAACCGTGCCTGACGTCGCTGCAGGGCGTCGTCGACGAGAGGGGAACTGCGCAGTGAGTACCGGAGTCCAGCAGGCGCCGCCGCGCGCTGCGGGCAGGGCCGCGGTGGCCACCATGGTCCTGATCGTGCTGGTCGCGCTGGCGCTGCGGCCGCCGTTCACCGCGGTGGCGCCGCTGCTGGAGCGGATCCAGCAGGACCTCGGGGTGTCGAACACCTTCGGCGGGGTGCTGACCACGCTGCCGGTGGTGTGCCTGGGGGTGTTCGCGTTCGTCGCCCCGGCGCTGCGGCAGCGGTTCGGCGACGAGAAGGTCGTCGTCGGCTGCCTGGTCGTGCTGCTGGTCGGCAACTCGCTGCGGGCGGTGGGATCGACCTGGGCGCTGCTGGCGGGCACGGTCGTGGTCGGGGCCGCCATCGCGGTGGCGAACGTGGCGCTGCCGGGGCTGATCAAGCGCGACTTCCCGCACAACATCCCGGTGATCACCGCCGTGTACACGGTCTGCCTGACGCTGGGCGGCGCTTTCGCGGCCAGCGTCGTGGTGCCGGTCGGCGTCGCGCTGGGCTCCGCCTGGCAGGCCCCGCTCGGGCTGCTCGCGGTTCCGGTGCTGGTGGCCCTGGTGATCAGCGCCTTCGTCCTGCGCCGCGGCTCCGGCGAGCCGCCGCAGCCGTCGCGGCCCGGCGCGCTGTGGCGCAGCCCGCTGGCCTGGCAGGTCACCGCGTTCATGGGCCTGCAGTCGGCGATGGCCTACGTCGTGTTCGGCTGGTTGCCGACCATGCTGCAGGGCCGCGGCATGAGCGCCGGGCTGGCCGGGCTGGCGCTCGGCGTGCAGGCGGCGGTGCAGGCCGTCGGGTCGCTCACGGTGCCGGTGCTGTGCCGCCGGTTCCGCGACCAGCGGCCGATCTCCACCGCGCTGGCCGTGTGCATCGCGCTCGGCTTCGCCGGGATCCTGGTCGGTCCGGCCGCCGCCGTGTGGCCCGCGGTGATCCTGCTGGGGGTCGCGCAGGGCGCGGCGTTCGGGCTGGCGCTGACGGTGATCGGGCTGCGCTCGCCGGACAGCGACACCACGGCCGCGCTGTCCGGGATGGCGCAGGGCGTCGGATACCTCATCGCCGCGACCGGTCCGCTGCTGATCGGGCTCCTGCACGACCTCGCGGGCAACTGGACCGCCCCGATGGCGCTGCTGATGGCCTGCTGCGCCGCCTGGTTGATCGCCGGTCTGCTCGCCTGCCGCCACCGCCAGGTGCCGTCCGTGCAACACGGCGGTGACCTCACAACGCGGGCTTAACACCCGGTGAGCTCGATTTCACCGCGCTGAAACAGCAGGACGGGTCGGCTGAAACAGGCATTCCCGATGATGCGGCGCAACTCGGTCCGCACGGGAGGCGATGTGAATTCAGGCGACACCGCGTGGGTGCTCGTGAGCGCGGCCTTGGTCCTGCTCATGACCCCCGGTCTGGCGTTCTTCTACGGTGGCATGGTGCGCTCCCGCGGCGTGCTCAACATGCTGATGATGAGCCTCGGCAGCATCGGTGTGGTGGGCGTGCTGTGGGTGCTCTTCGGCTACTCCGCGGCCTTCGGCTCCGACGTCGGAGGCGTCGGCCTGCTCGGCAACCCCGCTGAGTTCTTCGGGCTCAGCTCGCTGCTCGGGGAGGACCAGCTCTCCGGCTCGATCCCCACCCTGGCGTTCGTCGGCTTCCAGGCGATGTTCGCGATCCTCACGGTGGCCCTGATCTCCGGCGCGATCGCCGACCGCGCGCGCTTCGGCCCCTGGCTGCTGTTCGCCGCGCTGTGGGCGGTCGTGGTGTACTTCCCGGTCGCGCACTGGGTGTTCGCCTTCGACTCGACCGACGACGCGGGCAACGTGACCGCGGTCGGCGGCTGGATCGCCAACCGGATCGCCGCGATCGACTTCGCCGGCGGCACCGCGGTGCACATCAACGCCGGTGCCGCGGCGCTGGCGCTGGCGCTGGTGCTGGGCAAGCGCAAGAGCTGGCCGAAGGACCCCGGCAAGCCGCACAACCTGCCGTTCGTGGTGCTCGGCGCCGGGCTGCTGTGGTTCGGCTGGTTCGGGTTCAACGCCGGTTCGGCGCTGGCCGCCGACACCACCGCCGCGGTCGTCCTGGTCAACACGCTGGTGGCCACCAGCGCCGCGATGCTCGGCTGGCTGCTGGTGGAGCGCATCCGCGACGGTCGCGCCACCACCCTCGGCGCGGCCTCGGGCATCGTCGCCGGGCTGGTCGCGATCACCCCGGCCTGCTCCTCGGTGACCCCGCTGGGCGCCATCGCGGTCGGCGCCATCACCGGTGCGGTCTGCGCGCTGTCGGTCAGCCTCAAGTTCCGGTTCGGCTACGACGACTCGCTCGACGTGGTCGGCGTGCACCTGGTCGGCGGGCTGATGGGCACCCTGCTGGTCGGCCTGTTCGCGTCCTCGGCCGCCCCGGCCGGGGTGGACGGCCTGTTCTACGGCGGCGGGCTGGACCAGCTGTGGCGGCAGGCCGTCGGCGCGGTCGCGGTTCTGGTGTACTCGTTCGTGCTCAGCCTGGTGCTGGCGCTGCTGGTCAAGGCGGTCGTGGGCTTCCGGGTCAGCGCGGAGGACGAGGCCGTGGGCATCGACGAGACCGAGCACGCCGAGGCGGCCTACCACTTCGGGGACAGCGGCTCCGCGCGCCGCACCCAGGTCCCGGCCGGTGAGGCGGAACGCAAGCTGGAGGGCAGCCGCGCATGAAGCTGGTGACCGCGATCGTGCAACCGTCCAAGTTGGACGATCTGAAGGAGGCGCTGGGCCGGATCGGGGTGCTGGGCATGACGGTCAGCCAGGCGCAGGGCTACGGCCGCCAGAAGGGCCGCACCGAGGTCTACCGGGGGGCCGAGTACCCGGTCGACTTCATCGAGAAGCTGCGCGTCGAGGTGCTGGTCGAGGAGTCCAACGCGGACAAGGTGGTGGACGGGATCGTGCACGCCGTCCGCACCGGCAAGGTCGGCGACGGCAAGGTGTGGGTCACCGCGGTGGACACGGTGGTCCGCGTCCGCACCGGCGAGACCGGCCCCGAAGCGATCTGACCCCTGGCGAGTTCTCGGGAGGGCGTCCCCGGCCACCGGCCGGAGGCGCCCTCCCGGCTTTTCGTGAGTGGTTTTCCGACCGGGAGCGGGCCGAGGTGAGTAGCACTACGCAGCCGCACTCAGGGGGCTTCACGGTCTCGCCGGAGCCCGCCGGGCGGCAGACTTCTAGGTGCGACGCGGAGATCAGGGGGAACCGGAGGGGGCACCCGCCCGCACTGGGGGTCGGGCGGGTGATTCCGGGCCTGGCGATCGCAACGGGGGAACCCGCGCGGGTGGCAGGGGAAGGGCCACCCGGGCGGACTGCGAAGTGCACCAGGGGGTTGGTGCGGGAGGCGGCTCGCGAGGGGAGGGCGAGCCGCCTCCTTCCTTCGCGCCCGCGGCCACCAGCCATCATGAGAACGGCTTCATCGAAACCGCGTTCCCCCGCGCCGGACCCCTCCGGGCAAGATCGATCAACGCGTAATCTGGTCCTCGTCGTGGACATACCGGACTCACCACCAGTGGTCGCAAACCCCCCGCCGACCGTGCGCGTCGGCCGCCGATCCCTCGTCGTCCTGGCCGGACTGCCCGGCGCCGGCAAGAGCACGGCGCTGGGCAAGCTGCGCGCGGACGCCAGCATCTCGGCGCTGGACTCCGAGCAGGTCCGCGCGCGCCTGCGCGAGGTCCTGCCGGACCGGCTGCCCTACCGCTACTACCGGCCGGTGGTGCACCTGGCGCACCGGACCCGCATCGTCTGGTTCTGCCTGACCGCGCCCGGCCCGGTCGTCGCGCACGAACCCGCCACCCGCGCCACCACCCGCGCCCTGCTGGTGGTGTTCGGCTGGCTGAGCGGGCGGCAGCGGGTGCTGGTGTGGCTGCACGCCGATCCGCGCGACGCGCTGGCCGGGCAGCAGCAGCGCGGCCGGTTGATCCGCCGCACGTCGTTCCAGCGGCACGTCCAGCGCGCGGACCGGATGCACCGCAGGCTGCGCGGTGGCGCGGTGCCGCGCGGCTGGCAGCGGGTGCACCTGCTGACCCGCGACGACGTCGCTCCCGGGCTCCGGCTGGACGTCCGGGCGTGATGTGCGTCCCGTTGTGCCGGGGCGGCGCGGCGGGCGCGGATCTCGATCGCTAGGCTGGATTGCTGGTGCTGCGGCCAGGAGGTCGCCGCACCAGGCTGAGAATCATCGAGCTGCGGGTGACTGGCAACAGGGTGTGCGTCCAGCGGAACGCGCGGTTCGACAAGCGCAAGCGACCGCCCCGTGGTCGGCTCCACCACCGCGCCGACCCCACGCCCCCCTCCTGGCGGGCAGCACCGGGCCGTTTCCGCGATCCATCAGCCCCCTGTCGACCCCAGCGAGGAGACCCGCGTTCAGCATGCAGACCTTTGACGAGCTCGACCTCGACCCGCGCGTCCGCCAGGCGCTCACCGAGATCGGCTACGAAACCCCCTCCCCGATCCAGGCGCAGACCATCCCGCTGCTCCTGGAGGGGCGCGACGTGCTGGGTCTGGCGCAGACCGGCACCGGCAAGACCGCCGCGTTCGCGCTGCCCATCCTGTCCCGCCTGGACCTCGACGCCAAGGGCCCGCAGGCCATGGTGCTCGCGCCGACCCGGGAACTGGCCATCCAGGTCTCCGAGGCGTTCCAGCGCTACGCCGCGCACCTGCCCGGCTTCCACGTCCTGCCGATCTACGGCGGCACCGGCTACGGCCCGCAGCTGGCCGGGCTGCGCCGCGGCGCGCACGTGGTCGTCGGCACCCCCGGCCGGTTGATCGACCACCTGGAGAAGGGCTCGCTCGACCTGACCGGGCTGAAGAACCTGGTGCTCGACGAGGCCGACGAGATGCTGCGGATGGGCTTCATCGAGGACGTGGAGCGGATCCTGCAGGCCGTGCCGGACAGCCGCCAGGTGGCGCTGTTCTCCGCGACCATGCCCGGCGCGATCCGCAAGATCAGCCAGAACTACCTCAACGAGCCCGCCGAGATCTCGGTCAAGACCAAGACCAGCACGGCCACCAACATCAACCAGCGGTACGTGCCGGTGCGCGGCGCGAACAAGCTGGACGCGGTGACCCGCATCCTCGAGGTCGAGCCGTTCGACGCGATGATCGTGTTCGTGCGCACCAAGCAGCTCACCGAGGAGCTCGCGGAGAAGCTGCAGGCCCGCGGCTTCAGCGCAGCCGCGATCAACGGCGACATCGCGCAGGCGCAGCGGGAGCGCACCATCGGCCACCTCCGGGACGGCAAGATCGACATCCTGGTGGCCACCGACGTCGCCGCCCGCGGCCTGGACGTCGAGCGCATCTCGCACGTGCTCAACTACGACATCCCGCACGACACCGAGTCCTACGTGCACCGCGTCGGCCGCACCGGCCGGGCCGGGCGCAGCGGGGAGGCGATCCTGTTCGTCTCGCCGCGCGAGCGGCACCTGCTGCGCGCCATCGAGCGGGCCACCCGCCAGCAGATCCAGCAGATGGAGCTGCCCACCATCGACGCGGTCAACGACCGCCGACTGGCCAAGTTCGCGCAGAGCATCACCGACACCCTGGCCAAGGGCGGTCTCGAGGTGTTCCAGGAGCTGGTGCGGGAGTACGAGCAGACCCACGACGTGCCGGCCGCGGAGATCGCCGCCGCGCTGGCCGCCATGGCCCAGGGCGACCGCCCGCTGCTGCTGGAGGCCGAGCCGGAGCCGCCGCGCCGCGAGGGCCCGTCGTTCCACCCGAGCAGCTCGGACACCGAGACCTACCGGGTCGAGGTCGGCCGCCGCAACCGGGTCACCCCGCGCGCGCTGGTCGGGGCGCTGGCCAACGAGGGCGGTGTGCCCAGCAAGTACATCGGGCACATCGACATCCGCAACGAGCACACCCTGATCGAACTGCCCGCCGACCTCCCGGACGAGCTGCTCAGCAAGCTGCGCACCACCCAGGTGGCCGGGCGCGGGCTGCGCATCAGCCGCGCGGACGGCGAGTTCATCAGCCGCCGACCGCGCCGCCCCGCCCGGGAGCGCGACCGCGGCGACCGCCGCCCGCACCGCAAGGGCCAGCGCTCGCCGCAGTCCCGAGGCCCGCGCCGCGAGGACTACCAGCGCAGCTGAGCGGAAATTTTCGTTGCAGCCACCTTGCGCAGCGGTGCCGGTAGCGGAACCTCAGCGCCCGCCTGGACTGCGGGAGCCCGTTCTGATGTATGCCCAATACACGGCGAACGGGCTGTCCTCGCCAGGCGAGCGCTGAGAACCCGCGGCGGTGCACGTTGCGAGGGTTGATCAAGCTGGCGGAAACCCCGGGTGGCCCTCGCGGTCACCCGGGGTTGCGCCATTTCCGCGATTGCGCTGCCCAGCCCACACCGGGCGGTAGGTGCGGGCAGTTACCCTCGCATAGGTAATCCATCGACTCTGGAGCCCGTGAACCCGTGTTCGACACTCTCTCCGACCGGCTCACCTCGGTCCTGACGAACCTGCGCGGCAAGGGGCGGCTGTCCGACGCGGACATCGACGCCACCGCGCGGGAGATCCGCATCGCCCTGCTCGAAGCAGACGTGGCGCTTCCCGTGGTGCGCAGCTTCATCAAGGGTGTCAAGGAGCGCGCCAAGGGCGCCGAGGTCTCCCAGGCCCTCAACCCGGCCCAGCAGGTCATCAAGATCGTCAACGAGGAACTGGTCACCGTCCTCGGCGGCGAGACCCGGCGGCTGGAGTTCGCCAAGACCCCGCCGACCGTGATCATGCTGGCGGGTCTGCAGGGTTCCGGTAAGACGACGCTGGCGGGCAAGCTCGCCAAGTGGCTGTCCGGGCAGGGCCACACGCCGCTGCTGGTGGCCTGCGACCTGCAGCGCCCGAACGCGGTGAACCAGCTGCAGGTGGTCGGCGAGCGCGCCGGGGTGCCGGTGTTCGCGCCGGAGCCGGGCAACGGCGTCGGCGACCCGGTGGAGGTCTCCCGCCGCAGCATCGACGAGGCCCGCCGGGCCCAGCACGACGTCGTCATCGTCGACACCGCCGGCCGGCTGGGCATCGACGAGGAGATGATGAAGCAGGCCGCCGACATCCGGGATGCGATCACCCCGGACGAGGTCCTGTTCGTGCTCGACGCGATGATCGGTCAGGACGCGGTCAACACCGCCGAGGCGTTCCGCGACGGCGTCGGCTTCACCGGCGTGGTGCTGACCAAGCTCGACGGCGACGCCCGCGGTGGCGCCGCGCTGTCGGTCCGCGAGATCACCGGCCAGCCCATCATGTTCGCCTCCAGCGGCGAGAAGCTGGAGGACTTCGACCTCTTCCACCCGGACCGGATGGCCAACCGGATCCTGGGCATGGGTGACATGCTCACCCTCATCGAGCAGGCCGAGCAGGCCTTCGACCAGGAGCAGGCGGAGAAGGCCGCGGAGAAGCTGGGCACCGGCCAGCTGACCCTGGAGGACTTCCTGGAGCAGATGCAGGCGGTGCGCCGGATGGGCCCGCTGCAGAACCTGCTGGGGATGCTGCCGGGCGCCGGTCAGATGAAGGACCAGCTGGCCAACTTCGACGAGAAGCACCTGGACCGCATCCAGGCGATCATCCGCGGCATGACGCCCGCCGAGCGGGCCGACCCGAAGATCATCAACGCCTCCCGCCGCCAGCGCATCGCGCGGGGTTCCGGGGTGACCGTCAGCGACATCAACGACCTGGTCAACCGGTTCTTCGAAGCCCGCAAGATGATGCAGCAGATGGCCGGCGGCTTCGGCTTCGGCGGCGGTGGCGGCAGCAAGAACCGCAAGGGCAAGAAGGGGAAGAAGGGCAAGAAGGGGCGCGGCCCGACGCAGCCCAAGGGCATGCGCGGCCTGCCCGGCGGCTTCCCCGGCATGCCCCCGGGCGGGATGCCCGGCCTGCCGCCCGGCGGACCGGACCTGTCCAAGCTGGAGGGCGGCATGAACGACCTGCCGCCCGGCTTCGACCCGTCCAAGCTGAACTTCGGAAACGGCAAGAAGAAGTGACCGCGCTGCACCTGCGCGGGGTGGTGCTGCCCGACGGCGCGCACCGCGACCTGTGGGTCCGCGACGGCCGGATCAGCCTCGACCCGGTGCCGGGCGCCGAAACCGTCTTCGACGGCGGTTTCGTGCTGCCCGGCCTGGTCGACGCGCACTGCCACATCGGCATCGGCCCGGAGGGCCCGGTGGAGCTGGACGAGGCGGTCGCGCAGGCCGAGCTCGACCGCGACGCGGGCACCCTGCTGGTCCGCGACTGCGGTTCGCCCGTCGACACCCGGCCGCTGCAGGAGCGCGAGGACCTGCCGCGCATCATCCGCGCCGGACGCCACATCGCCCGCCCGAAGCGCTACATCCCGTACCTGGCCGACCAGCTCGACCACGAGGAGCAGCTGCCCGCCGCGGTCGCGGAGCAGGCCGCCTACGGGGACGGCTGGATCAAGCTGGTCGGCGACTGGATCGACCGCTCGGTGGGCGACCTGGCCCCGCTGTGGAGCGACGAGGTGCTCACCGAGGCGATCGCCACCGCGCACCGGATGGGCGCCCGCGTCACCGCGCACGTCTTCGGCGAGGACGCGCTGCCCGGGCTGATCGCGGCGGGCATCGACTGCATCGAGCACGGCACCGGCCTCACCGACGACACCATCGAGCTGATGGCCCGGCACGGCACCGCGCTGGTCCCGACGCTGATCAACATCGAGAACTTCCCGTCCTTCGCGGCGGCGGCGACCAAGTACCCGACCTACGCCGCGCACATGACCGACCTGTACGAGCGGGCCGACCGGACCGTGGCGAAGGCGATCGAGGCGGGCATCCCGGTGTACGCGGGAACTGACGCGGGCGGCGGCATCGCGCACGGCGTGCTGGCCGAGGAGGTCATCGCCCTGCACCGCGTCGGGATGTCCACCGAGCAGGCCATCGGCGCAGCGGCGTGGGAGGCACGCGAGTGGCTGGGCTGGCCCGCGCTCGAGCACGGCGCCCCGGCGGACCTGGTCTGCTACGCTGCGGACCCCCGCAAGGACCTCACCGAGCTCCGCAACCCCCGCCGCATCCTCCTGCGCGGCAACGTCGTCGTCGGCCCGGCCTGATCAACCGCAGTTTTGCGGTCCTCGCGAACGCCCGGAGGCCTTCGAACGGCCAGGTCAGCGCGCGGAGGCGTGATCGGCGTCGAACCCGCTGAGCACTTAGGGTTGATGGCGTCGAGGGGAGTGCGCCGTGGGGGAGCAGCCGCAGAACAGTCCGGACCGGCCTGCGCAGCCGACGCACCCCGACCTGCACCCGACGTTCTGGGAGGCCCAGCTGGAGGCCGCGCGCCGCGGCTCGCTGGCCTGGGGCCTCGCCGCGTTCTTCATCGGCTACGGCGGCTACTACCTGCTCGTGCTGATCCTCACCGCGGCCCGGCCGGAGCGGCACGGCGGGTTCGACCCGACCACCCCGCCCAACACCGGTCCGCTGCTGCTGCTCGCCTTCGCCCCGAACATCCTGCTCGGCCTGGTGCCCGCGGTGTTCTCCTGGTGGCGCGGCCGAGGCCTGCGCTCGGACTTCGGCATCGTGCCCAAGCGGCGCGACTTCAAGGTGGGGGTGGCCTGCGGGGTCGCCGCGCTGATCGGCTCCTGGCTGCTGACCCTGGTGATCATCGCGGTGTCCGGCCCACCGCCGGAGACCGACCTGACCCGGCTGATGCAGGGCGAGCGCACCGTGTGGCTGTTCCTGTTCGCGCTGTTCGCCTTCCTGGGCGCGCCGCTGACCGAGGAGCTGCTGATGCGCGGCGCGCTCTGGGGCGCGTTGGAGCACTACCGGCTGCCGAGATATGCGATCCTGATCCTGACCACGCTGATCTTCGCGCTGATTCACCAGGAGGTGTGGCGCACCCCGGTGCTGTTCGTCGGTGGTCTGGCGATCGGCGCGGCGCGGATGATCACCGGACGGGTCGCTGCCAGCATGATCGCCCACGCCACGAACAACTTCCTGCCGGCCCTCCTGCTGTTCGCCGTCGCCCGGTGAAAACCGCTGCCGCGCGTTGCGCCGGTGGCGGTAACCTGGCGGCTCGCCAGCGGTCAGGCAGGGACCGGCCATGCCGATCGGCACTGCGGAGACGCCCGTGAACGAAGTGCAACAGCCAGAATCGGCCGGGGACTCCCCGGAGCGGTCGACCACCGCACCCGTCCGCACCCACCGGTGGGGGCTCGGTGCGTTCTTCCTGACGCAGGCGGTCTTCGTGCTGGTGTCGGTGACGCTGGCCGCCGCCCTCGGCAGCCCGGACGCCGGGACCCTGGTGATCATGCTGATGCTGCCCACGGTGCTGGCCGGGGCGCTGGCGGTGGTGATCACCGTGGTGCGCGGCAACGGCCCGCGGCTGGACTTCGGCCTGGAGTGGCGCTGGTCGGACGTCACCACCGGGCTGGCCATCGGCGGCATCGGCCTGGTCACCACGACCATCGCGACCACGCTGTGGGCGAGGTGGGTCGGCCCGGACAACGCCCACTCGACGGTGAGCAGCGTGCTCGACGGGGTGGAGCTGCCCCCGGTCGTGGCCGTGGTGGTCTTCCTGCACATCTGGCTGATCGCACCGCTGTGCGAGGAACTGCTCTACCGCGGCCTGCTCTGGGGCGCCATGGAGCGGATGCGCTGGAGCCAGCTGAACGTGTTCGTGCTCAGCACCGCGGTGTTCGCGATCGGCCACCTGGAACCGCAGCGCACGGCGCTGCTGCTGGTGATCGCGATCCCGATCGGCGTGGCCCGCATGGTCACCGGCCGGTTGACCGCCAGCGTGGTGGCCCACCAGGTGAACAACTTCCTGCCCGCGCTCGGCCTCCTGCTGATCTCCCTCGGCCTCCTCCCGGCCTGACCGCTTCCCGATGTTGACCTGCATCATTGAAGCGGCGTAGCCGCTCGGTCCGCGCTTGCAACCGGCGCCGCTGAGGTCCCGCTGCGCAGGATGAGTTCGTCAGACTGGAAGTACCCCGCAGCTGCTGCGGGCTTTGGATCTGGCAGAATGGTTAGCTGTTCGCCGCGAGGGGTCCCTCTCACCGCTTGTGGCCGATTTGACCTACGAGCATTCCGAAGCGCTGCCCCACGCGGTTCGGCGTGCTCACCGGAGCACGAACGAGAGTCTGAGGAGCACCAGCACCCGTGGCTGTGAAGATCAAGCTCGCGCGGATCGGCAAGATCCGCGAGCCGCACTACCGCATCGTCGTCGCCGACGCCCGCACCCGCCGCAACGGCCGGGCCATCGAGACGATCGGGCAGTACCACCCGAAGGAGAACCCGAGCGGCATCGTCGTCGACTCGGAGCGGGTGCAGTACTGGCTGGGTGTCGGGGCGCAGCCGACCGACCCGGTGCGCAACATCCTGGAGATCACCGGCGACTGGCAGAAGTTCAAGGGCCTGCCGGGCAGCGAGGGCCGCCTGAAGGTCGCCGAGCCGAAGCCGAGCAAGCAGGAGCTGTTCGAGGCCGCGCTGGCCGCCGCCGGCGAGGAGCCGACCGTCGAGGCCACCACCCCGAAGAAGAAGGGTGGCAAGAAGGCCGAGGACAAGGCTGAGGACAAGGCCGAGGAGCAGAAGTCCGAGGAAGGTCAGGCGTGACGGTCCTCGCGGACGCGCTTGAACACCTGGTGCGCGGCATCGTCGACAACCCCGACGACGTCCGCGTTCAGCTGCTCACGACCCGGCGCGGTCGCACCCTCGAGGTGCACGTGAACCCCGACGACCTGGGCAAGGTCATCGGCCGCGGCGGTCGCACCGCGACCGCGCTGCGGACCGTGATGTCCGGCATCGGCGGTCGCGGCATCCGGGTCGACGTGGTCGACACCGACCGCTGAGCGCCATGGCTGAACCCGGGCCGGAGACCCTCGCCGTGGGGCGCATCGTCCGACCGCACGGTGTGCGGGGAGAGCTCGTCGTCGAGGTGCTCACCGACAGCCCCGAGCTGCGGTTCGCACCCGGCTCGGTGCTCGGGACCCAGCTCCGCGGCAAGGACCGCGGGCAGAACCTCACCGTGGCAGCCGCCCGGCCGCACGCCGGGCGGCTGCTGCTGCGCGCCGAGGGCGTCGACGGCCGGGAGGCGGCCGAGGACCTGCGGGGCGTGATGCTGACCGTCACCACGGACGTCCTCGAACCCACCGAGGACCCGGACGAGTTCCACGACCACGAGCTGGTCGGGCTGCGGGCCGTCCAGGTCTCCGGGGCCGAGGTCGGCGAGGTGCGCGAGGTCATCCACACGCCCGCGGGCGAGCTGCTGTCGGTGCGCACGGCCGACGACCGCGAGGTCCTGGTGCCGTTCGTGGCCGAGATCGTGCCCGAGATCGACCTCGCCGCCGGGAAGCTGGTCGTCGACCCGCCCGAAGGCCTGCTCGGCGAGTAACCGCAAGCGAAGCAGTCCCGCCCTCGCCGTCCGGCGGGGGCGTTTTCGGTTTGTCTTCGAAGCGGCGCCAGCCGCTTAGCCCACCCTCGCAACTCGCACCGCCGCGGGTTCTCAGCGTTCGCCTGGCGAGGACGGCCCAGCCGCCGTGTATTGGCCATACATCAGGCTGGGCACCCACAGCCAGGCGGGCCTGAGGTTCCGCTACCGGCACCGCCACGCAAGTCGAGTTCGGAGTCAGTAGAGCCCATGCGCATCGACGTCATCACGATCTTCCCCGACTACTTGAACCCGCTGCGGGAAGCGCTGCTGGGCAAGGCCATCGAGCGCGACCGGATCGCGGTCGGCGTGCACGACCTGCGGGACTGGACGCACGACGTGCACCGCGCGGTGGACGACAGCCCCTACGGCGGCGGTCCCGGCATGGTGATGAAGCCCCAGGTGTGGGGCGAGGCGCTGGATGCCGTGTGCGGGACCGGCGAGGAGCCGATGCCTCGGCTGGTGGTGCCGACTCCGGCCGGTCGGCCGTTCGACCAGCGCACCGCGATCCGCTGGTCCGCCGAGCCGTGGCTGGTCTTCGCCTGCGGCCGGTACGAGGGCATCGACCAGCGGGTGATCGACGACGCGGCCACCCGGATGCCGGTGGAGGAGGTCTCCATCGGCGACTACGTGCTGGTCGGCGGCGAGGTCGCCGCGCTGGTGATGATCGAGGCGGTGGCCCGCCTGCTGCCCGGAGTGCTGGGCAACCCGCTGTCGGCCGAGCAGGACTCCTTCTCCGACGGCCTGCTGGAAGGGCCCTGCTACACCCGCCCCGAGGTCTGGCGTGGGCACGCCGTCCCGGACGTGCTGCGCTCCGGCAACCACGCCGCGATCAACCGCTGGCGGCGGGACCAGGCGCTGGCCCGCACCTACCGCAGGCGCCCGGATCTGCTGGCCGCGCTGCCGGAGGGGGCCCTGGATAAGGCCGACCGCGCGCAACTCGATAAACTGCGGGCGTCGGACCACTCCGACGAGTCCCGGAATGCCGGAGATGCACCTCGCTGACCCCGCGTCGGTGGGGGCGGTTGAGACACCGAGAAGCGGATCTGGCACACTGGAACGGTTGACACAGCCGGACAGGTGTTCGGCGTGCGTTAAGCAAGTTCACCCCGTGTCAGGCGGTGCCCACCAGCAGTAGGTCGGGTCATCGGCATGCGAGAACACGGGTGCCTTCGACACGGATGAGGACGGACCACCGATGAACACCCTGGACGCGTTGGACGCCCAGTCGCTGCGTTCCGACATCCCGGCCTTCCGGCCCGGTGACACGCTGAAGGTCCACGTCCGCGTCATCGAGGGTTCGCGCGAGCGGACTCAGGTCTTCCAGGGCGTGGTCATCCGCCGGCAGGGCGATGGCATCCGGGAGACCTTCACCGTGCGCAAGGTTTCCTTCGGTGTCGGTGTGGAGCGGACGTTCCCGGTGCACACCCCGAACATCGCGCAGATCGAGGTCGTGGCGCGCGGTGACGTTCGGCGGGCGAAGCTGTACTACCTGCGCGACCGGCGCGGCAAGGCCGCGAAGATCAAGGAGAAGCGGGAGACCGCCGCTTCCTGATCGGACGGACGTGTGGTGAACAGCCCGGATGCCCCGCATCCGGGCTGTTCCTTTTGTCCGGGGCGCTGTTCCACCTTCGGGTGATCAGCGCGGGGCGGGGCGTGCTCCTCGTCCCGGCCGCGGTGGAAAAGAGCACGTCATGGCGGCTCATCCGGGCTCGTCGAAGCGGGGGAGCGCGACGACGCCCGCTGCGGTTCCAGTAGCCTGGCCGGGTGGCCGACGTCATGCGCAGCGGATCAGCGGAGGAGCCCCACGAGGCGGAGCACCACAGCGGTGCCCCGGAGGACTCGGGGGAAGCTCCTCGTCGCCGCAAGCCCAAGGAGAAGAAGAAGGGCTCGTTCTGGCGCGAGCTGCCGATCCTGATCGTCACCGCCCTGGTGCTGACGGTCCTCATCCAGGCGTTCATCGCGCGGGTCTACGTGATCCCGTCGCAGTCGATGGAGCAGACCCTGCACGGGTGCACCGGCTGCAACAACGACCGGGTGCTGGTCGACAAGATCACCTACCGGTTCTCGGACCCGAAGCCGGGCGACGTCGTGGTGTTCCGCGGCCCGCAGCCGTGGATGCAGAACGAGTTCACCGCCGAGGAGCCCACCAACCCGGTGGCCGGCTTCTTCCAGGGCGTGGCCTCGCTGCTGGGCTTCGGCGCCCCGGATGAGAAGGACTTCGTCAAGCGGGTCATCGCGGTGGGCGGCCAGAAGGTCGAGTGCTGCGACGCGCAGAACCGGGTTCTGGTCGACGGCAAGCCGCTCAACGAGCCGTACCTGTACTGGGAGCCGGGCCGCGGCGTTGGCCAGAAGGAGTTCAGCGAGGTGACGGTCCCGCCGGGGCACCTGTGGGTGATGGGCGACAACCGCAACGACTCGATGGACTCCCGGTTTCAGGGCGGTGGCGGCGTCAACGGTGCGGTGCCGGTGGACAACGTGATCGGCAAGGCGCAGTTCATCGTGCTGCCGCCGACCCGCTGGCAGGGCATCGACGACCCGAACCCGCAGGCGGTCGCGCTGGGCGCGCCCGCCTGGCAGACCGGCCTGCCGGTCGGGTTCGGGGTGGCCGCGGCGTTCCCGACGGTGTGGCTGGGTCGTAGGCTCGTCGGTGTGGTGAGCAAGCGACGAGCCTCGGAGTGACGTTGACGTGACGGTGGCGGAGTTCCGGCCGCCGAGGTCGGTGATCCGGCGCAGCAGCGGCAACTGGGCCCTTCAGCGCGCGCTGGACCGCCGGGGCCTCGGGCCGGTGGCCGGCGTGGACGAGGCCGGGCGAGGTGCGTGCGCCGGGCCGCTGGTGGTGGCCGCCTGCGTCCTGAAGCCGGGTGACGACCGGCGCTTCGAGGGGCTGACCGACTCGAAGGCGCTCTCCGAGGCCGACCGGGAGCGGTTGTTCGACCGCATCACCGAGCGCGCGCTGAGCTGGTCCACCGTCGTGATCCCCGCCGAGGAGGTCGACGCGCTCGGCATCCACGTGGCCAACCTGGAGGGCATGCGGCGCGCGGTCGCCCAGCTGTCCGAGCACCCCGGCTACGTGCTGACCGACGGGTTCCGGGTGCAGGGCCTGGCCACGCCGAGCGTGGCGGTGGTCAAGGGCGACCTGGTGGCGGCCTGCGTCGCGGCGGCATCGGTGCTGGCGAAGGTGACCCGCGACCGGTTGATGACCGAGCAGCTGCACCTCGAGTTCCCGGTCTACGGGTTCGACGTGCACAAGGGGTACAGCACACCGCTGCACTCGACGCGGCTGACCGAGCACGGGCCCTGCCACGAGCACCGCTGGTCCTATGCGAACGTGGTGGCCGCGGCGCGGCGGCACGGCTTGCGCTCGCCGCGCTCGGTGAGCAGCAAGCCCGGGCTGTTCGATGCTTCTGAGGGGGAAGTGGTGGACAATGAGGTGTTGTAGTCCGATCGGCAACGCAGAAGGGCTCGCACAGCGATGAGCGCCGAGGATCTCGAGAAGTACGAGACCGAGATGGAGCTGCAGCTCTACAAGGAGTACCGCGACATCGTCGGGCAGTTCACCTATGTCGTGGAGACCGAACGGCGCTTCTACCTGGCCAACGCGGTGGACGTGCAGGTGCGCAACTCCGACTCGGAGGTCTACTTCGAGGTGGCGATGTCGGACGCGTGGGTGTGGGACATGTACCGCCCGGCGCGGTTCGTCAAGAACGTGCGCGTGATCACGTTCAAGGACGTCAACGTCGAGGAGCTGGACAAACCGGATCTCCGCCTGCCGGAGAGCGGCCCGTTCGGTTCCTGACCTACCGTCGAAGCGAAGCTCGGGCGGCCGTCGCAAGACCACCGCCCGAGCTTTTTGCGCTCCGCAGCGACCAAACCGCGGCGACGACTGGAAGCCCGGCTGCGCGCTCGCCGTGCCGCAGGCCCGGTCGCCGCGGGACGCACGGTCGTCCAGCTCGGTATCACGGCAGTCCCCGAGGTGGTGACGACTGCGATTTCGATTGAAATTGGCCCACCTCGTCGCCGTGGGTTCCGTCGGCGACGACGCCAATTTCAATTGAAATCGCACTCCCGAAGCGGCCGCCTACCGCTTTGATCCCAACGGGACCCCGCGCCCCACCGCCTCAAGTCCGCGCGTTATCACCTCTGAACGACCCTCGGTCGCTGGACGCCCTAGACGCCCGAGATCCAAAATTAGAGCCGGTTTTACAAATTCTTCTTCGCATTTCTTCGCATTCCCACTCTTCCGAGTGAGCGGAGTTGTCCACAGGGGACTCGTTTATCCACAGATTTCGATTGGCGCTGGAGATCGACGGGATTTCCGGGCAAATTGGAGTTGTCCACCCGTGCCCGGAACCGTTGGTGCGCTGCGGGAAAACCCCTCGCCGAGCCGACCGGTGCTGCCCAGGTGCGGGAAGTCCCGGAAGCAGAGGAGGAATTCGTGCGTCGGAAGAAGATCTTGGGCCCGGTGAGCGATGCCTGCACCGGTGACGGCAGGCATGCGCTGGGGCTGGCCGGGGAGCGGTTGGCCGCCGAACTGCTGGAGGGCCGCGGAATGACCGTGCTGGACCGGAACTGGCGGTGCCCGCAGGGCGAACTCGACATCGTCGCCGCGGATGGCGACACCGTGGTGTGCTGCGAGGTCAAGACGCGGTCCGGAGCCGATTACGGCGGGCCGATCTACGCGCTCAACCCGGAGAAGATCGTGCGCATCCGCAGCGCCGCGCGGTCCTGGTTGGCCGCGCGCGAGCTGGTGGGCTGTCCGGTCCGCTTCGACTTCGTCTCGGTGCTCTGGCCACCGGGCAGATCCGCGCGCCTCCGGCACCTCGAGGGGGTGTTCTGAATGGCGTTGCGACGGACCTGGGCGGTCGCGCTGTTCGGCGTGGACGGCGTGCTCGTCGAGATCGAAGCGGACGTGCGCAAGGGCGGTCTGCCCTCGTTGCAGCTGCTCGGCCTGCCGGACACCGCGTTGCAGGAGTCCAAGAACCGAGTGCGGGCGGCCGTCCAGAACTGCCGGGAGGACTGGCCCGCGAGCTGCGTGACGCTCGCGCTGTCCCCGGCTGCGCTGCCCAAGGCCGGGACCTCGTACGACCTCGCGCTGGCCTGCGCGGTGCTGGCCGGGGCGGAACTGGTGCCGCCGCACCGGTTGGCGGGCACGGTGCTGTTCGGGGAACTGGCGCTGGACGGTCGGATTCGCCCGGTGAACGGCCTGCTGCCCGCACTGCTGACCGCGCGGAAGGAGGGCATGCGCCGGGCGATCGTGCCCGCGGAAGGGCTGGCCGAGGCGCACCTGGTGGAGGGCATCGAGGTGCTGGGTGCGACGCACCTGCGCGAGGTGGTGGCGTGGTTGCGCGAACTCGGTGAGCTGGCCCGGTACCCACCGCCGATGGACGAACCCCCGGCGGAGCCGGCGCCGGACCTCGCCGACGTGCTGGGCCAGCCGGAGGCGCGCTGGGCGCTCGAGGTCGCGGCAGCGGGCGGGCACCACCTGCTGATGGTCGGTCCGCCCGGTACCGGCAAGACCATGCTGGCCAAGCGGTTGTGCGGGTTGCTGCCGGAGCTGAGCGGGCAGGAAGCGCTGGAGGTGACGGCGATCCGGTCGGTGGCCGGGGACCTCACCGGCTCGGCGACCCTGGTGCGGACCCCGCCCTTCGTGGCACCGCACTCGTCGCTGTCCATCCCGGCGCTCGTCGGCGGCGGCACGGGCCTGGCCAGGCCGGGCGCGGTCAGCAGGGCGCACCGCGGGGTCCTGCTGCTGGACGAGGCGTGCGAGCTCGGGCCGAAGCGGCTCGAAGCGCTGCGCACGGCGTTGGAGGAGGGCGAGGTCCGGCTCGCGCGGCGGGACGGAACGCTCCGCTACCCGGCGAGGTTCCAGCTCGTCCTGGCCACCAACCCGTGCCCCTGCGCGCCCGCCAGGGATCTCGACTGCCAGTGCCCGCCGCAGGTCCGGCGGCGCTACCTCGGCAAGCTGTCGGGCCCGCTGCTGGACCGGGTGGACCTGCGGGTGCGGATGCGCCCGATCACCGCGATGACGGTCCACAGCGGTGCTGAGCCGGAGAGCACCGCTGTCGTGCGCGACCGGGTGGCGCGGGCGCGCGCCGCCGCGCGGGAGCGCTGGTCGGAGCACGGGTGGCAGACCAACACGGAGGTCCCGGGACCGGTGCTGCGGCGCGAGTTCGCCCTGCCGGACCAGGTCACCGGGCTGCTCGATCGAGGTTTGGAGGTCGGCGCGATCACCGCCCGCGGCGCGGACCGCTGCCTGCGGGTGGCGTGGACGCTGGCCGACCTCGACGGAAAGGAGCGCCCCGACGCCGAGCACGTGGCGGCGGCGCTGGAGTTTCGGGACAGGAGGGCTGCGTGATGGGGAACTGGGCGAAGATGGGCGAGAAGGGGCGGCGGGAAGTGCGGCTGGCGAGGGCTTTCCTGGCCGCGGCCGCCGAGCCCCCGGCCCCGGCGCTGGCAGGTTTCGTCGCCCGGCACGGTGCGTGCCGGACGGTCGAGGTGATCCTGCGGGGGAAGGCGCCGCCGGACGTGCTGGCCGAGGTCGAGGCCAGGTACGAGCACGTGTCCGCGGAGCAGCTGCTCGAGGCGACCGAGGCGGCCGGAGCCCGGCTCGTCGTGCCGGAGGACCCGGACTGGCCGGGCAGCGCCTTCGAGAACCTGGCCGGGGCGCGGGAGGTCGGGCTCCCGGAGGTGGCCGAGCCGATCGCGCTGTGGGTGCGGGGGCGGGCCGACCTGACCGCGGTCCTCGACCGGGCGATCGCCGTGGTCGGCGCTCGCGCGGCCTCCGGCTACGGCGAGCACGTGTCCGCGGAGTTCGGCCACGGGCTCGCGAAAGCCGGGTTCACGGTGGTCTCCGGTGCGGCGTACGGCATCGACGGTGCGGCGCACCGGGGTGCGCTGGCCGCTGGTGGCCGGACGGTGGCGTTCCTGGCCTGCGGGGTCGACATCGACTACCCGGCGGGGCACAGCCGCCTGCTGCGCGCGGTGGCCGAGCAGGGCGCCGTCGTCAGCGAGTACCCGCCTGGAACGGAGCCGCGCAAGCACCGGTTCCTGGTCCGGAACAGGCTGATCGCGGCCTCCGGCCGGGCCACGGTCGTGGTGGAGGCGGGGGCGCGCAGCGGCGCGGGCAACACCGCGAACACCGCGGATGCGCTGGGGCGCCCGGTGCTGGCCGTGCCAGGGCCGGTCACCTCGAAGAACTCGGTGGGCTGCCACGGGATGGTGCGTTCCGGGCGAGCAGTGCTGGTCACCAGCACCGAGGAGGTCCTCGAGGCGGTCAGCCCGATCGGTGCGCCGAGCGCGGCTGAGGTCTCGGGGGCGCACCGCCGCACCGACGGACTGCATCCGCACGCCCAGCGCCTGCACGACTCGTTGCGCGGCATGGCGGGGGCCAGCGCGGACGAGCTCGCGCGGGACTGCGGCCTCCCGCTGGGCGAGGTGCGGGCGCTGCTGCCGGAACTGGAGCTGTCCGGATTCGCGGTCCGCTCCGATCGGGGGTGGTCGATCGCACGATGAGCTCACAGTTCCGGCACCAGCGGGGTTTCCGGGTCAACGGCGGGACCTTCCACCGCGCATGCCCGATGCGCGGTGGAAGGCCCTCTAGCTGGGGAATCTCTGAGAGGCCGCAGTGATGTCGTTCGCGCGGGCCGGAAACGCTGCGGTGGCAGCCGTACGCGCGTGAAATGCCGGGTTCCCGTGGGGTGGGGCGCGGAGAACCCGTGTGGTGACCGGCTGATCGGGGTCGAGTGATCATGATTCGGCGTGGCGATGCTTGACCGGTGGCGGTGCAAGGGCCAGCGTCTGAGGCATGTCCCGTGCCCGTTCCCCCGAATCGCGAAGACCCGATTTCCGCGCGGTCCGGGCGAAACTGCCCGAGCCGCTGGGTGCTGCGGTCGACGGGTTCGAACGGCACCTCGCCGCCGAACGCGGGCTGTCGGTGCACACCGTCCGCGGTTACGTCGGCGACGTCGTGTCGCTGCTCGATCACCTGTCCGGGGCAGCGGGCCGGGAAACCCTCGCCGAACTGGACATCTCGGTGCTCCGGGAGTGGTTGTCGGCGCAGCACGCGCAGGGTGCGAGCCGCTCGACGATGGCCCGGCGGACGGCGGCTGCCCGCACCTTCACGGCGTGGGCGCTGCGCGCCGGGCTGCTGCAGAGCGACCCCGGGCCGCGCCTCGCGGTGCCGTCCAAGCCGCGGAAGCTGCCCGCGGTGCTGCGCACCGACCAGGCGGACGCGACGATGCGGGCCTCCGCGGCGGGAGCCGAACAGGGTGATCCGGTAGCGCTGCGTGATCACGCGGTGCTCGAGCTCCTGTACGCCACCGGCGTCCGCGTCGCCGAGCTGTGCGGGTTGGACGTCGACGACGTCGACCGCGAGCGCCGGGTGATCCGCGTGATCGGCAAGGGTGACAAGGAACGCGTTGTGCCGTTCGGGCTACCCGCGGATGATGCGCTCGACCGGTGGCTCACCGCTGGACGGCCGAAGCTGGTTCGCGCGGCATCCGGCGCCGCGCTGTTCCTGGGGGTCCGGGGTGGACGGCTGGACCCGCGCACCGCACGCCGGACCGTGCACGACGCGGTCGGGACCGTTTCCGGTGCACCGGACGTCGGTCCGCACGGCATGCGGCATTCAGCGGCGACCCATTTGCTGGAAGGCGGTGCGGACCTCCGTAGCGTTCAGGAGTTGCTTGGTCACGCTACGCTCGCAACGACCCAGCTTTACACCCACGTGACAGTTGAACGGCTGAAGGCGATCCATGACCGAACCCACCCCCGTTCCTGACCACGCCGGGGGCGGCGCCGACACGGTGGCCGCGAGACCGAACTCGGCGCCGGTGACCGCCCGTGATCAAGGCGGCGCGACGAACGGTCACGCCCACGAGTGCGTGCGTCGCCGCGGACTGTCCCTGGCGGCCGAAGCCGCTGCGGCCGCGGACGGGGACCAGCGCAGCGCCGACGACGTCGAAGCGGGCATCGTCGCGCTCTGGCAGGCGTTCGGCGAGCGGCGCGACCAGGAGCTCCGCGACCGCTTGGTGCTGCACTACGCGCCGCTGGTCAAGTACGTCGCGGGCCGGGTGGGCACCGGGCTGCCCTCGCACGTCGAGGTCTCCGACCTGATCCAGTCCGGCATCTTCGGCCTGGTCGACGCGATCGAGAAGTTCGAGCCCGAGCGCGGCCTGAAGTTCGAGACCTACGCGATGCAGCGCATCCGGGGCGCCATCCTGGACGACCTGCGCGCCCAGGACTGGGTCCCCCGATCGGTGCGCAGCCGGGCCAGGGACGTCGAGCGGGCGCTGGAGCGCCTGGAAGCGAAGCTGCAGCGCACGGCCACCGACGCCGAGCTGGCCGCCGAGCTGGAGCTGTCCCTGGACGAGCTCCGCGAGCTGTTCGCCCAGCTGCAGATGACCAGCGTGATCGCGCTGGACGACCTGATCGGGGCCGGGCCGATGCAGGCCTCCCTGGCCGAGACGCTGCCCGACGACCGCGCCGAGGACCCGGTCGCGGCCCTGGTGGACCGGGACAGCCGCCGACAGCTGGCCGAAGCGGTGGAACGCCTGAGCGAGCGCGATCGGGTGGTGGTCACGCTCTACTACTTCGAGAACCTCACCCTCGCCGAGATCGGCAAGGTCCTCGGGGTGACGGAGTCGCGCGTCTGCCAGCTGCACACCAGGGCGGTGCTGCGCCTGCGCACCAAGCTCACCGAAGCGGGCTGACGGCCCGTCGAGCCGGGGTGGCGATCTCGCGGAGGTCGCCACCCCGGCTCGTGCCTCCGGTCAGTCCCAGGGCAGCAGGCGGACGTGGCCGATGCCCAGGAGGCGGAGCGGGTCCAGGTAGGCCACCCGCTCGCGGGCTCCCCAGTGCAGGCAGGCCTGAGGCGGTTGCGCCGTGCACTCCGGGTGGCCCGGCTCCAGGTCGCCGATCGGCTGACCCCTGGCGACCTGGTCGCCGACCGACACCGCCGGGCGGACCGGCTCGTAGGTGGTGCGCAGGCCCGTCGGGTGCTCGATCGACACCAGGTTGCGCCCGGCCACCTGACCTGCGAAGACCACGAGCCCGTCGCCCGCGGCCAGCACGGGTTGGCCGACCTCGCCGACCAGGTCCACCCCGCGGTGGCCGGGGCCGTAGGTGTGCGCCGGGGCTTCGAACGGTCGGGCGACGGCAGGCGGTGGTGCCAGCGGCCACCCGAACTGGCCTTCGGAGGCCCGCGCGGCCGGTGCCGGGGCGGGCGGGGTGGTCGGCTCTGGCGCGGCGGCCAGGCCGATCGCGGCGGTGGTGAAACCGCCGCACAGCAGGGCTGATGTGATCAACAAGCGCATGCCCCCACAGTGGCCGCGCGCCGCCGCGGGCAACAGGGGGAAGCGGAAATCTGTGGACAAACCAGGCGGCTGTGGACAACTCGCGGTCCACGATCGGGTCAGCTGGTGCGTCCAGTACACTGTTGGCGCGGTTTCGTGTCCGCACGGACCGACTTCGCGTGCCCGCACGCCACGCCTGCGCAGGTAGCTCGACCGAACGGTCGGCCACCAGGTGGCTCAGTACCGAGTTCAACACCTCGGACGCTGCTGCCCCCGGCAGGGTGCCGGTGCCCCGCGGTCCCGAGCTCCTCGCGAGCCCGGGTGGGGTGGCCGGGGCGGGTACCAGGGCGGCGGGTCACCCGGCTCGTCGCGGCAACCGAATCGCGCGCCACCCGGCGCGCCCGACTCACGAGGTGCGAATCAGGCCATGGCCGTCGTCACCATGAAGCAGCTGCTCGACAGCGGCGTGCACTTCGGGCACCAGACCCGTCGCTGGAACCCGAAGATGAAGCGCTACATCTTCACCGAGCGCAACGGCATCTACATCATCGACCTGCAGCAGACGCTGTCCTACATCGACGGGGCGTTCGACTTCGTCAAGCAGACGGTCGCGCACGGCGGGACGATCCTGTTCGTCGGCACCAAGAAGCAGGCGCAGGAAGCGATCGCCGAGCAGGCCCAGCGGGTCGGCATGCCGTTCGTCAACCAGCGCTGGCTGGGCGGCATGCTCACCAACTTCCAGACCGTCCACAAGCGTCTGCAGCGTCTCAAGGAACTCGAGACCATGGAGCAGACCGGGGGCTTCGAGGGTCGCACCAAGAAGGAGATCTTGATGCTGACCCGCGAGAAGGACAAGCTCGAGAAGACCCTCGGCGGTATCCGCGACATGAGCAAGGTGCCCAGCGCCGTGTGGATCGTGGACACCAAGAAGGAGCACATCGCCGTCGGCGAGGCCCGCAAGCTGGGCATCCCGGTGGTGGCGATCCTGGACACCAACTGCGACCCGGACGAGGTCGACTACCCGATCCCGGGCAACGACGACGCGATCCGCTCCGCCGCCCTGCTGACCCGCGTGGTCGCCGACGGCGTCGCCGAGGGCCTGATGGCCCGCAGCGGCCGCACCAACGGCACCCCGGAGGGCGAGGAGAAGCCGGCCGGTGGCGAGCCGCTGGCCGAGTGGGAGAAGGAGCTGCTGGCCGGTTCCGGCCAGGCCGCCGAGGGCGGCGAGCAGCCCGCGCAGTCCTGATGCGCCGCGCCCCGCGTCCGCTGGTCGGGCGCGGGGCGCGATCAGGCTGCCTGCCAGTCACACTTGCGGGTGTGATTTCCCGAGCTGGGCACGCCGCCCCGCCGAGCGGATCGGACGCCGCGGGGTCGTTGCCCGCCTGCAAGACCTTCGAAGCTGCGTAACAAGAGGGACGGATAACGCACGATGGCGAACTTCAGTGCGGCCGACGTCAAGCGTCTTCGCGAGCTGACCGGCGCCGGCATGATGGACTGCAAGAAGGCGCTCGACCAGAACGACGGCGACTTCGACAAGGCCGTCGAGAGCCTCCGCATCAAGGGTGCCAAGGACGTCGGCAAGCGCGCCGAGCGCGCGACCGCCGAGGGCCTGGTCGCCGCGGACGGCGGGGTGCTGATCGAGCTGAACAGCGAGACGGACTTCGTCGCCAAGAACGACGAGTTCATCCAGCTGGCGAACAAGATCGCCGCCGCGGTCCGCGAGGCCGGTGCCGGTGACCTGGAGAGCGCGCTGGCCGCGCCGCTGGACGGCAAGACCGTCGCCGACGCCATCCAGGAGCTGTCCGCCAAGATCGGCGAGAAGCTGGAGTTGCGCCGGGTCGCCAAGTTCGACGGCGCCGTGGCCACCTACCTGCACCGCCGCTCCGCGGACCTGCCCCCGGCGGTCGGCGTGCTGGTCGAGTACACCGGTGACAACGCCGAGGCCGCTCGCGGTGCCGCGATGCAGGTCGCCGCGCTCAAGCCGAAGTACCTGCACCGCGACGAGGTCCCGGAGGACATCGTCGCCAACGAGCGGCGCATCGCCGAGGAGACCGCGAAGGCGGAGGGCAAGCCGGAGAAGGCCCTGCCGAAGATCGTCGAGGGTCGCCTGAACGGCTTCTTCAAGGAGAACGCCCTGCTGGACCAGCCGTCCGTGCAGGACAACAAGAAGACCGTCAAGGCGCTGCTGGACGAGGCCGGCGTGACGGTCACCGGCTTCGTCCGGTTCGAGGTCGGCCAGGCCTGACCTGCTGCTGCGGGCGGCCTGCCGGGCCAGCACCCAGCGGTGTCCCACCTGCGCAGCTGCGCAGGTCGGCTCGGCAGCCGCCAGACGCGGCTTCGGCGCCCCGCCTTCGTGGAAAGGCGGGGCGCTTTCGCAAGATCGCGGTGTCGGCGCGGCCCGCGCGGTTGAGAAGTGCGACGCGCTCGACTGCACTGGACAGCAGTGGGCTCACGACCTGCGGGTTCTCATGCGCCTTCTCGAGGACCGGCCCAGACGGGCGGGTCCCGGCCGAGAAGGCGCATGAGGTTCCGCCAGGTGCCCACCAACGCGAATTGACCACAGAAGAACCTCGCAGGAGGAATCAGTGACCGACGAGGGCCCAACGCAGCGCGGTTACGGCCGGGTGCTGCTCAAACTGGGCGGTGAGATGTTCGGCGGGGGCAGCGTCGGGATCGACCCGGACGTGGTCGGCACGGTGGCCCGGCAGATCGCCGAGATCGTCGCCGACGGGGTCGAGGTGGCCATCGTGATCGGCGGCGGCAACTTCTTCCGCGGCGCCGAGCTGCAGCAGCGCGGGATGGAGCGGGCTCGTGGCGACTACATGGCCATGCTGGGCACCGTGATGAACTGCCTGGCGCTGCAGGACTTCCTGGAGCGCGAGCACGGCATCGACACCCGCGTGATGACCGCGATCACCATGGGCCAGGTGGCCGAGCCCTACATCCCGCGCCGCGCCATGCGGCACATGGAGAAGGGCCGCGTGGTGATCTTCGGCGCGGGCACCGGGATGCCCTACTTCTCCACCGACACCACCGCGGCGCAGCGGGCGCTGGAGATCGGCTGCGAGGTCGTGCTGATGGCCAAGGCCGTCGACGGCGTCTACACCGCGGACCCGAAGACCACCCCGGACGCGAAGCTGTTCGACAGCATCACGCACCGGGAGGTGCTGGAGCGCGGCCTGAAGGTCGCCGATGCGACCGCGTTCAGCCTGTGCATGGACAACCACATGCCGATCCTGGTGTTCAACCTGCTGCAGGAGGGCAACATCGCCCGAGCGGTCGGCGGGGAGAAGATCGGCACGTTGGTCAGCACCCCAGCCGCCGCGCCGGCCTGACGGTGCTGGGATCCTGATCTGGTCGCGGGCCCGCCGTGGGACGGCGGCGCACCGCGGGCGACACTTGCAATGTCCACCGGTCGGCAGACTTAAGGAGCAGCCGTGATCGACGAAGCTCTTCTCGAAGGCGAGGAGAAGATGCAAAAGGCGGTGGAGCGGGCCAAGGACGAGCTGGCCACCGT
Source organism: Saccharopolyspora hirsuta (assembly GCF_008630535.1). Lineage (GTDB taxonomy): Bacteria > Actinomycetota > Actinomycetes > Mycobacteriales > Pseudonocardiaceae > Saccharopolyspora > Saccharopolyspora hirsuta. Next base: position 102,546 of record NZ_VWPH01000007.1, on the reverse strand, counting down.
GCGCACCGGCCGTGCGAACCCCGCGATGTTCTCCGGCATCGTCGTCGACTACTACGGTTCGCCGACGCCGTTGAACCAGCTGGCCAGCGTTTCCGTGCCGGAGGCGCGGTTGGTGGTCATCAAGCCCTACGACGCCAGCCAGCTGGCGGCGATGGAGAAGGCCATCCGCGACTCCGACCTGGGCGTCAACCCGTCCAACGACGGTCAGCTCATCCGGGTGGCGATCCCGCAGATGACCGAGGAGCGCCGCAAGGAGATGGTCAAGCTCGCCAAGCAGAAGGGCGAGGACGGCAAGGTCAGCGTGCGGGGCATCCGCCGCAAGGTGAAGGAAGAGATCGACCGCATCGTCAAGGACGGCGAGGCCGGTGAGGACGAGGGCACCCGCGGGGAGAAGGAGCTCGACAACCTCACCCACCGCTACACCGCCCAGATCGACGACCTTGTGAAGCACAAGGAAGCAGAACTGCTCGAGGTCTGAGTGGTGACGGCCGGCCAGTGCGAAGGTGAGTCCGGAATGCCCGCTGGCGCCCCGGACCCGCCTTCGCGTCCTTCCCGGGCCGGACGCGATCTCCGTGCCGCCATCGGCGTCGGGGTAGTGCTCGGTGCCGCGATCATCCTCTCGCTGCTGATGGTGCGCTTCGTCTTCATCGGCATCGTCGCCGCCGCGGTGGCGGTCTCCAGCGTGGAGCTGTCCAACGCGCTCAAGCGCGGCGCCGACATCCGGGTCTCGCTCGTCCCCGTGCTGGTGGGCGGGCAGGCCATGGTGTGGCTGTCCTGGCCGTTCGGCCTGCGCGGAGCGCTGGTGGCGTTCGCGATCACGGTGCTGGCCTGCCTGGCGTGGCGGTTCCGGCACGGGGTCGACGGCTACGTGCGGGACGTGACCGCATCGGTGTTCACCGCGGCCTACGTCCCGCTGTTCGCCGCGTTCGCCGCGATGCTCGTGCGGCCGGAGGACGGCGCGTTCCGCGCGCTGTGCTTCATGATCGGCGTCGTCGCCTCCGACACCGGTGGTTACGCGTTCGGCGTCCTGTTCGGCAAGCACCCGATGGCGCCGACGATCAGCCCGAAGAAGTCCTGGGAGGGCTTTGGCGGATCGATGCTGGTCGGCGTGGTGGCCGGGGCCCTGTCGGTGACCCTGCTGCTGGGCGGCGACTGGTGGAAGGGCGTGCTGTTCGGCGCCGCCCTGGTGTGCACCGCGACGCTGGGCGACCTGATGGAGTCGCTGATCAAGCGCGACCTGGGCATCAAGGACATGGGCAACCTGTTGCCCGGTCACGGCGGCCTGATGGACCGGATGGACTCCCTCCTCCCGTCCGCGGCAGCGGCCTGGATGATGCTCTTCTGGCTGATCCCGACCTGAAGATCTTTCTGACGAACTCGTTCTGCTGGGCGGTGCCGGTAGCGGAACCTCAGACGCCACCTGCCTGAGGGATCCCGTGCCCAGTACACGGCGAACGGGCTGTCCTCGGCAGGTGACGTCTGAGAACCCGCAGCGGTGCCGGTTGCTTAGGTGGGCTGAACGCCTTCGGCGTTTCAAGAAAAGACCAGGATCGAAGGCAAGCACTGATGCGCAGCTGGCGGAAGGCGGCTCGGCCGCAGGTCACGCCGAGCCCGAACATCTGGCACTGGCCGGAGCTGTTCGAGATCGAGAACCGGGCCCAGGACGCCACCGGGGTGCTGTGGAGCGCGCTTCGGGAGCGCTGCGATTGGGCCGGTCGGGACGTGGTCGACATCGGCTGCGGCGACGGCTTCCACCTGCCGCTGTTCGCCGCCGAGGCGCGCAGCGTGATCGGCGTCGAACCGCACCAGCCGCTGGTCGAGCGGGCGCGGCACCGGGTGGCCGGGACCCCCGGCGTGGACGTCCGGCAGGCGCCCGCCCAGCAGCTGCCGCTGGCCGACGCCAGCGCGGACCTGGTGCACGCCCGGACGGCGTACTTCTTCGGTCCCGGCTGCGAGCCGGGGCTGGCCGAGGCGGAGCGGGTGCTGCGGCCGGGCGGCACGATCGCCATCGTGGACCTGGACGCGGGCAGCTCGCCCTACGGCGACTGGATGCGGGCGGACGCGCCGCAGGTCGACCCGGCGGCGATCGAGTCGTTCTTCCAGCGCCACGACTTCGACAGCACCTCGGTGGACACCCTCTGGCGCTTCGACGACCGGGAATCCCTGGAAGCGGTCCTGGGCATCGAGTTCTCCGCGAAGGTCGCCGCCCGCGCGGCCCGCGAAACCACCGGTTGCACGCTGCCGGTCCGCTACCGCCTCCGCACCCGCCGCAAGCCGACCACCCTCCTGACGCCCTGAACGCCCGCTCACTCGCCGGTGCGCTGGGCGGTGTCGATGATGAAGAAGGTCGCGCCGACCACGTCGCGGAGGAGGGCGACCCGGCCGTGCGGGGAGTCCGTGGGTTCGCGGAGGACCTCGCCGCCGAGCTCCACCGCCTTCGCGGTCGCCTCGTCGGTGTTGCGGTCCGGGTTGACCTGGAAGTACAGCTGCCAGTGCGCGGGCACTTCCTCCTGCAGCGTCAGGCTGGTCTCGAACCGGCCCAGGGTGGGCTGGTCGTCGACGTACCAGACGGTGTAGTCGAAGCTCTCGCCCGGCTCGCCGATCTGCTCCTGGCGGTAGCCCAGCAGGTCGGCGTAGAACGGGTCGGCCGCGGAGCCGTCGCGGGTGTGCAGCTCGGCCCAGCAGAGCATGCCCGCGTGATCCCGGCCGAAGGTGCCGTTGGGCGGGGCCTCCCAGAGGCCGACCACCGCTCCGGTGGGGTCCTCGGCGACCAGGAACATCTCGTCCGCGGGCGTTTCCGTGGGCGGGACCAGCACCTTCCCGCCCAGCGCGCGGATGCGCTCCACCGCTCGGCGGGCCGAACCGCACTCCAGGTACAGGGTCCAGGCGGTCGGCGCGTCGGTCTCCGGCGGGAGCAGGCCCGCGACCGGTTTGTGCTCCTTCAGCGCGATGTTGTAGTCCGGCCGCTGGATCCAGTGCCAGCCGAACAGACCGGTGTAGAAGTCGCGGGTGGCGGACAGCTCGTTCGTGGCCAGGTCCACCCAGGCGGGCGCGCCCACTGCGATGGCCATCGCTCCTCCTCCGGCGCTTCCGCGGGGCTCCGCAGCGTCCCCGGCTACCTCAGAGGGTGACCGGCGCCTCGGCGGCGAAAACACCTGCGGCCGATCAAGAGAACGCCCGTCACCCGGTGGCGTTACTTTTCGGTGCCTTTTCCGCAATCGAACGCCCCCGAATGACGCCTTGATCCTGGACGGTCCACGTGATCGACTAGGAGTGGTCACTCAGCGTGCGTATACGCGCGTGGAGTGCCCGATCGTGCAAGCACCCGGGGGTACAGGAGCAGCCATGGCCAACCGCGCGGCGAAGCCGGTCACCGCGGGCCTGAGCCGGCTTGCCGAGCTGGACCGCCGGGAGCGGGCCCGGATCCTCCGGCAGCTGTGCGAGCAGTACCCGGCCTTCCGCGCGCTGCTGAAGCAGGTGTCGATCGCCCGCGGGGTGGCGTTCGGGTCCGGCCTGGTGCTGGCCGTCGCGGTGATGTTCCTGGTGCAGGGCGCGCCCGTGGTGTGGGTTTCCGGGCTGGTGTTCATCGGCCTGGCCGGGTTCTGCTACGTGGCGGTGGCGCTGACCGACAGCCGGTTCGACCTGCTGCTGGCGGTGCTCGGCGCGCACCGGACCGACGAGCTGCACGGTCGGCTGGTGACCGAGCAGATCTACGGCGAGGAGCCCGCGGAGCAGCCGGAACGCACTCGGGTGGTGACCGCGCGCTCGGTCGGCCCGCGGTTCACCGACGGTTCACCGGTGCACGCTGATCGATAGCGCCGCGGCGATCTCGTCGCCCACGAAGTGCGTTTCGTCGTGCGGGGGTTCGCCGACGCGCACCACCAGCGGCCCGCCGAACGGCTTGCGCTCCACGAGCTCGATGCGCGAGCCCAGCGTCATGCCGTGCTCGGTGAGGTAGCGCAGCAGCTCAGAATCGGTGTCCCAGACCCGCGCGATGGTGCCGACGGTGCCGGGGTCCACCTGGTCCAGCAGCTTGGTCTGCGGTTCCTCCATCCGGCCGTCGGCGGTCGGGATCGGGTCGCCGTGCGGGTCGTGGGTGGGGTTGCCGAGCTTGGCGGCGATGTGCGCGACGAGCTCGTCGGACACCGCGTGCTCCAGGGCGTCGGCCTCGCGGTGCACCTCGTCCCAGCTGTAGTCCAGCTCCTCGACCAGGAACAGCTCGATCAGCCGGTGGCGGCGCAGCACGTCGTGGGCCAGCCGGCGGCCTTCCGGGGTCAGCTCGACGCTGCGGTACCGGACGTGGGTGACCAGGCCGAGCTGCGCCAGCTTGTTGATCATCCCGGACACCGATGACGGGCTCAGCCCGAGGCGCTGCGTCAGGGTGGCGTTCGTGACGGGCACGCCTCGTTCGCTGAGCCCGTAGATCGCCCGGAGGTAGTCCTCGACGGACGGCGACGGACGCTCGGCCATACTCGTCATGCTTTCACGATACGGGCGGCCGAGGTGCGTTCCCGAAGGTGGTTCGCGCGGCGTCGCTGGTCAGACGCCGACCGCGGGGCGCTCACCGGCGCGGCGGCGCACCGCCCGCGCGATCAGGCCCTGCTCCGGCGCTCCCAGGTAGACCAGCCCGAACACGACCGTCTGGCAGACCACGATCATGCCGCCGGTCGAGGTGTCCAGGTGGAAGCTCAGGTAGGTGCCCAGGACGCTGCTGAACACCGACAGCGCGGCCGCCACCGCGAGCATCTTCGGGAAGCGCTTGGTCAGCAGGAAGGCCGTGGCGCCCGGGGTGATCAGCATCGCGGTGACCAGGATGACGCCGACGGCCTGCAGCGCCACGACGACGGTCAGCGCCAGCATCGTCAGCAGCAGCGCGCCGATCCGCCGCGGGTTGAGGCCGATCGCGTGCGCGTGGGTCGGGTCGAAGGCGTAGAGCGTGAGGTCGCGGCGCTTGATCAGGGCCACCGCCAGCACGACCGCGGCGATCACCAGCACCTGCACGATGTCGGAGTCGGTGACGCCGAGGACGTTGCCGAACAGGATGTGGTTGAGGTCCACCTGGCTCGGGATGCGCGAGACCAGCACCAGTCCCAGCGCGAACAGGCCGGTGAACACCACGCCGATCGCGGCGTCGCCCTTCAACCGGGTGGTGCTGCGGACCCCGGCGATCAACCCGACGGCGAGGGTGCCGAACAGGAACGCGCCGAGGGAGAACGGCAGCGCCAGCACGTAGGCGAGCACCACGCCGGGCAGCACCGCGTGCGAGACGGCGTCGCCGAGCAGGGACCAGCCGATCAGCGTGATCCAGCAGGACAGCACGGCGCAGACCAGCCCGGCGGCCAGGCTGACCAGCAGCGCGCGCTGCATGAAGCCGAACTGCACCGGTTCGACGAGCCACTGGAGGATGTCGTTCACCTTGTCTCCCGGAGTTCGTCGCACTGCGATGTCAGGTGGTCTCGCCGTCCGCCGGATTCGCGCGCGGGCGGACTGCCGGAGGTCGGTGGGGCGGTCATGAGGGCTCCACGGCGGTTTCGACGCCGAAGGTGCGGGCGAGGGTCTCCGGGGACAGCACCTCGTCGAGCGGGCCGTGCGCGATCACCCGCTGCTGGAGCAGCACCGCCTCGTCGCACAGCGCCGGGACGCTGGCCAGGTCGTGGGTGGAGATCACCACCGTGCGTCCCTCGGAGCGCAGCTCGCGCAGCAGGTCGCTGATGGTCGCCTCGGACTTCTTGTCCACCCCGGCGAACGGTTCGTCGAGGAACAGCAGCTGCGCCTCCTGCGCGATGCCGCGCGCGACGAACGCGCGCTTGCGCTGGCCACCGGACAGGGCGCCGATCGGGTTTCCGGCCAGCTCGGTGAGCCCGACCCGCTCCAGCGCGGCGCGCACCGCGGCCTTGTCCTTCTGCTTGGGGTGCCGGGTGAGGCCGAGGTGGCCGTAGCGGCCCATCATGACCACGTCGCCCACGGTCACCGGGAACGTCCAGTCGACGGCCTCGGACTGCGGCACGTACGCGATCAGCCCGTCCCGCCGCGCCTGCCGCTGGTCGCGGCCGAGCAGCCGGATGTCGCCGGAGTCCGGGCGGACCAGGCCCATCAGCGCCTTGAACAGCGTCGACTTGCCGGAGCCGTTCATGCCCAGCAGGCCGCAGATCCGCCCCGGGCCGATGTCCACCGACACGTCGTCGAGCGCCAGCGTCTCGCCGTAGTGGACGGTCACGCGGTGCGCGCTGATCGCGAGGGTCACCGGGCACCCCGCAGTCCGGCGACGATCGCCTCGGCGTCGTGGCGCAGCAGGTCCAGGTACGTCGGCACCGGGCCGTCCGGACCGGACAGCGAGTCGACGTAGAGCTTGTCGCCCAGCCGCGCACCGGTCTCCCGCGCGACCTGCTGCTGGGCCTTGTCGTTGACGGTGGATTCGCAGAACACGGTGGGGACTCCGTTCTCCCGGACGAACTCGGTGGTCGCCTTGATCTGCTGCGGCGTGCCCTCCGCATCGCTGTTCACCGGCCACAGGTACGCCTCGCGCAGCCCCGCGTCGCGGGCCAGGTAGGAGAACGCGCCCTCGCAGGTGACCAGCGCGCGGTGCTCGTCGGGCAGGCTCGCCAGCTCCTGGTGCAGGTAGCGGTCGATCTCGGCGAGCCGCTGCTGGTAAGCGTCGGCGTTGGCGCGGAAGGTCGCGGCGTGCGCCGGGTCGAGGCGGATGAACGCGTCGCGGATGTTGGCGACGTAGGTCATCGCGGTGCGCGGCGACATCCAGGCGTGCGGATTCGCCTTGCCCCGGTACTCGCCGCCGCGGATGGCGATCGGCTCGATGCCGCTGGTGAGCGTCACGTGCTCGGCCTCGCTGCGCTGCACGAACTTGTCGAACCAGCGCTCCAGGCCGAGCCCGTTGTCCAGGACCAGATCGGCCTTGGCCGCCTTGAGCATGTCGCTGGGGGTCGGCTCGTACTCGTGGATCTCGGTGCCCGGCTTGGTGATCGACTCCACCGCGATCGCGTCACCGGCGACGTTGCGGGCCATGTCGGCGATCACGGTGAACGTGGTGACCACCTGCTTGCGCTCGTCGTCGGGCTGGCTGAACCCGGTTCCGCAGGCCGCGGTGAGCAGCAGGAGCTCCGCTGCGACGAGAGATGTGTTTCGGAAGCGTGCGGACCGGGTTTTCGCCACGCCGAAAACTGTACCGCGAGCGACGGCCGCCACCAAGGTCGTCTCCGGGCGTGGGAAGATGGGCGGCGCTATGTCTGCGACTTCCCTGCCACTCGTCTTCGACGCCCCGCGCCGCGGCATGCCCCCGCGGCACCTCGCCGACCTCTCCGCCGACGAACGGAAGGCCGCCGTCGTCGAGCTGGGGGAGAAGCCGTTCCGCGCCAAGCAGCTGGCGCACCACTACTTCGGGCGGCTCAACGCCGACGTCGAGTCGATGACCGACATCCCGGCCGCCAGCCGCGCCAAGCTCGGCGAGAGCCTGCTGCCGCCGCTGCTCACCGAGGTCCGCAACCTCGTCACCGACGAGGGCACGACCCGCAAGACGCTCTGGCGCGCGCACGACGGCACGCTGCTGGAGAGCGTGCTGATGCGCTACCCGGACCGCGCCACGGTCTGCATCTCCAGCCAGGCGGGCTGCGGCATGGCCTGCCCGTTCTGCGCCACCGGCCAGGGCGGCCTGCAGCGCAACCTGTCGACCGCGGAGATCGTCGACCAGGTGCGCTCGGCTGCTGCGGCGATGCGCGACGGCGAGGTCCCCGGCGGTGCCGGGCGGCTGTCCAACGTGGTGTTCATGGGCATGGGCGAGCCGCTAGCGAACTACCGCCGGGTGATCAACGCGGTGCACCGCATCTGCGACCCGGCGCCGGAGGGCCTGGGCCTCTCGCAGCGCTCGGTGACCGTGTCGACGGTGGGTCTCGTCCCGGCGATCAAGAAGATGACCGCGGAGAACCTGCACGTGACGCTGGCGGTGTCGCTGCACACCCCGGACGACGAGCTGCGCGACACGCTGGTCCCGGTGAACAACCGCTGGAAGGTCGCCGAGGTCCTGGAGGCCGCGCGCGGCTACGCCGACCACACCGGGCGCCGCGTGTCGATCGAGTACGCGCTGATCCGCGACGTCAACGACCAGCAGTGGCGCGCGGACCTGCTGGGCAAGCTGCTGCACCGGCACCTCGGCCAGTACGCGCACGTGAACCTGATCCCGCTGAACCCGACCCCGGGCAGCAAGTGGGACGCCAGCCCGAAGCCGGTGGAGCGCGAGTTCGTCCGCCGCGTCCGCGAAGCGGGCGTGCCCTGCACGGTCCGCGACACCCGGGGCCAGGAGATCGCCGCGGCCTGCGGTCAGCTCGCCGCCGAGGAGTGAGTTCGTCGCTCACGCGGGGCCCGCGGTTGCTGTGAACGAAATGAACACAACGGTGACTTCCGGGTGATCGGTGCCCCATGATCCTGCTGCCGCTGGTGGCCGGAGCGGGTGCGACCTCGCCGTGACCGCGGCGACGGTGTGCGGGGCAGCACCCGGTGAGGTCCTGCGGCCCGCGCACTGCCGGACCGACGTCCGAAGTGGACGGAGGTCCGCGCCCGGCCGGTGCGCGTCGCGAACCGCCCCCCGAGTGGCGCGCACCGGCTGCGCGGCTCAGGCCCGTTCGCCCGCGACCAGGCGCTTCCCGAACAGCTCCTCGTCGACCGACCCGCCGTGCCAGGCCGCGGGCCGCATCTCGACCACGATCTGCCCGTCCTCCTCGTAGGCGACCAGCGGCATCCCGGGCTCGATGCCAGCCGCCCGCATGATCGCCCGGGGCAGGGTGATGCGCATCTCCCCGTCGGCGGTGATCTCGGTGCACTCCGCGTTCCTCACGGCCGACATGCTGGTCCGGACGCGGCGCGCGGATCAAGCTCCGTCACGCGCCCGTGGGGTGAGTTCCGGGTCTCCGCGGCCGCACTCAGCGCAGCAGCTCGATGGATACCTCGGCCTCGATGTCCTGCCACGCTTTGTCGGCGGTGAGCACCGGGGCGTCGAGCCGGATGGCCAACGCCAGGCAGGCGCGATCTCCGAGGGACGACCCGGCCGACCTTGTGCGTGCCCACAGCTCGCCAGCTCGCACCGCGTCTTCGGTGGTGAACGGTTCAACTGCCAGCCCGAGCGTGCGGAGCCGGTCGCATGTGCGTCCGGCATCCGCCCCGTGCTGAGTCAGCTTCTGGGCGAGCTCCGACCAATTCACCGTCGACATCGTCGCACTGCTGATCACCGCGTTCACCGTGTTCGCCCCGGTCTCGTCCCGCAGCCAAGCCAGGATTGCCGACGTGTCCAGCACTGTGGTCAACGGTGACCTCCAGCGGCTTCGTCGGCCTCGGCGGCGGCCGCTGCACGGCGGTCGTCGATCAGCTCGTCCACGACGGACCCGCTGCCCCGCCAAGCCGCTGCGACGTCGCGCCGGATGCGCTCGCCGAGTTGTTCGCGCGTTTCGATGACCACCCGACCGTCTTCCACGTAGACCGCGAGTGGCGTGCCTGGTTCGATCCCGGCAGCCCGCCTGATCGAAGCGGGAATCGTCACACGGCCCTGCCCGTTGGCCGTGATTTCGGTGCGTGCTCCACGTTCGTCAGCCAACGCCATACCGTCAGCATGGATGACTAATGGGGACGTGGCAAGGTCGGACGTCCTCGGAGGTGACCTGATTTGAGATTAGTGTCACGAGTAGACGATGTGTGTCACATGCTGGTGTGGTTGTGCACCTGCGGGGGTGGGCCGCGGGCGCGGGTGCCCGGCAGGAGCGCCCGCGGCCCGGCTCGTCACCGCGCGTGCTCGCGGATCGCTTCTTCCAGGACCGTCAGGCCTTCCGACAGGAGGGCGTGGTCGATCACCAGGGGTGGGAGCAGGCGGATCACGTTGCCGTAGGTGCCGCAGGTGAGGATCACGACGCCCTGCGCGTGGCAGGCCTTGGCGATGCGCGCCGTCGTCTCCGGGTCCGGTTCGGTGGTGCCCGGCTTGACGAACTCGATGCCGATCATCGCGCCGCGGCCGCGCACGTCGAGGATCGCGTCGGTGTCCTCGGCGAGCGCGCGCAGGCGGGGGAGCGCCAGGTCGCCGATGGCGCGCGCGGCGGCGGCCAGGTCCTGCTCGCGCATCGCGCGGATCGCGCCGAGCGCGCCCGCGCAGGCGATCGGGTTGCCGCCGTAGGTGCCGCCCAGGCTGCTCGGCGGCATGGCGTCCATCAGGTCCGCGCGGCCGGTGACCGCCGCCAGCGGCAGGCCGCCCGCGATGCCCTTGGCGGTCGTGATCAGGTCCGGCACCACGTTCTCGTGGTCGCAGGCGAACCACGCGCCGGTCCGGCAGAAACCGGTCTGGATCTCGTCGGCGACGAACAGCACGCCGTTGTCGCGGCACCACTGCGCGATCGCGGGCAGGAAGCCCGGTGCGGGCTCGATGAACCCGCCCTCGCCCTGGATCGGCTCGATCAGCACCGCGGCGACCTGGTCGGCGCCGAGCTGCTTCTCGATCCGCTCGACCGCCTCCCGCGCGACCTGCTCGCCGGGGCGGCCGTCGCGCGCCGGGTAGGACATCGGCACCCGGTAGATCTCCGGGGCGAACGGGCCGAAACCGTGCTTGTACGGTACGGACTTCGCGGTCAGCGCCATGGTCAGGTTGGTGCGGCCGTGGTAGGCGTGGTCGAAGGCCACCACCGCCGGGCGGCCGGTGGCGCGGCGCGCGATCTTGACCGCGTTCTCCACCGCTTCGGCGCCGGAGTTGAACAGCGCGCTGCGCTTCTCGTGGTCGCCGGGGGTCAGCGCGGCGAGCTCCTCGCAGACCTGCAGGTAGTTCTCGTAGGGCGTCACCATGAAGCAGGTGTGGGTGAACTCGGCGACCTGGCGGCGCACCGGTTCGACGACCTCCGGCGCGGCGTTGCCCACGTTGGTGACCGCGATGCCCGAGCCCAGGTCGATCAGCGAGTTCCCGTCGACGTCCTGCAGCACGCCGCCGGAGGCCTCGGTGATGTAGACCGGCAGCACGCTGGCCACGCCCGCGGCCACCGTCGCGTCGCGGCGGCGCTGCAGCTCGCGGGAGTTCGGTCCGGGGATCTCGGTGCGCAGGACGCGCGCCTGGGTGGTGGTCACGGGGCCTCCTGGTGGTGTCGTACTGGGACCAGACTCGGCGGGAGGCGCCGATCCGAACAGGTGACGATCTGGTTAACTCGGGTGCTGGTGTTGGACACAATGTCAGGAGGTGGCCGGTGCCGCTGACGTTGCGCGACCTGGTCGCGGACAGCGAGCTGGGCCTGACCGCGCGGGCCGGGGAGCGGGCGCTGGACCGGCCGATCGCCTGGGTGCACACCAGCGAGCTGGCCGACCCGGCGCCGTTCCTGGAGGGCGGCGAGCTGCTGCTCACCACGGGCCTGGCGCTGCGCGCGGCGGACTGCGCGGAGCTGGTCGAGCGGCTGACCTCGGTGGGGGCCGCGGGGCTGGGGTTCGGCGTCGGGCTGAGCCACCGGGCGGTGCCCGCCGAGCTGGTGACCGCCGCCGAGCGCGCCGGGCTGCCGCTGCTCGAAGTGCCCCGGCCGACCCCGTTCATCGCGATCAGCAAAGCGGTTTCGCACGCCGTCGCCGCCGACGAGTACGCGAGCCTGCGGCGCACGAGCCGCGCCCAGCACGAACTCGCGCAGGCGGCGGGCACGACCAACGGCGTCAACGCCTTGGTGCGCAAGCTCGCCCGGCTGCTCGACGCGTGGGTGCTGCTGCTGGACTCCGGCGGTCGGCTGCTGCACAGCGCGCCGGTCGCGGCCGGGTCCCGGCTGGGGGCGCTGTCGTCCGAAGTGGACAAGATGCGCGCGAAGCGGGGACTGGCCGCGGCCGGTTTCTCGCTCGGCGACCAGGAAGTGAGCATGCAGGCGCTGGGCGGCCGGGCGCGGGGGTTCCTGGTCGTGGGCCGGAGCGGGCCGTTCGGCACCGCCGACCACCACGTGATCAACTCGGCTGCTTCGCTGCTGACGCTCGCCCTGGAGCAGGTCGAGGCGCTGGGGGCGGCGCGGCGGCGGCTGCGGGCGGGATTCCTGGAGCTGATGCTTCGCGGCGAGCCGGTGCAGGACGTGCTCGGCGATCTGCACGCCGAACTCCCGCCGGAGCCGTTCCGGGTGGTCGTGCTGCTGGGGGCGCGCGACCGGGACGAGCTGCTGGCCAGGTTGGTCGCCGACCAGCCGAGCGCGCCCGCCTACCTGGCCGAGCGCGGCGACGCGGTGGTGGGGCTGGTGGGCGATGATGCGCTGGACTGGCTCACCGGTCAGCCCGGACTCGCCGTCGGCGTGTCCGAACCGAGCACCGCGGCCGAGCTGGCCGAGGGGCTGCGGCAGGCCGAGCAGGCGGCGCAGGTGGCCAAGCGCGGCGATGCGGCGGTGCGGTTCGCCGATCTCGCCGGGCGCGGGTTGCTCGACCTGGTGCCCGAGGGCGACGCGCAGGCCTTCGCCGAGGCCGTGCTCGCGCCGCTGCGGGACCAGGAGGTGCTCCTGAGGTCGTTGCACGCTTGGCTGGCGCACCACGGGCAGTGGGATCCGGCGGCGAACCGGCTGGGCGTGCACCGGCACACCCTGCGCAACCGCGTGCACAAGGTCGAGGAGCTGCTCGGCCGGAGCCTCGACCAGCCCGGGGTGCGCGCGGAGCTGTGGCTGGCCCTGCAAGTGCTCGGCACGTGACGGAGGTGCTGCGGTGCTCGTCGAAGATCTGCTGAACCTGCCGGGACTCGACCTGCAGGTGCGGGTGCGCGGCCGGGTGGACCGGCCGATCCGCTGGGTGCACACCATCGAGATCCAGGCGCCGGGGCGGTTCCTGCGCGGCGGCGAGGTGGTGCTCACCGCCGGGGTGTGGCGCACCGCCGGGATCACCGCGGAGGCCTTCGTGGCCGATCTCGTCGCCGCCGACGTCGCCGCCGTCGGGTTCGGCCTGGTGCCGCCGGAGTCCGAGGTGCCGGAGGAGTTCGTGGCCGCCGCGCGCGATCGCGGGCTGACCTGCTTCGTGGTGCCCGTCGAGGTCGCGTTCCTGCAGATCGTGGAGGCCTTCGTCAACACCAAGCGGGCGGAGTGGGAGCGCCCGCTGCGCCGCCACCTCGCGCAGCACGACGCGATCGTGGCCGCGCTGCGGGTCGACCGGGGCGTCGGGACCGTGGTCAGCACGCTGGCCAGGCAGCTCGGCGAGCCGGTGGCGGTGCGCGTCGCGGGCGGCCTGGTGGCCGGTGAGGTGCCGACGCCGAACCACCCGTTGCCGCTGGTGGGCGAGGGCCTGGCGGAGGCGGAGCTGCTGCTGCCCCGGCCGACGGACGAGCTCGACGTGGAGCAGCAGGCCGCCGTGGTGCAGGCGATGCCGTTCATCGCGCTGGAGATCGAGCGCACCCGGGCGGTCCGCGCGACGGAGCTGCGCTACGCGTGGGAGCTGTTCGAATGGGTCCACAGCGGAGCGGTCGGGATCGACACCATCCGCACCCGGCTGCACTCGCTCGGGCTGCCGCCGGACGGTCCGCTCGCCGCGGTCGTGGTGCGGACCGCGAACCCGGACGCCGTGGCGCTGCGGCTGGGTGACCTGCTGGGCACCGACGGCGTGGCGGCGCAGCGCGGCAGCGACGTCGTCGCGTTCGCGCGGGTGCCGGACAGCGCGGTGGAGCTGGCGCGGCGGATCCACGACGCGATGGCCGGCGTGCACGTCGGCGTCGGCAAGCCGGGCACCGCCTCGGAGCTGCGGGTGAGCCTGCTGCAGGCGGCGCACGCCGCGGAAGCGGTGTCCTCGCGCAGCGAGCGCGGCTGGATGACGCACGAGCAGCTGAGCAGTCCGGCGCTGCTGCTCTCGGCGCAGGACCCGGAACTGCTGGCGGCGACCTCCCGGACGCTGCTCGGCCCGGTGCTCGACCACGACGAACGCCGCGGCAGCGACCTGCTGCCGTCCCTGGCGGTCTACCTCGACGCGGGCGGTCGGTGGCAGGAGGCGGCGCAGCGCCTCCACGTGCACATCAACACCCTGCGCCACCGCATGAGCCGGGTCGAGGAGCTGACCGGCCGCAGCCTCTCCAGCACGGCGGACCGCGTGGACCTCTTCCTCGCCCTCCGCGCCCTCCGCCAGTCCTGACCTCCCCGCGGTTTCAATTGAAACTGCGGTCGAACGGCGTGTCGTGCGCCGACATGCCGACGGGGTGTCGGGATCTCCGCGATTTCAATGGAAATCGGACGTCCGATTTCCATTGAACTTGTTCATTCGTCTGTGGACCGCAGCCGCGGAGGGGGACCTGGCACGCATAAGGCAGGGCGCCTGGAGTCCAGGCGGGTGCTGAGGTTCCGCTACCGGCACCGCCACGCAGAACGAGGTTGGAAAACCTCCTGGAAATCGTGTGTCGGACGATCATCTTGGGGCGTTGTGCGATCGTCCAACGGGGGTGGGGGACTTCGGAGGATCGGTGACTACCTCCGACGGGTGACCGGGGCCACGCTGTGTTCCGGTGCCGCGCGGCCACCGGATCCGTTTCCGGAGGTCGACGAATGACACCCCTTGTGCCAACCGGAGTCCTGCTCAACCGCACCTCAGGGGACCGTGATGCAACCCAGCCACGAGAAACCGCGAAACGTGCGCTCGATCCCGGACGCGACCACCACTGAGAATTCCGGAGAGGCGGGACCGCTGCGAATGCCCTCGGACCCCAGACCGGCCGCGCCCGTCAGCATCGAGACGCACGGCGTGGACACCATCCCCGACGCCGACCGCACCGGTCGGCCCCGCGACATCGCCGGAATCCTGCTCGGCTCGAACCTCTGCCTCGGGGTGGTCATCTTCGGCTGGCTGCCCGCCTCGTTCGGCCTGGAGTTCTGGCCCGCCGTGACCTCGATGATCGTCGGGACGCTGCTGGGCACCCTGCTGGTCGCGCCGCTGGCGCTGGTGTCCTTCCGCACCGGCACCAACCTGTCCACCAGCAGCGGCGGCCACTTCGGGGTGCGCGGGCGGTTGATCGGCTCGGTCATCGGCCTGCTGCTGTCGCTGGGCTACGCGGCGCTGACGGTGTGGACCGGCGGGGCGGCCGTGGTCGGCCCGCTGCACCGGATGTTCGGGCTGCCCGACGACGGGGTCAGCCACAGCATCACCTACGCGGTGCTGGCCGTGCTGTCGGTGCTGGTCGCGATCTTCGGCTACCAGCTGCTGACCAGGCTGAGCAAGTGGGTCGCGCTGGGCACCGTGCTGCTGATGGCGGTCGGGCTGTTCGCCTACGCCGACCAGTTCCAGACCAGCCCGGTCACCGACTCCGGCTACCTGCTCGGCGACTTCTGGCCGACCTGGGCGCTGTCCGTGGTGGCCGCCGGGCTCAGCGGTCCGATGGCGTTCATCACGCTGCTCGGCGACTACAGCCGCTACGTCTCGCCGCGCCGCCACTCCGCGGGCACGGTGTTCGGCGCGACCTGCGCCGGGATGCTGCTCGGCCTGCTGATCCCGCAGCTGTTCGGCACGTTCACCGCCTTCGCCTCCCGCGCCGCCGACGACTACGTCGGTTCCCTCGTCGCCGCCGCACCGCTGTGGTTCCTGCTGCCGCTGCTGCTCAACGGCGTGTTCGGCACCATCGGCAACGCCGGGGTGCTGATCTACAGCATGGGCCTGGACCTGGACGCGATCGTGCCGCCGCTGTCGCGGGTCAAGGCGACCGTCCTGACCTCCGCGATCTCCACGGTGCTGGTGTTCCTCGGCTACTTCGTCTGGGACGCCCAGGACGCGGTGACCGCGTTCGTGCTGCTGCTCACCGCGGTCGGCACGCCGTGGGCGGTGATCACCCTGATCGGCTTCGCGCGGTGCCGGGGCGCTTACGACCCGGACGCGCTGCAGGTCTACAACCGGCGCTCGCGGGGCGGCATCTACTGGTACTCGGGAGGCTGGAACCTGCGCGCCGCGGCGGCCTGGGCGATCGGCTCGCTGGTCGGGCTGCTGGCGGTGGACACCGCGCTGTACAAGGGGCCGCTGCTGGCGCTGACCGGCGGCATCGACCTGAGCTTCGTGCTGGCCGCCGCGGCCACCGCCGCGAGCTACCTGCTGCTGGGCATCGGCAGTCCGCAGCCGGTGCCCGCCGAACCCGACGTGCGGGCAACCGCGAACGTCTGATCTGTCGAGCTACGAACGAGGAAGTGCAATGGATCGTTACGACGTGGTCGTCATCGGTGCCGGTTTCGCCGGGCTCACCGCCGCGCGCGACCTGCGCGAAGCGGGCAAGGACGTGCTGGTCCTGGAGGCGCGGGACCGGATCGGCGGCTCCACCTGGTACCAGCCGGACGTCTTCGACGGCGTCGGGCTGGAGATGGGCGGCACCTGGATCGTCCCGCAGCAGACGCACGTGTGGGCCGAGGTGCAGCGCTACGGCATCGCCGTCGAGGACAGCGAGCTGCCCGCCCGGATGACCTGGTCCGACCGCGGCCAGGTGCTGGACACCCTGCTGCCGGTGCCGCCGCAGGAGTACGAGCAGCTGGAGCACGCGGTGCGGGCGCTGATCACCGACGCGTCCCGGTTCGACCCGACGCGGCCGCTGTCCGAGCAGGACGTCGCCGACCTGGACGTGCCGATCCGGCAGTGGGCCGAGAACGCCGGGCTGACCGGCAACGCCAAGGAACTGATGATGTCCTGGTTCTGCGGCTGCGCCAACGCCAGCGAGGACACCGGGTCGGCGCTGGACATCCTGCGCTGGTGCTCCTCGATGGACAGTTCGCTGTGGGGCATGGTGCAGGCCAGCGTGCTGGGCTTCACCTTCGTCGACGGCACCGCGTCGCTGGCGCGGGCGATCCGCGACGACGGCGGTGCGGAGCTGCGGCTGTCCAGCCCGGTGCGCAAGGTCGAGTCCGACGACGAGGGCGTCACCGTCACCTGCGACGGCGGGGTGGTGCGCGCGGACCGCGTGGTCATGACGACGCCGGTCGGCGTGTGGCAGGACATCGAGTTCTCCCCGGCGCTGCCCGCCGACAAGCTGGCGATCTCCCGGGAGAACCACGCCGGTCAGGGCCAGAAGATCTGGGCGCTGGCGCGCAACGTGCCGGAGGACATCAGCGGTTTCGGCTGGGGGACCAGCTTCGACTACGTCGGCGCGATGAAGACCACCGACCGCGGTGTGGTGCTGGTCTGCTTCGCCCCGGAGCACGACCGCGTGGACGCCGACGACCTCGCCGACGTGCAGCGCGCGGTGCGGGAGTTCGCGCCGGAAGCCGAGGTCCTCGACGCGCACTCGCACGCCTGGGTGCACGACGAGTACTCCAAGGGCACCTGGGCGACGTTCCGCGCCGGGCAGTTCGCCAAGTACGAGCTGTGCGTGGGCCGGGCCGAGGGCCGGGTGCACTTCAGCGGTTCGCACACCGCGCGCCGCTGGCGGGCCTTCATCGACGGTGCGATCGAATCCGGAAAGCGCACGGCCGCGGAGATCCTGGCGGCCGAGCAGTGAGGTCGTGAGTGCGAAAGCCGCCTGGAGCCGGTGTTCGCACTCACGAGGTAGTGGAGGAACGAGCATGAACCACCCGATCGGTCCGGTCGACGCCACGCGCGTCCCGCGCTACGGCGGGGACACCACGTTCGCGCGGCTGCCCCGGCTCGCCGACGTGCCGGACGCCGACGTGCTGCTCTGGGGCGTGCCCTTCGACACCGGCGTCAGCTACCGGCCCGGCGCCCGGTTCGGCCCCAACCACGTGCGGCAGAGCTCCCGGCTGCTGCGGCCGTACAACCCGGCGATGGACGCCGAACCGTTCGCCGCGCGGCAGGTCGCCGACGCCGGTGACGTCGGGGTGAACCCGTTCGACATCGACGAGGCCATCAGCACCATCGAGAGCAGCGCCCGCGAGCTGTCCGGCACCCGCCGCACGCTGCTGACCATCGGCGGCGACCACACCATCGCGCTGCCGCTGCTGCGGGTGCAGCACGAGCGGCACGGGCCGATCGCGGTGCTGCACTTCGACGCGCACCTGGACACCTGGGACACCTACTTCGGCGCGCCCTACACGCACGGGACCCCGTTCCGCCGCGCCGCCGAGGAGGGCCTGATCGACTTCGAGCACTCCATGCACGTCGGGCTGCGCGGCCCGCTGTACTCGAAGCTCGACCTGGACGAGAGCGAGCGGATGGGCTTCGCGGCGGTGCACAGCCGCGAGTTCGCCCGGACCCCGCTGGACACCATCATCGAGCGCATCCGCGCCCGCCTCGGCTCCCGGCCGGTGTACCTGTCCATCGACATCGACGTGCTGGACCCGGCGTTCGCGCCGGGCACCGGGACCCCGGAGGCCGGTGGGCTGTCCAGCCGCGAGCTGCTTGAGGTGGTTCGGGGGTTGGCCGACCTCAACGTGGTCGGCGCGGACCTGGTGGAGGTCGCCCCGGCCTACGACCACGCCGAGATCACCGGCATCGCCGCCGCGCACGTGCTCTACGACCTGCTCTGCATCCTGCCCGGAGGCCGCTGATGCGCCAGATCCGCAACATCATCGACGGCCGCGCGGTGGACGCCCGCAGCGGGCTCACCACCGAACTGGTCGACCCCTGCACCGGGAAGGTCTTCGGCACCGCGCCGCTCTCGTCCGCTGAGGACGTCGAGGCGGCGTACGCCGCGGCCCGGCGCGCATTCGCGGAGTGGCGGCGCAGCACGCCCGGCACCCGGCAGCGACTGCTGCTGCAGCTGGCCGACGAGCTCGAGCGCCGCGCCGACGAGTTCGTCGCGGCCGAGGTGGAGAACACCGGCAAGCCGGTGGCGACCACCCGCAGCGAGGAGGTCGAGGCCTCCGTCGACCAGATCCGGTTCTTCGCCGGTGCGGCGCGGGTGCTGGAGGGCACCGCCGCCGCCGAGTACGCGCCCGAGCACACCTCCTACGTGCGGCGCGAGCCGGTCGGCGTGGTCGGGCAGGTCGCGCCCTGGAACTACCCGCTGCTGATGGCGGTGTGGAAGATCGCCCCGGCGATCGCGGCGGGCAACACCGTGGTGCTCAAGCCCGCCGACACCACGCCGGTGTCCGCGGTGCTGCTGGCCGAGCTGGCGGCCGGGATCCTGCCGCCCGGCGTGCTCAACGTGGTGTGCGGCGACCGGGAGACCGGCCAGGCCGTGGTCGCGAACTCCGCCGCCGCCATGGTGTCGATCACCGGCTCCACGCGGGCCGGGCGGCAGGTCGCCGCGGCCGCGGCCGAGGACGTCAAGCGGGTGCACCTGGAGCTGGGCGGGAAGGCGCCCGCGCTGGTGTTCGCCGACGCGGACCTGGCGGCAGCGGCGGCGGGCATCGCCGCCGCGGGCACCTTCAACGCCGGGCAGGACTGCACGGCGGCGACCCGCGTGCTGGTGGAGCGGTCCGTCGCCGAGGAGTTCACCCGCCTGCTGGTGGAGCAGGTCCGCGCCCTGCGCTGCGGACCACCGTCCGATGTGGACGCCGATCTGGGGCCGCTGAACAACGCCGCGCAGCTGGAGCGGGTGCAGGGCATCATCGGCCGCCTGCCCGAGCACGCCCAGGTGCTCGTCGGCGGCGAGCGGATCGGCGACGAGGGCTGCTTCTTCGCGCCGACGGTGCTCGCGGGCGTCCGCCAGGACGACGAGGTGGTGCAGGAGGAGATCTTCGGCCCGGTGCTGACCGTCCAGCCGTTCGCCGACGAGGCGGAGGCCCTCAGCCTGGCCAACGGCGTGGACTACGCCCTGGCCTCCAGCGTCTGGACCCGAGACCACGGCCGGGCCCAGCGCTGCACGGCGGACCTGGACTTCGGCTGCGTGTGGGTGAACACGCACATGGTCCTGGTCGCGGAGATGCCGCACGGCGGCTTCAAGCACTCGGGCTACGGCAAGGACCTCTCCCGCTACGGCTTCGAGGACTACACCCGCATCAAGCACGTCATGCACAGCCACACCTGACAGAACGAAATTCCCGGCTCGTTCTGCGCGGCGGCGCCGGTAGCGGAACCTCAGACGCCGCCTGGCTGCGGGAGCCCGTTGTCCAACACGGGCTGTCCTCGCCAGGCGACGTCTGAGAACCCGCGGCGGGCCGCATGGGCGCCACCGGTCAGCGGAACTCGGCGGCGTGGTCGGCGGCCCACTGCGCGAACGTCCGGGGTGGACGGCCGGTGAGCCGCTGCACGCAGTCGGTGGTGCGGGTCGACTCCGGCCGGTGCTCGGCGGCAGCGATCAGCGCCTCCACCAGCACTTCGGGACGACCGTCGGCAAGCATCCGCGAGCGCGCGAGATCGGTCGGGACCGGTTCGAAGCGCAGCCGACGCCCCAGCGCGGCGCCGAGCTGGGCGACCTGGTCGGCGCGGCTGAGCACCTCCGGACCGGTGAGCACGTGCGGTCCGCGGCCGAAGCGGTCGTCGTCGGCGAGCAGGACGGCCGCCGCAGCTGCCGCGACGTCGCGCTCGTCGACCACCGGTGTCCGCGCGATGTCCGGCCCGGCCACCACATCGCCCGCCCGCAGCTGCGCGGTCCAGCCGCGGACGTTGGAGGCCAGCGTGTCGCAGCGGAGCACCACTGGGCGCAACCCGGCATCGGTGAGCAGCGCTTCCACGTCCGCGTGCACTTGGACGATCGGGTCGGTCTGCCGGGCGCGGTCGTCGTCGACGGCCGACGACGAGAGGTGGACGACGCGCGGAGCAGCGCGGATCAGCTCCGGGAGCACGGTGCGGACCGGGGTGGCGTCGAGCAGCGGCCAGATCAGGAAGACGGCGTCGACTCCGGTCAGCGCCTCCCGGAGAGCTTCCGGGGCGGTCAGGTCGCCGACCACCGACTCCACGCCGGGGCGGGCGGCTGCCGGGCGGCGGTGGAGGCACCGCACGCGCGCGCCGCGTGCGACGAGCTGGTCGACGACTTCGCGCCCCAGGTTGCCGGTCGCGCCGGTGACGAGGATCCGGGAGGTGTCCGCGGTGCGGGGGTTTTCGGTCATGCTGGGGACGCTATGGGTTCAGGTCGGCATGAAGGCAAGGTCGCGTTGCGGACGATCGGGGAAGTGGCCGCCGAGCTGGGGATCGAGGCGCACGTGCTGCGCCACTGGGAGCAGGTCGGAGCTCTCACCCCGCGCCGCGACGGCAAGGGCTACCGGGTTTACGACGACGAGGCCCTGGAGCAGGCCCGCACGGTGCTGAAGCTGCGGCGGGCGGGGCTCTCCCTGCCGGAGGTCATCGCCGCCATGGCGCCGACGAAGGAGGCGGCGCAAGCGGTGGTCAGGGCGAAGATCGCCGCGCTCGAGGACGAGGTGGCCAGCAGGCGGGCGGTGATCACCTTCCTCCAGCACACCGTCGAGTGCCGCCACCGGTACCTCGACGAGTGCCCGGGCTGCGCGGCGTTCGCCCGCGAGCCCTGACGGTTTGGACAGCGCCAGCGGTGCCGGTGGACGGATTGGCAGTGCTGGGCGATCGGGTTCGGTCGTAGCGTCTGGGCAGGATCGGATACGACAGGAGGCAGCCGATGTCATCGGTCATCGGGAACTGGGTCGCGGGGGAGCGGGTCACCAACGACGCGACGTTCGAGGTGCGGCACCCCTACGACGGCACGCCGGTCGCCACCACGTGCTACGCCACCGACGCCGACGTGGAGCGCGCCGTGGCCGCGGCGGACGCGGTGCGCCGCGAGTTCGCCACCACGCCCGCGCACGTGCGCGCGGCCGCGCTGGACCACGTGACCCGGCGGCTCGAGGAGCGGGCCGAGGAGATCGCGCAGCTGATCACCGCCGAGAACGGCAAGCCGATCAGCTGGGCCCGCGGCGAGGTGGCCCGCGCCGTCTCCACCTTCCGGTGGGGCGCGGAGGAGGCCCGGCGGTTCTCCGGCGACCTGCAGCGGCTGGACACCGATCCCGGCGGCACCGGCCGGATGGCGCTGGTCCGCCGCGTCCCGCGCGGCCCCGTGCTCGGCATCGCCCCGTTCAACTTCCCGCTCAACCTGGTCGCGCACAAGGTCGCCCCGGCGCTGGCGGTCGGCACGCCGATCGTGCTCAAGCCCGCGCCGAAGACGCCGCTGTCCGCGCTGGTGCTGGGCGAGATCCTGGCCGAGACCGAGTTGCCCGCCGGATCCTGGTCGGTGCTGACCACCAGCAACGAGAAGGCCGCCGAGCTGGTCGCCGACCCGCGGCTGCCGGTGGTGTCCTTCACCGGGTCCGGCCCGGTCGGCTGGGGCATCCGCGACGCCGCGCCGCGCAAGCACGTGACCCTCGAGCTCGGTGGCAACGCCGCGGTGGTCGTCGACCCGACCTGGACGGACCTGGACTTCGCCGCGGACCGGATCGCGACCTTCGCGATGTACCAGGCCGGGCAGTCCTGCATCTCGGTGCAGCGCGTCTACGCCCACCGCGACGTCTACGACGACCTGGCCGCCCGCGTGGTGAAGGCGGTCGAGGCGCAGGTCACCGGGGACCCGAAGGACCCGGCGACCAAGGTCGGCCCGATGATCAACGAGGACGCCGCCGCGCGCCTGGAGGCGTGGGTGGGCGAGGCCGTCGAAGCGGGCGCCGAGGTGCTCACCGGCGGCACCCGCGAGGGCGCCACCTTCGCGCCGACCGTGCTCACCGGTGTCCCGGAGGACGCGAAGGTCTCCTGCGAGGAGGTCTTCGGCCCGCTGCTGGTGCTCGCGCCGGTGGACTCGGTGGACGAGGCGTTCGAGAAGGTCAACGCCTCCCGCTACGGCCTGCAGGCCGGGGTGTTCACCCGCGACCTGCAGCTGGCCTTCCGCGCCGCGGCGGAGCTGGAGGTCGGCGGCGTGATCATCGGCGACGTGCCGAGCTTCCGCGCCGACCAGATGCCCTACGGCGGCGTCAAGGAGTCCGGCGTCGGCCGCGAGGGCGTGCACGCCGCGATGCTCGACCTGACCCAGGAGCACGTCACGGTCCTGACCGGCATCGCGGTCTGAAGATTAGGTGTCGTGAGTGCGCGGGCGCGGTTGTGCACTCACGACACCACCAACACGGGACGCCGGGACCGGAAGGTTCAGCCCCGAACGCAAGAACGCCGCCTCCGGAAGTCCGGGGCGGCGTTCTCGTGCTCTCGGGTCAGCGGCGCCAAGCGGTCTTCTTGCGGCGCAGGTCGATCAGCAGGCCGATGACCAGCACCACCGCGATGATGATCAGCCAGGCGTCCTCGGTCTTGAAGTGACCGCCGCCGCTGAGGATGCCCTGGTGGTTGCCGATCAGCATGATCAGGCACGCGAAGACGGAGAACCACCCGGCGACCTGCGTCGCCTTCGGGAAACCGCCGTGCCAGCCCCACTCGACCGACGGTTCATCGGCCGGGTCGATGGCCTGGCTGGGCTTCTTCTCCAGCTCGGTGCTCGCCACGTTCCCCTCCTGGTGCCACGCCCGGCCGCGCGGGGCCGGATGATGATGCTCGAAGCGCGAACCACCGACCGGCGATCCACGCGCCCCATCCTCGCACACGCCATCGATGCGGCGGCGTCCGCCCGTCTCGGCGCGAGCAGCGAAAAGGGTGTCGCGGAAGCGGCTTCCGCGACACCCCGCCGCGCGGTCAACCGCGCGTGACCGACTTGCGGCCGATGATCGCCCGGTAGACGCCCAGCACGATCAGCGAACCCACGACGGCCAGGATCCAGGTGCTCAGCGACCAGAACCGGTCGATGCCCACCCCGAAGATCCAGTTGCCGATCAGCCCGCCGACGAAGGCGCCGACGACTCCGAGCAGCATCGTGACGAGGATCCCGCCGCCGTCCTTTCCGGGCATGATCGCCTTGGCCAGCGCGCCCACGATGAGCCCGAGAACGATCCATCCGATGATTCCCATGGCCGACCTCCTCCGTGCAACGACCGATGGCCAGATCGTGACCCCCGATCGTGATTTGTGCACCGCGAGCGACCTCTCCTCACCTCCTTCGGGGACAATGGCGACGATGCACGCCGACACCCCGAAACAGAGCGCTCCCGGCCCCCGCACCGTCCTGGTGCTCGGCTCGACCGGATCCATCGGCACCCAGGCGCTGGACGTGATCCGGCAGAACCCGGACCGCTTCCGGGTCGCAGGCCTGGCCGCGGGCGGCAGCGATCCGCGGACGCTGGCCGCGCAGGCGCTGGAGTTCCAGGTCCCGGTCGTCGCGGTGGCCAGGGGCACCGCCGCCGAGGACGTCCAGCTCGCCCTCTACGCCGAGGCCCAGCGGCGCGGCTACGCCGCCGGCGAGTTCCCGCTGCCCAGGCTGCTGGCCGGGCCCGACGCGGTGACCGAGCTCATCGAGTCCGCCCCCGCCGACGTGGTGCTCAACGGCGTCGACGGGTCCCGCGGCCTCAAGCCCACCCTGGCCGCGCTGGCCACCGGCGCCCAGCTGGCGCTGGCGAACAAGGAATCGCTGATCGCGGGCGGTTCGCTGGTGCTGGACCAGGCCGCGCCCGGGCAGATCGTGCCGGTCGACTCCGAGCACTCGGCGCTCGCGCAGTGCCTGCTCGGCGGGCGGTCCGAGGAGGTCGAGAAGCTGGTGCTGACCGCCTCCGGCGGGCCGTTCCGCGGCCGCAAGCGCGACGAGCTGGTCGACGTCACGGTGCAGCAGGCGCTGGCGCACCCGACCTGGTCGATGGGCAACGTGGTCACCATCAACTCGGCGACCCTGGTGAACAAGGGCCTGGAGCTGATCGAGGCGCACCTGCTGTTCGGCGTCGGCTACGACCGCATCGAGGTGGCGGTGCACCCGCAGTCCATCGTGCACTCGATGGTCACCTACGTGGACGGCTCCACGATCGCCCAGGCCAGCCCGCCGAACATGCGGATCCCGATCGCGATGAGCCTGGAGTGGCCGCGCCGGGTGCCCGGGGCCGCCTCGGCGCTGGACTTCTCCCGGGCGCAGGAGTGGACCTTCGAACCGGTCGACGACGAGGCGTTCCCGGCCATCGAGCTGGCGCGCGCGGCCGGTTCCGGCGGCGGATGCCTGCCCGCCATCTACAACGCGGCCAACGAGGAGGCGCTGGCGGCATTCGTCGACGGCCGACTCGGCTTCACCGGAATCGTGCAGACTGTGGGTGATGTGCTCGCCGGGGCCGACCAGTGGCGGTCCGCGCCGACGAGCTTGGACGAGGTCTTCGCGGCCGAGGACTGGGCGCGCACCAGGGCGAACGAGCTGGTGGCCGCGGGGAAGGCGGAGTAGCGGATGCTGGTCGTCATTGGCATCGTGATCTTCTTCTTCGGGCTGCTGTTCTCCATCGCGTGGCACGAGCTGGGCCACCTCGCGGCGGCGAAGCTGTTCGGGATCAAGGTCACCCAGTACATGGTCGGCTTCGGCCGCACCATCTGGTCCCGCAAGAAGGGGGAGACCGAGTACGGCGTCAAGCTGATCCCGTTCGGCGGCTACATCCGGATGATCGGCATGTTCCCGCCGAAGAAGGACGAGAAGTACGGGACCACCCGCTCCTCCTCGCCGTTCCGGGCGATGGTCGAGGACGCCCGGCAGATGTCGGCCGAGGAGATCACCCCCGAGGACGCGCACCGGCAGTTCTACCAGCGCAGCCCGTGGAAGCGGGTCGTCGTGATGATGGCCGGGCCGGTGATGAACCTCATCCTGGCGATCGGCATCTTCGCCGCGATCCTGATGGGCCACGGCCTCTACACCCCGACCACCACGGTCGCCTCGGTCAGCGAGTGCGTGCTGCCCGCCGACGCGCCGAACAAGGACGTCTGCCCGCCCGGCGCGAAGCAGGCCCCGGCCGCGGAGGCCGGGTTCCGGCCCGGCGACCGGATCGTGGAGTTCAACGGCAAGCCCTACACCACCTGGGCCGACCTGCAGCTGGCCATCCGCCAGTCGACCGGGCCGGTGCCGGTGGTCGTCGAGCGCGACGGCCAGCGGGTCACGCTGACCCCGAACCTGATGCAGAACCAGATGCCGAAGCTGAACTCGCCCAGCGAGTACGAGACGGTCGGCTTCCTCGGGCTGAGCCCGACGCAGGTGCTGGCCAAGCAGGACGTCGGCGGTGTGGTGAGCACCATCGGCGGGTTCGTCAGCCTGACCGCGCAGAAGGTCATCGAGCTGCCGCAGCGGGTGCCGGACCTGGTCTCGGCGATCTTCGGTGGCGAACGCCACCAGGACTCGCCGGTGGGCATCGTCGGCGCCAGCCGGCTGGGCGGCGAGGTGCTGTCCTCGGACGAGATCAGCGTGGACGGCCGGATCATGCTGATGTTCAACCTGCTGGCCGGGGTGAACCTCTCGCTGTTCGTGTTCAACATGCTGCCGCTGCTGCCGCTGGACGGCGGCCACATCGCCGGTGCGCTGTGGGAGTCGATCCGGCGCGGCTTCGCCAAGCTGGTCCGGCGCCCGGACCCGGGCCCGTTCGACACGGCCCGCCTCATGCCGCTGGCCTACGCGATAAGCCTCGTCTTCATCGCGTACTCGCTGCTCGTCCTGGTCGCCGACGTGGTGAACCCGGTCAAGTTGTTCTAGCGCGGGCCCGCGAGTGCGCTGGTCCCAGCGCGCTCGCGGGTGCGTTGGTGCTCGTGGGCGGTACGGGGCGGATTGGGCACGGTCGGGTGACGGCTTGCGGTGGGGCAGAAGTGGGGTCAGCGGTGCCGACGGCCGCTCGGCCGGGGCTTCCGGAGCTTCGGCGAACGAGTGACGATCACCGGGTGGAATTGCGCTGAACGCGACCTTGACCCCCGAGACGATCACCCAACGTGATCCGTCCTACCACCGTGACGTCCAGCCGGATGAAGCCTCGCCGGTATCGTGGAGCGCGGGCGGTGGCAGCCGCCGAAGAACACCAGAAGAGGTGGAGAGGTTTCGATGACCGTCGATCTGGGCATGCCCGCGGCTCCCGCTCCGGTGCTCGCGGAACGGCGCAAGACCCGGCAGTTGCAGGTCGGGGCGGTCGGAGTGGGCAGCGAGTTCCCCATCTCCGTGCAGAGCATGACCACGACCGTCACCGCGGACATCAACAGCACGCTGCAGCAGATCGCCGAGCTGACCGCCGCCGGGTGCGACATCGTCCGGGTGGCCTGCCCCAGCGCGGACGACGCCGAGGCGCTGCCCGCGATCGCGCAGAAGTCGAAGATCCCCGTCATCGCCGACATCCACTTCCAGCCGAAGTACGTCTTCGCGGCGATCGAGGCCGGGTGCGCCGCGGTGCGGGTCAACCCGGGCAACATCAAGAAGTTCGACGACAAGGTCAAGGAGATCGCGCAGGCCGCCAAGGACCACGGCACGCCGATCCGGATCGGCGTCAACGCCGGTTCGCTGGACCCGCGGCTGATGCAGAAGTACGGCAAGGCCACCCCGGAGGCGCTGGCCGAGTCGGCGCTGTGGGAGGCGAGCCTGTTCGCCGAGCACGACTTCCACGACCTGAAGATCTCGGTGAAGCACAACGACCCGGTCGTGATGGTGCGCGCCTACGAGATCCTGGCCGAGCAGTGCGACTACCCGCTGCACCTCGGCGTCACCGAGGCCGGTCCGGCCTTCCAGGGCACGATCAAGTCCGCGGTCGCCTTCGGCGCGCTGCTGCGGCAGGGCATCGGCGACACCATCCGGGTCTCGCTGTCCGCGCCGCCGGTGGAGGAGATCAAGGTCGGCGCGCAGATCCTGCAGTCGCTGAACCTGCGCCCGCGCAAGCTGGAGATCGTCTCCTGCCCGTCCTGCGGCCGCGCCCAGGTCGACGTCTACAAGCTCGCCGACGAGGTGACCGCCGGGCTGGAGGGCATGGAGGTCCCGCTGCGCGTCGCGGTGATGGGCTGCGTCGTCAACGGGCCGGGCGAGGCCCGCGAGGCGGACCTGGGTGTCGCGTCCGGCAACGGCAAGGGGCAGATCTTCGTCAAGGGCGAGGTCATCAAGACCGTCCCCGAGCACAAGATCGTCGAGACGCTGATCGAGGAGGCCATGCGGATCGCCGAGGACATGGAGCCCGCGGACGGTGACGCTCCGGTCGTGACGGTCGGTTGAGTTCGCGAGGTCGGCCGTCCCCGGTTCGGGGGCGGCCGATCGGCTGCGTCCCGGGCTCGGGCGATCGGGTTCCGGGCGGTTCCGCCTACCGGGCTACTCCGAATGGGTGAGCGCGGGCTCTCCGGGTGTGGCGCGTCCCGGCCGGGGGAGTTGCCGGGCAGGCGTTTCTGGCAGTCTTGGCAGGTGCTCAAGCTCGCCGGTGCACGGCTGTTGGAGGAGCGGGACGCGATGCTGGTCCGCTCCGTGCTGGATTCCGCTCCGGTCGCGGCCTGCATGGTCGCCGCGCGCGTCGAGGAGGCGGGCATCCACCCGCTGCGCCT
Source organism: Saccharopolyspora hirsuta (assembly GCF_008630535.1). Classification (GTDB taxonomy): domain Bacteria; phylum Actinomycetota; class Actinomycetes; order Mycobacteriales; family Pseudonocardiaceae; genus Saccharopolyspora; species Saccharopolyspora hirsuta. The sequence continues at coordinate 74,400 of NZ_VWPH01000007.1, read as the reverse complement.
CGGCGGTGAGCTGTGGGGCTACGGCAGCAAGCTGACCGGCATGTGCTTCTCCGGGGCGAACCTGATCCCGCTGCGCGGCGGGCCGGACGCGATGCGCGCCTTCGCCGATCGGGCGCTGCGCCGCCGCCGGGTGTGCTCCTCGCTGGTCGGCCCGACCGAGCAGGTGCTGGCGCTGTGGGACGAGGTCGCCGCGCAGTGGGGACCGGCCCGGGAGGTCCGCGCCGAGCAGCCGCTGATGGTGCTGGCGGAATCGCCGCACGTCGCCCCGGACCCGCTGGTGCGCCAGGTCCGCCCGGACGAGCTGGAGCGCTACCTGCCCGCGGCGATCGCCATGTTCACCGAGGAGGTGGGCGTGGACCCGTGCAGCGACGGCGGCGCGGCCAGCTACCGGGCGCGGGTGGCCGACCTGATCGCCAGCGGCCGGGCGTTCGCCCGCTTCGAGGGCGGCGAGGTGGTGTTCAAGGCCGAGATCGGCGCGCTGTCCCGCACCGTCGGCCAGATCCAGGGCGTCTGGGTGCACCCGGACCGCCGCAGCACCGGCCTGGGCACGGCGGGCACCGCCGCGGTCGCCGACCGCCTGGTGCGCGGCCTCGGCCGCACCGCGAGCCTGTACGTCAACGACTACAACGTCGCCGCCCGGCTGGCCTACCGCAAGGTCGGCTTCCGCCGGATCGGCTCCTTCGCCACCGTCCTGCTCTGACCCGGCCCGGGCCCCTGCAATGCGATTTCAATGGAAATCGCGGGTCCGACTTCCATTGAAGTTGCGGGGCGGGTCGGCGTGCCGGGGTGCGACACGCCGGTGATCCGCGGATCCCGTGGAAATCGCGGGCCGCGGGAGGTGGGGGCGAACCGGGCGGAAAAGGCGGGTGGATCTGTCCGCTGGTTTCGGCATACTCGCGGGCATGGTTTCCACCCGGATCTTCGCCGGACTCGCCGCCCTGCTGCTGGTGCCCCTCGCGTCGTGCAGCACCGGGCCGTCCGAGGAGGACGTCGCGACGTCCTTCCTGACCGCCGTGGCGGCCGGGGACGCAGCAGGCGCGGCCGCGCAGACCGACAACCCCGAGCAGGCCCGACAGGCGGTGGAGGCGGTGCGCCGCGCCATGTCCCCGGAGGCCGTGCACGCGACGGTCCGGGACGTCGCCGAGGACCAGCAGGGCACGCCGACGGCGAAGTTCGACATGTCCTGGGACTTCGGCGCGGGCAAGGTCTGGAACTACCCCGGTGAGCTCAAGCTCGCCGAGGGGGAGCAGGGCTGGAAGGTCCGCTGGGCGCCGAGCGTGCTGCACCCGCAGCTGCAGGCCGGGCAGAGCCTGGCGTTCCGGGAGCAGCGCCCCGACCCGGCGCCGGTGCGCGACCGCGACGGCGTCGAGGTGATGCGCCCCGAGCAGCTGGTCACGGTCAGCCTGAGCCCGCAGGAGGCCGGTGACGTGCCGAAGGTGGCGGGCTCGCTGGCGAACGCGCTGAGCGCCATCGAACCGGCGATCACCCAGCAGTCCATCATGGACGGGGTCGGCCGCACGCCGCCGGGCCAGCCGTACCCGGTGGTGACCCTCCGGCAGGGCGACTACGAGCAGGTCAAGGGGCAGATCTACGAGCTGCCCGGGGTGCGCTTCCCGGCGCAGACCCGGCTGGTCGCCGCCGAGCGCGGCTACGGCTCGCAGGTGCTGGCCGGGGTGGCCCGCAAGTCCGACGAGCAGGTCGCGGCCAACGCCGGGTGGCGGGTCGTGGTGGTGGACGCGGCCGGGAACGAGGCGGCCGAGCTGCACCGCGTCGCCGAGCGGCCGGTCGAGCCGATCGCGGTGACCCTCGGCGACCGCACCCAGCGGGCCGCCGAGCAGGCGGTGGACCAGATCCCGCAGGCGTCGATGCTGGTGGCCCTGCAGCCCTCCACCGGCGAGGTGCTCGCGGTCGCGCAGAACTCGGCGGCCGACGCGCAGGGGCCGGTGGCGCTGTCCGGCCAGTACCCGCCCGGTTCGACGTTCAAGACGGTGACCGCGACGGCCGGGCTGGAAGCGGGCAAGGTCGACGTCGGCACCCAGGTGGACTGCCCGGCCAAGAAGACCTTCGACGGCCGGGTGTTGCCCAACGACAAGGAGTTCGACCTCGGCCGGGTGCCGCTGCACACGGCGTTCGCGCGGTCCTGCAACACCACGTTCGCGCAGCTGGCGGTCGACCTGCCCGCGCAGGCGCTGACCGACTCCGCGCACCAGCTCGGGCTCGGCGTGGACTTCGAGATGCCGGGCGCGACGACGATCACCGGCAAGGTGCCCCCGGCCGACACCGCGGTGCAGCGGGCGGAGAACGGCATCGGCCAGGGCACGGTGCTGGCCAGCCCGTTCGGCATGGCGCTGGTCACCGCCTCGATCGCGAACGGGCGGATGCCGGTGCCCTCGCTGATCCGGGGCGCGCAGACCAAGGCCGACGCCACCCCGCAGCCGCCGTCGCCGCAGTCCCTGGACCAGCTCCGGCAGATGATGCGCGAGGTGGTCACCGCGGGCACCGCGACCGCGCTGGCCGGGTCCGGCGAGGTCCGGGGCAAGACCGGGACCGCGCAGTTCGGCGACGGCACCCATTCGCACGGCTGGTTCGTCGGATACCGCGACGACGTCGCGTTCGCGGTGCTGGTGACCGACGCGGGCTCGTCGGGCCCGGCGGTCGAGGCGGCGCGGCGGTTCCTGTCGGCGAGCTGATCGCGTCACGTGTTCGGGTGATCGCGGCGGGTGATCGTTGTGCTACGTTGTAGCTCATGGAGCGGATCGGTGTGCGCGAGCTGCGGCAGAACGCGAGCCGGTACCTGAAGCGGGTCGCCGCCGGCGAGTCGATCCTGGTGACCGACCGAGGTCGCACCGTCGCAGTGCTGGCTCCGCCCACGCGTGACCAAGCCCTGTACGACGAGCTCGTCGCGGCCGGGGAGCTGGTGCCCGGCGACGGCGGCGAGCTGCCCGACCCGTTGCCCGCAGCGCCCACCCCGAGCGTGTCCGACCGGCTGCTGCGCAGGCGTGAACAGGAGCGGTTTTGATCTACTTCGATTCCTCCGCGCTGATCAAGCTGATCGCCCCCGAGCCGGAGAGCAAGGCGCTGAGCCAGTGGGTCCGCGAGCGCTGGGAGCACCCCAGGGTCACCAGCGCGCTGTCCAAGGTCGACGTGCTGCGGACCTTCCGCGAGATCGGGCCGCACGCGGTGGACCTGGCCGCGATCATCATCTCCAAGATCGACCACCTGCCGGTCAAGCAGGACGTGCTGGACGCGGCCAGCGAGCTGCAGGCCAAGGTGGGGCCGGTGGACGCCGTCCACCTGGCATCGGCCTGCAAGATCAAGGACGGCCTGGTGGCCTACCTCTCCTACGACCCGGCCCTGCTGGCCGCGGCGGAGGAAGCGGGCCTGGCCACCGCCTCCCCGGGCGCGAACTGACCGCACCGCCGAGGACCGGCTGACCCGCCGTCACCGCTCTGAGTTCGGCCGGGCGGCGCGGTTAGAGTGGGGGGCATGCCGGTTCGAGCTCCGTTGCAACCAGGCGTGCAGACGCCGCGCCGCCCAGTCCCCGCGCACATCGAGCGTCCCGAGTACGTCGACAAGCCGGCTCCCAAGCGCGGTACCGACCCCGACGTGCAGCCGCCCGAGGTCATCGAGGCGATGCGGGTCGTGGGCAAGCTCGCCGCGCAGGCGCTCGTCGAGGCGGGCAAGGCGGTGCAGCCCGGCGTGACCACCGACCACGTCGACGCGGTCGTGCACGAGTTCTTCTGCGACCACGGCGTGTACCCGTCGACGCTCGGCTACCGGGGTTTCCCGAAGTCCTCCTGCACCTCGCTGAACGAGGTGATCTGCCACGGCATCCCGGACTCGACGGTCATCGAGGACGGCGACATCGTCAACGTCGACGTGACCGGCTTCGTCGGCGGCGTGCACGGCGACACCAACGCGACGTTCCTGGCCGGGGAGGTCTCCGAAGAGGCGCGGCTGCTGGTCGAGCGCACCCACGAGGCGATGATGCGCGGCATCAAGGCCGCCAAGCCGGGCCGCCAGCTCAACGTGATCGGCCGCGTCATCGAGTCCTACGCCAAGCGCTTCGGCTACGGCGTGGTCCGCGACTTCACCGGGCACGGCATCGGCCGCTCGTTCCACAGCGGGCTGGTGATCCTGCACTACGACGAGCCGTCGGTGCAGACCATCCTCGAACCGGGCATGACCTTCACCATCGAGCCGATGATCACCCTCGGCACCCACGAGTACGACCTGTGGGACGACGGCTGGACGGTCACCACCAAGGACAAGAGCTGGACGGCCCAGTTCGAGCACACCATCCTGATCACCGAGGACGGCAACGAGATCCTGACCCTGCCGTGAAGTGCAGGGAAGGTTGAGCGCTTCGCGCTTGCGGCAGCTCATACCTCGTGGCTGAAGGCGTCGCGCCTGCGGCTGAAGCGTCTAGGCTCGGTGCCCGTGCACAGCGAGACGTGGGCGCCGAGCCGTTCGGCGAAGGTCGTCCGGTACCGGTACGGCTGGGGATTCCTCGCGGGCGCGTTGTTCCTGTGCGCCTTCGACGGGATGTTCGTGCTCTACGCCGTCGAGCCCGGTGTGGCAGCCGAGGGGCACCACCCGGTGATCGGCTGGGTCTTCGCCGCGATCTTCGCGCCGTTCGCCCTGATCATGCTGGTCGGCGGGCTGTTCATGCTGTTCAAGGGGCATCAGGTCCGGGTGGACGAGCGCGGCCTGTGGTTGCGCAGCGGCGGTGACACCGACTTCATCTCGTGGGGCGAGCTGCGCGCGGTGCGCGGCCAGGAGCCGAAGCCGAAGGCGAAGGACGACCCGAACTCCAGGCCGACGCCTGCCGCGCTGGTGCTCCACCCGGCCGACCGGGCGTTCGGCGTGCGGCACGCGGTGCTGCTGAAGAGCCCGAACCCGCCGGAGGCGCAACTGGAACTGCCCGGGAAAGCCACCGTGCAGCGGCTCACCCGGGCAGTGTCGGAGGTCAGGCCGGACCTGGTGCGCTAGCGCCCGGCCCGACGGCGTTCCTCCTTCGCCCTGCGGCGGGCTTCCTTGATCTCGGCGTACCGCGCCAGCCGGGCTTTGCGGGCTTGGCGCTCTTCGAGCTCCTTCTGCTTCTTCGCGGCGCGTTGTTCCGGCGTGCCGTGGATCTTCTCCCAGAACTTCCGCTGCTCTTCCTGGGAGAACCCCCACACGACAGCCTTGGCGAAGAACCAGAGCATCGCCATGATCGCCGGGAACCCGACCGCCGCTGAGATCACGGCGTAGGTGCCCGCGGAAACCCCCTCCGGGGAGGCGTACACCCGGTAGTCCGAGGTGACCATCCGGTTGCCGCCGTAGCCCCAGTAGAGCCGCTTGTCCTGTCCGATGTCCTCCGGGGTGAAGAAGTTCATGTCGATGTCGGTCGTCCAGGTCTCGCCGGACTCGTCATCGCGGATGGTCGCCGTGCAGTTCCAGTTGTGACCGAAGCCGCGGCGGGTGATCGGCCCGGTGTCCTCGCACGCGGTCACCCGCGCCGTGGCGTTCGTCGCCTCCGTCTTGCGCTGGAAGGAGAAGATCACCGTGAGCGCGGTGAAGGCGATCAGCGCGACGATGCCGAACCCGATCAGCACCCGCAGGACGCGGGCGACCGGGTTGTCCGACCTCCACACCGACCTCACCTACTTCTGCTCCTGCTGGTTCTCGTGCGCGAGGTCCTTGCCGTCGTCCAGCGCGGCCGCGCCCTTGGTCACCTCGTAGGTCATCTTCGCGCGACCGCCGTCCGGGCCCATGTCGACGGTCGGCTTCTGGAAGAGGTTGCCTTCCGCCCAAGGCTTGTACTCGGCGCCGCCCGCCTTGAAGCCCGCCCAGGCGTCCTTGAGCCGACCGGTCGTGGAACTCTGCAGACCCTCACCGAGCTCCTTCACTCCTTGACCGGTGACGGCCTTCTGGGCGTTGGGGTTGACGACGCTGGCGCTCGGCGCGTTGGCGAGGCCGCTGAAGAAGTCGTCCACCTTGGTCTTGAGCGACTGCCCGGCGGAACCGAGCTTGTTCAGGACGTTGGACAGGTTCTTCAGGACGTCGGCGAGTTTGTCCATCCAGCCCTTGATCTTGCCAGCCCAGGTGATCGCGGTCTGGACTGCTTCGGCGATCATCCCGCCCGCCGCGATGCCCGCGGTGGCGACGGCCGCCAGGCCCCACTTGAGGACGATGGAGATGATCTCGCCGATGGCCCCGGCGATGAGGTCGCGGACGATGCCGCGCACCGCGCCGACCACGACACCGGCGCCGTCCACCGCGGCCTTCATGCCGTTGCACGCCTCGCCGAGCGCGTCGACGGTCTTGGCGGTGTCGGCGCCGAGGGTGCGGTAGGCGTCACCGGCCTTGCCCTCCCAGGAGGTGGTGCCCTGCGCGGACTGGCCGTACTCCTGGCCGACCGCCTTGAGCTCCTTGCCGATGTTCTCCCAGGTGCTGGCCATGCCGCTGATGGCGTCCGGGTTGCCCATCAGCGCGTCGAAGGGCTCCCGCAGGAAGGAGACGTTCTCCATCAACCACCCGACTCCCCAGCTGGCCAGGGTGGCCAGCGGGTCGGCGGCGAGGCCGACCGCGTCGACGCCGACGCCGAGCGCGTTCAGCCCGGCGGAGTCCCAGTCGCCGTTCTGGATCGACTGGACGGTGCCGATGACGTTCTCGACACCACCGGCACCGCTGGCCGGGTTGGCCGTCCCCTTCGCCTCGGACTCCTTCGAGGACTCGTCGGCCGTGACGACGAGGTCACTTTCCGAACTCAACGGTCACCCCCTTGATGAAGTCGCTGTTCTCCTGGTCGGTCCGCTCGTACTCGGCCGCGGTCTCGTCCAGCGCCGTCTTGATGGCCTCCAGCGCTCTCGCGCCGGTTTCGATGGCGGACTTGGTGAGCTCGCCCTGGGCGGTGCACTGCATCGCCAGGAACTGGCCGAAGATGCCGAACGCGTTGCTGTCCAGCGTGGTCTGGGCCGCGCCGTGCGCCGTCTTCACGCGGTTGGCGAAGCCCTGGACCTGGCCGCTGTGCTCCTTGATCACCGGCACGTCGGCCTTGAAGCCGTCGTCGCTCATCGCAGGAAGCTCCCGCCGTTGTCGTAGTCGTCCTCGTCGGCGGGCGGGGCCGGGCGCTTCGGGGTCTCGTCCGGATCGGTGCCGTCCCCGGCGTAGCCGTGCGGGAGGCTGCTCTTGACGAAGTCCAGCGCCGTCCCGTCGCCGACGAACTGCTGCATGACGTCGACCATCTGGCCAGCGGCGTCCCGCTGGGCCCGGCGGACGCACTCCATGATCGAGGCTGCGACCTGGTCGGGCTTGGGGTGCTGGAAGCCGTGGCCGAACTGGATGTCCTCCAGCACACCGCTGCTGTTGACCCGGACCGTCACCTGCCCGTCGCGGGACGTGGCAGTGGCACCGAGCTGCGAGAGCTCGGACTGCGCGCGGTCGGTGTCCTCCTTGAGCTTCCGCAGTTTGGAGTCGTACTGGCTCAGCCAATCGTCTGGATGCATCGTTCCTCAAATCGGTGTACCCGGGCGTTGCGGAGAGAGTAGAGGAGCGTGCTGGAGGCATGTGGTGTGCGACGGAATTTGCGCGAGCAACTCGGGCGATGGGATAGGAAGTTCTCGTGAATGCGTTGTTGGTGGCCGGAACCACCTCGGATGCCGGGAAGAGCGTCGTCACCGCCGGGATCTGCCGGTGGTTGGCCCGGAGCGGGGCGCGGGTGGCTCCGTTCAAGGCCCAGAACATGTCCAACAACTCCGTCGTCACGCCCGACGGCGGGGAGATCGGGCGGGCCCAGGCGGTGCAGGCCGCCGCGTGCGGGCTCGAGCCCTCGGTGCGGTTCAACCCGGTGCTGCTCAAGCCGGGCAGCGACCGCAGTTCGCAGGTCGTGGTGCTCGGGCGGGTCGCCGGTGAGGTGACCGCGATGTCCTACCGGGCCCGCAAGGCCGCCCTGCTGGACACCGTGGTGTCCACATTGGAAGAGCTGCGGGCCGAGCACGACCACGTGATCTGCGAGGGCGCCGGGTCGCCCGCCGAGATCAACCTGCGGGCCAACGACATCGCGAACATGGGGCTGGCGCGGGCCGCCGGACTTCCGGCGCTGGTGGTCGGCGACATCGACCGCGGCGGCGTGTTCGCGCAGCTCTTCGGCACCCTCGCGCTGCTGGACGCGGCGGACCAGGCGCTGATCGCCGGGTTCGTGATCAACAAGTTCCGCGGTGACCCGGCGCTGCTGGAACCCGGGCTGGACCAGCTGCGGGAGCTGACCGGACGTCCGGTGCACGGCGTGCTGCCGTGGGCCGAGGAGCTGTGGCTGGACGCCGAGGACTCGCTCTCCTACGCCGCGGACGGCGTCGTCGGGCGGCCCGCGCCGCCCCGGGGCGACCAGTGGTTGCGGGTCGCGGTGCCGCGGCTCCCGCGGATCTCCAACGCCACGGACGTCGAAGCGCTGGCCGCGGAGCCGGGCGTCGCGGTGCGGTTCGTCACCGAGCCCTCGCGGCTGTCCGACGCCGACCTGGTGGTGCTGCCCGGGTCCAAGTCGACCGCGGCGGACCTGGCCTGGCTGCGCAGCAGCGGGCTGGCCGACGCGGTCCTCGCGCACGCCCGCGCCGGGCTGCCGGTGGCCGGGATCTGCGGCGGTTTCCAGATGCTGACCCGGCGCATCCACGACGAGGTCGAATCCGGTGCGGGGGCGGTCGACGGGCTCGGGCTGCTGGACCTGGAGATCGAGTTCGCGGCCCGCAAGACCCTGGCGCGGCCCAGCGGTCGCGCGTTCGGCGAGCCGGTCTCCGGCTACGAGATCCACCACGGGCAGCCGGTCCGCCGCGGCGAGCTCGAACCGCTGGTCACCACCGCCGACGGGCAGCCGGAGGGCGGCATCGCCGGATCCGTGCTCGGCACGCACTGGCACGGGCTGTTCGAGAACGACGCCTTCCGGCGGTCCTTCCTGCGCTGGGCGGCCCGGCGCGCCGGGCGGGACGGCTTCGAACCGGCCGGGGACACGGTGTTCGCCGACATCCGCGCCGGGCAGCTCGACCTGCTCGGCGACCTGGTGGAGAAGCACCTGGACACCGACGCCCTGCGGCGGCTGCTCGACGGGGGAGCCCCCGCCGGGCTCCCGACGCTGCGCCGCAGTTTCGGCTGAGACCGCGGCGAATGCGGGCCTTCGCGGTGTGACGCGGGTAACGTCGTCGGCATGGCTGTCGAGTTCTCCGTTGACGAAGCCCGCGAGCGGTTGGTCGAGCTGCTGGACCGCGCCGAATCGGGGGAGGAGATCGTGATCACCCGGTTCGGCGCGCCGTCGGTCCAGCTGCTGCCGGTGCAGGGCCGGTCCGGCGGTGGCTTCGCCACCGGCCTGATCGCGGGATCCTGGGTGGTCCCGGCCGGTGCCGAGGCCTTCGACGTCGGGACCGACTACTGGCCGGATTCCTCGGCCTGAGGACCCATCTGGGCGAGCAGCTCGTCCAGGAACCCGCCCGCTTCCTCCGCGGCCCGCCGCGGATCGCCGTCGCGCACCGCGGCGAGCAGCGCCGTGTGCGAGACGTGCTGCTCCGGCGGGATCTCGGGGTTGAAGGTGGTCGCCACGCTGGAGGTCACCGCTTCGCGGATCCCGTCGTAGAGCGAGATGAGCACCGGGTTGTGCGAGGCCGCGACCAGGAGCCGGTGGAACTCGGTGTCGGTGGTGACGACCGATTCGCTGTCCCGGTTCTGCACGGCTGCGTCGCGCTCGGTCAGGCAGGCCGACATCTCCCGCAGGTCGTCCTCGGTGCGCGTCTTCGCGGCCAATCGCGCGCCCTCGACCTCCAGCGCGCGCCGAACCTCCAGGACCTGGCGCAGCTCCTGCCCGCACAGCTTGCGAACCGCGCCGGAGATCTCGTTGGTGGCGCGCACGAACGTGCCGTCGCCCTGCCGGACCTCCAGCAGTCCGGCGTGGGAGAGCGCGCGCACCGCTTCGCGGACGGTGTTGCGCCCGACGCCGAGCGCGGCCACCAGTTCGGCCTCGGGCGGGATCTTCTCGCCCAGCGGCCATTCCCCGGACGTCACGAGTTCGCGGATCTGGGCGATGACCTGATCGACCAGCCCGGTCCGTTTGGCGGTGACCAAAGGCACTGACAGGTCCTTTCGTCCAAACATCCTACGTTTGACATACTAGGTCGTGATGTCCACCGAGTCACGCACCCAGCACGTCCCTGACCATGTGGCTGACCAGGATGCCACCCGACTCCCCACCGATGTGCACCCGGACGCGCTCGCCCGCGAGAACGACGGTGCCGCGGAGACCGTCAACCCGAACCGGCACCTCGCGACCGCCGGTGGCGGTCTGCTGCTCGCCGGTGTCGCGCTCGCGGCGGCGAACATGCGCCCGGCGGTCACCAGCCTGGCGTCGGTGCTCGGTGAGGTCCGGGACTCGCTCGGCGCTTCCAGCACCTGGGCGAGCGTGGTGACGTCCGTGCCCACGCTGTGCTTCGGCGTGGCGGGCATCGGTGCTCCGCTGCTGGCGCGGCGGATGGGCATCAACAAGGTCATCGGGGTCTCGTTGGCGGTGCTGACCGCCGCGATGCTGCTGCGGACCGTCGGCGGTCCGTGGACGGTGCTCAGCGGCACGGTCCTGGTGTGCGCGGCGATCGCGATGTGCAACGTGCTGATCCCGGTGGTGGTCAAGGAGTCGTTCCCGACCAAGGTCGGGATGGCGACCGCGCTCTACACGACGGCGATGGCCGCGGGCGGCTCGACCGGCTCCGCGCTGACGCCGTACCTGAACTCCGCCACCGGCAGCTGGCGGCTCGCGCTGGCCACCTGGGCGGTGGTGGCGCTGGCCGCGCTGTGCGTGTGGGTTCCGGCCACCGCCCGCCGCTCGTCGGCGAGGCAGGTGACGGCCTCGACCGGGCCGCGGCGGTCGCTGATGCGCAGCCCGCTGGCGTGGGTGATCACCGGGTACTTCGCGCTGCAGTCGTTGGTCGCCTACGTCGTGATGGGCTGGCTGCCCGAGGTGTTCAAGGGCGCCGGGATCGACGGCACCACCGCGGGCATGCTGCTCGGCCTCCTGCTGCTGGTCGGCGTGCCGATCAACATGGTCCTGCCGCCGCTGGTGACCAAGACCCGCAGCCAGTCGGGCTGGGCCATCGGGCTGGCGGTGCTCACCATCAGCGGTCTGCTCGGCCTGCTGCTGGCGCCGCTGACCATGCCGGTGGTGTGGGCGCTGGCGATCGGCATCGGCATGAGCGCGTTCCCGCTGGCCCTGGTGCTCATCTCGCTGCGCACGGCCAACGCCGCCGACACCAGCTCGCTGTCGGCGATGTCGCAGAGCATCGGCTACCTGATCGCGTCCTTCGGGCCGTTCCTGTTCGGCGTCCTGCACGACGTGACCCACCAGTGGTCGGCGTCGCTGGTGGTGCTCCTGGTGGTGGTCGCGGTCCAGGCGGTCTTCGGCGTGATTGCCGGACGTCCCCGCACGGTCTGACGCCGGATTCGACGAAGGGCGCCCCCGACCTGGCTTTCGGTCGGGGGCGCCCTTCGCGTTCGTCCGAGCCCGGATCAGATGAGGCCGAGGCGGAGCATGGCGTCGGCGACGTTGGTGAAGCCGTTGATGTTGGCTCCGGCCACGTAGTTGCCCGGCATGCCGTACTCCTCCGCCGTGGCGTAGCAGCGGGCGTGCACGTCCTTCATGATCTGCTGGAGGCGCTGCTCGGTGAACTCGAAGCTCCAGCTGTCGCGGGACGCGTTCTGCTGCATCTCCAGCGCCGAGGTCGCCACCCCGCCCGCGTTCGCCGCCTTGCCCGGGCCGAAGGCGACGCCCGCCTCCTGGAAGGAGCGCACCGCCTCGGGGGTGGTGGGCATGTTCGCGCCCTCGCCGACCGCGATGCAGCCGTTGGCGATCAGCGTTGCCGCGTCGTCGGCGCCGAGCTCGTTCTGGGTGGCCGAGGGCATCGCGACCTGGCAGGGCACCTCCCAGACGCTGCGGTCCGCGACGAACTTCGCACCCGACCGGCGCTCGGCGTAGGCCGCGATCCGGGTCCGCTCGACCTCCTTGAGCTGCTTGACCAGCTCGACGTCGATGCCGTTCTCGTCGTGCACGTAGCCGGAGGAGTCCGAGCAGGCCACCACGGTGCCGCCGAGCTGGTGCACCTTCTCCATCGTGTAGATCGCGACGTTGCCCGAGCCGGAGACCACGACCTGCTTGCCCTCGAAGGACTCGCCGCGCGCCGCCAGCATCTCCTGCACGAAGAAGGCGCAGCCGTAGCCGGTCGCCTCGGTGCGCACGCGGGCGCCGCCGAAGGACAGGTGCTTGCCGGTCAGCACGCCCGACTCGTAGCGGTTGGTGATCCGCTTGTACTGGCCGAACAGGTAGCCGATCTCGCGGCCGCCGACGCCGATGTCCCCGGCCGGAACGTCGGTGTACTCGCCGATGTGCCGGTGCAGCTCGGTCATGAAGCTCTGGCAGAACCGCATGATCTCGCGGTCCGAGCGGCCCTTGGGGTCGAAGTCCGCGCCGCCCTTGCCGCCGCCGATGGGCAGGCCGGTGAGCGCGTTCTTGAAGATCTGCTCGAAGCCGAGGAACTTCACGATGCCCTGGTACACCGACGGGTGGAAGCGCAGACCGCCCTTGTACGGGCCGAGCGCGCTGTTGAACTCCACCCGGAACCCGCGGTTGATGTGCACCTCGCCGCGGTCGTCCTCCCACGGCACGCGGAAGGTGATCTGGCGCTCCGGCTCGCAGATGCGCTCGATGATCTTCTGGTCGGCGTACTCGGGGTGCTTGTCGATGACCGGCCCGATGCTCTCCAGCACCTCGCGAACGGCCTGGTGGAACTCGGTTTCGCCGCGGTTGCGCTGGACCACGTTGTCGTAGACCGGCTCGAGACGTTCGTGAAGCACTGGTCGAACTCCTTCGTTCTCTGCGCTACAGGACGGGTTGCACCCCCAGGGCCAGGACACAACTGCCGCTCCAGCACACAGCCGTGTCTGGAACGGATCAAGATGATGCCGGACACACCGCGGGCGGCGGTGTGTCCGGCCGATCAGGTCTTGCGCGGGTTCCGCCGGACGCGCGTCAGCGCAGCGGCAGGTTGAGCAGGGCGTTCTCCACCAGCTCCGGCATGCCGGGGTGGATCCAGTACTGGCCGCGGGCCATGCTGCGGGCGTCCAGCCCGAACTGCATCGCCTGGATCAGCGGCTGGATGAGGGTCGGGGCCTGCGGGCCGATGATGTGCGCCCCGAGCAGCAGGCCGGTGTCCGGGTCGGCGAGCAGCTTGGCGAAGCCCGTGGTGTCCTCCATCGCCCAGCCGTAGGCGATCCCCGCGTAGTCCTGGGTCGACGTGACGTACTCGACGCCGCGCCGCTCGGCCTCCTGCTCGGTCAGGCCGACCGAGGCGATCTGCGGGGCGGAGAACACCGCGTGCGGGACGAACCGGTGGTCGGACTCGATCGGGGCCTCCGGGTGCAGCAGGTTGTGCTGCACCACCCGCATCTCGTGGTTGGCGACGTGCTTGAGCTCGTGGTCGGAGCTGATGTCGCCCATCGCCCACACGCCGTCGACCGAGGTCCGCTGGGTGGCGTCGACCTTGATCTTGCCGCCGTCGGTGAGCTCCAGCCCGCCCGCGGCGGCGTCGATCAGGTCGGCGTTGGGCACCCGGCCGATCGCGACCAGCAGCGCCTCGGCCTCCACCACCTCAGCACCCTCCGGGCCCTCCAGGTGCAGCCGCACCAGGTCGCCCTCGCGCTCGACGGAGATCTCCTTGCGGTTGAGCCGCAGGTCCCAGCGCTGGGCGGCGAGCTCGGTGAACCGCGCCGAGACGTCGGTGTCCTCGCTGCGCAGCACCCGGCCGGACCGGCCGATCATGGTGACCTCGACGCCGAGCGCGGAGAACACGTGCGCGAACTCGGCGCCGACGAACCCGGTGCCCATGATGATCATCCGGCGGGGCAGCCGGTCGAGCCGCATCACGGTGTCGCTGGTGTAGTGGTCGACCTGGTCGAGGCCCGGGAGGTCCGGGATCGCCGGACGCCCGCCCGCGGCCACCACGAACCGGTCCGCGGTGATCGTCTCGGGTCCGTCCGCGGTCTGCACGGTCAGCTGCTTGACGCCGGTGAACCTGGCCAGCCCCTGGTAGAGGGTGACGTTCGGGTTGTCCTCGGCGCGGTAGCGGCGACCGCCCTCGGCGATCGGGTCGATCCGGCCGAAGATCCGGTCCCGGATCTCCGGCCAGCGCACGTCGCGCAGCTCCAGGTCGACGCCGAGCTTGGCGCCGCTGCCCGGGGAGCTCGCCACGTCGGCGGTGTGCACGAACATCTTCGTCGGGATGCAACCGACGTTCAGGCAGGTGCCGCCGTAGGCGTCGTTGGGGCCGATGCCCTTCTCGACGATGGCGACGTCCCAGTCGGAGAACCGGTCGTCGAGGATCGAGTTGCCGGAGCCGGATCCGATGATCACTAGGTCGAAGTGCCGCACTGGTCCATCCTGCCTCAGGTCGAGCGGGCCGCGGTCGGGGCGCGCTGGCGTCGTCTGGCGTCGATCACTTCCAACCCGGAGACCAGGCCGGTGATTCCGCGGTGATCTCGGGTGTGCATCACGCCGCAAGCGTGCACTGCGCACCACAGCACCCCCAGCGTCGCATCCGCCTCGCCGAGCACCGCCGTGCACATGCCTTGAGCTGCGGCGAAGCCGCCGATGCCGGACGCCCAGCGCAGCAGCGCGGCGGCGGTCGGCCTGGTGGGCGCGCGGGCGCGCAGGCAGACGGCGTGCTGGCCGAGCGAGCTGCCGCCGCTGAGCAGCATCGCGCCCAGCAGGACCACTGCGGGCGCGAACCACAACGCCGATGCCTCCCACCAGGTGTCGGGCTCGGCGCCGGTCAGCCAGAGCACGACCTCGGCGCCGCGGGCGCAGGCGACGCCCAGCCACCACAGCAGGAGCAGGTCGCAGCTCATGCCCAGCAGGCGGCGGGGTGCGCTGACCGGGCGCGGCTCGGCCGGTCGGTCGCGGGCGGTGGTGGGCACGCGGCGCAGCAGCGGCCCGAACACCCCGCCGAGGGCGGCCCCGGCAGTGTTGGCGAGGACGTCGTCGACGTCGAACACCCGGTGCGGGCAGGGGAGCAGGAACCACATGCCGGTGAGCTGGGTCAGCTCGACGACCGCCGAGACGGCCCCGCCGACCAGCGCCGCCGCTGCTGGGCCGCGCCGGAGCAGTGCGCCCAGCGGGACGAAGAGCGCGATGTTGCACGCGAACTGCTCCAGCCCCGCGGTGCTGCGGAAGGCGGCGAACGGCTGCCACTGCGGTTCGTAGCAGGCCGGGGAACCGGGGAACGGCAGCAGCACGTAGCAGGCCAGCGCGACCGCGTAGAGCAGGACGGCGAAGCGCAGCAGCGCGACGCCCACGCGCAGCTCGCCGTGCCGCCGGTGCTCGGCGGCGACGAACGGCGCGAACAGCACCGCCGCCAGGCCGGTGGCGACCAGCACGGCGAACGATCCGGGCAGCACGCTCATCTCGATCTCCTGACGTCCGAAAACCTCCCCGCTGATATAGAGGAGCGAAGGCCCGTTTCAGATACATCTCGATCGAGTGATCGTCGAACGCGAAAAAGCCGCGCCCGCCCCGGGAACCGGGACGGGCGCGGCTCGTGCACCTCCTGCAGTTTCAATGGAAACTGCAGATCCTCCCCACGGCGGATCACAGTTTCCATTGAGCCTTTTTCATCCTGCCCGTGGACCGCAGCTGCGAAGGGCGACCGGCACCGGTCGGCGAGGGTCGCATGCGCCGCCAGGCGCATAGCCCACCCTCGCAGCCTGCACCGCCACCGGCACCGCCACGCAGAACGAGGTTGGAAAAACCTCATTGAAACTGTGGCTCGAAAGCGCGGAGTCAGTGCTGGTAGGTGGGGGTGATCACGGCTCGGGCGAGGGTGTGGAACGCCAGGTTGAAGCTGATCACCGCTGGGCTGGCCGTGTCGTCCGGGCCGAGCTTCTCGATGTCCACGGCGTGCACCACGAAGTAGTAGCGGTGCGGCCGGTCGCCGGGCGGCGGCGCGGCACCGCCGAAGGCCCGCTCGCCGAAGTCGTTGGCCACGTGGAAGGACCCGGCCGGGATGCCGTGGCCGTTGCGGTTGCCCGCGTCGGTGGCCAGCTCGGTCACGTCGGCCGGGATGTCGACCAGCACCCAGTGCCAGAAGCCGCCGGGGATCGGCGCGTCCGGGTCGAAGCAGGTCACCACGAAGCTCTTGGTGGCCTCCGGGAAGCCCGACCAGCGCAGGTGCGGCGAGTGGTTCTGCCCCTCGGCGCCCATCCCGTCGAAGGCGTGGGCGCGCGGCATCGGCCGCCCGTCGGCCACGTCGTCGGAGGTGACGTCGAAGCTCGGGACCGCGGGGAGCAGCGAGTACGGATCGGGGTCGATCGGGCGCTCCAGACTCATTGCGAGCAACCTCCATTCCTGGGACTGAGGACGATCAGCGGCCAGCTTAGGGATGTTCCGGTGTCCTGTTCGCGCGGCGGGGCCGCACCGCAGGATTCCCGGTCAGGAGCATCGCGCACCGCGGATCACGCTGCGGCGGGGAATGCCCGATCTCAGCAGCGATATTGCGCGCAATGCAACGGCAGTGTGTATTTCGCACCATCCTCGATAGGCTGGGCGCCGACGTCGTGGCGGATCGAGGAGGCGGACGTGGCGGAGCCGGGCGGCCCCGAGGTGCTGTGCTTGGGGGAGACGATGTCGCTGGTCTCCCCGGCCTCTCCGGTGCCCCTGGAGCAGGCTCCGGTCTTCACCCTCTCCGCGGGCGGTGCGGAGTCCAACGTCGCCATCCACCTCGCCGCGCTCGGGCACCGGGTCGGCTGGGCGAGCCGGGTCGGCGACGATCCGCTGGGCCGCCGCCTGGTCGCGACGATCGCCGCGGCCGGGGTGGACACCGGCCTGGTGGAGGTGCGGTCGGACGCGCCCACCGGCGTCTACTTCAAGGACCCCACCCCGCAGGGCACGCGGGTGCACTACTACCGCGCCGGGTCCGCGGCGTCCACGATGGACGAGGACTTCCTGCCCGACGACGTGCTCGACGCGCCGCAGGTGCTGCACCTGTCCGGCATCACCCCCGCGCTCTCGGCGGGCTGCGACCGGCTGGTCCGCCACCTGCTCACCCGCCCCCGCCGCGCCCGGATCACCTTCGACGTCAACTACCGCCCGGCGCTGTGGCCGGTGGCGCAGGCCGCGCCCGAGCTGCGCGAGCTCGCCCAGCTCGCCGACACCGTGTTCGTCGGGCTGGACGAGGCGACCGCGCTCTGGGGCGTGGAAACCCCCGAGGACGTGCGGAAACTGCTGGACCGGCCGAGCGTGGTCGTGGTCAAGGACGGGGCCGACGCCGCGCACGCGCTCGGCGCCGAGGCGGTGACCGTGCCCGCGCCGGAGGTCGAGGTCGTCGAGCCGGTGGGGGCCGGGGACGCCTTCGCGGCCGGGTTCATCTCCGGTGTGCTGCGCGGCGCGGACGCCGTGCGCTGCCTGCGGCTCGGCCACCTCCTGGCCGCGCACAGCCTGCTCAGCACCGAGGACCACACGGCGTCGCCGGACCGCGCGGACCTGGCGCGGTGGCTCGACCTCGACGAAGGTCGTTGGCGCGCGCTGAGTTTCGGCGCGGGGTGAGGTCGGGGTTGGGTGCGCCCCGGTCGGCGTTGGAGGATGCCGGGGACGTCGAGCGCTGCGGAATGGAGAAGTCGTGAAGGTCCACGTTGGTCCGGTCGCCCAGCCCGAGCTGGAGGCGGCCGTGGTCGCCGCCGGTGCCGAGCTCAGCCCCGCCGCTGATGCCAGCGCGCTGGTCTGGTTCGGCGGAGCACCGGCGCAGTTCGCCGAGCTCGACCACCCGGGCCTGGAGTGGGTGCAGCTGCCCGCCGCCGGGATCGAGTCGTGGGTGTCGGCCGGTGCGCTGCGGGACGGCGTGACCTTCACCTCGGCAGCTGGCACCTACGCGCAGACCGTCGCCGAGCACACCCTGGGGCTGATGCTGGCCGGGGCGCGCCAGATGCACCGGATGGCGCGAGCTTCGAGCTGGTCGCGGCCGGAGGGGATGGTCAGCGTCTTCGGCTCCACCGTCGGCATCGTCGGAGCTGGCGGGATCGGCCGCGCGCTGATCGAGCTGCTGCGGCCGTTCGGGGTCCGGGTGCTGGCGGTGAACCGGTCCGGCCGACCCGTCGACGGCGCGGCCGCGACCTGGCGCTCCGACGACGCCGCGGGGGTTCGGGAACTGCTGGCCGAGTCGGACTTCGTGGTGGTCGCCGCACCCGCCACGGCGGAGACCGCGCAGCTGATCGACGCCGGTGCGCTGGCCCGGATGAAGCCCGGGGCCTGGCTGGTCAACGTGGCGCGCGGATCGCTGGTCGACACCGAGGCGCTGGTCGCGGCGCTGGACGCGGAGCGCATCGGCGGTGCGGCGCTGGACGTCACCGACCCGGAGCCGCTGCCGGACGGGCACCCGCTGTTCCAGCACCCGCGGGCGATCATCTCGCCGCACGCGGCGAACCCGATGTCGCTGCTGGTCCCGGCGCTGGCCCGCCGGGTCGAGGAGAACGTGCGCCGCCGACTCGCCGGGGAACCGCTCCTCGGCGTCGTGGACCGCGCTGCGGGCTACTGACCCTGGCGGTCGCGGCGCCCGACATGTCTACATCGGACCGGTGTCCCCCGGAATGGGAAGGCCCATCGGAGTATTGACAAACTCCTGGCGTCATGAGTGTGAATACGCATTTCCCGGCGGTGGAACAACCTTGCGTATTTGAGTCCTTTTTGGACAGTTCGAGTAAGCCGTTCGAGTGGAAATTTTCGGGAATTTCCACTCGAACGGGTTGTGCTCATTGGTGCATCTGTATCCAACAGCGGGTCGTGATCCTCTTTCTAATGGACACTTTGGTCGAGCCGGAGACGGCGGATCGACACGCGATCTGCCGGGAGGCTCCGGGGGAGGAGGCAACGACATGGCGAACACACGGAGCCGGGTGTGGTCGGTGGCCGGGCTGCTGGCGGCGGCGGCGTTGTCGTCGGGAGTGCTGACCGCGGGGGCCGCGACCGCGGCGCCGCCGATCGTCGGGGGTGAGCCGGCCAAGATCGCCGAGCACCCGTGGGTGGTGTACCTGACCGACACCCAGGGCAACCAGTTCTGCGGCGGCACGGTGGCCAAGGCCAACAAGGTGATCACCGCGGCGCACTGCGTCAGCGGGGACAAGCCGGAGGCGGTCCAGGTGGTGGCCGGTCGGGAGAGCAAGCAGAGCAACGACGGCACGGTGGCCAAGGTGACCAACATCTGGGTCCACCCGCAGTACCAGGACGCCAACAGCGGCTCGGACGTCGCGGTGCTCACCCTCGGCCAGGACCTGCCGCAGCAGCCGCTGGCGATCGCGTCCAAGGACGACGCGCCGCTCTACGAGGCGGGCAAGCAGGCCTCGGTGCTCGGGTGGGGCGCCACCGCGGAAGGCGGTGAGGCGTCGGAGAACCTGCAGAAGGCGGAGGTCCCGCTGACCAGCGACGCCGACTGCCAGAAGGCGTACCCGCAGTACAAGGCGGACGCCATGGTGTGCGCCGGGCTCCCGCAGGGCGGCGTGGACAGCTGCCAGGGCGACTCCGGCGGACCGCTGGTGGTGGAGAACAAGCTGGTGGGCATCGTCTCCACCGGCAACGGCTGCGCCCGGCCGAACGCACCGGGCATCTACACCCGCGTCGCCGCCTACCACGACGACGTGCAGCAGCAGCTGGATTCCTGATCCAGCACGGACGCGGCCGGGGCGCGGCGGGAGCGCCCCGGCCGCGTCGCGTCCGGGCTCAGGCCAGCCGCAGCCGCGGGCCCAGCTCGCGGGCCAGGCTGGTGGTCAGGGACCGGAAGGTGCGCACCGCCGGGTTGCGGTCGTCCGCGCGGGTGGCCAGCACGCTGTGCTCGGGCGGCGCGTCCAGCACGGGCACGCAGACCGTGCCCGGCCACGGGTAGTACCGCTGGAAGGACTCCAGCGCCGATCCCGCGCCCCGACCGGCGGCGGCCGTCGTCAGGACCTCGTGCGGGGTCACCGCGTGCGAGCGGCTGCGGTGCGGCGACAGCCCGCCGCGCGCGTCGGCGAAGTAGAGGTAGTCGCTGAACTGGCGCGGGGTGTGCTCGGGGAGGCTGACGTAGGGCAGGTCGAGCACGTCGTCCAGGTGCACGGCGGGGGCGTCGGCCAGCCCCCAGGAGGCGGGCACGACGACGATGCGCCGCTCGGTGGTCACCACGTCCACGGCGATCCGCTCGTCCACCGGGGCGGGCCGCACGAACGCCACGTCGACCCGGTGCTGCACCAGCGCCGAGACGTGCTCGGTGAAGTCCAGCGCGAGGAACTCCACCGCGACCTCCGGGCAGGCCCGCTGGAACGCCTGCACGACGGCGGGGGTGAGCTCGGCGGAGCCGTTGCTCATGACCCCGACCCGCAGCGTCGGCTCCGCCGGGGCCTCCGCCACGTCGGCCACCGCCGCGTCCAGCGCGGCCAGCAGCGATCGCGCGTGCCCGACGAACCGCTCACCGGCCGGGGTGAGCCGCACCGGCGAGCGGTCCAGCAGGCGGACGCCGAGGTCGTGCTCCAGCTGCTTGATGTGCGCCGTGACGGACGCGGGGGAGCGGAACAGCCGCTCGGCGGCCTTGCCGAAGTGTCCTTCCTCGACGACCGCGAGGAAGGACGTCAACCGACGCAGGTCCATACCCGCAGCGTACGAACCGGTGGGCGCGAGGCGGATATCACGGCCGCGTTCACGAATCCTGAAGGGTTGGTGCGGTACCGCGCGTCAGCGGCTTAGAACGACTGCGTGCAGAACAAGTGGTTGCCCGCCGCGTTCCTGCTGACCGCGGTGGGCTGGGGAGCGAACCAGTTCTCGTCGCTGCTGGGCGCCTACCAGCACGACCTGGGGTTGTCCGCTCAGGCGACGACGGGTCTGCTCGCGCTCTACGTGGTCGGTCTGCTGCCGGGTCTGCTGCTCGGCGGCCCGCTGGCCGACCGCCGGGGTCGGCGCCCGGTCGTCCTCGGCGCGGTCGTGGTCAACGCCGCGGCGACGGTGGCGCTGATGATCGGGGTGGACGCGGCGGCCTGGCTGGCGGTCGGACGGCTGCTGACCGGTCTGAGCACCGGCGCGGTGCTGGCCGCGGGCAGCGCGTGGGTCCGGGAGCTGTCGCACCCGCCGTTCGGCACTGCGGTGGAGGACGGTGTTGGTGCCCGCCGGGCCGGGGTGATGCTCTCGATGGGCTTCAGCCTCAGCGGGCTGGTGTCCGCCCTGATCGCGCAGTGGGGGCCGCACCCGCTGGTCATCGCCTACCTGCCGCACCTGCTGCTGTGCGTGGCGGGGTCGGCCCTCGCGCTGTCCTGCCCGGAGACGCGCACGGACGGGAGCGGTTCCGGGGCGCGAGGCCGCGGGATGCGGGATCCGCGGTTCCGGCGCCTCGTGCTGCCGGTTGCGCCGTGGGTGTTCGTCGGCCCGACAGTTGCGTTCGGGACGTTGCCCGGCCTGGTCAGCCGCGACCTGGTCGGTTTCGAGATCGTTTACGCCGGGGTCGCCGCGCTGGTCACGCCGGGTCTCGGGGCCGTCGTGCAGCCGATCGCTCGCCGGATCGCCCGGCGCGGCGAGCGGGCCCCGGCGGTCGTCGGTCTCCTGGTGCTCGCGGCCGGGCTCGGGCTGGCGGCGATCTCCGCCGCGCGGGTGCTGCCCTGGGCGGCGCTGGTGGCCTGCCTGCTGATGGGCGTCGGCTACGGGTTCACCGTGACGTTCTGCCTGACCGTGGTGGGCCGGATCGCCGGGCCGGGCGAGCTGGCCCGGCTCACCGCGGTGTTCTGGTGCATCTCCTACCTCGGCTTCTGCACGCCGTTCGGGATCAGCCTGCTGGCACCGGTGGTCCCGGCGCCGGTGCTGCTGGCGGTGCTGGTCGCCCTCGTGCTGATCACCTGCGCGGTGGTGTCAGCCGGCGACCAGCCCGACCGAGATGGTGAGGAACGCCGCCGCGCTGATCACGTCCAGCGATTTCGCGACGCGGGGGTTCTGTAGCCGGTCGGCGATCCGCGCGGCACCGAGGACCATCGAGGCCTCCCAGATCAGCGCCAGCACCAGGAAGACCACGCCCAGCATCACCAGCTGCAGCGCGGGCTGCGCGGCCGAGCCCACGAACTGCGGCAGGAACGCCAGGCTGAACAGCAGCATCTTCGGGTTGGTGAGGTTGCTGAACAGGCCGCGCAGGTACGGGTTGGAGTTGTCGACGGGCGGTCCGCTGAGCGAGCCCTCGGCGGTCTTCTTCCTGGTCAGCCACAGCCCGCGCAGGATCGAGGCGGCCAGGTAGACCAGGTAGGCGGCACCGATCCACTTCAGCGCGGACAGCACGGCGGGGTGGCTGGTGACCAGGGCGCCGAGCCCGGAGATCACCAGCGCCACCTGCAGGATGCTCGCGGTGTGGATCCCGGCCAGCGCGAGCAGGCCCGCCCGGCGGCCGCGGTTCAGCGAGGTCCGCAGCAGCAGGAAGACGTCGACGCCGGGGGTCAGCACGACCACCACGCTGGCCACCAGGAAGGCGGGCAGCGGGGTCAGGTCCACGAGCACGGTTCCTCCTTCGCGACAGCGCACGGCACTGATCACTTGATCGGGTTGGATCTGTCACCTGTTCAGGCACAGTTCGCGGACCCGGTGCTGAGAGGTGCTCCGGGTCCGTGTCGGCGGGGGAAGGATGAGCGGCGGTCGACGGTGACGCGCTCAGTAAAATTTCCCGATGTAATCCATCTTAACGAAATTTTTTCCTGCGACCGTGTGAGTTGCGCCTCGTAATGTTCCGGTGTCCGGGTGACTACGGTGTGCCGTCGGCAAGATCGTCGACAGTGGGAGGCGCGTCGTGGCGCGTGGCAGGACCGGGGCCGCAGTGCGGCGGCTCGTGATCACCGGTGCGGTGGCGGCGCTGGCCGGAGTGCACCCCGCGACGGCGGGCGCGGCGGAAGAACCGCAGGCGCGGGTGCTCGGCGGTTCCGCGGCCACCACCGACGAGGCCCCGTGGCTGGTCGCGCTGACCGACGACCACGGCCGCCAGTTCTGCGGCGGCACCCTGGTGACCCCGATCAAGGTGGTCACCGCCGCGCACTGCATGGTCGAGCCGCTCACCGGCGGCCAGCGCGGCCCGGAGCAGCTGCGCGCGATCGCCGGGCGCACCGACCTGAGCACCGACGAGGGCGAGGTCGCGGAGGTCGACCGGGTCTGGGTGCACCCCGGGTTCCGCGGCTACACCAGCGGCGACGACGTCGCGGTCCTGACCCTGCGCCAGCCGCTGTCCCAGGGCGGGCTCCCGCTGGTCGACCAGGGCGACACCGAGCACTACCGGCCCGGCACCGTCGGCCGCGTCTACGGCTGGGGCAAGACCAGCGAATCCGGCCAGCCGTCGACGACACTGCAGGCGGTGGACGTCCCGATCACGACGGACGAGGCCTGCCGCGGCGCCTACCCGAACTACGACGCGCGGAGCATGTTCTGCGCCGGGGTGCCCGAGGGTGGGCGCGACGCGTGCACCGGGGACTCCGGCGGCCCGATCGTGGCGGACAACCGCCTGATCGGGGTCGTCTCGTACGGCACCGGCTGCGGTCGCCCGAACACCCCGGGCGTCTACACCCGCCTGTCCAGCTACACCGGCGAACTGGCCGGACAGCTCTGACCGGGCGGAAAACCGATTGAAGCACCGCTCGGCCTGCCGCAGGCTGAGCGGTGTGGAAGATCAGATCGAGCACCGCGCCGTCCGGGCGCGGCAGACGGCGACCACCATCACCGTCTACCAGGCGTACTCGGCGGAGATCGCCGGGGCGGCGCTGGCGGCCGGGACGTTCGTGCCCCCGTTCAAGCGCGAGCGCATGACGTGGATCAAGCCGTCGTTCCGGTGGATGGCCTACCGGTGCGGCTGGGCGACCAAGCCGAACCAGGAGCGGGTGCTGGCCGTGGAGATCACCCGCGACGGTTTCGAGTGGGCCCTCGAGCACGCCTGCCTGAGCCACTACGAGCCGGACGTCCACGGCACCCGCGAGCAGTGGGCGGAGCAGAAGCGGACGAGCCCGGTCCGCGTCCAGTGGGACCCGGAGCGGGACCTCCACCACCGCCCGCTGGACCACCGCTCCATCCAAGTAGGACTCGGCGGCGAAGCGGTGCCCCGCTACGCGGACGACTGGATCGTCTCGCTCACCGACGTCACCCCGGTGATGCGGCGGACGGCGGAGCTCGTCGCGGCCGGGAACCTCGATGCCGCCCGGGCCGAGCTGCCCGAGGAGACGCCGTACCCGCTGCCGGAGCACATCGCCCGCCGCCTCGGGGCCACCGGGTAGCTCGGAGTGTTGTTGGCTACTCCGGTGCAGGTGAATGCGGGTTTCGAGACCCCGTTGTGATATCCAAGTAGGGATGACCCTCCAGCCGCTCGCGACCGCCGTCCACCGCGCCTACACCGCGGACCTGGACGCCGAGGACTTCTACCGGATGCTGCGCCTGCGCGTCGACGTGTTCGTCGTCGAGCAGGAGTGCCCCTACCCGGAGCTGGACGGTCGCGACCTGGAGGAGACCACCCGGCACTTCTGGATCGACTCGGCCGACGGCTACGTGCTGGGCTACCTGCGGCTGCTCGAAGACCCCGACGGCACCTTCCGGATCGGCCGGGTGTGCACCGCCAAGTCCGCGCGCGGGCTGGGGCTGGGCCGCAAGCTGATGCGCGCCGCCGTCGCGGAGGTGCAGCACGCGCCAGCGGTGCTCGCCGCCCAGGTCTACGCCAAGGACTTCTACGCCTCCTTCGGGTTCGTCGTGGACGGCGACGAGTACCTGGAGGACGGCATCCCGCACGTCGACATGCGCCGCGAGCCGCGCCGCCGCGCGTGACCGGCGGGAGTCACGGGGTGTCGAACTCCGTGTCCCGGGAGACCTCCTCCCACTCGACCAGTTCGGCCCGCACCGAATCCAGGTGTCCGACGAGGGCGTCCACCGCATCGCCGCCGAGGGCCAGCCGCAGCGGGGTCTTCTCGGCGTTCAGGGCCAGCCGGATCGCCGCTGCGGCCTTCGCCGGGTCCCCGGGCTGCGTGCCGTCTCCGCTCCGCACCGCGTTCCGGGTGGCGCCGACCTTCTCCGCGTACGCCGGGTGCTCCGCGGAGAAGTAGGCCGCGCCCTTGCCGAACAGGTTGGTGCGGAAGGCGCCGGGTTCCACGATCAGCACCTTGATGCCGAACGGCGCGACCTCGTCGGCCAGGCCCTCGGAGAGCTGTTCCAGCGCCGCCTTGGTCGCGCTGTACGCGGAGAACCCGGCGAAGGACAGCTGTCCGCCGAAGCTGCTGATGTTCACGATCGATCCGGCTCGGCGCTCCCGCATCTGCGGCAGCAGGGCGCGGGTCAGCCGGGCCGGGCCGAACACGTGCAGCTCGAAGAGGTCGCGCAGCTCCTGGTCGGTGGTCTCCTCGAACGCCCCGACCTGGGTGCGCCCGGCGTTGTTCACCAGCACGTCGACCCGGCCGTAGCGGGCCAGGACGTCGGCGGCCACCGCGTCGATCCGCGCGCCGTCGGTGACGTCGAGGCCGATCGCCTCCACCCGGTCCGGGTGCGCGGCGACCAGGTCGGCCAGCGCCCCGGGCCGCCGGGCCGTGCCGATCACGGTGTCACCGGCGGCGATCGCCTCCTCCGCGATGGCTCGCCCGAAGCCGCTGCTCGCGCCGGTGATCAGCCAGACCTTGCCGTTCTCGGTCATCTTCTCGTCCTCTCCGTTCCGCTGACCCCCATCCTCGGGCGCGATCCGCTTCCACGTCCAAGACCTGCTGTGATAGCCAGGGGTTATGGACGTTCACGGGCGCGATCTGCGCTACTTCGCCGTGGTCGCCGAGGAGCTGAACTTCACGCGGGCCGCCGAGCGCCTGTACGTCTCCCAGCCCGCGCTCAGCAAGCAGATCCGGATGCTGGAGAAGCAGCTCGGCGCGTCCCTGTTCCGCCGGGACCGGAGGACCGTGCGGCTGACCGCGGTGGGGGAGGCCCTGCTGCCGCGCGCCCGCGAGGTGCTGGCCGCGTGGCGGGCCGCCGAGGCGGCGGTGGAGGAGGCCAAGGCCGCTGAACGGCACACCCTGGTGATCGGCATGTCCACCAGCCCCGGTCGCGGGCTGCTGCCCGCTCTGCGGACCCGGCTGGCCTCCCTGCGCCCGGACGCGCGGCCCGTCCTGCGGCAGGTCGGGTGGGCCGACCCCAGCGCCGGGCTGGCGGACGGGTCGAGCGATGTCGCGTTCGTCTGGCTGCCGCTGCCGGACGGGGACCGCTACCGGTACGAGGTGGTGGCTCAGGAGCCGCGCCTGGTGGCGCTGCGGCACGACCACCCCCTGGCGGCGGCGGGTGCGGTGGACTTCACCGATCTCCTCGACGAGCCGTTCCTCGCCCTCCCGCCCGAGGCCGGTCCGCTGCGGGACTACTGGCTGGCCCTGGACGCCCGGGGAGGTCGCGAGCCGCGGATCGGCGGGGTGGTGGCCAGCGCCGAGGAGACCCACGAGGCGGTCGCCAACGGCCAGGGAGTGGTGCTGCTGGCGGCGGGCAACGCCCCGATCGTCGTCCGGGACGAGGTGATCGCGGTACCCGTCCGCGGCATCTCCCCGTCGCGCCTGGCGGTGGCCGCCCGCGAGGACGACGAGCGGCCCGCGGTGCTGGCCTACCTGGCAGCTGCGGCGAAGGTGGCGGCGACCATCGCCCCGTGAGCGGTTTTCGTTGCTGTGCAGCGGTTCTCGCGCCCGGACCTCGAAGTCCGCGCGTGACCGGCGCTACGCCGAGCTTGACCCCGCGCGGTCGAGGTGTCAGGCTCCACCGCGTTCAGCAACGACGTGGAGGAGCCGGAAATGGGCGCATCGGTCGGCGTTCTCGCCGCGCTGCGCTCCGTCGCGCTCCCACCGGACCCGGCGCTCCGCGGCCGGGTCAACCGCGCGCACCCCTTCTGCCGGTCCCGGACCGGCCCCGACGCCGCCTGAGCCTGTCCTGGCCCAGGTGGCGCGACCGCGCGCTTCCACACCCGCGAGCAATCCCTGACGTGCTCGCGTTCTTTCACCTCACCGGGACAGCCCGAATCATCGGCGCGATCCCGGTTGCACGTGCGTTCGCGCCGGTTCGCGCACACCGCCGTGCACTAGGAGGAGAACCATGTCCGCACCGCCGCTTCTGGAACGGATCGGCATTCCACCAACGCTGAAGTGGGGTTTCGTCGGCCTGCTGGTCTTCATGATCGGCGACGGCGTGGAAACCGGGTACCTGTCGGCGTTCCTGGTCCAGGAGCAGGGCTTCAGCGAAGGCCGCGTCGCCCTGATCTTCACCATCTACGGCATCACCGCGGCCGCCGCCTACTGGTTCTCGGCGGCGCTGTCGGACATCTGGGGCCCGCGCCGGGTGATGTTCCTGGGCGCGGGGATCTGGATCGCCTTCCACGTCCTGTTCGTGGCGGGCGGGATCATGGCGCACAACTACCCGCTGCTGCTGGTCAGCTACGCGATCCGCGGGTTCGGGTACCCGCTGTTCGGCTACGCCTTCCTGGTGTGGATCACGGCGAGCACCGAGACCCGGCGGCTGGGCACCGCTGCCGGGTGGTTCTGGTTCGCCTACAGCGCCGGGTTCGCCGCGCTCGGCCCGCAGCTGGCCAACCTCGCCATCCCGCTGATCGGCCAGCTCGGCACGCTGTGGCTCGGGCTGGCGGTGATCGTCCTCGGCGCCCTGCTGATGCTGCTGGTGCGCGACCCGAACGGGGACCGGCCGACGTCCGCGGTCGACGAGAAGCCCCTGCGCAGCCTGCTCGCCGGGCTGACGATCCTGTGGCAGCGGCCGCGGATGACCGCCGGGATGCTGGTGCGGATGATCAACAGCATCCCGCAGTACGGGTTCATCGTCTTCATGCCGATCTTCTACACCCGCGAACTCGGGTTCACGCTGTCGCAGTGGCTGACGGTCTCGTCGGTGATGTTCGTCAGCAACATCTTCTTCAACCTGGTCAGCGGCATCCTCGGGGACCGCTTCGGGTTCGCGGTGGTGGTGCGCTGGATGGGCGGTGTCGGCTGCGCGGTGACCACGCTGCTGTTCCACTACCTGCCGCTGACCACGCACAGCTACGCCGCGGCGCTGATCACCTCGGTGCTCTACGGCGCGACGCTGGCCGGGTTCGTGCCGATGTCCGCGCTGATGCCGACCATGGCCCCGGACCGGCGGGGTGCGGCGATGGCGGCGCTGAACCTCGGTGCCGGGCTGGCCACCGCGGTCGGCCCGGCGATCGTCGGGATCACGCTGCCGCTGTTCGGCGTCGGCGGCGTGATGTGGGTCTTCGCCGCGCTGTACGTGGTCGCGGCGTTGCTCACGCTGGTGCTCAAGGTGCCGAGCCCGCAGGCCGCTGAGCAGGTCAGGGCCTGAATGCGCGCTCGCGCAGGTGGCGGGCCGTGAGCACTTTTCGGCGTTCTGGCACCGCGAAGTGCGCACGGCAGGCATTGCAATCCGGAGAAACGAGGAGTGGGAAGTGAACCTGATCGGAATTCACGCCGGGGTGTGGGTCGGCGGCTGGAGCCCGGAGGAGACCCGGCTCGCGCTGGGCAGGGCGAAGGAGACCGGCTACGACCTGATCGAGCTGACCGCCACGGACTTCTCGGCGATCGACACCGACCTGGTGCGGCAGCTGCTCGACGAGCACGGGCTGGCGGCGTCGGCGTCGCTCGGGCTGACCTTCGACGCCGACGTCAACAACGACGACCCGGCGGTGGTGCAGCGCGGCCGGGACAAGCTCGGCGGCGCGCTCGACCTGGTGCACCGGATCGGGTCGAAGTACCTGATCGGCGCCCTGTACTCGACGCTCGGCAAGTACCCGACGGCGGCCACGCCGCAGGCGCGGGCCAACGCCGTCGCCGCGATCCGCGACCTGGCGGCGCAGGCCGCCGACCTCGGCATCACGCTGGGCCTGGAGATCCTCAACCGGTACGAGACGAACCTGCTCAACACCGCCCGGCAGGCGTTGGAGTTCCTCGACGACGTCGGCGCGGACAACGTCACCGTCCACCTCGACACGTACCATATGAACATCGAAGAGCCGGACTTCGTGCGGCCGGTGCAGGAAGCCGGGGAGCGGCTCGGGTACGTGCACATCGGGGAGAGCCACCGCGGCTACCTCGGGTCGGGCACGATCGACTTCCCGGCGTTCTTCCGCGCGCTGGTGGACATCGGCTACACCGGGCCGATCACCTTCGAGAGCTTCTCCTCGGCGGTGGTGGACCCGGCGCTGTCGGACACCCTCGCGGTCTGGCGGAACCTCTGGGACGACAACGAGGACCTGGCCCGCCACGCCCACCGCTTCATCACCGACGGCCTGCACTCCGCGCGGAGGTGACGGCCGTAGTGGCGCAGGTCTCGCCGGGGTGGTGGACGGTTGGTCCGCCGCCCCGGTTCTGCGACGATGCTCCGTGATCCGAATGCAAGGGGTGCGGCAGGAAGCCGGTGCGAATCCGGCACGGTCGGCGCCACTGTGACCGGGGAGCGGCCCTCCCCCGAGAGCCACCGGGGAGACCTGGGAAGGCCGGAGGGGCGCGGAGATCCGGGAGTCAGGACACTGCGACCCCTTGTTCCCGCCACCGGGGCGTCCGCACCCCGAGGAAGGAACCCGGCATGACCGCTGCTCCGCGCTTCCCCTTCTCGGCCGTCGTCGGCCACGACGATCTGCGGCTGGCACTGCTGCTCAACGCCGTGCACCCGCGCATCGGCGGGGTGCTGGTCCGCGGCGAGAAGGGCACGGCGAAGTCCACCGTGGTGCGCGCGCTCGCGTCGCTGCTGCCGCCGCTGGACGTGGTCGCCGACTGCCGCTTCGGGTGCGCCCCGAGCAGCCCCGACCCGCAGTGCCCGGACGGTCCGCACGACTCGGCTTCGACGCAGCGCCCGGCGCAGCTCGTCGAACTGCCGGTGGGCGCCACCGAGGACCGCCTGATCGGTTCGCTGGACCTGGAGCGCGCGCTGACCGAAGGTGTCCGCGCCTTCCAACCCGGCCTGCTGGCCGCCGCGCACCGCGGCGTGCTGTACGTCGACGAGGTCAACCTGCTGCACGACCACCTGGTCGACCTGCTGCTGGACGCCGCCGCGATGGGCCGCGCGCACGTCGAGCGGGAAGGCGTCTCGGTCTCGCACGCGGCGTCGTTCCTGCTGGTCGGCACGATGAACCCGGAGGAGGGCGAGCTGCGGCCGCAGCTGCTCGACCGGTTCGGCCTCACCGTGCAGGTCGCGGCGTCGCGGGAGGTCGCGACCCGCACCGAGGTGGTGCGCCGCCGACTGGCCTTCGAGGCCGACCCGGTCGGGTTCGCCGCGAAGTGGGCCGACGCCGACGCCGAGCTCGCCGCGCACATCCGCGCCGCCCGCGACCGCGTCGAGCAGGTGGCCCTGCCGGACGCCGAACTCCGCCGGATCTCCGCGCTGTGCGCGTCCTTCGACGTCGACGGGATGCGCGCCGACCTCGTGCTGGCCCGCACGGCGATCGCGCACGCGGCCTGGCGCGGAGCCGAGGCGGTCGCCGAGCAGGACGTCGAAGCGGCGGCCCGCCTCGCGCTGCCGCACCGCCGCCGCCGAGACCCCTTCGACGAACCCGGGATGGCCGAGGACCAGCTGGAACAGGCGCTCGCCGAGGCGGCGGAGCACGCCGAGGACGACGGCGACGAACCCCCGGAGGGGCCGGACGGCCCCGACGGCGGCGGGCAGGCGCCGGACGGGCCGACGGAGCCGACCGGCGGAGGCGGCGCGGAGGAGCGCAGCGACGGCCGCGCCCCGGCGGACAAGGCGCCGGCGGCGCCGACGCCGGCGTTCCGGGCGCGGTTGCTGGAGGTGCCGGGGCTCGGCGACGGGGCGCCGGGACGGCGCTCGCGGTCGCGGTCGCGGAGCGGCCGGACGACGCGGTCGTCCACTGTGGAGGGGCACGGGGTCCACGTGGCCGCCACGCTGGCGGCTGCTGCGCCGCACCAGGTCGCGCGGGGGCGCAGCGGTCCGGGGCTGGTGCTGCGGTCCGACGACTTGCGGCGTGAGATCCGGGAGGGGCGCGAGGGCAACCTCGTGCTGTTCGCGGTGGACGCCTCCGGGTCGATGGCGGCCAGGGAGCGGATGTCCGCGGTCAGCGGTGCGGTCCTTTCCCTGCTGCGCGACGCCTACCAGCGGCGCGACAAGGTCGGTGTGGTCACGTTCCGGGGCGACTCCGCCGAACTCGCGCTGCCGCCGACGTCCTCTGTGGACATCGCGGCGGCGCGGATGCGCGGGCTGCGCACGGGTGGTCGCACTCCGCTCGCGGACGGGTTGCTGCAGGTCCAGCGGGTGGTGCAGCGGGAGCGGACGCGCGATCCGCAGCGCCGGGCGCTGGTCGTGCTGCTGACCGACGGGCGGGCCACCGTGGCGGTGAACTCCGGGCTGAGCGGGCGGGATCGCGCGCAGCGCGCCGTCGACGACGCGCTGCGCGCCGCCGGGCTGGTGGCCGAGACGGGAGCGGCGTCGATCGTGGTGGACTGCGAGAACGGGATGGTCCGGCTGGGTCTGCCCGCGCGGTTGGCCGCTGCCCTGGGTGGTCCGTGCCTGCGGCTCGAGGAGCTGTCCGCGGAGAACGTCGCAGGTGTGGTCCGTGCCGTGCGGGATGAACGCCCGCGAGCCGCTTGATCTCGTTTTGGTTACGAGATTCTCGATAGCGAGTACCGACCCACTGGTCGGATTGGTACGGTGGCTGCCGTCCACCTGACCCCCAGGGGTGGACTTGCGAAGTGCCCCCGCGCTCCCGGCGACCCCCAGGCTGGTTGAGTGCGGGGGCTCTTTTTGCGCTCTGCGCCGGAGTTGTCGGCGGTCGTTGTGACGAATCCCGCAGGTGCACCGGTGTCTCCGGGGCGGCCTGACCACGATGTGCTCTGGTTGTGGTGAAGTGTGCCGGAAAGGGAAGTGCTGGGCGGTTTTCCCGGTAGTTCCGGAGCGTGCGGATGTTCGGGAGGCGACCGACGTATGACCGGTCCCGACGAGTTCGGCATCGCGGGTGGTGGGCGCTCGAAACCGGACGCCGACGCCCCGGACCGGGATGGGGAACCAGCGCGGAACCCGCGCACCCCGCCGTGGCGGGAGCCGTGGACGAGCCTGCCCGGCGTCGGGCGGTGGGCGGACCTGCCGGGGGTGGAGCGGTTCTGGCGGGTCACCTACGTGGTCTCGCAGGTGCTGGTGCGGGCGTTGCTGGCGCTGGTGCTGTTCACCGTTGGCGTCAACATGGGTGTGCTGAACGCCGACGGTGCTGTGGCGAGGAGCGGAACTGCGCTGGCCGCGCACTGCGAGCGGGTCGGGCCGGTCAGCCGCTCCGGTTTGGGCTGGTACTGGTCGTGCGATGCGCAGATCACCTGGTCCGACGGCGAGGTGACGCGGAAGGTGTTCCGGAACTCGGAACTGACGCCGGAGAACCAGACCCGGCCTGCGCCCGTGGTCTACCGCAAGGCGGCGAGGGGCGGGGACTTCATCGCGGTCGACGCACCACGTCCTTTCGCCGGTCTGGGCTATTCCCTTTTCGTCGCGTTGACCTTCGCGACCTTCTACGGCGTGCGGATTCCGGGTGTGCCGCCGATGCCCGCCGACCGCAAGCGGGAACGGCGTCGGCGGGTGCGGCTGCAGTGGTGGCAGCCGTTGGCGCTGCCGATCGGTTGGGGCCTGGTGATCGCGGGTGGTCTCGGCACCGCATCCGCGGCCCCGACGGCCAGTTCGGTGCTGGTGATCCTGCTCGGATACCTCGCCCTCATCGCAGGTTGGTTCGTATCGCAGCTGCGGCGGAAGAAGGGTGTCGTCGAGCCGAAGGCGCTGCCGCCGGAGCGGACGCGGCGGGTCGGGAAGGTCGGGAGCTGGTTGGTGGTTCTCGGCGGGGCGGCGGCGGTCTTGAGCGCTGTGCTCACCATCCCGGACTGGCTGGCCGTCGTCAGGGCTGTGGCGGTGCCGCTGGCCGCGGTCGCGGTGGGGGTCCGGTTGAAGCTCGTCGCCGACCGGCGACTCGGTGGAACCGATTCGGTGGAAACCGCGTCCAACCGGACAACTGCGTAGCGATCGGGAGGAATGGCGTGGAACAGTCGCCGGAGCAGTGGTTGGCGATGATGCAGGAGCGGGCTGACGAGATGGTGCGCCAGTCCGAGCAGATCCAGCAGCAGATGCAGGAGATGGCCGAGACGGCGAGCGATCCCGACGGCGCGGTGTCGGTCACGGTCGGTGCCAACGGTGCGCTGAAGGACCTGCGGATCGACCAGCGGGCGATGCGCCGGAGCGCGGCGGACCTGCAGGCGACGATCCTGCAGCTCGCCGGGCAGGCGCAGGCCGCGGTGGCCGGTCGGGTGGTCAGCGCGGTCGAGCCGGTGGCGGGCGCTGCCGGGATGGACTTCCTGCGCTCCCAGCTCCCGGCCGAGCCGGAGCCCGAGGGGGCGGCGAACCGGCGCCCCGATCCGGACGACCACGACGACGAACCGCCGCAGACCTTCCTCCGCTGACCAGGAGCAGCCACGATGTCGCAATTCGCCGTGAAACCCGCCGCGCTGCGGTCGCACTCGGAGTACCTGTCGGAACTCGCGGGCAAGGTCTCGGCCGCCGCGGACAAGGCCAGCGGGGTCAGCTTCGGCGTGGACTCCTTCGGCCTGGTGGGGCAGATGTTCGCCACCCAGGCCCGGGAGACCTCGCAGCAGGCCGCCGAGCAGATCCGCACCTTCTCGCAGAACACCGACCTGCTCGGCGAGGCCGTCAGCGCGTGCGCGGCCGACTACGAGGGCGACGACCAGCGCAACGCTGATTCCATCGGAAAGATCGAGGTGTGAGCTGATGTCGTCGATGTTCGTCGACACCGAGGCGCCGTCCCTGGAGTCCGGGACCTGGAGCGCCGGAGCGGGAATCGTGGACTCGGCCCGCGCCACCGCCAACGCCGTGCAGAGCGGCGACTGGGGCGACCTCGCCGCCAGCGGCGGTGTGCTCGCCCTCGACGGGCTGCTGCTGGCGATCGACCCGGTCGGCTCCGCGCTGGCCGCGGGCGTCGGCTGGCTGATGGAGCACCTCGCGCCGCTGCGCGAGCTGCTCGACTTCGTCGCCGGTGATCCGAACGCGATCAAGGAGGGCGCGGACACCTGGCTGGCCATCAAGGAGGACCTGCAGCAGCTCGCCGACGAGCTGCCCGGGCAGGCCGAGCAGCAGACCGCCGAGTGGTCCGGTCAGGCCAAGGACGCGTACTCGCGGCAGGTCAAGGAGTACACCGACGGTCTGCAGGCGCTGTCGATCAGCGCCGGAAGCGCCTCGGCGACGATCGCCACCGCGGGCACGATGGTGGCCACGACGCGCGGCATCATCCGCGACATCATCGCCGCGATCGTCGCGGAGCTGATCAAGGGCGCGCTCGCGGCGCTGGCCG
Source organism: Saccharopolyspora hirsuta (assembly GCF_008630535.1). Classification (GTDB taxonomy): domain Bacteria; phylum Actinomycetota; class Actinomycetes; order Mycobacteriales; family Pseudonocardiaceae; genus Saccharopolyspora; species Saccharopolyspora hirsuta. The sequence continues at coordinate 40,039 of NZ_VWPH01000007.1, read as the reverse complement.
GTTCCGTGGTCAGCTTCGGCGCGACGGTGGCCGGGTACCTGGCCTACGCGGCCGGGCGGATCGGTATGACCATCGCCAAGATCACCAGCAAGATCAGCGCGCTGCTGGCCAAGCTCGGCAAGGCGGGCGCGCTGATGGCGCGGGCGCTGGACGACATGGCCAAGGTCGGTTCGAAGATCGGCGCGGACCTGGTCACCTCGGGGGCGAAGGTGTTCCCGGCGTCCCCGGCGCTGGGCGGGGCCACGCACGCGGCGGGGCGCATGGCCACGGCGGGTGCGAACGGCATGGAGGCCGTGGCGCCGGGCGTGACGCGCGCCGCGGACGGGCTCACCAGCGCGGCCGGTCGCACCGCGGACGCCGCGACCGGCCTGACCCGGGGTTCGGAGAACCTGGCGGGTACCGGGCTGCGGTGGATGAACGGCGCGGACGACGCTGGCCGGTCGGTCGCCGAGGGAGTGGGCAGGAGGGCCCAGGACTGGGTCCAGGGCACCGGCTACCAGGGGCGTTACGCCGACGACATCAACCAGTGGACGAACGTGGTGAAGCCGGAGAGCGCGATGACCCGCGGGGCGCTCGGGGCCGAGCAGTACCACGAGCAGAACTACGACGGCGATTCCGGTTCGTACTACGACGGCTACAACGGCAGCGGTCAGTACACCGGTGAGCACGGCAGGGACGGCTACCGCGACGCGCCGCGTCCCGAGTAGGTCGTGAGCGGCGATGGTCGTAAGCGCGGCCATCGCCGCTCACGACGTTCACACGGGTGCGGTGCGGGTCTGGTAGCGGTAGCGGCACGCGGCCGCGATGATCAGCAGCGGGATCGCGGTCGCTGCGGCGACGCCGAAGAGCAGCGCGTACGCGCCGCGGTCGGCGAGGTGACCGGCCGCCGCCGATGCGGCTGCGCTGCCGAGGAACAGGGCCGAGGCGAACAGCGACACCGTCAGGCCGCGGGCTTCGGGGACCACCGAGGTGGCCCAGGTCTGCAGCGACGAGTGCATGAACGACCAGCCGCCGCCGAGCAGCAGGGCCGTGATCACCACCGACGGGATGTCCGTCCGCAGCACCACGACCAGGTAGCCGACCGCCATCGAGGCGCCGCCGATCGCGATCAGCTGCCACACCGCGAGCCGCCGCCCCAACGCCTTGACCAGCCGGGAGAACAGCCACACCCCGACGCCGTAGGTGGCGGTGGCCAAGCCCGCCACCGCGACGTCGACCCCGCGGTGCACCAGCGCGGACGGCAGGAAGGTCAGGATGCCCAGCAGCACCGCGCCTTCCACGAAGACCAGCCCGAACACCAGCAGCGCCCAGCGGTTCGTCAGCACCACCGCCAGGTGCTTGCGCATCCCGGCGACGTGAGCGCGTTCCGGCTCCGGCAGTCGGCCCAGCAGCACGGCGCACACCGCCGCGCACAGCGCCGGGAGCGCGAAAACCACGCGCCAGTCCAGAAAACTCGCCAGCACACCGCCGATCGCGGTGGCCAGCGCGGTCCCCAGCGCCGACGCCGCCATGAGGTCGGAAAGGGCGCCCTGCCGCCGCTCCGGGGAAACCGTGTCGCCGACGTAGGTCAGCGACGCCGGAACGATGGCGCCCACGCACGCGCCCGTGATCACCCGCGCGACGACCAGCGCGGCCAGGTTCGGGGCCAGCGCGGACGCGATTCCGGTGACCGCCGCGGCGAAGAGCGTGCCGCGCATGACGACGATGCGCCCGAACCGGTCCGACAGCATCCCCCACACCGGCTGCATCAGCCCGTAGGCGAGGAAGTACCCGCTGGCGGCGGCCACCGCGGAGGCCAGTGGAACCTCCATCCCGAGCGCGATCAGCACCAGCATCGGCGTGACCGCGAACCGGTCGAAGTTGGAGATCAGCGTGGCGGCGGACAGCACCAGCGGTGGCCTGGCGGACGGCATCGGGCAGCTCCTCTTCTGGGACGCCCGTCCATGTTCACCGACGACCGCCCGCCGAGCGCCGTGAAGTTGACCACGCCGGATCTGGCCGGTTGCTCCGTTGGGGTGTATCTGGCCGGAGGCTTGCGAATCCGTCTCGTACTCGCCTACGCGCGAGCGCGGCGGTGCTAATTTCTTAGCCGTTTGGGACGGACCGGACATGCCTGGGGGAGGACTGTCGATGACGGAGCCAGTTGGGACGGGGGCTGGCGCGGTGGCAGGGCTCGCCGCTTCGAACGACGCGATGCAAGGCATCATCAGCGCGGCCAACAGCGGCTCGTTTCGCGTCACGCCCGAGGCGGGCGACGAGCTGATCAGGATATTCGAGGACTTCCAGGGTGAGCTCGGCGATATGCAGCGCGACATCAGGCAGCTCGCGCGTGAAACCCCGCTCGGGGACAGCCCGGCTGGGCAAGCCATCAGCAACTTCAACAAGCAGGTTGCGGCAGGCGGGGACGGCCGTTCGTACGAAGAGATGATCAGGCAAATGCGGGAACGCGTGCCCCAGGTGATCGAGGCGATCAAAAAGGGCATTCAAACTTATCAGGACGTGGACGAGGGCAACGCCAATTTCGGCGTGCAGGCATGAGATCGGGGTTTGTTCGGGTGCGTAAGAGGGCTTCGCGTTTCGCTGCGCTGGCAGCATTCATGACGCTACTGGCCAGTGCTGCTGCGTGTGGCACTGGGCAGTCGGGTACATCAACCCCTACCGGTGCACCTGCGCCGACGAGTTCCGCTGACGCCGGATCCGGCCTTGCGGAACTGGATGCTTGCCAGGTTTTCGACGCTGAAGCGACTTCGCAGCTGGGACTCGAAGGCACTGGTGAGGTGAAGGACTTCGCTGGTGGGCGTGGATGTGACTGGGATACGGCAGAGGGCGGTATCCGGGTTGTGCTCTACGACAGCACTTCGTTGGAGCAGCAGAACCTCTCTGGCGGCCAGGTCGAGTCCACGACGTTCGCCGGGCACGAGGCGAAGATTCACCGCGAGGCGCTTGGGGCCGGTGACTGCTCGCTGTTGTTCGCAGCGGGGGATTCGTCGTCGGTTTCGCTGGATGCCACCTCGAACGACATGAACACCGATGCCGCTTGCCAGCTCGCGCAGCGTGCTGGCGAACTGGTCGAGGCCAAGCTTCCGAAGAACTGAAGAATTAGTCGAGAACTTAAAAGGAATTGGGGGAAGTCATGACGTCGCCGCAGGGTGGTGGTTCCGAGTACATCGCCGATTACGAGCAGCACGCGTACCAGCAGGGGCAGCAGAAGTACTCCGATGTCTCGAACACCTGGCTGGTCGGGGACGTGCTGAACCAGGTGATGTCGCAGGCCTACGCGAAGCAGGAGGCCGCCAAGTACGGGCAGCAGCAGGCTCAGGTGCTGTCCGCCGACCAGGAGCTTCGGGAGAAGCCCGGGCAGCTCGGCAACACCCACTACCTCTCCTTCGAGCACAAGGAGATGGATCGGTTCGTCAAGGAGAACTTCGATCCGACCGCGGTGCACGACGTCGGCCGCATCTACCACGGGCACGGCGAGAAGTTCCTGGACTTCGCCGAGCAGATCAAGCAGGCCGCGCGCAAGACCGAGCAGACCTGGCAGGGCGAGGCCGGTGACGCCATGCGGGCCCACGTCACGCAGCTGGCCGACCACATGGCGCACTCCGGGAACGCCGCGCAGCTGACCGCGAACCAGATCGGGTTGCAGGCCGAGGCCGGGGAGCGGGCGAAGAACTCGATGCCCGAGGTCGTCGAGTTCGACATGAAGCAGGAGCTGAAGAACTACTTCTCCGATCCGAATCCGTTCACCGCGGTCAGCCGGGCGAACGAGATCGTCGAGAAGCAGGAGAAGAGCCAGGCCGCGCACGCCGAGGCCGCTCAGGTCATGTCGACCATGGAGGGCGACTTCGGGCAGGCCGCCGCGCAGACGCCTGCTTTCGTGCCCGCTCCGCGGGGACCGGAGGACACCGGGCGGCCGCCGGAGTCCCAGCTGCCGATCGGGTCGGTCGACCCGTCGACCAGCATCTCCGGCAGCACTCCGTCGGGCACCCACTCCGCTTGGGCGGGTTCCACGCCGTCGCCGTCCGGTTCGTCGTCGGTGCCTTCGTCGAACCTGGGCGGATCGACTCCTCCGGTGCCGCCGAGCAGCACGAACCCGGTGTGGACGACCCCGGGCGGGAGCGTGCCCGACACGCGGTGGAACCCGCAGACCGGCAGGTGGGAGCGGCGCAATCCCTACAACGGGAACTGGGCTCCGCTTCCGCCCAACCAGCAGCGTCCCGGTCCTGGTGGCATGGGACGTCCGGGCGGCCCTGGAGGTGGCACGGGTCGGCTTGGCGGTGCTGGGGGCATCGGGCGTCCCGGTGGGCTCGGCGGCGGTGTCGGTCGGCTCGGCGGTCTCGGCGCTGGCGGCGCGGGCAACCAGCTCGGAGCCGGTGGCCGTGCCGGGGTCGGCGGGCTCGGAGCCGCAGGTAGCGCCGGGGTGGGCGGAAGTGGCTCTGCCGGTGCGGCCGGTGGTCGCGGTGGTGCCGGGATGGCCGGTGCCGGTGCTGCCGGGCGCGGCCAGGGCGGCAGGTCCGAAGAGGACGACGAGCACGAGAACAAGTACGTGCTCGACACCGACGAGGCTTGGGAAGACCTCGGGCTGCCGAAGGTCGCACCGCCGGTGTTCGGCGAGTAATTTCAACAATTCTGCTCGATTCCCGGGAAAACCGACGTTCTCCCGGGATGTCGACGCGCGCCCACCAGGGGGAATGGTGATCGATTCGTTCACTCTGTCCGCCGAATCGGTGGACATCCTCGGCGAGGACCTGCAACTGGACCTGCGGCAGTTCCCGTTCGAGATCCCGCACTTCTGCGCCACCCTCGACGAGCGCGCCCGGCTTCGCAAGGACGTCTGGTCCGAGCTGGAGCGGCGCCGCCTCGCCGATCGCGGCAGGGCCGAACCGGAGCTGGAGCAGGCTCTGCAGCTGCTGCACCGGCCGGAGGTCGCGGTGGCGGTGACCTCCTACGACGGGAAGTCGGACGCGGTCTACCGGGCCCGCGTGGTCGCCGCCGGGCGCGCCGGGGTGGTCGCGGTCCAGGACGAGCGCGGGCTGCGGATCGAGTTCATCGACGTTCGCGGGCTGGCGCGGGTCTGCGTCGGGCTGCTGCCGGAAGCTCCCGCTGGCAAGCTCGACGCTGGCACGATCGCCGTCGCCGGGGAGCAGAAGCCGCAGCCGGAGCCCAACGCGGAGCCGGACTCGTGGCTCGGTGCGGCGCAGCCGAGCGCCTCCGGGCGAGGGGGCGGGGACATGCGCAAGGTGGAGCGGATCATGGCGCTGCCCCTGCGGAGCGTCGGGTACTTCGTGGTCACCGGTGTCGACGCGGATGGCCAGCAGGTCCGGCTCCCGGCGATCAGCTGGCGGGACACCGAGGAGGGCCGCTACAGCGTCACCACCCGCCGCAACCACGACGGCCAGCGCTGGAACACCTTCAGCCCGGCGGACAAACCCCGCCTGGCCCGCTACCTCGACGAACAGCTGGCGTCCGTCCGGCCGCGCTGAGGCCGTGAGTGCGAAAGCCGCCTCCAGCCGGTTTTCGCACTCACGACCTGCGGTGATCGGCTCACGATCGACTTCGTTAGGGTTTCGGGCATGCCGCAGGGACAGCCTTCCACCGTGCCGAACGACGGACTCACCACCCGCCAGCGCCGCAACCGACCGCTGGTCGTGGTGCACACCGGCGAGATGAAGGGCAAGTCCACCGCCGCGTTCGGGCTCGCGCTGCGCGGCTGGAACCAGGGCTGGTCGATCGGGGTGTTCCAGTTCGTCAAGTCCGCGAAGTGGCGGGTCGGCGAGGAGTCCGCGTTCCGCGCGCTGGGTCGGCTGCACGAGGAGACCGGCGAGGGCGGTCCGGTCGAGTGGCACAAGATGGGCGAGGGCTGGTCCTGGGCGCGCAAGAAGGGCAGCGAGGAGGACCACGCCGCCGCCGCGCTCGAGGGCTGGCGCGAGATCGCGCGGCGGATCGGTGAGCAGCAGCACGGGATGTACGTGCTGGACGAGTTCACCTACCCGCTGCACTGGGGGTGGGTCGACGTCGAGGAGGTCGTGGCGACGCTGCGCGACCGCCCGGGCCATCAGCACGTCGTGATCACCGGCCGCCACGCCCCGCAGGCGCTGCTCGACGCCGCCGACCTGGTGATGGAGACGACCAAGGTCAAGCACCCGATGGACGCCGGGCAGAAGGGCCAGAAGGGCATCGAGTGGTGACCGCTTCCCGGCACGCCCGGGTGGTGCTGGCGGCCCCGGCGTCCGGGCAGGGCAAGACGACGGTGGCGACCGGGCTGCTCGGGGCGCTGCGGCGCCGCGGCACCGACGTCGCGCCGTTCAAGGTCGGCCCGGACTACATCGACCCCGGGTACCACCGGATCGCCGCTGGGCGGCCGGGGCGGAACCTGGACCCGGTGCTGGTCGGCGAGGAGCGGATCGCGCCGCTGTTCCGGCACGGCGCGGCGGAGCTGTCCGTGGTGGAGGGCGTGATGGGGCTGTTCGACGGCCGCATCGGCCCCGGTGAGGGCTTGGCGGTCGGATCCACCGCGCACGTGGCGGAGCTGCTCGACGCGCCGGTCGTGCTGGTGGTCGACGCCCGGGGCCAGAGCCACAGCCTCGCCGCGCTGCTGCACGGTTTCCGCAGCTACCGGCCCGAAGTCCGGGTCGCGGGCGTGATCCTCAACCGCGTCGGTTCGCCGCGCCACGAGCAGGTGCTGCGCGACGCCGCGGACGCCGCGGGGCTGCCGGTGCTCGGCGCCGTCCCGCGCGCCGCCGATCTCGCCGTGCCGTCCCGGCACCTCGGGCTCGTCACCGCCGTCGAGCACGGTGCGGAGGCGGTCCGGGCGGTGGACGCGATGACCGAGGTCGTTGCCAGCTCGGTGGATCTCGACGCGATCGCCGAGATCGCGCGGTCGGCACCGGAGCTCCTGGGGCCGGTCTGGAACCCACAGGACGAGGTCTCTCCGCAGGGTTCACCGGTGGTCGCGGTGGCCGGTGGCCCGGCGTTCACCTTCGCCTACGCAGAGCACGTCGAGCTGCTCGAAGCAGCTGGTGCCGAGGTGGCCGTCGTGGACCCGCTCAACGACGAACGACTTCCCGAGCGCACTGCGGGTTTGGTGCTGCCGGGCGGTTTCCCGGAGCAGCACGCCGCCGAGCTGTCCGCGAACACCGCGCTGCGGCGGGAGATCGCTGCGCTCGCCGCCAGCGGCGCGCCGGTGCACGCCGAGTGCGGCGGACTGCTCTACCTGGCGCAGGAGCTGGACGGGCACCCGTTGTGCGGGGTGCTCGACGCGCGGGCGCGGATGTCGCCGCGCCTGACGCTCGGTTACCGGGATGCGGTGGCCGCCGCGGATTCCGCGCTGTTCCCCGAAGGGGCGCGGGTGAGCGGGCACGAGTTCCACCGCACCGTCCTGGAGCCCGCCCACGGCGCGCAGGCCGCGTGGTTCTGGCGGAGCGGAGCCGCGCAGCGCGAGGGTTTCGTCGACCGCGGGGTGCACGCCTCCTACTTGCACACCCATCCCGCCGGGCAGCCCGGATCGGTCGAGCGGTTCGTGGCGAGGTGCGCGCGGTGAGGCTCGTTGCGCGGCAGGAGAACGGGTTTCGCGTGATCAGGACGGCGGCGTGGGCTCCGCCACGCCGTGCGCCGGGTGCCCGTTTCGGAAGCGTTATCACGGCCGGTGACAGGCGTTGTGCGGGACGTGACCGCGCTGCGGGGCGGGGTGCGGGCACGCGGTACGGTCAGTGCCTGCGAAGGCGGGCGGCGGCTCGGTGAGTTGCGCGCCGCGGGCGCCCCGCCCGCCTGAGGTGTCCGAAGTGGACGGCGCGCCGCAGCTGTCCGCTGTGTTGGTGCTTCCACCCCGAGGCGGAAGAGGAGAGCAATGGTGACTGGCCGGATCTCGTTCATCGGTGCCGGTCCGGGCGCGGCCGACCTGATCACGGTCCGCGGCGCGCGGCGGATCGCCGAAGCCGACGTCGTGGTGTGGTCCGCGAGCCTGGTCGCGCCGGAGTGCATCCAGGAGCACGCCCGCGGCGACGCCGAGCTGATCGACTCCTCCCGCCTGACCCACGAGCAGGCGCTGGAGATCTACCGCCGCGCCGAGCGGGACAAGCTCAAGGTGGTCCGGGTGCACTCCGGCGACCCGTCGATGTGGAGCTCCGTCCAGGAGCAGCACGACGCGTGCGCCCGGATGCACCTGGAGGTCGAGATCGTGCCCGGCGTCCAGCCGTTCTCCGCGGCGGCCGCCGCGATCGGCCGCGAGCTGACCGCGCCGGAGGTCGCCCAGTCGCTGGTGGTGACGCGCCTGGAGGGCGGCCGGACGCCGACGCCCGCGGGCGAGGAGGTGCGCGAGCTCGCCAAGCACGGCACCACGATGGCGCTGTTCCTCTCCGCCTCCCGCACCGCCCAGCTGGTCGAGGAGCTGCGCGCCGGTGGCTACCCGGACGACACCCCGGTGCTGGTCGCCTACAAGGTCACCTGGCCCGACGAGATGCTGGTGCGCACCACGATCGGCGAGCTGGAGAAGACCGTCAAGCAGCGCAAGCTCTGGCGGAACACGCTGTTCATCGTCGGCAAGAGCCTCAGCGGCAGCGGCCCCCGCTCGCACCCGTACCACTTCCACACCTACCGCCGCGCGGAGCCGTCGCCCCGGCGCACGATGCGCCCCAGCACCCCGCGCCGCCGCAGCACCGACCCCGGTGCGCGCCGCGGCGTCGAGCCCGGAGGGCCGCGCGGAGCCGAGCCCGGTGCGGCGGAGCCGCGCGAGACCAACGGCGTCAAGGCCTCGGACGTGGCCTGGTGGGCGGTGCGCGACTGGCAGGAGAGCGCCCGCGGAGCGGCGCGGGTCGCGGCGACCCGCTCGGCCCCGGCCCGGCGCGTGGACGCGGCGCAGTCGCAGCTCTTCGCCGCCGAGGAGCCCGCTGCGGTGACGGCTGAGCCCGTCGCCGTGACCGAGCCGCCCGTCCCCGCATCGCCGGAACCGGCTGCCGACGCCGTGCCTGCGGGGCCAGCCGATGCCGTGCCAGCGGGTGAGGTGGCCGTGCACGCGGAAGCCGCGCCGAAGTCGCGGCGGACCTCCGCGGCCAGCACCACGACGACCAGGGCCACCGCGAAGGCCACCCCCGCCAAGCGGACGACCAAGACCGCGAAGACCACCGGGACCAAGACGACCGCGGCGAAGCGGACGAAGTCCGCGACCGCGGCCAAGCCGAAGCCCGCGGCGAAGCGGAAGTCCCCGGCGAAGGCGGAGCAGCCGGACGACTGACGTCCGATGTGGACGTGCCGCGGCGGAGCCGTCCCCGGTCGCGGCGTCCGTCGGCGTGTGCGCTCCGGTTCCGGGGGTCGGTGGCAGCAGTATTGGAGCAGTTCAGCGAGGAATGCGGCCGTCGGTCGCGCGCGCCGGTCGAGCGCGCGGTCGTGGCCGCCGAGGCGAGGTGGGTGACGTGGCAGTCACGGTGATCGGGATCGATGGCGGCGCCCTGCCCAAGGGCGCTGCGCAGGAGCTGGAGTCGGCGCGGCTGGTGGTGGGCGGCAAGCGGCACCTGGACGCGCACGCGCCCGAGCACGCGCGCAAGCTTGAGCTGGGGCCGCTGGAACCGGCGCTGAACGCGCTGTCCGCGCTGTCCGGCGATGAGCACGGCGTGGTGCTGGCCTCCGGCGATCCCGGCTTCTTCGGCGCGGTGCGCGCGCTGCGCGAGCGCGGCATCCGGTGCTCGGTGCTGCCGTCCACGTCCAGCGTGCAGCAGCTGATGGCCCGCGTCGGCCGGTCGTGGGACGACGTGGTGGTGGTCAGCGCGACCGGTCAGGACCTCGCCCGGGCGATCAACGTCTGCCGCGCCCGCCCGGCCGTGGTGGTGCTGACGACCGCGCCGAAGGCAGGTCCGGCGCAGATCGGGTCCGGTCTGACCGGGTGGCGGCGCACCATGGTGGTCGCCGAGGACCTGGGCGGGCCGAACGAGTCGGTGGTCACCGTGGACCCGGCGGAGGCGGCCAAGCGGACCTGGCGCGAGCCGAACATCGTGCTGTCCCTGGCCGATCTCGACGACGTGCCGCACCGCGGCTGGATCGCCGGTGGTGAGCCGGTTCCCCCGGCCACCGGCTGGGCGCTGCCGGAGGAGGAGTTCTCGCACCGCGACGGCGTGATCACCAAGGCCGAGGTGCGGGCGGTGGCGCTGGCCAAGCTCGCGCCGCGGCCGGGAACCCTGGTGTGGGACGTCGGCGCGGGCTCCGGCTCGGTGGCCGTGGAGTGCGCCCGGCTGGGCGCGGCGGCGATCGCGGTGGAGTCCGACGAGGCGCACGCGGTGCGGCTGATCACCAACGCGGCCAGCCACGGCGTGGACGTGCGGGTGGAGGAGGGCGAAGCCCCGCAGGTCCTGCGCGACCTGCCCCGCCCGGACGCGATCTTCGTCGGCTCCGGCGGCAGCGACGTGGTCACGGCGTGCGCGCACGCCGGAGCGGCCCGCGTGGTGGTGGCGCTGGCGGCGCTGGACCGGGTCGCCCAGACCCGCGAGGCGCTCCGCACGGCGGGCTACGAGGTCGAGGGCGTCCAGCTCTCGGCGGCCCGCCTCGCCGAGCTCCCCGACGGGACGTCCCGCCTGGAGGCGGCGGACCCGGTGGTCCTGATCTCCGGCCGCAAGAAGCCGTAACCCCCGGCCCCGCCGCTGCGAGCCGACGCCCAGACCTCGGTCAGGACCGCAGTTTCAGTGAGGTTTTTCCAGCCTCGTTCTGCGTGGCGGTGCGGGTAGCGGAACCTCAGCGCCCGCCTGGCTGTGGGTGCCCTGACTGATGTATGAGCCGATACACGGCGTCAGGGCTGTCCTCGCCGGAAGGAACCCCGGAGGGGTGGGCACCGTGAACCCGCGGCGGTGCGAGTTGCGAGGGTGGGTTATGCGCCTGCGGCGCATGCGCCCCTCGCCGACCGGTGCCGGTCGCCCTTCGCAGCTGCGGTCCACGGGCAGGATGAAAAAGGCTCAATTGAAAATGCGATCCCCGCCCACGGCGGACCACAGTTTCAACTGAAACTGCAACTCCAGGTGGGCGGGACGTCGTGGTGGCGTTGGGGCGGCTGGAAGCATGCGGGTGGGACCATGCGAGGAGCGCAGTCGACCGGGTAGGGGAGAAGCAGTGATCGGTCTGTTCGCGGTGACCGCGGCGGGACGGCGGGCGGCCGCCGACCTCGCCGGACGGCTGGGGCCGGACGCGGTCGTCGCCGACGGGCCGATCGGGTCCGCCGTGCGGCGCCTCTGGGACCACCTCGACGCGGCGGTGTTCTTCCTGGCCAGCGGGGCCACCGTGCGGTTGGTCGGGCCGCTGCTGCGCGACGAGCGGACCGATCCGGGCGTGGTCTGCGTCGACGAGGAGCGGCGCTTCGCGATCGCGCTGGCCGGGGCGCAGGCCGGTGGTGCCAACGCGCTCGCCGAGCAGGTCGCCGACGTGCTCGACTGCCAGCCGGTGGTCACCACGGCCACCGACGGCACCGGCACCGCCCCGCTGGACGAGCTGGTCGACCAGCTCGACGCCACTGTGGACGGCGACCTGGTGCGGTGCGGGTCGGCGGTGCTCGACGGCCTGCCGGTGCGCCTGGTCAACCCGCACGGCTTCCCGCTGCCCGCTCTGCCGCCGAACGTGTCCCCGGGGGTCGAGGCGCCGCTGTGGACGGTGGTGATCGACGACCGCCGACCGACCGAGGCGGAGGAGCGGACGCTGCGGTTGATCCCGCGCACGCTGGTGGTGGGCGTCGGCTCGGCGCGCGGGGTCTCGCGCACCGCGGTGACCGAGGCCATCGCCCGCCTGGACAGCGAGCACGGCCTGGACCCGCGCGCGATCCGCGCGATCGCCAGCGTGGACGGCAAGGCCGACGAGGCCGGGATCCTGGAAGCGGTGCAGGACCTCGGGTTCTGGCACTCCGCGGACGGCGGGGACGAGCTGTCGCTGCTGACCTACCCGGCCGAGGTGCTGGCCGACGTCGAGGTGCCCAACCCGAGCGCGGCGGTGCGCGCCGAGACCGGCACGCCCAGCGTGGCGGAGGCTTCGGCGCTGCACGCGGGCGCGGAGCTCGGCTACGGGGCCCCGGTCGAGCTGGTCGCGACCAAGATCAAGGGCGACGGCGTGACGGTGGCCGCGGCCCGCATCCACCCCAGGGGCAGGCTCGCCCTCATCGGCTTGGGCCCCGGGGCGGCGGACCTGCGGGTGCCGCGCGCCGACGCGGAACTGCGCCGCGCCTCGGTCGTGGTCGGCCAGGACCGGTACGTCGACCAGGTGCGACACCTGCTGCGGCCCGGCACCGAGGTGCGGGCGACCGGTGCCGGTGACGAGGAGGCCCGCGCGGTCGAGGCGGTCGAACTGGCCCGCGAGGGCCGCGCGGTGGCGCTGATCGGTTCGGGCGACACCGGGGTGCACGCGATGGCGAGCCCGGCGCTGGAGCGGGCGGACGTCGACATCGAGGTCGTCGGGGTCCCGGGGGTGACCGCGGTGCTGGCGGCCTCGGCCCTGCTGGGCGCGCCGCTCGGCCACGACCACGCGCTGATCGGCCTGTCCGACCTGCGCACCCCGTGGGAGGTCATCGAACGCCGAGTGCGCGCGGCGGCCGAGGGCGACCTGGTGGTCTGCTTCCACAACCCGAGCTCCGACCAGCGGAACCGGCAGCTGGCCCGAGCGCTGGAGATCCTGGCCGAGCACCGCCCGGCGACGACCCCGGTGGGCGCGGTCCACCAGGCGACCCGCACCGGCCAGCGGATCTGGTGCGCCCCGATCAGCGAGTTCGACCCGAGCCAGGTGGGCATGTCCACCACGGTCGTCGTCGGCTCCTCCCAGTCCACAGTGGTCGGCCACCGCATGGTCACCCCGCGCACCTACCGCTGGATGGCCACCGGCACCCCCTGACCCGGCTCGCGGGAGCGGTGGTTTCCCGGGGCTCTTGGTGGGAGGCTGGCCGGGTGGTTGGGCACATGTCCCCGGAGGAGTTCCGGGCTTTTGGCAGGCAGGTCGTCGACTGGGTTGCCGACTACTACGCCGGGGTCGAGTCGCACCCGGTTCGGTCGCAGGTGCGGCCCGGGGAGGTCCGGGCGCAGCTGCCCGCGCACCCTCCGGAGGAGGGGGAGCCGTTCGAGGCGGTGCTGCGGGATCTCGACGCCGTGCTGATGCCCGGGGTCACGCACTGGCAGCACCCCAACTTCTTCGCCTACTTCCCGGCCAACGCCAGCGGACCGGCGATCCTCGGGGACCTGCTCTCCAGCGGGCTCGGCGTGCAGGGCATGGTGTGGGCGACCAGCCCGGCCTGCACCGAGCTGGAGACCGTCGTGGTCGACTGGATGGCCGAGCTGCTCGGGCTGCCCGAGCACTTCCGGACCGACGCGGTCGGCGGCGGCGTCATCCAGGACTCGGCGTCGAGCGCCGCGCTGGTGGCGTGCCTGGCCGCGCTGCAGCGGGTCAGCGGCGGTGAGGTCGCGAGCCGGGGCATCACGCGGCGGCACACCCTCTACGTCTCCGAGCACACCCACTCGTCCTTGGCCCGGGCCGCGCGCATGGTCGGCATCGGCGCCGACAACGTCCGGATCGTCGACGTCGACCCGGGCACCCTCGGCATGGACCCGGCGCACCTGGACGCCCTGATCGCCGAGGACCTCGCCGCCGGGGCCGTGCCCACCCTGGTGTGCGCGACCATCGGCACCACCTCGACCACCGCGATCGACCCGGTCCGCGCCGTCGGCGAGGTGTGCCGGGCGCGCGGGGTCTGGCTGCACGTCGACGCGGCTTACGCGGGCGTGGCGGCGGTGTGCCCGGAGCTGCGCTGGATCAACGACGGGGTCGCCGAGTTCGCCGACTCCTACTGCACCAACGCGCACAAGTGGTTGCTGACCAACTTCGACTGCAGCCTGCTGTGGCTGGCCGACCGCGGGCCGATGATCGACGCGCTGTCGATCCTGCCGGAGTACCTGCGCAACCCGGCCACCGCGTCCGGCGAGGTGATCGACTACCGGGACTGGCAGGTGCCGCTGGGCAGGCGGTTCCGGGCGCTGAAGCTGTGGTCGGTGCTGCGCTGGTACGGGGCCGCCGGGCTGCGCGAGCACATCCGCTCCGGGGTGGCGCTCGCCCAGGAGTTCGCCGGGTGGGTGCGCGACGATCCGCGCTTCGAGCTGCTGGAGCCGCACCCGCTCGGCCTGGTGTGCTTCCGGCCCCGGTTCCCGGAGCTCGCCGCGGAGCAGGCCGACGAGCGCACCTACCAGCTCATGGAATCGCTGAACGAATCCGGCGAGCTGTACCTGACGCACACCAGAGTGGACGGTCGGACGGTGCTGCGGTTCGCGGTCGGATCACCGCAGACCGAGCGTCGGCACGTGCTCGCCGCGTGGAAGCGCATCCAGGAGGCGATCGGCTGACCTGCCCGCGACCAGCGCGTCAGCGCGATGCCGGTCGCGACGTCGCCGAGGGCGGCCAGCCGTGGTCGAGTACCTCAAGCCGTGGGCTCGTCCGATTCCCGGCGCGCCCGACCGCGGAGCTGGCACGATCGCCGGATGACGCCACGTCCTGAACAGCGGGCTTCCGCGCCCGTCACCACCGAGCAGTTGGCGCAGGCGCTGAGCGCGGTCGGTGCCCTGGTCGACGGTGTGCGCGACGACCAGTGGTCCGACCAGACCCCGTGCGCCGACTGGACCGTGCGAGACCTGATCAACCACCTGGTCCAGGTGAACGAGAGCTTCAGCGCCCAGCTGCACGACCGGACCCCGCCCGGGCCGGACGCCGACCTGCTGGGCGACGACCCGGTCGGCGCCTACCGGCGGTCCGCAGCGGAGCTGGTCGGCTCGCTCGACCGATCGGGGAACGCGCAGGCGGCCCCGGGCCCGCTCGGCGTCTCGACCGGCGCGGAGCGGGTGCAGCTGCGGCTCGCGGACCTGCTGGCGCACGGCTGGGACCTGGCACGAGCCACCGGCCAGGAGGTGGGCTTCCCGGAGGACGTGGTCGAGCAGGCGCTGGTGTTCGTGCGCGGACGGCTCGACGCCGCGCCCCGCGCGGACCGGTTCGGCGAAGCCCGGCCGGTGGCCGAGGACGCGCCGGTCGTGGACCGGTTCGCGGCATTCCTGGGGAGGCCGCCGGAGTGGACTCCGGGCCTCAAGCCGTGAGCTCGCGCGGACGGGCCTCGACGTCCGGTGCTCGCCGGTCCGGGCGGGTGCCGAGCATGCAGGACGCGGCGCCGAGGGCGATGCCGAGCACCGCCGCGATCGTCGGGGTTTCGCCGAGCAGCGGCCAGGCCAGCAGCGCGGCGACCGGCGGGACGGCGCTGAACAGCGAGCTCGCCCGGCTCGCCCCGCCGACGGCGACCGCCCGCAGGTAGCAGGTGATGCCGAGCACCGACCCCACCAGCACCAGCCACGCCAGCACGGCGGCGGCCTGCGGCCAGTCCGAGACCTGGCCGTGCTCGAAGAGCGCGATCACGCCGACGGCGGCTGCCGCGGCCGCGGACTGCACCGCGCCACCGGCCCGCGGGTCGATCGGGCCGCAGAACCGCTGCTGGTAGAGCCCGCCCGCGGAGAACCCGAGGAGCCCGACCAGGACGAGCAGCAGTCCCGGGTTCAGCGTGCCCTCGGCGAGCACCTGGCCGCCGAGGGTGAGGGTCACCGCGATCACGCCGAGGACGAGGCCCGCGATGCGGGTCCGGCTCAACCGCTCCCGCAGCAGCACGGCCGCCAGCGCTGCGGTGAGCACCGGGTTCATCGCGATCACCAGCGCGGTCACCGACGCCGGGACGCCGATGCTCATCGCGCCGTAGCAGCCGCCGAACTGCGCTCCGTAGGTGAGGACGCCCGCCACCGCCGTGTGCCCCAGCCGCCTGCCGCGGGGCCAGGTGGAGCGGGAGACGACGGCGATCACCGCGAGCAGCGCGGCGGCCGCCACCAGGCGCACGCTGGTCAGCAGGAACGGGGGAGCGGCGGCGACCCCCAGCTTTCCGGTGGGGAATCCGCTGGCCCAGATGAACACGATCGGCGCTGCCAGCGACAGCGGGATCGAGTGCGTGCGCTTCATGATCCCAGGCTCGCCGCTGGCACCCGGCCACGTCCAACGACGATAAGTGATCGCGATCGATCGCGGATGCTGATCGGTTATGGTGAAGGGCATGAGCGCTGTGCTGGACGTCGTCGCGCTGCGGAGCCTGGTCGCGGTGGCCGACTGCGGCGGGTTCCACCGGGCCGCCGCCGCGCTGTCGCTGACGCAGTCCGCGGTCAGCCAGCACGTGCGCAAGCTGGAGCGGGTGGTCGACCGGAAGCTGGTGGCCCGGGAAGGGCGGCAGGCGAGGTTCACGCCGGCCGGGGAGCTGCTTCTGACCGAGGCGCGGCGCATCCTCGACGTGCACGACTCGGCGCTGCGCCGCCTCGGCGCCGATGAACCGCGCACGCTCGTCTTCGGCTCCACCGAGCACGCGGCCGACCGGCTGCTGCCCGAGCTGGCCACCCGGCTGCGCGTGGCTTTCCCGACGTGGGAGGTGCGGTTCCGGCTCGACCGGACGGCCCGGCTGGCGGACGCGGTCGACCGCGGCACCATCGACATCGCGCTGCTGATCGACTACCTGGACAGCGGGCACAACCGCGAGGCCGGGCAGTTCCGGCTGGAGTGGTACGCCGCGCCGGACTGGGAGCCCCCGGCGCCGGAGGAGCCGCTGCCGATGGTCGTCTTCGACGAGCCGTGCGTGACGCGGCGGCTCGCGGTCGGCGCGGTGACCGGGCTCGGCAGGCAGCCGGACCTGGTGTGCGAGGCCGCCGACCTGGCCGGGGTGCTCGCGGCGGCGCGTTCCGGCTTGGGGGTGGCGCTGCTGCCGTCGGTGAAGCCGCGCCTGGAAGGACTGGTCGTCCGCGACGACCTCCCGCGCCTCGGCCCGGCCCCGCTGCGCGTCCGAGCCCGCCCGGGCCTGGGTGACGACGTCGCGGAACTGGCCGCGCGAGCGGTCCGGGAGGCGCTCGAAGCGCACTCGTGAGCGGCGGTGGCCGTGGGAGCGGCCACCACCGCTCACGAGTCGCGGGTGCGGCGTCAGGCGGGCAGGTGCACGCGGCGGTGCAGGCGCTCGCCGATGTCCTTGGCGGCGTTGTCCAGCAGCTTGTGCGCCAGTTCGAACAGGGCGCGGGCGATCGCGATCTCATCGCCGATCTGCGGTACCTCCGGGTCGTCCGGGTGGCGTCGCGCGGTGCCGTGGCCGTGCAGCGCCTGACCGGACGGAGTGGTGAAACCGACATCGGCGGTGGTCTTCGCGCCCGCCTCCACGACCTGCAGGTTCAGCGTGATGGTGTGGGTCTCGTTCATGATCGCCTCCTGGTCCCCGTCGGCCCGCGGCTGCAGGCCCTTCAGGTCGCCGTAGCCCCAGCATGCGCGCGCTGCCCACCGGGCGAAAGGCCGATGTTCATCCGTTCGGAGGACTGGATTCGCGGTCCGGGCGCACCCGTGATCGCGGTCACCGGAGGTTTGACCCGGCGCCGCGGGTCGGGGAAGGATCTCGACGCCGACGGTGCAGGAACCCGGTGCGAATCCGGGACGGTCCCGCCACTGTGACCGGGGAGCGGCCCCCACCCGATGCCACGGCTGCCGAGCAGCTGGAAGGCCGGGGCGCCGCGCCGATCCGGGAGTCAGGAGACTGCGCGTCGGCCCCGCACCGCACCGCGGCGCGCGGACACCGAGCCCCAGGGCGGGAAACCCAGGAGGTCGGAGATCCCATGAGCGGGGAATCCGGAACGGAGCGGCGCAGCGCCGGTTGGGGAGCGCCGGAGCGGCGCAAGGCAGCGGTCGTGCTGGCCGCGGTCGGGGTGTTGCACCTGGTGGGCTGGGGTGCCTACCTGCTGCAGCAGGACCACCCGGGCGCGGCGGGCGGGCTGGCCGCGGCGGGCACCACGGCGTACCTGCTCGGTCTGCGCCACGGCTTCGACGCCGACCACGTCGCCGTGATCGACGACGCGACCCGGCTGCTGATGCAGCGCGGGCGGCGGCCGGTCTCGACCGGCATGTGGTTCGCGCTGGGACACGCCAGCGTCGTGCTGCTCCTCGCGTTCGCGATCGCGTTCGTCGCCGGACCCGCCGCGCAGCGGTGGGCCGAGGAGACCGGGGTGCAGGTCTCGGCCGCCGTGGATCTGGTCGTGGTCGCGGTGCTGAGCGCGTTGGCGGTGCTGAACGCACTGGTCCTGCGCGACGCGGTGCGCCTGCTGCGGCGGGCCCGGCGCGGGGCCGTGGACGAAGCCGAGGTCGAGCTGGTGCTCGGGCGTCGCGGCCTGTTCGCCCGGTTGCTGCGTGGGCGGATGAGCGGTGTCGCCCGCTCCTGGCACCTGTTCGGCATCGGGCTGCTGTTCGGGCTCGGCATGCAGACCGCGACGGAGATCACCGTGCTGGCCATGGTGTCGCCGGTGGACCGGCTGTCCGCGATCGCGGTGCTGAGCCTGCCGCTGCTGTTCGCCGCCGGGATGTGCACTGTGGACAGCGTGGACGGCATGCTGATGTCCCGCGCCTACACCTGGTCGCTGGCCCGGCCGCTGCGGCGGTTGCGGGTGAACGTGACCACCACCGCGCTGACGGTCGTGCTGGCCGCGGTGGTCGCGCTGGTGGTCCTCGCCGGGTTGCTGCAGGAGCTCGGCGTGCCCCGCGCGGCGCCGATCGCGGCCATCGGTGACCACTTCGAACTGCTCGGCTATCTGACCCTGGCGGCTTTCATGGCAGTATGGGGCGGCGCCGCGCTCTGGTGGAGGTTCGCCTCCCACCGCGACGGGACGGAGCGCGAGTGACCGGCGGCCACGGCCTGTGCCAGGTGGCGCCGTGCGGTCAGGCCGGTGATCGTGAGCCACGACGATGTGGCCGACCACGCACCTCGAAGCCCGACACGGACCACGGACATGACCCCCTCATGTCAAACCGGGTCCTGCTCAACTGCACCTAAGGGGACCGTGATGCAACCCAGCCACCAGAAACCGCGAAACGCGAGTTCGATCCCGGACGCAACCACCACTGAAGATCGCGGAGAGGCGGGCTGCATGACCAAGCACCTTGAGCACCACTACTTCGCAGGTCTGGACCTCACCGGGAAGCGGGTGGTGGTCGTCGGCGCGGGCACCGTCGCGCAGCGCCGGGTGCCGCGGCTGATCAACTCCGGTGCGCGGGTCGAGGTCATCGCGCCGGAGGCGACCCCGGCGGTCGAGGCGATGGCCGACGCGGGCGAGCTGACCTGGCACCGGCGCCCCTACGCCGCCGGTGACCTGGAGGGCGCTTGGTACGTGGTGGCGTGCGCGACCGGCAGCGAGGTGAACGCGGCGGTCGCGGCCGAGGCCGAGGAGCGCCGAATCTTCTGCGTGCGCGCGGACGACGCGTCTCAGGGCACTGCGGTCACCCCTGCCGTGGCGCAGCACGGCGGGCTGCTGCTCGGCGTGCTGGCGGGCGGTGAGCACCGGCGTTCCGCCGCCGTCCGCGACGCGCTCGTCGAGGCGCTGCGGACCGGCGTGGTGGACGAGCGCTCCGAACCACCGGCACCGGGCGTGGCCCTGGTGGGCGGCGGCCCGGGCGATCCGGACCTGATCACGGTTCGCGGCCGCCAGCTCCTGGGGCGCGCGGACGTGGTGATCACCGACCGGCTGGCGCCGCGCGAGCTGCTCGAGGAGCTCGGCCC
This sequence comes from Saccharopolyspora hirsuta, assembly GCF_008630535.1. GTDB lineage: Bacteria > Actinomycetota > Actinomycetes > Mycobacteriales > Pseudonocardiaceae > Saccharopolyspora > Saccharopolyspora hirsuta. Next base: position 20,448 of record NZ_VWPH01000007.1, on the reverse strand, counting down.
GCACGTGGAGGTGGTGGACGCCTCGAAGATCCCCTACGGCCGCGCGGCGAACCAGGACGTCATCAACTCGCTGCTGATCGAGCACGCCAGGGCGGGCAAGTTCGTGGTGCGGCTCAAGGGCGGCGACCCGTACCTGTTCGGGCGCGGGTTCGAGGAGCTGCTGGCCTGCGTCGAGGCCGGGGTCGCGGTGACCGCCGTTCCCGGGATCACCAGCGCTTTCGCCGCCCCGTCGGCGGCCGACGTCCCGGTGACCCACCGCGGTGTCGCGCACGAGGTCGTGGTGGTGTCCGGCCACGTCGGACCGCACGACGAGCAGTCCCTGGTGGACTGGCCCGCGCTGGGGCGGCTGCGCGGAACCCTGGTGCTGATGATGGGCGTCAAGCGGATCGCGGAGTTCGCGGCGGTCCTCGTCGAGCACGGCCGCGACCCGAAGTCCCCGGTCGCGGTGGTCCAGGAAGGCACCACCCGCAACCAGCAGACGCTCCGCACGACGCTGGGCGAGGTCGCCGAGGCGATCCGCGAAGCGGACATCAAGCCGCCCGCGGTGATCGTCGTCGGCCCGGTCGCCGACCTGGCCCCCGAATCGCGCCGGTAGTCCCCTTCCGCGCGGCCGCGAGCGAGCTACGGCTTCGCCTGGACCCGGTCGAGCGCCGGAGGGGCGAGCGGCGCCTGCGAGCGCAGGTATCCGGCCAGCGCGTCGGGCCCGGAGTAGGCCGTCCGGTGCTGGTCGCGGGCGTTGAACAGGGCGGTGAACCCGGGGACGGCACGCTGGGGCACGAAGTCCTTGGACAGCGTCGCGATGCGGTAGGTGGCGTTGGGGTTGAGCGGCTCGCCGTCGATGCGGACCTGCCCGAACGCGATGCGCTCGCCGACCGGTGCCGCGGGGTCGTAGCGGTACTCGACGTTGCTCGAGACCGCCAGCGGCTGGAAGGTGGTGGAGCCGTCGGCGGCCTGCTGCCACTGGCTCTCCAGCAGCTGGGCGAGTTCGCGGCCGGTCAGCTCACCGCTCGTCAGCGCTGCCCCGAAGCCGCCGCGCTCGTGGATCACGCCGAACATCAGCTCGTCGAACAGCACGCGGCCGGGAGCGTCGGCCGGGTTGCCCGCGCTCGGCGCATGGGTGATGTCGCGCAGCAGTGTCTTCGGCAGCACGATCCCGACGTCGGCACCGCCGTCCTGCTGCGCCGCCCACCGGAACGCGTCGGCGGTGGCGTTGCCGAGGCTCGACTCCTCGGCGTCGGCGGACGTGCGGGTGAGGTCACCGGCGATGTCGGTGACGGGCTCGTTCTTGCGCTGCGCCAAGCGGTCTCGCCAGTGCTGGGACATCCGGAGGACCTCGGGGTCCGGCGGCACGGTGCGGGTGTTGGCGTGGTTGGTGGAGGTGGTCCGGTCGCGCAGCACCTCGCCGGTCCTGCGGTCCAGCTGCAGGGTGATCTCGTTGATGAGGCGGCCGTGGTTGGCGGCCTCGACGATGGGGCGGGGGTTGCCCGCCGGGTCGGGCAGCGTGCAGTTGCCGAGGGCGTGCCAGTGCCCGGTGATGATGGCGTCGACGGCGGGCGAGATCTGCTCGTTCATCGCGACCATCGGCCCGGTGGGGTTCGTGCAGTCGCCGTAGAAGTCGCCAGCCTGCGAGAACCCCTCGTGGACGGTGGCGACGATGGCCTGCACGCCTTGGTCTTGGAGCTCGGCGGCATAGCGGTTGATCGCCGCGGCTTCCGGCTCGAAGCGCAGCTGGTCGGACGGCCAGTACGAGAGCCCCTCGTCGGGCGTGCCGCTCGTGGTCGCGTGGATGAAGCCCACGGGCAGCGTTCCGCCGCGCCCGTCGTCGACCTGCTCGACGTGGTACGGCTCCGCGATCAGCTCGCCGGTCGCGCCGTCGACGACGTTCGCGGAGTAGTAGTCGAAGTCGGCTCCGGCGAACTCCTCGCCGGTGGAGTCGGTGAAGCAGAGGTCGCCGTCCGGGCGCCCCTCGCAGGTGCCGTCCACCATGTGGCGCAGGTAGTCGAGGTTGCGGTCCAGCTCGTGGTTCCCGATCGTCGAGAACCGCAGTCCGATGTGGTTGAGGTACTCGATCGTCGGCTCGTTCCAGAAGTACGCGGTCTCGGCGGGCCAGCCGGAGAAGTCGTCCCCGGCCGAGAACAGGATCGAGTTCGCCGCGGGCAGGGCGGCCCGGTCGCGGAGCCGGTCCAGGTGGGCGGCCAGGTAGGCGCCGCCGCCGACGGTTTCCGGCGCGTCACCGGCGTGAGCGCCCGGCACCGTCGTGGTGTAGTCGCCGAAGTAGCCGTGGAGGTCGGTGATGGACAGCAGCTGCACCGGGACGGGTTCGGCAGCGTCCGCCGCGGCGGGTGGTGCCGAGATCAGGACGAGGCCTGCGGAGATCGCGGTGGCCAGTCGAGAGCGGGCGTTGGACATGGGGCTGCGGCTCCTTGAGGTGAGGGGCCGCTGAGGACTCGCCATCCGAGCAACGCGACACCGGGCAACGGCCGGTGCGAGTGTTGTTCCGCGATGCGAACACCGGGTGACGCACGAGCGACCGGAGCCGGAAATCCTTCCGCGCGCTGCACGAAGCCCTCCCGGGGTTCCGTGCAGCGCGCGAGGTTCAGCGCTGGGGACCGTCCTCCAGGTCGCCCTCGGTCTGCAGGTAGACCTCCTGGAGGGCCTGCAGGGTGCTCGGGTCCGGCTCCTGCCACATCTGGCGGTTGGCCGCCTCCAGCAGGCGCTCGGTGATGCCGTGCAGCGCCCACGGGTTGGACTCGGTGAGGAACTGCTGGTTCTCCTCGTCGAGCACGTAGGTCTCGGCCAGCTTCTCGTACATCCAGTCGGCCACCACGCCGGTCGTCGCGTCGTAGCCGAACAGGTAGTCCACTGTGGCCGCGAGCTCGAAAGCGCCCTTGTAGCCGTGGCGGCGCATCGCCGCCAGCCACCGCGGGTTCACCACGCGGGCGCGGAACACCCGCGAGGTCTCCTCGGTCAGCGACCGGGTGCGGATCGAGTCCGGGCGGGTGCTGTCGCCGATGTAGGCCGCCGGGGCCTTGCCGGTCAGCGCGCGGACCGTGGCGATCATGCCGCCGTGGTACTGGAAGTAGTCGTCGGAGTCGGCGATGTCGTGCTCGCGGGTGTCGGTGTTCTTCGCCGCCACCGAGATCCGCTTGTAGGCGCTCTCCATGTCCGCGCGCGCCGGTGCGCCGTCCAGCTCGCGCCCGTAGGCGAAACCGCCCCACACCGCGTACACCTCGGCCAGGTCGGCGTCGTCGCGCCAGTTCCGGCTGTCGATCAGCGGCAGGATCCCGGCGCCGTACGCGCCCGGCTTGGAGCCGAAGATCCGCATGGTGGCGCGGCGCTCGTCGCCGTGCTCGGCGAGGTCGGCTTGGGCGTGCGCACGCACGAAGTTCTGCTCGTCCGGCTCGTCGAGGGCCGCCACCAGGCGCACCGCGTCGTCGAGCAGGGCGACCACGTGCGGGAAGGCGTCGCGGAAGAACCCGCTGATGCGGACCGTCACGTCGATGCGGGGGCGGCCCAGCTCGTCGAGCGGGATCACCTCCAGCCCGTTGACGCGGCGCGAGGCCTCGTCCCAGGTCGGCCGGACGCCGAGCAGCGCCAGCACCTCGGCGATGTCGTCGCCGGAGGTGCGCATCGCGCTGGTGCCCCACACCGACAGGCCGACCGAGCGCGGCCACTCGCCGGTGTCCGCGCGGTAGCGGTCGAGCAGGGATTCCGCGATGGCCCAGCCGGTCTCCCACGCCAGGCGGCTGGGCACGGCCTTGGGGTCGACCGAGTAGAAGTTGCGGCCGGTGGGCAGCACGTTGACCAGCCCGCGCAGCGGCGATCCGCTCGGCCCGGCGGGGACGTAACCGCCTTCGAGGGCGTGCAGCGTCGCGCTCATCTCGTCGGTCGTCGCCGCGAGCCGCGGCACGACCTCGGTCGCGGCGAACTCCAGCACCTCGACCACCGCGTCGGTGGCCTCGCCGAGGACGTCCCGGCACACCTCCGCCGCGGCGGCGACGTCCCAGCCGCGGTCCTCCATGCCCTGGACCAGGGCGTGCGCGCGGGTTTCGACGTCGTCGACCTGCTCGCGGGTCGCGCTGCCGTCCTCGGCGAGCCCGAGCGCTTCGCGCAGGCCCGGGAGCGCGGCGCTCTGCCCGCTCCACATCTGCCGGGCCCGCAGCATCGCCAGCACCAGGTTGACCCGGGCCTCGCCGTCCGGGGCGTCGCCGAGCACGTGCAGGCCGTCGCGGATCTGGGCGTCCTTGACCTCGCACAGCCACCCGTCGACGTGCAGCAGCATGTCGTCGAACTCCGCGTCGTGCGGCCGTTCCTCCAGCCCCAGGTCGTGGTCGAGCTTGGCGGCCTGCATCAGCGTCCAGATCTGGCTGCGGATCGCGGGCAGCTTCGCCGGGTCCATCGCGGAGATGTTGGCGTGCTCGTCCAGCAGCTGCTCCAGCCGCGCGATGTCGCCGTAGCTCTCCGCGCGGGCCATCGGCGGCACCAGGTGGTCGACCAGCGTGGCGTGCACCCGGCGCTTGGCCTGCGTGCCCTCGCCGGGGTCGTTGACCAGGAACGGGTAGATCAGCGGCAGGTCGGCCAGCGCCGCGTCCGGGGCGCACGAGGCGGACATGCCCGCGGTCTTGCCCGGCAGCCACTCCAGGTTGCCGTGCTTGCCCAGGTGCACCATGGCGTGCGCGCCGAACTCGTCGATCAGCCAGCGGTAGGCGGCCAGGTAGTGGTGGCTCGGCGGCAGGTCCGGGTCGTGGTAGATGGCGATCGGGTTCTCGCCGAAGCCGCGCGGCGGCTGCACCATCAGCACGACGTTGCCCGCGCGGATGGCGGCGAGCACGATCTCGCCCTCCGGGTCCTGGGAGCGGTCCACGAACAGCTCGCCGGGCGGCGGGCCCCAGTGCTGCTCGATCTCGCCGCGCAGGTCCTCCGGCAGCGTCGCGAACCACGCCGCGTACCGGCGGGCGGGGATGCGGACCGGGTTGCCGCTCAGCTGCTCCTCGGACAGCCAGTCGCGGTCCTGGCCACCGGCGGCGATCAGCGCGTGGATCAGCGCGTCGCCGTCCTGGTCGGCGACGCCGGGCAGCGCGTCCGGGCCGTCGGCCGGGCCGATGTCGTAGCCCTGCTCGCGCAGCGCCCGCAGCAGGCGGACCGCGCTGACCGGGGTGTCCAGGCCGACCGCGTTGCCGATCCGGGAGTGCTTGGTCGGGTAGGCCGAGAGCATCAGCGCCAGGCGCTTGTCCTGCGGCGGGACGTGCCGCAACCGGCCGTGCCGGACCGCGATGCCCGCCACCCGGGCGGCCCGCTCGGGGTCGGCGACGTAGACCGGCAGGCCCTCGGCGTCGTTCTCCTTGAACGAGAACGGCACGGTGATCAGGCGGCCGTCGAACTCCGGCACCGCCACCTGGGTGGCCATGTCCAGCGGTGACAGGCCCTCGTCGTTGTCCTCCCAGGCGGCGCGGCTGCTGGTCAGGCACAGCCCCTGCAGGATCGGGATGTCCAGCTCGGCGAGCGCGCCGACGTCCCACGCCTCGTCGTCGCCCCCGGCCGAAGCGGTGGCGGGCTTGGTGCCGCCCGCGGCCAGCACGGTGACCACCAGCGCGTCGGCCTTGCCGAGCTGCTCCAGCAGCCCCGGGTCGGGCGTGCGCAGCGAGGCGCAGAACAGCGGCAGTGCCTGCCCACCGGCGTCCTCGATCGCGTCGCACAGCGCGTGCGCGAAGGCGGTGTTGCCCGCCATGTGGTGCGCGCGGTAGTAGAGCACCGCGACGGTCGGGCCCTCGGTGCGGCGCGGGGTCCGCTCCAGCACGCCCCAGGTCGGGGTCTCCTTCGGCGGCTCGAAGCCGTGCCCGGTGAGCAGGATCGTGTCGGAGAGGAACCGGTGCAGCTGGGCGAGGTTGTCCGGGCCGCCGTGCGCGAGGTAGCGGTGCGCCTCGGCGCACACCCCGGCCGGGACGGTCGAGCACTCCATCAGCTCGGCGTCCGGGGCCTGCTCGCCGCCGAGCACGACCACCGGGCGCGGCCCGGCCAGCAGCGCGTCCAGGCCCTCCTCCCAGGCCCGGCGACCGCCGAGCAGCCGCACCACGACCAGGTCGACGTCCTCCAGCAGCGGCGGCAGGTCGTCCACGCCCAGCCGGGCCGGGTTGCCGAGCCGGAAGTCGGCGTCGGCGGCCCGCGCGCTGAGCAGGTCGGTGTCCGAAGTGGACAGCAGCAGGATCATGCGGATCGCTCCTCGGCTCGGCGGACGTCGCTGGGCCAGGACGCGCGTGCGCAGCGCATGACGGCACCTCTCTCGGGGTCCTCGCCCCGGTTCGCAGGTCACGGCGACCGGAGTCTCCTGGCTCCCGGATCAGCGCTCGCTCCGCCTTCCCGTCCGATGAGGACAGTGGCGTGGTGGAGTCCGCTCCCCGGTGACAGTGGCGGGACCGCGCCGGATTCGCACCGGCTTCCTCCGCACATCGCCGCTGGGTGTTGCGACCACTCTCCGCAACGGGGCGATCTTAAAGCCTGTTGTGGTTGCTTTGCATAGGTGGTCGCTTGGCGGAACCTGAGAGCTTCCCCGGACTGCGGGTGCCCCTCCTGATGTATGCCCAATACGCGGCGGAGGGGCCGTCCTCGCCAGGAAAGCTCTCAGAACCCGCCGGTGGTCACCCTGCATGGGTGGATGCAAGCGGCTTCGCCGACAGTTCGCTTGTGTCAAGGCGCGCGGGCATGATGCGCGTCGCACCCAGCTTGGTTTGCGTCCGCAACTACTCGGGTCCGTAGTATCTGCCGGGTGTTGCGAAGAGCCAGACCAGAGCGCGACGGGTGCCCAGGCGCGCTGCGGGTGCACCAGGCCGCCGACGGGGGACTGGCCCGGATCCGCGTCCCGGGCGGTGCGCTGACCCCGGCCCAAGTCCGCGCGCTCGCCGAGGTGGCGGCGCTGGGCGACGGCGGGTGGGAGCTCACGTCGCGGGCGAACCTGCAGGTCCGCGGCCTGCCGCCCGGAGCTGAGCAGGAGCTGGCCGCGCGGCTGCGCGAAGCGGGCCTGCTGCCCTCGGCCACGCACGAGCGGGTCCGCAACATCATCGGCTCGCCCTCCGCGGACGGCCGCGAGCTGGTGGACGTCCGCGCGGTGGCGGCCGAACTCGACGCGGCGCTGTGCGGCACCCCGGCGCTGGCCGAGCTGCCCGGGCGCTTCCTGTTCGCGATCGACGACGGCAGCGGAGACGTCAGCTCGCTCGGCGCCGACGTCGGCCTGCGCGCGCTGGACGCGGACACCGTCGCGCTGCTGCTGGCCGGAGCGGACTCCGGCGTGCGGACCACCCCGCAGCGGGCCGTCGGGATCGCCATCGCCGCAGCTGAGGCGTTCCTGGCGGAGAAGACGGCGCAGGACAGCCCGGCTTGGCGGCTGGCCGAGCTGGACGGCGGCGCGCAGCGGATCGCCGAGCGGCTGGGCGCGGAAGCCGTTCCCGCCGAGCCGGTGGCCCCGCCGACCACGCATGCGCAGGTCGGGCGCGCGCACCGGCCCGACGGGACGATCTCCGCAGTGGCGGGCGCCCCACTGGGCCGCCTGACGCCGGATCAGGTGGATATCATCACCGCCGCGTCCGGCACCGCGGGCGAACTGCGCCTGACGCCGTGGCGGACCGTCGTCCTGCCCGGCATGCGGCCGGGCGAAGCCGACCGGTGGTTGTCCGAGCTCGGCGCGCGGGGACTGCTCGTGGACCCCGCCTCGGACGGGCTCGGGGTGACCACGTGCGCCGGTCGGCCCGGGTGCGCGAAGTCGCGGGCCGACGTCCGCGAAGACGCCCGGCGCGCGGTGCCCGCCGGTGCCCTGCCGGTGCACTGGTCGGGGTGCGAGCGGCGCTGCGGCCGCCCACCGGGGCGCGTCGTGGAAGTGCTGGCCACCGGTGACGGCTACGAGGTCGGTCTCGACGGAGCGACGTGGACCTCCGCAGCCGATGTCGACCAGGTATCCGCCGCGCTCGGCGCGGCACGGAGGAAAGTGTGAACGAGAACAGCGCGGCCTCCCGCTACCGCGGGGTGCCCGAATACGTCCGGGAGGGGGCGGAGATCTACCGCCGCTCCTTCGCCACGATCCGCGCGGAAGCCCGGCTGGACGGCCTGCCGCCGGAGGTGGCCGGGGTCGCGGTGCGGATGATCCACGCCTGCGGCATGGTCGACCTGGTCGAGGACCTCGCGTACTCCCCGGACGTGGTGATCAACGCCCGCGAAGCGCTGCGCGGCGGTGCGCCGGTCCTGTGCGACGCCGCGATGGTCGCCGCCGGGGTGACCCGGCGCCGCCTGCCCGCGGACAACCCGGTGATCTGCACGCTGTCCGACGAGCGCGTGCCGGGCCTGGCCCGCGAGCTGGACACCACCCGCAGCGCGGCGGCCCTGGAGCTGTGGCGCGACCAGCTGGCCGGTTCCGTGGTGGCGATCGGCAACGCGCCGACGGCGCTGTTCCGCCTGCTGGAGATGATCGAGGACGGCGCCCCGAAGCCCGCCGCGGTGCTGGGCCTGCCCGTCGGCTTCATCGGCGCGGCGGAGTCCAAGGACGCGCTGGCCGCGCACCCGAGCGGCCTGGAACACCTGGTGGTGCGCGGTCGCCGCGGCGGCAGCGCCATGGCGGTTGCCGCCATCAACGCGATCGCGAGCGAGGAAGAGTGAGCAGCAACGGCACGCTCTACGGCGTGGGACTCGGCCCCGGCGACCCGGAGCTGGTGACGATCAAGGCGGCCCGGCTGATCGAGCGGGCCGAGGTGATCGCCTACCACAGCGCCCGCCACGGCAGGAGCATCGCGCGGTCCGTCGCCGAGCCGTACCTGCGACCCGGGCAGATCGAGGAAGCCCTGGTCTACCCGGTGACCACCGAGACGACCGACCACCCGGGCGGCTACCAGGGCGCCATCGACGAGTTCTACGCGGACTGCGCGGCCCGGCTCGCCGCGCACCTCGAAGCCGGGCGGGACGTGGTCCTGCTCGCCGAGGGCGACCCGCTCTTCTACGGCTCCTACATGCACATGCACAAGCGGCTGGCGGGCCGCTTCCGCGCCGAGGTGGTCCCCGGCATCACCTCGATCAGCGGTGCGTCGGCGGCGCTGGGACGTCCGCTGGCCGAACGCGACGAGACCTTCACCGTGCTGCCGGGCACCCTCCCGCCGGACGTCCTCGCCGAGCGGCTCGCCGCGACCGACGCGGCCGCGGTGCTCAAGCTGGGCCGGACCTTCGACGGGGTGCGGGAGGCGTTCGAGAAGGCGGGCCGGGCGGACGAGGCCTGGTACGTCGAGCGCGCCACCACCGACCGGCAGCGCTGCCAGCCGCTGACCGAGGTGGACCCGAGCACCGTCCCGTACTTCTCCCTCGCCCTGCTGCCCGGCCCGGCGAACTCCAACGCCGCTGTCGGGTCGAGCGCGAAGTCGTCACCCGCCGCAGGTCGGGGCGAGGTCGTCGTGGTCGGGCTCGGCCCGGGCGGGCGCGAGTGGGTGACACCGGAGGTCCAGGCGGCGCTCGCCGAGGCCGACGACCTGGTCGGCTACACCACCTACCTCGCCCGCGTCCCGGACAACCCGCGGCAGCGCAAGCACGCGTCGGACAACCGCGTCGAGGCCGAGCGCGCGGAGTTCGCGCTGGAGCTGGCGCGGCGCGGCTCGAAGGTCGCCGTGGTCTCGTCCGGGGACCCCGGGGTGTTCGCGATGGCCAGCGCGGTGCTGGAGGTCGCGGCGGAGCGCGCGGACGTGCCGGTGCGGGTCCTGCCCGGGATGACGGCCGCGCAGGCGGTGGCCAGCCGGGTCGGCGCGCCGCTGGGCCACGACTTCTGCGTGCTGTCGCTGTCCGACCGGCTCAAGCCGTGGGAGGTGATCGTCGAGCGCCTGCGCGCCGCGGCGGCCGCCGACCTGGTGATGGCGATCTACAACCCCGCCTCGCGCAGCCGGACCTGGCAGGTCGCGGCGGCCCGGGACGCGGTCCTGGAGCACCGCTCGCCGGACACCCCGGTGGTCATCGGGCGCGACGTGGGCGGCCCGGAGGAGAGCATCAGGGTGGTGCGGCTCGCCGACCTCGACCAGTCCGATGTGGACATGCGCTGCCTGCTGCTGATCGGGTCGTCGACCACGCGGATCGTCGGCGGCGCCGACGGCGGCGAGGTCGTGTACACCCCGAGGCGCTACCCGGCGTGATCGCGCAGCACGGCATCGAGCCAGGCCGCGGCCTGCTCGACGGTCCCGGCCGACGGCGCGTCGGGCCGGGGCGGGCGCTGCACCATCACGACCGGCAGCCCGAGCTCGCGGGCCGCGACGAGCTTCGCGCTCGTCATCGAACCACCGCTGTTCTTGCTGACCAGCGCGTCGACGCGGTGCTCCCGCAGCAGCGCGAGCTCGTCCTCGACGCTGAACGGTCCGCGCGCGAGCAGCACCGTCGTGCGCGGTGGCAGCGGCGGTTCGGGCGGGTCGACGGCCCGGACCAGGAACTGCAGGTCGAGCCCGGCGAAGTGGGCGAGCCCCTGCCTGCCGGTGGTGAGGAAGATCCGTTCCCCCAGCTCCGGCAGCAGCGCGGCGGCCGCAGCCATCGAGGGCACCGGCCTCCAGTCGTCACCGGCCACCGGTTCCCAGGCGGGACGGCGCAGGACCAGCAGCGGACACCCCGCGCGCCGGGCCGCGGCGACGGCGTTGTCGGTGATCGTCCGGGCGAACGGGTGCGTGGCGTCCACGACCGCTGCGACGTCCTCGCTCCGGAGCCAGTCGGCCAGCCCGTCGACTCCGCCGAACCCGCCGATCCGCACCTCGCCCGGCGGCAGCTGCGGTTCCCGGACCCGGCCCGCCAGGGACGAGGTGACGTGCAGATCTGGCCGCCCGGCGAGCTTCCCGGCGAGCCGCCGGGCCTCGCCGGTGCCGCCGAGGACGAGCACCCGCCGTGTTCCGAACCGCATGAGGTGCATTCTCCCCGCCAGCGGCACCTATCTTGGACGCCACCTGACCGCGCGGAGTTCGGAGGCGCACGATGAGCGAGGGATCGGGCCTCCGGTACGGCTGGACGACGGGGGCTTGCGCCACGGCGTCCACTGCTGCCGCCTACACGGCGCTGCTGACCGGCACGTTCCCGGACCCGGTGGAGATCCTGCTGCCGAAGGGGCACCGGCCCGCCTTCGCCCTCGCCCGCGAGCGGCTCGGCGACGGTTTCGCCACGGCGGGCGTGGTCAAGGACGCCGGGGACGACCCCGACGTGACCCACGGCGCTCTGGTGTCGGTGACGGTCCGACCGGCGGAGCCGGGGGCCGGGGTGGTCTTCCGCGCGGGGGCGGGCGTGGGCACCATCACCAAGCCCGGCCTGCCGCTGCCGGTCGGCGAACCGGCGATCAACCCCGTGCCCCGGCAGCTGATGAGCGACGTGGTCGCGAAGGTCGCCGCGGAGCACGGCGGCAGCGGTGACGTCGTCGTCGAGGTGTCGGTCGACGGTGGCGAGGAACTGGCCCGCCGCACCTGGAACCCGCGGCTGGGCATCCTCGGTGGACTGTCCATCCTGGGCACCACCGGGGTCGTGGTGCCGTACTCGTGCTCGGCGTGGATCGACAGCATCCGCCGCGGGGTCGACGTGGCCCGCGCGGCGGGTATCGAGCACGTCGCCGGGTGCACCGGGAGCACCTCGGAGAAGGTGGTCACCGAGCTGCACGACCTGCCCGGCGAAGCCCTGCTGGACATGGGCGACTTCGCCGGTGCGGTGCTGAAGTACCTGCGCAGGCACCCGGTCCCGCGGCTCACGGTGGCCGGTGGCATCGGCAAGATCTCCAAGCTCGCCGACGGCCACCTCGACCTGCACTCCAAGCGGTCCCAGGTCAACTTCGCCCTGCTCGCGGCGATCGCCCGCGACGCGGGCGCGGACCCCGACCTGACCACGAGGATCCGCGGGGCCAACACGGCGCTTGAGGCGCTCCAGGTCTGCACCGCGGCGAATCTTCCGCTCGGCGATCTCATCGCGGATCGCGCGCGGCAGTTCTGCCTCGAAACCCTCCGCGGAGCGCCGATCGCGGTCGACGTCGTGGTCATCGACCGAGCAGGGACCATCGTCGGGCGGGCCGGGGCCTAGGTGAGTGCGCGGCTCTTTCCCCCGGGCGGTGCGTGGGTTGGCGGCTTGGGGAGTTCTGGGCTGAGCTAGGGGTATCGCTGCTTGGGGATCGGTGGTGGTAGCGGAGTGGGTTGGGGAGGAGGGGTGTCGTTGCGTGCGTGGTTGGGTTTGGGTTCGAAGCGGTGGGTGGTTTGATTTGCGTGGTGTTGCAATTTCAATCGAAATTGCCAGCGTTCTCGACGGAACCTGCGGTGGGGCGGTGAGGCAATTTCAATCGAAATTGCGGACGTCACCACCCCTCGGATGGCCGTGATGGCGGTCGGCGGAGCCGGGCCACGCTTCGCGTGGCCGTGGTCCTGGTGGTGAGGTCGGAGACCTCTCTCGAAATCCCGCTGCAGTGCCAACTGGGGCGTCGCCAACTGGGGGTTTCGTTGCCTACGGTGCCGATTTCGTGAGAAAACGCGCCCTGCTTGCCAGAACGACCACCGGGGCATCCGCCTCCGCGCGGGAACCGAGGCTCCTGAGCACGAGTCGGGCTCGCGACCCCACCGCCAAGCCACGAGCCCTTTGCCCAACAACCTCCTCCACGCCGCGCGCCCCGGGTGATCCGGCCGACGGCGTTTGCGGTGCCAGTTTCAGGTAACACCGGCACCTCGCTCCAGCTCGGCTGGACTTGCCGGGGCTCGTCGCGGCGCTCCGTTCCGCGACGCCGCGCGTCCCGCAGGGGGTGCAGTTTCAATTGAAACTGTGAATCGCCGTGGGTGGGGACCGCAGTTTCAATTGAAACTGCGGTTCCGGGGCGTGCGGCGCGGTTCGCGTCAGCTGCGGCAGCGGTTCGGGGAGTAGAGGTGGCTGTCCGGGAACTCCGATGCCGTCAGGACTTCGCCCACCACGACCACCGCGGTTCGGGTGATGCCCGCTGCTCGGACTTGGTCCGCGATGTCGGAAAGCGTTGCGCGGAGGACGATTTCGTCCGGGCGGCTCGCGTTCGCCACCACCGCGACCGGGCAGTCCTCGCCGTAGTTGGGGACGAGCTCCTCGACGAGCTGCTCGATGCGGTTGACCGCCAGGTGCAGGACCATCGTCGCGCGGCTTTGGCCGAGCGTGGTCAGGTTCTCGTGCTCCGGCATCGGCGTTGCGCGGGCGGAGGTGCGGGTCAGCACCACGGTCTGGCCGACGCCCGGGACGGTGAACTCGCGGTTCAGGGCTGCCGCCGCCGCGGCGAACGCCGGGACGCCCGGGACCACCTCGTACGGGACTCCGGCGGCGTCGAGGCGGCGCATCTGCTCGGCGACCGCGCTGAACACCGACGGGTCCCCGGAGTGCAGCCGCGCCACGTCGAGCCCGGCTTCGTGCGCGGCCAGCATCTCGGCGAGGATGTCGTCCAAGGTCAGGTTGGCCGTGTCCACCAGCTTCGCGCCGGGCGGGCAGTGCCGGAGCAGCTCCTCCGGCACCAGGCTGCCCGCGTACAGGCACACCGGCGACGCGGCGACGACGTCGCGACCCCGCACCGTGATCAGGTCCGCGGCACCCGGTCCGGCACCCACGAAACGAACTGTCATCGCTTGCTCACCACCCACTGCGTCACCGGCATCGCGGGCCGCCAGCCGGTGAAACCACCGATCGGCGCCGCGCGCTCCACCGAGATCCGGACCAGTTCCCCGCCGCACCGGCGGTACCAGTCGGCCACCAACGCCTCCAATTCCAACGTGACCGCGTTGACCACCAGCCGACCACCCGGGCGCAACGCGGCCCAGCACGCCTCCAGCGCTCCCGGCGCGGTCCCGCCGCCGCCGACGAAGATCGCATCCGGCTCGGCCAACCCGTCCAGCGCGCGCGGCACGGCTCCGGTGACCACCTGGAGCCCGGGAACGCCCAGCGCGCTCGCGTTCGCGGCGATGCGCTGCGCCCGGTCGTCGCGCTGCTCGATCGCGATCGCCCGGCAGGACGGATCGCTGCGCATCCACTCGATCGCGATGCTACCGGCGCCCGCACCGACGTCCCACAACAACTGCCCGGGCAATGGGGCGAGCCGTGCGAGCGTGATCGCCCGCACGTCGCGCTTGGTCAGCTGCCCGTCGTGCTCGAATGCGTCGTCCGGCAGCCCCGGCGTGATCGGCAACGTCCGCGCGTCGGGGGCTGCGCGGCACTCGATCGCGACCACGTTCAGCGGATCCACTGTGGACTGGTGCCACTCGTCGGCGGTCGAGGTGATGCACCCCTCGCGCTCGCTCCCGAGATCGGACAGCACGGTCATGCTGCTCGGCCCGTAACCGCGCGCCCGCAGCAGCGCCGCGACCTCGTACGGGGTGGTGCCGTCAGCGCTGAGCACCAGCAGCCGGTTTCCCGGCTGCACGCGGGGGTGCAGCAGCTCCACCGGTCGGCCTACCAGGCTCACCACCGCCGCCTCCTGCACCGGCCAGCCCATCCGCGCGCAGGCCAGCGACAGCGACGACGGGTGCGCGATGATCCGCACGCGATCCCGGCCCAGCAGCTTCACCAGCGTGCCGCCGATCCCGTAGAACATCGGGTCCCCGCTGGCCAGCACGCAGATCGACCGGTCGGCGTGCTCGGCGAGCAGGCCGGGCAGCGCGGGCAGCAGCGGGGTGGGCCAGGCCACCCGCTGCCCGGTCGCTTCGGGGACCAGGTCGAGCTGGCGCGAGCTGCCGAACAGCACCTCGGCGGAGTTCACGACGGTCCGGGCCTGCCGGGACAGGCCCGCCGCGCCGTCGGCCCCGATGCCGACGACGTGGACCAGCTCCGGCTTCTCCTGGAGAACGCTCACCGCACCACCTCACCACGTCGTGGTCAGGCGTTGCCGAGGACCTTCGTCACGGAGATCTCGATCACCACGCGGGACGGGTTCTCGCGGGGCTTCTTGTAGCGCTGCTCGTACCGGCGCTCGGCGTCGGCCACCACCTCGGGCTCGTCGCGCACCACGGCCACCCCCTGCAGGGTGGACCAGCGCCGCCCGTCGACCTGGCAGACCGCGACCTGCGCGCCACCGGGCCCGGCCGCGCGGATCTGGCGCACCTTGTGCGAGGTGCCCGAGGAGATCACCCGCGCGGTCGCCGTCTCGACGTCGAGGGTCACCCCGACCGGCACCACGTGCGGCGTGCCGTCGGGGCGCACCGTCGTCAACGTGCTCAGGTGGCGTTCCCGCCAGAACTGCAGGAACTCCTCGCTCACGTCGGCCAGCCTGCGGCCCATCGGGTTCTCCCTCCTGGTCCCGTTACGCCTGTCGAGCTCCACCGCGGTTGCCGCGCCGGGCACCACGCCCGGACGACGCCTGGCCGCGACGACCGTCGTCGTGCCCGCGCTCCGAGGGGCGCCGTCGGCGGGTGGGCTCGTCGGGGCGCTTGGCGCTCCGCGGGTTCGCGCCGCGACCGCGCGGCGTTTCCCGCTGCTTCGGGGCCACGAGCGAGACCCCGCTGGGTTCGCGGGCACCGGTGACGCGGGCCAGTTCCGCGTCCTCGGGGCGGACCGCCGTGGTCTTGGCCTTGACCCCGGCCTGGGCGGCCATGGTGCGGAACGCCTCCCGCTGGTCGTCGGTGACCAGGGTGACCACGGTGCCCGTCGCGCCCGCGCGGGCCGTCCGACCGGCCCGGTGCAGGTAGTCCTTGGGATCGGCCGGGGGCTCGACGTGCACCACCAGGCTCACGTCGTCGACGTGGATGCCGCGGGCCGCGACGTTGGTCGCCACCAGCGTCGTCGTCGCACCGCTGCGGAACTCGTCGAGGATGCGGGTCCGGGCGTTCTGCGCCTTGCCGCCGTGCAGAGCGCCCGCGGGGACTCCGGCCGCCCGCAGCTTCTTGGCCATCCGGTCGGCGTGGTGCTTGGTGCGCACGAACATGATCGTGCGGCCCTCGCGGGCCGCGATGCGCGCGAGCACGTCCTGCTTGTCGGTCGCGGACACCAGGAACTGGTGGTGCTCCATGCTGTCGACGCTGGCCGCGGGCGGCGCCAGCGAGTGCACCACCGGGTCGGTCATGTACCGGTCGACGAGCTTGTCGACGTCGCCGTCCAGGGTGGCGGAGAACAGCAGCCGCTGGCCGTCCGCCGGGACCAGGTCGAGCAGCTCGCGGACCTGCGGCAGGAAGCCCATGTCGGCCATCTGGTCGGCCTCGTCGAGCGCGGTCCGCTCCACTTCGGACAGCACGCAGGTGCCCTGCCGGACGTGGTCGGCGAGCCGCCCCGGGGTGGCGACCAGGACGTCCACGCCGCGCCGCAGCGTGTCCACCTGGCGGTTGAACGAGGTGCCGCCGACGACCTCCCGGACGTAGAGCCCGAGGGCCTTGGCCAGCGGCTTCAGCGAATCGGTGACCTGGGTGGCCAGTTCGCGGGTCGGGACCAGCACGAGGCTGCGCGGGTGCAGCGGCCGGGCGCTGCCCTGCTGCATCGCCAGCAGCGGCAGGCCGAACGCCAGCGTCTTGCCGGAGCCGGTCTGACCGCGCCCGAGCACGTCGCGGCCGGTCAGCGCGTCGGGGATGGTGGCGGCCTGGATCGGGAAGGCCTCGACCATCCCGTTGTCGGCCAGCGCGCGCACCAGCCGGGCGGGCAGCCCGAGGTCGGCGAACGGTGCCGGGTCGACCGCGGTCACCCCGACCTCGTCGAACAGGCTGCGCTTCGGCTGCTGCTGCGGCTTGCCCTGCGGACGGCGGCGGCGCGGCCGGCGGGAAGAGCGCGCGGACGTGGTGGACGAGCTTGGTGGCACGAAGAACTCCCGGAAGTGGCACGTCGCGGGGAGGCTTCGCGGGATGTCCGCGGGCGATCACGAGGACGAGCCCGGCGCGTCGGCGCCGATAGGTGGTCAGAGCGTGTCGCAGCGGACACGGGCCGGTGATCCCGGCTGTTGCTCTCGCAGTCTAGCCGACCGGCCCGGCCGCCGGGGGCGGGCGTCCGGGCCGGTCGGCGCACCGTCACGAGCGCAGGTTTCCCGCTGCGGCAAGGCGTTCCACGAGCAGGTCCGGATCGGCCCTGGTCGGGTCGGCACCGCGGGACCGGAACCACCCGGCGATGTTGTGTGCGTCACGCCGCAGGTAGTCCGGGCCGAGCGGGTTGGCCGCCAGGTCGACCGCCTGCGGCAGGTCGATCAGCACCAGCCGCCCGTCGTGCACCAGCACGTTGTACGCGGACAGGTCGCCGTGCGTGAAGCCGTGCTGGGCGAGCACGACCAGGGCTTCGACCAGCTGCGCCCAGAGCTCGTCGAGCTCGTCGGCGTCGGGGCGCAGCGCGGCCAGCCGCGGAGCGGCCGTGCCGTCGGGGGTGCCGATGAACTCCAGCAGCACCTCGGTCCCGACCCGCTGCACCGGGTACGGCACCGGCGCGCCCGCGGTCCACAGCGCGGACAGCACGCGGAACTCGGCCACCGCCCACTGCTGGGCGATCATGCCCTTCCCGAACGACGTGCGGTGCTCGATCGCGCGCATCTCGCGGGACTTGCGCAGCCGCCTGCCCTCCAGGTACCCGGCGTCGCGGTGGAACATCCGGTGGTCGGCGTCGCGGTACCGCTTGGACGCCAGCAGGCAGGAATCGGCGCCGGGCACCGCGCGCCGCAGCAGGTGGACGTCGGCCTCCTTACCGGTCTTGAGCACGCCCAGCTCGTGGTCGACCGCTGCCAGCTCGGTCACCAACCAGGACGGGTGCGGCTCGGGGCCGCGCTCCCCGGTGTCCCAGGTGGACCACCGGTCGGCACCGCCCGGCAGCGGCTGGGGTTCGGGTTCGTCGCGCAGCGCGGCGAGCCGCTCGCGCTCCTCCTCGGTGAGCCGACCGCGCCGGACCGGCTCGTCGTCGAAGCGCTGCCGCTTCACGCCTTTCGGCTTGCGCGCCTTGGACTTCTTGGTGTTGCGGAAGATTCCGGGATCGTACTGCTCGTACGAGGACAAGATCGGGTGCTCCTAACGAGGGCGGAGACCTCCGCCCGAGCACCGAGAGCTCAGCGCAACCGCAGCGGAGGAATGGAGATTCGAGTGCATCCGTGCGCAAAAACGGCGCGCACAACCGTCACAACGGCCACCACGACGAACCTCCCTTCCTCGGCGGGTTTTCCACGCGCAGTCAGCTTGACCGATCCGCCCTCGCGACAGCAACCGGTTTTTGACCTGCGGTTTCCTGCGACCGGCGTCAGGCGCGGACGACGACGCAGAGCGCGCGGTCGGCTTCGCGCTCCACCTGGAGCCCGGCTTCGCCCGCCACGGCGAGGATGTCGTCCACCGACTCCGGCTCGTCCGGTGCTTGGGCCAGGGCTCGCGCCAGCTTGCCCTTGTGCGCCTTGTTGTGGTGGCTGACCACCTTGCGCTTGCCCGTCGCGTCCTCGGAGAGCACGCGGACCGACACGGCGCCCGGGATCTTCGCCAGCGCGGCGTAGGCGCCGGAGCGCAGGTCGACAACGAGGTCGTCGGCGGCCGCCAGGACGGGCTCCAGCACCGGTCGCCACACGCTGCGCAAGGTGCCGACGCCGGGCAGCGAGCTGCCCCCGGAGAGCCGGTAGGCCGGAATCGCGTCCGTCCCGCGCACGATGCCGAACAGCGCCGACGCCACCGCCAGCCGCGCGTCGGCCTGCTTGCGCTCGACCGCGGACAGCGACTGCACGTCGAGGGCGTCGTAGAGCACCCCGGTGTAGCGCTCCAGCGCCGGGGCGGTGGGCGCGTCCCAGAGCTCGGCGTTGCGCTGGACCTCCTCGACCTGGCGCTCGGACAACCCGAGCGCGTCCAGGCTGGCGGGCACGTCATCGGCCAAAGTGGACAGCGCGTCGACCAGCCGCCGCCGGGTGCCGGTCAACTCCGGGTGCGAGAGCCCGCCCAAGTCCAGCGGCGCACCCGAACCACCGGCCGACTTGGTCTCCGAAGGAGGCAGCAGAACCAACACCCCGCCAGGGTAAGCGTTCCCCGGAGCACCTCAGCTGACCCTCCGTGTGCGACGGGTCACGCAACTTCCATTGAAATCGCACGTCCGATTTCAATGAGGTTTTTCCAACCTCGTTCTGAGTGGCGGTGCCGGTGGCGGAACCTCAGCGCCCGCCTGGACTGCGGGTGCCCAACTTTATGTATGCCAATACACGGCAGTTGGGCCGTCCTCGCCAGGCGAACGCTGAGAACCCGCGGCGGTGCAAGCTGCGAGGGTGGGTTATGCGCCTGGCGGCGCATGCGCCCCTCGCCGATCGGTGCAGTTCGCCCTTCGCAGCTGCGGTCCACGGGCAGGATGAAAAAGGCTCATTGGAAGTTGCGCACTGACCCGCCAGCGCGGCCTCGATCTTCGCGACGGTCTGGTCGAAGCTGTCCCTGAGCTGGTCGTTCGTCACGACGATGACGGTCCACCCGAGATTCGCCAGCCGTCTCCGCCGGGCCTCGTCGCGTTTGATCTGATCCGGATCCGCGTGCCAACCCCCGTCGTACTCGACAGCAACTCGAGCGGCCTCGAACGCGAGGTCGACTCGTGCGACGAACGTCTCGCCGTCGAAGATCTCCAGCTGCGGAGTCGGCTGCAGGCCGCGGAGCACGAGTTCCACGCGCATGATCGACTCCGGTACCGATTCCGCACGGCCGTCGAGGTACTCGAGTCGCATGCGCGCTCGGGTGATGCCGTGGTCCTTCCTGCCGACGAAGAACCCCGCTATCTCATCGGTCGTGATCGCGCCCGCGTGCAGCAGTGCGTCGCAGTATGCGACCGCGTGCGAGATCGAACGTTGTTTGAGGAGGTCAAAGGCGATGCGCGGAAATCCCGCCACCCCGATGCCCTGCCACGGCGAGTGCTCGAAGTCGAAGGTCCGCGCCGAGGTGCAGCGAAGTCCGCTCCGGCGGAGCATCCCGTCCTCGCGCGGCACGAGCACCTCGACGGGGGATGCGAAGTCGGCTAGCGGCACACCGCGCAGCGTGGCAGCTGAGCGTCCCGTGATCACGGATCCGCGGGGCAGGGTGAGAGCAGCCGCCGCGCACTTGAGTTCGTGCGTCAGCGGGGTGTCGCAGGTGGTGTAAACGCCGTGCAGGACCCTGCGGAAGGCACTG
Source organism: Saccharopolyspora hirsuta (assembly GCF_008630535.1). Classification (GTDB taxonomy): domain Bacteria; phylum Actinomycetota; class Actinomycetes; order Mycobacteriales; family Pseudonocardiaceae; genus Saccharopolyspora; species Saccharopolyspora hirsuta. The sequence continues at coordinate 415 of NZ_VWPH01000007.1, read as the reverse complement.
CTCCGCAGCTGCCAGTCCGTGAAGCCCGCGTCGATGGCTTCGGACCGGCGGAAGACGTTGCAGGGGGTGTCGGTGATTTCGGTCAGGAGTTCGGTGGGAGTCACACCTATAACAGAGGCGAGTACCCCCGGGGCAGATACACCTCGACCCGAATCGGCGGGAAGTTTCGCCCGACCGTGGACTCCTTCCGCGATTTCAATGAGCCTTTTTCATCCTGCCCGTGGACCGCAGCCGCGAAGGGCGACCGGCACCGGTCGGCAGGTGTCGCATGCGCCGCCAGGCGCATAACCCACCCTCGCAGCTTGCACCGCCGCGGGTTCTCAGCGTTCGCCTGGCGAGGACGGCCCTGACGCCGTGTATTGGCATACATCAGTCAGGGCACCCACAGCCAGGCGGGCGCTGAGGTTCCGCCACC
>NZ_VWPH01000006.1 GCF_008630535.1 Saccharopolyspora hirsuta | reverse complement strand
ACACCCACACCATCACCCACAACCACTCACGGCCGTGCAGCTCCGGGGAGCATTTCCTCTGTTCGCTTTCGTGATTCCCACTCTAGCAGGCCCGATTTCCCGGTCATTCAGGGGGGTCACTCTCGTTCCCCGCACCCGATTCGTTATCACCCGGACACCGAACCATTTAGAGTTATCAACCGCGAAGCGATTCGCATTTTCAAAGTCTTGCTTTTGAGGCCCTACCACTCTACCACTCGTTCGTGGAAGCTTGGTTTCGACCCCGCGTCCCGCCCGGTCCGGTTTTCCCGGCCCGTGTCGCGCTGACCTGGACAACTTTACACACCCCGAAACACCCCATGAACACCACCCCCCACTAACGAAGAAACCCCAGGTGAGACCGGGTGAACCGGCCCCTCCCGGGGTTCTGCTGCCGAAGGGTCAGGAACGCGCGGCCTTCTCCTGGAGGGCGGCGTCCTTGTCCAGGACCATGCTCTCCAGGTCCGCCTGGAACTTCGCCATGTCCGCGCGCAGGCGCGCGCCGAGCTCACCGGAGTCCGCGGCCAGGGTGCGGACCGCGAGCAGTCCGGCGTTGCGGGCTCCGCCGACCGACACCGTCGCCACCGGGACCCCGGCGGGCATCTGCACGATCGACAGCAGGGAGTCCATGCCGTCGAGGTGCTTCAGCGGCACCGGGACGCCGATCACCGGCAGCACCGTGGCCGAGGCGACCATGCCCGGCAGGTGGGCCGCCCCGCCCGCACCGGCGATGATCACGCGGATGCCTCGGTCGGCCGCGGTTCGGGCGTAGTCCAGCATCCGCTGCGGGGTGCGGTGCGCCGAGTAGACGCCGACCTCGAAAGGCACGTCGAACTCGGTGAGCGCGTCCCCGGCCGCTTGCATCACCGGCCAGTCGGAGTCGCTGCCCATGATCACGCCGACCAGCGGGTTCTCGCCTGCCACGCTCGGACCTCTCTTCGCTTCAGTGGATCTCGTAGCCGTCCGGCCACTCGGCGTGCGACAGCCAGTGCGCCGCCAGCCTCGCCTGCTCCCGCACCTCGTCCATGCGGTCGCCGAGGACGGTGACGTGGCCGAGCTTGCGGCCCGGACGTTCGCTCTTGCCGTACAGGTGCACCTTCGCGTGCGGGTAGCGGGCGAAGAGGTGGTGCAGCCGCTCGTCCACGGTCATCTTCAGCTCGGTCGGCGAACCGAGGAGGTTCGCCATGACCACCGCGGGCGCGGTCAGCTCGGTGGCGCCCAGCGGGTAGTCCAGGACCGCGCGCAGGTGCTGCTCGAACTGCGAGGTCCGCGCGCCTTCGATGGTCCAGTGCCCGGAGTTGTGCGGGCGCATCGCCAGCTCGTTGACCACCAGGCCCTCGTCGGTCTCGAACAGCTCGACCGCGAGCACGCCGGTGACGCCCAGCGATTCGGCGACCTTCAGCGCGAGCTGCTGGGCCTGCTCGACCAGTTCCGGGGTGGTGTTCGGCGCCGGGGCCAGGACCTCGACGCAGATGCCGTCCTCCTGCACCGTTTCGACCAGCGGCCAGACCGCGCCCTGCCCGAACGGCGAGCGCGCGACCAGCGCGGCGAGCTCGCGGCGCAGCGGCACGCGCTGCTCGACGAGCAGCGGCGAACCGCTCTCCAGCAGTTCGGCGACAGTGCTCTTGGCGCCGTCCGGGGTGTTGAGCAGCCAGACGCCGCGGCCGTCGTAGCCGCCGCGGGCGGTCTTGAGCACGCAGGGCCAGCCGTGCTCGGCGCCGAACTCCAGGACGTCGGCGACCTCGGTGACCTCCGCGAACGGCGGCACCGGCAGGCCGAGCTCGGCGAGCTTGCGGCGCATCACGAGCTTGTCCTGGGCGTGCAGGAGCGCGTCCGCACTTGGCTGGACGGACACCCCGGCCGCGGCCAGGGCCCGCAGGTGCTCGCCGGGGACGTGCTCGTGGTCGAAGGTGATCACGTCGCAGCCCTGCGCGAAGTTCTTCAGCGCTTCGAGATCGGTGTGGTGGCCGAGCTCGACGTTCGGGGCGACGAGCGCTGCGGAGTCGTCCTTCGAGGTGGCCAGCACCTTCAGCGACTGCCCCAGCGGGATCGCGGCCTGGTGGGTCATCCGCGCCAGCTGACCGCCGCCGATCATGCCGACAACTGGGGTTCCGGTCCGGTGGTCCACGCGGCCAGCGTAAAGCGGCGCGGGCCGCGCACCTGCGCCGGGACCGCCCAACGCGATCCCCGTCACTCCCGGGTCTGCAGCGACGCCAGCAGGTCGCAGGCGGCGTTGTGGTCGGCGGGCAGCGGTTCCTGCCGGATCCGGACCTCCCGGCAGGAGTGCAGCGCCGGGTCCGCCGCCAGCCGGTGCTCGATCATGCAGCGGGCGTGCAGGCAGCGGGCGGACAGCTGCGGGGTGCGCTTGGCGAGCACCGCCGCAGTGGCCGAGCGGACCAGGGACACGGTCTCGCCCGCGTCGAACGCCGTCCGCAGGACGTCCGCGAGCAGCACCATCGCCATCATCCGCGGGTACCCGTCGGCCGGGGACTCGAGCGAGATCGTGAGCAGCGCGTAGTCCTCGCTCGCCGAGCGGCCCTCGGCCCGGGCCTCCCGGTACACCTCGTGCAGCCGGGTGCGCAGGTAGCCCGCGGTGGTCAGGCCGGTCAGCGGGTCCTCCACCTCGCGCCCGACGGACAGCCGGGCGATCACGTCCGCCCAGCCCAGTGCGGTGGTGCGCACCAGGGCCGTGGGCACCGCGTCCGGGTCGGCGGACACGAGTCCGTCGTGGGCACCGCTCGCGACCGCGTGCAGCGCCGCCAGGTCCTGCAGCGTTCCGGCCAGGCCGACCCCGGCTTCGGCGCGCGCCGCGCCGAGCTCGGCCAGCGGTTCCGCCAGGTCCCGGTCCGCGACGACCGCCGCGCACACCGCGTCCACCGCGTCCGAGGCCCAATCGCTGGGAAAGGGCCACCCGGCGGCGAGGCTGGCGGTCCGCCAGCGCGACCGCAGGGCCCGTTGACGACCCTGCGCGATCGTCGCATCACACTTGAGCGGCCACTCCCTCATCCTCAACGCCCCTCCTTCGACTCCCTGTCATCGGGACGCCGCAAGGAGTCGCCCATGACGGTGCAAGGGATGGCGTCAACAATAGGATCTAGATCACAATCGTTCGAGCAGCGTCATGGTCGGCACCGACCGTGACTCCCTAGGTCAGCAGATCTAGAGTCCCCCGCGGGGAGGAAGGTGCGGCGTGGCGACAATTCCGGCGGAAGTCCAGGGCCCCAGCGACGGGGAACTGCTGGAGGCGGTTCGCAGCGGTTCGTCGGCCGCCTACGCCCAGCTCTACGAACGGCACGTCGGTGCTGCCTACAACATGGCCCGCCAGGTCGCGAGGTCCGCCGCCGAGGCCGACGACCTGGTGTCCGAGGCGTTCGCCAAGGTGCTCGACACGCTGCGCGACGGGCGCGGCCCGACCACCGCCTTCCGCGCGTACCTGCTGACCGCGCTGCGGCACACCGCCTACGACCGGACCCGCCGCGAGCGCAAGCTGCAGCTCGCCGACGACGTGGCGGAGGTGTCCGGCGCGGACGTCAGCGTGCCGTTCACCGACACCGCCGTCGCCGGGCTGGAGCGCACCCTCGCCGCGCAGGCGTTCGCCCGGTTGCCCGAGCGCTGGCAGACCGTGCTCTGGCACGTCGAGGTGGAGGGCCAGACCCCGGCCCAGGTCGCCCCGCTGCTCGGGTTGACGCCGAACGGCGTGTCCGCGCTCGCCTACCGCGCGCGGGAGGGCTTGCGGCAGGCGTACCTGCAGGTGCACCTCGGGCAGCTGGACGACTCCGAGTCCGGGGTCGAGCACTGCCGGGCGACGGTCGACCGGCTCGGCGCGTGGACCCGGCGCGGCCTGTCCAAGCGGGAGACCGCGCAGGTCGAGTCGCACCTCGACGGGTGCGACCGGTGCCGGGCGCTGGCCGCGGAGCTGGCCGACGTCAACGGCGCGCTCCGGGTCATCATCGCGCCGCTGGTGCTCGGGTCCGCCGCCACCGGCTACCTGGCCGTTTCGTCCTCCGGCGGGGCTTCGGCCGCGGCGCTGGCCGCGGGCAGCGCGTCCGGTGCGGCGGGGGCGGCGACCGCGGTGCTGGCCACCGCGGTCGCGATCGCCATGACCTCCGGGACCGACCAGACCGTTCCGCTGGCCTCCGCGCCACCGGCGCCCATCGTGCAGCCAGCGGAGCCGCCGAATCCTCCGGCACCGCCGCCGCCTGCGCCGCCGCAGCCGCCGCAGGCGCCGCAGGCGCCGAGCCCGGCTCCGCAGCCCCCGGCTCCGCAACCCCCGGCTCCGCCCGCGCCCGCACCGCCGCCCGCGCCGACGCCTCCACCGCCGCCACCTGCGACGCCGGTGCTCAACGCCTCCGGTCCGGGGCAGCCGATCCAGCTGGTCGCCGGTGGGGATCCGGTCGACCTGCCGATCACGGTGAGCAACAGCGGTGCGGGCGACTCCGAGCCGGTCACGACGGCGCTGGACATGCCGTCGGGGGTTTCCGCGCAGCTCCCGGGCGCGATGTCGTCCGAGCCCGCGTCGACCGTTCCGCAGAGCAGGTCGCTGGTGCTGGCGCAGCCGCCCGGCTCGCCCTCGGTGAGCTGCCAGAACCGGTCGAGCACCATCACCTGCACCACCGACCGCGGGCTGCGGCCCGGCGAGTCGTTCACCTTCAACTTCAGGGTGCGGGCGGACGAGTCGTCGCAGGGCGGCGAGATCACCGCCAGCATCTCCGCCGGTGCGGAGATCGAGCTGCACCTGGACGCGGTGCCGGTGGTGGTCGAGCCAGCTCCGGTGGACAAGATCGATCTGCAGGCCTGGAGCTGGCCGGTGGCCGAGGAGCTCTGGAGCTGGCCGACGTCGGAGAAGAGCAGCAGGCTCTTCATCTGGGTGACCAACGTCGGGACCAGCACCGGTCGTGCCGAGGCCATCGCTGAGCTGCCGGAGGGCATGCACGCGCAGGTCCTGACGCCCGAATGCGATGTGCTCCCGGGCCAGGACCGGGTTCGGTGCTCCGACGACCTCTCGCCCAGGGAATCGATGCTGGGTGTGGTGCAGGTGACCGACCCGCAGGACGTCCCGGATCCCGTCGCCCACAGCTCGACGGTCGACCCGGCCTCGCCCGAAGCGGCTGTCCAGGTGACCGCCAACCTCGGTACTTCCAGCGACAGCGAGCTCGTACCGCTGCGGTTCCCGCTGCCCCCACCGCCGCCGAAGCCGCCGGAATGCTCGTGGTGGCCGTGGTGGCCGCCGGGCTTGGACCACCACCGTCCGCCGTGGTGCTGGTGGCCGGAGCCAGCGCACTCGCCGCTGGTCCCGCCGACGACGTCCAGCTCGGAGCCGACCACCACGTCGGAGCCGCCCAGCACGACATCGCCGACGGCCCCGCCGACGAGCACCGCACCGCCGACCACGACGCCGCCGACCACGAGCGCGCCGCCGACGTCGAGCACGCCGCCGAGCACGACGACGCCGCCCAGCAGCACCGCGCCGCCGTCCAGCTCGACTCCCCCGACCAGCAGCGCGCCGCCGTTGACGAGCACGACGAGCCCGCACGGGGGACCGCAGCCCAGGTGAATCGGGTCTCCGGTTCCCACGGCTGGCATCGCCCGGACGGCGCAACTACGTAGACTCGGGGCGTGTCCGTCGTCGATTCGGTGCTCGCGCGCATCCCGCAGCGGTACCGGGAACTCGCGATCCGGCATCGCGAGCTGCTGAAGTTCGGCATCGTCGGCGGTATCACGTTCCTCATCGACACCGGCATCTTCTACGCGCTGAAGCTGACCGTGCTGTCGCACAAGCCGGTCACCTCGAAGATCATCGCGGTGCTGGTCGCGACGCTGGTGTCCTACGTGCTCAACCGGGAGTGGTCGTTCCGCACCCGGGGCGGGCGGCAGCGGCACTCCGAGGCGACGCTGTACTTCGTCATCAGCGGGATCGGGGTCGGGCTGTACTCGGCCCCGCTGTGGGTCTCCCGCTACCTGCTGCACCTGCAGACCCCGTACACCAGCCGGTTCGTGGAGGAGATCGCCGACTTCACCGCGGCGCAGATCGTCGGGCTGCTGCTGGGCATGGCGTTCCGCTGGTGGGCGTTCCGCAAGTGGGTGTTCCCCACCGACCGCGCGGACGAGGGCGCGCCGGAGCGCGACCACGCGCGGGTCAGCTGATCAGCGCGGCGTCGGTTCGGACTTCCAGGGCAGGCCGAGGACGTCGTCGGCCCGGGCGACCGGGAGGAAGACCTCGAACATCGCCGGTCGTGCCTGGCTGAGTTCGAGGCGGCCGCCGTCGGCCTCGACCAGGGCGCGGGCCAGCGCCAGGCCGACGCCGGTGGAGCCGTGGCCGGAGAAGCCGCGTTCGAAGACGTAGGGCACCAGCTCGTCGGGGACGCCCGAACCGGCGTCGCTCACCTCCACGACGACGGTGCCGCCACCCTGCCGCGCCGCGAGGGTGACGGTGCCCTCGCCGTGCCGCAGCGCGTTGTCGAGCAGGACGCCGATCGTCTCGCGCAGCCGCGTGGGCGTGACGCGGGCCAGCAGCTCCTCCTCCACCTTGACCCGCAGCGTGCGGCCCTCCGCTTTGAGCGGTTCCCGCCACTCCGCCGCCACGTCGGTGAGCAGCGTCGAGATGTCCAGGGGTGCGGCGTCGCGGGCGCGCGCCGCGGTGGCCGCGGCGAGCAGGTCGTCCAGGACTCCGGAGAGGCGTTCCGCCTGTTCCAGCGCGGCGCTCGCTTCTTCGGCGACCTCCGGGTCGTTGGTCGCGGCGAGCGCTTCCAGCCGCAGGTGCAGCGCGGTGAGGCGGCTGCGGAGCTGGTGCGACACGTCGCCGACCAGCTCGCGCTCGCGCTGGACGAGCTGCGACAGCGCGGCGCCGGAGGCGTCCAGCGCGTCCGCGACCCGGTCCAGCTCCGGCACCTGGTGGCGCTGCGGGTCCGCGCGGAAGTCGCCCGCGCCCAGGCGGGCTGCGCGGGCCGCGACGTGGCGAAGCGGGTCGGACAGGCGGCGCGCGGTCACCGACGCCACGATCATGCCGGTGCCCGCGGAGAGCACCACCAGCAGCAGCACCAGACCTGCGACCTGGATCTGCTGGGTGCGCACCGGGCCGCTCGGCGCGGCGAGCGTCACCGTGCCGCTCTGCACCATCGGGACGCTCTCCACCAGCGGTTCTTCGCCGGGGTCGGGACCGTAGGCGTAGTCGTGGGCCTGGGTCCGGACGATCAGCCGGGCGCCGTCGGGCACCGCGAGCCGCGCCGCGTTGAGGTCCACCGGGCGCTGGGCGGCGATCTGCTCGTCCAGCAGCGTCGCGATCTGCTGCGCGCGGGTGGACAGGTCGTTGACGGTGATGTCCTGGACGAGCTTCAGCGCGCTGAATCCCAGCGGCAGCCCGAGGACCACTGCGGTGACGGCGACGGCGAGCAGGGTGGCCTGCAGGATTCGGCGGCGCATCGCGGGTCAGTCCGCGTTGAAGCGGAACCCGACGCCGCGCACGGTGGCGATGCGGGTCTCGTCCAGCCGACCGTTGCTGTCGCTGAGCTTCCGGCGCAGCCAGGAGATGTGCATGTCGAGCGTCTTGCTGCCCTTGCGGTCGGACTCCGGCCAGACCTCCTCGAGGATCTCCTCGCGGGTCACCACCTGCCCGGCGTGCTGCATGAGCACCCGGAGCAGCTCGTACTCCTTGTTCGCCAGCTGCACCTCGTGCTCGTTGACCAGCACCCGGCGGGCGGTCAGGTCGAGGCGGACGCCGGAGGCCTCCAGCGTCTCCGGGGCGCCGCGGCGGAGCAGGGCGCGGATGCGGGCCATCAGCTCGGCGAGCCGGAACGGCTTGGCCACGTAGTCGTCGGCGCCCGCGTCGAGGCCGACCACGAAGTCGACCTCGTCGGTGCGGGCGGTCAGCATCAGCACCGGCAGGCCGCGACCCTGCGCGCGCAGCCGGCGGCACACCTCCAGACCGTCCATCCCGGGCAGTCCGAGGTCCAGCACCAGCAGGTCGATCCCACCGGAGGCGGCGGTGCTCAGCGTCGATGGACCGTCCTCGATCACCTGGACGGTGTAGCCCTCGCGTTGCAGCGCCCTCGACAGCGGCACAGCGATGGCCGGGTCGTCTTCTGCCAACAGCACCACGCTCACGCCTCCAGCCTAGAGGGCGAAGATGATCACGTCCGGTGTCGTGGGTGATTGGGCTCGCGCCGACTGCCCTGAGCAGCGGGCCGGAGGCTGCCCGCGCCGCCCCGCGGGACGAGTCCGCGATCGTCTAGGGTGCCTGGCGTGACCAGCGATCTCGATCTCGCCCTGCACCTCGCGGACGTCGCCGACGGCATCACCGCCAGCCGGTTCCGGGCCCGGGACCTGAGCGTGGACCGCAAACCCGACCGCACCCCGGTCACCGACGCCGACCTCGCGGTGGAGGACGCGGTGCGCGAGGTGCTCGCCGAGCACCGGCCGGACGACGTGGTCGCCGGGGAGGAGCGCGGCGGCACGGCGGGCGAGGGCCGGGCGTGGGTGCTCGACCCGATCGACGGCACGAAGAACTTCCTCCGCGGCGTCCCGGTGTGGGCGACGCTGATCGCCCTGGTGGACGGCGGTCGTCCGCAGGTCGGCGTGATCAGCGCCCCGGCGCTGGGCAAGCGCTGGTGGGCGGCGACCGGGGCGGGCGCCTGGTGCCGCACGGGTGCGGCGGAGCCGGAGCGGATCTCGGTGTCCGGGGTGCGCGAGCCCGCCGACGCCTACGTGTCGACCACCCACCTCGGGACCTGGGTGGAGCATCACTCGCGGGAGGCCTACCTGCGGTTGGTCGACGCCTGCTGGGAGAACCGGGCGTTCGGCGACTTCTGGCAGCACTGCCTGGTGGCCGAGGGCGTGATCGACATCGCCGCGGAGCCGATCGTGAACCCGTGGGACGTGGCGGCGGCGCAGGTGCTGGTGACCGAGGCCGGTGGCTCGTTCACCGACCTGACCGGTGCCCCGCGCTACGACGGCGGCAGCGCGCTGTCCACGAACGGCCACCTCCACGCCCGCGCCCTGTCCCTGCTGGAGCGCTGAACGGCGAGTCCTCCCTCGCCCCGACCTCGGACTGTCCGCGATTTCAATGGAAATCAGGTCTCCGATTTCCATTGAAATTGTTCATCCCCGTCCGTGGACCGCAGCTGCGAAGGGCGAACGGCACCGACCGGCAGGTGTCGCATGCGCCGCAGGCGCATAACCCACCCTCGCAACTCGCACCGCCGCGGGTTCACGGTGCCCACCCCTCCGGGGTTCCTTCCTTCCGGCGAGGACGGGCCTGACGCCGTGTATCGGGTCATACACAAGCCAGGGCACCCGGAGTCCAGGCGGGCGCTGAGGTTCCGCCACCGGCACCGCCACTCAGAACGAGGCTGGAAAACCTCACTGAAATCGTGGGCGGACGGCGTCGGGAGGGGCTTGCTCAGGCTTCGTCGCGGGTCGGTTTGAGGAGGCGGGCGTAGCGGGAGCCCGCTGCCAGCAGGATCAGGCCCGCGCAGAGGAAGGCGATCACCCGGGCCACGCCGTCCAGGGTGGCGAGGTCGAACAGCAGGAGCTTCGCCAGGGACGCCGCGATCAGGACCAGGCCCGCGATGCGCAGGTGCTTGACGCGGACCCCGCGCAGCAGCAGCGCGATCGCCGCGACCACCCAGGTCAGGGTGATCAGGATGTGCGCGGTGAGGAAGCCGTTCCGGGTGTCGGACACCAGCAGGCAGGCCGCCATCGTCGTGCTCGCCGTCCCGTACAGCAGCGCCAGTCCCGTCGCCGCCCACAGCGGCGACGACTTCGGGAACTTCTCGATCCGGACCGCCGAGGCGGGCACCACGATCGCCGCGGCGGCGATCAGCAGGCCGCACAGCAGGCCAGCGAGGCCGGGGGCGTAGCCGTGCCAGAGCAGCGCGGTGAGCGGCACCTCGTTGACCACGGCGAGCAGGAACCCGAAGGTCGCGTAGCACGTCGCGCCGAGGAGAACACCCGCGCTGCGCAGCAGGAACGCGCCGACGCTCAGCAGCAGCGCCTCGCACAGCAGCGCCGTTGCCCAGCTCGACGAGTCCAGCACGGTCAGCGTGGTCTGCGCCGCGGCGATCGCCGCCATCGCGCCGACCGCTGCGGTGAACCGGTGCGACAACCAGTCGCGGAACGCCGGGACGAACCGGGCCACCGCCCAGATCGCCAGCAGCAGCACGGTGGTTCCCGCGCCCAGCAGGCCCGCGACCGGGGGCTCCAGCAGCAGCGGACCGGCCAGGAACGCCGGGGTCGGCGCGGCGATCAGCAGGCCGATCGAGGTCCGGTCCGCGTCCGGCCGGGCCCCGGCGGTGATCGCGGCGATCACCACGCCCGCCAGCACGGACAGGCTGATCGCGACCACGAGCACCGGGTCGTGGAAGAACGAACCCCAGATCGCCGCCACCAGGGCCGCCAGCACCGCGGGGATGCCGGCCGCCAGCGCGAGCGCGGACCAACCGCGCCGGACCTGCACCGGTGCCGCCGCGACCTGCAGCAGGATCAGGAAGCCGACCAGCAGCGCGTTCGGCAGCTGGGTGATCAGCGGCGCGCAGATCGCCGAGCTCAGCACCACGCCCAGCGCCAGCGGTCGCGCCCGCCAGAAGTCGGCGAGCGCCAGACCGGCGACGCTGACCAGCAGTCCGACGCCCAAACCCACCGGGGCGGGCACGAACCCGTAGAGCGAGGTGGCCGCGACCACGTCCAGGAACAGCGCGGCGAAACCCGTCGTGGCGAGCGCGAACGCGGCGATCCGCCCGGCGTCCTCGCCCTTCGAGCGGCGGTGCATCCACCAACCCGCGGCGACCAGCAGCGCGGCGAGCACCGCGCCGCCGCCGACCCGGGCCCCCGGTCCGAGCCAGTCCTGCTGCACGGCGAGGACCAGCAGGAACACCACTCCGAGCAGCGTCACCCCGGCGCCGACCCAGGCGAGCACGCGGCTCGGCTCCAGGTTCGCGCCGAGCTGGCGGCGCGGGCGGACCGGCTGCTGCGCCAGCCCCGGGTACGGCACCACCTGCGGCTGGACGTCCTGCGGCGCGGCCACCGGGGGCTGGACGTCCTCCGGTGCCGGAGCCTGCGGCGCAGCGACCTGCGGCTGGACGTCCGGTGCCTGCGCTTCCTGCGGGGCGGCCTGCGCCGCCGCTTGGGCCTGCACCATGCTGCCCAGGTAGGTCAGCCGCTGGCCGATGGCGTGCAGCTCACCGGCCACCAGTTGCAGCGTTTGACCGGGCGACGGATGCGACATGTCATCACAGTGGGGGAACGCCGCCGGTCAGGACATCGGTAGCACTACTCAGTTGCGATCACGGCTCGGTGCCGGTGCTCACCCGCGCTGCGCCGGGGTGCCCTTCGGCGGCGTGCTGGTGGCGTCGACCGGGCCGACCACCCCGCGCAGCGCCTGGGTCCAGGTGAGCCGACCGAACAGGTAGAAGCAGGCGACCTGCTCGTTGCTGAACCGGGCCCAGTCGTAGCGGTTGCCCTGCTCCCGCCAGAAGACCTCCCACGCCGGGGTGCCGTCGCGCTCGTCGCGCACCAGGCACCAGGCGTCGTCGGCCTCCGCGCCGATCGACACGAGCCCCTCCGGGACGCCCATCGCCAGCAGCCAGCCCAGCACGGACTCGGTGTTCACTTCCCGGCCTCCTTCTGCCGCTCCGCCTCGTCGGTGCTCATCGGCACCGTCGCGCGCTCGCGGGCGATCCGCTCCGTCGACGCGGCGGTCGACGTGATCCGGAAGGTCGACTCCACCACTTCGGCGCCCTCCGCGGTCTCGCGCTCGATGCGCAAGGTCACCGCCTCGGCGGCCTCCCGCGACCTGGTCAGCTCCACCAGGTAGCCGAGCCCGACCAGGTCGTCCAGCGAGTGCGTCGTGCGGTAGCGGACACCGCCGCCGGGCTGCGCGAACCACGGGGCCGCCACCGACTGCCACACCGGCAACCGCCGCATCACCCGGTACCGGCGGTACTCCCGCTCGGCGTGCGCCGCGGGCAGCGAGCGCTGCCCGAACGCCGTCGCCAGCGCGAACGAGAAGCGCCCGGCACCGCTGCCCGTGCAGTCGAGCACGGTGTCCGGCTCCAGCACCACCGGCTCCGCCGGTTCCACCGCGCCCTCCGGGTGCTCGTCGGCGGGCGGCCACGCGTACTCGCTCCGCTCGCCGTCGCGCACCACGAACCGGCGCTCCCACTCGAGCTCGCTGAGCTCGCCCAGCGGATCGTGCTTCGCGACGAGTTCCTCCGGCAGCTGCTCCGGCTCGTCGCGCTCCTCGCGATCGCGCTGCGCAGCCGCGTAGACCTCCCCCGAACGCACCCGCTCCAGCGCATCGCTGTCGTCCACCAGGTGCGACTCCGGGTGGTCGTGCGGCGGGAAGTTCAACCCGGGTCGGGCCGGGCCCTCCGACGGCGGCGGCAGCTGGCGGCTCGCCCGGCTCGCCGCGACCGGCATGTAGCCGATCGGGAACTGGTGCAGCACGAACGCCACCACGTCCGCGTTCCGGCCGCCCTGCCGCAGCGGCCGCTGGACGGGCTCCACCGCAGGTGGAGCGGGAGGCTGCGGCGGAGCCGGGAGCGGACGCAGCGGGGAGCGCTGCGCCGGGTTCTTCACCGGCTGCTGCTGTTGCGGTTGCTGCTGCTGTTGTTGCGGAGCCGGGGCAGCGCCGAAGGCGCCCGGCGGAGCCGCCACCGGTGGCCGGGCCGACGGCGGAGCCGCGGCCGGAGGCTGCGCCGCCGGAGGCGCGCCGGGCGGCGCCACGAAGTGGCCGCCCCCGCCCGGCGCGGGCGGCTGGGCCGCCGGGGCGAAGCCCGGCTGCGGAGCAGCCGCGCCCGGCGGCAGCGGAGGCTGGGGGGCCTGCGGAGCCTGCGGCGAAGCCCAGGCGGAGTGCACCGCGTGCGGAGCGGTGCTGGAGGCGGGGTCGTCGCCGGGCGTCCAGCCCGGGCGGGCGTGGCCGGTGCTCACCGGGATCGGGCCGGTGCCCGCGTCGGCGAGGCCGGGCGCCCAGGAGCCGGGGTTGACCTTGACCGGACCGGTGTGCTCGGCGTCCGCCTGCCAGCCGGTGGCGGGCTGGGCCGCCGCCGAGATCTCGTCCTGCGCACCTGCTGCCACACCCCCGACGGTTCCGCGGCCGACGTGCTCCGCCGCGCTGCCAACATCTTCCGCAACGCCACCGGCGACATCGCGACCGACTCGGCCGACCTCGTCGACGGCGCCGCCGACCGCACCACCGACGCCCTCCGCGACGCCACCGACCGCACCGCCCGCGGTCCGACCGATCCCTTCGACCGCACCGCCTGCGGTTTCGCTCACACCCGCGACCGCACCACCGGCCGCGTGCCCGACACCTGCGACCGCTCCACCAGCGGCTTCACCGACACCCGCGACCGCTCCGCCAGCGGCGTGCCCGACACCCGCGACCGTCTCGCCCAGACCGCCACCCGCAGCCTCCACTGTGGACGCCAGGCCGGTGCCCGCGTTCAGCGCGACGTCGCCGAGGGCCGACAGGGGCTTGCCCTGGTCCACCCGGACACCGCTGTCCGGGTCCACCGCCGCGGCCAGGGTGCTGTGCAGCTGCGCCACGTTCGCCGCCGCGCCCTGCACCGCCGAGTCCAGGGCCGCGAGGGCCTGCGGGTGCCCGGCTGCCGCCGCCTGCTCGGCCGCGTCGGTCTGCTTCGCCAGCGTCACCAGCTCGCGCACCAGCTGGACCTTCGCCGCGCCGATCTGCTCGGCCGCGTGGTCCAGGCGGTCCGCCGCCGCGTGGCACTGCCGCACCGAGCTCGGCAGGATGCCGTCGTCGGCGACGAAGCCGTCCCACTCGCGGCTCGCCGCCTCCGCGGCCTCGCCCTCGAAGGCCCGCAGCGCACCCTGCGCAGCGCCGTCCGCGCTGGCCGCCAGGCCGTCGATCGACTTCGCGGCTTCTCGCCACGCCGCCGCCGACTCGCGCATCGCGTCCTCGTCCGCCTCCGGCCACCGGGCGCCCGCGCGCGCGGCGACGTCGCGGAGTTCGGCGGGAAGTTCGATGCCCACCGCGCTCACCCCCGTTCGGCGATTCGTCCGAGCTCTTCGGCGTTGTCGGCGTCGACCTGCTGCGTCGTGGCCGCCGCGGCGGCGAACTTCGACCCCATGCCGCGCAGTCGCGACGACATCTCCCCGAGGTCGGACAGCGCCTGGTCGGCCCGGCCGCAGTGGGCCCGGGCGAAGTTGGCGCCGATCTCGTCACCGCCCCAGCAGGCACCGGCCGACTCCACCGCCTGGCGCAGGGTGTCGGCGATCTGCTGCGCCCGCCCCGCCAGGTCGTCGAACTCGCTCGCGTGCTCGCTCAGCCGCCCGAGGTCGCTGCGGAAACCACTCATGGTCACATCCGTTTCGTCGGGCTCTGCTGCAACCAGCTCCCGGCCGAGAAGTCCTCGTCCTCGGCAACATCATCGTCGACGGGCTCCGCTTCGTTGCGCAGCACCGATGCCGACTCGCCGTCGGCGTGTCCGCCCAGCAGCAGTTCCGGGTCGGTTCCCGCGGGCAGGACCTCGGCGAGCACGTCGGCGGCGCGCCGAGCAGCGGCCTGCGCCGCCTGCGCGCTCAGCTCGGCGATCGTCGCGGCGAGCTGCGCGGGCCGCAGCTTCTCGTAGACGTCGTCGGCCAGCACCACCTCGCGGAGCGCGCCCCGCGGGCCGACCGCGACCTGCACCCGGCCGTCGCGGGAGCGGGCGGTTTCGGTGATGGCGGCCAGGTCCCGGTGCGTCTCGGCGAGGCGCTCCCGGCTGCGCTGGTAGTCCGCCAGCAGCTCGGCCACCTGGGCCTGGTGATCGGTCGGCACGGCCGCTCCCCTCCCCTGGTCGCTGGACGGCCCCGCGGCTGCGGCGAAGTCCGGCTCGGCTCAAGCGGTCGTCCGCGGCCCGGTGAACCGCAGACCGCACGTCGCGACTTGGACGTGCCCCGCAGCGCAGATGGTTCCACGTCCGCCCCGGCTTTTTCCGCCCCGACCTGCCATCGCACCGGAATGTCCGAAACCCCCGATCACCCGGTGTGAGCACCGTCTCGCCGAGCGGCCGAACCCGGGCTGGGACCATGGGGCAATGCCGACGATCGCGTACGAAGACCTGACCCCCGGCCGCACCTTCGACCTGGGCAAGGTGGAGGTGGACCGAGCGGAGATGCTGGCCTTCGCGGAGCGCTTCGACCCGCAACCGTTCCACCTCGACGAAGAGGCGGGGCGCAACTCGGTCCTCGGCGGCCTGTGCGCCTCCGGCTGGTTCACGGCCTCCCTGTGGATGCGCGGCTACGTGGACCACGTCCTGGCGGACTCGACCTCCCAGGGCTCACCGGGCGGCAACGAACTTGCCTGGCTGGCCCCGGTATTCCCGGGCGACGTCCTGCACCTGGGCATGGAGGTCAACAGCCAACGCCGCTCCCAGAGCAAACCGAACCTCGGCCTGGTGGAGATCACCGGCACGGCAGACCGGAACGGAGAGCGAGTCCTCCGCTTCACCTTCGTAGCCATGTTCGGCACCCGAGAGCAGGACTGACGGACCGCGCAACCCAAGAAACCGGACACCACAACCGAACCCCCGGGTGCCGAACCTCACGCGATCTCGATTGAAATCGCCCCACCACCCCAACCGCAGGATTCCCCGAAAACGACGGCGATTTCGATTGAAATCGCTGCACACCCCAACGCAACCACCCACCGCTTCGAACCCAAACCCAACCCCGTGCCCAACGGCACCCCTCCCCGCCAACCCCACCCCGGTATCACCACTGGTCGCCCAGACGGCACCCCAGCCCCAACCGCGCACCCCGGTCAGCAGCAAGAAACCCCCGGTTCAGGAACTGTGCCGCGGGTTCTCGATGCGAAGCCCCGCCGTCACCGCCGCGTGAACGGCCCGGGCCAGCGCCGCGCCGATCCGCGACCGCGGCCCGCCGTACAGCTCGGCTTCGCCGTCCGCGGGGCAGAGGATCGCCGTGGCGTCGGTGACCGTTCCAGTACCCGCGACCCCGGATTCCACCAGCGCCTGGGCTTTGGCCTCCGCCACCGTCGCCACCGAGTTCACCAGGGCCGCCTCGCTCAGCCGGACCGGCGACCAGCACACCGCGTTGATCGTTCCCGGCGCCCACGCTCGCGCTTCGGCCGGGGCTGCCGCCCAGACCGGCGCGTTCGCGCCGGTGGTCACGCTCGCCCGGACCCCGCCGTCGGCGGCGGTGACCTCGTGGCGCACGTCCACCGCTGTGAGCAGGCCGATGCCGTCGCCGGTCAGTCCCAGCTCGGCCGCCATCTCACCGGCGTGCGCCGTCGGGTCGGGGTGGTCGTAGTCGGTCACCACCGTCGCGTTGAGCACCCAGTTCCGCAGGCCGATGCCGCCGCCCCGGGGCGCCGAGGAGATCGCCAGCCACGGCCGCTCGCACCGCCAGACCAGCACCGGCCGGTCCTGCACCGCGTGCAGGACCGGACTCGGCGCGGTCACGAGCTCAGCGCCTTGACCACTCGCGACGGGCTCGGGCGCCCGAGCTGCTCGGCCATCCAGACGCTGGTCCCCACGAGCTTGGCGAGGTCGACGCCGTGCTTGATGCCCAGGCCGTCGAGCATCCACACCAGGTCCTCGGTCGCGAGGTTGCCGGTGGCCGACTTGGCGTACGGGCAGCCGCCCAGACCGCCCGCCGAGGAGTCCACAGTGGACACGCCGTGCTGCAGGGCGGCGAAGGTGTTGGACAGCGCCTGGCCGTAGGTGTCGTGGAAGTGCACCGCCAGCTGGTCCACCGCGACCCCGGCCGCGGCGAACCCGCGCAGCAGCGCCGACACGTGCCCCGGCGTGGCCACGCCGATCGTGTCGCCCAGCGACAGCTGGTCGCAGCCCATCTCCAGCAGCCGCTTGCCCACCGAGACGACCTGCTCGACCGGCACGGCA
The DNA here is from genome assembly GCF_008630535.1 of Saccharopolyspora hirsuta. Taxonomy (GTDB): domain Bacteria; phylum Actinomycetota; class Actinomycetes; order Mycobacteriales; family Pseudonocardiaceae; genus Saccharopolyspora; species Saccharopolyspora hirsuta. The sequence continues at coordinate 495,980 of NZ_VWPH01000006.1, read as the reverse complement.
CCCTCCCACGGGTCGCCGAAGCACATCGAGACGTACCCGCGCACCGACAGGCCCTCGTCGACCGCGCGCCGCACCACCGGGTCGAACATCGCGAACTGCTCGTCCAGACCGCGGTTGAGGTTGCGCCGGGTGAACGTCTCGGTCGCGGAGGCGAAGATCGCGATGTCGCGGACCTGCGACTCCAGCGCCCGGTCCAGGCCGCGCGCGTTCGGCACCAGCACCGGGTAGCGGACGCCGGGCGCGCGCTGCAGCCCGGCCAGCAGCTCCGCCGCGTCGGCCAGCTGCGGGACCCACTCCGGTCGCACGAAGCTGGTCGCCTCCAGCACCGACAGCCCGGCGTCGGCCAGGCGGTGCAGGAACTCCAGCTTCACCTCCACCGGGACGGCCTGCTTCTCGTTCTGCAGCCCGTCGCGCGGTCCGACCTCCCAGATCGTCACCGAGCCCGGCAGCTCGCCCGGCTCCGGCGCGGCCACCTGCATCGGCAGACCCAGCTCCAGCGGTCCCATCAGCCCTCCCGTGTCCAGCGGCTCACCGGCTCTCGCCGCGGCCCCAATCGTCCCGCGGGTCGTCGTTGACCTCGCGGTACAGCAGCGTGTGGACCTTCTCCACCTGCGGGATGTCGTCGAACTCCAGCGGCTCGTCCGAGGCGGACTCGACGACCAGCGTGCCGCAGCCCAGCATCCGGTCGATCAGGCCGTGCCGGAAGCGCACCGAGTTGATCCGGGACATCGGGATGTCGATGCCGCTGCGGGTGAAGACGCCCTCGCGGACCATCAGCCGGTGCGTGGTGACCACGAAGTGCGTGGTGCGCCAGCGCACCAGCGGGGCGAGGGTGAACCAGACGACCAGGACGGCACCGACGACCGCCAGCGCGATCCAGGCGGGCAGGTGCCAGGAGAACGGGGCGACCAGGGCCGCCAGGTAGGACCCGCCACCGACGACCACGAAGAGGACCAGCACCGGGACGACCAGCATCTTCCAGTGCGGGTGCTTGTGCACGACCACGTACTCGTCCTCGCCGAGCAGGTCGTCTGGGTAGGCCACCGGTTCCCCTCCTCTAACCGCCTCGCGGGTCGCCGATCACGTTACCGGCCGCAGCCGACCGGACGCGGCATCGGCGATCAAACCCGCCGGACGTGCACCACGTCGCCGGCGGAGACCGCCGTCGTCCGGCCGCTCTCGGCGCGGACCACCAGCCGACCCTCGGCGTCGATGTCGGTCGCGACGCCCCGCAGCTGCTCATCGGGCCCGAGCTCGACGCGCACCTGCTGGCCCACGGTGCTGCACAGCTGCCGGTACCGGTCGAGCAGCCCGCTGCCCACCACGTCCCCCGACGCGGCCCGCCAGCGGTCGTCGGCCTCGGCGAACGCCGTGAGCAACGCCACGGCGAACTCCTCCCGGTCGACCTCCGCGCCCTCCGCGGCCAGCGAGGTGGCGGGCAGCCCGCCCGCGCCGCGGGGCAGCTCGTCGCGCTCCTGCAGCACGTTGATGCCCATGCCCAGGACGAGCGCCAGCCCGTCCGGCCCGGCCACCGCCTCGCCCAGGATCCCGGCCGCCTTCAGCCACTCCTCGCCGCTGCCGAGCAGCAGGTCGTTGGGCCACTTCAGGGAGGCGCGCACCCCGGTGGTGCGCTGGACGGTCTCGGCCAGCGCGACACCGGCGATCAGCGGCAGCCAGGAGACGGTGGACTGCGGCACGTCGGGCCGCAGCAGAACGCTCACGAACAGCCCGCGACCGCGCGGCGAGGTCCACTGGCGCTGCATCCGGCCGCGCCCGGCCTGCTGCTCCTCGGCGATCAGCACGGTCCGGTCCGCCGCACCCCGACCGGCGGCGGCCGCCAGGTCGGTGTTCGTCGAACCCGTCACGGTCACCACGTCGAGCGCGGCGTACGGCCCGTCGTCGACCAACCGGGCCCGCAGCCGTCCGCCGTCCAGCAGCACAGGAGTCACGCCCCCAGCCTATGCCGCGACTGGACCGCCCTCCGGAGGAGCTGGGATGATGGCGTCAGCAGGGAGGAGGAGCCATGACCTCGGTCATCGACGCGCCGCACCGGCGGATCACCCTCGACGAGGTCCGCGCGCACCGCGACGAGATCTACCGGATCGCGGAGAAGTACGGCGTCAGCAACGTCCGCGTGTTCGGCTCCGTCGCCCGCGGCGAAGCCGACGACGACAGCGACCTGGACCTGCTGATCGACGTCGCTCGGGGCACGAGCCTGTGGGACATGTCCGGATTCGCGCTCGACGTCGAAGAACTGCTCAACGTCTTCACCCAGGTCGTGACCCCGAACGGGTTGAAGGAACGGATCCGGGACGAAGTGCTCACCGAGGCGGTGTCGGTCTAAAACCCGCTATTCCGGAGCTTCTCCGGCTCTTCTGCCGCGTCCACAAGGCGGGCGATCGGTCGTGACTGTCGGCCGGGACTGGGCCACCGCCAGGCGACCAGTGGTGATACCGGGGTGGGGTTGGTGGGGAGGGGTGCCGTCGGGCACGGGGTTGGGTTTGGGTTCGAAGCGGTGGGTGGTTGCGTTGGGGTGTGCAGCGATTTCAATCGAAATCGCCGTCGGTTTCGGGGAATCCTGCGGTTGGGGTGGTGGGGCGATTTCAATCGAAATCGCGTGAGGTTCGGCACCCGGGGGTTCGGTTGTGGTGGCGGCTGGGCACACTTTCGGCTGTTTTGGTTGGTGATCTTGGTTCGTAGCTTGCCTTCGAGAGTTCTCGGAGGTGGGCACGTTGCGGAGACGTTGGTGGGCGTTGCCGTGCGCAGCGCTGGTGGTGTCCGGGGTCGCGCCGGGGGTGGCGACCGCTCAGGCACCTGAGCAGGTCAGGGATGGGCGGAGCCAGCCCGTGTTCAGCGCTGATCCGGTGCGGGAGACGGTGTGGGTGGAGACCGGGTTGGACGGGGACGGGGACGGGGTGGTCGACCGGGTTGCCGCCGACATCGTCCGGCCTTCGGGCACCGACCAGCCAGTTCCGGTGATCATGGATGCCAGTCCGTACTACTCGTGCTGCGGGCGGGGCAACGAGAGCGAGCTGAAGACCTACGACGAGCAGGGGCGGCCCGTCGGGTTTCCGCAGTTCTACGACAACTACTTCGTGCCGCGCGGGTACGCGACCGTGCTGGTCGACCTGTCCGGCACCAACCGATCCGAAGGTTGCGTGGACGTCGGCGGGCCGTCCGACATCACCTCGGCCAAGGCCGTGGTCGACTGGTTGAACGGCCGTGCTCCCGGTTTCGACGCTCCTTCGGGCGGCGGCCGGGTCGACGCGGGTTGGTCGACCGGTGACGTCGGCATGATCGGCAAGTCCTACGACGGCACCATCGCCAACGGCGTGGCCGCGACCGGCGTGGAGGGGTTGCGGACCATCGTGCCGATCGGCGCGATCAGCTCCTGGTACGACTACTACCGCTCGGACGGCGTGTCCTTCGGCTTCGACCCGTCCGGGCTGGCCCGCACCGTCGAGGAGGGCGGCCGCCCGGACTGCGGCCCGGCCAAGCAGGAGCTCGACGACGGCTCCCCGGCCAACGGCGACGTCACTCCGATGTGGACGGAGCGGGACTACGTGCCGGACGCGAGCCGGGTGACCGCGAGCGTGTTCGCGGTGCACGGCCTCGGCGACCTCAACGTCAAGACGCTCCACCTCGGGCAGTGGTGGGACGCGCTGGCCGAGCGCGACGTGCCGCGCAAGCTGTGGCTGAGCCAGACCGGGCACGTCGACCCGTTCGACTTCCGGCGCGCCGAGTGGGTCGACACCCTGCACCGCTGGTTCGACCACTGGCTGCTCGGCGTGGACAACGGGATCGAGCGGGAGCCCGCGGCCAGCGTCGAACGCGCGCCCGACGTCTGGGCCGACGAGCCGACCTGGTCCGGTGAGCTGGCCCGGGACGTCGTGCTCCACCCCCGCGAGGACGGTCTCGGGACGCAGCCGGGGAGCGGCACCGCGACGTTCACCGACGACCCGTCGCTGGACGAGTACGACTGGGCGGCGAACCCCGACCAGCCGTCACCGGCCCGCGCGCTGTTCAGCACCGCGCCGCTGGGCGCTGACGTGCGGGTGGCCGGGACGGGTTCGGTCACCGTCACCGCCACGCCGAGCACCCCGACGGCGCACCTGTCCGCGATGCTCGTCGACTACGGTCCCGCCGCCACCCGCGACTACCTGGGGCAGGGCGAGGGAATCCGCACTCTGCAGACCGAGTCGTGCTGGGGCGAGAACCGGCCCGGCGACGACGCCTGCTACTTCGACACCGAGGCGACCACGACCGACGTGGACTTCGAGATCATCGCGCGCGGCTGGGCCGACCTGGCCAACCACGAGTCGCTGTCCGAGGAGCGGCCGCTGGAGCCGGGCGAGCCGCAGACGATGACCTTCCGGCTGGCCACCACCGACCACGTGGTGCCCGCCGGGCACCGGTTGGCGCTGATCATCGGCGGCACGGACAGCGCGTTCATCGTCGCCCCGCGCCAGCCCGGCCAGATCGGCCTGGACCTGAGCGCGACCTCGGTGACGCTCCCGGTCATCGGCGACCTGCCCGCGGTGGCCGCGGCGGGGACGGACAAGCCGAGCGTCCGACCGGACCGCGTCCCGCCGCGCCCGGACGTCCAGCTCAACCGGGACGTCCTGCCCGGCAGCTGACGGTGGTGGGGGCGATTTCGCGCGAAATCGCCCCCACCCGGTCAGGGCGCGACGTCGGCGTACTCGGTGCCGATCTTCAGCGCGTCGATCTCGTTGACCACGTCGTCGCCCTCGGCGCCGTAGACGCCCCACTTCGGGTGGTTCTCGCTGTCGAAGGTGCGGCACGCCCAGCGCTGCGAGCCGTCGCTGAACGTCTGCTGCTCGCCGTTGAACCAGAGCTCGACCCACCCGCCGGTGATCTCGTCGGACAGGTGCAGCCCGAGGACGATGCTGTGCCACTCGCCCGCCCGGATCGGGCTCTCCCAGATGATCCGGGTCTCGTCCGGCTGGCGCTGCAGCAGCGAGAGCTTGCCGTCGATCACCTTGAGGACGACCGGGTAGTTCTGCACGTGGCTGCCGTAGGACTTCCACTGGAAGGTGGCGTTGTTGTCCACCGTGCTGGACAGCTTGCTGCGCCAGCCGAGGTAGTAGGTCGAGCCGTTCTGGAAGTCGTACTCCTGGCCGTCGATCGAGATGCCCCGGCTCTCGCACCGCCGCAGCCCGGCCGGTTTGTCGTAGCGCCACACCGCGCCGTGCTCCGGATCGTCGACGGCGGTGACGCTGCCCGGATCGGCGCACTCCGATCCGATGTGCGCGAACACCCCGGTGCCGTGCGAGGCATCGCCGTCCCACATGACCGCCGCGGAGGCCGAGGGCGCCGACGCCACCAGGAGCATCGCCGCCAACAGGGCCACGGCGGGAGTTCTCCCGACCATGATCCTTCCCTTCCGGCGGCGGAAGGCCAGATCTACCGGACGCCGGCGGCCGGTGTCCAGAGGAGTCACCCGAACCGCAGCAAGCGGAATCCACTGTGGACGGGGCACGTGAGCGCTCCGGGCACCGAGCGCTCACGTGCCACCGCTTCAGCAGATCAGCCCGTCACCAGGCGGAGTCCGTAGGCGTTGAGCGCCTCCTGCACCGGCTGGAAGTAGGTCGTGCCGCCGGAGCTGCAGTTGCCGGAACCGCCCGAGGTCATGCCCTGGGCCTGGGTGCCGCTGATGAACGAGCCGCCCGAGTCGCCCGGCTCCGCGCAGACGTTGGTGCGGGTCAGCCCGTACACCGTGCCCTCGGCGTAGCGCACGGTCTGGTTCATCGCCTGCACCGATCCGCAGTGCCAGCCGGTCGTCGAACCCGACCGGCAGATCGACGACCCGACCGGGGCCACCGACGCGCCGGAGACCGCGCGGGTGCTGCCGTTGTACATGTTGACCGCCGCGCGCGGCGTCCAGCTGGAGTTGGCCGAGACCCACGCGTAGTCGTTGCCGGGGAACGACGAGCCCTGGAACGTGCCCATCGAGACCTGGTTGTACCCGGAGACCGCGGTCCCCGGACGGCCGCAGTGCCCGGCGGTGACCATGCCCGCACCACCGGACGCGGTGCGCACCGAGAAGCCCACCGAGCAGCGCCCGCCCATGTAGTAGGCGTCCCCGCCGACCAGGTCGTAGAAGGTCCGCGGCGACTCGGCGACCTCTTCCACCCGCACCGAGTCGTCGACGCCGCGGGCCCGGGCGAGGAAGCCCTCGGTGGCCGCGTCCCGCCGCGTGCGGTCGACCGACACGACGACCGAGTTGGACCGCACGTCCACGTACCAGCCGGTGACGGACTGCGGCGCGGACGCCTCCATCGCGTCCAGAGCGGACTTCGCGGCGTCCAGCTCCCGCGCCGAGTTGGACACCACCACGGCGTCCGCCCCGGCACCGCGCGCCGCTTCCGCCGCACGTCCGTCGGTCACCGCGACGACGAGCTTGCCGCGCGCGGCGTCGAAGTAGGAACCGGCGAAGGACTCGCCCGCGCTCCCGCGCACCGCCTCGTCCAGCTCGATGGCATCGGCTTCCCGCGCCAGCCGGTCCTTCGCCTGCTGCGCGGTCAGGCCGAAGTCCCGCTGCATCGCGGCGAGCAACTCCGGTGCCGCCTGTTCCGACGCCGGTGCGGCGGTCGACGGCACCGCCAGCGCGGCGAGGGTGCCCGCCGCCAGCACGGCCGCACCCAGCAACCGGGTGGTTCTGCTCCGACTCATGGTCGTCTCCCTCGATCCGAATTGGGCAGGGATCACCCGCGCAGGACCGGTCCGGCCGCGGTGCGCGGGAGCGTGGAGCCCCGGCACCCGCTGCCGGGGGTGAGGTGGTGCGAGTGGCGCCGCCCGGCGACCCGGGACGGCGAGGAGTGGAAGGGGGGTGAACCGGCCGCTCGGGGTGCGGCGATTCGCGTAGGAGGACATTAAGGAGTCGACCCGCGAATCGGACACCACCTTTCGGAGCATCCTGAGCGCGAAAATTCCGCCATGCCAACTGCTTTCGCCCCAGCCTTCCGCCAGCAGCAGCACCGCCCGTAGGCCGAGAGGGGTGATCCCCCGGCAACCGGCGACGGCACCTCCGCTTCGCCGCGGACCGCCAGCTCGGCGATTTCCGCGGAAATCGCGGCGGGGTGCGGGCACCTGTCCGGGCGGTCTCTACCATCGGCGGCGTGCGCTTCGTGCTTGCTTCCGCGTCATCCGCTCGCTTGTCGGTGCTGCGCTCGGCGGGGATCGACCCGCTGGTGCGGGTTTCCGGCGTCGACGAGGACGCGGTGACCGCCTCGCTGGGCGACCCCGCGCCGACCGAGCTGGTCACCGCGCTGGCGCAGGCCAAGGCCGATGCGGTGGCCGCCGAGATCGGCGCCGAGGAGCCCGACGCGGTGGTCGTCGGCTGCGACTCGATGCTGCTGATGGCGCACGGCGAGATCGTCGGCAAGCCCGGCACCCGCGAAGCGGCGGCCAAGCGGTGGGCGCAGAACTCCGGGAGCAGCGGCGAGCTGCTGACCGGGCACGCGATCGTCCGCCTCGAAGGCGGTGAGGTCACCGCGCGCGCCAAGGGGCACCTCGGGACCACGGTTCGCTTCGGCGAGCCCAGCGAGGCCGAGCTGGAGGCCTACCTGGCGACCGGCGAGCCGCTGCACGTGGCGGGCGGCTTCACCCTCGAAGGCTTCGGCGGCTGGTTCATCGAGGGCGTCGACGGCGATCCGTCGAGCGTGCTCGGGATCAGCCTGCCGCTCACCCGCAAGCTGCTCGCCGAGGTCGGCGTCAGCGTCGTGACGCTCTGGAGCTCGCCAAACGCGGAGTGACGTCGGACTTCGAGCGTCCGAGTGAATACGAACACAATTCGGTTACCCCTGGATGGGTTTCGCCGCGCGGCTGGTTACAAATGTTCGCGATGGGCACCCTCCGACGGCTGTATCTGACTTCGCGCCTGCACGTCGATCTGCGACGGCAGGCCAGCTCCGTCTGTCTGTGATCGAGCGCGGCACCGCCGCTTCCTGATCGCGCGCCCTCGTCGCGCGCCGCTCGAACCGCACTGCCTTCGAACTCACTCCGCGACTCCGGGAGACCCCTGTGTCCACCACTGCTGGGCGATCGCGCCTGCGCTTCAACCCCAAGCTGTTCGCCGTCGCCGTCATCGCGTCGCTGGTGCTCGGCGCGCTGCTCGGCTACGTCGCCAAGCAGACCGGCGCCGACTGGCTCGCCACCACGCTCGACACCATCGGCTCGACCTTCACCAAGCTGCTCACCTTCACCGTGCTGCCGCTGATCTTCACCGCGATCGTGGTGGGCATCAACAGCCTCCGCGGTCTCGGCGGCGGGCGGGTCGCGGCGCGCCTGGGCGGCAAGACCGCGCTGTGGTTCGCCATCACCTCGCTGATCGCGGTGCTGATCGGCCTGGCCGTCGGCACGCTGTTCCAGCCCGGTCGCGGCCTGGTCATCGAGCCCGACCCGGAGAAGCTGCAGTCCATCGGCGAGAAGACCCACGGCTCCTGGCTGGACCTGATCACCGGCCTGGTGCCCAGCAACCTGATCAGCGCCTTCGCCGAGGGCGAGACGCTGCAGGTGGTGTTCGTCGCGCTGATCATCGGGGCCGCCACCTACAGCCTGGGCGAGAAGGCGGCGCCGTTCGTCGACTTCAACAAGGCCGCCTTCGAGGTCATCCAGCGGGTGCTGGGCTGGATCATCCGGCTCGCCCCGATCGGCACCCTCGGCCTGATCGGCAACGCCGTCGCCAGCTACGGCAACGAGTTCTTCGCGCCGCTGCTGAAGCTGATCGGCTCCACCTACGTGGCCTGCGCGCTGGTGCTGTTCGTGGTCTACCCGCTGCTGCTCGCGCTGGTCGCCAAGGTCAGCCCGGTCCGGTTCTTCGCCAAGTCGTGGAACGTGCTGCAGTTCGCGTTCGTCTCCCGCTCGTCCAGCGCCAGCCTGCCGCTGACCCGGCAGACCACCGAGGACCTGGGCGTGCCCGCCTCCTACGCGAACTTCGCGGTGCCGCTGGCGACCACCACCAAGATGGACGGCTGCGCCGCGATCTACCCGGCGGTCGGTTCGATCTTCATCGCGAACCTCTTCGGCATCAGCCTCGGGCCGGTGCAGTACCTGACGATCGTCGCGGTCGCGGTGTTCGGCTCGATCGCCACCGCCGGTGTCACCGGCTGGTTCACCATGCTCACGCTGACCACCGCCGCGCTCGGCTTCCCGCCCGAGGTGGTGGCCACCGGCATCGCCATCGCCTACGCGGTGGACCCGATCATGGACATGATGCGCACCGCCACCAACGTCGCGGGCCAGATCGTGGTCCCGACCGTGGTCGCCCGCAGCGAGGGCCTGCTCGACGACGAGGTGCTGGCCAAGCCGAGCACCCCGCTGGTCGACCGCGAGCTCGCCCGCGCCTGACGACCTGCCCGAGGGGCGTCGCCGACCGAGTCGGCGGCGCCCCTCGACATTTCGCCGAACAGCACCGGAACGCTCGTCTCACCCGGCTCGATCGGGGGTCCGCCGACCGTAGGATGGGGGCGTGGAGAAGGGACGGCGGGGCAGAGATCTCCGCATCGGCGATCCCGAGCGCGAACTCGCGATGCGGCTGCTCGGCGAGCACTTCGCCGTCGGACGGCTCGACGTGGGCGAGTACGACGAGCGGTGCCGCCAGGTCGCCACCGCGCGGTTCCGCTCCGAGCTGGAAGCCCTCTTCGACGACCTGCCCGCACCCCGCCCCGAGCGCGCCCCGGAGCCGCAGGCCGCGGTCGTTCCGCGCCCGGCCGCGGTGAAGATCGCGCTCGCGGTCGGCGTGGCGGCGCTGGCGGTCCTGCTGCTGATCGTCGCCCGGCAGGCGGCGCTGGTCCTGCTGATCCCGCTGGTGGCCGTGCTCTGGTTCACCTGGCGCCGTTGAACCCCCGACACCACCTCGCCGCCGACCACGCTTCGTTACGGTGAGGACATGCACAGCTCGCGGATCACCGGGGCTCGGCGGCTGAGCGCGCTGCTCGCCGTCAGCGCGCTCGCCCTCACCGGATGCAGCCTGTGGCAGTCGCAGCCGACCGCGGACACCGCGGCCCCGCCACCCATGCCGCTGCCCACGACGAGCACCCCGCCCCCACCGCCGCCCCGGCCCTTCGAGCTCGGGCTCGACGGCGTCGCCGCCTGCACGCTGCTCACCCCCGCCCAGCGCAGCCAGCTCGGCTTCGACCGCGACCCGATGCCCGACTCCGAAGCCGGGTTCGGCAACGCGGCGACCTGCAGCTACCGCAACACCACCGCCAAGGTGGGCGCCCGGCTGGCGCTGATCACCACCGAGGGCATGGGCGTGTGGACCGACGACACCGCGCAGGTGGAGGCCACCCCGGTGGTGGTCGGCGGGTTCCCGGCGCTGGTCATCAAGACCCCGGGGCTGGACCTGTCCTGCAACGTGGCGGTGGACGTGGCCGAGGGCCAGCACCTCGACGTCCTCTACCGCGACGACGGCGCGCAACCCCCGTCGCCGGTGGACCAGCTGTGCGCCGGGGCCCAGCGGGTCGCCGAGGACGCCGTGGCCACGCTGGTCGCGCCGGAGACCTCGGAGCCCCGAACGCAGTCCTCTCAGCCGGACTGATCACGCAGAGCGACCGGACGCCCGGGGCCGAGAGTGATACTCACCGCTTATGGAGCACTCCCCAGCGTGACGATTGGTGACTACAGTGTTCGCTGGACGTTTAGTAGCTTGAGCGTTCGGGTGCTCCGCATCCCGGCCAGGTGCCCCGCACAACACCTGACCGGCGTGCGGCCCCGCGCAACCGCGCGTTCGAGCACGAGGGCCTGCACCCGTGATCCGGGCCCTTACCTGTGGGAGGGGAAAACGTGCCGCTAACTGCTCCGTGGGGCGACAGCTCGACCGAAGCCCTGCCGGGTGTGTCCGGCGGCTCGATGCAGGTCGAGCCCGCCGCCATCCCGAGGCTGGTCAACGCGCTGCAGGAATCGCTGGACGCGGTCGGCCTGCAGATCGAGCACGCCATCACCGAACTCCGCATCCGGCCGTGGGCCGGCGACCCGATCAGCGCCGATGCCGCCGAGGAGTTCAACCGGCGCTCGCTCGGCGGCGGCGAGGACGCGCTGACCGCCCTGTGCGGTTACCGCGACCAGCTGCAGGCCGCCGCCGAGTCGCTGGAGCGCGCCAACCGCCAGTACTCGCGCATCGACGGCGAGAGCGCGATGGGCATCGGGGGCTGCTGACCGGCCATGAGCGACCACCGATGGCAGGGGTACCGGCACCCCGAGCTGTACGCGCAGATCAACGAGGGCCCGGGACCGGAGGGCTCGACCGACAGCGTCCGGCGCTGGAGCGAGCTGACCCGCGCGCTCGGCGACATCGACGCCGGGCTGGCCGCCGCGGTCACCTCGGCGATGGACGGCTGGCGGGGAACAGCGGCGGACAGCGCCCAGGAGGGGTTGCGCCCGCTGGGCAACTGGGCCGCGCTGGCCCAGGAGGCCAGCACCGTGATGCGGGAGCGGGCCGAGCAGCAGGCGGAGTTCATCAGCAAGGCGCGCCGGGACATGCCGCCGCCGGTGCAGGTCACCGCTGAGGAGCCGAGCTCCGCGCAGACCCTGCTGACGCACCTGTTCGGCGGGCAGACCGACTACGAGGTGCAGGAGGCCAAGCAGCACGCGGCCGAGCAGCGCGCCTTCGACGTGATGCGCACCTACGAGGCGTCCACCCGGGCCAACACCACGTCGCTGGCCTCGTTCACGCCGCCCCCGCAGGTCGTCGTGGACGCCCCGATCAGCGGCGGCTCCGGCGTGTCCGCGGGCCAGCAGAACGTGACCATCAGCTGGGGTCCGGCGACCATGCCCGGACCGCGCGGCTCCACGACCGCGGCGCAGCGCACCGCGCAACAGCCCGCCACCCGGCCCGGCGGCACCCCGGTGCGCGGCGAAGGCCGGTCCGGCGGCGGTGCCCGGTCCACCGCTGGCGGGCGGGCCAAGCGGGAGCAGCACGACGAGAGCGTGGACCGGAAGGTCACCGAGCAGGTCGGCGGGCGGGGCGGGTTCTTCGACCTGGTCGAGTCGCCGTCGCGACCGGTGATCGGCGGCGAGCCCGGGCAATGACGTTCCCCACCACCGCCCGGCAGCTCGGCCTGTCGGCGCTGGAGTTCGACGTGCTCATCGAGCACTTGGAGCTCGAAACGATGCCGCTGGTGCTCAAGGTCCCCTCCCCAGGGCGCACCTACACCGAACGCGCCCAGCTGGTCGACTCGGCGTGGCGGTCGCTGGGCGCGCGCGGGCTCGGGCGGCCGACCGACGTCGACCCGGAGCTGGAGCGGATGCTGCGGCTGCTGGCCCGCCCGGAGCGTGAGGTCGACGGGCGGCTGTGGCTGGACCGCAGCGTCCGGGTGCTCGCCGCGTCGGAGGGCGAGGAAGCGGTGCTGGTCGTCAAGGACGGCGACCAGCTGTGCCTGCGTTCGGCGTCGGCGAGCGGGCTGCCGCGCGAAGCGATCTCGGTGCTCCCCGCGCTGCCACCGGGCCCCGGTCGCTCGGTGTCGCTGCGCAGCAGTGATCTGGACGCCGCAGCGGAGGAGGCCGGGAACAACGTCGAGCAGCTGGCCAGCGCCCTGCAGCGCAGGGGAACCCGCGCGGACGACGCCGAAGCGCTGACGGACATGATCGCCGGGGTGGCCGCCCGCGGGCAGTTCGGCGCGGCCGCGCGCGACCGGTTCGGCCGCCGCGTCCGGGCGGGCCGGGTGGTCGGGTTCTTCGACACCGCGCACGGCCGGTACGCCCAGCTGCGCCGGGAATCGCCGTCCGGCGACCTGTGGAGCACGATCGCCCCGGTCGACGCCCGCCGCCTGACGGCCCACCTCGAAGAACTCCTCGCCGAGGTCACCACCGACGCCTGACCACCGCCCGGTCACCCGCAGCTTCAATGGAAACTGCGACCCCGGGGCCCCGGGGAACCTGCCACCCGGAGGAGGTCACCACCCCGGAGGGGCCGCGATTTCAATGGAAATCGGACGTCCGATTTCCATTGAAATCGCGGTGGGTCGTCCGCAGGTGTCGGCATGTCGAGGGCCGACGCGCCGACCTCCCGCGACTTCCGCTGAAATCGCGGGAGGTCCGGATCAGACCAGCGGTTCTTCCAGGCGGTCGCGGGCCTCCGGGGCCGCCGAGCGCTTGGCGTCCGCCGCCTGGTCGTCGGGCTGGGTCTGCGAGTCGCGCTCGGCCTCCACGCGCTGGGTGTAGACCTCGACCTCGCGCTCGATCTGCGCCTCGTCCCAGCCGAGCACCTCGGCCATCAGGCGGGCCACCGGCTCCGCGCAGTCCACGCCGCGGTGCGGGTACTCGATGGAGATGCGGGTGCGGCGGGTGAGCACGTCCTCCAGGTGCAGGGCGCCCTCGTGGCTGCACGCGTAGACCACCTCGGCCTGCAGGTAGTTCGGCGCGGCCGGGATCGGCTTGAGCAGCTCCGGCCGGTCGGCGGCGAGGCCCAGCACGTCGTGGATCTCCGAGCCGTAGCGGTCCAGCAGGTGCCGGATCCGGTACGGGTGCAGTCCGTGCTCGGCGGCCAGCTGGTCGGCCTGGTTGACCAGCGCGTGGTAGCCGTCGGCGCCGATCAGCGGGACCTGGTCGGTGATCGAGGAGGCCATCCGGCCGGTGATGTCCGGGGCGACGGCGTCCACCGCGTCGGCGGCCATCACCCGGTACGTCGTGTACTTGCCGCCGGCGATGGCCACCAAGCCCGGGGCGACCCGGGCCACCGCGTGCTCGCGGGACAGCTTCGAGGTCTCCTCGCTCTCCCCGGCCAGCAGCGGGCGCAGCCCCGCGTAGACGCCCTCGATGTCGTCGTGCTTCAGCGGGGTGGCCAGCACGGTGTTGACGTGCTCGAGGATGTAGTCGATGTCGGCCTTCGTCGCGGCCGGGTGCGCCAGGTCCAGGTTCCAGTCGGTGTCGGTGGTGCCGACGATCCAGTGGTTGCCCCACGGGATGACGAACAGCACCGACTTCTCGGTGCGCAGGATCATCCCGGTCTCGGCGACGATCCGGTCGCGCGGCACCACGATGTGCACGCCCTTGCTGGCGCGCACCCGGAACCGGCCGCGGCCGCCGGAGAGCTTCTGCAGCTCGTCGGTCCACACCCCGGTCGCGTTGATCACGGCCTGCGCGCGGACCTCGGTCTCGGCGCCGGTCTCCACGTCGCGCACCCGGACCCCGGCGATCCGGTCGGCCTCCCGGAGGAACCCGGTGACCTGCGTCGAGTTCATCACCACCGCGCCGTAGCGGGCGGCGGTGCGGGCGACGGTCATGGTGTGCCGGGCGTCGTCGGCCTGCGCGTCGTAGTAGCGGATGCCGCCGATCAGCGCGCTGCGCTTGAGCGCGGGCACCATCCGGAGCGCACCGGCGCGGGAGAGGTGCTTCTGGCCCGGGACCGAGCGGGCACCGCCCATCGTGTCGTAGAGGAACAGACCGGCCGCGGTGTACGGGCGCTCCACGATCCGGCGGGTCAGCGGGTACAGGAACGGGACCGGCTTGACCAGGTGCGGCGCGATCCGGGTGAGCATCAGCTCGCGCTCCCGCAGGGCCTCGCGGACCAGCGAGAACTCCAGCTGCTCCAGGTAGCGCAGGCCGCCGTGGAACAGCTTGCTGGACCGGCTGGAGGTCCCCGAGGCGAGGTCGCGGGCCTCGACCAGCGCCACCTTCAGGCCGCGGGTCGCGGCGTCCAGCGCGGCCCCGGCACCGGTGACACCGCCGCCGATCACCACCACGTCGAACTCGTCGGCGCCCAGCCGCCGCCAGTTCTCGGCCCGTTCGGCCGGCCCCAACGTGCCCTTCAGCCGGTTCTCGGTCTTGTCTTCGGACACCGCGTCCTCCTCGCTCGAATCGCGTCCCACCATCAGGTCTTTCAGCAGCGGCGGCAGCCGCTCGCGGGGTGGGACTCAGCTTTCCCCGCTGCGCGCGCTCGCAGGTCTCCGCGCGAGGACACCCCCGGGCCGGTGAGGTGATCGCAGGTCACCGCCCGGACCGCTCGCAACGCACTTTCCATCGCCCACCGCCGACGCGGGAACCGGACCTCGACGAGTGGTCATCATGCCCGACCAGCACGGTCCGTGCTCGACGCGGCGCTGCGCGTTCTCCCCGCCTGCTCGACCAGCGCGCCGCGGTCGCGCAGCACCTCGATGTCCGCGCTGGTGGTCTTCGAGTCCACCAGCACGATGTCGAAGTCCTCGACCGGCGCCACCGCGTGCAGCGCCCGCCGGCGGAACTTGGTGTGGTCGACGTAGAGCACGCGGCGCTGCGCGGAGGCGAGCATCGCCTTCTTGATCTGCACCATCTCCTGCTGCGGGTAGCAGCAGATGCCGTCGGTGACCGCCGAGACCGACATGATCGCCAGGTCCACCCGCAGGTTGCGCAGCGCGTCCAAAGCCATGCCGCCGACGAAGGCGTCCGCCCACGGCAGGTAGTCGCCGCCCACGCAGATCAGGCT
This sequence comes from Saccharopolyspora hirsuta, assembly GCF_008630535.1. Classification (GTDB taxonomy): domain Bacteria; phylum Actinomycetota; class Actinomycetes; order Mycobacteriales; family Pseudonocardiaceae; genus Saccharopolyspora; species Saccharopolyspora hirsuta. The sequence goes on along the minus strand of NZ_VWPH01000006.1, from coordinate 480,559 downwards.
GATGCCCGGCGCGTTGCGCAGCTCGTCGAACACCCCGCGGTGGTTGGTGACCACGGTCAGCGGCGCCCGCTCCGGCAGCAGCCGGGCCAGGTAGACGCCGGTCGTCGAGTCGTCCAGCACCAGCGCCTGGCCGGGTTCGACCAGGTCAGCGGCGGCGCGGGCGAGCTCCTCCTTCTCCGCCTTGTTCTGCGGCAGGCGGTACTCCGAGGCCGCCTCGTACAGCAGCGACGACGCCGCCGAGACGTTGCCCCGGTTGCGGTGCACCAGTCCCTGCGACTCCAGGTCGGCGAGGTCGCGGTAGACGGTCATCGCGCTGGCGCCGATGGTCGCGACGAGGTCGTCGATGCGCAGGGTGCCCTCGGCCATCACCAGCTCGGTGATCTTGCGCCGGCGGTCCTGCTGCTTCTCGGACGGACGCCGAGCGGACATCGTCGTCCTCCCCTCGCTCCTGCACCAGCCAACTCGATAAAAACACCATCGGAGGCATCTTGCAGCGTTGTTTTCCCCAAGTCTAATGTTACCGCACAGTATGGAGCGGCGTCGGGTCGCGCTGCGGCCGGGACCGGGTCCGATCCGGGGTCGCGCGGTCGAGCAGGGGCGTTGGGCGGTACGGAGCAACCCGGTACCCACGACTGGCGGCATGCATGGACACGTGTTCACATGCGGCAGTACCGTCCCGACTCACTCCATGTCGGACAGTCACCAAATCCCGCCTGTGCCAACGGCGGCATGAAGAGGGGAACGGCAAGAATGACGACAAGTCTCGGGGAGATCTTCCTCTGGGAGTTGATGGGGACAGCGGTACTCACGCTGATGGGCTGCGGCGTCGTGGCCAACAACGTGCTGCGCAAGACCGGCGGGCACAACGCCGGCTTCCTGATGGTCAACTTCGGCTGGGGCTTCGCGGTCTTCGCGGGCGCCAGCATCGCGGAACCCACCGGCGCGCACATCAACCCGGCGGTCACCCTGGGGCTGGCGGTGAACGGCCAGACGCCGTGGGACCAGGTGCCGGTCTACATCATCGCGCAGCTCATCGGCGGCACCTTGGGCGCCGTGCTGTGCTGGGCGGCCTACAAGCTGCAGTTCGACACCCACGACGACCCGCGCAACACGCTCGGCATCTTCTCCACCGCGCCGACGGTGCGCAACGCCCCGTGGAACCTCGTCACCGAGACCATCGGCACCTTCGTGCTGGTCTTCTGGATCATCCTCAGCCCGCAGGCGGGCCCCAGCGGCGCGGACGGCGTGCCGACCTTCGGCAACTCGGCCCTCGGCTACGCCGCGGTCGCCTTCATCGTGATCGGCATCGGCAACTCGCTCGGCGGCCCGACCGGCTACGCCATCAACCCGGCCCGCGACCTCGGCCCGCGCATCGCCTACGCGATCCTGCCGATCCGCGGCAAGGGATCGGCGGACTGGGGCTACTCCTGGGTGCCGATCGTCGGCCCGATCCTCGGTGGTGTGCTGGCGGGCGCGCTGGCCCTCGCACTGCCCATCGCCAGCTGACCAGACTCGTCCACATAGGAAGGTAGAACGACAGATGGCCTCTTATGTCGCCGCCATCGACCAGGGCACGACCTCGACCCGGTGCATGATCTTCGACCACTCCGGCCGGGTCGTCTCGGTCGACCAGGTCGAGCACCGCCAGATCTTCCCGAAGGCCGGCTGGGTCGAGCACGACCCGGTCGAGATCTGGACCAACACCCGGCAGGTCTGCGCGGGCGCGCTGGCCAAGGCCGACCTGGTGTCCTCCGACGTCGTCGCCGTCGGCATCACCAACCAGCGGGAAACCACCGTGGTGTGGGAGAAGGCCACCGGCAAGCCGGTGTACAACGCGATCGTCTGGCAGGACACCCGCACCGACGAGATCGTCAACGCCCTCGCCGCGGGCGAGGACGGGCAGAACCGGTACCAGCGCAAGACCGGTCTGCCGCTGGCGACCTACTTCTCCGGTCCCAAGGTGAAGTGGATCCTGGACAACGTCGAGGGCACCCGCGAGCGCGCCGAACGCGGCGAGCTGCTGTTCGGCAACATGGACACCTGGGTGCTGTGGAACTGCACCGGCGGCCCGGACGGCGGACTGCACGTCACCGATCCGACCAACGCCTCCCGCACGATGCTGATGGACCTCGAGCGGCTGGAGTGGGACGCCGACATCTGCGCCGAGCTCGGCGTGCCGATGGCGATGCTGCCGGAGATCCGCTCCTCCTCCGAGGTGTACGGCAAGTTCCGGGAGCGCGGCGTGTTCGCCGGCATCCCGATCGCCGGCATCCTCGGCGACCAGCAGGCGGCCACCTTCGGCCAGGCCTGCCTGTCGCCCGGTGAGGCCAAGAACACCTACGGCACCGGCAACTTCGTGCTGCTCAACACCGGCACCGAGCGGGTGATCAGCGAGAACGGGCTGCTCACCACCGTCGGCTACAAGATCGGCGGCAACGACACGGTGTACTGCCTGGAGGGTTCGATCGCGGTCACCGGATCGCTGGTGCAGTGGCTGCGGGACAACCTCGGCCTGATCGCCAGCGCCCCGGAGATCGAGCAGGTCGCCAGCACCGTCGAGGACAACGGCGGCGCCTACTTCGTGCCCGCGTTCTCCGGGCTGTTCGCACCGCACTGGCGTTCCGACGCGCGCGGCGCGATCGTCGGCCTGACCCGCTACGTCAACCGCGGGCACCTGGCCCGCGCGGTGCTGGAGGCGACCGCGTTCCAGACCCGCGAGGTGATCGAGGCGATGAACGCCGACTCCGGCGTGCCGCTGAAGTCGCTGAAGGTCGACGGCGGCATGGTCGGCAACGAGCTGCTGATGCAGTTCCAGGCCGACATCCTCGGCGTGCCGGTGATCCGGCCGGTGGTCGCGGAGACCACGGCGCTCGGCGCGGCTTACGCGGCGGGCCTGGCGGTGGGCTTCTGGGCCAGCGAGGAGGACATCCGCTCCAACTGGGCCAAGGACAAGCAGTGGGACCCGAAGATGCCGACCGAGCTGCGCGAGAAGCAGTACGCGCAGTGGCAGAAGGCGGTGTCCAAGACCCTGAACTGGGTGGACTGAGCACCTGACCGGCGACCCGCATCCCGCCCGGGGTGCGGGTCGCTTTTTCTGCGCACTTCTCGATGAGTTCCGCGGCGCCGCGGCGTCCAACTCTCCGCACGCCACCGATGTCTTGGAGGAGAGATGCTGATCATCGCCGGTCACGTGCAGGTCGATCCCGCGCAGCGCGATGCGTTCGTCGCCGCGCACCGCGACCTCGTCGACCGGGCTCGTCGAGCCCCCGGGTGCCTCGACCTGGCCATCACCGCCGATCCGCTGGATCCCGCGCGGGTGAACAACTTCGAGCGCTGGGAGTCCGAGGAAGCGCTCGCGGCGTGGCGGGCGGTCGCCGATGCTCCCGACACCGGGATCGCCATCACCGGCGACCACGTGCTGAAGTTCAGCGTGACCGACGTGCGCTCGCCGTTCTGAGCGGTGCGGCGGTTCCCCCCGGGGTGGATCGGGGGGAACCGCGCTCCAGGGGCGGGCGGGGCGCCCTGCCCCGCGCTACCCCGCCCTCGGCAGCACCGGGCGACGAGTCGAGGGGTCTCGTCGCCGGGAGATCGGTGCGCTGCCGCGAGGTCGGTGCCCGTCGACCTCGCCCCTTCCGCGTAGACGCGCGGCGGGCGCGGAGGTTGCGTCCTCCGCGCCCGATTTCCGCGCTGCTCAGCGGAAGTCGTCGGCGTGGTCGACCGCCCACTGGGCGAAGGTGCGGGCGGGGCGCCCGGTCACCTCCTGCACCGTCGGCACCGGCTCGTCGTGCCCCTGGTCCTGGTCCCGGAGTTCGAGCAGGGTGGCCACGACGGCTTCCGGCACGCCTGATGCCAGCAATCGCGCCTTCGCCTGCTCGATCGGTTCCGCCTCGATCCGGACCTCCCGGCCGATCGCGGCACCGATCGCGCGCACCTGGTCGGCCATGCTGATCGACTCCGGGCCGGTCAGCCGGTACGCCTTCCCGGCGTGGCCGTCCTCCAGCAGCGCGGCGACCGCGACCGCGGCGATGTCGTCCTCGTGGATGGACGTCTGCCGCGCCTCCGGGAACGGCTCGCGGACCACGCCCTCCGCGCGGATCGACTCCGCCCAGGCCAGCGCGTTGGTCGCGAACGCGCCGGGCCGCAGGAACGTCCACTCGAAACCGCCGTCGGCGACCGCCTGCTCGATCAGCCGGTGCCGCTGGCCGATCGCGTTGCTGTCGTCGAACTCCACCGCCAGCGACGACAGCACCACGACCCGCCGCACCCCCGCCGCCGCGGCCTGCGCGACGAACGTCGGAGTGCTTTCCGGTATCGGGAACAGGAATACCCGGTCGACCCCGTCGAGCGCCCGGGCCAGCGGTTCCGCATCGCCGAGCCCGCCGCGGAACAGCTCCACCTCGCCGGGCAGCCCGGCGCTGTCCGGATTCCTGGTCAGCGCACGCACCTTCGCACCGGACGCCAGCAGGCGCTCCACCACCCGGCGTCCGACATTGCCCGTCGCACCGGTCACCAGCACTGTCATCGAGTTCTCCTCAGCCGATCGGATTCAGCCCCAAGCTAGGACTTCGAGCGCACTGGAGGTCAACTCGTCTCCGACCGGCTGGCGGAGATGTTCAGGCGCGCACTCCCAGCGCGTCGAGCGCGGCGGCGACCTCACGCCGGGCCTCGGCCGGAAGGCCGCGGAGCGGGCGGGGCAGGTTCGGGGTGCCCACCAGTCCGAGGTGTTCAGCGGCGGCTGATGTGACGCGCAAGCTGCCGCAACGCCCGAACAGCTCCCACAGCGGTTCCATGCGTTCGGACAGCTCCACCGCTCGGGCCGCATCACCCTGCGCAGCGGCGCGGGTGATCGCCAGGCACTCCTCGGGCAGCAATCCGCCGATGACGCTGAACCACAGGTCCGCACCCGCGTTGAGCCCACCGGCCGCGAGCTGGTCGCCGCTGACGCCGAGTGCCACACCGTCGGGCAGCTGGCTCCGCAGGGCGGCGATCCTGGTGGCTGCCCGGTCCGCGGGGATGCCCGGGATCTTCACCGCGCCGACGTTCGGCAGCGCCGCGATGCGCCCGTGCAGCTCGTCGCTGAAGTGGAAGTGCGTGGTGCCGGGGTTGTCGTACACGCACAGCGGAACGGAGAGCTGCGCGGTCACGTCCTCGTACAGCCCGAAGACCTCGTCATCGGTGAGCTGCTGGTAGGACACCGGGGCGAGCAGCACCGCGGAGGCACCCGCGTTCTGGGCGTCCTCGGCCAAGGCGAGCACGTCGGAGGTGCGCAGGGCACCGATGCCGATCATGACCGGGATGCCGCCTGCGGCGTCCACCGCGATCCGGGCAGCTCGGGAGCGCTGCTCCCGGGTGAGGTAGGCGTATCCGCCCGTCGAGCCGAGCGCGCCGATCGAATCGACACCCGCCGCGGCCAACCGCTCGACCAGCTTCCGGAACGCGCGTTCGTCGATCCCGGTCTCGTCGGTCGGGGTGAGGGGGAAGGCGCTGAGGCCGGTGAACATGCACTTCCTTTCGGTTCGGCCGACCGCGAGCCGGTCGTGGACGGCCTCCCGACGATCTCACCCGAAGTGGCACCTCGACAGGGCCAGTTCACGTGCCATCCGGTGGTCCACTTCCTCGGCCGGCGGGCGGGAGGAGGCCGGTGGCGACCAGTTCCTCCCACACCGCGGACGGCACCGGCCGCTCGAACAGCGCCGCGTTGCGGCGGACCTCGGCCTCGGACCTGGCCCCCACGACGACGCTGGCGACGGCCGGGTGCGCACCGGTGAAGGCCATCGCGACCTGCGGGAGGCTCGCGCCGTGCCGGTGGACCACCTCCGCGATCCGGGCGACCTTGGCGCGCAGCTGCGGCGAGGCCGGGGCGTAGTCGAACATCGCCTCCGGGTCGAGCTCGTCGGTGGCCAGGACACCACCGTTGAACACCCCTGCGGCCAGCACCGACACGTTCCGCCGCAGGCACGTCGGGAGCATGGTGTCCGCAGCGGACTGCTCCAGGAGCGTGTAGCGACCGGCGAGCATCACCGCGTCCACATCCGTCTCGATCGCGAACCGCTCCAGCATGCGCCACTGGTTCATGCCCGCACCGATCGCACCGATCACGCCCTGCGCGCGCAGCTCGTGCAGCGCCGGGTAGGCCTCGTCGACCGCCTGCCGCCAGTGGTCGTCCGGGTCGTGGATCAGCACCAGGTCCACGCGGTCCATGCCGAGCCGCCGCAGGCTGGCCTCCAGCGACCGCCGCACCCCGTCCGCGCTGAAGTCCCACACCCGCTCGTGATCCGCGGGCACGTCGAACCCCGCGGCATCGCGCGCGCCCGCAGCCGTCGGGCGCGGCACCAGCAGCCTGCCGACCTTCGTCGACACGACCAGCTCCGAGCGCGGCCGCCCGGCCAGGGCCGTGCCGAGGCGGCGCTCGGCCAGCCCCAGGCCGTAGTGCGGCGCGGTGTCGAAGTACCGGATTCCCGCGTCCCAGGCCGCGTCCACCGCGCCGAGGGCGGTGTCCTCGTCGACCGCGCGGTAGAGGTTCCCGATCACCGCGCCGCCGAACCCGAGCGGGGAGACCACCACGTCCGAGGCGCCGAGCTTCACGGCAGCTCCCACACCTGCCGGAGACCGGTGTCCTCGCCCGAGTAGTCGTCCTCGACCGCCAGCAGCTCGGACATCCGCGCCTGCCAGGCCACGTTCGCCGGGTGGTCGCGCAACGCCCGCCGCATCGCCCGGTAGTCCTCGACCTCCACCACGTGGAACAGGTCCAGGCCGTCGCGCCAGATCCGCCAGCTGTGCACGCCCGCTTCGCGCAGCGCCGCGTCCAGCTCGGCCGGGATCACCGCGTGCACCTGCTCGTACTCGGCTTCGCGCCCGGGTTCCAGCCTGGTGCGCAAGGCGATTCGCTGCATGCGGCTCCCTCCCTCATCCCCCGGCCCACACCCGGCCGTCGGGGTAGCTGTGGTCGCGCAGCGCCTCCGGGCGCAGCTGCGCGGAGAACCCGGGGCGCCTCGGCGCGAGGTAGCGGCCGTCCCGGACCACCACCGGATCCACGAAGTGCTCGTGCAGGTGGTCGACGTGCTCGATCACCCGGCCCTCGGTGGAGCCGGACACCGCGACGAAGTCGAACATCGCCAGGTGCTGCACCAGCTCGCACAGCCCGACCCCACCGGCGTGCGGGCACACCGGAACGCCGAACTTGGCCGCCAGCAGCAGGATCGCCAGGTTCTCGTTGACCCCGGCCACCCGGGTGGCGTCCAGCTGCAGGACGGACACCGCCCCCGCCTGCAGCAGCTGCTTGAACACCACGCGGTTGGCGACGTGCTCACCGGTGGCCACCCGGACCGGGGCGATCGCCGAGGCGATGGCGGCGTGCCCCAGCACGTCGTCGGGGCTGGTCGGCTCCTCCACCCACCACAGGTCGAAGGGCGCGAGCTCGCGGATCCAGCTGATCGCGGTGGGCACGTCCCAGCGCTGGTTGGCGTCGACGGCGATCCGGACGTCCGGGCCGACCGCTTCGCGGGCGATCCGCAGCCGCCGCACGTCGTCGTCCAGGTCCGCGCCCACCTTCAGCTTGAGCAGGTCGAAGCCCTGGTCCACCGCGGCGCGGCAGAGCCGACGCAGCTTCGCGTCCGAGTAGCCCAACCAGCCCGGGGACGTGGTGTACGCCGGGTACCCGTCGCGGAGGAGCTCCGCGACGCGCTCCGCACGGCGGGGTTCTGCTCGGCGCAGGAGGTCCAGGGCTTCCTCCGGGGTCAGCGCATCGCTGAGGTACCGGAAGTCGACCAGCTCGACGATCTGCTCCGGGGACAGCTCGGCGAGCAGCTGCCACAGCGGTTTCCCGGCCCGCTTCGCCTTCAGGTCCCACAGCGCGTTGCCCACGGCGCCGATCGCCATGTGCACCACGCCCTTCTCCGGGCCCAGCCAGCGCAGTTGGGAATCGTGCACGAGTTCCCGCCACACCGCGCCGAGATCGTCCAGCACCGCCTCCAGCGGGCGCCCCACCACAGCGGACTCCAGGGCGCGGATCGCCGCGACCTGCACGTCGTTGCCGCGGCCGATGGTGAACGCGAACCCGTGGCCGGTCAGCCCGTCGTCGGCGTCGGTCTCGACCACCACGTGGGCCGCCGAGTAGTCCGGGTCCGGGTTCATCGCGTCCGAACCGTCCAGCTCCCGCGACGTGGGGAACCGGACGTCGCTGGTCCGCAGTCCGGTGATCAGCGCAGCCATCGGGCCACCTCGCTTCCGCGCACGCCGACCACAGGTATAACCGCCGGTGCGCGGAATGCCAAGATCGCCGGTCGCGAACGGGGCTCAGGTGAAGCTGGCCAGGAAGGCGTGCCGGGCGTCGGAGGTGGTGTGCGTCGGCCACAGCGCCTGCAGCGGCACCTCGGTCGGCGGCTCGAGCTCGACGACCCGGACCTTCCCGCTCGCGGCCGGACCGGGTGCGGCGGTGACGAATGCGACGTCGTCGGTGCCGAGGACCGCGGTGACCGGCGGAGTGCCCTGGATGGGGTTCCGCCGCGTGCGCGGTTCGAAACCCGCCCTCCGGCAGTGCTCGACGAGCAGATCGGTGTAGCCGGAACGGCCGGGGGTGCCCCACACGACGATCTGCTCGTCGGCCAGTTCGGACAGCGCGACCACGTCCCGGTCGGCGAGGCGGTGCTCCGCGGACACCGCCACCCGCAGCCGCTGGTAGACGAGGGTGGCGCGGTTGAGGCCGTGCGCCGGGGTCATGGCGCGGCACAGCCCGAGGTCGAGCTCCCCGGCCAGCAGCTGCTCCACGAGTTCACCGGGATAGCGCTGGTTGACGTCGGTGGCGAGATCCGGGTGGTCGGCGTGCGCCTGCCGGAGCAGCGCGGTGACCTCGTCGCCGGTGACGGCCGGGGTGTGGCCGATGCGCAGCACCTCCGCCTCACCGCGGCCGATCCGCCGCGCGCGTTGCAGCGCCGAGCGGGCCACGCCCTCCAGCACGCGGGCGTCGGCGATCAGCGCTTCACCGGCGGGGAGCACCGCGACCCCCGTGGTGGTGCGTTCCAGCAGGTCGACGCCGACTTCGCGTTCGAGCGCGCGGATCGAGGTGGACAGCGCCTGCTGGGACAGGTGCAGGCGCGCCGCAGCGCGGGTGAAGCTGCCCTCCTCCGCCACCGCGACGAGATGCCCCAGCTTGTGCAGGTCCAGGCCCACGTCAGCCCCTGCTTCCCGCGGTGTCCGATCCAGCGCCGACGACGTTGACGACCAGCGTCGCGGCAGCCGCCACCGCCATGCCCACCACGGCACCGCCCAACCCGAGCAGCGGTGTGCTGAACGACAGGGCGAGGACCACGATCGCACCGGCCACGACAAACGCGAAGTTCCGCACCGCACCGGTGCGCGCGAGGCGGTGCAGCACGCCCAGCGCGATCTGCACCACGGCGACCGGCACCGCGACGGCGAACGCAGCGGCTTGTTCGCTGACGTGCGAGTGGTGCCCCGCGGTGTCCACCGCGACCTCGATGCCGGACCCGAGCGCGGCGATCGCGGCGAACACCACGACGTGGCCGTAACCCCAGGTCAGCGCGATCCGCAGGGTGCGGAGGTGCGCCTCGGCGCCGGTGAAGTAGATCCACCACACCACGAAGACGAGCGCCAGGCCGCCGACGGCGATCAGGATCAGCGTCGCCGACACCCCGAACTCGCTCAGCGCGGACTGCACGGCCGCGAGCGAGGCGAGGATGACCTCGCCGAGCACGATGATGGTGAACAGCCCGTACCGCTCGGCGATGTGCTCCGGGTGCCAGGTGGTCCGCCTGCGGGACTCCGCCCATGCCGGGACCGCCAGCTCGGCGATCACCAGCGCCACGAAGGTGATGGCGGCCCACGCCCCCGGCGCCCACAACCGGGCGATCCACCCCACCTGGACCACGGCGATCCCGCCCGCGTAGCGCAGCGCGGTGCCCCGGCCCTCCGGGTGTTCGACGGCGGCCCGCAGCCACTGGCAGATCAGCCCGACCCGCATCAGCACGTAGCCGAGGACCACGACGCTGAAGTCGTAGTGCTCGAACGCGGCGGGCACCCCGGCCGCCAGCACCAGCACCCCGGCCATCTGCAGCAGCGTGAGCAGCCGGTAGAGCACGTCGTCGGTGTCGTAGGCCGAGGCGAACCAGGTGAAGTTCATCCACGCCCACCAGATCGCGAAGAACACCGCCGCGTACCCGACGAGCCCGCCGCCGAGGTGGCCCTCGTCCAGCGTGTGGTGCAGCTGCGCGGCGGCCTGCCCCACCGCCACCACGAAGCACAGGTCGAAGAACAGCTCCAGCGGTGTGGAAACGCGGTGCGGCTCGTCCGGGTCGCGCCCCCGCATTACCTGCCACCGCATCCCCGCCAGGTTCACCACCGCTTCCTCCTCCGCACCGGCGTCCGGACTGCTCGATTCTGCTCCGCGTGCGCGGTGCGGCGGGCCGTCCCCCTCCCGACGGCCCGCCGCACCGCCGGCGATCACCTGGTGGTGTAGCCGCCGTTCGGGAACATCGTCTGCCCGGTGAACCACCAGCCCTCGGTGGCCAGGAACCGGATCACCGGGACGATGTCCTCGATGTGGGTGAGCTGGTTGCCCATGCCCTGCGACTTGTGGAACTCCACCCGCTCCGGCGTCTCCTGCGGGTAGAAGAACGGCGTGTCCATCGGCCCCGGCGCCACCACGTTCACCGAGATGCGGCGGTCGGCGAACTCCTTGGCCGCGGCGCGGGTGAAGTGCTCCAGCGGCGCCTTGCCCCCGGCGTAGGTGGAGTAGCCGTCGGTGAACGCCGCCAGCAGCGAGGTGCCCAGGCTGATGATCTTGCCGTCGTCGTTGAGCCGGCGACCGGCCTCCTGGATGAAGAAGTACGCCGCCTTCGCGTTGATCGCGAACATGCGGTCGAACTCCTCCTCGGAGGTCTCCAGGATCGGCTTGCGCAGCACCATCCCGGTGGTGTTCACCGCGACGTCGACCCCGCCGAAGGTGTCCACCGCGGTGTCGAACAGCCGCCGCACCTCGCTGACCTGCGTCAGGTCGCCCTGCACCGAGATCGCCTCGGAACCGGCCTCCCGCACCGCGTTGACGGTCTTCTCCGCCTCGGCGGCGGAGGAGTCGCTGTTGTAGTGCACGACGACCTTCGCGCCCTCGTCCGCGAAGGTCGTAGACAGCAGGCCGCCCAGGTTCTTGCCCCCGCCGCCGATGACCGTGACCTTGCCCCGCAGGCTCCGCTCCGCCATGGTTCTCCCGCTCCTTCTGGCATCACTGCTGGTCAGACGACCTGGTTGAGGTCGCTTCCCGACGGTATGCGGCAGCCGCGAGGAGCGGGAAACAGAACATCCGCGTACGGCCACAACTGCCGTGGATACGCCCAGTTGGGAACGGCCGCACCGGACCGGGCGGACCACCCGCCGGAGTGACCCGGCGGGTGGGGTCCGACACGGCTACAGCATGGCTTCGACGATCTCGACGGCCCGCGCCAGCCCACCGGCCTCCTCGATCTCCCGCTGCATGTCCGCCACCCTGCTCAGGATCCCCTCGTCCGAGGTGACCTTCTCCAGCGCGGCGCGCAGCTGCTCCGGGGTGGCGGTCGCGGCGTCCAGCTGCACGCCCAGACCGAGCTCCTCGATCCGAGCCGCGTTCATGAACTGGTCGACGGCCTGCGGCACCGCGATCAGCGGGACGCCGTGGTGCAGGCCCTCCATCGTGCCGCCCATCCCGGCGTGCGTGATGAACGCGCTGGCCCGGGACAGCACCCGGAGCTGCGGAATCCACCGGTGCACTTCGAAGTTCGCCGGGACCTCACCCAGCTCGGCCGGATCGACCGCCTTCCCGACGGACATCACCACGTGCCAGTCGAGGTCGGCGAAGGCCTGCAAGCACGTCTGGTAGAAGTCCGGGCGGTCGTTGTAGGCCGAACCCAGCGAGATCACCAGCACCGGCCGGTCGTCCGGCGCCTGCCAGTCCCCCTGGGACGCCCGCTCGGTCAGCATCGGGCCGACGAACGTGTAGACGTCCGCCGCCTTGTCCCCGAAGTACTGGAAGCTCCGCGGGATGGTCACGATGCAGCGGCTCGGGTGCATGAAGTCCTTCTCCCGCAACGTCAATCCCTGCGCGGCGAAGTACTCGTCGTACGCCTCCTGCACCGCCAGCTTCTCCGGGGTCGGCGTCATGTCCAGGACAGACTCCAGCCCCTCGGAGTAGACGTGGGTCGGGCACAGCTGCAGCGCCGACACTCCCCACTTCTCGGCGAGGACGAGGAAGTCCGGGAGGTCGTAGACCACGAGGTCGGGCCGGTCACCCGCGTACGCCGCCTCGAGCTGCGGCACGACGTGCTTGGTCTCTTCGAGGAACATCAAGCGCGCCTCGACCTCTTCGTCCGGCCACTCCTGCCGGGTCGCGGTCGGCGACCCCGGCAGCAGCGAGGTGTAGCGGACCGGGACCGCCCCGGCCTCGGCCACCTGGTCGGCGAACGCGTCGGTCACCGCGTAGCTGACGCGGTGGCCCCGGCTCACCAGCTCGGTGATCAGGCCGAGACCCGGGTTGACGTGGCCGTGCGCCGGGATGGTGAGGAAGGCGATGTGCGCGGGCCGGGTGCGGTGCGCGTTCTGCGCAGCCTTGGTCATCTGCTTCTGCTCTCCTGATCGAAAACGCCCTCGCCGCAACGAGGAGCGGATCAACGATGTCGGTGTTCGCGCCCGAGCAGCCGAGCCCGCTCCGCAGCGACCGCGATGGCAACGGGGCCAGCTCGCAGCGTGCGATCGGGATGCGGAGGTGCGGAATCGGCGGGCGGTGCACCGCCGCGCCGGATCGATGCGGGCGCGCGAAAATGCGCGGCCGGGCAGGCGGAACGAAGCCGTCGCGAGGCCGCGGACGAGAGCGCGATCAGAGGTAGAGCTGCTGTTGCACCATGCGGTCAGGTTAACGCAGCCCCCACCTCGGCGTCGCGCCGTTTTCCGCGCCCCTCCGGCGGCGCTCGTTCGCCCGCGACGAAACCCGCTCCGCCGCAACCCGATCCGCGCCTACCGTGCCGGTGTGGACGTCGACCTCGTCGTGCCCGGCCTGTACCACCTGCGCCCCGATTTCGGCCAGGCCTACCTGTGGCTGGACGGACGCTCCGCGACCCTGATCGACACCGGGACCGTCGGCTCCGGCCCGGCCATCACCGCGCTGCTGACCGAGCTCGACGTCGAACTGGACCGGATCGTGCTCACCCACGGCCACGAGGACCACGTGGGATCGGCCGCGGAACTCCGCGCGGCCACCGGCGCACCGGTGCTGGCGCACGCCGGGGACGTGGCCGTCATCCAGGGCGAGCAGCCCCGCCCCGACCCGGTGCTGCTCGACTGGGAGCGACCGCTGTTCGACAGCATCACCCCGAACGTGCCCCCGCACCCGCCCTGCCCGGTCGACCAGGAGATCGCCGAGGGCGATGTGCTCGACTTCGGCGGCGGCGCCCGCGTGCTCTCCATCCCCGGTCACACCGACGGGAGCATCGCAATTCACTTGTCAAGGAGCAGAACTCTGTTCACCGGCGACACCATCGCCCACTTCGGCGAGGTCGTGCTCGGCACGTTCAACCTGGACCGGGCGCAGGCCGTCGAATCGTTCCGCCGCCTCGCCGAGCTGGACACCGAGGTCGCCTGCTTCGGCCACGGCGAGCCGATCACCCGCAACGCGGGAGCCGAACTCCGCGCCGCAGCAGCGAAACTCAACGACTGACCGTTCCGCCTCGATCCGACCTCGGTTCGGTGCCGCAGGATCGCGGCCCGAGCCAGAGCGGCCGACCGGAAGAACCGTCGCGCGGAAACTGTTGCGGCGTCGGTAGATCCCCCGGGATTACGCGACCAGTTCCAGCATCTCGTCGAGCGCGTCCTGCACCATCTTCCTGGTGTGCCGGTGTTCCCGGTCGTCCAAGGTGTCCCGGAGGGCACGCAGGTCGCGCTCGGTGGCTGGTCGCGGGCGCCCCAGCTTGTCACGGCTCTTGAGCAGGCCCAGCTCGGCCAGCGCCGCCCCGCGCGGTTCGTTCATGGCGCGGAACATCTTCAGCGCCTCCTGGTAGGTGCGCGCCGCCTCGCCGTACCAGCACGCGCGGAACAGGACGTTGCCGCGCATCTTCCGGTTGTAGGCCAGGGCGCTGGACAGATCCATCCGGCGGCAGATCTGCTCGCCCTTCGTCAGCAGCCGCAGCGCTTCGTCGTGCTCCCCGCGCAACGACAGCACGTCGGCCAGACCGCGCAGCGCCCAGGCGAGCCCCCGCTCGTCCCCGCCGTCCTCGGCGATCTGCGCGGCCTCGGCGAAGCGCTCCCACGCCGCGTCCAGATCGCCCGCGTTGCGGTCGAGCTGCGCCAGCCCTTCGAGCGCCCACACCGTGTGCCGGGTCTCGCCCCGCCTGCGGGCCTCGGCGAGCAGCTTCTCGTGCAGGTCGCGGGCTTCCTCGTAGTCACCGCGGATCCGCAGCGTCTCGGCGATCCCGGCGACCGAGTACCCCAGGGCCACCACGTCGCCCGCCCGGGTCGCCGCATCGCGGGCGAGGCCGAGCCAGCGCAGCGCGCCGGTCATCTGCCCGCGCTGCCGGGCCAGCGTGCCGCCGTTCCACAGCGCCCACGCCATCGCGCCCGGCTCGTCGGCCTCCCGGGCGGCCCGGTAGCTCGCGCGCCACGCCACGTCCGCCTCGTCGACCCGGCCCAACCGCCGGCACGCCTCGGACTCCACCAGCCTCGCCTGGGCGAGCGCCAGGCCATCGCCTTCCTCCGCCGCGCGAACAACTTCCGCACGCGCCTTGGCCAGCGCGTCCTCGTAGTTCGTGTTCACCGACAGACTCCGGAGCCGTCCCTGGAACTCCGGCGCGAACGCCTTGCCGTACATCCCGGCCACCTCGCTCTTCCACACCGCGTTGGTGCCAAGACGCACCAATCTCGCTGGGGGCCGGTTCTCCCCGTCGATCCCCTGAAACAGGGGGAACCGGCCCGTTCGACCCCCGACGACATCCAAGTTATGGCGCGTCGAGGGGCCAGCGGATCAGCCGATGTGTCAGGTGGAGTCGACCGATCGGCCAGGAAGCAGAGCGGCTATCTCGTACTTTCGGCCGAGATCGAACGGCTCAGGAACGATCCCCGCGGCCGGGACGTTGTTCCTCCGGCAACCTGCACGCCGGAGTGCCGCCGGGCAGCCGGTAGCGGTTCTCCGCGACCCACCGGTAAACCCACTCGGCCAGCGTGCGCACCACCGGCGCGGACAGCACCGCACCGGCCACCGGCCACGGCGGGCGGCAGGTCTTGAGCAGCTCGGCCACCGCGGCCGCACCGCCGAACACCCGTCCGGACGGCGCCACCCACAGCACCTCGTGCCGGGCCCGGTCGGCCGTCGTCCGGTAGGCGGCGAGGTCGGCCTCCTGCCAGGTCTGCACGCGCATCCGCACCGGCAGGCGCTCGGCCAGCCGCGCGCTGCGCGTGCAGAAACCGCAGTCGCCGTCGTAGATCAGCACCGGAAGTTCGGTCATGGCCACTCCTGCCCAGCGGTTGCCCGGCCCGACCGGTTCCTGCGGACGAGCCCTCCTCAGTCCAGGTCGTCGTGCCGCATCAGCAGGCGGCCCGCCTCGGTGAGCGAGCCCGACAGCGACGGGTACACCGAGAACGTGTTGGCCAGGTTGTCCACCGTGACCTGGTTCTGCACCGCGAGCGCGATCGGCAGGATCAGCTCGCTGGCGTTCGGCGCCACCACGACGCCGCCCACCACCACACCGGTCTGCGGGCGGCAGAAGACCTTGAGGAAACCGCGGCGCAGCCCCTCCATCTTCGCGCGCGGGTTGGTGGCCAGCGGCATCATCACGGTCCGCGCCGGCACCTCGCCGCTGTCGATCGCCTGCTGGCTGATGCCGACGGTGGCGATCTCCGGGTGGGTGAAGACGTTCGCGGCGACCGTCTTGAGCTTGATCGGGGTGACGCCCTCGCCGAGCGCATGCCACATCGCGATCCGGCCCTGCATGCCCGCCACCGAGGCCAGCAGCAGCAGACCGGTGCAGTCACCGGCCGCGTAGACGCCCGGCACGCAGGTCCGCGACACCCGGTCGACCGGGATGTAGCCGCCCCGGTCGGTCTCCACGCCGATCCGCTCCAGCCCGATGTCGCTGGTGTTGGGCACCGAGCCCACGGTCATCAGCGCGTGGCTGGCCTCCACCTGCCGCCCGTCGGCCAGGTGGATCAGCACCCCGGAATCGGTGCGCTCCACCTTCTCGGCGCGCGCGTGCTTGACGACCTCGGTGCCGCGCTCGGCGAACACCTCCTCCAGCACCGCCGCCGCGTCGGCGTCCTCGTGCGGCAGCACCCGGTCGCGGCTGGAGATCATGGTGACCTTGACGCCCATCTCGGTGTAGGCGGAGGCGAACTCCACACCGGTGACGCCGGAGCCGATCACGGCCAGGTGCTCGGGAAGTTCGGGCAGGTCGTAGAGCTGCCGCCAGTTGAGGATGCGCTCCCCGTCCGGCTCGGCGCCCTTGAGGACCCGCGGCGTGGCACCGGTGGCGATCAGCACGACGTCGGCGGTCAGCTCCTGGTAGCCGCCGTCGGCCAGGTCGACGCCGACCTGGTGCACCGCCATGCCCTTGGCCGGGTTGGTGAAGCGCGCGCGACCGGGCAGGATCTTCACGCCTTCGCGGCGGACCCGGGACCGGATGTCGGCGGACTGCGCGAGCGCGAGGCCCTTGACCCGGCCGTGCACCACCGCCACGTCGACGTCGGAGTCCTCGGTCTTCGCGCGGATGCCGAGCTCGCGGGCATCGCGGTACGCCGAGCGCGCCCCCGCCGAGGCGATGAAGGTCTTCGACGGCACGCAGTCGTAGAGCACGCAAGCCCCACCGAGGCCTTCCGGCTCGACCAGCGTGACGTCCGCCCCGTTCGACGCGGCGACCAGCGCCGCCTCGTAACCGGCCGGACCGCCTCCCATGATCACGATGCGGGTCACTTCGCGTTCCTCCCCGATGCCTGCCGTGTGGGCGCCAGACTCACCGTACGCTGCGCGTAGTCCGGTCGATTCGGGTGGTGTCGCCCGAATTGACCACCGTGGCGCGTCCCACAGCGCGGCGGCGACCGAGGGTCACCGGCTCGGGGTCGGCCGCTGCGCTCCGCGATCCGCCCGAGGCGCGCGAAACCGGACGGGACGGCCGAAGACGGTCGCGACTACCCACTTTTGTGACGTGGTCCGGTCCGCCACCCGGGCTGTCGATCGCTACCCTGTTGGGCGTGCCTCTGTACGCCGCGTACGGGTCCAACATGGATCCGGCCCAGATGTTGAAGCGAGCTCCGCATTCGCCGATGGCGGGTACGGGCTGGCTGATGGACTGGCGGTTGACCTTCGGCGGGGAGGACTACGGCTGGGAAGGCGCCCTCGCCACCATCGTCGAACACCCCGGTGCCCAGGTCTTCACGGTGCTCTACGACGTCAGCCCGGAGGACGAGCGGCAGCTCGACAACTGGGAGGGCGCCGAGCTGGGCATGCACAAGAAGCTCCGGCTGCGAGTGCAGACGCTGGACGGGCCGGTGCTGGCCTGGCTGTACGTGCTCGACGCCTACGAGGGCGGGCTGCCGTCAGCGCGCTACCTCGGCGTGATGGCCGATGCCGCGGAAGCCGCCGGGGCCCCCGAGGACTACGTCGAGAAGCTGCGGAAACGGCCCTGCCACAACGTCGGGCCCGGCTCCCCGCGTGACATCTGACCCGAACATCACGCCGCACGTGTGACAATCACTGGCGATTGCACACGTGGTCGCTCGCCGTCGCGTACCGGGTGGGACCTACGACGAGCTCTGAGGTGAGGGGTTTCGGGGTGGCCGAGGCAGGCGGCACACCGGTCAGCCAGCAGGACCGGCGCGAGGAGATCCGCCAGGAGGTGCTGGCCAGCGGGTTCGTGCGCATCGAGGAGCTCGCCGCCAAGCACGGCGTCAGCGGCATGACGATCCACCGCGATCTGGACGTGCTGGAGCAGCAGGGCTGGCTGCGCAAGGTCCGGGGCGGGGCGACCTCGACGCCGACCGCGCTGCTGGAGACCTCGGTGCGGGCCCGGATCGCCGACGCCGCCGAGGAGAAGGCCCGCATCGCCGAGCACGCCGCGCGGCTGGTCTCCCCCGGCCAGGTCGTGGCCCTGGACGACAGCACCAGCGCGCTGGCCGTCGCCGAGCGGTTGCCCGCGCTGGCCCCGCTGACCGTCGTGACGAACTTCCTGTCCGTGATCAACCTGCTCAGCGGCGAGCCCGGCCTGCACCTGATCGGTCTCGGCGGCGACTACCAGCCGTCCTACGACGCATTCCTGGGGCTGCACACCGCCACCATGGCCCGCACCATGCGCTCGGACGTGCTGTTCATGTCCACCACCGCCGTGGTCGGCGGGCACTGCCTGCACCGCTCGCAGGAGACGATCCAGGTCAAGCGGGCGCTGATGGAGACCGCGGGCAAGCGGGTGCTGCTGCTGGACCACTCCAAGTTCGACCGGCGCGCGGTCCACGAGCTGGCCCCGCTGACCGAGTTCGACCTGGTCGTGGTCGATGCCGGTACCCCGGCCGCGCGGCTCGACGAGCTCCGGTCGGCGGGGGTGGCGCTGGAGGTCGCCGAGCGCTGACCCCCGCCGACCGCGGAGCGGGTTCCCGGCGTCAGGCCGCGGCGAGCCAGCCGCGCTCGCGGAGTTCGCCGAGGAAGCGCTGGTAGCTGCCGTCCAGTTGGGACACCTCCGAGGGCACCGGCTCGACCAGTTCGCCCTCGGGCACCATCGCGGTCGCCGCGGCGCTCAGGTCCGGGTGGATCGAACCGCTGGCAGCCAGCAGCGCAGCCCCGAGCGCGGTGCCCGCGCCTTGGACCCGCAGGACCGGCCGGTCCAGGATCGACGCCCTGATCCGGCACCAGGCGAGGCTGCGAGCGCCACCACCCGCGGTGCGCACCGGGCCCGCTGCCGGTGCACCGAGATCCGCCAGGCGTTCCAGCGCGAGCCGCTCGCAGAAAGCGACACCTTCGAGGCGGGAGCGGTACTCGTCCACCCGGTCCTGCGGAGTGCCGAGGACGAACTGCGCGGCCCGCTCGGCCAGGAACGGGAACCGCTCGCCCTCCCCGCGCAGCGGGTAGTTGACCACGCTGGCCGGGCCGCGTTCGGTGGCCGCCGCGTCCAGGCCCGCCAGTTCCGACGGGTCCACATCGGACAGCGCGGAGCCGCCGATGTTGGCCGCACCGCCGGGCAGCCACACGCCGTCCGGGTGCAGGTGGCTGTACACCGCCCCGGCCGGGTCGTGCACGAGCTCCTTGGAAACGCCCTTGAGCACCAGCGTCGTGCCCAGCACGGTCACGAACTGGCCGATGTCGACGGCCCCGCACGCCAGCTGGCCCGCGCACCCGTCGGTCATCCCGGCCCGCACTTCGCAGCCCTGCGGCAGACCGGTCTCCACCGCAGCCGCCGCGGAGACCTCACCGAGCACCGCAGTCGGCCGCACGACCTCCGGGAGCAGCCGGGACGGCACCTCGAGCGCGTCGAAGACCTCCGTCGCCCACTCCCCGGCCACCGCGTCGTAGCCGCTCTTCAGCGCGTGGCTGGTGTCGGTCGCGACCGGCCGCCCGACCAGCTTCCGGGCGATGACGTCCGGGGTGTGGCAGACCTGCTCGGTCCCCTCCGGGAGGTGCCGCGCCAGCCAGGCGATCCGGGCCAGGCCCGAACCCGCCGACGGGGTGATGCCGGTCCGCTCCCAGCGCGGCGCACCCACCTCGACCGCGGTCCGGGCCTCGGCCTCGGCGCGCCGGTCGTCGTACATCAGCGCGGCGCCGAGCGGGTTCCCGCTGGCGTCGACCGGAACCACCGTGCCCGAGGTGGCCGAGATCGCCAGCGAGGTGATCTCGGCGCTGCGCGCCCCTAGCGCGGCCGTGCACTCGGCCAGGCAGTCGCGAACCGCTGGCCACCACGTGCTCGCGTCCTGCTCGGAACGGCCGCCGGACGAGCGCACTGGTTGCGGCAGCGGCCGGGAGGCCGCGGCCACCACCGCGCCGACCTGGTCGTGGACCTGCACGCGCACGTTCGCGGTCGCGATGTCGACCCCTGCGACGAGCTCTCCCATCAGCACCCCTCCCCGGAGCGTGGACCGCTGGTCATCCGGCGGCCTGCAGCTTCTCCAACGCCTCCGGCAGTTCCGCCATCGAGTACACCGCGACGTCCGGCTCGGCGAGCTGCTCTGGCGTCGGCTTCGGCGGGGCCTCGCCGCGCACCACCCACACCGCTCGCAGCCCGACCCGGTGAGCACCGCGCACGTCGGTGTCCAACCGGTTGCCGACGTGCACCGCGTTCGCCGGTTCGACACCGGCTTCGCGCAGCGCGTGCTGGAAGATCCGCGGGTCCGGCTTCTCCGCGCCGACGACCTCCGAGATCGCCCAGACGTCCACGAAGTCGGCCACGCCGTCGCGGCGCAGGGCGTCCACGACGACCGCGCGCTGGTTCGCCACGATCGCGATCTTGTAGCGCCCGGCGAGCTGCCGCAGCGCGGGCAGGACGTCCTCGTGCAGGGCCGACGGCGGGTACTCCCAGTACTGCTCGGCGCGGTCGGACAGCCGCTGGCGGTCGTCTGCGGTCAGGAACCGCTCGGCGACCGCGGTGCGCAGCGAGCCGCCCTGGGCCTGCCGCCGCTCGTCGTAGACCTGCTGGAACTCCGCTTCGTCGACCTCGCGCCCGGCCTCGGCGGCGAGTTCGCGCGTGGCGCGCAGCAGCGCGTCGCGGTAGGCGCGGTCGTCGTAGACCGGGCCGCCGACGTCGAGCAGCACGAGGTCGATGCGGGCGTCGGTGGTGGGTTGAGGCGGCACGTCGCGTCCTTCCGGTGGTGGTCCACTACCGGGACCGTGGTGTCACATCCCATCGCAAACATAACACCTATCTTGAAATTTTTAACACTCAATGCTGTGATGTTCTCGGGTCGCGCACCGGCCGACCCGGTAGGCGGGATCTGGAGGGAACGCCCGTGATCACCATCGGCATCGACGCCGGCACCTCGGTGGTGAAGAGCGTCGCCTACGCAGCGGACGGGACCGAGCTGGCGGTCGCCCGGCGGCCGACCCGGGTCGAGCATCCCCGCCCCGGCTGGGCCGAGCAGGACATGCAGGAGGTCTGGAGCGCGGTCGCGGACACCGTCGCCGAGCTCACCGCCGCGGCGGGCTCCGACGTCGCCGCGCTCGCGCTCACCGCGCAGGGCGACGGGTGCTGGCTGGTCGACGACGCCGGTCGCCCCACCGGTCCCGCGCTGCTCTGGAACGACGCCCGGGCATCCGAGATCGCTGCGGGCTGGGCCGAGTCCGGCGTCCTCGCCGAGCTGTTCAAGATCAACGGATCGGTCGGCTTCGGCGGCCTGCCGCACGCGCAGCTGCGGTGGCTCGCCGAGCACGACCCCGCCCGGATCGACCGGTCCGCGAAGGTGCTGACCTGCGGCGGTTGGCTGTTCCACTGCCTGACCGGGTGCCTCGCCTGGGACGTCTCCGAAGCCTCGAACCCGTTCCTCGACGCGCGCACCGGGCAGTACTCGCCCACCGTGCTCGCCGAGCTCGGGCTGGACTGGGCGCAGCCTTTGCTGCCCGACGTGGTGGACGGGCAGCAGCGGATCGCTCCGCTGCGCGACACCGCGGCCGAACGACTCGGTGTCCCGGCCGGGACGCCGGTGGTGCTCGGGGCCTACGACGTGATCTCCACGGCCATCGGCGCCGGGGTCACCGAACCGGGACAGGCGTGCACCATCCTCGGCACCACGATCTGCACCGAGGTGCTCAGCGACAGCCCGCGGCTCGAGCGCACGCCGGTCGGCATGTCGCTGCGCACGCCGGAACCGGGGCGGTGGATGCTCGCCAGCGCCACCCTGTCCGGCACCGAGGTCGTGGAGTGGGCCTGCCGGATGCTCGGCCTGCCCAACCCGGAGGACCTCACCGACCTCGCCGAACAGGCCGAGCCGGGCAGCAAGGGCCTGCTGATGCTGCCCTACCTCTCGCTCGCCGGGGAACGCGCGCCGTTCTACGACCCGGCCGCGCGCGGCAGCCTGCACGGCCTGAGCCTGGAGCACGGTCCGGCCGAGATCGCGCGGGCCTGCCTGGAGGGGTTGGCCATGGCGATCCGCGACTGCCTGCGGGCCAGCACCGCGCAGCCCACCGAGCTCCGGCTCACCGGCGGGGGCTCGGCGAACCGGCTGTGGCGGCAGGTGATCGCCGACGTGACCGGTCTGCCGGTCGTGCGCACCACCGACGAGCAGGCCGGTGCCCGCGGTGCGACCGTGACCGCGCAGTGCCTGCTGAGCGGCCGCAGCATCACCGACGTGGCCCGCGAGCTGGTCGGCACGTCGGAACCGCTGCGCCCCGTCGAGGCCAACCGCGCCATCTACGACGACGCCTACGCACGGTTCATCGCCGCCCGCGAAGCAGCTCAGGCCGCCGACTGGTTCCAGCGCTCGCGCTGAGGTCCTCACCGCGCACCCCCGATCAGCTCGGGGCGCGGCTTCGCCCAGGCCAGCCCGAGCAGCGCGCTCGCCCGCCGGGTGCCGCGGCGGTCCCGGCGGCGGGCGACCCGCTCGGCGACCAGCGCCCGGAAGCGCTCCGCCTGCTCGCCGAGCCGTCCGAGCGCCTGCTCCAGGCAGTCCAGGGCCTGCCGCTGGTCGCCGGTGCACAGCAGCTCGGTGATCGCGAAGTCCAGGGCCTGGGTGCGCAGGCCGTCCAGCTCCACGACGTCGCACTCCCGGATCCACGCCTGGTGGACGGTCAGGTCCGGCTGCGAGCGCACCTCGCGGCCGTAGGGGATGGTCACGTCCACGACCTCGTCGACCGGACCGCAGCCGTGCATCGCCACCGCGGTCGGGCCGGACAGCACCGAGTGCGGCCCGGCGCGCAGCAGGGCGGCCGCCGCGCGGGTCATCGGGTCGTGCGCGCGGGCGGCCGGGACCACGACGCCGTGCCAGGGCTGCACCCACTCGCCGTCGGCCAAGCCCGCCGCGAGCCCGGCCGGACCGAGCAGCCGCTCCGCGTCGAGCCAGGTCATCGCGCCGTGCCGGGCCGAAGGCGGCCACTCGACCGCCGGGTTCGGGGTTCGTCCTCCGGGGCAGATGATGTTCGTTCTCATGCCCTTACAGAGGAGCGAACCCCGCTCTCAGATACAGCTGCGGCTGGATACACCTCGATCAGGTGCAATCCCGATCAACCGCGAATTCGCGCCCGCCCCGGGTGACGCGGGTCAGCTCTCGAGGGCGCGCAGGACCGTGTGGACCATTGCTCGGACGCCCACCAGCAGGGCTCGCTCGTCCAGGGCGAACGTCGGTTGGTGCAGGTCCTTGACCCGGCCCGCTCCGGAGTGGACGCCCAGCCTCGCGAAGGAGCCCGGGACGTGCTCCAGGTACCAGCCGAAGTCCTCGCCGCCCGAGGACTGCGGGGTGCTGGCCAGGGCTTCCCCGCCGAGCGCCGCTTCGATGCCGGAGCGGAACAGCTCGGTGCTCTCCTCGTCGTTGACCACCGGCGGCACACCGCGCCGGTGCTGGAGGTCGAAGCCGACCCCGAGCGGCGAGAGCAGGCTGTGCACCAGCTCGTGGACCAGCGGTTCCAGCTTCGCCCAGGTGTCGCGGTCGCCGGTGCGCAGCGTGCCGGTGAGCACCCCGTCCTGCGGGATGGCGTTCGGCGCTTCCCCGGCGCGCACCGCGCCCCAGGTCAGGACCGTGCCGCTGCGCGGGTCGACGCGGCGCGACAGCAGCGTCGGCAGGCCGGTGATGACGGTGCCCAGCGCGTGCACCAGGTCCGCGGTCAGGTGCGGCCGCGAGGTGTGCCCGCCGGGCGAGGTCAGGCGGAGTTCCAGCAGGTCGGCGGCCGAGGTGATGGCGCCGACGCGGGTGCCGATCTGCCCCACCGGCAGCCGGGGGTCGCAGTGCAGCCCGAAGATCCGGTCCACCCCGTCGAGCCCGCCCGCGGCCAGCACGTCCAGGGCACCGCCGGGCATCACCTCCTCGGCGGGCTGGAAGATCAGCCGCACCCGGCCGGGCAGCTCCGGCGCGGCGGCCAGTGCCAGCGCGGCGCCCAGCGCGACCGTGGTGTGCGCGTCGTGCCCGCAGGCGTGCGCGACTCCGTCCACAGTGGAGGAGTACGGCAGGCCGGTGGCCTCGGTCAGCGGCAGCGCGTCGATGTCCGCGCGCAGCGCCACGGTGCGAGCGCCCGCGCGCTCCTCGCCGATGTCGCAGATCAGGCCGGTGCCCACCGGCAGCACCTGCGGCTTCAGCCCGGCGCGGGTGAGCCGGTCCGCGAGGAAGGCCGTGGTCTCGTGCTCGGCGCGGGAGAGCTCGGGGTAGGCGTGGATGTGCCGCCGCCAGGCCACCACCCGCTGGGCGTTCTCGCCCAGCCAGGAGTCCAGCCAGGACGGCCCGCGACCGGCACCCAGGTCCGCCACGGCCCCGACACTGGTGTCCACGCCGGACATGGTGCTGCCGATCGGCGCGGACGGCCCGTCCACGCCCGCGGCGAGGAGGGTGCCCGGCGCGGCGGCGCGCTCCGCCGACCAGTCCGCCTCCTCCACCGCCGAACCGCCGTTCGAGGGCTGCCCCGGGTCCGAGCCACGGGAATCCACCACTGTCACGCCATTCCTCCAGTGTCTTGCGGGGTGTCCGGTCCGCGGCGCGGGCGGGAGGCACCGCTCACGCCACGCCCTCGTCCTGCTGGGCACCCGCACCCGGTCCGCGGTGCGCGCCGCCTCCCGGTGTGCAGAACTCTTCCGACGAACTCCGAGCGGACCGCTCGCGCACGGCCGCCAGCAGGCGGTCCCGCTGCGCGGGGTCCGCAGCCGCGGCCACCGCGGTCCAGGCCATCGCCACCGCCCCGTCGAGCACCGCCCGGTCCGCGGTCGGGGTCGCGCAGGCCGCGGCGAACTCCGCCTGGTGGTTGACCGCGTCGCCGCAGTCGATCGCGATCATCGGGTGGATCGCGGGCAGGATCTGGGTCACGTTGCCCATGTCGGTGCTGCCGATGACCCGGCCCTGCTCAGCACCCCGGTCGAGCGGTTCCCGCCCGAGCTCGGTGATCGCGCGGCGGTACGCCTCCGACAACCAGCCGTCGGGGTCCAACTCGGCGTAGGCCGGGGAGACCTGCACGACCTCGTGCGTGCACCCGGTCGCCGTCGCGCCCGCCTCGAAGCAGGCCCGGATGCGGTTCTCCAGGCGCTGCAGGGAGCGCGCTTCGGCAGCGCGCAAGTTGTAGACCGCCGCGGTGCGCGCGGGAACGATGTTCGGCGCCGCGCCACCTGCGGTAACGATACCGTGCACCATCTGCTGCGGCTCGAGGTGCTGGCGCAGCAGGCCGATGGCGACCTGCGCGACGGTCAGCGCGTCGGCGGCGTTCAGGCCCAGCTGCGGGGCCGAGGCGGCGTGCGCCGCGCGGCCGGTGTAGCGGACCTCCAGGTCGGTGATGGCCAGCGAGGTCGGGCGGCAGACCTCCTCCGGGCCCGGGTGCACCATCATCGCCATCGCCACGTCGTCGAACACGCCGCGCTCCAGCATCAGCACCTTGCCGCCGCCGGTCTCCTCCGCCGGGGTGCCGATCAGCCGGACCGCGATGCCCAGCTCGTCGGCGACCTCGGCGAGCGCCAGCGCGGCGCCGACCGCGGCCGCGGCGATGACGTTGTGCCCGCAGGCGTGCCCGACCTCCGGCAGCGCGTCGTACTCGGCGCAGACGGCCACCACGAGGTCGCCGCTGCCGAACTCGGCGACCAGCGCGGTGTCCAGCCCGGCCACCGATTTCCGGACCGCGAAGCCGTGGCGGGCGAGCAGGTCGGCGACCTGGGCGGCGCTGCGGTGCTCCTCGAAGGCGAGTTCCGCTTCGGCGTGGATGCTGCGGGAGAGCTCGACCAGCTCGCGCTCGTGGCGTTGCACCGCGGCGCGGCAGCGCGCGACGGGGGAACGGCCGGGGTCGCGGTGCGGAGCGGGCGCAGTACTCATTTGCCGCCCATCCTGCATCATCGCGATCAGCGGTGCGGCGCCGACGGCGAACGTCTAGCCCACCGGTCCTCCCGCTGCGACGAACGGGTGGTCTCGATTCAGCTCGGCCGAAGCTCCGGGGGTCTCGGCAGGCCCGAAAGCCTCCCCGGTCCGGGCCGGAAAGAACTGTTTTCAACACGCATTGATTTCGCGTTCAACCAAGTGCGGCGGCGACGGGCGGGCCGCGAGAAGGGTGTGGGCCGGCACCGGTCGGGGGGCTTCCCGGTGCCGGCCCACGTTCGTGGGGGGCGTACGCCCCGATCTCCGCACGTCAGGGACTGGTGTCACCTCGTGTGGCTTGCGCCTACGCGCGTAGTCAGTTGTGAAAATCCCACAGGTTCGCCGTCAGGTCTAGTCCATGGCGAGAATTGGCAGCGAAATTATTTCGCATAGAACAGACCGGTCACCCGGTTTTCCCGCAGGGCTACGACTTTTTCCACTTGACAAACAAGACCGGCTTCTTGCGGAGCCGGCGCGACAGCAGCACCACGCCGATCAGCACCAAGCCGGTGATGCCGATCGCCATGCGCTGGCGCGCGTCGGCGCCCGCGGGAGGCTGCTCGGCGGGCGGTGCGGGCGGCGGCTCCTGTGCCAGCACGACGGTCGCCGGGGGCGCGGCGGACTCCTCGGCCGAGGCCACCGCCGGGGCCCCGAACAGGGACAACACGATCGCGAGGCCAGCGAGCGCGCGGCCGGTCCGCCCCATGATGGCTCCACATCCTTCTGCGCAGCGTCGGACTGCCGACACTTTCGTGGTCACCCGTACAGGACCATTTGATCACAGTCGGCGCGGAGTGTGACCAGGCGCGTTCGAGATGTGCCGGATCGGATCAGCGGACCTGGCGCTCCCGCTCGATCCGATCGCCGAGCTCGTCCACCACCAGGGTGTCCCGGCGGATGCTGTCCGCGCGGTACGCCGCCCGGCCCACCAGCTGCGCCATCACCGGCGCGGTGAGCATCTGGAACAGCCCCACCAGGATCAGGCCGGAGGCGTAGACGAAGTCCAGCTGCACCGCGGTGCCGACCAGGATCAGGATCAGCCCCAGGGTCTGCGGCTTGGTGGCGGCCTGCAGGCGGGCCAGCACGTCCGGGAAGCTCAGCAGCCCGATGGCGCCGAGCAGGCAGGACAGCGCACCGCCGATGAGGCACACCGCGGAGAAGACGTCCAGCAGGCTCATCGGTACGGCTCCTTCTTCTCGACCAACCGGGCAGCGCTGACCGACCCGATGAAGGCCAGCAGCGCGAAGGCGGCCAGCAGGGCGATGTTCGAACCGTCCTGCAGCCAGCCCATGCTCACGCAGGTCCCGGCGATGATCATGGTCACGAACACGTCGACCGCGACGATCCGGTCCAGCGTGGTGCGGCCGAGGATCAACCGCACCAGCACCAGCAGCCCGGCCACGCACAGCAGGCCGAAGGTCACCAGGAACACCCAGGCCACGATCATCCCTCCGTTCCGCTGATCAGGGCGAGGTCGGCGTCCGAGCCGACCGCGCGCACCACCCGGCGCTCCAGCGCGAGCACCTCCTGCCGCACCGATCCGGCGTCCGCGGCCCGCATCCCGAGCGCGTAGACGTAGCAGATCCGGTTGACCCGGTCGATCTGCAGCACGAACTTGCCCGGGGCCAGCGACACCGCGTTGGCCAGCATCGCGGTGATGTGGTCGGAGTCGGTCCGCAGCGTCACCGCCACGATCCCGGCGGGCGCCTTCGGCCCCTGGGTGACCGCCTGCCAGGACACCCGCGCGGTGGAGATCACCAGGTCCCAGGCCAGGTACCCGAGCAGCTGCAGCACCCGCAGCGGGCGCACCGCGATGTTGGTGCGGATGGCCGGGTTCGGGAACAGCGTCGCCACGAACACCGCCACCACCAGGCCGAAGAACAGCGTGCCCAGGTCGAAGGTGCCCCACAGCATCACCCAGACCAGGGTCAGCCAGGCCACCATCGGCAACCGCCGCAGCAGCCCGCCGCGGCGGGCGATCCGCTCGCTCATCCGGCACCTCCCAGCACCGCGCTCCGGTAGGTCTCGCCGTGCATCAGATCCGTCGCGGCCCGCCCGCTGATCTCCGCCAGCGGGCCCGCCACCAGCGCGATCACCACGCTGGTGGCCACCAGCACCCCGCTGGCCACCACCATCGGGCGGTTCGAGGTGGCGGTGCCGACCACCAGCTCGTCGGTCGGATCCGGGTCCTGCTCGGGGGCCTTGACCTGCCCCCAGAACGCCCGCGTCCACACCCGCGCCATCGCGTACAGGGTGAGCAGGCTGGTCAGCACCAGGCCGCCGGTCACCACGTAGGCCGTCCAGGTCCCGGCGCCGACACCGGCCTGCAGCAGCGCCAGCTTGGCGACGAAACCGGAGAACGGCGGCACCCCGGCCAGGGTCAGCGCGGGCAGCGCGAACAGCACCGCGATCAGCGGGGCGGCCTTGGCCAGCCCGCCCATCCGGGTCAGCGCCACGGTGCCGGTGTGCCGCGTGATCAGACCGCTGACCAGGAACAGCGCCGCCTGCACGGTGATGTGGTGCACCACGTAGAGGATCACGCCGGTCAGGCCGACCACGTCGTAGACGCCGAGCCCGAACAGCATGTAGCCGATGTGGCTGACCAGCAGGAAGGACAGCAGCCGGTTCAGGTCGTTCTGGGCCAGCGCGCCGAGCGCGCCGACGATCATGGTGATCAGCGCGATGCCCAGCATCAGGTTCCAGCTCTCGGCGTGGCTGAACACCAGCGTCTGGGTGCGGATCAGCGCGTAGATGCCGACCTTGGTGAGCAGCCCGGCGAACACGGCGGTGACCGGCGCGGGCGCGGTCGGGTAGCTGTCCGGCAGCCAGAAGTGCAGCGGCACCATCGCCGCCTTCACCCCGAAGACGATCACCACCAGCAGCGCCAGCGCGATCTGCAGCCCCTCCGGCAGCTGGTGCACCTTCTCGCCCAGGTCGGCCAGGTTCACCGTGCCGGTGGAGGCGTAGACCAGCGCGATCATCGTGATGAACAGCAGCGAGGACGCCAGGCTGACGATCACGTAGGTCATGCCCGCGCGCACCCGGGTGGCCGTGGTGCGCCGGGTGATCAGCACGTACGACGAGCTGAGCATGATCTCGAAGGCGACGAACAGGTTGAACAGGTCGCCGGTGAGGTAGGCCAGCGAGACGCCCGCGCACAGCATCAGGTACATCGGGTGGAACGTGGTGCTGGAGCGCTCCCGGCCGTAGTCGGTGATGCGCTGGCCGATCGAGTAGATCAGCACCGCGAAGGTCACCACCGAGGAGATCATCAGCAGCAGCGCGGAGAGCCGGTCGGCGACCAGCGTGATGCCGAACGGCGCGGGCCAGGCGCCCATCTGCAGCACGACCGGTCCGAAGCGGTCGGCGACGTAGAGCAGCACCGCCGCGTCGACGATGATCCCGCCGAGCACCAGCAGCCCCAGCGCGCGCTGGATGTCCGCGAAGCGCCCCAGCGCCAGCGACAGCCCGGCCGCGAGCAGGGGCAGCAGAACGGGCAGGGCCACGAGAACCGTCACTGGGTGGCCTCCTTCGCCAGTTCCTCGGTGCTGTCCTCTTCGGACTCGGCCAGCCGGCGCTCCAGCCGCTGGATGCGCCGGTCCTCCAGGTCGTCGCGGACCTCGTCGTGGCCGAGCAGCGTCCACGAGCGGTAGGCCAGCGCCAGCAGGAACGTGGTCAGCGCGAAGGTGATCACGATCGCGGTGAGCGCCATCGCCTGCGGCAGCGGGTCGGTCATCTGCTCCGGCGCCGCCGAGGTGAGCATCGGCGCGCGGCCGGGCGGGCCGCCCGCGGTCTGCAGCAGCAGGTTCGAGCCGTGCCCGAGGATCACGATGCCCAGCAGGATGCGCATCAGCGAGCGCTGCATCAGCAGGTAGAAGCCCACCGAGTACAGCACCGCGAGCACCAGGGCCATGGTCAGGTTGATGGTCATCGCTGCCCCCGCTCCGCCGCGTCGACGTCGGCCTCGATGCCCGAGCCGAGGGTGCGCAGCAGGTCCAGGACCACCCCGACGATCAGCAGGAACACCCCGCTGTCCAGCAGCACGCTGGTGACGAACTTGAGCTCGCCGAGCAGCGGCACGGTGAACTTGTAGATCGCCGTCTCCAGCAGCTGGCCGCCGAACAGCAGCGGCAGGAACGCCGAGGTGGTGGCGATGGTCAGGCCGAGCCCGATCAGCACCGGCGGTCGCATCGAGACGATCGCGCTGTCGTCCATCCGGCCACCGGCCAGGTAGCGCAGCACGAACGCCTGCCCGGCGACCAGGCCGCCGCTGAAGCCGCCGCCGGCCCGGTCGTGCCCGGCGAACAGCAGGTAGATCGACAGCACCAGGACGGTCGGGAAGATGGTGCGGGCGGCCAGCTCCAGCAGCACGGTGCGCTGCCTGCCGTCCCGGCAGAACCCGGACAGCAACCAGCGTTCGGTCGGCGCGTCCCAGGTCGTCCAGGACGGGCGCTTCATCGGCGTGGTCGTCATTCGCGCACCTCCTCCTGCTGCTTGGCCGGGGTCTTGACGGGTATCGGCACCCGCGTGCTGCGTTTCCGCCGCTCGTGGCGGGAGGCCAGGATCAGGCTGGCCACGCCGGTGGCGGCGATGGCGAGCACCGCGATCTCGCCGACGGTGTCGAAGGCGCGGAAGTCGACGATGATCGCGTTGACCACGTTGGTCGCGCCCGCGCCCTTCTCGGCGTTGGCGATGAACGCCTCGCTGGCCTCCGGCGCGCTCTGCCGCGCCCCGCTGAAGATGACCGCGGCCAGCGCGATGAAGATCCCGGCGGCACCGGCGATGACCGCCTTAGGCGCCTGCCAGGCCTTCGCCGTGTCGGACTGGGTGAAGCGCACCGGCAGCCGCCGCAGCACGAACACGAACGCCACCAGCGTCAGCGTCTCCACCAGGAACTGGGCCAGCGCCAGGTCGGGGCCACCGTCCACGATGAACAGACCGCCGATGCCGTAGCCGACGACGCCGACCAGCAGCACCGCGGTGAGCCTGCGCCGCGAGCGCAGCACCCCGATCGCCGCGACGATCACCACGATGGCCAGCGGGATCTGCAGGAAGTTGTCGTAGGCGCGCAGCTGCTCCGGGACACCGGCCCGCAGGACCAGCGCGGAACCGGGGATCACCAGCATCGTCAGCAGGATGATGCCCAGGTAGGTCGGCAGCGAACCGACCTGCAAGCGACCGGTGACGCCGACCGCAACCCGCTCCAGCAGCGCCATGATCCGCTCGTAGCCGCGCTGCGCGTCGAGCGGTCGCGGCAGCCGGTTGCGCGCCGCGGTCAGCTGGACCCGGCCCAGGTGCAGCGCGACACCGCCGGTGACGGCGACCGCGGACAGCAGCAGCGGCAGGTTGAAGCCGTGCCAGAGCGCCAGGTGGTACGGCTCGGCGACGGGGGTGAAGACGTCGGCGTAGGAGCTCGCC
The DNA here is from genome assembly GCF_008630535.1 of Saccharopolyspora hirsuta. Classification (GTDB taxonomy): domain Bacteria; phylum Actinomycetota; class Actinomycetes; order Mycobacteriales; family Pseudonocardiaceae; genus Saccharopolyspora; species Saccharopolyspora hirsuta. Next base: position 449,173 of record NZ_VWPH01000006.1, on the reverse strand, counting down.
AGCTCGTCGGCGATCGGGTAGCTGACGCCGAGCGCGATGCCCGCCAGCGCGGGCAGCGCGGTCGGGATCAGCGCCTCCGGGCTGGGCGTCTTCGCCTTGGTCCGCGGCAGTTCCGGCTTGTCCGCGAAGGCGCCCCACAGCATCCGCAGGCTGTAGGCGACGGTCAGCATCGAGCCGAGCACCAGCACCGCGTCCACCAGCAGGTCCGGCCGACCGCCGTTGAGGAAGGCGCTGAAGGCGGCTTCCTTGCCGATGAAGCCGAGCATCGGCGGGAGCCCGGCCATCGAGGCCACGCCGAGGGTGGCGATCACCGCCAGCACCGGCATCCGGCGGCCCAGCCCGGACAGCTTGCGGATGTCCCGGGTGCCCGCCTGGTGGTCGATGATGCCGACGACCAGGAACAGCGTCGCCTTGAACATGCCGTGCGCCAGCAGCATGGCGGCCCCGGCCATCGCCCCGGTGTGGGTGCCCGCGCCGAACAGCACCATCAGGAAGCCGAGCTGGCTGACCGTGCCGTAGGCCAGCAGCTTCTTCAGGTCGTACTCGTGCAGCGCGCGCCAACCGCCGACCAGCATCGTCACCAGGCCGAAGGCGATCGCGGGCAGCCACCACTGCGGCACCCCGGTGAACACCGGCGCGAGCCGGGCCACCAGGAACACACCGGCCTTGACCATCGACGCGGCGTGCAGGTACGCGCTGATCGGCGTCGGCGCGACCATCGCCGCGGGAAGCCAGTTGTGGAACGGGATCTGCGCGGACTTGGTGAACGCGCCGACCAGGATCAGCAGCGCGGCGACCGCCGTCGCGGTGCCGCCCGGCGGGTTCGCGACCAGCTCGGAGATCCGGTAGGTGCCCGCGGACTCGCCCAGCACCACGAAGCCGAGCAGCATCACCAGCCCGCCGAGGCTGGTGATCATCAGCGCCTGCAGCGCCGACCGGCGCGATTCGCGGCTGAGCCCGGCCTGCCCGACCAGCAGGAACGAGCAGATGGTGGTCAGCTCCCAGAAGACGTAGACGGTGATCAGGTCGTCGGAGAAGACCAGCCCGAGCATCGCCCCGGCGAAGGCCAGCAGCAGCGGGGCGGAGCGGCGGGCGTCCCCGCCGCCGCGGGTGAAGTAGGAGTCGGCGTAGACCAGCACCACGGCGCCGAGACCGGCGACCAGGATGGTCATCAGCAGCGCCAGCGCGTCCAGCCGGAAGGCGAACTGCAGGCCTATCAGCGGTGCCCACTCGACGGTCTCGCTGATCGTCCGCCCGGCCAGCACCGGTCCTGCCTGCGCGAGCACCCAGAGCAGAGCCGCAGCCGGGGGAACGGCTGCGGTCAGGAATGCGGCTCGGGTGCTGCGCCGGGCGAGGAACGGGAGTGCCAGGGCCACCAGCAGGTGCACGACGACGAACGCGAGCAAGGGCACCTCCTCGACGCCGATTGGTCGTGGTCAGCTCGACCCGCCGACACCCGACCACCGGGATTGTTCGCCACCGTCATCGCGGACGCACCGTGACCGGGGGTATGTTGCTCACTGGTGCGCCACGCTGCGAATATCGGCGTTGAGAAGGCTCGGGCCACCGATGTCAGCGAGGTCCGATCGGCGCCCAACTTATCCGAAACACGCGTATTCGGGCCAATCCGCCTCCGCGCACCGGTAGCGGATCGAGACCGGTTTTTTCGTTGCGGCGAAATGACGTTAGCCGCGACAACAACGGCCCCGAGGCGCCTGGTCAGGTGGGATTACTCACGTTTTGTAACACCGATACGACCGATCCGCGCTGATCGTTCCGGGGCGAGCGCGTCGTCCCAGCTGCGCAACGATCGGCCCCGTTCGGCCTCGCGCGGCGGGCCCGCTGTGGAGAATGTGGACGTGCCCGCGAACGACAACGACACCCTCGCCGGCGCTGGTCGGCTGATCGGCGACCGCTACCGCCTGGACCGCAAGCTCGGCGGCGGTGCGATGGGCACCGTGTGGGCCGGGACCGACGAGCTGCTGCGCCGCCCGGTGGCGGTCAAGGAGGTCAAGCTCCCCCCGGGGATGCCCGACGAGGAGGCCGCCGAGCTGCGCGAGCGCGCGCTCCGCGAGGCCCGGGCGATCGCGGTGCTGTCGCACCCCAACGTGGTGACCCTCTACGACGTGGCCCGCGAGGACGGCGAGCCGTTCGTGGTCATGGAGCTCGTGCCGTCGCAGAGCCTCGCGGCGATCCTCGGCGAGCACGGCCCGCTCGACGACCAGCAGCTCGCGGTGATCGCCGACGGCGTCGCGGCCGGGCTGGAGGCGGCGCACCGGGCGGGCATCGTGCACCGCGACGTCAAGCCGGGCAACGTGCTCATCGGCGACGACGGCCGGATCAAGGTCAGCGACTTCGGCATCTCCCGCAACATCGCCGAGCACACCATCACCAGCACCGGGATCCTGCTGGGCACCCCGGCCTTCATCGCGCCCGAGGTCGCGGCGGGCGAGGGCGTCGTGGCGGCGGCCGACCTGTGGGGGCTGGGCGCGACGCTGTTCGCCGCCGCCGAGGGGCGCGCGCCCTACGACGTCGGCGACGACCCGCTGGCCACCGTGACCGAGGTGGTGCGCGGGCCGGTGCCGCGGGCGACCCGGCCCGGGCCGATCGGCGAGATCATCACCGCGCTGATGGTCAAGGACCCGACGCGGCGGATGCCGCTGACCGAGGTCCGCCGCCGGGTGCAGCACCTGCTGCCGGAGCCGGGGACGCGGCCGTTCGCGATGCTGCTCGACCCGGACGCGCCCACGGTGCGGGTCCGCACGCTGGTCCCGGCGACCCCGCCGCCTCCCCAGCCCAAGCAGCCCACGCTCGGCGCACCGGCCCCGCAGCAGCTGGCCCCCGATCCCGGGCTGCCGCCGTTCGAGCTGAAGGACCCGCCGCCGCGCCGCCGCTCGCCGTGGGCGGTGATCGCGCTGGCGGTGGCCGCCGTCCTGCTCTTCGCCGCCGCGCTGGCCGGTGGGTTCGCCGCAACCCGGTTGATCGCCGGGAAGTCCGTGCTGCCCACCACCGGGACACCGGTGAACTCGACGACGCCGACTCCGCTGGGCGAACAGCTGGGCCTGGTCGAGACCGAGGACAACGCCAAGCACACCGCCGCGCCCTCGGGCGGCGAGTTCACCGTGCTGACCCCGAGAGCGGAGGGGTGGCGGTCGTTCCACAGCGAGCGCACCGACATCGCGAACAGCCTGGTGGTCTCGCACGTGTCCCCGGACGGTCGCACCGAGATCGCCGTGCAGCGCTACGGCAACTACTTCCGCTCCGGCCACGACGTCGAGGACTACCTGGCCGAGCTGCCGCGGTTCGCGGGCGACCAGGGCGAGGTCCGGGTGGACACGGTGACCGATCACGGCGACGGGCAGCGGCTGGTCTACACGACGACCGTGCGCCCGGTGCTCGACGGGCTCGGCAACCCGAATCAGCGCGCCACGGCGGCGGAAGTGGTCCGCCGGGGCAACGACCTGTGGATCGTGCGGGTCACCGGACCGGTCGGGCAGATCACCGACAACCAGGCGGTGCTGGACGAGATCGCGCCGACCCTGAACACCGGCGCGTCCTGACGCTCTCAGGTTCCGCTAAATGACCGCGCGAGCAACGCAACCACCGGAAAGGCTCTATGCTGCGCGGCCGTGACCTCTAGTACTGCTTCTGACCCGTCCGCTGCTGCCGCTGCGCTCGCCGAGGCCACCGGCGTCGAACGCCACGACCTGGTCGTCGTGCTCGGCTCCGGCTGGCAGCCCGCCGCCGAGGAGATCGGCTCGCCCGCCGCCGAGATCGGCATGGCCGACCTGCCGGGCTTCGCCGCGCCGGGCGCGGTCGGGCACAGCGGGAAGATCAGGTCCGTGCCGGTGGGCGACAAGCGGGTGCTCGTCATGCTCGGCCGCACCCACCTCTACGAGGGCAAGGGCATCGACCCGGTGGCGCACGGCGTGCGCACCGCGATCGCGGCCGGTTGCCGCACGGTGGTGCTCACCAACGCGGCCGGTGGCCTGCGGGAGGGCATGCAGGTCGGGCAGCCGGTGCTGATCAGCGACCACGTCAACCTGACCGCGCGGTCGCCGCTGGTGGGCGCGAACTTCGTGGACCTCACCGACCTGTACTCGCCGCGGCTGCGGGAGCTGGCGCGCGGCATCGACCCGACGCTGGAGGAAGGCGTCTACGCGGGGCTGCCCGGCCCGCACTTCGAGACCCCGGCCGAGATCCGCATGCTGCGCACCGTGGGCGTGGACCTGGTCGGCATGTCGACGGTGCTGGAGGCGATCGCGGCCCGCGCGGAGGGCGCCGAGGTCTTCGGCCTGTCGCTGGTGACGAACCTGGCGGCGGGGCTGACCGGCGAACCGCTGAACCACGAGGAGGTCCTGGAGGCGGGCCGCGCCTCGGCCAGCCGCATGGGCAAGCTCCTCCGCTCGGTCGTCGAAGCCAGCTGAGCCGGGTCGTGAGCGCGAAACGGTGTTAGAACGCTGTTACGCGCTCACGAGGACCGGAGTGGGACGAGTTCGGATCGGAGGCCGCGTGAGCGAAACGGTGGAGACTTCCCGGACCGACGTGCGGGCGGCGGCTCGGCGGTGGATCGCCGAGGACGTCGATCCGCGCGCGCAGGCCGAGCTGCAGCAGCTCGTCGACGCCGACTCGCCGGAGCTCGCGGACCGGATGTCCGGGATGCCGCGGTTCGGCACCGCGGGCCTGCGCGCCGCGGTCCGCGCCGGGGCCAACGGCATGAACCGGGCGGTGGTCGTGCGCACCACCGCCGGGGTCGCGGAGTGGCTGTCCGCGCACGGCCACGGCGGTGGTGTCGTGGTCGTCGGCCGGGACGCGCGGCACGGGTCGGCCGACTTCGCCGCCGACACCGCCGGTGTGCTGGCCGCGGCCGGTTTCGACGTGCGGGTGCTGCCCGAAGCGCTGCCGACCCCGGTGCTCGCGCACGCGGTGCGCGCGCTGGACGCGGTCGCCGGGATCCAGATCACCGCCTCGCACAACCCCCCGCAGGACAACGGGTACAAGCTGTACCTGCGCGGCGGCATCCACCTGGTGGACCCCACCGACAGCGAGATCGAGGCCGCGGTCGCTGCGACGCCAGCGGCGAACTCGGTGCCCCGCACCGAGAACTGGTCGATCCACGAGTCGGCGCTGGAGGACTACCTGGCCCGGGTCGCGACGCTGCCGCGCGGCAGCGCCCGCGAGTTGCGGATCGCGGCGACCGCGCTGCACGGCGTCGGCGCGCAGCCGCTCCGGGAAGCGTTGCACCGCGCGGGTTTCGAGGACGTGCACCTGGTCGCCTCCCAAGCCGATCCGGACCCCGACTTCCCCACCGTCGGGTTCCCGAACCCGGAGGAGCCCGGGACGACGGACGCGCTGCTGGCGCTGGCCGCGGAGGTCGGCGCGGACCTGGCCGTGGCGCTGGACCCGGACGCCGACCGGTGCGCGCTGGGCGTTCCGGTGGACGGCGGCTGGCGGATGCTGCGCGGCGACGAGACCGGCGTCCTGCTGGCCCGGCACATCCTGTCCACTTTGGACGACAAAGCGGATGCGCTGGTGGCCACCACGATCGTGTCCGCGACCATGCTGCGCTCGATCGCCGCGGAGTTCGGCGTCCGCTACGACGAGACGCTGACCGGGTTCAAGTGGCTGGTGCGCGCCGGGGACGGTGCGGGCACCGGGCTGGTCTACGCCTACGAGGAAGCGCTCGGCCACTGCGTCGACCCGGATTTCGTGCGCGACAAGGACGGCATCTCCACCGCGGTGCTGGCCAGCGATCTGGCCGCCACGCTGAAGGCGGCGGGGCGCAGCCTCCCGGAACTGCTCGACGAGCTGTCCACCGCGCACGGTCTGCACGAGACCGGGCAGATCTCGGTCCGGGTTTCCGACCTCGCCGAGATTCCGCGCACCATGCGGCGACTGCGCGCCCGGCCCCCGGCGGAGCTGGCCGAGACACCTGTGGACGTCGAGGACCTGCTGCCGAGGACCGATGCCCTGGTGATCACCGGCGCGGGCGGGCTGCGGGTGGTCATCCGGCCGTCCGGGACCGAACCGAAGCTGAAGTGCTATCTGCAGGTGGTCGAGCAGGTCGACGAGCTGCCCGCGGCGAAGCGGCGCGCCGCGGACCGCCTCGCCGCGCTGGAGCGGGCCGTGTCCGAACTCGTGCGAGGAGGCTGAATGGCCAGGCTCTTGATCGTCCACCACACCCCGTCGCCCGGGATGCAGGCTATGTTCGAGAAGGTCGTCGAGGGTGCCACCACCGACGAGATCGAAGGCGTCGAGGTGGTGCGCCGCGCGGCGCTGAGCGCCACCGCGAGCGACGTCCTCGGGGCGGACGGCTACCTGCTGGGCACCCCGGCGAACCTCGGCTACATCAGCGGCGCGCTCAAGCACTTCTTCGACACGATCTACTACCCGTGCCTGGACTCGACCGCGGGTCGTCCGTTCGGCTACTACGTGCACGGCAACGAGGGCGTGGAGGGCGCGCAGCGCGCGATCCGCTCGATCACCACCGGGCTGTCCTGGCAGCAGGTCGCCGAGCCGGTCACCGTGCTGGGCGCCCCGGAGAAGTCCGACCTCGCGGCCTGCTGGGAGCTGGGCGCGACCGTCGCCGCTGGGCTCATGGACGGCTGACCGGGCATTCCGGCCTTTTCCCCCGCCGTTGCGCGAGCGGTTTTCGGTTGCGCGGCAGCAGAAGAACCCCAGTTGATCTTGATCCGATCGGGCGGAGTAACCTGATCGTGTCGTCGGGGCGCGCCCCTTGACGACACGGGGCGCCCTGGGCAAAGCCCGCCTTCCCTCATCAACGTGCGATGTTCGGGGCGCCCTCCTCCCTCGCGCTCGGTAACGGTCCAGTCCCCCTCGAACCACCCCATTCGGGACGCCGGGACACATCCACCCAGGACTCCAGCAGCATTTGCCGGGCCGGAGGGGTTACGCTGCGACAGTGAGTGAGGAAACGATCCGACTCGAACTCGACGACTCCGGCGTCTCCGTGGATCTCCCACAGCCCGCTGGTTCACACGACCAGGTTCAGGGCGTTCCCTACCGACCTGTCGAGTTCCGCGACAACGACCTACCGGCTGCTCTGGAGCGTTCCGCCAAGTGGCTCCGCGAAGCCCAGGACTGGCTGGGCGAGCCCATCGACGTCATCGCAGTCCACCTGGACTACGACGACCGCGAAGGTGCCCCGTACTACGACCTGAAGTTGCTCTGCAACGAGGAGGACCTGGCGGGCGCACCGATCGCGCTGCGCAAGCTGCGAGGCGGTTCCGCCGACTGACCGACGCAGACCGGTACAACGATCGCGGTGGCCCGACCGGAGATACCGGCCGGGCCACCGCCGCGTCCGGAGGTCACCGCTTCGGCTTCGCCCAGGACTCCAAGTGGTCGGCGATCTCGGGGAGCTCCCGCTGGTCCCGGCCGACCTCGCGGACCAGCTCCAGGGCCGCGTCGTCGGCGGCCTCCACCCACCACCCGTTGAGGTCGCACATCGCCACCGCGGCCACCCACGCCAGCCGCCAGTTGCCCTCCGCCAGCGGGCGGGTGCGGACGATCGAGTCCAGCAGCGCGGCGGACTTCAGCCACAACGTCTCGTAAGCGGGAACGCCGAACACCTCGGCGTGCGGCCGGTACGCGGCCGCGTCGAGCAGACCGCCGTCCCGCACCATCAGGTCGCCGTCGGTCACCGCCGTGGCGAGCAGGAGCAGGTCCGACGTGTCGAGGTAAACGATCACACCGTCAATGGTCGATCATGCGCTGCCGAGCTTGTCCAGCAAGCCCCGGTAGCGGGGCAGCACCCGCTGCACCACCTCGTCGAGCTGCTGCTCCTTCTGCTGCCGCGCCCAGCGGTCGGCCAGCGCGCTGCGCACGACCTCCTGCTTGGACCGGCCCTCGGCCGCCGCCAGCTCGGCGAGCCGCTGGTTCTCTTCTTCGGTGAGGCGCAGGGTCATGGCCATGAGGTGATGGTATCGCGCTGATACCACTCGTTGAAGGAGATACGTTCGGTCAATGCACCCTTCTAGCCCTCCTCGGCAACCATGACCGCGACGTCTGACGCGCTGCGGCCGCGAAAGCTGCCGCCAAGCGCCGCCAGGCGCTTTCGGGCCCACCTACGCAGCTGGCACCGCCGCGGGTTCTCAGAGGTTTCCTGGCGAGGACGGCCCAGCCGCCGTGTACTGGTCATACATAAGGCTGGGCACCCGCAGTCCAGGGAAGCTCTGAGGTTCCGCTACCGGCACCGCTGCGCAAGACGAGTATGGAAGAACCTCAATGGCTAGACCGCGAGCGCACGACGATGCCCTGCGCACCCGGCTGCTGGACCGCGCGGGTGAGGTGCTCTCCGCGCAGGGGCCGGAGGGGCTGGGGCTGCGGCGGCTGGCCGCGGACGTCGGCACCTCCACCACCGCGGTGTACTCGCTGTTCGGCGGCAAGCCGGGGTTGGTGCGCGAGCTGTACGTGGAGGGCTTCCGGCGGTTCGGCGACCGGATGGAGCAGGTGCCCCGCACCGACGACCCGGTGGCCGACCTGTGCGCGCTCGGCCTGGCCTACCGGGAGAGCGCCCTGGCCAACCCGCACTTCTACTCGATCATGTTCGGCCGCGCCGTGCCCGACTTCGCCCCGGACGACGAGGCCGTGGATGCCGCGCTGCGGAGCTTGCGACCGCTGCAGGAGACCGTCGCGCGGGGCATCGCGCAGGGCGTGCTGGTCGACACCGACCCGGACGAGATCACCTTCGCCGCCTGGGCCCTGGTGCACGGCCTGATCTCGCTGGAGCTGCAGCACGGGTCGATGCTCCCCGGAAGCGCCACCAGCGCCCGCTACGAGCGGGCGCTGGTGAACGGTATCGCCGGTTGGAGGCGCTGACCCCGAAGCGACGGGGGGTTTGCCTTCGGGGTCAGCGCGTCGTGCCCGACCTGGCGGGTCTCACCACGCCGCGCACGACCGTTCTCGGGGGGATCAGCCGAGGGCGTTGTGGATGGCGGTCATCAGCTCGCCGTCCGGGGTGTCGCCGTCCATGGACCAGACCATCGCGCCGCCGAGTCCCTGCTGCTTGAGGTACTGGACCTTGCGGGTGATCTCGGCCGGGTCGTCGTAGGTCCAGAAGGTGGTCCCGTCGAAGAGCCAGGCGAAACCGGCCTTCTCGTCGCGGTGCAGGGTGTACTGCCCCGCCTTGGACTTGAGCACCTTGTAGTCCTCGATGCCCGCCTCCCAGGTGGCCGGAGCGGGACCGGTCGAGTTCTGGAACAGGCCGTTGTTCTGGTTCGTCACGCCCGTCCAGCCGCGGCCGTAGAACGGCACGCCGAGCACCATCTTGTCGTTCGGCGCCCCGGCGGTGCGCCAGGCGTTGATCGTCTGGTCGATGCTCCACTTCTCCGGCGACGGGTCGCCGTCCGGGCTGAAGATCGCCGACTGGTGGTTGGTCGTCGGGTCGTAGGCGCCGTGCAGGTCGTAGCCCTGGATGGTGCCGAAGGTCAGCAGGTCGAAGACCTTCGGGACCTCGTACCCGGCCTCGATCTTCTTCGGGTCGGCGGGCAGGAAGGCGCTGATGTCGTAGGTCTTGCCGGTCTCCTGGCCGACGGCGTTGAGCTGGTTGCGCCACTCCTGCAGCAGCGCGGTGTAGTTCTGCTTGTCGGCCGGGTCGACCACGTTGCCCGGGCCGCCCTCGGAGGCGGGCCACTCCCAGTCGAGGTCGACGCCGTCGAAGATCCCGGCGGCCACGCCGTCGCCGCCCTGCGGCTCACCGCCGATCTTGGGCATGTTGCCGCGGATCCACATGTCGATGCAGGACTTCACGTGCGCGGCGCGCGATTCGGGGGTGGCCGCCGCGGCGTGGAAGTTCTTCGACCAGGTCCAGCCGCCGAAGGAGATGTAGACCTTCAGGTGCGGGTACTTCGCCTTGAGCTGCTTGAGCTGGTTGAGGTTGCCCGCCAGCGGCTGGTCGTAGGCGTCGGCCTGGCCGCTGACGGTCTGCTCGGCGGTGAACCGGCGCTGGTAGTCGGCCCAGGCGTCGCCCTCACCGGTCTGGTTGACCTGGAAGCACTTGCCGGAGGCGTCCAGGTTGCCGAAGGCGTAGTTGAGGTGGGTGAGCTGCCCGGCCGCGCCGGAGGTGTCGAGGTTCTTGACGAAGTAGTTGCGACCGTAGATCGACCACTGGGTGAAGTAGCCGACCTTGCGGGCGGCGGCCTGCGGCTGGGCCTCCGCGGCCTGCGGTCGGGGTTCGGCGGGGGTGTCGGTGGCGCCCGCGGGCGAGGCCAGGGCGGGCAATCCCAGCGCGAGGACCGAGGCCATCAGCACCGGGATCCGGAACGGGAACCGTCGTCTTCGAGGGAACATGGCGACTCCTGCATCATCGGGGGGATCGCTCCATGTGTGGTATAGACCATATTCGAAGCAGGTCTAGACCAACCATCGCCTGTTCAGCCGAAAACGACTGCTGCGACCAGCCGTCAGCAGAAAGGCCCCCGACTTCGCGGAAGCCGGGGGCCGCTCGGAACTGCCGACGGGTCAGACCGCCCCGTACTCGCGGTCGCCCGCGTCGCCGAGGCCCGGCACGATGTAGCCCGACTCGTTCAGGCGCTCGTCCACGCTCGCGGTCACCACGCGCACCGGGAGACCGGACTCCTCCAGCTTCCGCACGCCCTCCGGGGCCGCCAGGGTGCAGATCGCCGTGACGTCGCTGGCGCCGCGCTCGGTCAGGATCCGGATCGTGTGGACCATCGAGCCGCCGGTGGCCAGCATCGGGTCCAGCACGAACACCGGGCGGCCGGACAGGTCGGCGGGCAGCGACTCCAGGTACGGCGTGGGCTGCAGGGTGGTCTCGTCGCGCGCCAGGCCGACGAAGCCCATCTGCGCCTCCGGGATCAGCCGGTGCGCCTGGTCGGCCATGCCCAGCCCGGCCCGCAGCACCGGGACCAGCAGCGGCGGGTTGGCCAGCCGGTAGCCGTCGGTGCGCGCCACCGGGGTGTGGATCGGCTCCACCGCGACCTCGGCGTCCCGCGTGGCCTCGTACATGAGCATCAGCGTGAGCTCCTGCAGGGCGGCCCGGAACGCAGCGCTGTTGGTGCGCGCGTCGCGCATGGTGGACAGCCTTGCCTTCGCCAGGGGGTGGTCCACGACCCGAACGTCCATGACCGACAACAGTAACCGCCGACCCCCGCGCCCACGCCGCACCTGCGCGCCAACGTGTCGTCGGTCGCAACGGTCCACTGCGGAACGTCCACCGCCGATCACCTGGTGCGACACGCTCCACGCCCGCCCGGGCCGCAGTTTCAGGTGAAACTGCGCACTCCCCCCACGGCGAACCGCAGTTTCAATGAGGTTTTTTCATCCTGCCCGTGGACCGCAGCTGCGAAGGGCGACCGGCACCGCCGCGAGTTCTCAGCGTTCGCCTGGCGAGAACGGCCCTGACGCCGTGTATTTGGCATACACAAGTCAGGGACCCCGAGTCCAGGCGGGCGCTGAGGTTCCGCCACCGGCACCGCCACTCAGAACGAGGTTGGAAAAACCTCAATGGAAACTGCGATCCGCAGACGTCGCGGCGCGCCGGGGTGGGGTCACCGCTGGGTGGCGGCGAGGCCTCGGACGAGGAGGTCGAGGCCGAATTCGAAGCGCTCGTCGTCGGTGCCGGACATCAGGGCCGGGAGCAGGCCCGTGATCGACGGGAAGCGCTCCGGCGGGAGCTCGGCGAAGTACTGCTGGACCTGCATCATCCGCTCGCCGCGCTCGGCGTCGCTGAGCCCGAAGTCCGCGGTGCGCTCCATGGCCACCGCCGTGCCGTAGAGGGCGAGGACGTCCACGGCGAAGGCCACGACCCGGTCCGGCATCCCGGCCGCGCGCAGGATCGCCATCATCGCCTCGCTGACGTCCAGCGCGTTCGGCCCGGTCGGCGCCGGGGTGCGCATGACGACCTGGGCGATGCCGGGGTGCGCGCTGAGCACCGCGACCTGCTGGCGGACCAGGTCCTTGAGCTGCTCCTGCCACTTCGCCGGGTCGGGTTCGGGCAGCGCGATCTCGCCGATCACCAGGTCGAGCATCAGCTCGTGCAGCTCGTCCTTGTTGCGCACGTAGGCGTAGAGCGAGGCCGCGCCGGTGCCCAGCCGCTGGGCGACCTTGCGCATGCTGACCGCGTCCAGCCCTTCGGTGTCGAGCAGGTCGAGCGCGGTGCGCACGATCAGCTCCAGGCTCAGCGGCTGCTTCACCGACCGCTCGCGCGCCGCACGCTGCCGCCAGGGCGGGACGGGCACCGACATCGCTCTCCCTCACCGTCGATCGCTGCTGTCGCGAACACCGTACTTGACGCGAACACCGTTCGATTGTAGAACAGTGTTCGTCGAACGAACACCGTTCGCGAGAGAGGGGTCACCGAGATGTCCGAACGCACTCCCGTCCTGATCGTCGGCGCCGGGCTGGCCGGTCTGTCGACCGCCGTCTTCCTGGGCCTGCACGGCACACCGTCGCTGGTGGTGGAACGCCACCCGAGCACGTCCACGCACCCGAAGGCGCGGGGCCAGCAGCACGACGCGATGGAAGCGCTGGGCTACGCGGGCCTGGCCGAGGCGATGGTCGAGGCCTCACCGCGGGACCAGGGGTTCCTCCTGCGCATCGCGGAAAGCGCGAGCGGTCCGGTGTTCCGCGAGATCCTGCACGACACCTTCATCCCGCTCGACCACCTGACGCCCGCCCGCTCGGCGGACGCCAGCCAGGCCAGCGCCGAGCGCTTGCTCGCCGAGCGCGCCCGCGAGCTGGGGGCCGAGATCCGCTTCTCCACCGCGCTGGAGTCGTTCGAGCAGGACGAGTCCGGGGTTCGCGCGGTGCTCTCCGACGCCACCGGGACCCGCTCGGTGCACGCCGACTACCTCGTGGGCGCGGACGGCCACCGCAGCCCGGTCCGCGAGCGGCTGGGGATCGGCACCCACGGCCGCGGCGCCCTGTGGCACTCGGTCCTCTGGCTGATCCGCGCCGACCTGACGCCCGTCGTGGGCGACCGCCAGGTCCTCTACAACCTGCAGAACCCGCAGCTCTCCGGGGGCATGGGGGTCCTGGTCAGCACCGACCACCCGGACCAGTTCGTGGCCGGGGTCGGCTACGACCCGGAGCGCGAGACGCTGGCCGACTTCCCCGAGGAGCGCGCGCTGGAGCAGATCCGCCTGGTCCTCGGCACCCCGGACGTGGCGGTCGAGATCCTCAGCGCCGACACCACGACGGCGGGCATGTACGTCGCGGACCGGTTCTCCAGCGGCCGGGTGCACCTGGTCGGCGACGCCGCGCACACCATGCCCCCGCAGGGCGGCATGGGCGGCAACGTCGCGCTGATGGACGGCTTCTACCTGGCGTGGAAGCTCGCCGCGGTGCTCCGGGGCGAGGCCGGGCCAGGACTGCTGGACAGCCACGACGTCGAGCGGCGCCCGGTGGGCGAGCTGATCGCGAAGAACCAGTACATGAACGCCATCGTGCGCAGCATGCCGCACCTGAAGCAGCCGGATGACGCCCCGCCGATCGAGGACCCCGGCATGCTGCTGTTCGGCTACCGGCACAACGGCGCGATCGTCCCGGAGCCCGACGACGAGGGCGAGCTCCTGGAGGAGCCGACCGCGCCGACCGGCCGCCCCGGCTCGCGCGCCCCGCACGTCCGACTGACCACTTCGGACGGTGAGATCTCCACGATCGACCTGTTCGGCCGGGAGTTCGTGCTGCTGACCGAGTCCGAGGCCTGGGCGGAGGCGGCCGAGCAGCTGGCCGCGGACCTCGGCATCCGCCTGCGGGCGCACCGCCTCGGCGGCGAGGTCGCCGGCGACTGGACCGGCAAGTACGGCGTGACCGCCGACGGCGCCGTCCTGGTGCGCCCGGACCGCTTCATCGCCTGGCGCAGCAAGGGCGCCGGTTCCCCCGCCGACCTGGAGAAGGCCCTCCGCGCGGTCCTCGACCGCTAGCCATCCTCGTGAGTGCTTTGGGGTGCTCCAGCGCCCCAAAGCACTCACGACCCTTCACGGGTGCAGGACGACCTTGGTGTAGCCCTCGATGCGCTGGTCGAACTTGCGGTAGGCGTCCGGGGCGTCGGAGAGGGACAGCTCGTGGGAGACCACGAAGCTGGGCTTGGCGCGGCCCGCGATGATCATGTCCCGCAGCTGCCGGTTGTAGCGCTTGACGTTGCACTGCCCGGTGCCGATGACCTGGCCCTTCTCGAACATGCGGCCGACCGAGACCAGCAGCATGCCCTTCTTCGCCTCGTCCGTCGGCCCGCCCGGGTCGCTCGGCACGTACAGGCCGGGCACGCCCAGCCGCCCGGTCGCGCGGACCGTGTCGATCAGCGAGTTCAGCACCACGGCCGGTTCCTCCTTGGTGCCGTCGCCGACCTGCGCCTGGTAGCCGACCGCGTCGATGCCCTTGTCAGTGCCCTCGCCGTCGGTCTGCTCCTTGATCATCTCCACCGGGTCGCCCTGCGAGAAGTCGATCGGGATGGCCCCGATCTCCTCCGCCTTGGCCAACCGCTCCGGCACCCGGTCGACGGAGAACACCCGCGCGGCACCGCGCAGCAGCGCCGAGTAGGCGGCCATCAGCCCGACCGGTCCGGCCCCGTACACCACGACGCTCTCCCCCGGCGAGACCTGCGCGAGCTCGCAGCCGTGGTAGCCGGTGGGGAAGATGTCGGCGAGCAGCACGAAGTCGGCCTCGTGGCTGCCGTCGGCGGGCAGCTTCAAGCAGTTGAAGTCGGCGAACGGCACCCGCAGGTACTCCGCCTGCCCGCCGGTGTACGGCCCCATCGCGACGTAGCCGTAGGCACCGCCGGCGAAGCCGGGGTTGACGGTCAGGCAGAACCCGGTGTTGCCCGCCATGCAGTTCTTGCAGAAACCGCACGCGACGTTGAACGGCATCACCACGCGGTCGCCGCGGTTCAGGCTGGTCACGCCGGACCCGAGCTCCTCGATGATGCCCATGTTCTCGTGGCCGAACACGATGCCCGGTTCGGCCGCCGTGCGCCCCTCGTACATGTGCAGGTCGGAACCGCAGATGGCGGTCGAGGTGATCCGCACGATCACGTCGTTGGGGTGCTGGATGGTCGGCCGGTCCACTTCGTCGACCGCGACCGAGAACGGTTCCTGGTACACGACAGCCTTCATGGCAGACCACCTCCGGGTGGAAGACGCGCGTTTCCCCTGTGCGTGCCGCCTCCCGGCTACCCCGCACCGGACGACCCGAGACACGGATGGCGGTCACCCGAACGAGGGCCTTACCGGGAGTTGCCGAAACCGCCCCCACCGGAGTCGATCTCGGGGTAACTTCGATCACATCCGCAGCGGGCTGGGGGTTCCCATGTCGTTGGTGAAGATGCCGCTGGAAGGCGGCGGCGAGCTGCTCGTCGAATCGGTCGACGGGCAGGGCTCGATCCCGGTCGGCGGCAGCCGCGTGGTGCAGGCGTCGGAGACGGTGCAGAAGGCGATGGGCAGCATCCGGTCCGCCGCCGAAGCCGTGCTCGGCGAGCTGCGCGCGATGGAGAAGCCGCCGTCGAAGGTCAACGTGCAGTTCGGCATCAAGGTGACCGGTGAGGCGAACCTCGCGGTGGCCAAGTCGGCGGGCGAGGCGAACTTCAACGTCACCATCGAGTGGAACGGCGTCGACGAGTCCTGATGGGCGGCTCGGTCGGCCCCGCCCTCGTCCGGCTGCGCGCTGGTCGGCGCACCCTCGGGGCGGGGTTCCTGGTCGCCCCGGACGTGGTCGCCACCTGCGCGCACGTCGTGGACGCCGGTCTCGTCGCCGACTTCCCGTTCCTGAGCAGCCTCGACCACGCGGTCGAAGTGCTGGAGCGCGACGACGAGCTGGACATCGCCATCCTGCGGCTGACCGATCCGCCGCCGGGCGCGCTCCCGGCCCCCGCGCGGATCTCCGGTGAGGTCCGCGACCACCGCTTCCGCACCTTCGGGTTCCCGCACGACATGCCGGACGGCATCTGGGTGACCGGTCGGCTGCTCGGGGCCGAGGGCTCCGGCCGCATCCAGATGGCGGTCGACCCGGACCACTGGCGCATCGAACGGGGCTTCAGCGGCGCACCGGTCTGGGACGAGGAGCTGGCCGGGGTGGTCGGCATGGTGGTGACCGCGTCGGTGCGCAGCGGGACCACCGCGCACCTGGTGCCGACGAGCGCGCTCGGCGCCGCCTGGACGACACCGGCCCGCAACCCCTACCGGGGGCTGCGGCCGTTCCGCGAGGAGGACGCCGAGCTGTTCCGCGGCCGGGAGGCCGACACCGACCGGCTCTTCGACCTGGTGCGGCGCCAGGACGTCGTCGCGGTCGCCGGGCCGTCCGGCAGCGGCAAGTCGTCGCTGGTCCGCGCGGGGTTGATCCCGAAGCTCAAGCAGCACGGCCGGACCGTCGTCTACCTCGGTCCGAACGACGAGATCCCGGAATCGCCCGCGCCCGGCGCGGTTCTGGTGCTGGACCAGTTCGAGGAGACCGTGGCCGCGGATCCGGCCGCGGCGCGGGAGAAGCTCGCCGCGGTGATCCGGCTCGCCGGGAAAGCTCGGACGGTGCTGACGTTGCGCTCGCGGTCGCTGGACGAGCTGATCACCAAGGAGACCGTCGACGAGCTCAACCGCGCGGTGTGGTTCCTCGAACCGATGTCCCGCGAGCAGCTCGCCGCGGCCGTCGAGGGCCCGGCGGAGGTGGTCGGCGGCCTGGCCTTCGAATCCGGCCTGGTGCAGCGGATCCTGGACGACACCGAAGCCGAACCGGGCACGCTGCCGCTGCTCTCGCTGGTGCTCGACCAGCTCTGGCAGCACCGCCACGGCGGCTGGCTGACCCACGACGCGTACGAGCAGCTCGGCCGCCTACCCGGCGCGATCAGCACCGCGGCCGACGGCGCGCTCGCGTCGCTGGACATCCCCCAGCGCCGCGCCGCCCGCCAGCTGCTCACCAGGCTCACCCGCCCGGACGGCGAAGGCGGCCACGCCCGCCGCAGCGCCGACATGAACGACTTAACGCCGGATCTCCACGCGATCGCCCAGGAACTCGCGGCCCGACGCCTGATCACCATCCAGGACGAACGCGTCGACCTGGCCCACCAAGCGCTCATCGACCACTGGCCGACGCTGCGCACCTGGCTCGACCAGGACGTGGACTTCCTGGCCTGGCAGGCGAAGCTCCACGACCTGCGGAACTCCGGCGGCCAGCTCACCGGCGCACCGCTGGCCGAAGCGCTGGACTGGCTGAACTCGCGTTCCGCCGACATCGGCCGGGAACAACGCGACTTCATCAACCGCAGCGAGGCGAACCGCCGCCGCAGCCAGCGCCGCTGGCGCGCCATCACCGCGGTCTCCGCCGTGCTGGCGCTGGTCGCGCTGCTGCTGACCGGTGTCGTTGCCCGCTACGCCGCGCAGACCCGCGAGCAGCTGCGCACGTCCAACACCGCCGAGCTCGCGGAAGCCTCCGGGCGCGTGATCGGGATCGATCCTCGCCAGAGCCTGCAGTTCGCGCTGGCCGCCTATGCCGAGAAGCCCGACAGCCCCGAGGCTTACGGCGCGCTGTTCCAGCAGCGCGTGTACTGGCACGGCGTCGAGCGGTTCATCCCCAGCGATCTGCTCCCGGACGCGGGCATCTGGTCGATGCTCTCCAGCGCGGACGGCCGGACCGTGGTCATCTACCCGGGAAACTGGTCGAAGGCCCCCTCGGTGTGGAAGGACCTGCACGGCCCCGACCCGCAGCACCGCGTGCTGCCGGTGGACCCGGACGTCTCCCCGCCCGCCTTCGTGCGGCTGAGCCCGGACGGCCGCTTCCTCGCCGTCAGCGCGAAGGAGAACCGGGGTCTGCGCGTGCTGGACCTGGCGAACCAGGACCGGGAGATCGAGCTGATCGCGCAGCCGGAACAGATCGAATTCGCCGGGTTCAGCGCGAACAGCCGGTTCCTGAGCGCCGAACCCGCCGACGAGCGCCAACCCGTGCGGGTCTGGGACCTGACCAGCGGGCGGGAGCTCCCCAGCGCGGTGGTGTCCGATGTGGACCCGATCAGCGAGGCCCACCCCTCCCCCGACGGGCGATCGCTGATCACCAGGGAAGAGCACGCCCTGGGCGGCGACGAGCAGACCTCCCCGGTCGTGGTCCGGGACCTCGCCACCGGTGCGCGCGTCCGGACCCTCCCCGCGGGGACCTACGACCGGCTCGTCGGCGGCGGAACGCTGCTGATCTCCTGCCAGGACACCGAGTTGCGCGGCACCGACCCGCTCACCGGCCGCTCCACCGGGACGCTGCCGAACTCGGTCGAGTGCTCGGACCTGGACACCGATCTGAGCGGCCAGTACCTCCTGCCGTACGCGTCCCCGGACGACGGGCGCAAGCAGATCGTGCACTGGCCCAGCTGGCAGCGGATGTACACCGAGATCGGCTCGTCCAGCAACAAGCTCGTGCTGATCCCGCGCGACGATCGCTCCGCGACCGCCATCACCGACCTCGGCGGCGCGCTGGCGGTGCGCACCGCGGAAACGTCGAGCGCGGAGCTCGGCGACTACGACTCCTTCACCAGAGCCCCCGGCAGCGACCGGTGGGCCGCCACGCGCCGAGCGGAATCCGGCGACCTGGAGCTCTTCCTGCTCGACGGGTCCGGCGCGGTCCTGGCCTCGACGCCCGTCCCGAACTCCGCCGGATCGGACGACACCCCGCCCCGGGTCGACGTGTCGTTCGACGGCAGCGGGCAACGGGTGGCGCTGGCGATCGGGCCGGTGCTGCGCACGTACCGCGCGGACGGGCTGGTCTTCGAGCGCGAGCTCCAGGCCCCGGGACAAGACTCCCCCGCGCCCGGGGACCGGACTCAGCTGCTCCCCGGACCCGACGGGAACCTGCTCGTCAGCACCCAGGGCGTGCTCTCCGCCTGGGACCTCGGGACGGGAGCCCAGACCAGTCCCCCGCTCGTCCTCGAAGCCCCCGGGCCGCGGGGCGAGCTTCCGGACACGTCGATGCTCACCGCCCGGCCCGGCCACCCCGAGCAGCTGCTCGTGACGACCGACGGGAAGGTGGCGGTGTGGGACATCCGCGCCCGGCGGGCGCTGGCGGCGTTCCCGGTCCCCGAGGGGACGTCGACCACACCGGAAGCGGTCGTGTCGGCGGACGGCGCGCACGCCGCCTTCGGCCAGTTCAACGGCCCGGTGAGCGTGCTCGACCTGGACTCGCTCCGCGAGGTGTCCACGATCAACGCCGAGATCACCAGCGTCGTCGGGTTCTCCGACCACTACCTGTTCGTCCAGCGCGACGGCCTCGAGGTCTGGGACTGGCGGCTGCAGCGCGCGGTCACCGGTGCCGCGGAGGGCAGGGCGGCGATCGACAACGCGGCGTTCGAGGGTGACGAGTTCTTCCTCGACGACCGTCCCGGGCATCGCGATCCGATCCCGATGGACCCCGAGCGGTGGTTCGCCGACCTGTGCCGGATCGGTGCTCGCGAGTTCACCCCGGAGGAGCTCCGGACCCTCCCGCCGGGGGCGAGCGCCGAACCGCCGTGCGGCTGATTCGACCGTTCGGAGGTGCCGTTCCGGCCGCGCTGGTGGTGAAGATGGGGCTCCGCCGCCGACGGACCGAGAGGAGTCGTTGTGCGGCGTCGTTCCTTCCTCCGCGCTGCCGTCGTCGGTGGCGGGGTCGCGGCATTCACCGGCGGGTTGTGGACCGGGGCGGCCGTGGGCGGGCCCGCCCGGCGGGTGGCGGAAAGCCCTTACGGACCGCTGCTCCCCGCCGACGGCAACGGGCTCGAACTGCCCGAGGGGTTCACCAGCCGGGTCATCGCGCACTCCACCGACAAGGTGGCCGGAACCGAGTACACCTGGCACGACGCGCCCGACGGCGGGGCCTGCTTCCCCGACGGCGACGGGTGGATCTACGTGTCGAACTCCGAGATCGAGCCGGGCGGCGGCGTCGGCGCGATCAAGTTCAATGCCGACGGGACCGTCGTCGACGCCTACCGGATCCTGGACGGCACGCGACGCAACTGCTCTGGCGGCAAGACGCCGTGGGACACCTGGTTGTCCTGCGAGGAGGTCGGGTACGGGTACGTCTTCGAGACCGACCCGTGGGGCCGCAACGAGCCCGTGCGCCGGGACGCGATGGGCAGCTTCAACCACGAAGCCGCGGCCTGCGACCCGGTCCGCAAGGTCATCTACCTGACCGAGGACGAACCCGACGGCTGCTTCTACCGCTTCCGGCCGAACAACTGGGGCGACCTCGGCGCGGGCGGCCTGCTGGAGATCCTGGTCGCGGGCGAGGGGACGTCGGGCCGGGCGAGCTGGGTCGAGGTGCCGAACCCGACACCCGCCGAGGGCGACACCCCGACCCGCGAGCAGGTTCCCGAGGCCAAGCACTTCGACGGCGGCGAGGGGTGCTACTACGCCGCGGACCGGTGCTGGTTCACCACGACCGGCGACAGCCGCGTGTGGCAGTTCAACGTCGCCGACGACACCTTCGGGCTCGCCTACGACGGCGACGGCGATCTGGGGGCCGTGGACAACCTCACCGGCAGCTCCTTCGGCGACCTCTACGTCGCCGAGGACGGGGACAACATGGAGATCTGCATCATCACCCCCGACGACGTGGTCGCCCCGGTGGTGCGGGTGAACGGCCACGACTCGTCCGGTCTCACCGGCCCGGCGTTCAACCCGGCGGGCGACCGGATGTACTTCTCCTCCCAGTACGGCCCGTCCGGCGAGTTCTCCGACGGCTACACCTACGAGATCAGCGGCCCGTTCCGCCGGTGAGGTCTCGTGAGCGCTTTTCGGTGCTGTGACCCCGAAAAGCGCTCACGAGGAAATTCGGCGAACCCGCACCGCCGCACGTCCGAGCGTGGTTCGATCAGCCACGGGTGATCTCCGCGGAACGACCGTGCGAGGAGGCGCGCCATGCCGGACCTGATCTCGGACGAGCTGCCCGCCCGCTCGCTCGTCCGGCTCGTCAGCGGTGCGCACCTCCTCGGCACCGGGTTCGTGCTGACCGGTGATCTGATCGCCACCTGCGAGCACGTGATCGGGGCGCACGAGACCGCGACCGCCGAGTTCCGGTTGCTGGGCGGTGCCAGCTGCGCGGTGGAGGTCGTCGCGCGCGATGCGGAGGCCGACGTCGCGGTCCTGCGGATGGTCGACCCGCCCGACGGGGCCCTGCCCGCCCCGGTCCGGCTCGACGACCTGCGCGACCAGCGCTTCCGCACGCTCGGCTTCACCGCGGCGGAACCGGACGGCGTCTGGGTGGAGGGGCGGTTGGTCGGCCGCTCCGGCAGCGGGCGCATCCAGGTGCGCACCGACGCGCACGGCGAGCGCATCGAGCCGGGGTTCAGCGGCGCCCCGGTCTGGGACGAGCAGCTGCGCGGCGTCGTCGGGATGGTCGTCACCAGGTCCGGGAACAACGCCACCACCGCGCACCTGGTGCCGATCTCCCGGCTCGGCGAGTGGGCGGCGCCCGGCCGGAACCCCTACCTCGGGCTGCGGACGTTCCAGGCCGCGGACGCGGAGCTCTTCCACGGCCGGGAGGAGGAGATCGCCGAGCTGCTGGAACTGCTGGACCGGCAGGACCTGGTCGCCATCGCCGGTCCGTCCGGCAGCGGCAAGTCCTCGCTGGTCCGCGCGGGCGTGCTGCCCGCGCTGGGCGCCCCGGTGGTCGAGCTGCGGGCCGACGACCCGCTCGACGCGGTGCCCGACGGCGCGGTGCTGTTCCTCGACCAGTTCGAGGAGGAGGTCACCGCCGACCCGGCCGCGGCCCGCGCCCGGCTGGCGGCGGTCATCCGCCTGGTGACCAGCCGCGACCGCCGCCCCGGGCAGCCCGCACCGCTGCGCGCCGTGCTGACGCTGCGGTCGCGGTCGCTGGACGACCTGATCACCGCCGACACCCGCCAGGAGCTCAACAAGGCCGTCTGGCTGCTGGAACCGATGGGGCGCGAGCAGATGCGGGCGGCGATCGTCCAGCCCGCTGCGCGGGCGGGCGCGATCGGGTTCGAAGCGGGGCTGGTGGACCGGATCCTCGACGACGCCCGGGGCCAGAGCACCCTGCCGCTGCTCTCCAAGGCCCTCGAACAGCTCTGGGACAGCAGCAGCGGAGGCTGGCTCACCCACACCGCCTACGACGAGATCGGCCGACTGCCGGGAGCGCTGAGCAAGCACGCCGATGCCGCGCTCGCGGCACTGCGCCCGAAGGACGAGGCGCTGGCTCGGCGGTTGCTGACGCAGCTGGCCCGCCCCGACGGCGAAGGCGGTTTCTCCCGCCGCAGCGCCCGGATCGCGGACCTCGACCCGGAGCTCCGGGAGGTCGCGCACGAGCTCGCCGCCCACCGCCTGCTGGTGATCCGCGACGAGCACGTCGGCCTGGTGCACCAAGCGCTCATCGACCACTGGCCAGCGCTGCGGGACCGGCTGACCGAGGACGCCGACTTCCTCGCCTGGCTGTCGCGGCTCCAGCAGCTCCAGGAGTCCGGCGGTCAGCTCAGGGACACCGGCCTGGCCGAAGCGGTCGGGTGGCTGGCCGAGCGCGAGCAGGACGTCCCGGCGGCGCAGCAGGACTTCATCCGCCGCAGCGCGGCGGCCCACCGCCGCAACCAGAACCGCTGGCGGACGATCAGCGCGATCACCGGGGTGCTGGCGCTGGTGGCGGCGGTGCTGACCGGTGTGGTGCTCAACCGGAACAGCGCGCTCGAAGACCGCATCCGCACCAGCAACGCCACCGATCTGGCGGGCGTGGCCAACCGCGCCACCGCGGGGAACCCGGCGGAGGCGCTGCAGATCGCGCTCGCCGCCTGGCGCGAGAAGCCCGGCAACCCGGACGCATACGGCGCGCTGCTGGCGCAGCGGCTCTACTGGCGCGGTGCGGACCGGGTGCTGCCACCGCAGCAGATGCACCAGGTGATGCAGCTGGTTTCCAGCGAGGACGGCCGCGTCGTCGCGGCGATCCCGCAGAACCGCGCGGACCAGGTGACCGCGTGGTGGGGATTGGCGGGGCCGAACCCGACCAGCCGGGCGATCGGCGAGGACGGGACCAGCACGGTCACCATGAGCCCCGACGGTCGGTGGCTGGCCGGGCAGGGCGACGGGCCCGGCGTGCGGCTGTGGGACCTCGCCGCCGCCAGCTCCCCCGTCGTGCTGGCGGCCGAGGAGATCAACGCCGCCGCCCGGTTCAGCGCTAACGGCCGCTTCCTCGCCGTCCTGTCGGGTACCGACGACGGCCCGCAGCGGGTCCGGGTGTGGGACCTCGACGGGATGCGCGAGCTCCCGAGCCGGGTGGTGTACCCGTCGGACGGTCCGACCTCGTCGGTCAGGGAGGTCTACCCGACCTCGGACGGCCGGGCCCTGGTGGCCACCGAGCGCGTCCGGACCAGCGCGCAGGGGGACGACGTGTACGCCCCGGTGGTCCGCGACCTCGCCACCGGCGCCCAGCTCCGGACCCTCCCCGCCGCGGACGACGGCAGCGCCGTCCTCCTCGGGGCGGGAACGCACGCGGCGACCTGCGAGCACGAGGCGATCACGGTGTTCGACACCGCTACCGGCGGGGTCCGGGCCCGGTACCCGGTCCCGCAGTGCCGGCTCGAACTCGACGAGAGCGGCCAGTACTTCCTGGTCGACCTCGGCTCGTACGACGGCACGCCGCCCGAGGTGATCCGGTGGCGGACCGGTGAGCGGCTGGTGCTCGGCGACTCGGCGGACTCCGCGTCGTGGGGTTCCGCGGCTCCGCTGCTCGTCCCCGCGCCGGACGGCTCGCTCACCGCCGTCTCGGTGCGCCACGGCGCAGTGCAGACGAGCTCCCTCCCGATCCGGCGCGGGCCGGTCGAGCGGGCGGTGACCGGGCTGTCGCTCATGGACCGGAGCGCGGACGGTCGGCGTTGGATCGCCTACGTCCCCGACGGCACGGGTTTCGGCGGTTCGATCGCCCTGCTGGACGAGCAGGGCGCAGCGGTGGGCCGGACGGCCGCGCCGCGCTCGCCGAACGGGATCTCCTTCGACGCCACCGGCGAGCGGTTCGCCGTGGTGGTGGGCACGACGCTGCAGATCTACCGCACGGCCGGGATGGTGCTGGAGCGGGAAGTGCAGCTGCCCGTGCCGAGCGGCCACGAGGACGAGCTGCGCGACTTCCAGAAGTACGCCGTGCTGGCGGTCGGCCCGAGCGGCGATCTCCTGGTGAGCCAGCTGGGCATACTGTCCACTTGGGACTTGCGCACCGGGGTGCAGGCGGCACCTCCGCTGGTGCTGGAACCCGTGGGCGAGTGGGACTCGCTGCGCGCCGGACCGGATTTCGTGCTCCGCCCGGGGCACCTGGAGCAGGCCGTCGTGCAGACCAACACCGAGATCGCGGTGTGGGACCTCCGAACCCGGACGCGGCTGAAGTCCTTCCCGATGAACGGCTACTACATGCGGCCAACGCTCTCGGCGGACGGTTCGGTCGCGGCGGTGGTGACGGAGGTGGGCACCTCGGTGGTGCTGATCGACCTGGCGAACCTGACCGAGTTCGCGCCGCTGACCGGCGAGATCGACCGCGTGATCGGCATCTCCGGGGACTACCTGTTCGCGCAGAAGACCCTGGACTTCCAGGTCTGGGACTGGCGGCAGCACCGGCTGGTCACCTCGATCACCCTCGACGGCACGGGTGAGACGAGCAGCGTCGAGGGCGATGCGCTGGTGCCCAACACCGCCCCCGGGCGCCGGGATGCGATCCCGCTCGATCCGGACGCCTGGTTCGACGACCTGTGCCGGATCTCGGCCCGCGACTTCACCGAGGACGAGCTGCGCCAGCTGCCGGAAGGGGTGAGCCAGGACCCGCCGTGCCTGCGGTGATTGGGCCGTTCGGGGGCTGCTGGCGGTGAAGATGGGGCTCCGCCGCCGACGGACCGAGAGGAGTCGTTGTGCGGCGTCGTTCTTTTCTCCGCGCTGCCGTGGTCGGTGGCGGGGTCGCGGCGTTCTCCGGCGCGCTGTGGACCGGTGCTGCCGCGTCCGCGCCGATCCGGCGGGCGGAAGGGCCGTACGGGCCGCTGCTCCCCGCCGACGGCAACGGGCTCGAACTGCCCGAGGGGTTCACCAGCCGGGTCATCGCGCGGTCCGGCGAGACCGTCGAGGGCACGTCCTACACCTGGCACGACGCACCCGACGGCGGGGCGTGCTTCGCCGACGGCGACGGGTGGATCTACGTGTCGAACTCCGAGATCGAGCCGGGCGGCGGCGTCGGCGCGGTCCGCTTCGACGCCAGCGGCAACATCGCCGACGCCTACCGGATCCTGGACGACACCCGGCGCAACTGCGCGGGCGGCAAAACCCCTTGGGACACCTGGTTGTCCTGCGAGGAGGTCGGGTACGGGTACGTCTTCGAGACCGACCCGTGGGGCCGCGACGAAGCAGTGCGGCGCGACGCGATGGGCAAGTTCAACCACGAAGCCGCGGCCTGCGACCCGGTCCGCAAGGTCATCTACCTGACCGAGGACGAACCCGACGGCTGCTTCTACCGCTTCCGGCCGAACAACTGGGGCGACCTCGGCGCGGGCGGGGTGCTGGAGGTCCTGGCCGCCGGGTCGGAGACGTCCGGCAAGGCCACCTGGGTGGAGGTGCCGGAGCCGCTGCCGGACGACGGCGCGACGCCGACCCGCGAGCAGGTGTCCGAGGCCAAG
Source organism: Saccharopolyspora hirsuta (assembly GCF_008630535.1). Taxonomy (GTDB): domain Bacteria; phylum Actinomycetota; class Actinomycetes; order Mycobacteriales; family Pseudonocardiaceae; genus Saccharopolyspora; species Saccharopolyspora hirsuta. The sequence continues at coordinate 423,600 of NZ_VWPH01000006.1, read as the reverse complement.
CACTTCGACGGCGGCGAAGGCTGCCACTACGCCAACGACCGGTGCTGGTTCACCACCAAGGGCGACGACCGGGTGTGGCAGTTCAACGCCGCCGACGACACCTTCGAGCTGGCCTACGACGGCGACGGTGACCTGAGCGGCGTGGACAACATCACCGGCAGCTCCTTCGGCGACCTCTACGTCGCCGAGGACGGCGGCAACATGGAGATCTGCATCATCACCCCCGACGACGTGGTCGCCCCGGTGGTGCGGGTGAACGACCAGGACGGCTCGGAGCTGTGCGGCCCGGCGTTCAACCCGGCGGGCGACCGCCTGTACTTCTCCTCCCAGCGCGGCACCTCCGGCGACTCCTCCGGCGGCATCACCTACGAGATCACCGGCCCGTTCCGGCACTGACCGGGGAACCCGTCCCACCACAGCCGGTGGCGACCCGCGCGCCCCACCCCCGCTGTCGTGAGTGCGCAACGGTGTTCGAACGCCGTTGCGCACTCACGACTGTTCAGGGGCGCGCCCCGGGCTTGCGCCAGAGGAGGGTGTGGCGCCAGAAGAGGCGGCGTTGCAGCGCTGCTCCGGGGAGGATGTCCTCCGCTGCCGCGCGGATCTCCGCCAGGGTGTCCACCGGGTCCTCGATCGGCATGCCCTCGTTGTTGGGCTTGCCCGCTCGGCCGCGCGCCGCCTTGTAGGCACCGACCGCCGCGTTCGCCGGGAGCGTCACCGCGTCCATGGCGAAGTCCACCGCCGTCTCCTTGCGGTAGTGGCCGACGACCGCGAGCGTTCCGCCCGGCCGCACCAGCTCGGCGAGCTTGGTCAGCGCCGGGCGCAGCGGCATGTGGTGCACGCTCGAGATCGCCGTCACCGCGTCGTATCCCTCGGGGTCCAGGGCCAGCTCGGGGTCCAGCAGGTCTGCGCACAACCACCTGACGTTGGTCGGGTTCGGCGCGCTGCTGGCGCGCTCGATCATCTCGGCCGAGACGTCCACCGCGTCGACGTGCTCCGCCCTCCCGGCGAGCTGCCGGGCGAACGCGCCGTTCCCGCACCCGACGTCGAGCGCCCGCGCGATGCGCCGCGGCACCTGCCGCAGCAACCACGGGTGGTAGTGCGCGTTGTGGTCCCACCACAACGCCTTCGGAAGTTGAATCACCGAACCTCCATCGAGTACGCGCCCTCACCTTCGCGCCGCCCCGATTTCTGCCGAAATCGGGTCCCTCAGGGTTCCGGTCGGGGATGTGGCGACTTCGCGCGAAATCACCACCGTTCCGAGGACCGGTTCCGGGAGAGTTCCCACATTTCCCCGAGATCGGGACCCGGACGGGGATCGTCAGCCGCCGGGGCGGTTCGCAGTGGTGTCGGGCTCCGGCGTGCGCAGCGTCGTCACGGAGTCGTTGACGTGATCCGTCACGCAGGGGCTGTGGTAGTGCTGGCCGTGGCCGACGCCGTCGTGGTGCAGCAGGACCGAGCCCTCGATCTGGTCCGCCGCATTCAGCCGATGCGCGCCAACCACGGGTGGTCGCCGAAGGTGTCGCGGATCGCCCCGGCCAGCCACCGGCGCTGGTCGGCACCGAGCAACGGCAGCAGCGCGGCGAAGTCGACCTCGTCCTTCGGCCGGGCGTCCTTCGCCTTGTAGAACTGCAGGATCTCGGGTGCCAGGTACGGGATGCCGTCCGAACCGGTGCGTCCGATCGATCGCACGTCGCGGCGCACGCGCGGGTTGCGCCGCGATACCCAGCAGTCGCCGTCGGATTCGTCGAGCACGACCTGGATCCGCCACGGCTGGTCGGCGGCCGGGCGGCACCAGACGTCGCAGACCCCGGCTGGCAGGACCTCCCCGCTGCGCCACGGCCGCAGCACCCCTGGCGGATCCGCCGCCCAAAGCTCCCACCCGCGCAGGGCTTCCCGCACGGCCAGCTGATCGCGGCGGAGCACCAGGACGTCGATGTCGCCGTGCTCGCGCAGCGAGCGCCCGAGCGCGAGCTCGACGGCGAAACCACCGGCCAACCACCACGGAACACCCACCTCGGCGAGCAGTTCGCGCACTTCAACCGGCGAAGCCGGGTCCCACGGGATGCTCGTCAGCGCCATCGGCCCAGCATGCCCGCTGGCGTGATCCGAGCCACCTCGGGTTGACCTTCCAACCGGTTGGAAGCCCTAGCGTCCTTCCCGGATCCAGTCGGGAAACACGAGCTCAGGAGCCGCTCATGTCCGCTTTCGTCGTGCACCGCAACGGCCGGGAAGCCACCGCTGCGGAGCTGGCGCCGCTCGCCTTCGCGGGGTTCGCGCACATGACCGCCGTTCAGGTGCGGGACGGCGGCGTGCGGGGCCTCGACCTGCACCTCGAACGGCTGCGCAACGCCTCGCTGACGATGTTCGGGCAGGCGCTGCCCGACGACCAGGTGCGGTCCCACCTGCGGGCAGCCGTGGAAGGGTCACCCGCCGACCACTCGCTGCTGGTCACCGTCTACTCGTCCGCGGGCGAGTTCACCGCGGCCGACGGGACGCTCGACGTCCTGATCCGCACCTCGCCCGCCGCCTCCGGCCCCACCGGTCCGCTGTCGCTGGCGACCGTCGAGCACGAACGGACCCTGCCGGAGCTGAAGCACGTCGGCGAGGTGGCCAAGACCTTCTACCTGCGGCAGGCCGTGGCGCAGGGCTTCGACGACGCCGCCTTCCTCGACCGCCGGGGCCGGTTCAGCGAGGCGTCGATCTGGAACTTGGCCTTCTGGGACGGCGAGGCAGTGGTGTGGCCCGAGGCGGACGTGCTGGGCGGAACCGCGATGGGCATCGTCCGCAGGCAGCTGGACGTGCCCCAGCGCACTGCCGAGATCCGACCCGCCGATCTCCCGGGGCTGGCCGGGGCGGTGGTCATGAACTCCTGGACGCCGGGTGTCGCGGTGCACCGGATCGACGGCACGACCGTGCCCGTCGCACCGGACTTCCTGGAGCTGCTGCACCGGGCGTACGAGGCGGAACCGCTCGTCGCGCCGTGAATCAGGACTTCTCGAGGAAACCGGCGAGAGCGCTGCGACTGCGCTGCAGCTCGGCGATCCGCTGCTCGGCGATCGCCAGCTCCCGGTCCATGATCTCCCGCACGTCCACGCACCAGTCGAACTCCGGGAGCTCACCGCGGACGCACGGCAGCACCGCCCGGATCACCCCGGTGGACAGCCCCGCGTCGAGCAGGGCGCGGATCTGCCGCACGACGACCACCGCGTTCTCGTCGTACTCGCGGTAGCCGTTCGCTCCCCGCCGGGGTTCGAGCAGTCCCCGCGCCTCGTAGTACCGCAGCAAGCGCGCATCGACACCGCTGATCCGCGCCAGTTCTCCGATCAGCACGCCCCACCCCGTTCCCCTCGGACTGCGCACCCGAGTATGCCGGTCCCCGGTCAGCTGGCGTGATCACTCCAGGCCCGGCGGCGCGGTGGGCGGGCCGCTTAGACTCCGGGCATGGCACAGTCGCCGACTTCGTCCGAGCTCGCCGACGCGGTCCGGGATGACCGGTCGCTGCGGCGGTTCCTGCACGGCCTGCCCGGTGTCGACCAGGTCGGGCTGGAGCAGCGGGCCGCCGGGCTCGCGACGCGGAGCATCAAGAAGGACGCCAAGCGCTGGGCGATCGACACCGCGATCTCGATGGTCGACCTGACCACGCTGGAGGGCGCCGACACCGAGGGCAAGGTGCGCGCGCTGTGCGCCAAGGCCCGGCGCCCCGACCCCGAGCGGCCGGACACCCCGCCGGTCGCCGCCGTCTGCGTGTACTCCGACCTCGCCGCCACCGCGGTGCGGGAGCTGGACGGCACCGGCATCCACGTCGCCTCGGTCGCCACCGCGTTCCCGTCGGGCCGCGCGGCGCGCGCGGTCAAGCTCGCCGACGTGGAGTTCGCGGTCGCCGCCGGGGCCGACGAGATCGACATGGTGATCGACCGCGGCGCGTTCCTGTCCGGCAGGTACGGGCAGGTCTTCGAGGAGATCCAGGCCGTCAAGGCGGCCTGCGGCGAGGCGCACCTGAAGGTGATCCTGGAGACCGGCGAGCTCGCCACCCTCGACAACGTGCGCCGGGCGTCCTGGCTGGCGCTGCTGGCCGGGGGCGACTTCATCAAGACCTCCACCGGCAAGGTCGCCCCGGCCGCGACCCTGCCCGTGACGCACCTGATGCTGCAGGCGGTCCGCGACTGGCGCGACGCCACCGGCGAGCTGCGCGGGGTCAAACCGGCGGGCGGGATCCGCAACACCAAGGACGCGATCCGCTACCTGGTGGCCGTGCACGAGGTCGCCGGTCCGGAGTGGCTCACCCCGGACCTGTTCCGCTTCGGCGCGTCCAGCCTGCTCAACGACCTGCTGATGCAGCGACGCACCCAGCTCGACGGCCACTACAGCGGCCCCGACCACGTGGCGGTGGACTGATGACCGAAAGCCCCTGGGAGTACGCACCCGCCCCGGAGTCGCGGGACATCGCGAACCTCAAGCCCAGCTACCGGATGTTCGTCGACGGCGAGTTCACCGACGGCGGGGGCGAGCCGCTCAAGAGCATCAACCCGGCCACCGAGGAGGTGCTCGCCGAGGTCGGCAGCGCCGACGAGTCCGATGTGGACACCGCAGTGCGGGCGGCGCGGCGCGCCTTCGAGCAGACCTGGTCGCGGATGCCGGGCACCGAGCGCGCGAAGTACCTGTTCCGCATCGCCCGGCTGATCCAGGAGCGCGGCCGCGAGCTCGCGGTGCTGGAGACGCTGGACAACGGCAAGCCCATCAAGGAGTCCCGGGACGCCGACATCCCGACCGCCGCGGCGCACTTCTTCCACCACGCGGGCTGGGCGGACAAGCTCGCTTACGCCGGGTACGGCCCGGACCCGCGGCCGCTCGGCGTGGCCGGGCAGGTCATCCCGTGGAACTTCCCGCTGCTGATGCTGGCCTGGAAGATCGCCCCGGCGCTGGCCTGCGGCAACACCGTGGTGCTCAAGCCCGCCGAGACCACCCCGCTGAGCGCGCTGGTGTTCGCCGAGATCTGCCAGCAGGCCGGGCTGCCGCCGGGCGTGGTGAACATCGTCCCCGGCGCCGGGGACGTCGGCGCCGCGCTGGTCGCCCACCCCGGCGTCGACAAGGTCGCGTTCACCGGCTCGACCGAGGTCGGCAAGCAGATCCAGCGCACCGTCGCGGGCACCGGCAAGAAGCTGACCCTGGAGCTCGGCGGCAAGGCCGCCAACATCGTGTTCGACGACGCCCCGCTGGACCAGGCCGTCGAGGGCATCGTGAACGGCATCTTCTTCAACCAGGGCCACGTCTGCTGCGCGGGCTCGCGGCTGCTGGTGCAGGAGTCGATCGCCGAGGAGCTGCTGGAGAAGCTGCGGGCGCGGGTGCGGACGCTGCGGGTCGGCGACCCGCTGGACAAGAACACCGACGTCGGCGCGATCAACTCCGCCGAGCAGCTGGCCAGGATCACCGAGCTGGCCGACAGCGGGGACGTCGAGGGCGCGCGGCGCTGGACCAGCCCGTGCCCGCTGCCGGAGCGCGGGTTCTTCTTCTCCCCCACGGTGTTCTCCGACGTGCAGCAGTCGATGCGGATCGCCCGCGAGGAGATCTTCGGCCCGGTGCTGTCGGTGCTGACCTTCCGCACCCCGGCCGAGGCGATCGCCAAGGCGAACAACACCCCGTACGGCCTGTCCGCCGGGATCTGGTCCGAGAAGGGGTCGCGGATCCTGTGGGCGGCGCAGCAGCTGCGCGCCGGGGTGGTGTGGGCCAACACCTTCAACCGCTTCGACCCGACCGCCCCCTTCGGCGGCTACCAGGAGTCCGGGTTCGGCCGCGAGGGCGGCCGGGCCGGTTTGGAGGCGTACCTCGATGTCTGACACCCCGGAGCGGCTGGCCGTGGCCAAGACCTACAAGCTCTACATCGGCGGATCGTTCCCGCGCTCGGAGTCCGGCCGGGTCTACCCGGTGCGCGGCGCGGACGGCGAGTTCCTGGCCAACGCCGCGCACGCGTCCCGCAAGGACGTCCGCGACGCGGTCGCCGCCGCGCGCAAGGCGTTCCCCGGCTGGTCGGGCGCGACGGCCTACAACCGGGGCCAGGTGCTGTTCCGGGTCGCCGAGGTGATGGAGGGGCGGCGCGACCAGTTCGCCGCCGAGATCGCCGCCGCCGAGGGCCTGTCCGCCGAGCGGGCGAACACCGTCGTGGACACCGCGATCGACCGCGTGGTCTGGTACGCGGGCTGGACGGACAAGATCTCGATGGTGCTCGGCGCGGCGAACCCGGTGGCCGGGCCGTACTTCTCGTTCAGCGTCCCGGAGCCGACCGGCGTGGTCGGCGTGCTCGCCCCGCAGGACTCCGCGCTGCTCGGCCTGATCAGCGTGGTGGCGCCGGTGCTCGCGGCCGGGAACACCTGCGTGCTGGTGGCCAGCGCGGAGCGGCCGCTGCCCGCGGTGACCTTCGCCGAGGTGCTGGCCACCTCGGACGTGCCCGGCGGCGTGGTCAACGTCCTCACCGGACGGGCCGCCGAGCTCGGCCCCTGGCTGGCCTCGCACGCCGACGTCAACGCCCTGGACCCGACCGGCGCCCCGGAGGACCTGCGCGCCGAGCTGGCCCGCACCGCGGCGAACACGGTGAAGCGGGTGCTCCCGGTGCGCGGCGGCGAGCCGGACTGGACGCGCGAGCCGGACATCCAGCGCCTCCGCGCCTTCACCGAGGTCAAGACCGTCTGGCACCCCGTCGGCACCTGACGCCCCCGGTCCCGCGATTTCAATGAGGTTTTTCCAACCTCGTTCTGAGTGGCGGTGCCGGTGGCGGAACCTCAGCGCCCGCCTGGACTCCGGGGTCCCTGACTTATGTATGACCGATACGCGGCGTCAGGGCCGTCCTCGCCAGGCGAACGCTGAGAACCCGCGGCGGTGCGAGCTGCGAGGGTGGGCTATGCGCCTGCGGCGCATGCGACACCGGCCGACCGGTGCCGGTCGCCCTTCGCAGCTGCGGTCCACGGGCAGGATGAACAATTTCAATGGAAATCGGAGGTCTGATTTCCATTGAAATTGCGGAGTCGCCCGGCGACCACCGGCGTGTCGTGGCCCGACACGCCGGTGGAGTGCGATTTCCCTTGAAGTCGAAGGTCCGATTTCAAGGGAAATCGCGGGATCAGCCGACCTCCGGGTACACCACCCGACCCCGGCGCATCGCCCGCACCAGGAGCGTGACGGCCCCCGCCAGCGCCACGACCCCGAGCACGACCGCGGCCCAGCGCGGCAGCTCGTACAGCGGCGCCACGTCGTCGAAGAGCCGGGCGGAGGCGAACTGCGCCAAGATCCCCAGCGCGAACGCCCCGATCGCCGCGCCCCCGTAGACCTTGTTCCCCCGCCTCGCGGTGTAGGCCTTGAACGCCAGCATCACCCCGGCGACGATCAGCACCAGCAGGGACACCAGGGCGACGGTGTCCTTCAGCGTGTAAGCCACCACGTCCGAGCTCTCGAACAGCGCGTCCAGCAGGAAGTCCGAGCCGAACATGACCAGCGCCGCGGTGGCCAGCGCGCTGATCGCGATCTCCAGCGACGAGCGCTTGCCGGTGCTGCTGTCCAGCTGCTCGGCGACCTGCGCCGCGTACTCCCGGGGGCTGCCGAAGGCCTCCACCGGGTCCTCCCCGGTCTCCCGCACGTGCGCCTCGACCTCGGCGAGCACCTCGCCGACGCGCTCGCCGGAGATCTCGTGCAACCGCAGCGCGAGCAGCAGCTCGTCCCGGTACTTCGCGTCCAACGTCATCACGACTGCACCCCTCGTTCCACTACGGAGATCGAGTTCTTCGCGAACTCGACCCACTTCGGCCCCTGCTCGGCGAGCACCGCGCGCCCCTCGTCGGTGAGCGCGAAGAACTTCCGCCCGGGTCCGCCTTCCCCAGCCCGCCACTCGGCGCTCAGCAGCCCGTCGGCCGCGAGCCGGTTGAGCAGCGGGTACAGCGTCCCGGCCTTCATCCCCGGCAAACCGGCCTCGGCCAACCGCTGCAGCAGCGTGTACCCGTAGCCCTCGCCGCCCTCGGCCAGCAACGCCAGCACGGCGAGGTCGAGCACGCCGCGCAACCACTGCGCCTGCCGCCCCGAGATCGTCCTGTCCGCCATGCCGACAACGTAACACCAACTAGTAGGTGTCGCAAACTAGTGGGCGACGCGAAGGTATCGCCCACCCGGAAAAGAACCCTTGCGCTGCACTACCTCAACGACCGACGCCGGGTTGGCCGACTTCCACCACGCCAACCGCGACGACCCCGCGCTGGACGGGGAGGAAGTGGAGGTGACCGTCGCTCGCCCGCTCAGCATCACGATGTCCTTCCGCCTCCCGCAGAACGAGGCCCTCGCGATCCGCGCCGCGGTCGAGGCCAGCGGTACGACCTTGTCCGAGTGGATCCGCGCGGCCTGCACCGACGCGCTGGCGAGCGGGAAACCACCGGCGAAGCCCGCCCCCGGCCTGGGACCGGAGCAGGCGCGGCGCTTGCTCGCTGCGCTGGAAGCGGCGGAAGCGGTCGTGCGGCCGGCGGCGAAGGCCGGGTGGGTCAGCGGATCTGCCAGTCGAGGCGGCCGTCCTCGGTGACCGTCGGGTAGCTGTGCCCCGCCGGGACCCCTTCGGTCAGGGCGCGGCGGACGTCGAGGAGCATCGCCGCGACGCCCTTCCACTCGGGGCGGAGCACCTGCGCGGCCTCCTGCTCCCACTCCAGGACGCAGCCGCGCAGCGGTCCCGGGCGCAGGTCCACCACCAGCTCGTCGGCGAAACCGTCACCGGCGATCGGGATCCAGGCCGGGTGGAAGCTCGATCCCGGTGAGCCCGCGTAGTAGTCGCAGGCCGGGCGCTCCCACTGCGCGGCCCAGTGCTTGCGGTGGTCGCGCCACGCCTGGAGCGCTTCGGCCGCGCTGTACGGCGTGTAGAACGGCGGCAGGACGTCGGCGAGCACGTTCGCGTCGGTGCCCCCGCAGCACAACCACAGCTCGCGCAGTTCCGCGGGCAGCTCGACGGCGAACTCCGCCTCCAGCTCGGCCAGGTCCGGGGGTGGCACGGGTGGGCGCAGGGCCGCTGCGGTGACCGGTGCGTGCTCCGAAAGCCAGCGCACGATCTCGGTCCACAGCTCCGTGACATCCATTCCGTTCATGATCGCCGGGAAGCCCGCGCAGGGGTACCGCCAAAGGTGACCTCGCCCCCGACGGGGCCACCGCTGAGCCGAACAGCCCAACGCCGTTGGGACGCGATCACCACCCCGACGACTGATCGTTACGAATTGTTCCGTCGACCGTTGCACGCGCCGGACTCGATACGGTGACAGCTGGACCGGGGAACACGCTGCGAACGGGCAACCCGTAGGCTTCCGCGAGGTCTGGTTCGGTGACCGGAGGTAGAGAGATGGCGCAGGACATCGTCCCCATCGAGCTCGGGCTGCCGCAGGGCGACGTCGTCACCCTGTGGGCGCCGCGGTGGCGCGAGGACGGCGAGGAGTGGGAGGCGTTCCTCGGGCACGAGGACGACCTCTACGCGTTCCCCGACCCCGCTCACCTGGCGGCGTTCGTGCGCACCGCCGAGGAGCACGACCTCGACGACCACCCGGCGTGGCACGTGGTGCCCCAGCTCGCCGCCGAGGACCTGAGCCCGGACGAGGACCACCAGTACGACCTGGTCGGGGTGCCGGAGCTGGTGGCCGAGCCGCTGGACACCTGGACCGTCGGCGAGCTCGCCGACATCGTCGAGATCGCCCGCTCGCTGGCCGACGTCTGCGAGCTGGACGCGGTGCACGACGTCCTGGACTCCGCCGACGGCTTCGCCCTGCTCGACCAGGGCACCTTCGCCTTCACCGGCAAGGACGGCCAGCGCCGCTGGACCGAGCTGTGCAAGGTCGTCGTGGAGCGCTGGGACGAGCTGCTGGACGCCATCGACGCCGTGGTCACCACCCCGGAGGTCCCGGCCGACGCGGTCGCCACCGCCGAGGCCGAGCTGGCCGAGGCGCTGGAGGCCGACGCCGAGGACGCCGCGGGCACCGCCGACGAGTCCGACGTGGACGAGATCGAGGAGGTCGACCTCGGGTTCTGGGGCGAGGTCGGGATCGACCCGATCCGCATCATCACCAGCACCGGCGACCACTACTCGCTGCGCTGCTACCTCGACGACGACCCGGTCTTCCTCGGCAGCGATGGGAAGATCGACGTGTTCCCCAGCCCCCGCGCGCTGGCCCGGTTCGTCGCCGACGACGAAGCGGTGGCCGGGACCGACCTGGAGCGGGTCTCGACCTGGGCGCAGGTGCGGGAGAAGGCGACCGCAGGTGAGCTCGACGTCGAGGTCGACGACGACAACACCTACGTGCTGACCGGGCTGGACGCCGACCTGGGCGGCGGACCGTCCGAAGTGGACCCGACACAGCTGGACCTGGCCGAGGAGCTGCTGATGGACGCGGCGGCCTGGGCGGACGACAACAGCGTGGAGAAGGCCCTCCAGCCCTCGGAGCGGCTCGGCTGGCTGGTCTCCTTCATCCTCCGCCCCAGCCCGAACCGCCTGCCCCCGAGCGGCCCCTTCGACACCGAGGTCGAAGCCTGGCGCAAGCTCGTGGAAGCCCTGGAGGACCGCTTCCGCACCCACTGAGCGCACCTCTCCGCACGAGTTCCATTGAGGTTTTTCCAACCTGGTTCTGCGCGGCGGTGCACGTGGCGGAACCTCAGCGCCCGCCTGGACTCCGGGTGCCCTGACTGATGTATGGCCCGATATACGGCGTCAGGGCCGTCCTCGCCGGAAGGAACCCCGGAGGGGTGGGCACCGTGAACCCGCGGCGGTGCGAGTTGCGAGGGTGGGTTATGCGCCTGGCGGCGCATGCGGCACCTGACGGCCGGTGCCGTTCGCTCTTCGCGGCTGCGGTCCACGGACAGGATGAACAAGTTCAATGGAAATCGCATCTTCGATTTCAATGGAACTCGCGGTCTCCCGAAGCGATCTCGGCCCGCAGAGGGGCCTCAAGGGCTCGTCCCCGAGCGCGGTCGGCGTGGTCAGGCCACGGCGAGGAGTTGTCCGGGGGCTGCGAGGCGGCGTTGGGCGGGTTCGCCGCGGCAGACCTGGGTGTAGGCCTCCCGGAGGCCCTTGCGGGCCCGGTAGGCCAGCGCTGCCGCGCTGTTGCGGCTGATCCCGAAGCGCTTGCCGACCTCGGCCGGGGTCTGGTTCTCGACCTCCACGTACCAGAGGACGTGGCGCCAGCGGCGCGGGAGGCGGGTGAAGGCCTGCTTGACCAGGTTCCGCTCCAGCTCCGCCACCGCCGGGTCGACGAACGGCAGGTACTCGTCCGGGCAGAAGCCGTCCAGCTCGGCGGCCAGGTGCACCCGGCGATCGCGGCTGCTCGCCGCCGCGGCCAGGTTCCGGATGGTGGTGAGCAGGTAGGCGCGGAACGCCGTGTCCGGTCCGCCACCGCGCCGCAGGACGTCCAGGACGTTCGCGAACGCCTCGGCCACCAGATCGTCCACATCGGCCGGAGTCGGTGCGACCTGCTTGGCCATCGTCCGCGCCGCCGTGCGGTGCCGGTCGTACAGCTCGGCGAACGCCTCGGACGACCCGGATCGAACCGCTTCGAGCAGAGTTCCGTCGTCGCCCGCGTACATGGTTCCCCTCAGCCTTTGCACCGGTGAGGGACGTCGCCGAGGGGTTGACGCCCCTCACCGAATACGCCCCCGCTGCGAAAGATGTTCGCGAAGCCGCTGGCATCGAACAAGATGGAATATTTCAGATAGTGATTGATCGCAGGTGAAGCGGGTGTCCACTCGCGAAAGTCACCCAGCAGTGGGAAAGTCGCCGGAGAGCGCGAGCGTTCTGGAGATCTCCCCGGCGGCCGCGCACAGCGGCGGCACGAAGGCGCCGGTGCCGGTGAGCTTGCGGGCCGGGAACGAGATCGCCAGCGTCATCGGCGAACCGGTGCCCAGGACCGGCGCGGCCATGCACGCCGTGCCCAGCGAGTACTCCTCGGAGTCGGTGACCACCGGGTGCTCCGGGCCGTCGATCAGGTCGCGGATCCGGGTGATCGTGCGCGGGGTGAGGTCCGCGGGCGGGTAGCGGTCGAAGTGGTCCGCGCGTTCGGCCCGGCTCAGCCCGGACAGCAGGCACTTGCCGATCGCCGTGGCGTGCGCGGCCTCCTTGAAGTCCGCCCACGTGTCCACCCGCGGCGTGCGCGGGCTGTCGACGATGTCGGTCACCACCACCTCGCCGTCGTCGTACCGGGCGAGGTAGACCGCCGCGTTCAGGTCGTCGCGGAGCTCGGTCATCACCGAGCGGATCCGGCTGCGCAGGCCCTGGCCCTGCGCAGCCGAATGCAGCCCGGCGACCTGCTCGCCGATGATGAACGCGCCGTCGTCGAGCTTCTCGAGGTAGCCCTCGTGCACCAGGGTGCGCAGCAGGTGGTAGGTGGTCGGCAAGGCGATCCCGGTGCGCCTGGACAGGTGCTTCGCCGTGGTCCCGGCGGGCTGTTCGCTGACCGCCTCCAGCAACCGAAGGGCTCGCTGCACCGACGTGATCAGCGTTGGTTCGCCACCCCGTGCCACCGTTCCCTCCCGGCAATGCGCGGCGCCGCTGTCCTCGCGCCATACGTGAGTCGCACTCAGGTCTGGCAGTATCCAACGCCACCGCCGCTCGCGCAGCCCCTCCGGGGCGGCATGCGGCGCGCCGATCAGCCCAGCAGCGCCGCGTAGCCGGGCTTGATCACGTCGTTGATCAGCTCCAACCGCTCGTCGAAGCCGATGAACGACGACTTCATCGCGTTCACCGTGAACCACTGCATGTCCTCCCAGCCGTAGCCGAAGGCCTCGTGCAGCGCGGCGAACTCGCCCGACATCGAGCAGTGGCTCATCAACCGGTTGTCGGTGTTCACCGTGACCCGGAAGCGGAGCTTGGCCAGCAGGCCGATGGGGTGCTCGGCCATCGACCGGGCGGCACCGGTCTGCAGGTTCGACGACGGGCACATCTCCAGCGGGATCCGCCGGTCCCGCACGTAGGACGCCAACCGCCCCAGGTGCACCGAGCCGTCCTCGTCGACCTTGATGTCGTCGACGATGCGGACGCCGTGCCCGAGCCGTTCCGCGCCGCAGTGCTGGATGGCCTCCCAGATCGACGGGAGCCCGAACGCCTCACCAGCGTGAATCGTGAAATGCGCGTTCTGCTGGCGGAGGTATTCGAACGCGTCCAGGTTCCGGGTGGGCGGGAATCCGGCTTCCGGTCCGGCGATGTCGAAGCCGACGACTTCGGCATCCCGGTAGCGGACCGCGAGCTCGGCGATTTCCGTTGACCGCGCATTCTGCCGCATCGCGCACAGCAAGGTACCGATTCGGATACGTTTTCCGGCGGCCGCGACCCGCCGCTCCCCTTCCCGGAACCCGTCCTGGACCGCCTGCACGATCTGGTCGAGCGTCAGCCCGCCGTCCTGGAAGAGCTCCGGGGCGTAGCGGACCTCGGCGTACACCACGCCGTCCGCGGCCAGGTCCTCGACGCACTCCGCCGCGACCCGGGCCAGCGCCTCCTCGGTCTGCATCACCGCCACGGTGTGCGCGAAGGTCTCCAAGTACCGCTCCAGCGACCCGGAATCCGCCGCCTCCCGGAACCAATTTCCCAGCTCAGCGGCGTCCTCGTGGGGCAGTTCGGAATACCCGGCAGCCTGCGCCAGATCGATCACGGTCTGCGGCCGCAGCCCACCGTCGAGGTGGTCGTGCAGCAGCACCTTGGGCGCCTGCCGGATGGTGTTCAGGTTCACCGGAGTCGACATGCATCCACGTTACAGGGCGCCGATGACCACCTCACGCACAGCTACCAGCGAAAACCCTGCGAAAACTTCGGGAACTCGAGGTTTCCGACGGTTGCCGAGCAGGACGGGCGTCCCGCAAAACTCACCCGGATGGACCCAAACACAACGCTTAAAGCAATCAGCGGCGAGTCGGCTGGACTTTTCAGTCGAACAATGCTGCTCCGAATGGAGCCATCCTCCGATGGGCAATCACGCAATGTATCGGGGGGTGCCTGGGAACGCGCGGAGTGAGTGGCTAGGCTCGGTGAGTCCTCACCTCCCCTCGACGAAGGACGCCCCTAGCCGTGACCGAGAACATGTCGTTCGACCGCATGCGGAACATGCTCACGCGTGCGGCTGAGATCCGCGAGAGCGAACAACAGCAGATCTTCGACGCCCTGGACGAGATCCACGCCCGGCTCTCCCCGCTGGAGTCGCTGGGTTCCGTGCGGAAACGATTGTCCGAGCTGCCGGACCGCACCGAAGTCAGCGTGCTCGCCGAACGACTCGACGAAGCGCTGGCCAAGCTCGAGGCGCACGACGGTGCGCTGGTCGAGCTCAAGGGCGCGGTCGACGGCCTGGTGGACAAGCTGGCCAAGCCCTTCGCCCAGCTCGACGGCCGCCTCGACGGGGTGTCCGGGCGGATGGACGGCGTGGTCGGCCGGATGGACGGCCTGGAGGACAAGCTCGGCCACATCCACAAGCGCTTGGACGAGCTCGGCCAGCACCTGGACAAGCAGGACGGCCGCCTGGAGTCGCTGCCCGCGACGGTGCACGGCCCGGTGCGCGAGCGCATCGACTCCCTGGAGACCAGCCTGCGCGGCCGCTTCGCCGAGATCGACGAGGGCGTGCACGAGCACCTCGACGGCACCCGCGAGGCCCTGCAGCGCGCGGTCGCCGAGTCCACCGGCAGCGCGCAGAACACGCTCGCCGACGCCGTGGCCGGAACCCGCGACCAGCTCGACGCCAAGCTGGACCAGCTCGCGGCCCGCCCCGCGGTGGACCCGACCGACAAGCTGGACAAGCTGGCCGACCGGCTGGAGCAGCTCACCAACCGGCTGGACCAGGTGTCCTCCCGCCTCGACCAGGTCGAGGACAACGTCAACACCCGGATCGACACCGTCGAGCAGGGCTTCACCAACCGCCTCGAAACCGTCGAGGAGGGCGTCAAGACCGGTCTCGGCGACCTCGGCGGCACGCTGTCGAAGAACCTGTCGCAGCTGTCCGGCACGCTCGCGTCGCGCCCGGACAGCGAGGCGCTGAACGCCCTGGTGCGCGAGGCCAACGAGGAGAGCGAGCGGCGCCACGCCGGGCAGCTCGACGAGGCCATGGCGACCTTCGCGGAGCTGATCCTCGGTGGCAGCGCCCCGTCGGCCCCGCCGCCGCCCACCACGCTCCCGCGCCAGCAGCGCCGCGGCCGCTCCAAGAGCGCCAAGCGCGACACGACCGACAAGGCGATCACCGACGGCGAAGACGACTTCACCGCCGAAAGCGCCTGAGTCCCCCGCGCGGCGGTGCCGGTAGCCCCGGACCGCCGCGCCAGCTCGGTCAGCTGCTAGCGGCCACTCGATCCAGGATCAGCGGCGTCGACCTCCGGTCGGCGCCGCTGATCTCGTATGCGCCCTGCAGTGCTTCGCCCGCCCCCGGGACGGTTTCCGGCCGGTCGGTGTGCAGCTCCAGCAGCGGTTGGCCCGCGGTGACGCGGTCGCCTGGTTTCGCCAGGCACAGCACTCCGGCGGCGTGCTCGACGTCGTCCTCCTTGCGGGCTCGCCCAGCTCCCAACCGCCAGGCCGCGATGCCGACGGCGAACGCGTCGAGCTCGGTCAGCACGCCGTCCTCCGGCGCGGTGACGACGTCGATGTGCCTCGCCCGAGGCAGTTCCGCCTCCGGATCTCCTCCCTGGGCCTTGATCATGCGTCGCCAGGAGTCGTAGGCGCGCCCGTCCGCGAGGACCTCCGCAGGGTCCACATCGGACAGACCCGCGTGGTCGAGCATCTCGCGGGCCAGCGCCAGGGTCAGCTCCACGACGTCCGGCGGACCGCCGCCGCGCAGCACGTCCACCGCCTCGGCGACCTCCAGCGCGTTGCCGACCGCACGTCCCAGCGGGACGGACATGTCGGTGATCAGCGCGCTGGTGCGCAGGCCGCTGGCGGTGCCGATGTCCACCAGCGCGGTGGCCAGCTCCCGCGCCCGGTCGAGGTCCTTCATGAACGCGCCGGAGCCGCACTTGACGTCCAGCACCAGCGACTGCACGCCCTCGGCGATCTTCTTGCTCATGATCGAGCTGGCGATCAGCGGGATCGACTCGACCGTGCCCGTCACGTCCCGCAGCGCGTACAGCTTCCGGTCGGCCGGTGCCAGGCCTTCCGTCGCCGCGCACACCACCGCCCCGACTTCGTCCAGCTGCGCGCGTATCTCCTCGTCGGAGAGCTGCGCCCGCCAGCCGGGGATGGACTCCAGCTTGTCCAGCGTCCCGCCGGTGTGCCCCAGCCCGCGCCCGGACAGCTGCGGCACGGCAGCACCGCACGCGGCGACCAGCGGCGTGAGCGGCAGGGTGATCTTGTCCCCGACGCCGCCGGTGGAGTGCTTGTCCACAGTGGGCTTCCGGACCGAGTCGAGCGCTAACACCTCGCCGGAGGCGACCATCGCCGCCGTCCACCGCGCGGTCTCCTCCGACGTCATGCCGCGCAGCAGGATCGCCATCGCCAGCGAAGCCATCTGCTCGTCCGCGACCTGCCCGCGCGTGTAGGCGTCGACGACCCAGTCGATCTGCTCGTCGCTGAGCCGCCCGCCGTCCCGCTTCACCCGAATCACATCAACCGCAGAATGCATCGTCGCCTCCAAACCGCTGTTGGCTTTTCAGAGCTCGAAGGCGTCTGGGAGGACTTCTGTCATGGGGAGGATTCCTCGGGGTGTGTCGAGGAGGCAGTCCGGGCCGCCGAGTTCTTGGAGGATCTGGCGGCAGCGGCCGCAGGGCATCAGGAGGTCACCTGCTCCGCTCCTGCAGGCCACCGCTGCGAAGCGGCCTCCTCCGGTCAGGTGGAGTTGGCCCGCCATCGTGCACTCGGCGCAGAGGGTGATGCCGTAGGAGGCGTTCTCCACGTTGCAGCCGGTCACGATGCGGCCGTCGTCGCACAGGGCTGCCGCTCCGACCTGGAGCTTCGAGTACGGGCAGTACGCCCGGGCGGCGGCCTCGACGGCCGCCGCGCGCAGCGCTCCCCAGTCCACTGTGGTCACTAGTCCGCTCCTCTGCGGTACTGCAGGCCGTTCGCCGCCGGTGGTCGCAGGCGTTGCGAGGCCACGCCGAGGACCACCAGCGTCACCAGGTGCGGGGTGTACGCCGTGAGCTCCGTGGGGAGCTCGTCGGTGTACCAGTACACCGCGTACATCACCGCGGCCGCGACCAGCGCGAGGCCCGCCGCGAACCAGCTGCGCCGCCACACCTGGACCGCTGCGACCACCACGAGCAGCAGGGTCGCGCCGTAGAACAGGGCGTGCACGCTGGTCTCGCCGCTGCGCAGCTGGAGGCCGTCGGAGTAGCCGAACAGGGCCGCACCGCCGAGCAGGCCGCCCGGGCGCCAGTTGCCGAAGATCATCGCCGCCAGGCCGATGTAGCCGCGGTTGTTGGTCTGGCCCTCCAGGTAGCCCGCCTGACCGGGGTTGAGGATCAGGGCCGCGCCGCCGATCCCGGCCAGCGCACCGGAGATGATCACCGCCAGGTACTTGTACCGGTAGACGTTGACGCCCAGCGATTCCGCCGCCACCGGGTTCTCCCCGCAGGACCGCAGCCGCAGGCCGAACGGCGAGCGCCAGAGCACCAGGTAGCTCACCGGCACCAGCAGGAAGGCCAGCATGGTCAGCGGCGAGACCTCGGTGACCAGGCCACCGAGGATGCCCGCGGCGTCGGAGATGCCCACCCGCTGCAGGTCCTCCAGCTGCTGCAGCCAGGTGCCCAGCGGTTGCGCCGAGTAGGTGTCGAACTTCGGCACCGGCGGCGACTCCCGCGGGTTCCGCGAGATCGGTTCGAACACCAGCGTCGAGAGGTACTTGGCGATGCCCGCGCCCAGCAGGTTGATCGCCACACCGGACACGATGTGGTTGACCCCGAAGGTCACCGTCGCGATCGCGTGCACCAGCCCGCCCAGCGCGCCGAACACCGCCGCCGCGACCAGCCCGGCGACCGGTCCCCACTGGTAACCGGCCCACGCGCCGCCCCAGGTGCCGAGGATCATCATGCCTTCCAGGCCGATGTTGATGACCCCGGCGCGCTCGGCCCACAGGCCGCCCAGCGCGGCCAGCAGGATCGGGATGCCCAGCCGCACCGCGGACTGCACGGTGCCCGACGAGGTCAGCTGCGGCACCCCCGTCTGGTACGAGGTGATCGACACCGCCGCGAAGGCGACGGCCACCCACAGCAGCACCCGCGCCCAACCGGGCATCCGGCGGCGGGTGGGCTTCGGCGGGACCTTCGTCGGTTCCGCGGTCACCGCGGTCGTCATGCGCGGCCCGCCTCTCCGCGATTTTCAGTGGTGGTCACGTCGGGCGTTGCTCTCGCGTTTCGCGGTTTCTCATGGCTGGGTTGCATCACGGTCCCCTGGGTGCGGTCGAGCAGGACTCCGGTTGACACAAGAGGTGTCATGCCCGCTCACCTCCGGTCCCGGCGGCGGCCGGTGCTTCGCTCGCAGTGCCCAGCGCGCGCCCGACCCGCCGCTGCTCGGCGGCGAGCTCGCGGCGGCGCACCAGCTCGTAGGCCACCACCACGGAGAGCACGATGGTGCCCTGCAGGATGGTCACGATCTCCTTCGGCACCCCGATGTTGTCCAGCGTCAACGAGCTCTTGTCCAGGAAGGACCACAGCAGCGCGCCGAAGGCGATGCCGATCGGGTGGTTCCGGCCGAGCAGCGCGATGGCCAGGCCCGCGAAGCCGTACCCGGCCGGGAAGTTGATGGTGAAGGTGTGGTCGCGGCTGAGGATCTCCGGCAGCCCGGCCACCCCGGCGATGGCGCCGGAGATCAGCATCGCCGACATGATCATGCGCTTGGAGTCCACCCCGCCCGCCAGCGCGGCGGTCGGCGACAGCCCCGATGCGCGCAGCTGGAAGCCGTAGCGGGTGCGGTCGACGAGCACCGCGTACCCGACGCCCACCGCCACCGACAGCAGCACCAGCCCGAACATCGTCCCGGCGCCGCCCAGCGGGATCCCCGGCACCTGGCCGGACTCCGGGATGCGCGCGGTGCCCTGCATGTTGCCGCGCATCTCGCCGAAGGTGGCCACCAGGTAGGCGATCAGGCCGATGGACAGGGTGTTGAGCATGATCGTGGAGATCACCTCGGACACCCCGCGGTAGACCTTCAGCACCGCGGCGATCCCGCACCACAGCGCGCCGACGACCGCCCCGACCGCGACGACGAGCGCCGCGTGCAGCCCGAACGGCAGGCTGACCGCACCGCCGACGATCGCCGCCACGCAGGCGCCCAGCCGGTACTGGCCCTCGATGCCGATGTTGAGCAGGTTCATCTGGAACCCGATCGCCGCGGCGATGGCCACCAGGTAGTAGCTGCCCGCGGTGTTGACCACGTCCACCGCGGTCGTGCCGCGCCCGACCTGGGCGATCATCTCGCCCAAGGTGTCGACGGGGTTGGCCCCGGAGATCAGCAGCACCGCGCTGCACAGCACCACGGCGAAGACGATCGCCAGCGCAGCGGGGAGCAGACGAGTACGCCAGTTCATGCTGTACCGCCTCTCCGCGATTCACAGTGGTGGTTGCGTTCGAGGGTCATCTCGCGTTTCGCGGTTTCTCGTGGCTGAGTTGCGTCACGTTCCCCTGAGGTGCGGTTGCGCAGAACTCGGCTTGGCACGGGGTTGTTCATGCGACCTCACCGTCCCTGGCTCCGGTCATTGCTGCGCCGAGGGCTTCCGGGGTTATCGAGCGCGGGTCTGCTTCGGCGACCAGCTGGCCTCGGAACATCACCCGGATCGTGTCGGAGAGGCCGATCAGCTCGTCCAGGTCGGCTGAGATCAGGAGGACCGCCAGGCCCTCGGCGCGGGCTGCGCGCAGGTGGTCCCAGATGCCCGCCTGCGCTCCGACGTCCACGCCCCGGGTCGGGTGGGCCGCGATCAGCAGCTTCGGGTCGCCGGAGAGCTCCCGGCCCACCACGAACTTCTGCTGGTTGCCGCCGGAGAGCGCGGCCGCGTCGACCTCGATGCCGGGGGTGCGGACGTCGAACTGGTCGACGATCCGCGCCGCGTCGGCCTTCGCGCCCTGCCGGTCCAGCCACCGGCCGCGGGCGGTCGGGCGGCGGGTCTGGTAACCGAGGATGCGGTTGTACCAGAGCGGTTCGGTGAGCAGCAGGCCCTGCCGGTGCCGGTCCTCGGGCACGTAGCCGATCCCGGCCTCCCGGCGGGCCAGGGTGGGCAGGCCGGTCAGGTCGCGGTCGCCGAGGGTGATCCGGCCCGCGTCGACCGGGCGCATGCCCATGATCGCCTCGACCAGCTCGGTCTGGCCGTTGCCCTCCACCCCGGCGATGCCCACCACCTCACCGGCGTGCACCACCAGGTCGACCTCGGACAGCACCGCGCGGTCCTGCTCCGACGCGGACAGCCCGGACAGGACGAGCACCTCGCGGTCGGTCACCGTGGACTCGCCGCGCTCGGGGACCGGGAGCTCGCTGCCCACCATCATCTCGGCCAGCTGCTGGCTGGTGACCTCGCCGGTGGGCACGGTGCCGACGGTGGTGCCGCGCCGCAGCACCGTGATCGTGTCGGCGATCGCGCGCACCTCGTCGAGCTTGTGCGAGATGAAAAGGAAGGTGAAGCCCTGCTCGCGCATGGTGCGCAGCGTCGCGAACAGCTCGTCGACCTCCTGCGGCACGAGCACCGCCGTGGGCTCGTCCAGGATGATGATCCGCGCGCCGCGGTAGAGCACCTTGAGGATCTCCACGCGCTGCCGGTCGGCCACGCCGAGCCGCTCGACCAGCACGTCCGGGCGCACCTCGAAGCCCGCCCGGGCCGCCAGCTCCAGCACCTCGCGGCGGGCCTTCGCACCGATGCCGTGCGCGCCCTCCGCGCCGAGCACGATGTTCTCCAGCACGGTCAGGTTGTCAGCCAGCATGAAGTGCTGGTGCACCATGCCGATCCCGGCCCGGATCGCCTCGGCCGGGGTGCGCAGGCGCACCTCCTCGCCGCGCACCCGGATCGTGCCGGAGTCCGGGGCCTGCATGCCGTAGAGGATCTTCATCAGCGTCGACTTGCCGGCGCCGTTCTCGCCGCACAGCGCGTGCACCTCGCCGGCGCGCACCGACAGGTTCACGTCGGAGTTGGCGACCACGCCGGGGAAGGTCTTGGTGATGCCGGTCAGCTCGACGGCCGGTGGCTCGCCGGGATCCGGTTCGGTGGCGGTGTTCATGGTGCTCCAGGGGACGTCGTCTCGCGGCAGCGAAGCGGACGGACGCTCAACAATGGACGGTTTCGGTCCGGGAGGGACGGTTTGGCGCGAAACCGCCACCGTCCCGGGTGAAGCGCGAAGGGCACCTCCGCCCGGCCGCGGGGGGAGGCGGCGGTTTCGCGCGAAATCGCCGCCTCCCCCGCCTGCCGACCGCCGGTTTCGCGCGAAACCGGCGCGGAGGTGCCCCGCACCGCGAACGTCACGGCTTGTCGGAGACCTTGATGTCGCCGTTGGCGATGGCGTTCTTGTAGGCGTCCACCACCGGCACCAGGTCGTCGACCATGCCGCCCGAGGTGGAGTAGCCGACGCCGTCGATGGCCAGGTCGAACTTCTTCGGCAGCGAGCCCAGGTCGTCGCGGGCGACGGCGGAGATGTAGTCGTACACCGCCAGGTCGACGCGCTTGAGCATGGACGAGATGATCACGTCCTTGTACTCGGCCACGGTCGGCTGGTTGTACTGGTCGGAGTCCACCCCGATGGCCTTCGCACCGGCCTGCTTCACCGCGGAGAACACGCCCTTACCGGAGGCGCCCGCCGCGTGGTAGACCACGTCCGCCCCGGACTCCAGCTGCCCGGTGGCGACCTCGGTGCCCTTGTTCGGGTCCTGGAACCCGCTGAAGTCACCGGCCGGGGTCAGGTACTTGCTGTCGATCTCGATGTCCGGCGCGGCGGCCTTGGCGCCCGCCTCGAACCCGGCCTGGAACTTCTGGATCAGCGGCGTCTCCACCCCGCCGACGAAACCGACCTGGCAGTTCTTCGACCGGTGCGCGGCGATCACGCCGACCAGGAAGGAGCCCTGCTCCTCGGCGAAGACCAGCGAGGTGACGTTGGGCACGCCGTCGACCTGCTCGTCGATGATCGCGAACTTGGTGCCGGGGAACTCCGGCGCCACGACCTTGATCGCGTCGGCGTAGGCGTAGCCGACCGCGATCACCGGGTTGTAGCCCTCGCGCGCCAGCTGCCGCAGGCGGGTCTGCTTGGCATCCTCGGGCTCGCCCGCACCGGCGTCGAGCTCCTTGACGTCGGTGAAGCCCATCTCCTGCTTGGCCCGGTCCAGCCCGGCCACCGAGGCGTCGTTGAACGAGGCGTCGCCGCGCCCGCCGATGTCGAAGGCCAGCCCGACCCGAAGCTGCTTCGCGTCCGGCGGGGCCTGCGGCTGGGTCGGCGGCGCGGCCGGTGCGGCCGCGGCCGGCGGGGCGTTCAGCCGGCAGCCCTGGCCGTCGGCGTTGTTGCTCCCCCCGCCGCCTCCGTCCTTCGCGCAACCGGCGAGCACCAGCGAGCCGGTGAGCAGCACCGCCACCGCGGTGGCCGTTCGTGAACCTCCGGCACCCGAGCGCCTCCAGATCGGCGTCCGCCGCATGCCGTTCCCCTTTCCTGTTGGTCCCGCCGCGGTCCCCCGACCGCGCGCCCGGCGTTCCCGGGCGCGGCGGTCCCGGCAGAACTCCACCCGATGGTGTCGTCCTCGGTGAATTGTTCGTCCGGTCCGCAGCGCACGCCATTCGGTGACGTGGCTCTCGAAATTAAGTCTTGACGCTGCTGCTTGGGCATTGCTCGCGTGTCACGAAATGATTTCTACATCGATCAACCGGAGCCGGGTGCTTGTCTGGTCGATCACAGAGAGCACGGGCGAGTAGGCCCGGGCGATTGGTCGGGTCTAGCATCCGATGCGTCAAGGCCCCTGTTCGTGGCCGGTGACGGGCGTGCACCCAATGCCAATTGGGACCAACTGCGACTCGGGGCCGGTCGCTCATGTTCCCGGACGGGGCCGTCAGTCCACCAGCGAGGTTGGAGGCCTTCCACCATGGCCAGCACCACCGCCTCCGCGGCCGACGCACCGCAGCGCGCCACCGCGCCGCGCGCCAAGGGGCGTCTCTACCGCGGCGATCTGGGCATGTGGTCGTGGGTCGCCCACCGGATCACGGGCGTACTCACCTTCTTCTTCTTGTTCGTGCACGTTCTGGACACCGCCTTGGTCCGGGTTTCGCCGAACGCGTACGACACGACCATCGAGACCTACAAGCACCCGCTGATGATCCTGTTCGAGCTGGGTCTGCTGGCGGCCGTGCTGTTCCACGCGTTCAACGGCATCCGCGTGATGCTGGTCGACTTCTGGTCGAAGGGCACCAAGTACCAGAAGCCGATGCTGTGGACCGTGGTGGTGCTCTGGTTGGTGTTGATGATCCCGGCGGCGATCAGCCTGCTCAGCCGCGCGGTCAACGAGTTCTTCGGGGGTTGAGCGCAATGACCGTCACCGACGCACCGCTTTCCGTGGAGAAGCCGCGCACCCCGTCCCGGTCGGCCGCCCGCCGCAACAACTTCGAGCTCTTCAGCTGGTTGTTCATGCGGCTGTCCGGTGTGGTCCTGCTGTTCCTGGTGCTGGGCCACCTGCTGATCATGCTCTTCCTGGACGGTGGCGTGCAGCGGATCAACTTCGCCTTCGTCGCGGGCCGCTGGTCGTCCCCGTTCTGGCAGTTCTGGGACCTGACGATGTTGTGGCTGGCCGGCCTGCACGGTGGCAACGGGCTGCGTACCGTCATCAACGACTACTCGCGCAAGGACGGCACGCGCTTCTGGCTGAAGATGCTGCTGTACGTCTCGGTCGTGCTGACCGTGGGTCTGGGCACCTTCGTCCTGTTCACCTTCGACCCGAACATCGGCTAGCCGCAGACGACCACATCGCGGCGAGGTCGTCGCCTACCCCGGACCTCGCCGCCGCCCGAGGAGGCGACCATGCAATTCCACAAGTACGACGTGGTCATCGTCGGCGCTGGGGGCGCCGGGATGCGCGCCGCGATCGAATCCGGGCAGCGCACCCGCACCGCCGTGCTGACCAAGCTCTACCCCACCCGCTCGCACACCGGTGCCGCCCAGGGCGGCATGTGCGCGGCGCTGGCCAACGTCGAGGAGGACAACTGGGAGTGGCACACCTTCGACACGATCAAGGGCGGTGACTACCTGGTCGACCAGGACGCCGCCGAGATCATGGCGAAGGAGGCCATCGACGCGGTCCTGGACCTCGAGAAGATGGGGCTGCCGTTCAACCGGACCCCCGAGGGCAAGATCGACCAGCGCCGGTTCGGCGGCCACACCCGCGACCACGGCAAGGCCCCGGTCCGCCGCGCCTGCTACGCCGCGGACCGCACCGGCCACATGATCCTGCAGACGCTGTACCAGAACTGCGTCAAGCACGGCGTGGAGTTCTACAACGAGTTCTACGTCCTGGACATCATGCTCAGCGAGGGCCCGGACGGGCAGCAGGTCTGCACCGGCGCCGTCGCCTACGAGCTGGCCACCGGCGAGATCCACGTCTTCCACGCCAAGGCGGTCATCTTCGCCACCGGCGGTTTCGGCAAGGTCTTCAAGACCACGTCGAACGCGCACACCCTGACCGGTGACGGGATGGGCATCGTCTACCGCAAGGGCCTGCCGCTGGAGGACATGGAGTTCTACCAGTTCCACCCGACCGGTCTGGCCGGCCTCGGCATCCTGATCACCGAGGGCGTCCGCGGCGAGGGCGGCATCCTGCGCAACGCCGACGGCGAGCGGTTCATGGAGCGCTACGCCCCGACCATCAAGGACCTCGCACCGCGCGACATCGTCGCCCGGTCGATGGCCCTGGAGGTGCTGGAGGGCCGCGGCGCGGGTCCGAACAAGGACTACGTGCTGCTCGACGTCACCCACCTCGGTGAGGATCTGCTCGAGGCGAAGCTCCCGGACATCATGGAGTTCTCCCGCACCTACCTGGGCGTGGAGCCGACCGAGGAGCCGGTGCCGGTCTACCCGACCGCGCACTACGCGATGGGCGGCATCCCCACCAACGTGCAGGGCGAGGTCCTGCGGGACAACGAGAACATCATCCCCGGCCTCTACGCCGCCGGTGAGTGCGCCTGCGTCTCGGTGCACGGCTCGAACCGCCTGGGCACCAACTCGCTGCTGGACATCAACGTGTTCGGCCGCCGGTCCGGCATCGCCGCCGCGGAGTACGCGCTCGGCCACGACCACGTCGACATGCCGGAGAACCCGACCAAGCTCGTCGAGGGCATGGTCGACCACCTGCGCACCGCGCACGGCGGCGAGCGGGTCGCCACGATCCGCACCGAGCTGCAGCAGACGATGGACGCCAACGCCTCGGTGTACCGCACCGAGGAGACGCTGAAGACGGCGCTGTCGGACGTGCAGGCGCTCAAGGAGCGCTACGGCCGGATCTCCGTGCACGACAAGGGCAAGCGGTACAACTCCGACCTGCTGGAGGCCATCGAGCTGGGCTTCCTGCTCGACCTGGCCGAGGCCCTGGTCAACGCCGCGCTGGCCCGCAAGGAGTCCCGCGGCGGGCACGCCCGCGAGGACTACACCGCCCGCGACGACGTCAACTTCATGCGGCACAGCATGCAGTACAAGGTGCTGCCGGAGGAGGAGGACCCGGACGCCCCGCTGGGGCTGACCGGTTTCCAGGCCGACATCCGGCTGGACTACAAGCCCGTCGTCGTCACCCGGTACCAGCCGATGGAGCGTAAGTACTGATGACCGCCGCCACCACTTCCCCCGAGACGAACCAGATCCCGGACGACGCACCGCCGATCCCCGACGACGCCACGATGGTGACCGTCAAGATCCTGCGGTACAACCCGGAGACCGACGAGGACCTGCACTGGGAGTCCTACCGGATCCCGGCGCTGCCCTCGGACCGGGTGCTGAACCTGCTGCACTACATCAAGTGGTACATCGACGGTTCGCTGAGCTTCCGCCGGTCCTGCGCGCACGGCGTGTGCGGGTCCGACGCGATGCGGATCAACGGCGTCAACCGGCTGGCCTGCAAGGTGCTGATGAAGGACCTGCTGGCCAAGGGCGGCGAGACCACGCTGACCATCGAGCCGATCAAGGGCCTCCCGGTGGAGAAGGACCTGATCGTCGACATGGAGCCGTTCTTCGAGGCGTACCGGTCGATCAAGCCGTACCTGATCACCTCGGGCAACGAGCCGACCCGGGAGCGGATCCAGTCGGTGGCCGAGCGGGCCCGGTTCGACGACACCACCAAGTGCATCCTGTGCGCGGCGTGCACCACGTCGTGCCCGGTGTACTGGTCGGACGGGAACTACTTCGGCCCGGCGGCGATCGTCAACGCCCACCGGTTCATCTTCGACAGCCGCGACGAGGGTGCCGAGGAGCGCCTGGACATCCTCAACGACGTCGACGGTGTGTGGCGCTGCCGCACGACCTTCAACTGCACGGACGCCTGCCCGCGTGGCATCCAGGTCACCAAGGCGATCCAGGAGGTCAAGCGGGCCCTGATGTTCCGCCGCCGCTGACGCGCACCAACGCAAAAACCGGCGCTCGCCCCTCGGGGTGGGCGCCGGTTTTGCTTTGGCCCGCTGTTCGCGGCCGAAATCCGGGCAGCACGACCGCGGCCGCCGCGCCGAGGGCGGCGACATCCGCTTCCCGCGGTGAGTCAGGCGGTGGTGTTCTTGCGGGCTGCTCGGAGGGCTCGCCAGCCGAGGACTCCGATGATCGTGCCCAGGACCAGGGAGACCACCGCGATCACCAGGTGGACGATCAGGTAGCTCGTCGGGGAGCCGTCGGCCCAGGAGCGGTCGCTGTTCCAGATGTTGCGCACGAAGTTCGGCCACAGCAGGTAGGACCACACGCCGAAGGCCAGCAGGAACAGCGCAACACGTCGCGAAATCGTCACGGGGCCAGTATCCGCTGTAACCCGCCTCACCCACCGGTCCGGGTGGGCGTCGCCGGTACGCGCGGGGCGGGGATTGGCTAGCCTGCTGCGTGTGCCTCGAAGTGCCCGCGGTTCGGTCCTCCTGCTTCGCACCAAGATCGCCCTCTGCGCTCTCGGCGTCGCGCTCCCGCTCCTGAGCGGCACCGCGCACGCGCAGGACTGCCCCGCCGCCGCGCCGCCACCGGCGGTGGACACCTCCGAGGTGCCGCCGCCCGGCGAGCCCGCCCCGGAGCCGGTGCCGGTGCCCGAGACCCCGGTCGGCGGCGACCAGCTGGGCAGCTGCGGGCCGGTCCTCCCGCCCGGCGCGCCCGCACCGCCGCCCGAGGTGACCGCCGCCAGCTGGGTGCTCGCGGACCTGGACACCGGTGAGGTGCTGGCCGCCCACGACCCGCACGCCCGGCACCGCCCGGCGTCCACCATCAAGGTGCTGACCGCGCTGACCGCGCTCCGCGAGCTGCGGCTGGACGACACGCTCGTGGCCACCCAGGAGGACGCGAACCAGGAGGG
The DNA here is from genome assembly GCF_008630535.1 of Saccharopolyspora hirsuta. GTDB lineage: Bacteria > Actinomycetota > Actinomycetes > Mycobacteriales > Pseudonocardiaceae > Saccharopolyspora > Saccharopolyspora hirsuta. The sequence continues at coordinate 396,179 of NZ_VWPH01000006.1, read as the reverse complement.
CAGCCGGGTCGGCCTCTTCCCGGGCAGCACCTACACGGTCCGGGAGGTGCTGACCGGCCTGATCCTGCGGTCCGGCAACGACGCAGCGCACGCGCTCGCGATGAAGATGGGCGGTGTGGCGGCCACCGTCGACAAGATGAACGCGCTGGCCGCATCGCTCGGGGCGCTGGACACCCGCACGGCCACCCCGTCCGGGCTGGACGGTCCCGGCATGAGCACCTCCGCCTACGACCTGGCGGTCATCTTCCGGGTGGCGATGCAGGAACCCGAGTTCGCCAAGATCGCGGGCACCCACCAGGCGTTCCTGCCGGGCGCGCCGGGCGGCCCGCCGCTGGAGGTCTGGAGCGACAACCAGGTCCTGCGGGCCTACCCGGGCGGGCTGGGCGGCAAGACCGGGTTCACCGACGACGCCCGGCACACCTTCATCGGCGCGGCCGAGCGCGACGGGCGGCGGCTGGTGGCGGTGCTGATGCGCGGCGAGAACCAGCCGGTCCGGCAGTCCGCGCAGACCATGCGGCTGCTGGACTACGGCTTCGCGCTGGGCGGCGAGCCGGTCGGCGAGCTGGTCACCACCTCCCCGGCACCGCCCGCGGACGGCGAGCCGGAGGCGGACCAGGTGCAGGCGCAGCCGACGGACTCGTCCCCGTTCGGCACGGTCGGCGGACCGCTCGCCCTGCTGGCCGCGGCGGGTGTCGCGGTGGCCGCCGCGATCGCGGTGCAGCGGCGCCGGGCGGCTCTGGCCCGGCGGCGGCGCAGCAGCGGCGACGACCACCCCTGATCCCGGAGCACTACCGGGCGGTCCTCGGCCGTGGTTCAATTAGTTAACGGCCCCGTATCGTTAACTAATTGGAGCGGACGATGCGCGTTCTCGTGGTGGGTGCCGGTCCTACCGGCTTAGCGCTGGCGTGCGGCTTGAGAGCGCACGGCGTGCCGGTCCGCGTCGTCGATCGAGCTGCCGAACCGGCGACCACGTCGCGGGCGAACATCCTGCACGCGCGCGGCGTGGAGGTGCTGAACCGGCTGGGCGCGCTCGGCGATCTGCCGGACCGCGCGCAGCACGCCATCCGGATCACCATGCACGCCGCGGACAAGCCGCTGGCCACCGTCAGCTTCGGCGAGGTCGAGGGCAACCAGCTCTCCGCGCTGCTGGTGTCGCAGGCCGAGGTGGAGGCCGTGCTGCGCCGACGGCTGGCCGAGCTCGGCGGCACCGTCGAGTGGGGCCGCGAGCTCACCGACCTGGCGCAGGGCTCCGACGGCGTGACGGCCACGATCTCCGGCGAAACCGCGCACGCGGACTACGTGGTGGGCTGCGACGGCGCGCACAGCGCGGTCCGCAAGCTCGTCGGCATCGGCTTCCCCGGCGCGCGGCTGGTGGACCAGTGGCTGCTCGCCGACGTCGACGCCGACTGGGACCTGGACCGCAGCGGCTCGTCGAGCTGGTTCGCCCGGGACGGGCTGTTCATCGCGATGCCGATGCACAGCGCCACCGACGACCGGTGGCGGCTGATGGCCGACGTCGAGCACGTCGAGGACGACGTCCTGGCGCAGCTGCGCCGACTGCTCACCGAGCGCACCGGCCGGACCGACGCGCGCCTGCGCGGGGCCACCTGGACCTCGGCCTTCCGCATCCACCGCCGACTCGCCGACAGCTACCGCGCCGGACGGGTCCTGCTCGCCGGGGACGCCGCGCACATCCACAGCCCGTTCGGCGGCCAGGGCATGAACACCGGCATCGGCGACGCCGAGAACCTCGCGTGGAAGCTCGCCCTGGTGCTGCAAGGGCGCGCCGAAGCCGCACTGCTGGACACCTACCAGGCCGAACGGCGCCCGCTGGCCGAGGAGGTCCTGCGCGGCACCACGGCGAACACCAAGCTCATGCTGGCCGGAGGCGTCGTCGGCCGAGCGGTGCGCAACCTGTTCACCCGCGTGGCCAACCTCGACGTGGTCCAGCGGCGCGGAACCTGGCTGGCGTCGCAGCTGTGGGTGAACTACCGAAAGGGCCCGCTCGGCTCCCGCCGCGGACCACGCCCCCGCCCCGGCGACCGGATCCCGGACCTGGCGTGCCAGAACGGCAACCGCCGCACCCGACTCCACGCAGAACTCCGAGGCCGCTGGGCGGTCCTCGCCAACCAGGAGATCGCCACTCCGCTCGGAGACGCCGCCGTGCACCTGACACCGGCGCACCCGCGCGACGAGATCTGGTTGGTCCGCCCCGACGCCCACCTGGCCTGGCGCGGCACCAACGCAGCCGAGCTGGCGCACTGGCTCGAAACAACGCTGCGAACCGGGAGAGCCGATGAGTAACGCATCCCCACCCAACCGCACCTCAGGGGACCGTGACGCAACCCGGCCACAAGAAACCCCGAAACGCAAGATCGCCCCCAAACGCAACCACCACGATGAATCGCGGAGAGGCGGTACTGCGCGTGGACGGCCGCGGAATCCCGAGGCGGATCGGGCGATCCTCCGGGCCGCGCTGGACCTGTTCATCGAAGGCGGCGTCGAGGGCACCAGCATCGAGCAGATCGCCAAGCGCGCCGGGGTCGGCAAGCTCACCGTCTACCGGCGGTGGGACTCCAAGGAAGCCGTGCTGGCCGCCGCGATCGAGTCCGCCCGCGACGAGATCCCCGAAACGGCACCGGCCGACGTCGCCGACGTGCCGCTGGCGACGCTGATCCGGGAGCTCCTGCCCGGGCTGGCCGAGGCGATCGCCGACCCGCGCCTGCGCGCGATGATCGCCCGCGTCTTCGGGGCGAGCGTCAGCCACCCCGAGCTGATGGCGACCTACTGGGAGAACTACGTAGTGCCCCGGCGGCAGATCACCCGGGTGCTGCTGGAGCGCGCGCAGGCCGAGGGCTCGCTCGCGGCCGACGCCGACCTGGACGTGCTGATCGACATGGTGGTCGGCGCGGTGATGTTCCGGCTGGTCCAGCCGGAACCGCTCGACGCAGCCGGAGCCCGCGCCTACTTGGAGTCGGTGTACCGCCGCGCCGGTCTGATCGAGTAGACGCAGAACCAGGACGGGCCTGTCGGACACCGGGTCTATCGTCGCCGCAGCGAAGTGGACAGACGAGGAGTGCGACTATGACGACGTTCGTGCTGGTGCCCGGTTTCTGGCTCGGGGCCTGGGCTTGGGAGGACGTGACCCGGGAGCTGAGGTCGGCCGGGCACGAAGTGCACCCGGTGACGCTGCCCGGTCTCGCCGACCGCGCCGCCGAAGCGACCCCCGAGGTGGACCTCGAGGCGCACATCGCCGACTTGGTGCGGCTCCTCGAGGACGGCGACCTGCGGGACGTCGTGCTGGTCGGGCACAGCGGCGCGAACGCGCCGGTCACCGCCGTGGGCGACCGCTGCCCGGAACGGATCGCGCGCGTGGTCTACGTGGACGCCGCCCCGATGCCCGCCGGGGCGTCGGTGCTCGGCTTCAACCCGCCGGAGGTCCAGGAGGCGTGGCGCAAGAGCGTCGCGACCGACGGCGACGGCTGGCTCCTCCCGCTCCCCGACTTCGGCCCCGAGGACCTCGCCGGGCTCGACGACGAGCAGCTCACCCGCATGCGCACCAAGTGCACCCCGCAGCCGTTCCGCACCGCCGCGCAGTCTTTGCAGCGACCGGACCCCACCCCGGACGTGCCGCGTTCGGTGATCGCGACGACCTTCTCCCCGCAGGACGTGCAGGCCATGATCGACAGCGGCGACCCGGCGTTCGCGGTGCTGGCCGGTGTCGACCTGCACCACCTGCCGACCGGGCACTGGCCGATGCTCTCCCGCCCCGCCGACCTCGCCGCGCTGCTCGCCGACATCGCCGGGTGATGCTCAGCGCTTGCGGCGCCAGGCCCACCCGGCCAGGGCTCCCAGACCCACCAGGCCCGCCGTGGTGCGCGCGCCGACGCGGTCTCGGACCTGGATCACCGGGCGGATGATCGCCGGGCCGGGCGGGGGCGGCGGGGTCACTTCCATGTTCTCCGGGGCCGATGCCGTCCAGGCCGTCACGAACAGGACGAAGCGCGAGGTCAGGTTGGCGAACACCAGGAGACCGAGTATCGGGCCGAACGCCGCCCCGGCCGGGGAGCTGGTGACGCTGTTCAGGTAGATCACCGCGACCTGCTTGAGGAGCTCGAAGCCGATCGCGGCGAACAGGGCGCCCCACAGCGCGCTGCGCAGGGTGACCGGCTTGCGCGGCAGCCTGGCCAGCACCCACAGGAACACCAGCCAGCTCGCCGTCAGGGACAGCACCGTGGTCAGCACGCGGAGCGTGAACACCGCCGCCGCGGTGTGCTGGATGCCGACCAGCTCGAACAGCCGCAGCCCGAGGCCGCCGAGGGCGCTGATGCCGAACGAGACCGCCATCGCCGCGCCGAGGCCGATCAGGGACAGCAGGTCGGAGAGCATCCGGCGCAGCATCGGCTGCTGGTCCGGCACCTGCGTCCACTGCGCCGTCAGCGCCTCGCGCAGGTTGGTCATCCAGCCCAGGCCGGAGTACAGCGCGGTGAGCAGGCCGATCACCCCGACCGCTCCGGCCTGGCGGATCGCCTGGTCGACGATGCCGGTCAGCATCTGGCTCATCGCGGGGCTCGGCACCGCCGAGGTGATCGAGTCCTGCAGCCGCCCGAGCAGGTCGGGGTTCCCGGCCAGCACGAAACCGGCCGCCGCGAAGGCGATCATCAGCAGCGGGACCAGCGCGAGCACGCTGAAGTAGGTGATCGCCGCGGCGTAGTAGTCGCCGTACTGCTTCTGGTACCGCGCGAAGGCGCGGATCAGCCGGTCCAGCCACGCGTGCTTGCGCCGCAGCAGCGCCAACCGTCCCGGCTTCTCCTCCTGCTGCCCGGTCACGGTGCACCTCCCGCCGCAACGGCTTCCCCCGAACGGCAGCAGGCTACCCGCTGTTGATCAGATCAGCCCATCGGCGGAAGGAAGCCCACCCGATCGAAGACGGTGCGCAGCGTTTGCGCGGCGACCTCGCGGGCCCGCTCGGCGCCGCGGTGCAGCACCTTGTCCAGCTCCGCCGGGTCGTCGAGGTAGCCCTGGACCTTCTCCTGGAACGGCGTGACGAACTCGACCACGACCTCGCCGAGGTCCTTCTTCAGGTCGCCGTAGCCCTTGCCCTCGTAGGCGGTCTCCAGCTCGGCGACGCTGCGGCCGGTCAGCGCCGAGTAGATCACCAGCAGGTTGCTGATGCCCGGCTTGTTGTCCACGTCGTAGCGGATCTCGCGCTCCAGGTCGGTGACCGCGGAGCGGATCTTCTTCGCCGACCGCTTCGGCGCCTCCAGCAGCTCGACGACCCCGGCGGGCACCGACTTGCTCATCTTCGAGGTCGGGTCCTGCAGGTCGTAGATCTTCGCGGTCGCCTTGGGGATGTGCGCGGCCGGGACGGTGAAGGTGTTGCCGTAGCGGGAGTTGAACCGCTGCGCGAGGTTGCGGGTCAGCTCCAGGTGCTGGCGCTGGTCCTCGCCGACCGGGACCGCGTCGGCCTGGTAGAGCAGGATGTCCGCGGCCTGCAGCACCGGGTAGGTGAACAGACCGACGCTGACGTGGTCGGCCTCCTGCCGGGCGGACTTGTCCTTGAACTGGGTCATCCGACCGGCCTCGCCGAAGCCGGTCAGGCACTCGAGCACCCAGCTGAGCTGGGCGTGCTCCGGGACGTGGCTCTGCACGAACAGCGTGGAGCGGTCCGGGTCGATGCCGAGCGCGAGCAGCTGGGCGGCGGACAGCCGCGTGCGCTGGCGCAGCTGCGCCGGGTCCTGCTCGACGGTGATGGCGTGCAGGTCGACGACGCTGTAGAAGGTCTCGTGGGTGTCCTGCATGGCGACCCACTCCCGCAGGGCGCCCAGGTAGTTGCCGAGGTGGAACGAATCGGCGGTCGGCTGGATGCCGGACAACACGCGCGGCCGAGCCGCGGACTGGCTGTTCTGGGGTGCGGTGTCGCTGCTCACGTGCCGATTCTCGCAAGCCCCGCCCCGGCGGTGGGAACGACCTCCCGGGTCAGGAGGTCTTGCGCTGGTTCTCGGGGTGGACCTTCTTCTTCCGGAACACGCCCGCGACCATGCCGACCACGCCGAGCCCGACGGCGGTGAGGCCGACCGGAGTGGCCAGCGAGTCCAGCGGTCCGCGCACGGACAGCGCCAGCGGTTCGGCGGTGGCCCCCGTCGCGGTCGCCAGCAACACCGCGGCGACGACGGCACCGAGCGCGGAGACTCGCGTGGCCACGCGAGATATTCGGCTACGCACGAGCGCGCCTCCCTAACGACAGTTGACCCGATCGGGTCAGCATTCGTCCGAGTCTGGTGGCGGACCGTACCGGTCGGCCGTAACGCCTGCGGTCGCTTTGCGTAAACCGACCACGACGGAATGATCATATTTTCCGCCGGAATGCACGCGAATCCGGGGCTGTTCAACGATCAACGACGCAGGCCAGCGACCGGATCAGCCACCCGAACGGCCACCCGATCCAGCGACCTCAGTGGCACAACTCACACTCGTTCGAGGCAACGGCCTCCGAGGGGCGCAACTTCCATTGAAATCGCACGTCCGATTTCAATGGAAGTTGCGCTGAAACCGCAGCTCAGGCCGGGCTGACCCCCAGCTGAACGCGCCCCGCGCGCCCGTAGGTCGTGGTCCGCTGCCGCGCCGGACGCCCCGCCCGAGCAGCCAGTTCGTGCAGCTCCTCGACGCTGCGCTCCGAACCGTGCTCGGAACCCGCCATCCGGCTGATGGTCTCCTCCATCAGGGTGCCGCCGACGTCGTTCGCCCCGCCGTGCAGCACCTCGGTCGTCCCGGCGTCGCCGAGCTTGACCCACGAGCACTGGACGTTGTCGATGCGACCGTGCAGCAGCACGCGCGCCATCGCGTGCACCGCGCGGTTGTCCCGGCGCGTGGGGCCCGGCCGGGCGAGCCCGGCGAGGTAGATCGGCGCGTTGCGGTGCACGAACGGCAGCGGCACGAACTCGGTGAACCCGGCGTTGCCGTGCTCGGCCGCGGTGTCCTGCACCCCGGCCAGCGTCCGGAAGTGGCCCAGCCAGTGCTCGGGCGTGTCCACGTGGCCGTACATCATCGTCGACGAGGACGGGATGCCCAGCCGGTGCGCGGTGCTGACCACCTCGATCCACTCGGCGGCGGGCAGCTTGCCCTTGGTCAGCACCCAGCGCACCTCGTCGTCGAGGATCTCCGCCGCGGTGCCCGGGATGCTGCCCAGCCCGGCCTCCTTCAGCTCGGCCAGCCAGTCCGCGATGCTCACGCCCGCCTTGGCCGCCGCGCTGACGATCTCCATCGGGCTGAAGGCGTGGACGTGCATCTCCGGCACCCGCTGCTTGATCGCCCGCACCAGGTCGGCGTAGCCGGACACCGGCAGCCGCGGGTCGATGCCGCCCTGCATGCAGATCTCGGTGGCCCCGGCCCGCCACGCCTCGTCGGCGCGGTCGGCGACCTCCTCCGGCGAAAGCCGGTAGGCGTCGGCGTCGCGCTCGCGCTGCGCGAAAGCGCAGAACCGGCAGCCGACGTAGCAGATGTTGGAGAAGTTGATGTTGCGGTTGACCACGTAGGTGATGTCCTCGCCGACGACCTCCCGGCGCAGCTCGTCGGCGATCCGCGAGAGCTCGTCCAGCGCGGCTCCGTCGCAGGTCATCAAGGCCATCGCCGCATCGCGGTGCGCCTCGTCGAGCAGCGCGGCCGGGTCGGAACCGGCCAGCCGGAGCCCGGCGCGCACGTCGGCGTCGAGCCGCTCCGGGGCGGTTCCGGCGGGCAGCTGGGCGCGCAGCTCGTCCCAGTCGCCGTAGACGGTGTCGAAGTCGCCGCGGCGGTCCTCCGTGCGGCCCTCGGTGTCGATGCTGCGGTGCAGGTCGGTGCGGCCGATGGACTCGAACCCGCCGTCCGGTTCCTGCCACTCCCGACCGACGATCTCCGCGTCCGGCTCCCGCAGGCCGTCCGGACCGGCCAGCGCCGCCACGTGCCCGGCCACCCGCAGGTCCAGCCACTGCGTGCTGTCACCGGCGAGCCCGGCGCGCACGTAGCGCGGGTAGGCGGTGAGCCGTTCGCGCAGCTCGAACCCGGCCTCCGCGGTGGTCGCGGCCAGGTCGTCCAGCTGGGGCCAGGGGTGTTCCGGGCTGACGTGGTCCGGGGTCACCGGGGACACCCCGCCCCAGTCGTCGATCCCGGCGCGCAGCATCAGCAGCTGCTGGTCGCCGACCAGGTTCGGCGGTGCCTGCACGCTGACCCCGGAGGGCATCAGCAGGCGCGCGACCGCGACGGTGGCGGCCAGGTCGTGCAGGTCGGCGTCGGGCACGTCGCGCATCGCGGTGTCGGGCTTGGCGCGGAAGTTCTGCACGATGACTTCCTGCAGGTGCCCGTACTGGCGGGCGATGCTGCGCAGCGCGAGCAGCGATTCGGCGCGCTCGGTGCGGGTTTCGCCGATGCCGATGAGGATCCCGCTGGTGAACGGCACCGCGACCCGCCCGGCGTCCTCCAGCGCGCGCAGCCGGACCGCGGGTTCCTTGTCCGGGCTGCCGAAGTGCGGCCCGCCCTTGTCCCGCCACAGCCGCTCGGCGGTGGTCTCCAGCATCATGCCCATGCTCGCCGCGACCGGCTTCAGCCTGGTCAGCTCCGACCAGGACAGCACCCCGGGGTTGAGGTGCGGCAGCAGCCCGGTCTCCTCCAGCACCGCGATCGCGCAGGACCGCACGTAGTCCACAGTGGAGGAGTAGCCGCGCGCTTCCAGCCAGTCCGCGGCCGCCGACCAGCGCTCCTCCGGCCGATCGCCCAAGGTGAACAGCGCTTCGGTGCACCCGGCGGCGGCGCCCTGCCGGGCGATCTCCACCACCTCCTCGCGCTCCAGGAACGCCGACTCGACGCGGTGCGGGACGGTGGCGAACGTGCAGTAGTGGCAGCGATCCCGGCACAACCGGGTCAGCGGAATGAACACGTTGCGGGCGTGGGTGACCACTCCGGGCCGCCCCTCCGCGACCAGGTGCGCGTCCCGCGCGCGACCCGCCGCGGCGAGCAGCTTCTCCAGGTCATCGCCGCGGGCGTGCAGCAGCACGGCGGCCTCGGCGGCGTCCAGCGAAACGCCGTCGGTGGCCCGGCGCAGCGCCCGGCGCATGGCCGACGAGCTCGGGGTGGGATCCGGCTGGGCGAGTTGCACATCTACGACCGACACCAACCGACTCTAAGTCGGCGACGACGCGACGCGCAGCCGCCAAGCACGTGGCGCACAGCTCACTCTCGGCTAGCTAATTACTCCATTCCGCCCTACCGGGCATCCCCGAAACAGGCGCAGAATCCGACGAATAGCTCTGGGTGGATCACACATTGTCTCCATAGGAGGGACGCGTGTCACGCAAAGGACTGAGGGGACGGACGGCGCGCATCGCCGGATCGGCCCTCGCGCTGGCGCTGCTGGTTCCGGTCGGCGTCATCAGCACCGCCGAGCCCGCACCGGCGAGCACCGCCGCACCCGCGCACTTCGTCGTGCTCGGGCCGACCGGGGACGGCCTGCGGCAGACCGAGGAATCGGTCCGCGCCGTCGGCGGCACCGTGGTGCAGAGCTGGCCGCAGATCGGGGTCGTCGTGGCGACCTCCCCCGACCCGGCCTTCGCCGACGCGGTGCGCGCCCAGCCCGCGGTCGAGCAGGCGGGCAACACCCGCAACCTCGCCGAGCAGCTCCCGCCCGCCCAGTCGACGCGTCTGGAATCGCTGGAGGGCACCGTCAACGCCGCGGCGTTCGCCGCGCAGGCCGGGCAGGAGCCGCTGGAGCCCGAGCAGTGGGACATGCGGCAGATCAAGGTCGACCAGGCCCACCGGATCTCGCAGGGCAGCGAGGACGTCACCGTCGGCGTGCTGGACTACGGCATCGACCCGACGCACCCCGACCTCGCGCCGAACCTGGACGTGTCCAAGTCGGTGAGCTGCGTCAACGAGGGCGTCCCGGACACCCGCCAGGAGGCCTGGCAGCCGCAGGACCCGACGCAGGACCACGGCACGCACGTGGCGGGCACCATCGCCGCCGCCCGCAACGGCGTCGGCGTCACCGGTGTCGCGCCGGACGTCCGCCTAGCCTCGGTGCGGCTGATCGACGACGACGGGTTCATCTACCCGGAGTACGCGATCTGCGGATTCATCTGGGCCGCTGAGCAGGGCATCGACGTCACCAACAACTCCTACTTCGTCGACCCGTGGTACCTGTGGTGCGACAGCGACCCGGACCAGCGGGCCGCGGCGGAGGCGGTGCGCCGGGCGGTCGACTACGCCAACAGCAAGGACGTCGTGACCGTGACGTCGGCGGGCAACAGCAACTGGGACCTGTCCAAGCCGATCCGCGACACCAACAGCCCGAACAACGGCGGCCCCACGCAGGACCGCCGGACCGGGCACGAGTGCCACGTGCTGCCGGGCGAGCTGCCGGGCGTGGTGTCGGTGTCCGCGGTGGGCGTCGACGCGGTGAAGTCGTACTACTCCAACTACGGGATGCGGTCCATCACGGTGACCGCCCCGGGCGGCGACAAGAACCAGATCCCGGACACCCCGTCGCAGAACGGCCGGGTGCTGTCCACCGTGCCCGGCGGCGGCTGGGGCTGGATGCAGGGCACCTCGATGGCCGGTCCGCACGCGGCCGGTGTGGTCGCGCTGCTGCGCAGCACCCACCCGGAGTGGAACGCCCAGCAGACGATCGGCGCGCTGGCCAACCAGGCCGACGCCCTGGAGTGCCCGCAGAACTACGACCCGGACGGCGACGGCAAGCCGGACGCGGTCTGCGCGGGCGGCAAGAGCGGCGCGGGCTTCTACGGCGCGGGGCTGATCGACGCCCTCGACGCGGTGCGCTGACCGCGGGCCAGCGCAGTTTCAATTGAAACTGCGATCACGGCTGCGGGGAACCGCAGTTTCAATTGAAACTGCAGTCCTCCCCACCCCGAACAGGTGATGGCTGAAGGGCACCTCGACCGGCCGAGCCGGTCGAGGTGCCCTTTGGGTTGCTTGGCGGAACGCCGGGACGGACGCTCGATCGGAGTGGAAACCGGTGGGAGCGAGGTCGATCGTGGGGGACTCGGAGAGATTCGTGATCGTGGGCGCCGGGATGGCCGGGGCCAAGGGCGCCGAGGCGCTGCGTGCGCTGGGGTTCGACGGGCGGATCGCGCTGCTCGGCGACGAACCGCACCGGCCCTACGAGCGACCACCGCTGTCGAAGGACTACCTGCTGGGCAAGAGCGGCTTCGACGCGGCCTACGTGCACGAGGAGGGCTGGTACGCCGAGAACCGGGTGGACCTCCAGCTCGGCGTCTCGGTGCAGCGGATCGACCGGGCGCTGCGGCAGGTCGAGCTCAGCGACGGCAACCGCATCGACTTCGACAAGCTGCTGCTCGCCACCGGTGCGCACCCCCGCTCGCTGCCGGTGCCCGGCGCCGACGCCGAGGGTGTGCTGCACCTGCGGAACGTCGAGGACTCCGACCGCATCAAGCGGACCCTGGCCCGGGTCGAACGGCTCGTCGTGGTCGGCGCGGGCTGGATCGGCCTGGAGGTCACGGCCGCGGCCCGCACCGCCGGGGTGGCGGTGACCGTCGTGGAGACCGCCGAGCTGCCGCTGCTGCGCGTGCTCGGTCCCGAGGTCGCCCAGGTGTTCGCCGACCTGCACCGGGCGCACGGCGTCGAGTTCCGCTTCGGCACCGCGGTCGACGAGATCCGCACCGCGGGCGGTCGCGCGACCGGCGTCCGGCTGACCGACGGCACCGAGCTCCCCGCCGACGCGGTGCTGGTCGCGATCGGCGTGGACCCGGAGGTGTCGCTGGCGGCGCAGAGCGGCCTGCGGGTGCAGAACGGCGTCCTGGTGGACGCCTCGCTGCGCACCCCGGACCCGAACATCGTGGCGGCCGGTGACGTGGCCAACGCCTTCAACCCGCTGCTGGGCAAGCAGATCCGCGTGGAGCACTGGGCGAACGCGCTGAACCAACCGGCGACCGCGGCGGCGGCGATGCTGGGCCGCGACGCCGAGTACTCCGAGCTGCCCTACTTCTTCACCGACCAGTACGACCCCGATGCGGGCGGGATCGGCATGGAGTACCTGGGCCACGTCGACCCGGGCGGGTACGACCGGGTGGTCTTCCGCGGCGACGTGGCGGCCCGCGAGTTCATCGCCTTCTGGCTGGACGGCGGCCGCGTCCTGGCGGGGATGAACGTGAACGTCTGGGACGTCCAGGACCAGCTGAAAACCCTGATCACCTCGGGAACCGCGGTCGACCCGGACGCCCTCGCCGACCCGAGCACCCCGCTCAACGACCTCATCGCCCGCTGACCTGGAACCGCCCGATCGAGCGTTGTACACTCACAACGCAGCGTTGCACACTTGCAACATGATCAGCAGTGGGCGGCACCCCAAGAAGCAGATCGCCGATGCGCTCAAGCACGCCGAGCGCATCGGGTTCTTAGTGGTGGCGCAACACCGGGGGCATCGTTGGGGCGTCGTGATCTGCGCGAACTGCCGCAGCAGACTCCCGATCTGGTGCCCCCCGGGGTGCCGGAGAACCAGGCAAAAGAGATCTGCAAGTTCGTGCGAAGACACCAGGAGTGCGGATGAGAAACCACGAGTTCACGCTGATCCTCGACCGAGAACCGGATGACGCAGGGCTGGACGCGCTGTTCGAAGCCGGCTGCGACGACGGCACGGTGGAGATCCAGACCGGGGTCACCTTGGTGCACTTCACCCGAGATGCCCCATCCCTCGGCCGAGCACTCGTGACCGCGATCCAGGACTGCGAGCGCGCCGGATTCCGAGTCGAAGGTGTGCAGAGCGATGACCTGGTACCGCTGCGCACCATCGCGGAACGGCTGGGGCGGACCTACGAGAGCGTCAGGCTGCTGGCCACCGCGCGCCGCGGGCCCGGCGGGTTCCCCGCTCCGCTTTCCAGCGAAGGCTGGTCGTTGTACTCGTGGTCGCAGGTAGCGGACTGGTCAACCCGCTACCTCGACGCACGCCCCGCGGTGAACGCCTTCGAGATCGAGATCGCCGCGACCGATCACCTCGTGCGAGCACGGAACATGTTGCGGGACAACGCCGAGCGCGACGAGCTGCTGAAGCTGCTGGGAGCTTGAGTCAGGTGCCGAGGGAACGGGTGACGAAGGTGTCGATCAGGTCGTCCTCGTCGTAGCCGGAGAGGACTTCGGGGACCGTCAGGTGTTCGAGGATGAGGCCCGTCATCGCGTAGTAGAGCAGGACCACCGTCATGTCGTCGCCGGGGTTTCCGGTTTCGCGGTGGCCCTCGACGTTCAACATGAGGTTGTCGCGCAGGGTTCTCGTCAGCGCCGCTTGGAGCTCCGGGCGGCGGGTGGCCTCCAGGCGGAGCTCCAGCAGCGCCAGCCAGCCGGTGCGGTCGTCGGAAATGTGGTGGTAGAGCGCGCGCATCAGCTCGGTGAGGAGTTCCCGCGACGGCGGCAGCTGCGCCGCCTCCACCCCCGCCGGGTCGAGCGCGAGCCGCCGGTGGATGTGCGCGCCGACCTGGTTGAGCAGGTCGTCCCGGTTGGCGAAGTAGTTCGACGCGGTGCCCTTGGGCACCCCCGCCTCGGCGTCCACCGCGCGGAAGGTCAGGCCGCGCGCACCATCCCGCGCCAGCACCTCGATCGCCGCGTCGACCAGGGCGATCCGCCGCTCTGGGTTCTGCACCATGCCTTCCTCCGAGAAAGCCCTTGACAACCACTACGCCCATAGTACTACATTTGAAGCACTACAGCCGGAGTGGTCAACGGGAGGCCCCTTGCGAAAGCTCACCTACTGCGTGGCCAGCACGATCGACGGCTTCATCGCCGCGCCCGACCGCTCGGACCCGGCCAGCACCGGTCTCATGGAACCGAAGCCGGAGTACCTGCCGCGGCTGCTGGAGGAACTCCCGGAGATCATCCCCACGCACCTGCGCGAACCGCTCGGCATCGCCGACGCCGAGGCGAAGCACTTCGACACCGTCGTCGAAGGCCGCAGCTCCTACGAGATCGGCCTGCAGGCGGGCATCACCAACGCCTACGCCCACCTGAAGCACTACGTGTTCTCGCGGACGATGACCGAGAGCCCGGACCCCGGTGTGCAGCTCGTCGCCTCGGACCCGGTCGAGAAGGTCCGCGAGCTGAAGGCCGAGCCGGGCAAGAAGATCTGGCTGGTCGGCGGCGCGAAGCTGGCGGCCGCCCTGCGCCCGGAGATCGACGAGCTGCTCATCAAGCTCAACCCGGTGGTCGCCGGAGCCGGAATCCCCCTGTTCGACGGCGACTTCCACCCCGAGCAGTTCGACCTGACCAGCGCCCACCCCCTCCCCGGAGGAGTGGTCCACCTGACCTACCAGAAGCGCTGACCGCGCTCACACGTCGTAGGTCACGGTCACCGGGGCGTGGTCGGACCAGCGCTGGTCGTAGGTCTCGGCGCGCTCCACCACCGCGGACGTCGCGCGCTCGACCAGGCCCGGGGTGGCCACGTGGAGGTCGATCCGCCAGCCGGAGTCGTTGTCGAAGGCCTTGCCGCGGTAGGACCACCAGGAGTACGGGCCGGGGCCCTCCGGGTGGAGGTGGCGGACCACGTCGGTGTAGCCGCTCTCGTACAGGCCGGTCAGCCAGGCCCGCTCCTCCGGGAGGAAGCCCGCCTCCTTCCGGTTGGCCTTCCAGTTCTTCAGGTCGATCTCCTGGTGCGCGATGTTCCAGTCACCGCACACCAGGACCTCGCGGCCGTCGGCCGCGGCGCGCTCGCGGAGCTCGTCCAGGTACTGGCGGAACTCCTTCATGAAGCGTTCCTTCTCGTCCTGGCGCGGCGTGCCGACGTCCCCGCTGGGCAGGTACAGGCTGCCGAGCACCAGCCCCGGCAGGTCGATCTCCGCGTACCGGCCGCTCTCGTCGAACTCCGCCGAACCGAAGCCGATGCGCACCGCCTCGGGCTCGGTGCGGCTGTAGATCGCCACCCCGGCGCGGCCCTTCGCCGAGCTGGGCGCGAGCACCGTGTGCCAGCCCTCGGGCTCGCGGACGGCGGCGGTGAGCTGGTCGGGCTCCGCGCGCGTCTCCTGCATGCAGATGACGTCCGCGCCGGTGGCGGCCAGCCACTCCACGAAGCCCTTCTTGGCGGCGGCGCGCAGGCCGTTGACGTTCACGCTCGACACAGTCAGCACATCCGCGAGGGTAACCACCGCCCCCGACGATCAGCCGACGCGGTCGCCCGGCCCCGGGAAGACCTGCGCGCGCACGTTCCGGCTGGTCAGGCACGACTTGGCCTCCGCGCGTATCGGTCACCTCGCCGGGCGGGTGCGGCGGCGGTCACGGCGGCGGGTCGACCTCGGTGCCGCCGGGCGCTGCCAGAGCCACATGCACACCCGGGCGCCGCCGAGGCTGGAGCGGTCCACCGCCAGGCGCCCGCCGGTCGACTCCGCCACCCGGCGGGCGATGTCCAGGCCCAGCCCGGTCGACCCGGCGCTGCTGCGGCCGCGCTGCACCGCCTCGGACAGCTCCGCCACGCCCGGTCCCGCGTCCTCCACGATCACCCCGACCACACCGTCGTTGCGCTGCAACGACACCACGAACTCGGTCCGCTCCGGGGTGTGCCGGAAGACGTTGCCCACCACGGCGTCCACGGACGCCGCCAGCTCCGTGCCGGGCACCGGGACCCGCACCGATCCGTCCGCGCCGCGCAGGCTCCACGGCCGCTGCTGGTCCTCGGCCAGCGCCGACCAGAACTCCAGCCGCTCGCGCAGCAGCGCCGCCACGTCGCAGTCCGGGTCCTCGCCCGGACCGGCCCGGCGGGCGCTGGTGATGACCAGGTCCACCTCGCGCTCCAGGCGGTCGATGGCGAGGCGGGTCTGCTCGGCGGCCTGGTCGTCACCCAGCGCTTCGGCGTTGAGGCGCAACGCGGTCAGCGGCGTGCGCAGCCGGTGCGACAGGTCCGCCGCCATCTCGCGCTCGGCGGCCAGCAGCTGGCGCACCCGGTCCGCCATGGTGTTGAACGCCTGGCCCGCCGCCACCAGCTCGGGCGGGCCGCTGGGGTCCACCCGGACGCCGAGGTCTCCCGCGCCCAGCGCCGACGAGGCGTCCGCCAGCCGGATCGTCGCGCGCACCATCTGCGCCGCCAACCGGTCGGCGACCAGCAGGGAGCCGATGACCAGCAGCAACCCGACCCCGCCGAGCACCAGCCAGGACCGCAGCACGCCGCGGGCCTGCTCGGCCTCCGGCACGAAGACCTCGACGACCGCCGTGCGCCCGCCGTCCAGCGCGATCGGCTGCACGAACGCCGCCCCACCGGGCACCTCGACGGTCGCGGTGCGCGCGTCGACCAGCGCCAGTCGGACGTCACCCGCACCAGCCCGGCTGGTGCCGACCACGCCGCCGTCCGGCAGGTGCACCGCGATGCGGTCCAGCTGACCGGCGCGGGTGCTGGCCACCGCCTTGCCGACCAGCGCGGGGTCGTCCGTGGTGGCCAGCACCGGGGCGAGCGCGACGGCCTGCCGCTCGGCGTCGGACATCGCCTGGTCCCGGGCCATCTCGCGGATCATCAGGCCCAACGGGATGAGGAACGCCAGCGCGACCATCGAGGTCACCGCCAGCGCCACCAGGACGACGGTGCGCCTCATTCCGGTTCCACGAGCTTGACCCCGACCCCGCGCACGGTGTGCAGGTAGCGGGGTTCGGCGGCGCTCTCCCCCAGCTTGCGGCGCAGCCAGGACAGGTGGACGTCGATGGTCTGGTCGTCGCCGTAGGACTGCCGCCACACCTGGGAGAGCAGCTCGCGGCGCGGCACCACCCGCCCCGGCCGCGAGGCGAGGTAGGTGAGCAGGTCGAACTCGCGGCGGGTCAGCTCCAGCTCGGTGCCGTCGAGCGCGGCCACCCGGCTCTCGGTGTCGATGCGCAGGCCGCCGACGGTGATCACCTGCGTCGGCTGCGCACCGCGGGCGCGGCGCAGGACGGCTTCGATGCGGGCGTTGAGGTGTTCGCTGGAGAACGGCTTGACCAGGTAGTCGTCGGCGCCCGCGCGCAGCAGGCGGACGATCTCGGTCTCGTCGTCGCGGGCGGTCGCGACGATGGTCGGCACGTCGGAGACGCCGCGGATCATCTTGAGCGTTTCGCCGCCGTCGAGGTCCGGCAGCCCGAGGTCGAGGATGATGACGTCCGGTGGGTGCTCGGACACCTCCCGCAACGAGTCGAGGGCGGTCCCGACGCTGCGGACCACCCAGTCCCGCGCGGTCAGGTCGCGGATCAGCGCAGCGCGCACCACCGGATCGTCCTCGACAACCAGCACCACAGCCATGGCGGGCACCATAACGGGACAGTGAGAGTTGTTCGTGTTTCGGTGAACCTCACCACGCGACCGGCGCTTGCGCGGAGCCGGTGCAGGTGTGGAAGATTGCGCTCCCGTGCGAGTGCATCGAGCCTTCACCTACGCCGGCGTGTGGTTGGCGGCGACCACCGCCGCCGTCACGGTGACCTGGCTCGGCGTGCGCGACGTCATCCACGGCGCGGTGTTCGACCAGCCCGACCCACCACCGGTGGCCCGCCCGGTCGTCGTCCCGCCGACGCAGCCCCCGCCCCCGCCGCCGAGCGCGCCACCACCTCCCAGCGCGCCACCGCGCACGTCCGCCACGTCCACAGTGGACATCCCAACTCCGGAGCCGACGACGGAGATCGCCGAGGACGTGCGCACCTACGAGGTCGACGGCGGCACGGTCGTGCTCTCGGTGCGCCCGGAGCGCGCAGCGCTGATCTCGGCGACCCCGCGCTCCGGCTACACGGTGCAGACCTGGGAGCACGCGGACGGGTGGCTGCGGGTGGAGTTCAGCGCCGTCGACCGCGCATCGACGCTGATCGCCACCTGGCACGACGGCCCGACCCGGGTCGAGACCTTCGAGAACTAGGCCGATTTCGCGCGAAATCGCCGCACGTCACGAGAGGTCGACCTCGCGGAGCGGCGCCCCGCCGTCGATGAAGAGCCGCCCGCCCGGCACGAGCGCTTCCCGGATCCGCCGCCGCGCCTCGACACCCGCCTTCGGGTGCCGACCGTCGAACGCGCCCACCCGGACGGCGAACGCCAAGTCGAAGGGGGCTTCACCGGGCAGCAGCGCGAAGTCCTCCGCAGCCACGCACCGGACGCTCAGAAGTCCTCCGGCGATGGCCGAAGCGGCGTTGCGCTCGGTCAGCGCGATCCCCTTGGCCGAGCGGTCGATCATCAGGACGTGCCCGTCAGGGCCGATCCGCTCGCACACCGCCAGCGCGGCGGCGCCCGGAGCTCCGCCCACCTCCAGGACGCGCATCCCCGGCCGCAGCGACAGGGCGTCGACGATCGCGGCGAGTCGCGGCGAGAGCCCGGCCATCCTCACTCCTTCCGGGCGATACCACCGAGGAGGAGCCGCCGGACCGGCTCCAGCGGTTCCGCGCGCGGACCGTCCGGCCACCAGTCGGCCAGCACGACCAGCCCCGGCTCGAAGATCTCCGCACCCGCGAAGCACGCGGTGATCTCCTCGCGGGTGCGGAACCAACCGCTGCCCAGCGCGCTGTTCAGGAAGGTCGCCTCCAGCCGCTCGGCCAGCGCAGCGGCTTCCGGGTCCTCCGCGCCGGGTTGGAAGATGTGGCTCAGCACCAGGAACGAACCGGGCGGCAGCGCGTCGAGGTAGCGGGCCATCAGCTCCGGCATGCCGACCTCGTCCGGCACGTGGTGCAGGGTGCTGAGCTGGAGCAGCGCGATCGGGCGCGACCAGTCGAGCCCCCGCGCGACGACGGGTTCGGCGAGCAGCGCGGCCGGATCGGTCAGATCCCCGGCCGCGAACCGGACGTTCTCGTTCTCGGTGAGCAGCGCCCGGCCGTGCGCCGCCACCATCGGATCGTTGTCGACGTAGACCACGGTGGCGTCCGGGTTGGCCCGCTGCGCGATCTGGTGGAGGTTCTCCTCGGCGGGCAGCCCGGAACCGCAGTCCAGGAACTGGTCGATCCCGACCGTCCCGGCCAGGTAGCGGACGGCCCGCGCCAGGAAGGCCCGGTTGTCGCGCGCGAGCTCGCCCAGCCCCGGCGCGACCGCGAGCAGATCGTCGACCACCGCCCGATCGGACGCGTAGCTGTCCTTGCCACCCAGCACCGCGTCGTAGACCCGGGCGCTGCTCGGCCGCTCGGGGTCGATCCCCCCGGAAACCGCTCCACCGGTCCGCGCCATGACCTCCCCCAATCGCTGGCACCCCGACCTACTGAGGGTATTTGATCGATTTCACCTGGTTACGGCCGGGTAGGTACGGCCAATCCGGGCAAGGCGCTCGACCTGCGGCGCGATTCCACTACTATCCCCTCGCGTAACGTTCCACCCCCGGATCACGACTAGCGGTCGTAGTGCCCTTTCACAGGAGGTCTCGCGTTGCCCCGGACAGCGCCACGAGCAGCGGTCCCACTGCGCGCCGCCTCGTGCTCGGCAGCCAGCTGCGCCGGCTGCGGGAGGCGAGCGGGATCTCCCGCGAGGACGCCGGGTACGCCATCCGCGGCTCCGGGTCGAAGATCAGCCGGCTGGAGCTGGGGCGGGTCGGGTTCAAGGAGCGCGACGTCGCGGACCTGCTGACGCTGTACGGCGTCACCGACGACACCGAGCGCGAGTCCTTTTTGGACCTGGTCCGCCGGTCCAACGAACCGGGCTGGTGGCACCGGTACAACGACCTGATGCCGGGCTGGTTCCAGGACTACGTCGGGCTGGAGGAGTCGGCCTCCCGGATCCAGACCTACGAGATCCAGTTCGTGCCGGGCCTGCTGCAGACCGAGCGCTACGCCCGCGCGGTGGCCACCCAGGGCCGCCCGGAGTTCACCGAGGACGAGCTGGACCGCCGGGTCCGGCTGCGGATGCAGCGGCAGAAGCTGTTCAGCCAGCCGAAGGCGCCGCGGGTGTGGGCGGTGATCGACGAGTCGGTGCTGCACCGCCCGATCGGCGGCCGCGAGGTGCTGCGCGAGCAGATCGAGTTCCTGCTCGAGGCGACCAGCCTGGCCGCGGTGACGTTGCAGATCCTGCCGTTCGAGCTGGGCCGGTCGGGCGCGGAGGGCGCGTTCACCATCCTGCGCTTCGCCGAGCCGGAGCTGCCGGACATCGTCTACCTCGAACACCTCTGCGGCGCGCTCTACCTGGACAAGCCGGACGAGGTCGAGGTGTACAGCAAGGTCAGCCACCGGCTGGCGGTCGACGCCCAGACCCCGGAGCAGACCCGCAAGACCCTCAAGGCCGCCCTCGATCAGGCCTGACCGAGCCATCCGCGGTGGCCATTTCCAGCCACCCGTTCACCGCCGCATTCACCCGCACGACGTACCCCCGTTCGGACCTCGCGCCGTCGCGCGCGTGAAACCTGCAGGTCACGGACGTTCATCTCGGCGCAAACGACGTGAAGGCCGATTGGTTACGCGGCCGCGGCGGCAGTGATCAACATCTCACCCGCGTGCACGTGCATTCAATCGTGCATCTGCACCTGCTAACTTGAGTGCACGATCAACTGCACGTGCAGATGATCGTGCAACGTAAGTCGGGGGAAAGTGGGGTTCGGATGCCGAACATCCAGAACGGTATGCCCGCGAAGCAGCTGCCCAACGCGGTGTGGCGCAAGAGCCGCCACAGCGGGGCAGTGGGCAACTGCGTCGAGCTGGCACCGCTGGTAGATGGCGGGGTGGCGGTCAGGAACTCCCGCTACCCGGAGGGACCGGCCCTGGTCTACAGCCGGGACGAGATCGCCGCGTTCCTCCACGGAGCCAAGGACGGCGAGTTCGACGACCTGATCGCCTGACGGGACCGGGACCACCGCACGAGCGAGGGTCCGAACCGCACGACGGATATCGGTGGCGCCATGTACGACATTACGAACGGCCTGCAAGCACTGGTCGCGCGCGACTTCCAGTTCGCGCACCCGCGTGATGCCGACGGTGGGCTCGTCGCCGTGGTCGGCATCCGGGTGCACCGCGGTGTTTTCGACATCCTGCAGCTCTTCGGGGAGAACGACGCCGACGCGGCCCGGGTCCCCGGTGACGAACCGGACGTGCTGTTCCCGAACAAGGTGCTGTGGCGCACCAACGGTTCGGCGCGCGAGGTGATCAACGAGCTGCTGGCGCTGGGCGATCCCGCACCGGACATGGGATCACCGGCCGCTGGCTGCTGGATGCCGACCCACGCCGGTCGCTCGGCCTGGCTCGCGGCCTCCGCCTGATCCCGGCGGCGCCGCGCGCCACCCCCAGACCCCGCCCCGACCCCGGCGCCGACGTCCGCAGCGGACCTTGCCCCCGGCACCGGGAACCCCCGAAGAGATCGAGTTCCCGCGCTGCTCCGGCAGTGCGGGAACTCGGTCGGGGCGGCGACCGGCCCTCCGCGCGACTTCCCTCGAAGTTGCGGCGATCTGTCCACAGCAGTCGGCCCGTCGGGGCACGTCACCGCGATTTCCATTGAAATCGGACGTCTGATTTCCATTGAAATCGCATCCACCCGGGCCGGAACCTCAAGGGGCGTCACGGGGTTCGGGCTGCGCCCCGGTGGTGTAGGCGTGGAGGTGGCTGGCGGCTTCGAGCATCGCCGTGGCGCGGGTGGTCAGCTCCGCGCGGCGCTGGGCGATCGCCTCCCGGAGCGCCTCCCGGCTACCGGTGCGGCGCAGCTCGTCCAGGACGTGGCGGACCTGCGGCAGCGGGTAGCGCCCCTGCCGGAGCATGTGGATCATCTGCGCGTCCCGGACGTCCGACGCGCGGTAGCAGCGGTACCCGGTGCCCCGTTCCCGCTCCGGCGCCAGCAGCCCCTCGGATTCCCACACCCGCAGCGCCGAGGTGCGAACTCCCAGGTGCGCGGCCAGATCTCCGATCCGCATGTCCGCCTTCGGCGCCGGGTCCTGCTCGGCGACCGCCTCCAGCGCCGCCCCGATCTCGTCGAGGCTGCGCCGCTGCTCGTGCGCGGCCGCGTGCCCGGCGTCGATCAGCTCCAACGCCTTCGGGAGCTCGTCGGCGTGCACCGCGCGCATGATCGCCTGCGCGGTGTGGATGCCGAATCCCCGGACCAGCGCCCGATAGGTGAGCAGCGCCCGCAGGTGCCGGTCGTGGAAGCACCGGTATCCGGTCTCGGTGCGCTGCGCGGGCGGCAGCACCCCGGCGTCCAGGTAGTTGCGGACCTGCTGGGTGGAGATGCCCGCCGCTCGGGCCAGGTCGACCGGCCGCAGCCTCGCCTTCGGACTCACCACTCGAAGGTTATCCGACACCGCAGCCCTGCAGGGGTGTCGCCAGCTGCACCCCGAACCGGGGTCCGCACGTCATCGTCAGCGCGCTGATGAAGAGGACACTGTTCGCCGGGCTGGCCGCCGCGACACTGCTGACCGGCGGCTCACGGGCCTGCTGGCCGAGCGGGTCACCGGCCGCCCGGCGTCCGCGCAGGTGGCGGACCGGGTGATCCGACCGCTCGGGCTGCGGGACACCTGCTGGCCCGGCGTCGGGGACCGGACCCGCGCGGTACGCCGTCAGTCCACTTCGTACATCGGGTTGGGGAGCTTCACCGCTCGTTCGGCGTGGCCGCCGTCGAGGTCCGAGTTCTGGTCGCCGATGTTGAGGACGATCCGGTAGCCCTGGCGCTCGATGTCGGCTCGGGCTCCGCTCTTGTAGGGCACCACCGAGTCGTCGTGGTCGTCGGTCGGGCGCAGGTGGAGGGCGGTGGACTCCGGGTAGCCCTCCTCGCGCAGGTCCTGTTCGGTGGCCGCGCGCATCTCGGGGCTCTCGCGGCGGCCGGTGACGAAGAAGACCGCGACGCCGTGCGAGTCGGCGAAGCGCACCAGGTCGCGGGTCGCCTCGATCGCGGTGGGCTGCCGGGACAGCACGTAGTCGTCGAAGGCCGCCTTGTCGTAGCCGAAGTCGTGGTCCACCTCGTAGCCGTAGGTGGACAGGCTGGTCTCGTCGATGTCCAGCACGATCGCCGGGCGCTCCACGCCCTGCCGCAGGCGGTGGGCCAGGTACTGCCTGGCGTGCTCGTCGGCGCGGGCGATGTCGGCGTCCCAGCGGCCCGAATCGTGGTAGTCCACGATGGACTCCTTGAGGTCGGCCAGGTTCGGGAGCGGCTCGGCGCCCCGAGCCGTGGCGCAGCCGGAGACCAGCGCGCCCAGCAGGGCGATTGCGGCGAACGATCTGATGCGCACGTGCGAAACCTCCTGGACCCGTCGAGCCCCCCTGTGCGCCGGAGTTTCGCACGTCCGCCGGATTCGCGCGCGAATCCGGCGTTTTCACGCGAAACCGCCGCAATCCGCGCCTGGCGAGCGCACTTCGCCGCGATCAGCGGGGTGCCTGCCGCAGGCACGACCTGGGCCGGGGGTCCTCAGGTGCTGCATCACCGGATCGGCCGGATCCTCCACCGCGGCGACCTCGACCCCGTCGCCGAGCGGCTGCTCGAACCCCGGCTGGACGTTGACGGCGCACCGGGCCCAGGTCAGCGTCGAGCTCGGGAGGGGAGGCGCCCTGCCGGATCGCCTCGACGATCCGCTCGCAGAGCTCCGTCGCTGCGGACGCCTGGCCACCATGCCGAACCCGTCGTTGTTGTCAGACAACACAGGAGAGCCCCGAACCGCCCGTCGAATCCGGCACGCCTCACGTCGCCGTCGATCCGCGATCGACCTGTCTGACAAGGGCCGTTGGAGCAGCCCCGACCGATGAGAATTCGCGGCGCCGCCGGTCCACCTGGTCGGACTGGTCGCGCGAGATGGGGGTGAAGGGAGTAGACAGTACCCCCGAACGGTCGCCACCAGCCCAAACCCGCAGGCCTAGATTCCAGGGAGCACGCGATGAGCCGCGTCCGAGTACTCGTCGGCACCCGCAAGGGTGCGTTCATCCTGACCGCCGACGGCAAGCGGCGGGAGTGGGACATCAGCGGGCCGCACTTCGGCGGCTGGGAGACCTACCACCTCAAGGGCTCGCCCGCCGACCCCGACCGGCTCTACGCCGCGCCGTCGCTGGGCTGGTTCGGCCAGCAGATCCAGCGCTCCGACGACGGTGGCAGGACCTGGCAGCCGGTCGACAACCACTTCGCCTACGACGGCACGCCCGGCACCCACCAGTGGTACGACGGCACCCAGCAGCCGTGGAAGTTCAACCGGATCTGGCACCTCGAACCGTCCCCCGCCGACCCGGACACCGTGCACGCCGGGGCCGAGGACGCCGCCCTGTTCCGCACCACCGACGGCGGGCACAGCTGGCACGAGCTGCCCGGCCTGCGGCAGCACGGGTCGGCCTCCGGCTGGCAGCCCGGCGCGGGCGGCATGTGCCTGCACACGATCATCCAGGCGCCGGACGACGCGAACCGCTTCTACACCGCGATCTCCGCGGCCGGTGCCTTCCGCACCGATGACGGCGGCAAGACCTGGAAGCCGATCAACCACGGTCTGCGCTCGGAGGGCATCCCGGACCCGGACGCCGAGGTGGGCCACTGCGTGCACCGCATCGCCGTGCACCGAGAGCGCCCGGACGTGCTGTTCATGCAGAAGCACTGGGACGTGATGCGCAGCGACGACGCGGGCGAGTCCTGGTACGAGATCAGCGGTGACCTGCCCACGGACTTCGGCTTCCCTATCGACGTGCACGCGCACGAGCCGGACACCGTCTACGTGGTGCCGATCAAGAGCGACGAGCAGCACTACCCGCCGGAGGGGAAGCTGCGCGTCTACCGCAGCCGCAGCGGCGGCGGCGAGTGGGAGCCGCTGACCGAGGGACTGCCGCAAAGTCATTGCTACGTCAACGTTCTGCGCGATGCGATGGCGGTCGACTCGCTCGACGAGTGCGGCGTCTACTTCGGCACCACCGGGGGCCAGGTCTACGCCTCGGCCGATTCCGGCGACAGCTGGCGGCCGATCGTCCGCGACCTGCCCGCGGTCCTGTCCGTGGAGGTGCAGACGTTGCCATGATCCGCGTCCGAATCCCCAACCACCTGCGCACGCTGGCCGGGATCGCCGACCGCGAGGTCGTCCTGGACGTCGACGGCGAGCCGACGCAGCGCACGGTGCTCGACGCGCTGGAAGCGCAGTACCCGGCGCTGCGCGGCACCGTCCGCGACCGCGAGACCAAGCAGCGCCGCGCGTTCATCCGCTTCTTCGCCTGCGAGCAGGACCTCTCGCACGAGTCACCGGACGCCCCGCTCCCGGCCGAGGTCGCCGCCGGAAAGGAGCCGTACCTGATCGTCGGCGCCATGGCGGGAGGCTGACCCGTCCACGCACAGCGCGCCCAGGTAAACGAAAGTGTGGTCGGTCGGCACGCTTCGGCGTGTTGGTCGTGCGCCCGATCGCGCCGGTGGAAGGTTGACCGCGTCTCACGCGGCCGGGACCCGAAAATCCGGGTGCCGCAGCCGGTTTGACGAAAATTGCATTCAGTCAGATCGGAGTTTCCGAAGTGCGCACAACGATTCGTGTCCTCCTCGCCGGTGCGGCGGTCGCCGGGCTGTTCGCGATGGGCGCCAGCCCGGCGCTCGCGGCGAAGGACGACAAGAAGTCCGACGACGACTCCACGGTCACCGCGGCCGCCCAGGGCGGCAACGGCGGTCAGGGCGGCAACGGCGGGTTCGGCGTCAACGTCTGCCCGGCGATCGGCCTGCTGGCCAAGGGCGAAGCGTCGTGCGGCGCGGGCAACGGCGGCAGCGCCGACGGCGGTGACGCGGACGCCTACGCCGAGGACGACAGCCGGGACAGCGAGGAGGAATGAGCTCCCCAGCAGCTCATCTCAGGAAGATCCCCGACCCGGGGGTCTGGAACGGAGCAAGGGTGAACACCGCTTTCCGCCTGCTCGGCGGCGCCGCCGTGCTCGGTCTCGGCGTCATCGCTCCGAGCATCCTCATCGCTCCCGACGGGCTCGCCGAACCCTCCGCCGAGGCCGCGCGCGGTACCGCGGGCAGCCCGGGCGAGGAAGGTCGCGGCGCGAGCGTCTGCCGGTTGATCTCGTTCACCAACCCGATCACCGTGGAGTGCTCGGCCGGACCGAGCGGTTCGAGCGCGGACGGCGCCGAATCCGTCTCGGTCGAGGACGGCGACGAGGACGACTGATCCGCGCAGAACACGAGAACGGGTCGGCCCCCAGCAGGGGCCGACCCGTTCTCCTTGCGGGGACCGGGTACCGGCCAGTGCGAACCGGTACCCGGGCGCAGCGATCACTTGCTGCGCTTGTACACCCTGTCCTTGCTGTCGTCCTCGGCGTACGAGTCGGCGTCGCCGCCGTCGGCGCTGCCGCCGTTGCCCGCGCCGCACTCGGCCGAGGCCGGGGCCAGAACACCGATCGCGGGGCAGAAGTTGATGCCGAAGCCACCGTTGCCGCCGTGACCCCCAGCGCCGCCCTCGGACGCCGCGGTGACCGTGGAGTCGTCGTCGGACTCCTTGTCCTTCTTCGCCGCGAACGCCGGGGACGCACCCATGGCGAGCACTCCGGCCACGGAGAGACCGGCGAACAGGACACGCACAGTACTGCGCACTGCATGACTCCAATCGGATTGGGAACCAGTGCCGTCCGGCGGATCGAACCGCCCGGATCGGCGCGTGAACCCTCCCACCGGAGCGTGCGGAACCACCTCACCGACATGCGGCGCGCCACGCCGATCACCCGTAGGTGCGACCGGTTTTCCCCGTCATAGCAGGGAAAACCCGGAAACCTTCAGGAAAAGCGAAATGTGCCGACCTGCGCGGAGCAGGTCGGCACATTCGTCAGCTCGACGCTACGACGATGATCGCCGCAGGATCGCGTCAGTCGTTGCCCGCGACGGAGGAGGCGTCGCCACCGACACCGTTGCCGCCGTTACCGGCCGAAGCGTTCCCGCCGTCGCCGCTCGACAGGATGCTCAGACCGCTGAGCACGTTCACGCCCAGCCCACCGTTGCCGCCGGAGCCGTTGCCGCCGACAGCCTCGGACGAAGCGTTGTCGCCGTGGCCCTTCCCGTGACCGCTGGCGAACGCGGGCGAGCCGATGGCCAGCGCGGCGGCGCAGGCAGCGGTGACACCGATAAGACGAAGCGAAGTACGCATTCCTTTGACTCCCATCCATGATCCGATCATCACCGGGTCGGCAGTTTTCTCCCGGTTTTCCCGGGAGTTGGGGGGTGCGCCGACCGGCAGGACATACATTGCCACCGATTCCGGCCGCCCCGCATTTCCGGCCACCCCAAAGGGGATCACCCGCCACCCGGGCGGCCGAGCGATCACCCTGCGTCGTGCGATCTCTCGAATTTCCCGAGCGCGACTCAACTGATGAGATGAAGGATCTCGGCTGCCACCGCGGAGATCACGAAGTAAGATCCGCCCCCGATCACGAAACGATCAAGAACGGGAAACGGCGGAAATACGTCACCCGCAAGGACTTTCGGCGTCCCCCGGCGGGGTGCGCGCCGAGATCGACGGCTTCGCCGTGCGCATCGCACGGTCCCGCCCTAGCGTTCGTTACCGATCCGACCCGGACGTCCCGCAGGAGGCAGATCATGGGAATTCGCCGCGAGGCAGCGGTCTTGCTGGCCGCGCTGGGAGCGCTGGCCGCCAGCACCGCGACGGCTTGGGCCGCCGCACCACCGCTGCACGTCGAGGTGGGCGAGATCAAGTGCGTGAAACTCGACTCGCCCCTCATCCCGGAGAACCTGAAACCCGCTGCGATGCACCAGACCTACCCGACGGTGCAGCTGACGATGCGCAGCACGGCCAAGGACGACCAGCGGGTCGGCTACGCCGTCACCGTGGACGGCACCGTGCGCGCCGCGGGCGAGGTCACCGGCAGCGCGACGTCCAGCAGCGCGATCAGCATCGACAACAACAAGGCGTCCCGGCTCGTGGTCACCAGCGGCGGCGCTGTCGTCGTCGACCGGATCCTGACCGGTCGCTGCTGACCGACCGGAAGCGAGAATCGGGGAGCAGACCGCGGGTCTGCTCCCCGATTCTCGTTGTGACCGGCCGTTTTCCCTTGTCCACCTCCGAGCCCGTCCCGGCCCGGACGAGAGGTGGTGGCTCCACCGGCGGTGCCGGTGAAGCCACCTCGAACGCGGCGCAGGCAGTTCGCCGGGCCGAGTCGCGCCCAGAGCTCGAACCCGCCTTGGCTCCGAACCCGTGGAGTGCGCGAGGGGGGCCCACGGGACGGCGGCTTTCACGCCTCGTTCCTTGCCGTTCCGGCAAGACTGGAACTGCTCCGACGGCTGCGCGGGCCGCCGGTCAGAAGTCGAACAGCGCCCCGGTGCGGGCCTTGAGGGAGCACATGTTCGCCGCCGACAGCCGGAACTCCACCGGCTTGCCCCGCCAGTTTCCCTGCGCCTGCGCCTCGACGCCCCGGCGGTCCTTCGTGCAGTTGCTCGCGGTCCGCGCGTCCAGGCGCTGGAAGTTGCCGTCGACGAGCTGCAGCTGGTGGCACGCCGCGCCCGCCTGCGGGTGGTTCCCGCCGACCGGATCGCAGTTCAGGGTCACGGTCCTGGTCTGCCGGTTGGACTCGGTGATCGACAGCGTCACCGAGCTCTGCCCCGCGTTCTCGGACGCAGCCGCAGCGGCTCCGGGGACCAGCACTGCCACCGCGCACGCCACACCCGCTGCGGCCCGGCCGAGCAACCGAATTTCGGACATTTCGCGTCATCCTCCGTCCGAGCGGAATAGAAACCCCGTTCTTCTTCTACCGCACCGCCGACGATCGCTCCCGGCGAGCAAGGAATGATCACCGATCGGGCGGCCCCGAACAGGTAATCGCGACGCAACGCCGAGAACTGGCGCCGATTTCCGTGCCGCACGGGTAATCCCGGCGAACGACGGTCGACCCGATCCAGCGGTGGCCCGGACTTCCGGCGCGACGGCCGGTGATCAGAATTAACCCGATGGCGGCACCGACCGCCGGTATCCCACGGGATTCGCGCACCGGACCCGAGCGACCGCGAGGCCAGCGCAAATCGAATGCGAGCACCCTCCGCTGACCCACGGTGACGACGCGCTCCGCTGGCGCGGTGACCGAAATCCGATCGCCTTAATGCGGTGCGCCGAAATGGCGAGAGGCGGTCGCGGAGGGCCAACGCCGAACACCGGTCGGAGGTAATCAGCGCGAAATGACGCCTGGAATATTCACGCTCTCGATCACTGGAAGAGGTGAGAGCAGTTATTTCCGGGTTGCACCCGGATC
Source organism: Saccharopolyspora hirsuta (assembly GCF_008630535.1). Lineage (GTDB taxonomy): Bacteria > Actinomycetota > Actinomycetes > Mycobacteriales > Pseudonocardiaceae > Saccharopolyspora > Saccharopolyspora hirsuta. The sequence goes on along the minus strand of NZ_VWPH01000006.1, from coordinate 367,118 downwards.
GCGAGCCGCTAATGTTTTGAGCGGTCCCGCTGCCGGCGGGATTTCTCCAAATCCCCAACCAGGACCCGCGCGGTCGATGCCCCGGCATCGTCGCGCGGTTTTCCCCGCCACCATTCACGATTTCCGCAAGAAAGGTATTTCTGAGATGCGTTCTGTCAAGCGCGCCATTGTTGCCACCGCCCTCGGCCTGCCGATCATGCTCGGCGCCCCGGCCATGGCGCTCGCCCACGGCGGCTACAGCGACGACCAGCTCCAGAACCAGGACCAGGACGCCAGCACCGACCAGGCGAACTACAACGTTTCGCCGATCTACCAGTTCAGCGTGGGGAGCAACAGCGAGCAGAACGCGGTGAACTGGGTCGACCAGACCAACGCGAGCTCCACCGAGCAGAACGAAGGCGCGTACCAGAGCGACGAGGACTGAGCTCCACTGACCGCCACTGAGTCAGCACAGTGGTAATAACTGCTTGGCCCGGCTGCGCAGAGCACCGGGCCAAGCAGTTCTTTGTGCACGGAAACAGCAGCCGCGGCTCAGGCCTCGTCCTGCACCGCGGCTTCGTCCTGCTCGGTGTCGTTGGTGTTGCTCTGCTGCGTCCAGGCCAGCGCGTTCTGCTCGCCCTTGCCGTTGTTGATCTGGGTGATCGGCGAGACGTTGATGTTGTTCTGGACGGTGTGGTTCTGCGCGTCCTGCGACTGCACCTGCTTCAGGATTTCCGACGCCTTCGGCGGCCGGACCGGTCCCCTGCCGTCAGCGGCCAGCGCCGGGCTCGCAGCCCCCAGCAGCAGTGGCAGCCCCAGAACCGCCGCGGCGACCACGCGCTTAGCAGTACGCATCGAGTGCTTCCCTTCATTCGCAATGCACTTCAGATTTCCCGGAACGGCACCGGTAGGAATATGCCAACAGAATTCCGGGCGCCCGAACGGAGAAAGCGGGCAGCAGGAACCTACCGGGGAACACCGCCGCCGATCCGGCAGCGACACCGCTGATCACTCCAACCGGTGAGCGCATTCGCCGAGCTGCGGAGTGCACGCACGACGAAGCCCGCTGGTCCGGCACGACCGCACCGGACCAGCGGGCTCCAGAGCCGATTCGGGGCGGAAATCGGGAGCGCCCCGGGTACTTCTCAGTAGTTCAGGCGGAACACCGCGTTGGGGGTGTCGTTCGAGTCGAACGGCCGGACCCCCAGCACGAGCGGGGTGTTGCGGTACTGGTCGGTGCCGGCGACGACCGCCAGCCGCGAGTCGGACGCCGGCGTGATGACGTAGCCGTCCCAGCGCGGGGTCAGGCTCCACTTCTGGTTCTGGTCCCAGGTGTTGCAGGGAGCCGTGAAGATCTGAGCGTTGGGCTCGATCATGGTCTCCGCGCACTGCCCGGTCACCGCGTTCCGGATGGTGACCGTGCCGTCCTGCTGCCGGTCCACGTTCCACCGGGCGCGCGGACCCTGCGCGGTGGTGCTCTCGACAGCCGAGAACTCGCCCTGGACGGACCAGTGCGCCCCGTTCGCGACGTTGGTGATTTCCGTGGAGTAACCCCACTCGGCTTGCGCCGAGGCGGGCAGAGCGGGTGCCATCGCGAGCGTAGCCATGGCACCAAGAGCACCCAGCATCCAGCGAGCGCGCATCATAACTACTCCTCCATGCAAGGAAATTTCGGATGTGGACGGCTTGTCTCGGTCGTCCGGTTAGATCTCTACCAGCGACGACGGGAAATCTCGCATCGAGTCATCACAACGTGTGGTTGCCGCGCACAACCAGTAACGGCGGGGAGATCGACGCAGATAACCGTCCGAATTGGACTGAGCCAATGCCCTTGCGGCGCAACAAGAATATGACTCTCATTCGGGATGCACGACCACCGGAACCCGGTCGGGTCACAGGTCCGGGAGCGGGTCCGGCGGGAAGTCCCGCGGTGACGCGATCTCCGCATCGGCGGCGTTGACCACCGCGACGTACTCCTCGTCGATCTCGTAGTCGATCCCGTCCAGCCGGAAGTACGGGGTGGACTGCACGTCCACCGGGCCCAGGACGGTGCCGCGGGGCAGCCGCGCGAGGACCGACTTCGGCCGCCGCCTGGACCAGAAGCCCGTCGACAGCACGGTGATCGCCTTGCGGCTCACCACGACCAGCACGCTCGGCCGCACGCTCATCAGAACGTCGGCGGGGAAGACGTACCTGATCTCGTCGTCCTCGTCGAGGAACGACCGGATCCGCTCGCGCACGGCCGAGGGGACGGGCATGGCCGGAGATTACCAACTCCCGGGGACGCGGGAGCCGAGTTCGGGCGGCCGGCGGCCGGGGGACGTGTTCGTCCACTTCGGATCGGAGGTGTTCCGGAACGCGAGAACCCCGGCCGCACGTCGGCCGGGGTTCTGATCTGCGGTGCGCGATACTGGGATTGAACCAGTGACCTCTACCGTGTCAAGGTAGCGCTCTCCCACTGAGCTAATCGCGCGGGGCGGTGTCGTCCGCGTGCCCTAGAGCTTAACGGAGCCCTGATCGCGGCTTCGCACCACCCCCGGGTTCTCAGGGGGCGCAGGTGCTGCCCGGCGTCGGCAGCAGGAACTGCTGGGCCGCCCAGCGGCCGCCGCCGAGGTCGCGGAAGCCGTCCACGACGTTCGGCAGGGCGCTCACCTGCTCGCCCTGGCGCAGGGCGTCGACCTTGCGCTCCGCGGCGGCGGGCCCGGAGCGGACGTTGAGCACGTCCGCGGCGACGTGGAAGGTGCAGGACTCGGGAGCTCCGGGGGCGCCACCCACCTGGTGGGCACCCAGCAGGTAGAGGGCGCCGATCGCACCGGCACCGACGAGCAGCAGCGAACGAGGCACGAAGAACACAGCGGACCTCCTGGTCGGGCACGACACCTCAGGTGTAGGCCGGGTCCCGGACCGGCGACACCGGAGGCACCCGACGGCACGCCCCGTTCAGCACCCCGGGTGTCGCCCACCAGTGCCCGTGCGCGCGGAGTAGCCCGGAAGTGCAGAACGCCGCCCCCGGTGCGGGAGCGGCGTTCGCGGCTGCGGCGGAAGATCAGCTGTTGGCCATCTTCTTCTGCAGGTTCTCGTCCAGCGTCGCGAGGAACTCCTCGGTGGTCTGGAACTGCTGGTCGCCGCCGACGAGCAGCGCCAGGTCCTTGGTCATCTTGCCGCTCTCGACGGTCTCGATGACGACCTTCTCCAGGGTGTCCGCGAAGCCCACGACCTCCGGGGTGGAGTCCAGCTTGCCGCGGTGCTGCAGGCCGCGGGTCCAGGCGAAGATCGACGCGATCGGGTTGGTCGAGGTCGGCTTGCCCTGCTGGTGCTGGCGGTAGTGGCGGGTGACCGTGCCGTGCGCGGCCTCGGCCTCCACCTTGCCGTCCGCGGTCATCAGCACCGAGGTCATCAGGCCCAGCGAGCCGAAGCCCTGCGCCACGGTGTCGGACTGGACGTCACCGTCGTAGTTCTTGCAGGCCCAGACGTAGCCGCCCTCCCACTTCAGGGCGCTGGCGACCATGTCGTCGATCAGCCGGTGCTCGTAGGTGATGCCCTTGGCGTCGAACTCGGCCTTGTACTCGTTGTCGAAGATCTCCTGGAACACGTCCTTGAACATGCCGTCGTAGGCCTTCAGGATCGTGTTCTTGGTCGACATGTAGACCGGGAAGTTGCGCTCCAGGCCGTAGCGGAACGACGCGCGGGCGAACTCCTCGATGGACTTGCGGTAGTTGTACATGCCCATCGCGACGCCGCCGTCCTCGCCGAACTTCGCGACCTCGAACTCGATCGGCTCGCTGCCGTCCTCCGGCGTGTAGGTCATCGTGACGGTGCCCGGGCCGGGGACCTTGAAGTCGCTGGCCTTGTACTGGTCACCGTGCGCGTGACGACCGATGACGATCGGCTTGGTCCAGGTCGGGACGTAGCGCGGGATGTTGGAGATGACGATCGGCTCGCGGAAGATGACGCCGCCGAGGATGTTGCGGATCGTCCCGTTCGGGCTCCGCCACATCTTCTTCAGGCCGAACTCCTCCACCCGGGCCTCGTCCGGGGTGATGGTGGCGCACTTGACGCCGACGCCGTGCTTGGCGATCGCGTTCGCGGCGTCCACGGTGACCTGGTCGTCGGTCGCGTCCCGGTGCTCGATGCCGAGGTCGTAGTAGTCGAGGTTGATGTCCAGGTAGGGGTGGATCAGCTTGTCCTTGATGAAGGACCAGATGATCCGGGTCATCTCATCGCCGTCGAGCTCGGCTACGGTGCCCTGGACCTTGATCTTGCTCATGTGGCGGGGTGCTCCTCTCGCGAGAATGCAAGCGGTACAAGCGTACTGCTATCGGGTTCGATTGTGCCTCCTACCCTGCACCGACCACCACCCGCAGCAGCGCGCGATGCGCCACTGTTCGGCGCGTCGATCTCCTGTCGTGATCTTCTTCTAGGCTCGACCAGACGCAGGCGATCACGTGATCGGGCGATCTTGGAGGGGGCCCAGTGGCGACCGGACCGACGCACGCGATGAGCGGCTTGGCCGCGTGGGCGGCCGTGACCGCTCTCGCCGACACGCACGCGCTGGGGCAATTGTCCCCGAAGACCTGGGTGGTCGGGGCCACGCTGGCCTCCGGGGCGGCGCTGCTGCCCGACATCGACCACCCCAAGTCGACCGTGGCCAGCACGTTCGGCGCCGTGTCGCGCGGCGCGTCGGCCGGGATCAGCGGCTTCAGCGGGTTCCTCTACCGCCTCACCCGCACCAAGCGCGACAGCGACCGCGAGGGCACCCACCGCGGCTTCACGCACACCGTGATCTTCGCGGTGCTCGCCGGGCTGATCACCACGGCCATCGTGCAGACCAGCGAGAGCACCGCGCTGGGCATCCTGATGTTCTTCTTCGCCGGCCTCGCGGTCCGCGGCATCATGCACACCTGGTCATCCAGCTCGGACGCGATCCTCATCACGGTGGCATCGCTGCTGCTCACCGTGGCCTGCTGGGCGTGGGCGGGCGACCAGCCGACCAACGCGGCGGCGTTCGGGGTGGCGGTGATGATCGGCTGCATCGCGCACTTCATCGGCGACGCGATCACCGAGCAGGGCTGCCCGATGCTGTGGCCGATCCCGCTGGGCGGCAAGACCTGGTACCCGGTGGCCCCGCCGAGGGCGATGCGGATGCGCACCGGCGGCAAGGTGGAGATGGCCCTGGTCGGGCCCGGCCTGACCATCGCCGCCGTGGCGCTGAGCGCGGTGGTCCTCTACCGGATCGGCGCGGCTCCGTGGCTGGCCCAGCTCGACCTGCCGCCGGAGATCATGGCCTGGATCAACCCGTGATCGATCCTGGACCAGCTCGGATACGACATTTCACCCATCGGGGGACCGGGGGCCGATAGGGTACAAGAGCGGCACCACCCCCCGGTGCCGCTCGGAGCCCCGGAGGGAAGATGCGAGCTCGAAAGAAGTTCGTGGCAGTGGCGCTGTCGCTGCCGGTGCTGGTCGGCCTGGCGGCGTGCGGCCAGGTGCAGGAGGCCCAGCAGGGCCTGGAGAACGCCAACGAACGGCTCCAGGAGGCGCAGGGCGACCTCGACACCGCGTCCGCCTGCCTGGAGGCGCTCAACGTCGCGAGCTTCATGCCCAACTTCGCCGATCCGGAGCAGGCCAAGGCCGACGCGCAGGCCAAGGTCGACGAGCTCCGGACCCTCGCCGACAAGACCGCGGACCAGACGCTGCGGCAGAACCTGCTCGACGTGCAGCAGTCGGTGCAGCGGGTGGCCGACGGCCAGGTCGACATGGACACCAGCATCGAGTGGACCTCCAGCCAGCTGGAGAAGTACCAGCAGGTGGCCACCACCTGCTCGAAGGTCGGCGGCTGAGCCCGGCGCCGCACCCGATGCGGAATGTGGCCCCGGTCACTTAGTCTGGGGCCGCGGAGGTGATGGGCATGAAGGCAGCCGTGGGTGACCAACTGCACGTGCACAGCAAGCACGTCGACGAGGCCGATCAGATCGCCGAGATCCTCGAGGTTCGCGGCCAGGACGGGGCTCCCCCGTACTACGTGCGCTTCAAGGACGGGCACGAGAGCCTGGTGTACCCGGGCGGCGATTGCGAGATCGAGGCCCACGTGCCCCGCCAGGGGCACTGACCCGCTGCGACCGCGGCGGCCGGTGCGGCTCCGACCCCGGACCGGCCGCAGTCCCCGAGAACTCCGCGGCCGGATCCGGCCAACTGCGCATCCCGGCCGCTGGCGCACCGGTACAGTGCGATCTTCGCGGTACCCGCGCGTCGCGGCGATCCGCTCGCGACGGCTCGACTGCCAGCGGAGGTCCTCATGACGGTGCCGAGCAGCGGCATCGAGGTCGTGTTCACCGGGCTGGGCGGCACCGAGGTCGTCGCCACCCGCACCAGCTCCCCCCACCCGCCCCGCCCGCACCGCGTGCTGGTGCGCACCGAAGCCGCCGGGGTCGCCTTCGCCGAGGTCCAGATGCTGCGCGGCCGCTACCCGGCGCAGCCGCGGAACCCGTTCGTGCCCGGCTACGACCTGGTCGGCGAGATCGTGGCGGTCGGCCCGGAGGTGTCCGGGTGGCGCGTCGGGCAGCGGGTCGCGGCGCTGCCGGTCACCGGTGCGTGGGCCGAGCACGTCGAGCTCCGCGACCGGGACCTCGTCGCGGCGCCGGAGGAGCTCGACGCCGCCGACGCGGTCGCGGTGGTGCTCAACGGGGTCACCGCCCGGCAGCTGCTGCGCGCCGGGAACGTCCGCAGTGGACAGACGGTGCTGGCGCACGGGGTCGGCGGCGGGGTCGGCATCCTGCTCGCGCAGCTCGCGGTGGCCGCCGGGCTGCGGGTGATCGGGACGGCGTCCGCGCACCGGCACGCCGCGCTCGCCGACCTCGGCATGGAGCTGATCGACCACCGCACCTCCGACGTCCGCAGCCGGGTCGCCGAGCTCGCGCCCGGTGGCGTGGACGCGATCTTCGACCCGCTCGGCCCGACGAGCCTGGACGAGTCGTGGCGGATGCTCGCGCCCGGCGGCAGCCTGATCTCCTACGGCAGCGCGCGGACCCTGCACGACCCCGGCCCCTGGTGGGCGCCCTACCTGAAGATCGCCGGGCGGATCGGCCGGTGGGAGCTGCTGCGGCTGCTCGGCCGCACCGGCGGTCGGCGGGCGCGGCTGTACTACGTCAAGTCCGACGAGCAGTTCCGCGCGGACCTGGCCGAGCTGTTCCGGATGGTCGGCAGCGGACGCCTGCGACCGCGGATCGCCGGCCGGTTCCCGCTGGAATCCGCCGCGCAGGCGCTGGACCTGCACATCTCCGGCCGGGAGACCGGACGGGTCGTGCTGGTCCCGGGGCTTTCCGCCGAGTAGGTCCCTTCCGGGCGAAACCGGCACCCGTCGCGGCGACTTCGCGCCACGCGCCGGGTGGCCGCAGGCAGGCTCTAAGGTGGTCGCGATGAGGGGCGTCTGGCTAGGAGGCGGTGAAGTGTTGCAAGACGACCGGGAGGCGGGGGCACCGGCCGATCTGTCCGCGGTCTTCGGCACCGGGGTGTCGACACCGCTGCCGCCCGGCGAAATCCTCACCGAGCAGACGGCGCTCTCCGACGACCCCGCGCCGCTGTGCTGGATCAGCGACGAGCCCCCGGCGCCGCAGCTGGTCGCCGCGCTGCGCGCGGAGCACCGGCAGAGCGGCCTGTGGCCGCTGCTGCTGTGCGACAACGACGAGGTCTACGGCGAGCGCTGCACCGTCGGCGTCGTGCCGCCGGAACCGCTGGAGCACATCGACCGGTGGCGGGTGGTCGACGTGATGGCCCGGATCTGGGACGGCCTGGTGCAGGCCGACGACGACCTCGGCCCGGCCTACGACCTGGAGGTCCTGGCGCCGTTCGACTACCACTGCCCCGGCCCCGCGCGCGGCGGGAACCTGCTGGCGGACCCGGACATCCTGGCCAATCAGCAGCTGCCGAAGTTCATCGACGACGACACCCGCCTGGCGCTGATCCCGGTGCGCCGCGGTGCGGACGTGCTGACCGTGCTGGGCTGGTCCGGGGCGGCCAACCACGTGTCGCGCACGGCGGGGCTCTCGGCGATGGCGCGCAGCTGGGAGGAGCGCTTCGGCGTCCGGCTGCTGCGCCTCGGACCGGACCGCCTCGACCTCAGCGTCGCCGCCCCGCCGCAGGACGCGGACCACGCGGCCGCGGTGGCGGCGGAGCACTGGACCTTCTGCCCGGACCGGATCCTGCAGGAGACCGGCACCATCGAGGCCTACGCCCAGGAGATCCGCGGTCGCCGCACCTGGTCCTTCTGGTGGGAGTGACGGCGGTTCAGGGCCCGGACGGCAGCTGGACGGTCATGATCAGGTGGCAGGTCCCGGTCCCCGAACCCCGGTAGGCGTGCGGGGCGTCGCCGCCGAACGTGGCGGTCTGCCCGGCTTCGACGGGGTGCTCGGCGCCGTCGACGACCAGGACCATCCGGCCGGAGATGACGGTGACGGTCTCCACGACACCGGCCTGGTGCGGGTTGCTGTGGTACTCCTCGCCCGGGGCCAGCTGCCAGCGCCAGACCTCCACGGGGGCTGGTCCTGAAGTGGTCAGCACGAGCCGCGCCTCGCCGCCCCGCTCGCCCGTCCACAGCGGTGCGACGTCGGCGGCGGCCACGACGCGGACGCGGTCTTCGGTCGGCCCCTGCACCAGGTCGGACACCGAGATCCCGAGGGTGTCGGCGAGCCGGACCAGGGTGGCCAGGTTGGGGTTGCCCTGGGCCTTCTCCAGCCCGACCAGAGCGCCCTTGCTGACCTGCGCGCGCCTGCTCAGCTCGTCCAGGGACAGCCCGGCGCGCGCCCGAGCCGCGCGGACGTTCTGCGCGACCGCCCGCAGGGCCGCAGCCGCCTCGGCCATCCGATCACCCTCCTCGCAGCGTTGACCGCTCGAATGCACCGTCCGGTCGCTCGGTTGAACCCGACGGTCGGACTGGTGTACCGTTCGGTCATTCCGCTGAATTGTAGCCGCGCCCGGCGCTCGCCGGACCGGGTGCCGCAGCCGTCAGCGCCGGAAGTCCTGATCCCGCAAGCAAGAACGGAACCGCCCATGACCGCCTTCCGCCTCGCACCCGCCGTCGCGGACGCCTTCTCGGACACCCGCATCGCCCTGGTCACCGCCACCGGCCTGCGCGGCGGCGAACCCTGGCCGGGCACCGCCGAGGCGCTGGCCGAGCTGGAGGGCGAGCTCGCCGACGGGACCTGGTCCCCCGCCGACGAGACCGATCCCCGCATCGAGGCCTGGCACACCGCCTACCGCTCCTTCGGCACCAACCCGCGCCGCACCCGCCCCAGCGTCGACGCTCTCGGCCGCCGCCTGGCCAAGCGGGGAGCGCTGCCGCGCATCAACCCGGCCGTCGACTCCTACAACGCCGTCTCCGTCCGCCACGGCCTCCCGGCCGGTGCCTTCGACCTCGACCACGTCGTGGGCGACGTGGTCATCCGCCACGCGGACGGCACCGAGTCCTTCACCCCGCTCGGCGAGCCCGACACCACCGAGAACCCGAAGCCCGGCGAGATCATCTACGCGGACACCCGCGGCGTCCTGACCCGCCACTGGAACCACCGCGACGCCCACCGCACCCGCGTCACCGAGGACTCCACCCGCGTGGTCTTCGTCCTCGAAACGCTCCACGCCACCCGCGACGGCCACCTGCTCGACGCGGCGGCGGACGAACTGCGGAACCTGCTCACCCCGCACACCGAGCGGATCTCCGTCCACCACCTGACCCCGGCGAACCCCGAAGCCGCGGGCTGAGCGCCTCAGCGGACGACCTTGCGGAGCCAGAGGGCGAGCAGCTCGACGAGCATCACCACCCCGAAGGTGAGCGCGAGAACCGTTGTGACCACGCCGAATTCGAGGACGCGGGAGGCGTTGAGCAGGTAGTAGCCGATGCCGCCCGCGCCGACCAGGCCCAGCAGCGTCGCCGAGCGCAGGTTGGTATCCAGCTGGTAGAGGACGTGCGCGACGAACGCCGGGGCGGCCTGCGGCAGGGTCGCGGCGAAGAACACCTGGAGCCGCCCCGCCCCGGTGGCGCGCAGCGCCTGCTCCTTGCCCCGGTCGACCTCCTCCAGCGAGTCGGCCACCAGCTTTCCGAGCAGTCCGACCGATCCGACGCCCAGCGCGAGCGCACCGGCCACCGCGCCGAGACCGGTGATCACCACGAACACGATGGCCAGCACCAGCTCCGGCACGCCGCGGACGGCGAGCACCACGCCGCGGAAGAACTTCGCCACCGCCGGGCTCGGCGCCACGTTGCTCGCGGCCAGCGCGCCCACCGGCAGCGCGAGCACCGCGCCGATCAGCGTGGCGGCCAGCGCGATCTGGACGGTGACCAGGAGCTCGGCCAGCAGCTCGCCGAGGATGCCGCCAGTCTCCGGCGGCCAGAACAGCGCCAGCGTCGGCCCGAAGTCGGTGATGGCGCGCTGGAACTGGGCGAGCGAGATGTCCGCGCCCCAGATCGAGGCGGCCACCACCAGAGCGGTCAGCAGCCAGTACCCGGTGCGGCGCACCCGCCCGGCCGTCCACGGTGGACTGATGGGTCGTGAGTGCGAAAACCGGCTGGAGCCGGTTTTGCCGCTCACGACCCCCTCGCGCCGCGGAACCGGCACCTGCACCCGGCGCCGGACCGGGCCGCGGCGCTCCTCGCGCACGCCGAGCAGGCTGCGGCGGATCGCCCCGGACACCACCTCGACCAGCACGCAGAGCAGGAAGACCACCGAGGCCAGCGCCATGCCGCGCTGGTAGTCGAGGGTGCGCAGGGCGTCCGAGATCGCCTGGCCGAGCCCGCCGACGCCGACGAACCCGAGCACCACCGAAACCCGGAGGTTGATGTCCAGCCGGTGCAGCGAGGTCGCCACGAACGACGGCATCACCTGCGGCAGGACCCCGCTGACCAGCTGCTGCAGCCGGGTGCCGCCCGCTGCGCGGATGGCGGTGCGCGGGCCCTCGTCGATCTGCTCGATGGCGTCGGCGTAGAGCTTGCCGATCATGCCGGTGGAGTGCAGGCCCATCGCCAGCACCCCGGTCAGGCCGCCGAAGCCGAACATCCGGAAGAACACGATGGCCAGCACGACGTCCGGGATCGCCCGCGCCACCACGATGACCACGCGCGCCCCGAACCGGCTGGTGCCGCCGAGCGCGGTGTTGCGCGCTGCGAGCACCGCGACGGGCACGCTGATCAGCGAGGCGAGCAGGGTCGCGCAGACCACGATCGCCAGGGTCTGCCCGGACAGCGCCAGCAGCTCGCCCAGCGGCGGGAAGTCCAGCGGCAGGGTGCGGGCGGCGAAGTCGACCGCGTTGGCCGCGCCGTCCACGAACGTCGCGACGTTGAGCCGCAGCGAGCTGAACGCCCAGATCGCCGTGCCCAGCAGGGCCAGCACGACCAGGGCCGCCGCGGTCCCGGTCGGCGTCGGGCGGGCGAGCGTGCGCCGCGGCGCTTCTGCGGTGGTGGTCACGGATTCACCCCACCGCGGCGAGGTCGGCCGAGCCGACCTTGGCGTAGATCGACATGGCCGCGTCCCGGTCCAGCCCCTCGACCGGGGTGTCCAGCACGACCTGCCCGGACCGCAGCCCGATGATCCGGTGGCCCCAGCCCAGCGCCAGGTCCACCTGGTGCAGGCTGCACAGCACGGTCAGCCCGTCCTCCCGGCCGATCTCCGCGATCAGGTTCATCACCTGCGCCGCCGAGTCGGGGTCGAGGGAGGCGACCGGTTCGTCGGCGAGCAGGATCTCCGGCTTCTGCAGCAGCGCCCGCGCCACCGCGACGCGCTGCTGCTGCCCGCCGGAGAGCGTGTCCGCGCGCTGCAGCGCCTGGTCGGTCAGGCCGACCCGCTCCAGCTGCTCCATCGCGGCGAACCGCACGCGCTTGGGGTAGGTGAACAGCCCGAGCCGCGGGCCGCGCAGGCTGCCGAGCGCGCCCGTGCACACGTTCTCCAGCACGGTCAGCGAACCGACCAGGTGGAACTGCTGGAACACGAACCCGACCCGCCGCCGCAGCGCGCGCAGGGCCGATCCGCGCAGCGCACCGACGTCCTCGCCGAGCACCCGCACGGTGCCGGTGGTGGCGCGCTGCAGCCCGTCCACGTGCCGCAGCAGCGTCGACTTGCCCGATCCGGACAGGCCGAGCAGCACGGCCACCTCACCGGCCTGGACGTCGAGGGAGACCTCGTCGAGCGCCCGCACGTCGCCGAAGGACTTGCTGACCCGGTCGAAGGTGATCACTGGCATTGCTCGTCCCTGGTGGTCGCGCAGACTTCGCGGATGCCGTCGTAGAAGGCGTCGTCGACCGGGGCGAACCCGTAGCCGTCGATGTCGCCGATCCTGCACTCCCCGGTGCAGAAGCCGTTCTCCCGCAGGGAATCGCTGTTGGCCTGGTCCCGCAGCGCGGCGGTGAGCTGCTCCTTGAGCGCTGGGTCGAGGTCGTCGGAGATCGCGACCGGGTCGCCGGGGATCACCGCCGACTTCCACACCGTGCTGAGCTGCCCGGGCCGCAGCTGCCCCGTCTCGACCAGCTGCCGGTCGACCATGCTGTCGTAGGCGAAACCAGCGTCGCAGTCGCCCTTCGCCACCGCGATCGCCGAGGCGTCGTGACCACCGGCGAAGATCGGCTGGACATCGGTGTCCGGGTTGATGCCCGCCTGCAGCAGACCGGCCTTCGGGTACAGGTAGCCGGAGGTCGAGGTGGGGTCGACGAAGCAGACCTTCTTGCCGCGGAAGTCGGCCAGCGAGCGGATGCCGGTGTCCGGGCGGGTGATGGCGTAGGAGGCGTAGCCGGGCTGGCCGCCCTGCTCCTCGACCTGCCCGGCGACCGCCGTGGCCGCCACGCCCTGCTTCTTGGCCAGCACGTAGGAGAACGGCCCGTACTTGGCGATGTCGATCTTGCCTGCGCGCTGCCCCTCGATGATCGCGGCGTAGTCGGTGGCCTTCTGGAAGGTGATCTTCTTCCCCGTCTCCTTCGCCAGCAGGTCCAGCACCGGCTGGTAGTCCTGCTGCAGGCTGGCGGACTCCTCCGACGGGATGGCGGCGAACACCAGCTCGTCGGAGTCGGCGTCCTGCTGCGCGGCGCTCGGGCCGCACCCCGCGAGCAGGCCCAGCGCGGCCAGCCCGACGAGGACTCGACTGATCCGTTTCACGACTGATCTTCCTTTGCGGACAGGAGTTCCGGGAGGTCTCGGACGGATTCGAGGACGTGGGTGGCACCGGCGCGGGTGAGCGCGTCGCGCGAGTGCGCGCCGGTGAGGACCCCGGCGACGACGGACGCCCCGGCGCGGAGCCCGGACTGGACGTCGTAGACGGTGTCGCCCGCGGTGGCGACCTCGCGCACGTCGTCGACGCCCAGCCGCAGCAGCGCGGTGAGCACCATGTCCGGGTGCGGGCGGCCGCGGCCCGCCTGGGCCGGGGTGAGGGTGAGGTCGGTCAGGTCCTCCCAGCCCAGCGCGGCCAGGATCTGGCGCTGGGTGGTCTCGGAGAACCCGGTGGTCAGCGCGACCTGCACGCCGTTGTCGCGGAGCTGCCGGATGGCGGCCTCGGCACCGTCGACCGGCCTGCACTCGCCGTCGGCGACCCGCTCCGCGTAGGCGTGCTCGAAGGCCTGGTTCGCCTGCTGCGCGAGGGTTTCGTCGCCGTCGAAGAGGTGCCGGAAGACGGTGATCTTGGACTCGCCCATGGTGCGTCGGACGTGCTCCAGCATGTCCGGGGTCCCGGCGACGCCGATGTCGGCGATGGCTTGGGTGAAAGCCCGCTCCACCAGGCCGTCGTCGGCGACCGTGGTGCCCGCCATGTCCAGCACTGCCAGCTTGATCACGACTCGACCTCCTGCCAGGTGTCGGCGGCGATGGCGGGCGAGCCGGTCATGCCGCGACCGCCGGGGCCGGTCACCAGCCAGACGCCGGGCAGCACCTGCTCGCGGTGCACGACCAGCGACTTGTCCGCGGTCTGCGCGTACACCCCGGCCCAGCGGCGCACGATCCGCGGCAGCGGGCGGCCGAGCAGCTCCTCGGCGCGCTGCCGCAGGTGCTCGTAGGGGTCTTCGTGCACGTCGAAGGCGAAGGGCTCGTCGTACTCGTGGGTGTCGCCGATGGTGAGCCCGCCGTGCAGCCGCTGGACCAGCAGGAGCTGCATGCCGTTGTCCGCGGCCACCTGCGGCTGCGGTTCGGCGGCGTTGAGGGCGTCGAGCTGCGCGCCCCGGTAGCCGGGGTAGTAGCGCATGCTGTCGCCGTCGGCCAGCGACGTGGTCAGCTGCTCGTCGAGCGGTTCGGTCTGCATCATCTGCAGCCGCACCCGGCGCACCGGCAGGTCCGGGCGGAGTTCCTTCACCAGACCGCCGAGGGCCGCGCCGGTGCAGAGGATCACCAGGTCGCCCTCGTAGCGCTGACCGGTGTCGTCGCGCACCCAGCCCTCGCCGACGTCGCGGACCTCGCGGCCGGGGAGCCAGCGGTAGCGACCGGTCTTCGCCAGGTGCGCGCGCAGCGCGGGCTGCGCGGTCCGCGACTCGACCGCGCCGTCCTGCTCGCACCAGAGCGCGCCGAGCATCTCGCCGCGCAGCGCCGGGTTCAGCGCCCGCGCCTCGGCGGCGTCGAGCAGTTTCGTGCCGCGCTCGGCGGCGTCCGGGCGGGTGACGAACTCCTCGGCGACCGCCAGCTCGGCGGGCGTGCGGAGCACGGTCAGCGATCCGTTGCCGCGGAAGCCGAGGTCCGGCACCTCCGCGGCGATGCGCTCCCAGTCCTGCCGGGCGCGCACGGCCAGTTCCAGGTCCGGCCCGGGTTCCCGGCCGCTGACCCAGATCAGCCCGAAGTTGCGCACGGACGCCCCGCGCGCTTCGGCTTCCCGCTCCAGGTGCACCACTTCGTGGCCCCGCTCCAGGGCTCGCAGCGCGTGCATGGTGCCCAGCACGCCGCCGCCGACAATCAGAACTCGCACGCCGCACACGCTCGCCGCCGACCGCGAATCCCCGGTGGAGATCGACCGAACCCCAGGTGAACACCGACCGAAGGACTAGATCAGTTATCTTTTCGTGATATTTGCTGTCCGGGCTTCGGCTCGTTCTGCCAGCGGTCAGTCGCGGAGGTGGGTGATGAAGCTGAAGCGGTCGCCGCGGAACAAGGAGCGGACGCGTTCGATCGGTTCGCCGTCGGGCGTCCAGGACCTGCGGTGCAGCAGGATCATCGGGGTCGCCGGGTTGGTGCCGATCAGCAAGGCCTCGCGCGGCGTCGCCAGGACGGTCTCGATGCGCTCCTCCGCCTCGCCGAAGCGCACGCCCAGCTTCTCCTGCAGGAACGCGTACAGCGAGCCGGTCGGGTCGAACTCCCCCAGCAGTTCCGGGAAGCGGTCCTTCGGCAGGTAGCTGGACTCCAGCCCGACCCGCTCGCCGCCCGCGAGCAGCACCCGCTCCACGTGCACCACGTCATCGCCCGGTGCCAGGCCGAGGTCCGCCGCCAGCTGCGGGTCGGCCGACCGGCACTCGACGTCGATCACCGTCCGGCCCGGCTCCAGGCCCTGCGAGCGGACGCCCTCGGTGTAGCTGGCCAGCGCGAGCGGCTGCACCAACTTCGGCGGGGCGACGACGGTCCGGCTGCCCTGCCTGCGCATCAACCGGCCTTCGAGCATCAGCTCGGTGACCGCCTGCCGCAGCGTCACCCGCGACACCTCGAACCGCTCGGCCAGCTCGCGCTCGCTGGGCAGCGCCGCCCCCTCGCCGAGCTCCTCGATCAGCTCGAGCAGCTCGATCTTCACCGCGTAGTAGCGCGGAATCCGGCCGTGTTCGGGGATCCCGGCGCGAACCGGCTGATCCGCCCGGTGGTCGATGCGCACAACCCGCAACCCTACTGCGCGTCGACCCGCCCGCCCGCACCGCTGATCACAGCGTCAGGTGGAACTCGATCGTCATTGGGACCACTTGATCGTCAGCGCCACCGCGAGGATCATCGCGCCGAAGCCGCTGTAGAGCAGGAAGTCCACCGCGCGGCTGCGGATCACCAGCAGTCCGGCGCGCTCCTGCGGGATCACCACGCGCAGCACCGCCGCGACCAGCAGCGCCACCGCCAGCAGCACCGAGCCCCGCCGCCAGTGCTGCATCGACACCAGCAGGAACCCGACCGCCGCGATGAGCAGCACCAAACCGAACGGCACGCAGGTCAACAGGCGTGACCTTCCGCCGGACTGCTCGCTCACGTTCCTCCCGTCCTCATCGTGCGCGGCGGTGGTCGCTCTTGCGACCATCAGCGCGCACGATTGCGCTCGGCGGCCTCGACGACGTTGGTCAGCAGCATCGCGCGGGTCATCGGACCGACCCCACCCGGGTTCGGCGAGAGGAACCCGGCGACCTCCGCGACGTCCGGGTGCACGTCGCCGGACAGCCCGGCCTCGGTGCGGGTCACGCCGACGTCGAGCACCGCCGCACCCGGCTTGACCATGTCCGCGGTGATCAGGTTCGGCCTGCCCGCCGCCGCGATCACCACGTCGGCGCGGCTCACCTCGGCGGCGAGGTCCCTGGTCCCGGTGTGGCACAGCGTCACGGTGGCGTTCTCGCTGCGCCGGGTGAGCAGCAGGCCGATCGGGCGGCCGACGGTGATGCCGCGGCCGACGACCGCGACCCGCGCACCGTCCAGCGGCACGTCGTAGCGGCGCAGCAGTTCGAGGATGCCGCGCGGCGTGCACGGCAGCGGCGCCTCCTCACCCAGCACCAGCCGACCGAGGCTGATCGGGTGCAGGCCGTCGGCGTCCTTCTCCGGCGCGATGCGCTCGAGCAGCGGACCGGCGTCGAGGTGCTTGGGCAGCGGCAGCTGCACGATGTAACCGGTGCAGGCCGGGTCGGCGTTGAGCTCGTCGAGCACCGCCTCGACGTCGGCCTGGCTGACGTCGGCGGGCAGGTCCTTGCGGATCGACCTGATGCCGACCTTGGCGCAGTCGTTGTGCTTGGCGCGCACGTAGGACTGCGAACCGGGGTCGTCGCCGACCAGCACCGTGGCCAGTCCCGGGGCGCTGCCCTGCTCGGCGAGCCGGGCGACCCGGGGCCGCAGCTCGTCGAAGATCGCTTCCTTGGTGGCCTTGCCGTCCAGAATCGTCGCGCTCACGGCTGTTCATCGTGGCAGACGGCGCGCGCCCCGTCCCGCCCGGTCCGGCAATGCCGCCACCCCGACGGCCACCAGCGTGAGCAGCACACCCACCGCGGTGGACGGCGCGATCCCGTCCCCGGTGGCGGGCGCGAACACGTCCAGCAGCAGCGCGCCGATCAGCTGGCCGGAGATCATCCCGAGGCTCAGCAGCAGCACGCCGGTGTAGCGGACCAGCGCGACCGATCCGCCGATCACGAAGATGCCCAGGAAGCCGCCGGTGTAGAGCCAGCCGTCGGCGGGGAGCTCGGGCAGGCCGCGGACCAGCACCTCGACCGCGAAGGCCAGCGCGAGGGCGGTCATCCCGACCCCGAAGTTGACCATCGCGGCGAACACCGCGGAATCCGCCGCCTGCTTCATCCGGCCGTTGACCGCCGCCTGCCAGCCCAGCCCGATCCCGGCCAGCGCGGGCAGCAGCACCAGCCAGCTCGCGTGCGCACCGCCCAGCTGCGCGGACACCGAGATCAGCACCGCCACCACCGCGAGCGCCGCGCCGACGAGCCGCGTCGCGGTCACGCGCTGCGGCCCGGCCGGGCCGAGCCCGAGGCGGTCCACCAC
This sequence comes from Saccharopolyspora hirsuta, assembly GCF_008630535.1. Classification (GTDB taxonomy): domain Bacteria; phylum Actinomycetota; class Actinomycetes; order Mycobacteriales; family Pseudonocardiaceae; genus Saccharopolyspora; species Saccharopolyspora hirsuta. The sequence continues at coordinate 349,473 of NZ_VWPH01000006.1, read as the reverse complement.
CAGCCCGCTGCTCACCTGACCGGCCACCACCGCGACGGTGAACATCGCGACGCCCAACGCGGTCGCGGCCATGCCCTGGGTGAACACCAGGTACCCGCCGCACACCCCGCCGAGGCACTGCCACGGCCGCAAGCCGCCCGGTGCGCGCAACTCCGCCGCCAGGTTCCGGAACCCGCGACGGGCGCGCGGGACGACCAGCGAAGCCGCGAACAGCACGGCGAACCCGCACAGGAAGGAGATCAGCCCGGCCGCGATCCCGTCGTCCATCCGGGCCCCGAGCGCCCCGTTGATCCGGGCCTGGACCGCGAGCAGCACCCCGACCGCCGCGGCGCCGACCATGCCGAGCGCGCGCTGGCGGAGTTGCGGACCAGAAGGTTTCACCGGCGAAAGAGTCACGTGACCGCAGTCTGCTCCGCGTCCCGCGCGACGCGCGACGCCCTCGCGTTGTGAGATGCGACAAGTCCGGCGGCCACCAGCGCCAGCCCGGCCGCTGCGGCGGCGGCCGCCGCCGGACCGGCCAGGTCGAGCATCGTCCCGGACAGCGGCGCGGCCAGCGCCCCGCCGAACGTGGTCGCGCTGGCCAACCAGCCGAACGCCTCGTTGCGCCGCTCCGGCGGCGCGATGTCGGCCAGGCGACCGTTGCTGGCGGCCAGCGTCGGCGCCACCGCCGACCCGCCGACCAGCAGGACCGCCCCGATCAGCAGCGGTGAGCCCGGGTCGGAGATCGGCGGCAGCACCGGCACCAGCGCCACCAGCCCGAGCGCGGTCAGCGACGCCCGCAGCCACAGCCGGGGCCGCTTGCCGGAGCCGCCGAGCACCAGCCCGCCGATCAGCGAACCGACCGCCCACACCATCGCCAGCACCCCGGCCAGCTCCGGCTCACCGCGCTCGCGGGCCCAGCCCACCAGCACCAGGTCGACCGAGATCAACCCGCCGACCAGCAACCCGAAGAACGCGAGCAGCGAGACGAAACCGGGCGTGCGGAACAAAGGCCCCGACTTCCGCGCGCCGCTCCCGTGCTCGCCCAGCCCCTCCTGCAACCCCGCGCGCCACAACGCGGCGGCGAACAGCACCGCGCCGGACGTCGCCCACGCCGCGCAGGCGAACATCGCCACGACCGGCCCCCACACGGCCACCGCGAACGCGGCGAGCATCGGCGCGACCACGAACAGCAGCTCCTGCAGCGTCGCCTCCACCGCGAAGGCCGCCTCGCGCGCCGGACCGTCCGCCAGCTTCGGCCAGATCGCCCGCCCGATCTGCGTGATCGGCGGGTGCGACAGCCCGGTGGCCAGCGCCACCGGCAGGACCAGCCACCAGTGCGCCGGATCGACCCAGCTGGTCACGCCGATGATGGCGACCATCCCCAGCCCGGACCCGAGACCCGTCACCACCAGCAGCCGCGGCGGCGAGCTGCGGTCCGCGGACCGCCCGCGCAGCGGTCCGGCGATGGCCTGCCCGACCGTGATCGTCGCGCCGATCACCCCGCCGATCGCGTAGGACCCGGTCCAGTCCACGACCAGGAACGCCAGCACCATCCCGAGCGCTGGCATGTGCAGACGTCCCAGCAGCGAGAAGAACATCAGGTTCGGCGCGTGCGGCACCGCCGCCAGAAGTCGATAAGGACGCAGCACGCGCCCCACTGTCGCTTCTGGCACGGGTGTACCGCTACTGAATTTCACCGACCGCTGGCCGCTGCGTGACCACCGCTGGTCCAATCCACCTGGTGGTGTGATGTTCATCCGGACGAGAAACGGGCAGGCTCTCGTGACGAGATCACCGCACGCGGTGACATGGATCTTGAGCGCGCGCACGTGTCCTGGATCAACGGAACTGAAGTCCCACACAGCGCACATGGCCGGGCCCGCGTCGAGTAGCGTCTTGGCGGGGTGGAGTCGGGTTGCCTCGTCGAGAGGGGGAGGATGTCACCCATGTCGCGTCCGACAGCGATCAGTCCGGAAGAGCAGGAGCAGATCGCCCGCAGGATCGGGGTTCTGCTGTTACAAGGTGCTCCCGAGGACTGGCAGGAGATCACGGTGGAGTACCGCGCCACCGGTGAGTACCACGACCTGCTGGGTGAGGTGGCAGCGCAGGACGGCAGTTCCCGGCCGCTGGAGCCACCGGCCGAGCTGCGCGAGATCTTCGAGAGCCTGCGCGAGGGCATGTACCGGCCGGACGTCGGCACCTGGCTGAGCGCGCTGTACGTGGTCGAGCGCCCGTCCAGCTACCGCATCGACATCAACTTCGACACCGAGCCCGGCTGGCAGCGCCCGCTGCCGCGCGCGGCCTACGTCGACGAGCTGCGCCGCTTCCCGCGCGCCGAGGAGAACATCCCGGACTGGATGCGCGAGCGGATCGACGGTACCGCCCCGACCCCCGGGGCCCCGGTCAACGACGCGCCGGTCGAGCCGCCGGCCGCGGAGACCCCCGCCGTCGCGGAGCCGCCCGCCGTCGAGCCGACCGCGGCCCCGGAGGCCGACGAGCCGACCGGGTTCCAGGTGGCCAACGCCTTCGACGACTTCGACGAGCAGGGCCGCCCGGTGGTCGCCGAGCGCGAGCCGGTCCCGAGCGACGAGGTCGCGCAGCTGCGCCAGTACCTGGAGAACGCGCCGGTCGTGCTCGCCGCCCGCGAGGACGAGGAGGACCAGCTCGACCCGGAGCGCCCCGCCGTCGTGCCGAGCACCTGGCACACCGACGGCACCTGGCTGTGGCCCGGTGCGATCGCCTTCTACCTGGCCCAGTACGGGGTGCCGCCGGAACCCGAGTTCCTGGCGCACATCCGCCGCCGCGGCTTCCAGCTGGCCGAGGTCGACGACGCCACCCGCGACGCGGCCGTGAGCGAACTGCTCGACCAGCCGACCGACTCCGACGAGGACCTCGTCGACGAGCCGCGGAGCTCCGCGGCGGAGTCCCCGGACTTCGCCGACGAGGAGCCGGGCATCTCCGACGACGCCCCGAGCTACACCGATGAGCAGGACCTCGCGGACGAGTCGCAGGACTTCGCCGAGCCGGAGACCGCCGAACCCGAGGTCGAGACCGGCGGGTCGCGGCACGTGCTGGCGGACGAGGACGAGCTGCCCGACACCCAGGAAGTGCTGGCCAAGCTGCACGACCGGCTCACCGGCTTCCGGGTGGACAGCGCGGGCTACCGGATCGGCAGCCACAGCGAGAACGCCCGCTGCCTGATCCAGGAGGGCCCGGACTGGGTCGTCACCACCGGCTCCGGCCGCGGCGAGGACGTCCGGTTCGCCCGCGTCGACGACGCCGCCGCCTACCTGCTCGGCAGCCTCCTCCTGGACGGCCCGAGCGCACCGGAAGCACCCCGCGAGGAGCTCCCGCAGCGCCCCGCGCCGGAACCCCAGCAGGCCCCGGAGTCCGAACTGCCGCAGCGCACGCCGGAAGCCGAGCGGGCGCCGGAACCGGACCTCCCGCAGCGCACGCCCGAGGCCGACCTCCCGCAGCGCACGCCCGAGGCCGACCTCCCGCAGCGGACGCCGGAACCGGACCTGCCCCAGCGCACGCCGGAGGCCGAGCCGCCCCAGCGCGCACCGGAGTCCGGGTTGCCGCAGCGCACGCCCGAGGCGGACCTGCCCCAGCGGACGCCGGAAGCAGACCTGCCGCAGCGGGCGCCGGAGTCCGGGCTGCCCCAGCGCACGCCGGGCTCCGACCTGCCGCAGCGGTCCGCGCCCGAGCCGGAGGCGCCCCAGCGCGCCCCGGAACCGGCGGGGGCCAACCCGCTGTTCACCGCGAACCAGGACCCGTCGGCCCCGAGCGCTCCGCCGGAGCCGCCGATCCAGCACGACGCGGCCCAGCCGGGCGAGGAGGCGACCCGCCTCCAGCAGCCGCCGCAGCTGGACCGCCCGGCCCCGCCGACGGCACCGCCGTCGCCGCCGGTCGGCCAGCCCGTGCAGCAGCCGCCGGTCGGCGGCCCCGGCGGGGTGCCGCCGCTGCCGAAGCGCCAGCCCCGCCGCGAGAGCGGCGCCCCGGCGCCGCAGGGCGCTCCCGGCCCGGTGGGCGGCGCGGAACGCCGCCCCGGCCCCGGTGGCCCCGGCATGGCCGGTCCGCACCGGCAGGGCCCGCCGCCCGGACCGCCGCGCCCGCCGCAGGGCGGCCAGCAGCAGCCCGGCCAGCAGCCCGGTGGTCAGCAGCAACCCGGTGGTCAGCAGATCCAGCCGCTCAACGGCGAACCGCCGCTGACGCTGTACCGCGACCGGCGCGTGATCATGCTCCAGCCCGGCACCGAGCTGGACCGCTTCGGTGAGCCGAACGGCAACGTGGTCTACACGATGCGCACGCCGTACACGCACCGCTCGCTCCCGCCGCAGTGGTCGAACCGCTCGTACTTCGCCTACCGCGTCCAGCGCCCGATCCAGGCGTTGCGCGGCACGGCGGTCCCGTGGTTCGAGCAGCCGGGCGGCGGCACGGCGTTCGTCCTCCCGGCGGCGATCAGCGACCTCCTGGCGGACGGCACCCTGGCGGAAATGCCCGCCACCGAGCGCCCGCCCATGGAGTGACCGAGCTCGAAGCGTGAGGGGCACCTGCGGACCCGCGGGTGCCCCTCATGCATTTCCGCGTCCGGTTCAACGTGCCGGTTGGTCGCGGAATCCCTTGCGCACCAACGCGAAACGGATCACGGGCGACCCGCGCTCGCACCGGCCAGTTCCCCCGCGCGCAACGCGCGCTCGACGGCTGTGGGACCGCCGATCACGGTGAACTCCACGTCCCGGTACGGGGCGTAGGCGTGGGCGGCGGCGATCAGCTCCAGTCCCGCCAGGCCGAGGAAGGTCACGCCGCTGAGGTCCAGCACGACCGACGACAGCTTCGTCAGCAGGCGGGGCCACAGGAGGGCAGCGACCCGCGGGGCCGTCGCGAGGTCGATGTCGCCGATCGCGGTCAGGACGACCGCGTCCGGGCGCTGATACGTGAGGTGTAGCTGCAGCGTGGGGTCGAGTTCGACGGTTTCCCCGTTGTCCCGCGGTCGCACCGCCGTTCCAGCGGAATTCCCGGGGCGAGCACGCACCCGGGAGGGCAACGTTCGAATGGTCATGAAGCAGTCCAAATCCAGCCGAGCGCGGTCGTTCGGCTTGCTAGGGCTGTGGAATGTCCCTGCGCCGCTTCGACGAACGGTCAGGAGCAGCCCCGTCGATTGCGGGAGCAACCGGCTCAACCAGCTACCCGCAACCCTACGCCCCGGGTGCGGAGCGGGAAAGCGATCGTCACCGCGCCCCGCTGTCCGGCGGCAGGTCCGCGCGGGGTGCCGAACGGTCCAGGTCCGCCGGTCGGAGCCGGTAGAGCTCCACGGTCTGCCCGAAGTACTTGTCCGTCCGCCCGGCCCACTCCATGCCGTTGTCGCGCACCGTCTCCGCCGCCCGGGCGTTGTCCGGTCGGACCACGGCGAACAGCTCGTCGACCTCGTGCTCGAAGGCCCACCCGGCCAGCGCGAACATCGCCTCGCTCGCGTAACTCCGCTCCCAGAGGTCCGGGTGCAGGTGCCAGCCGACCTCGACGTCCTGGTTGCCCGGTGGCAGCAGCAACAGCGACGCCCCGCCGAGCACCCGGTCGTCCTCGCGCCGCTGGACGCACCACCGCCCCAGCGGCGGGATCGCCCTGGCGTCCTCGGCGATCCACTGCCGCAGCAGCAGGCGCATCGCCACGAGATCGGGAACCGGCTCCATGATCGGGCTCAGCCACCGCGCGACCTCGGCGTTGCCGTAGACGTCGAGCGCCGCTCCCGCGTCCTCGACGCGCCAAGTCCGCAGGACCAACCGGTCGGTGACCAGCTGTCGCGCCATGCGGCCAGGATAGCCGCGCACGCCCGCCCGACGCAGTGCAAAGCGCTGGCGCGGGGATCGGCGGGCGAGCGGAAAAGCAGCTGCCCGGCAGGCACGGCTCCGCCACGATGGACGGGTGCTGGTCGATCACTTCCCGCTGGTGGGACTGAGGCTGACGACGCCTCGGCTCGAGCTCCGCCTGCCTTCGCCCGACGAACTCGCCGAGCTGGCCGCGCTGGCCGCCGAAGGTGTTCACGACCCGGCCGTCATGCCGTTCTCCGTACCGTGGACCGACCATCCGCCCGAGCAGGTCGCGCTGAACGTCCTCCAGCACTACTGGCGGCAGCTGGGCAGCTGGACGCCGCGGGACTGGTCGCTCAACCTCACCGTGTTCCACGGCGGAGTCGTCGTCGGGCAGCAGAGCATGAGCGCCGAAGACCTGGCCATCACCCGCCAGGTGGGCACGGGCTCGTGGCTCGGGCAGCGCCACCAGGGGCAGGGCATCGGCACCGAGATGCGCGCAGCCGTGCTGCACCTCGCCTTCGCCTGCCTCGGCGCGGAGGAGGCCGTTTCCGCAGCGATCGAGGAGAACGCGGCTTCCCTGGCCGTTTCCCGGAAACTCGGCTACCAGCCCAACGGTCGGCGGCGCCAAGTCGCCCGAGGAGCCCTGGTGATCGAGCAGCGGTTGCGGCTCACCCGGGCGGACTGGGAACGGCACCGCACCGTTCCGGTCGAGGTCGAAGGCCTCGAACCCTGCCTACTGCTGCTGGGGATCGACGGGCCGCCGAGCACGCGGTGATCACGGTGACGACGGCGGTGGACTCGGCGATCGCCGCAGCGGTGCGGACCACCGCAGTGCTCACGGCTTCGGCGCCCCAGTTGCCCTCCTCGAACTCCTCCGCACGCTTCTGCACCTCGCCCGACCCCCCGGTGCGGCCGCCGGGGCTCCTCCAGCGCAGCGCGCATCTTCCGCCGGAGTTCCGCTTCGTGGCCGGTGTCCTCGGCGGGCAGCCTGGTCGTCCGGAACAGGCCCAGCACCCGCCGCTCCTCGGAGCGGATGAGGCCGCGCTCCAGCAGCCGGTCGATCACCGGTTTCCGGATACCGCCGCCGATTTCGAGCAGGAGAGGCGGACCCGCCGCGGCCGCTGTGGGCGGAGGTGCTGATCCTGCAGAACCTCCGCGACCCGGCCACGCCGCTGGCCGGTGCCCAGGAGCTGCGGAAGCCCTTCGGCTCCCGCGCCCGGATGGTGACTGCCGACCAGGACGGCCACCTGGCCTACCTGTTCCTGAACAACCAGTGCGTGCCTTGGCCGGGGTTCACGGAGGCGTCCTCGGCGAACACCAGCAGCCGGTTGGGAGGCGGCTACCGGTCCCGTGCGACCGCAGGAACTCCCCTGCCTGATCTGGTTTTCCGGGGAACCACGTCGATCAGCAAGGCGGCCAGCGCCTCCTTCAGGTTCCCAGGTCCTGTCCGCGATGGCCCGCTACGGCGAAGACGCGGCGATTTCAAGCGCTGCAGCACCCCAGAACACCGAACTCGACCACCCGGCTCCCATGGTCGAACGAGCCCAACTCCCCGGACTGCACCTTCCCCAACGGTCGCTGCTGAAGGGCGCGTTTGGGTCCTGCAGCGCGGCGATTTCGCGCGAAACCTGCACGTTGGCCCCGCAGGACATCGCGCTCGACCTACTGCCCACCCAACTCCTCGGGCTGCATCTTTCGAGAGGAGATCCCGGCTGTCGTCGCTGAACCGCGCTCGGAGCCGTAGTGCAGCGATTTCGCGCGAAACCGACACGTTGATGCCGCAGAACATCGCACTTGACCGCGCCGCTCCCGTGGACGTCCCGAGCTCCCTGTCCATATCTATCGGCACGGCAAGGCGCTGCGGCCGACGCAGAGCGTCGTCTCCGGACTGGCTTCGCACAAAAGCGGTGCTCCGCCTGCGGATGAGAGAGCGGTTTAGCGCGGGGGCGGCGTTTCAGTCGACGCTGAGGCCGTGGGCTGCGGCGAAGGCGAGAGCGAGCATCGTGTCGACTCGGGCACCCTTGAGGCTCGCCTGGACCAGGGCGTCCGCGTCGATCCGGGCTTCCCTGAGGTCCGCTTCGGCCAGGCGGGCGCCGAGCAGGCGAGCGCCGGTGAAGTCCGCTTCGCGGAGGTCGCAGCGGCGCAGGTCGCACTCGGTCAAGTTGGCTTCGCGGAAGCGGATTCCGCGCAGATCGAGGCCGCGCAGGTCGGCTCGGCCCATGCCCACCAGGGTCAGGTCCGTCTCGCGCAGCTGCCAGGCGCGCAGGCGGCAGTCCACGAAGCTGGACCCCAGCAGGCTGCATCCATCCAATGTGGACTTCCCGAACACGGTGCGCTCGAACTTGCAGGACCGGAACGCGGTGGCGACGTGCCGCGAGGCGTTGAGGTCCGTGCCGGTGAAGACGCATTCGGTGAACACGCAGTTCCGGGTGCTCAGGCCGGTCAGGTCGGCGTCGGTGAAGTCGCAGTGCTCGAACGTGCGGCCCGCCCACTCCTGATCCGTCAGCACCGCGTCCTGGAAGTCCTCACCCACCACGTTCGTCATGCGCTCAGCGTGTCACGAGCACCCGACAGGCCGAGGCCCCGCACCCGCCCGATCAGCCGGACGTGCTCCGGGCAGCGACGCGATCACGGCACCACGACGACCGGCCGGACCGCCTCGACCACCAACGTCGCGGGCACCGTGCCGAGCAGCCCGCCGCGCCGCCGGGAACGGCCCACCACGATCAGGTCCGCCCGGTACTGCTCGGCGACCTGCTCCAGACCCACCGCCGGGTCGCCGCGGTGGTGGACGAAGTCCCAGTCGATGTCCACCCACTTCAGGTGCGACACGACCTCCTTCTTCAACTCCTCCACCAGGCTCTCGGCCGCCTCGCTGGCGACCGCGACGCCCATCGGCGACCAGTAGGCGACGCCGCCCACCGCCTCGACGTAGACCAGGACGAGGCGGGCGCGCTCGCGCCGCGCCAGGCCAGCAGCCCACGCCGCGGCGTGGAAGCTCGCCGGGCTGCCGTCCATGCCCACGACGATGCCGCCCAGCCCGTCCTTGCCGATCTCGAATTCCCGCTCGGTGTTGTCGCCTTCGGCCACGCGGAGATGGTAGTGGGCGCGGCCCGGGCTGTTGGACGCATGCGACACACTCGACACGTGAACAGCGGTCAGACCCCCTCCGACCTCGAACGTCGCGTCCTCGACGCGGTGGACACCGACGGCATCCTGGACGACCTGCGCGAACTCGTCGCGATCCCCAGCGTGGGCGGTACCAGCGGCGAGCACGACGCCCAGCAGTGGTGCGCCGACCGGCTGGCCGCGCTCGGGCACCGGGTGGACCACTGGCGCATCGACGTGCGCGAACTCGCCGAGCAGGACGGCTTCCCCGGCCAGGAGGCCGACCGCGACATCGCCTACGGCTGCGTGGGTGTGCGCGGCGACGGCCCGGAGCCCGCGCTGGTGCTCTGCGGGCACAGCGACGTCGTCCCGCCCGGAGACCTCGACCGCTGGCCGGACCGCGACCCGTACGCCCTGCGCGTCCAGGACGGCATCGCCGCAGGTCGGGGCACCTGCGACATGAAGGGCGGGCTGGCCGCGATCTTCGGCGCGCTCCAGGCCCTGCGCACCGCCGGGGTCGAGCTCGCCCGACCGGTGGCCGTGCACACCGTCGTCGGTGAGGAGGACGGCGGGCTCGGCGCGTTCGCCACCCTGCGGCGCGGACACCGCGGAGCGGCGTGCGTGCTGGCCGAGCCGAGCTCGGGCACGATCGTGGCCGCCAACGGCGGCTCGCTCACGTTCCGGCTCGAAATCGCTGGTCAGAGCACGCACGGCTCCACCCGCTACCGGGGCGTGAACGCGCTGGACAAGCTCGCCCACCTGCTGCCCGCGCTCCGCGAGCTGGAATCCCGCCGCAACGCCGATCCCGACCCGCTCGTTGCGCACCTGGAGGTGCCGTACCCGCTGTCCGTCGGCATGGCGCGGGTCGGCGACTGGGCCAGCACGGTGCCGGACCTGGCCATCGCCGAAGGCCGCTACGGCGTCCGGATCGGCGAGTCGATCGAGGACGCCAAGGCCGAGTTCACCGCCGCCATCGCGGAGGCCTGCGCTGCAGATCCCTGGCTGGCGGAGCACCCGGTCCAGGTCAGCTGGCCCGGCGGGATCTTCGCCAGCGGTCGGCTGCCCGAAGGCCACCGGTTGCTGCCCGACACCGAGGACGCCGTCGTCGCGGCGGGCGGGCCCCGACCGGTGGCGCTGGGCGCGCCGTACGGCACCGACCTGCGGCTCTACGCGGGCGCTGGCATCCCGACGCTCCAGTACGGCCCGGGCGACATCCGCTACGCGCACGCCCACGACGAACACGTCCCGATCGCCGAGCTGGAGCAGGCGGCCCGCACCTACGCCCTGCTGGCGATCCGCCGCTGCGGCCTCGCCTGATCGTTCTCGAACACGGCGAGGTAGTCCTCGCCCCCGCGGCCAGCGGCGATCGCCTGTTCCGCGATCGCCGCCATGTGCCGAGCCTGATCGGCGTGAACTCCCCGCTCCACGCAGGTCCTTGGCCCCGGCCTGGTTTTGGCAGGCTGCCGGACCTGAACCGGGAGCGCGAACGGCTCGACGCAGCGGTGGCCGACCTGCTGGCCTCGCTGGACGACATCAACGCCGCCACCGAGTCGACCGGCACCGCTGAACGGAATTCCCGTTCAGCCGCAGCATCCGGGTTCTCCGCTAGCGCACGGTTCTGAAGAAGGCCCGGATGTCGTCCACCAGCAGATCTGGGGCCTGCAGCGAGGCGAAGTGCCCGCCCGTGCGGAAGCTGGTCCAGCGGGTGATCTCGTGGGAGAGCTCCGCCAGACCGCGGATCGCCCCGTCCCCGGCGAAGTTCGCCACGCCGGTCGGGACCGCGGTGCGCTCGGGACGTCGGCCCCACCCGTCGGCGGACTCCAGGTAGAGCCGGGCCGCCGAACCCGCCGTTCCGGTCAACCAGAAGATCGTGACGTCGGTCAGGATCGCGTCCCGGTCGATCGGGGTCTGCTCGGTGCGCGCGGGATCCCAGTCGACGAACGACTCCAGGTTCCACGCCAGCTGACCGGTCGGCGAATCGTTGAGCGCGTAGGCCAACGTCTGCGGCCGGGTGGACATCTGGACCGCATAACCGGAGTGCTCGTACCAGAGCTCCTGGTTCCGCACGGCTCGTTCGCGCTCCGCCGCCGACAACCTCGCCAGGTCGGCGGGATCGCTCGCCACCGAAGCGTTCACCAGCGCGTTCACGTGCACGCCGAGGACGTTTCCCGGCGCGACCCGGCCGAGCTCCGGCGACACGATGCTGCCGAAGTCGCCGCCCTGCGCCCCGTACCGCTCGTACCCGAGGCGATGCATCAGCTCGGCCCAGGCACGCGCGATCCGGTTCACGCCCCAGCCCGGCCGCGTGGTCGGCCCGGAGAAGGCGAACCCGGGCAGCGACGGCGCGACCACGTGGAAGGCGTCCGCCGGGTCGCCGCCGTGCGCACGCGGATCGGTCAGCGGCCCGATGACGTCGACGAAGTCGTGGACCGTGCTCGGCCAACCGTGCGTGATGATCAGCGGTATCGCGTCCGGCTCCGGGGAGCGGACGTGCAGGAAGTGCACCCGCTGATCGTCGATCACCGTGGTGAACTGCGGGAACGAGTTGAGGCGGGCCTCGTGCCGACGCCAGTCGTAGTCCGCGCGCCAGTACTCGACCAGCTCGGCCAGGTAGTCCTGCTGCACGCCGTACGACCAGCCGACCCCGGGAATCTCACCGGGCCAGCGGGTGCGGGCCAGCCGCTCCCGCAGGTCGTCCAGGGCCTCCGGCGGAACCTCGATCCGGAACGGTTCTGCTGTGCTCATGCGCGCAGCCTCCCGCCGGAGCAGGACAGCTCCGGTCCTGCTCCTCTGCCAGGGTGGACGAATGCTGGCAACACCCGCCCGCCTGCTCCGGATGCTGTCGCTGCTGCAGATGGGCCGCGACTGGTCAGGTACGGAACTGGCCGAACGCCTCGAGGTCACCACCCGGACCGTGCGGCGCGACGTCGAGCGGCTGCGCGACCTCGGCTACCCGGTGCACACCACGATCGGCCCGAACGGCGGCTACCGGCTCGGGCCCGGCGCCTCGCTGCCGCCGCTCCTGCTCGACGACGACGAAGCGGTCGCCGTCGCGGTCGGCCTGCACACCGCGGCGGCCGGTCACGTCGCCGGGGCCGAGGAAGCCTCGCTGCGGGCCCTGAGCAAGCTCGAACAGGTCCTGCCGTCCAGGCTGCGCCACCGGGTCACCACGTTGAAGAACGCGGTCGTCACCATGTCGCCCGGCACCGAGCCGGGCGTGCGGGCGACGGCGCTCACCGCGATCTCAACCGCCATCCGCGCCGCGGAAACGCTGCGGTTCGACTACCTCGACCACCACGGCGTCGCGTCGCGGCGCAACGTCGAACCGCACCGCCTCATCTGCTGGGGGCGGAAGTGGTACCTGGTCGGCTGGGACGTCGAGCGAACCTCCTGGCGCACCTTCCGGGTGGACCGGATGACGCTGCGCACCCCCAACGGCCCGCGCTTCGCGCACCGCGAACCTCCGGACGGCGACGTCGCGGCCTACCTGCGCAGAACGATGGGCTTCGCGATGTGGCCGCTGCGTTCGCAGCTGCTCGTGCACGCACCCGCAGCGGACATCGACGGCCGGATCGACGGCATCGTGACGCCGGTGGACGAGAGCACGTGCCGCGTGGAACTCGCCTCGGACTCCTACGACCTCGTCGCGCTCGTGGTGGGCATGCTCGATGTCGACTTCGAAGTCGAATCACCTCCTGAACTAGCGGAACACCTGCGGAAACTGGGCAATCGGTTCAACGGCGCGAGCACGCGGAACCACGGCGAGCACGCCTGAGCACCGGCAACCGGACTCGCCGTGGCGGGTAGCTCAGCGGCTGCCTGATCGCAGGGCAGCGCCGGAGCTGCTCGCCAACGCGAGCTCTACGTCGAGGCCCCCGTGCTGAGCGGCTGCGCCCCGGTTAGGACGGCGATCAAGACCGAGAACGGTCCTCGGGTGGGCCCGAGCGCGGCGCCGGTGGGTTCACCGCGCCCGGACCCCGGCGTTCCTGGACCGCCCGAACGATGGCCGGAAGCAACACCCTGGGAGGGAGTGGTGTTCATCCGCTGCCGGTCGGGCCGATCGACGCCGAATCGGGTTGGCTGCCAGACGGCTGATTCCGCAACCCGCACCGCTGCGCGAAACGAGTGCGGAACCAACCAGCTAGTGGAAGTCGCGAGAGGTCGAGGGGATGCGTACCTCCAACTTCTGCAGCCGGTCAGCTCTGAGATTGATCACCCCCTCCGCTCGCTCCACGATTCCGCGCACCAGCAGTGCCGCGCTGGAGCGCCCGACTTTGCGGTACTTCGCCCACAAACCCGGCGAGCACATGACGTTGACCATGCCCGTCTCGTCCTCCAGGTTCAGGAACGTGATCCCGCCCGCGGTGGCCGGTCGCTGCCGGTGCGTCACCGCACCACCGACCAGCACCCTGGTCCCGTGCTCCACTTCGGACAGACGTTCCGCCGGCAGCGCACCGATCGAGTCCAACTTGGACCGCACGAACTGCAGCGGGAAGCTGTCCGGGGAAACCCCGGTGGCCCAGACATCCGCCGCAGCCACGTCGACGCCGTCCATGCCCGGCAGGGCCGGAGCCGCCGCCGAGGCCGTGGTCCCCGGCAACCGGTCCGAACGATCACCGGCCGCAGCTGCGGCGTTCCACAGCGCCTCGCGCCGGGACAGCCCGAAGCAACCGAACGCTCCGGCCGTCGCCAACGCCTCCATCTGCGCCGCGGTCAACTCCGCGCGCCGAGCCACATCGGCCATGCCGGTGTACGGGCCGTTCGCCGCCCGCTCGGCGACCAGCTTCTCGGCACCGTCGCCCAGCCCGCGCACCGAAGCCAACCCGAGCCGCACCGCCTGCCGCCCCTCGCTGGCGGCATCGGGCTCCAGGTCTGCCTTCACCCGGCTCGCGTTGACGTCCGGTCCGCGCACCCGCACACCGTGCCGCCGGGCGTCCGCGACCAGCGACTGCGGCGAGTAGAACCCCATCGGCTGCGCCTTGAGCAGGGCGGCGCAGAAAGCCGCCGGGTAGTAGTGCTTGAACCACGCGCTGGCGAACACCAGCAGCGCGAAGCTCAACGCGTGGCTCTCCGGGAAGCCGTAGTTGGCGAAGGCCAGCATCCGCCGGTAGATCTGCTCGGCCAGCTCGCCGGAGATGCCATTGGCCGCCATCCCCTCGAACAACCGCCCCTTGAGCCGGGCCATCCGCTCCTCGGACCGCTTGGCCCCCATCGCCCGCCGCAGCTGGTCGGCCTCCGCCGGGGAGAACCCTGCCACGTCCACCGCCAGCTGCATCAGCTGTTCCTGGAACAGCGGGACCCCGTAGGTCTTCGCCAGCGCCCCGGCCATCAGCTCGTGCTCGAAATCCCACTCCTCCTCGCCGTTGCGGCGGCGGATGTAGGGGTGCACCGAGCCGCCCTGGATCGGCCCCGGCCGGATCAGCGCCACCTCGACCACCAGGTCGTAGAACTCCCGGGGCTTCAGCCGCGGCAGCGTGGCCAGCTGCGCCCGGCTCTCCACCTGGAACACCCCGACCGCGTCGGCCCGGCGCAGCATCTCGTAGACCGCGTCGTCGGCCAGGTCCAGCTCGCCGAGGTCGACCTCCACCCCGTGGTGCTCGCGGACCATCTCGGTGGCGTAGCGCAGCGCCGAGAGCATGCCCAGCCCCAGCAGGTCGAACTTGACCAGACCGGCCTCCGCGCAGTCGTCCTTGTCCCACTGCAGGACCGTGCGGCCGGGCATCCGCGCCCACTCCACGGGGCAGACCTCGCTGACCGGCTGGTGGCAGATCACCATCCCGCCGGAGTGGATGCCCAGGTGCCGCGGGAACCCCATCAGCTCCCCGGCCAGCTCCCGCACCGGGCCGGGGATCTCGGAGTCCTCCGGCAGCGGTCCCCAGTGCTCGATCTCCTTGCTCCAGGCGTCCTGCTGCCCGGGCGAGTAGCCGAGGGCGCGGGCGACGTCGCGCACCGCGGAGCGCGGCCGGTAGCTGATCACGTTCGCCACCTGGGCGGCGTGCATCCGGCCGTACTTGCGGTAGACGTACTGGATCACCTCCTCCCGGCGGTCCGACTCGATGTCCAGGTCGATGTCCGGCGGACCGTCCCGCTCCGGGGCCAGGAACCGCTCGAAGAGCAGCTGGTAGCGGACCGGGTCCGCGTTGGTGATCCGCAGCGCGAAGCACACCGCCGAGTTCGCCGCCGATCCCCTGCCCTGGCACAGGATCCCGTGGTTGCGGCAGAACTCCACGATGTCCTGCACGATCAGGAAGTAGCCGGGGAACTCCAGCTGCTCGATCACCGCCAGCTCGTGCTCGATCTGCCGGTAGGCCTCGGGGTTCTGCTGCGGCAGGCCGTACCGCTGCAGCGCGCCCCGGTAGGTCAGCTCGCGCAGCCAGCTCGCCTCGGTCCGCCCCTCCGGCACGGGGAACGGCGGCAGCTGCGGCGCCACCAGATCCAGGTCGAAGGCGCACTCCTTGCCGAGTTCGGCGGCTCGCTGCACGGCTCCCGGGTAGCGCGCGAACAACTCCGCCATCTCGGCACCGGAACGCAGGTAGTTGCCCGCCCAGGCGGGCAGCCAGCCGTCCATCTCGTCCAGGCTGCGGCGGGCCCGGATCGCGGCGACCACACCGGCCAGCCTGGCCTGCTGCGGCCGGGCGAGGTGCGCCCCGGTGCTGGCCACCGTGGGCACACCGGCGCGGGCGGCCAGCTCGGCCAGCGCATCGTTGCGCTCGGAGTCCTCGGGCAGTCCGTGGTCGGTGAGCTCCACCGCGACGTGGTCCGCGCCGAACAGCGCGACCAACCTGTCCAACTCCGCTGCCGCGGCGTCGAACCCGCCCGCCGCGAGCGCGGCTGGCACCGTCCCCTTCCAGCAGCCGGTGAGCACCTGCCAACGCCCCGCAGCGGCGGCGGCGAGCTTCTCCAGCTCGTAGACGGGGCGCCCCTTCTCCTCCCCGGCCAACTGCGCCTCGCTGATCGCCCGGCACAGGCTCGCGTAGCCGACGGGGTCCCGGGCCAGCACCAGCAGGTGCCGACCTTCCGGGTCGGCCACCCCGTTCTGCGGCGCGCTGAGCCCCAGGCTCAGCTCCGCACCGAACACCGTGCGCACCCCGTGCTCGGCGGCGGCCTCGGCGAAGCGCACCACCCCGTACAGCCCGTCGTGGTCGGTGAGCGCGATCGCCTCCAGACCCAGCCGCGCCGCCTCCGCCACCAGCTCCTCCGGGTGGCTCGCCCCGTCCAGGAAGCTGAAGTTGGAGTGCGCGTGCAGCTCCGCGTACGGCACCGACGGCACCTCGGGCGTGACGTCGGACCGGCGCTCGGCGCCCTGCCGAGTCCACTCCGGACCGTCGCCCCCGTCGCCGGGGTGCCGCTCGTCGCGGGCCCCTCGCCCATCGGCGGACAGGGGCCGGCCGGAAAGCGCGGTCTCCAATTCCGACCAGGTCTGGGGAGGGTTGAACCAACTCATGACAACCAGTGAACTCCAGTTCGAAACGACCATGCCACCGAAAAACCGGCAAACCACTCGAACGAGTGTTCGTGCCTATCGGTAGGCCCCCTGCACCCACCAACGCCCCTGCTCGTGCACCAGCAGCAGGGCCACCTCGCCGGGGTCGAGCTCGGCCTCCGGCGCTCCCGGCCCGGAGTCCGCTTCGAGCACCACCTGGATCCGCACCGACGACCGCGGCGGCACCTGCGTCGCCGGTGCCGTCTGCCCGGCGGCGACGGCCAGCAGCTCCACCCACCAGCGCTCGGTCACCGGCCACGGCCCGGCCCAGCGCGACACCGCGCGGGACCGCCCGCCCGCCACCTCGACGCGGTGCGGCGCGGCGGTGAGCCGGTCCCGGTCGGTGATCCCCACCGACCGCCCCTCGGCATCGAGCACTTCCGCAGGCCACGGCGAATCCGGAACCACCGACGGCGACGGGGCCGGGATCCGCCCCGGCCACGGGCGGTCCGGCGCCAGCGCCGGGCGGCGCTCGTCGCCCCAGGGCACGAACCGCACCCGATCGCGCAGGTCCCGGCCGCCGTCGAGGATCCCGGTCAGCACCGCCTCCGGCCCGAGCATGCCCTGCACCCGGGCGAACGCGCGGCCGGCGCGGGCGTCCGCCTCACCGGTCGCGGCGCTGAGCAGGTCGAGCTGCAGCCCGCCCGCTCCGACGACCTCCTCCGGGCGGAGGCTCAGCACGCTCACCCCGGCCGTCGGGCGCGACGACCCGCTGCGTCCGTTCAGCCAACCGTCGAGCTGCCACCGAACCCGGTCCGCGGTGGCCGCCGGGGTCAGCGGCTCCGCGCACCGCCACACCCGGTCGAGCTCCTCGCCGTGCTCGGTGCGCGCCGAAATCCCCAGGCGGGTGCACGCCAGACCGAGCTCGCCGAGCCTGGCGTGCAGCAGGTCCGCCAGCGCCTTGGCCGCGAAAGCCGCCCGGTCCACCCGGTCCACCGGTGGGTCGAGCTGCTCGGACACCACCAGGTCCGGCGGTGGCTGGCGCCGGAGCACCGGCCGCTCCTCCCGCCCGGCGGCCGCGCGGTGCATCGCCAGCGCGGACCGCCCGAACCTCGTCGCGACGTCCGCCGGATCCAGCGCGGCGAACTGGCCCAGCGTGCGAATCCCCAAGCGGCGCAACAGGTCCACCAGCTCCGCCCGGCCCGCCGCCTGCCGACCGCTGAGCCGGTCGGCGAGCTGGTCGATCTCGTCGACGGCCAGCGGCGCGAGGAACTCCGGACTCAACCCGGGCGCGACCAGCTGGCCGCGCCGAGCGGCCAGGACCGCCGCGAACAGCCCGTCCGCGATGCCCACCTGGCACTCGACCCCGACCTGCGCGTCGATCTTGTCGATGACCCGCTCGGCGGCGCCCTCCTCGGACCCGAAGTAGCGCGCCGGACCCCGCGCCGGGACGGCCACCAGCCCCGGGCGGATGATCTCCACTCCCGGCATCATGTCCTCGATCGCGGCCACGACCGGCTCGAACAACCGCGCATCCCGGTCCGGATCGTGCTCGCAGACCACCAGGTCCGGGCAGCGGCTCTGCGCTTCGCGGCGGCGCATGCCGCGCCGCACCCCGCTGTCCCGGGCCGTCGCGGAGCAGGCCACCACCCGGTTGGCCGCGAACACCGCGGTGGGCACCAGCGGACCGAGTTCGGCCGCCCGAGCCGCGGCGACCACCGGCCAGTCCGGGCACCACACGACGAGTCGACGAGGCGGCATCGCTAGCACCCCACCACCGAGCGCAGCCGGGGCCGCGCGATCTCCGCGGGTTCGCCCGCTGGAACACCGACAGCGCCGTCGCGCGCCGGGAGCAGGAGTCGGCACGAACGCGGGCGGGACGCCGCACCGCGTCCGCCTGCGTGCACCGTGACAGCGCGTTCCCGCAGGTAGCCATGGCCCTGCCCGAGTCCGCGCCAGCTGGCGTCAGCGCAGCGCAGCTGCACCTCGGCACCCGCCCACGGGCCGAACGGCAGCAGCACCGAACCCCGGTTGCGCGCCCGCGCAGACAGCCGCCGGGCGTCCGAGTCCGCGATGTTCCGAGTGCCACCGACGGCGACCAGGTCCACGCCGTCGAGCAGCGCGGCGACCACCCCGGCCGGGTCACCGCCCGGCCGCGGAACCACCGCGAGCCTGGCCAGCTCCACACCGGCTTCCGCCGCAGCGACCAGGCTGATCCCGGACAACCCCACCACCGCGGCCCACGAGCCGTTGGCGGTCGCCTCGGCGAGCAGCGCGAAGAGCAGCGAGACAGATCCGTGCACCGCCACCGTGCTGCCACGGCGCAAACCTGGCCATGGCAGCACGGCGGCGAGTTCCGTCCGCGTGGGCAGCACCCGGCCCGCTCCGGGAACGCCACCCGCTTCGACCACCGGCACACCCGCGGACACCCCGTAAACCGCGGACGCGCCCGGCGCCGTCGAAGACGCCATCGCGGACATCGCTGCCTCCCCACATCGTGCACGTGGGTGCCCGACCCCGGCGCGGGCACCCACCAAGCCGCTGTGGGGAAGACAGCGGTGGAACCAGCACTGCGCCTGCACCCGAACGCAGCGCCGGATCCGACGGACCAGTCGACCCCGACACCGACTGCTCCAACTCGAACCTCAGTTCGAACAAGACAAGTAAACCCCGCCCGGCACCCCCTCGTCAAGGCCCGTAGCCAGATTGGGTGAACATTTGTTCGATCTCCCGAAATTCGGCTGAGCCAACCGGAAACAGCCGCTACAACTTGATCAGCGACCGCGCTCCCGGGCCCGTCCGGACCACCTCAGCAACGGCTCCGGCACAGCCCCGCCGGGCACCGCGAGACCCGGGTTTCCGACGCCCTGATGATCCGGCCCCGGACAGCGGAGGCAGCGCTGCGCGACGCACGTTCTTCCCCACCCAGCACGGAGGTTTCCCATGCGCACGAACCAGCTCCACCAGCACCTCGCCGGACGCTCCGCCCCGGAAAAGCAAGCGGTGCGGACGGCCGAGGCCGCCCGCACCGCTCGGAGTGCTCCCGGGTCAGTGCGCGAAGTGGCGCGTCCCGGTGAAGTAGAGCGGCACACCGGCCGCCTCCGCCGCCGCGATGGTGTCGGCGTCCCGGACCGAACCGCCGGGCTGCACGATGGCGCGCACCCCGGCGTCCAGCAGCACCTGCGGACCGTCGGCGAACGGGAAGAACGCGTCGGACGCGGCCACCGAACCCTTGGCCCGGTCACCCGCCCTGGACACCGCCAGGCGCGCCGAGTCGACCCGGTTCACCTGGCCCATGCCCACGCCGACCGTGGCCCCGTCGTCGGCCAGCAGGATCGCGTTGGACTTCACCGCGCGGCAGGCGCGCCAGGCGAACTTCAGGTCTGCCAGGGTCGCGTCGTCCACCGGGGAGCCTGCGGCCAGCGTCCAGTTGGCCGGGTCGTCGCCCTCGGCGTCGATCGCGTCGGAGCCCTGGACCAGCATGCCGCCGGAGATCGCCCGCATCTCGACCCGGCCGCTCTTGGGCGGCTGCGCGGTCAGGATCCGGATGTTCTTCTTCTTGCTCAGCACGTCCACCGCGCCGTCGGCGTAGCCGGGCGCCACGATGACCTCGGTGAAGATCTCGGCGACCTGCTCGGCCATCGCCACCGTGACCTCTCGGTTCGTCGCGATGACGCCGCCGTAGGCGCTGACCGGGTCGCACTCGTGCGCCTTGCGGTGCGCCACGGCGATGTCCTCGGCCACCGCGATGCCGCACGGGTTGGCGTGCTTGATGATCGCCACGCACGGCTCGCTGTGGTCGTGCGCCGCGCGCCAGGCCGCGTCGGCGTCGACGTAGTTGTTGTAGGACATCTCCTTGCCGTGCAGCTGGGCCGCGGCCGCGAGACCGGTCGCCTCACCGCCGGAGACGTACAGCGCGGCGGGCTGGTGCGGGTTCTCGCCGTAGCGCAGCGCGGAGCGGCGCTCCCAGGTCTCGCCGATCCAGCCGGGGAACACCGAGTCGTCCCCGGTCGGCACCTTGCTCATCCAGGACGCCACCGCGACGTCGTAGGAGGCGGTGTGCCGGAACGCGGCGGCCGCCAGCTCGACCCGGTCGGCCAGCGTGAAGCCGCCCTCGCGGACCTGCTCGAGGACCCACTCGTAGCGGCTCGGGTCGACGACGACCGCGACGTTCGCGTGGTTCTTGGCGGAGGCGCGCACCATCGCCGGGCCGCCGATGTCGATCTGCTCGATCACCTCGTCCGGAGCGGCGCCCGAGGCCACCGTCTGCACGAACGGGTACAGGTTCACCACCAGCAGGTCGAACGGGGCGATGTCCAGGTCGCGCAGCTGGTCGGCGTGCTCCGGGCGGCGCAGGTCGGCGAGCAGACCCGCGTGCACCCGCGGGTGCAGCGTCTTGACCCGGCCGTCGAGCGCCTCCGGGAAACCGGTGAGCTCCTCGACCGGGGTCACCGGCACGCCCGCGGCCGCGATGGTGCGGGCGGTGCCGCCGGTGGACACGATCTCCACGCCGGCGGCGTGCAGCCCGGTGGCCAGCTCCAGCAGCCCCGACTTGTCCGACACGCCGATCAGCGCGCGGCGAACAGCGCGCCGCTCCTGCGAGTTCGCGGTCACGGGATACTCACCTTCCGTCCCTGCACGGTCCAACCGTGCAACGCCAGCTGTTCCAGGGTGTCGACGAGCAACCGCCGCTCGACGGCCTTGATCCGCTCGTGCAAGCTCGCCTCGTCGTCGTCGGGCCGCACCTCGACCGCCTCCTGCGCGAGGATCGGCCCGGTGTCCACGCCCGCGTCGACCACGAACAACGTGCAGCCGGTGACCCGCACCCCGTACTCCAGCGCATCGCGCACGCCGTGCATGCCGGGGAACGAGGGCAGCAGGGCCGGGTGGCTGTTGAGGTACCGGCCGTCGAAGCGCGCCAGGAAGTCCGCACCGACGAGCTTCATGAACCCGGCGGAGACCACCAGGTCCGGCTCGTGCTCGGCGCAGGCCTCGGTCAGCGCGCGGTCCCAGTCGTCCCGGCTCGGGTGGTCCTTGACCCGGCGGACGAAGGTCGGCACCCCCGCGCGCTCGGCCCGGGCCAGTCCTTCGATGCCGTCCCGATCCGCGCCGACCGCGACCACCTGCACGGGGTAGTCGGGCGAGCTGGTCGCGTCGAGCAGGGCCTGCAGCAGGGTGCCGGAGCCGGACACCAGCACGACCACGCGCGCCGGATCGGCGGTGGTGAACCGGGTGGGCGACGCGGTGGCGTCCGACTGGTCGGTCGTACTCGGGTTCAGCGTTCGCTCCTGACATGCCTGGGCACGATCTCTCCCAGAGCGTAAGCGCTGATCGCGGGGTGGACGCGGCCAGGGGCCGGGCGAGTGGCGCAGCCCTCACCACGGGCGGAGCCGCCCGCCGGGCCAGCTGCCCGATGCGTCCGGATCCCCGGCGGGGAGCGGTCGAGCGCTAGTCGCTCCGGGCCTCGTTGCCGTTCCTGGTCCCGGCCGTGCCCCGGGACTCGTCGTCGGGGGCCCAGGACTCGTCGACGTCACCGTCGAACTCGCTGGGGTCGATCTCGGACCGCGCGGTCCTGGTCGAGCTCGGGGCGAGGGGTTCGCGCGCGTGCGGGATCGCCGGTTCGGCCTCCTCCGGGTCGAGCGCATCCTCCGCCGGTTCCGCCTCCCCATCCGAGGTGGACTGCTCGGTGCTGTCGGCTTCGTCCGGGGAGTCCTCGGCGGGGTCCTCGCTCGCTTCGGCGTCCGGCGGGGCGGAGTCGGCTTCCGGCGCGTCGGCGGCCTGGGCGGCGGCATCGGTGCTCTCGGCGGCGCCCGGCGCGGGCTCGGGGTCTTCGAAGACGACCGGGCCCGCGAACCAGGTCACGGCAGCTGCCGGGACGGCGATCCAGCACATCGTCGCCGCGGCCAGCGCGAGCGGCCGCAGCGTGACCGGGCTGAACGCGCCACCGCCGAGATCGCCACCGGCCACGTAAGCGAGGACCAGCGTGCCCAGCGCCGCGGTGCAGGCCGCCACACCGACCGACAGCAGTCGGCGGGTCGCGCTGCCCTGGACCCGGCGGCAGGCGAGACCGACCAGCACACCGACGGCGAGCGGCAGCGCGAGCGCCACGACCGACCAGCTCACCCCTGCCTGCGACGGCAGGACCGCGAGCAGCGGCAGGTCGGGCACCGGCCCGGGGCCTGGCGCGATGTGCAGGGGCTGGACCGTCAGCTCGCCCAGCGAGAGGCCGGTACCGGCGGCGAAGGCCCAGCCCGCCAGCACACCGTTCGGCAAGTACAGGAGGGACAGGAGGGAGGTGCCGATCGCGTCACCTGCACCGTCGAACCGCGACATCGAAGCGACCATCTCCGGCGCCGATGCGCAGATCCCGACCAGCAGCACCACGCCACCACCGGCGACCACCGCGGCGAGCGCGAGCAGGCCGATGCGCAGACCCGACCACACCTCGGCCTCGACCCGTTCCCAGACGAGGTAGATCAGTCCGCAGCGGTTCGCCACGCCTGCCGCCGAGGCGGCGGTGGCGGTCAAGCCGCAGCTCAGGAAGGCATCGACCGGAACGGCGCGGAACGGTCCGGCCAGCACGAGGGCGATGGCCGCGCCCGCGAAGGCGTGCACCAGCCCCATCGTCGCGATGACCGGCCAGGCCTGGTCCGGTCGCCGCAGCCTGGAGCGCCGGGCCACCCAGGCCGAGGCGGCCGCGATCATCAGCATCACGGCCGCGGTCGGGAGCAGCGGCAGCACGCTCATCGGTGCGCCCGTGATCGTCAGCGCGGACTGGTGCAGGGCGAGCCAGCCGGGGAGCGCGGCCAGCAGCACCACGACCGGGTTGAACTCGGCGCTGGTGGCCGTGGCCGTCACCAGGGCGATCAGCCCGGCCGACACCAGGTAGCCGAGGAGCAGGACGGTGCAGGTCGCGCCGATGAGCAGCCACCAGCGGAGGCCGAGCCTGCGCTCGTGGGGGCCGTCGGCGATGGCGTGGGGGATCGACTCGAGCACGGACACGCTGCCGAATGTCGCACCGCGATTCCGCCGAACGGGTCACAACACGCCGCCGCCTCCACCCATCGGGCGACAACGAACGTCCACTTTGGATGTTTCGTGCGCCCTGCGCGACCAACCGGCTTCCGCTCCGGCCCAGCTCGCTCGCGGGCCCGGGTTCGACTGAAGCACGAGGAGGGCCAAAGAAAACGCGGGCGGCTGGCAGCCGCCCGCGCAAGCGGGGTTCCGGGATCAGAACCCCGGCGGGTTGAGCCCGGGGTGCGGCATCTGCTGGGTGCCCTGCGGTCCGCTGCCCTGGCCGGACTGGCCGGACTGACCAGCCGGGCCGCCCTGACCGGACGTCCCCTGGTTCGGCGAGCCACCCGGGCCGGAGGGACTGCCCTGCTGACCGGCCGGGCCGCCCTGGTTCGGGGCCGGGGAACCGCCCGAGGACGGGTTCCACCCGCCCGGCTGCTGGGGCTGGCCACCGGTGGCCGGGCTCCAGCCGCCGCTCGCCGGTGCGAACTGCCCGGGCTGCGCGGGCGGAGCGGAGGGGGTCCACCCGCCGGGGCCGCCGGGCTTGCCGGGGCCGCCCTGCGGGCCGGGCTGGAACGGGGCGGGCTGACCGCCCTGGCCGGAGGACGAGGACGAGCCGGAGGGCTCGGGCGGGTTGATGATCCCGCCGTCGATCAGCAGGATGCCGACCACGCCGCCGAGCTGCGCGATGGCCAGCAGCAGGAGCACCACGACGATGCCGCCGGAGCTGCCGCCGACGAGGTCCTGCAGCAGCGCGAGGGTCGCGTACGCGGACAGCGGCGCAGCGGCGAACAGCGCGTTCGGCGTCTTCGGCACGAACCGCAGGCCCGCGAGCGCCGCAGCGGTGATGAAGGAGAAACCGGCGAGGCTGCCGAGGAGCACCCCGGCGATCTCGCTGAAGAAGCCGATCAGGTAACCGACGAGACCGGCCCCGGCCGCCACCAGCGCCAAGATCTCCTTCAAGCCGAGTGCGGCACCGGCCGAGCTGGACTTCCGCGACGGGGGATATGGGGCGGACATGGCTGGGGACACTCCTCAATGGACATTCGGGGGAACGAGGACGGGCCAGACCGACGGTATCCGATCAACCGACCCCGGTGTGCCGGACGGCGGTGGCACCTGAGCTGGGCCGCTCCGGGAAGCGGCCCACCGGGCCGTGACAGCCGTCGGGGCCGGACACCCGCAGGTGCCCGGCCCCGACGCGACCGATGGAGATCGGGCTCAGCCCTTGATGATCTCGCGCATCAGCTTGGCGGTCTCGCTCGGCGTCTTGCCGACCTTGACGCCGGCGGCCTCCAGGGCCTCCTTCTTCGCCGCGGCGGTGCCGGACGAGCCGGAGACGATGGCGCCCGCGTGGCCCATGGTCTTGCCCTCCGGGGCGGTGAAACCGGCCACGTAGCCCACCACCGGCTTGGTGATGTTGGCCTTGATGTAGTCGGCCGCCCGCTCCTCGGCGTCGCCACCGATCTCACCGATCATGACGATGGCCTCGGTCTCCGGGTCGTCCTGGAACGCCTGGAGCGCGTCGATGTGGGTGGTGCCGATGATCGGGTCGCCACCGATGCCGACGCAGCTGGAGAAACCGATGTCCCGCAGCTCGTACATCATCTGGTAGGTCAGGGTGCCCGACTTGGACACCAGACCGATCTTGCCCGGGCCGGTGATGTCGGCCGGGATGATGCCGGCGTTGGACTTGCCGGGCGAGATGATGCCGGGGCAGTTCGGCCCGATGATCCGGGTCTTGTTGCCGGTGGCGTTGGCGTGCGCCCAGAAGTAGGCGGAGTCGTGCACCGGGATGCCCTCGGTGATGACCACGGCCAGGCCGATCTCGGCGTCGATCGCCTCGATCACCGCGTCCTTGGCGAACTTCGGCGGCACGAAGACCACCGACACGTCGGCGCCGGTCGCCTCCATGGCCTCCTTGACGGTGCCGAAGACGGTCAGCTGCTTGCCCTCGATCTCGACGGTCTGCCCGGCCTTGCGGGCGTTGACGCCGCCGACGATGTTGGTGCCCGCGCGCAGCATCCGCGCGGTGTGCTTGGTCCCCTCAGAGCCGGTGATGCCCTGGACGATGACCTTGCTGTTCTCGTTGAGGAAGATAGCCATGGTGCCTCATGCCCCCGCAGCCAGCTCGGCGGCCTTGTCAGCCGCGCCGTCCATGGTGTCCACCATCGTCACGACCGGGTGGTTGGCCTCGGCCAGGATGCGGCGGCCCTCTTCGACGTTGTTGCCGTCGAGGCGGACGACCAGCGGCTTGGTGGCCTCGTCGCCCAGGATCTTCAGCGCCTGCACGATGCCGTTGGCGACCGCGTCGCAGGCGGTGATGCCGCCGAAGACGTTGACGAACACCGACTTCACCGCGGGGTCGCCGAGGATGACGTCCAGACCGGCCGCCATCACCTCGGCGGACGCGCCGCCACCGATGTCCAGGAAGTTCGCCGGCTTGACGCCGTTGTGCTTCTCCCCGGCGTAGGCGACCACGTCCAGGGTGGACATGACCAGCCCGGCACCGTTGCCGATGATGCCGACCTCGCCGTCCAGCTTGACGTAGTTGAGGCCCTTCTCCTTGGCCTTGGCCTCGAGCGGGTTCTCGGCGTCCTTGTCGACCAGCTCGGCCTGCTTGGCCTGGCGGAACGCGGCGTTCTCGTCCAGGGTGACCTTGCCGTCCAGCGCGATGATCTTGCCCTGCGGGTCCTTGACCAGCGGGTTCACCTCGACGAGCGTGGCGTCCTCGGCGACGAAGGTCTCCCAGAGCTGAACGATCACGTCGGCGACCTGGTCGGCGACCTCGGCCGGGAACTTGGCGGCGGCGACGATCTCCTGCGCCTTGGCCTTGTCCACGCCCTGGATCGGGTCGATCGCGACCTTGGCCAGCGCCTCCGGCTTGGTGGCGGCGACCTCTTCGATCTCCATGCCGCCCTCGACGGAGGCCATCGCGAGGAAGTTGCGGTTGGCGCGGTCGAGGAGGAACGAGAAGTAGTACTCGTCGGCGATGTCGGAGGCGGTGGTGACCAGCACCTTGCGGGTGACGTGGCCCTTGATGTCCAACCCGAGGATCGCCTCGGCCTTGGTCTCGGCCTCCTCCGGGGTCTCGGCCAGCTTCACGCCACCGGCCTTGCCTCGACCCCCGGTCTTCACCTGCGCCTTGATTACGACGGGCCCGCCCAGTTCTGCAGCGGCTGCCTTGGCCCCTTGGGGTTCGGTCACCACGGTGCCGGGCAGCGTCGGCACGCCGTGGGAGGCGAAGAGCTCCTTCGCCTGGTACTCGTACAGGTCCACTCGACTCTCCTGCGACGTCGGTGTCGGACTCGGGTGACGATATCGACCTGCGACGAAGCATGGGGCGGCGCGTCCGGTGAACTGCCTCACCTGAGGTGGGCCATCACGCCTGGTCGGACCGTCCGGCGCGGCGATTCGCCTGTTCGGCAGGCCGGTCGTGGCCGTTCGTGGTGACGAACGGAACAGCGCACCGTGACGGTGTGGGTCAGATTCTCGACCAGGCTTTCGACGTGGGCAAGGCGTCGATTCGGGTGATCCGGCCGCCCGCAGATGCCGTCGCGTTCAGCCGATCGCCTCAGCGCCCGTTGATCTGCGGAGCGGAACTGCCGCCGAGCGGGCTCTCAGGCCGCTTTGGTCCGGGCGGCAGCCGCAGCGGAAGCGAGCAGCACCAGCACCGCGGCGACGCCGAACCACAGGCCCGTCCCGGGAGCGGAATCCGGCAGGCGACCCGCGGTCAGCGGGTACTCGAGCGCCCGGACTGCGACGACCACGGCGGCCCCGCAGAGCAGCGCGGCAGCTCGCGGCGGTCGGCACATCGGCGCCAGAACGGCCGCGGCCACCACGGCGGCCAGCGCCACCAGCAGGCCCCACGAGGTCGTGCCGAACTCGGTGAACACGCCGGGCGCGGTGTAGTCGGGCGCGGTCACCACCGGAAGGCTGAAGGCGGCGGCGCCCAGGACCAGCGAGACCAGCGCCGGGATCAGCACCGGGCGGCGCATCGCGATCTCGGTGAGGTCCACCTCGTCGCGCTCCACCGCACCGGCCACCGCGGCGATGATCGCGGCCGCGGCGGCGAACAGCACCGCCACCCCGGCCGACCACGCGCCGATCCGGGCGTCCGCACCAGCGGCCTGCACTGCGGTGAACACCGCATCCAGCACGCCCGTCGCGGCCAGCGGGACCAGGACCCACACCACCGGCAGCAGCGGGCGAACCCGGAGCGCGAGGCGCGGCAGCAGCAGGCCGACGCCGACCAGGAGCAGCACGATCCCGGACGGCCACAGCATCCGCGCCGGGTAGGACGAGGGGTCGCGCAGGCCGTACGGCATCTCCACCTGCGGCGCGATCGCGGCCAGCACGGTCAGCGCTCCGGCGACCAGCGCCAGCACCGCCGAGACGGTGAGCAGCCTGTTCAGCGCGGGCAGGCGCAGGTCCTCGTCCACCTCGCCGGATCGGGCGCGCCCGGCGGGCATCGCCAGCGCCACCAGCGCGAACACCGCGATCAGCCCGAGCAGGGGACCCCACGAGAAGCTGATCTCGACCAGCACCCCGGCGGCGACCAGCGGCGGGACGACCACTCCGGCCAGGGCGGCGGCCAGACCGAGCAGCCCGCCGCGAGCGAAGTCCTGGTCGACGGATCCGGCCAGGTAACCGGCGGCGGTGGGCACGCCGACGGCGAGCAGCACGCTGCCGATCAGCACCACCAGCGGAGCGTCGAGGGCGGGCTTCGGCAGCAGGTACGGGTCGTCGGAGGCGAACGGCGCCATCAGGACACCGACCGCCGCGAGCACGCTGGCGCACAGGACCAGCGCGAGCAGGCCTTGGCGGTGCCCGCCGGATGCTTCATCGCTCGGCCCGACGCCGCGCACCGCCAGGAACCCGGCCGCGATCGCCGCCACGTGCCCGGCGAGCAGCAGCCAGACGCCGATCGACGGGGAGAAGACGTCGAGGCTGGCCAGCTTGAGCAGTTCCGGGCGCGCAGCCAGTCCGGGATCGGCGAGGAACTGCGCGTCGAGGACGAGCCGCCCGGGTGCCAGGACCGCCGGTCCGACCAGCACCGCCGCTGCGGTGACCGGGTGCCCGAGGCGGAGGGCGGCGAAGGCGATCCCGGCGGGGAGCAGCGCGAGGACCAGCAGCAGCGGCCAGGAGAGGAAAGCGGCAGCGGCACCGGGGGCGACGAGGCCGATCAGGGGGCCGAGGCCGATGAGCACCGCGCCGACGATGGACACCGCCATCGCAGCGCGCAGTTGCGGGGGCACTGGCTGCGGATTCGTGGCCGGAGCCGAAGAACCGCCGGACGTGAGGTCGGGCCGCGCAGTCACCGCGCTGACGCTAGCAACCCCGAGGTCGCCCACCGGCACCGACTCGGCCCCCTCCGGGGCATCCCCGAGGTGACCGCCCGAACGGAGCATTGGCGATCCCCATCAAGCCGCTCTTGCGGTGTGACTTATGTCACGAATCATCACGGCGGGGTGACTGAATCGAGGCACCCGGCGGCAAGGCGTGCACCGATCGGGCCGCCGCTCGCCGATCACGAACCCGCAGGCAGCTCCACTGCGCGACGACCACTCCGAGTATCCGCGGAGGTCTGACAATCGTGCCTCGGGCGGCACATTCGAACACGGTCCGTGCCCGACGCGTCACGGACGGGGATTTGCCCCTAGGGGATCAGCTTGGTTACTGTCCCCCGGTCCGTTGTCACGGTCTGATCACGAAGGACAACCTTCGGCCGGTTCCCCGACCGGCACCCGGAACCCCGACCCGGGATGCGTGATCGGACTCCCCGAGACGGAAGGGCAGGCATTGGCTCAGCACCGCTCCCCCGGCGGCGAAGAACGAGTTCCGGACCACCCGGAGGCGTCCCCCGACGACCCCTCCAGTAGTCCGGGCAGGAACCGGGGCCCCTCAACTGCATCCGTCTGGCGCGGCCGCGTGGTCGTGGCCGCCGTTGCCGCTGGCGCTTTCGCAGCTGCCGGGCAATCGCTGGCCGCGGGTGAAGGACACGCCGCCCCGGACCACCGCGACGACTTCAACCCCGCGGACGCTTCGGCCTCCTTCAACACGGCGATGGCCGAGGAGCAGTCCGGCTACAACGGCGTCGGCGGTAGTGCCCCCGCTCCGGCGATGCTCCCGATCGCCCAGGTCTCGGACGTCAGCTCCGAGGTCGAGAAGCTCAACAAGAGCGAGCGGATCACCCAGGAGCGCGAGGCCGCGCGCATCGCCGCCGAGGAGGCGGCCCGGGCCCCCAAGTTCGTCCCTCCCACGACCGGCACGTTCACCTCCGGGTTCGGCGGGCGCTGGGGCACCACGCACTACGGGATCGACATCGCCAACTCCAAGGGCACCCCGATCTATTCCGTCGCCGACGGAACCGTGATCGAGGCGGGCCCGGCGAGCGGCTTCGGCCTGTGGGTCCGGGTGCAGCACGAGGACGGGACGATCACCGTCTACGGCCACGTCAACACCATCACGGTGAACGAGGGCGAGAAGGTCAAGGCCGGCGACCAGATCGCCACCATGGGCAACCGCGGCTTCTCCACCGGCCCGCACCTGCACTTCGAGGTCTGGAACTCCAGCGGCAAGAAGATCAACCCGCTGCCCTGGATGCAGTCCCGCGGCATCTCGCCCGCGTGACCGGGTGGCACCGGCGCGCGGTCAGGACCGCCGCTGCCGGTGCCACTTCTGCATGAGCGCCGGGACCTCCCCGCGCAAGAACTCGAAGAACTCGCGCGTCTCCGCCAGCCGGCGCGCGGCCGCCGAGTCGCCGAGCGCCGCCTCGCCCTCGGCCAGCGTCCGCTCCCAGCCCTCCAGCAGCGCCTCGCGGTTCATGATGCTGGCGTACCAGAGGTCGTCGAGCACTCGGTAGTGGTCGCGCCGCTGCCCCGGGACGGGTTCCCGCGCGACCAGGTTCACCTGCGTCAGGTAGCGGACCGCGCCGGAGACGGCGGCCGGGCTCACCCCCAGGACTTCCGCCAGCTCCGCCGCCGTGCGCCGCCCCTCGTCGGCGACCAGCAGGCTGGCGAACACCCGCGCCGCCATGCGCGGCACCCCGGCACCGGTGAGGTCCAGCGCGAACCGCTCGACGAACTGCCGGACGGCGTCCGGATCCCGCTGCTCGGCCATGCCCCGATCCTCACCAGCTTCCTCGCGCACGGAAACAATTTATACGCGTTCTTAATTTCACAACTTTGTGAACCGAGTGTAGCTTCGGGTTCGTGTCCGAACAGATCCGGTTGACCGGTGCGCAGCAAACCCTCCTCGGTCCGCTCTACGCGCGGGCGCTCGACAACCGCAGGCCCGACCCGGTGCTCGGCGACGAGACCTCGGACCGGCTGCTGAACGACATCGACTTCGACTTCCCCGGCCTCAAGCTCAGCTCCGGCGACCGGATGGCGATCATCCTGCGCGCCAAGGAGCTCGACACCTGGGCCGCCGACTACCTGGCCGACCACCCCGACGCCGTGGTGCTGCACCTGGCCTGCGGCCTGGACAGCAGGGCCTTCCGGCTCGACCTGCCGGGCGGGGTCGACTGGTTCGACGTCGACCTGCCCGACGTGATCGAGCTGCGGAACCGGCTGTACCCGGAGCCGCCGGGGAACTACCGCACCATCGCGAGCTCGGCGACCGATCCGGGGTGGCTCGACCAGATCCCCACCGGTCGACCGACGCTCGTCATCGCCGAGGGGCTCACCATGTACCTGACCGAAGCGGACGGGGTCGCCATGCTGCGGCGGCTCGTCGAGCGCTTCCAGGTCGGCGAGATGATGTTCGACGTGGTGCTGCCGTGGGCCGCCAAAGCCGCGCGCGCCTCGCGATTCCTGCAGAGCACCGGCGCCGAGTTCCACTGGGGCATCGGTGATCCGCACGCGCTCGAACTCCGGGTGCCCGGTCTCCGGCTGCGCGACCAGCGACCGCTGATGAACCTGCCCGGCGTGGCGAAGATGTCGACCGCGAACCGGGTCAGCGCGAAGGTCATGAACGCGATTCCGCCGCTGCGCGACGCGATGCGGTTGCTGCGCTTCAGCTTCGAGCACGAACCGCGCGAGAAGGTCGAGCTGACCGGGGCCCAGGCGACCATGCTGGCCACGGTCTACCTCCGCGCCCTGGACAACCGCTCCGACCACCCGATGCTCGGCGACCGCTGGGCCGACGAAGCGGTGCAGCGCATCGACTTCGACTTCTCGAAGTTCAAGATGAGCTCCCGCAACGCCGCCTCGGTGGCGATGCGCGCGAACGTGATCGACGGCTGGACCAGGGAGGCGCTGCAGCCCGGCATGACGGTGCTGCACCTCGGGTGCGGCCTGGACAGCCGGTTCGAGCGCGTCGCACCACCGGAGGGCGTCGACTGGTACGACGTCGACCAGCCGGACGTGATCGACCTCCGCGACAAGCTGTTCCCGGCCTCGCCGCACCGCCGCACCATCGGCTCCTCGGTGACCGCACCCGACCTGCTCGACGAAATCCCCGGCGACCAACCGGTTCTGGTGATCGCCGAAGGGCTGGTGATGTACCTGTCCGAAGAGGACGGTCTGGCGCTGCTGCGCCGGATCACCCACCACTTCCCGAGCGGCGAGCTGATCTTCGACGCCTTCAGCACCCTCGGCGTCCGGCTGTCCAACCGGTTCAACCCGGCCGTGGTGCACGCCGGAGCCCGGCTGCACTGGGGCATCGACAACCCGAAGGACCTGGAAACCAGCGTCCCCGGCCTGAAGCTGGTGACCGAGTGGTCCTTCACCGACGCCCCAGAACTGGACCGCTACCCAGCACCGATGCGCGCGGCCCTCCGAGCGTCCGGCCACATCACCGCGATCCGCAGGATGGGCCGAATGCTGCGCTACCGCTTCTGACAACCACCCAACGCACGATCACAACCATCCACCTCAAAACGATGAACACACGCTTCGGATGGCCGTGCTAGAGGCGGCGACGTCCGCACTTCGGACGGCCGCCGGAGGGGTGGTGACGTCCACACTTCGGACGGCCGTACGAGGGGTGGTGACGTCCGCAATTTCGATTGAAATTGCCTCACCGCCCCACCGCAGGCTCCGTCGAGAACGGCGGCAATTTCGATTGAAATTGCAACACCACGCAAAGCAACCACCCACCGCTTTGAACCCAAAAGCAGCCCCCACGCAACGTCACCCCTCCTCGCAAGGCCGACCCCGGTATCACCACCGATCCCCAAGCGGCGACACCGCCGAAACCTCCACCAGCGGATCCACCACCAACACCCAAGCGGCGATACGCCCCACGCAGTCAGCCCGCCGCTGGCCAGCGGTCTTGGGGGGTTCGTGGGACGGTTTGGCGAGGAGGTCTTGGGCGATGATCAACGGGGCGCACTTGCTGCTGTTCAGCCGGGACGCCGAGCGGGACCGGGCGTTCCTCCGGGACGTGCTCGGGTTCGAGTCCGTGGACGCCGGGGGCGGGTGGCTGATCTTCGGGCTGCCGCCCGCCGAACTGGCCACCCACCCCACCGACGCCGACCCCACCTGCCAGCTCTACCTGATGTGCGACGACATCGCCGTGACCATCGGCGAGCTGCAGGACCAGGGGGTCGAGATCACCCGCACGGTCAGCAACGAGGGGTGGGGGCTGCTCACCGCGTTCCGGCTGCCCAGCGGCGCGGAGATCGGGCTTTACGAGCCCAAGCACCCGCGGCCGGGCACGTAGGCGAGACCGTGCGCGCCGGGCTCTCCTCGGCGGGCGACGGGCAGTGTCGCCAGGACCTCGAGGTTCGCCAAGTCGACCACGGTCACCTCGGAGGACACCACCGCGGAGACGTAGGCGCGGGTGCCGTCGGGTGACGAGGTGATGGTGAGCGGGAACTTCCCCACCTCGACCGCGCCGAGCGGTTCAAAGCCGTCCGGTGCGAAGACCAGCAGCCGACCCCGCTCCTGCCCGCCCAGCGCCGATTCACTGCGGGAGGTCCGCAGCTCACCGGCCAGCAGGAGGCCCGTGCTGGTGATGTGCACCGGCATCACCTGGCGGTCGGTCGGGACGGTCCGGATCACTTCGTCCGCGGCGGTGTCGATCACCACGACGCCGGTCGGCGCTGGGGAGGTCCTCTTCACGTCGTTGTACGGGGTCGCCGCGCAGGCCCGGGTGCCGTCCGGGGACATCGCGATCCCTTCGCTGCCCGGGACCGGCACGCGGCGCAGCATCCGGCCGGTCTTGAGGTCGACCGCGGAGATGAACGGGGCCTCCTTGTTGCTGGCGTACCCGCGGCTGCCGTCCGGGGTGATGGCGAACCAGTGCGGGCCGGGCGCTCCGGTGTCGATGCGACCGATCCGCGCGCGGCTCCGGGTGTCGAGCACGACCACGCCGCCCGGCCCGGCCGGGCCTTCCTCCACGCTGACGTAGAGCCGCCGGTTGGGGCCGTCCAGCGCCAGGCCGTGCGGGCCGTGCTCCGGTGCGAGGTCGATGACGTCGACGACCTCGGGCGCGTCCGGGTCGATGACCACGAGCTCCGACGCCCGGCCGCTGTTCGCGTGGTAGTAGCCCGAGCGGTAGGTGATCGGGCAGTACAGCACGCGGTTCTCCGGGTCGAAGCACAGCTCGTGCGGCTCTGCGGGCAGTTCGACGGTCTCGAGGTGCCGGTGGGTCGTGGCGTCGAAGAAGTCGACCGACGGGCCGCTCTGGCTGACCACTGCCAGCACGTCTGCGGTGCGCATTCGTTCTCCAGTCTGCTCCGGGTACCCGCTGCTCGTGCGGGCTCGACCTCCACCTTCGACGCCGAGCAGCACCGGCCGCCATCGCCGGATCGGCACGGAATCCTTGCGCCGCGCGCAATAATGCAGGTGGTCCAGACCGTTCACGTCGAATGTGAACGGTGTCGCGCAGCGGAGTCCGTGAATGTCCACGATGGATCTGAACTTGCTGGTCGCGCTGGACGCCCTGCTCCGGGAGCAGAGCGTGACGCGCGCGGCGGAACAACTGCAGACCTCCCCCGCGGCGCTGAGCCGCACCCTCGGCAGGATCCGCCGCATCCTGCGCGATCCGCTCCTGGTGCGCGCCGGGCAGCGCATGGTGCTGACGCCGCGCGCCGTGGAGCTCCGCGACGAGGTGCACGCGGTCGTCGAGCGGTCCCGCGCACTGCTCACCCCCGGGAACGAGTTCGACCCGGCAACCCTGACCCGCGCGTTCACCCTCCAGACCAGCGATCTGCTGTCCGGGGCGCTGACCCCCGCGCTGCTGTCCCTGGTGGCCGAGGCAGCGCCCGGGTTGGTGCTGCGATTCGCGTCGGAGTTCGTTGAAGGAACTTCGGCGCTGCGGGACGGCACGGTGGACGTGGAGGTCGGGGTCCTCGATCACCTGGATCCGGAGACCCGCACCGCGCCGCTTACGACCATGCGGCTGGTCGGCGCGGTCCGGCCGGGGCACCCGCTGACCCGAGGCCCGGTCACCGCGCAGCGGTTCGCCGCCGCAGCGCACGTCAGCGTGTCGCGGCGCGGCAAGGCCCACGGGCCAGTCGACGACCGGCTCGCCGAGCTCGGGCTGCGGCGCCGGGTCGCCGTCGTGCTGCCAAGCCACGCCACCGCGCTGGTGCTCGCCCGCACCACC
The DNA here is from genome assembly GCF_008630535.1 of Saccharopolyspora hirsuta. Lineage (GTDB taxonomy): Bacteria > Actinomycetota > Actinomycetes > Mycobacteriales > Pseudonocardiaceae > Saccharopolyspora > Saccharopolyspora hirsuta. Next base: position 314,577 of record NZ_VWPH01000006.1, on the reverse strand, counting down.
GATCTCGTCTGCCTCGCAACGGAATCCGCCGCGCAACACGCGGGGCTGCACACCTTCGAGGTGCCGCTCGAACTACCACCGCTGGACATCGGCATGGCCTGGCACCCGCGCAACGACGTCGACGCGGCGCACCGCTGGCTGCTGGGGCTGCTCCGCAAGGCAGCCGCCGACCTCCGCTAGGCCGCGCCGGGTTCGGTCCACTTGGGACGGACCCCGTTCGGCTCGTCGGGTCAGAGCTTGGTCAGCGGGACGCTGCCGATCAGCATGAGGCGCACCGTTCCGGCGCTGCCGAAGTCGATGGTCGCGGTCGCCCGCGGGCCCTCGCCCTCGGTGGACACCACCGTGCCCAGGCCGTACTTGTCGTGGGTGACCCGGTCACCGGCCGCCAGCTTGATGGAGACGGTGTCCTTCCAGCCCTTCATGCCGGTGCTGCGCATGCCGCGGGCGGACAGCCCGGCCTGCGCCGAGTCCGATCCGGTGCGGTCGAAGCCGCCGCGGCTGCCCCAGGTGCTGCGCACCTGCGGAGCGGCGCGCTCCGGCTCGATCCGGCGCCAGTGCAGCAGCTCCTCCGGGATCTCGGTGAGGAACCGGGACGCCGGGTTCGTCATCGGCTGCCCCCACGCCGACCGCATCAGCGCGCGGGACAGGTACAGCCGCTGCCGGGCTCGGGTGATGCCCACGTAGGCCAAGCGGCGCTCCTCGGCCAGCTCGGCGGGTTCGCCCAGCGCCCGCATGTGCGGGAAGATCCCGTCCTCCCAGCCGGTGCAGAACACCACCGGGAACTCCAGGCCCTTCGCGGTGTGCAGGGTCATCAGGGTGACCACGCCGTCGCCGGACTCGGGCAGCGAATCCGCGTCCGCCACCAGCGAGACCCGCTCCAGGAACGCCGACAGCGAATCGTCCGCGGGCAGGCCCAGCGCCAGCTCCTCGTCGTCCTCGGCGGCCGGGACCGGCGCGGTGACCACGGCCTCCGCCGACGGGTCGGCCTCGCCCTCCGCTCCGGTCGCGGGCGCACCCGCGCGCGCTTCGGTGAACTCGCGCGCCACCGTGACGAGCTCGGTCAGGTTCTCCACCCGCGTGGCGTCCTGCGGGTCGTCGCTGGCCTCCAGCTCGGCCCGGTAGCCGGTGCGCTCCAGCACCTGCTCCAGGATCTCCGCGACGTCGGACTCCGCCGCCACCTGCTGCAGCTCGTCGAGCAGCGCCACGAAGCTTGAGATCGCGTTCCGCGCCCGGGTGTTCAGCAGCGCCACCCGGCCGTCCGCCGCGTCGCGCAGGGCCTTGGCGAAGGAGATCCGCTCCTGCTCGGCGTGCACCGCGACCACGGCCTCCGCCCGGTCCCCGATGCCGCGCTTGGGCACGTTGAGGATGCGGCGCAGGCTCACCGTGTCGTCGGGGTTGTCCAGCACCCGCAGGTAGGCCAGCGCGTCCCGGACCTCGCGGCGCTCGTAGAAGCGCACCCCGCCGACGACGCGGTAGGGCAGGCCGAGCCGGATGAACACCTCCTCGAACACCCGCGACTGGTTGTTCGTCCGGTAGAACACCGCGATGTCGTTGAACGTCGCGTCGCCCGAGTCGACCAGCCGGTCGATCTCGCCCGCCACGAACGCCGCCTCGTCGTGCTCGTTGTCCGCGACGTAGCCGACGATCGGCTCGCCGTCCCCGGCGTTGCTCCACAGCCGCTTGTCCCGGCGGTTCGGGTTGCGCCGGATCACCGCGTTGGCGGCGGACAGGATCGTCTGCGTGGAGCGGTAGTTCTGCTCCAGCAGGATCGTCCGGGCCGCCGGGTAGTCCCGCTCGAACTCCTCGATGTTGCGGATCGTCGCGCCGCGGAAGGCGTAGATCGACTGGTCGGCGTCACCCACCACGCACAGCTCGGCGGGTTCGACGCCGCTCTCGGTCACCTCGGTGCCCACCAGCTCGCGGACCAGTACGTACTGCGCGTGGTTGGTGTCCTGGTACTCGTCCACCAGCACGTGCCGGAACCGCCGCCGGTAGTGCTCGGCGACCGCGGGGTGGTTCTGCAGCAGCTCCACCGTGCGCATGATCAGGTCGTCGAAGTCCATCGAGTTGGACTCGACGAGCCGGCGCTGGTAGGCGGCGTAGACCTGGGCGACCTTGCGCTCCATGTCGTTGCCCGCCTGCTCCGCAGCGGCCTCCGGGCTCAGCAGCTCGTTCTTCAGGTTCGAGATGTGCACCGCGAGCGTGCGCGCCGGGTAGCGCTTGGAGTCGAGGTCCTGCTCCCGGGCGATCATGGTGATCAGCCGCCGGGAGTCGTCGGCATCGTAGATCGAGAAGTTCGACGACAGCCCCAGGACCTTGGCCTCGCGGCGCAGCACCCGGACGCACATCGAGTGGAACGTCGACACCCACATCACGTTGGCCCGGCGCCCGACCAGCTCGGCGACGCGCTCCTTCATCTCGGCCGCGGCCTTGTTGGTGAAGGTGATCGCCATGATCTGGCCCGGGTGCGCCCCGCCCGCGAGCAGGTAGGCGATGCGGTTGGTCAGCACCCTGGTCTTGCCCGACCCGGCACCCGCCACGATCAGCAGCGGCGAACCCGTGTGCACCACCGCGTCGCGCTGCTGCGGGTTCAGACCGGCGAGCAGGGCTTCCGGGTCCGGGCCGCGCTGCCCGGCGGGGCGGGGTTCGGCGGACGACAACGGGTCGTTGTTCCACTGGAGGTCGAGTGGGGTGCTCATCGCTCATCCACGTTACCGGCCGCCCCGGACAAAGCCCGAATCCCGTGGCACGGCGTCCTCCCGCGGTTCCGGGCCCGCCCCCGGCGGGGTCGCGGGCAGCAGTGCGCCAGGACGCCGACGACTCGGACCAGCCGCGGCGCCGGGGCCGCCGAGAACCGGCGACCGGACCCCGACTTGCGCACAACGGACATCAAGATCAACAATGGGCACTCGACCACTCACCCCGCCGCAGAACGTGCTGTCGCGTGCGCCTGCTCCTGAGACCGGCCCGTCCGGCACCGGGGCGCAGGTCGGACCTGCGGGCCCCGACCACCGATGTCAGCCCCGCCGGAGAGCAACTCCGGGAACGGCTCAGGGACTCCCCCGATCCGCAGCGCGGTACCGAACGGGACGGTGGTTCTCGACCCCCGCCCGAACCCACTGCGGAATGAGCCGTGCATGCACCTGATCAACCAGATCGACCTCGCGATCCGGGAGTTCATCGCATGGGCCGCGACGCTGAACCCGTGGCTGTGCGTGCTGGCGGCAATGGTTCTGCTCGTGCTGGAAACCTCCCTCTTCATCGGTGTGCTGATCCCCGGTGAGGCGACCCTGCTGCTGACCGTCGCCGTCCTGGGCGCGGGCTGGGCGCCCGCGCTGTTCGCCGCGGCGGTGGTGGGCAACCTGATCGGATCGAGCGGGGGCTACTGGCTGGGCCGCCTGGTCGGCCCCGGTCTCCGCAACACCTGGGCGGGGCGGAAGATCGGCGACCGCCGGTGGCGGACCGCCGAGCAGGTCGTGCAGGAGTCCGGCGGCCGGGCGCTGATCACGATGCGCTTCGTCGCGGTGGTGCACGCGGTCGTCCCGGCGGTGGTGGGCACCTTGCGGATGCCCTACCGCCGCTTCCTCGGCCTCGTCGCGATCGCGGCGATGCTCTGGGCAGGCGTGCAGACCGCTGTCGCGGTGGCGTTCGGCGAAGCGGCGCGCGCGGTCGGCTACGGCTGGACGATGGTCGCGCTGACCATCGCAGCAGCCCTCGCCGCGGGCCTGTTCGTGATCCGCGGCGTTCGACGGCAGGCCTCGCGGCGGTCGGCGCCGGAGCCGGTGGACAGCTGCGCTGGGCGGAATGCGTTCTGATCTCCATGGACCCCACGATCCCGGCAGGTCAGCGCGAACCCAAGGGGAATAACTCGAACAAGTGATCGAAGGCCGCGTTGTTCACCCAGTGGGATGAGTGGCCCACCTCATCGCTGTGCGCAGGCGAGTTGTGGCACACTGGATTCGTGCGAGCGCAGACTTACGAGTTTTTCTACGGGCCCGGGACTCCGGCGCCCGTAGTTGCGTGAGCTCGAAAACCACTACGAACGCCTCGGAGTCCCTAGGACCCGGGGCGTTTCGCGTTCCCGGGCCGGGGACGGGGCCGGGGCCGGATCCGGAGGACAACGCCCGATGAACGCCACAGTGGACGGTGACCGGCCGCAGGCCGAGCAGACCTCGCCCGAGCAGGCCGCGGCCACCATCGACGACTTCCGCGGGGAGATCGACCACCTGGACGCGGAGATCCTGCGCCTGATCAAGCGCCGCGCCGAGATCTCCCGCCAGATCGGCCAGGCCCGCATGGCCGCCGGCGGCCCGCGCATCGTCTACAACCGCGAGATGGACGTGCTCGCCCGCTACCGGGAGCTCGGCCCGGAGGGCCGCGAGCTCGCGATGATCCTGCTCCGCCTGGGCCGCGGCCGCCTCGGCCACTGAAAACAGCGTATACCGCGGTCCTTTTGCGTAGCGGTGCCGGTAGCGGAACCTCAGAGGCCGCCTGGCTGCGGGATCCCGTTTTTATGTATGTCCAAATACACGGCGAACGGGCTGTCCTCGCCAGGCGACCTCTGAGAACCCGCGGCGGTGCCGGTTGCGAGGGTGGGCTATGCGCCTGCGGCGCATGCGACGCCTAAAGATTGGTGCCGGTCGCCCTCCGCGGTCACTGTTCACCGCCGAAAGCGGCTGGCGCCGCTTGCCTGACGATGACCACTCCGCGAACCCTCCTCGCCACCTCCGCCTCGCACAGATTCGCCCGGGTCAGACGCCGTGGTCGGCGGCCAGGTCGCGCTCGCGGGTCTCCGGGGAGCGCACCACCGCGACGATGGTGACCAGCGAGCACAGGGCCACGTAGATCGAGATCGGCACGGCCGAGGCGAAGCCCGCCAGCAGCGCGGTCGCGATGATCGGGGCCAGCGAACCGGCCACGATCGACGCCAGCTGGTAGCCGATCGACGCCCCCGAGTACCGCACGCGGGTGCCGAACAGCTCCGCGAAGTACGCGGCCTGCGGGCCGTACATCGCGCCGTGGAACACCAGGCCGAGGGTGGTGGCGAGGGTGATCACGAAGAACGACTTGGTGTCCAGCAGGGTGAAGAACGCGAACGCCCAGACCCCGGTGCCGATCGCGCCCACCAGGTACACCGGCCGCCGCCCGACCCGGTCCGACAGCGCGCCCCACAGCGGGATGCTGATGAAGTGCACCACCGCGGCGATCAGCGACGCGTTCAGCGCCACCGCCCGCGGCAGCTCCAGGAACGTCGCGACGTAGGTGAGCACGAACGAGGTCAGCACGTAGTAGACGACGTTCTCCGCGAACCGCGCGCCCATCGCCGTGAGGACCTCGCTGCGGTACCGGCGGAGCACCTCCAGGATCGGCGGCTTGTCCGCCGCGCCCTGCTCGGCCGCCTTCCTCGCCGCTTCCAGGAACACCGGCGACTCCGCGACCGCCAACCGCACCCACAGGCCGATCAGCACCAGCACCCCGGACAGCAGGAACGCGATCCGCCACCCCCAGGCCAGGAACGCCTCGTCGCTCTGCACCGCGGCCAGCACCGCCAGCACCGCGGTGCCCAGCAGGTTGCCCAGCGGCACGCCCGCCTGCGGCCAGGACGCCCAGAAACCGCGGTTCGCGGCGGAACCGTGCTCGGAGACGATGAGCACCGCCCCGCCCCACTCGCCGCCGATCGCGAAGCCCTGCACCAGGCGCAGCGCGGTCAGCAGCAGCGGGGCGGCCACCCCGATCGCCTGGTACGTGGGCAGCAGGCCGATCAGGAACGTCGCGCCGCCCATCATGATCAGGCTCAGCACCAGCAGCTTCTTGCGGCCGAGCCGGTCGCCGTAGTGGCCGAACACCAGCCCGCCCAGCGGCCGCGCGATGAACCCGACGGCGTAGGTGATGAAGGCCAGCATGGTGCCCACGAGCGGGTCGTGCGCCGGGAAGAACAGCTTGTTGAACACCAGCGCGGCCGCCGAGCCGTAGAGGAAGAAGTCGTACCACTCGACGGTGGTGCCGACCAGGCTCGCCACCACCACGCGAGCGGTGGACGATCTCGCCGGAGATGATTCGGTTGCCATCGCGGTGTCCTCTCTGCCGACCCGGGATCCTCAGTTCGCGGTCCAGCCGCCGTCGATGGAGAACGAGGCGCCGCTGACGGACGCCGTGCCGGGTCCGCACAGCCAGAGCGCGAGGTCGGCCACCTCGGCTGGCTCCACCAGGCGCTTCACCGGGGTGCGCGACAGCAGGACGTCCTCCACCACCTGGGCCTCGGGGACCCGGTGCAGCCGTGCCTGCTCGGCGACCTGGCGCTCCACCAGCGGGGTGCGCACGAAGCCCGGGCACAGGCAGTTCGAGGTCACGCCGTACGCCGCGCCCTCCAGCGCGATCGACTTGGACAGCCCTTCGATGGCGTGCTTGACCGTCACGTACGCGCTCTTGTACGGCGAGGCGCGCAGGCCGTGCACGGACGAGATGTTGATGATCCGCCCCCAGCCGCGGCTGTACATGCCCGGCAGCGCGGCGCGCACGATCCGGAACGGCGACTCGACCATCACCCGCAGCATGCTGCTGAAGACGTCGGCCGGGAACTCGTGGATCGGTGCCACGTGCTGCATGCCCGCGTTGTTGACCACGATGTCGGCGCGGCCGCCGAGCTCCGCGGCGGCCTCCGGGTCGTCGAGGTCGACCACCAGCGCTTCGGCGCCGACCTCGGCGGCCAGCGCTTCGACCTTGGCCGCGGCCCGGTCGACGGCGACGACCTCCGCCCCGGCGGTCGCCAACCGCCGCGCCACCGCGGCGCCGATCCCGCTGGCCGCTCCGGTGACCAAGGCCCGCTTGCCCGCCAGCCCCGGGGCGGGCTCGGTGTCGGTTCGATCCGGTTCGGTCGAGCGATCACTCATAGCCTTCAGAACCTAGGCGTGACTCGGGTCTCAATCCAGGGGCTGAGCGCAACCTTTTCCGATGGCCGCCGACGCCCCGGGCCAGCACCTCGGAGCACTCCCGCGGCCCCGGGTCGGAGATTCAGGGATATCACCCATACCGGGCAGCACCGGGACAAGGCAGACTGTGCTCATGGTTGCTCTAGTGGCCTTCCTCGTGACACTCGCCGCCGTGCTCGCCGCCGCCGGGCACGCGGGCTATCTCGCGATGCTGAGCTCCGCCGCGAAGAAGCGGGCCGGCGGTCAGCCCGCCGCCGACTTCGCCAAGAAGCGGTTCCCCATCGCCGGGGTCGGCCTGGGCGTGACGCTGCTGGCGTTCCTGATCGCCGCGGGCGGCGGGGTCGGCGCGGACATCTTCGCGATGATCCTGGGCGCGGGCGGCGGGCTCGGCTCGCTCAAGGCGCTCCAGACCTCGCAGAGCCGTTTCCGCAACGGCCAGTACTGATCGGCGACTCATCGCTGGGTCGTTCGGGGGAACTCAACCCGCCGAACGACCCACACCGATCACTCAGCGCACATAGGCGACCCCGCTCCGGAGTTGACCTGGCTGCACCGTAGGCTGTGACCATGACCACTCCGTCGGGCACGGCTGCGGTGTTCCAGCGCGCTCTCGTGGTCACCGCGCACCCCGACGACGTCGACTTCGGCTCCGCGGGCACCGTGGCATCCTGGGTCGCCGCCGGCGCGGAGGTCACCTACTGCATCTGCACCTCGGGTGATGCGGGCGGTTTCGACGACACCCCGCGCGAGGACGTTCCCCGCCTGCGGCAGGACGAGCAGCGGGCCGCCGCAGCCGCCGTCGGCGTCACCGACGTGCGCTTCCTCGGCTACCAGGACGGGCAGGTCGTCGCGGACCTCGGGCTGCGCCGGGACATCGCGAAGGTGATCCGCGAGGTCCGGCCGCACCGGGTGATCACGCACTCCCCGGAGATCAACTGGGCGCACCTGCCGGTGTCGCACCCGGACCACCGCGCGGTCGGCGAGGCCGCGCTGGCCGCCGTCTACCCGGACGCCCGCAACGCCTTCGCCTTCCCCGAGCTGCTCGACGCCGGGCTCGAACCGTGGACCGTGGGCCAGCTGTGGCTGTCCGAGTGCCCCGAGGAGCGGGTCAACCACGCGGTCGACATCACCGACCACTTCGACGCCAAGCTCGCCGCGCTGTCCGCGCACCGCTCGCAGACCGCGCACCTCCCCGACCTGCCGGGCACGATCGGCCGGCACCTGACCCGAACGGCCGAGCGGCACGGCATGCCCGGCCGGTTGGCCGAGGCCTTCCACGTAGTCGACACGGCGTGACTCCCCGCGAGTCGCAGGAAGTCGAGACCTCCGATGCACAGCGGCAGAACCCTCGGCTGGAGCGGCCAGCTTGACTGGCCGCCGGCCCCGGAAACCCCGACGCGCGGTCGGCACCGCAAGACCGGGTCGGCGGTCGGCTGGACGCCGGCGCCCCGCGCCGCGACCCCGCACGCGCTCGACCCGATGGTGGACACCGCGCCGGTCGGGGGCCTGCACAAGTTCGACCTGGGCATGGTGCCCGCCTCGGTCACCCCGCCGCGCAGCTGGCGGCAGGCGGCGTGGTTCGCGATCGCCTCGTCGGCGGCGGCGCTGGGCGGGCTGGTGCTGGTCACCTCGATGCTGGCGAGCAGCACGACGAAGGTGGAGGGGCTGGACCTGCCGGGGATGCCCCGCGGTGGCGAGTACCCGCCGCTGCTGTCGGACGGGGACCGGGACCGGTACTTCCTCACCGGCGATCCGACGCGACCGGAGGCGGTGCGCCCGACCGGCTCGGTGCTGCCGGTGGCCCCCACCAGCGGAGCGGCTCCGGCCCCGGGCACGAGCGCGGTCCCCGGACTGCCGGACGAGGGCACCGGGACGCCGGGCACCGGGACGGCCGATCCGACCCCGCCCACGACGACCACGCGCCCCCGCACCACCGAGATGCCGCAGCTGCTGTCGTTCACCGACACGGAGGGGATGAAGCAGCGCAGCGACGACTACTACGCCGCGATCGCGCGCGGTGACCTGCGCTCGGCGTACGCGCTGACCACCGGGCGGTTGCGCGACGAGGGCTACGAGTCCTTCGCCGCCAGGTACTCCGGGGCCGAGTCGGTCGAGGTCGTCGACGTCTACGTCACCCCGACCAGCACGGTGCACACGCTGCGGATGACCGCGCCGGACGGCTCGGTGCAGACCCAGCGGCGCGAGCTGCGCTACGCGCGGGGCGAGAAGCCGCTGATCAACTCGGACGTGCGGCTCTCCTGACGGTCACGGATGGTGCTCGGCACTGCTCCGTTCGGTGACAGCGCTCCGCCCCTTCCGGTGAACTCGGCGGAACCCCTTCCCGCGCGGGGGTGCGCCGGGGTACGTCTTCACGGCGTGGAGACTCCCCCGTCCGGCCGTCGGCGCGATCACCATGCCCCGGACTCGATCAGCGTCGCCGAGCTGATCCGCCGCACCCCGCTCTCGATCAAGCACGAGCGGCTCGCCGAACTCCTGCCGGACGACGACACCTCGGGCGCCCCGCCGCTGGCCGGGCGGATCGCCTTCGGCGTGATGGGGGTGCTGCTGTTGCTGGGCGCGGCGGCCGCCACCTCGACGATCGTCGCGCACCCCGCCGACGTGCCCCGCCCCGCCGCGGCCGCGCCGATCGAGGGCGGGCTCGCGCTCCGCCCGGACCTGGTGCGGGACGCGCGCTGGCCGTTCGCCGACAACGGCGGCTTCGCCGAGACCGCGCCGGGGGAGGACGCCGTCGAGCGGCCGGAGGCCCCGCAGCTGATGACCGCCAACCCGGAGGCGGGCAGCGGCAAGTCGGCGCGCGACGTGGTCGAGGAGTTCTACCGCCGCCTGCCGGAGGACGCCGCCGGAGCGATGGCGCTGGTGGACCCGGAGCTGGTGGCCGGGCAGCAGAACTCGCTGGTGCGCGCGTGGCGGGAGGCCGCGTCGGTGCACGTCGACCCCGCGGTGCGGGTCGAGCCGGATGGCGCGGTGCTGGCCGAGGTGGCCGTGCTGTACCCGACGGGCGACCGCGTTGACCTGCACCAACGGCTGACCGTCGAGTCGGACTCCAACCCGCGGATCACCGGTGTGGAGCTGCTGCGCGCCAAGCACACCACGTCGCGCTGAGTCACCCGTCGGCTCCGCTGGAGACAACAATGCGGCAACGACCGGTGCCCGCCGGAATCCCGCAGCGCGGACCGGGGCGAACCGGACAGCCCTGATCTGGTTGCCGGGAGCAACCTGTTCGGTCCGTCAGACGGGTGGTGCGCCGGACCCGCCACGACCAACATCACCTGCGCAAACAGCTGTGAGAAGGGACCCGATCGGGCGACCGTCGTGGCGTCGGCGAGTAACGTCGGGAAAGGTTGCGCAGATCTTTTCCAGTTCGGACCTACGCCGATACGGCGTCGGCTAGGCTCCCGTAGCGCGGTTCGGTCACCGGCCCATCCGGCCAACCCGGTCCGCGCTGAGAACGTGTACATGTCGGAGGACCGGAGCCGGTCCGCCAAATCCGCCGATGTCCGGTGGGGCACGCGCACCGGGACCCAGTGTCCCGGATGATCGCGGATCCCGCTGGGCATCGATAGCAGTACGGGGAGACGTCGGTGAGCGACGAAGGTCGCCTGGTCGCCGGACGCTACCGAGTGCAGCGACGCATCGGCAGTGGCGCGATGGGCGTGGTGTGGGAGTGTGTGGACGAACGCCTGCACCGCACGGTCGCGGTCAAGCAGTTGCTCCTGCAGCCCGGATTGGATCCGGGTGAGGCCGAGGAAGCGCGGCAGCGGGCTATGCGGGAAGGCCGGATCGCGGCCCGACTCCAGCACCCGAACGCCATCTCGGTCTACGACGTGGCTGAGGACGAGGGTCAGCCGGTCCTGGTCATGGAGTACCTGCCCTCCACCAGCCTCGCGGCGATGATGTCCGAGCACGGGCCGCTGCCGCCGCGCGAGGTGGCGCGGATCGGCGCTCAGGTCGCCTCGGCGCTCGGCGCCGCGCACGCGGCGGGCGTGGTGCACCGCGACATCAAGCCGGGCAACATCCTGCTCGGCGACAACGGCGACGTGAAGATCACCGACTTCGGCATCTCGCGGGCGCAGGGCGACGTTCAGGTCACCAAGACCGGGATGCTCGCGGGCACGCCCGCCTACCTGTCGCCGGACGTGGCGATGGGCCAGGAGCCGACGCCCGCCTCGGACGTGTTCTCGCTCGGGGCGACGCTGTACGCCGCGATCGAGGGCCACCCGCCGTTCGGCCTGAACGAGAACACCCTCGCGCTGCTGCACGCGGTGGCCGCGGGCAAGGTCGAGCCGCCGCAGCAGGCCGGGCCGATGACCCACCCGCTGCTGGCGATGATGGCCAACCGCGTCGAGGACCGGCCGGACATGGCGCAGGTCCGGGAGATGCTGCAGGCGGTGGCCGACGGCGGGTCGGCGAGCTCGATCCCGACCGTGGCCGCGCCGATCCCGCCCGCGCTGGCGCCGGAGCCCGGCCCGGAGCAGCCGACCAGCGTGGTCGGCCAGGAGGGCACCGCGGTCGCCTACTACGAGGACGACCCGTACTCGGAGCGGCCGTACGAGGACGCCACCTCGTACATGGGCGCGGACACCCGCGGTGACGCGGCGATCTACGAGAAGCCGCGCAAGAGCAAGCGGCCGGTGGTGATCTCGGGCATCGCGCTGGTCGCGGTCGCGGTGATCGCGGTGCTGGTGACCTCGGCGCTGATGAACAACCAGCAGCCGGAGAACACCGGGAACATCCCGACCAGCGAGGCCCCGCCGATGCTGCCGCCCCCGCCGGAGACGACCAGCGAGGAGCCGACGCCGACCACGCAGCACCGGCCGACCACCTCGCGGGAGGACCCGGAGACCTCGGAGCGGCCGACGTCCTCGCAGCGGCCGACCTCCTCGCAGAAGCCGACGACGGTCTCGTCCGAACCGCAGGAGGAGCCGACCACGCAGCCGTCGGACTCCGAATCTGGTTCGGGTTCGAGTTCGAACAACTGAGGCAGATCGCGACGATCAGCACCGGCCGGGGCGCGCACCGCGAGGTGGGCGCCCCGGCCGGTGCTCTTGGTCGCCCCGGTGTGTACCGGTGTGCGAGGTGCCCAGTAACGTTGCACACCGTTGGGTGAAAGCTGGCCACGGGGGTCCGGTCAGTCCGCAATCGGAATAGGCAGTTCAGGCAGCAGAGCCAGTACCAGGAGAACCTGTGAGCGCCGAAGGTCGTTTGATCGCAGGCCGGTACCGCTTGCAGCAGCAGATCGGCAGCGGCGCCATGGGAGTGGTGTGGCAAGCCGTCGACGAGCGTCTGCACCGCACGGTCGCGGTGAAGCAGCTGTTGCTGCAGCCCGGCTACACCCCCGAGGAGACCGAAGAAGCCCGTCAGCGGTCGATGCGCGAGGGCCGCATCGCCGCCCGCCTGCAGCACCAGAACGCGATCGTGGTGTTCGACGTGGCGGAGGACGAGGGCCAGCCGGTGCTGGTCATGGAGTACCTGCCCTCGCGGAGCCTGGCGTCGGTCATCGACGAGCAGGGCGTCCTGCCGCCGCTGCAGGTGGCCCGGATCGGCGTGCAGGTGGCCGGGGCGCTGGCCGCCGCGCACATGGCGGGCATCGTGCACCGCGACCTGAAGCCGGGCAACGTCCTGCTCGGCGACAACGACATCGCCAAGATCACCGACTTCGGCATCTCCCGGGCGATCGGGGACGTGGCGGTCACCAAGAGCGGCATCCTGGCGGGCACCCCCGCGTACCTGGCGCCGGAGGTGGCGCTCGGGCGCGATCCGGCGCCCGCCTCGGACGTCTTCTCGCTGGGTTCGACGCTGTACGCGGCGATCGAGGGCGGTCCGCCGTTCGGCACCGACGAGAACGCGATCAGCCTGCTGCACCGGGTGGCGCGCGGGCAGTTCGACCCGCCGCGGCAGGCCGGGCCGATGACACCTGCGCTGATGCAGATGCTGCGGCCGGACCCGGTGGACCGGCCGACCATGGCGCAGGCCCGCGACCTGCTGCAGGCGGTGCTCGACGGCCGCCCGATCCCGAACGCCTCGCCGAGCGCGGGCTGGCAGCGGCCCGCGGCGGCCCCGTCGCACACCCCGCCTGCGGGCACCCGGGTGGGGCCGCCGACCGCGGCCAACCCGCCGACGATGGTCGGTGGCGCGGTCCCGGCCGCCGAGGCCGCCCCGCGGCGCAACTACAAGCAGGCGGCGCTGTGGGTGGTGGCGATCGTGGTCGCGGTGCTCGTGGGGGTGCTCGCCGCGAACGCCTTCGGGGACAACTCCTCGCAGGGCCAGCCGGAACCGTCGCAGCCGCCCGCCCCGCAGTCCGAGGTCGCTCCGCCCACGTCGGCGGCGCCCACCACCTCCGCCGCGGCCACCACGACCAGCGCGCCGCCGACCACGACCACCACCGCGGCGACGACCACGGCGGAGCAGCCGTCGCCGGAGGAGGTCGTGTCGGTGGTGAAGCGGTACTACTCGCTGGTGCCCAAGAAGCTGGACCAGGCCTGGAAGCTGCTCGGCCCGAAGCTGCAGGAGCAGGGCAAGGACAGCTACGAGTCGTTCTGGAAGAGCATCGACGACGTGAAGATCATCGGCGAGCCGGTGCGGTCCGGTTCGAACGTGATCGTCACGCTGCAGTTCACCAAGGACGGCAACAAGCTGGTCGAGCAGCACGTCCTCGGCATGGCCACCACCCCGGACGGCAAGCCGCTGATCAACACCGACAAGCGGAACTGACGCCGGTCCGCGCGAGGCGGCCGGGCTCACCCGACCGAACTGCTATCCTCTGTAGCATGTCGACGTCGCGGCGCGGCCTGGCCGCTCACTTCGGGCCGCTGGAGCTGGCCATCCTGGAGGTGCTCTGGGGCGGCGGCGAGATGGACGTGGCCGAGTGCGTCCGGCGGCTGCGCGGTGACCAGGCCTACACCACCGTGAAGACGGTGATGGAGCGCCTCGTCGTCAAGGGCTTCCTGGCCCGGCGCAAGGAAGGCCGCCAGTACGTGTACTGGCCCGCCCGGCCCCGCGCCGAGGTCGAGCAGGCGGTGGCGGCCGAGCAGGTCCGGCAGCTGGTGGACGGGTTCGGCGACCTCGCGGTGGCGAACTTCGTCCGAGCGGTGCGCGAGGACGCTGACCAGCTCGCGCAGGTGCGCGCGCTGCTGGCGGAGATCGAGGACGACCCGCGGTGAGCACCGGCCTGCTGGGATATCCGCAGATCGTGGTGACGATCTGGGGCCCGCTGGCGACGATCGCCCTGTGGCGCGCGGCGAGACCGGTCACCCGCCGCCTGCCGCCGCGCGAGCGGTTCGTCCTCGCCGTGCTGACCGCCGTGACACCGCTGCTGGCGATGTCGGTGCCGTACCTGCCGGGCAGCCCCGCGCGGGACCTGCCGTGGCGGGCGCCGCACGCCTGGGGGATCACCAACTACGTCTTCCACGTCGACCGGCAGGACGTGGTGGGCACGGCGGCCGCGCACCTCTTCCACGCGCTCTGGGTCCTGCCGTTCGCCTCGCTGGCCGCGTCGTTCGCGATCGGAGCGGTGCAGGTGGTCCGCACCGCGCGACGTGTCGCCGCGCTGGCGCCCGAGCGGAACGGCGAGGTGTGGCTGGTGCACTCCGACCAGATGGCGTGCACCGTCGGACTGCTGCGGCCGCGCATCCTCCTCGGCTCGGCGGTGCCGGCCGCGCACGTGCCCGCGATCGTCGCGCACGAGCGCGTGCACGCGAAGGCTCGCCATCCACTGTGGATATTCGTGGCCACCTGCTCGCTGCGGGCGTGGTGGTGGATCCCGGGATGGCGCGCGGTGCTGGACGAAGCGCGGCTCGCGGCCGAGCTCTGGGCGGACCAAGGAGCGCGCGAGACGCGGGGCGCTGGCGCCGTGGCCAAGGCTCTGCTCGCCCAGCTCGACGTAGCCAGCAGTCCGGCGGAGGCGAGCAGCGGGTTCGCCGCCCACCGCAGCGAACTCGCGCACCGGGCGCGCGCTCTGGCCGCGCCGCCGCGCGAGATCCCGGCTCCGCAGCTGTGGTTGGCCCGCGCGACCGGCGGGCTGGCCATCGCACTCGTGATCGTCCTGCTGTGAGCTGATCGCCCCCGACGAACAGCATTCGCACACCTCGACTTGCTACACGTCGTAGCAGAAAGGAAGAACCGCTGATGCACAACGCCGAAGTGCCCGTGGTCCGCACCGCGGGGCTGTCCAAGACGTTCGGCCGCACCCCCGCGGTGGAGTCCGTCGACCTCCACGTGCGCCCGGGCCGGATCTACGGCCTGCTCGGGCCGAACGGCGCGGGCAAGTCCACCACGCTCAAGATGGTCCTCGGGCTGCTGCCGCCCAGCTCGGGCGAGATCCAGCTGTTCGGACGGCCGTGGAGCCGCCAGGCCCTGTCCCGCATCGGGGCGAGCATCAACGGCCCCAGCTTCTACGGGCACCTGTCCGCGCGGCAGAACCTGATGGTCCACGCGCACCTGCTCGGCGTGTCCGGGGCCGAGGTCGACCGGGTGCTGGCCGCGGTCGACCTGCACGGCTCCGGCCGCAAGAAGGCCAAGAGCTTCTCCGTCGGGATGCAGGGGCGGCTGGCGCTGGCGATGGCGATGCTGGGCGACCCGGAGCTGCTCGTGCTGGACGAACCGCAGAACGGTCTCGACCCCGAGGGAACGGCGGCGTTGCGCGCGATGTTGCGCCGCTTCACCGAAACCGGGCGCACCATCGTGCTGTCCAGCCACCTGCTCTCCGAGGTCGCCTCCCTCGCCGACGACATCGGGTTGATCGCCGCGGGACAGCTGCGCTACCAGGGCGGCATCGCCGAGTTCGCACCGGACGGCGACCTGGAACGCGCCTACTTCGCGCTGACCGGCGGGGTGCGGGCATGACGACGATCGGGCTGCCCCGCACCCTCCGCGCCGAGTTCGCCGTCTGGCGGCGCGGAGCCGTGGCCCGCCTGCCGCTGAGCGGGCTGGCGTTCGGCCTGGTCGCCATCGCGCTGTTCTTCGCGGCCGGGACCGAGGTCTCCTGGTCCGGTGCGCTCGGCTTCCAGAACCTGTGGGCGGTGTTCGCCGGGCCGATGCTCACCGCGCTGCTCGTGGCCACCGCGGCGCGCGTCGAGAACGCCTCCCGGGGTGGCGGCACCTGGTACCGGCCGGTGCGCCCGGGCTTCCGGCGGCTGAGCCGGTTCACCGTCCTGGCCACCCGTTCGCTGCTGCTGAACGCGCTCGCCGTCCTCCCGCTGGTGCTGGTCATCGGCGCGCTGTCCGATCCGACCTCGATCCCGTGGGGCCGCACGGCCGCGATCATCGTCGTGCTCTGGGCGTCCCAGCTCGGCGTGCTGTCGCTGCTGCTGTGGCTGTCCCTGCACGTGGGATGGCTGGTGGTGCTCGGCGCGGGTCTGATGTGGACGGTGCTCGGGGTCGTGCTCGCCGAATCGCCGTCCTGGGCGGCACTTCCGTTCACCTGGCTCGTCCGGGGCGTGCTGCCGCTGATCGGCACGCACGCCAACGGCATCGCGCTGGAGCCCGGCGCCGCTCTCGCCGCTGCTTCGCCGTGGCCACCCACAATGCTCGGCGCGGCGTTGGCGGTGCCCTTCCTGCTGCTGCCCCGAATCCGCACGGCGACCCGGGCCCCGCGGTCGAAGCCGGTCGAACCGCAGCTTCGCTGGACGAGCGCCGAGGTGGAACGTCCCGGCCGTCCCCGCGTTCTGGCGGCGGTGGTGGTGATCCTGCGCGGGACCGCGCTGCGGTGGCTGTGCCCGGCGGCCGTCGCACTGATCGGGGTGTGGCTGACCTGGCACGATCCGGGCCGCAGCGTCGAGCTCTTCACCCTGGTGGTGCTGCCGATCGGCACCCTCGTGTTGGGTCTGCTCGCCTGGTACGCCTGCGCCCCCGGCTGGCGGGCCACCGCCGCCCGCTCGACCGGCACCACCAAACCCGCCCTCGCGCTGACCGGTGTCGCGATCGGCATCACCGCAGCGGTGTCGGTGGCCAGCGCCGCGGTCTACCTGGTCGCTGGCCTGCCGCTGGCCGACGCCGGTTCAATCGCGCTCACCGGCACCGCGGTCGGCGCGATGCTCACCGCGTTCAGCCTCTGGCTGGCCATCCGCACCTCGTTCGCGACCGCGGTGGCCGTCGGGGTCGTCGGCGTCCTCGCCGGGATCCTGATCGGCGGCACCGAGATGCAGCGAACGCTGTGGCCGCTCGTCCCGTGGGCGTGGGCGGACCTCCTCGACCGGATGCTGATCACGGTCCCGGTCTCCATCGCGGCCGCGGCCGCTCTCGGCTTCGCCATCGCCACCGCAGCCCGGCGAGCCGCCAGCCGCTGATCAGCTCGCCACCTGCATCGGCAAGGCGGCAGTACCGGAGGATCGGTGGTGATACCCGGGCCGGGTTGGTGAGGATTGGTGCGGTGGGGTGCGGGGCTGGTCTTGGGTTCGAAGCGGTAGGTGGTTGCCCTGGGGTGATGCAATTTCAATCGAAATTGCAGTCGTCACCACCCCTCCGACAGCGGTGATATCGGAGTCGTCGCCACCCCTCGGCCGGGCCACGACTGCGGTCGACCGACGGAACCAGGACCCTGATCGCACGGCCGTCGTCCCGGTGGTGAGTGCAGAGACTTCTCACGAAATCGGCTCGCTGCTGTGAAGAGCGACCGCTTCGACGGCTGAGAGAGCAGGCACGACACGGTGCCCGCATGGCGCAGCTCCACCATGCGGGCACCTGATCAGCTCGCGACCTCGTGGAGGGTCGCGAGGAGGGACTTGGTGGCCGGGCGGTCGGCGACCGCTTCGCGGACCGCTGCGTACAGGCGGCGGACCGGTTCCGGTCGGCGGACCGCCCGGACCACCACTCCCGGGTGCACCACGTCGAGGCCCAGGCGCGGCACCAGCGCCACGCCCAGCTCGGCGGCGACGAAGCCCTGCGCCGAGTAGCTCCCGTCGGTCTCCAGCGCCACCTTCGGCTTGAAACCCGCGCTGGCGTAGGCCTCCTGGAGCAGCTGGGCGCAGATGTCGTCGCTGGACACCGCACTGTTCACCCACGGCTCGGCGGCCAGCTGGGCCAGGTCGATGCAGTCCTGCTCGGCCATCGGGTGGTTCTTCGGCAGCACCACCCGGTACGGGTCGTCGCCGAGGTGCACGAACCGCACGCCGCGCCGCTCGGGCACCCGGCTGCCGACCACCACGATCGCCACGTCCGACTCGCCAGCGGCCAGGTCGTCGACCAGGCCCACCTCCTGCATCTGCAGGTCCAGCTGCACCTCCGGGTGCTCGGCGCGGAACTTGGCGACCGCGGCCGGGATCAGCCCCACCGAGGCGGTGTGGAAGAACCGCACCCGGAGCAGACCGGTGCGCCCGGCGCGGATGTCGGCCAGCTCGACCTCCGCGCTGCTGAGCAGCTCGGAGATCTGCCCGGCCCGCTCCGCCAGCAGCATCCCGGCCGGGGTCGGCTTGAGCCCGCGGCCGACCTTCTCCAGCAGCGGCACGCCCGCTTCCCGCTCGAGCGTGGACAGCTGCTGGCTGATCGCCGACGGGGTGTAGCCGAGGTTCGTCGCGGCGGCGCTGACCGACCCGCTGGTGACCACGGCGCGCAGGACCTGCATGCGGCGTACGTCCAACATGCTCCCGATCCTACAGCAGATCTGAAACGTTCGTTGATTTTATTTCACTTGTCCTTACGCGCGGTCTGGCGGAACGTAGAGGGCGAGCGAACGGTTCGGCAAGCGCCGAAGCAACCACCACCTACCGTCCCGGCGAATCCGCGAAACCGGAGAGGCCATGAACAACCCGACGAACTACTTCCGACTCGGCGCTCTGGCGCTGCTGTGGGGATCCAGCTTCCTGCTGATCAAGCTGGCCCTGGAGGCGCTCGCGCCCACGCAGATCGCGCTGACGCGCATCGTGCTCGGCGCGCTGGTGCTGCTGGCGCTGTGCGCGGTGCGCGGGTTGCGGATCGGCCGCGACCGCGCGGTCTGGCGGCACGTCGCGGTCGCCGCGCTGTTCGGCAGCACTCTGCCGTGGGTCCTGTTCGGGATCGGCGAGCAGACTGTCGACTCCGGGCTGACCGGGGTGCTGAACGCGACCACTCCACTGTGGACCGTGCTGTTCGGGGTGCTGGTCACCCGCGAGGCACCGCCCCCGGCCCGGCTCGGCGGGCTGCTGCTCGGCTTCCTCGGCGTGCTGCTGATCTTCGCGCCGTGGCAGGGCACCGGCATGCTCAGCTGGGGAGTGCTCGCCTGCCTCGGCGCGGCGGTCAGCTACGGGATCTCGTACGTCTACATCGGACGGAAGCTGACCGGCCAGCACGGTCTGCCGCCGCTGGTGCTGGCCGCGATGCAGATGATCGCGGCCACCGGGTACGCCGTCGTGGCGCTGCCGCTGGACGGCCTGCGCCCGGTGCACTGGGGCCTGCTCGCGCTGGTCTCGGTCGCCGTGCTGGGCATCTTCGGCACCGGCCTCGCGTTCGCGCTGAACTACCGGATCATCAGCGACGAGGGCGCCACCACCGCCTCGACGGTGACCTACCTGATGCCGATCGTCTCGGTCCTGCTCGGCTGGTGGCTGCTCGGCGAGGAGCTGGGCCTGCGAATCCTGCTGGGCATGGCGGTCGTGCTGGTCGGCGTGCTGCTGACCCGCCGCTCGCCCACCACCCGAACCACTGCCGTCCCCACCACCGTTCAGGAGGAGAAGATGTCGGAAGGAAACCGCACCGGAGCCACCGCGGTCGAGCCGCGCACCAGGACCGAGGAGCTCCCGCCGATCGCCCCGCCGAAGGGCTGGGCCCGGTTGCACCTCGCCCTGATGCGCGGCTCCCAGCTCTACGCCGAGCTGGCCACCAACCACCCGATGAAGTGACCGATCACGCCGGCTGGTCGTCGCGAGTCCTCGCGGCGGCCGGTTCGGCGTGCATGGCCTCCAAGCTCCGCCCCGCGGTGCGCAGCCCCAGCAGCGCGAGCACCACGGCGCCGACCAGCAGGAGTCCGCACAGCATCGCGAAAACACCGGCGAACCCGAGGTCGTCGTGCAGGTAGCCGATCGCCACCGGCGCCATGATCGCCCCGACCCGCGCGGTCGCGCTGGCCAGCCCCATCCCGGTCGCCCGGGACTCGGTCGGGTAGATCTCGGAGGTGTAGGCGTACAGCGGACCGGCGACGCCGTTCATGAAGAACGAGAGCGCGACGACGAAGCAGAAGATCGCCACCTCGTCCTCCGCGGTGGCCAGCCCGGCCGCGCAGGCGATGGAGCCGCCCATGAACGCCACGATCGTCCACTTCCGGTCGATGCGCTCGCTGATGGCGGCGGCCAGGTAGTAGCCGGGGATCTGCGCGACGGCGCTGGCCAGCGCGAACGAGAAGCTCTTGGTGATCGTGAAGCCCTTGAGCACCAGGAGCGTGGGCAGCCAGGTCCCGTAGCCGTAGTGCGTGGCCTGGATGGCGAACCACAGCACGCACACCACTCCGGTGCGCACCGCGAGGCCCGGCCCCCACAGCGCGGCGAACTGCCGCAGCACGTTCCGCCGGGGCGCGGGTTCGCGGGCCGGTGCGGTCGCCGCCGGTACCGGTGGCAGCTGACCGTTGACCGCGGTTTCGCGCTCGAAGCGCTCGACGATCGCGGCGGCTTCCTCGATGCGGCCCTGGCTGATCAGGAAGCGCGGTGACTCCAGCAGATCCCGGCGCCACCAGAGCAGCAGCAGGACGGGAGCGACGCAGATGAGGCACGCGATGCGCCACCCCGGCTCCGGGTTCGGGCTGATCACGGTGACCGCGGTCAGCCCGGCCAGCACGTAGCCGAAACCGAGGAACAGCATCGTGTTGCCGATGTTGCGGCCCCGGTTGCGGGTGGGCAGGAACTCCGAGATGTAGGGCACGATCATGGTGGCCTCGGCGCCGATGCCGATCCCGCTGAGCACCCGCCAGAGGATCAGCTCCCCCGGGCTGTTCGCGGTCGCCGCGACGACCGTGAACACCACGTAGACCAGCAGCGCGTACATCAGCACGCGCCGCCGCCCGATCCGGTCGGCCAGCACGCCCGCGACCAGCGCGCCGATCAGGTAGCCGATGAACACCGAGGCCAGCAGCCACCCGGCCAGGCCGGAGCCGACCGACCAGATGGCGACCACGGCCGAGGCCGCGTAGCCGAGCAGCACGGCGTCGTAGGACTCGAAGAGGTAGCCGAGCCCGCCCTGCAGCATCAACCGGCGATGCGGTCTGCCGACCGGGAGCCGGTCCAGGCGGGCGAGGAGTTCCGTACCAGTGGGCTGGGGTGCGGCGGTCACCAGCGCCTCCTTCCATCCGGGTGGCGGCATGGTCGGTGAACGCGGCGCAAGCGTTGTCGGATGTCGGGGAATCCGTCATGATCCCCGGCTGTGACGCGGAAAACGGTCATGCTGAGCGAGTCGGACCTGGCGCTGGTGAACGCGCTGCAGGTCTGGCCGCGGGCGCCGTGGTCCGCGGTGGCCACCTCGCTGGGCGTCCGCTCGGCGGACGCGGTGGCCCGGCGCTGGGAGCGGCTCGCCGAGCGCGGTGACGCCTGGACGACCGCGTACTTCCGCGCGCTGTCCACCGGCGGCTGCGTCGCGCTGGTGACGGCCCGGTGCCGACCGGGCACCAAGGAGCAGGTCGCGGCCACCCTCGCCGAGGACTCGTGCTGCATCTCCGTGGAGATCACCGCCGGGACGCAGGACCTGCTGCTCACCGTGGCCGCGCAGGACCTCGAAGCGCTCAACCACTACCTGGTGCAGCACGTCGAGCAGGTCCACGGCCTGACCGCCACCACGACCGCACTGGTCACCCGGTTCTACAGCGAGGGGGCGAACTGGCGGCTGCACGCGCTGGGCGCTTCGGCGCACGCCGCGCTGGATCCCGGCTTCGGCCAGCAGTCCGCGTCGTCGATCACCTTCACCGGCCTGGACCGGAAGCTGGCGGGCCTGCTGTCCGCGGACGGCCGCACCTCCTACGCCCAGCTCGCCGAGGAGGCCGGGACCAGCCAGGCCACCGCCCGCCGCCGGGTCACCGCGATGCTGCGCTCGCGCGTGCTCGCGCTGCGCTGCGAGGTGGCCGCGCCGCTGGTCGGGCTGCCGGTCACCGCCACCTTGCGCGGGCGGGTCGCCGCGCTCGACGTGGACCGCGTCGGGGCCGGGCTGGCCGGGCTCTCGCCGGTCCGGATGTGCGCGGCGGTCACCGGCGAGCACAACCTGGTCGCCACGGTCTGGCTGCCGTCGATCAGCGCGGTCCAGCAGTTCGAGCAGGTCGCGACGCGGAACTTCCCGGCCCTCGTCGTGCACGACACGCTGGTGAACCTGCGGACGGTCAAGCGCATGGGACGGCTCCTGGACCGCTCGGGCCGCGCCACCGGCTTCGTCCCGATGCGCGTCTGGGCCTAGGCGATGGTCAGTTGTCTCTTAAGCGGCGCAGCCGCTTAGCCCACCCCGCAAACTGGCACCGCCGCGGGTTCTCAGACGTCGCCTGGCGAGGACAGCCCGTTTGCCGTGTATTGGACATACATAAAAACGGGATCCCGCAGCCAGGCGGCGTCTGAGGTTCCGCTACCGGCACCGCCACGCAAAACGAGTTCGTCAGACAACCCCTCACACCAAGCGGCGGTCGGAGGCCCAGCGGGAGAGCTCGTAGCGGTTGGAGAGCTGGGTCTTGCGCAGGACGCTGGACACGTGCGTCTCCACCGTCTTGACGGAGATGAACAGCTCCGAGGCGATCTCCTTGTAGGCGTAGCCGCGCGCCAGCAGCCGCAGGACCTCGCGCTCGCGGGGCGTGAGCAGGTCCAGCTCGGGGTCGCCGACCGGGGCCGAATTCGGTCCCTCGGAGAAGGCGTCCAGCACGAAACCCGCCAGCCGCGGCGAGAACACCGCGTCCCCGGCGCGCACCCGCACGATCGCGTCGGCCAGCTCCCGGCCGGAGATGGTCTTGGTGACGTAGCCGCGGGCGCCGCCGCGGATCACCGCGATCACGTCCTCCGCGGCGTCGGACACCGACAGCGCCAGGAACACCACGTCCGGCTGCTGGCCGCGCACCTGGCGCAGCACCTCGGCACCGCCGCCGTCGGGCATGTGCACGTCCAGCAGGACGACTTCGGGCTTGTAGTGCGCGATCCCGGCGACGGCCTCGGCCACCGACCCGGCCTCGCCCACCACCTCGACCTGCTCGGCAGCGGCCAGCTCCGCGCGCACCCCGGTGCGGAACAGCGCGTGGTCGTCGACGAGGAACACCCGGACCCGGTGCGGGGCGGTGGTGTCTTCACCGGTCACGATCAACATCCTCCATCGCTGGGCTCGTCCGCAGCGTACGCGAACTTCACGCCGCTCTCGGCATTTCCATCTGCACCTCGGTGCCCTCGCCGGGCGAGGTGCGCACCTTGACCTTCCCGCCGTGCCGCTGCATGCGGCCGCGGATCGAATCGGCCAGGCCGTGCCGGTCGGCGGGCACGCTGGCCGGGTCGAACCCGGCGCCGCGGTCGCGGACGTACACCGAGACCTGCGAGGCCTCCACCTCCGCGTACACGCTCACCTCCGCGACCCCGGCGTGCTTGGCCGCGTTGACGACCGCCTCCCGGGCCGCGGCGAGCTGCGCGGACAACCGCTCGTCGAGGTCGCAGTCGCCGACCACGACCTGCTGGACCTTGATCGCGAAGCTGTCCTCGACCTCGCCGCAGATCCGGGTCAGCTCGGCGGAGAGGGTGGCCGCGGGCTTGTCCTCCACCGCCTGCCGCTGCGCGCCGTAGCCGTCCGGGCCGTACAGCCAGTTCCGCAGCTCGCGCTCCTGCCCGCGGGCCAGCCGCCGCACCTCGCGCTCGGACTCGGCCTGCTTCTGGATCAGCGCCAGCGTCTGCAGCACCGAGTCGTGCAGGTGAGCGGCGATCTCGGCGCGCTCCTGGGAGCGGATCCGGCTGGCCCGCTCGATGTTGAGGTCGCGCACCAGGCGCACCCACCACGGCACCGTCAGCACCGCGACACCGACCAGCGTCGCGCCCACCGCGAGCAGGGCGAAGCGCACCTCGTCCATCGACGTCGATCCGGCCAGCAGCACCACGATGCCCACCACGACCAGCGCCGCACCGGCCAGCACCCGGATCATGGCCGACCGGCCGCCACCGCCGAGCAGCGCGCCGACCACGTTGGTCCGCGCGCCCTGCCGCCAGCGGCGGCGCTGCGACTCGTCGGCCTCCCGCCACACCACGGCCGCCCCGACCAGCACCACCACCAGCGGCGCGCCCAGCCAGGTGGGCATCGAGATCAGACCGCCGACGGCCACCATCGCGCCGAGGCAGAGCAGGATCACGCCGAAGCCCTGCTGCCGCTCCTTGGTCGACACCGGCTTCTCGGCACCGGTGGACTGCGGCACGAACACCCACAGCAGCGAGTAGGCCAGGATGCCCGCCCCGCCGCACACCGCCAGCACCGCGAACCCGCCGCGCACCCAGAGCACCGGCACCCCGAGGTGCTCGGCCACCCCGCTGGCCACCCCGGCGACCAGTCGCCCGCTGCGGCGCCGCCGCAGCTGCGCCACGCTCTGCGGGCGCTGCTGGGCCATCGGCTGCGTGGCAGCCCCCGGCCCGGTGTCGCGCTGCTGGTTCAGCTGGTCTCTCACGACATCGATGGTCACACGCTCGCGCGCACGGGGGCATCAGGGACCGTCCCTGAGATCCTGTCGGCGAAGCCGTCCGCGCCTTCGGAAGCGGCGGCAGCCGCTTGGGCCACCTCGGCAAAGTGACCACCGGCGGGTTCTGAGCGGTTTCCCGGCGAGGACGGCCCCTCCGCCGTGCATTGGACATACATCAGGAGGGGCACCCGCAGTCCGGGGAAGCGCTCAGGTTCCGCCAAGCGACCACCCTGGCAACTCAACCACCGACTGGCAATGACATTCCGGGCCGGATCAGGGGCGTCCCTGATGCTCCGGGGGTCGCCTGGCACCGATAGTGGTTGGCATGAGCACGACGAAGCGCGCCGGAGTCGCGGCGTTCGAGGACACCCTGCGGGACTTCTGGGCGACCCGCCCGGTCCGGCCGCGGTTCGGCGGCAAGGTGGGTGGCGTCTCCGCGGCGATCGGCCTCCGGTACGGCATCGATCCCATCCTGGTCCGGGTCGCCTTCGTCCTGGCCGCCATCTACGGCGGTGCGGGCGTAGTGCTCTACCTGCTGGGCTGGTTGCTGTTCCCGAAGGAGGGCGACCCGGTTCCCGGCGGTCCGAAGCCGAAGCCGGAGCCGACCTCCAGCACGCTCGCCGTGATCCTGGTGCTGCTGCTGATCCCCAGCGTGTTCTGGCTGACCAGCTCGCCGTCGATCATCGGGCTCGCGGTGGGGCTGGGCGCGTTCTACCTGGTGCACCGCACGTACGGCGACCGCAACGTGGCACCGCCCGCCGCGGCACCCACCACGACACCGGTGCCCGACGCGACGCCCGCGGGCGAGAACACCTGGGTCTACCCCGGTGCCGAGTCGACCTCGAAGACCGAGCAGCAGACCCCGCCCGCGTGGGACCCGCTCGGCGCCGCACCGTTCGCCTGGGACCTGCCGGAGCCCGGCGAGCCAGAACCGCCCGAGCCGAAGCGGCCGCCGCGGCGCTGGATCACCTGGGTGACGCTGGTGCTGGCGGCCTTCGCCGGTGGTCTCACCGGCTCGCTGGGAGCGCCGCTGTACGTCTCGCTGGCCATCGCGCTCGGCGTGCTCGGGGTGGGGATGCTCCTCGGCTCGTTCCTGCGCGGCGGGCGGGGGCTCATCGTCGCGGCGGTCCCGCTGGCGGCCGTGGCGATGCTGGCCTCGGCGCTACCGGCGAGCACCTTCGGCGGCTCCGTCGGCGACCAGCAGATCCGCCCGGCGGCCCTCAGCGGCCTGGCCCCCGACTACCAGCTGTCGGCCGGGACGGTCACGCTGGACCTGCGGGACATGCAGATCGCCGACGGCGAATCGGCCAGCAGCGCGACCAGCGTCGGGGTCGGCGACATCGTGGTGCGGCTGCCCCGGGACGTCGACGCGACCGTGCGGTGCAAGGCGGAGCTGGGCGACGTGCAGTGCTTGAACCAGACGTCCAGCGGCGGCACCGCGGACCAGACGACGACCGACCTCGGCCCGGACGGGCCCGGCGGCGGTCAGCTGACCCTCGACCTGCGGGTCGGGGTCGGGAGCGTGGAGGTGACCCGTGACTGACGAGCGGACCCCCAGCCGCCGGGAGCGCGGCGGACCGGACCTGGTCGCCCTGGTGGGCGGGCTGATCACGGTCACCGTCGCGGGCACCGTGCTGTTCGGCCTCGGCGGCCAGCTGCAGTGGCTGCTGGCGCTGACCGCGGTGACGATCGGCGTCGTCATGCTGGTCGCCTCCCTGCGCACCCGCAGCTGAGCACCCGGCCAGAACTCGCCAATCCCGCCCGCCCCTCGGACCGCACCGCGATACTCAATCGCTCAAGAAGCGGTTCTGACGGTGAGGAGCGGTGATGGTTCGGAACAAGTTGCTCGCGAGCGCCGCCGCGCTCGCGGTGTTGGGCGCGGTGCCGCTGGTGGAGGCCAGCGCCGCACCCCGCGCCGAGGTGTTCTTCGACGACTTCTCCGGAACCGAGCTGGACCGTTCGAAGTGGACGGTCGAGGTCACCGGGGAGAACTTCGGCACGGTCAACCAGGAGCAGCAGGCCTACGTCGACTCGCCCGAGACCATCTACGTCGAGCACGACCCGGCCACCGGGGCGGAGAACGGCGCGCTCGCGCTGCACCCCCGCTACAAGCCGGGCACGCAGGCCCCGGACGGGCAGACCTACGACTTCGTCTCCGGCCGGGTCAAGACCCAGGACAAGGTCGAGTTCACCTACGGCAGCTACTCGGCGCGGCTCAAGCTCCCGGAGAACGCCACCGGCAGCGGCCTGTGGCCCGCGTGGTGGTCGCTGGGCGCGAACATCGACAACGGCAAGCCGTGGCCGGACTGCGGTGAGATCGACGTGATGGAGCACGTCGGCGAGCCGTGGACGAGCTCGGCGATCCACGGCCCCGAGTACCACGGCGACACCCCGTTCACCCAGCGCCAGGAGTTCCCGGGCGGCAACCCCGCCGACTGGCACGTCTACCGCGCGGACTGGACGCCGGACGGCATCGCCTTCTTCGTCGACGACGTCGAGACCTACCGCGTCACCAAGCAGGACATCGAGTCCAGGGGCTGGACCTGGGCCTACGACGACCCGCACTTCCTGATCCTGAACTTCGCCCTCGGCGGCGCCTACCCGAACGGCGTCAACGGCGTCACCGAGCCCTACTTCGGCCTCCCGCAGTCCACTGTGGACCGGATCGCCACCGGCGAGGTCCGCTACCTCGTCGACTGGGTCCGCGTCGAGCAGTAGCGAAGACGAAGAACCCCTCCCGCCGGTTCGGCGGGAGGGGCCCTGTCAGCTCTGCGGGATCACTCCCACTCGATGGTGCCCGGGGGCTTGGACGTCACGTCCAGGGTCACCCGGTTGACCTCCGCCACCTCGTTGGTGATCCGGGTGGAGATGCGCTCCAGGACGTCGTAGGGCAGGCGGGTCCAGTCCGCCGTCATCGCGTCCTCGCTGGAGACCGGGCGCAGGACCACCGGGTGGCCGTAGGTGCGGCCGTCGCCCTGGACGCCGACCGAGCGGACGTCGGCCAGCAGGACCACCGGGCACTGCCAGATGTCGCGGTCCAGACCTGCGGCGGTCAGCTCCTCGCGGGCGATCGCGTCCGCCGCGCGCAGCGTCTCCAGCCGGTCCGCGGTGACCTCGCCGATGATCCGGATGCCCAGGCCCGGGCCGGGGAACGGCTGCCGGTGCACGATCGTCTCCGGCAGGCCCAGCTCCAGGCCGACCCGGCGCACCTCGTCCTTGAACAGCGCGCGCAGCGGCTCGACCAGCTCGAACTGCAGGTCGTCGGGCAGGCCGCCGACGTTGTGGTGGCTCTTGATGTTCGCCGCGCCGGAGCCGCCGCCGGACTCCACCACGTCCGGGTAGAGGGTGCCCTGCACCAGGAAGTCGATGTGCTCGCCGGACTCACCGGCCTCGGCCTGCAGGTCGCGGGCGGCCTGCTCGAAGACGCGGATGAACTCCCGGCCGATGATCTTGCGCTTCTGCTCCGGGTCGGTCACCCCGGCCAGCTCGCCGAGGAACCGGTCCGCCGCGTCGATGGTGACCAGCCGGACGCCGGTGGCCGCGACGAAGTCGCGCTCCACCTGCGCGCGCTCCCCGGCGCGCAGCAGGCCGTGGTCGACGAAGACGCAGGTCAGCTGGTCGCCGATGGCGCGGTGTACCAGCGCGGCGGCCACCGCGGAGTCCACCCCGCCGGACAGCGCGCAGATCGCGCGGCGTTCGCCGACCTGCTCGCGGATCGCCGCCACCGTGTCGTCCACGATCGACGAGGTGGTCCACTGCGGGCGGACCTTGGCGATGTCGTGCAGGAAGCGGCGCAGCACCTCCTGGCCGTGCGGCGAGTGCACCACCTCGGGGTGGTACTGCACGCCCGCCAGCTGCCGCTCGACGCTCTCGAACGCCGCGACCGGGGTGTCCTTGGTGGCGGCGGTGACGGTGAAGCCCTCCGGCGCCTTGCTCACCGAGTCGCCGTGGCTCATCCACACCGGGTGGTGGCCGGGCATCTCGGCGTGCAGCGTGCCGCCGTCCCCGCTGACCTCCAGCTCGGTGCGGCCGTACTCGCGGGTGCCGGTGTGCTCCACCGTGCCGCCGAGGGCCGAGGTCATCGCCTGGAAGCCGTAGCAGATGCCGAAGACCGGGACACCGGCCTCGAACAGCGCCGGGTCGACCTGGGGGGCGCCGTCGGCGTAGACGCTCGACGGGCCGCCGGAGAGCACCACGGCGGCGGGGTTGCGCCGCTGGATCTCCTCGACCGGGGTGTCGTGCGGGACGACCTCGGAGTAGACCTGCGCCTCCCGCACCCGGCGCGCGATCAGCTGCGCGTACTGGGCGCCGTAGTCGACAACGAGAACAGGCCCCTGGGCGCTGTTGCTTGCGGAACCGGACACGTCGTCGCGACCTCCTAGCTGAGCCGGTGAGCTGCGGCCATTGTCCCAGGTAACCGATGCCACAGCGGCATCGGCCCCGGTAGAGCTGCCAGCGAAGCTGTCCGCGCCTTTACAAGCGGCGGCAGCCGCTTTGAGTACGCACGCAGGGCGACCGCCCGCGGGTTCTGAGTGCTTTCCCGGCGAGGACGGCCCCTCCGCCGTGCATTGGGCATACCTCAGGAGGGGCACCCGCAGTCCGGGGAAGCACTCAGGTTCCGATGAGCGACCACCTTCGCAACACGAGCACCAACAGGCTCTCAGCCGCCGAGATGCGCCAGCACGGCGAGCACCCGGCGGTGGCCGGAGTCGCCAACGGGCAGGTCCAGCTTGGCGAAGATGTTGCCGACGTGCTTGAGCACCGCCCGCTCGGTGACCACCAGGCACTGGGCGATCTCGCCGTTGGCGTACCCGGCCGCCATCAGCGCGAGCACCTCGCGCTCGCGGGGCGTCAGCGCGGCCAGCGGGTCGTGGCGGCGGGTCATCAGCTGCGAGACGACTTCGGGGTCCATCACGGTGGCCCCGGCGGCGATCCGGCGCAGCGAGTCGACGAACTCGTCCACCCGCGAGACCCGGTCCTTGAGCAGGTAGCCCACCGCGCCGCGGCCGTCGGAGAGCAGCTCGCGCGCGTAGGTCTCCTCGACGTACTGCGAGAACAGCAGCACCGGCAGCTCGGGGTGCAGCTCGCGGGCGCGCAGCGCCGCCCGCACCCCCTCGTCGCGGAACGAGGGCGGCAACCGGACGTCCACCACCGCGATGTCCGGCGGATCGGTCGTCACGGCTTCGAGGAACGCCCCGGCGTCGGCGTGCACCCCGGCCACCTCGATCTCCGCCGCGGCCAGCAGCAGCTTCAGGCCCTCGGCCAGGATGACGTTGTCCTCGACGATCAGAACCCGCACGGCAGGACCACCTCGATCCGGGTCGGGCCGCCGGCCGGGCTGTGCACCGCGGTGCGGCCGTCCAGCGCGGCGACCCGCTGCCGGATGCCGGTCAGCCCGGTGCCGCCGGACTCCACCGCCCCGCCCGCGCCGTCGTCGCCGACCTCGATCCGCAGCTCGCCGCCCTCCCGACGCACCGACACCGCGGCGCGCTGCGCGCCGGAGTGCTTGGCGACGTTGGTGAGCGATTCGGCGACCGCGAAGTACGCGGCGGCCTCGACCGCGGCCGGTACCTCCCCGAGCTCGCCGACGGAGACCTCGGTGGGCACCGGGCAGCGCGCGCCCAGCGCGGACACCGCCCCGGCCAGCCCGCGGTCGGCGAGGATCGGCGGGTAGAGCGTCCGCACGACGTCGCGCAGCCCGGCCATCGCTTCCTCGGCCCCGTCGCGGGCCTCGCGCACCAGCCGCAGCGCGGCCTCCGGATCGGAGGTGGCGGTCTTCTCCGCGATCCCCAACCGCAGCGCGATCGAGACCAGCTGGGCCTGCGTGCCGTCGTGCAGATCGCGTTCGATGCGCCGCAGCTCCGCGCCGTGCGCCTCCAGCGCTCCGGCCCGGGTCTCGGCGAGCTCGTCGACCCGATCCGCCAAGCGCTCCGCCTCGGACGGGGCCAGCAGCCGCAGCGAGACCCGGGCCTGCGCCTTCGCCAACGCGGGCACGGCCCACACCAGCAACGCACCCGTCAGCGCGAGCTGCACCGCGCCGAGCCCGAGCGCGGTGCCCCAGTCCGACGGGAGCACGCCCAGCAACGTGACGTCGGGGATGACCGGCCAGAGGACCACCGACGCCAACGTCGCGGGCACCCCGAGCGCCGCGACCAACCCCAGCAGGCCCGTGACCAGCCCGAACAGCGCGTGCACCACGAGCCAGCGCAGGTCCCGCCAGGTCATCGGCGAGCGGACGACCTCCTTGAACCCGGACGCCGAGCGGATCGGGGCGACCGGGGTGCCGAGGTAGCGCCCGGCGCGCCGCCGCTCCCACTCGGTCCAGCGGTGCAGGGCGGCCGCGGCGGCGGGGAGCAGGAAGACCCCGGCGCCCAGCACGACCAGCAGTCCGGACACCGCGAACAGCGGCACGACGATCAGGGCCGCCAGCGCGGTCACCAGCGCGGGCAGCAGGACGCCCAACCCGCGCACCGCCGAGCGCAAATCCATCGTCATCTCCTCCGGTTTCACCGACAGCGCCGATCTTGCCGAAGTCGAGGTCCGCGCGCGGTGGTGTTCACGACACCTTTCGCCCGGGTGCCGACGCCCTGCCGCCCCCGTCGGCGGCGACCTAGCTTCACCGGGGTGAGATCGAAGATCCGACCCGTGCTGACCTTCGTCCTGCTCGCTTGCGCAGGCATGTGGCTCGCGATGATTCCGTTGCTGGTCACCGGTTTTCAGCGCACGAGCAGCGATGTGGGAATGGGCGCGCTGGAGCAGATCTGCATCGGTGCCGCGATGCTGACGCCTGCCCTGGCGGCCCTGGTCGCGCTGCGCCGCTGGGAACCCGGGACGCCCGTCCGCGCGACGCTCGGGTTGACCTGGAACCGGCGCACCGCGCTGGACTGCCTGTTGGCCCTCGCCTGCCCGCTGGTGCTGACGCTGCTGGCGCTCGGCATCGGCACCGCGGCGGGAACCTACCACCCGGATCTCGCGGACCTCTCCGGGTTCCGCCAGCAGTTCGCACCGGAAACCGTTGGACAGCGGGGTATTCCGCTCACCGCGCTGGCGGCCTGGGCCGGTTCGCTGCTGGTGCAGATGCTCGTCTCGCTACCGCTGTTCTTCGGCGAGGAGCTCGGCTGGCAGGGCTACCTGTTCCCGCGCTTGCGCCCGCGCGGACCGGTTTTCGCCGTGCTGACCACCGGATTCGTGTTCGCCCTCTGGCACCTGCCCACGCTGCTGCTGGGCGGTCAGTACCCGAGCACCCCGTGGCCGGTGGCGATCGCCGCCTTCCTGATCACCTGCGTGCTCGTGGTGCCGATCTTCGCCTGGCTGCGCGCCCGATCGGCATCGGTGATCCCGGCGGTCGTCGCCCACACCGCGGTCAGCACCGCGGCTGTCCAGCTCCCGTGGGTCCTCGCCGACGCCGACCACCCGCCGCACCCGCTCACCAGCGGCCTCACCTCGTGGCCCGGCTGGCTCGCGATGTCCGTCCTGGTGTCCGCCCTGGTGCTCCGCCGTCGGCAGAACCGCAGTTTCAATTGAAACTGCACCCCCACCGAGCCCGAGCCCCACAACTTCCATTGAAGTCGGACGTCCGATTTCAATGGAACTTCCATCAGGTCCGTGGACAGCAGCCGCGAAGGGCGACCGGCACCGGTCGGCACCGCCACGCAGAACGAGGTTGGAAGACCTCATCCCCCCGGGGTCAGACGATCGGGAGCTGGAGCGCCGCCGGGGCGCTGGCCGGGACCGCCGGGGACTTCGGCTCGACCGGGGCCACCTTCCGGTAGCCCTCGTGCTGGTCGGGACGGGTGTCCGTCTCGCCCTTGTTCGGCCACATCGCGAAGGCCCGCTCCGCCTGCGCCGTGATGGTCAGCGACGGGTTCACCCCGAGGTTCGCGCTCACCGCCGAACCGTCCACGATGGACAGCGTCGGGTAGCCGAAGGCCCGGTGGTACGGGTCGATCACGCCGTGCTCGGCGTCGTCGCCGATCGCGCAGCCGCCCAGGAAGTGCGCGGTCATCGGGATGTCGAACAGCTCGCCCCAGGTGCCGCCCGCTATGCCGCCGATCTCCTCGGCGACCAGCTCGTTGGCCTGCTCCCCGGCCCGGATGTAGGTCGGGTTGGGCGCGCCGTGCCCCTGCTCGGAGGTCAGCTGCGTGCGCCCGAACCGCTTGCGCAGCTTGGTGGTCAGCGAGTTGTCGAGGCTCTGCATGACCAGCAGGATCACCGTGCGCTCGCTCCAGTTCTTCACCGACAGCAGGCGCAGCGCGTGCAGCGGGTGCTTGCGCAGGTATCGGAACCACTGCCGCAGCCGCGGTTCCGGGGTGCCGCCCTTGGTCGGCAAGGTCTGCAGCAGCCCCATCGCGTTGGCGCCCTTGGTGTAGCGCACCGGCTCGATGTGGGTGTTCTCGTCGGGGTGGAACGACGAGGTGATCGCCACGCCGCTGGAGAAGTCCTGCTCGGGGTCGACCTCCGGCATCTGCGCGCCGATGATCGACTCGGAGTTGGTGCGGGTGAGGCGGCCCAGCCGCGCGGACAGCCGCGGCAGATCACCGCGTTCCTTGCTGCGGTGCAACAGGTTCTGCGTGCCCCAGGTGCCCGCGGCCACCACCACCTGGTCGGCGCGGAAGATGCGCGGGCGGCGGTTCCACTTCGCGCCGGTGCGCACCGTGCCGATGCGCCACCGGCCGTCCGCGCCCTGCGCCAGCCGGTTGACCGTGGTCAGCGGGAACACCTGCGCGCCGCCCGCCTCGGCCAGGTACAGGTAGTTCTTCACCAGCGTGTTCTTCGCCCCGACGCGGCAGCCCGTCATGCACGCGCCGCACTCGGTGCAGCCGGTGCGGGCGGGCCCGGCACCGCCGAAGAACGGGTCGGCCTCGGTCTTGCCCGCGGTGCCGAAGTAGACGCCGACCGGCGTGGCGTGGAAGGTGTCCCCGACGCCCATCTGCCCGGCGACCTTCTTCATCACCACGTCCGACGGGGTGGTGGTGGGGTTGTCCACCACGCCGAGCATCCGCGTCGCCTGGTCGTAGTACGGCGCGAGCTCGGCCTCCCAGTCGGTGATGTGCGCCCACTGCGGGTCGTTGTAGAACGGCTTCAGCGGCCGGTAGAGCGTGTTGGCGTAGTTCAGCGAACCGCCGCCGACGCCCGCCCCGGCCAGGATCAGGACGTTCTTCAGCAGGTGGATCCGCTGGACGCCGTAGCAGCCGAGCTGCGGCGCCCACAGGAACTTCCGCAGGTCCCACGACGTCTTCGGCAACTCGTCGTCGGTGAACCGCCGCCCCGCTTCGAGCACGGCCACCCGGTAGCCCTTCTCGGTCAGCCGCAGCGCGGCCACGCTGCCCCCGAACCCGGACCCGATCACGACCACGTCGAAGTCGGTGTCCTCCCGGTGCGCCCCGTCACGTCCAGCCATGCGCGACAGACTAGACGTAATTACTCGCCAGTAGCTAGTCCCCATCCGCGCGGATTTCCCGGCAGGAGCATCAGATCCGGTCGGAAACCAGATCGCCGCCGCCCGGCCATCGCACCGTTCTGCCTGCCTGGCGCTCACAATCCCGCGTTGCATCGGGCAAGCGGCGCCAGCCGCTTTCGGCGGTGAACAGCTGCCGCGAAGGGCGACCGGCACCGAGCGGACACCACCGCATGCGCCGCAGGCGCATAGCCCACCCCCGCAACCGGCACCGCCACGCAGAACGAGCCTGGAATTCCCTCAGATCAGCCGCGGAGGGTGAGGCCGACCTTCTGGAACTCCTTGAGGTCGCGGTAGCCGGTCTTGGCCATCGCTCGGCGGAGGCCGCCGAAGAGGTTCAGCGTGCCGTACGGGTCGCTGCTCGGGCCGAACAGCAGCTTCTCCAGGTCCGCGTCCGAACCGGCGAACCCGACGATCTCGCTGCGCGGCAGGCTCGGGTGCGCGGCCGCCGAGGTCCAGTAGTAGCCCTGCGCCGGGGACTCCGCGGCCTCGGTCAGCGCCTCGCCGAGCATCACCGCGTCCGCACCGCAGGCGATCGCCTTCGCGATGTCCCCGGAGTAGGCCAGCGAACCGTCGGCGATCACGTGCACGTACCGGCCGCCGGTCTCGTCCAGGTAGTCGCGGCGGGCCGCGGCGGCGTCGGCGATCGCCGTCGCCATCGGGACCCCGATGCCCAGGACCTGGGTGGTCGTCGCGGAGCGGGACTGGCCGAAGCCGACGATCACCCCGGCCGCGCCGGTGCGCATCAGGTGCATCGCGGTGCGGTAGTCGCCGACGCCCCCGGCGACCACCGGCACGTCGAGCTCGGCGATGAAGCGCTTGAGGTTCAGCGGCTCGCCGTCCCGCGCCACGTGCTCGGCGGAGATGATCGTGCCCTGCACGACCAGCACCTCGACACCGGCCGCGAGCAGGTCCGGGGTCAGCTCCTCGGCGTGCTGCGGGCTGACCCGCGCGGCCACCGTGACGCCGGAGTCCTTGATCTGCTTCAGCGAAGCGGCGAGCAGGTCGTGCCGGATCGGCGCGGCGTGCAGCTCCTGGAGCAGGCGGATCGCCGCCTCCGGGTCGCTGTCCTCCTCCGCGGCGCGCACCACGTCGAACAGCTTCTGCTCGACGTTCTCGTGCCGCGCCCACAGGCCCTCGGCGTTGAGCACGCCGAGCCCGCCGAGCTCGCCGATGCGCACCGCGGTGGCGGGCGAGACGACCGCGTCGGTCGGGTGCGTCATCAGCGGGATGTCGAAGCGGTACGCGTCGATCTGCCACGCCAGCGACACGTCCTTCGAGGAGCGGGTGCGCCGGGACGGCACGATCGCCACGTCGTCCAAGTCGTAGCCGCGCATCGCCGTGCGGCCCATGCCGATCTCAACCTGATCCCGCACCGTCAGTCCCTCCTCGCCAGCACCGCTGTCCAACACGACATTCTCTCTGCGGCATCCGAGTGACGCGCAACGGGGGCCCTTAGCGCTGGGTGATCGTCCGACCACGACGACCCGGGTACGACGCGGCCGCCGCGCCCGTGGACGCGGCGGCCGGGTCGGCGGGGTCAGCGGACCGTGTAGTTCGGCGCCTCGACCGTCATCGTGATGTCGTGCGGGTGGCTCTCCTTGAGACCGGCCGCGGTGATCCGGACCAGCTTCGCGTCCTGCAGCTCCGGGATCGTGCTCGATCCGGTGTAGCCCATGCCCGAGCGCAGACCGCCGACCAGCTGCGCGACGACCTGGGCCAGCGGGCCGCGGAACGGCACCCGGCCCTCGATGCCCTCCGGCACCAGCTTGTCCTCGGAGAGCACGTCGTCCTGGAAGTAGCGGTCCTTCGAGTAGGACTTGCCCTGGCCGCGCGACTGCATCGCGCCCAGCGAGCCCATGCCCCGGTAGACCTTGAACTGCTTGCCGTTGACCAGCACCAGCTCGCCCGGCGCCTCGGCGGTGCCCGCCAGCAGGCTGCCCAGCATCACCGAGCTGGCCCCGGCGGCGATCGCCTTGCCGATGTCCCCGGAGTACTGGATGCCGCCGTCACCGATGATCGGCACGCCCGCCGGGCGGCAGGCCATGCTCGCCTCGTAGATCGCGCTGATCTGCGGCACGCCGACCCCGGCGACCACGCGGGTGGTGCAGATCGAGCCCGGCCCGACGCCGACCTTGACCGCGTCCGCCCCGGCGTCGATCAGCGCCTGCGCGCCCGCGCGGGTGGCCACGTTGCCGCCGATCACGTCGACGGAGTTGCCGAGCTCCTTCTTCAGCGTGGTGACGGTCTCCAGCACCGAGCGGGAGTGGCCGTGCGCGGTGTCCACGATCAGCACGTCGACCCCGGCGTCCACCAGCGCCATCGCGCGCTCGTGCGAGTCCGCGCCGACGCCGACCGCGGCGCCGCACAGCAGTCGGCCGTCCGGGTCCTTGGTGGCGTCGGGGTACTGCTCGGTCTTGACGAAGTCCTTGACCGTGATCAGGCCGCGCAGCTTGCCCGCGCCGTCCACGATCGGCAGCTTCTCGATCTTGTTGCGGCGCAGCAGCCCGAGCGCGGCCTCCGCGGTGACGCCGACCTGCGCGGTGATCAGCGGCGCGGCGGTCATCACCTCGCGCACCCGGCGCGTGTAGTCGACCTCGAAGCGCATGTCGCGGTTGGTGATGATGCCGACCAGGGTGCCGTCCGGGTCCGTCACCGGGACGCCGGAGATGCGGAAGCGGGCGCACAGCGCGTCCACCTCGGCGAGCGTGTCGTCCGGGGAGCAGGTGACCGGGTCGGTGACCATGCCCGCCTCGGAGCGCTTGACCACCTCGACCTGGGAGGCCTGCTCCTCGACCGAGAGGTTGCGCTGCAGGATCCCGACACCGCCCTGGCGGGCCATCGCGATCGCCATCCGCGCCTCGGTCACGGTGTCCATCGCGGCCGACAGCAGCGGGACGCGCAGCCGGATGTTGCGGGAGAGCTGCGTCGACGTGTCGACCCCGCTCGGGATGACGTCGGACTCGTCGGGCAGCAGGAGCACGTCATCGAAGGTCAGCCCCAGAGTCGCGAACTTCGAGGGGAGGCCGGGTGCGGTGAGTTCGCTGGTCATGGCGAGGGATGTGCCTTCCTTCACGCTACGGTCCACAACCGGAGGATGCGGCTGGATTGTTCCTCGGCGATCACGTCGTCGACGGTTACGTCTGGCAACGCGGCATCGGCTTCGGGGATTCCCCCAATGATAGAGACCACAGGTCAGGGGCCGGTTGGGGCATCCGGGCAGTCGTGCGCCACGCCACCCCGGCGCGCGCGGAGCGGTGGACAACACCGCCCCGACAGCCCCACGAGGTGGACGCAGCCGGTACCGTGCGGGCCGTGCCGCACGATCCGATGCCCCCAGACCCGTTCGCGGGCGACCCGGAAGATCCGAGCATGGCACTCGGTGATCACGACGCCGACGACGGGCCGCCGCTCGGTGACGAGGAACGCGCCGAACTGCTCGCCGACCTGACCGACCTCGCGGTCTACCAGGCCCTGCTGGAGCCCCGCGGCATCCGCGGCATCGTGGTGGACTGCGCCGACTGCGGCGAGTGCCACTACCACGACTGGGAGCTCCTGCGGGCGAGCCTGGAGCAGCTGCTGCACGACGGCCGCATGCGCCCGCACGAACCGGCCTTCGACCCGAACCCCAGCGAGTACGTCACCTGGGAGTACTGCCGCGGCTACGCGGACGGCGTCACGGAGAGCGAAACCACGCGCTGATCATTCGGCAACAACCGGGCATAGGAGAAGAGGGCTCTCGCCGCGGCGAGAGCCCTCTTCTCGTGTCACTACCCGATCACGGGTGGCTGGTGTTGCTGTTCTGGGGGAACAGGCCGCCCCAGCTGCTCGACGGGTTCTCCGAGCTGCCGCTGGTCTCGCTGGGCGAGGTCGTCGTCTCCGTCGGGGTGGACGAGGTCGGCGGGATCGACGAGCTGTCCGTCGGTTCCGGCGGTTGCGTCGGCTGCGACGGCGACGGCGTCGAGGTCGGCGGCGTCGTCTGCGGAGTCGACTCGTTGCTGGTCGGCTGCTCGCCCTGGTCGATCCGCTTGGTCAGCGAGGCGTGCGCCGCCTGCAGGTCGGACAGGCCGTGCTCGTCGTCGATCACGCGCATCTGCTGCTGCGCGGCCTCCAACGCGGCCTGCGCAGCAGTGCGGTTGCCCCGCTCTATCGCGCTCTCCGCGGTGTTCAGGTCCTCGCGCGCCGAGCTCGCCGCCTGCACCGCGCGGGTGTGGTCGGAGTAGAGCACCTGCGCGACGCCCCACAGCATGTCGCCGGGCTGCGCGTCGCGGGCCGCCACACCGACACCGGTGAACCCGATCATCAGCACGGCAGCCGCCGTCGCGACCGGCACCAGGTGCCGCCGCTTGAGCCGTCGGCGCGGGCGCGTGCCCTCGGCGATCGCGGTGGCCGCGGTCTCCACGTCGACCAGGTCGCCGATCGGCGAGGAATCGACGTCATGCCGCCACGCCACCAGCAGCGCCTCCAGGCTGGGGCGCTCCCCGGCGGCGGGCACCGCCACGTCGGGGTTCGTCCCGCCCAGCGCGTCCAGCAGCGCGTCGTCGTCCTGCAGTGCGGCCAGGTCGATCGGCTCGTCCAAGTCGTCGTGGTCGACCAGCTCGCCGGCGTCGTCCGCGCTGTCCTGGTCCTCCGGCCGCGGCCGGAAGGCGAGCACCGCGGCGCCGTCCGAATCGGCGTCGCTTCGGGTGGTTTCGGACTCGGCCGAGTCGGAATCCCGATGGTTGTCGCTCAGTTCCGTTCCCTCGTCTGCGGGCTCCTCGGCGGGAACCACGTCCCGCTCGTCCGCCCGGGTCGAACGGTCTTCGTGCTGGCCGGACTCGACCGGGTCGCGTCCTGCCTGCTCCCCCTCGGGCCCCTTCCGCTCAGCCATTCAGACCACCTCCTCCGCGGACAGCGTCTTTCGCAGCCGGGCCAACGCGCGGTGTTGAGCCACGCGTACCGCGCCCGGCGTCGAGCCGACCGCTTCGGCGGTTTCCTCCGCCGACAACCCGACGACCACCCGGAGCAGCAGGATTTCCCGCTGCTTGGCCGGGAGGACGCGAAGCAGTTGCGCCATCCTGCCCGAGAGCTCACCTTGCATCGCCCGCTGCTCCGGACCTGCTTCGGACTCCGGGGTGTCCGGAACGTCCGCCACGGGTTCGGAGCGGTTGCGGGCCAACGCTCGGTGCGCATCAGCCACCTTGTGCGCGGCGATGCCGTACACGAACGCCAGGAACGGACGACCCTGGTCCTTGTAGGAGGGCAACGCGGTCAGCACCGCGAGGCACACCTCTTGGGCCACGTCGTCCGCCGAAGCGAACGACCTCTCGTTTCGTCCGACTCTGGCGCGGCAGTACCGCACCACCAAAGGACGGATTTCGGCCAGCAAGCGCTCGATCGACTGACGATCGCCGTCGACGGCGGCGCTTACAAGAGCGTCCAGCCCGTCCCCCACGTTGGTCATCGCAGACAGCAGCCCTGGTGTTACGCGTTCAAGCGACTCGGATTTGCCCGGCGAACATCGCGTGCACCGCACGCCGCGCCGAGCTCACCGTACCGGCCGATGAGCGCTCGTTGAACAGGGACTCGGGATCAGGGGCGGGCGTGGTCACGCATCCACATCTACCAGACACCGCACGGGATGGCGTTTCGCCTGGTCATCGAGATCTTGCTCGGAACTCCGAGACGGAAACCGGGAAACCCCGGGAGGGGCCGCGGCGGCGTTTCGGGGCGTATCGCCGTTTTGCCCCGTGTGCCGCTTCGGCCCGTTCCCCCCGACTTTCGACAGGGCCATGACTCGCGTCACGCCGCCCACCCGGAAGCGCTCCCGGACCTCCGAGCGGTGACGCGAGCCACAGCCGCTGCCGTAACGTCAGCTCGCGCAGGGGCCAACGTCCCCGTCGAGCACCGGCGGCTGCGCGGACGGCCCGCCGATGCGCTCCGATCGAACGGATCAGGCGACGAGACCGCGGCGGAACCCGTGCGCCACCGCTTGGGCCCGGTCGCGGACGCCGAGCTTGCGGAACAGCCGGCGCGCGTGGGTCTTGACCGTGTCCTCCGAGAGGTAGAGCTCGCGGCCGATCTGGCCGTTGCTCTTCCCCTGGCTCATGCCGCGCAGCACCTGGAGCTCGCGCTCGGTCAGCTGCACGCCGGGATCGGACGGCTGTCGGGGAGCGGGCACCGAGGTGCTCGCGAGCGTGTGCGCCAGCGCCGCGACCAGTTCCGGCCGCGAGGCGTCCCAGCGGAGGTAACCGCGGGCACCACCGGCGATCGCGGCAGCGATGCTGGCCGCGTCGTCGGGAGCGCCGAAGACGATCACGTTCGCTTGCGGATGCGCTGAGACGAGCCGCCGGGTGGCCTCGACCCCGTTGGGGACCGCGCGCTGCGTGCCGACCAGCACGACATCCACGGCCTGCCGCGAGAAGCGGGCCAGCAGCTCGTCGCCATGCGCGACGCAATCGATTCGACTCACTCCGGGGACAGCAGACATCACACGAGTGAGCCCTTCCCGGACGCTACGTCGGTCATCGCAGATCAGGACCGTCGTCACGGGAACTCCTTCCTGCAGGCGAGTGACGTTCCACCTCCCCTATCGGACGCAGGGGCCCAAACCTTGACACGATCCGGTGCTTAATCCGTCAAGAAATTTCGCGGCCACCCCGTCCGACCCCGGTTCACCGGAACGGAGCAAGGAGGTGGGCAACTACCCCGCGCAGCCACCCATCACCCGTCATACCTGCAGTATTCACCCGATTGCAGCTCGTCGTGACCGCGATTTCGCCCGACCGGCGGAACCCGACAACTCACCCTGACACGATCGATGTGATTTAGGACACAGCGAGCTTAACTCATCCCAGGACGGTTTCCGAAACACGCGCCACAGCGGTCTCCAGCGAGCCGAGCAGTTCCACGTGCGGCGGCAGCGCCTCCGCCGACCACCCGCCACCCGCCACGAAGGCCCGCGCGCGCTGCCGCGTGATCGGGATGTCCTCCAGCACCCGCGGCGAGGCGTAGTGCGCCTGGTCCGCCCACAGGACGACGGCAGCGGGCGCGGAGCGCCGGACCGCGGCCGCCAGGCCCTCCCGGGGCAGCGAAGCGCCGAACAGGCGGTGCCCGACGCGGTTGGCGGCCAGGGCGGCGGCGAGCGCCACGAGTTCGAGCTCCTGCGCCTCGCCGGGCACCGGGGCGAGCACCACCGGGCGCGGGTTGAGCGGGGCCGGAGCGGTCGCGATCACCGAGCGCAGCGCCGTGGAGGCGCAGTCGACCAGCAGCTGGAGGACCTCGATGCCGGAGCCCGAGCGCTGGCGGCGCTCGCTGACCGCGCGCAGGACGGGCTGCAGCATGCCCTGCCACGTGGCCACGACGCCTTCGGAGTTCATCGCCTCGATCAGCAGCCGCTGCACCGACCAGGAGTCCAGCGCCAGCGCCGCCCGCCCCAGACCGCGGGCCTCCGGACCGGCGCCGGTGAGCTTGAGGCCGCGACCTCCGGTGTTGGAGCCGACCAGCTTGATGTCGCCCGCGCCGTCCAGCACGCCGGACAGCAGCACCGGACCTTCGCCGTTCTCCTCCGGCTGCTCGGCGACCTCCGGCGACCGCTGCGGCGGCGGTGCGGCCACGGCGCGCGCGTACCGGGCGGCCTCCATCGGCGAGGCGCCGCGCAGCAGAGCGCGCTGCATCTGCTCCAGGCGCGCGATGTCGGCCGGTCCGTAGCGGCGGTGGCGACCGCTGGTGTGGTCGCTGGGGCCCAGCCCGTACCGGCGGTCCCAGGTGCGCAGGGTCGCTGGCGCGACGCCGAGGCGACGGGCCACCGCCGCGACGCTGAGCCGCGGCTCGTCGTCCGCGCCCGGCTCGGC
Source organism: Saccharopolyspora hirsuta (assembly GCF_008630535.1). GTDB lineage: Bacteria > Actinomycetota > Actinomycetes > Mycobacteriales > Pseudonocardiaceae > Saccharopolyspora > Saccharopolyspora hirsuta. Next base: position 272,772 of record NZ_VWPH01000006.1, on the reverse strand, counting down.
GCCGTCCGAGGTGGCCGGGCGCCCCGCGTCGTCGATCGGGACGGGGGTGTCCTCCCCCGGTGCAGGTTCCGGCCGCGTCGTCACGCGGGACATATTCCGGTTCCGGCCCGTGCGGGGCAAGCCGGTCCGGTGACGATCACGTCCCCCGAAAAGATCACTCCAATGATGAACAAGTTTTGACGCGATAAGGGTTGAACAAGTTTTGGCGCGGTTTTACGGTTGGATCATGCGAGGCTGCGGCGGGCCCGCCGCAGCAGGGAGGGGATCCACCGGTGGGAGGTGGTTGTCGCAATGGCAGACACTCGACGTCTTCCAGGACCGAACGCCGATATCTGGGATTGGCAGATACGGGGCTCCTGTCGAGGTATGGACAGCGCGTACTTCTTTCATCCGGACGGCGAGCGGGGCCCGGCGCGAGCTCGGCGCGAGGCGAAGGCAAAAGAGGTGTGCCAGCACTGCCCGGTGATCGCCCAATGCCGCGCTCACGCGTTGGCGGTGCAGGAGCCGTACGGCATCTGGGGCGGGCTGTCGGAGTCGGAGCGCGAAGTGATCATCAAGGCGCGCAAGCGCCAGCAGCTGGCGGTCGCGGCCAGCTGACCGGCTTGCGCTGATCGAGGCGCGCGGCCTCGGTGCCGGAGTCGAATGACCACGAGGGGCGTCATTCGGCTCCGGGCAGGACGGAAGGAGATCGGGGCGGCACCCGCACTGGGTACCGCCCCGATCTTCGTCGTGCTCAGTTGTGCGCGGCCGGACCGCCGCGCGAAGCGACCGGCGGAACTCCTCCGGTCAGTGGCCGTGCCCGTGGCCGTGGCCGTGACCGGCCTCGGCGGCCTCTTCCTCCGGCTTCTCCACGACCGCGCTCTCGGTGGTGATCACCATGCGGGCGATGGAGGCCGCGTTGGCGACCGCGGAGCGGGTCACCTTCAGCGGGTCCACGACGCCGGCCTGGACCAGGTCGCCGTACTCGTCGGTGGCCGCGTTGTAGCCCGAGCCCCAGTCGAGGTCGCGGACCTTGGACACCACGACGGCGCCCTCCTGGCCCGCGTTGCTGGCGATCCAGTACAGCGGGGCCTCCAGCGCGCGGCGGACCAGCTGCACGCCGGTGGCCTCGTCACCGGAGAGCCCGAGGTCGTCGGACAGCACCTTGGCGGCGTGGATCAGGCTGGACCCGCCGCCGGGCACGCTGCCCTCCTCGGCCGCCGCCTTGGCCGCGGCGACCGCGTCCTCGATGCGGGACTTGCGCTCCTTGAGCTCGGTCTCGGTGGCCGCGCCGACCTTGATCACCGCGACGCCGCCGCTCAGCTTGGCCAGCCGCTCCTGCAGCTTCTCGCGGTCCCAGTCGGAGTCGGTGGCCTCGATCTCCTTGCGGATCTGGTCCACCCGGTCCCGCACGTCCTCGGCCTTGCCGCGGCCGTCCACGATGGTCGTGGTGTCCTTGGTCACGGTGACGCGCCGCGCCGAGCCGAGCACCTCCGGACCGACCTCGGACAGCTTCAGCCCGACCTCCGGCGCGATGACCTGGGCGCCGGTGGCGACCGCCAGGTCGTCCAGGAACGCCTTGCGGCGGTCGCCGAAGAACGGGGCCTTGACCGCGACGACCTTGAGGGTCTTGCGGATCGCGTTGACGGCCAGGGTGGACAGCGCCTCGCCCTCGACGTCCTCGGCGATGATCAGCAGCGGCTTGCCGTTCTGCGCGATCTTCTCCAGCAGCGGCAGCAGGTCCTGCAGGTTGGAGATCTTCTCCCGGTGCAGCAGGATCTGCGCGTCCTCCTGGACGACCTCCTGGCGCTCCGCGTCGGTGACGAAGTGCGGGGAGATGAAGCCCTTGTCGAACTGCAGGCCCTCGGTGATCTCCAGCTCGGTGGCCAGCGTCGAGGACTCCTCGATGCTGATCACGCCGTCCTCGCCGACCTTCTCCATCGCCTCGCCGATCAGCGCGCCGATGGCCTCGTCGCGGGAGGACACGGTGGCGATCTGGGCGATGTTGTCGCGGCCCTTGACCGGGGTGGCCTTGGCCTTGAGGGCCTCCACCACCGCGTCGGTGGCCTTCTGCACGCCGTTGTTCAGCGCCGTCGGGTTCGCGCCCGCGGCCAGGTTGCGCAGGCCCTCGCGGACCAGCGACTGGGCGAGCACGGTGGCGGTGGTGGTGCCGTCACCGGCGACGTCGTTGGTCTTGGTCGCGACGTTCTTGGCGAGCTGGGCGCCCAGGTTCTCGAACGGGTCGCTCAGCTCGATCTCGCGGGCGATGGTCACGCCGTCGTTGGTGATCTGCGGTCCGCCGAACTGCTTGTCCAGCACGACGTGCCGACCGCGCGGCCCGAGGGTGACCTTCACCGCGTCGGCGAGCTGGTTGACGCCGCTCTCCAGCGCGCGCCGGGCCTGCTCGTCGAAGGTGATCTGCTTAGCCATGGTTGCAACAGCCCTTCACGGGTACCTGATCTGGTCTGCTCGTCCCGGGGGTCGCCACCCCGGACGTGAATCCGCCCCGGGGTCCCGCGGTCGGGACCGCCGGGGCGGCACTGCTCGCGCGTGGTTGCGTCAGTTGACGACGGCCAGCACGTCGCGGGCGGAGAGGATCAGGTACTCCTCGCCGTTGTACTTGACCTCGGTGCCGCCGTACTTGGAGTAGATGACGACGTCGCCTTCCTTGACATCCACCGGGATGCGGTTGCCCTTGTCGTCGACGCGACCCGGGCCGACGGCCAGAACCTTGCCCTCCTGGGGCTTCTCCTTGGCGGTGTCCGGGATCACGATGCCGGACGCAGTCGTCGTCTCGGCCTCGCTCGCCTGGACCACGATCTTGTCCTCAAGCGGCTTGATGCTCGCCACGGTGTGACCTCCACCTTCTGGGGCCTTCGAAGCGTTGTCTGGGTTAAGACGGCTCCGTGGCTCCCCGCCGTCGCGGGTGCCGGGGCGCTGCGGCGCCGTTCTGCTAGCACTCTACCGACGAGAGTGCCAACGCTCAACAACCACCCGCATCCCCCGAAGGCCGGAGTGTTGCAGGCGCCCTCCGACGGCCGCCCGGCGCGGCCACCCGCCGTGCCCGAGCCGGTTCGGAGCGCGACCGCGGCGGTCTCCGGCGCCCCGACCTGGGACGTTGTGACAGGTGATCAACTCTGCGTGATCTTCGCAGGTAGATCGGCATGCGGGAAAAGTCACCAATGCCGGAGGGGGTGCACGGATGTGGCGTTCGGTGCCCTAAGTTGCCAGGCATGCCAGCCCTCTCCAAGCCCGCGAACCGGCCGTGGGAACGACGCCCCCGACCCGCGCGCCCGCCCGGCCCGCCCGGTCCGCCGACCCGAGCCGGTTGGCGCCCGAAGTGATCGGCCCGCGGCCCCGCAGCAAGCACGAGTCCCCCTGACGAACGGTCTGCGCCCAGTGCCCCGGCGCTGGGCGCAGCGTCGTCCTCGGGCGAGCAACCGGCATTCCCCCGGGTGGCCGAACAGCTCGGGATTTCGTCAGAAGTTCACCTGAACCCCCACTCGTTCCGGTAGTTTCCGGCGCCCGACCGGTTCGAACTGGAGGGCTTTGCGATGACCGAATCCCCCGTCCCGTTATCCAGGCGGGTCAGCCGACGCGCCGTGCTCCTCGGCGGGGCCGCCGCGCTCGGGGCCACCGCGCTCGGCGGATCCGCGCTGGCCAACGCGCTGGCCATGCCCGGTGCCGGTGTCCGCCGGCTCGCCGATCCGTTCACCCTCGGCGTCGCCTCCGGCGATCCGCTGCCCGACGGGGTCGTGCTGTGGACCCGGCTGGCGCCGAAGCCGACCGCCGACGACGGCCTGGGCGGCATGCCCGACAAGGTCGTGCCGGTGCAGTGGGAGGTCGCCGAGGACGAGCAGTTCACCAAGGTCGTGCAGAGCGGTGAGGCGCAGGCCGCGCCGGAGCTCGGGCACAGCGTGCACGTCGAGCTGGAGGACCTGCGGCCCGGCGCGGAGTACTTCTACCGCTTCCGCGCCGAGGGCGAGATCTCGCCGGTGGGCCGCACCCGCACCGCCCCGGCCGCGGACGCGCTCGGCGAGCTGACCATGTGCTTCGCCTCCTGCGCCCACTACGGCGAGGGCTACTTCACCGCCTACCGCCGGATGGCCGAGGACGACCCGCACCTGATCCTGCACCTCGGCGACTACCAGTACGAGTACGCCGCCAAGGACGAGGACGTGCGCGAGGTGCTGGGGCCGGAGACCCGGACCCTGGCCAACTACCGGCAGCGGCACGGCCAGTACAAGACCGACCCCGACCTGCAGCTGGCGCACGCCACCGCGCCGTGGGTGGTGGTGTGGGACGACCACGAGCTGGAGAACAACTGGGCCGACGAGGTCCCGGAGAAGCCCGACGACGGCTTCCTGGACCGGCGCAAGGCGGCCTTCCAGGCGTACTACGAGAACATGCCGCTGCGCAGCACGGCCAAGCCCTCCGGCACCGACCTGCAGCTCTACCGGCGGATCCGGTGGGGGTCGCTGGTCAACTTCCACATGCTCGACACCCGCCAGTACCGCGACGACCAGGCCTGCGGCGACGGCGTGCAGTCCGGCTGCGACGAGCGCGAGGACCCGAAGCGGTCGATCACCGGGGCCGAGCAGGAGAAGTGGCTCATCGACGGGTTCCGCGAGACCACCGCGCGCTGGGACGTGCTCGGCCAGCAGGTGTTCTTCTCCAAGCTCGACCGCACCCCGGGCGCCGAGGAGGGCTACAGCATGGACGCCTGGGACGGCTACGTGGCCAACCGCGACCGGATCGCCGACGCGATGGCCGACAGCGCGGTCCGCAACGGCGTGGTGCTCACCGGGGACGTGCACCGGCACTGGGCCGCGGAGATCAAGCGGACCCACGACGAGCCCGACTCCCCCGCCGTCGGCACGGAGTTCGTCACGACCTCGGTGACCAGCGGCGGCGACGGCGACGACGGCGGCAACGAGGACGTGCTGGCGGAGAACCCGCACGTGAAGTTCTACGCCAACCGGCGGGGCTACGTGCGCACCAAGTTCACCGAGGGCGAGCTGCGCGCGGACTACCGCGTGCTGGCGAAGGTGTCGGAGAAGGACGCCCCGGCCGAGACCGCGAAGTCGTTCGTGGTCGAGGACGGCAAGCCGGTGCTGAACCCGGTGTGATCGGCGGGGTGCCGGTTCCCGCCGGGGACCGGCACCCCTGCTCGGCCGCCGTGCGGTTCGCGGCGACTTCGCGCGAAACCGGCACTGGCCCGCCGCGTGTTGATCGCGGAGCGGCGCTGCGCTCGGCGGCGATGGCACACTTGGCGCGTGCGCGGACTGTGGGTTGGGCTCGTGGGGCTGGTCGGGCTCGGTGTGGTGGCGGGGTTGCCGTCGGCGTGGGCCTTCGCGCGCAGCGCGGACCGCATCCGGTCGGCGTCGGACGTGCCGGAGACCGAGGTCGGGCTGGTGCTCGGTGCCGGGGTGCGCTGGGACGGCACGCCCAGCCTGATCCTGCAGGGACGGCTCGACGTGGCCAAGGACCTGTACGAGGCCGGGAAGATCCGGCGGATCATCGTCAGCGGCAGCCCCGAATCGCGCGGCTACAGCGAACCCGCGGTGATGCGCCACCACCTCGTGTCGCACGGGGTCCCGGCGGACGCGATCGTGCTCGACGAGTCCGGTGTGGACACCTGGCAGTCCTGCCGCCGGGCGGCGGGCGAGTTCGGCCTGCGGGAGCTGACGGTGATCAGCACGCGCTTCCACCTCCGCCGCGCGGTGGCGATGTGCCGCCGCCTCGGCGTGGACGCCCACGGCGTCGGCCACGACGCAGCGGCGGACTGGCGCCTCGAGCGCGTCGCGGCGCGCGGCGCCCGCCGCGAATTCCTCGCCACCGTCAAGGCCTTCTGGTACAGCCGCTGATCCCCCGACAACCGTCCCCCGGCCAGGAGAACCGCAGTTTCAATTGAAACTGCACCCCTCCCCCAGGCCGGAGCGCAGTTTCAGTTGAAACTGTGCATCACCGGCGTGTCGGGCACCGGACACGCCGGAGGGTGCGGGCAACTCCCGCGATTTCAATGGAAATCAGACCTCCGATTTCCATTGAACTTGTTCATCCCTGTCCGTGGACCGCAGCTGCGAAGGGCGACCGGCACCGACCGGCAGGTGTCGCATGCGCCGCAGGCGCATAACCCACCCTCGCAACTCGCACCGCCGCGGGTTCTCAGCGTTCGCCTGGCGAGGACCGCCCTGACGCCGTGTATCGGTCATACATCAGTCAGGGCACCCGGAGTCCAGGCGGGCGCTGAGGTTCCGCCACCGGCACCGCCACGCAGAACGAGGCTGGAAAAACCTCACTGAAATCGGGGTGGGTCACTGGACGACGATGGTGCTGACCGGGAGGCCCGGGTTGGCGGGCATGTCGAGGGGCGAGGGCTTCGCGCCGGAGGCCAGGACGTGCGCTCCCAGGGCCGCGATCATCGCACCGTTGTCCGTGCACAGGCGCGGGCGCGGGACGCGGAGCTCGATGCCCGCTTCGGCGCACCGCTGCGCGGCCAGCTCCGAGAGGCGGGAGTTCGCCGCCACACCACCGGAGATCACCAGCGTGTCCACGTCCAGGTCGCGCGCCGCGCGCACCGCCTTCGCGGTCAGCACGTCGGCCACCGCCTCCTGGAACGAGGCGCACACGTCCGGGACCGGGATCTCGCGGCCCTCGCGCTGCTCGGTCTCCACCCAGCGGGCGACCGCCGTCTTCAGGCCGGAGAAGGAGAAGTCGTACTTCGGGTCGCGCGGACCGGTGAGGCCGCGGGGAAACGCGATCGCCTTCGGGTTCCCGAGCTTGGCCTGCTTGTCGATCGGCGGGCCGCCCGGGTACGGCAGGTCGAGGATGCGGGCGACCTTGTCGTAGGCCTCGCCGGCGGCGTCGTCGATGGTGGTGCCGACCTCGGTGATCTTGTCGGCGATGCCCTCCACCAGCAGCAGCTGGGAGTGCCCGCCGGAGACCAGCAGCGCCAGGCAGCGCTCCGGCAGCGGGCCGTGCTCCAGGGTGTCCACGGCGACGTGCCCGCCGAGGTGGTTGACGCCGTACAGCGGCACGCCCAGCGCGGACGCGTAGGCCTTGGCCGCCGCGACGCCGACCATCAGCGCGCCCGCCAGGCCCGGCCCGGCGGTCACCGCGATCGCGTCCACATCGGACAGTTCGAGGCCGGATTCGTCCAGCGCGCGGCGCATCGTCGGCGCCATCGCGGCGAGGTGCGCGCGGCTGGCGATCTCCGGCACGACACCGCCGAAGCGCGCGTGCTCGTCGACGCTGGAGGCCACCGCGTCGGCCAGCAGCTCGACCGAGCCGTCCGCGGCCAGCCGCACCAGGCCGACGCCGGTCTCGTCGCAGGAGCTCTCGATGCCGAGCACCACCCGGTCCGCAGTCATTCCCCGGTCTCCGTTCCCGCCGCGGGCCGCCGCATGGTGTGCGCGTCGGCCCCGGACGGCTGGTAGTAGCGCTTGCGCAGCCCGACGATCTCGAAGCCGTGCTTGCGGTACATCGCGATCGCGGTTTCGTTGTCGGTGCGCACTTCCAGGAAGGTCGTCGCCCGCTGCTCGTCGGCCCGCGCCAGCAGCGCCCGCAGCAGCGCCTTGCCCGCGCCGCGCCCCTGGTGGTCGGGGTCGACGCCGATGGTGTGCACCTCGGCCTCGGCGTGCGGCGCGCGGCCGACGACCGCCAGCCCGGCGTAGCCGATCAGCTGGTCGCCGAGGTAGGCCCCGACGTAGTAGTGGCCCTGGTCGAGCTCGGCGGCGAACGCCTGCCACGACCACGGGTCGTCGCCGGGGAAGAGCACCTGCTCCAGCTGCGCGCAGCGCTTGATGTCGCTGCGGCGCAGCTTGAGCACCTGCAGCGCGGCGGTCGCGCGGTCGGTCACTTCCCACCCCTGGTCAGCACGGACTTCCGCTTGCTCGGCAGCTCCGCGTCCGGTCGCCGCAGGTAGAGCGGCACCAGCGGGGCCGGTTCGGTGCCGAGCACCGCCTCCGCCGCCGCGACCAGGCCGACCGGCGTGGGGTAGCGCGGCTCGACGACGGGCAGGTCGAAGGCGTCGGCCAGCTCACCGGCGACCGCGGTGCAGTCCCCGGTCGGCACGTCGGCGGGGCGCTGCACGTGCGGGCCGTCGATCCGGGTCCGGCCGGAGTAGGCGGCCCAGTAGGCCTCCTTGCGGCGCGCGTCGGTGGCGACCAGCAGCTGCCCGGTGACGTCGGCCTGCGCGGCGATCGCGTCGAGGCTGCACACCGGGTGCACCGGGCGGCCGCACGCCTGGCCGAGCGCTGCGGCGGTGACCATGCCGACGCGCAGACCGGTGAACGGCCCGGGCCCCGAACCGACGACGATCGCATCGGCGTCGGCCAGCTGGTGCCCGGCCTCGGTCATGACGTCGAGGAGCTGCGGCATCAGCAGCTCACCGTGGGCGCGCGGGTTGATCGTGACGCGTTCGGCGAGCGATCGGGGCCCACCGTCGTCCAGCGCGACCAGCCCGGCGGTGACCGCAGGGGTCGAGGTGTCCAGCGCAATGACGAGCACGATTACTCAGCGTACGTCAGCGCTGGTCACCGGGGTTACGCGGGGCATCACACCCGCGGCCGGAGGGTGACCGAGTACGCGTGCTGCTGGTCCGGCCGGACCCGGTACTGCTGCTGGACCGGGACCGGGGTGTCGCCGAGGCCGGTCACCCCGGCGCTGACGTGCAGGGTGATGAAGTCGTCGCGCCGGAGCTGGTGCGCGAAGTCGGTGCGCTCGGCGTTGGAGTGGCGGTCCGCCGCGATCGCCATCGGCCCGCCGGAGACCTGGAGCCCGCCGTTCTCACCGGACAGCACCGCCCACGACGTGTCGACCTTGACGCCGTTGTCCTGCGGCGGCAGGAAGTCGAACCACTGCTGGTCCACCGTCCCCGACCAGCGGCCGACGTGCTGCGAGTCCTCGCGGTCGGGGTAGGACTCGCCGGGCCCGCGCCCGTACCAGTCGAGCTGCCCGAACTCCGCGGGCACCGCGAGGGAGAACCCGACCCGCGGCAGCCACGGCAGCGCGCGCATCCTCGGCCCGTAGGCCTCCACCTCGTGGTCCACGGTCACCGCCCCGGTGCCGTCGACGGTGTACACCCAGCGGCTGGTGAACCCGTCGCCCTCGACGTCGGGTGCGGCCACGTCGGTGTCCACCGCCACCCGGACCTGGTCCGGGGCGGGCTGGGTGACCTCGAAGGACCGCACCTGGGTGCGCAGCCGGTCGAGGCCGACCTCGCGGAACTTCGCCTCGGCGTTCAGGCCGCTCCAGTTGCTCCACTCGTTGCCGGTCGGCGCGCGGAACACGTCGAGCACCGGCCCGCCGGTCAGCACCTGCTGCCCGGCGGCGGTCATCCCGGACAGCGTCCCCGTCGCGCGGTCGAAGGTGTGGGCGAAGCCCTCCCCCGCGACCTCGACGGCTCCGCCGTGCTCGGTCACCGACACCGGCTTCGCCTCCCCGCCGCCGACCGGCGGCGCCGGTGCTTCGCTCCCGCCCGCGCGCAGCTGCTCCGCAGCCACCACGTGCCCCTGCGGCACGCCGGGCGCGTCGGCGCGCTGCCGCGCCTCCAGCACCAGGAACCGCTCGGTCCGCCCGGCGGGCGGGAGCGGGAGCCGGACGTCCTGCGACTGCCCCGGTCCGACTTCGGCGTCGATGCCGCCGGAGGCGATCTCGGCGCCGCCCTCGACGAGCCGCCAGCTGAGGTCGTAGGCGCTGGTGCTCAGCGTGTGGTTCAGGTTCCGCACCGCGAAGCGGCCGGGCTCGCCGGTGTCCTCGAAGCGGATCGGCGCGTGGCTGTAGGCCATCTGCGCCAGTTCGGGCTGGGGCGTGCGGTCGGCGTTGATCACGCCGTTGGCGAGGAAGTTCGTCGCGCCGTAGTCGAGGAACTCGCCGCGCTGCTCCTCGGTGTCGAAGTCCAGCGCGAGCACCGCGCGCTCGGCCGGGTCCTCGGCGATCTCCGCCGGGGTGAGAGCCGTGTCGTAGATGCGCGCCGAGTCGACCACCGCGTGCGCGGTGCGACCGGCGAAGGCGTCGCCGTGCTTCTCCTGGTTGCGGCCGATGGATGCGGTGTAGCCCGTGTTGTGCGCGATCTCGCCGGAGTAGGGCGTCGAGGCGACTTCCACCCCGTCGACGTGCAGGCGCACCTCGCTGCCGTCGTATGTTCCGGTGATGCGGTGCCAGTTGCCCCACCAGTCGGCGGGGACGGCGGCCCGCGCGGTGTGCCAGCCGCCTTCGCCGAAGACGAAGAACTCGATGTGCTCGGCGTCGGGCATCTGCAGGGCCCACTGCTTGTCGCCCTTGGTCAGGAACGCCCCGGAACCGCCCCAGGACAGGGGTTTGACCTGGATGTCCAGCGTCACCGCCCGGCCTGCGACGTCCAGCCGGGGATCGCGGTAGGCCTCCACCCAGTCGTCCAGGCCGGAGAGTTCGAGCGCGTTGCCGGACACGCCGGGCACGACCTTCGGGTTGCCGCCGTAGTGCACCGGGATGCTGCTCGGGGTGGTCCTCAGTGGACGGTAGAGGCCCTGGTCGACCCAGTCCCAGACGAATCCGCCCTGCAGCGCGGGTTCGCGGCGGATGGTCCGCCACATGTCCTCGTAGTGGCCGAGGCTGTTGCCCATCGCGTGCAGCCACTCGCCCATGACCACGGGCTTGGTGGTCTCGCGGGCGATCTCCTCCAGCCGCTGCGGGGACGGGTAGCGCGGCCCCCAGATGTCGGCGAAGGGCGCGTCGCCGTCCGGGGAGTTGGACTGGTGGTAGAGCGGTCGGGTGGGGTCGGCGGCGCGGGCGTGCTCGGCCATCGCGCGGTGCGCTTCGCCCAGCCCGGCCTCGTTGCCGGTGTCCCAGATGATCACGCTCGGGTGGTTCTTGTCCCGCTCCAGCATCGCGTGGAAGCGGTCCGCGAACGCCGCCTGCCACTCCGGGCGGTCCGCCAGGCAGTCGTCGGCCTGGTCCTGGCAGTCCTCCCGGTAGTGCGTCTCGACGTCGACCTCGTCGGCGAGCAGGATCCCGTAGCGGTCGGCGAGCCGGTACCAGTACGGGTCGTTCGGGTAGTGCGAGGTGCGGACGGCGTTGATGTTGTGCTGCCGCATCAGCTCGACGTCCTGGCGCTGCCGCTCGCGCCCGATCGCGCGACCGGTGCGCGGGTCGTGCTCGTGGCGGTTCACCCCGCGCAGGTCCACGGCCTTCCCGTTGAGCAGCAGCTGCTTCCCGCGCACCTCGACCTCTCGGAACCCGACCGGCTGCTGGGTCACGTGCACGACCTGCCCGCGCTCCAGCAGTTCGAGCACGACGGTGTACAGCTCCGGTGTTTCGTCGCTCCACAGCTTCGGGTTCGCGATCTGCTGCGCCAGCTCGACGCTCGCGGAGCCCGAGACGTCGATCGGGGCGCTGAAGCTGGTCACCGGTTGGCCCGCTGGGTCGTGCAGCGTCGCGCGGACCTCGTGGGCGCCGGTGCTGCCACCGGGGACGTGGCGCAGGTCGACGCCGAGGCGCAGCGTCGCGTTGCGGTGGTCGTCGTCCAGCTCGGTGCGGACGGTGACGTCCTCGACGTGGGTGCGGGGCACGCTGTAGAGGTGCACGCCGCGGAAGATCCCGGACAGGTGCCAGAAGTCCATGTTCTCCAGGTACGAGCCCGATCCCCAGCGGTGCACCTGGACGGCGACGGTGTTGGTGCCCGGCCGCAGGTGCCGGGTCACGTCGAACTCGGCCGGGGTGTAGCCGCCCTGGTCGTAGCCGACGTACCGCCCGTTGACCCACACGAAGTAGCCGCTGGTCGCACCCTCGAAGCGGAGCAGCTGGCGACGGCCGTCCCAGTTCGCCGGGACCTCGAAATCGCGCACGTAGGCACCGGTCGGGTTGATGTCGTCCGGCACCTTCGGCGGGTCGTAGGGCGCGACCTCGGACGGCACGTTGCGGTAGATCGGCCGGTCGTAGCCCTGCTGCTGCCAGACGCCGGGCACGGCGATCTCCGGCCAGTCCGCCCCGCCGCGCTGCCAGTTCGCGGGGAGCTCGCGGTGGTGGTCGGCGTAGCGGAAGCGCCACTGCCCGTCGAGCGGGAGCGTCCACGACGTCGGTTCGTCGGCCGGTGCCTCGATGTCCTGGCGGGCGGAGCGCAGCGCCTGCGCCGCGTCGTCGTACGGGCGGAGGAGGGCGTGCTGCGGCTCCTGGTTCTCGCCCGTGCGCTGCGGATCTTCCAGGTAGGACTCGACGTCCGGGGCTTGGGCCTGCGCGGCCGGGGCGAGCAGCCCGGCGGCGAGGGTCAACGCGATGAGAACAACGCCGGGACGTGCCGTAGTCCGCATGAAGCCCTCCGGGGCGACGCTTCTCGTGTGATGTTGTGCGAGTCTGCGCTGTTGATGTTCGACCTTGTCCGATCCGTCCGCGAAGGTCAACATGCCCGGATCAAGTGCCTGCGGTCGGAGCAGCGCGGACGTGCGGCGGCCGGATCGCGCGGTTGGGCGAAACGGACGCGCGCCCGACGGCTTGGGAAGATCCTCGCCGAAGCGAGTCCGGAGGGGAGCTCAGATGTTCGGGAAGAAGCGCGAAACGCACTTCATCGTGCTCAACGACTTGGACGACGGCCGGGAGGCCGTTCGGCGCGCGCTGGAGACCGCTGCCGCCGAGGACGTGCCGGGCCTGCAGCGGGCGCTGCGGATTCTCGACGGGGCGAGCGTCGCCGAGGACCCGAAGATCCGCTGGACGCGGCAGGTCCTGGAGAAGGCCGGGATCGACCCGCTGGAGCGCGAGGTGCAGGCGGTCCGCGAGGTGCGCAAGGAGCTCCCCGGCCTACCTCTGGTGGCCGCCGTGGAGATGGTCCGCGCGCTCAACCCCGAGGCGCGCCGCAAGCGGTGATCAGGGGTCGTGAGTGCGTAACAGTGTTCGAACACTGTTACGCACTCACGACCGCAGACGAGGTCAGCGGGTGAGGAGCTGGCCCTGCGGGGTGGTCGGCGCGTCGGGGCCGACGATCTGCGTGCCGCGGAGCCAGGTCTCGCGCACCACGCCCGCCAGCGGGCGGCCGTGGTACGGGGACACCGGGTTGCGGTGGTGGAGCTTGTCCACGTCCACCACGAAGGCCGCGTCCGGGGCGAACACGCAGAAGTCCGCGTCGTTGCCGACCGCGATGGAGCCCTTGCGGCGCACACCGGCGAGCTCGGCGGGCTTGCGGGACATCCACTGCACCACGTCGGCCAGGCTGTGACCGCGCACCCGCGCCTGCGTCCAGACCGCGGGCAGGCCCAGCTGGAGGCTGGACACCCCGCCCCACGCGACGCCGAAGTCGCCGATGTCGAACCGCTTGAGCTCCGGGGTGCACGGCGAGTGGTCGCTGACCACGCAGTCGATGATCCCGTCGGCCAGGCCCTGCCAGAGCAGTTCCCGGTTGCGCGCCTCGCGGATCGGCGGGCAGCACTTGAACTGGGTCGCGCCGTCGGGGACCTCCTCGGCGCTGAAGCTCAGGTAGTGCGGGCAGGTCTCGACGGTGACCTTGACGCCGTCGGCGCGCGCGGAGGCGATCATCGGCAGCGCGTCCGACGAGGACAGGTGCAGGATGTGCACGCGGCCGCCGATCCGCCGGGCGAGCTCGATGACCTGCGCGATGGCCACGTTCTCGGCCCCGCGCGGGCGGGAGTTCAGGAAGTCGCCGTAGGTCTCGCCGTGCGCGGTGGGCGCGTGCTCGATGGCGTCGGAGTCCTCGGCGTGCACGATCATCAACGCGTCGTAGCGGGCGAGCTCGCGCAGCGCCTCGTCCAGCTCGGCCGGGTTCAGCGGCGGGAACTCGTCGACGCCGGAGTGCAGCAGGAAGCACTTGAAGCCGAACACCCCGGCCTCGTGCAGCCCGCGCAGCTCGGCGAGGTTGCCGTGCACCGCGCCGCCCCAGAAGCCGACGTCGATGTGCGCCTTCTCGCGGGCGGTCTTGCGCTTGATCTCCAGCGCGCCGGTGTCGATGGTCGGCGGGAGGCTGTTCAGCGGCATGTCGAGGATGGTGGTGACACCGCCCGCCGCGGCGGCCCGGGTGGCGGTGTCGAAGCCCTCCCACTCGGTGCGGCCGGGGTCGTTGACGTGCACGTGGGTGTCGACCAGCCCCGGCAGCAGCACCTCGTCCTCGGCGAGCTCGACGGTGCGGGCGGCGTCGAGCTGGGCGTCGAGCGGTTCGACGGCGGCGATGCGGCCGTCGCGGACGCCGACGCTGCCGGACGTCTCCCCGTTCGGGCCGATGAGCCGTCGCGCGCGGAACACGACGTCGAACGTCCCGGTGGCTGCCTCGGACAACTCGGTTACCTCCTGAGCTCAGCTGTTCAACAAAGTGTTGAACTTTCGGCGGTTCCGGTCAAGACCCCGCGGCCGGGAAGCGGGCAGAACTTCCACATTGTGAAGTATACTTACCGATTCTCGAAATACTCGGCGACCGAGCCGGGCTAGTCAAGAGTGTGCCGACCACGCATCGATTCAGCCCCCCGGACGCTCCGCCGCGCACGTCTTGACAGCTCGCGCGGCGCGCTGTTCGGTATGCCCCTCGACGCAAGATCGTGCCGCGGCGCTCGCCCTCGACCACACCGAGCGACTTGAGGAGTGCCATGCCCCGCATCGGAATGCTGACCCCGTCGTCGAACACCGTGCTGGAACCCGTCACCTACCGGCTGCTGACCGGCGCGGACGAGGTGACCGCGCACTTCAGCCGGTTGCCGGTCACCGCGATCTCCCTGGCCGACGAGCAGAGCAGCCAGTTCTCCGTGGACCGGATGTCGGCCGCGGCCGAGCTGCTCCGGGACGCCGCGGTGGACGTCGTGGTGTGGAACGGGACCGCCGGGTCCTGGCTCGGCTTCGACTACGACCGGCAGGTCGGTGAAGCGCTGTCCCAGGTCTGCGGGGTTCCGGCGACGACCTCGACGCTGGCGCTGCGCGACGCCTTCCGCGCCTTCGGCGTGCGGCGGCTGGGCCTGGTCACGCCGTACACCGGCGACGTGACCGCGCGCATCGCGGAGACCTACGCCGCCGAGGGCGTCGAGGTGGTGGCCGACGAGCGGCTGGAGATCACCGACAACTTCACCTTCGGCGAGGTGCCCGAGCAGCGGCTGGCCGAGATGGTCGAAGCCGCCGCGCCCGGTGCGCACGCGGTGGCGCTGGTGTGCACGAACCTGCGGGGCGCGTTCGTCGCCGCCGACCTGGAGCCGAAGCTCGGAATTCCCGTGCTGGACAGCGTTTCCGCAACGCTGTGGAAGGCGCTGGACCTGCTCGGCGGTCTGCGCATCGACCGCGGGAGCGTGCTGCTGTCCGGCTCGACGCGCGCGGCGCTGAAGGAGATCTGCGCCCAGCTCCGCGCGGCGACCGGCGCTGACCGGACGGCCGTGCGCCTCGACCTGCCGTCGCAACGCCTCGACGTCGACCGCGCCGCAGCCGAGGACACCGGTCCCGGCGTGGCCCCGATCCAGCACGATCCGCGCCCCGACGCGCTGAACACCGCCAGGTGGCTGGACGAGCACCGGAAGACGTTGGTGCAACCGAACTTTCGCGCTGATCCGCAGGCCGACGCCGACGACGTCCGGGCCCAGATGCTCGCGCCGGTCGAGATCGGCGGTGCGCTGGTCGGCTGGATCTCGGTGCACAGCCGCACCGAACGCGACTGGACCCCGGCCGACGTCCAGGCCGTCGAAACGGCGTCCGCACACGTCAAGGCCCTGGTGGAGCGGTGAAGGACGCGATTTCAATGGAAATCGCACATCCGATTTCCATGGAAATCGCGTCCGAACGCGCTACAGGTGGTTCTCGGCGATTCGCTCCGCCAGGTCGGGGAGGAGGGTTGCTGCTTCGCGGATGCAGCGCTGGGGGTCCGGTTCGATGTCGGTGAGGGCGTACACCGCCTCGATGCCCGCTTCGCGGAGGCGCTCCGGCGGGAGCTCCGAACGTCCCGCCACGGCCACCACCGGGACGCCCGCCGCGCGGGCCCGGGCGGCCACCCCGGCCGGGCCCTTGCCGTTCAGGGTCTGCTCGTCGATGGAGCCCTCGCCGATGATCACCAGGCCCGCACCGGACAGCTGGCGGTCGAAGTCGATCAGCTCCAGGACCACGTCCACACCGGGGCGCATCCGGGCGCCGAGCACCGCGAGGGCCGCGTAGCCGACACCACCGGCCGCACCGGCTCCCGGCTGGTCCGCCACGTCGCGGCCGCCCGCCGCGAGCACCGCGCGGGACCAGTTCGCCAGGGCCTCGTCCAGCAAGCGCACCTGATCGGGGTCGGCGCCCTTCTGCGGGCCGTAGACGT
Organism: Saccharopolyspora hirsuta; assembly: GCF_008630535.1. Classification (GTDB taxonomy): domain Bacteria; phylum Actinomycetota; class Actinomycetes; order Mycobacteriales; family Pseudonocardiaceae; genus Saccharopolyspora; species Saccharopolyspora hirsuta. The sequence goes on along the minus strand of NZ_VWPH01000006.1, from coordinate 256,544 downwards.
GGGCCGCGCCGCGCTCGCCGAGCAGCGGGTTGTCCACATCGGACGCGAGGATCACCTCGACCTCGGCCAGCCGCGGGTCCAGGCCGGAGAGGTCCACGGAGGCCACCCGGGCCAGTGGTCCACCGCCTGGGGGCAACGGGTGCTCCGCAGCATCCAAAACCCGCGCCCCCAGGACGGTGAGCATTCCGGCGCCGCCGTCGGTGCACGCGCTGCCACCGACGCCGAGCACCACGGTTCGCGCGCCCGCGTCGAGCGCCGCCAGGACCGCCTCGCCGGTGCCCTCGCTGGACGCCGCCAGCGGGGCGAGCTCGTCCGGGTCCAGCAGCGCCAGCCCGGAGGCCGAGGCCAGCTCGACCACGGCCGTGTCGTCGAACACCGCGATCTCGGTGTCCACCGGCTCGCCGACCGGCCCCGCAACGCGGACCGGCACCGGCACGTAACCGCTGGCCACCGCGGCCTGCACGGTCCCGTCCCCGCCGTCGGCCACCGGCGCGGACCGGACCTCCACCTCGGGCCGGACCCGGCGCAGGCCGGCCGCCACCGCGGCGGCCACCTCCGGCGCGGTCAGCGAGCCCTTGAACTTGTCCGGCGCGATCAGGACGGGTCCAGGCAAAGCGAACTCCTGTGTGCAAGGGGGTGGTGTCCCCGCCGAGACGCCCGGCACGTGCACGGCGGGGAACACCGAGGGTCATCGGGTATTCCACCCGACCACCCCGTCTGGGGAAAGTGGGGACGGCGCTCGCCGGAACACCACCGCGCGTTCCGGCGAGCGCTCCCCTCGCGGGGCTGCCCTGGAGGCCCCGCACGGGGTGCGGGAGTGTGTGACAGGACCGTTCGGCCCGGTTCCCAGCGGGCCGACCGCTCCACCGCACCCCGAGTTTCTTCTGTTTTGAAGCGGCGCAGCCGCTTAGCCCACCCTCGCAACCGGCACCGCCGCGGGTTCTCAGCGTTCGCCTGGCGAGGACGGCCCAGCCGCCGTGTATTGGCATACATCAGGCTGGGCACCCGCAGTCCAGGCGGACGCTGAGGTTCCGCTACCCGCACCGCCACGCAAGGTGAGTCCAGGAACAGGCGCTCAGGCGTTGGGCACCGGCTCCGGTTCGATCATGGCGTCGATGCGGATGCCCCGAGCCGTGTTGGCCTCGCGCTCGATCATCACCTCGACCAGGACCGGGCGGCTGGTGGCGACAGCCTCCTTGCGGGCCCACTCGATGGTGTCGGCCAGGTCGCCCGGCTCGAACACCCGGCGACCGGAGCAGCCGTAGGCCTCCATGATCTTGACGTTGTCCGTGCCGTGCTCGTCGTAGTGGATGTCGACCTCGGTCTTCATCCCGAACGCGTCGCCCTCGGCCTGGCGGATCAGGCCCAGGTACTCGTTGTTCAGCATGATGATCACGAACGGCACGTCGTACTGGGCGGCCACCGCCAGCTCCTCGACCAGGAACTGGAACGAGTAGTCGCCGACCACCGCGACCACCTCGGCGTCCGGCTCCGCGGACTTCACGCCGATCGCCGCCGGGATCTCCCAGCCGAGCGGACCGGCCTGGCCGCACACCTGGTAGTGCCGCGGCAGGTGCGCGCTCTGGAACTGGCCGCCCCAGATCTGGTACAGGCCGATCGCGGTGACGAAGTAGGTCTCCGGCGGGAAGATCTGGTTGATCTCCCGGTACACCCGCGGGGCCTTGATCGGCACGGTGTCGTAGTCGTCCGGCCGGGTCAGGGTCTGCTTGAGCACGCCGACCCTGGCCACCCACGCCGAGTAGTCCTTGCTCGCCCCGCGCTTGCGCGCGGCGTCGAGCAGCGCGTCCAGGAACAGCCGGGTGTCCGAGACGATGCCCAGGTCCGGGCCGAACACCTTGCCGATCTGGGTCGGCTCGATGTCGACGTGGATGAACTTGCGGTCACCGCGGTAGACGTCGAGGGCACCGGTGTGCCGGTCGCCGAAGCGGGCGCCCAGCGCCAGCACCAGGTCGGACTCCAGGAACGACTGGTTGCCGTAGCGCTGGCTGGTCTGGATGCCGGTCATGCCGGCGAACAGCTCGTGGTCCTCCGGGAAGGAGCCCTTGCCCATCAGCGTGATCTGCACCGGGATGCCCAGCAGCTCGGCCAGCTCGCGCACCTGCTCGTGGGCGTCGCCGAGGATCACGCCGCCACCGGCGAGGATCAGCGGCCGGTCGGCCTCCAGCAGCATGTCCAGCGCGCGCTCCACCCGCGGCAGGTGCGGCTCGACGGCCGGGATCGGCAGCGGGGCGTCCAGCGCCGGTTCCCACTCGATCTCCTGCTTCTGCACGTCCAGCGGCAGGTCGATCAGCACCGGTCCGGGGCGGCCGGAGCGGGCGATGCGGAACGCCTCGCGGAAGATCCACGGCGCCTGCGCGGCCTCCTTGACCTGCACCGCCCACTTGGTGACCGGCTTGGCGATGTCGACGATGTCGACCGCCTGGAACGCCTCCTGGTGCAGCTTGCTGGAGACCGCCTGGCCGGTGATGCACAGGATCGGGATGGAGTCGGCGATCGCGGTGTAGAGGCCGGTGATCATGTTGGTCCCGGCCGGGCCGGAGGTGCCGATGGCCACGCCGACGTTGCCGTTGGTGCGGGCCCAGCCGTCGGCCATGTGGGTGGCGCCCTCTTCGTGGCGGACGATCAGGTGCTTGATGCCGCTGTCCTCCATCGCCGCGTACAGCGGGAGGATCGCGGCGCCGGGGCAGCCGAAGGTGACGTCCACGCCCTCGGACTTGAGCACGTCGACGACGGCCTGCATGACAGGGACTTTGGCCATGGTGTAAGACTTCCTCTCGGGTGCTGCGCGCACCTTGTTGGGAACGGGTCGGCGGTTCTGGTTGCTTGGCGGCGCTCGGACCGCTGACCCGTGACCGTCTTGCTCTTCGCGATCGCCCGTCGGGCGAGTCCGCGCAATTTCGCGGGAAATCGACGTTCACCCGGGTGAATGTCGATTTCTCGCGAAATTGACCACCCTGCGGGTGAGTGGCGGTGCTGCGCGGGGTCTGCCGCAGGAGACGAGAGTTTCCCGCGCAGCACCGCGGTCTCGGGGTCGTGAGTGCGAAAACCGGCTCCAGGCGGCTTCCGCACTCACGATCGGTGCTCAGTCGCGACCGTTGAGCTGCGTGATCTGCTTGAGCAGACCGGAGTGGTCGAGCTTGCCGTCGCCCTGCGCGACGGCCGCCGCGACCAGCTGGCTGACCAGCGAGCCGAGCGGGATCGTCAGGCCCGCGTCGCGCGCGGCCGCCTGCACGATGCCCATGTCCTTGTGGTGCAGCTCGAGGCGGAAGCCGGGCGCGAACTCCCGGTTGCGCATCTTCTCGTTCTTGGCGTCCAGCACGGTGCTGCCGGCCAGCCCGCCGCCGAGCACCTTCATCCCGGCCTCGGTGTCCACGCCGTGCGCCTCCAGGAACACCAGCGCCTCGGCGACCAGGCCGATGTTGCCCGCCACGATGAGCTGGTTGGCGGCCTTCACCGTCTGCCCGGCACCGGACGGTCCAACGTGGACGATCGTGGTGCCGACCGCGTTCAGCACGTCCTGCGCCGCGGCGAAGGCGTCCGCCTCGCCACCGACCATGATGGACAGCGTGCCGTCGATGGCCTTGGGCTCACCGCCGCTGACCGGCGCGTCCAGCGCGCGAACGCCCTTCTCGGCGGCGGCTTCGGCCACGCGCCGCGAGACGTCCGGGCGGATGGTGCTGCAGTCGACGAGCAGCGCGCCCGACTTGGCGTTGGCCAGCACGCCGTCCTCGCCGAGCACGACGGCCTCGACGTCCGGCGAGTCCGGCAGCATGGTGAAGATGATCTCGGCGTCGCGCACGGCCTCGGCGACGCTGGCCGCGGCCTTGCCGCCGTCGGCGACGAGCTTGTCGACCTTGGCCTGGCTGCGGTTGTAGCCGACGACCTCGTGCCCGGCCTTGACCAGGTTGGCCGCCATCGGGCCGCCCATGATCCCGAGCCCGATGAAACCGACCTTGCTCATGGGAGTTACCTCCGTTGGCTCAATGCCAGTTCGTTGATCTCTTGTCTTTGAAGCGGCGCAGCCGCTTAGCCCACCCTCGCCGCTCGCGCCGCCGCGGGTTCTCAGACGTCACCTGGCGAGGACAGCCCGTTCGCCGTGTATTGGGCATACATCAGAACGGGATCCCGCAGTCAGGCGGCGTCTGAGGTTCCGACCGGCACCGCCACGCAAAATGAGCCTGGCAACCGGTAATTCTCAGCGCTTGATCCAGCTGAAGCTGTCGGCGCTGGCTCCGCTCGGCTTGTACTCGAGGCCGACGTAGCCGTTGTAGCCCGCGGCGTCGAGGCGGTTGAAGAAGCGGTCGAAGTCGATCTCGCCGGTGCCCGGTTCGTTGCGGCCCGGGGCGTCGGCGATCTGCACGTGGCCGACCGACTTGGCGTAGGCGTCGAGCGCCGCGTCCGGGTCGTCCCCGTTGACCACCAGGTGGTAGATGTCGAACAGCAGGCGCAGGTTGTCGTCCCCGCCCGCGGCGCGCACCCGGTCGATCACCGCGATGGCGTCGGCGGCGGTCTTCAGCGGGTACGCGGGCATGCCGCTGACCGGCTCGATCAGCACCGCACCGCCGATGCGCGACACGGCCTTCGAGGCGCGGACCAGGCTCTCCGTGGCGACCTGGTCCTGCGCGGCCGGGTCGACGCCGTCGATCCGGTTGCCGTACAGGGCGTTGAAGGCGCGGCAGCCGAGGCGCTCGCCGATGCCGACGACGACGTCCACGTTGTCCGCGAACTCACCGGCCCGGTCGGGGTTGGACAGCACGCCGCGGTCGCCCGCGGGCATGTCCCCGGCGAAGAAGTTCAGGCCGACCAGGGAAACCCCGGCGTCCTCGATGGCCTGCACGAACCGGTCCACGTCGCGGTCGGCGGGCACCGCTTCCGGGAACGGCCACCAGAACTCCACCGCGTCGAAACCGGCCGCCTTGGCCGCCGCGGGTCGGTCCAGCACGTCCAGTTCGGTGAACAGGATCGAGAGGTTGACCTCGTACCGGTTCGGATCCATGGGCACCCCCTCGGGAGAAAGATTCGGAGATCTCGCCTCATGAGATTTCATGATGCGGAAGTCTTGTTTCGTACAGCGATAGATTAGCGAGAACCCCCGACCCGGTCAACGGCACCCCCGGAGTTACCCGCGGGTCACGAACAGCGCGCCGCAGAGCCGAGAACCGCGCCGCCGCCGGGACGACTACGGTGCGGGCAGGGAGGTCCGCCAATGATGCTGCGAGCTGAGTTCACCACCGAGCCCTTCGAGGGCGAGGGCGAGCCACCGGCGCACGCCGTGGCCGCCCGCGACTGCCTGCGCGCCGCCGGGCTGGAGCCCGACTTCGGCCCGCTGGGCACCTCGATCACCGGCGACCGGGAGACCCTGCTGCCCGCGCTGGCCAAGGTGGTCGAGACCGCGCTGGACACGGGTGCGAACCGGATCACCCTGCAGGTGACCGTCGACGGCACCCACGACGACGAGGTTTAGGCTGGTCAGCGTGCATCCGCTCGCCAACGCGATCGCCCCGCTGCTGGAGCACGTCGGCGGCACCGCCGTACCGGCGGACCAGCACCAGCCCGGCGACATCGTCCTGTACTGGGAAGGCGCGCCCGCCATCGCCGTGCGGCTGCCCGGCGAGGAGCTGACCAGCGCCCTGGACCGGATCATCCGCGCGGTCGAGACCGAGCTGGGCGGCCACCTGCCGGACCTGCCGCGCCCGGACAAGCAGCGCGCGGTCCGCCTGCTGGAGGAGCGCGGCGCGTTCAACATGCGCAAGTCCGTCGAGACGGTGGCCAAGGCGCTCGGCGTCAGCCGCTTCACGGTCTACAACTACCTCAACCGGGAGCAGGCCGACCGCAGCTGACGCCGCTTTCGCGCGAGATCGGCGTTCCGCACGCGGGCGAGGCGGCGATTTCGCGCGAAAGCGCCAGCTCAAGAGCCCCGGACCGAGCGCAGGACCCCGGCGACCCCACCACGTCACCCCGACGCGCCGCGAGCGCGCCGGGGTGTTCTGCTCTCCGGGCGGCCTGCCGCGCCGACCTCGCCCGAAGCGCTCCGGTTGTGCCGTTCGCACAACGCGCCACCAGGTTTTTTCAACAAAGTGTTGACACCCGGCTCAACCCGGTCGTAGCTTTTGCCGCACCGGAGCTCTGACCAGCAGCCGCCGCACAGCCCAGGCATGCTCGGACCTCACGTCCGCCGCCTCCCCCGAGAACCTTCGGGGCCGCACACATCCTGTGAGAGTTTGCGATGTCAACAACCACCACACCGGACCGGCTCAACGGCCTGCCCCGCGCGGAACTCGTCGAGCAGCTGCTCGCCTGCCTGGACATCCCGCGCTGGGCCGCCGACATCGCCGACCAGCGCCCGTTCGCCGACGCCGACGCGATCTACCGGGCCGCGGACGCCGCCGCCCCGGCGCTGACCCGCGAGGAGATCGACCAGGCGCTGGCCGCGCACCCGCGCATCGGCGACCGGGTCCAGGGCTCCGACACCTCGTCGAAGTTCTCCCGCAGCGAGCAGGCCGGCGTCGGCGACGACGCGGAGCTGGCCCGCGCGCTGCGCGAGGGCAACGAGGCCTACGAACGCCGGTTCGGGCACGTCTACCTGGTCTGCGCCAGCGGCCGCAGCGGTGCGGAGCTGCTGGAGATCCTGCACTCCCGCCTGGACAACGAGCCGGAGACCGAGCTGCGGATCGTCGAGGACGAACTCCGCAAGATCGCACGTCTGAGATTGGCAAAGGTGATCGAAGGATGAGTGCCGTCACCACGCACGTGCTCGACGCCGCGCGGGGCAAGCCCGCGGTCGGCGTCGCGATCCGGCTGGAGGCCGCGAAGGGGGCCGAGTGGGAGCCCCTCGCCGAGGGGCGCACCGACGACGACGGCCGGATCAAGGACCTGGGCCCGGAGCGGCTGGCCGCCGGGGACTACCGGCTCACCTTCGACACCGGCGCGTACTTCGAGGGCCAGGGCACCGCCTCGTTCTACCCGCAGGTGCAGATCACCTTCCGGATCGCCGATCCGGAGCAGCACTACCACGTTCCGATCCTGCTCAGCCCGTTCGCCTTTTCCACCTACCGAGGGAGCTGATCACCTCATGGGCATCGTCATGGGCCCCAACCAGTACGGCAAGGCCGAGGTCCGCATCGTGTCGGTCAACCGGGACACCCCGCGGCACACCATCAAGGACCTCAACGTCAGCTCCTCGCTGCGCGGCGACCTCGACGGGGCGCACCTGACCGGCGACAACAGCAAGGTGCTGCCCACCGACACGCAGAAGAACACGGTCTACGCCTTCGCCAAGGAAGCCCCGATCGGCGAGATCGAGGACTTCGCGCTGCGGCTGGGCCGGCACTTCGTCGGCACCGCGGACGGCATCACCGGGGCGCGCATCCTCATCGACGAGTACAGCTGGGAGCGCATCCCGGTCGGCGGCACCGGCCACGACCACTCCTTCGCCCGCTCCACCGACGAGAAGCGCACCACCGCGGTCACCATCGACGGCGACCAGGCGCACGTGGTGTCCGGACTCAAGGACCTGATCGTGCTCAAGTCCACCGGCTCGGAGTTCTGGGGCTACCCCAAGGACAAGTACACGACGCTGGCCGAGACCAACGACCGGATCCTGGCCACCGCGGTGACCGCCCGCTGGCGCTACCTGCACACCGACGTGGACTGGGGCAAGAGCTTCGAGTCGATCCGGGCCACCATGCTGGAGGCCTTCGCCACCACGCACAGCCTCGCGCTGCAGCAGAGCCTGTACGAGATGGGCAAGGCCGCGATGGAGAAGCACCCGGAGGTCGCCGAGGTCCGGCTGTCGCTGCCGAACAAGCACCACTTCCTGGTGGACCTGGAGTACTGCGGGCTGGAGAACAACAACGAGGTGTTCTTCGCCGCGGACCGCCCGTACGGCCTCATCGAGGGCGTCGTCAAGCGCGACGACGTGGACGAGGCCCCGCAGGCCTGGTACAGCCTCCCGCAGTTCTGATCGGCGCCGGTGCCCGCCCTGGCGGCGGGCACCGCTTCAAGGGCGAAGAGCCGCATCGAGGACGCGAACACCCGGATTCCCCGGCAGCAGGGGGAATCCGGTTCTGAAGGATCACCGCCGATCCTGCACCGAGGGGCCACCGGGGGTATTCCTGGTGGCCCTTGCTGCTACCCGAACTCCGGGCAGCCGCTCGGAAACTCCGCAGATCCACTGTGGAAAGAAAGTTGATTTCCCGGCAACAAGAAGAAAATTCCCGGCATTGATAGTGACTTGATCTGATCCTGCGGCCCAGGAGTCACCCATGGCCCTCTTCAAGACCCGTCGCAACCGCGGCACCCGCAACGGAAAACCCACCGACGTCCACCCGGTGGACGAGGTGATGCCCCCGGTACGCATGATGGCGTACGGCGTCCAGCACATCGCGGCGATGTACGCCGGTGTGGTGGCGCCCCCGCTGATCGTCGGCGAGGCGATGGGCCTGCCGCCGATCGAGATGACCTTGCTGATCGGGGCGAGCCTGTTCACCGCGGGTCTGGCCACCATGCTGCAGTCGCTGGGCATCTGGAAGATCGGGGCCCGGCTGCCGTTCGTCAACGGCGTCACGTTCGGCTCGGTCGCGCCGATGCTGGCCATCGTCGCGCAGCAGGGTCAGCAGCAGTCGCTGTCGGTGATCTACGGGTCGGTGCTGATCGCGGGCCTGCTGGCCTTCCTGATCGCCCCCTACTTCTCCCGCATGGTGCGGTTCTTCCCGCCGGTGGTCAACGGGACCGTGATCACGCTCATCGGTCTGGCGCTGATGCCGGTGGGCATCAAGTGGATCGCCGGGACCGATTCGAGCGCTCCCGACTACGCCGCACCGGAGAAGATCGCGCTCGGCGCGGTGACGTTCGTCCTGGTGCTGCTGTTCAACCGCTTCCTGAAGGGCTTCTGGAACCGGATCGCGCTGCTCATCGGCCTGGTCGCGGGCACCCTGATCGCCTGGCCGATGGGGATGATCAACACCACCACCTTCGAGTCGGCGCCGGTGTTCAACCTGCCCGTGCCGTTCGCGCTGGGCGCGCCGATGTTCGACCTCACCGCGACCATCTCGATCTGCATCGTGATGCTGGTGGCGATGATGGAGACCACCGCGGACATGGTGGCGCTCGGCGAGATCGTGGACCGGCCCGCCGACGAGCGGACCATCGCGGCGGGCCTGCGCGCGGACGGCGCGGGCAGCGCGCTCAGCGCCGTGTTCGGCGGGTTCACCTGCAGCGCCTTCGCGCAGAACATCGGCCTGGTGGCGCTGACCCGGGTGCGCAGCCGGTACGTGGTCGCGACCGCCGGTGGTGTGCTGGTGCTGCTGGGCCTGTTCCCGATCGTCGGCGCGGTCGTCTCGCTGGTGCCGCAGCCGGTGCTCGGCGGCGCCGCGCTGGTGCTGTTCGGCTCGGTGGCCACCAGCGGCATCCGCACGCTGGGCAAGTCCGACCTGGCCGACCCGTTCAACTCGCTGATCGTGGCCGGCGCGCTGGGCATCGGGCTGATCCCGGTGGTCGCGCCGCACTTCTACGAGCACTTCCCGTCCGCGCTGCGGACCGTGCTCGACTCGGGCATCAGCACCGGCTGCATCGCGGCCCTGCTGCTGAACCTGCTGTTCAACGCCTGGCGCAAGAAGCCCGCGGAGTCCGAGGCGACGGTGGGCGGCGACACGGTCGCGGTGATCGCCACCGCCCCGGGCGAAGCCCCCGGCCCGGTCCCGGAACCGCGCAAGTCCGCGAAGGAGGACTTTTCCTCGGAGTCCGTGCGCTGAGCGCCCCCGGAAGGCACCTCCGGCCGTCCCAGGCCGGGGGTGCCTTTGTGCAGGTCGGGGTCCGTGAGCACTTCGTGGGGCTATGGCACCGGAAAGCACTCACGGGCCCCGACCTGCGACGTGCTCCACTCGTCGGAACTCGCTGCGCCGAACGGCCGTTCTTCCGCCTCGGACGCATCGGGCCGCGGTCGGCATTCGTTGATCCGGCCAACGATGTGCCGACGTTGGGAGACGCGATGCGGATTCGGGCCCTGATGACCGCCGCACTGGTCGGGTTGTCCGTCCTGGCCACCCAGAGCACCGCCACCGCGCAGCAGGCCGGTGACCCGCTCAGCGAGAAGCAGTGGGGGCTCGCGCAGCTCCGCGCGCCGGAGGCCTGGGCGACCAGCACCGGAGCGGGCCAGGTCATCGCCGTGGTGGACACCGGCGTCGACCTCGGGCACCCCGAGCTGGCGCCGAAGCTGGTGCCGGGCGCCACCTTCGCGGGCTGCGGCGAACGCCCGGCGCCGTGCGGCAACGGCGACTGGCGCGGGGTCGACGGGGTCGGCCAGCCCGCCGACGTCCACGGCACGCACGTCGCGGGCATCGCGGCGGCGGTGACGGGCAACGGCACCGGCATCGCCGGGGTCGCGCCGGACGCGCGGATCATGCCGGTCAAGGCGCTGGAGGGCGGTTCCGGCAGCTTCGCGGAGATCGGCGCGGGCATCCGCTGGGCGGCGGACAACGGCGCGAACGTGATCAACCTCAGCCTGGGCGCCTTACCCGGTTCGCAAGTGCTGACGCTGCTCGGGCTGACCACCGAGACCAAGGACGCCATCGCCTACGCGCGGGAGAAGGGCGTGGTCGTGGTCGCCTCCGCGGGCAACGAGACCGCGCCGCTGTGCGACACCCCGTCCTGGGAGCCCGGCGCGCTGTGCGTCGCGGCGACCGACCCGGCCGAACTGCACTCGGTGTACTCCAACCTCGGCATCAAGCTGGACACCAAAGCCGTTGCCGCCCCGGGCGGTTCCTCGCTGCAGGGCTGCGACGGCGACGTCTGGGCGCCGGTCCCGCGCGGCACGGGCTCGCCGGACTGCGGGCAGAGCGACTACGACTCGCTGGCCGGGACGTCGATGGCCGCCCCGCACGTCGCGGGCGTCGCGGCGCTGCTCGGCGCGCAGGGCCGCAACGCCGACGGCATCGAGCAGGCGCTGATGCGCACCGCCCGCACGCCGGTGGTGGGTGCTCGCGGACTGTTCACCCCGCTGTACGGCTACGGCATCGTCGACGCCGCGGCCGCGGTCCAGCAGCCGCTGTGACCTGCTGAGAACGGCCCGTTCACGGCGTTCTCGCCGGGAACGGGCCGTGCAACGGCTAATAGCACTGGCGATCTGCAGCGCTTCGTACCCACGAAACGGCTAAAACTCCTCGACCCCGCGCCGGAATCCCGGAACAATGATCACAGGGGCGCGCCGACGCGCCCGCCGAACGATCCGGGAGCGTGGGAGCGATGGACCTCTCCAAGCTGTTCAAGATGGTGTCCCCGGCCAAGCACCACAGCCGCAGCCACTCCAGCAGCGGGCACCGGCGTCGGTACTCCAGCGACGACCACCGGCGTCGGCGCTACGACAGCAGCGACCACCGGCGCCGTCGGGACAGCAGCGACGACTACCGGCGCCGTCGGGACTCCAGCGACAACTACCGCCGTCGCCGGGACAGCAGCCGCGGCCACTACCGGCGCCGCAGTCACAGCTGATCGCAGCGCCGGTGTTGATCGACTCGTTGAGCTCGTACTACTACGGCGAACCGGACCAGGAGTGGGGTGCGGGGGAAGCGCCGCTGGCACCGGGTGAGCTCCTCGCGCCCGGGTACAAGGTCGTCGACCACCTGCGCCGCGGCAGCCGCCTGGACGTCTACGACGTCTGGAGCGAGGAGCGGTCCTGCCGCTGCGTCGCGAAGACGGTCCGCCCGGAGCGCGCCGACGACCAGCGCGCGGTGGGCTGGCTGCGCAACGAGGGCGTGCTGCTGACCCAGTTCACGCACCCGCACCTGGTGCGCGGCTACGAGATCGTGCAGACCGCGGAGCCCGCGCGGCCGGTGGTGATCACCGAAACCCTGCCCGGGCACACGCTGAGCTACCTGATCGACGAGCACGGCAGGCTGCGGCCGATCGACGCGGCGGTGCTGGGCATCCAGCTGTGCTCGGTGCTGACCTACCTGCACCGCCGCGGCTGGGTGCACCTGGACGTGAAGCCGTCCAACATCGTCGAGGTGGGCGGCCGCGCGGTGCTGCTCGACCTCAGCCTGAGCTGCCGCATCGGCGAGCGGAGCTCGGCGGGCACGTTCGACTACCTCTCGCCGGAGCAGGCCGCGGGCGAGGAGATGACCCCGGCGGCCGACACCTGGGGCCTGGGCATCACGCTGTACGAGGCGCTGTCCGGCACCACCCCGTGGGCGGACGTCTCGCACCGCGAGCACAGCACCAACGGCACCCGCTACTACCCGCAGCGCGACCGGGTCGCGGCACCGCTGCGCACCCACCGCCGCCTGCCCGCGGCGCTGTCCCGCACCGTCGACGCCTGCCTCGCCCCGGACCCGAAGTCCCGCCCGACGGTGGAAGAGGTGGCGGCGAACCTGATCACCTGGTCCGGCGTCGACCCCCGCACCACCACCGCCTGAGGCTCGTGAGCGGGAAAACCGGCTCCAGCCGGTCTCCGCACTCACGACCGGAGCTGCTCAGCGCTTGCGGCGGAAGGCGATCGCGACGGCGACGAGCACCGCCGCCAGGGCGAGCTGACCGCCCCAGACGATGCGGTTCACGCTGACCGCCGGGTGCCAGGCCACCGATCCGTCCGCCGAGACCGCGAACGCCCCGGCCGGGCGCACCGACACGCCGCTGCCGCCGCCGATGCGGATGCTCGCCACCGGCAACAGCGTGGTGTCGCCCTGCTGCACCGGTTCGCCGAAGACCTGGTTCTCGCCCAGCCGGTCGGCGAGCGCGGCGACGATGTCGGCGTGGGACTTCTCGGCCATGTGATCCCCCAAGAGCGAGTGCGGATGCTCCGACGCTAGCCGGTCCCGCGCGGTCCGCGCACTACCTCGCGGGTAATCGACGGCGGTCGCGAGACTCGGGCTCCGCCGTCGCGCAGGGGTCGTGAGTGCGAAAACCGCCTGGAGCCGGTTTTCGCACTCACGAGAAGCGGATCACCTGGCGCATCGCGCGGCCCGCGGCGAGCTCGTCCATCGCGCGGTTGATGTCGTCCAGGTCGATCGTGCCCGACACCAGCTGGTCCACCGGCAGCTTCCCGGCGCGCCACAGGTCGGCGTACTCGGGGATGTCCTGCGCGGGCAGCCCGGAACCCAGGAACGAACCGATGATCGTGCGGGTCTCGCTGACCAGCGCCAGCGGCGAGATGCTGCTGCGCGCCTCCGGCGAGGCCAGCCCGACCGACACGGTGCGCCCGCCCGGGGCGGTCACCGACACAGCCGTCTCGAACGCCCGCGCGTTGCCGCTGGCCTCGACCACCAGCGAGCTCCGGTGCCCGGAGCCGACCGCCTCCTCCGGCGTCAGCGCCTTCGCCGCGCCCAGCTCCAGTCCGCGAGAACGCTTGCCCGGCAACGGATCCACCACCGTGACCTGCCCGGCCCCGCAGGCCAGCGCGACCAGCACCGCGGCCATCCCGACCCCGCCGACGCCGACGACCGTGACGTCCTCGCCGGGTTCCAGCCGACCGGCGTTCTTCACCGCGCCGCCGCCGGTCAGCACCGCGCAGCCGAGCAGCGCACCGATGTCCGGCGGAACGTCGTCGCCGATCGGCACCACCGAGTGCCGGTCCACCACCGCGTGCGTGGCGAACCCGGAAACCCCGCAGTGGTGGTGCACGTCCTGCCCGTCCCAGTGCAACCGGCGGGCACCGGAGAGCAGCGTGCCCGCACCGTTGGCGGCCCACCCCGGCGAGCACAGCACCCGCCCACCGGCCCGGCAGGCGTCGCACTCCTCGCACCGGGGCACGAAGTACAGGACCACCCGCTGCCCCTCGGCGAGATCAACACCCGGCCCGGCCTTCGCGACCACCCCGCAGGCCTCGTGCCCGAGCAGCATCGGCACCGGCCGCACCCGATTTCCGTCCACAACGGACAGATCCGAGTGGCACACCCCGGCGGCCTCCAGCCGCACCAGCAGCTCGCCCGGCCCGGGCTCGTCGAGCTCCAGCTCCGCGACCGCCAGCGGCCGGGACTCGGCCCAAGGCCCCGGACGACCGCACTCCTGCAACACAGCGCCCCTGATCCGCATGACCCCATCGGCGCACACCGAACACGCCCTGTCCACCTCCGGCCCACGACGTGGGACGGTCACAGCGAGGTCCGGTCCCGCGAGCGGACGTCGTCGACGACCTCGCCGCTGTGCAGGACACCGGCGATCGCCCGGTCGCGCCACGCGGCGGTCGAGTCGTACAGGTCCGCTCCGGTGTCCACCTCGGAGATCAGCACGCCGGGCGCGTTCCGGCGCAGCCGCCCGGTGGTGACGCCGTCGGCGCGGACGAAGAACGCGGGCCACAGGCTCTCCGCGGCCGACGAGTTCGGGCAGCTGATCCACACGTGGTTGCTGGCCGCGGCCGCCGTCATCGACGGGTGCATCGTGACGCCGGGGAAGGTGAGGGTCGGTGCGCGGTTGACGCCGCGGAGCTCCGGTCCGATCGCGGACTCGATCGCCGCCACCCGCTCCGGCGGGACGTTGCCCGCGTGGAACGAGTGGAACACCAGCTGCACGCCCAGCTTCCGGTACTCCCGGTACAGCTCGGGGAAGCGGTAGTCGTAGCAGATCAGCGCCCCGCAGCGGATCCCGTTGATCTCCCAGGTGCTGAGGTGGTCGCCGGGGCTGTAGTGCGCGAGATCGCCGGCGGAGCCGTCCGGGGGCCCGGAGCAGAACCGCTTGTCGTAGCGGTCGACGAGCGTACCGGCGGCGTCGATCACGTAGAGGCTGTTGTGCGGCTTGCGGTCGCCGGAGAGCTGGTGCGCGGAGCCCAGCACCACCCAGATCCCCAGCTCGCGGGCCAGGTCCATCAGCTCGGCGGTGGCCGAGCGGAGCAGTTCCCAGTCGAACCCGGCGAAGCCGTCGAAGTCGACGCCCGCGTACCCGGACAGCGCGCCCTCCGGGAAGTGGGCCACGTCCGCGCCCCGCCGTGCCGCCGCGCGCAGCTGCCGGGCGATGTGCCGGGCGTTGTGCCGGATGTCCGCGCTCACCGGGAACTGGCAGGTCGCCACCTGGACAACGGTCATGCCGGGATCGTTCGCGCGCACTCCCCGCCGGTCAAGCGGGGAGTGCGCGCGGAGTCGTCAGAGCCTGCCGAGCTTGCGGATCTCCGCTTCCGGCAGGCCGGTCATCTGCTCGACCTCGGCCGCGTCGATGCCGCCGTTGTCCAGGGCTCGGACGAAGGACGCCGCCAGCGCGCGGGCCGTCGCGGGCTCGTCCAGGACCGCCCCGCCGCTGGCCGAGGTGTAGGCCGCCAGGCGGGCCGCCTCCGCGGGCGCCGAGTCGCGGAACGCCGCGAACACCGCCGCGTAGCGGGTCACCAGCTGCGCCGGGTGCAGGTCCCAGCCCTGGTAGAAGCCGTGCTCCAGGGAGCGGCGGGTGAGCTCGTAGTGGGTGCGCCAGCCGTGGTGGACCTGGTCGCCGACCGGCAGCACGTTCGTCGAGCCGTCGGAGAGGAACACCCCGGTGCCCGCCGCCGACACCTGCATCACGTGGCGGGCGAAGTCGCAGGCGCGGTGCGCGAGGTGCTGGTGCGCGGCGGTCAGGCCGCAGCTGGCGGTGTAGTCGTAGGTGCCGAAGTGCAGGCCGGTGACCCGACCGGCGCCCGCGCGCAGGAAGCGCGGCAGCGCGAGGCGACCCTCGGAGTCCACGATGGACTGGGTGGTCTCCACCTGGATCTCGAAGCCCAGCGCCCGCTCCGGCAGGCCCAGCTGCTGCTCCAGCAGCGCCAGGAACTCGACGAACACCTCGACCTGCGCGACGTCGACGACCTTCGGGAAGGTCAGCAGGAACCCGTCGGGCAGACCGCCGTGCTCGCGCAGCAGCGCGGTGAGGAAGACGTCCAGCGTGCGCACCGAGCGGGCGCGCAGCTCCGGGGTGTCGAAGGACTTCACGCGCAGCCCGAAGTTCGCCGGGGCGGTGCCCTCGCGCAGCCAGCCCGCGACCACCCCGGCGGTGCGCTCGGCGTCGGCGTCCTCCACCTCGTCGCCCGGGCGGCCGTAGCCGTCCTCGAAGTCGATGCGCAGGTCCTCCACCGGGGAGTTCTGCAGCTTGGCCCGCACCCTGGGGTGCACGGCGCGGGCGATCTCGGCGTCCAGGCCGAGGATCTCGGTCAGGTCCTCCGGCCGGGCCGCGTCCCGGTCGAGCGCGGCCAGCGCCTCCCGCTCCCACAGCCGCACCGTGTCGGCGTCGACCTTGTTCGCCGGCACGTAGCAGGTGTGCACCGGCTGCCGCACCGCCCGCGCTCCCGGGTAGGTGGCGGCGATGTGCTCGTCCACCGCGGAAAGCCGGGCGAGCCGACGGTTGACCTCGGCGGTCTCCAGCGAGGTTCTGGCCACTTGCGCTCCCTTCGGTACGGCAGCCGGGAGGCGTCCCCGGCTGCCCAGCTCGGCTGCGGCGACGGGGCCGCGCGCCCCCGGATGGCGCACGGCCCCTGTCGCCGCAGTTCGATCAGTCGATCTGCTCGTAGGCGGGCAGCGTCAGGAAGTCGACGAACTCGTCGGCCACCGCCACCTGCTCGAACAGCTCGACCGCCCGGCCCAGGTTCTCGACCGGGAAACCCTCCTCCGCGCGCAGCTGCTTCTCGGTGTCGGCCAGCGTCTCGCGCACCAGGTCCGCGGTGACCCGCTCGCCACCGGCCAGCACCACGTCGTTGTGCAGCCACTGCCAGATCTGCGACCGGGAGATCTCCGCGGTCGCGGCGTCCTCCATCAGGTTGTGGATCGCCGCCGCACCGTTGCCGCCCAGCCAGGACACGATGTAGCGGACACCCACGTCGACCGCGGCGCGCAGACCCTCGATGGTCTTCTCACCCGGCGTCTCGGCGACCGCGAGCAGCTGGTCGGCGGTCACCGCGACATCGTCGCGGGTGCGGTCGATCTGGTTGGGCTTGTCGCCCAGCACCGCGTCGAACTCCTCGAAGCAGATCGGCACCAGGCCGGGGTGGGCGACCCAGGAGCCGTCGAAGCCGTCACCGGCCTCGCGCTTCTTGTCGTCGTGGACCTTGGCCATCGCCTTCTCGTTGGTGGCCGGGTCCTTGGTCGGGATGAACGCGGCCATGCCGCCGATGGCGAACGCGCCGCGCTTGTGGCAGGTGCGCACCAGCAGCTCGGTGTAGGCGCGCATGAACGGCGCGGTCATGGTGACGGCGTTGCGGTCCGGCAGGATGTACTTGTCGGAGTCGCGGAAGGTCTTGATGACGCTGAACAGGTAGTCCCAGCGACCGGCGTTGAGGCCCGCGGAGTGGTCGCGCAGCTCGTAGAGGATCTCCTCCATCTCGAACGCGGCCGGGAAGGTCTCGATCAGCACCGTGGCGCGCACCGAGCCGTGCGGGATGCCGAGCTCCTTCTGCGCATGGGTGAAGACGTCGTTCCAGAGCCGCGCCTCGAGGTGGCTCTCCATCTTCGGCAGGTAGAAGTACGGCCCGCTGCCGCGGCTGAGCAGCTCCTTGGCGTTGTGGAAGAAGTGCAGGCCGAAGTCCACGAAGGCGGCGACGGTGGGCTTGCCGTCGACGAGGATGTGCTTCTCGTCGAAGTGCCAGCCGCGCGGGCGCACCAGCGGCACCGCGTGCTTGATGTCGTCGCGCAGCTTGTAGGTCTTCTTCGGGGTGGTCAGCTCGATCTGCTTGCGCACCAGGTCGTAGAGGTTGACCTGGCCGGAGACGACGTTGCTCCAGTGCGGGGTGTTGGCGTCCTCGAGGTCGGCCAGCCAGACCTTGGCGCCGGAGTTCAGCGCGTTGATCGCCATCTTGCGGTCGGTCGGGCCGGTGATCTCCACGCGGCGGTCGGCGATGTCGGCCGGCGGCGCGGCCACCTTCCAGTCGCCCTCGCGGATGTGCCGGGTCTCCTCGAGGAAGTCCAGCCGCCCCTTGGCGGCGGCCTCCGCGCGGCGCTGCTTGCGACGCTCGAGCAGCTCGTCGCGGCGAGCGCCGAAGGCGCGCTGCAGACCGGCCACGAACTCGAGCGCTTCCTTGGTGAGGATCTCGTCCCCGCGCTCGACGGCGCCGCCGAGCACCTGCACTCCTGCTGCCGTTTCGGACATGAGAAGTCCACCTCTTTCTGCTGCCGGGTTCCAGACGGTGGCTGATGGCTCACCTTGCCGCGTGGCGGGCTGTCGCGCACCCGAGGCTGCGCGGCGGCCGTTCCGCTTGCGGTACGCCCGTAATGTTTTTCTGCATCGTGGATGTTAGTTTCCATATAGCGTTCGAAGCAACATGAGCTGTAGCACCCATCACGGACTAGACTTCGGCGCAGGCCGAAGGGGCGAAGAGGGAGTTCTGCGATGACCACTGGCCCGCAGCGGGCAAGCCAGGGCGGCGGGGTGCAGTCCGTCGAACGCACCTTCGAGCTGCTCGAACTCATGGCCGACGCCGGTGGTGAGGTCGCCCTGTCCGAGCTGGCCGAGAAGTCCGGCCTGCCGCTTCCGACGATCCACCGGATCATCCGCACCCTGGTGAGCAACGGCTACGCCCGGCAGCAGCCGTCCCGCCGCTACGCGCTCGGCCCCCGGCTGATCCGCCTCGGCGAGACCGCCAGCCGCGCGCTCGGCTCCTGGGCCCGCCCCTACCTGGCCGAGCTCACCGAGGCGACCGGTGAGACCTCCAACATGGCGGTCCTCGACGGCGAGCAGATCGTCTACGTCGCGCAGGTGCCCTCGCAGCACTCGATGCGGATGTTCACCGAGGTCGGCCGCCGCGTGGACGCGCACGCCACGGCGGTCGGCAAGGCGGTGATGGCCACCATGCCGCCGGACACCGTGGCCCAGCTGCTGTCCCGCACGACGATGCACCCGCAGACGGAGCGCACCATCACCACCGTCGAGTCGATGCAGGAGGAGCTGGCCCGCATCCGCCAGCAGGGCTACGCCCTCGACGACGGCGAGCAGGAGGTCGGCGTCCGCTGCTACGCGGTGGCGGTCCCAGGAGCCCCGGCGGGCGCGGCGATCTCGATCAGCGGCCCGGAAGGTCGCATGACCCGCATCTCGACGGACGAGGTCATCCCCCTGATGCAGCGCCTGGCCAAGGACCTCTCCGAGGAGCTCCGAGTCAGCAACACCGCCTGACCCCGGCCGTTCCCGCCTGCAGTTTCACTTGAAACTGTGCTCCCCCGTGCGGGGAAACTGCAGTTTCAAGTGAAACTGCGGCTCGCCAGGACCTCCAGACCACCTGCCGACACCCAACGCACCCCCTCCGACCGCACCCCTCCGACCCCGGCCCTCCGACCGGGGTGGGTCCGACCGGGGTTGGTCCGACCGGGGTTGGTGCGATTTCAATGGAAGTCGGACATCCGATTTCCATTGAAATCGCGGGTCCCTCGCCCCAAGGAGCGGAGCCGCGGTCCCAGATTTCCCCGATCTCAGGGGGTTTCAGCCCATGATCGCGGCACGGGGAATAAGCCGGTGGGTGCCTGCGCTGGAGGCGGCATGAACGACCGCGCGCCAACCTCAGTCCCACCCAACCGCACCTCAGGGGACCGTGACGCAACCCAGCCACAAGAAACCCCCACAACGCAAGACAACACCCCCAACGCAACCACCACTGAGAATCGCGGAGAGGCGGGAATAGCACGGTTGGTCGCGTTCAGCAGCGATCCGCGCGGCGGCAACCCGGCGGGGGTGGTGCTCGACGCCGTCGGGCTGACCGATGCGGAGATGCTGGCGATCGCCGCGGACCTCGGGTACTCCGAGACCGCGTTCCTGTTCCCCCGCGGCGACCGCGAGCACGACATCCGGTTCTTCAGCCCGAAGGCCGAGGTCACCTTCTGCGGGCACGCGACGATCGCCACCGCCGTCGCGCTCGCCGAACGCGACGGCGCCGGGAGGTTCGAGCTGCACACGCAGGCCGGGCCGGTGCCGGTGGACACCCAGGTCGACGACTCCGGGCGGCACACCGCGACGCTGACCAGCGTCCCCACCTCGATCCGCGAGGTCGAGCCCGCGGTCCTCGACGAGGCCCTGGCCGCGCTCGGCTGGTCCCGCGACGACCTCGACCCGGCCCTGCCGCCCCGGATCGCCTTCGGCGGCAACGACCACCTCGTCCTCGCGGTGTCCACGAGGGACAAGCTTGCGGCGCTGTCGTACGACTTCGACCGCCTCGGCAAGCTGATGTCCGACCAGGGCTGGACGACGCTGCAGCTGGTCTGGCGCGAGAGCCCGGTGCTCTTCCACGCCCGCGACCCGTTCCCGCCGGGCGGCGTGGTGGAGGACGCGGCGACCGGCGCGGCCGCGGCGGCCTTCGGCGGCTACCTCAAGCACCTCGGCCTGATCACCCCGCCGACGACGTTCCGCATCCACCAGGGCGACGACATGGGCCGTCCCAGCGTCCTCGACGTCGAGGTCGCACCGGACCACGACCGCATCCGCGTCACCGGCACCGCCACCCGCATCCCGTGACGCTCAGCTGCCCGTGAGTGTTTTGTGGTGCTATAGCCCCAGAAACGCTCACGGGCGTCGACCGGGTACCTCAGGCGCGGATGCGGTTCCGGCGGCGGAGCCACCAGATCCCCAGCGCCACCGCCGCGGCGACGGCCAGGACGGGGAGCCCGGCCAGGCCCGCCAGGGTTTCCACGCGCTCGTAGGCGTCGCCGGACCAGGCGCCGAGGAGGACCAGGGTCGTCGCCCAGGTGATGGCGACCGGGAGGTTGCAGAGGGTGAAGCGGAGGTGGGTCATGTCCGTGCGCGCCGCGAGTCGGGGTACCAGGGTGCGGACGGCCGCGAAGCACTGCGACACCGCCACCGTCACCTCAGCGCGTCCGTCCAATGAGGACTCCAGTCGGGTGAGCCGCTCCTCCCCGAACCGCTTCACGAGCTCGCGGCGCAGCAGGCCGCCGCGGCGACCCCGGTAGAAGCTGTGCTGGCAGCCCAGCGCCGTCGCGGCGGAGGCGCAGACCGCGGCCAGCCACACCTCGACCACGCCCTGCCCGGCCAGCAGGCCGAGCGCCAGGACGGTGCCGGTACCGGGCAGGAACACCCCGACCACCAAGCCTGATTCGGCGAACAGCACCGCCGCGGCGGCGATCAGCGCGAGGGGCCCGGGGATCCCGGCTAAGAACTCGCTCACCGGCCGAGCAGTTCGGCCAGCCGCGCGTCCCAGGACTCCCCGTGCGGTTCCAGGGTGATCTCGCGGACGTCGTCGGGGCGGCGGCGGATCCGCAGCAGCAGGTGGCTGTCGGCGAGCCGCTCCGCCAGGCCCTCGCCCCACTCCACCACCACGGCGGCCTCGGTGAGGTCGGTGTCCAGGTCCAGGTCGTCGATCTCGTCCAGCCCGCCCAGCCGGTAGGCGTCGACGTGCACCAGCACCGGGCCGTCCCCGGACTCCGGCCGGTGCACCCGCGCGATCACGAACGTCGGCGAGGTGACCCGGCCGGTGACGCCCATGCCCGCCGCGATCCCCCGCGCGAGCACGGTCTTGCCCGCGCCGAGCGGGCCGTCCAGCAGCACCAGGTCGCCGGCGCGCAGCACGGCGCCCAGCCGACGGCCGAACTCCAGCGTGTCGGATTCCTTCGGGAACTCCGCAGTCCGCAACGCAGCACTCACTTCCCGACCGCCCTGCGCAGCAGCGCGGTCAACTGCTCGGTGACCAACTCCGGCCGCTCCAGCATCACCGGGTGACCCGCGCCCTCGACGCGCACCAACGTCGCGTCCGGCAGCTCGGCGGCCAGCACCTCGGCGTGCGGGGAGAACGGGGTGACCCGGTCGGCGTCCCCGCTGAGCACCAGCACCTCGCAGGTCCGCAGCGCGGCGAGCGCGGTCTTGCGGTCGTGCAGGCCGATCGTCTCCAGGAAGTCGGTGACGACCTCGACCGTGGTGGCCCCGATCATCTCCGCCACCAGGTCCACCACCGCGGGCGAGATCGCGCGGTCCCCGAACGCCAGCGAGCGGACCAGGCTCCAGGTGATCTTGTCGCCGACCCGCCGGGTGCGCTCCACCAGGTCGGGCTGGACGCTGGACAGCAGCGCCAGCCCGCGAGGCACCGGGTTGACGCGCGAGAGCCAGGTGCGGGGCAGCCCGGCCGCGCCGACCGAATCGGCCGCGGTCCCGATCAGCGCCACCGCGCGCACCCGGTCGCGGAACAGCTCCGGGCGCTGCTCGGCCAGCGCCATGATCGTCATGCCGCCCATCGAGTGCCCCACCAGCGCGATCGGGCCCTTCGGCGCCATCGCGCGCAGCACCGCGTCGAGGTCCCGGCCGAGCTGCTCGATGGTGCTGTTGCGCTTGGAGGAGTGCCCGGAGCGGCCGTGGCTGCGCTGGTCGTACTGCACCACCCGGACCCGCGGGTCGGTGAGCTCGGGCAGGTCGCGGCGCTGGAAGTGCCAGCAGCGGGAGTCGAGCGCGAACCCGTGCACCAGCACGACGGTCAGCTCCGGCTCCCCGCCGTCGGCGGGCTCGATCTCCTGCACCGCCAGCGGAACCCCGTCGTCGGCGGCCACGGTGGACTGCCGGTCCGGGCGGAGCCGCCCCAGCGGCTCGTCGGCGTGCGGGTCGTCCGGGTTGCGCTTCGCGGCGACTCTCGTGCTGTGCGCGACGACGCCGACCGCGGCGCCGGTGATCGCGGCACCCAGCACACCGCTCGTCCAGGCCAGCGCCTGCCAGACCGGTTTCACGCCGCCCCCAGCCGCGAACGCCCGGCGCCGGACCGCACGAGATCCGCCACGTCAGCTCGTGAGTACTTCGTGGTGCTATAGCCCCGCAAAGCACTCACGACACTTGAGCAGGGGAAACGCGCGGGATCTGCGGCCGGGCGGAGGCTCATGGTGCCTCCAGGTCGTCCTCGACGGTGCGCGTCACCCGCGGGCGGTACATGCCGGTGACGATCTCGTAGTGGATGGTGCCGATCGTGTCGGCCCACTCCGCCGCCGTCGGCTCGCCGCGGTCGCCCGGACCGAACAGCAGCACCTCGTCGCCCTCGCGGACCTCGTCGTCGCCGCAGTCCACCACCAGCTGGTCCATGCAGACCCGGCCGACCACCGGGCGCCGCTTGCCCGCCAGCCACACCGACATCCGGCCGGACAGGGTGCGCGGCACGCCGTCGGCGTAACCGACCGGCACCAGCGCCAGCCCGGTGGACCGGTCCGCGGTCCAGGTGTGGCCGTAGGAGACGCTCTCGCCCGCCGCGATCCGCTTGGTCAGCGCCACCGAGGAGCGGAACGTCATGGCGGGGCGCAGGTCGTGGTCGCCGTCCTGCGGCACCGGGTCCAGCCCGTAGACGGCGATGCCCGGGCGGACCAGCTCGAAGTGCAGGTCGGGGCGGGTGAGCACGGCGGCCGAGTTGGCCAGGTGCCGGATCGGGTCCAGGCCCGCCGCGCGCGCCTGCTCGTGCGCGCGCCGGAACCGCTCGGCCTGCTGGTCGATGGAGGGGTGGCCGAGCTCGTCGGCGCAGGCCAGGTGCGACCACACCGCCACGACCTCGACGTGCCCGTCTGCCTCGGCGTTCGCAGCGGCTTCCACCAGCGCGGGCCAGAGGTCGGCCGGGCAGCCGCTGCGGGACAGCCCGGTGTCGATCTTGAGGTGCACGCGCGCGGTGCGGTCCTGCGCGGCGGCGGCCGCCTCGATCCGCTGGAGGACCGCCAGCGACGACGCGGACAGCTCGACGTCCTCGGCGATCGCGGGCGCGAAGTCGTCCCCGACGGCGTAGAGCCAGCAGAACACCGGAGCGGTGATACCGGCGGCGCGCAGCTGCAGCGCCTCGTCGAGGGAGGCGACGCCGAGGCAGTCGGCGCCGGATTCGAGCGCGGCGCGCGCCACGGTCACCGCGCCGTGACCGTAGCCGTCGGACTTCACGATGGTCATCGTGCGGGCACCCGACTCGCGGGCACGCGCCGAGAGCACCCTCACGTTGTGGCGGATCGCGCCGACGTCGATGCGCAGGTCGGCGCGGTGCGCGGGCTGGTCACTCATGGCACGGTCATCGTCGCACACAGCCCCGCACCCCCATCGGCGTACTGCCCGGGGGCCGCGGGCGGCACCTGGGGTGCGGTGGTGATAGCGGGGTGGGGTTGGCGAGGAGAGGTGCCGTTGGGGTGCGGGGCCGGGTTTGGGTTCAAAGCGGTGGGTGGTCGGCTTGGGTGTGCTGCAATTTCAATCGAAATTGCCATCGTTCTCGACGGAGCCTCCAGTGGCGACGTGGGCAATTTCAATCGAAATTGCAGTCGTCACCACCCCTCGCACGGCCGTCGCAGCGGTCCCTCCGCGGCGAGCGGACGGACTCATTACTGCAGTCCCCACCACCCCTCCGACGCCCCAGCAGCAGTCCCTCCGCAGCGTGCGGCGACCGAGATCGGCAGCAGTCGTCACCACCCCTCCGGCGGCTGTGGTCGCGGTTCGGGGGCTGGTGGCCACGGACTGTGGGGGTGGCATCAGCGTTCGCGGCAGCACGTGGAGGCTGCTGCCGGGGGCCGGATCAGGTCAGGGCGGCTCGGCGGAGCTTGCGGATCGCCAGCGGGACCGCCGCGAGGAGGGCGGACGCGCCGATCGGGGCTCCCGGGTCGGCCGGGTCGTCGGAGGCGCCGTGGGCCGCCAGGTCGGCGGCCAGGGAGTGCACGTGGGCGGCGTAGCCGCAGGCCAGCCAGGGTTCCACGCCGCTGGCCAGGAGGGCGCCGATCAGGCCGGTCAGGACGTCGCCGGAGCCCGCGGTGGCGGGCCAGGCGTGCTGGGAGTCGTTGACCAGCACGCGGCCGTCGGGGGCGGCGATGATCGTCGTGTTGCCCTTCAGCAGCACCACCGCGTCGAAGCGCGCGGCGACCTCGCGCGCCGCCCCGACCCGGTCCGGGCCCGGCTCCTGCCCGGCCAGCCGGGCGAACTCGCCCGCGTGCGGCGTCAGGACCAGCGGGGCGTCGGGGTCCCGCGCGTCCCAGAGCGTCGGGTCGTTGGCGAACAGGGTGATCGAATCGGCGTCGGCGCACACCGGCCGCCCGGATTCCAGGACGTGCTGCAGGACGTCGCGCCCGCTCGCCCCGAGGCCGATCCCCGGGCCGACCGCCCACGCCTGCACCCGCCCGGCGTCGCCGACCGCGCCGGTGGCCACCACCTCCGGCCAGCGCGAGCGCACCACGTCGGCCGCCGGACCGGCGTAGCGGACCATGCCCGCGGTCGCCTGCACCGCGGCCCCGCTGGCCAGCACCGCAGCCCCCGGGTAGGTCGCCGAACCGGCCGCGACGCCGACCACGCCCTGGCTGTACTTGTCGTCGTCCGGTCCCGGCACCGGCCAGGCCGCGCCGATCTCGGCAGGTCGCAGCACGTGCAGCTCGGGCTCCGGCAGGTGGTCGTCGAGCCCGATGTCGACCACCTCGACCTCGCCCGAGTGCACCGCGCCCGCCCCCAGCACGTGGCACGGCTTGCGGCCGCCGAAGGTCACGGTGAGGTCGGCCGACACGGCAGGCCCGTCGACGGCACCGGTCATCGGGTCGACACCGCTGGGCAGGTCGACGGCCACCACCGGCACCACGACCCGCCGCACCAGCTCGGCCGCGGTCGGCCGCAGCGGTCCGCGCGCGGACAGCCCGACGATCCCGTCGACGACGACGTCGGCCCGCTCGACGGCGTCCGCCGCCTCCGCGCCGATCCCGGAGGTGTCCGCGCTGGAGCCCTCGGCGGGCACCGCCCGGCCGCCCGCGCGCCGCAGCGCGGCGAGCCCGGCGGCGTGCGCCTTCTCCGGGGCGAGCAGCACGGCGGTGACGCCGACCCCGCGGCGGCGGAGGAAGGCACCGGCCCACAGCGCGTCGCCGCCGTTGTTCCCGGCCCCGACCAGCAGCGCGACCCGCCGACCGGAGACCCCGCCGGTGATCTCGGTGAGCACGCGAGCGGTGTGCACGGCGACCGCGTAGGCGGCTCGGCGCATCACGACCGGTTCCGGCGTCCGGGCGAAGAGCTGCTGCTCAGCGGCGCGGATCTGGTCCGGCGTCCACACTCCGTGCATCGCGTCCTCCCTCGAAACCGCCGACGAGATTTCGCACAGTCTGCCTGCAGCCCCACCGACGACGAACAGCACCGCTCATCCCGGGAGCCCCGGGACGACGGTCCCATTCAAACCGCCCTCCCGGAACGTCCGGAGCACGACACACCGGACCGGGTGGTGCGCGATTTCAATGGAAATCGCAGGTCCGATTTCCATTGAACTTGTTCATCCTGCCCGTGGACCGCAGCCGCGAAGGGCGACCGGCACCGACCGGCAGGTGTCGCATGCGCCGCAGGCGCATAACCCACCCTCGCAACCGGCACCGCCGCGGGTTCTCAGCGTTCGCCTGGCGAGGACGGCCCTGACGCCGTGTATCGGCTCATACATCAGTCAGGGCACCCACAGCCAGGCGGGCGCTGAGGTTCCGCCACCCGCACCGCCACGCAGAACGAGGCTGGAAAACCCCACTGAAATCGCGGTGGAGATCACTCGACGGTGACGGACTTGGCGAGGTTGCGGGGCTTGTCCACGTCGTAGCCGCGGGCCCGGGCGATCTCCGCCGCCAGGACCTGGAGCGGGACCGTGGACACCAGCGGCTGGAGCAGGGTCGGCACCGCCGGGATGGTGATCAGCTCGTCGGCGAAGGGCCGCACCGTCTCGTCGCCCTCCTCGGCGATCACGATGGTGCGCGCGCCGCGCGCCTGGATCTCCCGGATGTTGGACACCATCTTCGCGTGCAGCAGGGCGCGCCCGGTCGGCGACGGCATCACCACGACCACCGGCAGGCCCTCCTCGATCAGCGCGATCGGGCCGTGCTTGAGCTCGCCCGCCGCGAAGCCCTCGGCGTGCATGTAGGCGAGCTCCTTGAGCTTGAGCGCGCCCTCCAGCGCCACCGGGTACCCGACGTGGCGGCCCAGGAACAGCACCGCCTTGGAGTCGGCCAGCTCCTTCCCGAGCTCGCGGACCTGGTCCACGGTGGACAGCGCCCGGCGCACCGCGTCCGGCATCGCGGACAGCTCGGCGTACTCGCGCGCCACCTCGTCGGAGTACTTCGTGCCGCGCGCCTGCGCCAGGGCCAGCCCGACCAGGTAGTTCGCCGCGATCTGGGCGAGGAACGTCTTGGTGGCCGCGACCCCGATCTCCGGCCCGGCGTGGGTGTAGAGCACCGCGTCGGACTCGCGCGGGATCTGCGCGCCGTTGGTGTTGCAGATCGCCAGCACGCGCGCCCGCTGGGTGCGGGCGTGCCGCACCGCCTCCAGGGTGTCGGCGGTCTCGCCGGACTGGGAGATCGCCACCACCAGGGTGTCGCGGCCCAGCACCGGGTCGCGGTAGCGGAACTCGCTGGCCAGCTCGACCTCCACCGGCACCCGGCACCAGTGCTCGATGGCGTACTTGGCGAGCAGCCCGGAGTGGTAGGCGGTGCCGCAGGCGACCACGAAGACCTTGTCCACGTCGCGCAGGTCCTGCTCGGTGAGGCGCAGCTCGTCGAGCACGATGCCGCCGTCGGCGAAGTGCCCGCGCAGCGTGTTCTCCAGCGCCTCGGGCTGCTCCTCGATCTCCTTGAGCATGAAGTAGTCGTGACCGCCCTTCTCGGCGGCCGACAGGTCCCAGTCCACGCTGAACGGCTTGGTCTCGACCTCGACGTCGTCGAAGTCGGTCACCCGGTAGCCGTCGCGGGTGATGGTGACCACCTGGTCCTGGCCGAGCTCCACCGCGTCGCGGGTGTGCTCGATGAACGCGGCAACGTCCGAGGCGAGGAAGTGCTCGCCGTCGCCGACCCCGACGACCAGCGGCGACGACCGGCGCGCCGCGACGACCTTGTCCGGTTCGGCGGCGTGCGTGACGACCAGCGTGAAGGCGCCCTCCAGGCGGCGGGCGACCGCGCAGACGCTGGCGCTGAGGTCACCGGCGGTCGGTCCACCGGCGTAGGCGGCGGCGACCAGGTGCGCCGCGGTCTCGGTGTCGGTGTCGCTGGCCATCTCGATGCCGGACGCTTCCAGCTCGGCGCGCAGGACCGCGAAGTTCTCGATGATGCCGTTGTGCACCACGGCCACCTGCCCGGTGGCGTCGCGGTGCGGGTGGGCGTTGCGGTCGGTCGGCGCGCCGTGCGTCGCCCACCGGGTGTGCCCCATGCCGCTGTGCCCGGCGAACCGGTCGCCGTCGACCTCAGCGAGCCGCTTCTCCAAGTTCGACAGCGCGCCCGCGGCGCGCTCCACGGCGAGGCTGCCCGCACCGTCGAGCATTGCCACGCCCGCCGAGTCGTAGCCCCGGTACTCGAGCCGTCGGAGCCCGTTGAGCACCACGTCGAGCGCCTGGCGATGTCCTACGTAACCAACGATGCCGCACACTCGGCCCAGCGTAGCTACTGCATATGGTCTGAACCTGTTCGCATCGGCCCGGCCGGGGGAACGCTCGCGCGGCGGCTACCGCGCGCGCACGCGCTGGTCCGCTACCGTTGCTGACCATGGCGCGCACTGCCAAGAAGGCCCCCTCCGCGAAGAACGCGTTCGAAGAGCTGTCCCGCCGCGGACCGCACGACGTCCTGCACGGTGATCTGGCTC
Organism: Saccharopolyspora hirsuta; assembly: GCF_008630535.1. Taxonomy (GTDB): domain Bacteria; phylum Actinomycetota; class Actinomycetes; order Mycobacteriales; family Pseudonocardiaceae; genus Saccharopolyspora; species Saccharopolyspora hirsuta. Next base: position 228,089 of record NZ_VWPH01000006.1, on the reverse strand, counting down.
TCGTCGGCCTGCCCGGCATCGTCTGCACCCCGCGCAGCGGCCTGGGACTGCCCGCGATCGCGTTCGGCCACGGCTGGCTGCAGCCGCCGCGCCGCTACCTGGGCCTGCTGCGGCACCTCGCCTCGTGGGGCTTCGTGGTCGCCGCGCCCGCCACCCAGCGCGGGGTGTTCGCCTCGCACCGGATGTTCGCCACCGACCTGCGCACGGCGCTGGACGTCGCCGTCGGGGTCCGGCTCGGCGAGGGCGAGATCAGCGTCGACGAGAAGAAGCTGGGTGTCGCCGGTCACGCCATGGGCGGCGGCTGCGCGGTCCTGGCCGCAGCCGAGGACGAGCGGATCCGCGCGGTCGCGACCCTGGCGGCCGCCGAGACCCGCCCGTCCGCGCTGGAAGCCGCGGCCCGGGTGAAGGTGCCCGGCCTGCACATCGCGGCGGGCAACGACCTGCTGACCCCGGCGGTGGCCAACGCCGAACCGATCGCCCGCGCCTGGGGAGGAGCGGTGCAGCTGCGCACCGTGCCCAAGGCCAGCCACCTCGGCTTCACCGAAGGACGCCACTGGACCCAGCTGGTCCTCCACGGCAAGTCCGAGTACGCCACCCAGCGCGCGACCAAAGCCCTCCTCACGGCCTACTTCCTGAGCACCCTGACCGGAGACCGCCGCGGAGAAGCCCTCCTGACCACGGACATCAAGGGCACCCAGATCGACCAAACCCACACCCGAGGCACCCTCACCGCGGCGTGACCGGTCAGATGCCCGCGGCGAACTCCTCGGCGGCTGCCTTGGCGTTGCGCTCGGCGTCGGCGGCGGGCATGCGCTCGTCCTCGAACCAGTAGGTCTTGTCGTAGCCGTCGTAGCCGACCGAGACCGTCGTGGTGCCCTTGCGGAAGACCAGCAGGGCCTGCTTCACCTCGGTCCCGGTGGCCAGGAACGCCTCGTCCCACGGGCCTTCGACGTCGACCACCCGCGCCGCGCGCTTGCCGTCGGTCTGCCGGTAGTTCTCGAGGGTCTCCTCGGCCTCCGCAACCGCTTCCTCGGGATCGCTCGACACCGCCCGGGAGACGGTGATGTCCAGGTAGCGCTCGTTGTTGCCGTCCTGGCCCTTGGTCGGCCGCCACGTGCAGCTCGCCGAGCTGCCGTCCTCCGACTCGTACCCGTGGATGAGGTTCGTGGTGCGCAGCTGCCGCAGGGTCTCCTCGCTGACCAGGTCGCACGGCGAGATCACGTTCTCGCCCGAGGGCTCCTCCCCAGCGGGGGTGTTGATGATCCCGTGCCGCCAGTAGAAGTAACCACCGACCACGATCCCGACGCCCAGCAGCACGACGATGCCGATCACGACGAGCGTGATGCACCCGGCCCGGCTCTTCTTCCTCGGAACCTGCTGCCACTGCTGGAACTGCGGCCCCGGAGGGACCTGCTGGTTCTGCGGACCCCACTGCCCGGGCTGTTGCGGTTGCACCGCCAGAGCTTAAACAACCGCGCGGTCGTGAGCGGCGATGGTGGCAAGCGCGACCATCGCCGCTCACGAGGCCTCAGAGCTTGGAAACGAGCTCTTTCGCGACCGTTTTGACCGCTTGCCCGGATTCCGCTCGGGAGATCCTGGTGCTGCTGCTGAGGAAGTTCTTGTCCCAGCCGCTGTAGGTGACGGTCACGATCTTCTGCCCCTTGCGGAAGTTCACCTCCGAAGCGCCGCCAGGTCCGCGGGCGACGAGGAAAGCCTCGTCACCGAGACCCGACAGCTCCTGAAGCTCGCCCGACCCGCTGTCCCGGAACCTCTCGAACATCTCCGCCGCACCGGTTCCGTCGGCGGCCTTCGACACGTCCCGGACGTCGACGCGCAGGGTCCGCTCGTTGTTGCCGTCGCGGCCCTCCGTCGGTCCCCAACCGCAGGTGGAACGGCCGCTCTCCGGGTCCTCTCCGATGATGGTCGGATCGGGGTTCGTGACGTGCAGCCGTTGCAGGATCTGCTCGCTGACCAGGTCACACTCGGCGGGCAGCGCAGCGTTCGTCGGCGGGTCCCCGGCGGGCTTCGAGTACTTCATGTAGGCCGTCACGAGATAGCCGCCGCCACCGAGCAGCACCAGCGCGCCGAGGCTGATGCCCACGATCAGCCCGATGCGCTTCCCGCGCTTCTTCCGCGGCGGTTGCTGCTGGAACTGCGGATATCCCGGCTGCGCCTGGGGATACCCGGGTTGCGTCTGGGGATAGGGCTGCTGGATCGGCTGCTGGGGAAACTGGCCGCCAGGCGGAGGCCCCCACGAGCCCGGCTGCTGAGGATGCACGGGCCGAGGGTAACGAACAACATCACCGGGATCTGGCGGAACTACGCAAAGGAGAGACCGGAAGCGCGGGACCAACTGTCACAATCCCCAACATGACCTCACCGCAGCCACCCTACGGGCACCAACCTGGGCCTCCGCCCGGTTACCCGCAACAGCCCGGCTACCCGCAACAGGGTTACCAGCAGCAGTACCCGCAGGCTGGTCAGTTCGCGCAGCCTCAGCAGCCCGGTTTCGCGTCGGCCCCGGGACAACCACCCGTCGGCAAGCCGAACAAGCCGCTGACGATCACGACCGCGATCCTGAACATCGCGGCTGGCCTGTTCTTCGCATTCCTGGGTGTCCTGCTCGTCATCAGGTCTATTGGCGATCTGAGCGACGAAGACTTCGTGTCGGTTCCGGCAGTAATCCTTGGAGTTGTCGCTGGTCTGGCGTTCCTGGCCGCCACCGGCCTCCTGATCTTCGGCGCGGTGAACCTCTTCCGGGAGAAGAGGACCGGCGCCCTGCTCACCTGGCTCGGGGGCGCGCTCGGGGTCCTCGGATTCCCCCTGGACTGGGGTGGAAGCGCGACCTGGGCAATCTCCTACCAGAACCACTTCGAGCTTTCGAACGCCTACTTGAACTCCGCGGCCTCGTTGTTCGACGTGATCCGCCCGATTTCGGTGGTCGCAGCGGTGATCGCACTCGTTCCCCTCGTGCTCGGCCTGCTCCCCCCGCTCAAACGCGGATTGCGCTGACAACGCAAACCGGGGCTGGAACTCGAAAGTTCCAGCCCCGGATCGTCACCTCAGCCAGCTCTGGTTCTCGTAGTCGTCGTCATCGTCGAACGCAGGCTGACGACGTGGCGCAGGCTTGGGCGCAGCCGGTGGTTTCGGCGGCACCGGAGGCGGCTGAGGAGCACTCACCTGCTGGTCCCGCCGTCCGAAACGCCCCGCCTGGACTTGCCAACGCGAGTCTGCTTGTTGCTGGTCCGCCCCACCTTGCGGCACCTGCGCCCCCAGCCCCACCTGTGCGGAGTCGGATGAGACCGGCGATGCCGCAGCAGGGGTGACTCCTGCCGGTTCCGGACTGGGGTAATTGGCGATGAGATCCGCGTACTCCACGGCGATCTCATCCTGCGGTTCTTCGTCGTCCTCCGAGCCGACCTGGATTTCGTTGTCCTTCTCGGACCCTCGGGCGGCATCCCGCTGCGCGATCAGGTCGCGCACTCTGTCTTCCAGTTTGTGAAGTCGTTCAGTGAAGTTCTTCGTCGACTCCTTGGCCTTCTCGCTCGACTCGATGGAGCGCTGAGCGCTCTCGCTGAGCTTCGCTGCCGTGGTCGTGCTGATCTCATCGAACTTCCGCCGGGCTGCGAGCACAGCCTCGCTCGGCGAATCGCTCATCGTCCCCACCTACTGGTCACCGATCCCGGTCCTCACCGAGCACCGACTGGAAGCGAACGTTGGACGCCTGGACGCCATCGTCGAACAGCTGCCCCTGGGTGCGCCACGGGCTGGAGTTGGAGCGCTCCTGCTCGCCGCCCTGCTGGCCGCCGTGCGCACCGCCCATCGCGCCCATCATGCCGCCACCCATCATGCCGCCGCCCGCGGCAGCGCTCGGGTTCTGGGAGCTCTGCTGACCGCTTCCCTGTCCCTGCCCTGCTTCGCCTCCGAACGACGACAGGCCGGTAGCGCCCTGCGAATCGCTGGACGCGGAGTCACCGAACGACGAAAGGCCAGTAGACCCGGTCTGGGCTCCCGGCTGCCCCGGGCCGTCGCCGAACAGCTGGCCGGAGGCGCTGCCGAACGAGTTCTGCACGCCTTCACCGGTCGGGCTGAAGCTCGACAAGCTCGCGGCCTGAGCCGTGGTAGGCGCAGGCGCGGTGGGATCCACCATCCCTGGTGCCGGGCTGCCAGGAGCAGGCATCGTGCCCACGCCGTCGGAGCCGGGCATCGCGGAGCCTGCGCCGTCGTAGGTCGGCATGGCCGAGCCCGCTCCGGCGTCGGGGGGCGGCAGCGGAGCACCCATGTCGGGTGCGGGCATCGCCGTGCCTGCTGCCGGCGGCGTGCTGACGCCTGCCTCGGGCATCGTCGGCTCCGCCCGGAACGCCTCGCGGAACTCGGCGGGCTGCACGCCCTCCGGGCCGCCGATCGGCGCGTTCGGCTGGTCGCCCCCGAACCCGATCGTCTGGTTCAGCGGCGGCTGACCACCGCCGTTGTCCACGCTGACCTTGACCTCACCGGTCGGCGTGCGTTCGAGGGTGATCGTGCGGTCGCCCTCGTTGATCACGGCCTTGCCGTCCTCACCGGGCTGCACCGGGATGGCGCCTTCGCCGCCCTGGCCCGGGGCACCCATGCCCGGCGCCGGTGCGGGCATGGTCTGAACGCCGCCCGGCACGCCGGGCACCGGCTGCCCGGGAACGCCCGGCTGCCCCGGCATCGGCTGCCCAGGACCGCCCTGGCCGCCGAAGTCGACCTCGTAGGTCTTCGGCTGGCCGTCGGGGCCCATCAACTCGACCTTGGTCTTGCCGTCTGCGCCCGGAGCCTCGACGCTGACCGCGTCCTTGCCCTCGCCGAGGGTGACCTTCTCGTTCTCGCCCCCGGCACCTGCACCACCAGCCCCGCCTTCGCCAGGCATGGGCATCTCCGGTGGCTTGGGCATCTCCGGCGCCTCCGGCGGTTTGGGGATTCCGCCGCCGTCCGGGCCGACGCCGCCGCCCCCTGCACCGGTGCCGCCACCGCCACCACCGGGGACGCCACCACCCCCGCCACCGCCGCCGGGGGTGCCACCGCCACCACCGCCGCCGCCCGGGGTGCCGCCACCACCGTTGTTGCCGCCGCCCTGCTGACCGTCGGGCTGGCCGCCGTCGTCCTTGCCACCGGGGTTCTTGAACGGGTCTTCTTCCACCCCGGCGAGGTGGTCCGTCAACACCTTCCAGTGGTCGTCCACGGCCTTCTTGGTGTCATCGCAGATCTTGATGACGGCGTTGTACTTCTCCTCGAAGTCGGGCTTGAAGGTCCCGGCCAGCCACGACGTCGATTCCTGCGCGACCTTCGTTTTAAAGGTATCGCTCTCAGTGCAACCGTTGTCGACCTCGATGCCGAAGTACCCGCAGACCTCGATCATCTGGTCTTCGCTCGGCGTCTTGGACGCACAGTCGATGATGTTGCGGATCTGCTGAGAAGTCCTGCCACCGACGGTGTTGCGGTCCGGAATCGCGTCGAGCACGTTCTTGGCCTTGTCCACGACCGTTTTGGACACGTTGTGGACGGCATCGTTGATGATCTGCGAGGTGTCGCCGAGGTAGTCGCCGACCTTCGTGGCACCGGCGTTGATGTCCGCGAAGTTCTTCTGCGACGCCTCAGATGCGGAACCGCTCCAGTTCCCCCAGGCCGCTGCCATCTTGTCGGCCATGGCCTGGCTCTGCTCGCGCTGCGTCTTCGCGGCTTCCTTCAACTCGTCGGCGTCCGCCTTGAAGTTCGCGAAGTTGATGTCGCGCTGCTCGTCGTAGCGCTTCTGGACGCCTTCCTTCGAGATGTCGCCCTGCGCCTGCTGCAAGTGCTGCGGCATCTCCTTGTAGAGCGGGGCGAAGTTGCCGAAGTACTCCAGCGCAGGCGCACCCTGATCCAGGATCTCGTTGGAGTTCGAGCACCCCGCGCCTCCATCGGAGGCCTTGCGCGTGATGTCCTCCAGCGCGCCCTTGTTCTTCTTGACCGCGTCGTCGTAGCCGCTCTCGTCCGAGCCAGCCTTCTTCGCCTCGTCGTAGACATCGCGGATGTCGGAATCTCTGGAGGCCTCGTGGGTTTGGTCGTACTTGACCTTGTACTTCTCTTCGTACTTGCCGAGGTCTTCCTCGAAGCGGTCAACAGCCGCCCCCGGATCGTCCGAGTCAGCTTCCTCGGCCCGACGGCGCTCCAACCCCCCGTAGAGCGTGCTGTTGTCCTTCAGGTTCCGCACGAGATCCCGCTTGTGCTCCTCCGGCACGTTGGGATCGTCGAGAACCTTCTTGACGTCCGGCCAAGACGGGTATTCCCGGTTCGGATCGCTCACTGGTCACCACCAGATTTGCCGACCTCGGCTGCGTTGTTGCTGTCGTCCCACTCGTAACCACGAGCAGCCGAATTGACGTTGTTCGCGAACTCATCGGTGACCGAGGCGTTCTTCTCCAACGCCTTGGAGATCTTCTTCAGCCCCTCGAAGTACGGGTCAGCCGCACCGGTGTGCTCGCGCCCGAAGTCGTTCTTTCCCAGTTTGGATGCTGCAACGCCGTTCTTCAGCTCTCCGATGGCCTGCGAGCACCCTTTGACCGATGTCGCGGCTGATGCAAGTTCGCCAGTATTGGCGCCCAGCCCACTCACCGTGAATCTCCCCTCCGCCGTCAGCCCACAGCACGTCGGCTACTGCTGTATCCGACGGCGCCCAGTCCTTCCTCGGTTCCCAATCTTGACAGCCTCCGCCCCGCCAAATGGCAGATCCGGCCAGGTACTTGCATCCGCGAAGGGGAGAAGTCGATCACTGCGGCGGGTACGGGCCCTGCGGCGGCTGGCCGTAACCCTGCTGCGGCGGCTGCTGCGGGAAGCCCGGCTGCTGCTGGAACTGCTGGGGTTGCTGGGCGAAGCCCTGCTGGGGCGGGTAGCCCATCGGCTGCTGCGGGGCACGGGTCTTGTTCTTGACGATCAGGAAAGCGGTCAGGGCGCCTGCACCACCGCCGAACAGGATGCTGATCACCAACGCGATCAGGAGCACGAGCTTCCTCCCCAAGAAGTCACTGGTAGTACGGGCCCTGCTGCGGCGGGTACTGCTGCACGCCCTGCGCCGGGAACTGCTGCTGCGGCGCCTTGTTCTTCGTCATCACGACGGCGACGAGCGCACCACAGCCCGCCCCGGCCAGGATGCTCAGCACAAGCACCGGCAGAAGATCACCAAGCACCGAAGCCTCCCATCATCGGTTCCGGACCCCGAACCTATCGGAGGCGCCATGCCGAGCGGCAGGAGAGCGTCGAAACACATCACCATCGTCGACCGAGCAGCCCGCACGCAGAATGCCCGCGGGTCGATCGAGCCGCGGGCGCGCAGCGGTCAGTAGCCGCTGCTGGGGAGGAACTGCTGGAGGTTTCCGCCGTGGGCGAGGAGGACCGCCAGGAAGGCTGCGACGAGCATGCAGACCAGGGGGATGATCAGGACCATCAGGAGGTCGCCGAAGAACTGGCCGCGCATGGTCGGGTCAGCTCCGGTTCCGGCGGTTCACGAACCAGGACCTTCCCTCGTGCGCGGCGTTCACGGCCTTGAGACCGGCGACCGCGAGGGCGGAGAAGATCACGAGACCCACGACGAGCCCGACAGCGACGAGCCCGACGATCATGGCGACAACGATGGCACCCATGTGAGCAGGATCTCACACTTTGACCATCCGCGAGAGATCTACATCACAACTTCACCGGATCGCGGCAACGATTTCCGCCAAACGCTCCGCAGCGTCCTGTGCGCTCTGCTCCGTTTGGGCCTCCACCATGACCCGAACGAGCTGCTCAGTACCCGATGGGCGCAACAGGACGCGACCGGTTTCGCCCAGCTCGGTCTCGGTCTGCGACACCGCCGCGATCACCTCGGGGGACGCCACCGCCGCCACCTTGTCCGCCACGCGGACGTTGATCAGCACCTGCGGCAGGCGGCGCATCACCTTGGCCAGCGAGGACAACGGGGTGCCGGTGGCCGCCACGCGGCCCATCAGGCGCAGGGCGGTGAGCAGGCCGTCACCGGTGGTGGCGTGGGCGGGCAGCACGACGTGGCCCGACTGCTCGCCGCCGAGGGCGAAGCCACCGGCGCGCAGCTCCTCCAGGACGTAGCGGTCGCCGACCGCCGTGGTGCGCAGGGCCACCCCCTGCTCGCGCATCGCCAGGTGCAGGCCGAGGTTGCTCATGACCGTCGCGACCAGCGTGTTCTCGGTGAGCTCGCCCGCCTCTGCCATGGCCACCGCGAGGACCGCCATGATCTGGTCGCCGTCCACCACCGCGCCGGAGGCGTCCACCGCCAGGCAGCGGTCGGCGTCGCCGTCGTGCGCCACGCCCAGGTCCGCGCCGTGCTCCACGACCGCGGCCTGCAGGACGTCGAGGTGGGTCGAGCCGACGCCGTCGTTGATGTTGAGGCCGTCCGGTTCCGCGTTGATCGCCACCACGTCGGCGCCCGCGCGGCGGTAGGCCTCCGGGGCCGCCGCCGAGGCCGCGCCGTTCGCGCAGTCCACCACGACCTTGAGCCCGTTCAGCGGCTGCGGGGCGGCTTCGAGCAGGTGGTCGACGTAGCGCTGCACCGCGTCCGGCACGTCGCGGACCCGGCCGACGTGCACGCCGGTCGGGCGCTCGACCTGCTCGTCCAGACGGGCCTCGATCTCGTCCTCGACCGCGTCCGGCAGCTTGTGCCCGCCCGCCGCGAAGAGCTTGATCCCGTTGTCGGGCATCGGGTTGTGCGAGGCGGAGATCATCACGCCGAGGTCCGCGCCCAGCTCGGCCACCAGGTGCGCCACCGCCGGGGTGGGCAGCACGCCGACCCGCAGCACGTCCGCACCGGCCGAGGTCAGGCCCGCGGTGACGGCCGCCTCCAGCATCTCGCCGCTGGCCCGCGGGTCGCGGCCGACCAGCGCCACGCGGCGCTTCGAATCGTCCCGGTCGTAGAGCACCCGGGCCGCCGCAGCGGCCACCGACATCGCCAGTTCCGGGGTGAGATCGGCATTGGCCAGTCCACGCACCCCGTCGGTGCCAAACAACCGAGACATCAGCAGCAAGTCCCCTTCTCGATCCTCGTGCTCATTCTGCACGGCGGCGCCTCGCGACCGCGCGCGGGAGAAACAGCCCCCGAAACGACTGCGGGAGCAGCCCGGGAGTCCGTTGTGGACTTCCGACTGCTCCCGCAAATCGTGTCTGGTTCGCGTCAGCGCTTGCTGTACTGCGGCGCCTTGCGGGCCTTCTTGAGGCCGTACTTCTTGCGCTCCTTCTCCCGCGCGTCACGGGTGAGCATGCCGGCCTTCTTCAGCGCCGGGCGGTCGTCGGCGTCGTACGCGACCAGCGCACGGGCGATCGCCATGCGCAGCGCACCGGCCTGACCGGACGGGCCGCCGCCGCGCAGGGTGGCCAGCACGTCGAAGCCCTCGAGGCGCTCGACGGTCACCAGCGGCTCCTTGACGATCTGCTGGTGGACCTTGTTCGGGAAGTACTGCTCGAGGCTCTTGCCGTTGAGCTTGAAGCCGCCGTTGCCCGGCACCAGCCGGACGCGGACCACGGCCTCCTTGCGGCGACCGACGGTCTGCACCGGGCGACCGGTCGGCACCGGCAGGGGAGCCGGGGCGGCCTCCACGGCCTCGACGGTCTCCTCCGGGGCGTTCACTGCCTCTTCCTGCTGAAGTTCGTCAGTCACTTCTGGACCTTCGCCTTAATCTCGAACGGCTGCGGGTTCTGGGCCTGGTGCGGGTGCTCCGGGCCGGCGTAGACCTTGAGCTTCTTGCCCATGGCCCGGCCGAGCTTGTTCTTCGGGAGCATGCCCTTGATCGCCTTCTCGAGCAGCCGCTCGGGGTGCTTCTCCAGCACCTCACCGAAGGACTGCTTGCGCAGACCACCGGGGTAGCCGCTGTGCCGGTAGTGGAACGCCTGCTCACGCTTGTTGCCGGTGAGGGCAACCTTCTCCGCGTTGATGACGACGACGAAGTCGCCGGTGTCCACGTGCGGTGCGTAGGTCGGCTTGTGCTTGCCGCGCAGCAGCGTCGCGGCCTGAGTTGCCAACCGGCCGAGCACAACATCCTCGGCGTCGATCACGTGCCAGGCGCGGGTCACCTCGCCGGGCTTCGGGCTGTACGTGCGCACGGGTCTACCTCGTCGTCGTTCGCGTCGGAATCGTCAGTGCGGAGCCCGTCTCGATCACGTCGGTCGGCCCCTCCTCGGGGACCGGCACGTCCGTCAGCACCGCCGCCGGGACCGTGATCCGCAGATCCGATCCGCTGGCGCGAACTGCAGCCGCGCACCGCACAACAAAGAATGAGGGTACTTGGTGGCTTCTGGCCCGGTCAAAACGGGTCCTCGGTAGCGGGGGCGAGGTTTCTGACCTGGCAGATCGCCGAATCCAGCATAGCAATGCCCGGGTCCCCGCCGACGGGCAGGTCCCGGGCACAGCACGCGGCCCCGGCGGATCGCCGGGGCCGCGAGAGCGCTCAGCGGGTGAGCTCAGCCACCGAAGCGGCCGGCGTTCTTCTTCTCACCGGCCTGGAAGGCCTCGTTGGCGGCGCCGACGGCCATGCCCATCTTGGCCGCGGTCTCCTGCATCTTGGCCGCCTCGGCGTCCCACTCCCTCTGGGCGGCGTGGTACGACTCCTGCGCCTCGCCCTCCCAGGTGGAGATCAGCTTCTGGATCTTGCCCTCCAGGTCGTCCAGCTCGCCCTGGATCTTCTGGGCCGCGGCCTGCAGGTCGTCGGAAGCCTGCTGCAGCTCCGCGAAGTTGACGTTGATCTCGCTCATTGCGTTATCCCCTCAAATGCCTCTGAAGAAAGTGGAGTGTGCGACTCGGAAGCGTCAGCCGTCGAGCAGGCTGGCGATCTTGGAGATCTCCTGGGCCTGGTCCTCCTGGGTCTGCGCGTAGTCCTGACCCGAGGACTTCACGTTCTGGCCCAGCTCGTCCAGCTTCTGGATGATCTTCTTGCCGCTCTGCTCGTACTGGTCCATCAGCTTGCGGAAGACGTCCGCAGCCGCGCCCTTCCAGTTCGCGACCGGGCCCTCGAGCTGACCCTGCAGCTGCTGGAGCGCCTGCTCGACAGCGTTGCGCGCCTCGTCGATGTCGACGGACGCCTGCTGGATCGCCTCGGTGTCTGCACCAATCCCAGCCATCTTCGGATGACCCCCTTCAAACTCGTCAACAAGTTCGGATGAACCTGCGACGCAGACATTGCCACGTTCGGTTCCACGTTGTCCTGGATTTCTGCGGAACCCGTTGCTGATGTAAACGCCGCGCGCGGAACCCGCAGGTCATCGCATGATTTGCGCTCGGGAAAAGTCGAGGTCGCTGCCATCGGACGGCGTTTGCTCTTGCGATTTCCCGGTCGGCTGCGCCTTCTCCTCGGCATCGCGGGCACTCGGATTCGCCGCTTCGGGAACTTCCAGCCCCATCCGGTTGCGGTGCGCCAGCGCCGCCTCGCGCTGCTCGCCCTCGCCGGTGGTACCGGCCTGCGCTGCGAGTTCCCGGGTGCCGCGCTGGAAGTCGACGGCGCGGCGGTGCGCTTCGGCGCGGGCGCGGTGCCCGCGGCCGATCGCGGCGGCCAGTTCGGCGCGGAATTTGCGGACCGATTCCGCTGCTGCGTCCATGTCAAAGCCTTCCCCGCCCGGCTCGGCGCGAGCGAATTGCATTTTGCGCGCGGTCACGGGGTGGGTTCGAAAGCGTTCGACAACGGCATTCCGCCGCGTTTTCACCTGCGGTTCAGCCGACCGCCAACGTTCGGACCACCTGCTCGCACGCGCGGGCCACGTCTTCCTTGCCTGCCGGTCCGTACTTGCAGCCGACGCTCATCTTGAACTGACCGCGGTAGAGCGTGTACCACTCGACGGTCGTCTCCGGCAGGGTTTCCTGGTAGTAGACCACTTCCTGGCCGCCGAAGCTGGCGGTTGCGGTGAACTTGGAGAACGGCTTGCCCTGCGCGACGGACTGCTCGTACTCGGAGCGCAGCATCTGCACCGCGCGGGCCCGGTCGGTGTCGGTGTCGAAGCCGAGGCGGCCCTCCTCGACGGCGATCATCGAGCCCTGCTCGCCGTCCTTGGGCTGGAGCAGCGTCTGGAACTTCGCCTTGTCGCCCCCGGCCTCCTCCCAGTGGCCGGGGTAGCTGAACGCGTAGTCGTAGGCGGTGACCTTCTGCGCGGCCACGGCGTCCCCGCCGCTGCTGGTGAGCAGCACCGTCACGACCGCGCCGACGGCGATCGCGGCGGCGGCACCGCCGCCGATCAGCCACGGGAGCTTGCTCTTGGCGCGGCGCTGCGGCTTGGCGACCGGGAGCGTGGTGTCGCTGCCGCCGATGACGACCGTGCGGGCGCGGCTGAGCGAGTCGCCCGCGGTCATGCCGGGCGGCGGGGTGGTGGGCATCGGCACGGAGCGGACCGTCTTCGTCCCGGCCCACGCCCCGGCGGGCGCCAGGCCCCCGGTGCGCTCCGGGTCGAGCCGCACCGCGCGCAGCGCGCCGCGCGCGACGACCGTCTCCGGCTGGTCCAAAGTGGTCGGTACCACGCCGGTGCGCTCGTGGATCAGCCGCGACACCAACGGGATTCGGCTCGACCCGCCGACGAGGAACACCCCGGCGAGCTGCTGGCGCTGCACCCGGCCCTCGCGCAGCGTGGTCAGCACCAGGTCGGCGGCCTTGCCCAGCGGGGCGGCGATCAGGGATTCCAGGTCGACGCGGGTGACGTGCGCGTCGGAGAACGGCGGGGGCATCGGCACGTCGGTGTAGGTGTGCCGGGACAGGGTCTCCTTCGCGCCGCGCACGTCCTGGCGCACCACGCGGCGGCGCCGGCGGTCGGCCATCTCGCGGCCCTCGACGAGCTTGGCCCAGGCCTCGGGGTCGGTGCTGGAGACGAGCTGGCCGATGTGCTCCAGCAGCGCCTGGTCGATGTCCGCGCCGCCGAAGTTCGGTTCGCCGCGGGTCGCCAGCACCTGGAAGGACGCGCCCTGCTTGCGCACCACGCTGGCGTCCACGGTGCCGCCGCCGAGGTCGAGCACGGCGAGCGCGCCGCCGTCGGGCAGCCCGTACCCGGCGGAGTGGAAGACCGCGGCGGCGACCGGCTCGGGCACGAGCACGATCTCCTTGCCGAGTCCGGTGGCGGCCTGGCGCAGTTCCCCGGCGCGCACCGATCCCCAGTCCGCGGGGTGGGTCAGGACCAGCAGGTCGACGGCCGCACCACCGGCGAAGCGGCGGGCCTCGTTCACCGCGCGCTGCAGCACGGCGCGGATCACGTCGCCGACCTTCAGCACGGTGCTGCCCAGCAGCAGCTCGCCCTCGTCGATGCGGCGCTTGGGGTGCGGTTCGAACCGGGCGGGGTCGACCGCCGCCTGCCGCTCGGCCTCGTGACCGACGAACAGCGTGCCGTCGGCGGCGGCGAACACCGCGGACGGGACCAGCGGCTGACCGTCGATGACCACGACCTGTGGTTCGGCACCACCGACCGAGACCACCGTGCATGTGCTCGACGTGCCGAAGTCGATCGAGACGTGCAGGGACACCCAGAACTCCTTCACCGTCGCCGGAGCGCGGCCCCGGCGACGTCGTCGTCCGACCGCCGATCGCTCGGCGCGCCGACTCCCCCCGAGCACCCTAGAGGTTAAGGGTGCGAGCGCACCAACAGTCTGCCCCTGATCGAGCACCCCGCGTGGGGTCCGATCACCGGCCGTGGCGGCTCCGCCCCGAAACTTACCGGACATTCCGGACGGGGTCGGGGCTTCCGCGCGCGATTTCCATTGAAATCGGGTCTTCGATTTCAATGGAAATCGCGTAGACGACGTCAGGCCGCGGTGCGGACCTCGGCGACGCGGTTCTCCAGGGCTTTGCCGAGGTCCGGCGGGGCGAGCGGGGCCAGGACCAGCTCGGGGCCGACGCCGGGGCGTTGCTGCTGGGTCACGCCGTAGCGGCCGTCGGGCTCGCGCGCGTCGAACCACTTGAGGACCTGGGAACGGCGCGTGCGGCCGTGCCGGTCGCGCATGTTCACCGTGAACTGCCCGTCCCGGAGGTGCTGCTCCTCCAGGACCGCGCGCAGCGCCTCGGCGCCCGACGGGGTGCGCTTGGGCGTCGACGCCGACTGCATCATGTCGATCTCGTCGAAGCTCTCGTCCGGGACCGGCCCCTGCTGCTGCGCGAGCTCGGCGCACGGGACCGCCAGGCGCGGGCGCTTGCCGGGCGGCGCCGGGGGCATGCCCTGGATCGCCGCCGCGACCACCGAAGTCCGCGGGTGCACGGAGATCCGCAGGTCACCGCCGTAGCTCTCGGACTCGCCGGAGTCCTGAACGAGCAGCAGCGCGCCCTCCTCGCTGGCCACCGACATCAGCCGGACCGGCGAATCGGTGGTCTCGTCTGGCAGCCAGAGCCCTTCGACCCACAGGCCGGGCTTGGCCAGCTGGGCGAGCACCTGCCCGAACCGCGGTGCGAGACCGGTTCCGCCGAGCAGCCCCGCCGCCTGCATCTCGGGCAGGGCCCGCTGGCGCAGCACGGCGCGCTCCTCCAGCGTCGCGCCGTGCGAGCGCACCGCGATCGGGAACGGGTACTCGTCGAAACGCCCGATCTCCCAGCAGAAGTCGAACCACAGCGGTGGCAGCAGCCAACGCTCGGACACGCCTACCCCCGTCACTTGCCCCAGTCGCCGAAGACCGGCGGAGCGGTCTTGGGCATGTCGTCCAGCCAGATGTCGTCCTGCTCCTCGAGCCAGCTCGGCCGGTCGTGCTCCTGGTCCTCGCTGCCCTGCCCGCGCTGACCAGCACCAGCACCGGCGCCCATGCCGCCACCGGCACCACGCCCCCCAGCGGCTCCACCGCCAGCAACGCCACCAGCACCACCGGCCCCGAGCCCGCCGACGCCCGCACGACCGCCAGCGCCCATCCCGGGCCCGCCCGGACCACCAGCACCGGCCCGACCACCAGCGCCCATGCCACCGGCACCGGCACCGCGCGCACCAGCGCCGCCGAGCCCACCGGCACCGCGGCCACCTGCACCCGGACCACCCGGACCGCCGGGCGGCATCGCGCCGAGGAAACCGCCGCCACCGCCACCGGGCGGAGTGCTACCGGGCGACGGAACGCCCAGGCCCGGCCCGGGAACGTTCGGCTGCTGCCCGGCCCACTGCGAACCGCTCTGCGCCGGAGGCGTGTAGCCACCACCCGGCAGACCGCCGCCGGGCACGCTGCCGCCGCCCGTGACGCCGCCACCACCCGACACGCTGCCGCCGCCTGTGACGCTCCCGGACGGCTGCCCGGAAATCCCGGACGGCGTGGAGGAAATCCCCTGCGGAGTGCTCCGCCCCTGGTCCGGCGGCGGAGGCGGGTTCAGGGGGTCGACGGGCGGAGGGAACGTCGGGGTGCTGGTGTCGACGGCCTGGTAACCGGAGGCGTAGACGTTCTGCACGAGCTGCCGAGCCTGCTGCTCAGCCTCCCGCTGCTCCATCATCTGCTGAGCGCCGTCAACGATGCCGCCGCCAGGAGCGAGACTCCGAATCCCGTTGCGGAGGCCGTCGAACTCCTTCGGAGGCTCCAGCGTCGCCTTCGTCTGCGCAGCAGCGTTCCCGGCTTCCTGGATTTTGTAGCCGGTACCACTCAAGGAGTCGCCGAACTTCTGCCCCCAGTCCTGCAACGGCTTCGCAGCGCTGAGGCCCGCTTCAGCAGCCTCGCCCTGCAGCTGGTCACCTGCCGCCTTGCGGGTCTCCGGCTCCAGGTCGGCGAAGATCTCGGCGATCTCCTCGCCCAGCTTGATCCAGGCGTCGCCGGACTCGTTGATGTCCTTCGGCTGAAGCGACTCCCTCAGCTGGTTGTACAGCCGGGCGTGGTCCCAGTTGTTCCAGTTGTCGTGCTGAGTGATCGACGCCGGGTCGGTGCCCTCGATCTGCAGACCCTGCTGCTGCTGAGCCAGCTGCTGGCTGCGCTTCTGGCTGGCAGCGGTGGCGGCTTCCGCCATGAGACGCTGGTGCTCCTCAGCCCGCGTCTCGCCTATCCCGGTGACTCTGGAGAAGCCGTCTCCAATCGCCCCGAAAACGTCAACCATGCCGTTCCCCCTCGGCTAATCCCCTACTTCGGCAGCTTCGTCTCGACGACCTGCGCGATCTCCATCGCCTTGGCGCAGGTGGCCTCGTCGCTCTGCTTCTTGTCGGCGTCGTACCCGAACTGGACGCTCACAGATCCACTACCGACCTCGATGACCTGGCTGCACAAGCTCTGGCCAACAGCACCCTTGGTGACCTGCTTGATGCCGTTGCTCGAACCAACCTTGTTCTCTTCGAAGATCGCGAACTTGTCCCGCTGTCCCTGCCAGTAGGCGATGCTGTCGGTCTCGCCCTTGTAGATCGTGAAGCCGGAAGTGTCCGTGTCGAAGTCGCAGCCCTGCTCGCCAATGCCCTGGTCAACGGGTTCCCCTGGCTCAGTGACGCCGAACTGCTGCAACTCCTCGGCAGACAGCACGGTGCAGGGGTCGACGTCCGCGAGGACGTTCTTGGGTGCAGGTGCAGTCGTAGGGTCAACGCTCCCACCACCAGTGGAGCATCCAGCGAGGAGAAACCCGGCAGCAGTCCCAACCACGGCGACCGTGAGTCGTGTCGTACGCATAACCACCATCAGATCAGACGTTCCGGTTCAGGTTGCGAGCGTGCTCGTCGTCCGTGTTCTGCATGTCCCGGGCGGAGTCCCGGTACGCCTGCGCCATGTTCCGCAGAATTTCTTGCATCTTGGTCAGAATTGCCACGAGGCCAACTTCAGGAGCATTGACCTTGTCTTCAAACTTCTGCCCAAGAGCACGCCCGATGTTGCAATCGCCGAAGGCGCCCTTAGCGATGAGACGTTCGGTGCGTCGCATCTTGACTTGCAGCTTGTCGGCCTTGTCCTCGTAGATCTTGGCCACGCGCTCGGCCGCCTCCGGCGTCATGACGACCTTGCCGCTGTCGACTGCAGCGCGGAGGCCTGCGGCCTGTCCGGCGAGTGCGCTGGCGCCTGCGGCGAAGCCTTCCATCCCCGTGGTCACGGAGTCCCCCTACCCCTTCGTGATCATTGCAGGTCACACACTGGTGTGATCACGATTGCAGAGGGTACAAGAGGGCGTCCCGAAGGTGGACAAGGTTCGCGAAACTTCTTCCGCGAACCGCCCGGACGGCCTTACCTACCTGCGGCGATCCCGCAGCCCTGAGACGAAGGCCATCCACTGCCGCCGGGGGAACGCCAACACGGCCCCACCCGGATCCTTCGAGTCCCGAACCCCGACCACCTCAGGCTCCAACGCCACCTCGACGCAGTTGGACGTGCTTCCGCTGTAAGAGGACTTCGACCAACCCACTTCAACGCATTCAGACTGGCTGCCGCTGTAGCTCGATTTCCGCCAGTTGATCGCGTCCATCAAGGCTCACCCTTCGCGCTCGTGCCGCCTCGCGTAGGTCGAGATGAGCTCAAGGGAGTCATCCGGCCCCAACGCTGTCTGACGCAGCGTAGACCGGGCCTGCACGAACGGGGCTACGTCATCCGGGTCATCCAGGAACACTCCGCAACGGCGCTGCTCCAGGTGGACCACTGGACGTGAACTCACGAACTCAAGCAGATGAAAGCCCCCGTCCAGACCGGTGTGCTCACCAGCGGAGAACGGGACGATTCGGATGGTGATGTTGTCACGGGATGCGACTCTGACCAGCTCATCAAGCTGTTCCGCCATCGACCTTCCGCCGCCAACAGCTCGACAGAGCACCGCTTCGTCAAGGATCGCCTCGTACTCCACCGGGTCGGACTTGGTCAGGATCCCTTGGCGGACCTGACGAATCGCAACCAGCTGCTCAACACGATCGTCGGGCTCGACTCCGAAGGCGGCCAGCAGTGCCCGCGTGTGCTCCCGCGTCTGCAACAGGCCAGGAATTCGGATCTCCGCAACCGAGGTGATGCGGGTTGCCCTGCTCTCCGCGTCCGCGAGCTCGCTCAGCTGCACAGGAACACCGCCGCCGAACTCCCACCAGACCGGCTGATCGAGCTCGCGGGCCATCTTCAGCAGTCGATCCCGCTTCACGCCGGTAACCGAGAGCGCATCCAGGAACGCCTTGGTCGTCTCCAGGTTCAAGCCCCGCTGCGCGGTTTCGAAACGGCTGACCTTCGCCTCGGACCACCCCAGCACGTCACCGACCTGCCGCATCGTTGCACCAGCCGCATTGCGCGCAGCGCGAAGCTCTTTCGCCAATGCCCTCGCCCGAGGTGTGTCCTGCATAGACACAGATTACGGGCTCACCCCCGCAAAGTTGATCCCGCTCGATCGGGTAATTGCAAGCCTTGCTGATGATTGCAAGACTTGCCGCATCCGGATCGAAGGGAGTCGGGATGTCTGGTTTCTTGACGTACGTGTGGCGTCCGGTCACGGGTGGCCGTCACGCTTTTCCCATCGCGGCAACGAAAGCCCCACCGGATGGGCGGGTCGAGGCCTACTGCGGGGCGAAGACCGATGCCTCGGAGCTGCATGACCGGTCCGAAGTGGACTGGATCCGTGAGAAGTCCTGCATGACCTGCTGGCGCCTGCTCGCCGACACGCATTCGTGAGCGGGGATGGCCGCCCTTACGGCCATCCCCGCTCACGAACCCTGACCAGCCACACCAAGAAAAAGGAACACCCATCCTCATGTTCTGGATCCAGCTCAGCACCTTCGTCCTGTTCAACGTCCTGCTCCTGGCGATGATCGCCACCCAGGTCCCGTTCGGAGGTCTGAGATTCGCAGCGGGCCAGCACGCGGGAACAGGCGACGGCGAATACACCGTCTGGCACCTCATCGCCGACATCGAAAACGAACGCACCACCGCGGCCACCCCAGGACCCCGCCACCGCGAACACCCACCGATACCCCCAGCGCAACCAGCCCAACCACCAGCACCACCACAACCCGAGTTCCCAGCATTCGACCCCGACGACCACCCCACCGGCCGCCACCACCTCCGCACGTGAAAAACGTCCTCCACAGGCAGGTGAAAGGGGTCGTGAGTGCGTAACAGTGTTCGAACACTGTTACGCACTCACGACCCCACCCACCACCCAAGGCCGGGCCGGTGCGGCTCGACGATCCCCCGGCCACCAGCCGCACCGGCCCACCCCGGCGGCCGGGCGCGACCCCCTCCCCGCGCCCGGCCACCGTTTCCCCTGCTACGGGGAGGAGTTCAGGCACACGTCACCGGTCAGGCCGCTACTCGGGGTTTCGGGGCCGCCGGGGCGCGGCGGTTCGCGGTGACGAGGGTGAGGACGAGGCCCAGAACGGCGACCGCCGCTGCTGTCGGGGCCAGCCAGGGAATTCCCGCTGTCGCCAGGACCGTTCCGCCGATCGCCGAGCCGAGGCCCGCTCCGACGTAGATCGCCGAGCCGTTCAGGCCGAGCGCCACCGTCGGGGTGTCCGGGGCCAGCTCGTAGAGGCGGTGCTGCTGCGGGACCATCAGCATGCCGCTGAACGCGCCCGCTCCGAAGCCGATCACGAGGGTCGTCGGGAAGGTCAGCGCAGCCCAGTTGAGCAGGGCGAACACCAGGGCCATGCCACCCAGCGAGAGCAGCAGCACCGGCTTCGCGCCGAAGCCGTCCGTGCCGCGGCCGGACAGCGAGTTCCCCACCACCTGGCCGACGCCGAAGGTCGCCAGCACCCAGGACAGCACCGCGCCGGGCGCGGCGGAACCGAGCAGCAGCGGCAGGTACGCGAAGACCGTGAAGCTCGCGAACATGCCGACGACAGTGATCAGCAGGACCTGCAGCACAGCCGGGCGCACCAGGACGGCCATCCGCTCCCGCAACCGCACCACCGGCAGCTGCACCCGCGGCAGGGTCGGGATCGCGATCGCCACCAGCACCCCGACCGCGCCGATCAGCCACATGACAGCGCGCCAGCCGAACCACTGCCCGCCCAGCACCCCGAGCGGAACGCCGAGCACCGTGGACACCGTCATCCCCGCCGCGACCGTCGCCAGCGCCCGGCCGCGCTGCTCCGGAGCCGCGAGCGCACCGGCCACCGCGTAGGCGTTCGCCTGGAACGCCGCCGCGCCGAGCGCCGCCAGCACCCGGGCCACCGCCACCACCGCGAAGGTCGTGCCCAGCGCCTGCCCGGCCATCCCGACCGTGAACAGCGCGAGGCCGACGCCCAGCAGCACCCGCCTGTCCCAGGTCCCCGTCGCCGAGGCGATCGCCGGCGAACCCACCGCGTACGTCACCGCGAAGATCGTCGTGAGCTGGCCCGCGACCGACTCCGGGACGCTCAGGTCGCGGGCGATCTCGGGCAGCAGCCCGTTGAGGATGAAGCCGTCCGCGCCGACCGCGAAGGTGCCCACCGCGAGCACGACCAGCGTGCTCAGCCGCAACCGATCATTTGATGATCGTCGAATAGTCACGAGGCACGATCATGGTCAACTATTCGATGATTGTCAAACTATCGAAGGAAGTAGACTCGCCGCTCGTGACGCGCACCCTCCCGCAGCCCGGACGCGACGACCTCGACATCGTGAAGGTCCTGCACGCCCTGGCCGATCCGGTGCGGCTCGAACTGATCCACGCGCTCAGCCAGGAGACCGAACCGGCGGTGTGCTCGCTGGACGCGTACGACGTCGACGTCAGCGCGCCGACGCTCTCCCACCACTGGCGGGTGCTGCGCGAGGCCGGGCTGACCACGACCTTCGTCAACGGCCGGAACCGCTGGGTGGAGATCCGCCGCGAGGACCTGGCCGCTCGTTTCCCCGGCCTGCTCGAATCCGTCCTCGCCGGGTACGAGCACCGCCCGTCCTGACCCGTCGTGCCGCGATTTCAATGGAAATCGGACGTCCGATTTCCATTGAAATCGCACGAAACCCGGACGCACCGTCCGCGTGTCGGGCGCCCGACGCACCGATGGTGCGCAACTTCCATTGAAGTCGAAGACCTGATTTCCATTGAAATCGGGGACATCCGGTCCCGGCACAGCAGCGGAAGACCCTGCCGGAGAACGGAAGAAGCCCTCCCCGGCCGAGGCCGAGGAGGGCTTCTCCTGATCAGACCGTGACGATCACTCCGGCGGGATGAACGCCGTCTGGATCATCTGCGGACCACCCCGCAGGCTGCGGCTCACCAGGGTGCCGCGGCCCGCCGGGAGCTGGCGGGACTTGATGTTGGCCACCAGCTGGCCGTCGTCCTTGTTCGCGCTCATCGCCAGACCCGGGGCCGACGTCTCGCGCATCTTGCCGATCAGCGGCTCGTACAGGGCGCGACCCGCGCCACCGGAGTTGCGGGCCAGCACGATGTGCAGACCCACGTCGCTGGCCGTCGGGATGAACTCCGCCAGCGGCGCCAGCGGGTTGTTGCCCTGCGGGGCCACCAGCTCGTAGTCGTCGACGATGACGAACAGCTCCGGACCCTTCCACCAGGAGCGGTTCTTCAACTGCTCCTGCGTCACGTCCGGACCCGGCAGCCGCTTCTTCAGCGACCCCACCACGTCCTTGACGTTGCTCTTGAGCTGGTCCGCGCTCACCGAGTACTCCAGCAGGTGGCCGGTGTTGAGGAAGCCCAGCATCGTGCGCCGGTAGTCGACCAGCAGGATGAGCGCTTCCTTCGGCGTGTACCGCTCGGTGATGCCCTTGATGATCGTGCGCAGCAGAGCCGTCTTGCCCGACTCCCGCTCGCCGAACGCGTAGAAGTTCGGCTCGGCGTTGAAGTCCAGGTACACCGGGTGCAGGCCGTCCTCGTTGATGCCGATCGGCACCAGCTTCGGGTTCGGCTGCTGCTCCGGCCGCGGCAGCTGCTGGTACGGCAGCATCTCCGGCAGCAGGCGGACCTGCGGCGCCGGACGGCCCTTCCAGGAGCTCTTGACCCGGTTCACCAGGTCCGCGACGCCTTCGGAGACGTCGTCGTTGTAGAGCTCCCAGCCCATCCGCGGGGCGCGGACCGGCTTGCCCTCGTCGATCTCCCGCTTGACCTGCTCGATCTCCGCCTCGACCCGGTCACCGATCTTCTCCGAGTCCACGCGGGGCAGCGCGGTCAGGAAGTGCAGCTTGGAGCCGTGCATACCGCGACCCGGCCGCCCCTGCGGCACCTTCACCGCGAACTTGCGGTCGATCTCGGACTCGCTCGGGTCACCCAGCCGCAGCTCGATGCGGGTCTGCATCAGGTCCTTCATCGCCGGGCGGATCTCCGCCCAGCGCGCCGCGGTCACGAACACGTGCACGCCGTAGGCCAGACCGTTGGCCGCCAGGTTCAGCACGTCCTGCTCGAGGGCCTCGAACTCCTCGCGGAAGGTCCGCCAGCCGTCGATGATCAGGAACGCGTCGCCGAACGGGTCGTCCTCGAACTCACCGCGACGGCGCTTGTTCCGGTAGTCGTTCATGCCCTCGACGCCGTGCTGCGCGAAGCGGGCCTCCCGCTCGGCCATCATCGTCTTGAGCTCGGCGATCGACCGGCGGACGGTGTCCGCGTCGCGGCGGGTGCCGTAGCCACCCATGTGCGGCAGGCCGCGCAGCGCGCCGATGGAACCACCACCGAGGTCGATGCAGTAGAACTGCACCTCCTGCGGGGTGTGGGTCAGCGCCATCGAGGCGATCATCGCGCGGACCGTGTTCGACTTGCCCGCACCGACACCGCCGACGATCGCGCCGTGCCCGCCCTGACCGCTCAGGTCGAGGATCATCGGGTCCTGGCGCTGGTTGTACGGCACGTCGATCAGGCCCACCGGGACCTGCAGGCGACCGCTGCCCGCGTAACCGGCGGCGGTGTAGCCGCGGTCGTCGGTCTGCTGCAGCGGCGGCAGCAGGCTGTCCAGCGTCGGCGGGGTGTCCAGCGGGGGCAGCCACACCTGGTGGGCGGGCGGGCCCTGGCCCTGGACCTTGTTGATGACGATCTGGAAGTCGGTCGGGTCGAGGTCGCTCTTCTTCTCCTCCTTGACCTCTTCGACCGCCGGCTTCTCCGGTTCCTTCGGCTTCTCGATGTAGTCCGGGATGAAGAACCGCGGCATCTTGTCACCGGTGACCGGCGAAGCAGCGCCCTTGATCGCCGGGCGGCGACCGCTGGTCTGGTGCACGTGCCCGGACACGAACGCGGCGCGGAACCGCTCCATGCCGTTGGGGTGCTTCAGGTACCCGTGACCACCGGTGGCCGGGAGGTCCGCGGCGTCCGGCACGCCGATCGCCGCGCGGGACTCGGCCGCGTTAAAGGTCTTCAGACCGATCCGGTACGACAGGTGGGAGTCCAGACCGCGCAGCTTGCCCTCTTCCAGCCGCTGGGAGGCCAGCAGCAGGTGGACCTGCAGCGATCGGCCCAGACGACCGATCATCACGAACAGCTCGGCGAAGTCCGGCTGCTGGGACAGCAGCTCGGAGAACTCGTCGATGACCACGAACAGCGCGGGCAGCGGCTCCTGGCAGCGGTCGTCGCCCGCCTCGGCCATCTTCCGGTAGTCCCAGACGTTCTTCGCGCCCGCCTTGTTCAGGACCTCCTGGCGGCGGTTCATCTCACCGGCCAGCGCGTCCTGCATGCGGTCGATCAGCGAGCCGTCGCCCTCGAGGTTCGAGATGTTCGCCGACACGTGCGGCGCCGGGTCGAACCCGTTGAAGGTCGCACCACCCTTGAAGTCGACGAGCACGAAGTTGAGCATCGACGACGAGTGGGTGGCGATCAGGCCGAGCACGATGGTGCGCAGGAACTCGGACTTACCGGAACCGGTCGCACCGATGCACAGGCCGTGCGGGCCCATACCGCCCGAGGCGGTCTCCTTGATGTCCAGGTGGACGATCTCGCCCTGCTCGCCGGGGCCAATCGCGACGCGGTACAGGTCGTCGCGGGACCGCGGCCGCCAGGCCTCGTTGAGGTCGAAGGTGACGACGTCACCGGCCAGGCCCAGCTGCTCGATGTAGTTCAGCGGCGTGGTCAGCGGCTCGTAGCCGCCGCTGTCCGCCTCCGACGCGCCCGCGCCACCGGCGACCCGGTACGGGGACAGCTGGCGGGCCAGCGCCGCGGCCTCCTCCATGGTCAGCGAGTCCGGCTTGCCGAACCACTCGACACCGCTGCCGCCGCGGGCACCGATCCGGTCCTCCTCGACGACCATCCGCATGCCGCGGCGCGCGGTGAGCTGGCCGAGCAGGTCGGACAGGTCGATCATGGTGACGCCCGCCAGGCCGCCCTCGACGTAGAGCGCCTCCTCGCGGCTGATCTCGGCGTCGTCGATGATGATCACGACGTGCGGCTGGCCGTCCGGCGGCGCCGCGTTGCGCTGGAAGCGCGGGCGCTCGGCCAGCTGCTCGGAGAGCATCTGCTCGATCGCGGCCAGCGAACCGGCCATCAGCCGCATCTGGCCGATGCCATCGGTCTCGGTCGGGTGCTGGGCGTGCGGCAGCCACTTCACCCACTCCCACTCGGTGCGCGCGCGACCGCTGCTGGCGACCGCGATGATCACGTCGTCGGGGGTGTGGAAGGTGGCCAGCTGGCACACCATCGCGCGGGCCAGCGCCCGCACCAGTTCCTTGTCGCCCTGCAGGCCGACCGCGGCGAAGCCGCGCAGCGAGGTGGCGATCGGCAGGTCCGGCACCAGCGAGTGCGCGCGGACGAAGCGGCGCAGCGCCAGCGTGGTGATCGGCTCCAGCTCGTCGACCGGGCCGGTCTGCGGCGGCACCAGGCGGGTTTCCAGCCGCTGCGAACCGCGGCCCACGCGCACCTGGCAGAAGTCGTTGTCGTTCGGGCGTCGCTCCCACATGCGCCGGCTCGGGCCGGCCGCCAGCGACCACAGGGTCTGCGGGTCCGGGTGCACCCACTCCCGCGCCAGCCGCTGCTCGTCGGCAGCTTCCCGCGCGCGGTCCCGCATCTGACCGAGGTACCGCAGGTAGTCCTTGCGGTCCTCGTTCATCTCAGCCTTCTTCTGGCTGCCCTCCTTGCCGCCACCGGCCATCATCCCGAACGTTGAGATGAGCATCATCATCGGCATCATCATCATCATCGGGTTGTTCTGCGCCCGCTGGAGCATGAAGACCATCATTCCCAGCGAAGCGACGATCATGACGGCCGGCAGGACCTTCTGGACGATGTTGCCCGGAATCGTCCGCGGGATCTCCGGCGGTGGTTCGAGGTGCACCTCCCCGCCCGGTGGCCTGGGAGCGGCCAGGCGTGGCGTTCGCTTGAACTGCAGCGTGCTCACCGGACGCAACAACCTTTCCGTGTCAAACGTGCTCTCGATGTCGCGCCCAGCATTCTGCACAGCTGCGGCGCCACCGGCGGCGGGGTGGGAGTCGGACGTGACCAAGCAGATACGAAGTCGTTGGCACGAGTTCCGCCAAACCCGTCACCCCTCGACGGTCGGTGTGGCCATACTAGGGGCGCTCTCCGACCGGGCGGGTCGGTTTCGGAAGAAAAAACCGGCCTTGGTTGGATCGAGCCCCAGACGACAAATGAATGCAAGGCAATCAACCTTCAGGGAGTAGGGGGCCCAAGTGGCGACCGGGACCACGGTGTTCAGCCGCGTGACGGTGGTGGCGCCTACAACTCGCATCGACCTGGCGCTGCCTTCCGACGTGTCGGTGGCAGACCTGCTGCCGATGCTGCTGGAAATGGCCCGCGAGACGACCCCGGACGGCGGTTCGCGGCACGGCGGCTGGGTCCTGGCCAGGCTTGGCGACAGCCAGCCGCTCGAACCGAACCAGTCGCTGTCCGCGCAGGGCATCGTGGACGGTGACATGCTGCAGCTGCGGCGCGGCGCGGACAACCCGCCGCCGCCGCTGTACGACGACGTCGTCGACGCGCTCGCCGAGGCCGAGCCCGGAAGCTACCGGCCCTGGACCAAGGAAACCGCGGCGAAGGTCGGGCACACCGCCGGTGCGCTGGCGATGATCGGCGCGGCCGCGGCGCTCGGGCTGGCCGGACCGGCCGGGCTGCTGCACCACCTGGACACCACGACGTCCGTCGTGTACCAGATCGTGGCCGCCGTGATCGGCGTGGTCGTGGCGATCTTCGCGACCGGCGTCGGCTCCATCGTGACCCGCGCGTACGCCGCGCCGACCACCGGAACCGTGATCGCGGCGGCGGGCGGTCTGCCGTTCGCCTTCGTGGCGGGCTTCAACATCGTGCCCGGCAACGCGCTGGAACCGCGGTTGCTGCTGGCCAGCGCGCTCACGCTGATCTTCGCCTCGGTGTCCATCATGGTCATCGGCGCGGGCATCGTCACGTTCATCGCCGCGGCCACCGCGGGCGCCTTCGGCACCATCGCCTTCATCATCGCGACGCTGGTGCCGCAGGCGAACGAGGCGGGCATCGCCGCCGGTGCCGCCGCCATCGGCCTGGCCGGCATCTCGCTGCTGCCGCGCATCACCATCCAGCTCGCGAAGCTGCCGCTGCCGCACGTGCCGGGCAGCGCCGAGGACCTGAAGGAAGACACCGGTTTCCCGGACTACCGGATGATCGAGCGGCAGACCGGCCTGGCGCACCAGTACATGACCGGTCTGATCGTCGGCTGCGGCGTGGTCGCCGCGATCGGCGCGGTGGTCGCCGCGGCGTTCAGCCCGATCTGGGGCGCGGCGTTCGCCGTCGTGGTCTCCGCGGTCCTGCTGCTGCGCGGCCGCAACTACGCCAACGGCAGCCAGGCGATCGCGCTGCTGTTCAGCGGTCTGCTGTCCTCGCTGGGCGTGACCATCGGCCTGCTGGCGCAGGTCGGGACGATGCCGATCGCGGTGGCCTGGGTGTTCCCGCCGCTGCTGCTGCTCGGCGTGCTGTCGATCATCTTCGGCGTGGTGTTCCCGAACCGCCGGTTCTCCCCGGTGCAGCGCCGCATGGTGGACATCCTGGAGGCGGTCCTGATCGCCCTGGTGCTGCCGCTGGCCCTGGCCGCGATGGACCTCTACATGTACATCCGCGACCTCAACATCAACTTCTGAGGGACGGCTCGATGCGCTCAAGGTTCTCCCGCAGCACGCTGCGCACATCCGCGCTGCTCGCCGCGGTCGGCGTGCTCGCGCTGGGTGGGCCGACGGCACCCGCGATGGCGCAGACGGTCGGTCCGCCGGAGCTGGACCTGTCCAAGCGGACCGGTAGCAAGCTGGACACGTTCGGCTACCCGCAGAAGCAGGCGTGCATGCAGGGCAACCCCGGCGGCGGCCTGATCGAGGAAAAGCCGTGGAGCCAGCTGACCCTGGGCTACGAGCGAGCTCACGAGCAGGGCTTCAAGGGTCAGGGCATGAGCGTCGCGGTCATCGACACCGGCGTGAACAACCACCCGCGGTTGCAGGGCCGACTGATCGCCGGTGACAGCAGCATCCCCAAGGGCGGGCCGCTCACCGACTGCGACGGGCACGGCACCATCGTGGCGGGCATCATCGCGGCCGCCCCGGACCCGACGAACCAGACCGGCTACGTCGGGGTCGCGCCGGAGGCGTCGATCCTGTCCCTCAGGCAGTCCTCCAGCCTGTTCATCGAGGACGAGACGAACAAGACGGTCGGCAACACCGAGACGATGGCGCAGGCCATCAACCGGGCGGTGGCCGACCGGGTCGACGTCATCAACATCTCGCAGTCCTCCTGCCAGCCGATCGCGCAGGCCGCCGACCCGCGCAACACCGGCAACCAGCAGCTGCAGACGGCGGTCAAGGAGGCCTACGACGCGGGCGTCGTGATCGTCGTCGCGGCAGGCAACGTCGGCGGCACGTGCCAGAAGAACCCGACCGGCAGCCCGACGACCGCGGTGCTGCCCGCCTGGTTCGACGACTACGTGCTCACCGTCGCCTCGGTGAACGAGCAGGGCGCGCCCTCGGAGTTCACCGTGCCGGGCCCGTGGGTGGACGTGGCCGCGCCGGGCCAGAACCTGATCACCCTCGACCCCGGCAACGGGGGCACCGGCCTGGCCAGCCAGATCGCGCACGGCCAGGACGGCCAGATGGGTCCGATCGAGGGCACCAGCTTCGCCGCCCCGTACGTGTCCGGACTGGCGGTGCTGATCAAGCAGAAGTTCGCGGCGGAGGGCAAGCACCTCACCGCGAAGCAGATCATGGACCGGATCAAGGAGACGGCGCTGCACCCCGGCGGTGCCAACGGGCGCAACGACATCGTCGGCTACGGCACGGTCGACGTGGCGGCGGCGCTCGGCGACGTGGTGCCGTCCGAGTGGGGCAAGAAGGACCCGCCGCAGAAGCAGGCCCACCTGGGTGCCGACGTGATCCCGCAGAAGGACTACCCGGCCCTGATCATCGCCCTCGGCGGTGCGGGAGCGGGAATCGCGGCGATCATCTTCACGGCGTTCCTCACCAACGCGGTCCGCAACGTCCGGGCCCGAACCCGCGGCAACCGCTAGCAGCACCAACGCGAAACGGCCCGGTGTCCGAACTGGACACCGGGCCGTTCTGCATCTCGTGAGCGGCGACGGCCGCTCTTACGACCATCGCCGCTCACGAGTCTGATGCGGTTCAGATCAGCTCTGCTTGCGCCGCTTGGGAGGGGGCGCGTCTCCGACCGAGGCCGTGCCTGTCTTCGGCTTGGGTGGCGGGGCATCGCCCACCGATGCCGTGCCAGTTCTCGGCTTGGGCGGGGGCGCGTCGCCTACCGCTGCTGACTTCGGCTTGGGGGCTTCCGCGTTGGCGGGATTGGGGTGGAGGGCGTCGTCGATGGACTTGCGGGGTTTGTCGGTTTGGAGGACCGACGGGATGTCCAGCTTTCCCTTGCGGGTCACCGGTTCCTGGGGCTGCTGCTTCTGGTCCTGCGGGGTTGCTCCGAAGACCGGTGGGGCCGTGTCCGGGGGCGTGCCGAACAGCTCCTCCGGCTTGGACTTGAAGCGGGACTGGTTCTTGCGCTCCTGGCCGGTGCCCTGGGCGCCCATCATCCCGCCCATCATGCCCATGGGCATCATGCCGCCGTACATCCCGCCCGCCGCGACGGCACCTGCACCGCCCGCAGCGACCGCAGCACCAGCAGCGGCGGCGGGCGGCGACGCCGCCGAGGGCTCCCCGGCCGCGGTCCGGCCGCCTTCTGCCAACGGGGCTTCGGCCGCAGCAGTTCCAGCGCCGGTCGCGCCAGCACCGCCTACCGCTCCAGCCCCAGCGCCAGTCGCACCGGAACCAGCCTCACCACCGCCAGCCGCACCGGCACCACCTGCCCCGGTGCCTTCGGCCGATGCCGCCTCGGTCTCCGCCGGGGGCGGGGTGGGGGCGTTGAAGTCCCAGGCCTGCGCGGGCATCCGCTCGTCGAACTGGACCGATCCCGTCGAGCGGCCCGCCTCGAGGTCCTCGCAGAACCGGGCGAACGCCCGATAGGTGTCCGAAATGGACTCCGTCAGCTCCAGCGCGGGCTTGGCCAGCTCGGCCAGGTGCTTGCGGGCGCGCTCGGGCCCGTCCTCGGGCGTCAGCATCGCCGCGGACACCGAGTCCGCCGCCTCCGCGATCAGCTCGCCGAGGTCGTCCACCTGCGTCTGAACGCCCTCGACGGTGTGCTCCAGCACCTCCGCCAGCGCGCGCATCGCGTCGATCAGGTCGTGGCCCGCCAGACCCACCTCGCGGATGTGCCCGAGGAACGCATCGGCGTCCGCGCCCTGCCAGGCCGAGTCGATGCCGCCGAGGCGGCCCTGCACGTCCCCGGTCGCCTGCTCGATCGCGTCGGCGGTCTCCCGCCAGATCCGGGCCGCTCCGCGCAGGTCCTCGTGGTGGCCGACCAGGTCCGCGAGATCCGCGGGGATCGAGCTGGCGAAGTCCAGCTCGCGCGAGACTCGCGCCAGGTAGTCGAGGTGCTCGGCCACCGCGTTCTTGTCGCGCGCCATGTTCAGCTCCCCTGCTTCCGGATCTCGACGGCACCGTCGTCATCGCCACCGGCGTGGAAGTCCACGACCTCCCGCAGCTCGTCCCCGGCGCGGGTCAGCGCCTCGCTGGCGCGGCGGCTCTGGTCCACCAGCAGCTCGACCAGCCGCTGGTAGGACTCGGCGGCCCCGGCGTTGCGCCCGAGCTCGCCGAACGCCTCCGGGGCCAGCTCCGCGGCGGCCAGCTTCTGCGGCGCGGCGGCGATCTCCTCACCCGCCGTGCGCACTTCGCGCGCGTACGTGGCCAACCATTCGACATCGACCCGGATCCCCGACATCCGGCACCTCCCGCGTAGCTCACTGCTTCAGATCTCTGACGATGCGGCGTGAGCCGCATGTTCTTTCTGGTGAGCGGGCAGTCGACTCGCACCGCCGCGGGTTCTCAGCGTTCGCCTGGCGAGGACGGCCCTGACGCCGTGTATCGGTCAGGGCACCCGCAGCCAGGCGGGCGCTGAGGTTCCGCCACCGGCACCGCCACGCAAACCAGCCACTGGAAACCGCTCTTGATAGCAATCCGCCCGCAGCATCACCGTTGCTGCGGGCGGATCGCTTGTTCTCTCGGACGTTCGAGCGGGCCTGTTCGGTTCCCCCTCCGGCTGCGCCGGAAGCGGATCAGCTGCCCGCCTGGGCCACTCCGGCCTGCTGCTGCGGGTTCTGCGGCGGGCGGTTCACGCCCGGGCCGACCGGAACCGCGTCGTAGGTCATGCTGGCGTTGGCCGGGTCGAGGAAGTCGCCCTTCGGCAGCACCCGCGTCAGCCAGGACGGCCCCGCCTTGATGTCACCGCCACCGCCGATCACACCGAGACCCTGCGCGGTGGCGACGTCCTTGATGCCGTACTGCACGCCCTGGTCGGACACCATGAAGATCGGACCGCTGCCCGCACCCGCCTCGTTGGAGGCGCCGCGCACCACGGCCGCCTTGCCCGCCGGCATGTAGAAGTAGTCGACCTTCGGGCCGGTGCCGTCGTACTGCGCCAGCTTCACGGCCGCCTTCGCAGCCGGCGTGCCCTTGTTCAGGGTCGCCGTGATGTTCTGGTCGCCGTTGACGTTCTTCCAGCTCAGGCACGAGGTGTCGGCCTGCTGGAAGGTGACCGGCTTGGGCACCGCCACCGGGAAGCCGGACAGGTTGATCTGCTCGCTCCGATCGGCCTCCTCGGCGTCGGTGATCGCACCGGTCGCGTTCGGGATGTCCCGGCTGTTGGTCTTGGCCGCGTGCAGCACCGCCGCCGCGCCCTCGCTGATCTTCTGCTTGCCGCTGGGCAGCAGCAGGTAGAACTCGTCCGGCTGGCCCGGAACCGTCCGGCGGACCACGTCGCCGACCTTGCGGTTGGTCATGTAGCCCTGCAGCTGCTGACCGTCACCGTCGATCTGCGGCACGTGCAGCGCCGGGACCTCCGGGATCGCGTTGAGCATGTTGGTGCTGATGGTCCGCGGCGTCGCGCCCCGGAGCCCGTACATGTCCAGCACGGTGGTCTCGGTGCTCTTGATCAGCGACTTGACCACGCGGGTGTGCGGCTGGCCGGGCAGGTCCTCCACCCGGTAGATCAGGTACTCGCGCTCGGAGGTCGGGTCCTTGACGTACAGCGACTGGTCCGGCGCCAGCTCGGTGCCGTGGTTGCCGTCACCGCCGATCACCGTCGTCTGGACCTTGGTCGCCTCCTCCACGCGGGCGTCGTTGAGGGTGTCCTTGACCTGGCCGACGTCGCAGATCGCCCACGACGGCTCGGCGATGTTCTTCGCGTCCGGCAGGTAGGTCGGGGCGTTGACCAGGCCGGTGAGCGAACCGCGCGGGAAGTCGCCCAGCGCCGATTCCTTCACCACCGTGGTCGGGATCGCGCCGCCGCCCTGCGCGCCGCCCTGCGCCATCACCAGCAGCTTCGCCGAGGCCACGTTGAGCATCGGGATGAGCCGCTTCTCCGCCTGCTCGTCCGAGGTGACGACGAAGACGGCGCCGGTCTCCTTGCCGATGACGATGGAACCCGGCTGCGGCACCGAACCCTTGCCGCCGAACAGGCCCCACACCAGGAACCCGATGCACGCGATCGCCGCGAGCACGGCCCCGGCCACCGTGGCCCGCTTGTGCGAACCCATCGGATCGTGGAGCATCACCGCGTCTTTGCGCACCAGCGCCGACTCCATGCGGCGGAGCACGAACCGGTACGCCTGAACCTGTGACTTCGTTGTGGGTGTTGATGCCATTCTTCGCCTACAGCTCTCCCGTCCGAGGTACGGTTTCGCAGGATAGTCGCAGAGAGATACCGAATGGGTGCGGTTCGACCGAGTCCGTCAGTATTCTCTTCACGCGGCTGATCGAAGATTCGCGTCCCAGCGCGCCGAGTGCCGCACCTACCTGCGAGGGGGAGAGACCGAACGGATGTCCGTGACCACGCAACATCCGGCCCAGCCGAAAGCTCCCGGGCCCGCCAACCCGCCCCGCGCTCGCATCCGCGCGCGGCGGCGGCGCATCAACGGCGTAACGCTCGGCGGCATCCCTGCGGCCAACATCGTGCTCATCGAGGTGGGCCTCGCCATCGGGCTCGTCCTGACGATCGTCGGCGCGAAGCTGAACCTGGTGCAGGTCCTGCTCCCGGTCGGCGGTGGCATCGCGCTGCTGTGCCTCATCATCGCGCTGCTGCGGCGCCGCGGCCGCTGGTTCACCCAGTGGTTCGGCCTGGTGCTGGAGTACCGCGGCCGCAACCACACCCGGGTTTCCCACCCGGCCAACGTCGACGCCATGGAACCGGCCGAGGACAAGGACGGTGACGGCATCATCGGGCCGGACGAGAACCACCGGGTGGCGCTGCTGCGGCTGGTCGTCGAGGACCTGGTGATCGCCCGGACCCAGGACCACGACCGCAACCCGGTCGGCATGTCCTGGCACAACGGCAAGTGGACCGGCGTGCTGATGGTCGAGCCGCCGCCGTCGCTGCTGAACCCCGTTGACAGCGCGCCGAACCTGCCGCTGGGCGTGCTGGCGCCCTGCCTGGAGGACCGCGGTGTGGTGCTCGACGCGATCCAGGTCATCTGGCACTGCTACCCGGGCAGCGCGGCGCTGCCGTCGAACTCCCCGGCGCTGAACTCCTACCTGGAGGTCCTCGGTCGGCTGCCCGCGGCGGCGCGGCGCACCACCTGGATCGCGGTGCGGCTGGACCCGCAGCGCTGCGCCAAGGCGATCGGCGAGCGCGGTGGCGGCATCCTCGGTGCGCAGCGCGCGCTGATCGGTGCGATGTCGCGAGTGCGCAACGCGCTGGAGCGGCAGGGCATCCCGAGCCGCCCGCTGGACCCGGACGAGCTGCTGCAGGCCGGGATCTCCTCGGCGGAGCTGCACAACGTGCTCGGTTCGCAGCGCCCGGTGGGCCTGAAGGAGCGCTGGGACGGCGTGACCGCCGGTGGCGTCGGCCACTCCAGCTACGCCATCACTGGTTGGCCGAACCAGATGAACGACAGCCTGAACGCGCTCACCGGCATCCGCGCGCTGTCCACCAGCATCGCGCTGTCCATCTCGCCGGTCGGCGAGGAGGGCGAGGTCGGGCTGCGCGGGCTGGTGCGGGTCAGCGCCCGGACCCCCGCCGAGCTGGACACCGCCGACGAGCGGCTGAAGGCGATCAGCAACCGACTCGGGCTGACCCTGACCCCGCTGCGCGGCTCGCAACTGGCCGGTTACGCAGCGACGCTGCCGCTCGGAGGTGCGGCATGAGCCGAAGCAGAACGATCGACGTCCCCGGGAACAAGGCGGCGGCACCGGAGTTCCTGGTCACCCCGGAAACCCTGGACGCCATCGCCCCGTCCGGCGACCGCGGCGGGGTGATCATCGGCTCCAACCCGCAGAACGAGGCGGAGGCGGCGTCCATCCTCCGCCCGCACCCGACCCGCATGGTCACCGTCGGCGGCCTGTACCTCGCCCGGCAGCTGGCGCTGCGCGCGATGGCCACCGGCGCGTGGGTGATCATCGCCACCGGGCGCCCGGGCGCGTGGAAGGTCCTGGAGCGGGCCGCCGGGCAGACCCCGGACGGCAAGCCGGTGCCGCTGGTGCAGATCCGCCGACTGGCCCCGTTCGACCTGCCGAGGTCCACTGAGGACACCCCGCTGCTGGTGATCCACGACGGCGGTGCGGTGCCGCAGGAGCTGTTCCCGCCCCGCGCCCCGTGGCAGACCACGATGTACGTCCTGCCCTACCTGCACCCGCAGGTGAGCAGCGGCACCGCGGCGAACACGGCGGACCTGGTGCTCCTGCAGCGCCTCCCGCTGAACCAGGCCCAGCTGTCCCAGCGCATCTGGAGCCTGAAGAACCCCCAGGTCCAGCAGCTGACCCAGCTCAAGGACGACCAGGTCATCGCCCTCGGCAACATGACCTGGACGATGATCCGCCTGGTGACCAGCAAGAAGGAGCAGGAGATCCTCGGCCCGATCCGCCGCGGCGACTGATCCTGGACGTTCCGCGAAGAAGCCCCGGCCTGCTGGTCGGGGCTCCTTCGTCTTCCCGGGCTCCCGCTCCCGCCCCGGGGTCACGCGATTTCAATGGAAATCGGACGTCCGATTTCCATTGAAATCGCGGAAGTCCGCCGCAGCGCGGACGACCTGTCCACAGGTCTCGGCATGTCGTGCGCCCGACACGCCGTCGGACCACAGTTTCAATTGAAACCGTGGTCCGTCCGAAGTGGTCAGTCGAGGCAGAACTCGTTGCCCTCGGGATCGGCCATCACGATGTGCCCGCCGCTGAACGGCGGAGCGGGCTCGTGACGGCGCACCCGGGTCGCGCCCAGCGAGACGAGCCGGTCGCACTCCGCTTCCAGCGCCGCCATCCGCTCCGCGCCCTGCAACCCGGGTGCCGCGCGGATGTCGAGGTGGACGCGGTTCTTGGCGGTCTTGCCCTCCGGCACCCGCTGGAAGAACACCCGCGGGCCGCGCCCGTCCGGGTCCTCGACCGCCGACCTCGCGTTGCGCTCCTCCGCCGGAACACCGACCCGCGCGAGGAATTCGTCCCACGCGGCAAGCGGATCGTCGCCCTCGGCCAGCTCGACGCCGGGCGGCCCGGGGATCACGTAGTCCAGCGCATCGCGCCAGAACGCCGACAGCGCCCGCGGATCGCGCGCGTCGAAGGTGAGCTGGATCTCGCGGCTCATCGAACAACAGCTCCGTTCGCGTGCAGGTGGAGGTCGCGCAGCAGGCACACCTCGGACAGGTGGTGGATGAGCTCGCGGTGGATGTGCAGCACCAGCTCCGCCATCGACCGCTCGGCGAACGGACCCTCCGCCTCACCGCACGGTTCGGCGAGCCCGGCCTCGCCGAGGGATTCCACCCCGGCGAGCCACGCGGCGCACTCCGCGTCGAGCTGCTCCAGCGCCTCGGCGGCGGTCGCCGCGTACTCGAAGGACCAGTAGTCGGTGGGGGTGCGGCCGAAGTGCGAGGCGTTGCGCATCGCGAGGACGCCGACGATCACGTGCCCGAGCCGCCAGGCGATCGTGGTGAACGGCGGCGGCACGGGCTCCGGGAACGCGAAGTCGATGGTCATCGCGCCCGAGCCGCCCTGCATCGGCGCGGTCCCGGTACCGCGCGGGCGCACGTTCCAGCAGTCGGGCACGGGCTCCCAGAAGTACTCGTCGTCGGTGAGCCCGTCGAGGCGCGGGCGCAGCTGCGCGTTCCAGTGCCAGGTGAGCTGGTCGCGGAGCAAGAAGTTCCAGTCGGTCATGCGCACATCGTCACCGATATTGCGGACAGGTGCCTTCCGTGATTCGTGCGAGGATCTGCGCATCGGCCCCCAGCGCCGACTCCTGATCAACCGCATCTCAGGGGACCGCGATGCAACCCAGCCACAAGAAACCGCGAAACGTGAGATCACTCCCGGACGCAACCACCACTGAAAAATCGCGGAGAGGCGGGACTGCGACGACCGAGCGGGTTCTACGGCTGCTGGCGCTGCTCCAGCGGCGGCCGTCCTGGACCGCCACCGAGCTGGCCGCCGAGCTGGGTGTGACCGACCGCTCGGTGCGGCGCGACGTGGAGCGCTTGCGGGCGCTCGGGTACCCCGTGCACGCGACGGCGGGCGTCGGCGGCGGCTACCAGCTCGGCGCGGGCACCCGGCTACCGCCGCTGCTCCTCGACGACGAGGAGGCGATCGCGACCGCGGTGTCGCTGCGCCTGGCCTCCGGCGGCACGGTCGCCGGGACCGGCGAGGCAGCGCTGCGCGCGCTGGCGAAGCTCGACCAGGTGATGCCGCCGCGGCTGCGCGCCGAGGTCCGAGCGGTGCACGGCGCCACCGACACCCTCGTCGGCCCGGGCACCGAGATCGACGCGGACCTGCTGGTCACCCTCGCCCGGGCCTGCCGCGACGCCGTCCGCGTGCGCTTCCGCTACGCGGCGCGCAACGGCGAAGAGCGCGAGCGCACGGTCGAACCGGTCCGCATGGTCGCCACCCGTCACCGCTGGTACCTGATGGCCTTCGACGTCGACCGCGACGACTGGCGCACCTTCCGCCTGGACCGGATGCACGACGCGACGGCGACGACCTGGCGCTTCCGCCCCCGAGAACACCCGGACCCGGTGGCCTACGTCCAGCGCGCCACCTCCGAAGCCCCGTACCGCCACCTGGCCCGAGTACGCCTCCGAGCCACCGCGACCCGAGTCCGAGAACTGGTCCCACCCCAGGTCGCGAAGGTCGAAGAAGCCGAAGAAGGCTGGTGCACCCTCACCGCCGGAGGAGACGACCTCGACTGGCTGGCGATGCACATAGCCCGCCTCGGCTTCGAAACGGAGGTCCTCGACCCCCCGGAGCTCCGAGAAGCAGCCCAACGCCTCGCCCACCACCTGGCCGCGATGGCCACGCGCTGAGCACGAACCTCCCCACCCGGATCCGCAGTTTCAATTGAAACTGTGATCCGCGCTGCGTGGAGTCCGCGGTTTCAATTGAAACTGCGGTCCCACCGCGTGTCGGGTGCCGGACACGCCGGGGGATGTGGACAGGTCGTCCAGGCTGAGCAGAACCTCCGCGATTTCAATGGAAATCAGACGTGCGATTTCCATTGAAATCGCGTCCACCCCGGAGCACCGGCGGGACGGGAACCGGTCAGGGACGGGTGCGGACTGCTCGGGTCTGGACGGCCCGGGCCTCCAGCTCTTCGTCCGGCGGGTAGTCCACCGCGGTCAGGGTGAGGCCGTGGGCCGGGGCCACCGCCGTGGTGCGGGTTTCCGAGGTCAGGACCTCCGCGGGCCAGGGGGTGGTGCGGCGGCCGTCGCCGACCATCAGGAGGGTGCCCACCAGGCTCCGGACCATCGAGTGGCAGAAGGCGTCCGCGCTCACGTGCGCGACGATCAGGTGGTCGTCGACGCGCTCCCACTCGAAGCGCTGGAGCTCGCGCACCGTGGTCGCGCCTTCGCGCGGCTTGCAGTACGCCGCGAAGTCGTTGAGGCCCAACAGGTCCTGCGACGCGGCGTTGAGCGCGGTCACGTCCAGCGGGCGGTTCCAGGCGAGGGTGTCGCGGCGGCGCAGCGGGTCGACGCCCCAGGGCGCGTCCGACACCTGGTAGCGGTAGTGGCGCCGCAGCGCCGAGAAGCGGGCGTCGAAGGCCTGCGGGACCACTCGCGCGCCCAGCACCCGCACGTCCGCGGGCAGGATCCGGTTCCACCGGTGCACCATCCGCGCCAGGTCCGGAACTCCTTGCGCGTCAACGGGAATCCGCCCGGCTCCGGGCTCGTGCGGCACCGCGTCGAGGTGCACGACCTGCCCCGAGGCGTGCACCCCGGAGTCCGTGCGACCGGCCACCACCACCGAGCGCGGCACGGACCGCCCCGGCGGCTGCTTCGCCAGCGCGTCCTCCAGCAGCCCCTGCACGGTGCGCTGACCCGGTTGCTTGGCCCAGCCGCAGAAGTCCGTGCCGTCGTAGGACACGTCGAGGCGCACGCGAACGAGCCCGCCCTCCCCAGCGGGAGCGGCGGGCTCGTCCACAGCACTGCGTGCCGGAATCAGGACTCGTCCTTCTTCTCGGCAGCGGTGTCCTCGGCCTTGGCCTCGGCCTCGGCGGTCTCCGCCGGAGCCTCGGCAGCCTCAGCGGCCTCGGCCTTGGGGGCCTCCTCCGCCTTCGGCTCGTCCTTGGCGAACTTCGTGCCGCGAGCGGCCTCCGCCTCGGTGGTGACCAGCTGCTCGGTCACCAGCGCGATGACGGCCATCTTCGCGTTGTCACCCTTGCGCGGCATCGTCTTGATGATGCGGGTGTAACCGCCGGGGCGGTCCGCGAAGTGCGGGCCGATCTCGGCGAAGAGCTTGTGCACGACGTCCTTGTCGCGGATGGTCTTCAGGACCTCGCGACGGTTGTGCAGGTCACCCTTCTTGGCCTTGGTGATCAGCCGCTCGGCGATCGGCCGCAGCCGCTTCGCCTTCGCCTCGGTGGTGGTGATCCGACCGTGCTCGAACAGCGCGGTGGCCAGGTTGGCCATGATGAGCCGCTCGTGCGCCGGCGACCCGCCGAGACGCGGACCCTTGGTCGGGGTGGGCATCGGTTGCTCCTCTCAGGGCGCGCCGGAACCCCGGACGCGCAACACAGCTACAGCTGCTCTGTCTCCGCGTAGTCCTGACCGTCGTCGTAGCCGTTGTCCTCGACGGGGCCGACCGAACCGACGGTGGCCTCCTCGGAGGACCAGCCCTCGGACGGGTACTCGGCAGCCGCCGCGGACGGGTCGAACCCGGGCGGGCTGTCCTTGAGCGCGAGCCCAAGGCCGGCCAGCTTCATCTTGACCTCGTCGATGGACTTCGCACCGAAGTTGCGGATGTCCAGCAGGTCGGCCTCGCTGCGCGAGACCAGCTCGCCGACGGTGTGGATGCCCTCCCGCTTGAGGCAGTTGTAGGAGCGCACCGTCAGGTCGAGGTCCTCGATCGGCATCGCGTAGGCCGCGATCGTGTCCGCCTCGGCGGGCGACGGGCCGATCTCGATGCCCTCGGCATCGACGTTGAGCTCGCGGGCGAGCCCGAACAGCTCGACGAGGGTGCGACCGGCCGACGCCACCGCGTCCCGCGGGGTGATGGACGGCTTGCTCTCCACGTCGAGGACCAGCTTGTCGAAGTCCGTGCGCTGCTCGACACGGGTCGCCTCGACCTTGTAGGTCACCTTCAGCACCGGCGAGTAGATCGAGTCCACCGGGATGCGGCCGATCTCGGCGCCGGTCTGCTTGTTCTGCATCGCGGGGACGTAGCCACGACCACGCTCGACGACGAGCTCGATCTCCAGCTTGCCCTTCGCGTTCAGCGTGGCGATGTGCAGATCGGGGTTGTGCACCGTGACACCCGCCGGCGGCACGATGTCCGCGGCGGTGACCTCACCCGGCCCCTGCTTGCGCAGGTACATCGTCACCGGCTCGTCTTCCTCGGAGCTGACGACCAGCTCCTTGATGTTCAGGATGACGTCGGTGACGTCCTCCTTCACACCCGGAATCGTGGTGAACTCGTGCAGCACACCGTCGATGCGCAGGCTGGTGACCGCCGCCCCCGGGATGGAGGAGAGCAGCGTGCGGCGCAACGAGTTGCCCAGGGTGTAACCGAAGCCCGGCTCCAGCGGCTCGATGACGAACCGGGAGCGGGTCTCCGACACCACCTCTTCGGACAGTGTGGGTCGCTGGGAGATGAGCACTTGACTTTCCTTTCCTCACGGCGCCCGCTATTTGACGCCGATGGAATGGCGTGCCCGCGTTGCGCGGGCCGGTGGCGGATTCCTGCACCGCCACCGCTGGCTGCGAGCCGCCGACGACCGCAGCGGCGGCCGTCGGCGGGACGCGTCACTTCGAGTAGAGCTCGACGATGAGCTGCTCGGTGACCGGGGTGTCGATCTGCGCGCGCTCCGGGCGCTGGTGCACCAGGATCCGCAGGTTCGAGGGCACGACCTGGAGCCAGGCCGGGACCGGACGCTCGCCCAGGGTCTCCTTGGCGATGATGAACGGCGTGGTGCCCAGGGACTTCGGCTTGACGTCGATGATGTCCCACTTCGAGACCTGGAAGCTGGGGACGTTCACGCGCTTGCCGTTGACCGTGAAGTGGCCGTGGCTGACCAGCTGACGCGCCATGCGGCGGGTCCGGGCCAGGCCGGCGCGGTACACGACGTTGTCCAGCCGGGACTCCAGCAGCTGCAGGAGGTTGTCACCCGTCTTGCCCGGGCGCCGGTTGGCCTCCTCGTAGTAGTTGCGGAACTGCCGCTCGAGCACGCCGTAGGTGAACCGGGCCTTCTGCTTCTCCTGGAGCTGCAGCAGGTACTCGGTTTCCTTGATGCGCGCGCGACCGTGCTGCCCCGGCGGGTACGGGCGGCGCTCGAACGCCTGGTCACCGCCGACGAGGTCAACCTTCAGACGGCGGGACTTGCGGGTCGCGGGACCGGTGTAACGAGCCATCTTTGTTCCTTACTCCTTTCCCGCGACTCAGACCCGACGACGCTTCGGCGGGCGGCAGCCGTTGTGCGGCTGCGGGGTGACGTCCTGGATGGTGCCGACCTCGAGACCGGCCGCCTGCAGCGACCGGATCGCCGTCTCGCGACCCGAGCCCGGGCCCTTGACGAAGACGTCGACCTTCTTCATGCCGTGCTCGGCGGCCTTGCGGGCCGCGTTCTCGGCGGCCATCTGCGCGGCGAACGGGGTGGACTTGCGGGAGCCCTTGAACCCGACGTGGCCCGCGGAGGCCCAGCTGATCACCGCACCGGTCGGGTCGGTGATCGAGACGATGGTGTTGTTGAAGGTGCTCTTGATGTGCGCCTGACCGTGCGCGACATTCTTCTTTTCCTTGCGCCGCACCTTCTTGACGGCGCCCTGGCGAGCCTTGGGTGGCATAGCTTTAGCTAACTCCTAGCGAGGCTTACTTCTTGGCCTTCTTCTTGCCGGCGACCGTCTTCTTCGGGCCCTTGCGGGTGCGGGCGTTGGTCTTGGTCCGCTGCCCGTGCACCGGGAGGTGGCGGCGGTGCCGCAGCCCCTGGTAGCACCCGATCTCGATCTTCCGGCGGATGTCGGCCTGGACCTCGCGGCGGAGGTCGCCCTCGACGCGGTAGTTGTTCTCGATGAAGTCGCGCAGCTTGGTGAGCTGCTCGTCATCGAGGTCGCGCGGCTTGGCGTCGGGCGAGACGCCGGTCCCGGCGAGGATCTCCTTCGCCCGGGTCTTGCCGATCCCGAAAATGTAGGTGAGCGCGATCTCCATGCGCTTCTCGCGCGGGAGGTCGACTCCGACGAGCCGTGCCATGCGGCTCCTTCTCCTTCTGTCAGTCCAGGTCTGCTCCCGCCCCGTCCCCGCAGCAGCGGGGCCCCGGCCTGGTCCGGGGGTCAGCCGACCCACTCACGGGTCGATTGGTGGCGGGAGTTCCTTCACTTGTCGTTTCGCGACTGGTGCGAGCTCAGCCCTGACGCTGCTTGTGTCGGGCGTTGTCGCAGATCACCAGCACCCGCCCGTGACGGCGGATGACCTGGCACTTGTCGCAGATTCGCTTCACACTCGGCTGGACCTTCACGGTCGTGCTCTCCTGCTCGAACGCGTGTCCGGGATCCCCCGAACACCGTGGAGGTCACTTGTAGCGGTAGACGATGCGCCCACGGGAAAGGTCGTACGGCGAGAGCTCCACCACGACCCGGTCCTCAGGCAGGATGCGGATGTAGTGCTGGCGCATCTTGCCACTGATGTGTGCGAGGACCTTGTGGCCGTTCTCCAACTCGACGCGGAACATCGCGTTGGGGAGTGGCTCGATCACCCGACCCTCGACCTCAATGGCCCCGTCTTTCTTGCCCATGTCCTCCGCGTTTCGTGACGGTGACGGTTTGCGGACCTAAGTCCCTGCCGCCGGCACCGGAGGCCCCGGCACCCGCGACGGACGCACACCTGCCCCCGGTCCGGTACACCGCGGAAGTCCCGTCCCGCACACTCGGGAACGGTTAACCAGGCACAACGAACCGACGCCAGGAGCGCGCCGATGTTCCATCGTACGCGCCGCCGATTCGCCCCTCCACATCGGGGCAGCTCAACGCGGTTCCGCACACGCAGGGTAACCGAACTTCCACGCTCGGGTCACTGCGTCACCGCGGCGGCTTGCGGGGGCGCTCCCGGCCTCACTACGTTCGATCAATCATCGACACCGCGGTCGAGGCCCACAACAGGGGAGAACCGAGGAGCAGCGTGACATCCCAGCAGGACCAACGCGACCCGCGCACCGCGCCGTGGCTGGACCGGGTAGCCCGGACCGCCAACCGCAAGCTCGGCGAGTACCGGACCTTCCTCCGGACCGCGGTCCGCAACCCCAGGATGGTCGGTGCCGCCACCCCGACCTCGGCCGCCGTCGCGGCGACCGTCGCCCAGGTGGTGCCCACCACCGGCACGCCCGTGGTGGTCGAGCTGGGGCCCGGCACCGGCTCGCTGAGCAACGGCATCCACGCCCGCCTGCCGCAGGGGGCGCGGCACATCGGCATCGAGCTCGGCGAGGGCATGGTCGAGCACCTGCGGGAGCACAAGCCGTGGCTGGAGGTCGTGCACGCCGACGCCGGCGACCTGCTGGCCCTGCTGGACAAGCGCGGCATCACCCAGGTCGACGCGGTGATCAGCAGCATCCCGTGGTCGCTGATGCACGCCGACGCCCAGGACCACG
This sequence comes from Saccharopolyspora hirsuta, assembly GCF_008630535.1. Taxonomy (GTDB): domain Bacteria; phylum Actinomycetota; class Actinomycetes; order Mycobacteriales; family Pseudonocardiaceae; genus Saccharopolyspora; species Saccharopolyspora hirsuta. The sequence goes on along the minus strand of NZ_VWPH01000006.1, from coordinate 185,766 downwards.
TCCTGCGCCAGGCCGCGGAGGCGCTCGCGCCGCAGGGCGCGTTCACCGCGCTCACCTACCTGCCCGCCGACCAGACGCCCGGCGGCCGCCGGTTCCGCAACCGGCTGGAGCACGTCTTCGACGAGGTGCTGACCCACACCACGTGGCGGAACCTGCCGCCGATCCTGCACTACATCTGCCGCCGCCCGCTGCAGTGACCGGGGTCTCCCCGGGAAGCTCCCGGAGGTCCCCGGCCGCCCGTCGGCGCATGCTCGGAGCATGACCCGACCGACGCGGCCGCCGACCACGCAGCGCGATGGGCCAACTCCGCTCCGCCACACCCCGCGACGGGCCGTGAACGGTTGCGCGCTGCGGACCGTGGAGGGGTTACCGTCGCGGCGTTCCACTGGATGGTAGGAGAAGGCGTGAGCAAGCGAAGGAAGCTGCGCGAGTACTGGACGTTCCTGAACAGCGCAGCCCGGCAGCCGTCCACGGTGGGCGCGGTGCTGCCGACGTCTCGGTACGTCGCGGAGGCGGTGGCCGCCGTGGTGCCCAGCTCGGGCGCACCGACGGTGCTGGAGCTCGGGCCCGGCACCGGCGCGCTCAGCGGGCCGATCCAGCGGCGCCTCGCCGAGGGCGCGCGTCACCTGGCCGTCGAGATCGACCCGAAGATGGTCCGGTTCCTGCAGCGCACCAAGCCGTGGCTGGAGGTGATCGAGGGCGACGCCACCCACCTGCGCAAGCTCCTCGACGCGGCGGGCGTGGACCGGGTCGACGCGGTGATCAGCAGCATCCCGTGGACCCTCCTGCCCGCGGAGAAGCAGCGCGACCTGCTGCACGAGGCGGCCTCGGTGATGTCGGCCGACGGGGTGTTCACCACGGTCACCTACCTGACGACGCTGTGGCGACCGCCGACGCGGGAGTTCCTCACCGCCCTGCACGACACGTTCGACGAGGTCATGCCGAGGTCCACGATCTGGCGCAACGTCCCCCCGGCCCGCGTCTACGCCTGCCGCCGCCCGAAGTGAGGTGCGATTTCACTGAGGTTTTCCCAACCTCGTTCTGCGTGGCGGTGCAAGTGGCGGAACCTCAGCGCCGGTGCAAGCTGCGAGGGTGGGCTATGCGCCTGCGGCGCATGCGACACCTGCCGACCGGTGCCGGTCGCCCTTCGCAGCTGCGGTCCACGGACAGGATGAACAAGTTCAATGGAAATCGGACATCCGATTTCCATTGAAATCGCGTCCCACCGGCGCACCGAAACCCGACAAACCGGAGGTCGTGGACGACTAGCGCGATTTCCATTGAAGTCGGAGATCCGATTTCGATGGAAATCGCGGCGCGTCAGTCCTCGTCGGGGGCGGTGAGGACCCAGGGGCCGTCCTCGGTGATGGCCACGGTGTGCTCCCAGTGCGCGGCGCGGGAGCCGTCGGCCGTCACCACGGTCCACTCGTCGTCGAGCTCCTCGGTCTCCGCCGTGCCCAGGGTCAGCATCGGCTCCACCGCGATCGCCATCCCGACGCGCAGCTTCGGCCCGCGGCCCGGCTTGCCGAGGTTCGGCAGGAACGGCTCCATGTGCATCTGGGTGCCGATGCCGTGGCCGCCGTACTCGGCGATGATCCCGTACTCCAGCCCGTCGGCCTTCGCCGCCGCGAGCGCCGCGGTCTCCACCGCGTGCGAGATGTCGGTCAGCCGGTTGCCCGCCCGGACCTGCTCGATCCCGGCCCACATCGAGGCCTCGGTGGCGGCCGACAGGGCGCGGTCCTTCGCGCTGACCTCGCCGATCGCCAGCGTCACCGCGGAGTCGCCGTGCCAGCCGTCCAGGATCGCGCCGCAGTCCACCGAGAGCAGGTCGCCCTCGGCCAGGACCTCGTCGCGCGACGGGATGCCGTGCACGACCTTCTCGTTCAGCGAGGCGCAGATGGACGCCGGGAAGCCGTGGTAGCCCTTGAAGGACGGCACCGCCCCCGCATCGCGGATGGTCTGCTCGGCGACCTCGTCCAGCTCACCGGTGCTCGCCCCGGCCTTGGCCTGGGCAGTCACCGCTGCGAGCGCGCGGGCGACCACCAGGCCCGCCGCGCGCATCGCCTCGATCTCGCCACGAGACTTGAGCTCGATGCCCTTCCCCCGACGCAACAACGCACTCACCTTCGCAAAGAATCTCGGAACTGCCCGGACCCGCCGGTGCCGGTCCGGGCTGCCGCGTCCGGCTCAGCCGCGGTCGCGGAGCGCGTCCAGCGCGCGGGCGGTGATCTCCTCGACCGAGCCCACCGCGTCGATCTTGATGATCCGGTCCCGGTAGTAGGACAGCAGCGGCTCGGTCTCCTCGCGGTAGACCGCCAGCCGACGGCGGATGACGTCCTCGGTGTCGTCCGAGCGGCCGCGCGCCAGCATGCGCTTGACCAGCTCCTCCTCCGGCACGTCGAACTGCAGCACGGCGGTGAGCTCGACGCCCTTCTCCGCCAGCATCTCGCGCAGCACGTCGGCCTGCGCGGTGTTGCGGGGGTAGCCGTCCAGCAGGAAGCCCTTGGCCGCGTCCTCGTCGGCGAGGCGGTCGCGCACCATCTCGTTGGTGACCTCGTCCGGAACCAGCTCACCGGCGTCCATGTAGCTCTTGGCCTTCTGGCCGAGCGGGGTCTCGTTGCCGATGTTGGCGCGGAACAGGTCACCGGTGGAGATGTGCGGAACGCCGAGCTGCTCGCTCAGCACGGCCGCCTGGGTGCCCTTGCCCGCACCGGGCGGGCCGACGAGAACCAATCGCACCAAGGGTCTGCCTCCGAATCAATCCGATCGCACGCCAACTCCTGACGAGCGCTGCGCGGCGCCCACCTGCCTGCGAGCGACCGCTGCTCAACCCCACGCATGGACCTGGGTCGCACCAGGCATGCCGGAACCTGCGGTTTCCGGGCACGGCGAAGCCGCGCCCGGACCGCACAGCTTACCGGAGGAATCCCTCGTACTTGCGCTGCGTGAGCTGGCTCTCGATTTGCTTCACGGTGTCCAGGCCGACGTTGACCATGATCAGCACCGCGGTGCCGCCGAACGGGAAGTTCTGGTTCTGGCCCTGACCACCGGTGATGCCGAGGAAGAAGTTCGGCAGGATCGCGATGATGCCCAGGTACAGCGCGCCCGGCAGGGTGATCCGCGAGAGCACGAAGTTCAGGTACTCGGCGGTCGGCCGCCCCGGCCGGATGCCCGGGATGAAGCCGCCGAACTTCTTCATGTCGTCGGCGCGCTCTTCCGGGTTGAACGTGATCGACACGTAGAAGTAGGCGAAGAAGACGATCAGCGCCATGTACAGCAGGATGTGCACCCAGCTGGACGGGTCGACGATGTAGGTCTGGATGAACCGCGCCCACCAGGTGTCCTGGTTGCCGGCCAGCTGGCCGATCAGCTGCGGCAGGTACAGCAGCGAGGAACCGAAGATGACCGGGATGACGCCCGCCTGGTTCACCTTCAGCGGCAGGTAGGTGGAGGTGCCGCCGTACATCCGGCGGCCGATCATGCGCTTGGCGTACTGCACCGGGATCCGGCGCTGGGCCTGCTCGATGAACACCACGGTGCCGATGATCACGACCGCGAAGGCGCAGACCACGGCGAACACCAGGCCGCCGTGCGACTGCAGGATCGCGCCGCCCTCGGCCGGGATGCGGGCCGCGATGGAGACAAAGATCAGCAGCGACATGCCGTTGCCGATGCCGCGCTCGGTGATCAGCTCGCCCATCCACATCAGCACCGCCGCACCGGCGGTCATGACGATCACGATGGTGATCAGGTTCAGCACCGAGTCGTCCGGGATCGGCGAGACCGAGCAGCCCTGGAACAGCTGACCGCGCACGGCGAGCGCCACCACGCCGGTGCCCTGCAGGATCGCCAGCGCGATCGTCAGGTACCGGGTGTACTGGGTCAGCTTCGCCTGGCCGGACTGGCCTTCCTTCTTCAGCTGCTCGAAGCGCGGGATGACCACCTGCAGCAGCTGGATGATGATGCTCGCGGTGATGTAGGGCATGATGCCCAGCGACAGCACCGACAGCTGCAGCAGCGCGCCACCGCTGAAGAGGTTGAGCAGGGAGTAGACGCTCTGCGAGCCGCTGCCCTCGATCTGCTCGATGCACTGCTGGATGTTCGGGTACGACACCCCCGGCGAGGGGATCGTCGCGCCGAGCCGGTACAGCACCACCATGCCGAGGGTGAACAGGATCTTGCGGCGCAGGTCCGGCGTCGCCAGAGCCGAGCGGAAGGCGCCGAGCACGCGAACCTCCTGTACGCGAGCCGGTCGGAACCGGCCGGGGAAAGATGCGGCAATTTCCGCAGCACCCGTTCATCACGGCACTGCCGGGGCGACTCTAGCAGGCCGCGAGCCCGCCACGTTCGGCGACCGAAGCCTCACACCTGATCACGGCGTACGCCGATGGCGAACACCCCCGCCAGCACCACTCCGGAGCACCCCACCGCACCACCAAAACCCCTGCGCAGCAAGGGAACCCCGCAGCACCGGTCACCGGCGCCAGGCGCAATTCCGCGCGAAATCGACCGTCACCCGGGTGAATGTCAATTCCTCACGAAATTGTGCGTCCGCGGGGTGACGTGGGAAGTGGCGAGTTCTCGACATCACCCGATTGGGAAAAACGGTGAGGGCCGATCGACGCGAAGTCGACCGGCCCTCATCGGTGCTGCTTCGTCAGCGGTCCAGCTTGGTGACCGAACCACCCGCAGCGGTGATCTTCTCCTGGGCGCTGCCCGTGAACGCGTGCGCGGTCACGTCCAGCTTGACGCCCTCGAGGTCCCCGTCGCCGAGGATCTTCACCAGCTCGTTCTTCTTGACCAGGCCCTTGGCGACCAGCTCGTCGATGCCGACGGTGCCGCCCTCCGGGAACGCCTGCGCCAGCCGACCGACGTTCACACCCTGGTACTCGGTGCGGAAGCGGTTCTTGAAGCCGCGGAGCTTCGGGAGCCGCATGTGGATCGGCATCTGCCCGCCCTCGAAGCGCGGGGAGACGTTCTTCCGGGCCTTGGTGCCCTTGGTGCCGCGGCCCGCGGTCTTGCCCTTGGAGCCCTCACCGCGGCCGACGCGGATCTTGTCGCGCTTGGCACCGGGGGCCGGACGCAGGTCGTGCAGTTTGATGACCATGTCAGTCGACCTCCTCGACCGTCACCAGGTGACGGACGGTCTTGATCATGCCGCGCACGTTCGAGTCATCCGGACGAACCACGGACTGACGGATCTTGCGCAGCCCGAGGGTGCGCATGGTGTCGCGCTGGTTCTGCTTGCTGCCGACCAGACCGCGAACCTGGGTGATCTTCAGCTGTGCCATGTCGGTCAGACCCCCTGCCCCGCAGCACGCGCGCGCAGGATGAACGCCGGAGCGACGTCCTCGAGCGGGAGGCCACGACGAGCCGCGACCTCCTCCGGCCGCTGCAGCTGCTTCAGCGCATTGACCGTGGCGTGCACGATGTTGATCGGGTTGTCGCTGCCCAGCGACTTGCTCAGCACGTCGTGGATGCCGGCGCACTCCAGCACCGCGCGCACCGGGCCACCGGCGATGACACCGGTACCGGCGCTGGCCGGGCGCAGCAGCACGATGCCGGCCGCCTCCTCGCCCTGCACCGGGTGCGTGATGGTGCCGCCCAGGCGCGGGACGCGGAAGAAGTTCTTCTTCGCCTCCTCGACGCCCTTGGCGATGGCCGCCGGAACTTCCTTGGCCTTGCCGTAACCGACACCGACCATGCCGTCACCGTCGCCGACGACGACCAGCGCGGTGAAGCTGAAGCGCCGACCACCCTTGACGACCTTGGCGACGCGGTTGATGGTCACGACGCGTTCGAACTGCGGGGTCTTCTCTTGGGCCGCCCCGCCACGGCCGCCGTCGCGGCGGTCCCGGCGGTCCTTGCCGCCGGACTCCCCGCCCTCACGCCGAGTGCGTCCAGGCATCAGGCGTCCCTTCCGTTCTCGTTCTTACCCACTTGTCAGAACTCCAGTCCGCCGTCACGCGCGGCGTCCGCCAGCGCAGCGACCCGACCGTGGTAGTCGTTGCCGCCGCGGTCGAAGACGACCTTCTCGATGCCGGCGTCCTTGGCCCGGGCGGCGACGAGCTCGCCGACCTTGGTGGCCTTGGCCTTCTTGTCGCCCTCGAACGCACGGACGTCGGCTTCCAGGCTGCTGGCCGACGCCAGGGTGTGCCCCTTGGTGTCGTCGATGACCTGGGCGACGATGTGGCGCAGCGACCGGGTCACGACCAGGCGCGGGCGCTCGGCCGTGCCGAGGATCTTCTTGCGGATGCGCGTGTGCCGCTTGGCGCGGGCAAGCCGACGCTTGGTCGAGATGTCCTTGCCCACCGGCTTGCGCTTGGTAGCTGTCGTCTCGCTCATGGTCACTTACCCGTCTTCCCGACCTTGCGGCGGATGTTCTCACCTGCGTAGCGGACACCCTTGCCCTTGTACGGGTCGGGCTTGCGCAGCTTGCGAATCCTGGCCGCGATCTCGCCGACCAGCTGCTTGTCGATGCCCTTGACCGACAGCTTGGTCGGCCCGTCAACGGCGAACTGGATGCCTTCCGGCGGCTCGATCACGATGGGGTGGCTGTAACCGAGGGAGAACTCGAGGTTCGATCCCTTCAGCAGCACGCGGTAACCGACGCCGTGGATCTCCAGGGCCTTCTCGTAGCCCTGGCTGACCCCGATGATCATGTTGTTCACCAGGGTCCGGGTGAGCCCGTGCAGCGAACGGCTCTCCCGCTCGTCGTCGGGGCGCTTGACCAGCACCGCACCATCCTCGTCCCGCTCGACGACGATGGGCTCGGCGACCTGGTGCTGCAGCGTGCCCTTCGGGCCCTTGACCGTCACCGCCTGGCCGTCGATGGTCACCTCGACGCCGGAGGGGACGGTGATCGGCAGCTTTCCGATGCGCGACATTGCCGCTCCTCCTCCCTTACCAGACGTAGGCGAGGACTTCCCCGCCCACGCCCTTCTTCATGGCCTGCCGGTCGGTCAGCAGACCGCCGGAGGTCGAGATGATGGCGACGCCCAGGCCACCCAGCACCTTGGGCAGGTTGGTGGACTTGGCGTAGACCCGCAGACCGGGCTTGGAGACCCGGCGCAGGCCCGCGATGCTCCGCTCGCGGTTCGGGCCGTACTTGAGCTCGACGACGAGCTGCTTGCCCTTCTCGCCCTCCTCGACGCGGGAGCCGGACACGTAGCCCTCCCGCTTGAGGATCTCGGCGATGTTCGCCTTCAGCTTGGAGTGCGGCATCACGACCTCGTCGTGGTATGCCGAGTTTCCGTTGCGCAGACGCGTCAGCATGTCTGCGATCGGATCGGTCATCGTCATGACCTGCTCAACCTTTCTCGTCTGGTTCCGATGGGCCCCGACCGGACACCACCCGGGGGTGGCGCGTCTGGGCCCTGGCCTGGACGAAGTTCGGGAGCCCGGCCCGGGGGGCCAGCTCCTAGTCATTTCGCGTGCAAGCACGGCTCAGAGCCGCGGAGCGTGGGCATCAGCCCTGGTAGCGCCTGCTGAGGGTACCGGTAGCCGGCATCACCCCAGCAGGCGGGCACATCACCAGGAGGACTTGCTCACGCCGGGCAGCTCGCCCGCGTGCGCCATCTCGCGGAAGCACACCCGGCACAGCCCGAACTTGCGGAACACCGCACGCGGACGCCCGCAGCGCTGGCAGCGGGTGTAGCCGCGAACGCTGAACTTCGGCTTGCGCAAAGCCTTGATAACCAGCGCCTTCTTGGCCATCGCTCAGTTCTCCTTGAACGGGAAGCCCAGGTGCTTCAGCAGCGCCCGGCCCTCCTCATCGTTGGTGGCCGTGGTCACGACGGTGATGTCCATGCCGCGCGGACGGTCGATGCTGTCCGGGTCGATCTCGTGGAACATCGACTGCTCGTTCAGGCCGAACGTGTAGTTGCCCCGGCCGTCGAACTGCTTCGGCGACAGCCCGCGGAAGTCGCGGATGCGCGGCAGCGCGATGGTGACCAGGCGGTCCAGGAACTCCCACATCCGGTCGCCGCGCAGGGTGGCCCGCGCGCCGATCGGCATGCCCTCGCGCAGCTTGAACTGCGCGATGGACTTGCGGGCCCGCCGGATCTCCGGCTTCTGACCGGTGATGGTGGCCAGGTCGCGAACCGCACCCTCGATCAGCTTGCTGTCCCGAGCGGCGTCGCCAACACCCATGTTGACCACGACCTTGACCACGCCGGGCACCTGCATGACGTTGGAGTAGTTGAACTCCTCGTTCAGCGCCTGGCGGATCTCTTCGCGGTAACGGGTCTTGAGCCGCGGGACGATCTTCTCAGCGGTCGTCATGATCAGATGTCCTTACCGTTACGACGAGAGATGCGAACCTTCTTGCCGTCCTCACCGATGCGGTAGCCGACTCGGGTGGGCTTGCCGTCGGAGTCCACGACCATCACGTTGCTCACGTGGATCGGCGCTTCCTGGGTCACGATGCCGCCGGACTGCGCGCCACGCTCGGTCCGGGAGACCTTGGTGTGCTTCTTGATCCGGTTGACACCCTCGACCAGGACCCGCTGCTCCTGCGGCATGGCCTTGATGACCTTGCCCTTGGCGCCCTTGTCCTTGCCGGAGATGACGACGACCGTGTCGCCCTTCTTGACCTTCATCAGATCGACACCTCCGGAGACAGTGCGGTGGTCCGGCTGGCAAACCCCGTGTCGCGCCGTGTTGCTTGGACCTTCATCACAAGACCTCCGGCGCGAGCGAGATGATCTTCATGAACTTCTTGTCGCGCAGCTCACGGGCGACCGGCCCGAAGATGCGGGTACCGCGCGGCTCGCCGCCCGGCTTCACCAGCACCGCAGCGTTCTCGTCGAACCGGATGTAGGACCCGTCCGGACGACGCTTCTCCTTCTTCTGCCGGACGATGACGGCCTTGACCACATCGCCCTTCTTGACGTTGGCGCCGGGGATGGCCTCCTTGACGGTGGCCACGATGATGTCCCCGAGGCCCGCGTAGCGCCGACCCGACCCACCGAGGACACGGATCGTGAGGATCTCCTTGGCCCCGGTGTTGTCGGCGACGCGCAGTCGCGACTCCTGCTGGATCACGTCTTTCTCCTGACCCTAAGTACTCGGGCTCGGTTGCCCGAGCACACTCTGGCGCGCCAAATTTCCGACCTGACGCGCGCGGTCAACTTCCGGCACGAGGCCCGGCCGGCCGCTGGGTCTCCCCCGCGGCCGACCGGGCCGCACACCTTCGTCTTACTTGGCCTTCTCGAGGATCTCGACGAGCCGCCAGCGCTTGCTGGCCGACAGCGGCCGAGTCTCCATCAGCAGCACGCGGTCGCCGACACCGGCCGTGTTGGCCTCGTCGTGCGCCTTGACCTTGCTGGTCTGCCGCATGACCTTGCCGTAGAGGGCGTGCTTCTTGCGGTCCTCGAGGGAGACCACGATCGTCTTGTCCATCTTGTCCGAGACGACGTAGCCCTCGCGCACCTTGCGGCGGTTGCGCTCCACGCCCTGACCTTCCTTCTCGCTCATGCCGCGCCCTCCTCAGCGCCTTCGGGGGAAACCGTCAGGCCCAGTTCGCGCTCTCGCATGATCGTGTAGATCCGGGCGATGTCCTGCCGGACCGTGCGCAGCCGCCGGTTGTTGCTCAGCTGACCGGTGGCCATCTGGAAGCGGAGGTTGAACAGCTCCTCCTTCGCCTCCTTCAGCCGCTGGACGAGCTCCTCCTCGTTGAGTTCGCGGAGCTCGGAAGCGGTGACACCCGCTGCCATCAGAAGTCACCACCCTCGCGGGACACGATCTTGCACTTCATCGGGAGCTTGTGCGCCGCACGGGTCAGCGCCTCGATCGCCGTCTTCTCGTTCGGGAAGGTCAGCTCGAACATGATGCGTCCGGGCTTGACGTTGGCGACCCAGGACTCCGGCGAACCCTTACCGGAACCCTGACGGGTTTCGGCGGGCTTCTTGGTCAGCGGGCGGTCCGGGAAGATGTTGATCCACACCTTGCCGCCACGCTTGACGTGCCGGGTGATCGCGATACGGGCCGACTCGATCTGGCGGTTGGTCACGTAGCCGTGCTCGATCGCCTGAATGCCGTACTCACCGAAGCTGATCCTGGTGCCACCCTTGGCGAAGCCCTTGCGCTTCGGTGCGTGGCTCTTGCGCCACTTCACCCTGCGTGGGACGAGCACGTCTCAGCCCTCCGTCTTCTCTTCAGCCGCAGCAGCCTGCGGCTGCTCGCCCTCCGCGGCCTTGTCGGCCTTGGCGGACTTGTCAGCTGCAGCGCGGTCCGCGCCGCCGGAGCCCCGGCGACGACCACCGCGGTCGGAACGGCCACCGCGCTCACCGCGGTCGCCGCCGCGCGGCGGACGGACCTCGGACTCCTGCTGCTTCTGCTTCAGGCCACCGACCAGCTCGCCCTTGTAGATCCACACCTTGACGCCGATGCGGCCGAAGGTGGTGCGGGCCTCGAAGAAGCCGTAGTCGATGTCCGCGCGCAGCGTGTGCAGCGGAACCCGGCCCTCGCGGTAGAACTCCGAGCGGGACATCTCCGCGCCGCCCAGGCGACCGCCGCACTGCACCCGGATGCCCTTGACCTGCGGCGAGCGCATGGCCGACTGGATGGCCTTGCGCATCGCGCGCCGGAAGGACACGCGGTTGGACAGCTGCTCGGCCACGCCCTGCGCGACCAGCTGGGCGTCCGCCTCGGGGTTCTTGACCTCGAGGATGTTGAGCTGGACCTGCTTGCCGGTCAGCTTCTCCAGCGAACCGCGGATGCGGTCCGCCTCGGCACCGCGACGGCCGATGACGATGCCCGGCCGAGCGGTGTGAATGTCCACCCGGACCCGCTCGCGGGTGCGCTCGATCTCGACCTTGGAGATCCCAGCGCGCTCCATGCCGCGAGACAGCTGCCGGCGGATCTTGACGTCCTCCGCGACGTACTCCGAGTACTGCTTGTCGGCGTACCAGCGGGACTTCCAGTCCGTGGTGATGCCGAGTCGGAAGCCGTGCGGGTTGATCTTCTGACCCACTACCGGGCACTCCCCTTCTGGCTCTTTCGGGACTTGGTCGCCGCCTTCGGCCGGGACTCGACCTCGACCGTGATGTGGCTGGTCCGCTTGCGGATCCGGTACGCGCGACCCTGCGCACGCGGCCGGAAGCGCTTCAACGTCGGCCCCTCGTCCACGTACGCGTGGCGCACGACCAGCGTCTCCGGGTCGAGGGAGAGGTTGTTCTCAGCGTTGGCGATCGCGCTGGCGAGCACCTTCGACACCGGACCGCTGGCGGTCTGCGGCGCGAACTGGAGCACGGCCAGGGCGTCGGCGGCACTCCGGCCCTTGATGAGCTCGACCACGCGGCGCGCCTTCATCGGCGACACGCGGACGAACCGGGCCCGCGCCACTGCGTGCGGGAATTCCTCCGCAGCAGTGGAGTCGGTACGGGCTGTCATCCTGCTACCCCTTGCTCTTACTCGTTCGTGTCACAGACCCGCCTCAGCGGCGGCGCGACTTCCGGTCTTCCTTGACGTGGCCCTTGAAGGTTCGGGTCGGGGCGAACTCGCCCAGCTTGTGCCCGACCATCGCCTCGGTGACGAACACCGGGACGTGCTTGCGGCCGTCGTGCACCGCGAAGGTGTGACCCAGCATGTCCGGGATGATCGTGGACCGGCGGGACCAGGTCTTGATCACGGTCTTCTTGCCCGACTCGTTCAGCGCGTCCACCTTCTTGAGCAGGTGGTCGTCCACGAACGGGCCCTTCTTCAGGCTGCGTGGCATGTTTGCTTACCTCCCTGCTCAGCGCTTCTTGCCGGTGCGACGGCGGCGGACGATGAGCTTGTCACTGGGCTTGCGGCGGCGGGTGCGGCCCTCCGGCTTGCCCTTCGGGTTGACCGGGTGGCGACCACCGGAGGTCTTGCCCTCACCACCACCGTGCGGGTGGTCCACCGGGTTCATGACGACACCGCGGACGGTCGGGCGCTTGCCCTTCCACCGCATGCGGCCGGCCTTGCCCCAGTTGATGTTGGCGTGCTCCGAGTTGCCCACCTCGCCGACGGTGGCCCGGCACCGCGCGTCCACGTTGCGGATCTCGCCCGAAGGCATCCGCAGCTGGGCGTACGGCCCGTCCTTGGCCACCAGCTGCACCCGGGCGCCGGCCGAGCGAGCGATCTTCGCGCCCTGTCCGGGGCGGAGCTCGATCGCGTGGATCACGGTGCCGGTCGGGATGTTGCGCAGCGGCAGGTTGTTGCCCGGCTTGATGTCGGCCCGCGCACCGCTCTCGATGGCGTCGCCCTGCTTGACCCCGTTCGGCGCGATGATGTACCGCTTCTCGCCGTCGGCGTAGTGCAGGAGCGCGATCCGAGCGCTGCGGTTCGGGTCGTACTCGATGTGCGCGACCTTGGCCGGCACACCGTCCTTGTCGTTGCGGCGGAAGTCGATCAGGCGGTAGGCCCGCTTGTGGCCGCCGCCCTTGTGCCGCGTGGTGATCTTGCCCTGAGCGTTGCGGCCCGCCTTGCGGTTCAGCGGCCGCACCAACGACTTCTCCGGCTCCGACCGGGTGATCTCGGCGAAGTCGGACACGCTCGAGCCGCGACGACCCGGCGTCGTCGGCTTGTACTTGCGAATGCCCATGGTTAACGCAACCTCGTCCTAATCAGCCCTCAGGCGGCCGGTCCGCCGAAGATCTCGATCGGCTTGCTCTCCGGCGACAGGGTGACGATCGCCCGCTTGGTGTTCTTGCGCTTGCCGAAGCCGGTGCGGCTCCGCTTGCGCTTGCCCTGGCGGTTGATCGTGTTGACGCTGGTGACCTTGACGTCGAAGATCTTCTCGACCGCGATCTTGATCTCGGTCTTGTTCGAGCGCGGGTCCACCAGGAAGGTGTACTGCCCCTGCTCGAGCAGCCCGTAGCTCTTCTCGGAGATCACCGGCGCAAGGATGATGTCTCGCGGGTCGGCGCTCACTGCTCTGCCTCCTCTGCGGAAGACGCGGCGGCCTTGACCGACCGGCCCTTGACGGGGCCCGCGACGAAGCGCTCGAACGCGGCCTTGGTGAACACCACGTCGTCGCTGTTGAGCACGTCGTAGGTGTTCAGCTGACCGGGGTCGATCAGGTGCACGTTCTGCAGGTTCCGCAGGCTCAGCCACGAGGTCTCCTCCTCGTTGCGGTTGAGCACAACCAGAACCTTCTTGGCCTCGGTCCAGTTCCGCAGCGCGGTCTTGGCCGACTTGGTGGACGGCTGCTCGCCGCCGACCACACCGGTCACCACGTGCAGCTGGCCGGCGCGAACCCGGTCGGAGAGGGCACCGCGCAGCGCGGCGACCTTCATCTTCTTCGGGGTCCGCTGGGAGTAGTCCCGCGGCTGCGGGCCGTGGACGGTGCCACCGCCGGTGAACTGCGGGGCGCGGATCGAGCCCTGGCGGGCGTTGCCGGTGCCCTTCTGGCGGTACGGCTTCTTGCCGCCGCCGGACACCATGCCGCGCGTCTTGGTGGCGTGGGTGCCCTGGCGCGCAGCGGCCAGCTGGGCCACCACGACCTGGTGCATCAGCGCCACGTTGGCCTGCACGTCGAAGATCTCGGCGGGCAGTTCGACGGTGCCGTCGGTCTTACCGTCCGGGGTACGGACGTCGAGCGTCAGGCTCATCACGCACCACCCTTCGCAGGACTCTTAACCAGGACCAGGCCGCCCTTCGGGCCGGGCACTGCGCCCTTGATCAGCAGCAGGCCGGTCTCGGCCTCCACCTTGTGGACCTTCAGGTTCTGGGTGGTGACGCGGTCCCGACCCATGCGCCCGGCCATCCGCATGCCCTTGAACACGCGGCCGGGGGTGGCGCAGCCACCGATGGAACCGGGCTTGCGGTGCACCGCCTGGGTACCGTGGCTCGCGCCCTGGCTGCGGAAGCCGTGGCGCTTGATGGTGCCCGCGAAGCCCTTGCCCTTGCTGGTGCCGACGACGTCGACCACGGCGCCCGCCTCGAAGAGGTCGGCGCTGATCTCCTGGCCCAGCTCGTACTCGCCGGCGTCCGCGGTGCGCAGTTCGACGACGTGGCGGCGCGGGGTGACACCGGCCTTGGCGAAGTGGCCGCTCCGCGGCTTGTTCACCTTGCGCGGGTCGATGGCGCCGAACGCCAGCTGCACGGCCGAGTAGCCGTCCTTCTCGGGGGTCCGAATCTGGGTGACCACGTTCGGCCCGGCCTGCACGACGGTCACCGGGACGACCCGGTTCTTGTCGTCGAAGACCTGGGTCATGCCGAGCTTGGTGCCCAGAATCCCCTTGATCTGCCTGTCAGACATAGGTCTCGTTCTCTCCAGCTACCTCGTCGCCGTGCCTTACTGGATGTTCACGTCGACGCTGGCCGGCAGGTCGATGCGCATCAGCGCGTCAACCGTCTTCGGCGTCGGTTCGAGGATGTCGATGAGCCGCTTGTGCGTCCGCATCTCGAAGTGCTCCCGCGAGTCCTTGTACTTGTGCGGGGAGCGGATGACGCAGTAGACGTTCTTCTCCGTGGGCAGCGGCACCGGCCCAACGACCCGAGCGCCGGTGCGCGTCACGGTCTCGACGATCTTGCGCGCAGACGCGTCGATCGCCTCGTGGTCGTAGGCCTTGAGCCGGATGCGGATCTTCTGTCCCGCCATAGTGGCTTGCCGTTCCTCTAGTCTCGTGCCGCGGTTTGGTCTTGGGTGCGGGTGCACCGCACCGGTGCCCCACGCGGCCTCAGCCTGGTGTGGTCCCCGATCCCGGGAGCCGCCACAGCTCTCAGTCCGCCCCTGTTCAGGTATCTGGTGCCCGGTACACGCGGTCGGGCGTGTCGCCCGGCTACCGCACACCGGTCCCCTCGAACGTCGCCGATGGGGTGGGCCTTGCGGCCCGTACACCTTCTTGCGCCCCGTTCGGTCCGCCTACCGGGAACCGGTGGCATCAGCACCGCCGGAGGGCGGTCCTGAACCGGAACAAGGGCCCGAGGCCCTCGCAGCAAGGCGGCCGGAGCTTCGAACTGCTTCGAATTTCCAGCCGCCCTGAACGAGCAACCCATACAGGATGACACACGGGCTGTGCCAGCCAAAATCGGGGGTGCATTTCGGCCAAGAACTGTGCTGCACCCAACTTGCATAGGTGGTCCCGTAGCGGAACCTCAGACGCCGCCTCGACTGCGGGAGCCTCGACTTATGTATGTCCAATACACGGCGTCGAGGCTGTCCTCGCGAGGACGACGCCTGAGAACCCGCCGGTGGTGACCCTGCGCAGGTGGGCTAAGCGGCTTCGCCGCTTCAAAGACTGGCTCTCCACAGCACGTCCTTGGACCTAACGCAGAGGGCCCGCCCCCGCCGGAGCGGAGGCGGGCCCTCGCCACGTCACTTGATGATCTTGGTGACGCGACCGGCACCGACGGTGCGGCCACCCTCGCGGATGGCGAAGCGCAGACCCTCGTCCATCGCGATGGGCTGGATCAGCTGCACCGACATGGCGGTGTCGTCGCCCGGCATGACCATCTCGGTGCCCTCGGGGAGGGTCACCACACCGGTCACGTCGGTGGTGCGGAAGTAGAACTGCGGACGGTAGTTGTTGAAGAACGGCGTGTGCCTCCCGCCCTCGTCCTTGGACAGGATGTAGACCTGCGCCTCGAACTCGGTGTGCGGGGTGGTGGTGCCGGGCTTCACGACGACCATGCCGCGCTCGACCTCTTCGCGCTTGACGCCGCGGATCAGCAGACCCACGTTGTCACCCGCCTGGCCCTCGTCGAGCAGCTTGCGGAACATCTCGACGCCGGTGACGGTGGTCTTGATCGGCTTCTCCTTGATGCCGACCATCTCCACCTCCTCGTTCACCTTGATGACACCGCGCTCGATGCGGCCGGTGACCACGGTGCCGCGGCCGGTGATCGAGAAGACGTCCTCGATCGGCATCAGGAACGCCTTCTCGACGTCGCGGACCGGGTCCGGGACGTTCTCGTCGACGGCGTTCATCAGCTCGACGATCTTCTCGCCCCACTCGGCGTCGCCCTCCAGCGCCTTCAGCGCGGAGACGCGGACCACCGGCACGTCGTCGCCCGGGAACTCCTGGGCGGACAGCAGCTCGCGGACCTCCATCTCGACGAGCTCGAGGATCTCCTCGTCGTCGACCATGTCGGCCTTGTTCAGCGCGACCAGGATGTAGGGCACGCCGACCTGGCGGGCCAGCAGCACGTGCTCGCGGGTCTGCGGCATCGGGCCGTCGGTCGCCGCGACCACCAGGATCGCGCCGTCCATCTGCGCGGCACCGGTGATCATGTTCTTCACGTAGTCGGCGTGACCCGGAGCGTCGACGTGGGCGTAGTGACGCTTCTCCGTCTGGTACTCGACGTGCGCGATCTGGATGGTGATGCCGCGCTCGCGCTCCTCCGGCGCCTTGTCGATCTCGTCGAACGGCGTGAAGGGGTTCAGCTCCGGGTACTTGTCGTGCAGAACCTTGGTGATGGCTGCGGTGAGCGTGGTCTTGCCGTGGTCAACGTGACCGATGGTCCCGATGTTGACGTGCGGCTTGTCCCTCTCGAACTTCGCCTTCGCCACTGGATTGTCCTCCTGGACTTGTTAACTTTCCGCCGTACGACTTGGTGTGCCAGGCGGAGTCCTGTCGGGTAGGTGACGTGCGGACCGCAGCCCTTGCGGGTGGCGGCCCGCACGCCGCCGAACTGGAGGGGATTGCTCCCCCGGGTCGCCTTCGCGAGGCGTCGCCCGAGCTCGGCCCCGGTGACCCGGGACCGAGCAGCGGTTCACTCGCCCGTTGCCTTGGCGATGATCTCCTTAGCCACGTTCGAAGGAACCTCGGCGTAGGAGTCGAACACCATCGAGTAGTTGGCCCGTCCCTGGGTCTTGGACCGCAGGTCGCCGACATACCCGAACATCTCCGACAGCGGCACGAGGGCCTTGACGACGCGGGTACCGCTGCGCTCCTCCATGGCCTGGATCTGGCCACGGCGGGAGTTCAGGTCGCCGATGACGTCGCCCATGTAGTCCTCGGGCGTCGTCACCTCGACCGCCATCATCGGTTCGAGCAGCGCCGGGGCAGCCTTCGCGGCGGCTTCCTTGAGCGCCATCGAACCCGCGACCTTGAACGCCATCTCCGAGGAGTCGACCTCGTGGTACTGGCCGTCGAGCAAGGTCACCTTCACGCCGACCAGCGGGTAGCCGGCCAGCACGCCGTACTGCATCGCGTCCTGCGCACCCTGGTCGACCGACGGGATGTACTCCCGCGGGACCCGGCCACCGGTGACCTTGTTCTCGAACTCGTAGGTCGGGGCGTCGGATCCCTGCTCGATCGGGTCGAGGGCGATGATCACGCGCGCGAACTGACCGGAACCACCGGTCTGCTTCTTGTGCGTGTACTCGTACTTCTCGATCGACTTGCGAATCGTCTCGCGGTAGGCCACCTGCGGCTTACCGATGTTCGCCTCGACCTTGAAGTCGGTCTTCATCCGGTTGACCAGGACCTCGAGGTGCAGCTCACCCATGCCCTTGATGATGGTCTGACCGGTCTCCTCGTCCAGCTTGACCTGGAACGTGGGGTCTTCCTCGGCGAGCTTCTGGATCGCCGTGGACAGCTTCTCCTGGTCGGCCTTCGTCTTGGGCTCGATGGCCACCTCGATGACCGGCTCCGGGAAGGTCATCGACTCCAGCACGATCGGGTTCGCCGGGTCGCACAGGGTGTCACCGGTGGTGGTGTCCTTCAGGCCGATCACCGCGTAGATGTGGCCCGCCTGGATCTCCTCGACCGGGTTCTCCTTGTTGGAGTGCATCTGGAACATCTTCCCGATGCGCTCCTTCTTCCCCTTGGTCGAGTTGATGACCTGGGAACCGGCGGCGACCTTGCCCGAGTAGACGCGGACGTAGGTCAGCTTGCCGAAGAACGGGTGCACCGCGATCTTGGAGACCAGCGCGGCGAACGGCTCGTCGACGCTCGGCTTGCGCTCCGCCGGGGTCTCGCCGTCCTGCAGGGTGCCCTGCACCGGCGGGACGTCCAGCGGCGACGGCAGGTAGTCCACCACCGCGTCGAGCATGGGCTGCACGCCCTTGTTCTTGAACGCGGTGCCGCACAGGACCGGGAAGGCCTCGCGGGTGTTGGTGAGCTTCCGGATGCCGGCCTTGATCTGGTCCTCGGTCAGCTCCTCGCCGCCGAAGTAGGCCTCCATCAGGGCCTCGTCGGTCTCCGCGACGGCCTCGACCAGCTTCTCGCGGTACTCCGCGGCCTTGTCGGCGAGCTCGGCCGGGATGTCCTCGATGGCGTAGTCGGTGCCCTTCTGGACCTCACCGCGCCAGGTCAGCGCCTTCATGCGGACCAGGTCGACGACGCCCTCGAAGTCCGACTCGGCGCCGATCGGCAGCTGCAGCACCAGCGGCCGGGCGTTGAGGCGCTCCTCGATGGTCCGGACCGTGTAGTAGAAGTCCGCACCCAGCTTGTCCATCTTGTTGACGAAGCAGATGCGCGGGACCTCGTACTTGTCCGCCTGGCGCCAGACCTGCTCGGACTGCGGCTCGACACCTTCCTTGCCGTCGAACACCGCGACGGCACCGTCCAGCACGCGCAGCGAGCGCTCCACCTCGACGGTGAAGTCGACGTGGCCGGGGGTGTCGATGATGTTGATCTGAGTGTCGCCCCAGAAGGTGGTGGTAGCAGCCGAGGTGATGGTGATACCCCGCTTCTGCTCCTCCTCCATCCAGTCCATCGTCGCGGCGCCGTCGTGCACCTCGCCGATCTTGTACGTGATCCCGGTGTAGAACAGGATCCGCTCGGTCGTGGTGGTCTTGCCCGCATCGATGTGGGCCATGATGCCGATGTTGCGGACCTTGGTCAGGTCTGTCAGCACGTCGCGTGCCACGAGTTTCTTCCCCGTTCCCTACAGCAGGTGCAAGCTGTTGTGAATCGGTGCGCCAAGGCGGGCAAGAGCCGACCCGACGTCACCAGCGGTAGTGCGCGAAGGCCTTGTTGGACTCCGCCATCTTGTGCGTGTCTTCGCGCTTCTTGACGCTCGCGCCGAGACCGTTGCTCGCGTCCAGCAGCTCGTTCATCAGGCGCTCGACCATGGTCTTCTCACGGCGCTGCCGCGAGTAGGAGACCAGCCAGCGCAGCGCGAGGGTGGTCGAACGACCGGCACGCACCTCGATCGGCACCTGGTAGGTGGCACCACCGACGCGGCGGCTGCGGACCTCCAGGGTCGGCTTCACGTTGTCCAGGGCGCGCTTGAGCGTGACGACCGGGTCGGTGCCGGTCTTCTCCCGGCAGCCCTCCAGCGCCGCGTAGACGATCCGCTCGGCCAGCGAACGCTTGCCGTCCACCAGGACCTTGTTGACCAGCTGCGTGACCAGCGGCGACCCGTAGACGGGGTCGGCGTGCAGCGGCCGCTTCGGGGCCGGACCCTTGCGGGGCATCAGCTCTTCTCCTTCTTCGCACCGTACTTGCTGCGAGACTGCTTGCGGTTCTTCACACCCTGGGTGTCAGCGGAACCGCGGAGGATCTTGTAGCGCACACCGGGCAGGTCCTTCACACGGCCGCCACGAACGAGCACGATCGAGTGCTCCTGCAGGTTGTGACCCTCACCGGGGATGTAGGCCGTGACCTCGATGCCGCTGCTCAGCTTGACACGGGCGACCTTGCGCAGGGCCGAGTTGGGCTTCTTCGGGGTGGTGGTGTACACGCGGGTGCACACGCCACGCCGCTGCGGGCTCCCCTTGAGCGCCGCGGTCTTGGTCTTCGCGACCTTGTCCTGGCGGCCCTTACGGACCAGCTGCTGGATGGTGGGCATGGACCGGCTTTCTGTCAGCGTTCGCGTCTTCTGGTACTCGACCAAGCGGCCGCTCGTTCGAGCTTCGGCGTGCCCTGGCGTCGAGCACCTGTCAGGCACTGTGTTTCGGGACTCCCCCCGCACCACGAGGTCGGGCGTGTCGCCCTCTCCTCGGCCTCTGCGGCGCTGATGCGCCCCGACGGGAACGACCCCGGAGGGGTTGTCGAGAGGAGTTCCACACATCCTCGGCGCTGGCGTGGTCGCCCGGAGGCGGGGACCACGTCATGCACGGGCATGCGGATCGACCCGATGGGTGTCGGGTCCGATAAACAAAGATACCTGCCCCGTTCTCAGAGGGTCAAAACGGGGTCCCCCTTGACCTGCTCGATCACCCGGCGCTGCCGCTGCGCCACCTCGGAGTGCGAGCTCGCGTCTACGTGCCGGGGCCACTCTACCCACCGGGACAAGGGCGTCCCGGTGGGCGAGATGGATCACAGCCGGGCGGGCCACGCGCCTCAGACCTCGACCAGCCAGCCGTCGGCGACCAGGGTCCGGACGTCGTTCGGCAGCACGAAGGCGGTGCCGCCGCCGACCTGGCCGAAGTCCGGCTTGGCCACCCCGGAGATCACCTCGAAGCCGGTGACCACCCGGTACCGGTGGTACTCCCCGGGCTGCTGCTGCGGCGGGACCGACCGCTGCGGCAGCGTGGTCCCGGCCACGAAGACCGTGTTGCCGGTCGGCTCGCCGAACCGGTCGACCTCGTCGCCGGCGCGGAGGGTCACCAGGAACTTGTCGTCGTAGGCGGCCAGCGGCGGCTCGCCGGGGAACGGTTCGTACCGGCACTCGAAGTCCTGCAGCGGCTCGTCCGGCTCGCGCAGGAACCGGGTCCGCGTGAGCGACATCGCACCGATGAGGTGGGCCGCGGCGGCGTAGGGGTCCGGGAAGGTCGAGCGGTTCCGGACCTCGCCCTGGTCCACGCAGAACACCACCCACCAGCCGTCCGAACCGCGCAGCATGCTCCAGCCGCCCTCCAGCGGCTCCTCGAAGCTGTAGAAGCGGGTGCTCATGCCCATCGCGCTGATGAAGCCGCGAGCCAGCTTGATCGCCTCTGCCGGGTCGTACTGCTGCAGCGCGTCGGGGTCGCCGCCGAGCACGAGCGCCTTGGCCTCGGCGGCCGACCGGTCGGCGACCTCCGTCGTCGGCTGGTGGTTCCGGCCGCGGATGTGGTCGAGGAACTCGCGCGGCGGGGCGATGTCGTGCTCGTCCAGGTAGTAGGCGAGCGCGAGCGGCCACACCCAGGTGCCGTCGGTGTGGAACTGCTTGGGCACCGCTGGCGGGCGCTGCGGGTCCAGCTCGTCGGGGTCGCTGCTGTACGCGCGCAGCAGGATCTCGCCGCCGTGCAGGTAGTGCGCGACCAGCCGCTTCTCGACCGAGGTCAGCGCGGGCCGGTGCACCAGCGGGCGGCCGTCGGCGTCGCGGCCGTCGAAGACCTGGACCATCCGGACCGGCTCGGGGCGCCCGGCGTCGCGGTGGAGGCCGTAGTGCTCCCAAGCCGGGTTCAGCAGCCAGCCCGGCGCGGTGGACCGCGGGTAGTAGCGCAGCTCCTCGTAGTGCGCGCGACCGTCCTCGGGACCGGCGACCCAGCTCGGCTCGTCGTGCCCGGTGCTCAGGTCTGCGCCGTCCTGGTCGAGCTGGAAGCGCGCCGCGGTCCACGCCCCGGTCTCCGGGCGGTAGGAGACGTTCCGGTGCCGCCGGAGCGCCTCGACGACGTCCTGGGTGGGGATCCACCGGTGCTCGGCGTCGGTGGTGACCGCGGCGGTGATCTCGATCCGGGTGCCCAGCGCGGCGCAGGTGATCTCCGCCCGCTGCCAGCCGTCCGGCAGCCCGGCGACGACCGCTTCGCGCAGCGCTCGCTCCAGGTCGCGCTGCTGCTCGGTCCGGTCCGGGAACTCCCCGTAGGGCGCCGGGGCCGGGAACTGCGGCCGCACCGGTGCGGCGTCCTCGTGCTGCGCGAGCAGCACCTCGCCGAGCTGGTCGAGCGGGACGGGCTGGTCGCGGCCCTCCAGCACCGCGCCCTGCTCGCTCAGCTCGCGCAGCGGCCACCAGGTCCCGTCGACCAGAACGTGCGCGCCGGGGATCGGCGTCCCCAGGATCATTCGTCCTCCCCCTCGGACAGCTCGTCGTGCATGACTCCGTTGATCCGCCGCGGCGCGGGCTTGGGCGCCGGGAACTCCGGCCCCGGCGCGGCGGCGACCGGCTCGGGCGCCGCGGACCAGTGCGGGCGGACCGGGTAGCGCTCGTTCCAGTCCTCGCCGGTGGGCGGTTCGATCGCGGCCTGGGCGGGCTGGAAGGCGTCCCGGCCGAACTCGGCCACGCAGTCCAGCGCGATCTGCTCGACCACGTCGCGCAGCTCCAGGTCGGCCAGCCAGTCGACCGGCAGCGCCGCGACGCCGTGCAGCGCGCCGACGATGTTCCCGCAGATCGCGCCGGTCGAGTCGCTGTCGCCGTCGTGGTGCACGGCGATCCGCAGCGCCTGCTCGACGTCCTCGCCGACCAGCGCCGCGCAGACCGCGATGGCCAGCGCCTCCTCGCCGACCCAGCCGCCGCCGAGCTGCTCGGCGACCTGCTCCGGCGTCGGCTCGCCCGCCTCGGCCAGGTCCACCGCGGCCTTGAGCGCCGCGCTGGTCTCCTCGTGGTCCTCCCAGGTCTCCAGGACCTGCAGGGCCAGCCACACGCCGTCGTCGAGGCCGCGGCCGAGCAGCGCTTGCTGGACGATCACCGCCAGCGCCCCGGCGGAGTGGTAGCCCGCGGGGTGGCTGTGCGTCAGCGCGGCGGTGCGGGCGGCGAGCCGGAACACCTCGGCGGGGTCGGTGGACCACAGCGCGGCCGGGGCGGCGCGCATCACACCGCCGCAGCCCTTGGAGTCGTTGATCCGCTCGGTGAACGAACCGGCCGGTCCGCCGTCGCCGAAGCGGGCCAGCGCGCGCCACACTGTCTTGCCGGGCGCGCGGGTGGCGAACAGGCCGGGCACCTCGATCAGCCAGCCGTCGGGCGCCGGGTAGTCGGCGAGGAACGCACCGGCCGCGGCCTCCCAGTCCACGCCCTGCGTGTGCAGCCAGCGCTGGTAGGCCAGCTGCACCTCGGGCAGCGGGTCGTCGCTGCCGAGCATCCGGTTCGCGATGCTGCCGCGGATCAGGCCCTCGGCGGTGAACAGCGTCATCTGGGTGTCGTCGGTGATCGCCCCGTGCACGCCGTAGGCCTCGCGCAGGCCGGACGGGCCGTCGGGGCCGAAGCGCGCGGAGATCGCCTCGGCGGTGATGAACTCCAGGTCGGAGCCGAGCGAGTCGCCCAGCGCGCCGCCGAGGAAGCAGCCCAGCACCCGCTCGGTCAGCGACGGGGCGCTGTCCCCGGGGCTGTCCGCCTTGGCGTGCCCGCCGCGCACGATCGGCGGCGCGACCGGCGCCGGAGCAGCGGCGCTCGACGGCTCTTCCGCAGCCGCGGTGTCGTCGTCCTGGTCGGGCTCGACGTCGGAGTCCACTTCGGTCGGCTCGGCGTCGTCGCGCTCCTGCGGCTCGACCTCGTCGGCCGGGGTCTCCGGTTCGTCGTCCTCGGGTTCCGGTTCGAGGTCGATCGGGGCGCGCGCGGGCGGCTCCAGGTCGACCGGCTCGCGCTCCACCGATGGTTGCGAAGCCTCCACCGGGGCGGCAGCGTCGTCCTCCGGCGAGGAGGCCGCGCGCTCCGCCTCGACGGGCTCGGGGTCCACCGGTTCGGAGTCAGCAACCGACTCCGACGGGGCGGCAACGGCAATCGCCTCGTCCGGTTCCGCTCCGGACCCCGCCGAGGCGGCATCGTCGGACTCCGGGGCTTCGTCGACGTCCGGGGCCGCGAACCGGTCGGCCGACTCGCGAACCATCCGCTCGGCGAGCTCCCGGTCTGCGGCCTCGTCCTGCTCCACCGGCTCGGCCCGCTTCGACGCGGCAGCAACGGCACCGGCATCGGGCACGGCGATCCGCCCGATGTCCGCCGACGCGCGAACGATCCGCTCCGCGATCTCCCGGTCGTCCCCGGACTCCGCTGCGGCATCGCCGTTCGACCCCGGAGCTTCGCCCGCGTCCGGCATCGCCAGCCGGCCAGCCGACTCACGGACGATCCGCGCGGCGACCTCCCGGTCGACAGCGGCTTCGTCCGGCTCCGCGTCGGAGACCGGCTCCAGCTCCGCGGACTCCCCGAGATCAGCCGACTCGGAACCGAATCCCCCCTGGTCGGCAACCGGCTCATCGACCGGCGCGGATTCCGCAACCGGCGCGGCGTCGGCATCCGGGACCGCGATCCGCACGTCCGCCGACTCGTGCTCCGCGACCTCCCGGTCGACAGCCGCTCGGCCCTGCTCCGCGTCGGGAGCGGCGTCCAGCTCCGGCTCCACGACCTGACCGGGATCGGCCTCGTCCACCGGCTCCGACAAAGCGGTACCGACCTCCGCCGACTCGGGAGCGGGCTCCGGCTCCGGTGCGATGTCGTCGGCGGACGGCACGACGATGCGCCCGGGGTCGGCGTTCCGGGCGTCGTTCGGCGGCGGGAAGGCCCCGACCTGCGGCGCGTCGTCGATCGCGGGGAACACCGCGGTGGTCTCCGCCGGAGCCTCGGCGGAGCGCAGGTTCGGGACCGGGATCGGCCCGGTGCTCGACGGATCGCTCGCCGAGAAGTCCGCGCGGGCGGTCGGGAACGTCGGCGCGCCGATGTTCGCCGAGCGGGGGCTCTGCTGCGGCTGGCCCTGCGGCGGCGTGTCGACGTCGTCCTGCACGGGCGGCAGGATCATGGTCTGCTCGGCGGCGCCTTCGACGGTGGTCGGCGCGGTGAGCTCCCGCGGGCGGGGCCGCGAGTTCGGCACGTAGCGCTGGGCCCACTGCGGCGGCGGTGGCGGGGCGAACGCCTCGGTGGCGTCGGCGCAGAGGACCTCGATGATCTCCCGCAGCTCCAGCTCGTCCAGCCAGCGCGCGGGAATCCCGCCCACCCCGTGGATCGCACCGGCCAGCTGCCCGGCCAGTGCCCCGGCGACCGCGCTGTCGCTGGAGTGGTTCACCGCGACCCGCAGCGCGTCGGCGAAGTTCCGGGTGCTGCCCACCGCGGCCAGCGCGATGCCGAGCTCGCCGGGCTTGTTGTCGGTGTCGAACTCGATGTCCACGTCCGCCGGGGAGGGACGCGCGCCCCGCTGCCCGACGAACATCGCGGCGTGCACGGTCCGCCGGACGTCGGCGGCGACCTCGCCCTGGAAGGCGGTGCCGAGCCGGTCGCGGTCGGCGGCGGCCACCGCGTCCCACAGCGGCACCCCGCGGATCAGCTGCGCCAGCACGTCGGCGTGCAAGCCCGCGGCGGCGACGGCGTTGCGACCGGAGGTGAAGATGTGCGCGATCGCGGAAGCGGTCGAGTAGACGACCCCAGGCATGTTCGACCACACCATGGCGGGCGCGGCCAGGACCGCGTACTCCGCCGAACCGTCCACATCGGTCGGCGGGTGCACCAGACCGTCGGGGCCGACCGGCGACCACCGGGCCATCCGACCGAGCAGCGCGATCGCCGAACCGTCTGGGTTGCGGGTCGAGTACAGCTCGGGACGGCCGAGCAGCCAGCCGGTGGGCGCGGGTTCGGCCGCCAGGTGGGCGGCCATCGCGTGGTCCCACGGCACGCCCTGCGTGTGCAGCCAGCGCAGGTAGTTGGCGAGCACGAGCTCCTTCGGCAGCCACCCGTTGCTGACCGGGTTGGCCGCCTTCGCCCGCAGCATGGCCTCCAGCGTGAAGGCGGTGAGCTGCGAGAGGTCGGTGACCGCGCCGCGCCGCCCGTACCCGTGCAGGTAGTCGACCACGCCCTGCGGGCCGAACCACTGGTGGATCTCGGCGGCGCTGGCGTGCCGCACGCCGGCGCCGAGCGCGTCGCCGACGGCCCCGCCGAGCATGGCTCCGCGGAAGCGTTCCGCCCACGACAGCTGCGGTCGAGCGTCGGTCATCGCGATGTCTCCCTCGTGGTCACCAGGCCGGGTAGCGCCGGGTCCAGGCCGGATCGGTCGGCGGCCCGGGGCTGAACTCGGCGAGCGCGTCCCCGGCCAACGTCTCGATCACGTCCCGCAGCTCCAAGGTGGCGAGCCACTCCGGCGGAACAGCCCGAGCCCCGTGCAAAGCCCCCGCAATGTTGCCGCACACGATCCCCGTGGAGTCCGAGTCCCCCGAGTGGTTCACGGCCAGCAACAGCGCGTCCCGCAGGTTATCCGTGGCCAGCGCGGCGTAGAGCCCGATCGCGAGAGCTTCCTCCCCGACCCAGCCCTGCCCGAGGGTGTCCTTGATCACCTCCGGGGCGACCGGTCCGCGCTGCGCGAGCTCGACGGCCTTGTCCAGGATCGCCAGCTGCTCCTCGTGCCCCCGCCACCGCAGCAGCAGCTCCCGCGCGATCCGCACGGCCTCCGGAAGGGGAACGTCGCGGATGAGCTGGTGCACGATCACGGCGAGCACCCCGGCGGAGAGGTACCCGCTGGGGTGGCTGTGGGTGAGCGCGGCGGTGCCGACCGCGGCGTAGAACACCTCGGCGGGATCGTGCGACCACACCGCGACCGGCGCGGCCCGCATCACGCCGCCGCACCCCTTGGAGTCGTTGATCGCGGCCTGCGGGGTGGCGTGCTGGTGCGTCTGCGCGAACCGCGCGAGCGCGGACATGCACGTGCTCCCCGGAGCCCGCGCGGCGAACAGCGCGTGGTTGGTGATCAGCCAGCCATCGGGCTGCTGCAGGTGCTGCGCGTAGGGGCCACCGGCCTGCGGCCAGGGCTGGTTCTGGGTGTGGAACCACCGCTGGTAGGCGTGCTGCACCTCGGGCACCGGATCGTTGTCGACCGGCTTGATGCGCCGAGCGATGTGCGCGCGGATGAGCCCTTCGAGGGTGAACAGCATCATCTGCGTGTCGTCGGAGATCTGCGCGACGCCGTCCCGGAGCACCGGCTCGGTGAGCCCGGAATCGCCGTGGTTCCGCCGAATCATGTCGATGTCGTGGAACTCGATGGCGTACCCGAGAGCATCACCAACAGCCCCGGCCAGCATGGAACCCATGAACCGCTCCTGCGGGTCCGGCGGCGGAGCGGGTTGAGGTTGCTGGGGTGGTTCTGGCTGCGCTGGCCCAGACTGCTGGGCCGTGTTTCCAGCTCCACCACTCGACTTTTCCTGCCCCAGCGATTCCAGCAATTCCATCAGCCGCTGCCCGGAGAAGTGGACCTGATGACGGGTCCCCAGATCGATGACCAGGTCGACGTCCTTGAAGGCCGGTGTCATCTCGGCAAAAGTCGCCTTGACCTTTCCCTTGGCGAAATCGGGGATGTACTCGGGATCGGAACCGGCGACGAGCGTCGATCGCCCGCGCAGCGGGAACGCTGCGGGCACACCGTCTTCGTGCGCCGCGAGGGCGATCACCGATTCGTTGAGCACCTCCACCAGGGTCTGCTCGGAAACGTGGTCGGTGACGTAGAGCTGGAGGAAGTGCCCGAGCTTGGTCCGGGGCTCCGGGAACTCCAAGGTCCGCGGGGACGGCCGGTACTCGGGGTTCGGCCGGTACTGCTCGGTGACAGCCCCGTTCTCATCGACCCAGTACTCGCCGACGATGCCGTGCGCGGGGGCGGTTTCCCACGGCTGCTCGCGAAACATGCGATCCGGCACGCCCAGCCAGGAGCCGGGCTTCTTCAGCCCCGCTGCCCGCACCTGATCCGTGATCTCCGGCGCCGACATCCGCACCGCCCGCGACCCGATGATCATCAGGTCCATCAGGCCTTCGCGGGTGACGATGCGCACGTTCCGCTCGGGGAGCAGCGGCAGCAACCGGTAGCCGTTGACCGGGGTTGTGCCAGGCGACTCCATTCCCGGGAAGCCCAGTTCCGGTGCTGCGCTTTCATCGGTGCAAACCCAGATCTGCTCCTTCGGCTGATCCGACATCTGGAAGAACGCAGGCGACGACCCCGGTGAGGTGATCAAGAACGTCGTCGCGACCAGGAACTCCCGGTAGACGTCTTCAACAGGCCCCTCCCCAGCACCGACCCGCGTAATCGCACGCTCCAGCGCGGTCATCTCGACGCCCTGCGGCTGCGCCATGTCGCCCTCCTCGTCCCAGTTCCTCGCTCGCCCTTCGCGCTCTCGTCAACGAACCTGTAGTAGCGCTTGCCGCTCTGCTTCAGCAACGCGCGCATGAACGCGGGGCCCTCGCTGGTGAGCACCACGCGGTTCTCGGATTCCAGCCAGATTCCCTGGTGGTTGTAGTACCGCGTGACCTCAGCAAACCGCCGACTCACCACGCCGGATACCGGCGCAGCCACGCCTGGTCGCTGGGCGGGCCGGGGCTGAACTCGGCGAGGGCGTCCTTGGCCAGCGTCTCGACGACCTCGCGGAGTTCCAACGTGTTCAGCCATTCCTGTGGAATAGCGCGAGTTCCGTACAGGGCTCCGCCGATGTTGCCAGCCACGATCCCGGTCGAGTCCGAGTCGCCGGAGTGGTTCACCGACAGCAGCAGCGCGTCGCGCAGGTTGTCGGTGGCCAGCACCGCGTACAGGCCGATCGCGAGAGCTTCCTCGCCGACCCAGCCCTGCCCGAGCGCGTCCTTGAGCTCCTCCGGGCTGACCGGGCCCCTCTTCGCGAGTTCGACGGCCTTGTCGAGGATCTGCAGCTGCTCCTCGTGCCCGCGCCACCGCAGCAACAGCTCCCGCGCGATCCGCACGGCTTCTGGCAGCGGAACATCTCGGATGAGCTGGTGCACGATCACCGCGAGCACGCCAGCTGACAGGTATCCGCTGGGGTGACTGTGCGTCAGTGCGGCGGTGCCGACCGCGGCGTAGAACACCTCGGCCGGATCACCGGACCACACCGCTACCGGTGCAGCGCGCATAACACCGCCGCAGCCCTTGGAATCGTTGATGGCGTGCTGCGGAGTTGCGTGCTGGTGGGTCTGCGCGAACCTCGCCAGCGCCGACATGCAGGTACTTCCCGGTGCGCGCGCGGCGAACAGTCCATGGTTCGTGATCAACCATCCATCCGGCTGCTGAAGACGCTGCGCGTAGGGGCCACCGGCCTGCGGCCACGGCTGGTTCTGCGTGTGGAACCACCGCTGATAAGCGTGCTGCACCTCAGGAACCGGATCGTTGTCCACCGGATTCATCCGCCGGGCGACGTGCGCCCGGATGAGCCCCTCCAGCGTGAACAACATCATCTGCGTGTCGTCGGAGATCCGCGCAACGCCATCCCGCAGCACCGGAGCGGTCAGCCCAGCATCCCCGTGCTCCTGCCGAATCGTCCCGATGTCATGGAACTCGATGGAGTATCCCAGCGCATCCCCAACCGCGCCCGCGAGCACCGACCCGACGAATCGCTCGTGCGGGTCAATCGGATCCGCTGGCAGAGCTGGGGCCGCATCTGGGCGTGCCCCCCGTGGCTGGTTCGGTGCGTGCCGCTGAGCTGTTCTCCGCCGTTCAAGTTCCCGCAGAAGCACTGAACCGGCGATCTGCGTTTGATGCCTCGCACCGAGGTCGAT
Source organism: Saccharopolyspora hirsuta (assembly GCF_008630535.1). GTDB lineage: Bacteria > Actinomycetota > Actinomycetes > Mycobacteriales > Pseudonocardiaceae > Saccharopolyspora > Saccharopolyspora hirsuta. The sequence goes on along the minus strand of NZ_VWPH01000006.1, from coordinate 156,528 downwards.
CACCAAGTCCGCTTCGGCCAGAAGGGGTTCGAGCGCGGCCAGGTTCACCTTGTTGACCCGCTTCGCAAAATCCGGAACGTACCCAACTCCAGATGCCGCGACCAATACCTTCTTACCGCCGAACGGGAAGATCGACGCCACCCCGTCACTTTCCGCCACCAGGGCGAAATCGTTGTCCGAGAGGACGACCAGAAGGGCGTCAGCTGAGACGTAGCCGGTCTCGTACAAATGCAGTACGTGCTCGAGCGCGCTCACCGGCTTGGGGAACCCGAGCGTCAGAGGCGAAGGCCGGTACTTCGAGTTGATTCGGTACTGGCTCGTCACAGTGCCCGTCTCATCGACCCAGTACTCGCCGACGAACGCGTGCTCGGGGATCTTGTCACGCGATTGGCCCTGGTACATGCGGTCGGGCACGGCAATCCAGGAACCCGGCCGCTGCTGAGCTTCCGACCGCAGTTCGTCAGTGACGTCGGGCGCTGAATGAACGATCGCCAACTCGCCGCTCAACATCATGTCCTGCGCCTGCACCTGCGGCGAAGTGGCGACGTGCACGTCCCGGTCCGCCAGTAGCGGCAGCAGCTGATACCCGTTCACCGCCGTCGTACCGGGTGCGAAATCCGGCACGGCGCTCCGGGTGGTGCACACCCAGATCTGCTCCTTCTCCTGCCCGTCTACCTTGATCAGCGCAGGATCCGGCGAGTCACCGGCGGACACCAGCAGCATCTTCGCAACCAGGAACTCCCGGTACACCTGGTCGATCGCGGAAGGATCGCTCGCATACCTCTCGATGGCCTGCTCCAGCGCAGTCACCCTCTGCCTCCCCGTCGACTCAACGTGTCGTCCACGACCTGGCCCAGCTCACAGCACCGGCCGGATCAGCCAAAGCCGTCCTGACCGGGAAATCTACTTGTCGTGCGCGTCTCCGTCGGTTGGGTCACTGGCACCTCGGTTGGCAGCCGAGTTCCGCGAAGCCGGGAACGGGTTGAAGTTATCGTCCAGCCCGATGGGAAAGTTGTCCGCCGGGTTCACCTCTGCGGCCGGATCGCTGGCCCTCTTGCGCCTCCTGATCGACTCGCGCGCAGCCTCAACCTTCGCCCGCATCTCGGGCGACAACGTGCTGGGGTCCACGCTGTACTTGCGAACCAGCTCGTCGTGATCCACTCAAAATCACCTTCCCAGGGCAGTCATGTGAATTATCCACGTATTAGTTTCTCTATCAAATTCCCTGTGCGTCACTTCAAATCTAGTTCCCGGCGGGAAGATGACTTCCCTCATTCCGCCGTAGGGTCTCAAAAATTCAATATCCTTACCGCCCACTTGCGGGTCGATCACGAACTGGACATTTCCAGTCATCGCCGCTCCGCGCTCGCCCTCCGGGGCATTCGCGTCATCCTTCGTGGTACTGGTGAAAGAATTCTCAGTCAGAGAATTCCCGACCCCATACCTGTCAAGGAATTCATCCATGTTCCCGTCAATTTGAATCCCTCGCAAGACTCGCGGCTCACCCGGCGTCGAGGTCCAGTCAGGCAACTTGTTCATACCCGACACGGCGTTCCTGATCAGGGTCTCGTACTTGCGCACCTCATCAGGGTCACCGCTGCGCAGCGCCTTGTTCCAGTCCTCGAAGTCCGGACCTGTGTAGATGTACATCGCCGAAAGCTCTTCATCGGTGATGTGATCGAGGTCCGGCCGCTGCAGCCGGAACTCCCGCAGAGTGCGCTCGTCCAGCACCCTGCCCAGCTCGCGGAATTCTGCATGATCATCGGATGTCGCCCGGAAATCCTCGTTTCCGAAGAAGTCGAACTCGTCGAGCGGATTGCGGTCGTCGGAGTCCTGCGCAGCACGCTGATCGGACGGGGAATCGTCCAGGCTCAAGGAGTCCCGGTCGAATCCGTTGTCCCGCATGAAGTCTTCGTACGAACGAGACGGCTGGTGCGGAGACGGCGTCGGCGACGGAACCGCAGGAAGCGACGTGTTTGGCTCGGTACCCGTCGAAGGTTGTTGGCCAGCCCTCGACGGTGGGCCGCTGACGTCGAGCGGTGTACCTGGTCGCTGTCCTCCGGGCGCACTGCGCGGACCCGAGACGTCGAGCGGCGGACCGTCGTTCCGGGGGAACGACGGCGTACCGGGGTTCGGCCCGCTGACGTTCGGGCGCGGGGCCTGTTGGCCTGGGCCTGGCGGGTTTTGGCGGGGCCCCGAGACGTCGTACGGCCTCGGTGCCGGTTGTCCCGGGACTTGCGGGGATCGGGGTCCCTGCTGGCCGTTCGGGTGCGGGCCGTGGGCCGGGGTGTGCGGTCCCTGGGGGCCAGGGCCGTTGAAGGTCGGGCGGCCGCTCTGCTGGGGCATGCCCTGCGGTTGTTGTGGGCCGCGTGGGGGCTGAGCCGCAGGTGGCGGGGTCGGCCCGGACTGCTGCGGACCTCGTGGAGGCTGTGCCACCGGGGGCTGTGGTTGGCCCGGGGCTTGCTGGTGCATGCCTCCTGGGTGTTGGGGCTGCGGGTAGCCGCCTCCCTGCTGGTATTGCGGGCCACCTGGCTGATTACCCGCACCCTGCGGGTACTGCGGGCCGCCCTGGTTGTTGCCGACACCCTGCGGGTACTGCGGGCCACCCGGCTGGTTGCTCATCCCCTGCGGGTTCGGTCCGGGTTGTTGCTGGCCGAATCCCGGGCCGTTCTGGGGAGGCTGCTGCGGGAAGCCGCCTTGCTGCTGCGGGTAGCCGCCTTGGGGTTGCTGAGGGTAGGGCTGCTGCTGGGGGTACGGGCCCGCTTGCTGCTGTTGGACCGCCGGAGGCTGCTGGCCCTGTTGGTAGGGCATTTGGCCCTGTTGGGCAGGGGCTTGGGGCTGTCGCTGCCACTCCTGCGGGAGGTTCGGTGATTGGCCCGGCTGGGGTTGCTGGAACGGGGGTTGGCCGTTCTGCGGGTGTTGGGTGTAGGCCTGGTGCGGGGCGGGGTGCCTTTCGCCCGTGACCGGGTCCGTTTCGAACGTGTCCGGCTTCTTCTCCAGGCCGAGCATCTTCCGGAAGACGTCGCCGATGCCGCGTTGTTCGGCGTTGTGGGCTTGGACTCCGTGGCGGGTGAATTCTGGTTCGTGGCCTGGGGGGAAGGGGCTGTCGTGGACCGCTTTGGTGCCGTCGGGGGCGAAGCTGATCCACTGGCCCGGTTCGTCGAGCTTCGGTTGGGGCGTTCCCGCGGCGTCCGGTTCGAACTTCGCTCGGGAGTCGCTCGCGTACATGTTGCCGAAGTTGTCGACCCAGGCGTCCTTGTTCGGCGCCAGGACCTCGACGCCCAGCTCCTTGGAGAGCTGCTGGGCGAAGTTCGGCGAGCCGTCCGGCGTGTCCGCGCCGGTCTTGCAGGACAGCAGGCGGATCGGGGTGCCCGGGTCGTAGCCGGGGGCTGCCTTGATGATCTCGGCCAGTTCCTTGGCGGAGAGCTGCTGGCCGCGGAACTCCACGCCGTCCGGGCTGCCGTGCACCTCGACCGTGAAGCGCTTCGGGTCGACCGCTGGCTTCGGGACCCTGTCGTAGTAGGCGCGGTCCCCGATCATCGACTTCGGGTAGTGCACCACCGACAGGCCGGACGGGGTGTTGCGGATGCCGGTGTAGCCGTCGTCGCCCGCGAGCTTCTGCCGCAGCTCGGGGGATACGTCGAGCCGCTCGAACTCGCCTGCGCGGCCGACGTCCCACCGGTGCTCGGACGGGTTCTCCGGCGGGCGCTCGGCGGCCATCGACTCCGCGGTGGAGTACTTCTGCTCTCCCCGGTCCGCGGCGTCGGGTTTCCGGTCGTGGTCGGGGGACGCCTCGGACGTCCCCGGTCGCTGCCCCAGGCCCCACTTGCCGTCGTCGCCCCTGACGTTCGAGAACGAGTCGGGGCGCACGGTGCCGTGCTCGTAGCGGTCGGCACCCGCGTGGCGTGGTCCCGGCTGGTGCGGGTTGGGGGCGTTCTGGTGCGGCGCGTCCGCTCGCTGGGGTCGGACGCCGTCGTGCTGGGCCTCCTGGCGGCGCTGGCGCGGCGCGTCCGGGTCGCTGTTGCGGTGCGGGGCGTCCGGGGTCTGCCGCTGCGGGCCGTCCGGACGCATCGAGCGGTCGGAAGTCGGGCTGTCCGGGCGTGGCTGGCGAGCGGGCTGGTCGTCGGGGCGCGGCTGATGGCGCTGGCCGTCAGAGCGCGACGGGTCGTCTTGGCGCGTAGGGCCGTCCGGACGCGGACCCGAGCCGTTGGGGCGTGCATCCGGACGCGACGGATTGTCTTGGCGCGTAGGGCCGTCCGGACGCGGACCAGCGCCGTTCGGGCGCGCATCCGGACGCGACGGGTCCTGGCGTGCAGGGCCGTCCGGGCGGCCCGCAGGCATGTCAGCGCGCGGTGTCGGGCGCGGCGGGCCGTCGGGGTGGCCGGAGCGGGCCGGGGCGTCGGGGCGCGAAGGGCCGCCCGGGTGCTGCGGGTTCGGACGTGCCGGGCCATCGGGGTGACCGGCACGAGGGTTCGGCGCTGGTGCGTCTGGGCGCGGAGCGCCGCCGGGGTGCGGTGCTGCGCCGGGGCGCGGTGGGGCGTCCTGAGGGCGCGAAGCTGCCGGTGGTGGCGGAGTGTTCTGCCTGCCGTCCGGGTGCCCGGTCGGCGCGTCCGCGCGCCTCCCCGGGCCCTCCGGGCGCCCGGGTCCGGCCTCCGGCCTCCCCGTCCCTCCGGGGTGTCCCGGCCCTTCGGGCCGTCCCGGCGCGGCCTGCGGCCGCGGGCCTGCCTCCGGCCGTGACCGGCTGTCCGGGTGTCCCGGCTGCGCCGGGCCTCCGGGGCGGGCCGGACGCTGTCCGGCCTCACCCGGCCCGCGCCGCTCCGGCGCGTCCGGCTTCGCCGGTCCGCGCGCGGCCGGGCGCTCCGCTGGGCCCTCCGATCCCCGCTGGCGCGGGGTCTCCGGGCTTCTCCCGGCTGCGCCGGGGCTTCCCGGGGTTCCGGTCCACCCGGCGCCGGATCCGGTGCGGCCGCCGCCTCCGGCGGTCGGGGTTGCGCCGCCGCCTGCCGGTGCTCCGGCGGCTCCGCCGCCGACCGGCCCGGCGCCTGCGCCTCCGGTCGATTGGTCGGAACGGGCGGGCGGCGGTCCGGCGACTGGTGCTGCGGGACCCATCTCGGGCGACCGGGATGGGGCGTCGACGTTGGCCGACGAGGTGCTGGCCGGGGTGTTCGGCGTGTTCCCGCCGTGCCCGGCCGGACCGCCAGGAGCACCGAATCCCGCAACGGACCCGCCACCCGAGCCTCCGGGGCCGCCCGGAGTCGGACCCCCGCCGACGGAACCGGAATTCGCCGTCCCGCCACCGAACGTCGAGCCACCCGGGTTCGGACCACCGCCGGGGTTGCCACCGCCAGCGTTCCCGCCGCCGGAGTTCACGCTCTCGGAGTGCGAACCGGTGGGGTTCGGCCCTCCGCTCTGGGAACCGCCCGGATTCGGGCTGTCAGAATTCGCGGACACCGGTCCGCCGCCGTGCGAGCTCCCCGGGTTCGGCCCATCCGGCGACGTGCCGCCGCTGTGCGAACCGCCGGGGTTCGGTCCGCCCTGGTGAGAACCGCCGGGGTTCGGGCCGTCCGAAGCCGTGCCACCGGGGTTCTGCCCACCCGAAGGCGAGCCGTCGGAGTGCGGCCGATCGGAGGGCGAACCGTCGGAGTGCGAACCACCCGGGTTCGGTCCGTCCTGGTGGCTTCCGCCCGGGCTCCCGGAAGCCGGGCTGTCCGACATCGCGGAGCGCGGCGAATCCGTTGTCCCGTCGGCGTTTCCGCTACCGTCCACTGAGGACGACGAACGGGTCTGCTCGCCCGGCCCTGGAGTCGTGTCCGCCCCGCCGCCGGGCGCACCGGTGTCGTGGTCACCACCCCGCAGCGAGTCCGAGTCCTGGCCGTCACCGGGAGTTCCGGTGTCCCCGCCCGTCGAGCCGGAGTCCGGGCCGCCGTCCGATCCCCGCCCGGTGTCCGGGCGGGTGCGCGGGCTGTCCCCCGAGTCGTCGGAGTCGCCGTCCGGCAGGTCCGGGGAGCCCAGCTTGGCGTTGCGCCTGCCCACGACGTCGGTGCCGAAGACGTCGTCGAACTTCTTCCAGGCGTTGTCGGCGAACTTGTCCGCGATCTTGCCGGACACCTTGCCCGCGATGTCGACGTTGTCGGCGATCTTGGCGATGCCCTGCGCGCCCGCTCCGGCGAGTTTGGCGAGGGTCTTCATCACCTGGCCGAAGACCTCGATCATCTTGGCCAGCTTCGGGGCGACGTTGCTGATCGTCTTGATCAGCTTCGAGATGATCTCGGCGATCCGGCTGACCGTCTTGGAGATGAACGCGATCGCCTTCGGGATCGCCTTGATCGCCCCGGCGAGGGGCGGCGTCAAGGCGTCGACCAGGTAGCTGATCAGCTGGGAGATGCAGTCGGTGACCAGCTGCTGGACGAAGTCCCGGACGAACGAGACGACCTCGCCCATGGTGGTCACGACGGAGCTGATGGTGCCGGAGAGCTTGGCCGCCCCGGCGATGGCCTCGCCCTTCTCCGCGGCCAGCTTGCGGTAGGCGTCCCCGGCCTGCCCCGTCCACGACGCGGTGTCGGCCGCCACCGCGTCCTGGTAGGCGGTGGCGGCCGCGCCCACCGCTTCCGACACGTTCGCCCAGGTCTGCCCGTAGGCGGCGACACCGGCCGGGTCACCGGCGAGCCAGTCCAGCGCGTCCTGCAGCGGCTGGACGTGCTCGATCAGCCACCCCACGCCGTACGACGCGAGGGTGCCGACCGGGTCGGTCATGAGGCTCATCATCTCCAGCCCCACGCCGCCGTACGCCAGGCCGGACTCGACCCAGTTCGCGCCGTCGTCGAGCTCGGAGACCCCCTGGACCGCGTCGATGATGCCGATACCGCTGGTCCACCCGTTGCCTTCGGTGAAGAAGCCGTCGCCGCCCGACTTCTCCGGCTGCGCGATCAGCGGGTTGCTCATGCTGGCCCGCCTCCCAGTACCGCCTCTCCGCGATTCGCAGTGGTGGTGGCGTTTCCGGGGGAGGCTGCGGTTCGGAGGTTTCCGTGGCCGGGTTGCGTCACGGTCCCCTGAGGTGCGGTTGGGTGGAACTCGGCGCCCGGGGTGCTGTTGGGTAGGGCTCGAGCGGCTGAGGTGCCGTTCGGCAGGACCAGGCCCCTTGGGGTGCCGTTGGGGAGAGCTCGGTTCACCGAGCTGCGGCTGGGCTGGAATCGGCTGGTCATACTTCGATGCCGCCGATCAGGTCGCGGTTCTCGTCGTCGACGGACTGGTAGTCCTCGGCCGCTCCGCGGACCTCCTGGGCGACCTGCTGCATGGCCTCGACCGCCTTGGTCAGGGCTTGGACGCCGTTCTGCTCCACCATGTCGATCAGCATCGCGAAGGGTTGGCACAGCACCCCGTACGCGCCGTTGTCCATCTTCACCTGCTGGGACGCGTCGACCGCGACGTTCAGCTGGTCGACCACCGCGTCCACTTTGGACGCGTGCGTGCGCAGGTTCTCGATGACGACGTTCATCTCGTCGGGCATCGCGAGATCTCCCCCAGGTCAGATGTGCTCAGCGCAGGAACGAACCGCTTCCGAAGTCGTCGTCGTCGAAGTCCTCGACCGGGCGCCGACGCGGTGGCTGCTGGGGCGGCTTCGGCGGAGGCTCGTAGTCGTCCTCCATCGGAACCTCCATCTCCCGCAGACCGGAGGTGCGCGACTGCTCCTCCTCGTCCTCCGGCGGCTCCGGGAAGAACCTGCGGGACTCGCTCACCATGTGCGCCGCGGCCGAGTCGTCCATGCCGACCGTGTCGTCGACCACCTGCTGCACGAGGTCGGGGACCTTCGACTGCGCCAGCTGGACCGTGCGCATGATCTCGGCGCCGAGCTTGGCCATCGGACGGCTGCTCGCGCTCTCCGTCAGCTCCAGGGACTGGAGGATCCCGCTCGAGTTCACCGTCACCTGGATCGCGCCGTCGCGCGACGACTCGGTGACCACGATCTGCTCGATCTGCTGCTGCAGCTGGCCGTACTTCTCGGCCTTCTCCGCAGCTCGCTCCTGCCACTCGCGGACCATCCGCTCGGTGTCGGCGATGCTCCGCTCGATGCCCTCGGTCACCTGTCCCCTGCCACGAATCCCACCAGCACTGCGGCGAAGAACAGTACCAACGGCGAGCGGGGCGCAGGGGCGAAACCGATGACCAAGCGTGTAGCGATGATCACCCCGGGGCACCTATCGGACATTTCGCCCCGCGGACGGCCCCCGTGCTGGCGCGGATCCTCTAGGGTCGGAGGGCGTGACGGTTGGATGGGCCCCTGCTGACCTGGGCTTGGCCCGGGGACGCCCGGACAGCCGCGGGTTGGCCGAGGCGCTGCGCACCGCGATCCGCGACGGACGCCTGCCCGCCGGTTCCCGGGTGCCGTCCACCCGCGCCCTCGCGCAGGAGCTCGGTGTCGCGCGCGGCACCGTGACCCGAGCCTACGACCAGCTGATCACCGAGGGCTTCCTGCTGTCCCGGCAGGGCGCACCGACCACGGTGGCCGAGCGGCTCGCCGAGCCGGACCCGGTCGACGCCCCGCCGTCCCCGGCGCCGCCCGCCGCGCGCTGGGACTTCCGCCCGGGGCGGCCGGACCTCAGCGCCTTCCCGCGCCGGGACTGGCTGGCCGCGAGCCGCCGGGCGCTGCGGAACATCCCCGCCGACGACCTCGACTACGGCGACCCGCAGGGTCACCCGCTGCTGCGCGAGGCCCTCGCCGACTACCTCGCGCGCGTGCGCGCGGTGGCCACCGCACCGGAGCGGATCATCGTCTGCAACGGCTACACGCAGGCGTTGTCGCTGCTCAGCAAGGCCCTTCACGACCAGGGCGTGAGCTCGATCGACTTCGAGGACCCGTCCGCGCCGCAGCTGCGGACCATCCCGGCCAGCCTCGGCATGGCGGTGCGCGGCGTGCCGGTCGACGACGACGGCATCGACGTCGAGCAGGTGCGCAGCGGGGCGGTGGTGGTCACCCCGGCGCACCAGTTCCCGCTCGGCGTCGCGCTGAGCTCCGCGCGGCGGATGGCGCTGGTGCAGCGCGCCAAGGCCGAGGACCTGCTGGTCGTCGAGGACGACTACGACGGCGAGTTCCGCTTCGACCGCCAGCCCGTCGGCTCGCTCCAGGGCATGGCGCCGAACCACGTCGCCTACGCGGGGACGGCCAGCAAGACGCTCGCCCCGGCGCTGCGCCTGGCGTGGTTGGCGCTGCCCCCGCAGCTGGTCGAGCCGGTCCGCGCGCTGAAGATCAACAGCGGGCTGCACGCGCCGCTGTTCGAACAGCTGGCCATGGCGGAGCTCATCCGCTCGGGCGCATACGATCAGCACGTCCGCCGATCGCGCGCGGCGTACCGGAAGCGGCTGGAGCTGCTCGGCACCGCGCTGGACGACCTGCGCGCGAACCACCGGCCGCACCCGGCCGGGATCTCGGCCGGACTGCACATCACCTTGCAGCTCGACCCGGAGGGACCGACGGAGCGAGAAGTCCTGACCCGGGCGCGGGAGCACTCGGTGGAACTTGAGGTGCTCGGGCCGCACTGGGTGCGCGCGGGAGCCCGTCCGCCCGGCGTGGTGGTCGGCTACGCCGCCCCGGCGGAGCACGCCTTCCGCCCCGCGCTGCAAGCACTGGTCGCCGTCCTGCAGCGGTGACCCGATCGGGCCACACGCCCGGCATGTCCACAGCACAGCAGGGGAACACCTGTTCTATTCTGGTTTCCCCGCCGCGAGACACAGGAGACAGAGTTGACCGAGGAACAGTCGAGCACCGAGAACGCCGCGACCCAGCCCGAGTCGGCGTCGTCCCCGGTCGAGCCGACCGCGGACACCCCGGCTCAGGCCGCTCCCGCGCCGCAGCCGGAGGCCGCACCGGCCGAGGAGCCCCCCAAGAAGCCGCGCGCCCGCAAGCAGAGCACCGCGAAGAAGACCCGCACGGTCGAGCTCACGCTGACGGTCACCGGCACCGCCGACGGCGAGTGGCAGGCGGACCTGATGCACGCGGGCAAGCGCGTCGTGCAGGGCCTGCCGATCGCCGCCGCCGCGGTGTCCAAGGCCGCGGCCGAACTGCACCAGGACATCTCGGAGACCATCGAGGGCGTGATCAACCAGGCGCGCCAGCAGCACGAGGCCAAGCTCGCCGAGCTCGAGGCCGAGGTCGAGCGGGTCCGCAAGGCCCTCGCCGAGCTCGAAGGCTGAGCGAGCCAGCACCCGGGCGGTGACCACCGCCGAGAGGCCTGCCCCGGGCTAAGGCCGCAGGCCGGGCATGCCGTGTCGGCCCCTCGACGACACGGCATGCCCGCGCCGCAGCCTGCCCAGATCGGCCGCAGCCGACCGCCGCCACGGTAACCCGCACCGCTGCACAAGCCGCAACCCGAAGTGCGCCTCCGCCCCTGGCACGACCACGCCCTAGTCGTGGGTGCCGAGCAGGAGCTGGGGATCGCCGCACAGGAGTTCGCGGTCGGCCCGGAGGTGGTGTCGGCCGGTTGGCCGGTCCGGGTCGGTTCGCGGGAATTGCGGGGGTATTTCGGGGAGTTCGCGAGCAGGGACGTTTCGTTGTCCGGCGCCGCGGGCTTCGGCCCTCTCCGCTTCGATGTCGGCTATGAGGTGCCAGACCGTGTACTCCCCGTCCCCGGCGCCAGCGTGCTGACCAGCGGCGAATCGCAGTCCCCCCAGCGGGGGCTGGGTTGCGAGCAGGGCGAGGATGAGCAGGTTGAACAGGACGAAAGTGCTCAGCTGAACCCAGAACATGACGACAGGTGTGCTCCCTCTCTCGTTGTGAACGCTCGGACTTCGTGAGCGCGAATGGCCGCAAGAGCGACCATCGCCGCTCACGAGCACTTCAGGACCGCGCGGCGAGGATCCGCCAGCACTCCATGCACGACCGCTCGCGGATCCAGTCCACTTCGGACCGGTCGTGCAGCTGCCGCGCTTCGGTCTGCGCTCCGCAGTAGGCATCGACCGTGGCGTCCGGCGGGGATTTCATCGCTGCGATGGGAAAAGCGTGGCGACCTCCGACGACCGGACGCCAGACGTAGGTCAAGTAACCGGACATGCGCAACCTCCACTGCTGAACGCGCGGCTCTGCTTTGACCGGTGACCGGGCGCGCGGGGAGGGGGGCGCTGGCGCCCGGTCACCGAGGTGGGCTGGCGCGGCGGAGGTCGGGGGCAAACACCGCACCAGCCCGGATGGAAGGCCCGCCCCGCCAATTGCTGTCCCTGCAAGACCGGCGGGACGGGCTGCGCCGCCAGAGTCGACACCTTCCGGCTGCACACTGATCAAGCTATTCCATGTGTACACATGGGATCAATTACCTGATCAGGCGACTTCAATGTGAAGACTTATCGGGCAAGATTCAGCACAACGACAGAACTGCGCCGCGAGGAGATTTCCGATGGCCGACTTGACCGATGACCTGCTGGACGACGAGGGTCCGGGCCCGAACCTGCGCCGCAGGGAACTCGGCCGCGAACTGCGCGCCCTGCGGGAGCAGGTCGGGAAGAAGGTCGCCGACGCCGCCAAGTACGCGGGACTGACCGTGACCACGATCAACCGCATCGAGGGCGGCAAGCAGGTCATCCTGCCGCGCAACGTCCGCCTGCTCTGCCAGTTCTACGGAGTCGAGGCCCCGCTCTCGGACACCCTCGTCCGCCAAGCCGAGGAGTCGAACGAGCGCGGCTGGTGGGCCATGTACTCAGACAACATGCCCGACTGGTTCGAGAAGTACGTCGGCCTGGAATCCGACGCTGCGGAGCTGTGGAACTACTCGACCACCGTCGTCGACGGCCTGTTGCAGATCCCGGAGTACGCCGAGGCATACGCCGCAGTCCGGCCCGATGCTGAAGAACGCAGCATCCAACGTGCCGTTGAGCTGCGGCAGGCACGCCAAGACCGGGTCAACCGCACGAACCACCCGACGCACTTGCACGTCATTCACGACGAAGCGGCGATGCGCCGGATGGTGGGTGGTCCCGACGTGATGCGCGAACAGCTCCGCTACCTCGTCAAAGCCGCCGAACGCCCCAACATCACCATCCAGGTCGTGCCGTTCAGCATCGGTGCGTACCCGAGCGGCAACAGCTCCTTCTCGATGATCCGCTTCCCAGAGGGCTACGACGACATGGACGCCGTCTACCTCGAAAACCAACGCGGAGCGGTGTGGCTGGAGCGGCCAGCCGACATCAGCCACTACTCCGAAGTGTTCGCGCGGCTCAAGAACGTGGCCCTCACCCCGGAGGAATCCGTGGAGTTCGTGGATAGCCTTGCGATGTCCCTGTGAGACATCCGCAAGGAGAAACTCGAAATGCCCGATCTCAACGGCGCCCTGTGGCGCAAGTCGAGCCGCAGCCACGAGCAGGGCCAGTGCGTCGAGTTGGCGCTGAACCTGCCCGGCGTCTCCGCCGTCCGTGACTCGAAGGCCCCCGAGCAGGGCGCCCTGGTCTTCACCAAGGCCCAGCTCCACGCCTTCCTCACCAACGTCAAGGCGGGCCACCTCGACCTCTGACACCGAACGAGCAGAGCCCCATCCCAGTTCCGGTCCGGGATGGGGCTCTGGTCGTCAGGTGGTGGCCTTCGCTCGGATCAGGGGCCTTCGGGTCAGCTCCGGGTCAGTGGCAGCAGTCCCGACTACTTCGGCATTCGAGGAGCAATAGCCTCAGCGATCTTCACGCCCTCAGCACACTCGTCCAACCCCTGGTCACGGAACTCGGAGACAGTAATGATGATCACCCCACCACCAGCGTCGAACAACGCGGAGCAGAGTCGAGCCTGAGTCGACCCTTCAGCAATTGCGCTTGCAGCTGGACGTCCGTCGATTTCGAGTCGGTCGTACTTCGCCCAGGTGTCCTTTTGGCGGCCATATGAGTCGACCGTCTTCTCCTGATTCTTGGAGAACGTCGCCCTAAAAGGTCGGCCGTTAAAGCGACAGCCAGGTTCAGAAGAGATTCCCGTGTCAGGCTCACCTGGCGCCTCAAAGCCGAACGACTGCAGCTCTTCTGGCGTCAGCAACGTGCAAGGATCGACCGCAGCAAGCCCTTGCGGCTGCTGCGCACCCGGAGCAGGCTCTTCGCTCGATCGCGACGGGCCGCAGCCTGCTAGCGCCAGCACGACCACGCTGGCACACGCAGCAACCACTGCTTGAGACAACCTGTTCACGCCTGACTACCCCTCTGCAAGTCCTCAGCAATCTGCTCGTCGGTAGCAATGTAGTCCTTCGCCGCCTCGCGGAGCAGATCTGCCTTCCGCAGCAACTCATCACGTAGCTGCCCCAACAGGTCCGCAGCGCCAGTTGATCCGTTCTTAGCTTTCAGCACGAACTTCTGCGCCAGCTGCTGGCCCGAGTTGTAGTCACCGAGACCCTCCACCCGTACCAGAGCATCAGCCTTCTGAACGAGGTCGTCGACGTCTTCGGCCATGCGCTCGTAAACGGCTGCGGCCTTGTTCGCGGACTCTGGGTTCATCCTCAGCCGCCCAGCAGATATCTGCTGGGAAAGCTGGTTGTTCTCCTGCCTGATCGCCCCCAGAGCCGCACCGGCTCCCGCGAAGCCGACCGCGTCGCCCAAGCTCCCCGCCATGTGCGCATCAGCCATTTCGGGCCCCCTCCGACACTGATCAATCACCCGAAAGGGGACTCTACGGAACCACGGCTCTGCGCACAGACGAACCCGAAGAGCAATCATGTAACCGTCAGCACGATCACTCGTTCAGCCGAGCTGACCCCGGAACGAGGAAGGGCCCCTGTCCGGAGGAGTCGGACAGGGGCCCTTCGGGTCAACTGCGGGTCAGCGGTAGTCGCGCCCGAAGTCGTAGTCGTCCAGCGGGACGGCCGCACCGGTTCCGGCGCCGAAGACATCCGGGGTGTAGTAGCTGTCGTCGTAGGACGGGATCGCGTACGCCGCGGCCCGCGCCTCCTCCGTCGGCTGCACCTGGATGTTGCGGTACCGGTTGATGCCCGTACCGGCCGGGATCAACTTACCGATGATCACGTTCTCCTTCAGGCCGACCAGCTTGTCGCTCGCGCCCTCGATCGCGGCGTTGGTGAGGATGCGGGTCGTCTCCTGGAAGGAGGCCGCCGACAGCCACGACTCGGTGGCCAGCGACGCCTTGGTGATGCCCATCAGCACCGGACGGCCGGACGCCGGGTCGCCGCCCTCGGCCACGACGCGGCGGTTCTCCGCCTCGAACTGCGAGCGCTCCACCGGCGAACCGGGCAGGAACTCGGTGGCACCCGAGTCGATGATGATGACCCGGCGCAGCATCTGGCGGACGATGACCTCGACGTGCTTGTCGTGGATGCCCACACCCTGCGACCGGTACACCTCCTGCACCTCGCGCACCAGGTGCAGCTGGGCCTCGCGCGGGCCCATCACGCGCAGCACCTCGTGCGGGTCGACGGCACCTTCGAGCAGCTGCTGACCGACCTCGACGTGGTCGCCGTCGGAGATCTGCCGCTCGCTGCCGTCCACCGAGATCGCCGCGAGCCGCTGCCGCTTGGACAGCTTGTCGTAGACGATCTCCTCACCGCCGTCGTCCGGAATGATGGTGATCTTCCAGTAGCGGTCGTTGTCCTCCAGCCGGATGCGGCCCGAGGTGTCGGCGATCGGCGCCTTGCCCTTCGGGACGCGGGCCTCGAACAGCTCCTGGACGCGCGGCAGACCGGTGGTGATGTCGTCACCGGCGACACCGCCCTGGTGGAAGGTACGCATCGTCAGCTGCGTACCCGGCTCACCGATCGACTGGGCGGCGACGATGCCGACGGCCTCGCCGACGTCCACCAGCTTGCCGGTGGCCATCGAGCGGCCGTAGCAGACCGCGCAGACGCCGACGCCGGACTCACAGGTCAGGACGCTGCGGACCTTGACCTTGGTGACACCGGCGGCGAGCAGCTTCTCGATCGCCGGGTCGCCCAGGTCCGAACCGCGGGCCAGCACGATGTTGCCGTCCGAGTCCGTGACGTCCTCGGCCGTGGTGCGGGCGTAGACGCTGGTCTCGACGTGCGCGTCGCGCAGCAGCTTGCCGTCCGGCAGCCGCTCCGCGACCGGCATCTTGATGCCGCGCTCGGTGCCGCAGTCGGTCTCGCGGACGATGACGTCCTGCGAGACGTCCACCAGACGACGGGTCAGGTAACCCGAGTCGGCGGTGCGCAGCGCCGTGTCGGCGAGACCCTTGCGGGCACCGTGGTTGGAGATGAAGTACTCCAGCACGGACAGGCCCTCGCGGAAGTTCGCCTTGATCGGGCGCGGGATGTACTCACCCTTCGGGTTCGACACCAGACCGCGCATACCGGCCAGCTGGACGACCTGGGTCATGTTACCGGCGGCCCCGGACTTCACGATCGTGCTGATCGAGTTGTCCTCCGGGAAGTTCGCCTCCATGGCCTCGGCGACCTCGTCCTTGGCGGCCGTCCAGACCTTGACCAGCTCGGCGTTGCGCTCCTGGTAGGACAGCGCACCGCGGCGGTACCGCTTCTCGACCTGGTCGGCCTTGGCCTCGTAGGCGTCCAGGATCTCGGTCTTGTTCGGCGGCACGACCACGTCGGAGATCGACACGGTCACGCCCGAGCGGGTCGCCCAGTGGAAACCGGCGTCCTTCAGCTTGTCCAGCGTCTGGGCCACGGTGACCATCGGGTACCGCTCGGCGAGGTCGTTGACGATCGCGGCCTGCTTCTTCTTCGGCAGCAGGTCGTCGACGAACGGGTAGTCCTCCGGCAGCAGCTCGTTGAACCACACCCGGCCCAGGGTGGTCTCGGCCAGCCACGGCTGACCGGGCTCCCAGCCCTCCGGGGTGTTGTCGCGCGGCGGCACCACGTCGCGGAGCCGGATCTTGACCTTGGCCTGCAGGTCCAGCGCACCGCGGTCGAAGGCCATGATCGCCTCGCCGACCGAGGAGAACGCCAGGCCCTCGCCCTTGGCCCCGTCCACCTGCTTGGTCAGGTGGTACAGGCCGGTCACCATGTCCAGGCGCGGCATCGCCAGCGGGCGACCGGACGCCGGGGACAGGATGTTGTTGCTGGACAGCATCAGGATCCGGGCCTCGGCCTGGGCCTCGGCCGACAGCGGCAGGTGCACCGCCATCTGGTCACCGTCGAAGTCCGCGTTGAACGCCTCGCAGACCAGCGGGTGCAGCTGGATGGCCTTGCCCTCGACCAGCTGCGGCTCGAAGGCCTGGATGCCGAGGCGGTGCAGCGTGGGAGCACGGTTGAGCAGCACCGGGTGCTCGGCGATGACCTCTTCCAGCACGTCCCACACCTGCGGGCGCTGGCGCTCCACCATCCGCTTGGCGGACTTGATGTTCTGCGCGTGGTTGAGGTCGACCAGCCGCTTCATGACGAACGGCTTGAACAGCTCGACCGCCATCTCCTTCGGCAGACCGCACTGGTGCAGCTTCAGCTGCGGGCCGACCACGATGACCGAACGGCCCGAGTAGTCGACGCGCTTGCCCAGCAGGTTCTGGCGGAAGCGGCCCTGCTTGCCCTTGAGCAGGTCGGACAGCGACTTCAGCGGCCGGTTGCCCGGGCCGGTGACCGGACGCCCGCGACGGCCGTTGTCGAACAGCGCGTCCACGGACTCCTGGAGCATCCGCTTCTCGTTGTTGACGATGATCTCGGGCGCGCCGAGGTCGATCAGCCGCTTGAGGCGGTTGTTCCGGTTGATCACCCGGCGGTACAGGTCGTTGAGGTCGGAGGTGGCGAAGCGGCCACCGTCCAGCTGCACCATCGGACGCAGGTCCGGCGGGATGACCGGCACGCAGTTGAGCACCATGCCGCTCGGGTCGTTGCCGGTGGCCTGGAAGGCCGCCACGACCTTGAGCCGCTTGAGGGCGCGCAGCTTCTTCTGGCCCTTGCCGCTGCGGATGGTCTCGCGCAGCTGCTCGGCTTCGGCGTTGATGTCGAAGTTGGCCAGCAGCGCCTGGATGGCCTCGGCGCCCATGCCGCCGGTGAAGTACTCGCCGTACCGGTCGTAGAGCTCGCGGTACAGGACCTCGTCGGCGATGAGCTGGCGGGGCTCCAGCTTGGTGAAGGTCTCCCAGATCTCGTCGAGCTTGTCGAGCTCGCGCTGCGCGCGGTCGCGCAGCTGCTTCATCTCGCGCTCGGCGCCTTCCTTGACCTTGCGGCGCTGGTCGCTCTTGGCGCCCTCGGCCTCGAGCGCGGCCAGGTCGGCCTCGAGCTTCTGGGCCCGCGCCTCGAGGTCGGCGTCGCGCTGGTCGGCGATCCGCTTGCGCTCGACGCTGATCTCGCTCTCGAGCGTGGACAGGTCGTTGTGCCGCAGCTCGGTGTTCACCCCGGTGATCACGTACGCCGCGAAGTAGATGATCTTCTCGAGGTCCTTGGGGGCCAGGTCGAGCAGGTAGCCCAGCCGGGACGGGACGCCCTTGAAGTACCAGATGTGGGTGACGGCGGCGGCCAGCTCGATGTGGCCCATCCGCTCGCGGCGCACCTTGGCGCGGGTGACCTCAACACCGCAGCGCTCGCAGATGATGCCCTTGAAGCGGACCCGCTTGTACTTGCCGCAGTAGCACTCCCAGTCCCGGGTCGGACCGAAGATCTTCTCGCAGAAGAGCCCGTCCTTCTCCGGCTTCAGGGTGCGGTAGTTGATGGTCTCGGGCTTCTTGACCTCGCCGTACGACCACTGGCGGATGTCGTCGGCCGTGGCCAGGCCGATGCGGAGTTCATCGAAGAAGTTGACGTCAAGCACGTCGGGTCTTCTCCCTTGGTCGAGAGGTTCTGCCGCGCGGCGGCAGGGTGCCAGGTTGGGTCGGTCGCCGGTCCGCGGGATCAGGTCCCGCGGACCGGCGGCGAGGGTCAGTGCGCGATGTCGTCGACCGACGGCGACTCGTTGCGGGACAGGTTGATGCCGAGGTTGGCAGCAGCGCGCTCCAGGTCCTCGTCCTCGCTGTCGCGCATCTCGATCGCCGCACCGTCGCTGGAGAGCACCTCGACGTTCAGGCACAGCGACTGGAGCTCCTTCAGCAACACCTTGAAGGACTCCGGGATGCCCGGCTCGGGGATGTTCTCGCCCTTGACGATCGCTTCGTAGACCTTGACGCGGCCCACCACGTCGTCGGACTTGATGGTGAGCAGTTCCTGCAGCGTGTAGGCGGCGCCGTAGGCCTGCATGGCCCAGCACTCCATCTCACCGAAGCGCTGGCCGCCGAACTGGGCCTTACCGCCCAGCGGCTGCTGGGTGATCATCGAGTACGGACCGGTCGACCGGGCGTGGATCTTGTCGTCCACCAGGTGCGACAGCTTCAGGATGTACATGTAGCCGACCGCGGTCGGGTACGGGTACGGCTCGCCGCTGCGCCCGTCGAACAGCTGGGCCTTGCCGTCGCCGCCGACCATGCGCTCACCGTCGCGGTTCGGCTTCGTGGAGGCCAGCAGACCGGTGATCTCCTCCTCCCGCGCACCGTCGAAGACGGGGCTGGCGGTGTTGGTGCCCGGCTCGACGTCGTAGAGCTCCTCCGGCAGGCGCTTGGCCCACTCGGCGTCGCCGTCGATGGACCAGCCCTGGGAGGCGATCCAGCCGAGGTGCGTCTCCAGCACCTGGCCGATGTTCATCCGTCGCGGCACGCCGTGGGTGTTCAGGATGATGTCGACCGGGGTGCCGTCGGACAGGAACGGCATGTCCTCGGCGGGCAGGATCTTGCCGATGACGCCCTTGTTGCCGTGGCGGCCGGCGAGCTTGTCGCCGTCCTGGATCTTGCGCTTCTGCGCGACGTAGACCCGCACCAGCTGGTTGACGCCCGGGGGCAGCTCGTCGTCGTCCTCGCGGTTGAACACGCGGACGCCGATGACCTTGCCGGTCTCGCCGTGCGGCACCTTCAGCGAGGTGTCGCGGACCTCGCGGGCCTTCTCGCCGAAGATCGCGCGCAGCAGCCGCTCCTCCGGGGTCAGCTCGGTCTCGCCCTTCGGCGTGACCTTGCCGACCAGGATGTCGCCGCCCTGGACCTCGGCGCCGATGCGGATGATGCCGCGCTCGTCGAGGTCGGCCAGCACGTCGTCGGAGACGTTCGGGATGTCCCGGGTGATCTCCTCGGCGCCGAGCTTGGTGTCGCGGGCGTCGACCTCGTGCTCCTCGATGTGGATCGAGGTGAGCACGTCGTCCTGCACCAGGCGCTGGGACAGGATGATCGCGTCCTCGTAGTTGTGCCCCTCCCACGGCATGATCGCGACGAGCAGGTTCTTGCCCAGCGCCATCTCGCCGTTCTGGGTGCACGGGCCGTCCGCGATGACCTGACCGGCCTCGATGCGGTCGCCCTCGTTCACGATCGGCTTCTGGTTGATGCAGGTGCCGTGGTTGGACCGCGAGAACTTCTGCATCTTGTACGAGCGGCGGGTGCCGTCGTCGGCCATGATCGTGACGTAGTCGGCGCACAGCTCCTCGACCACACCGGCCTTCTCGGCGGTGATCACGTCACCGGCGTCGACCGCGGCGCGCAGCTCCATGCCGGTGCCGACCAGCGGGGCCTCGCTGCGCAGCAGCGGCACCGCCTGGCGCTGCATGTTCGCACCCATCAGGGCGCGGTTGGCGTCGTCGTGCTCGAGGAACGGGATCATCGCGGTCGCGGCGGAGACCATCTGCCGCGGCGAGACGTCCATGTAGTCGATCTCGGTCGGCGCCAGCAGCTCGACCTCGCCGCCCTTCCGGCGACCCAGCACGCGGTCGTCGAGGAAGTTGCCGTCGTCGTCGATCGGCGCGTTGGCCTGCGCCTTGACGAAGCGGTCCTCCTCGTCGGCGGTCAGGTAGTCGATCTGGTCGGTGACCCGGCCGTCGACGACCTTGCGGTACGGCGTCTCGATGAAGCCGAACGGGTTGACGCGGGCGAAGGTAGCCAGCGAGCCGATCAGACCGATGTTCGGGCCTTCCGGCGTCTCGATCGGGCACATCCGGCCGTAGTGCGAGGGGTGCACGTCGCGGACTTCCATGCCCGCGCGCTCGCGGGACAGACCGCCCGGGCCGAGCGCGGACAGGCGGCGCTTGTGCGTCAGGCCCGCGATCGGGTTGGTCTGGTCCATGAACTGGGACAGCTGCGAGGTGCCGAAGAACTCCCGGATCGCCGCCGTGATCGGGCGGATGTTGATCAGGGTCTGCGGGGTGATCGCCTCGACGTCCTGGGTGGTCATCCGCTCGCGGACGACGCGCTCCATGCGGGACAGGCCGACCCGGACCTGGTTCTGGATCAGCTCGCCCACGGTGCGCAGGCGCCGGTTGCCGAAGTGGTCGATGTCGTCGACCTCGACCGGCACGGTGGCGCCCTCGCCCTCACCGCGAGCGGGCATCTCGGTCTCGCCGGCGTGCAGGCGGACCAGGTACTCGATCGTGGTGACGATGTCTTCCTCGGTCAGCACGCCGGTCTCGTACGGCATGCCCAGGCCGAGCTTCTTGTTGACCTTGTAGCGGCCGACGCGCGCCAGGTCGTAGCGCTTCTCCTTGAAGAACAGGTTCTCCAGGAGGGTCTGCGCGCTCTCCTTGGTCGGCGGCTCGCCCGGACGCAGCTTGCGGTAGATGTCGAGCAGGGCCTCGTCGGTGCCTGCGGTGTGGTCCTTCTCCAGGGTGGCCATCAGGGTCTCGGAGAAGCCGAACCGCTCGCGGATCGCCTCGGCCGACCAGCCCAGCGCCTTCAGCAGCACGGTGACCGGCTGGCGGCGCTTGCGGTCGATGCGGACGCCGACGGTGTCGCGCTTGTCGACGTCGAACTCCAGCCACGCACCGCGGCTGGGGATGATCTTGACGCTGAAGACGTCCTTGTCGGTGGTCTTGTCGACCGACTGGTCGAAGTAGACACCGGGGGACCGGACGAGCTGGGAGACCACGACCCGCTCGGTGCCGTTGATGATGAAGGTGCCCTTGTCCGTCATCATCGGGAAGTCACCCATGAACACCGTCTGGCTCTTGATCTCGCCGGTGGTGTGGTTGGTGAACTCCGCGGTGACGAACAGCGGCGCGGCGTAGGTCATGTCCTTGTCCTTGCACTCCTCGACGGAGGCCTTGACCTCGTCGAAGCGTGGGTCGGAGAAGGACAGCGACATCGATCCGGAGAAGTCTTCGATCGGGGAGATCTCGCCGAGGACCTCCTCGAGACCACCAACCGGAACTTCCTCGCCGGCGTCGACCCGGCGCTGGAACCAGGCTTCGTTACCGACAAGCCATTCGAAGGACTGGATCTGCAGGTCTAGCAGGTTCGGCACGTTCAACGGCTCGCGGATGTTCGCGAACGAGACCCGCTTGGGTGCCCCAGGGATCCCCGACGTGTAGTTGGAAGCTGCAGAGACCTTGGTCGCGCGGGAGACTGCCAAGATGCGTCCTTCCGGGACTCTGAACTGGCTACAGCCGCGTCATCAAAGCGCGCGTCAGCTAAACGCACAGTCCGCTAACACAGCTGTCAAGGGTGCAAGTGGCGCCCGCAATCCTACGACCCGGTGCACGAGTAGACGGAAAGAGGGCAGCGCAAAGTAGCAGTCTAGCCGGAACCTCGCCAGCTGTCGAGGGGGCCCACCGATGGCGGCCCAGCCCCGCGTCGAGCACCAGAGTGAACCCCAGCGCGCCGCCAGTCAAGAGATCACGCTCCGATCACCCTCGTGGCGCAAAACACGATCACCGGTCGTGACCACCGGGAGCGGTCTTTCGGCAGGTCAGAGCACCACCCCGCGACACCTCCGGACACCTTCGCGCGACACCTGCGACACCCCTCCGAACGGCCCTTGACAGTCCCCCGCCGGATCCGCTGCGGCCGCCGTCGGGGTGACGAGCGACTCAACATCCGGAACCGCCATCCCATTCCCGGGCCGCTGGGCCGAACGGAGTCAATCCGACGAAGCCGCCCTCGGCAACTCACCCCTTGTGCTCACATCTGCACCAGCGGTCATCGGGACCGCTGAATTCGATCTTCGAATTCGGGATCTCGGACGGGGAGGCCGATTTGCGACCGAGCACTCAGCGCCGCGTTCCCGGCACCCGGCGCGTTCGGCGGATCCCGCGCACCGCTCCGGCCCCACCAGGGCACTCGCACCGGTTCGCCGCACGACGGACGCACCGGCCCCAACCACCGCAGTCGGAACTCGAGCACTGCGTGTTAGCCGTGAGTATTAATGATCTCAACCGGAACCCCCCCGTCGCGCGGGCCGAGTAGGTTCGGAGATCAGCGGACTGCTCCGGAGGGCGCAACTGCCCACCGGAGCGATCTCAGGTGATGCACATGGGCTATTCGGCGACCCCGCGCGCCGGTAGCGTGTTACGCCCCACCGAACTCCCCGACCGGTGGCCCCGGTGAGCAAGCCACAGGAGAAATACCGATGACAGACGATGCAAGCCGCGCGAGCGAGCGGTTCGGCGGGCTGCAGCGTTGGACCGGGGGGCAAGGAGGTCGCGGCGGTACCCGCTCCAGCTGGTTCACCGATGAGCAGGAAGCCACCCCCGGGCCCCCGGCACCGGAACCCCCGACTCCGGCACCGGACCCCCGCCGCAGCGCCGAGCAGCGCTACGCCGACGCGATCGCGGCGATGAACCAGATCGTCACCACCCTCGACTTCGAGCCGCTCCCCTGGGTCACCGAGGTGTTCCGCGCGACCGCGGGCGTGCTGCGCGACAGCGACCCGGCGCGCGCGGGCGTGCTCAACAACCTCGGCAGCGCCGCGCAGCTGACCCACCTGCGCACCGGCCAGCTGGCCGACCTCGAGGACGCCATCGGCTACTACCGGTCGGCCACCACCGCCGCGCACGACACCGACCGCGACCGGATCCTCTACCAGTGCAACCTGGCGCTGGCGCTGGCCGATCTCGCTGCCAAGACGGAGAGCGCGGCGACCGCGGCGGAGAGCGCGCAGGTCGCGCGGGAGGCCGTCGAGCAGGCGCCGCGGCGCGACCAGCGGCGCGCGATGGCGCTGATCAGGCTGGCCAACGCCCTCAAGCTGCACGCCCAGCTGGCCGACTCGGCCGCCTCCGACGAGGAGTCGATCGAGGTGTTCCGGGAGGCCGCGCGGATCTCCCCGGCCAACGACGCCGCCACCTCCGAGCTGCTGGTCAACCTCGGCGCGGCGCTGCTGCGCCGGTACGAGCGCGGCGGCTCGGCGGACGACCTGGACGAGGCCATCAAGCACCTCGGCACGGGTGCCGGGGCGCTGGCCGACGGCGACCCGCGGCGCAGCGCGCTGTGCCAGCTGGCGCGGGCGCTGCGGCTGCGGTTCCGGGAGTACGGCGACCTGACCGACCTCAACTCGGCGATCAGCGAGGTGGTCGGGGTGCTCGGGGTGCTCGACACCGGTCACCCGCTGCTCGGCACCGCGATCTGGAACCTGGCCGCCACCACCGTCGAGCACGTCGACGCCACGGGCGAGGCGAGCCAGCTGCGCCGGGTGCTGCGCCCGATCGCCCCGGCGGTGCGCGCGATGTCCGCGGACGACCCCCACCGCGCCATCGCCCTCACCGGCTACGCGACCTTGCTGCGCAGGCACTTCCTGCACGGTGCCGAGGCCAAGGTGCTCGACACCGCGGTCACCGCGGGCGAGGCGGCGACCGAGGCAGCGGCGCCCGAGCAGCGCGGCGCGGCGCTCAACGCGCTGATCACGACGCTCATCGAGCGCTTCGAGCACAACGGGGACAGCGTCGACCTGGACCGCGCGGCGGAGCTGGCGCGGGAAGCCGCCAAGAGCGGTCCGGCCGCGCAGCACACCGCGTGGACGCAGCTGGGCATCGTCTCGGCGCACCGGTTCCGGCTGTCCACCAGGACCCGCGACATCGAGACGGCGATCGAGCTGTTCGAGCAGGCCCTCAGCGCCATGCCGGTGGACGCCCCCGAGCGCGCGAACGTGGCGATCCACCAGGGCCGCGCGCTGCAGTCGCTCTACCAGCGCAGCGGGCGCCGCCGCTACTACCGGTGGGCGCGCAAGGTGCTCATGGAGGCGGCGGAGCAGAACAACGCCCCCGCCGACCAGCGGCTGCGGGCCGCCGCGCTGGCCGGGCGGATCTGCGCGCAGGCCAGCCGCTGGTCCGAGGCGCTGGAGGCGTTCACCTGCGCCGTGGACCTGTTGCCGCTGGTCACCAGGGGCAAGCGCGTCGTGGCGCCACCGGCCGCGCAGCAGCGGTGG
This sequence comes from Saccharopolyspora hirsuta, assembly GCF_008630535.1. Lineage (GTDB taxonomy): Bacteria > Actinomycetota > Actinomycetes > Mycobacteriales > Pseudonocardiaceae > Saccharopolyspora > Saccharopolyspora hirsuta. The sequence goes on along the minus strand of NZ_VWPH01000006.1, from coordinate 132,460 downwards.
GCGCTGATCGCCGCGGACGCGGCGGCGTGCGCGGTGGAGAGCGGGGAGCCCGAGCTGGCGGTGGAGCTGCTGGAGCACGGGCGGTCGGCGATCCTGGCGGACTTCCTGCCCACCGGCGGCGAGCTGGGCGAGCTGCACCGCACCCACCCGGACCTGGCCGACGAGGTGGTCCGGCTGCGGCGGCTGCTGGACCGGCCGGTGGCCGAGCCGGGGCTGGCCGAGTCCGACGACCGGGCGCGGCTGGCCCGCGCCTGGGACGACCTGCTGGCCGAAGCCCGCGCGGTGCAGCCCGACCACCTGCGGCGCACCCCGTTCGCGAAGCTGGCCGAAGCCGCGCCGGAGGGCTCGGCGGTGCTGATCAACCTCAGCCGCTACCGCTCCGACGCGCTGGTGCTCATCGCGGGCCGCGTGCTGACCGTGCCGCTGCCCGAGGTCACCCCGGAGAACGCGGCCGAGCGCGCCGCCCAGGTGCTGGAGGCCGCGCACCAGGACCAGCACTCCGTGCTCGCCGACGGCCTGGACTGGACCTGGCGCCGCATCGCCCGGCCGGTCCTGGACCGGATGGGCTACCTGAACACCCCGGAGCCCGGCGCCCGGTGGCCGCGGATCTGGTGGAGCGCCTTCGGCGCCCCGGCGTTCCTGCCGGTGCACGCGGCGACCGCGCGCACCGGGGAGTCCACGTTGGACAGAGTGGTCTCCTCCTACACCCCGACCCTGGGCTGCCTGCTGCGGGCGGGCCAGCGACCGGTGCCGGAGTCGGGGACCCCGCTGGTGGCGGCCGGTTCGGCGGAGCTGGTGGCGCGCGAGCTGCCGCGGCAGAACCAGGTCCTGGCGCAGCGCTGGCCGTCCGCGGAGATCGCGGCGGTGGAGACGGCCAGCGCGGCGGAGATGCTGCGGATGATCCCGAACCACCCGTGGCTGCACGTGTGCGAGCCGAGCTCGCAGTTCCCGACGCAACCGGCGGCGGGCATGCTGCTGGACCGCGAAGCGCCGCAGCGCCCGCTGGGCCTGGTCGAGCTGGGCCAGGTGTCGCTGGACGAAGCCGAGTTCTGCTACCTCGGCCAGTGCGCGACGGCGGCGGACGAGCCGTGCGCGGCGGCGGTGTCCCTGCCGGGAGCGCTGGGCTTCGCGGGCTACACCCACACCATCGGCACCCTGTGGGAGGTCGACGAGGACAGCGCGGTGGCGATCCACGCGGACGTCTACGCGGACCTGTTCACCGACCACTTCGACACCGACCGCGCGGCCTACGCCCTGCACAACGCCGTCCGCCAGCTCCGAGCGCACTACCCGGACGAGCCCTCGCGGTGGTCCGCCCACGTCCACATCGGACCGTGAGCGGTGAGCCAGGCCAGGAGCAGGCCGACCGCGTTGCCGATGTTGAAGGCGGAGATGTTCGCCGCCGAGGCGTTCCAGCACCGGGCCAGCAGTAGTCGGGGCGGGGGTGCGGGACAGCCTTGGTGACCTGCGGTGATGTCGGGTGGGCGGTGGGGGTGCCGGGGGATCGGTGGTGATACCGGGGTCGTCCTGGCGAGGAGGGGTGACGTTGCGCGGGGGGTTGCTTTTGGGTTCAAAGCGGTGGGGGGTTGCTCTGCGTGGTGTTGCAATTTCAATCGAAATTGCCAGCGTCTCGACGAAACCTGCGGTGGCGACGTGAGGCAATTTCAATCGAAATTGCGGACGTCACCACCCCTCGCACGGCTGTCGCAGGACGTCCCCCTCGGACTGGCGTCGTGGGGCATTTCCCTCGGGCGACCGTCGCAGGACGTCCCCCTTGGACTGGCGTCGTATCTGTTTCGCGGGCGGGCGTCGTGCTTGTTCGGTGGGTGGCCGTCGTGGGTGTTGGGGTTCGGGTGTTTTGCGGGTTTTGGGTAGGTCGGTGGGTCAGCGGAGGGTTATCTGGGTGATCTTCCAGGTTTCGCCCTGCTTTTCCGCGCTCACCGAGATCTGGGCCGGGCCCGCGTTCTCGCCGGGGGCGTTGGCTCGCCTCGCGTGCTGGTCGACGAAGAGGAGGAGTTCCGCTCGGTTGCCCTGGAGGCGGGTCACCGAGCGCTCCTTGACCGTGGTGGTGACGATCAGCTGCTGTTGCGGGGCTTGGTCCTTGACCACCGCGAACAGCTCCTCGTAGCGCTGGACCGCGTCACCGGTCAGCAGGTTCCGGGCCGCTTCCTCGGTCTTGGCCGTGTCGTTGAAGTCGTAGGAGAACAGCTTCTCCACCGCGTCGGAGACCTGGCCGCTGACCTCGCTGGTCTCCCCCGCGGAGACCAGCGCCTCGTTCGCGGCGGGACCGGTGTAGCGGGCTGCGTAGGCCTCGAAGCCGAACCACACCGCCAGCGCGGCCAGCACCACCGTCGCCGCCCACAGCGTCCACGCCGGTCCCCGCTTGCCCGTGTCGGCTTCCGCCTCCCCGGCCGCTCCGCTGCGCTCCGCGCTCTCCGGCTCCGTCACCGCGGCTTCGCCGCGCTCCGGGAGCCCGTCAGCTTCGCTGCGTTCCGCGGACTTCGCCGCTCCACTGCGCTCCGAGGTTCCGCCGTCCGCCGCGCCGCCAGCTCCGCCAGCGTCCTCGCGCGCACCACCGGTCAGCCCAGCCCGCTCGGGCTCCGCAGCTTCCTCGGTCCGCTCCGCCGAGGCTTCGCCACCTTGCTCCGGCTCCGCCGCCTTGCTGGCCCGTTCCGGCTTCGCCTCCGCAGTTCCCGGATTCTCCGCCGCAGCTCCGCCCTCGCGCTCCGCCACGGCTTCGCCGCCCAGTTCCGGCTCAGCCTCCTCAGCGCGGCCGACCTCCGGCTCCGCCACAACTCCGCCGGTCCGGTCCGCAGCCTCCGACCGTCCCGACTCCGCAGCCTCCGGCTGCTCCGCCGCAGCCCGGCCGACCTCCGGCCGCTCCGCGGCGTCGGCGGGGTCCGCCGAGCGGGCCTCGGTGAGGAGTTCCTCGTTGCGGGTCTGGCGCTTGCGGAGGCCTGCCACCTTGGGGCGGCGGGTTGGTTGCTTGTTGGGGCGGCGGTTCGTTGGCACTGGGGGTGACTCCTCGTGTTGCTTGCGCGGGCCGGTGGTCAGCCCACCGGCACCAGGCCGAGGGCGCTGAGCTTCCAGGTGTCGCCTTCGCGGGTCAGCTCCGCCTGGTAGCGGTCCTGCTTGGTGGCCGGTGGCTGCCCCTCCACGGCGACCGTGACCTGGAGGACCGCGATCATGCGCGCCTTCCCGGCGCGCTCGTCGAGCTCCACGATTCCCGAGTCGAGGACGCGGGCCGTGGTGGTGCTGCGCTTCTGCTCGATCTGGGTCGCGTAGTCCTTGCGGCCCTGGCGGATCTCGTCGCGCAGCGGGCCGGTCGAGTTGTTCTCCCAGTTCTGCAGGCCGCGCTCCACGTCCCGGTAGTCCAGGGTGTTGAAGTTGATGATCGCGTTCTGCCCGTCGCGCAGCGCTTCGTCGCGGACCTCCGCGTAGGCGATCGAGGAGTCGTTCGCGGCCAGCGCCCAGGAGACCCCGGTGACCAGGCACGCGACCAGGCTCACCGCGAACAGCACCAGGGCGACGACCGGGCGCCGTCGGGTTCCAGCGGACATTGTCGGGCTCCTCTCCTACTGCCCGGGTGCATTCTGCGCGCCGCGCACCGAGGTCTCGCTACCCGGGGGTTCCGCGCAGCGGGCTTCGGTGTTGACCGGCACCGGGTCCATCTCGATGCCGTTGCGGCGATCGCTGTTCTCGTAGCCCTTGGTGCAGGGCAGCGGGTCGAAGGCGTTGAGCACCAGGCCGAAGTGCGCGGTGCCGTCGCCGGGCACCACCGTGCGGCTCACGGTGACCGCGGCCGGGTAGACGACGAGGGCGTGCTCGATGCCGTCGACGTGCTTGGCGATCAGCTGTGAGGTGGTGGTCAGGTTCGCCAGCAGCGGGGTGAGCTGCTGGTTCTCCCGGATGAACCCGCTGACCTGCTGGGCGGCCGGCGGGGCCTTCTCGATCACCGCGCGCAGGTCGCCGTCGGAGCGCTCCAGCTGCTCGGACAGCAGGCGGAGGTCGCGGCCGAAGGACCTGATCGACGAGCCCTGCTCGTTCTGGGTGGCCAGCACGGTCTTGCCGTCCTCCAGCAGCTGCACGGTCTGCGGCAGGTGCTGCTGGGCGGTGGAGATGAACTCGCGGCTGGTGTCGACGATGGTCTGCAGGTGGCCGCCGTTGTCGCGGAACGCGGTGCCCAGCTCGCTGACCACGGTGCGCAGCGAGTCCTCCGGCACCGAGTTGGCCAGCCCGTCCAGGTTGGTCATCAGCGTCTCCACCGGCAGCGGGGTGGTCGCCGACTCCTGGGTGATCACCGAGCCCTGCTCCAGGAACGGGCCGTCGTCCCGCTTGGGCCGCAGGTCCACGTACTGCTCGCCGACCGCGGACCGGTTGGTCACCACGGCCTCGACGTCGCTCGGGATGCTCGGGGCGCTGGACTCGATGTCCAGCGGGACGTTCACCCCGCTGGCGGTGAGCTCGATGGTGCCGACCCGGCCGACCGGCACGCCGCGGTAGGTGACCTCGGCGTTCTCGAAGACACCGCCGGTGTCGGCGAGCTGCAGCGTGACCACGTAGCCGCGGGGGCCGAACAGCCGGTCCAGCCCGGCGTAGCGGGCACCGGCGAAGCTGACGCCGACCAGGGCGATCGCGACGAACGCGACGATCTGCAGGCGAACTCGACGGGTGAGCATCAGCGGCCACCTCCCAGCAGCGAGCCCAGCAGGCCGCCGCCGGAGTCCTTCTCCGGCTCGGCGGGCGGCGGCGGTGGTGGTGCGGTGCCCTGCGCGGGCGGGGTCAGGGGCAGCGGCAGGTTCTGCACCGCGTCCGGCAGCGGGATCAGCGGCTGCCTGCTGCGGCCCAGGTTCTGCAGCACGTCGGTGAGGTTGAGGTTGACGTCGGTGTAGAGGTTGACGTAGTCGCTGTTCTGGATGCCGTCCACCACGTTGTCCGGGAACGGGAAGGTGAGCAGCACCTCCAGCGACTTCGGCAGGTTCTCCCCCGCCGCGGTCAGCTGCTGCAGCACCGGGGCGAGCTGGTCGAGGTTGTGCACCAGGTCGTCGCCGGAGCGGTTGACCACGTCGGTGGCCACCACCGAGAGCCGGTCCAGCGCCTTCAGCATGTCGACCAGCTGGGTGCGCTGCTCGTTGAGCACCCGCAGGCCCGGTTCCAGGTCGCGCAGCGCGGTGTCGATGCTGCCGCGCTGCTCGTTGATGCGGGCGCTGAGCCGGTTGACGCTGTCCAGGGCGCGGGTGATGTCGTCGCGCTGGGCGTCCAGACCGGACACCAGTTCGTCCAAGTTGGACAGCAGGCCGCGCACGTCGGACTCGCGGCCCTCCAGCGCGGCGTTGAGCTCCTTGGTGATGTTCTGGATCTGGGCGACGCCACCGCCGTTGAGCAGCATCGACAGCGCGCCCAGCACCTCCTCGACCTCGGGGTTGCGGCCGGTGCTGGCCCGGTCGATGACGTCGCCGTCGGACAGCTTCCCGACCGGCGGCTGCGATTCGGGCGGCCCGGCGAGCTCGACGTACTTCTCGCCGAGGAGGCTGGACTGGCGCAGCCGGGCGGTGGCGTTGGCGGGCAGCCGCACGTCGCCGTTGACCAGCACGGTCACCTCGGCGTCCCAGGACCCGGGGGCGAGCCCGATGGTGCTGACCCGGCCGACCGGCACGTCGTTGACCCGGACCCCGGCGTTGGGCACCAGGTCCAGCACGTCGTCGAAGTGCACCTTCACCTCGTACGGGTGATCACCGACGTCGGCCCCGCCGGGCAGCGGCATGTCGTACACCCCGCGAGAACTGCACCCCCCGACCACGACCAGCGCCAACGCCGCGGCAGCTCCCACGCGCCACGCCCGTTTCGGGAGGCGCGGACGGCGGATTCGGCGGAGGTTCATCGGGTGCCTCCCTGCGGGGTCAGCGGGAGCGGCAGCTCCGGCAGCTTGCCGGTCTGGATGGCGTTGAGCGCCTCCGCGGGCGTCGGCAGCTTCGCCACGCCGTCGAGGACCGGCTGCAGCGACTGGCACGCGTCGCTGACCTCCTTCGGCACGTCCGCCGGGGCTTGCTGCTCCAGCAGCTTGCACACCGCGACCGCGGGCGGCTGGGCCAGCTCGTTGATGGCGATCCGGGTGTCCAGGGTCCCCGCCGCGCCGTTGTAGACGTTGGAGAGGTTGGACAGCGCCAGCGGCGTGTTCACCAGCGATTCGCGGAGCGCTTCCTTCTGCCGCACCAGCACCTCGGACACCCCGTGCAGCTGGTCCACGTTGGACTTGAGCAGCTCGCGGTTGTCCCGCACGAAGGACTCCACCTTGCCCAGCGCCACGGCGAGCTCGGCCATCGCCGCGCCCATGTCCTCGCGCTCGCCCGCCAGGAACGAGCTGACCTGCTGCATCTGGGTGTTGAACCGGCGCACCTGGTCGTCGTTGGCGGCCAGCATCGAGGTGAACTTCTGCAGGTTGTCGACGGTGGCGAACAGCTGCTCGCTGTTGCCGGACAGCGTGGTCCCGGCCTCGCCGAGGTTGCGGATGGTGTCCGACAGCGCCTGCCCGTTGCCCTGCAGGTTGGCCGCACCGGTGTTGAGCAGGTCGGTCAGCGCGCCGTCGGCGTTGGCGCCGGTCGGGCCGAGCGCGCTGGCCAGGTCGTTGAGGCTGCGGTAGATCGAGTCCAGCTCGACCGGGGTGGCGGTGCGCTCCTTCGGGATCACCGCGCCGTCCTCGAGCGTCGGCCCGCCGCGGTAGACCGGGGTCAGCTGCACGTACCGGTCGCTGACCACGCTCGGCGCGACGGCGACCGCGCCCGCGTCGGCGGGCACCTCGACGTCGCGGTCCACGCTCATCACGACCCGCACCAGCTTCCCCTGCGGGACGACCTCGTCGACGGTGCCCACCGGGACGCCGAGGACGCGGACGTCGCCGCCGGGGTAGATGCCGACCGCGGCGTTGAAGTAGGCGGTGACCTTGCGCTCGGCGGCGCCGAAGAACAGCCACCAGACGGCGGCGGTCGCGGCGAGCACCAGCACCACCGCGATCGACAGGATCCGGACGGGCGAGGGGCGTGCGCTGGTCATGGCTGGCAGCCCTTCTGGTTGATCGGACCGACGGCGGGCGGCAGCAGACCGCAGACGTAGCTGTCGAACCACCGGCCGTTGCCCACGACGTTGGAGAACAGGCGGGTGAACGGCGCGAACATCTCCAGGCTCCGGTTCAGGTTGTCCTGGTTGCGCTGCAGCATCTTGGTGACCCGGTCCAGCTGCTGCAGGGCCGGGCCGATCTGCGCGGCGTTGTCGTCGACCAGGCCGGTCAGCTGCTGGGACAGCTGGCGGGTGCCCTCCAGCAGGGCGCTGATCGAGTCCCGCCGCGCCCGGATCTCCTCCAGCAGCAGGTTGCCGTCGGCGAGCAGCTTCTCGAAGTCGGCGTTGCGGTCGGCGATGGTCCGGGAGACCTGCGAGGTGTTGTTCAGCAGGTGCTCCAGCTGCTCGTCGCGGGAGGAGATGGTCTGCGACAGCCGGGACAGCCCGTCCAGCGCGCCGCCGACCTCGTCCGGGGTGCCGGAGAAGGTCTCCGACATCGCCCGGAAGCTGTCCGCGAGCTGCTTGGTGTCCACCTTGTCCACAGTGGACGAAAGGTCGCTGAAGGCGTTGATCACGTCGTAGGGCGACATGGTGCGCTGCAGCGGGATCGGCTCGGACGGGTCCATCTCCTGGCCGCCCTGCGGGTCCAGCGCCAGGTACTTCTGCCCGAGCAGCGTCTTGATCTTGATCGCGGCGGTGGTGTGGTCGCCGATCCAGGCGTCGTCGACCCGGAAGCTGACCAGCACGTGGCCGTCCTCCAGCTCCACGTCGGAGACCGAGCCGACCTTCACCCCGGCGATGCGCACCTCGTTGTCCGGCCGCAGCCCGGCCGCCTCGGTGAACTGCGCGGTGTAGGTGGTGCCGCCGACCAGCGGCAGCCGCTCGAAGTTCATCGCGAGCACGAACATCAGCACCAGCACCAGCAGGCCGCCGATGCCGATCTTGAGCGGGTCGCGCTTGGAGAATGCAGTCATCGCTGGCACCTCGGCTGGGACACCGGCACCAGCGGTAGCGGCAGGTTCAGCTCACCGACGCCCACGGTTCCGGTCATCTTGCAGTTGAAGAAGTTGAACCAGGAGCCGTGCGAGGCGGTCCGGGTGAGCATCTCGACCTTGCCCGGCATGTTCTGCATCCACCGCTCGACGATCTCCTCGTTGTCGTTGAGGTTCTGCGACAGCGAGCCGAGCCCGGCGATGTCCTGCTGCAGCCCCGGGCGGGCCTCGGTGAGCAGCCCGGCGGTGCTGTTGGTCAGACCGTCCATCGCGGTCACCGCGTCGCCGATGGCGTGCCGGTCCTCGGACAGCCCCGAGACCACCTGCCGCAGCTGGCCGACCAGCTCGGACAGCTGCTGGTCGCGGGCGTTGACCGTGTCCAGCACCCCGTTGAGGTTGTCGATCACCTGCCCGATCACCTGGTCGCGGGAGGCGATGGTGGAGGTCAGCGAGGCGGTGTGGGCCAGCAGGCTCTCCACCGTGCCGCCCTCGCCCTGCAGCACCTGGATGATCTCGAAGGAGAGCTTGTTGACGTCCTCCGGCGACAGCGCCTGGAACAGCGGCTTGAACCCGCCCAGCAGCACCGTGAGGTCCAGCGCGGGCTTAGTGCGCTCCAGCGGGATCGTCGAGCCCGCCCGCAGCACGCCGTTGTCGCCCGGGCCGGGCTCCAGCGCGATGTATCGCTGGCCGACCAGGTTCCGGTACTTGATGGTGGCGGTCACGGTGGCCGGCAGCGGCCGGTCGGCCACGTTGAACCGCACCTCCGCCACCCGGTGGTCCACCAGCTCGATGCTCTCCACCTCGCCGACCTTCACCCCGGAGATGCGCACCTCGTCGCCCTCGTTGAGGCTGGTCACGTCGGTGAACCGCGCGCTGTAGGACTCCGCCGAGCGCAGGTCCCGGTTGGCGATGGTCAGCACCAGGAGCCCGGTGGCCAGCACGGTGACCAGCACGAAGATCAGGAACTTGACCAGCGGTCCGGTGATGCTGCGACCGTTCACCGGTAGCTCACCTCCGCTCCGCGCAGGACCGGGCCGACCAGCAGCGACCCCCAGTCGGGCAGGTCAGCGGCGCTCCGGCCGACGGCCGGGGCCAGCACCACCGACACCATGTCCCGCTCCGCCGGGGAGTTCACCCACTGCGGGGAGGTGCTGGCCGGCAGGTAGCCCTCGCCCATCTGCGGCGGGTTCAGGCCCTTGTCGACCTGGTGCGACGGCGCGGGCGGCACCGAACCGTCGTCGAACGGCCCGTCCGGCGGGTACTCGGGGATCGGGTCGGGCAGCGGCATCAGGTTGTAGCAGCGCGGGCCGCGCTTGTCGTTGTACTCCGGCTCGTCCTGGTTCGGGCGGTACTTGCCGCGGTGCGCCACGACCTCCAGCGTGATGTGCAGGCCGGGCTCGTTCGTGCCCTCGCCGAACACCTTCCGGATGCGCGGCACGTAGGCGGCCATCTCGTCCAGGAAGCACTTGTACTCCGGCGAGTACTTCGCCAGCACGTCCAGCGTCGGCCGCTGCGCCTCGCCGAGCTGGATGATGTTCTTCCGGTTGTTCTCCAGGAACGCGGTGGTGTCGCCCGCGGTGGTGGTCAGCTGACCGGTGAGGGTCTTCAGGTTCTCCCGCTGCGCCACCAGGGTTCGCGCCGTGGTGCTGAAGTTGTCCAGCGCCTCCAGAACGTCCGGCGCGGCCTCCTCGTAGGTCTCGGCGACGCCGACCAGCTCCTTGAGGTTGCGCTGCAGGTCCGGCACCGACGGGTTGAGGCCGTCCAGGTAGGTGTTCAGCTGCGACAGCGTCTCGCCCAGCTGCTCCCCGCGCCCGGACAGCGCCTGGTCCAGCGCGTTCAGCGTGACCGCGAGGTCGTCGGGGTGCACCGCCTGCAGCACCGGCATGGTGTCGGCCAGCACCTTCTCCAGCTCGATGCCCGCGCTGGTGCGGTCCTGCTCGATGACGTCACCGGCGGCCAGCGTGGTGGACGCGGCCTGCTCGGGCAGCTCCAGCGAGACGTAGCGCTCGCCGAACAGGGTCCGCGGCAGCAGCCGCGCCGAGACGTTGGACGGCAGGTGCTCCACCTTGTCCGGCTCCAGCGCCAGGTGCAGCTCCGCACCGTCCCCAGTGGACTCGACCTTGACCACGCGGCCGACGACCATGCCGCGCACCTTCACGTCCGACTCGGGCAGCAGCTGGTTTCCCGTGGAGGCGGCCTTGAGCACCACGTCCACGCTGGACGTGAACGCCTTCTGGTAGGTGGCCACGGTCAGGCTGACGAACAGCACCATGCACAGCAGGAACGCGAGGCCCAGGGCCCGGCGCCGCAGTGTCTTGCGGGCCACCCGCACCCGGTCGGCTTTCATGAGCGGGCTGCGCCGATTGTCGCTCATGACGCCTCCAGCGTTGTCAAAGCACCCTTGGTACTCATCCGGTGATCCGAACCGTCGTAGTGGTGCCCCAGATCGCGAGGCTGAGGAAGAAGTCCAGCAGCGCGGTGGTCACGATCGCGGTCCGCACCGCGCGACCCACCGCCACGCCGACCCCGGCCGGGCCGCCGCTGGCCCGGTAGCCGTAGAAGCAGTGCGTCATGATCACCACGACGCTGAACACCAGCACCTTCCCGAAGGACCACAGCACGTCCTCGGGAGGCAGGAACAGGTTGAAGTAGTGGTCGTAGGTGCCCGCGGACTGGCCGTAGACGTAGACCGTCACCGCCCGCGCCGCCACGTACGAGGTGAGCAGGCCCAGCACGTACAGCGGGATCACCGCGATGAACCCGGCGATCACCCGCGTGGTCACCAGGTACGGCAGGCTCGGCACGCCCATCACCTCGAGCGCGTCGATCTCGTCGGAGATCCGCATCGCGCCCAGCTGCGCGGTGAAACCGGAGCCGACCGTCGCCGACAGCGCCAGACCGGCCACCAGCGGCGCGATCTCGCGGGTGTTGAAGTACGCCGAGACGAACCCGGCGAACGCCGAGGTGCCCAGCTGGTCCAGCGCGGCGAAGCCCTGCAGGCCCACCACGGTGCCGGTGAACAGGGTCAGCCCGATCATCACGCCGACCGTGCCGCCGATCACCGCCAGCGCCCCGCTGCCGAAGCTCACCTCGGCCAGCAGCCGCAGCGTCTCCTTGGCGTAGCGCGTGATCGCGCGCGGAACCCACACCAGCGACCGCACGTAGAACGACAGCTGGTCGCCCAGCTCGTCCAGCAGCTGCAACGGCCGCCGGGCCGCGCGCTTGGCGCGCTGCGAGATCGTCACCATGTCAATTCCCCTGGTGGCCCGTCACATGCCCTTGGGCGGCACGAGTTGCAGATACATCGTGGTGAGCACGAAGTTCACCGCGAACAGCAGCAGGAAGGTGATCACCACCGACTGGTTCACCGCGTCGCCGACGCCCTTCGGGCCGGGCGGCGGGTGCAGGCCGCGGTAGGCCGCCACCACACCGGCCAGGAAGCCGAAGATCAGCGCCTTGATCTCGCCGATCCACAGGTCCGGCAGCTGCGCGAGCGCGTTGAAGCTCGCCATGTAGGCGCCGGGCGTGCCGCCCTGCATGATCACGTTGAACGTGTAGCCGCCCAGCACGCCGACCACGCTGACCATGCCGTTGAGCAGCACGGCCACCAGCATCGCGGCCAGCACCCGGGGCACCACCAGGCGCTGGATCGGCGAGATGCCCAGCACCTCCATCGCGTCGATCTCGTCGCGGATCTTCCGCGAACCCAGGTCCGCGCAGATCGCCGAACCACCGGCACCGGCGATCAGCAGCGCGGTCACGATCGGCGCGGCCTGCTGGATGATGGCCAGCACGCTGGCCGCACCGGTGAACGACTGCGCGCCGATCTGCCGGGTCAGCGAACCGAGCTGGAGCGCGATCACCGCGCCGAACGGGATGGACACCAGCGCGGTCGGCAGGATCGTCACGCTCGCGATGAACCAGCACTGCTGGATGAACTCGCGGAGCTGGAACGGGCGCTTCGGCAGCGAGCGCAGCACGTCCAGCCCGAGCGCGAACAGGCGCCCGGTCTCCCGCAAGCCCGCCGCACCCGGAAACCGCGCCTGCGACGGCGAACTCACTGCTCACCCCGCTTGCGGCCGAACCAGCGGCGGCGCGACGACTCGACCGGCTCGGCGGTCTGCTCCGGCGCCCCGCCCCACGGCGGCGCCTCCGGCTCCCGCGGGTACGGCGTCGGGCGCACCTGCTGCGGCACGTCGGCGACCTCGTCCTGCGGCAGCGGGGCCGGGGTCGGCGCGATCGGCTCGGTCTGCTGCGGCCACGCGCCGGTCGCGGGCGCGGAGAAGCCGTAGAGCGCGAGCTCCTCCGGGGTCAACGTCTTCAGGATCTCCTGCTGCGCCGACGGGGCCAGGCTGCGCAGCTGCCGCAGCACCCGTTCCTTGCGGCGGCGCACCGCGGTCCGCTCCGGCATGCCGGGGGTGACGTCCAGCTGCGGCATCATCGGCGGCACCGAGATCTCGCTCAGCCGCGCCAGCTCGTCGGCCCCGGTGTCCTTCTCCTCGGTCATGCCGATCGGCCCGTCCGGGCGGCCGTTGAGGAACTGCACCACCACCGGCTCCGGCGAGGTCAGCAGCACCTCGCGCGGACCGAACATCACCAGGTTCCGGCGGTAGAGCATGCCGATGTTGTCCGGCACGGTGCGGGCGGTGTTGATGTCGTGGGTGACGATCAGGATCGTCGCGTCGATCTGCGCGTTGAGGTCGACGATCACCTGGTTCAGCAGCACGGTGCGGACCGGGTCCAGCCCGGAGTCCGGCTCGTCGACCAGGATGATCTCCGGGTCCAGCACCAGCGCCCGGGCCAGCCCGGCGCGCTTGCGCATGCCGCCGGAGATCTCGCCCGGCAGCTTCTCCTCGGCGCCGATGAGCCCGACCATCTCCATCTTCTCGAGCACGATCCGGCGGATCTCGGACTCGCTCTTGCGGGTGTGCTCGCGCAGCGGGAAGGCGATGTTGTCGAACAGGTTCATCGACCCGAACAGCGCGCCGTCCTGGAACAGCACGCCGAACAGCTTCCGGACCTCGTAGAGCTCGCGCTCCGGGCAGGTGCAGATGTCCACGCCGTTGATGACGATCTTGCCCCGCTCCGGCTTGAGCAGCCCCACCAACGACTTCAGGAAGACCGACTTCCCGGTCCCGGAAGGCCCCAGCAGCACGCTGATCTCGCCGGGAGGAAGCGTCAGCGTGACATCCCGCCAGATGGTCTGCGCGCCGAAGGACTTCGACAGCCCGTCGACAACCACCTCGACGCCCATCCGAACCTCCGCGTCCTCGAATGCAACTCAGCCGAACCACCTGGAGAGGCAGCCTGACACATGTGACGCGGACAACGAAGGTCATCAGCGTCACACCTGTGCAACGAGCCCGACGCGAAGGGGTTACTCACCAGTTCACCAGAACTTCTGCCAATGCAGTTTTTCCAGCCCCGTTTTGCGTTGGCGGCCCCCGGCCAGCGGGTTCGCCGCCGGGAAGATCGAATTCGAAACCGGCGGAATGGTCCGAATGACGGGATTCGAGAATTCCGCGAAGCAAAATAAGGGCGGGCACCCGCAACTGCGAGTGCCCGCCCTATCACGGTGAGTCAGGAGCGGCGGATGGCCCCTCCAGCCTGTCTTCGAATCCCGTGGTGGTCTTTGTTTTTGAAGCGGCGAAGCCGCTTAGCCCACCCTCGCAACTCGCACCGCCGCGGGTTCTCAGTGCCCACCCCTCTGGGGTTCCTTCCGGCGAGGACGGCCCAGCCGCCGTGTATTGGCTAAGACTGGGCATCCGCAGTCCAGGCGGGCGCTGAGGTTCCGCTACCGGCACCGCCACGCAGAACGAGTTCGTCAGACAGGCATCAGCTCACTTGAGGGAGATGGAGGCGCCGGCCTCTTCCAGCTTGGCCTTGGCCTCTTCGGCCTTCTCCTTCTCGACCTTCTCCAGGATCGGCTTCGGAGCGCCCTCGACCAGCTCCTTGGCCTCCTTCAGGCCCAGGCCGGAGACGATCTCGCGGACGACCTTGATGACCTGGATCTTCTTGTCGCCGGCACCCTCGAGGATGACGTCGAACTCGTCCTGCTCCTCAGCGGCCGGGGCGGCACCCGCGGCACCCGGGGCGGCCACGACGGCGGCCGGGGCGGCGGCGGTGACGTTGAAGGTCTCCTCGAACTGCTTCACGAACTCCGACAGCTCCAGGAGGGTCATCTCCTTGAAGACGTCCAACAGCTCTTCGTTGCTCAGCTTCGCCACGACGGCGTTCCTTTCCGTTCAGTGCCCGAGCACCGGCGGCACCCGGGAGGGGAGTTCTTGCGACCGACAACTGCATCCGCGGGGGACTCAGGCGTCGGCGTCGCTGCCCTTCTTCTCCTGCAGAGCAGCGGCCAACCGAGCCACCTGGGACGCCGGCGCGGCGAACAGCGCGGCGGCCTGGCCCATCTTGGCCTTCATCGCACCGGCCAGCTTGCCCAGCGTGACCTCGCGCGAGTCGAGGTCGGCGATGCTCTCGACCTCGGACACGGACAGCGCGCGGCCGTCCATGTAACCGCCCTTGATCACCAAGGCGTCGTTGGCCTTGGCGAACTCCTTCAGGGCCTTGGCGGCGTCGACCGGCTCGCCCTCGACGAAGGCGATCGCGGTCGGGCCGACGAACAGGTCGTCGAGCCCCTCGACGCCCGACTGCTCGGCGGCACGCTTGACCAGCGTGTTCTTCGCGACACGGTACGTCGTGCCCGCCCCGAGGGCGCGGCGCAGCTCGGACAGCTGCGCCATGGACAGCCCGCGGTACTCGGTCACGACCGCAGCGGTCGAGGTGTTGAAGTGCTCAGCGATCTCGGTGACCGCATCGACCTTGTCGGGCTTCGCCATGTCGCCTCCTCTCTCATCTCCGACTGTGATCCGCATCCAGTCGGTCCTGAGACGACAAAACGCCCCGGCGCAGCAAGCACGGGGCGTCAAGATCATGGGCGCGCCTGGGCGCGCACGCGTAGCCTCGTCCCTCCTGCGCGGGCCGCCCGCATCTCACGGGACCTTAGTTCTCCACCAACCCCTCGCGGGGAGCGGAGAAGACCAGCGGTCTTGGGTGGAACCTCCTCAAGAGTACGCGACGCCTCCCCGGCGCTTCCAACCACCCCTCGACATCCGCGCTGGTGGTGACCTCCACCGCACGGGCGGGCATCATGTGAGGCGTGGCTGATCAGCACGAGTCGCCGGAGCCCGGCTCGAACCTGCCGGACAAGCCCCGCCCCGCGGACGTCGTCGACGCGGAGGTCGTGGAGAACGAGGTGGTCGCCGCGCCGGAACCGGCCAAACCGGCGCAGCCGACCGACGACGAGGAGTTCCGGCAGTACCAGCAGTTCCTGCAGTTCCAGAAGTTCCGGGAATGGCAGGAATCCCAGGGCGGCGACGTCGCGGTCCCCCCGCCGACCAGCGCCCAACCCGCGGACAAGCCGAAGAAGCCCTGGTGGAAGACGGCCCTCGGCCTCCTCCGCTACAAGTTCGTCCGCCGCCTGATCTACCTCCTCGTCCTCCTGCTCCTCCTGAACTACGCCTACGACTACTACTTCGGCAGCAGCAACAGCAGCTCGGACACCAGCAGCAGCGGCCAGCCCCCGGTCCGCCCGCAGCCGCGGAAGGCACCGACCCCGCAGGACGCGCTGTTCGACATCTACAACCTGCTGCGCGGCGACGACCCGACGCAGGCGTGCGGCCTGTTCGACGCGGCGGGCGAGAACGGCTTCGCCACCGCCCACGGGGCCCCCGACTGCGCCACCGCCGCCCGCCAGGTGCACGACCAGATCACCAACGGGAGCGCGTACGCGAACCCGAAGATCGGCTACGACGCGATCGCCATGATCGGCCGGGAGGCCGTGGTGCACGGCTGCCGGATCCAGGTGACGGGCGGCCCCCAGCTGGGCAGCCTCAAGCTCACCCAGCAGCAGGACGGCGGCTGGGCGATCAGCGCCTACGACCGACAGACCTCCACCTGCCCCTGACCTGCCCCGACCAGAGTTTCAATTGAAACTGTGACCGTCGGCGTGTCGGGCGCCCCGCGCTGAGGGAGGCGAACAGCTCCGCCGTCCGGCGGAGAACTCCCGCGATTTCAATGAGCCTTTTTCATCCTGCCCGTGGACCGCAGCTGCGAAGGGCGACCGGCACCGGTCGGCAGGTGTCGCATGCGCCGCAGGCGCATAGCCCACCCTCGCAGCTCGCACCGCCGCGGGTTCTCAGCGTTCGCCTGGCGAGGACGGCCCAACTGCCGTGTATTGGCATACATAAAGTTGGGCACCCGGAGTCCAGGCGGGCGCTGAGGTTCCGCCACCGGCACCGCCACGCAGAACGAGGTTGGAAAAACCTCAATGGAAATCAGACGTCTGATTTCCATTGAAATCGCGGGACCGCGGTCGACGTCCGCTCCTGGCGAGCACCGGACGCGAAAGGGGCGGGCCGACCGGGTGGTCGGCCCGCCCCTTCGGCGGGATTGCGGGATCAGGCGGAAGCCGCGATGCCGCGGGTGACGTTCGGGTCGACCGGGATGCCCGGGCCCATCGTCGTGGTGAAGGTGACCTTCTTCAGGTACCGGCCCTTCGACGCCGACGGCTTGGCGCGCAGGATCTCGTCCAGCGCGGCCGCGTAGTTCTCCACCAGCTTCTCGGTGTCGAACGACACCTTGCCGATGATGAAGTGCAGGTTGGCCTGCTTGTCGACGCGGAAGTTGATCTTACCGCCCTTGATGTCCGCGACCGCCTTGGTGACGTTCGGGGTGACGGTGCCGGTCTTCGGGTTCGGCATCAGGCCGCGCGGGCCCAGGATGCGGGCCACCTTGCCGACCTTGGCCATCTGGTCCGGGGTGGCGATCGCCGCGTCGAAATCGAGCCAGCCGCCCTGAATGCGCTCGATCAGGTCCTCGGAACCAACCGCGTCCGCCCCGGCGGCCTCGGCCTCAGCGGCCTTGTCGCCGACGGCGAACACGATGACGCGGGCAGTCTTACCAGTGCCGTGCGGCAGGTTCACGGTGCCGCGGACCATCTGGTCTGCCTTGCGGGGGTCGACGCCCAGCCGCAGCGCCACCTCGACGGTGGCGTCGTACTTGACCTTGGCGGTCTTCTTCGCCAGCTCGGCGGCTTCCGCCGGGGCGTACAGCCGCGCCCGGTCGATCAGCTCGGCCGCCTGCTGGTATGCCTTGCTGCGCTTTGCCATTTCTGTCCCTATCAGCGGTGGATCAGTTGTGGTTGGTCGGGCTGCGCTGGAGCCCTCCCACAGAGGTGCCCGGTCGGAACCGGCCCCGGGGTCAGCCCTCGACGGTCAGACCCATCGACCGGGCGGTGCCGGCGATGATCTTGGCGGCCTGGTCGATGTCGTTGGCGTTGAGGTCTTCCATCTTGGTCTGCGCGATCTCGCGGACCTGGTCCATGGACACCTTGCCGACCTTGGTCTTGTGCGGCTCGCCGCTGCCCTTCTGCACGCCCGCGGCCTTCAGCAGCAGCTTCGCGGCCGGCGGGGTCTTCAGCTTGAAGTCGAAGGACCGGTCTTCGTAGACGGAGATCTCGACCGGCACCACGTTGCCGCGCTGCTGCTCGGTCGCGGCGTTGTAGGCCTTGCAGAACTCCATGATGTTGACGCCGTGCTGACCCAGCGCGGGGCCGACCGGCGGGGCCGGGTTGGCCTGGCCCGCCTGGATCTGCAGCTTGATGATCGCTGCCAGCTTCTTCTTCTTGGGCGGCATGTTTGCTTCCTGTGTCTTCGCTATCCGGTTGCCCGGCCCCGCCCAGTTGCGGGGCCGAATCTGGCGAGACCACGAAACGGTGGCATCGCCCGCTTCTGCGCGCGGTCCTGCCAGATCCGCGCGCAGCCGCCGTGCTCCCGAGGGGAGCCGGTCAGATCTTGGAAACCTGGTTGAACGACAGCTCAACCGGCGTTTCGCGGCCGAAGATCGACACCAGGACCTTGAGCTTCTGGGCGTCCGGGTTGACCTCGTTGATGGTCGCGGGCAGGGTCGCGAACGGCCCGTCCATGACGGTGACGGACTCGCCGACCTCGAAGTCGACCTCCACCGCGGGCTTGGCGGCGCTCGGCGCGGCCGCGGCCTTCTTGCCCGGCTCGGCCTTCTTCTCCTCCACCTGCGGCGCGAGGAACTTCAGCACCTCGTCGATGGTCAGCGGCGACGGCTTGGAGGTGGCGCCGACGAAGCCGGTGACCCCCGGCGTGTTGCGCACCGCGCTCCAGGACGCGTCGTTGAGCTCCATCCGGACCAGGATGTAGCCGGGCAGCACCTTGCGCTGCACCAGCTTGCGCTGGCCGTTCTTGATCTCGGTGACCTCTTCGGTCGGCACCTCGACCTGGAAGATGAAGTCCTCGACGTCCAGCGTCTGGGCGCGGGTCTCGAGGTTGGTCTTGACCTTGTTCTCGTAACCGGCGTACGAGTGCACGACGTACCAGTCGCCGGGCGCGCGGCGCAGCGCGGCGCGCAGCTCCTCGACCGGGTCGGGCTCCTCGCCCTCGTCCTCGGCCTCCGCACCGGCCTCGTCGGCGGCGTCGGCCTCGGTCTGAGCCTCGGTGTCGTCGGTGGAACCGGTGTCCTCGCCGGAGTCGGCACCCTCGGCGGACTCGACTGCGTCGACCGAGTCCGCGGCCGCCTCGACCTCGTCGGCCGCTGGCTGCACCTGCTCGTCGGTGAGGCCGGTGGTTTCCTGGCCCTCGTGGGAGGTCACAGTCGGTCTCGCTTCCTCTCGTGCGTTCCGTGCCGGGTCGTTGCTCCGCCGGCACCACCTAAAGCGCGGGCCCGAAGGTTCAGCCGGAGCCGAACAGCCAGCCCACGCCCTTGGCGAAGAGCACATCCACGCCGGCCACGAACGCCACCATGACGCTGACGAACACCAGCACCACGAACGTGTAGGTCACCAGCGCCTTGCGCGTCGGCCAGATGACCTTGCGCAGTTCGGCGACGACCTCGCGCAGGAAGCGTCCGATCTTCCGGAACAGCGAAACCCGACCCTGCCGACCGTCCCGCGATGGGGTCGGCCGACCCTTCGACTCAGTTGTGCGCGTCGAGCCGGAACCCGACTCGCCGGACCGGCCCTTGCGGCCGGTCGGACGGGAGGAAGCACGGCGCTCGCGCCGCGCCGCAGCGCTGGACGGACGGTTGGCGTCGTCGCGCGCCCCGCCCTGCTCCTGCTCGCGGTCCTCGCTCACGCCAATCCTCCGCTCACCGTCGCATCGACGCAGGGGTGACAGGACTTGAACCTGCAACCTGCGGTTTTGGAGACCGCTGCTCTGCCAATTGAGCTACACCCCTTTGCGGCCATGGAGCCCGACCGCAGTTCGGGACGCCCTGCACCGCCATGGAACCGGGGTTCCACGGTGCTCAGGCATCCCAGGTTCGAAAGTGTACGGCACACCGACAAGCGGTTTCCAACGGCACCCCCCGTGTCGCACCAAGAACAACTCCGCCGCAGGTGAGAAGCGTGGCGGTGGCCACTTCTGCCAGGATGCCGGCATGGCCACACCTGACGCAGACCACCAGACCGGAGCGCGGGTGTCCGCGCGGATCGGCGGCATCAGCGAGTCCGCCACGCTGGCCGTGGACACCAAGGCGAAGGCGCTCAAGGCCGCCGGGCGCCCGGTGATCGGGTTCGGCGCCGGGGAACCCGACTTCCCGACGCCCCAGCCGATCGTGGACGCCGCCGTCGCCGCCTGCACCGACCCGAAGAACCACCGGTACAGCCCGGCCGCGGGCCTGCCGGAGCTGCGCGAAGCCGTCGCCGCGAAGACCCGGCGGGACTCAGGCTACGCCGTCGAGGCAGGCCAGGTGCTGATCACCAACGGCGGCAAGCAGGCCGTCTACCAGGCGTTCCAGACCCTGCTGGACCCGGGCGACGAGGTGCTGCTGCCCGCCCCGTACTGGACCACCTACCCGGAGGCGATCACCCTGCCGGGTGGAGTTCCGGTGGTGGTCCCGGCCGACGAGTCGACCGGCTACCTGGTCTCCGTCGACCAGCTGGAGGCGGCGCGCACGCCGCGCACCAAGGTCCTGCTGTTCAACTCGCCGTCCAACCCGACCGGCGCGGTCTACCCGCCGGAGCAGGTCGAGGCGATCGGCCGCTGGGCCGTCGAGCACGGCATCTGGGTGATCACCGACGAGATCTACGAGCACCTGGTCTACGGCGACGCCCGGCACGTGTCGATGCCCGCGGTGGTGCCCGAGCTGGCGGACACCTGCGTGGTGCTCAACGGCGTCGCCAAGACCTACGCGATGACCGGCTGGCGGGTCGGCTGGATGATCGGCCCGGCGGACGTGATCAAGGCGGCGACGAACCTGCAGTCGCACCTGTCGTCCAACGTCGCGAACGTCTCGCAGCGGGCCGCGCTGGAGGCCGTCAGCGGCCCGCTGGACGCGGTGCACGAGATGCGCGCGGCGTTCGACCGGCGCCGCCGCAAGATGGTCGAGCTGCTGTCCGCGATCCCCGGCGTCAGCTGCCCCGAGCCGCAGGGCGCGTTCTACGCGTACCCGTCGGTGAAGGAGCTCCTGGGCAAGGAGATCCGCGGGGTCCGCCCGCAGACCAGCGTGGAGCTGGCGGCGCTGGCCCTGGAGCAGGCCGAGGTGGCGGTGGTCCCGGGCGAGGCCTTCGGCACCCCCGGCTACTTCCGCCTCTCCTACGCCCTCGGCGACGACGACCTGGTCACCGGCGTGACCCGCCTGGCGTCCCTGCTCTCCGAGGCGGAGTAGCCGGTGCGGGGCACCCGCGCCCGCGGGTGCCCCTGTCCCGCTACTGGGGCAGGCGGACGATGGCGCTGGCACCGCCGAGGACGCCCTGGGACGCGCTCTTGGCCGTGATGGTGACCTTGACCGTGCCGTCGTCGTTGATCGCCGAGACCTTGCCGGAGACGTCCACCCGGGCGCCGGTGCCGTCGTCGGGCACCACCACGGGGCGGGTGAAGCGGACGCTGTAGTGGACGATCGCGCCGGGGTCGCCGGTCCACTCGCTGACCACCCGACCGGCCACGGCCATGGTGAGCATGCCGTGCGCGATCACGTCCGGCAGCCCGACCTCGGTGGCGAACCGCTCGTTCCAGTGGATCGGGTTGAAGTCGCCGGAGGCGCCCGCGTACCGGACCAGGTCGGCGCGGGTGAGCGGCACGCTCAGCTCGGGCAGCTGGTCGCCGACGGCGACCTCGGACATCCGCACGTTCATCACGCCTCGCCCTCCGCCGCGCCGCGGGCCACCAGCATCGACTTCGCGGTGCACACCGGCTCGCCCTCGACGGTGCTGATCTCGGACCGGACGGTCAGGAAGTCGTTGCCCGCGCGGGTCTTGATGTCGTCCACGTGCACCACGGTGACCAGCCGGTCACCGGCCCGGATCGGCCGGTGGTGGGTGAACTCCTGCTGCCCGTGCACCACCCGGCTGTAGTCCAGCCCGAGCTGCGGGTCCTCGACGATCGCGTCGTGCGAGCCCATGGACAGGATCACCGCGAAGGTGGGCGGCGCGATCACGTCGGGGTACCCGGCGGCCCTCGCGGCCTCGGCGTCCCGGTACAGCGGCGACTCGTCCTTGATCGCGGCGGCGAACTCCCGGATCTTCTCCCGCCCGACCTCGTAAGGCGCGGTCGGCGGGTACTCACGTCCGATGAATGACTGGTCAAGCGGCACCCGCGCAGGCTACCCGACCCCCGACCAGCCCCAACCCACCTGCACGAACACCAGTGCCCCTCCCCACACCACGCGAAGCGAGCAACACAAAAGCCCGCCCCCGACAATCGGGGACGGGCTGAAAGCCTCGAGAGGAGGCGGGAGATCCGGTGCGGACCCCTCGCTAGGCGCTGGCGGAAACCGGGGGCTTCCGCGAGCACACCTCGCTCAGCGGGTTTCCTTGTGCAGCTTGTGCGTACCGCAGTTCGGGCAGAACTTCTTCATCTCCAAGCGGTCCGGGTCGTTGCGCCGGTTCTTGTTGGTGATGTAGTTGCGGTGCTTGCACTCCTCGCACGCCAGCGTGATCTTGGGTCGGACGTCGGTGGCGGCCACGGGGGTGCCTTTCTGTCTCGGTGATACTGCTGGGACGGTTCGCGGGTGATCCGCGCGAACCGGTGACTGGTAGCGGTGGCCGGACTTGAACCGGCGACACAGCGATTATGAGCCGCTTGCTCTACCGACTGAGCTACACCGCCATGCTGGGACCTTCGATGCGAGCACCGGCAGCCTCAGCCGACGCAGGATATCCCACGCAAAACAGCCACAGCACCTAGTTTACCGAGCACTGCGGCTGTCTTTCGAGCCCCAATACGGAATCGAACCGTAGACCTTCTCCTTACCATGGAGACGCTCTGCCGACTGAGCTATTGGGGCGTGTCCCTGCGGAACGTCTAGAACTTTACACACCCCGGAAGGGACCCGGAACAGGGGGGTCCACTTTTGGTGAAAACCCTGGTCAGAGCCGCTTTTTCGGCGCCAGGAGGCGTTCTGGGCGGCAAAACCGGGATCAGTGCAGGAGTGTGAGGACGGTCTCGGATCGGGAGCCGGTCCCGCGCTTGGTGCGGGCCTGCAGCCACGCCTCGAAGCGCTCCTCGGACAGCGGGCGGGAGATCAGGTAGCCCTGCGCCACGTCGCAGCCCATCTGCACCAGCTGGTCCCGGGCCGCGTCGTCCTCGACGCCCTCGGCGACCACCACGAGGTCCAGGGAGTGGCCCAGCTCGACGATCGAGCGGACCACCGCCATGTCGCCGAGGTCGGTGCCCATGCCGAGCACGAAGCTCTTGTCGATCTTCACCTCGTCCACCGGCAGCTGCCGCAGGTAGGCCAGCGACGAGTACCCGGTGCCGAAGTCGTCCACCGCCAGCACCACGCCCATCGCGTGCAGCCGCCTCAGCACCGGCAGCGAGCGCTCCGGGTCGGCCATCACGCTGGACTCGGTGAGCTCGAAGGTCAGCAGCTCGGGCGGGATGTCGTGGCGCAGCAGCGCCTCGGCCACGCGGTCCGGGAAGGTCTCGTCGGCGAGGTTGCGCACCGAGAGGTTCACCGCCACCGACATCCGCAGCCCGGCGTCCAGCCACTGCCGGATCTTGACCAGCGCGCACTCCATCACGAACGAGGTGAGCGCGTCGACCAGGCCGGTGGCCTCGACCAGCGGCACGAACTCGTCCGGGTCCAGCCGCCCGTACTCCGGGTGCGACCAGCGCACCAGCGCCTCCGCGCCGACCACCCGGCGCTCCGGCAGCGCCACCTTGGGCTGGTAGTGCACCTCGACCTGGCCGGTGTCCAGCGCCTGCCGGAACTGGGTGACCAGCTGGAACCGGCGCAGGAACACCTGCCCCATCGCGGGCGCGTAGCCGCGCACCCCGTCCTCGCCGTTGCGCGCCGCGCGCACCGCGACGTCGGCGCGCTGCAGCAGGGTGTCGATGTCGTTCTCGCACTCGCCGTCGGAGGGCGCGGACGAGGCGTACCCGGCGACGCCCGCGGCTTCCACCACGATCCGGTCCAGCGGGTACGGGCGGGCGATCGTCTCGCGCAGGTGCTGGGCCACCTCGTGGGCCTGGGCCTCGCTGCGGTCCAGCAGCAGGACCGCGAAGGAGTTGGCCTCCAGGCGGGCCAGCGGGGCCTCGCCGAGCTCCTCGCTCATCCGCTGCCCGGCGGCGACGACCATCCGGTCGCCCCAGGTGTAGCCGAGGGCTTCGCTGACCGTGGTGAGCACGTCGAGGTCGATGCGCAGCACGACCGCGGTGCGGCCGTTGCGCAGCTCCTCGGCCGCCATCTCGCGGAACCCGGTCCGGTTGAGCAGGCCGGTCAGCGGGTCGTGGTAGGCGTCGTGGCGCAGCCGCGCGAGCAGGCGGCGGTTGTCCATCGCGGTCGCCAGGTGGCTGGCGAGGGTGTGCAGCAGCCGCACGTCCGCCCGGCCGAACCCGCGCCAGCGGCTGACCCGGTCGTGCACCTCGACGGCGCCGAGCAGCTGCGTCGCGCCGCGCAGCGGGACGACCAGCGCCTCGTACGCGCCGCGCTGGCGCAACGCCCGGCGGACCTCCTCCGGGGCCTCCAGCGTCCGGAACGAGCGCACGTGGCTGCCGGGCAGCTGCAGCAGCGGATCTTCGCGCAGCGCCGACGGGGCGGCCTGCCAGGCCGCGTCCGGCAGGTCCTCACCGGCGACGAGCGTGCTCACCTCGCCGCTCGGGTCCAGCCGCAGGCGCAGGACCACCCGGGTGGCGTTCAGCTGCTCGCGGATCCGCTCGGCGACGGGCTCCCACTCGCCGACCTCCGGCTCCGCCTCCGCGGCCTCGCCGGGGCTCTGCGCGCTGCGCTGCCCGTAGCGGGCCACGCTCAGGCTCACGTCGCTGAGCGCTTCCAGGTCGCGCTGCTCGCGCATCAGGTCGGAGTAGGCCCGGTACAGGCCGATCACCGCGGCGGCGACCAGCGCCACCAGCAGCCAGCCCCACGGGGTGCTCAGCGCCACCTCGTAGCTGACCAGGCCGACCGAGGTGTTCAGCAGGCCGACGGCCAGCGTGCGCACCGCCAGCCGCGCACCGGCGGCGACCCGCATCGCGCCGCCCAGCACGTGCAGCGCGGCGAGCGCGAAGCCGCAGCTGATCAGCGACGAGGTGAGGGTGCCCACGACCGGGCCGAACCAGATCGGGGCGACGGTGGCCAGCGCCTGGTTGACCGCGTAGGCGACCGCGAACGGCACCGCGATCTCCAGGCACATGACCCCGGCGTTGTAGGCGACGTGGGTGGCCGCGCGGCGACCGACCTGCGCACCCAGCCCGGCCAGCAGGTTCGCCGTCAGCGCCACCTCGAACGGGACCGTGAGCAGCGCCAGGATCAGCGGGATCTCGGTGAAGGAGATCGTCCAGCCGACCCGCTTGACGTCCACGTCGATGGTCAGCTGCTCGGCCAGCAGGAAGCCCATGGCCAGCAGCGGGCCGAGGAACAGCAGGTCGGCCCGGTAGTGGAAGGGCATCCAGACCGAGGTCAGCACCGAGGCCAGCACCCCGGCGGCCAGGACCGCGAAGGAGAACCCGGTGAAGGCCCGCCGCCGCGCCGGGTCGACCTCGGGGCGCACCGGCGGTCGTGCGGGCTCCAGTTCGGACTGCGGACCGAGGGAGCGGTGACGCCCGATCATCCACGCTCCTCCCCGCCCGAGCTGTGCGGGCGTACCACAAAAACGCCGTGGCCGATCGTGACGCACGCCGGTACGCCTTGGCCAGGGGCGAATGGCCCCCGTCGCACCTGGCGGACGCGAACATCGGCACCGGTGCCGACAGCAGGTCTGGACATCTTCATCCGAGACCGGGAGTTGACCTGCAAATATTTCACAACGATCTGCGAGCACCACGGCTCGTTGGGCTCAGCGCCGCGACCGCGACGATCCTGTGAGGATCGCCGCAGCAACCAAATCGTCGCGCACGGTCCGCGCACGCCGATCACGCAAGGTCACCACTGCAGCCCGAACTCGTCCAGGAAGTCGCGGATCGCCCGGTCCAGGTCGGCCAGCCCGGACTCCTCGACGGGCAGGTGACCGGCGCCGGTCAGCGCGGCGAAGCGGGTGGGCCCGCCGATCCGGTCGTGGAACCGCTGGGACAGCAGCGGCGGCGTCCAGCGGTCCTCCGCCGGGTGCGCCAGCAGCACCGGCGTGCCGGTGAAGGCCTCCGGCCGGACCGCGGGCGGCGCGGCGAGGCAGCTGCGGACGAAGCCGAGCGCCAGCCAGCTGCCGCCGCCGATCGGGTCGGCCCACACCAGGTTGGCCAGCTGGGCGTGGTTGGACACCGCGGCGATGTTGGCCAGCCAGTGCGTCGGCACCCGCGCGGTCGACAGCGGGCCCGGCACCAGCCCGAGCAGGCCCGACCAGCGGGCCATCTCCGGCCGGGCGGCCAGGCGGCGGCGCGCCTCGCTGCGCTGCGGGTCGATGAGGCAGGTGGCGATCACCCCGGCCACCTCGCCACCGGCGCGCGCGGCGACGTCGTAGGCCAGCCGACCGCCGGTGCTCATGCCGAGCAGCACGATCGGGCGGTCGTCGCGGGCGCGCTCCAGCTCGACCAGGTCGAGGACGCAGTCCACCCAGTCCTGGTAGGTGGTGCCGCGCCGGGACGCGCGGGTGAGGCCGAACCCGGGCAGGTCGGGGGCGATGAACTCGAGGTCGGCCAGCGTCGGCAGCCGCCCGTACGGGGCGAGCACCCGGCCGTAGGTGCCGATGCCGTGCAGTGCGATCAGCTTGGTCGGCGCGTGCTCGCGCGCGACGCGGTCGACGTGCACCTGGACGTCCCGCCACGACCACCACTGCTCGGCTGGCGCGTTCTCCGCGGTGACCCGCAGGGCACCGGGGAAGAAATCCTGGTAGCGCAGCCAGTAGAGCTGTTCGCGGTAGCCGGGGCCGACGGCGGTGGCGGACCCTGGGGTGGATGGAGCGCTCGAAGGCACACTTCGAACATACGGAGAGAACAGGACTGTGCGCATCGACCGGGAGCAGGCCCGCGCTTGGTTCGAGCGGGCGCGCGTGGCCCGCCTGGCCAGCGCAGATGCGGTGGGACGGCCGCACCTGGTGCCGATCGTGTTCGCGGTCCGCGGGAGTGTGATCGTCACCGCAGTCAACCACAAGCCGAAGCGGACCTCCGATCTCCGGCGGCTGCGCAACGTGGCGGAGAACCCGCAGGTCGCGCTGCTCGCGGACCACTACGACGAGGACTGGGACCAGCTGTGGTGGACCCGCGCCGACGGCCGCGCCGAGGTGACCGATGCGGCCGCGCACCCGGACCTCGTCGCCGCGCTCGTCGAGAAGTACCCGCAGTACCGGCGAAAACCCCCGACCGGACGACTGATCGTGATCCGGGTGGAGCGGTGGACCGGCTGGCGGTCGGCCTGAGCGGTGCGGTCAGTCGCGGGGGTCGAGGCGGACGACGTCGGACTCGAGGTCGAGGGGGCCGCCGGACTCGCGGTCGTCCTCCTTCACCACTTCCACCCAGGCCAGGTGCTCCAGCTGGTGCTTCGCACCCGCGTTGAACAGGCCCTCGACGCCCAGCACCGCCGAGGCGGACGGGCGCGGCTCGACCTCCGGTCGCGCAGCCGCGCGCTGCTCCTGCCGCCGCTTCGCGCGGGCCGCCCGGTCAATGGCCATGCCACCAGGCTAGCCGGACGAAACGCACCGGAACCGGACCTGCCGCCAATGCGCCACGGCTCGCGTACGCTGCGAACCCGTGCCCGATCCGTACTTCGTCCAGGTCAGCACCGCGGAACTCGCGGACCTCCGGCGGGCGCTGGAAGTGGTCGACCAGCACGCCGAGCTCGACCACCGCTACCGCAGGATGCTCGCCGACTCGCAGCGGACGCTGACCGCCGAGGAGATCCGGCTCACCCAGGCCCGCGGCCTGGCCAAGCGGCTGCTGGTCCTGGTCAAGGCGGCCGGACCGGACTTCCGGAGCACCCTGCCCGCGGCGGCGCAGGCCGCGCTGGACACCGGTTCCGCGCAGGCCAACGCGCTGATCTACGACCCCGAGCGGGACTGAACCCCGGAAACCACCACCCCGGCGAAACGGGGTGGACGCGGGGATGTATTCTTTTCCCCGCAAGCCAGCGCTGCTGGTGAGCGCACGCCAGGTTGCCCGAGCGGCCAAAGGGAGCTGACTGTAAATCAGCCGGCATTGCCTTCGGAGGTTCGAATCCTCCACCTGGCACCCGCAGAACCGGCCCCGTGACCAGCAGGTCATGGGGCCGGTTTCGTTTTGGGCCGGGTCGGGCGCGAACCCGCCCGGCCCGCCGCCGCACCCGGTAGCGTGTCCGCACGACACGAGGCTGCGTCTCAACGGGAGGTAAGACACGTGGCAAACCCGTCCTTCGACGTGGTGAGCAAGGTGGACCACCAAGAGGTGGACAACGCGCTCAACCAGGCGGCCAAGGAACTCGCCAACCGGTTCGACTTCCGCGGCACCGGCACCAAGATCCAGTGGTCCGGGGAGAACGCGGTTGCGCTGGAATCCGAGACCGAGGAGCGCTGCAAGGCCGCGATCGAGGTCTTCAAGGAGAAGCTGATCAAGCGCGGCATCTCGCTGAAGGCGCTGGACATGGGCGAACCGGCCAGCTCGGGTCAGATCTACAAGGTCACCGGCAAGATCGTGCAGGGCATCTCGCAGGACGTGGCGAAGAAGATCTCCAAGAAGATCCGCGACGAGGGCCCGAAGGGCGTCCAGGCCCAGATCCAGGGCGAGCAGCTGCGCGTCTCCGGCAAGAAGAAGGACGACCTGCAGGCCGTCATCCAGCTGCTGAAGGCGTCCGACTTCGACGCGCCCCTGCAGTTCGAGAACTTCCGCTGAGCTCCGTAAGTTCCAGTGGTCCTTTTGCGTAGCGGTGCCGGTAGCGGAACCTCAGCGCCCGCCTGGACTGCGGGTGCCCTGACTTATGTATGGACCAATACACGGCGTCAGGGCCGTCCTCGCCAGGCGAACGCTGAGAACCCGCGACGGTGCCAGCTGCGAGAGTGGGCTATGCGCCTGGCGGCGCATGCGGCAGCTAACGATCGGTGCCAGTCGCCCGTCGCGGTCTCTGTTTACCGCCGAAAGCGGCTGGCGCCGCTTGCCTGACGATGGCTGATGCCGGGCTCGCCTCGCTGCCGTTGGCTCGGTGGAGGGACTGCTGGTGGCGTTGTCGCGGTCCTGTCGCTGATCGTTCGTCTGCCATCGGGACGCAGGGTTTCCGGGGGTTCTACGTGGAGGTGCTCGGGTGAAGGGGATCGTGCTGGCCGGGGGCAGCGGGACGCGGTTGCACCCGTTGACCCAGGTCGTGTCGAAGCAGCTGCTGCCGGTGTACGACAAGCCGATGGTCTACTACCCGATCTCGGTGCTGATGCTCGCCGGGATCCGGGAGGTGCTGCTCATCACCACGCCCGCCGACATGCCGCTGTTCCAGCGGTTGCTCGGCGACGGGTCGCAGTTCGGCATCGAGATCTCCTACGCCGAGCAGCCCGAGCCCAACGGGCTGGCCGAGGCGTTCGTGATCGGCGCCGACTTCGTCGGAGACGACCCGGTGGCGCTGGTGCTCGGCGACAACATCTTCTACGGGCAGGGCTTCTCCGGGATCCTGCAGCAGTGCGTGCGGGATCTCGACGGCTGCACGCTGTTCGGCTACCCGGTCCGCGACCCGGAGCGCTACGGCGTCGGCGAGGTGGACGGCGAGGGCCGCCTGGTGTCCATCGTGGAGAAGCCCGCCGAGCCGAAGTCCAACATGGCCATCACCGGCCTGTACTTCTACGACAACGACGTGGTGGACATCGCCAAGGGGCTCACCCCGTCGGCGCGCGGCGAGCTGGAGATCACCGACGTCAACCTCGCCTACCTGCGCGAGGGCCGGGCCCGGCTGACCTCGCTGGGCCGCGGCTTCGCCTGGCTGGACACCGGCACGCACGACTCCCTGGTGGAGGCCGGGCAGTTCGTGCAGGTCCTGGAGCACCGCCAGGGCGTGCGGATCGCCTGCCTGGAGGAGATCGCGCTGCGCATGGGCTACATCTCCGCGGACGACTGCTACCAGCTCGGCGCCCGCCTGGCGAAGTCGGGCTACGGCCAGTACGTCATGGAGGTCGCCCGCCGCGCGGGCGCCACGGCCTGACCCCGCCTCACCAGGCCGGGGGCAGCTGGTGGCCCGCCATGCCCTCGAGGCGGCGGATGCGGTCCGCCATCGGCGGGTGGGTGGAGAACAGCTTGGCCAGCCGCTCGCCGGGGCGGAACGGGTTGGCGATCATCAGGTGCGACTGCGAGACCAGCTGCGGTTCCGGTGCCAGCGGCGCCTGCTGGGTGCCGCGCTCCAGCTTCCGCAGGGCGGAGGCCAGCGCGAGCGGATCGCCGGTGAGGTGCGCCCCGGACTCGTCGGCCTGGTACTCGCGGGAGCGGCTGACGGCCATCTGCACCACCGCCGCCGCGATCGGCCCGAGCAGCGCGACGAGCAGCATCGCGAACGGGTTCGGGCGGTTCTCGTCCTGCCCGCCGACCACGCCGAAGAACATCCCGAAGTTGGCCAGGAAGGTCACCACGCTGGCCAGGGCCCCGGCCACGCTGGAGATCAGGATGTCCCGGTTGTACACGTGCGAGAGCTCGTGGCCGAGCACCGCGCGCAGCTCGCGCTCGTTGAGCAGTTCGAGGATCCCGGCCGTGCAGCACACCGCGGCGTTGCGCGGGTTGCGGCCGGTGGCGAAGGCGTTCGGGGCGCGGGTCGGGCTGACGTAGAGCGCGGGCATCGGCTGCTTGGCCGAGGTGGCCAGCTCCCGGACGATCCGGTACATCGCGGGCTGCTCGGCCTCCGACACCGGCCGGGCGTGCATCGCGCGCAGGGCCAGGTTGGCCGAGTTGAAGTAGGCGTACCCGTTCATGCCCAGCGCGACGACCAGGCCGATGACCAGGCCGGTGCGCCCGAACAGCGACCCGACCAGCAGCACCAGCGCGCTCATGCCGCCGAGCAGCAACGCCGTTTTCAAACCGTTGAAGTGACTGTGCACCGTGCCTGCCTCCACCAAGGGCCCAACGGGGGCCGACACCTACCGGATGGCCGTTTCGGACGATCTCTCCCCGCTCTTCTCGAAGGTCACTCAGAGAACGAGCCGGCGCGAGTCGTAGTTCCGCTGGGCGGATGTGCCGAAGGCAACGCGAGCCGCTCCGGCGTCGCGATCTAGCATGACCCGCCGGTAGTTGAAGTTGAAACTTTGTCCACCGTACCCGGCGGTCGGGCAGGAAGGATCCAGATGATCTTCGCCAAGCTGCGGCGACGTCGTGCCTCGGGCAAGAGCGGTTCACCGCGCCCCGGCGTCGCCAACCTCCTCCCGACTCCGCTGGACAGCGGCGTCATCACCTGCCAGGTGCAGGACGAGCGGGGGCAGCTGCTGCCGGGGGCGGTCGTCACGCTGACGGGTCGGCTCAACCAGCGGACCGCGCACGGCGTCACCGACAGCTACGGCAGCTTCGCCACCTCGATCGCGCCCGGCACGCACCGGCTGTCGATCAGCGCGGGCGGCTACCGCCGCTACAGCACGCAGGTGGAGGTGGGCGTCAACCGGCACCTGCAGCTGGGCACCGTCCAGCTGCAGCCGGACGAGTCGCTGGAGCCGCCGCTGCCCGGCCGGTACCGGTTCGACCCGTACCACACCGAGATCCGGTTCGTCGCCCCGCACATCGGCATGTCCAAGATCCACGGCATGTTCAAGGAGTTCGACGGCGTCGTGCAGGTCGCGGAGCGGTTCGAGGACTCGCGGATCGAGGTGGCGATCAACGCGGCGAGCATCGAGACCGGCGTCAAGATGCGCGACGACCACCTGCGCTCGGCGGACTTCTTCGACGTGGCCAACCACCCGCACATCCGGTTCACCAGCGACCGGTTCACCCACCTGCGGGCGGACCGCTGGTCGGTCAGCGGGCACCTGACGCTGCGCGGCACCACCCGCCCGGTCGAGCTGGCCACCACCTACCTGGGCCAGCGCAAGTGGCAGGGGCCGGGCTTCGACGGCGACCTGCGGGTGGCCTGCCACTCCACCACGACGCTGCGCCGCGAGGACTTCTCGGTGGACTGGAAGGCCACGCTGGCCAAGGGGATCGCGGTGGTCGGCCCGACCATCGACATCGAGATCGGTGTCCAGGGCGTCCTGGAGCAGTGAACTCGTGAGCGGCGATGGTCGCGCTTACCACCATCGCCGCTCACAACTGCCGCGAAGGGGACCACTTCGCCCGCGGTCCCCTTCGCCGCCCCGCCCCCTCGGTCAGGAGTGCAGTTCGAGCGTGCAGCACTTCGGGCCGCCGCCCGACTTGCGGAGCTCCGAGACGTCCAGCAGGACCGGCTCGTAGCCGCGGTCGGCCAGCTGCGCGGCCAGTCCGGTCGCCTCGCCGGGGAGCACCACGTGCTTGCCGTCGGAGACTCCGTTCAGGCCCAGGCAGGCCGCGTCGGTGGCGTTCGCGATCACCGCGTCCGGGAACATCCGCTCCAGCACCCGGCGGGACCCGGCCGAGAACGCCTCCGGGTAGTAGGCGATCCGCGCGTCCGCGCCGCGCTGCAGGACGAACAGCGCGGTGTCCAGGTGGTAGTAGCGCGGGTCCACCAGGCGCAGCGAGACCACCGGGACGCCCAGCACCTCCTGCGCCTCGGCGTGCGCCTCCGGGTCGGTGCGGAAGCCGCTGCCAGCCAGCAGCACCTGCCCGGTCCAGGCGAAGTCGCCCTCCGCCTCGTTGATCCGGGACGGCATGACCAGGTCGCGGTAGCCGCGGGTGATGAACCAGCGCCGGAAGTGCTCGGCCTCCGCCGCCCGCTGCGGCGCGCGGAACCGGGCGCCGAGCACCCGGCCGTCGATCACCGTCGCCGAGTTGGCCGCGAAGACCATGTCCGGCAGGCCCGGCTGGGGCTCGATGACGTCGACGGTGTGGCCGAGGCGCTCGTAGGTGCGCTTGAGCTCGTCCCACTGGGCCATCGCCCGGTCGGTGTCCACCGGGGTCCCCGGGTCCATCCACGGGTTGATCGAGTACTCGACGGTGAAGTACTTCGGCGGGCACATCAGGTAGTGCCGCGGGGTCGCCCGCGGCGTCTGGATCGTTTGGGCAGCCTGATCGGCGATGACCGTCATGAATCGAAATGTAAGCGGTGGCGGGAACCGCCATCAACAACGCTCCATTCGATTTTTGCGGCAGAATGTTGCGTATGGACGCCTTGGATCAACGAATCATTTCGCACCTGGTGGCGGACGCGCGGGCCAGCTACGCGGAGATCGGCGCGGAGGTGGGGCTGTCCGCCCCGGCGGTGAAGCGGCGGGTGGACAAGCTGCTGGACCTCGGCGTGCTGCAGGGGTTCACCGCGGTGGTGGACCCGGAGGCGCTGGGCTGGGGCACCGAGGCGTTCGTGGAGGTGCACTGCGCCGGGAACGTCCCGGCGCACCGGATCCGCACCGGTCTGGAACCGCTGCCGGAGGTGGTCGCGGCCTACACCGTCTCGGGCCAGGCGGACGCGATCGTCCACATGCGCGCGGCGAACATCCACCACCTGGAGGAGGCGATGGAGCGCCTCCGCTCGGTCGAGTTCGTGAGCCGCACGGTCTCCACGATGGTCCTGTCCCGGCTCCTGGAGCGCCAGCCCCAGCCCGAGTGAGCGGTCAGTCGCGGACCCGCTGGCCGTTCCAGGGTTCGAAACCGGCGATCTCGGCGTCCGCCGCGGAGCGGAACCAGACGTCGGCGACGATCTCCTCGTACTGGGGCGACTCCGGGGTGTGGTACTGCCGGGACGCCGAGTGGCCCTTGACCATCGGGCCGGACCACCCGCTGTCGCGACCGGGGTGCGGGCCAGCGCCCGGGGTGCGGCGCGGCAGCGGCGGCACGTCCTCGTCGTCGGCGACGGCGGGCATGACCTGCGTCGCCTCCGCGCCGACCGGCGGCACGTACGGGGTGTCGGCGCCGCTCTTCGGCTCCGACTCGAACAGCGACCGGAGCTGCCCGGACAGGCGCTCCGCGTCCTCCAGCTGGCCGGAGAAGCTGGACGCCGCCGCGGGGTTCGCCTGCACCTCGGGTTCCGCCTCGACCGGCGTCACCTCCGTGTCCGGCTCCTCGGCGACCGGCTCGTCGCGGCGGTCCGGCTTCTCGCCGGGGTCGTCGACGGCGTCCGAGCTGCCGGAGGTCTCGGGCGCGTCCCAGGTGACCGTGTCCGAACCGTTCGGCTCCGCGGCCGCCGGGACGCGCGGCTGCACCGCGGTCACCGCGACGTCGGGCGGGCCGTCCGGCGCGTGCTGCGCCTCCTCGTCCCACTTGCGGAACCAGGTGTTCTCGGTGTCCTCGTCCTCCGCCGCGCGCAGGCGCGGGTCCGCCCAGGCGCGCGGGGGCCGGTCCCAGTCGCCGATCGGCGGCTCGTCCGGGTCGTGCGGGCGCGCCGAATCCAGCAGGTCCAGCGGTTCCCGCGCGGTGTCCGGCTCCTGGTAGTCGTCCCGGTCGTACTCGTAGTCCGGGTACTCGGCCGACAGCTCGGCCAGGCGCCGCTGCAGCGGGCGGACGAACAACAGCCAGGTGATCAGGGCGCCGAGCGCGAACGCTGCGAGGCTCCACAGCCACACCTGGGTGAACAGCCAGGTGATCACGAGAGATGTCCTTCCTCACGGGCTCCGGCGGCGCAGCCGGTCGGTCCCGGAATGCCTACCACGCAGCGCCACCGCGCCGAGGCGGTGTGATCTGCTCGTGATCACCTGGAACACGACTCAGCGAGTCCGCGCCACCACGTAGTCGACCAGCACCGAGAGCGCTTCGCGGGCCGGGGTGTCCGGCAGCGACGCGAGCTCCTTGCGGGCGTCGTTGGCGTACTCGTCCAACGTGGCCCGGGTGCGTTCGAGGCCGTTCGACGCGCGCAGCAGGTCCAGCGCCTCGTGCACCTCGGCGTCCTCGGTGAGCGCTCGGGACAGCAGGTCGCGCAGCCGCGGGTCGGTGTCCGGGTCCGCCAGCGCGTACAGCATGGGCAGCGTGCGCACGCCCTCGCGGAGGTCGGTGCCCGGCGTCTTGCCGGACTCCTCGGGCGGCGAGGCGATGTCGATGATGTCGTCGGAGATCTGGAACCCGATGCCGATCAACCGGCCGATCCGCTCCAGCGACTCGACGGTCGCCTCGTCCGCGCCGGAGAACCAGGCGCCGAACCGGCCCGCGGTGGCGATCAGCGAACCGGTCTTCTCGAAGATCACCTGCAGGTAGAACTCGACGGCGTCCTCGTCCGGACCGACCCCGACGGTCTCCCGCATCTGCCCGGTGACCAGCAGCTCGAAGGTGCGCGCCATCTCGCGGACCGCCTCCGCGCCGAGGTCGGCGATCAGCGCCGACGCCTGCGCGAACAGGAAGTCCCCGGTCAGGATGGCGATCGAGTTGTCCCAGCGGGCGTTGGCGCTGGTCGCGCCGCGCCGCATGGTCGCCTCGTCCATCACGTCGTCGTGGTAGAGGGTGGCCAGGTGGATCATCTCCACCACCGCGGCGGAGGTGATCACCTCGTCCGCCTGCGGGTTCCCGAACTGCGCGGCCAGCAGGGTGAACAGCGGCCGGAACCGCTTGCCCCCCGCGTCGACCAGGTGCAGCGAGGTGCGGGTGGCGAAGTCGAAGTCGCTCTGCACCGAGTCGTGCAGCAACCGCTCCACCCGACCGATGCCCTGCTGCACCGAGTCGGCCAACGCCGCGTCGGCGATGTCGATCCCGATCCCACTGCCCTTGATCAGCTCGCTGATCGGGTCTCCCGCTGGCCTGCTCACGTCACCGTCGCCTTCGCTCCCCCAACGATCGCCCTACCGGCGTGCACTCTACGACACGAAGCCGCCGACGTTCGCCCAGTCCAGCGCCAAGGTCGGCAGCACGCCCAGCAACAGCGTGACGACCACACCGAGCGTGATCGCGGCTGTCGTGAACGCACCCGGCACGCTGACGGTCGGCCCGTCCGCGGCGGGTTCGCTGAAGTACATCAGCACGATGACACGAAGGTAGAAGAACGCGGCAACCGCGCTGGCCAGCAGGGCCACCACCACCAGCGGGGCCATCCCGTCGGCCAGCGCCGCCTCGAACACGACGAACTTCCCGACGAAACCGCTCGTCATCGGGATGCCGGCGAGGGCGAACAGCAGGAAGGTGAACACCCCGGCGACCAGCGGCGAGCGCTTCGCCAGCCCGGCCCAGTCGGAGAGGTGAGTTGCCTCACCATCGGCGCGGCGGACGAGGCTGATCACACCGAACACGGCGATCGTGGTGAACCCGTAGGCCAGCAGGTAGAACAGCGTGCCGGACAGGCCGCGCTCGGTGAGCGCGATCGAGCCGATCAGCATGAACCCGGCGTGCGCCACCGAGGAGTAGGCGATCATCCGCTTGACGTCGCGCTGGGTGAGGCCGAGCACCACGCCGATGACCATCGAGGCGATCGCGATGGCCCACAGCACGCCCTTCCACTCCCAGCTCGACGCCTGGAACGCGACCTGCAGCACGCGCAGGATCGCGCCGAAGGCGGCGACCTTGGTGCAGGCGGCCATGAACCCGGTCACCGCGGTCGGGGCGCCCTGGTACACGTCCGGGGTCCAGGTGTGGAACGGGCCGACCGAGGCCTTGAACAGCAGGCCCACCAGCAGCAGGCCGAGCCCGGCGAACAGCAGCGT
Organism: Saccharopolyspora hirsuta; assembly: GCF_008630535.1. GTDB lineage: Bacteria > Actinomycetota > Actinomycetes > Mycobacteriales > Pseudonocardiaceae > Saccharopolyspora > Saccharopolyspora hirsuta. Next base: position 96,352 of record NZ_VWPH01000006.1, on the reverse strand, counting down.
GTCGGAGCGGTCCGAACCGGCGGTGGCGTCGGCGATGGCCTGCAGCTTCACCGAGCCCGCGTAGCCGTAGAGCAGCGCCAGGCCGTACAGGAAGAACGCGGAGGCGAAGGCACCGAGCAGGAAGTACTTCACCGCCGCTTCCTGCGAGAGCAGGCGGCGCCGCTTGGCCAGGCCGCACATCAGGTACAGCGGGAGGCTCAGCACCTCCAGCGCGATGAACATGGTCAGCAGGTCGTTCGCCGCGATGAACACCATCATCCCGCCGAGGGAGAACAGGGCGAGCGGGAAGACCTCGGTGCGCATGCCGGACACCGCGGCGGCGGCGCGGCTCATGGTGCCCGGGCCCTCGGCGGGCCGGGACTCGGCGACGAACGAGCCGCCCGGTTCCACCGAGCGGTCCGCGATCAGCAGGATCGCCGCCAGGCCGAGCGCGAGCAGGGTGCCCCACAGGAACAGGGTCGGCGGGTCGATCGCCAGGGTGTCCGACAGCGTGGTCACCCCGGTGCCCGCCGAGCGGGCGTAGACCGCCAGCGCCACCCCGGCGACCACGACCGTCACCAGGCTCAGCCCGACCTGCACCGGCCAGCGCTGGTGCCGCGGCAGGAACGCCTCGACCAGGACCGCCAGGCAGGCCGCGCCGAGGACGATCAGGATCGGGGCGATCGCCGCGTAGTCGATCGGCGGGATTTCGACGGATTGCGCTTGCGCCAGCGCACCCAGGTCCCTCGTCAAGACACCCACTGTCAGTTACCTCCCTGCGAGGTCACGGGGTCGGTGACGCCGACCTCGCTCATGGTTGCCGCGACCGACGGGTTGATCACGTCCAGCACCGGCTTCGGGTAGAAGCCCAACGCGAGCACCAGCACGATCAGCGGGGTCAGCACGGCGATCTCGCGGGCGCCGAGGTCGGCGACCCGCAGCCGGTGCGCGCCCGGCTTGCCCGGGTCGGTCACCGCGCCCGGCCCGCCCGCGGTGCCCAGCAGCGCGTCGCCGCGCACCGGGCCCTGCATCGTCCGCTGGTAGAGCCACAGCACGTAGACCGCGGCCAGCACCATGCCGATGGTGGCCAGCACGGTGTACACCGGCCGGGTCTCGAAAGACCCGATGAGCACGAGGAATTCGCTGATGAACGAGTTCGTGCCGGGCAGCGACAGGGTGCTCAGCCCGGCGATCAGCAGGGTGCCCGCCAGCAGCGGCGTCACCTTCGCCATGCCGCCGTAGTCGGCGATGCGGGTGGAGCCGCCGCGGGTGATCACCATGCCGATCACCAGGATCAGCATGCCGGTCGCGATGCTGTGGTTGACCATGTACGACACCGCGCCGACGTGCGACTGCGAGGTGAACGCGAAGATGCCCAGCGCGATGAACCCGAAGTGCGCGATCGAGACGTAGGCGATGAACCGCTTGAAGTCGGTCTGCCCGAACGCCTGGAACGAGCCGTAGAGCACGCCGATCACCGCGAGCACCAGCACCAGCGGGGCCAGCAGCTGCGAGGCGTCCGGCGTCAGCGGCAGGCTGTAGCGCAGGAAGCCGAAGGTGCCGACCTTGTCCAGCACGCCGACCACGATCACCGCGACCCCGATCGGCGCCTGCTGCGCGGCGTCCGGCAGCCAGGTGTGGAACGGGATCAGCGGGGCCTTGATGGCGAACGCGGCGAAGAAGCCGAGGAACAGCCACACCTGCACGCTCGTCGGCGCGTCCCGCAGCACCGGGACCAGCGCCGCCCAGTCGAAGGTGCCGCGGCCGGTGACGTCGGCGGCGTAGACGTACGCGCCGATCGCCGCGGCCAGCATGATCAGGCCGCCGAGGAAGGAGTACAGGAAGAACTTCACCGCGGCGTAGGTGCGCTTCTCGCCGCCGTAGCCGCCGATGAGGAAGTACATCGGGATCAGCATGATCTCGAACAGCACGTAGAACAGGAACAGGTCGGTCGCGGCGAACACCGCCACCGTCAGCGCCTGCTCCAGCAGCAGCAGTGAGAAGAACCCGCCGTGCGTGCGCCCCTCCGGCAGCCGCTCGCCCCAGCTGTAGCCGAGCACCAGCGGGGTGAGCAGCGCGATCACCGCGATCATCACCAGCGCGATGCCGTCCACGCCGAGCGAGAGGTTGATGTCGAACGCCGGGATCCACGCCACCGAGCTGGTGAGCTGCATGCGCGGTCCGGCCGGGTCGTAGGCGGCCCACGCGGCCAGCGCGAGCACGACCTCCACCAGGGAGAACCCGAGCGCGGTCCACTTCGCCACCGGCGCGTTGCCGCGCAGCAGCGCCACCACCACCGACCCGGCGATCGGCAGCAGGATCAGTGCGACGAGCAGGGTCATCGGATCTCCTCCCGGAGCTCGCTCAGCCGACCGAGTCCACAGTGGTCACGAGTCGTCATGTCGGGATCCCCACGGCCATCAGGGCGGCGATCACCACGATGCCGCCGAAGAGCATGGACAGGGCGTAGGACCGGACGAAACCGGTCTGCCAGCGGCGCAGCCGCCCGGAGGTGAAGCCCAGGACCCCGGCGACGCCGTTGACCGCGCCGTCCACGCCCTTCTCGTCCACGGTGACCAGTCCGCGCGCCAGGCCGAACGCGGGCTTGACGGCGATGGCGTCGTTCAGCGCGTTGCCGCCCAGGTCGGCGCGGGCCGCGCGCACGATCGGCGACACCCGCGCCGGGCGCTCCACCGGCACCGGCTTGCGCCCCACCACCAGCCAGGCGATCAGCGCGCCGAGCGCGGAGATCACCACGGTCAGCACCGGGATCATCGCGTGCGGGATGGCGCTGTGCCCGGACTCCTGGAGCTCGCCCAGCGACGGCGACAGGAAGCCGACCAGCCGGTCGCCACCGGCGAAGAACATGCCCGCCGCCACCGAGCCGACGGCCAGCACGATCATCGGCGCGGTCATCACGGTCGGCGACTCGTGCGGGTGGAACTCCTTGCCGTTGCTGGCCGTCAGGTTCTGCCAGCGCTTCTCGCCGAAGAACGTCATCAGCACCAGGCGGGTCATGTAGAACGCGGTGATGCCCGCGCCCAGCAGCGCCGCGCCGCCGAACACCCAGCCGCGCCAGCCCTCCTGGCCGAACGCCGCCTCGATGATGGCGTCCTTGGAGTAGAAGCCGGACAGGAACGGGAAGCCGATCAGCGCCAGGTAGCCGAGCCCGAAGGTGGCGAAGGTGATCGGCATGTACCGGTGGAGGCCGCCGAACTTGCGCATGTCGACCTCGTCGTTCATGCCGTGCATCACCGAACCGGCGCCGAGGAACAGCCCGGCCTTGAAGAAGCCGTGGGTGAGCAGGTGCATGATGCCCAGCGCGTACCCGGCCGGGCCGAGCCCGACGGCCAGCATCATGTAGCCGATCTGGCTGACCGTGGAGTACGCCAGGACCTTCTTGATGTCGTCGTAGGCGCAGCCGATGACGCACCCGACCAGCAGCGTCACCGCACCGACGATGGTCACCGCCAGCTGCCCGCCCGGCGAGAGCGAGAACAGCGGGTTGGCGCGGGCGATCAGGTACACGCCCGCGGTGACCATGGTCGCGGCGTGGATGAGCGCGGAGACCGGCGTCGGGCCCTCCATCGCGTCCGGCAACCACGCCTGCAGCGGCACCTGGCCGGACTTGCCGCAGGCGCCCAGCAACAGCAGCAGCGTGATGGCCAGCAGCACGCCCGGCGAGAGCTCCCCGGCCCGGGCGAAGACCTCGGTGTACTGCGTGGTGCCGAGGTTGGCGAACAGCAGGAAGATGGCCAGTGCCAGGCCGACGTCGCCGACCCGGTTCATCACGAACGCCTTGGTCGCCGCCGCGGCCGCCGACGGGCGGCCCTGCCAGAAGCCGATCAGCAGGTAGGAGGCGAGGCCGACGCCCTCCCAGCCCAGGTACAGGGTCACGAAGCTGTTGCCCAGCACCAGGACCAGCATCGCGGCCACGAACAGGTTCAGGTAGGCGAAGAACCGGCGCCGCTCGGTGTTGTCCCGGCCGGTGCGGCCCTCCTGGTCGTGCGACATGTAGCCGATCGAGTAGATGTGGATCAGCGATCCGACACCGGTGATCAGCAGCAGGAACACCATGGACAGCGGGTCCAGCCGCAGCCCGAAGTCGACCTGCAGGGCGTTGACCGGGATCCAGGAGAACAGGTGCAGCTCCCGCACCTGGCCGCTCTCCGGAATCCCGGCGATGGAGCTGAACAGCAGCACCCCGTACGCGAAGGACGCGATCACCGTGGCGCAGCCGAGGATGTGCCCCCAGCCGTTGGCGCGGCGTCCGGCGACGAGCAGGACCAGCGCGCCCAGCGCTGGGAACGCGACCAGCAGCCAGGCGTTCTGCTGGATGCCACCGGCAGCCGCCGTCACTTCGGGGCTGGTCCCGGCGAGGAAGGCCCCGTGATTCATCGCCGCGGGAATCGTGTTTGCCGTCACCACGCGCCCTCTCAGTACTTCAGCAGGTTGGCGTCATCGACCGAGGCCGAGCGACGCGTCCGGAAGATCGACATGATGATGGCCAGGCCGACCACCACCTCGGCCGCCGCGACCACCATCACGAAGAAGGCCATGACCTGCCCGTGCACCGACCCCTCGATGCGGGCGAAGGTCACCAGGGTCAGGTTGACCGCGTTGAGCATCAGCTCGATGCACATGAACACCACGATCGCGTTGCGCCGCACCAGGACGCCGACCGCGCCGATGGTGAACAGCAGCGCGGACAGCAGCAGGTAGTAGGTGGGAGTCACTGCCGGACCTCCTCGCCAGCGACGTGCTCGGAATCGCGGCCGTTGTTCGACCGGTTGCCGTTGGCGCGCGGCTCCGCCGACTGCTGCTCGGGCACCTCGGGCGACTCCTCGTGGTGCCCGCCGGTCAGCGCGTGCGGGTCGGGCGCGGCCGTGTCGCCCGCGACCGCCCGGCGCTCCTCGCCGAGCCGCTCCGCGGGCAGGTTCTCCAGCAGTTCGGACAGCGACTCCGGCGCCACCGAACCGTCCGGCAGCAGCGCCGGGACGGCCACCGAGTTCGTGGTGGCGTACACGCCGGGGCCGGGCAGCGGCGACGGGCGCGAGCTGCGGAAGCGGGCGTTGGCCCGCTCCTTCTGGCTCAGCTTCGGGCCGCGGCCCTTTCCGCCGTAGGCCAGCACCATCGCGCCGATGGCGGCGGTGATCAGCAGCGCCGAGGTCAGCTCGAACGGGAACAGGTAGTCGGTGAAGATCAGCCGACCGAGGCCGCCCGCACCGCCGCCCTGCGGGCTCCACGGGTTCAGCGGCGCGGCGACCGGAACGTCGGTGAGCGCCCGCGCCAGCCCGGTCACCAGCAGCGCGGCCAGGCCGATGCCGCCGAGCCCGGCCCACAGCCGTTGCCCGCGCAGCACCTCCACCACCGAGTCGGAGGAGTCGCGGCCGACCATCATCAGCACGAACAGGAACAGCATCATGATCGCGCCGGTGTAGACGATGATCTGCGTGAACCCGAGGAACTGCGCGCTCTGCGCCATGTAGAGCACGCCGAGGCACAGCATCGTCAGCACCAACCACAGCGCCGAGTGCACCGCGTTGCGCGCGAACACCATGCCCAGCGCGCCGAGCAGCGCCAGCGGACCGAGGATCCAGAAGGCCGCGGCTTCACCGGCTCCGACGGCAGCGCCCTGGGCCAGGACCTGAGCGGTTTCGAGGGTCATCTCCCGGCCTCCTCGTGCCCGGACTCGGCCGTCTGCTTGGAGGAATCATCGACGCGCTGACCGTGTCCATGGCTCGACCCTGCAAGCAGGTCTCGCGCGAGCTCAGGACCGCGCACGTAGTAGTCCTGCTCGTCCTCGCCCAGCCGCATCGGGTGCGGCGGCTGCTCCATGCCGGGCAGCAGCGGCGCCAGCATGTCCTCCTTGGTGTAGATCAGGTCCTGGCGGTTGTCGTCGGCGGTCTCGTACTCGTTGGTCATCGTCAGCGCCCGCGTCGGGCAGGCCTCGATGCACAACCCGCAGCCGATGCAGCGCAGGTAGTTGATCTGGTAGTCCTTGCCGTAGCGCTCGCCGGGCGAGTAGCGCGCTTCCTCGGTGTTGTTCCCGCCCTCCACGAAGATCGCGTCGGCCGGGCACGCCCAGGCGCACAGCTCGCAGCCCACGCACTTCTCCAGCCCGTCCGGGTGCCGGTTGAGCTGGTGCCTGCCGTGGAACCGGGGCGCCGGGATCTTCTTGACCTCGGGGTACTCCTCGGTGACGACCTTCTTGAACATCGTCGAGAAGGTGACGCCGAAGCCCTTGATCGGATCAAACATTCCCATGAGGCGCCTCCTCGCCCTCCGCGCGCTCGACCTCGCCCGCGGCACCCGCGCGCACCGGGCGCGGCGGGGCCTCGGGGACCTGCAGGTCGATCGGCGGGATCGGGTAGCCGCTGCCCGCCAGCGGCACTTCGTCGGTGTCCTTGGCCGGACGGCGGTCCGGGATCAGGAACGTGGCCACCAGCAGCACCGCGATCACCACGGCGCCACCGATGAGGAACTGCTGCGTGGTGACCGCCTCGTCGTTGCGCAGCGCGCGGATCACGACCACCGCCATGATCCACAGCAGGCTCGCCGGGACCAGGACCTTCCAGCCCAGGTTCATGAACTGGTCGTAGCGCAGGCGGGGCAGGGTGCCGCGCAGCCAGATGAAGAAGAACAGGAACGCCAGGGTCTTGCCGAGGAACCACAGCACCGGCCACCAACCGGTGTTGAGCACCCCGTCGCCGATCAGCGACAGCGGCCACGGCGCGTGCCAGCCGCCGAGGAACAGCGTGGTCGCCAGCGCCGAGACGGTGACCATGTTGATGTACTCGGCGAGGAAGAACAGCGCGAACTTCAGCGACGAGTACTCGGTGTGGAAGCCGCCGACCAGCTCCGACTCGGCCTCCGGGAGGTCGAACGGGGCCCGGTTGGTCTCACCGACCATCGAGACCACGTAGACCGCGAAGCTGAACGGCAGCAGCAGGAAGAACCAGCCGTTGGCCTGCGCCTCGACGATGCCCGAGGTGGACATCGTCCCCGCGTACATGATCACCGCGACGAACGACAGGCCCATCGCGATCTCGTAGGAGATCACCTGCGCCGCGGAGCGCAGCGAACCGAGCAGCGGGTACGGCGACCCGGACGCCCAGCCCGCCAGCACGATGCCGTACACGCCGACCGACGCGCAGGCCAGCACCACCAGCAGGCCGACCGGCAGGTCCACCAGCTGCAGGGCGGTGCGCTCGCCGAAGATGGTCACCTCGGGGCCGATCGGGATCACCGAGAACGACACCAGCGCGGGCGTCGCGGAGATCACCGGGGCCAGGAAGTAGATCCACTTGTCGGCCAGGACCGGGCGGATGTCCTCCTTGAACGCCAGCTTCAGACCGTCCGCCAGCGACTGCAGGATGCCGAACGGGCCCGCCCGGTTCGGACCGGGCCGGTTCTGCATCCGGCCGATCACCCGGCGCTCCGCCCAGATCGTCAGCAGCGTCATGACGACCAGGAAGGCGAAGATCGCCACGACCTTCAGCAGGATCAGCCAGATCGGGTCGTCGGCGAGCAGTTCCGCGGTTGTGGTCATGCTCTCCCCCCGTCGAGGTGGGTGGTGCCGTGGCCGTTGCCGGCCGCGGGGGACATCGGCGTGGTGGCGGCGATGTCGACGAGCGCGCCGTGCCCGACGCCGAGCGCGCGGTGCACCCGCGAGGTCCCGGAGTCGCTGGGCAGCCACACCACGTCGTCGGGCATCTCGGCGAGCTCCACCGGCAGCACGATCGCGCCCTTGGCGGTGCGGACCTCGATGCGCTGCGCGTGGCCGAGCTCGATGCGCTGCGCGGTGCGCGGCGAGAGCACGGCGACGGTGCGGCGCGCGGTGCCCGCGAGGTTCGGCTCGTCGGCCTGCAGCGAGCCGTTGTCCAGCAGCTGCCGCCAGGTCGCGAGCACCGCCTGGCCCGGGCCCGGGGCCGGTGCGGTGGGTGCCGGTTCGTCCGGGGTGGGCAGCCGCTCGCCGATGTTCGGGCCGATGCGGTTGAGCTCGGCGGCCGCCGCGGCCGGGGTCTGGGTGAACAGGTCGGCGTCCATCTCCACCGCGAGGGTGTCCAGGACCCGGCAGTCCGACAGCGCGCCGGTGCCCTCGATGGTGGTACCGAACTCGCGGCGGCGGCCTTCCCAGTTCAGGTAGCTGCCCGCCTTCTCGACGCTCGGCGCGATGGGCAGCACCACGTCGGCGCGCTCGGTGACCGCGCTGGTCCGCAGCTCCAGGCTGACCACGAAGTCCGCCCGGCGCAGGGCCCGCTCGGCCAGCGCCGGGTCGGGCAGGTCGTCGGGGTCGACGCCGCCGACGACCAGGCCGGACAGCTCCCCGGACGCCGCGGCGGTGAGGATGCCGGTGAGGTCGCGGCCGACGGCCGCGGGCAGCGCGCCGGAGCCCACGCCCCAGGCCTGCTCGATCTCGGCGCGGGCCGCGGCGTCCGCGACCGGCCGACCGCCGGGCAGCAGCGTCGGCAGCGCGCCCGCCTCGATCGCACCGCGCTCCCCCGCCCGGCGCGGGATCCAGGCGACCCGGGCGCCGGTCCGCTGCGCGGCGCGCAGGATCTCCGAGTACAGCCCGGGGACCTCCGCCGCGCGCTCGCCGACGACGAGCACCGCGCCCGGCTGCTGCAGGGACTCCTCCACTTCGGACGGCAGGGACCGCAGCGCGGCGGCCTCCCCGCCCGGCACGCACGGCACCAGGTCACCGGTCCGGACCGGGCCGCCGTTGTGCACGATGACCGTCGTCTTCTCCACGCCCGGCGAGGACCACGGCCCGAGGTGGAACACCTTGGTCCTGCCCTGCCGCGCCGCCTTGCGCAGCCGCAGGAAGACGATCGGCGACTCCTCCTCCGGTTCGAAGGCCACGCACAGCACCGCGGGCGCGGACTCCAGGTCCCGGTAGGTGACCCCGGTCCCCGGCGTCACACCGACCACAGTGGACTCCAAGAACCGCAGCTCCTCCTCGGAGTGCGGCCGCGCCCGGAAGTCGATGTCGTTGGTGCGCAAGGCGATCCGCGCGAACTTCGAGTACGCGTAGGCGTCCTCGACGGTCAGCCGACCGCCGGGCAGCACGCCGACCCCGCGCGCGTCGCGCGCCTCGGCCAGGCCCTTCGCCGCGGTCTGCAGCGCCTCGGTCCAGGACGCCTCGCGGAGCTCGCCGTTCTCCCGGACCAGCGGGCGGGTGATGCGGTCCGCGGCGGTGGCGTAGCGGAAGGCGAACCGGCCCTTGTCGCAGATCCACTCCTCGTTGACCTCCGGGTCGTCCCCGGCCAGGCGGCGCATCACCTTGCCGCGCCGCCAGTCGTTGCGGATCTCGCAGCCGGACGCGCAGTGCTCGCACTGGCCCGGCGTGGACACCAGGTCGAACGGCCGGGACCGGAACCGGTAGGCCGCGCTGGTCAGCGCGCCGACCGGGCAGATCTGGATGGTGTTGCCGGAGAAGTAGGACTGGAACGGCTGCTGCTCGCCGGTGCCGATCTGCTGCAGCGCCCCGCGCTCCAGCAGCTCGATGAACGGGTCCCCGGCGATCTGCTTGGAGAACCGGGTGCAGCGCTGGCACAGCACGCAGCGCTCGCGGTCCAGCAGCACCTGCGAGGAGATCGGCACCGGCTTGGCGAAGGTCCGCTTGGTGTCCCGGAAGCGGGACTCGGCGCGGCCGTGCTTGAGCGCCTGGTTCTGCAGCGGGCACTCGCCGCCCTTGTCGCAGATCGGGCAGTCCAGCGGGTGGTTGATCAGCAGCAGCTCCATCACGCCCTGCTGCGCCTTGTCCGCCACCGGCGAGGTCTGCTGCGTCTTGACCACCATGCCGTCGGCGACGGTCATGGTGCAGGACGCCTGCGGCTTGGGCATCGGCCGCCCGCCCATCTCCACCTCGACCAGGCACTGCCGGCAGGCCCCCGCGGGGTCCAGCAGCGGGTGGTCGCAGAACCGCGGGATGGTGATGCCCATCCGCTCGGCGGTGCGGATCAGCAGCTCGCCCTTGGGCGCCTCGACCTCGATCCCGTCGATGGTCAGGCGGACGTAGCCCTCCGGCACCGGGCGGGCTTCTGATTCTGGTGCCACCGTCATCGGGCCGCTCCTACCAGTTCCGGCTCGCCGGGATTTTTCATTCCACCCGTGTTTTGTTGACACAGCGCGAGGAACTCCTCGCGGAAGTACTTGATGCCGCTGACGATCGGGCTGACCGCACCGTCGCCGAGGGCGCAGAACGAGCGGCCGAAGATGTTGTCGCAGACGTCCAGGAGGGTGTCGATGTCCTCCTGGGTGCCGCGCCCCTCGACCATCCGCTCCAGCACCTGCGCCAGCCAGTAGGTGCCTTCGCGGCAGGGGGTGCACTTGCCGCAGGACTCGTGCTCGTAGAACTGGGTCCACTTCATCACGGCCCACGGCACCGACACCGTCTCGTTGAACACCATCACCGCGGTGGTGCCCAGCATCGACCCGGCCTCGGCCGCGCCCTCGAAGTCCAGCGGCACGTCCAGGTGCTCGGCGGTGAACATCGGGGTCGACGAGCCGCCCGGCGTCCAGAACTTCAGCGGGACGCCGTCCTTCATGCCGCCTGCCAGCTCCAGCAGCTGCCGCAGCGTGGTGCCCAGCGGCGCCTCGTACTGGCCCGGCCGCTCCACGTGCCCGGAGATCGAGTAGATCTTCGGCCCCGGCGACTTCTCGCTGCCCATCTTGCGGAACCAGTCGGAGCCGCCGTTGACGATGTAGGGCACGGTGGCGATGGTCTCGACGTTGTTCACCGTGGTCGGGCAGGCGTAGAGGCCCGCGGCGGCCGGGAACGGGGGCTTGAGCCGCGGCTGCCCGCGCTTGCCCTCCAGCGAGTCCAGCAGCGCGGTCTCCTCGCCGCAGATGTAGGCGCCGGCGCCCGCGTGCACCACGATGTCCAGGTCGAACCCGGAGCCGAGGATGTCCTTGCCCAGGTAACCGGCCTGGTAGGCCTCGCGGACCGCGTTGTTCAACCGCCGGATCGGGTGCAGCGCCTCGCCGCGCACGTAGATCATGCAGTTGTTGGCGCGCATCGCGTAGCTGGCGATGATGCAGCCCTCGATCAGCGAGTGCGGGTCGGCCATCATCAGCGGGATGTCCTTGCAGGTGCCCGGCTCGCCCTCGTCGGCGTTGATGACCAGGTAGTGCGGCTTGGTGGGCTCCTTGGGCATGAAGCTCCACTTCACGCCGGACGGGAACCCGGCCCCGCCGCGACCGCGCAGCCCGGCCGACTTGACCAGCTCGACGAGCTGGTCGGGGGTGCCCGCCAGCGCCTTGCGCAGCGCGGTGTAGCCCTCCAGCTGCTCGTAGGTGCGCAGCGTCCAGGAGTTCGGCGACAGCCACCGCTTGGTCAGGACCGGCGTCACCGGGCTGATGCTGGACTGGCTGATTGGAGCTTGGGTCATGCCCACAACCTCACTTCTTCTCCGGCACCGGCGGCAGTTCCACGTCGTCGGGCATGCTCGGCGCGGTCCAGCCGCGCTCGTTGGCCAGCTGCGCGCCGCGCAGCGTCTCGACCGCCGCCGACGGACCCGCCACAGTGGACTCGAGGTCGTCGAAGAACCCGGCCAGCTGACGCTCCGCACCGCGGAAGTCGGACAAGGCCGGACCGCGCGTCGGGGCCGGTTTCTCCCCGCGCTGCAACGCCTTCACCAGCTCCAGCGCCTGCTCCGGCGTCTGGTTGTCGTAGTACTCGTAGTTCACCTGCAGCACCGGGGCCAGGTCGCAGGCCGCCAGGCACTCGGCGTGCTCGAGGGTGATCGAGCCCTCCTCGCCCGGCGTGCCCGCGGTCTCGTCGTGCCCGACGCCCAGGTGGTCGCTGAGCTTGCGGTAGATCGCATCGCCGCCCAGCGCCGCGCACAGCGTGTTGGTGCACACGCTCACCAGGTGCTGGCCGCAGGGCTTGCGCTTGTACATGGTGTAGAACGTCGCGACCGCGCTGACCTCGGCGGTGGACAGCGCCAGCTGCTCGGCGCAGAACTGGATCCCCGCCGCGCTGACGTGCCCCTGCACCGACTGCACCAGGTGCAGCATCGGCAGCAGCGCCGACCGGGGTTCCGGGTACCGCGCGATGATCTGCTGCGCCTCGTCGCGGGTCTTCGCGTCGAACACCGACGTGTCACCAGAATCAGACACCGTCTCGTGGTCCTCTTGATTCTTGTCGGTGGTGAACTCGAACTGCTCGGTCATCGATCCACCCCGCCCATCACCGGGTCGATGGAGGCGACCGCCGCGATCACGTCGGCCACCAGTCCGCCTTCGCACATCGCGGGCATCGCCTGCAGGTTCACGAAGCTGGGTTCCCGGACGTGCACCCGCATCGGCCGGGTGCCGCCGTCGGAGACCAGGTGCACGCCGAGCTCGCCGCGCGGCGACTCCACCGGCGCGTACACCTGGCCCGGGGGCACGTCGAAGCCCTCGGTCACCAGCTTGAAGTGGTGGATCAGCGATTCCATCGACTGACCCATGATCTTGCGGACGTGCTCCAGCGAGTTGCCCATGCCGTCCGGCCCGATGCTCAGCTTCGACGGCCACGCGATCTTGGGGTCGTCGACCATGTGCGAGCCGGGTTCCATCTTGTCCACGCACTGCCGGATGATCTTCAGCGACTGGTGGATCTCCTCCAGCCGCAGCAGGTACCGGGCGTAGCAGTCGGCGTCGGTACTGGTCGGCACCTCGAACTCGTAGTCCTCGTAGCCGCAGTAGGGCTGGATCTTGCGCAGGTCCCAGGCCAGTCCGGCGGAGCGCAGCAGCGGGCCGGTGACGCCCAGCTGCAGGGCGCCGTCCAGCGGCAGGTAGCCGACGTCCTTGAGCCGCTGCTTCCAGATCGGCTGGCCGGTGAACAGCTTGTCGTAGGAGGGCAGCCGGGAGTCCATCACCTCGATGAACGACAGCACCTTCTGCTGCCAGCCCTCCGGCAGGTCCTGCGCGGTGCCGCCCGGTCGGATGAACGCGTGGTTCATCCGCAGGCCGGTGAGGAACTCCAGCAGGTGCAGGACCTCCTCGCGCTCGCGGAAGCCGAAGGTCATGCCGGTGGTCGCGCCGAGCTCCATCGCGCCGGTCGCCAGGAACACCAGGTGCGAGGAGATCCGGTTGAGCTCCATCAGCATCACGCGGAACGTCTGGGCCCGCGGCGGCGCCTCGATGCCGAGCAGCTTCTCCACCCCGAGGCAGTAGGCGGCCTCGTTGTACAGCGGCGCCAGGTAGTCCATCCGCGTCACGAAGGTGACGCCCTGGGTCCAGGTCCGGTACTCGGTGTTCTTCTCGATGCCGGTGTGCAGGTAGCCGATCACCGAGCGGGCCTTGGTGACGGTCTCGCCCTCCAGCTCCAGCACCAGCCGGAGCACGCCGTGCGTCGACGGGTGCTGCGGGCCGAGGTTGATGACGACGCGCTCTTCACCGGCGGTCTCGTCGATGAACTCGTCCCAGTCCCCACCGGTGACGGTGTAGACCCGGCCCTCCGTCGTCTCCCGCGCCTCGGCCGCCTCGGGGCCGAACCCGGTACCGGCCAGTGATTCGGTACTCATCTCCAACACCTCTCCGCGGTGCCGCCGCCCTCCGGGAACGCGATTTCAACGGGGACCGGAGTGCTGATCCCCGTTGCTGTCGCGGAAAACCTGGTCGCCATCACGAGTACGCCCTGCGCTGGTCGGGTGGCGGGATCTCGGCGCCCTTGTACTCCACCGGGATGCCGCCCAGCGGGTAGTCCTTGCGCTGCGGGTGGCCGTCCCAGTCGTCCGGCATCAGGATCCGGGTCAGCGCCGGGTGCCCGTCGTAGACGATCCCGAACATGTCCCAGGCCTCGCGCTCCTGGAAGTCCGCGGTCGGGTACACCTCGACCACCGACGGCACGTGCGGGTCCTCGACGTCCACCGCGACCTCGACGCGGATCCGCCGCCGGTAGGTCATCGACGTCAGGTGGTAGACCGAGTGCAGCCGCTGCGGCACCTCCGGCCCGTAGTCCACGCCCGACACCGAGCTGCACAGCTCGAACCGCAGCGCGGGGTCGTCGCGCAGCGTCCGGCAGACCTCCAGCAGGTGCTCGCGGCGCACGTAGAAGGTGATCTCCCCGCGGTCGACGGTCACCTGCTGCACGGTGTCCGCGGGCAGCCCGCGCTCGCCGAGCCCGGCGAGCAGCGCGTCGGCCACCTCGTCGAACCAGCCGCCGTAGGGGCGCTCCGCGGCGGGCGGCACGTAGGCGGGCAACCGCAGCCCGCCGTAGCCCGAGGTGTCCCCGGTGCCGCGCACGCCGAACATGCCCCGCCGCGCGCGACCGGCCACCGGACCGGTCTGCGGCCGGGCCGGTTCGACCGCCCAGGTCTGCTTGGATTCGTTGTCAGCCAACCGAACTCACCTGCCCGCTTTGAGCTCGCGGGGCCGCTGCGGCGAATCCGCGAACGCCCCCAGCGACGGATCGGAGCCCATTTCCCGGCGCTGCGCGACCTGCTTGCGCGCCACGCGCCGCCGCTGCGCCTCGTTCTTCGGCGCGTACCGCTCGGAGGACGGGATCATCGGGGTGCGCTCACCGCTCTCCAGCTTCAGCTGCGCGCGCTTGGCGTTGATCGGCTCGTCCATGATCTTGGCGTGCAGCTTGAGGATCGCGTCCAGCAGCATCTCCGGCCGCGGCGGGCACCCCGGCAGGTACATGTCCACCGGCACCACGTGGTCCACGCCCTGCACCACGGCGTAGTTGTTGAACATGCCGCCGCTGGAGGCGCACACGCCCATCGCCAGCACCCAGCGCGGCTCCGGCATCTGGTCGTAGATCTGCCGCAGCACCGGCGCCATCTTGTTGGTGACCCGACCGGCCACGATCATCAGGTCGGCCTGCCGGGGGGTGGCGGAGAACCGCTCCATGCCGAACCGGGCGATGTCGTAGCGGGACCCGCCGACCGTCATCATCTCGATGGCGCAGCAGGCCAGCCCGAACGTCGCGGGCCACATCGAGGTCTTCCGCGTCCAGTTGACGAGCTTCTCGACGTTGGCCAACAGGATCCCGTTGGGCAACTGCTGCTCAAGTCCCACCTGGCACTCCTTCCCAGTCGCCGCGCGAAGTTCCCTAGTTCCAGTCCAGTCCGCCGCGGCGCCAGACGTAGACGTAGCCGAAGCCGACGGTGGCGATGAAGAGCACGATCTCGACGACGCCGAACAGGCCCAGGGCGTCGGCGGAGATCGCGAACGGGTAGAGGAAGACCATCTCGATGTCGAAGAGGATGAACAACATCGCGGTCAGGTAGTAGGCGACCGGCATCCGGCCGCCGCCGATCACCGGCTGCGGCGAGGGCTCGATGCCGCACTCGTAGGCGTCCAGCTTCGCCTTGTTGTAGCGGCGGGGGCCGACGAGCGGAGCGATCGCGACGGAGAAGAGCGCGAAGCCGAGCGCCAGCGCGAACATCAGTACGAGCGGGATGTAGGGATCGAGCATTCCGCTGCCCTCCGGATCATCCCCGCGTTCTGCGGGGCATATCGTCGGCCCCCGCCGAGACGCAGGTCACGTCTCGGGCGTTGGTCCACACTCTATGCGGTCGAACGTATCGTCTCTGTAGTGAGGCGAACCTAACTTTATGACCTCTCGCACACTTGCGTGCACATCTGACCAGACTTGTGCCATCAGGCGCTAGGGGTGAGGCGAGTAGTGGCGTTGATCACACGGTCCATCGCGTCGCCGTCCTTCGCGTCGTAGAGATTTGCCAGCAGCTTCAACACGAAACGCATCAACGTGGTCCTCGGTAGACCGTGCTTCGTGGCCGCCCGCATGACCACCGGATTGCCAATCAACTTGCTGAAGATGTTCCCCAGCCGGAAGTAACCGCCCAGCGCCTGCTGCACCGCCGCCGGGTACCGGCGCAGCGCCTGCTCCCGGGAGAACGCGGTCGGCCGGGCCAGCGCGTGCACCGCGCACTCGGCCGCCAGCGCGGCGGATTCCATCGCGTAGGCGATGCCCTCGCCGTTGAACGGATTGACCATCCCGCCCGCGTCACCGACCAGCAGCAACCCGTTGCGGTAGTGCGGCGTCCGGTTGAAGCCCATCGGCAGCGCGGCGCCGCCGACCCGGCCGGTCGCGTTCTCCTCGCGGAAGCCCCACTCCTCCGGGGTGCCGTCCAGCCAGGAGCGCAGCAGCTGCCGGTAGTCGGTCTTGCCGTAGGCCTTGGAGGTGGACAGGATGCCCAGCCCGACGTTCACCGTCCCGTCGCCCATGCCGAAGATCCAGCCGTAGCCCGGCAGCAGCGTCGGCCTGGCCGGGTCCGAGCGGTCCCACAGCTCCAGGTGGGACTCCAGGAAGTCGTCCTTGGTCCGGGGGCTGGTGTAGTAGCGCCGCACGGCCACCCCCATCGGGCGGTCCTCGCGCTTCTCGATGCCGACCGACAGCGCCAGCCGCGCGGAGACCCCGTCGCAGGCCAGCACCAGCGGCGCCCGGTAGGTGACCGGGGTGCGCTCCGGCCCGGCCTTGGCGGTCACCCCGGTGATCCGGCCGGTCCGCTCGTCGGTGACCGCGCCGGTCACGGTCGTCTGCTGCAGCAGCCGCGCCCCGGCCCGCTGCGCGTTGCGGGCGAGCAGGTCGTCGAAGTCGTTGCGGGGCCGCACCACCCCGTACGGCGGGAAGCTGGCCAGGCTCGGCCAGTCCAGCTCGATCTCCACGCCACCGCCGACCACGCGCAGGCCGCGGTTGTGCAGCCAGCCCGCTTCCTCGCGGGTGTCGATGCCGAGGTCGATGAGCTGCTTGACGCCTCGCGGGGTGATGCCGTCGCCGCAGACCTTCTCGCGCGGGAAGACGCTCTTCTCCAGAAGCAGGACGTCCAGGCCCGCCCGGGCCAGGTACGTCGCAGCCGTCGATCCGGCCGGCCCGGCCCCGACGACGATCACCTCGGCGTCGTCGTCCGGTCGGCGGCGGCTGGTGGCGCTGGTCATGACACTCCTTGAGCTAGTGCAGTGCGCGGTGCGGCCCTCCCCTCCCGGCGGACCGCACCGGGAACCCGCTTGTGAACGAGTTCACTAACTCCGAGTTTAGGCCGGACAAACGCCGCGATCGACCCCTCGCGCTACGCCACCCGAGTGACCATCGCCCCAGGTGGCGGCCATCGGACGGGCTCAGAAAGCGGCAGGGCCGCAGGGGACCGGACGACGTCGGCGGCGGCGCGCCAGGGCGGCCTAGGGCAGCTGGTCGGTTTCGCCGCGGCCTCGTTGATCGGCCCGCGGCTCACCTCCCGCACCGGGAACCACATCCGGAACACCGGTTGCACAACCAACCTGATCGGTACCGCGGCTCCGCTGGTCGGCGCGGTACGGGGGTGCTGTCAGGAGGGCTTGACCGCGCGGTGGATGGCGACGACGCCGCTGGTCAGGTTCCGCCAGGCGACGTCGGTCCAACCGGACTCGGCGATCAGCTCCGCCAGCTCGCGCTGGTCCGGCCACTCGCGGATCGACTCCGCCAGGTAGACGTAGGCGTCCGGGTTCGACGAGACCGCGCGGGCGATCGGCGGCAGCGCGCGCATCAGGTAGTTCAGGTAGATCGTGCGGAACGGCTGCCAGGTCGGCGTGGAGAACTCGCACACCACCAGCCGCCCGCCCGGGCGCACCACGCGCTGCATCTCCCGCAGCCCGGCCGCGGTGTCGACCAGGTTGCGCAGGCCGAAGGAGATCGTCACCGCGTCGAAGGACTCGTCGGCGAAGGGCAGCCGGAGCGCGTCCGCCGCGACCATCGGGACCCCGCGGTGGCGGCCCACCGACAGCATGCCCAGCGAGAAGTCGGCGGCGACGCACCAGGCGCCGGACCGGGCGAACTCCTCGGTCGACACCCCGCTGCCCGCAGCCAGGTCGAGCACCCGCTCGTCGCGCTTGGGCGCCAGCGCCCGCCTGGTGACCTCCCGCCACCGCCGGTCCTGGCCGAAGGACAGCACGGTGTTGGTCAAGTCGTACCGGCGCGCGACACCGTCGAACATCGCGGCGACTTCGCGAGGGTCCTTGTCCAAACCTGCCCGAGACACACCCGCAGCGTACGTGGCGAACCGGACGAGCCCGGCGCTGCCCTCACGCGGCCAGCGGCTGCTCCCCCGAGGCGACCGCGTCGTAGTGCCCGATCAGCTGCTGGCACAGCGCGGGCCACGTCCGCCCCGCGACCGCCTCGCGGGCAGCCGCGCCGAACCTCCGGCGGCGGTCGGCGTCGCGCAGCTGCTCGACCGCGGCGCGCAGCGCCCCGGCGTGGAGGTCGGCGTCGTGGGCCGGGAGCAGGTAGCCGGTGCGGCCGTGGTCGACCAGATCGCGCGGCCCGCCCGCGTCCGGGGCGACGACCGGGACGCCCGAGGCCATCGCCTCCTGCACCGCCTGGCAGAACGTCTCGTGCGGCCCGGTGTGCACGAACACGTCGAGGCTGGCGTAGATGCGCGCCAGCTCGTCGCCGGTCCGCTGGCCGAGGAACACCGCGTCCGGCACCGCTTCGGCCAGCCGGTCGCGGTCCGGGCCGTCGCCCACGACGACCACCCGCACGCCCGGCACCCCGCTCAGCGCCGACAACCGCTCGATGCGCTTCTCCGGGGCCAACCGACCGACGTAGCCGACCAGCAGCTCGCCGTCCGCGACGAGCTCCCGCCGCAAGCCCGGATCCCGCTGCTGCGGCGAGAAGCGCGCCGTGTCCACGCCCCGCCCCCACCGGTGCACGCGCGGAATCCCGTGCTCCCGCAACGTTTCCACGGCCCAGGTCGACGGCGCCAGGGTCCGGTCGGCCGCGCCGTGCAGGCGCCGGATCCACCGCCACGCCGCCCGCGCGGTCAGCCCGAGCCCGTAGGACGCGGCGAAACCCGCGACGTCGGTCTGGTAGACCGCGACCGTCGGCACCCCCAGCCGCCGGGCCGCCGCCAACCCCCGCGCCCCGACGACGAACGGCGACGCGAGGTGCACGACGTCCGGCCGGAAGCCCTGCAACCCGCGCAGCAACCGGCGGGTCGGAAAACCGATCGGCAACGACGACACCACCGGCAGGTCCACCGCGGGCAGCCGGATCACCGGGAACCCCGCGTACTCCTCCGGACCCGCGCCGGGCGCGATGACGAGCGCCGAATCCCCGCGGCGCCGCAAGTGCTCCAGCACTCGCAGCACCGAATTCGTCACCCCGTTGATCTGCGGCAGGAAGCTCTCGGTCACGATCGCTATGCGCACGCGCAACACGGTCGCGCCCCGGGTCGGCGAGCAGTCGACCGCCACGTGACGGCACCGCCAACGGCAACCGAAGAAGTCGTTTCCGCGACCGTCACCGGCGAAGCCGCGTCCCGGACGTGCCCGCGGGCGGCGGATCCGGCCACCCGCAATCGTGATCTGCCTCTCCACCAGCTGTCACCTGAGCGTTGCGCCCCGGTCACCCGCCGCACGGAACCTGGGGCGGCATGACGGTCCTGCCTACCCCGCCCGCGCAGAGCGACCCGGCGCTGGTCTCGCGAGCGTTCGAAGTCGCCGGGCGACTCGCCAACGACGCCGCCGACGTGATCATCGCGACGGCGGGGCGCGGGGCGCAGCCCGCCCCGACCGAGTCCCCGTTCGACTGGGTCACCGACACCGGGCGCACCCTGGAGCGGCACACCCGGCGGGTGCTGGCCGACGAGTTCCCCGGGATCCCGGTGTTCGGCGAGGAGTTCGACGCGGCCCCGACCACCGTCGCCGAGCACTGGGCGGCCCGCGCCGGGACGGCCAAGTTCCGCTGGTCCGTCGACCCGGTCGACGGCACCGCCAACTACGTCGCCGGGCTGCCCTGGTGCACCTACAGCCTGGCCATGCTCGACGAGCACGGCCCGGTGGTCGGGGTGGTCGCCGACCCCTACCGCACGCAGATCTACGCCGCCGCCCGCGGCCGCGGCATGCGGGCGAACGGAACCCCGGTGCGGCTGGGCGAACAGCGCGAGACGCGCGGCGGGATCGTGTGCACCGAGCTGACCAGGACCGGCCCCTGGCGGGGCATGGACCGGTTCATCACCAACGCGGCCAGCGCGCAGGTTGGCGTCCGGCTGCTGGGTTCCCCGGCGCTGGCCATCACCCAGGTCGCGCTCGGTCACGCGGTGGCCGCGGTGCTGGACTCCTACCAGGAGTGGGACGTCGCCGGGGCGCTCGCGCTGGCCACCGAAGCCGGTGCCACCGTCCTGGACCGCCGCGGCGAACCGAACCCCCTGCCGCTGGACGGACTCCTGGTGGCCGCCCCCGGCGTCGCCGCCGACGTGCACGACTGGTGGTACCAGGCGGTGGCCCACAGCTGAGCGGGGTTCGGGGGTTGGGGGGACCTGGGGGTGGGGACCTGGGGATCGGTGGTGATACCGGGGGCGGCCTTGCGAGGAGGGGTGACGTTGCGTGGGGGGTTGATTTTGGGTTCAAAGCGGTGGGGGTTGCTTTGCGTGGTGTTGCAATTTCAATCGAAATTGGGCTCTTCTGCTTCTTCTGTGGGTGGGTTAGGCGCGTTTGGGGAGGGTGGGTGGGTGTCCGCCGTGGGCGAGCATGGCTAGGGCGATGAGGGCTTGGGGGCTGCGGAATCCGAAGGCGATGCGGGTCATGAGGCGGATTTTGGTGTTCATGGACTCGGTCAGTCCTTGGGACAGGCCGTGTTCGAGGGCGGCGTTGATCGCGGTGCGGTGTTTGACGATGCGTTTCTGTAGTTTGACGAAGACGGGGATGCGGCAGCGTCGTGCCCAGCCGATCCATTTGTCCAGGGCTTGTTTCCCGGCCTCGCCTTTGATCTTGAAGGCGTGCCGGAGTCCTTCTTTGAGCAGGTAGGCGCGGTAGAGGCGGCGGTCGGTTGTGGCGATCCAGGCCAGTTTGGCCTGCTGGTTTCCGGTGAGGTCTTCGGGGTTCTTCCACAACGCGTAGCGGGAATCTTTGAGCTTCTTGGTTGTCTCGTGCCCGGGGCGGGCCGGGGAATCGGCCCTAGGGCGCCCGGCACCTCGTTTGCCTTCGATGCGGGCTAGGGCGCGGGCGTCGTTCCAGGCCCGCCGCCGCTCGGTATCCAGGGCCTCAGTGGCCCAGGCCACCACGTGGAACGGGTCGGCGCAGCGGATCGCGTTCGGTGCCCGGCGGGCCACGGTGTCGGCGATCCAGGCTGCCGCATCAGCAGAGACATGCGTGATCTCGGCGGCCCGGCCGTCCCCGAGAACGTCGAAGAACCGGTTCAGCGTCGCCGAATCGTGCCCTGGGACGGCCCAGACAAGCCGCCCGGTGTCGTGATCGACCACCACCGTCAGATACCGGTGATGTCTCTTGTAGGAGATCTCATCGATCCCGATCCGCCGCAACCCCGCGAACCGGTCGATCTGGGTTTCGGTGTCAGCCCACACCCGCGCCACGATCGCCCCGACTGTGCGCCAGGCGATCCGCATCAGCTGGCATACCGCCGATTTCGACGTGCGCACCGCCAACCACGCCACCGTGTCATCAAAGGCGTAGGTGTGCCCCGCGCCATGACGGGCCCACGGCAGCCGCGCCACGGCCGGGCCGTGTTCCCGGCAGCGCACCCGCGGCGCGGCGGCCTCAAGATGAACCTGAACAGTCCCCAAATCCAGGGCCCGCCACCGACGCCGTCCCGCACCTCGGTCATACCGCCCGCACCAGCGCCCACACCGCCCGCACACCGCACGCATGCGCTTACGAGGACGCACATGCACCACCACGCGCTCCGCGGCCTCGTCGAAAGCCACATCCTCGATCACCGTGCGCCTGTCGACCCCCAACAAAGCACGCCATAAACTGGACTCCGGCACGCCGTTACTCCGTCCCTAGATTTCAAGCCTTCGCAAGCCAGAAATCTAGACGCAGCAACGGCGTGCCCCCACATCCAAGACCAAAACAGCAGCTCACACCACCCACGGATACATCACAAGAGCCCGAAATTGCCAGCGTTCTCGACGAAACCTCCAGTGGCGAGGTGAGGCAATTTCAATCGAAATTGCGGACGTCACCACCCCTCGCACGGCCGTGGTGAGGTTCACCGGGCCCCAGTGAGGTTCACCGGGCCTTGGTGAGATTGTCCCGGCCTTGGTGAGGTTCGCCGGGGCTTGGTGAGGTTTTGGTTTGGTTGGGGTGGGGTCAGGCTGCTGGGGCGAGGGTTCTGGTGGGGGTTGCGGCCGGTTTGGGGCCGAAGACCGCTGACATCGGGCGGAGGAGGGGGAACTGGTCCCGCAGGACCACCACCTGCTGGTGCATCCGGTTCAGGTCGGGGTTGGCGACCAGTTCGACCACCGCTTCCACGACGTGGTCGGTGATCATGCCGAAGCGGACCGCCGCGTCCACGAGCTGGGCCCGGACCCGGCGCAGCACCGCTGCGTCCGCGCCGCTGGCCGTCAGGCCCCGTCCCAGTTCGGCGAGTGCTCGGACGTTCGGGAGCTCGGCGTCCATGCGGCGGACCACCGCCTGCAGGTTCTGGCGGGCTCGGGTCGAGGACACCGCGTCGACCGCGCAACCCGCTCGGTGCACCGCCTGCTCGCAGCGGCGGACGTCGTGCAACCAGGGGTCGGGCGGCTGCGCCTGGGCGGGCGGCGGTTGGACCGGTTGCGGGACCGCGACGGGGGCGGGCCGCCGTCTCCCGGTGCGGGCCGCCAGCACCACTCCGGCCCCGCACCCGCCCGCGACCAGTGCGATCAGCACCTGCACCCAAAATCCGTCCACGTCGGGTCGTCCTTCCACTCGGCCGCGAGCAGCCGTCGAAACCGGTGTCCTCGCCCGCGGACACCGGTCCGACGCCGTGCGCCGAACCCGGGTTCCCGAGCTCCTCCGGATCACTCTGCTCCGATCCCCCGCGGAGGTCTTGGGGAAAAGTACTCAATCTCACCCGGCACCGTGCCTGCGTAGCCGGGCGGCGGGGCGGAAAACGCCGATTTCGCGCGAAACCGGCGTTCCGCGCGCGGGGAGGGCACCGGTTTCGCGCGAAATCGCCCCGGTCGCCGTCGGGGCTCCCGGCGCTGTTGGGTGCGGGCCGCACCGGCGGGTCAGCCGGACCTGGCCAGGTACTGCATGTCGGCCACCAGGAACTCGAAGTCGCCGGTGTGCACCCCGTCGCGGCCACCGGGGCGGGCGAACACGCCGAAGTCGGCCGGTTCCGGGCGCTGGAGCCGGGCCACCGAGAAGACCTCGTCCAGCACACCGCCCACCTGGTCGCGCACCTGCGCCGGGTCGACCCCGCAGCCGAGGTCGGCCAGCCGGGCCTCGACCGGGTGCGGGACGAACAGCTCCGCCGTCAGCGGCCACACCCGCTGGATCCCGGCCGCCATCCGGCGCGCCGAATCCCCGTCCGCGTCGCCGAACCGGATCACCCACTGGGCCGCGTGGTCGCGGTGCCGCGCGAGCCGGTTCAGCGAGCCCGCCGCCAGGGCGGCGAGCACCGCGTCCCGGCTGCCCGCCAGCCGCTCGAACACCGCGTGCCGCCACGCCGCGAACAGCAGCAACCGGGCCGCGGTGGCGGGAAAGTCGCCGCCCGGGCCGGGACCGCAGTCGATCTCGACGAGCCGGACGTTGCGGAAGTCCTCGGCCGGGCGGAAGTAGGCCAGGCGGTCCTCGTCCCGCCCCGCGCCCTCGACCTCGCCCGCGCGGTGCAGCAGGATCCGCGCCTGCTCCAAGAGGTCCAGCGCGATTCCGCCGAGTGCCGCGGACTCCTCGAGCTCCAGCGCGCGGACACCCCACTCGCTCAACCGGTGCGCGAGGATCAGCACGTCGTCGCCCAGCATCGCGCAGTACTGGGAGAGTTCAGCGGCGAGCACCCCGCCCGGCACCGATCGATCCACAGTGGACATCGATGGCGCACCGAGCACCCACTGCTGCACATCCGCTGCGCCCGCTCGCGCTTCCCGGACGTTCATCATGGCGACCTCGCAGCCCGGGGCCGACTCCCAGCGCCGGGGATCCGACCGCACTGGCGTCCGTCGGGGCAGGTCCAGTGTCACACCACCCGACCGGGTTAGGGAAGCCTGCTCCCCAGCTCCCGCCGCACGCAGTCCGACCACAGTTTCAATTGAAACTGCGGTCTCACCGAACGCCGAAGGACGCGAACAGGCAGCCCGGGCTGCGGAGAACCTCCGCGATTTCAATGGAAATCAGAGGTCTGATTTCCATTGAACTTGTTCATCCTGCCCGTGGACCGCAGCTGCGAAGGGCGACCGGCACCGGACGGCAGGTGTCGCATGCGCCGCAGGCGCATAACCCACCCTCGCAGCTCGCACCGCCGCGGGTTCTCAGCGTTCGCCTGGCGAGGACGGCCCAACTGCCGTGTATTGGCATACATCAAGTTGGGCACCCGGAGTCCAGGCGGGCGCTGAGGTTCCGCCACCGGCACCGCCACCCAGAACGAGGTTGGAAAAACCTCATTGAACTTGTTCATCCTGCCCGTGGACCGCAGCCGCGAAGGGCGAACTGCACCGGCCGTCAGGTGTCGCAATGCGCCGCAGGCGCGTAGCCCACCCTCGCACCCCGCTCCGCCACGCAGGACGAGGTTGGGGGAACCTCGTGGAAATCGCGGGACAACAGCCCCTGGACGACGCCGCCTCAGCGGTTGGCCGAGCGGCGGAAGAGCCAGTACAGCGGCAGCAGCACCGCCCACACGACCGCCAGCATGCTGCCCACCGGCAGCAGCGACAGCATCGCGTTGCGCCCCGCCACCCGCACCAGGTCGGGGTTGCGCGAGTCGAACTCCACCCGCACCAGCTGCCCGGTCTGCAGGTCGGCCGGGTACAGGACGCCGTTCGGCGGGATGTAGACGCGGCCCTCGTCGGTGTTGAAGCGCACTGCGGTCCGGGTCAGCGAGGTGTCGACCACCTCCGCGACCGCCTCGCCCTTGGACTCCTCGATGGTCCGGTCGTTGATGAAGCAGGCGATGATGATGGACACGCCCATCGCGGTCATCAGCACGCCCAGCACCAGGACACCGCGGGCGGCGCGCAACCAGCCCTTGCGGCGCGCCGGTCGCGCAACCGGCTGGTCACCTTCCGTGCTGGAACCGGTCACCGAGTCGGCCGCGTTCGCTGCCACCGCGTCGCTCGCCACGGTGACCGATTGTAAGCGCCCCGCCGTCGCGGGCCCGCGCGGCTTCGGGGGCGTCCGCCTCCTCGAGCCCGCCGCATACCCTCCAGGAGTGGCGACTACATCGCGGCTGCTGGTGGCGCGGACCCGCCGGCTGGAACCAGGTGACCCCCGACACGACCGCCCGCTGCTGGAACTGCTGCCCGGCGGGTCGGCGCTGAGCTGGGTCCGCGACGGCGCCGGACTGGTCGGCTGGGGCTGCGCGGCCCGCCTCGACGTGGCCGGTCCGGACCGCTTCAGCCAGGCCGACGCCTGGTGGCGGCAGCTGTGCGAGCGGACCGAGGTGCTCGACGCGGTGGGCCTGCCCGGCTGCGGCCCGGTCGCGTTCGCCAGCCTGGCCTTCGCCGACGACCCCGGGGACTCGGTGCTGGTGGTCCCCGAGGTCGTCATCGGGGAGCGCGACGGGGTGCGCTGGATCACCACGATCGGCAACGGTCCGGCCGAGCCGGTCGACCCCGAACCGGTCCACCCGCCCGGCACCGTCTCCTACGGTGACGGGCAGCTCTCCGCGACCGGCTACCGGCAGGCGGTGGCCGAAGCCGTCCGCCGGATGCAGCAGCCCGACGGCCTGGCGAAGGTGGTCCTCGCGCACGACCTGCTGGCCACCACGTCGGAACCGCTGGACGCGCGGTTCCTGCTGCACAACCTGGCCGCCCGCTACCCGTCGTGCTGGACCTTCGCGGTCGACGGGCTGGTCGGGGCCACCCCGGAGCTGCTGCTGGAGCGGACGGGCTACGAAGTCCGCTCCCGGGTGCTGGCGGGCACGATCTGGCCGCGCGAGGGCCACAGCACCGAGCAGCTCGCCGCGGAGCTGCTGTCGTCGGAGAAGAACCGCAACGAGCACGCCTACGCGGCGGAGTCCCTGGCCGTGCGGCTGCGCCCGTTCTGCAGCGACCTGACCGCGCCCGACGAGCCGGAGGTGCTCCAGCTGCGCAACGTGCTGCACCTGGCCACGAACGTCGAGGGCAAGCTCAGCGACGCGGACGGCCGGGTGGCGACGCTCCTGCGCATGGCCGCCGCGGTGCACCCGACGGCGGCGGTCGGCGGCACGCCCACCGCGGACGCGGTGCGGCTGATCAGCGAGCTGGAGGGGATGGACCGGGGCCGCTACGCGGGGCCGGTCGGCTGGTTGGACGGCAGCGGCAACGGCGAGCTCGGCGTCGCCCTCCGCTGCGCCCAGGTGGAGAACGCCGCTGCGCCCGGTGGGGAAACCGGCCGCAGCGGCGGCAAGGTGCGGCTGTTCGCCGGGTGCGGGATCGTCCCCGACTCCGACCCGGACCTGGAGGTCGCGGAAGCGGAGGCGAAGCTCCTCCCGGTCCGCGAAGCCCTGGAAGGCCTCCACTAAGCGGCGAAGCTGCTTCCAGCGGTAAAAACCGCCACCGCGACGATCGAGCGAGTTCTCAGAGGCTTTCTCGCGAGGACAGCCCGTTTGCCGTGTACTGGTCCCCGTACACGAAAACGGGATCCCGCAGCGAGAAAGCCCCTGAGGTTCCGCTTACCCGCACCGCTACGCAGAACGAGCCTGGAAATCCTCGACCGGTCAGTGATCGTGGTGCAGGAGGGCGTGGGTTCGGTCGAGCTCCGCCACCGCTGCGGGCGGGGCGGCCTGGATGCGGAGGGCGCTGGCGGGGACTCCGGTGGCTTCGCCGACCGGGGGCTTGCCCTTGGTGAACAGCCAGGCGTTGAACAGGTCGTCCAGCTGCTTGCCGGACTTCTGCTCCGCGAGCTGGATGAACTCCTCGACCGTGCCGGTGCTGTACTTCTTCTCCGCCACCCAGGTGCGGACGATGTCGAGCAGGACCTCGTCGCCCACCACGTTGCGCAGGGCTTGCAGCGTCATCGCGCCTCGGTCGTAGACCGCGCCGTCGAACACCGCTTCCTTGCCCGGGTCACCCGGCGTGACCTGCCAGAACGGGTCGTCGGCCGGGTACTGCGCGTAGTAGTGGTCGAACAGCTCCTGCGCGGTGCCGGTGCCCTGTGCCTCCGACCAGAGCCACTCCGCGTAGGACGCGAAGCCCTCGTTGATCCAGATGTTGCGCCAGGTGTCCACCGAGACCGAGTCGCCGAACCACTGGTGCGCGAGCTCGTGCACCACCACCGAGGTGTTCGCCCCGTCGCGGAAGAACAGGTGGCTGTAGGTGGGCCGGGTCTGGTTCTCCAGCGCGAAGTTCATCCCCTCCGAGGACACCAGGCCGCCCTGCGCCTCGAACGGGTACTCGCCGAGCACGCCGCTCAGGAACTCCAGGACCTCCGGGGTGCGCTCCACGCTCGCCTTCGCCGGGCCTTCGAGCTCGCCGAGCCCGTCCGAGTAGGCGGAGACGTAGGGCTGCCCGAACGCGCCGGTCCGCTGGTTGATCTCGTACTGCCCGGCGCCGAAGAACGCCAGGTAGGTGGCGGTCGGCTTGGTGGTGCGCCACTTCCAGGTGGTCCACCCGGCCAGGCTGCTCCGGTCGGTGTTCACGCCGTTCGCGACGGCCTCGGTGCCGTCCGGCACGGTGACCGAGATGTCGAAGGTCGCCTTGTCCCGCGGGTGGTCGTTGCCCGGGAACCACCAGGCGGAGATCTCCGGCTGGCCGACCGCGAGCGCCCCGTCGGAGGTGCGGATCCACGGGTTGAGCCCGTCGACCTCCACCGTGGACGGCACGCCCTCGTACTCGACGACGAAGGTCGCCAGGCTGCCCTCCGGCAGCGTCTCCGCCGGGGTCACCGTCAGCTCGGTGCCGTTCTGGGAGAACTGCGCGGGCAACCCGTTGACCCGCACCGACTTCGGCGTCAGCGCGAAGTCGAGGTTGAACGCGGTCAGGTTCTGCGTCGGCTTCGCGACGATCGTCGTGGTGCCCCGCAGGTGGTCGTCCGCGGGCTGGTAGCGGACCTGGATGTCGTAGTGCGAGACGTCGTACCCGCCGTTGCCGTAGCCGGGGAAGTACTCGTCGCCCGCGCCGGGCGCACCAGGTCCGTCACCTCCGGCCAGCGCCGGGGGTGCGAAAAGCGCTGTCGCACAGCAGGCCGCGGCCACCGCTCGCAGGCCGTGTCGTCGGAACACCTGCCACCTCCTCGAAAATCGTGCTCCGGTCGGAGCCTAGAGAAGGTCGTGACCAGCGGGCGGGTTTTTCCGTCGGCACGTTTTTCCCAGAGTGCCGCGGAATCCGCGAATCACTCCGACGGGGCCATCGCGAGGTGCTGCCAGCTGCGCGAACCGGCCGGGACCGGTCCGGCACCGGCCGTCCCACGAGCTGGGAAGCGGTCAGCCCAGCAGCGCGGAGCGGACGGCGGTCTGCAGGCGCTCGTGCACCGACCGCAGCGCGGCCCGGTCCGCCTGGACCTCGACCACGCGCAGCCCCGGCCGCCACTTCAACGCCTCGACGAACTCGGACTGCTGGTGCACCAGCTGGTGCTCGACGCCGTGCGCGGCGCAGAGCTGCCCGAGGTCGGTGCCGTGCGGCGTGCCGAAGATCCGCTCGAACGACTCGCGGTGCTCCGGGCTGCCCTGCTCCAGCAGCGAGAAGATGCCGCCGCCGTCGTCGTTGAGCACGACGATCGTCAGGTCCGGTCGCGACTCGTGCGGCCCGAGCACCAGGCCGTTGTTGTCGTGCAGGAAGGTCAGGTCGCCCAGCAGCGCGTAGGCCGGTCGCCCGTGGGCGATGGCCGCGCCGATCGCGGTCGAGATGGTGCCGTCGATCCCGGCCACGCCCCGGTTTCGGTGCACGACCACGTCGGGCCGCTGCCGCGCGGCCAGCGCGACGTCGCGCGTCGGGTTGGACGAGCCCAGGACCAGCAGCGCGTGCTCCGGTAAGGCGTCCACCACCGATCGCGCCACCACCGGACCGTTCGGCCAGCGCTCCAGGTCCAGCGCGGCGTGCAGCGCGGCGGAGGCCTTCTGGTCGGCCTGCTGCCAGCTGGTCAGCCAGTCCGGGTCGGCCGGGGTCGCCGTCGGGCCGAAGGTGTCCGCGACCTCCCGCAGGTTGTGCGCGGGCGCGGGCCAGTCGACCCCGCCGTGCGCCAGCAGCACCTCCACCCCGGTGTCCGCCAGCAACCGCTGCACCTGCCGGAACACCGTCGGCCGCCCGACGCACAGGACCTGCTCCGGCCGGTGCTCCCGGAGGAACTCCGGCAGGCCGAGCAGCCACATCCCGGTGCTGATCACCGCGGAGCCGGGCACGCCCACCGCGCCGACCTCGGACAGCACCGGCCAGCCGTACCGCTCGCCCCACTCCCCGGCACCGTCGACGCCCGAGTCCGCCGCCAGCACCAGCCCGTGCCGGGCGCGGACGCGGGACAGCTCGCTGGGCACCCGCCCGAGGTCGGAGCCGTCGGTCCACCGCGCACCGTCCGGGCGCCCGTCCAGCGACTCGCACCAGTGGTCGTCCCCGGAGGGCACCAGCGGTTCCCGGAACGGGAGGTTCAGGTGCACCGGGCCGCCCCGGACCTCGCCCCGCGCCGCCTGCCAGGCGCGGCACACCTGGCTCCGCCAGTAGGCGTTCTGCCCGGGCCGCTCCTCGGCGACCGCGAGCTCGTCGAACAGCCGGACCTCGGAGCCGAACAGGCGGTGCTGGTCGATGGTCTGGTTGGCGCCCGCGGCCCGCAGCTCCGGCGGCCGGTCCGCGGTCAGCACGATCAGCGGCACCCCGGAGTGGAACGCCTCGCTGACCGCCGGGTGCAGGTTCGTCGCCGCCGTCCCCGACGTGCAGGCGACCGCCACCGGTGACTGGGCGCGCGCGGCCAGCCCCAGGGCCAGGAACCCCGCGCTGCGCTCGTCGATACGCACGTGCAGCCGCAACCGCCCAGCGTGGTCGGCCTTGTGCAGTGCGTAAGAGAGAGGTGCGTTGCGGGATCCCGGGGAGAGCACCACCTGCCGCACCCCGTTGCGGACGAGCTCGTCGACGATGACCTCAGCCTGAGCCGTGGACGGATTCAACCCATCACCTCTGAACCTCGTTGGCGGACCCCGGCGGAGCAGTCCATGCTCCTCCTCGCCGTGGTCCGCGCAGGTGCCGGGCTGCTGCGGGGAGGCCCCCGCGCCGAGCACTTGCTGCGCCTATTGTCCCAGGTGTGCAGAATCCCCGTGTCTCTGAGCTGTTCGATCCGGCTTCGTGGGAGCCCGTGGCGGGCTTCGACTTCACCGACATCACCTACCACCGCTGCGTCGAGGACGGCCCCGGGAAGGGCACCGTGCGCATCGCGTTCGACCGTCCCGAGGTGCGCAACGCCTTCCGCCCGCACACCGTCGACGAGCTGTACCGCGCCCTGGACCACGCGCGGATGACCAGCGACGTCGGCTGCGTGCTGATCACCGGGAACGGCCCGTCCGCCAAGGACGGCGGCTGGGCGTTCTGCTCCGGCGGGGACCAGCGGATCCGCGGTCGCTCCGGGTACCAGTACGCCGACGGCGAGACCGCCGACACCGTCGACCCGGCCCGCGCCGGGCGGCTGCACATCCTGGAGGTGCAGCGGCTGATCCGGTTCATGCCCAAGGTCGTCATCGCGGTGGTGCCGGGCTGGGCCGCGGGCGGCGGGCACAGCCTGCACGTGGTGTGCGATCTCACGCTCGCCAGCGCCGAGCACGCCAAGTTCAAGCAGACCGACGCCGACGTCGGCAGCTTCGACGGCGGCTTCGGCTCGGCCTACCTCGCCCGCCAGGTCGGCCAGAAGTTCGCCCGCGAGATCTTCTTCCTCGGCCGCCCCTACACCGCCGAGCAGGCGCACCAGATGGGCATGGTCAACGCGGTCGTCCCGCACGAGGAGCTGGAGACCACCGCGCTGCAGTGGGCCCGCGAGATCAACGGCAAGTCCCCGACCGCCCAGCGGATGCTCAAGTACGCGTTCAACGCCATCGACGACGGACTGGTCGGCCAACAGCTCTTCGCCGGTGAGACCACCCGCCTCGCCTACATGACCGACGAGGCCGTCGAGGGCCGCGACGCCTTCCTGCAGAAGCGCACCCCGGACTGGTCCGCCTTCCCCTGGTACTTCTGAGCCGGACGGCCCCCGAGCTCCGCCCGCGCGGCCGTTCGGCCGCGCGGCTCCGGGGCCGGGGGTCGCGGGACCACATCCGGAGCCCTCGCCCGCGCGAACCCGACCACCGTCGGCTGCGCGCACCAGCACGATCAGAACCAACATCGGCAACTCCTCTCCAAGCGCGTACCCACTAGATCGACCGGCCGGTTCGAACACTTGATCGCTAGAACAGGTGATCGATGCCGGGAATCACGCGGGCGCCGCTCGCGAGCCGACCGACAATGGAGCGCATGTCGAGATCCCTGCAGCCGCTGCCCGTGCCGCCGGGAGCGGGCGCGCTGGACGTCCTGCCCGCGCTGGAGCGGGCGCTGAACGGCGAGGGCCCGGCGCTGCTCCCGGTCCAGGGGGGCGACGGCAGCCTGACCGAAGCGCTGGCAGGGCCGTTGACCAGCGCAGAGGACTCCGCCGAGGATCCGACGGCGCTGGTCATCGCCACGTCCGGCTCCACCGGCGCCCCGAAGGGCGTGCTGCTGGCGGCCTCCGCGCTGCGCGCCTCCGCCGAGGCCACCCACCGCAGGCTCGGCGGGCCCGGCCACTGGCTGCTGGCGATGCCCGCGCACCACATCGCCGGGATCCAGGTCCTGGTCCGGGCGCTGCTCGCGGGCACCCGCCCGGACGCCGTGGACACCGCCGACGGCTTCCGCCCGGACCGCTTCGCCGCAGCCGCGCAGCGCGTCCTCGCCGCGGACGGCCCGCACTACACCGCGCTGGTGCCCACCCAGCTGTCCCGGCTGATCAACGCAGGCGGGGACGGTCTCGCCGCGCTCCGAGAGTTCGACGCGGTGCTGCTCGGCGGTGCCGCGACCCCACCCGCGCTCCTGCGCCGGGCCCTGGACGACGGCATCCGCGTGACCACGACCTACGGCATGAGCGAGACCTCGGGCGGGTGCGTGTACGACGGGCAGCCGCTGGACGTCGCGGAGGTCCGCGTCGACGGCGAGACCGGGCCGGTGCTGCTGAGCGGGCCGATGCTGGCCCGCGGGTACCGCCACCGGCCGGACGCCGCCGCGTTCACCGGCGGCTGGTTCCGGACCGGCGACCTCGGCCGCTGGCAGGACGGGCGGCTGGAGGTGCTCGGGCGCGCCGACGACATGATCATCACCGGCGGGGTCAACGTCGCCCCGCTGCCGGTGGAACGGGTCCTCACCGAGCAGCCCGGCGTCCGCGAGGCGTGCGTGCTCGGCGTCCCCGACCCCGAGTGGGGGCAGGCGGTGGTCGCCGCGGTCGTGCCGACCGACCGGGACCGGCCACCGGCCGAGCCGGAACTGCGCGCCGCCGTCCGCGCGCGGCTCAACGCCGCCGCCGCGCCGAAGCGCTTCGCCTTCCTCCCGGAACTGCCGCTGCGCGGCCCGGGCAAGCCGGACCGGCGGGCGCTGGCGGCCCTGTTCCGGGGCTGATCCGGGGGAGGCTGCCACGAGCGGGTGACCCCGGTGCGCGAAGATGGCTCACATGGCGACTGTTGCGCAGTGGATCGAGGGAGCTCGGATCCGCACCTTCCCGAACGCGATCGCGCCGGTGCTCGCCGGGACCGGCGCCGCCGCGGGGGTCGACGGGTTCGACCCGCTGACCGCGGTCCTCGCCCTCCTGGTCTCCATGTTCCTGATCATCGGGGTGAACTTCGCCAACGACTACTCCGACGGCATCCGGGGCACCGACGACGACCGGGTCGGCCCGTTCCGCCTGGTCGGCTCCGGCGCCGCCCGGCCGGCCGCGGTGCGCACCGCGGCCTTCACCTGCTTCGGGCTGGCCGCGGTCGCCGGTCTGGGCGTGCTCTTCCGCAGCGGCCAGTGGTGGATGCTCGCGATCGGCGCTCTCTGCATCGCCGGTGCCTGGTTCTACACCGGCGGGAAGCGGCCCTACGGCTACGCCGGGTTCGGCGAGCTGGCCGTGTTCGTCTTCTTCGGACTGATCGCGGTGCTGGGCACGATGTACGTGCAGGCCGGGAAGATCACCGGCTTCGGCATCGGCGCCGCGGTGGGCGTCGGCGCGCTGTCCTGCGCGGTGCTGGTGGCCAACAACCTGCGGGACATCCCGTCCGACCGCGTCACCGGCAAGCGCACCCTGGCCGTGCTGCTCGGCGACCGGGACACCCGCACCCTCTACGTCGCGCTCGCGCTGGTCCCGTTCCTGATCACCGTGCTGATCGGGCTGCGGAACTCGTGGGTGCTGCTCGGTTTCGCCGCGCTCCTGCCGCTCGTCGTCCCGCTGCGCGCGGTGATCAGCGGCGCGCAGGGACGTGCGCTGATCCCGGCGCTGCGCGACACCGGCCTCGCGATGCTGATCTGGGCGGCCGTCACCGGCGGCGCCCTCGCCCTCGGCTGACGGCGAAACGGCCCGCCCACCGGTGGTGGACGGGCCGTTCGCGCTGGTCGGTCAGGCTCGCGCCTTGCGGCTGCCGAGACCGAAGACGCTCACCGCCAGGAACGGACCGGCGGCGATGACGGCGGCACCGATCTGCACCACGCGGTTCTTGGCGAACAGCTCGTAGCTCGTGACCTCGGAACCGACCCGGATCTTCACCGGGGTCGTGCACGACATCCGCGCCCCGCCGGAGAACCACGGGGTGACCGGGTCCACGTACCGGCGCCCCTCGGCGCGGTAGGTGGAGATGTCGCGCGCCTCGCCCTCGTCCGGCACGACCTTGCACACCGCGGACTTGTTGCTCTGCGTGCTGGTGATCAGCATCGGCTCGCCGTCCCAGCGGTAGTACGGGCCGGTGGAGCCGTCCGCCGTGTCCGCCTTCGCCAGCGAGGTGCCGCTGAACATCGCCATGCCCAGGAGCACCGCGAAGACCGCGGCGACCAGGACGCCCCAGCCGATGGTGATGCCGATCAGGGTCTTGCGGTTCATAGTCGAATCACTCAGTCCCTCACCGCAGGAACGAATCCGGCGGTTCGTCGTCGTAGGTGTCCTCCGGCGCGCGGTTCGGGTCGTTGTTGATGACCGTCGCCGCATCGTATCCGGCGTCCAGCAACTCCTTGGCCTGCTGTGCGTTCTCCACGCTCTTGGCGAACGCGGCCTGGACCGATTCGTCGTGCAGCGCCTCGCCGCTGGCGATGTCCTGCCAGGTGAACTCGCCCGCGTCGATGCGCGCCTGCAGCGCCGCGATCTCCGGCGGGGCCTGGCCGGAGCGGATGCGCTGTTCGATGTCCTCGATCTGGTCGTCGGTCAGCTTGATCTCCGGCAGCTCCGCCTCGTACCGGCTGACCCGGTCCAGCACCTCCTCGGCCTGGCGCATGCGCTCCTCGAGCATCGCCTCGGCGTCGCGGATCTCCGGGGTCTTCCAGTCGTCACTCACGTCGCGTCATCCTCCCGATCACAGGCTGCCGGACGCCAGCGTCTGGTAGCCGCCGTTGCCGCCACCGGACCCCGTGCCGCCGTTGTCCCCGCCGGAACCATCGCCGTTGCCACCGTTCCCGGTGCCGTTGCCGTCGCCGTTCCCACCGTTGCCGTCGCCGTTCCCGCCGGTCGTGGCGTCCTTCACTCCGGTCGTCGCGTCCTTGACGCCCGTCGCGGAGTTCTTCACCCCGGTCGCGGCTTCGGACACCGCGGTGACGTCGTCCTTGGCCTGCAGGCCGATGTTGACCGCGTCGCCGAGGCTGTTGGCGTCCTTGATCTTGGCCAGGTTGGTGCCCGCGTTCTTGATCGACTCGACCAGCTGCACCACCGAGTCGTACATCTGCTGCAGCGCCTCGAAGAGCTCCAGGATCGCCATCACGATCTCGACGCACTTCTCGACGTTGCGCACCACGTTGGCCCAGCCCGCGACCGGGATCCACCCGGTGGCCGCGGTCTCGATCAGCCGGTCGACCAGCTTCTTGATCAGCTCCAGGGCCTTGTCGGTCATCTTCCGCGACATGTCCGCGGCCTTCTGGAAGCCCTGGCCGATCAGCTGCGCCAGCATGGCGTCGCCCTCGAGCGCCACGGTCCAGGTGGAGACCAGCAGCGTCTCGAACGCGATCGCACCGGAACCGTCCCAGCTCTCGCGCAGATCGCTGATGCCCTGGTTCAGGTTCTTCCGGATGGCGCGCAGCGCGTCGCCGACCTGCCCCCAGGCCTCGGCGTTGGTCTCGATCTTCGAGAAGTCGCCGGTGATCGGCGAGATCAGCGTCTCGATGAGGTTCTGGCCGGTGACCTTCTCGTAGACCCAGTTGACCGCCTGCACCTGCCAGCCGGCGTCCTCGATCGCCTGCTTCTGCGATTCCGCGTTGCTCTGGCTCGGATCCGCCGTGAGGACCCCCATCGGGTCTTCGGCGTCTGCGAACGATGCCATTCCCGTCCTCCTCAGATCTTGATGTCGTCGAGCTCGGCCTGGATCTTCTGGAAGACCCCGACGATCTTCTGCTCGATCTCCTCGTACTCCGCGGAGGCGTCAGCCAGATCTTCCTTGACCTTCAACAGCGCGCTGTTGGCCCACTCCAGGGTTTCGCCGTACAGCGCGGTCACCATTTCGACGACCGGGATCAGCACCATCATCAGGCCGGTGAACCCGCTGGTGTCGGACGCGGTGTTCTCCGCCCACTCGTCGATCTTCTTGAAATACCCGGCGTTCCGCTCCAGAAGACCTTCGAAGGCCTTCATCTCCTCCGGAATCGCCTTGAGGTTTTCGGCCATCCGAACCCCCGACTCGTCCCCACATCAGTTCGGAACGATTCGACGACACCCGGCGGCTCGGCGTTCCCCGAATTGGTGGACTCGTTCTCCAGTCGTGACAAGCAGCGGCCGAATTGACCGGTTCCACCCGGCGGCAGGCCGGTCTAGGACCCCGGGCGCACAGCGGATTCCGGGGCTAGCCGACCAGTGCGGGCAGCACGTACTCGGCGACGCGCTTCGCCACGCCGCAGTCGTCCGAGTCGGCTTCCGCCGCGGTCACCGAGATCTGCAGGGTGGCACCGGCCGCACCTGCGTAGATCGTGCAGTCGCTGGCGCGCAGCGTCCTGGTGCCGCGGGCCGCGCCCAGCTCGACCTCGTCCCGCCCCAGCTCGGCGAAGCCCTCCCGCTGAGCGCCGATCAGCACCGAGCGGCCGCCGGAGCGGGCGTCGAACTCGCAGCCGCGCACCGGCGGGTCGAAGCCGAGCTCGCGCGGCCGTCCGGGCTCCACGGCGAAGGCCAGCGCCTCCAGGTCGGCGGGGTCGGCCAAGCGGCAGATCTGCTCGCCGGACAGCTCTGCGAGGTGCGCGCGCTGCTCCGGGGGGATGTTCCGGGTGATCGAGGGCTCCGCGGACTCCGTGGACGACTCCGCCGTCGAGGTCTCCGACGTCGACGGCGTCCCGGCCGGTGGCGACTGCTCGGAAGCGCATCCGGTGACCGCGGTGAGCAACGCCACCGCAGCAGCCCAACGCCAAAGCCTCACCGGCACCAAACCTCCCTAAACCGCCCGGAACTCGCCGGTCGCGTGGAAGTGCTCCAGCACCGCGCGCGGCGCGTCGAGGTCCAAACCGCGGGCCGAGACCCACTCGTCGTCGTAGTAGGTGTTGGCGTACCGCTCACCGCCGTCGCAGAGCAGCGTCACGATGCTGCCCCGCCGACCGGCCGCGATCATCTCCGACACCAGGGCGAACACGCCCCACAGGTTGGTCCCGGTGGAACCGCCGACCCGCCGCCCCAGCACCTGCTCGACGTAGCGGATGGTGGCGATCGAGGCCGCGTCCGGGACCTTGATCATCCGGTCGATGGCCTGCCCGACGAAGGACGGCTCCACCCGCGGGCGGCCGATGCCCTCGATCAGCGAGCCGCGATCGCTGGTGCGGTCCGGATCGCCGTCCCGCCAGGCCTCGAAGAACACCGAGCACTCCGGGTCGACCACGGCCAGCTCGGTGCGGTGGCACCGGTACCGCAGGTAGCGGCCGATGGTGGCGCTGGTGCCGCCGGTGCCCGCGCCGACCACGATCCAGCTCGGCTCGGCGTGCGGTTCCAGCGCCAGCTGCTCGAAGATCGACTCGGCGATGTTGTTGTTGCCGCGCCAGTCGGTGGCCCGCTCGGCGTGGGTGAACTGGTCCATGAAGTGGCCGCCGAGCTCGGCGGCCAACCGGCGCGATTCGGTGTAGATCGCGCCCGGCTCGTCCACGAAGTGGCAGCGGCCGCCGTGCCACTCGATCAGCGACACCTTCTCGCGGCTGGTGGAGCGGGGCATCACGGCGATGAACGGCAACCCGAGCAGCCGGGCGAAGTAGGCCTCGGACACCGCCGTGGAACCGGACGAGGCCTCGATCACCGGCGTGTTCTCGGTCACCCAGCCGTTGCAGATGGCGTAGAGGAACAGCGATCGGGCCAGCCGGTGCTTGAGTGAACCCGTCGGATGTGTTGACTCGTCCTTGAGGTAGAGATCGATCCCCCACTCCGCGGGCAGCGGGTAGCGCAGCAGGTGGGTGTCCGCGCTGCGGTTCGCATCGGCCTCGATGATCCGGACCGCCTCGCTGGTCCAGGCCCTGGTCCGCGCGCAGGAGCGATCGATGCTGCCGACCATCCCCGGGTTCACCCGGCGTCCGTGGCGCGCTCACCGCGCAGCTGCGCCATGAGCTCCTCGCGGCGGGCCTTGCGCACCGCGGCCCGCTCGGCCATCCCGACCGCCACCCGGCGCCGCAGGT
Source organism: Saccharopolyspora hirsuta (assembly GCF_008630535.1). Lineage (GTDB taxonomy): Bacteria > Actinomycetota > Actinomycetes > Mycobacteriales > Pseudonocardiaceae > Saccharopolyspora > Saccharopolyspora hirsuta. Next base: position 58,745 of record NZ_VWPH01000006.1, on the reverse strand, counting down.
TGCCGAACACCAGCAGCGACAGCGGCATCACCACCACGACCGACACCGCGAACGCCACCAGCGCTGGCACGGTGACCAGCATCAACAGGAAGGCGACCACGATCACCATGGAGAACCGGGCGACGGTGTACAACGCGATGTCACGTGCGAGGGTCGACTTCGCCCCCTGGGTCGCGGGTTCGGGCTGCTGTTCCTGCACGTCACCAGGGTAGAGCAAGGGATCGCGCGGCCGTCCCGCGCACCCGCCCGAAGCGCCGTTTTCGTCCCTTACCTTCCCTTTACCTAAACCCAAATGTTCGAGTACCTGGCCATCGAGGTGCCAGGATGCGACCGGATTGCCCGAATGACCATCTCGCAACGTGGAGGTCACCTGTGACCGCGACGACCCAGCAGCCGCGCCAGAACGGCCAGGAGCAGCTCCTCACGCCCGGTGAGGTCGCGGCGCTCTTCCGGGTCGACCCCAAGACCGTGACGCGGTGGGCCACCGCCGGCCGGATCGGTTCCATCCGGACCCCCGGCGGCCACCGCCGCTTCCGCGAGTCTGAGGTTCGCGCCCTGCTCGCCGAGCTCACCAACGACGTCAACCGCGCGGTCTGAAGCACGCGCACGACTTGTTCCGAGCTCCGCTCGCCAGCGCCCCTCGTCGGCGAGTGCTCCGGACGCAGATCTGAAGAGCGCCCCGCGGTCGGCGGGTCCAGGTGGCGCCTCGTCGACGGCGAGGCATCACCTGGGCCCGCCCCAGCGCGGCTACCTGCGGCTCCGACAGCCGGGCCTGGAATTGGCTAGTCTCGGGTGAGCGGCAGAGTTGGAGGTGGCCTGATGATCTACGTCCTGGCAGCGATCGGTGCGCTCACGATCGCGGTGCTGATGTGGAAGGCGTTCGGCCCCGTCGCGACCGGGCCGGACCGGCCTCGTTCCCGGCAGGCGCCGATCGCGCCCGACGACGACCCCGACTTCCTGCGCCGGTTGGACGAGCAGCGGCGGAAGTCGCGTCCGGCGGAGGACGAGTGACCGAACGGCACCTGCCCCGGCAGGTGCCCCCGGTCCGCTGATCAGCCCTGCCGGTTCCGGCCGGGCGCGTGCGGGAAGTCGTCGGCCACCGTCGCGGCCAGCTCCAGCAGCGCCATCCGGGTGGACGCGCCGAGCTGGTCCAGCTCGACCTCGGCGCCCTCCTCCAGGTGCGGGTCGAACGGGATCTTCGACACGGCGCGGCACCGCGAGCTGAAGTGCGCGGCCAGCTTGTCCACGTCCACCTTGCCGGAGGCCGGGCGCACCGAGTTGATCACCGCCACGGACCGGGCCACCAGGTCGCCGTAGCCGTGCGCGTCCAACCAGTCCAACGTGGCCGATGCGCTGCGCGCGCCGTCGATCGAGCTGGACGAGACGATCACCAGCGAGTCGGCGAGGTCCAGCACGCCCTTCATCGCGGAGTGCATCAGGCCGGTGCCGCAGTCGGTGAGCACCACGTTGTAGAAGTGCTCCAGCATCGTGACGGTGCGCCGGTAGTCGTCCTCGCTGAACGCCTCCGAGACCGCCGGATCCTGCTCGCTGGCCAGCACTTCCAGCCGGGACGGGCCCTGCGAGGTGTAGGCGCGGACGTCGCTGTACTTGCGGATCCGGTGCGCGTCCCGCAGCAGGTGCCGCACCGTCGCGGTGGTCTCCAGCGGGATCTTCTGCGCCAGGGTGCCGCGGTCCGGGTTCGCGTCCACCGCGATCACCCGGTCGCCCCGCAGCGAGGAGAACGTGGAGCCGAGGGTGGCGGTCGTGGTGGTCTTGCCCACGCCGCCCTTCAGGCTCAACATCGCGATCTTGTAGCAGCCCTGCAGCGGCTGGTTGACCCGGGCGATCAGCTCGCGGCGGCGCCGGTCGGCCGGTCCCTCGCCGAGGTTGACAGTCTTCCCGGTGGCCAGGTAGACGGCCTTGCGCCACCCGGATTGGGGAGACCGTTTGGTCTGCCGAAGCAGCTGAGCGGACGAGAGGTCCTGGCCGAACGGCTGATCCCCGGGGCCGCTGTTCGGGGCAGCCTGGGGGTATGACGAGAACGACTGCTGCGGACCGGGTTGCGGTCCGCCCTGCGGATTCTGCGGCGGGTACTGCTGAGCGCCGGTCGGGTACGGGCCGGACGGCCCGCCGGACACCGGCGGGTACGGACCGGAAGGCCCGCCCGAGACCGGCGGGTACGGACCGGACTGTCCACCGGAGACCGAGTACGGGCCCGACTGCGCGCCCGGGACCTGGTGCGGTCCCGACACCTGCGGGTGCGGGCCGGACGCAGTCGGGTCGGGGAAGTAGGCCTGCTGCGGCCCGGACTGGTTCGGGTCGGCGTAGCCCGGGGCCGCGGGCGCACCGCCCGGGTAGTACGGCTGCGGCGCGTCGCCGACCGGGTTCCCGGACTGGTCGACCTGCGACGGGTCGACGTACGACGGAGTGGGGTGCGCCGGCCGGGTTTCCGGCTCGACGTACTGGCCGTCGGGCGCCGACCCCGCGCTGCCGGACTCGACGTCCGCGCCGTCGGCCTGCGCCGCGGTGGTCCCCGCGTTCCGCCTCGCTTCAGGCTCTTCGTACTGTCCGGTCACCGTTGCCGTCCCTCCCACAATCGAGCCGGGCCCTGCCGGACCGAATCGAGAACTCCCCGTCTCCGCAAGGCACGGTAGTCGCAGGGAGACCCACCAGTCACCGGGGGTGGGCGGTCGAACCCCCCGGCGCCGTTCGCCGACCGGGCGCGAATTGCGCAGGTGGCGGACTCCGCACGCCGGAACCCGCCGCGCACGGCGGGTTCCGCGCCGCGCCCCGGAGGGCGCTGATCATCCGCTCACAGTCCAGCGTACGAGTGAAGACCGGCGACGACGATGTTGACGAAGAACAGGTTGAAGATCATGACGGCCAGGCCGAGGATGTTGATCCACGCGGCGCGCACCCCGCGCCAGCCCGCGGTGGCGCGGGCGTGCAGGTACGCGGCGTAGACCACCCAGGCGACGAAGGAGCAGGTCTCCTTCGGGTCCCAGCCCCAGAACCGGCCCCAGGCCGCTTCCGCCCAGATCGCGCCCGCGACGATGGCGAACGTCCACACCGGGAAGATGATCACGGTGGCGCGGTAGGCGACCCGGTCCAGCGCCTGGCTGGTGGGCAGCCGGGAGCCGACCTTCACCATCTTCAGCGGGTTGTTCTCGTACCGGCAGCGCACCAGGTACAGCAGGCTCGCCACCCCGGCGAACACGAAGACACCGCTGGAGATGATCGCCGCGGCGACGTGGATCACGATCCAGTAGGACTGCAGCGCCGGGATCAGCGGCGCCGCCTGCGCGTACAGCACGGTGCCGGACAGGAAGAGCAGCACCACCACCGGCAGCATCAGGAATCCGCCGAGCCCGCGCAGCTGGCTCGGGGTCGCGTCGCGCCGAGCGGTGCGCGTCTGCCGGAACAGCACGACCAACCAGGCCACCACCGCGGCCAGGCAGATCGCCGAGCCGAACTCGTACATGTTGCCCCACGGCACCCGGCCGGTGGCCAGACCGCGCAGCAGCAGGGAGGCGAAGTGCACCACCGCACCGAGCAGCGTCATGGCGACGGCCATGCCGCCCAGCCGCTCGGCCATCGGCCGCTTCTCCGGGGCGGGCACGTGCCCGACGACCGGCGTCGAGGTGGCGTCCGAGTCGCCGCCGGCGCCGACCAGCGCGGCCTCGCGGCTGCGGGCGACCGTTGCGACGCGACCCCGGGAGAACTCCGCGAAGTACAGCAGCATCGCCAGGATGTAGACCACCACCGAGGTGGCGTAGGCCATGTCGCTGTAGGTCGACAGCGTCTGGTTGACCGGCATCAGCTCTTCCTTTCGCGCGCGGGGCCAGCGGCCGCGCGGGACTTCGGCGAGTGGGCGACCCCCGTGCCGAGGAGGTCGGCGGCGAGCCTGGTGAACTCCTCGCCGTAGCCAGCTTGATCGGTGCGGGCGAGCCCGCCGACTTCGACAACGGTACGTGCGGAACCGGACCCGTCCTGGTCCGGGTGCGGCACCGCGCGGACCCACACCCGGCGGCGCTTGATCATCAGCGAGGTGCTGATGCCGAAGATGACCAGCACCGAGAACAGCAGCACCCACGGCTGGAACGGGTCGTGCGACACCTGCAGGTTGGCCCAGCGCTCGACGCCGTCGAAGCGGACCGTGGTGCCGTCGTCGAGGCGGATCTCCTCGCCGACGCGCAGGTTCTGGCGGGCCACCCGCTGGAGCCTGCCCTGGTCCACCATGGACTGGTCGACGCCGAAGATCGACTGGCCGCGGCCGGAGTCGAGCCCGAGGTCACCGCGCATCACGTCGACCGCCGCGGCCGGGTCCAGCAGGTCCGGGAACCGGGAGCTCAGCACCGCGCCGTCGAACGCGGCGGTGGGCGCGAACAGCCCGGTGACGGCGATCTGGCTCCGGCGGCGCTGCTCCTCGTCGAGCACGCCGGGCGGGTCGAACTTGGTCGCGCCCTGCGAGAGCATCGTCGCCGGGTCGGCGGGCTGCCACTGGATGACGTCGGTGCGCTGCTGCCCGTCCGGGAAGGTGACGGTGAAGCGCGGCGCGTAGCCGTTGCCGGTCAGGTAGATCCGGTCGCCCGCGGTGCGCAGCGGGTGGTTGACCTGCAGCAGGTACGGCTGCCAGGTGTTGGTCTCCAGGTCCTCGCCGGACTGGTAGTGCATGTTCACCCGGTAGTCGCCGACCTGGCCGTTGGGCTGGTAGTCGATGTCGAAGTCGTCGACGCGCACGCAGAACGGGGTGAGCTGGGTGCCGTCGACGGTGAGCCCGGCGCGGAAGGAGTCGTAGTTGTAGGTGCCGGAGTTGCAGAACTCGGAGCCGTCGGCGACCACGATGACCTGGCCCTCGTAGCCGTACAGCTTGCCGCCCGCGACGCCGACCAGCAGCCCGACCAGGGCGAAGTGGAAGACGAGGTTGCCGATCTCGCGCAGGAACCCGCGCTCCGCGCTGATCGACTTCGCGCCGTCGTCCTCCTCCCGCTCGACCATCCGCCAGCCGCGCAGCCGGGTGCGGGTCGCGGCCATCACCTCGTCGACCGAGGCGTCGAGGGTGGCCGTCTCGTGGTGCGGCATCCGGGAGAGGTTGCGCGGGGTGCGGACCGGCTTGCTGCGCCACTGCTTGTAGTACTCGAAGCAGCGCGGCAGCAGGCAGCCGATCAGCGAGATGAACAGCAGGACGTAGATGGAGGCGAACCAGACCGAACCGAAGACCTCGAAAGCACCGAGCTTGTCCAGGATCGGCGCCAGCGTCGGGTACTCGGCGAAGTACCGGTCCACCTCGGTGATGTTCAGCGAGCGCTGCGGGATCAGCGCGCCCGGCAGGGCGGCCAGGGCGAGCAGGAACAGCAGCACCAGGGCGGTGCGCATGGACGTCAACCCGCGCCAGGTGTTGCGCAGGAAGGCCAGCGCCATCTTCAGGTAGCCGCCCATCAGAGGATCGTCTCGTATCCGGCGATCGGGCCACGGAGCAAGGCGATCAACTCTCCCCACAAACCGGTGACGAGCAGCAGGCCGACCACGACCAGCAGAACGCCACCTGCGATCTGGATGGCACGTCCGTTCCGCCGCAGCCAGCCCGCGCTGCGCAGCGCCCACCGCGCGCCGAGGGCCAGCAGCACGAACGGCAACCCCAGGCCGAGGCAGTAGGCGGCGATCAGCAGGACGCCGCGCCCCGCGGTCCCGGACGAGGACGCCTCGGTGGCGACGGCGAGCGAGGCCACGCCCGCCAGCGTCGGGCCGATGCACGGCGTCCAGCCCAGGCCGAACACCGCGCCCAGCAGCGGAGCCCCCCAGATCCCGGCGCGCGGCACCCGGTGGATGCGGACGTCGCGCTGCAGCGAGGGAACCAGCCCGAGGAACACCAGCCCCATCGCGACGGTGACCACGCCACCGATCCGCTGCAGCAGGAGTTCGTTGGCCAGCAACGCGTCGGACAGGCCGAGCAGCAGCATCGTCCCGGCGACGAAGACGACGGTGAACCCGGCGACGAACAGCAGGGCGGCACCGGCAACGCGCCAGCGACCGCTCCGCGAGAGCTTGTCCTCGCTCGCGTCCACCGGCGGGGTCTCAGCGCCCACGACTCCGGCCAGGTAGGCCAGGTAGCCGGGCACCAGCGGCACCACGCACGGCGAGGCGAAGCTGACCGCCCCGGCGAGCACCGCCACCGCGGCCGCCAGGAGAAGCGGGCCGGACTGGGCGAGCTCGGTGGGGTTCACACTTCGAGGGTAGGAAAGTCAAGACCACGACCCTGCACCGGGCTCGGTGAACCGGCCCACATCGTGCCTGGTGATGGCCTTGCTCACAGCCGAGAACGCCCCACCAGGGCCATTGGTCCCGCAATTTCAGGACCGCCGGTCCCCACCACGGCGCCAGGCACCCGCCGCTCACCACACCGCAGTTTCAGTTGAAACTGTGCATCACCGGCGTGTCGGGCACCGGACACGCCGACGGGGTGTCGGGATTCCCGCGATTTCAATGGAAATCGGACCTCCGATTTCCATTGAAATTGTTCATCCCGGTCTGTGGACCGCAGCCGCGAAGGGCGAACTGCACCGCTCGGCAGGTGTCGCATGCGCCGCAGGCGCATAACCCACCCTCGCAACCGGCACCGCCGCGGGTTCACGGTGCCCACCCCTCCGGGGTTCCTTCCGGCGAGGACGGCCCTGACGCCCTGTATCGGCTCATACACAAGTCAGGGCACCCACAGCCAGGCGGGCGCTGAGGTTCCGCCACTCGCACCGCCACCCAGAACGAGGCTGGAAAAACCTCAGTGAAATCGCGTCCGCACCCGGTCCCGCCACCCGCCAGCAACGAGCCCGGGAGCCGGTCCTCACGCCTGCTCGGCGGCGACCTTCTCCACCTCGGGGAGCAGCTCGCTCTCCAGCATCGCGGTCAGGAAGACCGCGGCGACGCGGTGCTGGCGGTCCAGGATGATCGTCGCCGGGACGGTGCTGCGCGGGAACTGGCGCAGCGCGAGCAGCGAGCGCCCGGACGGGTCGTAGATCGACGGGTAGGTCAGCCCGCGGTCGCGGTGGAAGTCCAGCGCCGCCGAGCGGCTGTCCCGCACGTTGACGCCGAGCACCTGCACGCCCTTCGGCCCGGCCTTGTCCTGCACGGCCTGCAGGTCGTCGGCCTCGGCCCGGCACGGCCCGCACCACGAGCCCCAGATGTTGAGCACCACGACCTGGCCCTTGAAGTTGTCCAGGCCGAGCTGCTCGCCCTCCTTCATGAGGTTCTCGCCGGACAGCCCGGACACCCGGCCGCGCTCGTCCGGGCTGTAGAAGAGGCGGGTCTGCCCGCCGGGCGAGACGAAGGTGAACTCGCCACCGCTGGCCACCGCGTCGTCGCCCTGCGTCGCGCAGCCGCCGACCAGCGCCACCGCCGCGGCCACCAGGCCCAGGCGTACCAACAGCTTCTTCATGCCCCTGTCACCTTCGGATCGGTTGCCCCGGCCGGTTCCACGTAGGCGATGCGCACCAGCTCCTCGCCGCGGAACACCAGGCTGGTCAGCGACGCCAGCGAGCACTGGCGCCGACGCGGGTCGTGCCACATCGGCTTGCCCTCCAGGAACCGCCGCAGCGTCCAGATAGGCAGCTGGTGCGACACGCACACCGCCTCGTGCCCGGCCGCGGCCGCGCGAGCGCGGTGCGCGGCGCCGAGCATGCGGTGCGCGATCTGCAGGTAGGGCTCGCCCCAGGAGGGCCGCAGCGGGTTCCAGAGCTTCGGCCAGTGCTTCGGCGAGCTCAGCGCACCGTCGCCGACCGAGACCTTCAGCCCCTCGAAGCGGTTCTCCGACTCGATCAGCCGCTCGTCGGTGGCCACGTCGACCTGGAACGTCGCGCCGATCGGCTCGGCGGTCTGCTGCGCCCGCTGCAGGGGCGAGGCGACCACGTGCACGATGTCGCGCCCGGCCAGGAACTCGGCGACGAGCTTCGCCTGCTGCTCACCCCGGTCCGACAACCGGTACCCGGGGAGCCGCCCGTAGAGGATCCCCTCCGGGTTGTGCACTTCGCCGTGGCGCATGAAGTGCACCACGGTCCGCTCGTCGCTCATGCGGTCGCCTCCGCAGCGGCGCGGGCGGCGTGCGGGAGGGCTTCGGCGATCACCTCGAACGCCGCGTCGTCCATCGCCGCGTTCACGAACCACGACTCGAACGCGCTCGGCGGCGCGTAGACGCCGCGGTCGAGCAGCGCGTGGAAGAACGGCGGGAAGCGCCAGGTCTGCTGGGCCTGCGCCTGCTCGTAGTTGTGCACCGGGGTCTCGCTGAAGAAGACGCTGACCATGTTGGCCGCGTAAGCGACCTGGTGCGGCACGCCCGCCTCGGTCAGCGCCGACCCGAGCAGGTCGCCGAGCCGCTTGCTGTTGCGGTCCAGCGCCGCGTAGACCTCGGCGTCGGCGGCCCGCAGGTTCGCCAGCCCGGCGGCCACCGCGACGGGGTTCCCGGACAGCGTGCCCGCCTGGTACACCGGCCCGGACGGGGCGAGCCGGGCCATCACGTCGGACCGGCCGCCGAAGGCGGCGGCGGGCAGCCCGCCGGACATCACCTTGCCGAAGGTGTAGAGGTCACCGGCCACGCCGTCGACGCCGAACCAACCGGCGCGGGAGACCCGGAAGCCGGTCATGACCTCGTCCATGATCAGCAGCGCACCGGCCGCACGGGTGATCTCGCGCAGCCCCTCGTTGAAGCCGGGCAGCGGCGCGACGGCGCCCATGTTGCCCGCCGCGGCCTCGGTGATCACGCAGGCGATCTCGTCGCCCTGATCGGCGAAGACCTGCCGCACGGCGTCGAGGTCGTTGTAGGGCAGCACGATCGTGTCGGCGGCCTGCGCACCGGTGACGCCCGGCGAGGTCGGCAGCCCGAGCGTCGCCACCCCGGACCCGGCGCTGGCCAGCAGCGCGTCGACGTGCCCGTGGTAGCAACCGGCGAACTTGACGATCTTCTGGCGGCCGGTGAACCCGCGGGCCAGCCGGACGGCGCTCATCGTCGCCTCGGTGCCCGAGTTGACCAGCCGGACCTGCTCGACCGGCTCGACGCGGTCGATGATCTCCTGCGCGAGGTCGATCTCACCGGCCCCGGGGGTGCCGAAGGACAGGCCGTGCGAAGCGGCCTCCTGCACCGCGCGGACCACGTCCGGGTGCGCGTGCCCGTTGATCATCGGCCCCCACGAGGACACCAGGTCCACGTAGCGGTTGTCGTCGGCGTCCCACAGGTAGGCGCCTTCGCCGCGAACCATGAACCGGGGCGTGCCGCCGACCGAGTGGAACGCGCGGACCGGGGAGTTGACGCCGCCCGGCGTCACGTCCTGCGCGCGGTCGAACAGCTGCCGCGACCGCGGAGCCGGATCGTGGTTCGGATTCGATGCGGGGTTCGCAGAAGCTGTCACGTCCCCCAGTCTGACAGGCGCAGCTCGGTGACCTGCCGCACCCCGACTACCGGCCGCGGGCGCGCAGCGCCAGCACCACCTGCCGGATCGCGTCGAGCAGCAGCAACCCGGCGAGCGTCGAGGCGGCCACCGCGGACGCCAACCAGCTCCCGACCGACCGGGTGACCACGTCGATCGCGCCGTGCGGGCCGGGCAGGTAGATGGTCACGGTGCCGTGCTGCCACGCCCACCAGCCGACCGCCACCAGCACCACGGCCACGACCAGCTCGATCCCGGCCACGGCGGCCCGCCACGGCTGGTTCAACCGGCCCTGCCGCTCGGCGCGTTCCAGGGTCTCGGCGCTGAACTTCGGCCCGTCCGCAGGCCACGGTTCCGGAGTGGTCACGCTCAGAAGCGTCTCATGACCCACCGCACGCGCACCGCCTGCCCGCCCCCGGCGATCCGGTGACATCGCAGTTTCAATTGAAACTGCGACTCCCACCCACGACGGATCACAGTTTCAACTGAAACTGCGGTCCCCCGGCGCGTCGGGCACCCGACATGCCGGAGCGTGTGGACGGGTCGTCCGGGCGGTGCCGGACTTCCACGATTTCAATGGAAATCAGACCTCCGATTTCCATTGAAATCGCATCCTGCCCGTGGACCGCAGCTGCGAAGGGCGAACTGCACCGATCGGCGAGGGGCGCATGCGCCGCAGGCGCATAACCCACCCTCGCAACTCGCACCGCCGCGGGTTCACGGTGCCCACCCCTCCGGGGTTCCTTCCGGCGAGGACGGCCCTGACGCCGTGTATCGGGTCATACAGCCGTGTATCGGGTCATACATCAGTCAGGGCACCCACAGCCAGGCGGGCGCTGAGGTTCCGCCACCCGCACCGCCACGCAGAACGAGGCTGGAAAACCTCAGTGAAATCGTGTCCGGTCACTTCTCCACGAGCTTCGCCAGGGCCGCCGACAGGGCCTCGGGGTTCTTCGCCCAGGCCAGGACGACCTTGTCGTCGTCGATCCGGAGCGGCACCTCGCCGGTGCCCTTCGGGACCGTCCAGCTCCCGCCGAGCACCCGCGCCCCCACCGGGGCGCCCACGTCCGTGACCGCCGCGATGCGGCTGACCTCGATCTCCTCGCGCCCGAGCACGAGTCGGTCCGGCGTCAGCCGCACCGAGACCAGCCGACGGCGGCCCTGCACCCAGACCGCCGCCGCGACGGCCAGCAGTCCCCCGGTCAGGGTCCACATCCACGGGCTCAGCGGGCCGGGCGTCAACGCCTCGACACCGAACCCCAGCAGCGCGAACGCCGGTCCCCACAGCACCGGCCACCAGCTGCTACCGCGTTCCGAGTACAGCACCGGTTCGCTCATCGCTCACCCGTCAGCCATTCCGTGCAAGGTGCCCGCCACAACAACACCGCAGCCGTTCCGCCCAGGACTAGCAGGACGGTGTGCACGCTGAACACCGCCCCCGACCCCAGCACGAGCACCAGGTGCAGCAGGGCGAACGCGGTCACCCCGATCCGCCCCCACGAGCGCCGCTTGAACAGCGCCACGCCGAACCCCAGGTAGGCCGCCGCGAGCGCAACCGCGATCCCGGTGTTGGCCAGGATCAGCTGCTGCGCCCGGGCCGCCGCGTCCGCCGGTGCCAGCTGCTGCTGCACGGCGAGCTGCTGCACGAGCTCGGCGCGGCCGGACCACATCAGCCCGGCCTGCAGCAGCAGGAGGATCGCCACCGTCCACCACAGGACGACGGCGTAGCGCAGCGGTCGTGGCATCAGTAGGCGCGCCGCGCCGCGTTGAAGTACCAGTTCGACGGCTTCACGAAGACCAGCGCGATGAACCCGCCCATGGACAGCAGGCCGAGCCCGGCCTGGACGTAGGTCAGCACGTAGTACGACGTGGGCATTGCGATCTCCGGCATGTCACCGGTGAAGGTCGTGGTGCTGCCGCCCTGGATCAGGTTGAAGATCGAGTTGAGCAGCCAGATCGAGGCGAAGACGGTGAGCGTGACCCGCGCCCAGTTCCGACCGGCCCGCATCTTGAAGCCGAACAGGATCCACAGCCCGGTCAGGATCAGGAAGATCACCGTGAAGAAGATGAAGGTGAACAGCATGACCCCGTTGACGAACGCGGACATCCCGTCCTGGAACTCGCTCGGCAGCTCCGGATCGGAGGTCACGCCCGCCAGCGTGTCGTTCAGGTAGCCCTGCAGGGTCATGAAGCTGACCACGGACAGGACCGTCACCAGCAGCGGCACCGCGATCGCGATCCAGAAGGCGATCTCCACGGTGATCGGCGGCGGGATCTGGGCCATCTCCTGCGCGGGCACCGGCGGCGCCGCGTAGGGGTTCTGCTGCGGGTACCCGCCCTGCGGGTACTGCTGGGGGAAGCCGCCGGACGGCGTACCCCCCTGGGGGTACTGCGGGTACCCGCCCTGCTGCCAAGGATTTTGCGGTGAAGTCACCGGCAAACAGTATGAACCCGACTCATGTGCTGTCCACTTGGTTGGGCAAACTCACCGCCCGGCCATCGCCCTGAAGTACGCGTTCGCCGACGGGGTGGCCACCAAGATCAGGAAGACGATCGGGACGACCAGCGACAACAGCAGATCACCGATGCCGAGGAGGAGGATCGGGTTGAGGGTGATGCTCCCGAAATCATGCGCGAAGCTCAGCACGAAGGTCGTGGCGGAGTAGAGGGTGTGCAGCAGCCACGCGATGGCGAGCACCACGAGCACGATCCGCGCCGACCTGCGCCCCTTCCGCAATCCGCCGGACAGCACCAACCAGAGCACCCCGCACACCGCGGCACCGAGGGTCAGCACACCGTTGACCAGGATCCAGAGCGTCGGACCGAACCCGGCGTCGAGGATCTGCACCGTCGAGATCGCGTACCCGATGACGCCCAGCAGCGCGATGAGCGGCGGGCACACCGCGGCCAGCCAGCGCGCGAAGACGACCGAGCCGGGCGGCGTCGGGCGCGCGACGGCGTACTGGGGCGGAGGGCCGGGAAACGGCTGCTGCGGCGGGAACTGCTGCCAGGGGTTCTGCGGCGATGTCACGGGGGGACAGTAGAGGCGAGATCATCCTCGGTCCACCGGTTCGGCCGAACTCACCGCTGCCGCGCGTGCTGGAAGTACTGGTTCGACGGCGCGAGGTAGGCGAGCACGAGCGTCGCGGCGACGGCCAGCACCTGCACCAGCGCCAGCAGCGCCGTGCCCACCCCGCCGACCGTCGTACCGGCCAGCGACGGCATGGTCAGCAGGATCCACGCCGCGCCCACCACGGTGATCACGACCCGCGCCCAGTTCCGGCCGTTGCGCAGGAAGACCAGGAACATGATCCACAGCGCCGCGATGACCACCACGACCGCGGCGACCAGCACCATCACCCCGGAGTAGACGGCGCGGGCCTGCTCCGGCGTGAGCTGCTGGCCCTGCGCCGCGGCCTCCTCCACCACCACTTGCAGCTCGGCGTCCGAGACCGCCAGGAAGGAGGTGGCGAGGATGGCGAACCCCACCACGACGCTGGCGACACCGGCCCAGAAGGCCCCGTCGATCGTGCCCGGCCGAGCAGGCCGGGCCGCGGAGTCGGGCTCCTGCGACGTCACATGCCCAGGTTAGGAACCCCCGGGTCCGGCCACAATTCAGCGCAGCGGGCGGCCGAGGCGCAGGCGCGCCCCGGCCTCCCGGATGTACCGGTTGGCGTCCGGCCGGAACATGAACACGATCGCGGTGACTTCGACGGCCGTCACGACCAGCGAGAACAGCACCTCGACCCAGCTGATGGCGACCCCGGTGAGCTGGTGGACCATCGCGGTGCCGACCACTCCGACGGTCAGCACCGTGATCAGCGCGTTGAACGCGCCGAACCCGCCGAACACGGTGAGCACGACCCGCGACCAGTTCCGCCCCTCCAGCATCCGCTTGGTGAGCACCACGTACACCATCAGGATCAGCGCCTTCAGCAGGAAGGCGAACATGATCGAGCTGTTGGCCGCGGCGTCGAGCTCCTGCTGGCCCAGGTCCGGGTTCAGCTGCCGCAGCTTGGTGATCAGCCCGGACCGGTCGGCGAGCTGGATGAAGGACTGCACGACGCCGATCAGCACCGACCCGATCCACAGCCACCGCGCCACCAGCAGCGACTGCGGCACCTGCGGCTCGGGTTCCGGCGTCGGCCGGCCGAACGCGTCGACCCGCTGCCCCGGTTCGGTCATGCGCGAGCGCCCCGCAGCCACTGCGCGGCCTCGGCGGCCCAGTAGGTGAGGACGATGTCCGCGCCCGCCCGCCGGATGGAGGTCAGCGACTCCAGCACGGTCCGCTGCCGGTCCAGCCACCCGTTGGCGGCGGCGGCCTCGATCATCGAGTACTCGCCGGACACCTGGTAGGCGGCCACCGGCACGTCGGCCACGCCCGCGATGTCGCGCAGCACGTCGAGGTAGGACATGGCGGGCTTGACCATCACCATGTCGGCGCCCTCGGCCAGGTCCAGGTCGGCCTCCCGCAGCGCCTCGCGGCCGTTGGCCGGGTCCTGCTGGTAGGTGTTGCGGTCGCCCTGCAGCTGCGAGTCGACCGCGTCCCGGAACGGCCCGAAGAAGGCGGAGGCGTACTTCGCCGAGTAGGCCAGGATCGAGGTGTCGCCGAAGCCGGTCGCGTCCAGCGAGTCGCGGATCACGCCGACCTGGCCGTCCATCATCCCGCTGGGCCCGACCACGTGCGCCCCGGACTGCGCCTGCACCACGGCCATCTCGCCGTAGATCTGCAGCGTCCGGTCGTTGTCGACGGTCCCGTCCTCGTCCAGCACGCCGCAGTGCCCGTGGTCGGTGAACTCGTCCAGGCACAGGTCGGCCATCAGCACGGTGTCGTCGCCGAGCTCGGCGTGCAGGTCGCGCAGCGCGACGTTGAGGATGCCGTCCGGATCGATCGCCCCGGACCCCGTCGCGTCCCGCTCAGCGGGCACGCCGAAGAGCATCAACCCGCCGACCCCGGCGCTGACCGCGTCGACGGCGGCCTTCCGCAGCGAGTCGCGGGTGTGCTGCACGACACCCGGCATCGAGGGGATCGGCGCGGGCTCGTCGAGGCCCTCCCGCACGAACATCGGCAGCACCAGCTGCCGAGGTTCCACGGAGGTCTCGGAAACCAGTCGACGCAGTGCCGGATTCCGGCGAAGCCGACGCGGACGGTGCGAGGGATACATCCAGCAGCTCCCCAAGCAGCTCGACGGGGGTGACACCCCGAGCGTAGCCACCCCGACGAACCGGACGCCGGAGGGTCACCGCCCACCCCGGATCCCACCGGAGGTGCTCGTCCGCGCTGGTGCTGCATCTGACGCACCAAATCCGAGTGAAGTCCCCCGGAAACGCCCGAAGGGCGCCTTCCGACCGGGGTCGGGAGGCGCCCTTCGGGCGTTGCGTCAGCTGCGGCGGGCTCGCTTGGCCTTGCGCGGGGGCGGGAGGGCACCTTCCGCGCGGAGGCGGGCCGCGTGCTCGGCGAGGGCGTCCACCAGGTCCTCGACGCGGGGGACCTCCGGCTGGACGTCGACTCGGAGGCCGAACTCCTTGGCCGTTTCCGCCGTGTTCGGGCCGATGCAGGCCACCAGCGTCCGGGCGTGCGGCTTGCCCGCGATGCCGACCAGGTTGCGGACCGTCGACGACGAGGTGAAGCACACCGCGTCGAAACCGCCCGTCTTGATCATCTCGCGGGTCTCGGCCGGCGGCGGGGCCGCGCGGACCGTGCGGTAGGCCGTCACGTCGTCGACCTCCCAGCCGCGCTCGCGCAGACCGGCCGACAGCGTCTCGGTCGCGATGTCCGCGCGCGGCAGCAGGACCCGGTCCACCGGGTCCAGGACGTCGTCGTGCGGCGGGAAGTCCTGCAGCAGGCCCTCGCTGGACTGGTCACCGGAGGGCAGCAGCTCCGGGATGATCCCGAAGGCGCGCACCCGCTCCGCGGTGGCCTCG
Source organism: Saccharopolyspora hirsuta (assembly GCF_008630535.1). Classification (GTDB taxonomy): domain Bacteria; phylum Actinomycetota; class Actinomycetes; order Mycobacteriales; family Pseudonocardiaceae; genus Saccharopolyspora; species Saccharopolyspora hirsuta. The sequence continues at coordinate 43,410 of NZ_VWPH01000006.1, read as the reverse complement.
CCGACGCAGGCGATCTTCACGCCGGAGAAGGCCCGCGCGTCCAGGCCGAACTCGCCGAACTTCTCCCACACCGCCTTCACGGCGTTGGCCGAGGTGAACACCACCCACTGGTAGCGGCCGTCGACCAGACCCTTGACCGCGCGCTCCATCTGCGCGGGGCTGCGCGGCGGCTCGACGGAGATGGTCGGCACCTCGTGCGAGACGGCGCCGTGCGACCACAGGCGCTCGCTCATCACACCGGCCTGCTCCTTGGTGCGCGGCACCAGGACCTTCCAGCCGTACAGGGCGCGGGACTCCCACCAGGAGAGCTTGCTGCGCTCGGACACGACGTCGCCGATGGTCACCACCAGGTGGCCCTGCAGCTCACCGGCGTCCGCGGCCAGCGAGGCCAGCGTCGTGTCGATGGTGCGCTGCTGCACCGTGGTGCCGGAGGCGGTCACCGCGACCGGCGTGGTCGCGGCCTTGCCGTGCTCGACCAGCCGCGAGGCGGCCTCGGCCAGGTGGCTGCCGGTGGTGTGCAGCACCAGCGCACCGGGCGAGGCGGCCAGCGCCGCCCAGTCCACGTCACCGCGGACGTCCACCTCGGTGTGCGCGGCGCCGAGCGCGACACCGGCGTACGCCGGGACCGCGCTGCCACCTGCGACGCCGGGAACCACGTCGAAGGCGGCACCGGTCTTGGCGACCTCCTGGACCTCGCGGACCACCGCGTCGGCGGTCAGCGGGTCACCGGCGATCAGGCGCACCACACCGCGCCCGGTCGCGGCCTCGTTCGCCAGGTCCTTGGCCACGTCCGCCGGGTCGCCCACGGCGGGGCGCACCTCGGCGCCGTCCGCGGCCAGGCCGACGATGTCGGCGGGTACGTCCGGGTCGGTCACCAGCAGCGCGGCGCGGGTGATCGCGTCCCGGGCCCGAACGGTGAGCAGTCCGGCATCTCCGGGACCGGAGCCCACGAATGCGATCCGTCCGGGGGTCTTGCGTGCTCGGGTCATCAGGGCACTCCCCATCAACTACTGCCCGGGACCGCTGAGCAGTGCGGTCCGGGCTTCGATCAGCTGAGCGGCCAGTTCGCGGCCCAGCTGGTCAGCGGCGGTCGTCTCACCAGTGATGGAGGCGCGGACCAGACGGGAGTCGTCGGCCGCCACCACCCCGCGCAGGGACAGCCGCAGCGCCACGCGCCCGTCCTCGTCGAGGTCCTCCACCACTTCGGCCAGCGCGCCGACCGGCGCGCTACAGCCCGCTTCGAGCGCGTTCAGCATGGCGCGCTCGGCGGCCGCCGCGGCGCGGCTGGCCTGATCGTCCAGAACGGACTGCAGCAGGTGCTCGGTGTCCACGTCGTCGACGCGGCATTCCACTGCGAGCGCGCCCTGGGCGGGCGCGGGCAGCATCTGCAGTGGATCGAGCGTTTCCGTGATCACCTCGAGCCGACCCACGCGGGCCAGCCCGGCGCGGGCGAGGACGACGGCGTCCAGCTCGCCGTCGGTCACCTTGCGCAGGCGGGTGTCCACATTGCCGCGGATGCTGCGCACCTCCAGCCCCAGGCCCAGGGCCCGGAGCTGGCTGGCGCGGCGCGGCGAACCGGTGCCCACTACGGAGCCCGGGGGCAGTTCGCCGAGCGTCAGACCGTCCCGCGCCACCAGCGCGTCCCGCGGGTCCTCCCGGACCGGGACGGCGGCCAGCGACAACCGGGGGTCCGGTTCGGTCGGCAGGTCTTTGAAGGAGTGCACCGCGACGTCCACCTCGCCGTTGGCCAGCGCCTCGCGCAGCGCCGAGGTGAACACGCCCACGCCGATCTCGGCGATCGGCGCCATCGAGAGGTCGCCGGGGGTCTTCACGGTGACCAGCTCGGTCGGGTAACCCGCCTGCTCCAGCTGTTCGGCGACCCACGTGCTCTGCGCCATCGCCAGGGCGCTGCCGCGGGTGCCGATGCGGAGGGTCTTGTTCAACGGTCCTCCCCGTCTTGTGCAGCTCGATCGCGCTTGCGGGCCTGGGCGACGGTGGTCCCGGGCAGGCCGTCCTCGGCCTGCGGGGCACCGAGCACCGCGGTGGTCTGCGGATCGAGTTCGAAGAGCTCTCGGAGCGCGTCGGCGTACCCGGCTCCGCCCGGCACCGACGCCAGTTGCTTGACCCGCACCGTGGGGGCGTGCAGCAGCTTGTCCACCACGCGGCGGACGGTGCGCGCCAGCTCGTCGCGCACGTCGCCGTCGAGCTCGGGCAGGCGCGAGTCGAGCCGCAGCAGCTCGCTGTCCACCACCTCGGCGGCGCGCTTGCGCAGCGCGGTCACGGTCGGGGTCACCTCGGCCGAGCGCTGCGCGGCCAGGTAGCCGCGCAGCTCCTCGGCGACGATCTGGGCGGCGCGCTCGGACTCGTTGCCGCCCTGCCGGTCGGAGAGCCGCTGCTGCAGGCTCTCCAGGTCGACGACGGTGACGCCGGGCAGCTCGGCCACGTCGGCGTCGATGTCGCGGGGCAGCCCGAGGTCGCAGCACAGCAGCGGTCGGCCGTCGCGCTCGGCCAGCGCCGCGGCGACCACGTCCGAGGTGACCACGGCGCCGATCGCACCGGTGCAGGCCACTACCAGGTCGGCGGCGGCGATCGCGCCGGAGAGGTCGCTGAGGTCCGCGGTGCGCGCGTCGACGCCGTCGGCGCGCAGCGATTCGGCCAGCCGCTGCCCGTTGGCGGGGGTGCGGTTGGCGATCACGACCTCGCCGATGCCGACGCGCTTGAGCTGCGCGGCGGCCAGACCGCCCATCGAGCCCGCGCCGACGATCAGCGCGCTGCGCCCGGCCAAGCCGTCCAGCGCCACCTCGGCGTCCGCGAGCGCCTCGGAGACCACCGACGCGCCTTCAGCGTCGATGCCGGTCTCGCTGTGCACACGCTTGCCGACGCGCAGCGCCTGCTGGGCCAGCTCGTGCAGCGTCTTGCCGACGGTGCCGTTCTCGTCCGCGGTGCCGTAGGCCTGCCGCAGCTGGCCGAGGATCTGCGCCTCGCCGACGACCATCGAGTCCAGCCCGGCGGCCACCGAGAACAGGTGCTCGACGGCGGCGCCCGCGTAGTAGACGTAGAGGTGGTCGGCCAGCTCGCGGAAGTCCGCACCGGCGTGCCGGGTCAGCACCGAGCTGACGTCGTCCAGGCCGCCGTGGAAGGTCTCCGCGATCGCGTACACCTCGACCCGGTTGCAGGTCGAGATCACGAACGCCTCGCACACGTGGTCCTGCTGCAGCAGTTCGTCGAGCACCTTGCGGACTTCGTCGCCGCTGATCGAGACCCGCTCCAGCACCCGGACCGGGGCGCTGCGGTGGGAAATCCCGACGGTGAGCAGGTTCACAGCCGTTCCACCATCCTGTTCGCCGATTCGACCTCGCCTGGCACCTGTTCGCCGGTACCCGGCGGCCCCAGGTCCGCACCGTCCACATCGGACTGCGCTGCGGCTTCCTGCTGGCGCCGGGCCACGTGGAAGGACAAGATCTGCATCTCCACCGCCAGGTCGACCTTGCGCACCTCGACGTCCTCGGGGACCTGCAGCACGACGGGCGCGAAGTTCAGGATGCACGTAACGCCCCCGGCGACCAAACGGTCGCAGACCTCCTGGGCGCCCTGCGCGGGCGTGGCGATCACGCCGATGGTGACCTCGCGGTCGGTGCACACCTCGACGATGTCGTCGATGTGGCTGACCGGGATGCCGCCGACCGGCACGCCGACCAGGTCGGGGTCCAGGTCGAACAGCGCCGACACCGGGAAGCCGCGGCTCGGGAAGCCGCCGTAGTTGGCCAGCGCGTGGCCGAGGTTGCCGATCCCGACCACCGCGACGCTGTGCTTGCGGGTCAGGCCGAGGGTGCGCTCGATCTGGCCGATCAGCACCGACACCTCGTAGCCGACCCCGCGGGTGCCGTAGGAGCCGATGTAGGACAGGTCCTTGCGGAGCTTCGCGGAGTTCACGCCCGCCGCGGCGGCCAGCTCGTCGCTGGAGACCGTGGTGACGTCCTGGTCGGCCAGGCCGGAGAGGGCCCGCAGGTAGACCGCCAGGCGGGCGACGGCGGCTTCCGGGATCGCGCGGGCCCGCTCGCGGGCCGCGGGCACCTCGACCGACTGCTTGGACTCGATCCGGGAATCGGCCTCGGCCTGCCCGTCTCCGTCCTGCACGTCCGCTCCGTGGGCCGTCACGCTGGATCTCCCTCGCCCTGCTGCTCGCTCACCTGTCCACCCGCGCTCCGCCGCGGGTGGCTGCCGTGGTCGTCGACTTCCCGACTTCATCCGCAGGCGGGGAGCACCGACGCCGGCCGGTCTGCTCCTCGGCGGCGTCGTCCCGGCGCCGCGGACGGCACCTGGTCCGCTGATCCGCGCCGAGAATTCCGGCGGCCCGACCCCTACACCGTAACCACTTGTGAACGCATGCACAAAGTCGCCGCGGTCGCAGTGGCCAGGAGGCGCAAACCTTCCCCGCCATCATTGCCGATAGCCCCCCGACGTGCCAAAACGCGTGGTCTGGGGCACGTGACGGGCGTCGCGCGGGGCCGGATCGCGGTCAGCCGGCCAGCGCGCGGCGGAAGCGGTCCTCCTCGACCCGCCAGAAGCCGTGCTCGGCTCCATCGATCAAGATCACCGGGACCCGGTCGCCGTACTCGGCCCGCAGCTCCGGGTCGGCGTCGACGTCCGCCGCGGACCACGCGACGTCGAGCTCAGCGCAGATCCGCCGCACGTCGGAGATCGCGTCCTCGCACGCGTGGCAGCCCTCGCGGGTCATCACGGTCACTTGGTGCATACCGCCGCTCCAGGGAGAAATTCGGGCCGGTTCCCAGCGCTCCACGGTACCGAGCCGCCGGTCGCGGACCGCGCCCGGAATCCCGCTGGTCAAGTGTCCAAAATCACCTCCCGGAACGACGTCGGGAAGCCCTCGCGAGCACGGTGCGTGACGACACGATCACCGCGTTGCACTACCTACTTCTGAGTAACAACACGTATGCTGCTGCTCCAGCGCCACGCCCCCGGTGCACCTGGAGTCCCGAACGAGCGCCCCGACACCGCCACGAACGACTGCTCGCTCCGCGACCGGAGGCGGGTGTCCGAAGGACACCGCGACATGACGCCGGACCTGGTGCGTCCCGTCGAGCACCAGGACCGGTCCGCCAACGACGGCAGGAGGTCGCAAGAGATGAGCAGCCCGAACACGCTCGCACCCCCCGCCCCGGAAGTCGCCCACCGCCGCGTCGAACCGGTCGCCCCGAGGTCGGGGAGCTGGGCCTACGTCAGCGCCGCGCAGCAGGGCGACAACGACGCCTTCGGGCACCTCTACGACGAGTACGCCCAGACCGTCTACCGCTACGTGCTGTTCCGGGTCAGCGACCACTGCCTGGCCGAGGACATCACCAGCGAGACCTTCCTGCGCGCCCTGCGCCGGATCGCCTCCATCAGCTACCAGGGCCGCGACGTGGCGGCCTGGTTCATCACCATCGCCAAGAACCTGATCCTGGACCACATCAAGTCCAGCCGGTACCGGCTGGAAATCCCAACCGCCGACTGGACCGACAACCTCCCGACGCACCGCGCGTCCTTCGGCCCCGAGCAGCACGTGCTCACCGAGGCCACCCACCACGAGCTGCTGCGCTGCGTCCGCCAGCTCAACCCCGACCAGCGCGAGTGCATCCGGCTCCGGTTCCTGCAGGGCCTGTCGGTGACCGAGACCGCGGCCGCGATGCAGCGCAACGAAGGAGCCGTCAAAGCCCTGCAGCACCGGGCGATCCGCCGTCTGGCGCAGCTGCTGCCGGACGATCTCCGCTGAGGCGTTGCCGCGCCCGCCGGAGGTGCGCAAAGGTGGTTGCCGGGAGGCTCTAAGCTAGGAGTCTGCTGAGCCGGATGGCCCAGGGTCGGCAAGACCAGGAACTTCACACTCCGGAGGACCCCCAGGGAGGCGCGGCGGTGCCGACACGTCAGGGCTCGGCCGATGGCGCGGAGCAGCGCGGCCTGACCACGCAGGTCGACAGCGCGAAGGTGGCCGGTCGCGCCTCGGCGGAAGCGGCCGTGGCCGCGGCCCCCGGCCCGGACGGCTCGCTGGCCACCCCGCCCGACCTCACCGCGGCGGCGTTCTTCGACGTGGACAACACGATGATGATGGGCGCCTCGCTGTTCCACTTCGCCCGCGGACTGGCCGCCCGCAAGTTCCTCACCGCCACCGACCTGGCCGGGTTCGCCTGGCAGCAGCTGAAGTTCCGGGTCGGCGGCCGGGAGAACCACCAGGACATGCAGGCCAGCCGCGAGCAGGCGCTGTCCTTCGTGGCCGGGCGCAAGGTCTCCGAGCTGGTGGAGCTCAGCGAGGAGATCTACGACGAGCTGATGGCCGACCGGATCTGGGCGGGCACCCGGGCGCTGGCGCAGATGCACCTGGACGCCGGGCAGCGGGTCTGGCTGGTGACCGCGACGCCGGTCGAGCTGGCGCAGATCATCGCGCGCCGCCTCGGCCTGACCGGCGCGCTGGGCACCGTCGCGGAGAGCGCAAACGGCGTCTACACCGGGCGGCTGGTCGGCGAGATGCTGCACGGCCGGGCCAAGGCGCACGCGGTCCGCGCGCTGGCCGCCAGCGAAGGCCTGGACCTGCGCCGCTGCACGGCGTACTCGGACTCGGCCAACGACATCCCGATGCTGTCGGTGGTGGGCACCGCGGTCGCGGTGAACCCGGACCAGCGGCTGCGCGACATCGCCCGCGCCCGCGGCTGGGAGGTCCGCGACTTCCGCACCGGCCGCAAGGCGGCCCGCATCGGCCTGAACTCGATGCTCGGCGCGAGCGCCATCGCCGGTGCCGTCGCCGCGGGCCTCGCCTACCGCCGCCGCGACCGCTCCTGACCGACCCCGGGAGTCCACGATTTCAATGGAAGTCGAAGATCCGATTTCCATGAGCCTTTTTCATCCTGGCCGTGGACCGCAGCCGCGAAGGGCGACCGGCACCGGTCGGCAGGTGCCGCATGCGCCGCAGGCGCATAACCCACCCTCGCAACCGGCACCGCCGCGGGTTCTCAGCGTTCGCCTGGCGAGGACGGCCCAACTGCCGTGTATTGGCATACATCAAGTTGGGCACCCACAGCCAGGCGGGCGCTGAGGTTCCGCCACCCGCACCCCCACTCAGAACGAGGTTGGAAAAACCTCCATGGAAGTTGCGCACCGTCGGCGCGTCGACGTCCGACACGCCGACACCGGTCGGTTCCCCCCGCGATTTCAATGGAAATCGGACGTCTGATTTCCATTGAACTTGTTCATCCCCGTCCGTGGACCGCAGCCGCGAAGGACGACCGGCAGGTGTCGCATGCGCCGCAGGCGCATAACCCACCCTCGCAACCGGCACCGCCGCGGGTTCACGGTGCCCACCCCTCTGGGGTTCCTTCCGGCGAGGACGGCCCTGACGCCCTGTATCGGCTCATACATAAGCCAGGGCACCCACAGCCAGGCGGGCGCTGAGGTTCCGCCACCCGCACCGCCACGCAAAACGAGCCTGGAAACCTCAATCGCCGCTGATGTCGACCATCCACGTGATGCCGAAGCGGTCCGTGCACATGCCGAAGACGTCGCCCCACATCTGCTTCTCCAGCGGGACCGCGACGACGCCGTCCGCCGAGAGCTTCGCCCAGTAGTCGCGCAGCTCCGCGTCGTCGTCGCCGGTGACGCTCACCGAGATGTTGTTGCCCGGGCGGTGCTCCATGCCCGGCGGGACGTCGGAGGCCATCAGCGTGAAGCCGCGGTCCGTCTCCAGCATCGAGTGCATCACCTTGTCGGCGTCCGGCACGTCGGTGGCCCCGGCGTCGCCGTAGGTGCTGATCTGCAGGTTCCCGCCGAAGACCTGCTGGTAGAACTCCATCGCCTGGCGGGCCGTGCCGTCGAAGCTGATGTACGGGTTGAGACGAGAAGACACCGGAAGTCCCCCTCTGCTCGGTTTTTCGGCAATTGCAGGCTAGGCGCGCCGCGACGCGACGGCGCGCTGGAAATCCTCGCGGCGAGCTCCGACGAAAAGCGGGCCGGTGCGGTGGCATCCCCGCCCACCGCACCGGCCCGTCCGTCCGGCCGGGCGCACCCCACCCCGCTCGCACGCCCGGACGGCGGAGGTCAGCCGCTCGCGACGCGCTTGGCCGCGCTGCGGATGCGGAACGCGGTGATGATCTCCACGACGCCCACCACCAGCAGCCAGATCCCGCCGAACAGCACCAGCAGCGCGACCGAGGCCAGCGGCGACACGATCAGCACCACCCCGCCCAGCGCGGTGAGGACGCCGAGGAAGATCTGCCAGCCGCGCGCGGGCCTGTCCCGGTCCGCCACCGACGCGGTGATCTCCGTGATGCCGCGGAACAGCCAGCCGATCCCGATCCACAGGCCCAGCAGCAGGATCGACTGCATCTCGCCGCGGAAGCACAGCAACCCGAGCAGGATCGACAGCGCACCGCTGACGAACGCGAGCACCCGGATGGCCACCGAGGCGTGCGTGCCGAACGCGGCGACGATCTGCAGCACCCCGCTGACCAGCAGGTAGACGCCGAACAGGACGCCGACCACGATCAGCGTCGCGGCGGGCCACACCAGCGCCAGCACGCCCACCACCAGCGAGCAGACCCCGACCACCAGGATCGACTGCCAGGCCATCTTCGCCAGGCGCTGTGCGATCAGCGCGGGCTCTTCCGGAAAGACGCTCATGAACCAATCTCCGCACGCAGCAGCGAGTGTCGCAGTCCCCAACCTCGCGGATCATCAGTCCGGGTGACCGCCACGCCCGAGCCGGACCACAGTTTCAATTGAAACTGCGTCGCCCGGCACCGGCGTGGTCCGGCCTCAGACCGACGACGTCTCCTGCTCCCGGGTGCCGGACTGCTGCTCCGGGACCGACGGGCGGGCCAGGGTGCAGACCAGCTCGTCGTCCTCGACCGACGCCAGGATGGTGTCGCCGGGCTGCACCTCGCCGCCGAGCAGCAGCTTCGAGATCCGGTTGTCCAGCTCGGACTGGATGGTTCGGCGCAGCGGGCGCGCGCCGAACTCCGGCTGGTAGCCACGCTTGGTGAGCCACCGCTTCGCCTCGTCGGTGACCTCCAGGTCCACCTCCTGCGCGCGCAGCAGCCGCTTGCTGCGGTCCAGCAGCAGGTCGACGATGTGCGACAGGTCGTCCTCGGCGAGCCGGTGGAAGATGATGATGTCGTCGATGCGGTTGAGGAACTCCGGCGCGAACCTGCCGTGCAGGTCGTCCATCAGCTGGTCGCGGATCTCCTCCACCGGGCCCTCGTGGGCGAGGATGCGCTGGGCGCCGATGTTGCTGGTCATGATCACCACGGTGTTGCGGAAGTCCACCGTGCGGCCCTGCGCGTCGGTGAGCCTGCCGTCGTCGAGCACCTGCAGCAGCGCGTTGAACACGTCCCGGTGCGCCTTCTCGATCTCGTCGAACAGCAGGACGCTGTAGGGCTGGCGGCGGACCTTCTCGGTCAGCTGCCCGGCCTCCTCGTAGCCGACGTACCCGGGCGGGGCGCCGAGCAGCCGGGACACCGTGTGCCGCTCCTGGAACTCGCTCATGTCGAACCGGATCAGCCGGTGCTCGTCGCCGAAGAGCATCTCGGCCAGCGTCTTGGCCAGCTCCGTCTTGCCGACGCCGGTGGGGCCGAGAAACAGGAACGAGCCGATCGGCCGATTCGGGTCGCCCATCCCGGCCCGGCTGCGCCGCACCGCCTCGGCGACCGCGGTGACCGCCTCGTCCTGGCCGACGACGCGGTCGTGCATCGCCTCCTCCAGCTTCAGCAGCCGCTCCTTCTCGCTCTCGGTCAGCTGCGACACCGGGATTCCGGTGCGCTTGGACAGCACCTCGGCGATGTCCTGGACCGTGACGTCGGTGATGCCCTCCCGGCGCTCGGCGATCCCGGCCAGCTCGCCCTCGGCGACCTCGATCCGGTGCTTGAGCTCGGCGGCCCGGTCGAACTCCTCGGCGGCGACCGCCTGGTCCTTCTCCCGCCGCAGCTTGGCGATCTCGTCCTCGCGCTCGCGGGTCCCGGCGCTGCGGTGCAGCGTGCGCAGCCGGACCCGGGCGCCGGTCTGGTCGATCAGGTCGATCGCCTTGTCCGGCAGGAACCGGTCGCTGATGTAGCGGTCGGAGAGCGTCGCTGCGGCGGCCAGCGCTTCGTCGGTGAACCGCACGCCGTGGTGCGCCTCGTAGGAGTCGCGCAGGCCCTCCAGGATCTGGATCGTCTCCTCGACGGTCGGCTCCGGGATCATCACCGGCTGGAAGCGGCGCTCCAGCGCGGAGTCCTTCTCGATGTGCTTGCGGTACTCGTCGATGGTGGTGGCGCCGACGACGTGCAGCTCACCGCGCGCCAGGGCGGGTTTGAGGATGTTGCCCGCGTCCATGCTGCCCTCGGCCGCGCCCGCGCCGACCACGGTGTGCAGCTCGTCGATGAACAGGATCACCGAGCCCTCCGCGGCGCGGACCTCGTCGATGACCTTCTTCAGCCGCTGCTCGAACTCGCCGCGGTACTGCGCCCCGGCCACCAGCCCGGTCAGGTCGAGCGCGACGACCCGCTTGTCCTGCAGCGTCTCCGGGACGTCGCCGGAGACGATGCGCTGCGCGATGCCCTCCACGATCGCCGTCTTGCCGACGCCGGGTTCGCCGATCAGCACCGGGTTGTTCTTGCTGCGCCGGGACAGGATCTCCACGGTCTGCTCGATCTCGTCGCCGCGGCCCACCACGACGTCGACCTTGCCCGCGCGGGCCTCGGCGGTCAGGTCGCGGCCGTACTCGTCCAGGGTCGGGGTCTCGCTGCTCGGCGCGGCCGGGGTGCCTTCGGCCGCGGCGGAGCGCTCCACGCGGTCGCGGAGCCGGTCGGTGTTGATCTCCTGCGAGTCCAGCATCCGCACCGTCGCCGCGTCCGGGTCGTCGAGCAGCGCGGCGAGGATGTGCTCCGGCCCGATGTAGGAGGCGCCGACGGCTTGCGAGCGGGCGTGCGCGCCGATCAGCACCCGCTTGGCCGCCGGGGTCAGGCCGGGGTTCGCCGACGGCTGCGCGCTCTCCCCGGGCAGGATCTCGGCGATCCGCTCGGCCAGGTGGTCCGGTTCCGCCCCGGCCTGCTCCAGCAGCTTGCGGGTGGCCTCCACCTGGGTGGCGGCCCAGAGCAGATGCTCGGTGTCCAGGTCGGCGCTGCCGTCCTGCTCGGCGCGGGCGGAGGCGCGGCGGATCAGGTCGGTGGCGGACTCGGTGAGCAGCCGCCCGATCGGCACCCGCTGCACGGCGGGCGGCGAGGTGCGCGGCGACATGCCGAAGAACCGGTTGAGCAGATCGGCGAACGGGTCTTGGGCGCCGAAGCCGGAGGGGAAACTCATCATCCACCACCAGGGAACGTGTAGGTCGGGACCGGGACGCCGCCGCGCTCAACCACCCGCGCAAAGCGCGTCTACCAGCCCAAATACACCAACGACCGGCCCCCGCCGCAACGCGGCACCAACCCCCTCCCGGCCGTACAATCCCCCGCCCCGGCGCCGGGCGTGGACCCGCGATTTCAATGGAAATCGGATGTCCGATTTCCATTGAACTTGTTCATCCTGCCCGTGGACCGCAGCCGCGAAGGGCGACCGGCACCGGCCGGCCGGTGTCGCATGCGCCGCAGGCGCATAACCCGCCCTCGCAACTCGCACCGCCGCGGGTTCTCAGCGTTCGCCTGGCGAGGACGGCCCTGACGCCGTGTATCGGCATACATCAGTCAGGGCACCCGGAGTCCAGGCGGGCGCTGAGGTTCCGCCACCCGCACCGCCACGCAGAACGAGGCTGGAAAAACCTCAATGAAATCGCGAGGTGCGGATCAGCCGAGGAAGACGTTGGTGCGTTGGGAGAGCAGGCGGTAGAGGGTGTGCTGGATGTTCTCCCGGACCTGGTCGCTGAGGCTGAACACCAGCATCGGGTCGTCGGCCGCGCCCTCCGGGTAGGAGGAGGTCTCGATCGGCTCGCCGAACTCGATGTACCACTTCGACGGCAGCGGCACCGCGCCCAGCAGCCCGAAGTGCGGGAACAGCGGCGTGATCGGGAAGTACGGCACCCCGAGCAGCCGGGCCAGCGGCTTGATGTCGGCCAACTTCGGGTAGATCTCCTCCGCGCCCACGATCGCGCAGGGCACGATCGGCGCCCCGGTGCGCAGCGCCGCCGAGACGAACCCGCCGCGCCCGAACCGCTGCAGCTTGTAGCGGTCCTTGAACGGCTTGCCGATGCCCTTGAAGCCCTCCGGCCAGACGCCCACCAGCTCACCGCCGGTCAGCAGCCGCTCGGCGTCCGGGTTGCAGGCCAGCGTGTGCCCGGCCTTGCGGGCCAGCGCGCCGAGCACCGGCAGCTGGAACACCAGGTCGGCGCCGAGCATCCGCAGGTGGCGGGACGCCGGGTGGTGGTCGTGCAGCGCGACCGTGGTCATGAGCGCGTCCCAGGGCAGCGTGCCGGAGTGGTTGGCCACCACCAGCGCGCCGCGGTCCGCGGGCACGTGGTGGGTGCCGATCGCCTCCACCCGGAACCACTTGTCGTAGAACGGCCGCAGCAGCCGCAGGAACACCTCGTCGGTCAGCTCCTCGTCGAAGCCGAACTCGTCGACGCGGTAGTCGCCGAGCAGCCGCCGCCGGGCGAAGGCCAGGACCTCGGCGACGGCGTCCTCCCAGCCCGGCTCGGCGGGCTCCGGGGCCTGCCGGTCCCGGTCCTCCGGTCGCAGCGGGATCACCTGCGCATCCGCCATCACGACTCCACATCCCGCGCGGTGGACGAGCCGCGCAGCTTCACCAGCAGGTCCCCGGCGCCGCGCTCGGCGGCCAGGACGGTCTCGGGGTCCACCACCGGCCGCAGGCCGCGACCGCGGACGAAGTCGTCGAAGGCCTGCTGCGTGGTCCAGCGCGGGGTGAACCCGAACTGCTCGCGGAGCCTGGTGGTGTCCAGCACCCGGCCGAAGTTGAGGTAGCGCAGTTGCTCGGAGGAGAAGTCGACCAGCCGCGCGCTGCGGAAGAACTGCGTCACCGGCAGCACCGCCGGGCCCGGCAGCGGCAGCGCGATCCGCCCGGCCCGCCGGATCGCCTGGGAGAGCATGAGCACGCCCTCTCCGGCCACGTTGAAGACGCCGGGCCGCTCGGCCAGCGTCGCCCGCTCCAGCACCGCCAGCGCGTCCTCGGAGTGCAGCAGCTGCAGCCGGGCGTCGAAGCCGAGCACGGTGGGCACCACCGGCAGGGCGAAGTAGCGGGTGAGCATCGCGTCGATGCGCGGGCCGATCAGGTTGCTGAACCGCAGCGTGGTGATGTCCACGTCGGGTCGGCGGCGGCCGAAGCCGCGCACGTACCCCTCGATCTCCACGGCGTCCTTGGCGTACCCGGACGACGGGAGGTCCTTGGGCTCCATCTCCTCGGTGAACACCGCGGGGTCCCGCGAGCTCGACCCGTACACGGCGCACGTGGAGCGGACCACGACCTTGCGCACCTGCGGCGACTGCTGGCAGGCGGCCAGCAGCTGCATGGTGCCGATGACGTTCATCTCCTTGACCGCGGCGCGGCCCCCGGGACCGGAGTGGGTGTTGACCGCCGCGTGCACCACGGTGTCGACCCCGGCGTTGGCGATGACCTTGCCGATCAGCGGGTTGCGGATGTCGGCGCGGACGAACTCGGTGCGCCCCATCCGACGCAGCAGGTCCCGACCGGGCTGCACGGTGTCGACCCCGAGCACCCGGCCGACCGCGGGGTTGGCGGCCAACCGAGCGGCGAGGTGCCCGCCCAGGAACCGGCTGACCCCGGTCACCAGCACGACGTTCGGGCCCATGCGTCTCCCCGCGTCTCGACCACGGCCACCAAGCCCGATGCTACCGCCACCAGCACCACAACCAGCTACACCGCGGTTACCGACAAGTGCCGGGTCCCCGGCAGCACCCACCCCCGATCGCACGGCCAAAGCCACGGTTCAGCCTGCTCAGAACCCGTGACCACTTTCTGGCGCCACAACCCCAGACAGCACTCACAACCCAGGACCAGCCAAAACAACCCACAACCAAAGCAGAAGCAGCAAGGTGAGCGCACAAGCCGACCACGGCCGGAACCGGCAGCCGCAAGGCGAGCAAGAGTGGTGAGGGGAAGTCGGCGAATCGGCCACCGTCAGGCAAGCGGCGAAGCCGCTTCCGGCGGTAGACAGCGACCGCGGTGGGCGTCCGGCACCGATCGTTAGATCGTCGCATGCGCCGCTAGGCGCATAACCCACCCTCGCAGCTTGCACCGCCGCGGGTTCTCAGCGTTCGCCTGGCGAGGACGGCCCTGACGCCGTGTATTGGTCATACATAAGTCAGGGCACCCACAGCCAGGCGGGCGCTGAGGTTCCGCCACTTGCACCGCCACGCAAGACGACCACCCCAGAAACAAAAGCCGCCGCCGACCCCTGCGGGTGGTCGGCGGCGGCGCGCAGGTCACTTGCCCAACTTGCGACGCTGGACGCGCGTCTTGCGGAGCAGCTTGCGGTGCTTCTTCTTGGACATGCGCTTGCGGCGCTTCTTGATGACCGAGCCCATGCGGACTCCTTCACTCTTGACGGCAGTTCGAACGTCTCCCGCGCCGGCGCAGCCGCGATGAGCGCACCAGGCACGACCACCCCAGAACTTTACCTGCCCTGGTGCGGGCCCCTGCCGCCGTGGTCCCTCGAAACGCCGCCGGGCACCGTCCGGCGGCCCCGCGCGTGCGCGCGGCGACCGGCGGCGGTGCCCGTCGACCAGTGTCAGCCCGCGTTGTAGTAGGCGCTCTCCAGGTAGGCGTGGACGTCCTTCTCCGCCACCCGAAACGACCGGCCCACGCGTGCTGCGGGCAGCTCGCCGGCGTGGACGAGCCGGTAGACCGTCATCTTCGACACCCGCATCAGCTTGGCGACCTCGGCGACGGTGAGGAACCGCACCTGACCCATGTTCGGTGGCGCCTGTTGGCTGGGTTCGGAGTTCGCAGACATGCTTCACCGTGCCCTTCGGCACGTGTCGCGCCGTCGGCTTCCCCTCCGACGGAAACCTCACGCACGTGCTCTATCGAGAGTAGCGGGACGGCTGGGGAACCTGCGATGGCCGAATTACCTGAGTATTCGTCCGTCCTTCAAAAGCTGTCGGCGAAGCCGTCCTCGCTCGTGGAAGCGGCGTCAGCTGCTTGCATCCACCTGCGCAGGGCGACCACCGGCGGGTTCTGAGCGGTTTCCCGGCGAGGACGGCCCCTCCGCCGCGTATTGGACATACATCAGGAGGGGCACCCGCAGTCCGGGGAAGCGCTCAGGTTCCGCCAAGCGACCACCCGAGCAACGCAAGCACCGAACAGGCACTCAGTCGCGGTCCTCGTGGACCGCGCCGAGCTCCACCGACCGGTCCCGGGCGGCCTCGATCGCGTCGATCATCGCCGCTCGGACGCCGTGCTTCTCCAGCTCGCGGATGCCCGCGATGGTGGTTCCGGCGGGCGAGGTGACCGCCTCGCGCAGCATCACCGGGTGCCCGCCGCCCTCGCGGAGCATCGCGGCGGCGCCGACCGCGGACTGCACGATGAGCTCGGCGGCGGTGGCGCGCGGGATGCCCAGCAGGATGCCCGCGTCGATCATCGCCTCGACCAGGTAGAAGAAGTACGCCGGGCCGGAGCCGGACAGCGCGGTGACCGCGTCCTGCTGGGCCTCCGGCACCCGCACCACCTTGCCAACGCTGCCGAGCAGCTCCTCGACCAGCGCCAGGTCCTCGTCCGAGGCGCGGGAGCCGCCGGAGATGGCGCTCATGGCCTCGCCGACCAGCATCGGCGTGTTCGGCATGACCCGGACCACCGCAGTGCCCTCGGGCAGCCGCCGCTCGAACAGCTTGGTGGGCAGGCCCGCGCACAGCGACACCACGAGCTTGCCGGCGGGCAGGTTCGGGGCCATCTCGTCGAGCAGCGGTTCGATGTCCTGGGGCTTGACGGCGACGACGATGACGTCCGCGCGCTGCACGGCGGCGGCCACGTCCACGTGCGTGATGCCGTAGGCCTTGGTCAGCTCCGCGGCGCGGGTCGCGAACCGCTCGGTGAACAGCAGGTCCGCCGGGGCGCGTCCGGCCTTCAGCAACCCCGTCAGCAGGGATTCCCCGATCTTTCCGGCTCCGAGTACGGCGATCGTCGTCATGCCGCTCAGGGTGCCAGACCACGCTCCGCGAGCAGCACCAGCCGACCGCTGCCCGGTTCGTCCGGAGATCTCCCGCAGCTCGATCACAGCAGTTACTGTGTCTGCCACCACAGCGCCCGCCACGGCCGTGCGATCCAGACCCGAAGGAGCTCTGATCATGTTCAGCACGATGCAGGACGCACCCCTGTCGATCGCCCGGATCCTCGAGCAAGGCAGCGGACCGCACGGCGCGTCTGCGCAGGTCATCACCTGGACCGGCGAGGGTTCGCGGCGCCGGGCCTACGCCGACGTCGGCCGCCGGGCGGCGCAGCTGGCGCACGCGCTGCGCGGTCTCGGCGTCACCGGTGACCAGCGGGTCGGCACGTTCATGTGGAACAACGCCGAGCACCTGGAGGCCTACCTCGCGGTGCCGTCGATGGGTGCCGTGCTGCACACGCTGAACATCCGGTTGTTCCCGGAGCAGCTCGTCTACGTGGCCAACCACGCCGAGGACGAGGTGGTGCTGGTCGACGCGACGCTGCTGCCGCTGTTCGGCAAGCTGCTGCCGGAGCTCAAGACGGTGCGGCACGTGATCGTCTCGGGCGGCGACAAGGCCGCGCTGGAGGCGCCGAAGGGCGTCGAGGTGCACGGCTACGAGGAGCTGCTGGCCGGGCAGCCGGTGGAGTTCGACTGGCCCGAGCTGGACGAGCGGTCGGCCGCGGCGATGTGCTACACGTCCGGCACCACGGCCAACCCGAAGGGCGTCGTGTACTCGCACCGCTCGATCTACCTGCACTCGATGCAGGTGTGCATGACCGACGGGATGGCGCTGTCGCAGGCGGACCGGGCGCTGGCGGTGGTGCCGATGTTCCACGCGATGTCCTGGGGCCTGCCGTACGCGGCGTTCATGGTGGGCGCCTCGATCGTCATGCCGGACCGGTTCCTGCAGCCCGAACCGCTGGTGAAGATGACCGCGGCGGAGCGCCCGACGATGGCCGCGGCGGTCCCGACGATCTGGCAGGGCGTGCTGCAGCACCTGGCGGCCGACCCGCACGACGTGTCCTCGCTGCGCGAGGTGGTGGTGGGCGGGGCAGCCTGTCCGCCGTCGCTGATGAAGACCTTCGAGGAGAAGTACGGCATCCCGGTGCTGCACGCCTGGGGCATGACGGAGACCTCGCCGCTGGGCAGCGTGGCCCGGCCGCCCGCCGGGGTCACCGGCGAGCAGCTCTGGAAGTACCGGGCCAGCCAGGGCCGCCCGCCGGCCGGGGTGCAGGCGCGGCTGGTCGGCGACGACGACCAGGTGCTGCCGTGGGACGGCGAGAGCGTCGGCGAGCTGGAGGTCCGGGGGCCGTGGATCACCGCCTCCTACTACGGCGACGACGACCCGGAGAAGTTCCACGACGGCTGGCTGCGCACCGGCGACGTCGGGCACATCAGCCCGGACGGCTTCGTGCAGCTGACCGACCGGGCCAAGGACGTGATCAAGTCCGGCGGCGAGTGGATCTCGTCGGTGGACCTGGAGAACAAGGTGATGGGCCACCCCGCGGTCGCGGAGGCGATGGTGATCGGGGTGCCGGACGAGAAGTGGTCGGAGCGCCCGCTGGTCGCGGTGGTCCTGCGCGACGGCCAGCAGGTGGACGCCGCGGAGCTGCGCGACTTCCTGGCGGGCTCGGTGGCGAAGTGGCAGCTGCCGGAGTACTGGACGTTCATCCCGGAGGCGCCGAAGACGAGCGTGGGCAAGTTCGACAAGAAGCGCCTCCGCAAGCAGCACGCCGACGGCGAGCTCGACGTGACCCGCCTGGGCTGAGCCCGTCCGGACGCGCACGTCACCGAACGCGATTTCAATGGAAATCGGACGTCTGATTTCCATTGAAATCGCGGAGGTCCGGCACCGTCCGGACGACCCGTCCAACACCTTCCGGCGTGTCGGGTGCTCGACGCGCCGGGGAAGTGCAACTTCCATTGAAATCGGATCTTCGATTTCAATGGAAGTTGCGGCAGGTCAGGGGGCCATGGCGAGTTGGCGGGCCTGGCAGATCAGGCGGCCCATCGAGTCCACCACCGTCACGTCCTCGTCGAACCACTGGCCCTGGACCGCTCGGCAGTCCACCGCGAGGCGGAGCCAGCCGTTGGCCGGGGCCGTGCGGAGCAGGGCCGTCAGCTGCACCGTCGGGGCCCAGCCGAAGCGGGCCAGGTTCAGCGTGACCGGCACCGTCAGGTCCCCGGCGACCAGGCCGAACAGCAGGTCCGGCTGGGCCTCCCGGGGCTTGACCCACATCCGCAGGCGGGGCGGTCCGGTGCGGCCGTCGAGGAACTCCGCGGTGTCCGCGTCCAGCCGCATGTCGCAGACCTGGGCCAGCGAGAAGTACTTGCGCTGCTCGCCGGCGCCGAGGTCGATCGCGTTCGACGGCGGGTTCACCGGCATGTCGGGCAGCTCCGACCACGCCGGTTCGCCCTCGGGCGCCTTGCCGAGGGTGATCGTGGCGTCGACGCAGGACTTCCCGCTCTGCTCGAGCAGCGCCCGGGCCGCGGTGACCGTCTTGCCCGCCTTGAGGATCTCGGTGCGGATCAGCACCGGTCCGACCCGGGGCGGGCGCAGGTACTGGGCGCTGACCGCCAGCGGCTCGAGCCCGGTCACGTCGCCCAGCGCCCTGGTCAGCAGCGCCAGCAGGTAGCCGCCGTGCGGGTGGTCGCCCACGGCCCAGTCCGGATGCAGGTTGGCGACGTAGCTGCCGTCGCCGAGCGAGCGCACCGAGGTGGCCGCCGCGAAGGGGTCCAGGGCCTCGGTCACATGCGGTCCAGTGGTCGGATGCGCTCGACGACCGATGCGCGCAACGGGTTCATGGTCACCGATTCTAGTGACCTTGACAGAAGTTGATCATCAGGCACCGGGTAACGCCAGGAACGGGCGATTCCGCACCGGGCGGGGACTCCGCGCGCCCGCCGAACCGGCGATTTCGCGCGAAACCGTCAGGCCGACTGCAGCGGCTGCAGGTGCATCCGGGCGAACAGCAGCGCCTCGGCCAGCAACGCCGCCCGCTGCTGGGGATTGCGCGCCTTCCGGGTGTTGATCTCCAGCACCACCGACCCCTGGTACCCGTCGGCCGCGAGCGCCTCGCAGACCTCGGCGCAGGGCTG
The DNA here is from genome assembly GCF_008630535.1 of Saccharopolyspora hirsuta. GTDB lineage: Bacteria > Actinomycetota > Actinomycetes > Mycobacteriales > Pseudonocardiaceae > Saccharopolyspora > Saccharopolyspora hirsuta. The sequence continues at coordinate 24,182 of NZ_VWPH01000006.1, read as the reverse complement.
GTTCCCCTGCCCCGGCACCAGGTGCTCGTCCCGCGGCGCCCCGGTCCCGTCCGCGAGGTGCACGTGCGCGAGCCCGCCCTTCATGCGCTTGAGCAGGTCGATGGCGTCCACGTGCGCGGCGGCGGCGTGCGAGAGGTCCAGCGTGTAGTTGTTGAAGCCCACCTCGGTCGGGTCCGGCGACGGCTTGAACGCCGACAGCCCGCTGGACTTCCCGCCGCGCAGCCGGTTCAGCGTGCTCGGCGGGCGCAGCGGGAACATGTTCTCCACCGCGACCGCGATCCCGCTGGTCTCCTCCAGCTCGGCGACCAGCTCGCCGAAGCCGTCGGCGTAGCGGCGCTGCCAGCGGAACGGCGGGTGCACGACCACTGTGGACGCACCGAGCTCGCTGGCCACCACCACGGACCGGCGCAGCCGCTCCTCCGGCTCCGGCGACCAGACCCGCTGGGTGATCAGCAGGCAGGGCGCGTGGACGGCCAGGATCGGCACGCCGTGCTGCTCGGAGAGCCGGTGCAGCGCGGCCACGTCCTGGCTGACCGCGTCCGCCCAGACCATCACCTCGACCCCGTCGAAGCCGAGGTCGGCGGCCATCTCGAACGCGGCGCGGGCCGGTTGCGGCCACACCGAGGCGCTGGACAACCCGACCGGGATGCGTCCCGGGGCGTCCTCGCGCGGTGGCGGTTGCACTGTCATGTCCTGCCAAGGATGACCGACGATCGCTGGAGGGTCACGCTGCGGTACCCGCGAGCGGCGGATATCTCACACCGCAGCTCCCGGGGCGAGTCTGCCAAATCCGCGTGGATCAGTGGCTGATCAGGAGCAGAGCTGCTGGGGAGACCGTGCAGAACAGGCCGACCAGCACGGCCAGCAGGATCGTCTGCAGGTCGTTGTTGCGCAGGAACTTCCACGCGATCAGCACCAGCAGACCGGTGAACAGCAGCGCGGCGGCCAACGCCGCCAGCGCGTGGAAGCCCCACAGCCAGCGGAACCCGAACCAGACCGCACCGCCGCCGACCAGCCCGGCGACGCCCTGCACGGCCAGCGTGCCCCACTCCTTGGCGGGCGACGGCGGCTCCGGTTCCTCCTCCGCCTCGTCCTCGCGGTAGTCGTCGGCGCCCATGCCCGCGGGCAGCTCGGGGTCGTAGTCGTCGTCCTCGGCGTACTCCGGCTCCGGCTCCTCGTAGGAGTCGAAGTCGTACGGGTCATCGTCCGCGCGCTCCGGTGCCTCCTCGGCCCGCTCCGGCAGTGCGGCGGGGACGGCCAGCACCTCGGTGCCCTCGTCCGGGACGGGTGCCGCGGGCGGGGCGACGCGCGGCAGCTGCTCGGTGACGCCCTCCGGCGGCGTCTTGGGCGGCACCGGTGGCTCCGGCGGAGCCTTGGGGGCCGTCGGCGGCACCGGCGGCGCATCGGCGCGCAGCGCGGGCTGCTGGATGGTCGCCTCGGCATCGCCCTCGACGGGCGCGGGCTGCTTGTTGCCACCGGCGGTGGCGAACCGCTGCGCCCAGTAGCTCGGGCCACCCGGCTGCTCCGCGGGCGCCTCGGCGGCGGGCGGCTCCGGGGCCGGGGGTTCCGGCGCGGGCGGCACCGGTGGCTTGGCGGCGGGCGGCGGTGGCGGAGCGGCCGGGCGGCGACCGGTGGCCCGGTGGCTGCGGTACTGCGGGGGCTCGGCGTCGGGCTGGATGGCGCGCATCTGGCCGCTGTCCGACAGCACCCGCTCGATGATCGCCTGCGGCGCGGTCTCGCTCGGGTCCTCGGCGCGCCTGCGCCGCCGACGGCTGCTCTTCTGGCCGCTGCTGCCGTACTCGGCCAGCAGCTCCGCAACGGTGCGCTGGGTGGGCTGATCGGCCCCGCTGTCCCGATTCATCGCTCCCACCGTGCCCCGTGCTCCGTCCAGCGTCCAGTTCCGTCCTCAGGCCCGGCGAGCCGCAACGCCGCTCGGTCCTGGATGGCAGTGTGACTGTCTCCGTTGGTGTGGTCCAGCCGCCGCAGGATCACCCCTTCACGCAACGCCCAGGGGCAGATGTCGAGTTCCTTCAGCCCCAGCGCCTTCATGGTGGCCTCCGCCACCAGCGCACCGCCCACGAGCTGGTGCGCCCGCGCGGCGCTGACCCCGTCGAGGGTGGCCAGGTCCTGCGACGACATCCGGGTGATGAAGGAGATCAGCTGGCGCAGGCCGGTCTCGGTCAGGGTGCGCGGCACCCGCGGACCGGCCGAGGCCGGGGCGGCGCCGGTCAACCGGGCCAGCGACCGGAAGGTCTTGGAGCTGGCCACCGCCCGGTCCGGGCGGCTGAGCTTGCGGAACTGCTTGGCGGTGGGCGCGAGCTGGCCCTGCAGCCACTCGCGGAGCTTCTTGACCTCGTCCTGGCGGGGCGGGTCGTGCAGCATGGTGCGGGCCATCCGCCCGGCGCCCAGCGGCAGCGACACCGCCAGGTCGGGCTGCTCGTCGATGCCCATCGCCAGCTCCAGCGAGCCGCCGCCGATGTCGAGCACCAGCAGGTTGCCCGCGGACCAGCCGTACCAGCGGCGCGCGGCGAGGAAGGTGAACCGGGCCTCGTCCTCGCCGGGCAGCACCTCCAGCTCGATGCCGGTCTCGGCGGTCACCCGGCCGAGCACCTCGCCGGCGTTGTCGGCCTCCCGGATCGCCGAGGTCGCGAAGGCCATCAGCTCCTCGCACCCGGCCGCGATCGCCGACTCCTGCGCGTCGGCGACCGTGCGGACCAGCTCGGCGGCGTCGTCCTCGCTGAGGCGGCCGCCGTGCGCGTCGATCCGCTCGGCGAGCCGCAGCACGGTCTTCTCCGATGTCATCGGGGTCGGATGGGCACCACGATGCGCGTCCACCACCAGCAGGTGGACCGTGTTGGATCCGACGTCGAGCACCCCTAGGCGCATGACCGACAAATTACCGGCTGCGCACACGACCGGGGGTCGGGTGGGCCCGCGAACGGCCCACCCGAGCGCCCCGAACGGCCCTCGGACCTGCTCCGCCGGTGCAAGTCGTGCTCCCGGTCACGCGAGCGGGATCACGCTTCGAACTTGTAGCCGAGGCCACGCACCGTGATCAAGTAGCGCGGATCGGCCGGGTTCGGCTCGACCTTCGAGCGCAGCCGCTTGACGTGCACGTCCAGCGTCTTGGTGTCGCCGACGTAGTCCGCGCCCCACACCCGGTCGATCAGCTGACCGCGGGTGAGCACCCGGCCGACGTTGCGCAGCAGGTACTCGAGCAGGTCGAACTCCTTCAGCGGCAGGTTGACGTCCTCGCCGTCGACGGTCACCACGTGCCGCTCCACGTCCATCCGCACCGGCCCCGCGGCCAGCACCTGCGGCTGCAGCTCCTCGGCCTCGCCGCGGCGGCGCAGCACCGCGCGCACCCGCGCGATCAGCTCGCGCGCCGAGTAGGGCTTGGTGACGTAGTCGTCGGCGCCCAGCTCCAGGCCCACGACCTTGTCGATCTCGCTGTCCCGGGCCGTCACCATGATCACCGGCACCGAGGAGCGCTGGCGCAGCTGCTTGCACACGTCCGTGCCGCTCATGCCGGGCAGCATCAGGTCGAGCAGCACGATGTCCGCGCCGTTGCGGTCGAACTCGTCCAACGCCTCCGGTCCGTTCGCGGCCACTGCCGCCGTGAAGCCCTCCTTGCGCAGCAGGAAAGCGAGCGGGTCGGCGAAGGACTCCTCGTCCTCCACGATCAGCACCCTGGTCACCGGACTCCTCCCGTTTCGACGGTTGTGACCCCGTCCGCACTCTCGTCGGTGGACCGGGCGGGCAGCGCCGCCCGATCCGGATCAACGGCCGGTTGGCCGTCGGTCGTGCGAGCGCCGTGCCCGGGCACCCGAAGCGTGAAGGTGGAGCCGGTACCGGTGCGGCTCCAGAGCTTGACCTCGCCGCCGTGGTTGGCGGCGACGTGCTTGACGATGGCCAGGCCGAGGCCGGTGCCACCGGTGGCGCGCGAGCGGGCCGGGTCGACCCGGAAGAACCGCTCGAAGACCCGTTCGTGGTACTCGGGTTCGATGCCGATGCCGCGGTCGGTGACCGCGATCTCCACGAAGTCCCCGGACAGCCGGCGGCTGATCGACACCGGGCTGCCCGGCGGGGAGTACGACACGGCGTTGTCGATCAGGTTGCTCAGCGCGGTGACCAGCAGCGTCCGGTCGCCGTCCAGCAGGTAGCCGGTGGGCTCGTCGACGGCGATCTCTATCCCCGCGGACTCCGCGCCGAGCTTGCAGCGGCCCAGCGCCTCCTCGACCACGGCGTCCACCTCGACCGTGGTCATCTCGGGCAGCCGCTCGGCACCCTGCAGCCGGGACAGCGCGATCAGCTCGGAGACCAGGGTGCCCAGCCTGGTCGACTCGTGCAGGATCTTGGTGGAGAACCGCCGCACTTCCTCAGCATCGTCGGCGGCGTCCAGAACCGCCTCCGCGAGCAGCGCGAGTGCCCCGACCGGGGTCTTCAACTCGTGGCTGACGTTCGCGACGAAGTCGCGGCGGGTGGCCTCCAGGCGGACCGAATCGGACTCGTCCCCGGCGTCGACGACGGCGAAGCCGTCGCCCAGCGGCCGGACCTCGCCGAGCACCGCGGCCGGGCCGCGGCCGCGCAGCGCGGGGCGGTCGGTCAGCGGGGAGAGGTCGACCGGGACGGCCTTGCCGGTCTCCAGGGCCTGCTCGGCGGCCTTCTGGGCGCGCGGGTCGGCGCGGTGGTCGCGGATGATGCCGAGCTCGTCGGCGCGGGGGTTGTGCAGCACCACGTCGCCGAACTTGTTGAGCACGACGACGCCGTTGGCGCTGGTGTGCACCAGCCGCTGGAGCAGTTCCGCGACGGTCGGCCCCTCGGGTTTGCCGCGGCCGTAGTAGCGGAGTCGCGCGATGGCGAAGCCACCGGCCGCGCCCACCAGGAGCACGCCGATGATCAGGGCGGTGTAGCCCAAAGCGGTCACGCCAGCATCGTAAGCGCGCCGGGGTGGGGAAAGGCCAGTCTACGAGGGCGTTCCGTGATACCCGTGACACGAAACGGGGGCTTCTTCACCTCCGCTTCACCCGGCGCTGGCAGCCAGTTCACGTACCGCAGGGACGCCGGTCGCGCTCCGTTCGCCACCACGGCGATTTCTCGCCACCAGTCCCCCACATGAGTGACGAATGCACGGCACCTTCCGCTCGTCCGGGGAAGCGCGGAGGGCACCCGGCGCGCGCCGAGTGCCCTCCAGCTCGGGTCGATCCGGTCAGCGGCCCTGGTTGGCGACCGCGGCCGCGGCCTTCTCCGCCGCCTCCGGGTCGAGGTAGGTGCCGCCCGGGTTGGTCGGCTTGAAGTCCTCGTCCAGGTCGTAGCGCAGCGGGATGCCGGTCGGGATGTTCAGCCCGGCGATGTCGTCGTCGGAGATCCCGTCGAGGTGCTTGACCAGCGCGCGCAGCGAGTTGCCGTGCGCGGCGACCAGCACCGTGCGACCGGCCCGCAGGTCCGGCACGATCGCCGACTCCCAGTACGGCAGCAGGCGGGCCACCACGTCCTTCAGGCACTCGGTGCGCGGCAGGTCGGCGCCGAGGTCCGCGTAGCGCGGGTCGGCGTCCTGGCTGAACTCGCTGCCGAGCTCGATCTCCGGCGGCGGGGTGTCGTAGGAGCGGCGCCAGAGCATGAACTGCTCCTCGCCGTAGGTCTCCAGGGTCTGCTTCTTGTTCTTGCCCTGCAGCGCGCCGTAGTGGCGCTCGTTGAGCCGCCAGTCGCGGCGGACCGGGATCCAGTGCCGGTCGGCCACGTCCAGGGCCATGTTCGCCGTGGAGATCGCCCGCCGCAGCAGCGAGGTGTGCAGCACGTCCGGCAGCACGCCCGCCTCGCGCAGCAGCTCACCGCCGCGCTTGGCCTCGGCCTCCCCCTTCTCCGACAGCGGGACGTCCACCCAGCCGGTGAACAGGTTCTCGGCGTTCCACGTGCTTTCACCGTGCCGCAGCAGCACCAGGGTCGAAGTCATATCCCCAGGCTATAGAGCCGAGCCGCCGGTCCTCGCCGCCGGTCAGCCCAGCGCGGCGTCGAGCGTGATCGACGTACCGGTGAGCGCGGCCGAGACCGGGCAGATCTCCTTGGCCTTCAGCGCGGTCTCGTTGAAGACCTCCGGGCTGATGCCCGGCACCTTCGCCCGGACGGTGAGCGCGATGCCGGTGATGGCGAACCCGTCGCCGCGCGGCCCGAAGGAGACCTCGGCGCTGGTGTCGATCGATTCCGGCGGGGTGCCCGCCGCGGACAGCAGCCCGGACAGCTGCATCGAGTAGCACGCCGAGTGGGCGGCCGCGATCAGCTCCTCCGGGCTGGTGCGACCATCGGGCTCCTCGGCGCGCGACGCCCAGGTGACCGGGAACTGCCCAGCGTTGGACGAGTCGAGGGTGACGGAACCGGAACCGGACTTGAGGTCCCCGGTCCACTGCGTGGTGGCATTGCGATCGGTCATCTCACCGCTCCTGGTGGGGGGGTCCGCGGAGGCGGCCGACCTCCGCCGCACCCACCCTCCCGCAACGCGCCGTGACCCGCACATTTGGTTGTGCGGTTCACTCGACAGTTATGCGATCATCGCGGCAACGTGACACGAAAGTGGCGACCATCACCTTCGTTGGAGAATCGACGACAGTTTGATTCCTATGCGTTACTTTTTGCCGCGAACATCACACCAATGGAGTAATGTGGCGGCCTTGTGGCGACTGCATGACTCTGCGAAGTTGACAACGCTCTCCTTGATCGGCTCCCACGCACTCCCCGATCACGAGAGAGCGTGAACGCGGTCCGAATCCCCCAACGGACCGCGCCCGCCGGGCCCGGGGTGCCCCCCGCCCATCGGCCCGTCAGGCGGGACCCCCCGCGCGGGGCGGCTCGAGCTCGTGACTCCCCCTCTCTCCCGAGCCGCCCCCGCGGTCCTCCGTTCAATGAGTGGCTGGTTTGCGCAGCGGTGCCGGTAGCGGAACCTCAGCGCCCGCCTGGACTCCGGGTGCCCTGACTTGTGTATGACCCGGGACGGGGTTTAGGGCGTTGGGTTCTTGAGGGCTTTTTTGCGGCGGTGGAGGACGTAGAGGGCCGTTGCTGGGACCGAGAGGGCTGCTGCGAAGGGGAGGATCGCTCCTGTTGCCGTGAGGATTGTTGCTCCGGCTTCGGTGAGGGCTCGCCAGCCCGTGGTCAGGCCTGCTAGGAAGCCCGTGTCCTCGTCCGACGTCGTTGGTTCGGTGTCGAGGCGGACCGTGAGGGTGGCCAGTTCTACCTGGTTGGCCATGGCCGCTTCGCGGCGTTGGAGGGACTCCAGTTCCGATTCCCTGGTGGTCAGCTCCGACTCGATCGAGACGATCTCGGTGACCGATTGGGCCCGGTTCATCAGTTCGCGGAGGCGTTGGACGCTGGCCCTCTGGGAGTCGATGCGGCTCCGGGTGTCCACCAGCTGGTCGGTGACGTCCTGGGCCTGCTGGCTGCGGGAGGTCACCCGGCCCAGCGCGGAGAGGTCGGACAGCGCTCGGTCCAGCTCCGCCGCCGGGATGCGGAGCGTCAGGGTCGTGCTCGTGCGGTAGCTGTTCTCCTGCTCCAGGTGGCCCCCGGCCGCTTCGGTGCGGCGGCGGACCTCCGCGCTCGCGCCAGCGACGTCGTCCACCTCGAGGTCCAGCTCCGCCGTGCGGATCACCTCGCGCTGCTGGTCAGCGGTGTTGTTGGCGGTCGGCTGCTCCGCCTTGAAGTCGGCGCTGCGCTGGGGCGCCAGTTCGCTCGCGCTGCTGCCGGACTCGGTGCTCGTCGGCGACGAGCACCCCGCGAGCAACCCGGCCGCCACCACGACCAGGAACGACCAACGTAATCGCACCATCAACTCCTCCGCGTCGGTTCGGACACAGCGAGGACGGAGCGGTGCGATCTCCCGGTTGCACCTACTGCTGGTCGTGCAGCGGTTCCAGGGGGCCGTCGCGCTCCACGAGCTGGCGGAACGGCTGCAGGTTCGCCAGGGACTCGCCGCGCGACTCGCGCCAGCCCCACTCCCGGCGGATGGCGGTGGCGAACCCGAGCTCCAGCAGCGTGTTGAAGTCGCCGTCGGCGGCCTCCAGCACCTGGCCGAGCACCCGGTCCAGCTCCTCCGGGGTCACCGCGTGCAGGCCGATCCGGCCGATCAGGTAGATGTCGCCGTTGGCGTCCAGGGTGTAGTGCACCCCGTAGAGCTTCGCGTTGCGGCGCAGCAGGAACCGGTACACCTCCTCGTGCGCCTCGTCCGGCTGGCGGCACACGAACGCCTCGACGACCAGGGCGTGCTCGGCCACGATCAGCCAGCAGTTGGTCTGCAGCTTCTTGGTCCCGGGCAGCGAGACGAAGAACCGGCCGGGCCCCTTCTCCCGGTGCTCCAGCCCGTTCTCGTCCAAAGTGGACCTGATCACCTCGTCGAGGCTCACGCCGTCACCTCCTGGATGCGCAGCTGCGCGTGGAAGGCCATTTTCGCCTGCGCGTAGGCATCCAGTAGCGCCTCGGTGGTGCTCCGCCACGAGAACTGCGCCGCGTGCGCCGTCGTTCCGGCGGCCAAGCGCGCCCGCAGCTGCGGGTCGAGCACGACGGAACCCAGCGCGTCCGCCCACTGCTCGGTGCGGTGCCCGTCCACCAGCAGCCCCGACACGCCGTCGTCGACGGCCACCGGCAGCCCGCCGACCGCGGCGGCCACCACCGGCGTCCCGCAGGCCTGCGCCTCGAGCGCGACCAGGCCGAACGACTCGTTGTGGCTCGGCACCGCGATGACGTCCGCGGCCCGGTAGACGGCGGCCAGCGCCGACCCGGAGCGCGGCGGCAGGAACCGCACCACGTCGGTGATCCCCAGTTCCGCGGCGAGCTCCTGCAGCGCCCTCGGCCGCTCCAGACCGCTGCCGGACGGCCCGCCGACCACCAGCACGACCAGGCGTTCGCGCAGCTCCGGGTGCCGCGCCAGCAGCTCGGCGGTGGCCCGCAGCAGCACGTCCGGCGCCTTCAGCGGCTGGATCCGGCCGACGAAGGCGAGCGCGACGGCGTCCTCCGGGAGGTCCAGCTCGGCGCGCGCCGCGGCACGGTCGCCCGGGGTGAACACGTCGAGGTCGACGCCGGGCGGGATGGTCGCGACCGAGGCCGGGTCGGCGTCGTAGCGGTTGATCAGGTCGGCGGCCTCGAACTCGGTGTTGGCCACCAGCACGTCCGCCTCGTGGACGACCTGCTCCTCGCCCAGCACGCGCACCCGCGGCTCCGGGGTGTCGCCTTCGGCGAGGTTGGCGTTCTTGACCTTGGCGAGGGTGTGCGCGGTGTGCACCAGGGGCACGCCCCAGCGCTCCCGCGCCAGCCAGCCGACCTGCCCGGACAGCCAGTAGTGCGAGTGCACGATGTCGTAGTAGCCGGGTTCGTGGCGGGCCTCGACCCGCAGCGCCCCGGCGGCGAAGGCGCACAGCTGCGACGGCAGCTCGTTCTTGTCCAGGCCTTCGAAGGGACCGGCGACGACGTTGCGGACCAGGACGCCGGGGGCGAGTTCGGCGATCGGCGGGACGTCCGAGGACGTCGCCCTGGTGAAGATCTCGACCTCGGTGCCGAACTCGGCGAGCTGCCGCGCGGTCTGCGCGATGTAGACGTTCATGCCCCCGGCGTCACCGGTGCCCGGCTGCTCCAGCGGTGAGGTGTGCAACGAGAAGACGGCCGCGCGGCGCGGCCGCATGCGTAACGTTCTGGAGGTCATCTGCTGTCCATCGCGAGCGGGGCGCCCCGAGGGTTTCGGGGTGCACGTAGGACCCGACATCCGGCGTGGCGGAAACATTCCCGCCGCAGTCCCGCAACACCGGGCCGACCCGCGACGGTACCGCCCCGGACCTGCGGGACCAGCTGCTCGACCGATCCCGGGTGGCACTACTCACACCGCCTGGTGCGGACCGCCGACCCCGGTCGCGAGGCCCGGAAAAAGCAGAACGGCGGTGGCCGCGATGACCACCGCCGTTCGCCGGAGAACCGTCAGACCGCTGACTTGGCCGTCCACTGGTCCCAGTTGAGGAGCCAGTCGTAGACGTCGTACTGCGGCGGCATGCTGCTCGCCGAGCCCGTCACCTCGACCGGGTCGCCGATCAGGGCGCTGTCGTAGTACGCCTTCGCGTCCGCCGCGCTGAGGTTGATGCAGCCGTGCGAGTTGTTGACCTTGCCGAGGGCCGCGGCGTTCTCCTGGTTCTCGTGGATGAACTCGCCGTGGTTCGAGAACCGGGCCGCCCACGTCTTGCGCACGTCGCGGTAGCCGTACCGGGGGTTGTCCATGATCTCCACCGGGTTCTTCTCCATGATGATGTACGTGCCGTTGGGCGTGTTGCGGCCCGGGTCGTACTCCTCGCCGTAGCTGGCCGCGTAGTTGGCCACCTGCTGGCCGTCGCGCATCACGACCAGCCGGTGCGTGCCCACGTCGGCCTTGACGATCTGCGCGCGGCCGATGTTGAAGTCCGTGGTCAGGTCGGCCAGGCCGTAGGCGCCGCCGCCGTAGGCGAGGCCGTAGAGCTTGGCGCTGACGCTGACGCGGGTGTGCGCGGGCCAGTACTCCTTGGGCCGCCAGTCGACCTGCCGGTCGTTCAGCCACGCCCAGGAGCCCTCGACCGGGACCGAGGTCTGCACGGTCAGCGCCCGCTGGACGGCCGCCTTGTCCTCGACCGGCGCGTCGAACTTCACGCTGATCGGCATCGCGATGCCGACCTCGGCCTCGTCGGTCGGGTTGATGGTGGCGCGGATGGTCCGCTGCGGCTGCAGGGTGGTGAAGGTGCCCTCGACCGGGACCTGCTTGCCGTCCTCGCCGGTGGCGCGGCCGGACCAGGTGTAGGTCTTGCCGTAGCCGAGGGCCGTGGTCGCCTGCCAGCTCCTGCCGTCCGGGGCGAGCTGGCCGTCCACCTGCTTGCCCTCGTCGTTGGTCAGCTCGACGGAGTCGAACTTGCCGTGCTCGACGCTGGCCCTGATCGGAGCGGCCGGGTTGACCTCACCCGCGCCGGGCCCCGGTTCGAAGGAGACCTTCGCGACCGGTCCGGCGGGTTTGCCCCCGTCCGGCGCGGAGGAACCGCAGCCGGAGATCAGCAGCACTGCCGCAAGCGTTCCGGCGAGCGCCGTCCACAGGAGCCGCAGCTTGGCACCACTCACTTCGATCCCTTCCGAGAAATTGCGACCGCGCTGTCCCCTTTGCCGAAATTCGGCCGAACAACCGGTGAAAAATGACCCACATTCATAAGACGTCCGAAGTCCCGAAAAGATGTCTGGTCCTCCCAGTGTGTCGCGTCACATCGATCGGGTGACGACGAGCCCCTCCCGGTGACGTGATCGGATGATGGGGGCAACCCGAAACCGGCGGGAGGACGTAGACGTGAGCACAAGTTCTGCAGGTCGCTGGGCAGTGGTCACCGGGGCGAGCTCCGGCATCGGCGCCGCCACCGCGCGGCAGCTCGCCGCCGCGGGCTTCAACGTCGTGCTGGGCGCGCGGCGGCTCGACCGGCTGACCGCGCTGGCCGAGGAGATCGGCGGCACGGCGCTGCCGCTGGACGTCACCGACCAGGAGTCGGTGGACGCGTTCGTCGCGCAGGTGCCCGAGTGCCACGTGCTGATCAACAACGCCGGTGGCGCGAAGGGCCTGGCCCCGATCGCCGACGCGGTCGAGGACGACTGGCGCTGGATGTGGGAGACCAACGTGCTCGGCACGCTGCGGATCACCCGGGCCCTGCTGCCGAAGCTGGTGGCCTCCGGAAACGGCCACGTGGTGACGGTGACCTCGGTGGCGGCCACCGGCGTCTACGACAACGGCGGCGGCTACACCTCGGCCAAGCACGCGCAGGGCGCCCTGCACCGCACGCTGCGCGGCGAGCACCTGGGCGAGCCGGTGCGGTTCACCGAGATCGCGCCCGGCGCGGTGGAGACGGAGTTCTCCGAGGTCCGCTTCGGCGGCGACAAGGAGCGCGCGGCGGCCGTCTACCGCGGCATCACGCCGCTGACCGGCGACGACGTCGCGGACGTCATCACCTTCGCGGTGACCCGCCCGCCCCACGTCAACATCGACTTCCTCGAGGTCAAACCCCGCGACCAGCACTCCGCGACCCGAATGCACCGCCACGAGTGAGCACCGCGCCCGCGCGCGGTTCCGGGAACGGCGCGCGGGCATTCGAAGGTCAGGCGTGGATGCGCTGGGGTTCTGTGCAGAGCTCTACGTCGAGCTCCACCAGGACGTCGGCGATCGGGCTGGCGAAGCCGACCTCGCCGTCGCAGCTGCCCGCGACGTGCAGGCCGATCACCCGGCCGCCCGGACCGAGCACGGCCGCCCCGGCGTCACCGGGCCCGCAGAAGCGCTCGCGCGAGCCGACCACTCGGATCTGCTCGCGCAGCACCCGGACCCCGAGGGCCTCGCCGTGGTCGATCCGGACGGTCGCATCGACCGAGGTCACGACACCGGTGGTCACCCCGGTGCCGAAGCCGTTCTTGCGCACCCGCTCGCCCGGGTAGGCCGTCGCCGGGCCGGTGATCGGACCGATGCCCTCGACCACGCAGGTCGTCGCCGATCCCGGCGCTAAGGCGACCGCCGCCGCGTCCACCCGGCCGGACAGCGCTGCCCGCGCGAGCTCGGCGTGCACCCGCCCGCCCTCCGGGTCCAGCATCTGATCGCCCACCGACCAGCCGTCGTCCAGGCAGCCCACGTCGAACGTGGTCAGCCCCATCGCGACCGCCATCGGCGCGGCACCGGTCACCAGCGCGCCCAGCGTGCCGATCCGCCGGTGCGGACCGGCTTCCGACACGTCCGGCGGCCCGAGGTGGACCGCCCGGCACGGCGCTATCCCGCTGCCGCCGCAGATCACCCCGGTCCGCTCGGCGCGCCGCGGGCGCGGCGTCAGCGGCTCGTGCTCGGCGCAGTGGATGTGCTGCAGGACCGGCCGCTCCTCGACGACGTCGGTCGGGATGCCGAAGACGTCCGCCGGCACGCAGGCACCGGGTTTCAGCTGCTCGCGCGACTTCTTGCGAGCGACCGAGACCACGATGACCTGCTCGCCGGTGCTGCGCCCGGCGCGGAGCTTGTCGCCGATGTCGACAGCCGTCACTCCGGGCAGGTCGAGCAGCTGATCCTCGACCGCCCGCTTGATCGGGCGTATCACGGCCCGATCCCTCAGCTCCCTGATGCTCAGCATGGTGGCCCCCTCCACCTACACCATTTAACACTCAGGGTTACGCATCAGTCACGAAGAGTCACCCTTACGGCCGTTCGGCTCTTCGGCTGCTACAGCGAACAGTCCACCAAGACGGGCTCGGGTGCCAGCGAAACGCCGAAGGCCAGGCGTACTCCGTCCCGAACTTCACGCGCAAGAATGAGCAGGTCGCGGGTGCTGGCGGTGCCGCGGTTGGTCAGCGCGAGGGTGTGCTTCGTGGACAGGCTCACCCGGCCGCCCGGCCCCTGGTGGCCCTTGGCGAACCCGGCGCGCTCGATGAGCCACGCCGCGGACAGCTTGGCCCCGCCGTCGGCCGGGTACTGCGGGATCCGCTGGTCGGCGCCGACCCGGTCGGCGATGCGCGCCAGCACCTCGGGCAGCTCGGCCTCGGGGACGATCGGGTTGGTGAAGAACGAGCCCGCGCTCCAGGTGTCGTGGTCGGCCGGGTCGAGCACCATGCCCTTCCCGCGTCGCAGCGCCAGCACCGCCTCGCGCGCGCTCGCCACGTCCACCTGCGAGCCGGGCTCGACGTCGAGCGCGCGGGCCAGCTCGCCGTACCGGATCGGGGCGGAGCGGTTGTCGTCGCGCAGCAGGAACCGGACGCGCAGCACCACGGCGGCGTCGCTGTGCTTGAGGACGCTGTTGCGGTAGGTCAGGCCCAGCTCGGCCGCCGGGACGGTGCGCACCTGGCCGGTGCGCCGGTCGAGCAGGTCGACCGAGACCAGCAGCTCGGAGACCTCCACGCCGTACGCGCCGACGTTCTGCACCGGGGTCGCACCGGTCAGGCCGGGGATGCCGGACAGGCACTCCAGCCCGCCCAGGCCCTGGCGCGCGGTGTCCGCGACGACGTCGTCCCAGTCCTCACCGGCCTCCGCGGTGAGCTGCACCAGCCCGTCGCCGACGCTGTCGTACTGGCGGCCCTTGGTGGCGATGCGCACCACGTGGCCGTCGAACCCCTCGTCGGCCACCACCAGGTTCGACCCGCCGCCGAGCACCAGAAGCCGGTGGCCGCCCGCGTCGGCCGCGCGCACCGCGTCGGTGATCTCGTCGGGCCGGGTCGCGACCACCAGGCCGGTCGCCGGACCGCCCAGCCGCAGGGTGGTGTGGTCGGCCAGGGGGACACCAGCGCGTTCACCGGGCAGTTCGGCCGCGCGCGCTGTGTCACCGCGCACTTCTTCAGCACCGGACATGGAGGGGTTCACGGTTGCCAAAGGTAACCTCCGCTGCATGGCACGCCGCATCGAGCACCGAAGCACCTCCGAGTGGCCCGCGGTCCGGTTGTACGAGGCGCTGATCGACATCGATTACCTCAACGACCGCCTCGAGGAGCTCGGCGGCGCCAACGCCGAGCTGGTGCAGCACGTGGCGACCGATGACGGCGCGCGGTTCCAGATCCGCCACTCCGTCCCGGCGGACTCGCTGCCGTCGGTGGCGCGCACCGTGGTCGGCGGGGACCTGACCATCGACCGCAGCGAGTCGTGGCGCCGCGAGGAGGACGGGCACTACACCGGCGAGATCGCCGCCGAGATCGCCAAGGCGCCGTGCACCATCACCGGCTCGATGTGGCTGCGCGACGTTGCCGAGTCGGCGAACAGCGAGTTCGTGGTGTCCGGCAACGTGCGGGTGAACGTGCCGTTCGTGGGCGGCAAGCTGGAGGACCTGGTGGCCGACCAGGTGCAGAAGCTGCTCAGCGCCGAGGAGCGCTTCACCGCCGAATGGCTGGCCCGCCGGGCATGACGTCGGTCCCGAAGAAGCGGGCGCCGAGGCTCGCGGCCGGACGGGCCCGCGCGCTCGGCATGCCCACCAGGGGCACGACGAACCCGAACCGGCTGCGCCGCATCGACCGGTGGATCCTCGGCACGCCGTGGGTCTCCGGCGCGGTGCGCGACGCGGCCGAGCCGGTGGTGATCGACCTCGGCTACGGCGCGACGCCGGTGACCACCGTGGAGCTGGCCGACCGGCTGCGCCCGCTGCACCCGGAGCTGCGGGTGGTCGGCCTGGAGATCGACCCGGAGCGGGTGGCGGCGGGCAAGGCGGTCGCCGATCCGCCCGCGCTGGAGTTCCGCCGCGGCGGGTTCGAGCTGGCCGGGCTGGCCGCCGGGATCCGCGACTTCCCCGGTCCGGCGCTGGTGCGGGCGTTCAACGTGCTCCGGCAGTACTCCGAGCCGGAGGCGTGGAAGTACTGGGACGAGCTGTGCGCTCGGCTGGCCCCGGACGGGCTGCTGGTCGAGGGCACCTGCGACGAGATCGGCCGCCGCTGCTGCTGGGTGACGCTGGACCGCAGCGGGCCGCTGACCTTCACCCTGGCCTGCCTGCCCGCCGACCTGGACAAGCCGTCCGACCTGGCCGAGCGGCTGCCGAAGACGCTGATCCACCGCAACGTGCCGGGCGAGAAGGTGCACGCGATGCTCGCCGAGCTCGACGCCTGCTGGGCGACGGCGGCGCCGATGGCGCCGTTCGGCCCCCGGGCCCGCTGGGCGCACGCGGTGCAGCTGTTCGCCGACCGCGGCTGGCCGGTCCTGGACCGCCGTCGCCGCTGGCGCCTCGGCGAGCTGACCGTCCCCTGGTCCTCAGTCGCCCCCGCCTGACCGCGATTTCCATTGAGGTTTTCCCACCTCGTTCTGCGTGGCGGTGCCGGACGCCCTTCGCAGCTGCGGTCCACGGGCAGGATGAACAAGTTCAATGGAAATCGGACGTCTGATTTCCATTGAAATCGCGTCGACCCGGGGCTCCGAGCGGAGACTCCGGGCGGCTCCGGGGCCTAGGCTGGGGGTATGGCGAGCGAGTTCCTGCAGCACGCTTTTCACGACCAGGCTGCGGCCTTCCGCAGCGCCGCGCTCCAGGCCGGTCCGAACGCCGAGGTCTCGACCTGCCCGGGCTGGGACGTCCGGCACCTGGTGCAGCACCTGGCGCAGGCCTACACCAGGATGGAGCGCTCGCTGCACCTGGAACCGGGCAGCCCCCGGCCCGAAGTTCCGCGCCCACCGGCCGATTTCGACGACGTGCTCACCTGGTGGGACGAACGGCTGGCCGAACTGCGGCAGACCTTGTCCACAGTGGATCCGGATCGCCCGGTGCGGTGGTTCAGCAACGGCGGCACGCCGCGCAACTGGATCCGGCGGGCGGCGCACGAGACGGCGATCCACCGCCTGGACGCCGAGCACGCCCTCGCCGAGCTGGGCCCGGACCACGTGCACGAGCTGATCTTCGACCCGGAGCTGGCGGCCGACGGCATCGACGAGTTCCTGACCGAGCTGCTGCCGCTCGGCGACTGGACCGGGTCCGAGGCCGAGGGCCAGGTGCTCGTGCACGCGCCGGACGCGGGCCAGGCGTGGCTGGTGCAGTTCCGGCCGGGCGAGCCGCCGCAGGCCGGGCCCCCGACCGGTACCGCGCTGGAGGCCGACGCGACGATCGCCGGGACGGCCGATGCGGTGTACCGCCGGGTCTGGGGCCGCCCGAGCACGGCCGTGGTCACCGGCGACACCGCGCTGGCCGCCCTGATCAACGGCCGCTGACCCGACCGCGCACTAAGCCATCCGCAACGTTTCCGCTGGTCAGCCCCCGTGAGCACTTTGTGGGGCTATGGCCCCGGAAAATGCTCACGGGTCTCCACCTGCACAAACGTGCGCTCCGTGCTCAGCCCGGGCACCTCGCGGAATCGGTCGTCACCCGGGGGGACGGCTGTTCGCGGGGGGAGCGCGCACGGGGCGGGTGAAGCGGGTCGGTCGTTGGGGTGGCGGGGCGGCGTGGCGGGTTGCCCCCGGGGTGTCGCGAGCGGGGCCCGGGGCACCGCCCCTGCGGGCTGCATGGCCTTTGTCACCTGCGATAATGACTGATCGTGAGCACTCCCGAACGGCGTTTCGTCATCAGCTTCGGCTGCCCCGACCGGACCGGCATCGTGGCCCGGATCTCGACCTTCCTCGCCGACTTCGGCGGTTGGATCGTCGAGGCCGGTTACCACACCGACATCGAGACCGGTTGGTTCTTCACCCGGCAGGAGGTCCTGGCCGACTCGCTGCCGTTCGGCATCGACGAGCTGCGCCAGCGCTTCGCGGCCGTCGCCGAGGAGTTCGGCAGCCGGAGCAACTGGCGCATCTCGGACACCGGCGAGCGGCGCCGCGTGGTGATCCTGGTGTCGAAGGACGGCCACTGCCTGCACGACCTGCTCGGCCGGATCAGCTCCGGCGAGCTGGACGTGGACCTGCGCGCGGTGATCGGCAACCACCCGCACCTCGGCCCGATCACCGAGGCGCACGGCGTCCCGTTCCACCACGTGCCCTTCGCCAAGGACCCGGCGGCGAAGGCGGAGGCGTTCAAGCAGGTCCAGGAGCTGGTGGACGAGCACGACCCGGACGCGATCGTGCTGGCGCGCTTCATGCAGGTCCTGCCGCCCGAGCTGTGCGAGGCGTGGGCCGGGCGCGCGCTGAACATCCACCACAGCTTCCTGCCGTCGTTCGCCGGGGCCCGCCCGTACCACCAGGCGTACGACCGCGGCGTGAAGCTCATCGGCGCGACCTGCCACTACGTGACGGCGGAGCTGGACGCCGGTCCGATCGTCGAGCAGGACGTGATCCGCGTGGACCACACCGACGACGTGGCGGACATGGTCCGCAAGGGCCGCGACATCGAGAAGCTCGTGCTGGCCCGCGGTCTCCGCGCCCACCTCGAGGACCGGGTCCTGGTCCACAACCGCCGCACCGTCGTCTTCTGATCAGGCCGCGGCCGGGTAGTCGACGTAGCCCTCCGGGCCGTGCGAGTAGAGCGTGCTCTCCTCGATCCCGGCCAGCGGGGCCCCGGTGGCGAACCGCCGCGGCAGGTCCGGGTTCGAGATGAACAGCCGCCCGAACGAGACCAGATCCGCGACGCCGCCCTCGATCAGCGCCGCGCCGGACTCCGCCGTGGTCGGGTGCCCGAACCCGGTGTTGCCGATCAGCGTCCCGGTCCAACGTGGACGGAGGTCGCGCAGCGCCGGGTAGCGGCTGTTGTCGGTCAGGTGCAGGTACGCCAGGCCCAGCGGCTCCAGGGCGTCGACGAGCGCCCGGTACACCGGCGCGGGGTCGGCCTCGACGAGCCCGGTGAGCGGGTTCCCCGGCGACAGGCGGATTCCCACCCGGTGCGCGCCGATCGCGCCCACCACCGCCTCGGCCACCTCCACGGCGAACCGGATGCGCCCGGCCCCGCCGTACCGGTCGCCGCGCAGGTTGGTGTTGTCGGCGAGGAACTGGTGCAGCAGGTAGCCGTTGGCCCCGTGCAGTTCCACGCCGTCGAAGCCAGCCTCGATCGCCCGCCGCGCGGAAGCGACGTGCTCGTCGATCGCCTGCGCGATGTCCGCGCTGGTCATCTCGCGCGGGACCAGCGCCCGCACCTTGCCGCCAGCGGTGTGCAGCTCGATGTCCGCGGGCACCGGCGAGGGCGCGATCGGTGGCAGGGCGCCGAGGTTGTTCTCCGGAACCGTCAGCCGCCCGGCGTGCATGAGCTGCGCGAAGATCCGCCCCTCCGCGGCGTGGACGGCCCCGGTGACCGCGCGCCAGCCCGCGACCTGCTCCGGCGAGACCAGACCTGGACCTCGCAGCGCGCCTTGCCCCTGCACGCTCGGCCAGATCCCCTCGGTCACGATCAGCCCGGCACCGGCACGCTGCGCGTAGTAGTCGGCCACGAAGGGCTGAGGCACGCCCTGCGCGTCGGCCCGGAACCGGGTCATGGGGGCCATCACGATCCGGTTCGGCAGCGACAGCGGTTCGTACGGCTTGAGCAGCGAGTTCGTCATGCCGACGACGGTAGAATCTGACGTGCATGTCAGATTCCACCGAAGGTGATGGAGCACACGATGCGGATCGGTGAACTGTCCCGGCGCACCGGGGTCAGCGTGCGCGCGCTCCGCTACTACGAGCAGCAGGGACTGCTGTCCGCCGCGCGAACTCCGGGCGGCCACCGGGAGTACGCCGAGTCCGATGTGGACAAGGTGGCGCTGGTGCAGCGGCTGATCAGCGCCGGGGTGCCGAGCGCGAAGATGGCCCAGATCTTCCCGTGCGTCTTCGGCGAGCAGTCCAAGCCGACGACCGAGGTCGTCGCGGACCTCTGCGCGGAGCGGGAGCGGATCAACGGCATGATCGACGACCTGCTGGCTTCCCGGGCGATCCTCGACGACATGATCACCGACGCCCGCATCGCCGCCGGGGTGGGCTAACCGCGCAGCCGGGGCGCGGCCGCGAGGGCGATGGCCGCGGTGAGCACGGCCGCGCCGATGATGACGGTGCGCATCGACGTGGCATCGGCGATCGGCCCGGCCAGCGCCGCACCCAACGGCATCAGGCCCCAGGCCAGGACCCGGTGCGCGCTGGTCACGCGGCCCATCATCGGGCCGGGGGTGAGGCGTTGGCGGTTCGCCGCGGACAGCACGTTCCAGCTCCCCGCGCCGAAGCCCATGACGAAGTACGCGAGCCACGCCGCCCCCGCGACCTGGACCGCGCCCAGCACCCCGATCCCGGCCGCGAGGACCAGCAGCCCGCCGACCATCACGGTTCCGCTGCCCAGCCGGTTCGACAGCCGGACCGCGACGTGCGTCGCCAGCAGGGTGCCGAGCGCGGTGCAGACGAGCAGCGTCGGCACCGCCGCCGCGGGGACGGCCAGCGACTCGATCGCGTAGAGGAAGGCCACCACGTTGATCCCGCTGGTGAGCAGCGCGGTCAGGCCGACCACGCCGACGATGGTCCGCAGCGCCCGGTGGCGGACCAGGAACCGCAACCCGGCCAGCACATCGGCCCGCAGCGAGCTCCGTTCGCGAGCCGCTCCGGCCCGGGACGGCACACCGATCAGCAGGACGGCGGCGCACCCCAGCGCGATCGCGTCGATCGCGAAGCACAGCGCGGGATCCCAGGCGAAGAGCGCGGCCGCGGCCAGCGGCCCGGCGATCTGCACGCCCACGGTCTCCACGCTCACCAACCGACCGTTGGCCCGCTCCAGGTCCGCCGGACCGGCGAACGAGACCAGCAGGGACTGGCTCGCCGAGTCGGCGAAGGTCTCGGCGCTGCTGAGCAGGAACCCGCAGATCGCGAGCACGACGACGCCCGCGCCGTCGGCGAAGATCAGCCCGGCCAGCACCAACGTCACGGCGGAGCGGAAGACGTGGGCGACGGCGAGGGTGTTGCGCAGCCGCCAGCGGTCGACCATCGCACCGGCCGGTAGCGCGACCAGCAGCCACGGCAGCACGGTCGCCGCCGCAACCACCGACACGGCCACCGGATCTCTCGTGCTCACCGCCGTGAACAGCGGCAACGCCGCCGAGCGGACGCCGTCGCCGACCGAGGAGAACGCCCACGCACCGAGCAAGCAGCGGAACGGCCGCGTGTGCACCCCCACCGCGGAATCGTCGAGACCGACCGGCACCACGACCTCCCGGCTCACGCGACCATGGCGGGGACCGGCCAGCGCCGCACCCGCGCCGGCGCCCACCACTGGAGTTGCCCGGCGCGGACCAGCAGGCCGTGCTCCAGGAACTGCTCGACGGCGTCCGGCTCGCAGCTGCGCGGCTCCGCACCGCCGGACAGCTCGCGGATCGCCGACATCAGCGCGGGCTCGTCCACCGTGTAGCAGTCCAGCGCGCCGCGACGCCGGTCGCGGATCTGGATGAACCCCGGCCCTTCCCGGAAGACGCACTTCCCGGGGAAGAACCCGGCGCGCCACGCGCCCAGGTCCACCGAGCCATCCGCGCTGGTCGGCGGTGGCAGGTGGGAGAACTGCGGCCAGCCGACGGGAGATCCGCTCGCGCGCCAGTCGACGTGCACGCCCCAGGCGGCCAGCTCGCGCAGCAGGTCCAGCACGTGCCGCGAAGAACCGTCTGCGAGCGGGACCGGTTCGGTGAACG
The DNA here is from genome assembly GCF_008630535.1 of Saccharopolyspora hirsuta. Lineage (GTDB taxonomy): Bacteria > Actinomycetota > Actinomycetes > Mycobacteriales > Pseudonocardiaceae > Saccharopolyspora > Saccharopolyspora hirsuta. Next base: position 3,173 of record NZ_VWPH01000006.1, on the reverse strand, counting down.
CGACCTTGCGCACCCGCTCGTCGAACAGTCGACGCGCCTGGGCGACCGGGGCGTCGGAGACCTCGCAGGTCCCCACCACCTGCTCCGCGGCGGAACCCGTGTAGTGCTGGTACAGCTCGATGCGCATGCAGTTCACCTCAGCCGGAGCAAGGCCTGGTTGTTCGCCTGCGGGACCACGTGGACGAACCGGTCGGCGTCGGTGAAGACCAGCCCCAGCGACTGCCACTCGGCGACGCGCTCGTCCGCCTGGCCGAACCTCGTCCCCAGGTAGGACCGGGAGCGCGGTTGGTCCAGCGCCCGGAACAGCTCCGCGTCGGACCCGCGCAGCACGTGCTCGCGGTGCCCGAACCCGGGCCGGTCGTCCAGCACGACGATCTCGTCGCCCCGGTCGAGCTGTTCGAGCAGGCTCTTCGAGTGGTTCTCCTGCCACGCGCGGACCTGGTCGAGGAGCGCGGCTTCCACCTCGCCGCCGATGCCCGCGGGCTCGGTCGCGAACAGGTAGGCCAGGTCGTTCAGCTCCTCCGGCGGCAGGTCGTAGTTCAGCCGGTACTGCGGATCCGGTTCCCGCTCGGCGAAGCCCAGCTCCGGGTCGTTGAAGTGGGGGCTGAACCTCTCCAGCGCGATGCGGCTGGCGCCGTCCATCGGCGGCAGGTGCCACAGCGCCGGGAACTGCGCCACCACCGACGTGTAGTCGCCGTCCCGCTCACCGGGGAAGCCGTAGAGGTAGTTCCACAGGACGGTGAGCCCGAGCGAGTGCCCGTCCCGGAGCATCCGGACGTTCTGGCACCCGTCCACCCCCTTGTCCATCAGGCGCAGCACCCGGCTGCTGAGGTTCTCGATGCCGGGCTGCACCTGGACGACACCGGCCCGGGCGAGCTGCGCCAGCTGGTCGAAGCGCAGGTTCGACTTGATCTCGCACTGCAGCCGCAGGTCGTACCCGGCTTCCTCCAGCCGCGGCAGGACGGTGCGCAGGTACTCCATGTCCAGGATGTTGTCCACCAGGTAGAGGTCCATGACCCGGTGCCGTTCCACGAGCCCGATCAGCTCGTCGTGGAAGCGGTCCGGGCTCTTGCTGCGGAACTGCATGAACGACCCGTTGAGCCCGCAGAACGTGCAGTGGTGCTTCTCGCCCCACCAGCACCCGCGAGCTCCCTCGACCACCAGCTTCGGATCGACCTCGGCCGCGGCGGCGCTGGCGGCGAAGCGCTCGAAGTAGCCGTCGAAGTCGGGGGCGACGATGTGCTGCGGCAGCAGCGGCGCGGCGTCCATGTCGTTGACGCGCGGTGCCCCGGAGTCGTCGCGCCAGCACAGCCCGGGGATCCGGGTCAGCTCGCCACCGCGGTCCAGCTGGTCCAGCAGATCGGGGAACGCGCGCTCGCCCTCGCCGCGGACGACGTGGTCGACGAAGTCGAAGTTGCGGTGCCAGGCCGCGCCCTGCGGCCCGTCGCAGTTGGCCCCGCCGAGCACGACGCGCAGATCGGGATCGCGCCGCTTGAGCTCGCGGGCGAGCGCCAGGGAGGCCGTGTTCTGCTGGAACGTGGTGGTGAAACCGACCAGATCACCGGCGGTTTCGACGAGCTGGTCGGCATATTCCGCGAGCCAGGACGGGACCAGCTCCTGCAACCGGAGGCACAGCTGCACCCGCTCCTCGCCGAGGACCTCGGCGTGCGCTGCGCGGAACTCGTCGACCCGCCAGGTGCGCTCGCCGTGCAGCGCGGCGCTGAAGACCCAGTCCCCGCAGCCGTGGAAGTAGGAATCCAGCGCGAAGAAGTCGTACTCGCGCAGCCCGATGCCCAGCTCGCGGTGCATCCAGTCGAAGAAGTCGAGGTTGCCGTCGACCACGCGCGCCCGGTGCTCGCCGCCGCGCGAGAGCGCGGCCTTCAGGATCCCGCAGGCCAAGGACGGGTATCCGACCGATGCCCAGGGCATGTTCACCAAGGTCAGGTCCACGTCGTCCGATCACCCCCAGGTTGAACGGAGAGGTGGGGCGGTGGCCGGAGCCGCCGCCCCACCCGGCATCACTTGGAAACTCGCACGGTGCTGCCGGTTCCGGCAGCCGCCTTCGGGTCGTTGTGCACCGTCTTCTTCTCCACAGGACTCACCCCCTCTCCCCCACGCGTCGGGTCGAGGTCCCGGCCCGGGACCGCGCCACGGGATCAACGGCGGACGGATCGCAACGAGAGGGGGAGCACCGATCGCCGCCATGGTGCCAGAGCCGGATGATCCAGGACACGGCCGAAGTCACCTGATCAGCTCTTGCACCCCGCCGATGCGTTTCCCGGTTTTCCCGTTCCGCTAAGGGGATTCGGCAATCGGAGGAATGACCGCTGAGCCGGTGGGCGGAGTTCTCGGGACGATCACCGGTGGCCGGGCGCGCCGGGAGGGGAGGCGTGCGCCCGGCCACCGGGGTGGGCCGCTGCGGCGGGTCGGGGGTATGTCCGCAGCGGCCCGGCTGGGTGGTCGCGTCAGACGCGCAGGTGGTGGCGTCCGGTGGGCGGGTCGTCGGGGGCCTCGGTGGGGAACCTGACGGGTATCGGCTCTACTTCTGCTGCAGCGGCGCGCCTTTCGGCTTCGACGTCGGCTATGAGGTGCCAGACGGTGTACTCGCCGTCGCCTCTTCCGGCGTGCTGACCGGCCGTGAAACCGAAGCTGCGCAGCGGGATCTGCGTGGCGAGCATGGCGATGATGAGCAGGTTGAACAGCAGGAACGTGCTCAGCTGGACCCAGAACATCTCGGTACCTTTCCGTGGTCGGTAGGCGATTTCGCGCGAAATCGGCGGTTGCCAGGCGGGCGGGGCGACGATCTCGCGCGAAATCGCCACCAGCCCCGCACCTCTAGTCGCGGTCGGCGAGGATGCGCCAGCAGCGCATGCAGGACTTCTCCCGAACCCAGTCCACTTCGGACCGCCCGTGCAGCTCGGCGGCATCGACCTCAGCGCCGCAGTAAGCGGCCACCTGCTCACCGGCCGGAACCTCCCGCGCCCTGACGGGAAACGCGTGCCGCCCACCGGTCACCGGCCGCCAGATGTAGGTCAGGTACATGAGCTTCTCCTTAAGTTGGTAGTTGATCTGCCGATGGGTAGATCACCCGGGCGGGCCGGGTGAGGCTGTAGTTTCTTGCCGGCCTTGGTGGTGCGGCTCGAAGGGAGTGGCCGCCCGGCCCGCCTGGACGT
>NZ_VWPH01000005.1 GCF_008630535.1 Saccharopolyspora hirsuta | reverse complement strand
ACCGGGGCAGGCCACGACACGGGGAGACCGGACGCGGACTCGGCCCGCGCGGGCATCCCCGCAGACACGACCACACCCGGTGCGGGGGTCGTGTCCACAGTCGTGGTCATCAGCGGTGTCATGACTCCATTCTCCCAACACTCGAACACAAATTCGAGCACATTATGGTCGCACAATCAGGTGATCAACGACCCGCCAAAACGCGAAAACCATTACGGTAAAACAGTTTTCGAGTCTGATTCGGGATCGCCAGACGGCCAACCAGCGACCGCCCACGTAGGCTCGGACAACAGAGATCAACCCCACGCCGCAGGCGACCTTCACCCACTACCGGGCTCGAAGCGACGGGTCGCGCCCGACCGGAAGCCCGCCGCCACGAAATACCCCGCACCCCAACCTGCCGGTGGCACCGAACGTCGCACGCACAACACCCACACAGTCCCGGCCACCCCGCCAACCGCCACGCAGCCTCACCACACCGGGGTCCGTCCCACACCGGGTCATCCCCGTGACATCAAGCCAAAACCGGGGCTGTGGGCCGGATGTCAAGCCTGAAACCCCGCAGGGGCGGCCGCCAGGCCGGGCTTGACATCCGGACCACAGCCCCCACAATCCCACCAAACACGGGGATGACCCCACCGGACGACACAACCGACAACAAGCAACAACCATCCACCCAACAGCAAGCCAATCACGTACCGCCCCAGGCAGATCAACCAGCAGCCCAACGACGACCCGGCTATGTTCGCCAACATGGTCGAAGGGGCGAAGAACGACGGGGCGAGATCCCAGACGCTGTCCCGCGGAATCAGGGTCCTGGAGGTGCTGGCCACCTCAGACCGACCGCGCACGATAGACGAACTGGCGGCCGACCTCGGAGTCCACCGCTCGATCGTCTACCGGATAGTCCGCACCCTCGAAGACCACCGCCTGGTCGCCCGAGATTCCGCAGGTCGCTGCACGCCGGGTGCGGGCCTAGCCGTCCTGGCGCACGGCGTATCGCGCGATCTGCAGAGCGTCGCGGTCCCCGAGCTCGCCGCAGTGGCCGCGGACCTGCGCATGACGTGCTTCGTGGTCGTGCACGACCACGGCGAGTGCATCACGCTCGCCAGCGTCGAGCCCCGGCGCGCGGCGGGCACTGTCGCCGAACACCCCGGCACCCGCCATCCGCTGGAGCACGGTGCGCCGGGAATCGCATTGCTGACGCTGCTCGGGACGCAGGGCATGGGTGCCGACGTGGCCGAGCGAGTGGAGCAGGCGCGGCAGCAGGGGTACGCGACCAGTCACGACGAAGTGATCCCAGGGCTGTCGTCGCTCGCGGTGCCGATTCCTTCGCGTGCGCCGACCTGCGCGGCGATCGGCGTCGTCTACGTCTCCACCGACCGTTCGCCGACCGAGCTGGCCGAACGGCTACAGATCGCGGCGAACGCGATCGGCGCTCAGATCGGGTGAGGGCAGGGTCTTCGGCAGGCCGGGGCGCCGGAACCATCCACAAAGGACCGCTGCGAGCAGCGACAATGTGGCTGCGGCGAGCAGTGCGACGGGGAATCCGTACTGCGCGGTGACCAGTGCGGCCAGGCCGATGCCGGCCACCCCGCTGGCCGCCTTCGCGCTGTAGACCAGCCCGTGCACCTCGATGCTGCGTTCCCCGAAGTACTCGCGGGCCAAGGCGGCGAACAGCGGGTAGAACGCCCCTCCGCCGATTCCCGCCGCAGTCGCTCCGGCCAGGAGCAGCGAGGTCGAGGCCTGCCCGGCCGCCACCAGCAGCAGGATCTGCCCGATCGCTTGGACGGCCACCACCCAGCGCAGGGTTCGGCGACAGCCGATCCGGTCGGCGATCGGGATCGCCAGCGCGCGGCCCGCGCCGTTGGTCGCGGTGAAGACGGCGACCGCCGGGATGCCCGCGAGCAGAGCCAGGAACGCGGCGTTGAACAGCGAGACGGTCGCGGCGCAGAACAAGCACGCCGCCAGCACGAGCAACGTCGGTGTGCGCAGCGCCTCGGCTGCCGAGAACTCCCGCGCCGCTGGGGGGTTCGGCCTGGTCAGCGCCCATCGGCGTGGATCGACGTGTGCTGGCCACCAGTGCGGCGGCGGGTCGGCCAGCAGCAGGCCGCACCCGAGCACGGCTGCGAGGAGCGCCAGCGCGAAGACGTCCAGCACCACCGCGTTCACCTGTGCGACCAGCAGCGCCAGCACGAACGGGACCGAGCCGTACGCGAAAGCGCCGGTGACGAAGCCGACCCGCGCTGCTGCGCGCTCCGGGAACCACTTGGCCGCAGTCGACGTGCATCCGGCGTAGACCAGCCCGGCACCGACCCCGCCCAACACCGAGTACGCGACGAGCAGGCCAGGTGCGGACGGGGCGTGCGCAAGGCTCAACACCCCGCCCGCACTGAGGAACGCGCCCGCGACCAGCACCGGTCGCGGTCCGATCCGGTTGCGCTGGCGGAGGTGCGCGATCGGCAGTCCGGCACCGGCTTGGCAGACCGTCCACCCCGCCAGCGCCCAGAACAGGCCGTTGCGGTCCAGCCCGGCGTTCAGCAGCCCGGGCACCAGCGCGCCGTAGGAGTACTGCATGGTGCCGACGAGCAGCATCGGCAACCAGCACAGCCACAGCACCGACCCCCGGGAGCGCCCGATGAGCTCGATCGGGTGCTCGCCGAGCCGGTAGCGGCGGCCGTGGTGGTCCCGGACCTCCCGGTTCGGTGTGTGCAGGCCGATCATGGTGCCTCCGCCAGGCCGAGCCGGTGCGCACCGGCGTAGACGTTCATGCTGCTGCCGCGCAGGAATCCGACCAGCGTGAGGCCGGACTCCTCGGCCAGGTCCACCGCCAGCGACGATGGTGCGGAGACCGCCGCGAGCACCGGGATCCCGGCCATCACCGCCTTCTGCACCAGCTCGAACGACGCCCGCCCGCTGACCATGAGCACGCTCCCGGACAACGGCAGCTCGCCTGAGCGCAGCGCCCACCCCACGACCTTGTCCACGGCGTTGTGGCGACCCACGTCCTCGCGCAGGCACCGCAGCGCCCCGTCGAGGCCGAACAGCCCGCTGGCGTGCAGACCACCGGTGCGGTCGAAGACCCGCTGGGCGGCGCGCAACCGGTCCGGGAGCGCGGTCAGCAGGCCCGGATCCAGCTCCGCCGGATCGTCGCGGACCGGCCAGCTCGCCACGGTGCGCACCGCGTCGAGGCTGGCCTTCCCGCACACCCCGCAGGACGAGGTGGTGTAGAAGTTGCGCTGCAACGAGACCTCCGGCAGTGCCACGCCGGGCGCCAGCGCGACGTCGAGCACGTTGTAGGTGTTCGAGCCGTCATCGGTGGCGCCCGCGCAGTAGCGGATGCCCGCGATCTCCCCGGTGCGCCGCACCATCCCCTCGCTGACCAGGAAGCCCGCGGCGAGGTCGAAATCGCTGCCCGGCGTGCGCATGGTGACCGTCAGCGGCCGCCCGCCGAGCCGGATCTCCAGCGGTTCCTCGGTGACGAGCGTGTCCGGGCGGGCCCGCCGCACCCCGTCGCGCAAGGCGACCACCCGTCGCCTGCTGGTAACCCGTCCCACCGCTGATCACCCGCTCCGCCACATCCGCTCCTGCACCCACACGAACCCGATCGCGAAGCCGACGCTGATCAGCGCCTGGTAGGCCAGGAACCCCAGCAGCTGCGGCGGCAGCGCGAACCGACTGTCCAGCACCAGCCGCGTGACGACGTCCTGCACCAGCCTGGCCAGCGGGAACGCGATCAGCCAGTACAGCGCCACCGGGGCGAACGCCCCGCTGCGCAGCACGCCGCGCGCCCGCAGGACGCTGCAGCCGACCCCGAACGCGGCGAGCGGCAGGCCGAGCGCGACCGCGGTGACCGCGGCCCAGCTCACCGGCACGCCGCCGAGCACCGCCAGCGCGTCGGCGAAGAGCGCGCCGACGGTGCCGATCACCAACCCCGGGGTGAGCATCCGCCCGGTCCTCGACTCTCGAATCGGCGACATCAGCTCACGACCACGCCGAACTCGATCAGGCTGTAGAACAGCAAGCCCAGGTAGAACACCGCGCCGAAGCCGATGATCAGGTTGCTCCACCACCTCGGCCGGATCGGGCGCGGCAGCATCCGGTTGTTCACCAGCAGCAGCACGACGCAGTACGCGCCCATCGCGAAGGTGGACAGGAACGCCAGGACGTCCAGGATCGCCCCGGGCCCGTCGGCCGGGCCGAACAGCAGGATCACGATCCCGAACAGGATCACGCCCCACAGGAACGCCGCGTACAGGTGCGACATCCGGAACCGCCGGGCCCCGGGCACGAAGTGGTAGGTCATGTCGGCCTGCCCGCGGGAGAACGAGTCGAACAGCCCGAGCGTGGCGTTGAGCCCGATCAGCGCGATGAACCCGAGGAACACCGAACCCAGCACCGGGCCACCGGCCGAGGTGAAGGAGTCGGCCATCGCGGTCAGCGACGCCTCCCGCTCACCGGACTCGATCAGCCCGCGCACGCCCGGGTTCTCCCGGGCCGCGGACTGCGCCAGCACGGTGAACGAGATGGTCACGAGCATGGTGACGCCCCAGAACAGCAGCAGCGCGTCGAAGGTGACCCACCGCCGCCAGCCCCGCCACTTGCGCAGCTCCTCGGGGTCGTCGGTGTCGAACATGAAGCCGCGGGAGGGCATCGCCTCCTCCTCACCGGCGTGCCGCAGACCGCGGATGCGGGGGATGTGCGCGCCCATCCCGGCGCCCTTGTCCCGCAGGTGCAGCGTGTACCACATCTGCTGCATGCCCGACGGCCCGGCGAAGGCGACCGCCCCCACGACGATCGGGAACCAGGTCGGCGACATCGCGTCGGCGGGGAAGTAGCCGAAGTGGAACATCCCGGTGATGGTGCTGGTCAGGTCGGACAGGTTCCCGACCATCGCGGCCACCACGGCGGTGCCCACCACCAGGAGCCCGATCAGCACCGACAGCACGTTCTCCAGCAGGTTGTAGATCACCTTGGCCAGCGTGAACACCACGCCCACCAGCAGCAGGCCGATGCACGCCGAGACCACCCACGGCACCCCGGTGATCTCCTCCAGGGCCGCGGCCCCGGCCGACAGGTGCCCCGGCCAGATGTAGACGGCGATGGCGGTGATGAAGAAGAACCACATCACCGGTTTGGCCACCCGCGCCGCCCCGGAGAAGATGCTCTCCCCGGTGGCCATCGCGTAGCGGGCCATCTCCAGCATCACCACGGCCTGCAGGGTGACGCCGATCAGGAACAGCCACCGGATCTCCGGGCCGAAGACCAGCACCAGCCGGGGCCACATGTAGGACTCGCCCATGCCGACCCCGAGCGCGACCAGGAACACGGTCGGCCCCAGCAGGTGGATCGACGGCGGCGACTCGGGCAGCTTGCGGATCGGCATCGGTTCCAGCCGACCGGCCCGCCAGACCTTCTCACTCCCTATTACCGGTTCTGCATCTCTCCCCGGCGCCCTTTCAGCATCCACACCAGATCTCCTCGCCCTTCGGGATTCGCTGTGCTCGCACGCGCCCGATCAGGCGCCTCCCCGTTCCGCGCGGGGTGCGCGACGCGAATCCGCGCACCCCGCAGTGGCAAGTGCCCGATCAGGCATTTCGGGTGGTGCTCGGCGTCATCCGGGGCGCGGTGGCCCCCGGGTGGCGTCAGTCGAGGAGTCCGGCCGCCCTGGCCCACTGGTACTTGGCGCCGAGGACGGCGACGGGCTTCTCGGTGGTGTAGGGGTAGGCGACGATGCCGTGGTCGAACAGGTAGTCCGCCGCCTTCTCCACCTCGGTGTCCCCGGCCAGGGACACCACGATCGGTTTGTCCACGCCGTCGGCGCGGGCCTCTTCGGCCACCCGCGCGGCCAGTTCGGCGAACACCATCGGCGGTGTGACGATGGTGTGCCAGTAGCCGAGGATCAGCGCGTGGATGCGCGGGTCGCGCAGCCCGAGCCGGATGGTGGCCTCGTAGGTGCTGGGCGGTTCGCCGCCGGTGATGTCGATCGGGTTGCCCGCGGCGCCGAACGGCGGGATGTAGCGGCGGAACTCCGCGTCCAGGTCCGGCGGGATGTCCATCAGCCGCAGCCCGTTGGCCACGCAGGCGTCCGACAGCAGCACCCCGGAGCCGCCCGCCCCGGTGATGATGACGACGTTCTCGCCCTTCGGGGTGGGCAGGACCGGGATGCCGCGCGCGTACTCCAGCATCTCGTTGAGCCCCGGTGCCCGGACCACCCCGGACTGGCGCAGGATGTCGTCGTAGACCTTGTCGTTTCCGGCCAGTGCGCCGGTGTGCGAGCTGGCCGCCCGGGCGCCCATGTCGGTGCGCCCGGCTTTGAGCACCACCACCGGCTTCTTCTTGGTGACTCGCTCGGCGGCTTCGACGAAGGCCCGGCCGTCCTTGAGGTCCTCCAGGTGCATGGCCACGCAGTGCGTGTTGTCGTCCTGCTCGAAGAACGTCAGCAGGTCGTCCTCGTCCACATCGGACTTGTTGCCGAGCCCGACGATCGCCGACACGCCCATCTTGGTGGTGCGGCTGAAGCCGAGGATGGCCATCCCGATGCCGCCGCTCTGCGAGGTCAGCGCGACCCCGCCGCGCACGTCGTAGGGCGTGCAGAACGTCGCGCACAGGTTCTGCGGCGTGTAGTAGTAGCCGTAGATGTTCGGCCCGAGCAGCCGGATGCCGTGCTTGCGCGCGACGGTGACGACCTCGTCCTGCAGCTCCTGGTTGCCGGTCTCGGCGAAGCCGGAGGGGATGAGCACGGCCGCCGCGACGCCCTTCTGACCGCACTCCTCCAGGGCCGCGGCCACGAACTTCGCAGGCACCGTGAACACCGCGACGTCCACCGGCCCCGGCACGTCGGTGATGCTGCGGTGCGCCGGGCGCCCCAGGATCTCGTCGGCCTTCGGGTTGATCGGGTGGATCTGGCCCGCGTAGCCGCCGTTGATCAGGTTCTTCATCACCGAGTTGCCGATCTTGCCGTCCTCGTTGGACGCGCCGATCACGGCGACGCTGCTCGGGTTCATCAGCCGCTGCATCGCGGCCAGGATCTCCTCCTGCGAGCGCTGCGGAGGTGCTTCGCCCTGCTCGGCGGCCAGCACGATCCGCACGTCCGCGGCGGTGGCCCCGCTGGCGGTGGCGAACACCGGGTTGAGGTCCAGCTCGCTGATCTCCGGGAAGTCGTGCACCAGCTCGGAGACCCGGCGCAGCACGTCGGCCAGCGCTGCCGCGTCGACCGGTTCGGCGCCGCGCGCGCCGCGCAGCACCTCGGCTGCGGCGATGTCGTCGAGCATCGACCGAGCCTGCTCGGCGGAGAGGGGAGCGAGGCGGAAGGTGACGTCCTTGAGCACCTCCACCAGCACCCCGCCGAGCCCGAAGGCGACCACCTTGCCGAACGTCGGGTCGGTGGTCGCGCCGACGATCACCTCCTGGCCGCTGACCATCTGCTGCACCTGGGCACCGGCGATGGCCGGGTTCTCGGTGAAGGCGTGCGCGTTGGCCAGGATCTTCTCGTAGCCGCTGCGCACCTCCGCATCGCCGGAGACGTCCACCAGCACGCAGCCCGCGTCGGTCTTGTGCAGGATGTCCGGGGAGACGATCTTCAGCGCCACCGGCCCGCCGATCTCGCGGGCCAGCGCCACCGCCTCGTCGGCGCTGGTCGCCAGCCCCTCCCCGGCGGTGGGGATGCCGTAGGCGTCGCAGAGCTGCTTGGCCTCGGGCGCGGTGAGCGCGGTGCGGCCCTCCGCCCGGACCGCGTCCAGCACCTCCCGCACGCGGGCTCCGTCGTGTGCCATCCTCAGATCACCCCGTTCGCCTTGAGCTCGGCCAGCTCGGCCTCGTCGATGCCCAGTCGTTCCTGGAAGATCTCGGCCGTGTGCTCGCCGAGCAGCGGGGAGCGGTCCACCCGCACCGGGGAGTCGGACAGCTTGATCGGGCAGCCGACGGTCTTGAACGGGCCGCGCTCCGGGTGGTCGACGGTGACGATCATGTCGTTGTCGGCCAGCGAGGTGTCCTCGATGATCTCCTTGGTGGACAGGATCGGACCGCACGGCACGTTGTGCTCGTTGAGCGCCGCCAGCACCTCCCACTTGTCCAGGCCGAGCGTCCACTCCTCGATCAGGCTGAACATCTTGTCCAACTTGGACAACCGGGCCTCCGGGGTGGCCCAGTCCGGGTCCTCGACCAGCTCCGGTCGGCCGATCAGCCGCGCGATCGGCGCCCAGCCCTGCGGTTGGACGATGACGTAGATGTAGTCGTTGGGCCCGCCCGGCTTGCAGCGCACCGCCCACCCGGGCTGGCCGCCGCCGGAGGCGTTGCCCGACCGCGGCACCTCGTCGCCGAAGTCGGCGTTGGGGTACTCGCGCAGCGGGCCGTGCGCCAGGCGCTGCTGGTCGCGCAGCTTGACCCGGCACAGGTTGAGCACCGCGTGCTGCATCGCCACCGAGACCCGCTGCCCGCGGCCGGTGCGCTCGCGCTGCAGCAGGGCGGCGAGGATCCCGGCCACGGTGTGGATGCCGGTGCCGGAGTCGCCGATCTGCGCCCCGGTGGCCAGCGGCGGCCCGTCCTCCAGGCCGGTGGTGCTCATCGAGCCGCCCATCGCCTGGGCCACCACCTCGTAGGCCTTGAAGTGGGTGTAGGGGCCCTCGCCGAAGCCCTTGATGGAGGCGTAGACCAACCTCGGGTTGATCTCGCGCAGCCGCTCCCACGGGAAGCCCATCCGGTCCACCGTGCCGGGCCCGAAGTTCTCCACCAGCACGTCGGAGTCGGCGACCAGCCGGGTGAAGATCTCCTTGCCGCGCTCGGACTTCATGTTCAACGTGATGCTGCGCTTGTTGCAGTTGAGCATGGTGAAGTACAGGCTGTCGACGTCGTCGAGGTCGCGCAGCTGGCGGCGGGTGATGTCCCCGGTGGGCGCCTCCAGCTTCACCACGTCGGCGCCGAGCCAGGCCAGCACCTGGGTCGCGGACGGCCCGGACTGGACGTGCGTCATGTCCAGCACCCGGACACCCTCCAAAGCGCTCATCTCAAGCACCTCTTCTTCTTTGAAGCGGCGAAGCCGCTTAGCCCACCCTCGCAACTCGCACCGCCGCGGGTTCTCAGAGGTTTTCTCGCGAGGACAGCCCGTTTGCCGTGCATTGGCATGCATGAGAACGGGATCCCGCAGCGAGAAGGCCTCTGAGGTTCCGCTAGCCGCACCGCCACGCAAGGCGAGTCTGGAAACGGTGAATCCTCACTTGTACATGGTCTGGTTCATGGTTCCGGGGGCGTAGACCTCCGGATCGACCCAGACGTTGATCAGGGACGGCTTGCCGGACTCGCGGGCGCGGCGCAGGGCCGGGCCGATCTCGCTCGGGTCGCGGACCTCTTCGCCGTATCCGCCGAGCATCTGGGCGAACTTGCTGTACTCCACGTCGCCGAGGGTGTTGCCGACCCGGCCGCGGTCCGCGCCGTACTTGGCGATCTGGCCGTAGCGGATCTGGTTCATCGAGGAGTTGTTGCCCACGATCCCGACGAAGGGCAGGTCGAAGCGCACCATCGTCTCGAAGTCCCAGCCGGTGAGGCTGAACGCGCCGTCGCCGAACAGGCACACCACCTCCTTGTCGGGGCGGGCGTGCTTGGCGGCCATCGCGAACGGCACGCCGACGCCGAGGGTGCCCAGCGGGCCGGGGTCCATCCAGTGGCCCGGGGCCTTGGGCTGGATGACCTGGCCGGAGAAGGTGACGATGTCGCCGCCGTCGCCGATGTAGATGGAGTCCTCGGTGAGGAACTCGTTGATCTCGTGCACCAGCCGGTACGGGTCGATGGGGGAGGCGTCGGAGTGCTGGCGGGGCAACCGCTTCTCGTAGGCGGTCGTCTCGACCTCGCGCAGCTCCCGGATCCAGGCCTGCCGCTTGCTCGCGCCGTTGTCGAGGCGCCCGGAGGCGGCTTGGGCGAGCGCGGTGAGCACCGCGTCGGCGTCGCCGACGATGCCCAGGTCGATGTCGCGGTTGCGGCCGACCGTGCGGTAGTCGAGGTCGATCTGCACCACGGTGGCGTCGGGGGACAGGCGGCGGCCGTAGCCCATCCGGAAGTCGAACGGGGTGCCCACGATGATGATCAGGTCCGCGTTGGTGAACGCGTAGCGGCGGGCCAGCTGGAAGTGCAGCGGGTCGGCCGGGGGCAGCGTGCCGCGTCCGGCGCCGTTCATGAAGGCGGGCAGGTTGAGCTCGCGCACCAGCTTGACCGCCGAGTCGGTGGCCCGGCAGGTCCAGGTCTGGCTGCCCAGCAGGATGCACGGCTTCTCCGCCTTGACCAGCAGGTCGGCCAGCTTCTCCACCGCGTCCGGGTCGCCCGCCGAGCGGGTGGAGGCGCGGTAGCCGCCGGCCAGCGGGACGCGGGCCTCGGCCACCGGCACCTTCGCGTCGAGGATGTCGCGCGGGATCTCCAGGAACGACGGGCCGGGGGAGCCGTGGAAGCACTCCCGGAACGCCATGGACACCATGTCCGCGACCCGCGCGGTGTGCGGGACGGTGGCCGCGAACTTGGTGATCGGGCTCATCATGTCCACGTGCGGGAGGTCCTGCAGCGACCCCATCTTGTGCTGCGACAGCGCGCCCTGGCCGCCGATGAGCAGCATCGGGCTCTCCGCGCGGAAGGCGTTGGCCACGCCGGTGACCGCGTCGGTGGTGCCCGGCCCGGCGGTGACCACGGCGCAGCCGGGGCGGCCGGTGATGCGGGCGTAGCCGTCGGCGGCGTGCGCGGCGACCTGCTCGTGCCGGACGTCGATGACCTCGATGCCCTCGTCGACGCAGCCGTCGTAGATGTCGATGATGTGCCCGCCGCAGAGGGTGAAGATGGTGTCCACGCCCTCTGCTCGGAGCGCTTTGGCGACCAGGTGACCGCCGGAGATCAGCTCTGCTCGCTCGGGTGATGTCTGGGCCATGAGCGCTCTCATCCTCTCGGAGGGAAAGCCGGTGCCTGCGGTCGGCTCCATACTGCATACCGTATGAGGCAATTCCAGGGATACCGCAGCGGGCGGGCGGTTGTCCATAGCCGGATCAGAGGTGTCCCGCGAACTGTCCTCAGTGGAGGGATCGGCTCGCCCGCGGCGGGGCTTGCCGGAGGAGTGACATACTGTATACTGCATGCTCCGACGGCTGCGGGCGTTGCCGAACTGAGCGGATTCCGCTGGCTGCGGGCCCGCAGCACTGCCGCGGCAATGCCTTCGAACGGCGGATGGCCGGTGGCCGGCCGACCGGCGAGCATGGGACATCCGCGCTGCAAGACCTGGCGGAGGGTCCGCCGCGGTGGTTGGCCCGGCTGCCCGGCACGCCGGGCGGCGGTTCCGCGCGACATCGCCGCGGACCTGCGCGATCTCCGAATCGAGGAGGCAGCAATGAGCTACACGCGGTTGACCGAGCCTCTCGTGCGCGACGGCAGCGGGCTGCGCCCCGCGTCGTGGGAGGAAGCCCTGGACCGGGCCGCCGAGGGGATCGCGCGGACCGTCGAGACCCGCGGGCCCGACGCCTTCGGCGTGTTCTCCTGCGCCCGCTCCACCAACGAGATGAACTACGTGGCGCAGAAGTTCGCCCGCGCGGTCATCGGCACCAACAACGTCGACTCCTGCAACCGCACCTGCCACGCGCCGAGCGTGGCGGGCCTGGCGCAGGTCTTCGGAAGCGGCGGCGGCACCTCGTCCTACCAGGAGATCGAGGCGGCCGACGTCATCGTGATGTGGGGCTCCAACGCCCGCGAGGCGCACCCGATCTTCTTCCACCACGTGCTCAAGGCGGTGCACAACGGCGCCAAGCTGTACGTGGTCGATCCCCGGCGCACCAGCACCGCCAAGTGGGCGCACCGGTGGCTGCAGCTCAACGTCGGCACCGACATCGCCCTGGCGCACGCCATCGGCCGGGAGATCATCTGCTCCGGGCTGGTCAACCGGTCGTTCATCGACCGCGCGACCAGCGGTTTCGAGGCCTACGCCGCCGAGGTCGAGCAGTGGACGCCGGAGGTCGCCGCGCTGGAGACCGGTGTGCCCGCCGAGCTCATCGAGGAACTCGCGCACGCCTACGCCCGCGCCGACCGCGCGCAGCTGTGCTGGACGCTCGGCATCACCGAGCACCACAACGGCACCGACAACGTGCTGTCGCTGATCAACCTCTCGCTGCTGACCGGGCACGTCGGGCGCTACGGCGCCGGGCTGAACCCGTTGCGCGGGCAGAACAACGTGCAGGGCGGCGGCGACATGGGCGCGATCCCCAACCGGCTGCCGGGGTTCCAGGACATCCTGCTGCCGGAGGTGCGGGCCAAGTTCGACGCCGCGTGGGGATCGAAGATCCAGCCCCGCTACGGCTGGCACCTGACGCAGATGTTCGAGGCCATGGACCGCGGTGAGCTCACCGCGGTCTACGCCATCGGGGAGAACCCGGTGCAGTCCGAGGCCGACTCCGGCCGCACCCTCAAGCGGATGCAGAACCTGGAACACCTGGTGGTGCAGGACATCTTCCTGACCAAGACCGCGCAGCAGGCGCACGTGGTGCTGCCCGCCGCGGCGGCCTGGTGCGAGAGCGAGGGCACCTTCACCAACAGCGAGCGGCGCGTCCAGCGGGTGCGCAAGGCGCTGGAGCCGCCGGGCGGCGCGCGCGACGACATCGACATCATCTGCGACATCGCGCGGCGGCTGGGCCACGACTGGTACTACGAATCGGCCGAGCAGGTGTGGGACGAGATGCGCGCGCTGTCGCCGATGCACCGCGGGATGAGCTACCAGCGGCTGGCCGAGCTCGGCGGCATCCAGTGGCCGTGCTACTCCGAGGACGAGCTGGAGCCGACCTACCTGCACGCCCGGCTGTGGGCGGAGGACCCGGCCGAGCGCGGCGAGCCCGCGGGGTTCGCGCCGGTGCGGCACAGCCCGCCGGTCGACGAGCTCAGCGAGGAGTACCCGCTGCGCCTGACCACCGGACGGCGGCTGGACTCCTACAACACCGGCGTGCAGTCGGGCGGGCTCAGCTCGCCGATGCGGCGCGGGGAGACCATCGACCTCTCGCCCGCGGACACCGAAGCGCTCGGCGTGGTGGCGGGGGAGAAGGTGCAGATCTCGTCGCGGCGCGGCTCGATCGTGGCGCCGGTGCGGCTGGACGAGGGCCTGCGACCGGGGCTGGCGTTCATGACCTTCCACTTCCCGGACGAGGTGGACGTCAACCTGATCACCATCGAGGCCACCGACCCGGTGGCGGGCACCGCCGAGTACAAGGCCTCGGCGATCCGCATCGACAAGCTCCCCGCCGAATCGGCCGTCTGAGGCGGGGATGCGGTCAGTTCCGTGATGTGACGGCGGGTCTCGGGCGCGAGGAGGCGCTGTGGATCTGCACTTGCTCAACGCCACGCCGACGGACGTCGAGAGGGCCGCGGTGGACGCGCTGCTCGGGCCGCCGGGCGGCAACGGACACGGTCCGCGCCACGGGCGCGACCAGCTGCTCCCCGCGCTGCACGCGGTCAACGACCGGGTGGGCTGGATCAGCCAGGGCGCGTTGAACCACATCTGCGAGCGGCTGTCCATCCCGCCAGCCGAGGCCTACGGCGTGGCCAGCTTCTACGCGCTGTTCGCGCTGCGACCGCGGCCGCCGCGCGTGGTGCACGTCTGCGACGACCTGGCCTGCCGGGCCGGTGGGTCGGCACAGCTGTGCGCGGCGCTGGAGTCCGGGGTGGGGCGCGCGGGTCAAGCGAACGGCGACGTGATGTGGCTGCGCAGCCCGTGTCTGGGGGTGTGCGAGCGCGCTCCCGCCGTGCTGGCGTTCCAGGCCGGTGATCCGGCGCGGACGCAGCTGCTGGCACCGGCCGACCGGGAGTCCACAGTGGAGGTCACCGCGAGCGGTCCGGTCGACGGGGACCACGAGCCACCGGTGCGCGACTCGGTGCCGCAGGCCGGTGACCCCTCGCTGCGGCTGCTGCGGCGGATCGGCGTGGTCGATCCGGAGAGCCTCGACGACTACCGGGCGCACGGCGGCTACCTCGCGCTGCGCCGGGCGCTGGAGATCGGCGCGGCCGAGGTCGTCCGGCAGGTCAGCGACGCGCGGTTGACCGGGCGCGGCGGCGCCGCGTTCCCGACCGGCCGCAAGTGGGCGGCCACCGCCGGGCAGCCCGCCCAGCCGCACTACCTGGTGTGCAACGCCGACGAGAGCGAGCCCGGCACCTTCAAGGACCGCGTGGTCATGGAGGGCGATCCGTTCGCGGTCGTGGAAGCCATGACCATCGCCGGGTTCGCCACCGGCTGCCGCCGCGGCTACCTCTACATCCGCGGCGAGTACCCGCGGGCGGTGCGCCGGTTGCAGAACGCGATCGACCGGGCGCGCGAGCGCGGTCTGCTGGGCCGCAGCATCCTCGGCCGGGAGGACTTCGACTTCGACGTCGAGATCCGCCGCGGTGCGGGCGCCTACATCTGCGGCGAGGAGACCGCGATCTTCAACTCCATCGAGGGCTACCGCGGCGAGCCGCGCAGCAAACCGCCGTTCCCGGTGGAGCAGGGCCTGTTCGGCAAGCCCACGGTGGTCAACAACGTCGAGACGCTGATCAACGTGCCGCTGATCCTCACCGGCGGCGGCGCGGAGTACGCCCGCACCGGCACCGCGGACTCCACCGGCACCCGGCTGTTCTGCCTGTCCGGCAACGTCCGGCGGCCCGGCGTGTACGAGGTCCCCTTCGGCACCACGCTGCGGCAGCTGCTCGACCTCGCCGGTGGTGTCGAGGAGGGACGGCAGCTGCGGGCGGTGCTGCTCGGCGGCGCGGCGGGCGGGTTCGTCAACCCCGACCAGCTCGACCTGCCGCTGAGCCTGGAGGCGGTGCGGGAAGCCGGGACCACGCTGGGGTCGGGGGTTGTGCTCGTCTTCGACGACACCGCCGACCTGCCCGCGCTGCTGCTGCGCATCGCCGCGTTCTTCCGGGACGAGTCCTGCGGCCAGTGCGTGCCGTGCCGGGTGGGTACGGTGCGGCAGGAGGAAGCGCTGCAGCGGCTCGTGCGCAACCGCGGCGACACCGCCGACGAGCTGGCCCTGTTGCGCGAAGTCGGCCGGGCGATGCGCGATTCCTCCATTTGCGGGCTGGGGCAGACCGCCTGGAACGCGGTGGAATCAGCGGTGGACCGGCTCGGCGCTTTCACCGGCCCCGCCCACCCGGGCGGGCTCCGGTGACCCGCGCACGTGGACATCCCCAGTCCTGCCCAACCGCACCTCAGGGGACCGTGGCGCAACTCAGCCACAAGAACCCTCGAAACGCGAGATCAATCCCCAACGCAACCACCACTGTGAATCGCGGAGAGGCGGAACAGACGTGACAACGGTTGATCTCGGACTTCCGCGCCGACTGGTCGAATTCACGCTGGACGACCGGGCGGTCAGCGTGCCGGAGGGCGCGACGATCCTCGAGGCGTGCACCGCGCTGGGCATCGAGGTGCCGACGCTGTGCTGGGGCGACACGCTTCGCCCGCGCAACGCCTGCCGGATGTGCATGGTCGAGGTCGAGGGCTCGCGCACCCTGGTGCCCGCCTGCTCCCGGCAGGTCACCGACGGGATGGTGGTGCGCACCGACTCCGAGCGCACCCGGCACAGCCGCAAGCTCGTGCTGGAACTGCTGGGTTCCTCCGCCGACCTGTCGAGCACGCCGAAGGTCGCGGACTGGATGGCCGAGTACGGCGCGGACCCAGAGCGGTTCGGCCCGCCCGCAGCACCGGCGGAGGACCGCGACGAGCGGCAGCCGGGCGAGCACGAACCACCGGACGGATCGGTCGCGGCCACCGTGCACCAGCCCGCCAAGGTCGACAACGACCTCTACGTCCGCGACTACGGCAAGTGCATCCTGTGCTACAAGTGCGTGGACGCCTGCGGGGAGCAGTGGCAGAACACCTTCGCGATCGCGGTGGCCGGTCGCGGCTTCGACGCGCGGATCTCCACCGAGTTCGCCAGCCCGCTGCCGGAGTCGGCGTGCGTGTACTGCGGCAACTGCATCGAGGTGTGCCCGACCGGGGCGTTGAGCTTCAAGACGGAGTTCGACATGCGCGCCGCGGGCACCTGGGACGAGTCGAGGCAGCAGCAGACCACCACGGTGTGCACCTACTGCGGTGTCGGCTGCAACGTCACGCTGCACACCCAGGACAACGAGATCGTGCGGGTGACCTCGCCGCACGACAGCTCGGTGGGGCACGGGAACCTGTGCATCAAGGGCCGGTTCGGCTGGCAGCACGTCCAGAGCCGGAAGCCGCGGTCGTGACCGGGCGGGCGGGCAACCACCTCAGCGGTCTCGACCGCGTCCTGCGCACGGTCGCCGAACCGGCCGCGCGCGACGCCGACGACCTGGGTCGGTTTCCCCGCCCGACGATCAACGCCCTCGGCCGGGCGGGACTGCTGGGCCTGACGCTGCCGACCCGGTGCGGCGGAGGCGGGCACGGCCTGGCCGAAGCGGTCCAGGTCGTCGCGCAGGTGGCGCGCGTCTGCGGCTCGACGGCGGCGGTGCTGCAGGCGCACTACGCCGCAGCGGCGGTGCTGGCCAAGTACGCGCCGCCGGAGGTGCTGCGCGAGATCGCTGCGGGCCGCCACTTGAGCACTCTCGCGCTGGCGGAGGGCGGGCGGCCGTTCGCACCCGCCGGGCAGCCGCGAGAGCACGGCGGTGTGGTGGACCTGCACGCCCGCAAGAACTGGGTGACGTCCGCGGGCGAGGCCGACAGCTACGTCTGGTCCAGCCGCGCGGTGGGGACGTCCGGTGCCAGCACGCTGTGGCTGGTTCCGGCTGCCGCGCCGGGCATGTGCGTCCCGGCGAACTCCGACGGCGTCGGCCTGCGGGGCAGCGCGGCGGCCACGATCACCGCAGATCCGGTGCAGGTGCCCGCTTCTGCGGTGCTCGGTGCCGACGGCGGTGGCGTGGAGATCGTGCTGACCACGCTCCTGCCGTGGCTGTGCGCGTTGAACGCGGCGCTGGCGCTGGGGCTGATGGAGTCGGTGGTGCAGCGGTCGGTGGAGTGCGTCAACGGCCCGCAGCCGTCTTGGGCGCGCTGGCAGGACCCGCCGCCCCGGCAGCCGGAAGTGCGGGCGGACCTGGCGCGGATGCAGACCAAGCTCGACGTGGTGCGGCTGCTGCTCTCCGACGCGGTGCGGGCGGCCTGGCAGCAGCCGACCGAAGCGCAGCGGCGGCTGCTGCAGCTGCGGGCCACGGCGGGGGAGAGCGCGGTTCAGGTCGCCGAGCTCGGCATGAAGGTCTGCGGCCAGTTCGCCTTCCGCAAGGACTTCGGCATCGAGCGCCGGTTCCGCGACGCGCACACCGCCACCTACGGCCAGCTCCCCGCCGACACGGCGCTGGACTACCTCGGCCGGACCCTCTGCGACCTGCCGCTGCTGGCCTGAGCCGCGGTCGCGTTCCACTCGCGCTGGAGCATCGCGTAGACGAACTCCTCGCGCCAGGAACCCCGGACGAACCTGCTGTCGATGAAGTGCGCTTCGCGGCGCATCCCGAGGCGTTCCACCAGCTTGGCCGAGGCGAGGTTGTGCGCCGAGCAGCGGGCGATGATGCGGTGCAGGTCCAGCCCCTCGAACCCGAGCCGCAGCAGCGCCCGCGCCGCCTCGGTGGCCAGGCCCTGGCCCTGGAAGTCGGGGTTGAACACGTAGCCGATCTCGCCCTGCCGGTCCTCCCGGCTGAGGCAGACGAGCTCCACCTGGCCCACGACCTGCCCGGTCTCCGGCAGGACCGCGGCCAGGCTCAGGCAGTCGCCGTCCTCGGTCAGCGCCCGCTCCCGCGCCATCTGCTCGACCGCCGCTTCGACCTGCGCGCGGTCGCGGGCCTCCCACAGCAGGTGCTGGGTGACGTCCGGCCGCCGCTGGTAGGACCACACGTCGTCGACGTCTTCGAGGGTGAAGGGGCGCAGCACCAACCGGTCGGTGGTGATGGGGGCGGCAACGGTGAACACGGGCCGACCCTATCCAGGTTTCCAGGCGCGGCCGAGCTGGTCGCGCAGCAGCGGCTCCGGGCTGTCGTCGGTGCCGTTGAGCCGGTCGTCCAGCCGGATCAGCGTGTCGCAGCGGGCGAAGAGGAGGCCTCGGGCGCTCGTGTCGGCGTGGTATCCCGCGCGCTCGGCGATGCGCGCGGCCGCGGCGGCTCCGACGGAGATGGCCAGCCCGGCGATGTCGGTCGCCGGATCGCCGAGCGCGGCGTCGGTCCAGTCCAGCACGCCGGAGATCGACCCGTGCTCGTCGACCAGCAGGTGCTCGCCCTTCAGATCGGCGTGCAGCAGGACCGCCTCGCGGGCCGGGTCGACCTCCTCCAGCACGAACTCGCCCCGGAGCTGGCCGTTCGCGGCGAGGCGGTCGGCGGCGGAGCGGGCGGTGCGCAGCAGTTCCGGCACGTCGCGCACCGGAGCGGTCGGCAGGTCGGCCGGGACATCGGTCGAGCGCAGCCCGGCCAGCATCGCGGCGAGGTCCCGCTCACCGGAGGCACCCACCGGTCGCAGCTCGGCGGAGGTGCCGGGCAGCCGTTCGTCGACGGTGAAGCTCAGTCCGGGCGCCCACTCCCCGCTGGCGGCCGAGCGGGGAACGGGGACGCCGATCCGGTCGCGGAGCAGATCGCGCAGCGCGAGTTCGCGCCGCTGCCGCCGGCTCGCCTCGGGATCCGGGGCCAGGCGCACCACGTGGTGCTCGCCGAAGAACCACGAGAGGTGCTCGCCGCCCTCGTCGATCGGGCGCAGCGCCCCGGTCAGCGCCAGCGCGTCGGTGACCAGCGCTGTCACCTGCTCCGCGGTCGGGCTGCTCGTCATGGCCGTGATCGTCGCAGCGGGACTTCCTCGCGGTCCACCGGATTTCTCAGCTCTCGGCGTTCTGCGCCAGGTAGGTCTCGCGGGTGTGCTCGGTGTGCTCGCGCATCAGCTGCGCCGCGCGGTCGGCGTCCTTCTTGCCGATCGCGTCGATCAGGGCGGAGTGCTCGTCCCACGACTTCTTGCCGCGCGACTTGGCCACCGGGGTGTGGTACCAGCGGACCCGGCGGTTGATCTGCGCCACCAGCTCGTTGAGCACCTTGTTGCCGGACATCTCGGTGATCCGGGCGTGCAGCTCGGCGTTGGCCGCCACCACGGCTTCGACGTCGTCGGCCTTGAGCGCCTGCACGCCGCGCTTGTAGATCTGCTTGAGCTCGGCGATGCCCTTCTTGGTCGAGTTCAGCGCGGCCAGCCGGGCCGACTCGGCCTCCAGCAGGGTGCGCACGCCCAGCAGCTGGTCGGCCTCCTCGGGGGTGGGGCTGTGCACGAACGCGCCGTAGCCGGGGCGCAGGTCCACCCACTCGTCCTTCTTCAGCCACTGCAGCGCCTCGCGCACCGGCTGGCGGGACACCCCGAGCAGTTCGGCCAGCTCCTTCTCCACCAGGTGCTGGCCCGGCTTGAGCTCCCCGCTGATGATCAGCTCCAGGATGGCCTCGTAGACGGTGTCCCGGAGCGGGACCGGGCGCGAGACCTGGCGCGCGGCGAGGCCCTGCGGCAGTTTCGAGGTCAGCGACATGCTCAACTCCGGCATCGGTCGGGGCGCGGGTGTTTTGCCCGATGGTTTTAGCATACAGTATGTCAGTGCGATCCGGATGACCATCCACAGAGGACGCCCGCTGCGCCGAACGGATGGATCGCCCTGGGGCCGCTGGACATCCTCGACCAGGCGGGTCTAGAACGGCAGTGCGGGGCCGACGTCGGCCATCGGGGGGCCGATCGCTCCCGAACCGGAGGCGCTTGTGGGCGTGCCTGCGATTTCCTGGTTCGCGGCGGTGGGAGTCCTGCTGGCTCTCGTCGCCTGGGATCTGACCGCCGCCGGTCGGGACCGGCCGTTGCGCCGCTGCGCGCTGATCATCGCCGCCCAGCTCCTGGTGGCCGTGCTGTTCGGCGCAGCGCTGCTCAGCACCAGCGGGGCCGACGTCGCGGCGAGGTTCTTCGCCGGGTGGGGGACGTCGCTGGCGTCGACGGTCGACCTGCTGGTCGTGCTGCTCTCGGTCGCAGCGGGGACGCCCGAGTGGGGCCGGGTCATCGCGGTCGTCGTGGTCGTCGGGGTGCTGGCCCGCGGCACGATGGCATTCGGCGAACCCGGAACGCTCGTGGTCGGTTCCACCTCGGTCCTGCTGGGCGCTGCGGTCCTCTGGGGTGCGTGGCAGGCGTTCCGCCGCGAAGGCTCTCCGCCCCGCGCAGCGAGCGCGCACCTGGTTCTTGGCACGGGTGTGCTCGCCGCGGCGGTGCTCGGTCTGATGTCGGCCTCCGCCGCGCACGCGGTGACCGGTTCCGGGCCCTTGGCGCTGGTGGCCGGAGTGCTCGCCCTGGTCGGCTTCCAGCACGTGTTCGGCCTGGTGCGGGGCCTGCTCGCGCGGATGCCGGACGCCCCGGTCGGGCTGGCCGTGGTGCTGGTGTTCATCGGGGTGAAATCGGTGCTGGCGGGGCTGGCCGGAACCGGCCCGGTGCACGACGCGCAGGTCGTGCTGCTGACGCTCGGCGTGCTCGCCGCAGTCGCCGCGCTGGGCGCCATCACCGCAGCGCGTGCTCCTCGTGAGCGGGAGCGGTCGTGAGCACCACCGGCTAAGCCGAGGGCGAACGGGGCCCGGGAATCCGGCGGTGCTGCGCGGCGTTCCGGCAGGTACACCACTCCGGTTGGAGGTCGTGATGGCCGGGACTCCGCACGATCCTTTCGACGCCCTGGACGGCTACTCCCGCACCGTGGCCCAGGTCGCCCGCACGATCACGCCCAGCGTGGCCAGCCTGCACTCGGCTGGCGAGTGGGGCGAGGGGACCGGGTCGGCGGTGGTGTTCACCGACGACGGATACCTGCTCACCAACGCGCACGTCGTCGGCCGGGCCGACGGCGGCACCGCGCGCTTCGCCGACGGTTCCGACGCGCCGTTCTCCGTGGTCGGCGCCGACCCGCTGTCGGACCTGGCGGTGGTGCGCGCGGTGGGCGAGACGCCGCCCCCGGTGCAGCTGGGCGACAGCGACCGGCTGGTGGTCGGCCAGCTCGTGGTCGCGGTCGGCAACCCGCTCGGGCTCGCCGGGTCGGTCACCGCGGGCGTGGTCAGCGGGCTCGGCCGGTCGCTGCCCGCGCGCAGCGGCCAAGCCGCCCGGATCATCGAGGACGTCATCCAGACCGACGCCGCGCTCAACCCCGGCAACTCCGGTGGGGCGCTGGCCGACTCGCGCGGCGTCGTGGTGGGGATCAACACCGCGGTCGCCGGAGTGGGGCTCGGGCTGGCGATCCCGATCAACGCCACCACCCGCCGCATCATCGACTCGCTGGTCCGGCACGGCCGGGTCCGCCGCGCCTACCTGGGGCTGGTGACCACCCCGGCGCCGCTGCCCGACGAGCTGGTCGAGCGCACCGGTCAGCAGACCGGGCTGCGCGTGGTGGACGTGGTCCGGCACAGCCCCGCCGCGCGGGCCGGGCTGCACCGCGGCGACCTCGTGCTCACCGCGGGCGGTCACCCGGTGCGCGACGCCCAGGGCCTGCAGCGGCTGATGTTCGCCGAAGCCATCGGCCGCCCGCTGCAGATCACCGTGACCCGCAACGGAGCGCTCGTCGACGTGATCACCGAGCCCGTGGAGCTGCTGGACAGCCCGCGCTGAGCCCGCCGTCTAGAGTCGGGCGGTGCCATCTGGATCCATCCCGGTCACACCCGCGCTCGGGGTGGCCATCGCGCTGCTGCTGATCGCCGCCGCAGCCGTCGCCGGGCTCGGGCGGCTGGCCCGCTACCGCGACGTGCTGTTCGCCGGGGTGCGCGGAGCGGTGCAGCTGGCGGCGGTGTCGCTGCTGATCGCCTACCTCGTGCAGTCGACCGCGCTGGCGG
This sequence comes from Saccharopolyspora hirsuta, assembly GCF_008630535.1. Taxonomy (GTDB): domain Bacteria; phylum Actinomycetota; class Actinomycetes; order Mycobacteriales; family Pseudonocardiaceae; genus Saccharopolyspora; species Saccharopolyspora hirsuta. Next base: position 507,765 of record NZ_VWPH01000005.1, on the reverse strand, counting down.
CGCTGTTCATCGTGCTGATGTTCGCGATCGCCGCGCACACCGCCGGGCGGCGGATCACCGGCGACCGCAGCTGGTTGTGGGCCGGGCTGCCGATCGCGGCGGGCGTCGCGCCCGCGGTGGGCCTGCTGGTCGTCACCGGGGCGGTGCCGCTGACCGGGCTGGTGCTGATCCCGCTGGTGGGACAGCTCATCGGTGGCGCGATGGTGGCCACCGCACTCGCGGGGCGGCGCTTGCTCGACGAGCTGCACCATCGGCGCGGCGAAGTGGAAGCTGCGCTGGCGCTGGGCATGACCGGGCGGTGCGCGCGGCTGGAGATCGCCCGGCCCGCGGCCGGGAGCGCGCTGGTGCCCGCGCTCGACCAGACCCGCACCGTGGGCACGGTGACGCTGCCCGGCGCGTTCGTCGGGATGCTGCTCGGCGGCGCCACGCCGGTCCAGGCCGGGGTCGTGCAGCTCTACGTGCTGGTGGCGCTGCTGGCGGTGGAGTCGGTGGCGATCCTGGTCGCGCTGGAGATCGTCGCGCGCGGCCTGCTGACCAGCTCCGGGCGACGCCTATTCTTCCGGGCATGACGGTTTTGCGGCGGTTGCCAGGCACCGCGGTCGACGTGGCGCTGGCGGTGCTGGTCGCAGTCGTGGTGCTGCTCGCCGTGCTGCTGAACTTCGCCGTCGAGCGGGGCGCGCTGCGGCTCTTCGACGTGCTGATGATCCTCGGCACCTGCGCGGTCCTGGTGCTGCGCCGCCGCTTCCCGGTCCCCGTCGCGCTGGCCGTGCTGGTGGGCTGCGCCGTCTACTACCCGCTCAGCACGGCGGACGGTCCGCTGCTGCTGGCGTTCGCGGTCGCGCTGTGCACTGTGGCCGCCGAGGGGCGCACAGCCGTTGCGGTGCTGCTCGCGGTGGTGGCGATGCTCCTCGTCGGCTACGGCGAGGTGGGCGGCGGGCAGCGGCACCTGGACGACACCTCGCTGTACCTGTTCGCCGGGTGGCTGGTCGCGGCGGTCGCGATCGGCGGTCTGGTGCACAACCGGCGCGCCTACCTGCACGAAGCGGAGCAGCGGATGCTGGCGGTGGAGCGGGAGAAGGAGGAAGAGGCCCGCTCCCGGGCCGGTGCGGAGCGGCTGCGGATCGCGCGGGAGCTGCACGACGTGCTCGGCCACCACATCTCGCTGATCAACGTGCAGGCCGGAGCCGCGCTGCACCGGATGGGCGCCGACCCCGCGCAGGCCGAGTCGGCACTGACCTCGATCAAGCAGGCCAGCAAGGACGCGCTGCGCGACCTGCGGACCGCGCTCGGCGTGCTCCGCCAGGTCGACGAGGCACCGGCGGGGCTGGCCCGGTTGGACGACCTGGTCGCGCAGGCCCGCGCGACCGGGCTGGAGGTGCGGGTCGAGGTCGACGGCGAGCCCCGGTCGCTGCCGCCGGAGGTGGACCTGGCCGGGTACCGGATCGTGCAGGAGGCGCTGACCAACGTGACCCGACACGCCGACGCGCGCACGGCCTTCGTGCGGATCCGCTACTCCGGCCACGATGTGCGGGTGCAGATCGATGACGACGGGACCGCGACGCCGACGCGGAACGCCAACCGGGGCAACGGGATTCGCGGCATGGAGGAGCGCGCGCGGGCGCTGGGCGGGGAGTTCTCCGCCGAGCCCCTCCCCGCTGGCGGGTTCCGGGTGCGGGCCAGCCTGCCGTGGCGGGCCGCGCCGTGATCCGGGTGCTGCTGGCCGACGACCAGACGCTGGTGCGGGCCGGGTTCCGGTCCATCCTGGAGGGCGAGGACGACGTCGAGGTGGCCGGGGAGGTCGCCGACGGCGCCGAGGCGGTGCGCCGCGCCGCCGAGCTGCGGCCCGACGTGGTGCTGATGGACATCCGGATGCCGGAGCTGGACGGGCTGGAGGCGACCCGGCGGATCTGCGCCGACCCGCGGCGGGCCGCGGTGAAGGTGCTCATCCTGACCACCTTCGACGTGGACGACCACGTCTACGGCGCGCTGCGCGCCGGGGCGAGCGGGTTCCTGGTCAAGGACACCGAACCGACCGAGCTGATCCACGCGGTGCGGGTGGTGGCCCGCGGCGATGCGCTGCTGGCCCCGGCGATCACCCGGCGGCTCATCGCCGAGTTCGCCGCCCGCAGCGACCGGCCCGCCCCGAGCCCGCGGTTGAGCTCGTTGACCGACCGCGAGCGGGAGGTGCTGGTGCTGGTGGCGCGCGGGCTGTCCAACGACGAGATCGCCGCGCGCCTGGTGCTCAGCCCGGCGACGGCGAAGACCCACGTGAGCCGGATCATGAGCAAGCTCGGGGTGCGCGACCGCGCGCAGCTGGTGGTGCTGGCCTACGAATCGGCCCTGATCACCCCGGGCTGGCTGACCTGAGGGCCGCAACTGCGGGTGTAGGGGAGCGCCCCTAGGGGACAACCGGCGCGGTACCCGAAGTGCCCTCCGCAGCCCGACGTCCGGCGAGCGCCGCGGCGCCAGGCTGGTGGGCATGGATCCGGAGACCCTCGACCTGGCGCGCCTGCAGTTCGCCCTGACCGCTGGCGGCCACTTCCTGTTCGTCGCGCTGACCATCGGGCTGGCGACGCTGGTGGCCTGCGTGCAGACCCGGGCGACGCTGTCGCGGAACCCGGTGCACGAGCGGATGACCCGGTTCTGGGGCCAGCTCTACGTGATCAACTACGCGGTGGGCATCGTCACCGGGCTGGTGATGGAGTTCCAGTTCGGGCTGGCCTGGAGCGGGCTGATGCACACCGCGGGAAACGTCATCGGCGCTTCGCTGGCGATGGAGGCGCTGGTCGCGTTCTTCGTCGAGTCGACGTTCCTGGGGCTGTGGATCTTCGGCTGGGGGCGGCTGAACCGCTGGGTGCACCTCGGGCTCATCTGGGTCGTCGTGCTCACCGCCTACGCCTCGGCGTACTGGATCCTGGTGTCCAACGGATTCCTGCAGAACCCCGTGGGCTACGAGCACACCGACGGCGTGCTGCGGCTCACCGACGCTTGGGCGGTGCTGACCAATCCGGCCGCCACCAACGCGTTCTGGCACGTCCTGGGCGGATCCCTGGTGACCGCAGGGGTTTTCGTGGCGGGCATCAGCGCCCTGCACCTGTTCCGCCGGACCGCCGAGGTGGAGCTGTTCACCAAGTCGCTGCGCATCGGCTTGTTCAGCGCGCTGCCCGCGCTGTTCGCAACGGTGGTGGCCGGTGGCCTGCAGTTCGGCCACCTGCAGCCGATGAAGCTCGCGGTCTTCAGCCGGGACAGCGCGCGGATCGCGGAGCTGCAGGCCGAGCTGGTGGGCCGCTTCGGTCCCGGTGACTACGTGCCGCCGGAGCCCTGGACCAGGGCGGGCGGGATCGTCATGCTGCTCGCCTTCGCGCTGCTGCTGTACCTGCTGGTGCCGAGCGCGCTGCTCGCGCTCTTCAAACCGGTGGTGCGGCGGTTCCGGTTGTGGCACCTGGTGCTGGTGGCGGCCGTTCCGCTGCCCTACCTGGCGATGATCTCCGGCTGGGTGTTCCGCGAGATGGGCCGCCAGCCGTGGGTGATCGACGGCGTGCTGCGCGTGGAGGACGCGGTCTCCGACGTGTCCGCGACGGCGATGCGGACCTCGCTGCTGGTCTTCACCGTCCTGTTCGGACTGCTGCTGGTGGTCAACTGGTGGTTGCTGCTGCGCCAGGCGGTGCGCGGGCCCGACGCGGTCGCGCTGGGCAGCGGGCCCGAAGCCGAACCCCGTCCGATCTCCGCCGCGTTCTGAGGAGCGAATCGTGGAACTGCTGGCTATCGCGGTGCTGGGTGTGTTCGCCCTCGGCTACTTCCTGCTGGGCGGTGCGGACATCGGCGTCGGCATGCTGCTGCCCGCACTGGGGCGGGACGCGCGGCAGCGGAGGCTGGTCATCACCGGCATCGCGCCGTTCTTCCTCGGCAACGAGGTGTGGCTGGTGGCCACCGCCGGAATCCTGGTCGGTTCCTTCCCGGAGCTGGAGGGCGAACTGCTCACCGGGCAGTTCCCGGCCGTGGTGCTGCTGCTGACCGGGTGGATCGTGCGCGACATGGGGCTGTGGCTGCGGGGCCGGGCCGATGCCCGCGGGTGGTGGGCGGTGTGCGACGCGGCGATCACCGGCGGCAGCTGGGTGGTGGCGCTGAGCTGGGGCTGGATGTTCGCCGGGCTGCTCGCGGGCCAGGTCGGCGAGGTGGCCACCGGGCCCGGTGCACTGCTGGCCGGGGTGGCGGTCGCGACGCTGTTCGCGGTGCACGGGCTGGCGTTCGCCCGGCTCCGGCTGTCCGGGTTGCCGCGCCAGCGCGCCGGTGCGTTGTTCGGCCGCTTCGGGGAGTGGCGGGGACTCGCGCTCACCTCCGGGGTGATGGTGGTGCTGTGCCTGGCGGTCGGGTTCCGCTTGCCGCTGCTGGAGAGCACTGCCGACCCCGCCACGCTCGGGCTGCTGCTGCCCGCCGCGCTGGTGCTCACACCGTTCCTGATCGCCGCCCAGGTCTGCGTGTGGTGGGTCTTGCGGGCTCGCGCGGAAAGGCCGCTGTACCTGTGAACAAGCGACTCCTCGGCCTGCTGCCCCGGCGAACCCGGTTCGCGGTGGCGGTCCTGGCGCCGGTGCAGGCCGGGCTGATCATCGCGCAGGCGGACCTGCTCGCCCGCGCCATCGCACTGCTCGACCCCACCTACCTGCCGTGGCTCGCAGGTGCCGTGGTGCTGCGCGCCTGCACCGCCTGGTGCAGCAATGCCGTCGTGCAAGGAGCCGCCGCGAATCTCAAGGCAGACCTGCGCAGTTCGCTTCTTGCTCGGGCGGCGGCGCAGCGGTCGAGCGGGGCGTTCAGCACGCTCGTCACGAAGGGGGTCGACGCGCTGGAACCGGCGATCACCGGTGTGGTGCCGCAGCTGGCGGTCGCGGTGCTCGTGCCGCCGGTCGTGCTGGTGCGGCTGGGGCTGGCCGACTGGCCTTCCGCGCTGATCGTCGCACTGACCCTCCCGCTGATCCCGCTGTTCGGCGCGCTGATCGGCCTGCGCACCCGCGACGTGACCGACGACCAGTGGACGCACCTGCAGCGGCTCGGCGGGCACTTCCGCGACGTGCTGGCCGGGTTGAGCACGCTGCGGGTGTTCGGGCGGGCCGAGCACCAGCAGCAGGTGATCGCGCGGATGGCCGACGAGCACCGCTCGGCGACGATGCGCGCGCTGCGGGTGGCGTTCCTGTCGGGCTTCGCGCTGGAGCTGGTGTCGTCGCTGGCGGTCGCGCTGGTCGCGGTACCGGTCGGGTTGCGGCTGCTGTCCGGCGGGATGGACCTGACCACGGCCCTGGTGGTGTTGCTGCTGACGCCGGAGGCGTTGCTGCCGCTGCGGGCGCTGGGCACCAGGTTCCACGCCGCTGCTGAAGGGATGGCAGCGGCCGAGCAGGTCTTCGAGGTCCTGGACACCCCGACCGCGGAGCAGGGCGGGACGCGGCGGGAGGCCACCGCGGGAGAGATCCGATTCGAGGACGTCAGCGTGCACTTCCCCGGCCACGAGAACCCGGTGCTGGACCGCGTTTCGCTCGTGGTCCGGCCGGGGGAGCGGGTGGCGCTGGTCGGACCCAGCGGCGCGGGCAAGTCCACCGTCCTGCACCTGCTGCTCGGTTTCGTCCGGCCCACCTCCGGCCGGGTGCTGGTGGACGGCGTCGACCTGCGCGAACTCGACGTGGCGGAGTGGCGCCGCCAGGTCGCGTGGGTGCCGCAGCACCCGCACCTGTTCGCCGGGACGATCGCGGACAACATCCGCCTCGGCGCGGCCGGTGCCTCGATGGCGGAAGTCCGGGCGGCGGCACGCGCGGCGCACGCGGCGGAGTTCATCGAGCAGCACCCGGACGGCTACCGAACCCGCCTGGGGGAGCGCGGGGCCGAGCTCTCCGCCGGTCAGCGGCAACGCGTGGCGGTCGCCCGCGCCTACCTCAAGAACGCCCCGATCGTCCTGCTGGACGAGCCGACAGCGCGCCTGGACCTGCACACCGAAGGTGTGCTGGCCGCCTCGGCCGCTGAGGTGCTCCACGGCCGGACCGCGATCGCGGTGGCACACCGACCGGCCCTCCTGAAAGCCGTCGACCGGGTGATCCGCCTGCACAACGGATCGGTTGTGGGGGTGGCGTGATGAATCGAGTTCTACGCCGAACCTGGCTTCGCCTGTTCGCCGCCATCGCCGCCGGAGTGATCGCCGAGCTGTGCGCGGTGGGGCTGATGGCGCTGGCGGCGTGGCTCATCACCCGTGCGGCCGAACAGCCCGCGCTGTCCGCGCTGAGCTTGGGAATCGTCGGCGTTCGCGCTTGTGCGCTGGCCCGCGGCGCGTTCCGCTACCTGGAGCGCCTGGCGGGTCACGACGCCGCGTTGCGGGCGGTCGCGCGGTTGCGTCCCGAGGTGTTCCGGGCACAGCTGGGCCGACCGGCGCTGCGCGACGGAGATGCCCTGTCCCGCTTGGTCTCCGACGTCGACAGCGTGCAGGAGCTGTTGCTGCGCTGCCTCTCCCCGGCCGTGATCGCCCTGGTCGTCGCCACCGGTTCGGTGATCGCCTGCACCGCGGTGGTCCCGGCCGCCGGAGCGGTGCTGGCCGCTGGTCTGCTGGTCGCGGCGGTGGCCCTCCCGGCCTTGGCGGTGCTGTCCCACCGGCAGGACCGGACCGCTGCCGATCGAGCCGAACTGGCCGTCGCCGCAGCCGATCTCGTGGACGGCGCTCGGGAACTGGCCGCCTTCGGTGCAGTCCCCGCAGCGGTCGCGCGCGCCGAGCAGCACTCAGCGCGGATGCGCCGCCGCGATGGTCGAGCGGCTCGGAGGTCGAGTGCTCTGCTGGCGGGCGGGGTCCTGCTGCAGGGTGCGACGGCGGTAGCCGTTACCTGGTCGGCACTGCTGGCCGGGCAGTCGCAGACCGGTGCCGCCGTGGTGGGTTTCCTGGCCTTGGCGGCGTTCGAGACGGTTCTCCCGCTGACCGACGCCGCGCGCCGCTGGACCGAGCACCGCCCAGCGTTGCGGAGGATCACCGAACTGCTCGCCGCGCCGCCGATCGCGTTGCCGCAGGTGAACTCGGAGAGAATCGCGCTCCACGACGTCTCAGCGCACTACGACCGACCGGCGCTCACCGACGTGAGCCTGACCGTCGAGCCCGGCCGTGCGGTCGCCGTCGTCGGCGCCAGCGGAGCGGGCAAGAGCACGCTGCTCGGTGTCCTCGCCGGGCTCGCACCTGTCTCGGCGGGCCGCGTCGAACGGCCGGAAACCCGCGCTGTGACGCAGGATGCGCACGTCTTCAGCGCCACCATCCGCGACAACCTGCTGCTGGCCGCACCGGGAGCCGACCGGTCCCAGCTGGAGCGGGCCGTCGAGCAGGCCGGGCTGCTCGACTGGATCCGCCGCCAGCCAGCAGGTTTCGACACGTTCGTCGGCGAATCCGGGCAACCGCTCTCCGGCGGTCAGCGGCAACGCCTCCTGCTGGCGCGGGCCCTGCTGCCCGAGCCGGACGTGCTGCTGCTCGACGAGCCGACCGAGGCGCTGGAACCCGAGCTCGCCGACGAGGTCCTGGCGCGCGTCCGGCACGCCCGGGCGGGGCGGACCACGATCGTCGTGACGCACCGGCTGGCCGGTCTCGCGCAGTTCGACGAGGTCCTGGTGCTCGACGCCGGTCGGATCGTGCAGCGCGGACCGCACCGGGAACTGGTGGCGGTGCCGGGCCCGTTCCGGGACCTGTGGGAGGCGGAAGCGTTGACGAACTCCGCAATCCGGGCGCACGATGATCCGAACGCCGGAGGAGGGGGCGCCACCGTTGACCCAGCACAGCCCTGCGGGGTTCTTCCGCGACCGGACGATCACCGAACTCGCCGACCGGCTGCGCGCCGGTGAGACCAGCGCCGTCGAGCTCACCCGGGCCGCGCTGCGCACCATCGACGAGCTCGACGGCGAGCTCAACGCCTTCACCGCGGTCGACCGCGAAGGAGCGGTGCAGGCCGCGGAGAAGGCCGACGCCGAACTGGCCGAAGGACTCGACCGCGGTCCGCTGCACGGCATCCCGGTGGCGGTCAAGGACATCATCGAGGTCGCCGGGCTGCCCACCGCGATGGGCTCGGCGCACTTCGCCGAGCACGTGTCCACATCGGACGCCGAGTGCGTGCGGCGGCTGCGCACCGGTGGTGCGGTGCTGGTCGGCAAGACCACCACCCACGAGTTCGCCTTCGGCCCCACCGGGGACAGCGCGCACCGCGGCCCGTCCCGCAACCCGCACGACACCACCCGGATCACCGGCGGCTCCAGCGGCGGCAGCGGCGCCGCGGTCGCGGCCGGGATGGTGCCGCTGGCGCTGGGCACCGACACCGGGGGATCGGTGCGCATCCCGGCCGCGCTGTGCGGGGTGGTGGGGTTCAAACCGGCGTACGGCGCGATCTCCACCGACGGGGTGTTCCCGCTGGCGCAGTCGCTGGACCACGTCGGCGTGCTGGCCCGCACCCCGCAGGACTGCCGCACCGGCTACCGCGTCCTGGCCGGGCTGCGCAGCACTCCGAGCGGCGAGAGCGGGGAGACCGCGAGCATCGGGTGGCTGGACCCCGGCGCGCTGCACCCGACGGACCCGGAGATCACCCGGATCGCCCGCGCCGCGCTCGACGTCGACGGGCTGGCCGTGCGCGAGGTCGGCATCCGCGATCCGGACGTGGTGCACCGCGGTTTCCTGGGCATCCAGTTCAGCGAGGCCTACGCCAACCACGCCGAGCGCGTGGCCGAGCACCCGGAGCTGTTCACCGACGACGTCCTGGACCGGCTGCGGCAGGCGGCCCGGACCGCGGGCTGGCAGCACGTGCGCGCGCTCGCCGCGCGCGAGGAGTGGCGGCGCGAGGTCCACGAGCTGCTGTCCGAGGTCGACCTGCTGGCCACGCCCACCACCTGCGTGGTGGCCACCGAGCTCGGCCGCCGCGAGATCCCCGTCGACGGGACCGCGGCGGACGTGCGCGGCGCGCTGATCGGGCTGACCAAGCCGTGGAACCTCGCGGGCGTCCCCGCGGTGTCGGTGCCCGCCGGTGTGCTCGGCGGGCTCCCGGTCGGCCTCCAGCTCGTCGGCCGACCGGGCCGGGAGGACGTCCTGCTGGCCGTCGCCGCCCGCATCGGCGGCTGACGGTCAGCCCCGGACCGCCTCCGCGATCGCCCTGCCCAGGTCCTCGGTGGTCGCCTTGCCGCCGAGGTCGGGCGTGCGCGGGGCCGAGGCGTCGGCGAGCACCCGCTCGATCGCGGCGACCACGTCGGCACCGGCCTCCGCCAGCCCGAGGTGGTCCAGCATCATCGCCGCCGACCAGATCTGGCCGATCGGGTTGGCGATGCCCTTCCCGGCGATGTCCGGCGCCGACCCGTGCACCGGCTCGAAGGTCGACGGGTAGGTGCGCTCGGGGTTGATGTTGCCCGACGGCGCCACCCCGATCGTGCCGGTCACGCCCGGCCCCAGGTCGGACAGGATGTCGCCGAACAGGTTGCTGGCCACCACCACGTCGAAGCGCTCCGGCGACATCACGAACCGCGCGCACAGGATGTCGATGTGGTCCTGGTCGACGGTGATCTCCGGGTACTCCGCGGCGATGGCGGCGAACCGCTCGTCCCAGTACGGCATCGAGTGGTAGATGCCGTTGGACTTGGTCGCCGAGGTCACGTGCGGCTTGCCGAGCTCGCGGGCCAGCTCGAAGGCGTAGCGCATGATCCGGTCGGTGCCGCGCCGGGTGAAGGCCGCGGTCTGCAGCACCATCTCGGTCGGGGTGCCCTCGCCCTGCCTGCCGCCCAGCTGCGAGTACTCGCCCTCGGTGTTCTCCCGGACCACCCAGAAGTCGATGTCGCCCGGCTGCTTGTCGCGCACCGGCGGCGTCACGCCCGGCAGCAGCCGCACCGGCCGCAGGTTGACGTACTGGTCGAACTCGCGCCGGATCGGCAGCAGCAGCCCCCACAGCGAGATGTGGTCGGGCACGCCGGGCCAGCCGACCGCGCCGAGCAGGATCGCGTCGTGGTCGCGCAACCGCGCCAGCCCGTCGGGCGGCATCATCGCCCCGGTGCTCTTGTAGGTCTCGCAGCTCCAGTCGAAGTGCCGGTAGCCGAACCGCACCCCGTACTTCGCGCCGACCACGTCGAGCACCCGCAACGCCTCGGGCATGACCTCGTTGCCGATCCCGTCACCGGGCAGCACCGCGAGTTCGTACTCCTGCACTCTCCACCTCGTCCCTCGAAGATCGCGTTCCCGGTGGTCATCTAACGCCCCGCCCCGGGCGCGGGCCAAGACCCGAGCGGGAATCGTCGGTGGCGTCACTGCCGCGCAGCGACTACGAAGGACCACGTGGATGCGGCACGGGCACTGCGCGAGATCGCCTTCTGGCTGGAACGGGCCGATGCGCCGACCTACCGGGTGCGGGCGTTCCGGCGGGCCGCCGCGGTCGTCGACGAGCTGCCGGACCTCGACGAGCGGGTGGCCGCGGGGCGGCTGACCGCGCTGGAGGGCATCGGCCGGACGACCGCGGCCGTCATCGAGGCCGCCCACCGCGGCGAGGTCCCCGACTACCTGGCCCGGCTCCGGTCCGAAGTGGACGTCCCGGAGCGCGGCGCGGCGCTGCGGGCGGCGCTGCGCGGCGACTGCCACACGCACTCGGACTGGTCCGACGGGGGCAGCCCGATCGCCGAGATGGCCACCACCGCCCGCGACCTCGGCCACGAGTGGATCGCGCTGACCGACCACTCGCCGCGGCTGAAGGTGGCCCGCGGCCTGTCCGCGGACCGCATGCGCGAGCAGCTGGACGTCGTCGCCGAGCTCAACCGGCGGCTCGCGCCGTTCCGCATCCTGACCGGCATCGAGGTCGACATCCTCGCCGACGGGTCGCTGGACCAGGAGGAGGAGCTGCTGGCCCGGCTCGACGTGGTGGTGGCCAGCGCGCACTCCGAGCTGCGGATGCCCGCCGCGGAGATGACCCGCCGGATGTGCGCGGCGGTGGCCAACCCGCACGTGGACGTGCTCGGGCACTGCACCGGCCGCCTGATCGGCGCCAGGAAGCGCCCGCAGTCGACCTTCGACGCCGCCGCGGTGTTCCGGGCGTGCCGGGACCACGGCGTCGCGGTCGAGATCAACTCGCGGCCCGACCGGCTGGACCCGCCCCGCGAGCTGATCCGGCTGGCCCGCGACATCGGCTGCCTGTTCAGCATCGACTCCGACGCGCACGCCCCCGGCCAGCTGGACTGGCTGGCGCACGGCTGCGCCCGCGCCGAGGAGTGCGAAGTGCCCCCGGACCGGGTCCTCAACACCCGCACCGCCGACCAGCTCACCGCCGCTGGCTGAGCGGATGCGGTACCTCCGTCGGAGGCCCTGAACAGCGCAGATGTCTGAACGTTCAAGTATATTTGGCGTATGCTGGTCCGGTGACCGAACCCAGATGGCTCAGCGATTCGGAGCAGTGCGCCTGGCGGAAGTTCGCCGCGCTGATGACCGTCGTCCCGGCCGCGCTCGACGCGCAGCTGCAGCGGGACTCCGGGCTGACCCACTTCGGCTACTGGGTGCTGGCGATGCTCTCCGAGGACCCCGACCGCGCGCTGCGGATGAGCGACCTGGCGGCGCGGGCCAACGCCTCCCCGTCGCGGGTCTCGCACGTGGTCGCCCGGTTGGAGCAGCAGGGCTGGGTTCGCCGACAGCGGGCCACCAGCGACGGGCGCGGCAACGTCGCCGAGCTCACCGACGCCGGGTACGACAAGGTCGTGGCCGCGGCGCCGGGACACGTCGCGAAGGTCCGGGACCTGGTCTTCGGCGGGCTCACCGAAGACCAGGTGCGCCAGCTCAACGAGCTCTGCACGGCGGTCCTCGCGCACCTCGACCCCGAAGGCACGCTCACCACCGCGCCCCCGCAGCCAGGAGCCTGAGCTCAGGCCGCTGCTTCGGTGTCCTGCTGGGCGAACTGGGTGCGGTAGAGCTCGGCGTAGAGGCCGTCGCGGGACAGCAGGTCGGCGTGGGTGCCGTCCTCGGCGATGCGCCCGCCGGAGATGACCAGGATCCGGTCCGCCTCCCGGATGGTGGCCAGGCGGTGCGCGATGACCAGCGCGGTCCGCCCGGACAGCGCCGTGCGCAGCGCCGCCTGCACGGCCGCTTCCGACTCCGAGTCCAGGTGCGCGGTCGCCTCGTCCAGCACCACGATCGGCGGGGCCTTGAGCAGCAGCCGGGCGATCGCCAGCCGCTGCTTCTCACCGCCGGAGAGCCGGTAGCCGCGGTCGCCGACCACCGTGTCCAGCCCTTCCGGCAGCGCCTCGACGAGGTGGCCCAGCTGCGCGGTGCGCAGCGCTTCCAGGAGCTCCTCGTCGGTGGCGTCCGGCCGGGCGAAGGTCAGGTTGGCGCGGATGGTGTCGTGGAACATGTGCGGGTCCTGGGTGACCACGCCGACGGTGCGGTACAGCGAGGCCAGCGAGACGTCCCGGACGTCGTGGCCGCCGATGCGCACCGCGCCGGAGTCGACGTCGTAGAGGCGTCCGGCCAGGTTGGTGATGGTGGTCTTGCCCGCGCCCGAGTGCCCGACCAGCGCGATCGTCTCGCCCGGCGCGGCGCGGAAGGAGACGTCGTGCAGCACGTCGTGCGCGGGCGAGCTGTCCTTCCGGGCCACCGATTCCAGCGAGGCCAGCGAGACCTCGTCGGAGGCCGGGTAGCGGAACGACACCCGGTCGAACTCGACGTCGGCGGCACCGGCGGGCAGCTCGGCGGCGTCCGGCTTCTCCCGGACCATCGGGCGCAGGTCCAGGATCTCGAAGACCCGGTCGAAGCTGACCAGCGCGGTCATCACGTCCACGTGCACGTTCGACAGCGCGGTCAGCGGCCCGTAGAGCCGGTTGAGCAGGGTGGCCAGCGCGACCAGGGTGCCGAGCTGGAACGCGCCGGTCAGCACCAGGCCGCCGCCCAGTCCGTAGACCACCGCGGTGGCCAGCGAGGCCAGCAGCGTCAGCGCGACGAAGAAGACCCGGCTGTACATCGCCGAGATCACACCCATGTCGCGCACCCGCGCGGCCCGCTCGGAGAACCGCGCGGCCTCCTCGTCGGCGCGGCCGTAGAGCTTGGCCAGCATCGCCCCGGCCACCCCGAAGCGCTCGGTCATCAGCGAGCTCATCTCGGCGTCGACCTTCATCTGCTCCCGGGTGATCCGCTGCAGCCGCCGCCCGATCCAGCGCACCGGCAGCAGGAACAGCGGCAGCAGCGCCAGCGCGATCAGGGTGATCTGCCAGGACAGCGTGAACATGGTGGCCAGCACCAGGACCAGGCTCAGCACGTTGGACACCACCGACGACAGCGTGCTGGTCAGCGCCCGCTGCGCGCCGATGACGTCGTTGTTGAGGCGGCTGACCAGCGCCCCGGTCTGGGCCCGGACGAAGAACGCCACCGGCATCCGCTGCACGTGGTCGAAGACCTCCGAGCGCAGGTCGTAGATCAGCCCCTCGCCGAGCCGGGCGGAGTACCAGCGCTGCAGCAGCGACAGCGCGGCGTCCAGGAGCGCGACCCCGGCGACCGCGACCGCCAGCCAGACCACCACCGACATGTTCCGCGGCACGATCCCGTCGTCGATGATCGCCTTGAACAGCAGCGGGTTGACGATGCCGAGCACGGCGGCCAGGACCACCAGCGCCAGGAACGGGACGATGTCGCGCAGGTAGGGCCGGGCGTAGCGCAGGATGCGGCGGGCCAACCCGGGCGAGAGCCGCTGCCGGGTCACCGATCCGTCGCTGGCGAAGGATCGCATCGTCTCCCAGCTCACCGTCATGTTCGCAGCCCCCTCCGGATGTGCGTCGACCGTACTGCGCCATCCTCGAACCTCGTGCTAGGTCGAAGTCAACAACGCCGCCCGCGGGGGTGTTCCCGGACCGGAGATCACCCGGCTGTCGCAACGGCACGCGCGGGCAGCGAACTTGAACAAACCTTCGGGTAAGTTACTCTGTGCGCTGTTTCGGGCACTTTCCGAACTCGGCGGGTGATCGGTTCGGGGGCGGCGACGGCTCGGATGGGAGCGACTGGGTGTTGATCGGCACTTCGGCCGGGGGTGGCCGGTGACGGTTTCCGAGCTGGATGCCACCCGCATCCCGCTGCGGGTGGCGGATCGGTTCTTCCTCGCCGCGCACGCCGGAGGGCACCGGATCACACCCCGGGTGGACGGTGCGCTGGTCTCGCTGGGCTGCGCCGCGGGCCTGCTGGCCGAGCTGATCCTGGAGGAGGAGATCGCGGTCACCCCCAGCGTCCGGCCCAGCGGCCGGGGGCGCTGCCCGGACTTCCTGTCCTGGGCGATCCTGCGGGAGATCCGCGAGGAACCCGGCCACGACCTGCGCACCTGGCTGGACTACCTGGGCCAGGCCGCCACCGAGAAGGTCCGCGCCCGGCTGGTCATCATCGACGTGCTGCGCGAGGTGCCGGTCTCGGCCGGGTGGCGCGGTGGCGCGGCCTCGGCGTGGCGGTTCGCCGACCCCGGCGTGGCCAGCCCGGAAGCGGTCCTGGAGCTGCTGTTCACCAGCGCCGACACCGCCACCGGCAACGGCATGATCACCGTGCCGGAGCGCATCGCCGAGATCACCTTCGCGCTGCTGGCGCGCGAGACCGGCGTGATCCGCAACGTGCGGTTGCCCAAGAACGTCGCGCGGCAGGGCGACTTCCGGATGAAGTCCTGGCAGAAGCGCATCCCCGGACCGCTGCGGAACCTGATCGCCGAGGTCGCGGCCGCGCGCGGCCAGTCGGCCATCACCCCCAGACACTGATCCCGCCGAACCCGCGAAGGAGCGAGCAGTTGCCACCGTCCAAAGTGTCCGCCGCACTGGCCCGCGCCCGACTGGGTGTGACCTCGATCGTCTTCTTCACCGTCGCCGCCGCGGCCCCGGAAACGGTCGTCGGCGGGGGTGCGGTCAGCGGTTTCGCGGTGTCCGGGGTGACCGGGATCCCGCTCGGGTACCTGGCGATCGCCCTGGTCCTCGGCCTGTTCGCGATCGGCTACGTCACGATGTCCCGGCACGTGGAGAACGCCGGGGCGTTCTACGCCTACATCGCCAAGGGCTTGGGCCGGGTGACCGGCACCGGGGCGGGTGCGGTCGCGCTGGTGTCCTACCTGCTGATCCTGGTCAGCCTGGCGGGCGGGCTCGGCGTCGGGGCGGCCGACTTCGTGCGGCAGGTCACCGGGAGCACCGCGCCGTGGTGGGTGTTCGCGGGCGCGGGCCTGGCCGTGGTGGCGGTGCTCGGCGTGCTGCGCATCGACGTCAACGGCCGGGTGCTGGGCGTGCTGCTGCTGGCCGAGGTGGCGATCATCCTGACCTTCGACGCGGCGTTCGTCTCCGCGCCCTCCCCGGACGGCGTCGTGCTCGACACGCTCAACCCCGCGCAGCTGATGACCGGGGCGGCCGGGGTCATCCTGGTGATCGCCTTCACCGGGTTCATCGGGTTCGAGAACTCCACGGTGCTGGCCGAGGAGGCCAAGAACCCGCGCACGGTGATCTACGCGACCTACATCTCGCTGGTGGTGATCGGCGGCCTGTACTCGCTGTCGACGTGGGCGATGACGGTGGCCACCGGACCGGGCAACATCGTCTCGCAGGCCGAGACCCACTCCACGGAACTGCTCTTCGTGCTCGCCGGGCAGCGGCTGCCCGGGGTGCTGGTGACCATCGGCTCGGCCCTGTACGTCACCAGCCTGTTCGCCGCGATGCTGTCGTTCCACCACGTCTGCTCCCGCTACTTCTTCGCGCTGGGCCGCGAGGGCGTCGGCCTGAGCTGGTGGGGCACCACCAGCTCGCGCACCGCGGCCCCGGCGGCGGGCTCGCTGACCACCACCGCGATCTCGATCGTCGTGGTGGCGCTGGTGGCGGTGACCGGGATCGACCCGATCACCTACCTGTTCTTCTGGGGCGCTTCGGCCGGTGCGCTCGGCGTGCTGTCGCTGGTGATGCTGACCTCGGTCGCGGTCCTGGGCTACTTCCTGGCCCACCGCGACCACGGCCACAGCCGCTGGCGGACCGTGGTCGCGCCCCTGATCGCGGCCGTGGTGCTGGCCGTGATCCTGCTGCTGACGGTGCTCTCATTCGGCACCGTGCTCGGCGTGGAGGACGGCGACCCGGCGGCCTGGGCGCTCCCGCTGGGATTCCTGGTCGTGTTCGTGCTCGGTGCCGTCTGGGGTGCGGCGCTGAAGCGCGTCCGCCCGTGGGCGTACGCGCGCATCGGCCTGGGAGCGCGCGCGGCGACGGTGCAACCGGGGAAGGAGACCGCCGGTGTCCGGTGACGATGTGCGCATCCGAACGCTGGTGCGGGCGTTCGCCGACGACGAGTTCGCCCGCTGGCTGGTGCCGGACCAGCAGCACCGCCACGAGGTGTACCGCGGGTGGTTCGGCATGGTCGTGCCGCGCGCGGAGCAGCACGGCGAGGTGATCGTCGGCGCCGACGGCCTCGCGGTCCAGGTCTGGCTGTCCGGCCGCGACGGACCGCCGAGCATCCTCGACGAGGAGGGCGACCGCCGCCTGGCCGAGCTCGCCGGGCCGCGCATGGAGCGCTTCCGCGAGTTCGGCGAGCTGACGGCGGCCAACCACCCCGCGGAACCGCACCAGTACCTGGCGATGATCGCGGTCGACCCCTCGGTGCAGTCCACCGGTGTCGGCGGCGCTGAGCTGCGCCGCGCCCTGCAGCGGTGGGACGCCGAAGGACTGCCGTCCTACCTGGAGGCCAGCAGCGCCCGCAGCCGGAACCTGTACCTGCGCCTGGGCTTCCGCGACATCGGCACCCCGATGGTCCTCCCGCACGACGGCCCCACCATGTACCCGATGTGGCGCGACGCCGCTCAGGTCTCGGCGCCGACGTAGACGAACTGCCAGGTGCCGTCCGGGGCGCGGCGGCCGCGCTCGTAGATCAGCAGCGGTGGGACTGCCTGGGCGTTGCGGGCGCGGGCGGGGAGCGTGATCCGCGGGATCGGCTTTCCCGAGCCGTCCGCGGGCACGTCGACCTCGTTCCCGTCCTGCGGGCCGCCCCGCAGCAGAACCCTGATGTCCGGCAACGCGGAACTCCCTCCTGAGGTGATCGGCACCACTTCGACCGGTGCACCCAGGAGCCCGGTTCCCGGTGTCACTTGATCGTGTGGCGGGCTCAGATCATCTCGGTGATGCCGGGTTCGACGCCCAGCAGCGCGCGGCCGAAGACCTCGGCGTTGGAGGCCGGGTGGGCGAGCGCGTGCCGGGCCGCGGTCTGGATGTCGCGCACGATGCCGTGCAGCGGGTCGCGCTCCGACATCGCACCCGCCCCGTAGGCGTTGACCAGCATCTCGACGGCCTCCCGGCACTGCCGCACCGCGTAGCTGGAGTGCTGCCGCAGGCGGGTGCGCTCCAGCAGGTCGGGATGCGTGCCTGCGTGCGCGTGCCCTTCGACGACGGCGGCCGACCGGTGCGCGATCATCCGCGCGACGTCGATCTTGGTGGCCGCCTCGGCCACCGCCAGCTGGAACCCGGTCGAGTCGAGCTGGCGCTCGTAGCTGGTGAACGAGATGCCCCGCCCGCCGGACTGCGCCACGACGTGCTCCAGCGCCTGCTCGGCCATCCCGAGCAGCGGGGCGATCAGGAAGGTGGCCAGCGTGGGGACCAGCGCGGCCCGGTACCGCGGGGAGTCGTTGCCGGTGCGGGGGAACTCGCCGCGCGTGGCCGGGCGGCGGTGCAGCACGCGGTGGTCGGGGATGAACACGTCCTCGCCGACCAGCATGTTGCTGCCGGTGCCGCGCATCCCGAGGGTGAACCAGGTGTCCTCGACGCTCAGCTCCCGCATCGGCACCAGGCCGAACGCGGCGCCGTGCTCCGGCAGCGTCATGCCGAGCATCGCCCACTCCGCGTGCAGGCACCCCGACGCCGGGGCCCACCTGCTGCTCACCAGCCAGCCGCCGTCGGTGCGCCGGGCCCGGGCCTTCGGCGAGAGCACCTGGCAGACCTTGGTGTCCGGGTCTGCGCCGAAGACCTCCTGCTGCGCCCGGTCCGGGAACAGCCCGGTCAGCCAGTCGCCGCAGCCGAGGATCATGACCAGCCAGCCCGCCGACGCGTCGCCCTTGGTGAGCTCCGCGGTGGCGTCCAGGTAGGTGCGCAGGTCGAGCTCGGCGCCGCCGAATCGGCTCGGCACCCATGCGCGGAAGAACCCGGCCGCGTCCAGCGCAGCGATCGCCTCGTCGGCCAGCCTCCGCTGCTGCTCGCCCTCGCTGCGGTGCGATGCCAGCTGATCGCGCAACGCCGCGGCGCGCGCGACGACGTCCAGCTGCGGCTCCAGCGGAGCGTGGGCCTCCACCATCGACTCCTCCACGATCACCCGTCCTGGTGATCAGTGTGCCTGGGGTGTCGTGGAGGAGTGCCAAGTGGTCCGCGGTGCGAACTCCCGTCAGGTGGCGTCCGGGGTCACCAGGACGTGGAGGGTGCGCGGCCCGTGCACGCCTTCGACGCGCTTGAGCTCGATGTCGCTGGTGGCCGACGGACCGCTGATGAAGGTCATCGGTCGCGTCGGGTCCAGCCGCCGCACGGCGTCCGGGACGTCGTCGGCGACCTGCGACTCGGAGACCACGCAGATGTGCACGTCGGGCACCAGGGTCACCGCCCGGTGCCCCTGGCCCGGCCCGTGGTCGAGCACGATCGTGCCGGTGGAGGCGATGCCCACCACGGCCGTGGTGATCACCGCGTCGACCTGCTCCAGACCGGCCGTGTCGATGCCGACCCCGTCCTCGACCTGGTCGAACTCCGCCCGCAAGGCCTCGCACCACTCCTGTGGTACCCCGGCTGGGGCGAGCACCCTCCGGGCTCCGACGCCGCGGGCGGCGGCCGTGATCGCGGCGGTCAGCCCGCCCGGCGCGACCCGGTCCACAGTGGCCCGGTAGTCGGCGACCCGCTCGCAGAACAGGCCGACGAGGTCGTCCGCCGGGCGGTGCTCCCGGTAGTGCCGCGGGACGTCGGCCAACGACGTCCGCTCGGTGCCCGCGATCGCCGAGCGCACCCGGCCCAGGATCGCCTCGCGTGCCGCGCTCATCGCGCATCGCCCCCTCGGTTGCGCTCCCACCACGTTCGGAACGGTTCTTCGGCCGGGGCCGGTGCGTCGCGCGCATCGGTCCACCGGGACAGCGGCGGGGGCAGTCGGCCGATGGTGCCCTTGCGGCCGATCACCCTCCGGCTCAGCGCCGCAACCTTCTGCGCGGCAGCCAGCCGCTTGGCGTCACCGAGCACCCACGACGCCAGGCCCATCAGCGCGTCCATCGGCTTGGACCGCCAGCCGCGGTGCTCCTCGACCACGCGGGTCCGCAGGTGCACCAGCAGGTCCGGGATGTTGATCGCGACCGGGCAGACGTCGTAGCAGGCCCCGCACAGCGAGGACGCGTACGGCAGCGCCTGGTCCACTTCGGACGTGGTGCCGCGCAGCTGGGGCGTCAGCACCGCCCCGATCGGTCCGGGGTAGACCGACCCGTAGGCGTGCCCGCCGGTGCGCTCGTACACCGGGCACACGTTCAGGCAGGCCGAGCAGCGGATGCAGCGCAGCGCCTGGCGGCCGATCTCGTCGGCGAGGGCGTTGGTGCGGCCGTTGTCCAGCAGCACCACGTGGAACTGCTGCGGCCCGTCGCCCGGCGTGACGCCGGTCCAGGTCGAGGTGTAGGGGTTCATCCGCTCGCCGGTGCTGGACCGAGGCAGCAGCTGCAGGAAGACCTCCAGGTCCTGCCAGCGCGGCACCAGCTTCTCGATCCCGACGACGCTGATCAGCGTCTCCGGCAGGGTCAGGCACATCCGGCCGTTGCCCTCGGACTCCACCACGACCAGCGTGCCGGACTCGGCGACGGCGAAGTTCGCGCCGGAGACGGCGACCTTGGCCCGCAGGAACTTCTCCCGCAGGTGGCGGCGAGCCGCTTCGGCCAGCCGGGCCGGTTCGTCGGTGAGGTCGGCCGGGGCGGGCGCGCCGACCTTGCCCATCTCGCGCTGGAAGATCTCCCGGATCTCCGCGCGGTTGCGGTGGATCGCGGGCACCAGGATGTGGCTCGGCGCGTCGTGCCCGAGCTGGACGATCAACTCCGCCAGGTCGGTCTCCCAGGCGTCGATCCCGGCCGCCTCCAGCGCCTCGTTGAGCTCGATCTCCTGGGTGGCCATCGACTTGACCTTGACCACCTCGCGCTCCCCGGTGGCGCGCACCAGGTCCACCACGATGCGGTTGGCCTCCTCGGCGTCGCGCGCCCAGTGCACGGTGCCGCCCGCGGCGGTGACCGCCGCCTCGAACTGCTCGAGGTAGGTGTCCAGGTTGGACAGCGTGTGGGTCTTGATCGCCGCGCCCGCCTCGCGCAGCTGCGCCCAGTCGTCCAGCTCGCCGACCACGTCGGCGCGCTTGCGCCGGATCGTCGAGGTGGCGTCGGCGAGGTTGTGCCGCAGCTGCGAGTTGGCCAGCTCGCGCTTGGCGGCCTGCGGGAACGCGGGCATGCCCAGGTAGGTTCCGGTCACCGGTCGGCTCCTTCCGCGCTGGCCAGGATCTCGGCGAGGTGCATCACCCGGATTCCGGAGCGCTGCCGGGAAAGCAGCCCGCCGATGTGCATCAGGCACGAGCTGTCCCCGGCGCAGAGCACCTCGGCGTCGGTCTCCCGGACGTGCCGCGCCTTGTCGGCGCCCATCGCCACCGACACGTCCGGGTTCTTCAGCGCGAACGTGCCGCCGAACCCGCAGCACTGCTCGGCCGCGGGCAGCTCGACGAGCTCCAGCGAGCGGACCGCGCGCAGCAGCCGCAGCGGGCGGTCGCCGACCCGCAGCAGCCGCGCGGAGTGGCAGGTCGGGTGGTAGGTGACCCGGTGCGGGAAGTACGCCCCGACGTCGGTCACCCCGAGCACGTCCACCAGGAACTCCGACAGCTCGTGCACCTGCGGGGCCACCTGCGCGACCGCGCGGCTGAGCTTGCGGTCGCCGTCGGCGACCATCGCGTGCTGGTGGCGCACCGAGGCCACGCACGACCCGGAGGGGGCGACCACGGCGTCGTAGTCGGCGAAGGCGTCCACGAAGGTCCGCACCGAGGACTTCGCCTGCCTGCGGTACCCGGTGTTGGTGTGCATCTGCCCGCAGCAGGTCTGCGCCGCGGGGAACTCCACCTCGCAGCCGAGCCGCTCCAGGACCTGCACGGTCGCCTTCGGCGCTGCCGGGAACACGGTGTCCCCGAGGCAGGTCGCGAACAGCGCCACCCTCATGCCACATCACCTCGTTCTGATCCGCTCACCGTGGAAGCATCCACGACAGGACTTCGGACTGCAGGAAGACCAGCGCGCACAGGGCGAGCAGCAGCCCGATGCTCCACTTGAGAACGCCCCGCAGGATCTTGGCCTCCGCCCCGGCCATGCCGACCGCGGTGGCCACGATGGTCAGGTTCTGCGGGCTGATCATCTTGCCCATCACCCCGCCGGAGGTGTTCGCCGCGACCAGCAGCGCCGGGTCGACCCCGACCCGCTCCGCGGCGACCTGCTGCAGGCTCGCGAACAGCGCGTTGGCGCTGGTGTCCGAGCCGGTGACGGCCACGCCGAGCCAGCCGAGCACGGGGGAGAAGAACGCGAAAGCGGTGCCGATCCCGGCGATCGCGGTGCCGATCGTGGTGGTCTGCCCGGACTGGTTCATCACGTAGGCCAGCGCCAGCACGCTGACGATGGTCAGCCCCGACCAGCGCATCGACACCGCGGTGCGGCCGAGCTCGGCCAGCGCCGTCGTCGGCTTGATCCGGTAGACCAGCGTTACGCCGAGACCGCAGAGCAGCAGCAGGCTGCCGGGGGAGGACAGCCAGCTGAGCGTGAACACCGTGCTGCTGGCCGGTTCGCCGGAGGCCGACAGCAGCGCGCCGTGCAGGCCCGGCCACGGGACCTCAACATCGGTCGCGGCCAGTGCCTCCCCGACGGGCTCCCACAGCTTGACCACTGAGAACACCGCGATCACCAGCAGGTACGGGAACAGCGCGAGGAAGATCCGCCCGGCGCCCAGCTGTCGCCCGGGAGCCTCGTCGGCGGCACCGGCGGTCAGGTCGGCACGTGCTTCGGCGCTGCCCGCGGGCTGCCAGAACCGCAGCAGCACGACCAGGGCCACCGCGCCCACCAGCGCCGAGACGATGTCGGTCAGCGGGACCGAGATGTAGTTGGCGCACACGAACTGCGCGACCGCGAACGCCACGCCGGTGACCAGCGCGGCGGGCCAGGTCTGCCGCACGCCGCGCCGACCGTCCACCACGAGCACCAGCAGGACCGGGACGATCACCGCCAGCAGCGGGGTCTGCCGCCCGACCACGGCGCCGATGTGCTCGTAGGGGATCCCGGTGAGCTCGCCCGCGGTGATGATCGGCGTGCTCAGCGCGCCGAAGGCGACGGGAGCGGTGTTGGCCAGCAGGACCGTCACGGCGGCGCGCAGCGGTGGGAAGCCGATGGCGACGAGCATCATGCCGGTGATCGCGACCGGGGCGCCGAACCCGGCGAGGGCCTCGAGCAGACCGCCGAAGCAGAAGGCGATCACCACGGCCTGGATCCGCGGGTCGGGCGAGAGCAGCGCGAAGGTCGCCCGCAGGTCCTCGAAGCGACCGCTGCGCACGGTCAGCTGGTAGAGCCAGATCGCGGTGATGACGATCCACAGGATCGGCAGCACGCCGAAGGCGGCGCCCTGACCTGCGGACAGCAGCGCGAGATCGGCTGGCATCCCGTAGCCGAGCACGGCGATCAGCAGCGCGGCGGCCAGCCCGGACAACCCGGCCCAGTGCGCCTTGACGCGCAGGACGCCGAGCAGCAGGAAGACCACCAGCAGCGGGACTGCGGCGAGCAGCGCGGACAGGCCGAGGCTGTCCGCGATCGGAGCGGTGAGCGGTTGGTACACGAAGGCGACACCTCTCTGTGCCGTTGACCTTTCTATGGTCAGACCAAGAGCTGGCGGTACCATAAAGATCGCTGGTGGGGTTTGTAAAGGGGGACCGGTGACCGGTTCGGAGATGGACGACCGCGCGGGGTGGCGACCGGTCGCCCGGGCGCGCACCTACGAGCTGGTCATCGACCGCATCGAGGAGCAGATCGTCAGCGGCCAGCTCGGCGTCGGGGACCGGCTGCCGCCGGAGCGGGACCTGGCGCAGATGCTCGGCGTGAGCCGGGCGGCGGTGCGGGAGGCGTTCCGCGCGCTGGAGGCCCAGGGCGTGCTGCGGATGGCGGTGGGCACCGGCCCGGACTCCGGCACGACGGTCGCCGCGCTGCCCAGCCAGGCCCTGACCAGGCTGCTCCGGCTCCACGTGGCGCTGGCGAACTTCCCGATGGCCGACGTGGTGCGGGCGCGGATCATGCTGGAGCGGGAGAGCGCGCGCAACGCCGCGCAGCGCGCCACCGAGGCCGAGCTCGAGGAGCTGCGCGAGCTGCTGGACGAGATGGACGCGCCGGACTGCGACCGGGAGCGGTTCAACGACCTGGACACCCGGTTCCACGTCGCCATCGCCGAGGCCGGGGGGAACCGGCTGGTGGCGGACATGACGATCGCCATCCGCGAGTCGCTGCGCCGACCGCTGCTGGCCGCCTTCGACGACCTCGGCGACGGGTGGTTCCCGATCGCCGACGACCTGCGCCACGACCACCGGCTGATCCACCAGGCACTGCTCGCCCGGGACGCAGCTGACGCGGAAGCGCAGGTGGAGCGGCACATCCGCAGCTTCTACCGCAGCGCCTGGCTGCAGGACCTGGGCTGAAGGTCAGCGGGAGACCGCGCGGGAGGCGGGGGCCACCGCGAGGTCGGCGGCGATGCGCTCGGCGGTCTGCAGCAGCGGCGGGAGCAGGTCGCGGCGGGCGTCCTCCGGGCTGGTGCGGGAGGCGTGCGAGGAGATGTTCACCGCCGCCACCACCTTGTTCGACCGGTCCCGGATCGGGGCGGCGATCGACCGCAGCCCGGCCTCCAGCTCCTGGTCCACCAGCGCCCAGCCCTGCTCGCGGATGCGCGCCAGCTCCTCCCGGAACTGCGCGGGGGTGGTGATGGTGTGCGGGCCCAGCGGGGCCAGGTCCACCTCGGACAGGTAGGCGTCCAGCTCGGCCGGTGGCAGGTCGGCCAGCAGGACCCTGCCCATCGAGGTGGCGTAGGCGGGGAAGCGGGTGCCGATGTTGATCGACACCGTCATGATCCGCGAGGTGGGCACCCGGGCCACGTAGACGATGTCCGGACCGTCCAGCACCGACACCGACGCCGACTCGTGCACCTCGGCGACCAGCCGCTCCAGGTACGGCTGGGCGATCTCCGGCAGCGAGATGCTGGACAGGTAGGCGAAGCCGAGCTCCAGCACCCGCGGGGTCAGCGCGAACACCCGGCCGTCGGTCCACACGTAACCCAGGTGCACCAGGGTGTGCAGGAAGCGCCGGGCCGCCGCGCGCGACAGGTCCGTCGCGCGGGCGACCTCGGACAGCGTCATCTCGGGGTTGGCCTCGTCGAACGCGCGGATCACCATGAGCCCGCGCGCCAGCGACTGCACGTAGCCGCCGCTCGGGTCGGTTGCGGTCTCCACGGTGATCTCCCGGCTCAGTCGGACTGCTCGTCACCCAGGATCGTATTGGCGATCGCGAAGGCGCTGTTGGCGCGGGGTACCCCGGCGTAGACCGCGACGTGCATCAGCACCTCGCGGATGTGCTCCGGCGGCACCCCGTTGCGGCGCGCGGCCTTGACGTGCATGGCGAACTCGTCCTCGCAGCCCACCGCGGCCAGGATCGCCAGCGTCAGCATGCTGCGGGTGCGCCGGTCCACCCCGTCGCCGCTCCACAACTCGCCCCAGGCGTAGCGGGTGATGAAGTCCTGGAAGCCCTCGGTGAACGGGGTGATCTTGGCGTTCGCGCGGTCCACGTGCTCGTCGCCGAGCACCTCCCGGCGCACGCCCATGCCCTGCGCGTAGCGGGATTCGTCGGACATCACAGGCTCCTCGTGAAGTGCTCCAGCAGCAGCCGGTTGACCGCTTCGGGCTGCTCGGCGTTGGCCAGGTGCGCGGCGGGCGAGAGCACCTCCAGGCGCGCGCCCCCGACGGCGGTGGCGATGCGCTCGGCGTGCGACGGGGGAGTGGCGGGGTCCTCGGCGCCCGCGATGACCAGCGTCGGCGCGGTGATCCCGCCGAGCCCGTCCAGCAGGTCCATGTCCGCGATGGCCTCGCAGCACCCGGCGTAGCCGTCGTCGTCGGCCGCGGAGAGCATCCCGCCGAACTTCGCGACGACGTCCTCCCGGCCGGCCAGCTCGGGGGTGAACCACTTCGGCAGCGACGGTTCGACCATCGCCGCGGTGCCCTTCTCCCGCACCAGCGCGGCGCGGTCCCGCCACATCGAGGCCGGGCCGAGGTCGGCGGAGGTGCAGATCAGCGCGAGCCGGTCGATGCGCTCGGGCGCGTGCTCGGCCAGCCACATGCCGGTCATGCCGCCCAGCGACACCCCGGCGAAGTGCGCCTTGCGGATGCCCAGGGTGTCCAGCAGCGCGAGCACGTCCCCGCCGAGCTGCTTGAGGGTGTACGGGCCGGGCTTGCCCGGGGTCGCGCCGTGTCCGCGCTGGTCGTAGCGCAGCACCTGGAACTCCTGCGCCAAGGCCGGGACCTGCGCGTCCCACAGGGTCAGGTCGGTGCCCAGCGAGTTGGACAGCACCACGACCGGGGCGCCGTCCGGGCCGGTCAGTTCGTAGTTGACGTTCACCGCTTCTCCAATTCGGCGTGTGCGGTCAGTGCGCGGTCGACGAAGGCGGGGGCGGAGCCGAGGTAGTCGGCCGGTTCGGTGGCCGCGACGACCTCGTCCTCGGACAGCACCTCCCGCACCCGCTGGTCGGCCAGCAGCTCGGTGCGCAGCGTCGTGCCCTCCTGCACTGCGCGGCGGCACAGCCGCCCGACCAGGTCCTGCGCTTCGGTGCGGCCGAGCGAGTCCATCAACCGGCCCGCGGCGCTCTCGGCCATCACCAGCCCGCGGGTCAGGTCGAGGTTGGCGGCCATCCTCTCGGGGTGGACCCGCAACCCGGCGAGCAGCCGCCGGGTCTGCGCGGCTGCGGCGGCGACGAGCCGCAGCAGGTCGGTCAGCGGTTCCCACTCGGACTGCCAGGACCCGGCGGCGCGCTCGTGCTCCTGGGGCATCGCCGCCAGCAGCGTCGCGACCAGGCCGGGAACGCGCTTGGACGCGGCGGTCACCAGCACCGCGGACACCGGGTTCTGCTTGTGCGGCATGGCCGAGGAACCACCGGCCGCGCCCTCGGCGAGCTCGCCGACCTCGGTCTGCGCGTGCAGCTCGACGTCCAGGGCGATCTTCCCGACTGCCCCGGCTGCCGTCCCCAGCGCCCCGGCCAGCTCGGCGACGCGCGTGCGGTCGGTGTGCCAGGGAGCCACGGGCTCGGCCAGCCCCAGCTCGGCGGCGAGCAGTTCGAGCACCCGGACGCCGTCGGCGCCGAGCGCGGCGAGCGTGCCCGCAGCGCCGCCGAACTGCACGGCCAACCGCCCGCGAATCCGCTCCAGCGCGGTTACCGCCTCGTCGAGCGAGATCAGCCAGGTCGCGCAGCGGTTGCCGAACGTCGTGGGCAGCGCCTGCTGCAGCAGCGAGCGGGCGATCATCACCGTGCCGCGGTGCTGCTCGGCCAGGCGCGCGCACTCGTCCGCAGCCGCGCGCAGATCGTCGATGATCAGGTCCAGGACGTCGCGCGCGACCAGCATCGCGGCCGTGTCGATCACGTCCTGGCTGGTGGCGCCCCGGTGCACGTGCGGCTTGGCGTCCTCGCCCAGCAGCGCGGTGAGGTCGCGCACCAGCGCGATCACCGGCGTCGCCGAGGACACCGCGCGCTCGGCGATCGAGTCGACGTCGAACAGCTCCGCGCGGCAGCACCGGGCGATCTCCTCGGCCGCCGCGCGCGGGACGACCCCGGCCGCGGCCTGCGCCGCGGCCAGCGCCGACTCGAAGTCCAGCATCGCCTGCAGCCACGCCCCGGCGGAGGTCCGCTCGGCGGCCGCCGGGGTGCCGAACATCGGCCCGAACAGGCCGTCAGATCGCGAAGAATACGGTCTCGTCATCGCCCTGGATCCGGATGTCGAAGCGGTAGCCCTGGTCGTCCGGGGTGGCGAGCAGCGTGCCCCGGCGCGCGGGATCCACTGCAGACAGCACCGGGTCGGCGGCGTTGGCCCGCTCCTCGTCCGGGAAGTAGACGCGGGTGACCACGCGGTTGAGCATCCCGCGGGCCAGCACGGTCACGTTGATGTGCGGCGCCTCGGTCTGCCCGGTCGGCGTGGGCAGCGGCCCGGGTTTGACGGTGCGGAACCAGAACCCGCCGTCGGTGCCGGTCGGGCAGCGGCCGAAGCCCTGCCAGGACGAGGACTCCGGGCGGGGGTCGGCGGGGTGGTCGAAGCGGCCCTGCTCGTCGGCCTGCCAGATCTCGACCACGCCGTCCGGGATCGGCTCACCGGCGCCGTCGAGGAGCTGACCGCGCAGCAGGAACGCGCCCGGTGCGCCCTCGGCGACGACCTCCGGGCCGTCGGCCCACAGGATCCCGCCGGGCAGGCCGAAGAACGGGCCGACGGTCTGCGACGGCGTGGTGGCGGGGGGAGTGGAAGCACCCATCAGTCGTCCTCCTCTTCCTCGTCCTCGAACACGGTGGCCTGCGGGCCGCGCAGCACGATGTCCCACTTGTAGCTCAGCGCCCACTCCGGCACCGTCGTGTCCAGGTCGAAGCGGGAGATCATCCGCTCTCGGGCCTTCTCGTCGCGCACCGAGTTGAAGATCGGGTCCTGGTGGAACAGCGGGTCGCCCGGGAAGTACATCTGGGTGATCAACCGCTGGGTGAACGCCTGCCCGAACAGCGAGAAGTGGATGTGCGCGGGGCGCCAGGCGTTGTCGTGGTTGCGCCACGGGTAGGCGCCGGGCTTGATGGTGATGAACTTGTAGTTGCCGTCGGCGTCGGTCACGCACCGGCCGGTCCCGGAGAAGTTCGGGTCCAGCGGCGCCGGGTGCCGGTCGCCCTGGTGCAGGTAGCGGCCCGCGGCGTTGGCCTGCCAGATCTCCACCAGCGTGTTGGGCACCGGCTTGCCGTTGGAGTCCAGCACCCGGCCGCTGACGATGATCCGCTCGCCCAGCGGTTCCCCGTCGTGCTGGACGGTCAGGTCGTGGTCGTGCTCCCCGCAGCGGTCCTGGCCCAGCAGCGGACCGGTGACCTCGGTGAGGTAGTGCGGCAGGTACTGCAGCGGCTGCTTGGGGTGGCGCAGCGCGGACGAGCGGTACTCGGGCGTGTCCAGCGCCGGGTGGGACGGCTCGTCGCTGCCGTAGCGGGGCAGGATCAGCCCGGCTGGCGACCGGGTTTCACGAGTGGTCATCGCAGCTCCTCGAGTTCTGGGCGGGCGGTGCCGGTCATGCGACGGTGGCCTTCAGCTCGCGCAGCACCGCGAGCTCGGTCTCGGTCGGCGGCGCCAGCTCGGTCGGCGAGTCGGCGACCTTCAGCGGCCACCCGACGGCGGCCCTGGCCTGCTCGACGGTCGCGCCCGGGCTGAGCTGGGTGAGGGTGAGCTCGCAGGTGTCCGGGTCGGGTTCCAGCACGCCCAGGTCGGTGATCACCTTGACCGGGCCCCGGCCGCGCAACCCGAGCGCCTCCCGGTCGCCCTTGCCGGTGCCGTAGCCGACGGAGGTGACGAAGTCGAGCCGGTCGACGAAGCTGCGCGGGCTCATCCGCATCACGATCAGCACCTCCCGGCAGGACGCGGCGATCTCCGGGGCGCCACCGGCCCCGGGCAGCCGCACCTTCGGGTTGGCGTAGTCGCCGCCGATGACGGTGGTGTTGATGTTGCCGAACCGGTCGACCTGCGCGCCGCCGAGGAAGCCGATGTCGATGCGGCCGGGCTGCAGCCAGTAGTTGAAGATCTCCGGCACGCTGATCACCGAGTCGGCGGTGTCGGCCAGCACGCCGTCGCCGATGGACAGCGGCAGCCGGTCCGGTTTGGCGCCCAGCGTGCCGGACTCGTAGATCAGCACCAGGTCCGGGGCGTGCGTGCGCCGCGCCAGGTTGGCCGCGGTGCTGGGCAGGCCGATGCCGACGAAGCAGGCCGCGCCGTCGCGCAGCGACCGGGCCGCGCCGACGGTCATCATCTCGTCCGCGGTGTACTCGGCGGTCATCGCGCGCTCCTCTCCCGCTGGACCTCGGTCTCCAGCCAGTTCGCGAACTTCTCCCGGTCCCGGCCGATCGGGTCCCACTGCTGGTAGTAGGCGTTGTCGCGCTCGTAATAACCCTGCGCGTACGACGGGTGCGCGCCACCCGGGACCTCGGAGACGGCGGTGACGACCCACTGCGGCAGCACCACCGCGCCGGGGCGCGGGGTCAGCTCGTCGACGATCTCCTCGACGGTGACCAGCGAGCGCTTCGAGGCCAGCACGGTCTCCTTCTGCACCCCGGTGATGCCCCACATCTGCACGTTGCCTGCCCGGTCGGCCTGCTGGGCGTGGATGATGCCGACGTCCGGGTTGAGCGCGGGCACGGCGGTCAGCTGCTCGCCGGTGAAGGGGCACTCGATCGGCTTGATGGTGTCGGTCTGCGCGGGCAGGTCGGTGCCGCGGTAGCCGCGCAGCACCGCGAACGGCAGCCCGGAGGCGCCCGCGGCGTAGCGGTTGGCCATGCCTGCGTGGCTGTGCTCCTCGATCTCCAGCGGGACCGGCCAGGAGTTCTGGATGGCGTCGCGGAACCGGTGCAGCGAGCCGACGCCGGGGTTGCCGCCCCACGAGAAGACCAGCTTGCGCGCGCACCCGGCACCGATGAGCTGGTCGTAGACGATGTCCGGGGTCATCCGGATCAGGGTGAGGTCCTTGCGGCCCTGCCGGATGATCTCGTGCCCGGCGGCGACCGGGATCAGGTGGGTGAAGCCCTCCAGGGCGATCGCGTCGCCGTCGTGGACGAGCTCCGCGATCGCCTCGTCGAGCTGCAGGATGCGTGCCACCCCGACCACTCCTCGCTTGTGCGCATAGTGAACACCTGTGCTTTCTGCGAACGATATGCGCGCGGTTCGATTCAGGTCAAGGACGCGGCTGCGGATTTCCCGCGTCATGAGGGCAGGCAGAAGCGCCGCGAGCGGGCGTCCCGCCGCGGTTCGGGGGGGTGTCAGGTCAGAGGTCGCCGGTTTCGGGCAGGCCGTCGGACGGGAGGTGGAAGACGGCGACGGCGGCTTCGGCGGCCGCGGTGGCCTGCAGGTAGCCGGTCTCGCCCCAGGCGAGCAGGTCGCCGACCTTGCCGGGGTGCACCAGCAGCCGCCGGTAGGTGCGGCCGCTGTCCGGATCCGGCGCGGGCGGGTGCACCAGGCTGATCACGGCGGCCATCCGCACCTGCGCGTACGGCGCGATCCCGTCGTCCACGCACTGGTAGCCCAGGTAGTGCGGCTCGTCGATGTCGACGGTGACCTCCTCCATCGACTCCCGCCGCAGGATGTCGCGGTACTCGACCTCGCCGGGCTCGGGACGCCCGCCGGGCAGGGTGTGCTTGCTGCCGTCCACCCGGAGCAGCACCCGGCCGTCGGGGACGAACAGGAACCCGTACACCTGCCGCACCGGCAGGCCCTCGGGCACGGGGCAGGTGTGCCAGCTGAACTTGGGCATCGGTCCGCATCCCCTCCCACGGCGCTGAGAAAGATCACCTTAGCCGAGAAAACCCCCGAACTGCGGGTTCGCCGCGCCCGCCCGCCCTCTCGTGCCGGGCTGCGAGAGCAGCTCGCAGCCCGGCACGGACTCAGCTCGGACCAGGCTCCCCGGCGGCGTCCCGGAGAACCGGGTCAATGCGCTCGACGAGGTCGCTGCGGCCGCGCTCGCCGAACACCCGCTGCAGGTACAGCTGCAGCCGGAGCCCTTCGGCGCTGTCGACGCCGTCCAGGAATTCGTCCAGAACACGGCCAGCGGTGTCCTCCTCGCGGGCAGGACCAAGGGCGGCCCGCAGGTCCAGGAACACCTTGGCGACCTCGGACAGCTCTTCGATCTTGTCCTGGTTGTCGGCGAACCACCACGCAGTGGCCCGGAGCGGGTCAACGATCAACGAGCGCAGACGCGTCGCGTCGTGCTCCCGCTGCTCGTGCTGCCAGGAGAGCAGGACCTGGCGGCGCGCTGCCTCCTCCCGCGTCGCCACCGCTGAAGCGAGTTCCGGATCGGCAGTCACTGACGCGCAGTGCGCTCGCGCACGGACCTTGGTGTCCTCCACAAGTTCCCAACGGAGCAGCGCGATGGCCAGCTCGCCGTGCAGCCGCGAGCACTCGGTCAGCGTGCGGTCCTGGCTGACCTTCTCGGCTCGGCGGATGATGCCCTCCGCGGCGATCTCCCGAGCAGCTGGTGGTGCAGCCCCGGCGCCCGACCACTGGCACTCCACGAACAGCTTGGCCTCGAACCGGAGTGCCGGGTCGGCGCTGCGCAAGGCGACCACGTGCGGTCGGCCGACTGCGCCGCGGTGGGGGTCGGCGGCAAGCTGCTCGCGGAACGCCCGCGCCAGCCGACGGTGGTGCATGTGCGCCTACCTCCTCTCGCTGCGTCACAACCGGACCGGATCGACTTCGTCCAACCGGGTCCACAGGTGGTGCACGGCGTCGGACAGGTCCGCCTCCAGCGAGCTGAGGTCCAAGTACGTCCGACCGAACCGGCTGGCGGACTGCAGCTGCGCGATGCGGCGCGAGTCGTGCTCAGCGGCCGCGACCAGCGGCTCGACCAGGACGTCGCGCTGCTCGGGCGGGGCTTTGGCCGTGGCGACCAGCCAGCTCTCGACCACCGGACGCAGGTTCTCGGGCGGCATGGTCGTCAGGGCCTGTTGCCAGAACGACGCCGCGGCATCGGCGTCGACGTCCAGCGCCCGGTCGCTGAGCACGGTCGCGACGGTCTCCGCCAGGATCAGCATCCGGCCCGGGGTGGCGTTCTCGAACCACTCCGCCAGGTAGCGCAGGAACGTCGACGCACCGAGCTCGGCCCCGATCTGCTCGACAGCTCTTCGGACCGCTGCGCGCACCAGGTCGTGCTCCGAGTTGGCCAGGTGCTTGAGGCGGGTCAGGGCGACGCGTGGGAACGCTTGGCCGATCCCGGCGCAGACCTCCGCGGTTAGCAGCTGGCGGTCGGCGCTGGGGTCCTGCGACCACTCCCAGAGCTTCTGCCGGACGGGCTTGCCCAACGACAGGTCGGTGGCGGTCGTGGTCAACAGCCGAACGGCGATCGACCGGCGGTAGTCGTCCGGCTTCCCGTCGTCGGTCTTCGCCCACGAATCGGCGAGCAGGATCGCGATGCGCGGACCGTCTTGGGCGGCGAGCTCGGCGACGCGGTCCGCTACCTGCTCCAACTCCTCTTGCGCCAAGTCGCGGATCTTCCGGGGGAGAACGCCGATCCACCCCAGGAGTGTCTTCCGGAGGTCGTGATGCTCCCGCCACACGTGCTGCAGCACTTGCTGGCCGGATCCGCGCGGCCGGAACTTGCGCGTTCCGGCATCGAAATCGTCCTCCAGCTGCAACAACTTGGTGTGCGGGCTGGGGCTCAGCAACGGGTTGACCTCGGCGGGTTTGATGCCGCTGCACGCCAAGAGCTCCTTGGACGCTGCGACGATGTGCTGGGCGGACGCCTCCTCCAGGAGGCTGGCCGCCAGGAGCAGCGCGACCCACTCGGTGTGCCCCTCCGCCTGGTGCCGGCTGATCTTCTTCCGCCACTCCGGGGTGTGCGCCTGCGAGCGCTCGTGGAGAGCGGCTAGGAGCGCCTGTTCGGGATCTTCGCCACGAGCATGGCGGTCGGACACCTCTTCGGCGATTTCCTTGACCCGCGGTGGCCACAGGGAGTCCAAGGCCTTCTCGACATCCCCTCGGACCAGGTCCTTCGGGTTCGGCACGACAGCGTGCTTGGCGAAGACCTCGGTGGACGGGGGATTCTGCAGCCAGTGCATCCGGTTGGGGAGCACACCATCGAACTTGCGCGCCTGCTCCTGCGGAACGATCAGGACGAGGTAGCTCCGGTAGGGCACCTCCAGCTGCTTGGTGAACTCCACCAGCCCGCGGCGAACGTTCTCGAAATCCTCTTCACCGGCCCACCGGAGGTCGACCAGGACCACGGCGGGTTCGTGCTCGACCAGCAGCGTCTTGGCCTGCAAGCCGAGCTTCTGCTCGAACAGCTCCTCGCGGACCACCAGGCCGGTGTGCTCCTTCTGCAGCTCGTGGCCCAACCGCAGCGCGGCGGCGAACTGTCCGCCTTCGCGTTCCTTCGCGGTGATCATCAGCACTCGCCGGTCGCGCAGAATGCGGAACGCGGTTTCGGGCTCCTCACCGAGCAGGCCCGGCGGTGGTTCGTAGCTCGCGGACAGGCGCTCGAGGGCTTCGTCGTCCTGCAAGCCGCGCCCGATTCGCTGCTGGGCACGGGCAGTGGCGAGCACGACTTCAGCAAGCTCGTTGCTGAGGATGTTCAGGTTGACGGACTGGTCGACGTCCCGCTGCGCGGTGACGTTGCCGCTGCCCACCACCGAGGCGGTGGGCTGGTGGACCGCTTCGTCCGCCTCGGGTTGGAGCGCTGGTGCCTCGACGAGCGGCGTCGGTTCAGACGCTGTCCGGTTGGGCGGGTCGAGCATGCCGAGGTCGTCGACGTCGTAGTTCACCGCGCTCACTGCTCCTCCGCGGTGTTTCCGGAGCCGACACGTCGACCGCTGGACGGGCTGAAGTTGGAGTCGCCCCGCGTGTGGAAGCGGCCGGAGAACTCCTGCTTGTTCTGGGACCGGTCGATGTCCCGGCCTGCGGTGGTGTTGTTGCTGCCGCTCACCGCGATGCCGCCGTTGCTCCGCGCCGATTGGTCCGTGAAGTCCCCCATCGCACCGGTCTGGATGACGTTCCGCGCGTACCCGTGCAAGTTGTTCTGGACACCGCTGCTCGGTGCGACTCCACCATCCGGTTCCGGCTCGGGCTGGCCGGAGAGCAATCCCGAGCGGAGCAGTTCGCCCGACGGGGCCGGTACGCGCAGGTATCCGACCCCCGAGTACTCCTTGGCGTCGACCTCCAGCGGGGCCTGCACGAACTCGGTGCGCTGTCGGGCGGTGTGACCGGCAGCCACGACCTCGTCCATCACCGAGCTCGAGATCACCACCGCCACGTGGGTCACGGCCGGGTCCGAGTGGTCGAGGAGCGCTTTGACGGACTTCGCGTCGACCATGCGGCCGACATCGACCATGATCCTGCCGCTGGGGGAGTCGGTCAGCAGCGCGTCGAACGCTCGGACGGGGCCCAGGTGCAAACTCGCCCGCAGCCTGAGCGTGATGTCGTTGGTGCGGAGCTGCGGGGCCCGGCGGCGCAGCTCGGCCTGCAGGGCGTCGAAGAACCTGTCGACGACGACGGCGACCAGGTCCTGGGGAACGCTCATGAGGTAGCCGTCACCACGATGTGCTCGGAAGCGGTCATCCCAGTCGCTCCGCAGGCCGGTGCGGATGGTGGCCTGCTGCAGGACGTCTGCCAAGACCTCCACGATGGTCTGCTGCTGCACATTGTTGTGCTTGCTGAAGCCGTGCACGTCCACGGCCAGGATGCCGATGTACTCGCCGATGGGGCGATTGATCTCCCGGGACTGGTCGTCCACCGGTTCACCTCCGCAGTCGGGTTCGCAGGACGGGAAGGAGGTTGCCCGGTTGCCGCGGCGGGTTCTGTCCAGAACTGGACACATCGGTGCTCCGGAGTTGCAGCAGCGCCTCGGGGTCGGTGACGTGGAGCTTGCCGCGCGAGATCCGGATCAGCCCGGCGGACTTCCACCTGGCGAGCACCGGGGTGATCGCCGATCTCGCGAGCCCGAGCGCGGCTGCCAGCTCCTCCTGCGGCATGGCGATGGTCGTGGGAGCTGGGTGGTCGGGTCCGGCCACGTCGATCAACGCGGTGATCAGGTCCGCCAACCTGGTCGCGGTGGTGTGGTGGGCGAGCTGCCAAGCGTGTGCGGCGCTGGCCCGCAGCTTGCCCATGATGTAGCCGTCTAGCTGCGACTTCAGCCCCAGGGTCTCGACGAGTTCGGTGAAGCGGCGGTCGCCGAGCTTGGACGTGATACCCGGCTCGATCGCTTGCACCGTGGCCGATCTGGGCAGTCCGTCGCGGCTGGAGAATTCGCCGATCACGTCGCCGGGCCCGCGGACCGCGAGCATCAGTTCACGACCGTCGGGCTCGGCGTAGACCACCTTCAACCGTCCGGACAGGCACAACAGCACCCAGCCTCCCGGGGTGCCTTGGTGCAGCAGCCGGTCACCGGCCTGATGTCTTGCTCGGATGCCCTGCTGGACCATGGTCGACCAGGACCGGGTGGGAATGAGGGATCGGAAACCGCGTCCTGCGCGGTAGTCGTTTGCCCCGTTCACGGTGTTGTGTCTAACGCCTGGCAGACCTCGCGTGGCGGGTGCGGAACAAGATCACTCGATGAGCCGTCCAGCCGTTACTTCTGGTGACCTCGGTACTCCTCCGGATCAGCCGGTCAGCGGAAGTCGAGGACGATCTTGCCTGCTGAGGTGGGGGTTGCCAGTTCCGCGCGGGCCCTGGCGGCTTGGGCCAGCGCGATGACCTCGTGGACATGCGGGCGGACTCGGCCGTCCGCGACCGCTGGGAGCAGGTGGGTGCGGATCGCCTGCGCGATGCGGGCCCGGTCGTCCGCGCCGCGGGTGCGGAAGGTGGTGCCGATCAGGTGGACGCGGCGGTAGGCCAGGCGGTCCACGTCGATCGTCGAGACCGGACCGCTCGCCCGGCCCACCTGCACGACGGTGCCGCCGATGCGGGTGGCCGCGATGCAGGCGTCCAGGAGGGCGCCGCCGACGTGGTCGACGACCAGGTCGACGCCCCGGCCGCCGGTGGCGGCCAGCACCGTCTCGGCCAGGTCGGTGCTGCGGGTGTTGACGGCTCGCGCGCCGCGGGCGGTGAGCAGGAGTTCCTTCTGCGGGCTCGTGGTCGTCGCGAAGACCTGGGCCGCTCCCGCCCACTGCGCGATGTCCAGCGCGATCAGGCCGACCCCGGAGGTTGCCGCCGTGATCAGCACGCTCTGGCCGGGGGCGAGCTGTCCCTGGTTCAGCAGGGCGTCGTGCTCGGTCATCAGCGCCGATGGCAGGGCCGCGGCTTCGGGCCAGTTCAGGGCGTCCGGCACGGGCAGCGCGATCCGGTGGTCGAACGCGACCCGGTCGGCGAAGGCTCCGTCGACCATCGCCATCACGTGGTCGCCGGGCCGCACTCCGGACACCGCGCTGCCGACCGAGGTGACGACTCCCGCGAGGTCCGAGCCGACGACGTGCGGGCGGTCCGCCCGGCGTTGCGCCGAGGCGTAGGTGCCGGCGAGTTCGTCGAGGTCGGCGTGGTTCAGCGCGGCGGCGCGGACTTCGACGACGATCTCGGCGTCCTCCGGTTCCGGGGGTTCGAGGTCGTGCCGTTCCAGCCAGGTGGGGCCTTCGGCGGTGGTGGAGAGGACGATCGCTCGCATGTCCCCGTTCTACCCCGGACCCGGGCCGGTCCACTTCGGACTCAGCGGTGGTGGGCGTGCAGCGTCCCGTCGGACAGGGAGATCTCGGTGCCGAAGTCGGCGCTGATCCGGGTCAGGGTGTCGCGGAGCCACTCGGCGTCGGCGGTCGAGGCCGGGTGCAGGCGCATCCGGCGGGCCTGCATCGGCAGCATGCGCAGCTCGGCCAGTTCGCCGGCCGGGGTGAGGGTGGCGAAGAACAGCAGGCGGAGGTCGTCCCGGTAGCTCTCGTAGCCGGGGATCCCCTCGTAGTCGTCGATGAAGTCGCCGCAGCCGTAGAGGACCAGGCGCCCGCGGTAGACCTCGATCGGCCGCGGGTGGTGCGAGGAGTGGCCGTGCACCACGTGCACGCCGCCGTCGATCAGGCGGTGCGCGAAGCGGATCTGCTCCGCGGTCACCTGGTACTGCCAGTTGCTTCCCCAGTGCAGCGAGACGACCACGACGTCGCCGGGCCTGGTCCGCTCGCGGATCTCGGCGGTGAGCTCGGCCGCCCGCCGGTCGGAGAGGTCCGGCAGGAAGTGGACGCCAGGCCGTCGCGAGGTCGCCGCCCAGCCGCCCGGGATCCCGCTGGAAGCGGCCCCGCAGCCGAACACCGCCACCCGGCCTCGCGGTGTGCCGACCAGCACCGGGCGGTGCGCTTCGGCGGCGTCGCGCCCGGCGCCCACCCAGCGCAGCCCGGCCCGGGACAGCGCGTCGAGCGTGTCGGCCAGGCCCTGGCGGCCGAAGTCCAGGACGTGGTTGTTGGCCAGGCTGCACACGTCCGGGCGGCCCGCGCGCAAGCAGTCCACGTTGTCCGGGTTCATCCGGTAGTGCAAACCCTTGTCCGCGGCGAAGCAGCCGTCGCGGGTGATGCTGGACTCGAGGTTGATCACCCGCACGTCCGGCGCGGCCTCCTCGATGGCCCGCAGCGCGCTGCCCCAGGGCCAGGCGAACCCGACCGGGCAGCGGATCGGCCCGTTGCGCTCCTCGGCGGCCGCCACGTAGCTGCGCGCGTCCTGCAGGTAGGGCTCGTGCAGGGCGGGATCACCGGGGTGCGGCAGGATCTGGTCCACGCCGCGACCGGGCATCACATCGCCGCACAGGAACAGCTTCATGGCGTGAGCACGATCCAGACCTGGCCGGACGCGACCGGCAGCGGCTCGCCCGACAGGCCGGTGTAGGTGGTCGCGGCGTCCCGGGCCGGGCGGGACCAGGTGCCGTCGAAGGCGCGCCCGTCCCGCAGCACCACGACCGGGCCGCTGCCGACGGTCTCGGCGATCGGTGACGGGTTGCCCGCCGCGTCGCGGATCGCCGATTCCCGCACCTGCACCCGCTGGATCACCACGGTCGGCGCGCCGAGGCGACCGGTGTCGACCGCCGCGTAGGGCTGGCCGTCCATCGACACCTGCCACCGCTGGTCCTGCGGGGACCAGTAGAACGCCGCGGTGGCGGCCGGGAAGCTGACCTCGTAGTGGTCGGTCGGCCTCCCACCGGCGGGAGCAGGTCCGGTGACCGGGCGGTTCTGCGCGGGCCAGTCCGCGCCGGGAGGAAGCTTGGCCGGATCGAGGAACAGGTTGTGCGGCACCGGGCGCGCTTCGTCGCGGGAGTAGGCGGCGGGCTGGTTGGAGTCGGAGGCATCGGTCAGCGGTGCGGCGTCGATCACGGGCAGCAGCTCGGGTGCCGCGCCCGAGTAGGCCAGCGTGGGGTGGCCGAACTGGGGGAGCAGCTCGGCGTCGGTCTCCCGCGCGCTGCGCACCGGCCCGACCAGCGGTGGAAGCTGTCCGGCGAAGATCGCCAGCAGGCGGCTGTAGCCGCCTTCGACCGGCTCGACGTAGATCAGGTTCGCCGCACCGATGCCCACTGGTGGCCGGGCGTCCGGCACGTTGTCGATCTTGACCGCGAGCACCGGCGCGAGCGCGGCTGCCGGTGCACCGCCTGCTGGCGGCGAGGGAGCCCCGGCGCGCGGTGGCTGGGACGGGCTGCACGCAACTCCGCCGAGCACCGCGAGCACGAACAGCGCTGCGGACAACGCGCGCAGCAACTCGCGCCGCATCAGAAAGCTCCCGGAATTCCCTCCAGGTCCAGGCTACGCCCGCGCGGTCAGCGCCAGGCGAAAACCGGTTGCTCCAGGTCCGCCACCGCGGTGTGCCGGTCGTGCAGCGCGACCTCGCGGAACTGGTGCAGCACGGCCGCCGTCGGCGCGTGGATGAGGGTGTCCAGCAGCGGGAGCTGGATCACCGGGCGATCGGACTCGGCGATCCGCACGAACCGCGGCTCCACGTCCAGGTCGGCCAGCGGCACCAGGTCGACCCCGGCCACCTCAGCGGGGTTGGGCGCCAGCTGCGGCGCCTCGCCGATCCACACCACCACCGGCGTGATCACGTACCCCGAGCGGGTCGCGTAGTCGTCCAGCCGACCGAGCACGTCGCACTGGTCCGCGGACACCCCGAGCTCCTCGTGCAGCTCGCGCAGCGCGGCCTCCGGCGCGTCCTCGCCCGGGTCCACCCGGCCGCCGGGCAGCGCGAACTGGCCCGCGTGCGCGCGCAGCGTCGCGGCCCGCCGGGTGATCCAGACGCCGAGCTGGCCGTTCTCGCTGGCCAGCGCGACCGCCACCGCTGCTGGTCGGCGGTCCCGCAGCGGGATGGCGGTGGCCGGGAACCGGTCCAGCCGCGCGGCGATGCGGCGGCGGGCTTCGACGGGGTCGGTGGGCAACTTGACGAGGTCGGACATCGCGATCCTTTCGCTGGGCGAGGCCGGGTCAGTCGGACGGCAACCCGCGGCCGAGCAGGTCGAACGCGCGGTCCAGGAACTCGTGCGGGGCGAGGTCCGGGTCCGCCCGGTGCCAGGCCTGGATCGCGGTGCGCATCGCCGTGATGGCGGTGCTCGCCAGCAGTCCGACGTAGAGGTCCTCGCGGTCCCGGTCGAGCCGCTGGGCCAGCCCGTCGGCCAGCGCGGCCTCCAGCGCGCGCGAGGCGACCACGACGCGGGGCATCAGCTCGGGGTGCTCGCGCAGCACCTGTGCCTGGTCGCGCCAGGTCGGGGCGGCCATGGCGGAGTCGATCGCGGCCGCGAGCACGGTGTGCGCCACCCGCAGCGGCGGGTGCTCGGCGGGCTGGTCCAGGACGTGCCGGGCGGTGCGCGCCACGATGTCCGAGGTCCAGGGGACCAGCACTTCTTCCTTGGCGGTGAAGTAGTTGAAGAAGGTGCGCGGGGACACCTGGGCGCGGGCGCAGATGTCCTCCACGGTGACCGCTTCGACACCGCGCTCCAGGAACAGGCCGATGGCGGCGCCCTGCAGCGCCTGCCGGGTGGCGCGCTTCTTGCGCTCGCGCAGCCCGCAGGTCTCCTCGGCCGTGGCCTCGGTCATCCGGATCGTCCGTTCCCGTCGTGCCGCGCGGCCCGGTGCCGATTCCGGGCATCTGCGACGAACCGATGTTGCACACCTGCATTTTTGCACGGACTGCAGAAATACGTTAGTCTCGCTAACCGTCAAACGGGGTGGTTCTCGCCCGCGGCGCCGATCGCGCCGGGCGATTCGAACCGAGTGCGGCGTTGCGCCCCGACCTGCTCGCGAGGAGTTCCCTTGACCGAGGCACAACCGAGCTCGCTGGTGCGCACCCTGGCATCGGCGCTGTGGTTCCCGATGTTCTTCATCGTCGGGTTCATGGTCTGCTACCTGCTGCCGTTCCACGCCCCGGCGCCGCACGACATGCCGGTCGCGGTGGTCGGGGAGCAGGCCGCGCAGCAGCTCGGCGCGGCCTTCGAGCAGAAGATGCCCGGCGGGGTCGACGTCGCGGCCGTGCCCGACGTGCAGGGGGCGCGGGATGCGATCACGCAGCGCGACGCCGTCGCCGCGTACGACCCGGTGCGCGGTGAGCTGTTCTACGCCAAGGCGAACGGCTCTGCGCTGCTGATGGTGCTGCAGCAGCTGTTCACCCCGGTCGCCTCGGCCACCGGGCACCACCTGGTGCTGACCGACCTGGCGCCGTCCGCGCCCGGCGACGTGATGGGCACCGGGCTGTTCTACTGCCTGCTCGCCCTGAACATCCCGCCCTACATCACCGTGATGATGCTGCTGCGGGCCGCGCTGAGCACCCGGCAGAAGCTGCTCGCGCTGGTCGGGGTGGGCGCGTTCGGCTCGGTCGTCTGCTACTTCGCCGCGCTGTCCATGGAGGTCATCCACGCCGAGCCGGTGCTGATCCTGATCGGGTTCCTGCTCACGCAGGCGGTGGCCTGGACGACGTTCGGGTTGGTGCCGTTCGTCAAGCAGTTCATCCCCGGGGTGGCGATGGGGGTGTTCGTGCTGCTGAGCATGCCGTCCAGCAGCGGTGCCATCCCGAAGGAGCTGGTGCCGCCGTTCTTCCAGTCGCTGCACCGGTTCCTGCCGCTGGGGCAGGCCGTGGACTCGATGCGCGGGATCCTCTACTTCAACGGGGCCGGGGCGCTGCCCGCGGTTTTGGGGTTGTGCGCCTGGTGTGCGTTCGGGGTGGCGTTGGTGGTGTTCAACCAGGTTCGGGCCAGGCGGAAGCAGGCTTCTGATCCTGAGGTGGTCACCACCGCGGGGACCTATGAGCACGAGGACGACAGCGGGGTAGTTGTCGACCCGGCCATCGAGGCGCCGGTGCCGCGGTACCACCACACGCTCGCCGGGACGGTTCGGGATGGTTCCGGGGAGCCGGTGGCCGGGGCCATCGTTACCGTGACCGACGCCGGTGGGGTGCAGTTGGCGCACCTGGTGACCGGTGGGGACGGGGAGTACGAGGTGCACGACCTGCCTCGGCAGTACGTGACCGTTGTTGCTTCGGCTCCTGGGATGCGGCCTGGCGTGGATCGGGTCGGGGTTCGGGCTGGGCGGATCGGGTGCGACTTCGTGCTGGAGCGGGAGGCGCGGGTTGGGGTGCGGTGATCTTCTCCGCTTTCGGGGTGGTTGGGGCTTTTAGAGGTTGTGGCGTGCGGGGGCCAGCCCCGTGGTTGGTGGATTTTGGGGGCTGTGGACCGGATGCCAAGCCCGGCCTGGCGGCCGCCCCTTCGGGGTTTCAGGCTTGACATCCGGTCCACAGCCCCTGTTCGGCTTCGTGCCACGGGGATGGCCCGGTGTGGGATGGTTCGGGTTGCGGGGGTTGTGGTGGGGATTTCGGCTGGGGATTGTCGCCTTGCGGCGTGGGGGCTGGGGTTTGGTGGTGGCCGTTGGTGAAGGGGTGACCGTGCGGTGGTGTCGGGGGATCGGTGGGGTTTGGTTTTGCCGCGGGCGGTGAGCGTTGGTGTTCGCCGTGGTATCACGGCTGTTCGTGTGGTGGCGAACGGCCGTGGTTTCGCTTGAAGTTGGGGGCCATCTCCCGAGGTTGCGGTCACGGCCTTCCGAGGGGTGGTGACGACTGCAATTTCGATTGAAATTGGCTGGCCTCGCCACCGCAGGTTCTGTCGGTGACGACGCCAATTTCGATTGAAATTGCATCATCCCGAGACGACCACCTGCCGCTTTGAACCCCGACGCGGCCCCGTGCGCGGCGCGCCTCTCCTCGTCGACCCGCCCTGGTATCGCCGCTGAGCGCCAGGTTTTCGCGCCGTGCGCGGATGCGATGCGCGGGTCGTTTCTGAGGGTTCTTCGCGGATGATCACCGGATCGAGCTACCGTTATTGAGTCGAAAATGTGTGCGAATCTTGGGATCATTGAGGCATGGCACCTTTGATCACCGCAGTCGCGGATTCGGACGTTCCCTTCGGGGCGGTTTCGGGCTCAAGCCTGCCCGAGGTCGCCCTGGAAGGGCGGCCGGTGGTGTCGTGCTCCGATGCGGAACTCGTCGACGAGATCGTCGAGATCGAGCGGTTGGTCCGGGCGGCGCGGATGCGCCAGTTGCAGCTGATCGCCGAAGCTGAGCACCGCAGTCTGCCTGCGCAGCAGGGGGTTCGGTCGCCGCAGACCTGGCTGCGGGGATTGCTCAACATCGACCCGGCGGACGCCAAGGGGCGCGTGGTGGTGGCTCGCGATGTCGAGCAGCAGACCAGCCTCTGCGGCGAGCCGCTTCCCGCTGATCTGCCCGCCACTGCTGCGGCGATGTCCGAAGGCGCCATCGGGGTGGATCACGCGCTCGTGGTGTCGCGCTGCGTTCGCAGCATGCCCGAGCACGCGCGGGTGCACCACACCGAGGAGGTCGACGTCCTGCTCGCCGACAACGCGCGGCGGATGTGCCCTCGGGATCTGGCCAAGCTCGCCGAGCGGATCAAGTACCTGCTCGATCAGGACGGTGCCTACCGCGACGAGGAGGCCCAGCACGAGGCGCGCGAGCTGCACTACGCCACCGGGCGGGACGGAATGCTCGTGGTCAAGGCGCGTCTCGACCGCGAGACCGGTGCCAGGTTCGTGTCGGCCATCCAGCCGTTGGCCGCGCCGCGTCCGGAGGTGGACGGGGAGAAGGATCCGCGTTCTGCGGGGCAGCGCAACGCCGACGGGTTGGCCGCGATGCTCGACATCGTGCTGGAATCCGACCGGATGCCGCGGGTCGGCGGGCAGCGCCCGCACCTGGCCGTCACGATCGACTTCGACGACCTCAAGCGCGGGCTCCTGCTCGGGGCGGAGGGCATGCCCGGCACGCTGGCCGCGACCGAGCAGTCGATCAGCGCCGAGAACGTGCGGCGCATCGCCTGCGACTGCGAGGTGCTGCCCGTGGTGCTCGGTGGGGACAGCCTTCCGCTGGACGTCGGCGCCTCGCAGCGGACCGCGCCGCCGCACATCCGGGCGGCTCTGCTGCAGCGCGACGGCGTCTGCGCGTTCCCCGGGTGCGACCGGCCGCCGGGGACGCCGCAGGCGCATCACATCGTGCACTGGGTCGATGGCGGTCCCACCGACATCGGCAACATGGTCATGACCTGCGCGCACCACCACCGCGTCGTCCACGGTCAGGGGTGGGAGATCACCCTGCGCGACGGCCGTCCGGTGTTCACCCCACCGTCCAGTGTGGACTTGGCTCGGGCGCCGAGACCGGGCGGCAGGGCGTTACCCGCCGCGCACCGCGACACCCTCCGGGATCTCATCCCGGCTCCCCGGAGCCCGGAGGGCATCCCGTGACGCCCTGCGGCGGCGGGGTGCCGCGTTTTCCCGGTTTATCCCGGACAACTGGGAACCGGATGCGCCCGGGAATGCCACTTTCGCTGGTGGCGAGCGGTGCACCGGTCCGCCAGATTCGGGGGTCCACGACCGCTGATCGATCGGAGGTCCGATGTTCAGTTCACGGCGCACCGCAGCGACGATCGCGGCCGCTGCCTGCCTCCTGCTGCTCCCCGCAGCCCAAGCAGGCGTCTCGGCCGCACCCGACGACCCGGTCGCGGTTCCGGCGGCCGAAGCCGGTGGCACCGCGGTCTACACCGTGCCGGACACCGACAGCCGCAGCCGGACCGAGATCAACCGCAGCGGCGCGCAGGTCCTGTCCGTCACCGGGAGCACGGCCACGATCGAGGCCACCCCCGAACAGGCCGCGCAGCTCCGGGCCGGTGGGTTCGCGCTCCAGGCGCAGCAGGACGTCGTCAGCGCGCTCCAGGAGCTCAACCTCGACCGGAAGGCAGCACCCGGCACCGCCGCCTTCCCCCCTGACGATCAGGGCTACCACACCTACGACGAGGTCAACCAGGTCCTGGACCAGGTCGTCGCCGACCACGGCGACATCGCCGCGAAGTCCAGCGTCGGCAAGTCCTTCGAGGGCCGCGACATCCCGGTGCTGAAGATCAGCGGCAACGTCGCGCAGGACGAGGCCGAGCCCGAGGTGCTGTTCAGCTGCAACCAGCACGCGCGGGAACACCTGACCACCGAGATGTGCCTGCGCATCATCACCCGGTTCACCGACGGCTACGCCTCCGACCCGGCCATCAAGGAGGTCGTCGACAGCCGCGAGATCTGGATCGTGCCGATGGTCAACCCGGACGGCTCCATCTACGACGTCGAATCCGGCCAGTACCGGGGCTGGCGGAAGAACCGCCAGGACACCGGTACCGACACCAACCGCAACTGGGACTACCAGTGGGGCTGCTGCGGCGGCTCCAGCGGCAACCCTGCCTCGGAGACCTACCGCGGCACCGCGCCCTTCTCCTCACCGGAGGCCAGCCAGCTCGCCGGGTTCGTCGACTCCCGGGTGGTCGACGGTGCGCAGCAGATCAAGGCGCACATCGACTTCCACACCTTCTCCGAACTGGTCCTGTGGCCCTACGGCTACACCGACGCCGACACGGCCGAGGGCATGACCCAGGAGGAGTACGACCGGTTCGTCCGGGTCGGCACCGAGATGGCCCGGACCAACGGCTACACCCCGCAGCAGTCCAGCGACCTCTACATCACCGACGGCAGCGTCAACGACTGGATGTGGGGCAAGCACAAGATCCTGTCCTTCACCTTCGAGATGTACCCCTCCAGCGGCGGCATCGACGGCTTCTACCCGCCCGACGAGGTGATCCAGCGCGAGACCGAGCGCAACGACGCGGCGGTGGACATCCTGCTGCGCGAAGCCGGGGCCTGACCCGCGGG
This sequence comes from Saccharopolyspora hirsuta, assembly GCF_008630535.1. Taxonomy (GTDB): domain Bacteria; phylum Actinomycetota; class Actinomycetes; order Mycobacteriales; family Pseudonocardiaceae; genus Saccharopolyspora; species Saccharopolyspora hirsuta. The sequence continues at coordinate 462,858 of NZ_VWPH01000005.1, read as the reverse complement.
TCGGCGGCCCGCTCAGGTATCAATGGGCGGGCCGTCGACATCCACAACGGGAGGGCAGATGGGCGAGATGCGAGTCGCGGTGGTGACCGGTGCGGGCTCCGGCGTGGGCCGGGAGATCGCGCGAGCGCTGCTCGACGCCGGGTACCGGGTGGCGTTGGCCGGTCGGCGCCTCGAACCGCTGCAGGAGACCGCGCAGGGCTCCCCGGCCGCGCTCGCGGTGCCCACCGACGTCGGCGACCCGGACTCGGTCGCCGCGCTGTTCGACGGCGTGCGCGACGAGTGGGGGCGGGTGGACCTGCTGGTCAACAACGCGGGCACCTTCGGGCCCGCCGGGTCCGTCGCCGAGCTGTCCAGCGCGGACTGGCAGGACGTCGTGCAGGTCAACCTCACCGGCTCGTTCCTCTGCGCCCAGCACGCCTTCCGCATCATGCGGGACCAGCGGCCGCAGGGCGGGCGGATCATCAACAACGGCTCGATCTCCGCGCACAGCCCGCGGCCGCGCAGCGTCGCCTACACCGCGACCAAGCACGCGATCACCGGCCTGACCAAGTCGATCTCGCTGGACGGCCGCCCGTACGACATCGCCTGCGGGCAGATCGACATCGGCAACGCCGCCACCGAGATGACCGCGGGCATCGCCACCGGTGCGGCCCAGGCGGACGGCACCACCCGCCCGGAACCCACCTTCGACGCCCGGCACGTCGCCGAGGCGGTGCTCTACATGGCCGGGCTGCCGCTCTCGGCGAACGTCCAGTTCCTGACCATCACGGCCACCGCGATGCCGTTCATCGGCCGCGGTTAACCCGCCTGCCACGCCTTGGCCAGCAGCTCGTAGGAGCGCACCCGGTCGGCGTGGTCGTGGGTGATCGTGGTGATCACCAGTTCGTCGGCTCCGGTGACGTCGCGCAGCGTCGCCAGGCCGCGCGCCACCACCTCCGGTGTGCCGACGAACTGCGTGTCCACCCGGTCGGCGACCAGTTCCCGCTGCTCGTCCGTCCAGCTGAACTCCGCCGCCTCCGCGGGGCTGGGGAACGGGATCGCGCCCGCCCCGGCGCGGATGCTGTGCACCCACGGAGCGTAGGGCGCGGCCAGCTCGCGGGCCGCCTCCTCGGTGTCGGCCACCACCACGTCCGCCGAGACCACCACGTACGGCCGGGTCAGCCTGGTCGAAGCGGTGAAGTCGCGTCGGTAGGCCGACACCGACTCCAGCACGGTGGACGGGCTGACGTGGTAGTTCGCCGCGAACGGCAGGCCCAGCGCGCCCGCGGTCGCCGAGCTCTCCCCGGCGCTGGAGCCCAGGACCCACACCTCCAGGTCCGCGCCCTCGGCGGGGTTGGCGTGCAGCGGTTCGCCCGCACCGTCGCGGAAGCCGCCGGTGACGTACTGGAGGATCCGGCCGACCTGGGTCCGGTAGTCCAGCTCCTCCCCGGGGCTGCCGACCAGCCGCTGGTGCTCGGCGATGCGCGCCAGCAGCCGCTCGGACTTGGCCAGGCCCTTCGGCTTGGACGGGATCAGCAGCCCGTCGACGACTTCCGACGGCGCGTCCACACCCTCGGCGAAGCGGCGCGCCAGGTCGCCGGAGCGGTTCGGAGCGGACCGGCCGAGGCCGAGGTCCACCCGGCCCGGGTGCAGCTGGGCGATGGTGCCGAACTGCTCGGCCACCACCAGCGGCGAGTGCTGTCCCAGCAGCACCGCCGCCGAACCGACCCGGATCCGGCTGGTGGCCCCGGCGATCAGCGCTATCAGCACCGCTGGCGCGGCTGAGGCCACACCCGGTGTGAGGTGGTGCTCGGCGACCCAGTAGCGCTTGTAGCCGAGCTGCTCGGTGCGCTGTGCCAGGTCGATCGTGTTGTGCAGCGCGTCGGCAGCCGTCCGCCCCGAGGGAATCGGTGCGAGGTCCAGGACCGAGAGCGGGGTGGACATCAGTGCGACCTCCGATCGAACCGGGTCATGAGGCGTTCCTGCTGCTGTGCCGCGGGTCCCGCAGCGGCGGGAGACCGAGGTTGTCGCGCAGCGTCCCGCCCGGGTACTCCGTGCGGTACACGCCGCGCTCCTGCAGCAGCGGCACCACTGTGTCGGCGAACTCGTCCAGGCCGCCCGGGGTGAGGTGCGGGACGAGGATGAACCCGTCGCAGGCGTCCTCCTGCACGAACCGGTTCATCTCCGCCGCCACGCTCGACGCGGTGCCGATGAACGACTGCCGGGCGGTCACCTCGATGATCAGCTCCCGGATGGACAGCTGCTTGGCCTCGGCCAGCTCGCGCCACTGCCGGGCGGTGGCGACCGGGTCGCGGTGCCGCCGCACGCTGGCGCGGCCCTTGGCGATGGTGTTCTCGCCCGGCACCGGGTCGAACTCCGGCAGCGGGCCGTCCGGGTCCAGGTCGCTGAGATCGCGGTTCCACAGCTGCTCCAGGAACCGGATCGCGGTCTGCCCGCTGACCTGCTGGCGCCGGATGTGCGCGGCTCGCTCGTGGGCTTCGGCGTCGGTGTCGCCGAGCACCACGGTCGTCGCCGGGAACACCAGCAGCTCGTCGCGGGACCGCCCGTGGCCCGGCAACCGGCGCTTGACGTCGGCGTAGAAGTCCTTGCCCGCCTGGAGGGTTCCGTGCCCGGTGAAGATGGCGTCGGCCGCGGAGGCGGCGAACTCCCGCCCGGCGTCGGAGTCCCCGGCCTGGAAGATCACCGGCCTCCCCTGCGGGCTGCGCGGCACGTTGAACCGCCCGGCGATGTCGAAGTGCGCGTCCCGGTGCGCGAACGAACCGGCACGCGGGTCGGTGAGGAAGGTGCCGCTCTCCTTGTCGGCGACGATCTCGTCCCCGCGCCAGGAGTCGAACAGCTCCCACGCGGTGCGCAGGAACCGCTCGGCGCGCTCGTAGCGCTGGTCCTCGGGCAGGAAGCCGCCGCGCCGGAAGTTCTCCCCGGTGAACGCGTCCCACGAGGTCACCACGTTCCACGCGGCGCGACCGCCGGAGAGGTGGTCGAGGCTGGCGAACTGCCGCGCCACCTCGTAGGGCTCGTTGAACGTCGAGTTGATCGTGCCCGCCAGCCCCAGGTGCTCGGTCACGGCGGCGAGCCCGGCCAGCACGGTGAAGGTGTCCGGGCGGCCGACCACGTCCAGGTCGTAGATCTTGCCGCCCTGCTCGCGCAGACGCAGCCCCTCGGCCAGGAACAGGAAGTCGAACTTGGCGCGCTCGGCGGTGCGGGCGAGGTGCTCGAACGAGGAGAACTCGATCTGGCTCAACGACCGCGGATCGCTCCACACCGTGGTGTTGTTGACCCCGGGGAAGTGGGCGGCGAGGTGGATCTGCTTGCTCACGGACGTCCTCCAGCTGTCGTGGCGTAACGGCTGGCGGGGCGGGGCAGACCGAGCCGCCCGCGCAGCGATCCGGTGTCGTAGGAGGTGCGGAAGAGCCCGCGCCGCTGCAGCTCCGGCACCAGGTCGCGGGTGATGGCGGTCAGGTCCTCCGGGATCGCGCCCGGCCGCAACCGGAAGCCGGAGAGCCCCGCCGCGGACCAGGTCTGCAACCTGTCGGCGAGCTCGGCGGCCGTGCCGGTGAAGACCGGAGCGTCCCATGTGGACTCAGCGCCGTCGAGCTCGTCCAGCTGCGCCTTGCGGTCCGCCGCATCGGTGCCGAGGAACACCACGATGTCGCCGAAGACGTGCAGCCGGTCCTGCTCCCGCCCGGCGGCTGCCTGCTCGGCCCGGATGCGGGATTCGACGATCTGCACCTGCTCGACGTCGTGGGGCGTGGTGAGCACGACGTCGGCGGCGCGGGCGGCGAACCGGTGCCCGGCCGCATCGGTGGCCAGCGCGGTGACCAGCGGCTGCCCCTGCGGCGGTCGGGGAGTGATGGACGGTCCCTTGACGGCGAACCACTTCCCGGCGAAGTCGATGTAGTGCAGCTTGTCGCGGTCGATGAACCGGCCGGTGGCCACGTCGCGGATCTCCGCGTCGTCCTCCCAGCTGTCCCACAACCTGCGCACCACCTCGACGTAGTCGGCGGCCTCGTCCAGCAGCTCGTCGGCGTGCACCTCCCGGCGGCCGAAGTGCGCGGCCTCGGTGCGGAGCGCGGAGACCTTCGGCTGCCAGCCAGCCCGCCCGGTGCTGATGTAGTCGAGGCTGGCGACGGCTTTGGAGATGTGGAACGGCTCGGTGTGGGTGACCACGGCGCTGGGCACCAGACCGATGCGCTCGGTCCGGGGCGCCACGCGCGCCGCGATCAGGCCCGCGTCGAGCCGCCCGCGCACCTGGTCGGTGCGGTCGTCGGGACCGTCGTCGCGGCTGGACTGCGGGCTCAGGGCGTCTTCGAAGGTGATGAGGTCGAGCAGTCCGCGCTGGGCCTCCTGGGCGAGATCGACCCAGTACCGGGCGGTGAACAGCTCGGCGGGGCGGGCCTGCGGTCGCCGCCAGGCGGCCGGGTGCCAACCGGCCCCGTCGAGCGCTACCGCGAGGTGCAGTTCGGGTGGTGCCATGTGCAGGTCGTCCTTCCTGCGGGCGTGGAGCACCGCGGACCGAATACGTCCACAGTGGAGAAAGAGGGAGGGGTGCGCGGCGTCAGGGCCGCGGACAGGCGGCGGAGATGACCCGGAGGAGATCCACGTGGTCCCTGGTGACCAGCTGCACCGGATGCGCCATGCCCTGAACGCTAGAACCGGAATCGCCGCAACGTCAACGGAACCCGACCGCTGCCCACCATGTGGGCGCCTCAGCGCAGCGCGATCACCGCGTCGGCCGCGGGCAGGACGTGGCCGATCACCGGCGCGCCGGGAACTTCGCCGACCACCAGCAGGCCGCCCGAGGTCTGCGCGTCGGCGAGCAGCAGCTGGTCCTCGTCAGGTGCGGCACCGGCGTCGAGGTGCGGCCGGACCCAGTCCAGGTTGCGCCGCGTGCCACCGCTGACGAAACCCGCGCGCACGGCGTCCCGCGCGCCGTCGAGGTACGGCACCGCGGCGATGTCGAGCTCGGCGGAGGTCCCCGAGGCGCGCATCATCTTGAACAGGTGCCCGAGCAACCCGAACCCGGTGACGTCGGTGGCGCACACCGCGCCCGCCCGCAGCGCCGCCGCGGCCGCGTCCCGGTTGAGCGCAGTCATCGCCTCGACGGCCTGCGGGAAGCGTTCTCCGGTGCGCTTGTGGCGGGTGTTGAGCACGCCGATGCCCAGCGGCTTGGTCAACGACAGCGGCTGCCCGGGGCGCGCGGCGTCGTTGCGCAGCAACCGGTCCGGGTCGACCAGGCCGGTCACCGCCATGCCGTACTTGGGTTCGGGGTCGTCGATGCTGTGCCCGCCGCCGAGGTGGCACCCGGCCGCCGCCGCGACCTCGCCGCCGCCCCGCAGCACCTCCGCGGCCAGCTCGAACGGCAGGACGTCGCGGGGCCAGCCGAGCAGGTTCACCGCGACGACCGGCGTGCCGCCCATCGCGTACACATCGGACAGCGCGTTGGCCGCTGCGATGCGCCCCCAGTCGCGCGCATCGTCCACCACCGGGGTGAAGAAGTCCGTGGTGACCACGATCCCGGGGCCGCCTTCCGCGCGCACCACCGCCGCGTCGTCGCCGGTGGCGACGCCGACCAGCAGCTGCGCAGCGGGCTCGGTCACGTCGGTGGGCAGCCCGCCCAGCACCGCCTCCAGCTCGCCGGGCGGGATCTTGCACGCGCACCCGCCACCGTGCGCGTACTGGGTCAGGCGAATCGGCTCCGGGCCGGTCATACCGGGCATTAGAGCACCTCTGGTCGCCCAGCACAGCGGAGGCGATCCCTAGGATGGTGGTGTGCCGTTCGTGAAAAGCGCCGACCAAGCCGAGATCTACTACGAAGCGCACGGCAGCGGGGAACCGCTGGTCCTGCTCAGCGGGCAGGCCAACACCCACCACTGGTGGGACAACGTGCGCGCCGACTTCGAGGCGGAGCACCAGGTGATCGTGCTGGACTACCTGGGCACCGGGCGGAGCGACAAGCCCGCCGACGCCGAGTACAGCGTCCGCCGCTTCGCCACCGACGTGGTCTGCGTCCTCGACGAGCTCGGCATCGCCCGCGCGCACGTGTACGGGACGTCGATGGGCGGCAAGGTCGCCCAGTGGCTGGCGATCGACTACCCGGACCACGTCGGTGCCCTGGTCCTGGGCTGCACCTCGGTCGGGGGAGTGCACGGGCTGCGGGCCGCCCCGGAGATCACCCGGGCGCTGGCGCAGCCGTCGGCGGACGCCGCCCGCGAGGTCCTGATCGACCTGATGTACAGCCCGGAATGGGTGCGCGAGAACCCGGGCCCGTACGTGACGCTCGGCGGCCCGATGCCCGGCCACGCCCGCCGCGGGCACCTGCGCGCCAGCAACGCCCACGACAGCTGGGCGGTGCTGGACCAGATCACCGCGCCGACGCTGGTGCTGCACGGCACCGACGACGCGTTCAGCCCGGTGGACAACGCCCTGATCCTCGCCAACCGCATCCCGGGCGCGGAGGTGCACTACCTGGACGGGGCCCGGCACGCCTACTTCGAGGAGAAGCGGGCGGAGGCCTCCGCCGCGGTGCTGGGTTTCCTGGCCGAGCACCCGCTCGACTAGTCGCGCCGCTCCGGGCAGGTGTCGGGCAGTCCGAAGGCCGGGAACACGCTGACGTCGAAGAAGGCGACGGTGTGCCGGACCGCGCTGCCGTCGAGCTCCAGGACCTGCAGGTGGAACGGCCGGAACACCCCGTCGGGCGCGCGCCGGTAGACGCCGAAGGCGGCCTGGCCGTTGGCCCGCGCGGGCAGCAGCCGCAGGTCGCCCGGCCCGGCGGGGCACTTGAGGTCCACCAGCCGACCGATCTGCTCGGCACCGCGCACCCAGTTGACGAACGGCGGCATCTCCCACACCGCTTCGGCGGTGAACAGCTGCACGATGGCGGAGATGTCCTTGGCCTCGAAGGCCGTCACGTAGCGGTCCAGCAGCCGCTGCTGCTCGTCGGTCAGCGGAGCGGGCGTGTCGTCCGGCGAGGGCTTGACCTCGGCGAGCTGTGCCCGGGCGCGCTGCAGCATGCTGTTGACCGCCGCCGTGCTGGTGCCGATGGCCTCGGCGACCTCGGCGGCCTTCCACCTGAGCACGTCGCGCAGCACCAGCACCGCGCGCTGCCGGGCGGGCAGGTGCTGGAGGGCGGCGATGAACGCCAACCGGGTGCTCTCCCGCGCGCTGACGATGGCGGCCGGGTCGGTCGGGTCGTCCACCAGGGCGGCGTCCGGGATCGGCTCCAGCCAGGGGATCTCGGACCGCTCCACCAGCTCGTCGCCGGGGATCTCGCTGGGCCCGCCGAGCCCGGTCGGCAGCGGGCGGCGCTTGCGGTTCTCCAGCGCGGTCAGGCAGGCCGTCGTGGCGATCTTGTACAGCCAGGTGCGCAGCGACGAGCGGCCCTCGAACCGGTCGTAGGCGCGCCAGGCGCGCAGGTAGGTCTCCTGCACCAGGTCCTCGGCGTCGTGGAGCGAGCCGAGCATCCGGTAGCAGTGAGCCAGCAGCTCGCGCCGGTACGGATCGGCCGCGGTGGCGAAGTCCTCGACGACCATGGTGGGGCCCATGGCGTCCCCCTTTCGGCTGCTCCTGTTGCGACTCTAGACCGGCGGAGTCGCTGGAACAGTAGTGGGGAGCACCGACAGGAGCGGCCGGATCGGGTCAGCTGCGGCCCTCGCGCCAGTAGCCCATGAAGGCCACCGACTGCTTCGGGATGCCGTAGTCGGCGACCAGCATGCGGCGCAACCGCTTGATCACCCCCGCCTCACCGGCCAGCCACCCGTAGAGGCGGCTCGGCGCGGTGTCCTGCGCGGGCACGTCCCACAGCGTCTCGGTGTCCACGTCGATGTCGTCGAGCTCGGCGGCACCGGAGGCCGACCGCGGGTGGAGCTCGGCGAGCGCGCTGGCCACACCTTCCTCCAGCAGCTTGCCGTGCGGCGCGCCCGCGCAGCGGGAGAACCACCGCACCTCGACCCCGGAGGGCACCTGCCAGTCCTGGCGGTCCAGCTCCTCGGGCACCTCGAGGCAGACCACGCCGCGGGCGCACGGCGGCAGGCTCTCGACGATCGCGGCGACCGCGGGCACCGCGGTCTCGTCACCGGCCAGCACCAGGTGGCTGGCCGATTCCGGCGGGGCCCACTCGCAGCCCCACGGGCGCCCGCGGCCGGGGCGGTCCGGGCCGAGCAGCCCGATCTGCTGGCCGGGGCGCGCGGCCGCGGCCCAGGTGGACGCGGGGCCGCCGTGCCCGTCGGCGACCCCGTGCAGCACGAAGTCGACGTCGAGCTCGGCGTCGTCCGGGCGGAAGGCGCGGACGGTGTAGGTGCGCAGCGTCGGGCGTATCTCGTCGGGCTGCGCCAGCCACCGCTGGTACCAGTCGGCGCCCTCCGGGAAGTCCGCGATGGTGCGACCGGGTTGCGGCAGCACGAGCTTGATCCGCTGGTCGTCCCCACCGGCGCCGAAGCCGCGCAGGCATTCCGCGGTGAAGGTGATGCGGACGAAGCTGGGCCCGAGCCGCTGCACCCGCGCCACCTCGACGGGGAACAGCCGGTAGTCCGGCCGGTGCTCGACGGTCTGCGTACCTGCCATCCGTGAACCTCCCGAGATCAGGTGCTAGGTTAGCCTAGCCTTACAGATTTGGGGAGGTTGGTGTGCGTCACAAGATCCGAGCCGCAGCCGCGTCGTTGGCGGCCGTGGGAGTGCTGGCGGGGTGCGGCTCGCCCGCGCCGGAAGGCGGGGGGGAGGGCGGTTGGTCCTACACCGATGATCGCGGGATCACGGTGACCACCGACCACCGCCCCGAGCGGATCGTCGCGCAGGTCTCGGCGGCCGGCGCGCTCAAGGACTTCGGCGTGCCGATCGCCGGGACGTTCGGCCCGCTGGTGCGCGACGACGGTTCCACCGAGCCGGAGGCGGGCAGCATCGACCCGGCGCAGGTCACCGACGTCACCGGCCCCGGCTACGGCGAGGTGAACCTGGAGCGCTTGACCTCCCTGCAGCCCGACCTGGTGGTCAGCGGCAAGTACGCGGAGTTCCCCGGCCTGTGGCACCTGGTGCAGGACCAGGAGGACGCGGTCAAGCGGATCGTGCCGACGGTCGGGGTGCAGCAGTCCGGCATCTCGCTGCCCGAGGCGATCGGCAAGTACAAGGAGCTGGCCCGCGCGCTCGGCGCCGATGTCGAGTCCACGAAGGTGAAGGCCGACGAGGAGGCGTTCAACGCCGCCGCGCAGCGGCTGCGCGACATCGGGGCCCGGATGCGCGCCGAGGGCAAGTCGATCCTGGCCGTGGGCGGCACCAAGGAGGAGTACTTCGTGGTGGTGCCCGCGCGCAATCCCGACCTGGACTACTACGTCAAGGAGCTCGGCCTGCCGATCACCACGCCGAAGAACCCCGACCTCGCCGGTGGCGGCTACTTCGAGCGGCTGTCCTGGGAGAACGCCAACGCCTACCCGGGCGACATCCTGCTGTGGGATGCCCGGTCGGCGTCGATGAAGCCGGAGCAGATGAAGCAGAACCCGGTCTTCGCCGCGCACCCGGCCGCCGCCGCGGACCGCTTCGCCGAGTGGGACGCGGTCGCCCCGATGAGCTACGCCAGCTACGCGAAGATCATGAACAAGCTCGCCGACCAGCTGGAGGCGGGCCTGGCCAGGGCCTGATCGGCCCGGAACACCGAGGAGCTCCCCCGTCGACCCGGTCGGCGGGGGAGCTCCTCGGTTCGAGCGGTCAGCTCTTCTGCGGCTTGTCGTCGTTGTCGACGGCGTGCTGCTTGGCCGCTTCCTCGTCGGCCTTCATGCCGCGCGCCTCGGCCTTGAGGACGCGGGCGGACTGGCCGAGCGAGCGGGCCATCTGGGGCAGCTTCGCCGAGCCGAACAACAGCACGACCGCGGCGAGCACGATCAGCCAGTGCCAGGCACTGAGCGAACCCATGGCAGTAACTCCTCGCTGTTCGGCCACCTGGTCCCGAGGTCAGGCGGCCTGCGGATGCGCTATCCGGAGTCTACCCATCAGGGTGGTCCGCGGTCGTCGGCCGCCCGGCGAACGTGATCGACTTCCGCGCCGCGGGGGCGAGTAGGCTCGGCGACGGCCGTCCGCGTGGCCCGACTGGGTGAGGTGAGGAGATCCGGTGATCGGTGGTGCCCGACCTGGTTCCGACCGCGACGATCACACGGTGCCCATCGCCCGGGTGCGCCCGGCGCGAGGTCGGCGCGGGTGGCGGACCGGGGCCCGCATCGCCGTCGCGCTGGCCTCGACCGCGGTGTTCGCGTTCAGCGGCTACCTGTGGTCCACGTTCGGCCGGTTGCAGGGCGGGATGGCGACCAGCGACGTGACCTCGGGGGCGGGGCCGGACGGCGCGGTGGACATCCTGCTGGTCGGGTTGGACGGCCGCACCGACGCGCAGGGCAACGCGCTGCCGGAGGAGATGCTGCGCGAGCTGCGCACCGGGGACAGCGGGTCCAGCCTGACCGACACGCTGATCCTGCTGCACATCCCGGAGGACCGCTCCCGCGCGGTCGCCTACTCGCTGCCGCGCGACTCCTACGTGTCGATCCCGGACGGCCACGGCCAGCACAAGATCAACTCCGCGTACGGGCGGGGCAAGGCCACCGCGCGCGCCGAACTGCAGTCCGAGGGCGTGTCCGACCCCGCCGAGCTGGAGCGCCGGTCCAACGACGCGGGTCGCAAGCTGCTGGTGCGCACCGTCGAGCAGCTCACCGGCGTCAACGTCGACCACTACGCCGAGGTCAACCTGCTCGGCTTCTACCAGCTCACCCAGGCGATCGGCGGCGTCGAGGTGTGCCTGAACAACGCGGTGGACGACCCCTTCTCCGGGGCGCGCTTCCCGGCCGGGCACCAGGTGATCTCCGGCGGGGACGCGCTGGCCTTCGTCCGGCAGCGGCACGGTCTGCCACGCGGCGACCTGGACCGGGTGCAGCGGCAGCAGGCTTTCATGGCCGGGCTGGCGCGCTCAATGCTGTCCACCGGGACCCTGACCAACCCGGCGAAGCTGAACCGGATGTTCGACTCGGTGCAGCAGTCCGTGGTGCTCGACGAGGGCCTGGACGTGCTCGCCTTCGCCGGGCAGCTGCAGGGCCTGGCCGGGGGCAACATCACCTTCGACACCATCCCGGTCGAGGACCCCGAGTACGACACCCCGCACGACGGGATGGCCGTCAAGGTCAACCCGCGCAAGGTGCAGCTGATGATCCAGCGGGTCAACGAAGGCCTGCCCGCCGAACAGCCGCGGCCCGACAGCCTGAACACCAGCGTGGTGGACGTGCTCAACGGCACCGGCATCACCGGCCTGGCCTCGCGCGTGCAGGACGAGCTGAACTCCGAGGGAATCCCGGTCGGCAACGTCGGCAACGGCCCCGAAACCGCCACCTCGCACGTGCTCTTCACGCCCGGCAACGACGAGGCGGCCCGCTTCGTCGCCGAACACCTCGGCGGGCTGCCCGTCGAACCCGATCCCGCGCTCAGCGGTGGGCGCATCAGGGTCGTGCTGGGCGACGACTACGACGGGCCGGGCGCACAGCACTTCGCCGCCGCCCCGCGGCTCCAGCTCGACGGGCTCGTCCGGCAGTCGCCCGAGCAGCCGAGCGGTGGCACGATCACCGCCGACGGGATCCCCTGCGTGAACTGACCGGCACCCGGTTACAGAACTTCCGCAACTTTCGATAGCCCCGAAACCGAGACGGTTCGCGTCGCGCGGGGGATGATCACCCACCACCCGGTCAGTGCGAGATCGGGATCACAGTGAGGTGATGATGCGCAAGCTGAAAGTGGCGCTGGCGGTGCTGGGCGCAGCACTGCTGGTGTTAGTGGTGCCACCCCTGGCGGGTTCGGGGCGGGACGAAGCCGCGGGGTCCCAGATCCGCGGTCTGCGGGTCATGGTGCCCAACACCCCCGGCGGTGGCTACGACATCACCGCGCGGACCGCGGTGAAGGCCATCGAGGACACCGGGCTGAACGGGCCGACCGAGGTCTTCAACCTGCCCGGTGCGGGTGGCACGGTCGGGCTGGGCCGGTTGGTCAACGAGGCGGGCAACGGCGCGCTGGTGATGTCCATGGGCCTGGGCGTGGTGGGGTCGGTCTACACCAACCACTCGCCGGTGTCGCTGCAGGACACCACGCCGATCGCGAAGCTCACCGAGGAAGCCGACGTGATCGTGGTGGCCAAGGGCTCGCCGTACCGGACCATCGGCGAGCTGATCGAGGCGTGGAAGGCCAACCCGGGCGCGGTCCCGGTGGGCGGCGGTTCTTCGCCGGGCGGCCCGGACCACCTGGCCCCGATGCTGACCGCGCGGGCGATCGGCCTGCCCGCCAAGGACGTCAACTACGTACCCTTCGACGGCGGCGGTGAGCTGATGGCCTCGGTGCTGGGCAGCAAGGTCGCCTTCGGCGTGTCCGGGATCGGCGAGACCCGCGACCAGATCGCCGCGGGCGAGCTGCGGGCGCTGGCGGTGACCAGCCCCGAGCGGGTGCCGGGCATCGACGCCCCGACCCTGCAGGAGTCCGGGGTGGACGTCAGCTTCACCAACTGGCGCGGCATCGTCGCCCCGCCGGACATCAGCGACAACGAGCGGAAGAAGCTGATCTCGCTGTTCACCAAGCTGCACGACAGCGAGCAGTGGCGCGAGGCGATGCGGCTCAACGGCTGGTCGGACGCCTTCCAGACCGGTGACGCGTTCGGCACCTTCCTGAAGGCGGAGAACGACCGGGTGGCGTCGGTGCTCAAGGAATTGGGGGCCGCATGAGTTCCGCTGCGGACGAACGCCGGAGCTGGTGGAAGTCGCACTCCGAGCTGGGGCTGTGCGCCCTGCTGCTCGCGGTCGGCGTGCTGGTTCTGGTGGACGCGATCAACATCCCGACCGACTTCGCGCAGCGCGGCCCGGTGGGCCCCAAGGCGGTGCCGGTCGTGGTCGGCGCGCTGCTGGTGGTCGTCGCCGTGCTGCTGGCCCGCGACGTGCTGCGCGGCGGCCGCGGTGAGGCCGAGGGCGGCGAGGACGTCGACCTGGACGCGCCGACCGACTGGCGCACCCTGCTGCTGCTGTCCGGGTTCTTCCTGCTGAACGCGGCGCTGATCAACGTGATCGGGTTCCCGGCGTCGGCGGCGATCCTGTTCTGGGGCGCGGCCTACTCGCTGGGCAGCCGGAACTTCGTGCGGGACCCGCTGATCGCCGCGGTCATCTCGGTGCTGACCTGGCTGGCGTTCAACAACCTGCTCGGCGTCCCGCTGCCCGGTGGCCCGCTGATGGAGGTGCTGTAACCGATGGACCTGTCCAACCTCCTGGCGGGCTTCAGCACCGCGCTGACCCCGGAGCACCTGCTGTTCGCCGCGATCGGCGTGCTGCTCGGCACCGCCGTGGGCGTGCTGCCGGGCATCGGCCCGGCGATGGCGGTGGCGCTGCTGCTGCCGGTCACCTACGCGCTGGACCCCACCGGTGCGTTCATCATGTTCGCCGGGATCTACTTCGGCGGCATGTTCGGCGGCTCGACCACCTCGATCCTGCTCAACACCCCGGGTGAGAGCGCGGCGGTGGTGGTGGCCATCGAGGGCAACAAGATGGCCAAGGCGGGCCGCGGCTCGCAGGCGCTGGCCGCGGCGGCGATCGGCCACTTCATCGGCGGCCTGATCGGCCTGGTCCTGCTGGTGCTGCTGGCACCGGTGATCGCGGGCTACGCGGTGAACATCGGCGCCCCGGACTACTTCGCGTTCATGGTGCTGGCCTTCGCCGCGACCGCGACCGTGCTGGGCAGCTCGCGGATCCGCGGGTTCGCCTCGCTGCTGATCGGCCTGACCATCGGGCTGGTCGGCCTGGACCAGATGAGCGGCCAGGCCCGCCTGACGTTCGGCTCGCTGCAGCTGGCCGACGGCATCGACGTGGTGGTCGTGGCGGTCGGGCTGTTCGCCGTCGGCGAGTCGCTGTGGGTCGCCGCGCACCTGCGGCACACCCAGGACAAGCCGCTGTCGGTCGGCCGTCCCTGGCTGGGCCGGGCAGACCTGCGGCGCACCTGGAAGCCGTGGCTGCGCGGGCCGCTGATCGGGTTCCCGTTCGGCGCGATCCCGGCCGGTGGCGCGGAGATGCCGACGTTCCTGTCCTACACGGTCGAGAAGCAGCTGTCCCGCAAGACCGGTGACTGGGGCAAGGGCGCCATCGAGGGCGTCGCCGGACCGGAGGCGACCGCCACGGCGAGCGCGGCGGGCACGATGGTCACCATGCTCACCCTGGGCCTGCCGACCACCTCGGTGGCCGCGGTGATGCTGGCGGCGTTCCAGCAGTACGGCATCCAGCCCGGGCCGCTGCTGTTCCAGCGCGAGGCGGACCTGGTGTGGGCGCTGATCGCGAGCATGTTCGTGGGCTTGGCGCTGCTGCTGGTCATCAACCTGCCGATGGCCCCGGTGTGGGCGAAGCTGCTGCAGATCCCGCGCCCGTACCTGTACGCCGGGATCCTGTTCTTCGCCAGCGTCGGCGCGTACGCGGTCGGTGGTGAGGCGCTGGACTTGGTGCTGCTGTTCATCATCGGTGTGATCGGCTTCGCGATGCGCCGCTACGGGCTGCCGGTGCTGCCGGCCATCGTCGGCGTCATCCTCGGCCCGGCCGCGGAGCTGCAGATGCGCCGAGCGCTGCAGATCAGCGACGGTTCGCTGACCGGCCTGGTGAACTCGCCGCTGGCGATCGCGGTCTACGTGATCATCGCCCTGCTGCTGACCTGGCCGCTGTGGAACAAGCTCGTCCGCGCGAAGAAGCAGAACGAGCCGGACCGGGTCGACGCCTGATCGACCCTCCCCAGGAGGCGGCTGCGGTTCCACACCGCGGCCGCCTCTTGCGCTGTCCGGGATGCACGCAGCGTGCGCTAACGTGGACTGCGCGCGATCTTTCCGACGTTCTGGAATTGGGGGAGTGGGGCCAGGTGCAGGCGCGAGCGGAGCGGTTCATGGATCGGCGCGAGAACCTCGGCAGGATGAGGGATCAGCTGCGCCGCTGCCGGAGCGGGGGACACGTCTGCAAGATGCACGTGACCGGCATGCCCGGGGTGGGGACGTCGAGCATGGTCCGCGAATTCGCCGAGCTGGAGCGGGACTCCTTCAGCGGGCAGCCGATCTGGCTCTACGGTCAGCAAGTCGGCGGTGAGCCGGTCCCGGACACCTCGCTGATGCGGCAGGCCCTGCTCGGGCTCGGCGTCCCGGAGACCGAGCTGCCCGCCACGCGGGAGGGGCTCAAAGCCGCGTACGACCAGCGCATGAGCGACGCCCGCCGACTGGTCGTGATCGACGATGCGGTGCGTGCCGACCTGGTGGCGGACCTGGTGCCGGGAAGTTCCCCGGAGTCGGCGGTCGTGGTGATCACGCACGTGCTGTCCCGCTCGCTGGTGGCGGACGGGTTCGAGCCCTACTCGGTGGAGAAGCTGCCGGACGGCGAGGCGTTGGAGCTGTTCATCCACGACCTCCGCCAGACGGCGACGGAGATCGACCGGGCCGTGATCGAGGCGCTCGCCGATCAGTGCTGCGGCATCCCGCTGCTGATCAAGATCGTGGCGGCGCAGCTGGTCGGACGAGCGGCGGTTGCCGAACCCCTGCTCGGCAAGTTGCGGAAGTCGAGTTCAGCACTGCTGGAATTCGACGACCAGGCTCGCATCCCCGCGTTCCTCCAGGTGACCTACGACGAGATTTCCCGAGAGCTGCAGCGGGTTTACCGGAGGTGCGCCCTGATCCCGGGTTCGTCCTTCACCGCGGACGCTGCGGCTGTCGTGCTCGGTGTGGACGAGCACGATGCCGTGCTGCTCCTGCACAATCTGGTTGACCGGAACCTGCTGATCGAGGCCGGGAACCGCTTCGAGTTCCACGACCTCGTCCGGATCGACGCGCAGGAGAAGGCCAACGCCGAAGACGGCGCCGAGCTGTGCCGCGAGCTGAAGGCGGAGCTCGTGACGTGGTTCGTGGACCAGGCCAATCCGCGGGACCGGGCGGTGTCCGACCGGTGGCGCGCCGGTCCGCTGTTCGACGGGCTCGCTGAACCCGAGCTCGTGGTGACGCGGGAGCAGGCGCTGGACTGGTTCGCCGCGGAGCTGACCAACCTGGTCGCGTGCGTGCGGGAAGCGCCTGCGCTGGGGCAGGGCGATGCCGCCGTCCGGCTCGTGATCATGCTCTTCAAGTACCTGCACTACCACCACCACTACGACATCTGGCTCGAGCTGCACGACATCGCGCTGGAGGTCGCCACCGACCCGGCTGCCCGCATGCAGCTGCACCAGCAGCGCGGGGCGGCCCGCCTCGCCGTCGGCGACCTGGAGCGGGCGGGGGAGGACTTCGCGGAGTTCAGCCGCATCGCGCACGAGATCGGCGACAAGCACGGCCAGCAGAGCTCGTACGAGTGGAACGGCAAGCTCAAGGCCAAGCGCGGCGACCTGCGGGGCGCGCTGCAGGATTACGCCCTTTCCTGGGAAGTGGTCGAGTCGGCCACTGGCGAGGAGATCGAACCGGCGCAGCAGGACCGCATGTTCGCCCTGCTGAGCCTGCAGCGAGCGAGGGCGTTCGAGAAGCTCGGCGATCGGGAGCGGGCCGAGCAGCACGTCGACCGAGCGCTGGAGTACTTCCGGGAGGGGACGAAGGAGCCCGACAACCGGGCGAAGTGCTTGCACGTCAGGGGGAAGGTCCGCGGTGGTGCGGACGGGCGTGCGGATCTGGCGGCGGCCGCGGACCTGTTCCGGGGCGAAGGCGCGGTGAAGCTGCTGGCCGATGTCCTGGTCGACCTCGGCGGTGCGGCGGTCGAGGGCGGGGACGTCGGCACCGCGACCGAGGCGTACCGGGAAGCGCTGGCGCTGTACGAGAAGCTCGGCGATACCAGGGCTGAAGAGGTGCGGGGCGAGCTCGACGAGCTCGGTCACTGATCGCGCTTCGCGATCACGACGGTGGATCGGCGCGCCCCCACCGCCAGGTCGAACCGAGCTGGGAGCGCCGACCAGTCCCGCCGGGCCCGGGACCACGCGTGGACGGCTGACGCCGCGGCCACGGCATCCGTCGTGGTCGCCGACAGCTGGTGCCCTTCGCGGTCCAGCATCCAGCACTGGCCGCCGAGGCGGGCCGCGGCGAGTCGACAAGCCGGGAAAGAGGTCAGCAGCTGGGCGAGCACCTCACCGACGTCGTCGGCCGCATCCACCTCGCGCACGACGACTGCGGCGGAATTGCGCGTGTCGCGCTGCGGGTGCGTGCTGGCCACCACGAGGAACCGGTCCGGGGAAGCGGGTTTGCGACCGCGTCGGAGGTGCACATCGGCTGGCCATCGGGTCAGCCGGACCTCGTCGCCGTGCCAGTCCCCGTCGAACCACCAGGCGCGGACGGTGTCCCGCTCAGGCACGAGCGTGCGGGCCGGGTACACCGGGACCAGCGCTGAGCCGGTCGGTTCCGGCAGGTCCATGAGCCGGTAGCAGAGCTTCCGGAGGTGCTGCGCCGAGTCGTCGGGGACCGAGCTCGTGAGCCGTTCGACCTCGCCGAACCGGTCCGGGTCGTGCCGCCGGATCGCTTCGCGGAGCTGGTCGGCGAGCCCGCGGTGCACGTCCAGGCGCGGCGCGGCCGAGCCCACCGCGGCCACCGCGGAACCAGCGGCGACCTCCTCCTCGGGGAACGAGGCCAGCAACGTGGGTTTTCGGAGTGCAGCTGAGTAGCCGGTCACGGCGCCGTGATCGCCGATGGTCACGTCCGCGGCGATGATCGTCTGCTGCCAGCCCTCGGCTGGCGGGATCAGCCGGAGCCCGGACCGCAGCGATGCGCCGAGCCAGTATCGCAGCTGCCAGGGGCCATGGGCGTACCAGGTGTTCGGGTGCAGGACGGCGGCGACGACGTGATCGTCCGGCAGTTCCGCGAGCAATTCACCGATCAGCTCGGGGTGGCGGCCGATCAGCGACTTGTCGCCCCACGTCGACGAGACCGCGACCACCGTGGAGCTCGCGTCGGCACCCAGCGCCCGGCGGTACTCGGCCCGTTCCGGGAGGCTTGCGCGCAAGCGGTCGAAGCAGGGATCACCGGCCACGACAGCAGCGGGCACCGCCTGCGGGGTCGTCGCGGCGAGCCGCCCGAGCTGTTCGTCGTGCGAGAGCACGACAGCCGTCGGGACGACGGAACCGTCCCGGAGCAGCCACTCCGGCGACAAGCCGTAGACGGAGCGATTCGCTGATTCGCTGATTCGCTGATTCGCTGATTCGCTGATTCGCTGATTCGCTGATTCGCTGATTCGCTGATTCGCTGATTCGCTGATTCGCTGATTCGCGTGCTTAGTATATCCCATTCCGTGCGAAAGTGTGATCAGCGGGGCGTTGATTTCGTGCAGATCCCCGCTGTTGTGCACGGAGATGGCCAGGTCGAACTCGGTGTCGACCGCCTGCGACCAGTCGATGCGGATCGCACCGCGCTCGTGCAGGACGTGCTCCACGTCGGAGTCGATGGCGGACGCTCCGGGGAACGTGAACACCAGCTGCACGCGGTGGTCGGAGTCGAAGACGGGAAGGATGTCGGCGAGCCGGTTCCACGCGGTCAGCGTGTGGACGACCACCAGCGCAGTCCGCAGCGGGTGCACTGTGGACCACCGCGGGCCGTCGGGGCCGATGGGCACCTTGACCCAGGGTGAAGCCGACACGCAATTTCTCCTGTGGGGACGTTTCCGCCCCGATTCTACCGTTCGGATCCGGCGCGGTGGCCCTGGCGGTAACGTGTCCGGGCATGGGGTCAACACCTGGCTACGTCACGGTCCTGGTCGCGCTCATCAGTTCGCTCGGTGCGCTGGCGGGCGTCTGGTTGACCGCTGCCCGGACCGACAAGCGATCCGCGCAGGAACGTGACGATCGGCGTTTCGAGAAGGCGAAGGAGCTGCAGGAGGAGCGGTTCGCCAAGTTCCTGGTGCCTGCTCGCAGGTTGACCTCCGCGCTCGATTCCCCGGGGTCGGTCCTGGAGCCGCTGCGCGAAGCGGCGGCGCACATCGAGCTCCACGAGCCGGACCTGGCCGACGGCCCGGTGCGAGCGGTCCTGGACGCGGCCGATCGCCTGCTGCTGGTGCGGCGGCGGAACAGTGCGGGCAGTCAGGTGGTCGTGGAGGCGGAGACCGAGTACCGCGATGCGGTGGCGGCCGTGCGCGGCTCGATGAAGGAGCGCTTGGACGCGGCCTGATCAGTCCGCGCCCGCCAGTGCGGTGCGGAGGGCGGTGGTGACGGCTTCCGGGTTGTCGACGTTCATCAGGTGGCCGGAGTTCGGGATCTCCAGGTAGGTCGCGCGGGGGAGGCCTTCGAGGAGGATGTCGGCGGCCTTGCGCGGGCAGATCGCGTCGTGCTCGGCACCGATCACGGTCACCGGGCACTCGATCGCGGCGAGCGCGGGTGTCAGCGGGTTGTCGCGGATCCCGGCCATCGCGGTGAGGGCGTTCGCGTAGCCCGCGCCATCACCGATCGTCGATGCCCGGTACGCGACCAGCTCGTCGACGTCCACTGTGGAGTCGTAGGTCATCGCCCGGGTGTCCTCGCGCAGGGATTCCAGCAGGGCTGGGCGGTCCGCGGCCTGCTCGGCGCGCTGGAGGTTGATCTCGGCCGCCCGTCGGCCCACCACGGAGGAGGTGCCGAGCACCACGGCTCCGGTGACCAGGTCGGGGCGCTGCGCGGCGGCGGAGAGCACCACGGTGCCGCCCAGCGAGAACCCGACGCACACCGCGGGCCCGGAGACCTCGGCGAGGAACGCCAGCAGGTCGTCGCGCAGCTGCTCCAAGGTGCCGTCGGCAGCGCCGAGGGCCGTCGCGCCGTGGCCGCGCACGTCGTAGGCGTAGGTGCGGTGGTCGGTGAACGCCTCCTGCTGGCGCTGCCAGCTGCGGTGGTCCTGGGCCAGACCGTGCACGAACACCACGGCCGGACCCGAGCCGTTCGCGCAGTAGTGCGTGCGGATGCCGTTCAGCGCGGCCGTCGCGGTCTGCAAGCTCGATCAACCTCCCAGCGTCGGATTGCCGAGCTCGATTCTGCGGCCCGCGATCACGCCGGTCCAGAGATCAGCGGTTCTGGCCGCGGACCTGCAGCGAGGCGAGCAGCTTCGCGGTGGCCTGCTCGATCTCGTCCACGGCCTGCTCGAACGCCGCGGCGTTGTGCGCGGCGGGCTGCCGGAACCCGGAGATCTTGCGGACGTACTGCAACGCCGCCGCGCGGACGTCACCCTCGGTGACCTCCTCGGCGTAGGGCGGGCGGAGGGTCTTGATGCTGCGGCACATGGGGCACTTCCTGGGCAGGTTTCCCGAGGGGCGTCTCGGTCATGCTAGCGGCAGTTCACCACGCGCGTGTGCGACCAGCCGTCTCGGCGGTGCGCCGTCAGGTGCGTCCGGGTGGCGGTCCCGGCTCGCCTTCGTCGTGCTCGTCGACGAGGACTTGGTCGTCGCTGCGCAGGTCCTTGACCAGGGAGGCGCACATCAGGACCATGACCAGCGCGAACGGGACCGAGGCGAGGAAGGTCAGGTTCTGGATGCCCTCCAGGGCGTGGTCCTCGCCGGAGATGAGCATGATCGCGGCGACGGATCCGGTGGCCACGCCCCAGAACACGATCACCCACTTCCGCGGCGAGATCGTGCCGCGCTGGGAGAACTTGCCCATCACGAGCGACGCGGAGTCGGCGCCGGTGATGAAGAAGATCGCCACCAGCGCGATGATCAGCACCGTGGTGACCGCGGGGATCGGAAGCGCTCGGACGACGGTGAAGATCTGCACCTCCTCGCCGCCGGAACCGGCCACGTCGACGGCGCCGCCGCGCTGCAGGTCGATGGCGGTGCCGCCGAAGATCGCGAACCAGACCGTGCTGACCGCGCCGGGCACCAGGAGCACCCCGCCGACGAACTGCCGGATGCTGCGACCCCGGCTGATCCGGGCCAGGAACGTGCCGACGAACGGCGCCCACGAGATCCACCACGCCCAGTAGAAGATGGTCCAGTGCGAGAGCCACTCGTCGAGGGCCTCGCTCCCGGTGGCCCCGGTGCGCGCTGCCATCTCCGCGAAGTCGCTGACGTAGTTGCCGACGGAGGTCGGGAGCAGGCTCAGGATGAACACCGTCGGTCCGGTGATCAGCACGAACACCGCCAGCACCGCGGCGAGGACCACGTTGATCCCGGACAGCCACTGGATTCCCCGGGCGACACCGGAGACCGCGGAGGCCACGAAGCAGACCGTCAGGACAGCGATGATCAGCACCAGCACCGGTGTGCCGACGGCGTCGATCCACCCCGCGCTGCGCATCCCGCTGCTGATCTGCAGCGTGCCGATGCCCAGCGAGGCCGCCGAACCGAACAGCGTCGCGAACAGCGCGAGGACGTCGATGACCTTTCCCAGCGGCTTGACCGCGCGCCGCCGCCCCAGCAGGGGAGCGAACGCGGAGCTGATCAGCTGGCGCCTGCCCCGGCGGAAGGCGCCGTAGGCGATCGTCAGGCCGACCACCGCGTAGATCGCCCACGGGTGCAGCGTCCAGTGGAACAGCGTGGTCGCGAACGACGTCCGCACGGCGGCGGGGCTCAGCGGCGCGACCGTTTCCGGCGGGGGCTGCACGTAGTGCGCCAGCGGTTCGGCCACGCCGAAGAACATCAGACCGATGCCCATGCCCGCGATGAACATCATCGCGATCCACGACGGCGTGCGGAACTCCGGCCGTTCGCCGTCACCGCCCAGCGGGATCGTCCCGTAGCGGCTCAGCGCGAGCCAGCCGACGAAGACCACGAACCCGGTCGCGGCCAGCGAGAACCCCCAGCCGATGTCGTCCACCGCCCAGCGCAGCCCGGCCTCGGCGAACGCGCCGAGGGTCGTGGGCGAGGCGATGCCCCAGCCGAGGAAGAACAGGACCAGCAGCGCGGTGGTGCCGAAGATGACGCGATCGGTCGACGCTCGGGCAGGACCCGCCGGTTGCTCCGCCATGGCCGCGCACCTCACAATCCCCGAGCTCGACCGGAGGATGCCACGACAGTTCGCGCGCTGCTGGCCGTGCAGCTCAGGGCCCGTTCCGGGGCCGGGCGTCCGCCACCGGTGCGGTCCAGCCCGCGGTCTCCCGCAGCAGATTGTCGACCAGGAGGCCTGGGTCGAGCTGCATGATGTTGTGGGACGTCGGCAGTTCGACCGTTTGCCAGCCGGGATCCGCGCGCAGCCGGTCGTAGACCGCTCCGAAGGGGCTTCCCCGCCAGCGTGACAGGTAGATGTAGCAGCGGTGCAGGTCGTCGTCCCGGCCGGAAAGCCGCAGCTCCTGCATGAACGATCCGAGCGGGTGGGGGACCGCGCGGGGGTCGAGCCCGGGTGGCGGGTCCACCAGCAGGCCGGTGCGCCGGGACCCGGCCACGAACATCGCGCGGAACCGATCGCTGGTGAGGCTCCAGCAGGAATCACCCGATTCCGGGACGTAGGCGTCGATGTAGACCGCGCCGACCAGCCGTTCCGGGCAGCTGTCCACCACACCGCGCACGATCATCCCGGCGTAGCTGTGCCCGCACAGCACCACGTCGTCGAGGTCGTGTGAGGCGAGGTGGCGCACCACGTCGTCGATGTGGGTCCGCAGGTTCGCGGATTCGCCGGGCGACTGCGGGTCCAGCCCGGTCGGGGTCACCGCGTGCGCGACGTGACCGCGTTGCGCCAGGTCGGCGCACACGTCCTCGTACACCCAGCCGCCGTGCCAACCGCCGGGAACGAACACGTACGTGCCCATGCACCACCCATCCGTGACTGCTAGTGCGCGCCGGTGCCGAATGCGCCTTCCCCGGGCCGCGGTCCACGAACGACTGTAAACCGCGCCGGGTTGGCCGAGGTGCGCGCCATCTGCTCGATGTCGGCACCGGCCGAGAACGCCGCGCCCGCGCCGCGGATGACGACTGCGCGCACGTCCTCGTCCGCCGCGACCTGCCGGGCGACGTCGAACAACCGGTCCTGCAGGGCGAAATCCATCGCGTTCACCGGTGGCCGGTCCAGGGTGATGATGCCGGTGGACCCCGCGACGTCGAGCGCGATGCCCGACACGACCTCGCCGGGGGTGTGGTTCAGGACCATCGCAACCCGCCGTTGATCTCCAGGACGTGCCCGTTGACGTAGGAGCTCTCCGGGGCGGCGAGGAACGCGGCCGCTTCGGTCACCTCGGCCGTGTCCCCGAGCCGTCCCAGCGCGATCCGGTCCCGGTAGCGCTGCCACAGCCGCTCGTCGGCCTCGACCTTCTTCCCCATGCCGGTGTTGATGAAGCCGGGTGCGATCGCGTTGACCGAGATGCCCTTCGGGCCCAGCTCGATCGCCGCTGCCCGGGTGAGCATCTCGACGCCCGCCTTGGTCGCGCAGTAACCGGCCGCGCCCACCGCCGTCCTGCTGCCCATCAGCGAGGACACCGTGATGATCCGGCCGCGACCGGATTCGAGCAGGTACGGCAGCGATTCCCTGATGGTGAGGAAGACCCCGGTCAGGTTCGTGCCCACCATGGCGTTCCAGTCCGCCAGGCTCAGCCGGGCGAGCTTCGCGTCCCGGCTGATCCCCGCGTTCGCGACGACCACGTCGAGCCGACCGGTCCGCTCGTGGGCGAACCGCATCAGGTCCCGGACCGACGCCTCGTCGGACACGTCGGCGCGGTGGTAGTGCGCCCGTTCGGGGAACCGGTCCAGCACGGTCCGGACGTCGTGGGTGTCCCGCGAGGCGCAGACGACGGTCGCGCCAGCGGCGAGGAACCGCTCGGCGATGCCGAGCCCGAGCCCGGTGGTGCCACCGGTGACCACCGCCGTCGTGCCCTGCAACGAGCGAGGGGGTGCGCCGGTGCTCATGATCTCGCTCCCAGAGCTGATCGGAGGCCGCGGTCGGCAGCGCACGCACCCGCGCCGAACTGGTCGAAGGCCGAGCCGCAGGTCGTGCAGCTGAACGGTCGCTTGCAGACGCTGCCGCCGAAGTCGGCCGCGCGGTTGACGGCTGCCGAATCGCAGTAGGGGCAACGGATCTCGCCCTCGTCATCGGGAAGGGCGTACCCGGCCGCGCGGAGGTCTTCCGCGCCGCTCGCTGTGATCGAGGTGGCGGTCCACGCCCCGGGCCGCCAGTCGAACTCCAGCCGGACACCGGGGGCCACCGCGGTGGCGGCCTCGGTGATCCGCCGCTCCATCACCGATCGGCCAGGGCATCCGGTCCTGGTGGGGAAGAGCACGACGCGGAGGACGTGCTGGGACAGCGCGATGCTGCGGAGCACGCCGAGGTCGACGAGGCTGATGTCGATCTCGGGGTCGGACACCGCGCGGACGGCCCGCCAAACCCGCTCGACGGGGACGTTGCTCACAGGATCACCCCCGGGTCGTAGGTGCGTCGGACGGCGTTCATCTCGGTGATGACCTCCTCGATGCCCGCTGACCACGACCGCTGCCGAGGCCGCGGCGAGGACGGCCAGGCCGCCAGCCACGAGTCCGGGACCCCGGCCCGGACCAGGCGGTCGGCGAACTCCGCCTGGACGTCCGGATCGGTGTCCAGCGGAGGCACCCCGAGCAGATCGCCTGCTACGTCGAGGATCTGCTGGAAATCGGATCGGAGGTCGTCCCGGATCTCCTCGTCGGCCAGCAGCGCGGCGAAAGCGCGCCCCCAGTGCGCTGAATGCGCTTCCTGCTCCACCGCCAGCTGCCGCAGTTCCTGGCCGTCCACGTGCGACCGGTTCATCGCGAGCTCCAGCGCCAGCGCCAGGAGCAGACCCCGGACGACCGCGGCGGACCAGGACCGGCTGCCGCGGAACCAGATCCCGCTGGGCAGCCACCGGTCGGGGCTGCGCTCGAAGAAGTACTCGTCCACCCCGGTCGGCGCCGCCCCGCTGAGTTCGGCGAGCACGCTCGCGTGGGCCAGGCACTCCTGGGCGATCGAGCCTTCCGCCAGCGAGGTCTCCAGCTCGACGAAGTCGTACAGCCGCCCGGCGAGCAGGTGGGAGCACAGGAACAGGTCCTCGGCCAGGCTCGACCACGCGGCCCGGGTCTCGCGGGGTGCCGAGGGCGACGCGGCCTGGTCGCGCGGCATTTCCCGCCTGCGCATCGGGAATGCGGGCTGGCGGTGCGGCATCCGGGTCCGGGCGGTCAGCCGCGGCTGGTCGGTCTTGTCGGCGGCGACGATGTCCGCCCGGCTCACCACCCACAGGTCGGCGAGGTCGTCCCGACGGCCGCAGGTCTCCTTCGCCAGCTGCCAGGCCAGTGCGGCGTCCGGGGCGGTCACCGAGCCGACGTTGGTGATCGCCTGGTCGGTCGTGGTCCGGGTGAAGACCTCGAACACCTGCCGCTCGCCGAGTCGTCGTGGCATCAGGCCGCCCGCTTCCACGCTCGTCGAGCAGCCGAGTTCCGCTCCAGCACCCGCCGGGCGTGGGCGAGCCGGTCCGCCGAAGCCGGGCCGCCGTTGCGGACCACCTCCTTCACCTCGGCCCAGTCCGGCTCCGCGTACTCCCAGCTGCCGTCGGGGCGTTCGCGGACCAGGTCCCGGTCGAAGTCCACGCCGAGCTTCCGCACGGCGGGAACGATCCGCGCGAGCCACTGCTGGCGGACGGCGTCGTTGCTGTCCGGTTTCAGCCCGCACTGCCACATGGGGTTCGCGTGCACGGTGTCCGAGTCCTCGGGCCCGAGGAAGGCGAGCACCCGGGGGAGCCAGGTGTGGAAGCTGCGCCGCACGGCGGCGATCTGCGCGGCGCTGCCGAAGCGCATGACCTCCCGCACGATGTCCGCCGAGTGCTGGTAGTGGAAGGACTCCTCGCGGGCGATCTTCTTGAGCGCCCGCGCGTAGGGCAGGTAGACGCCGCCCGCCAGCGACTTGAACTGGGCGATCGCCGCCGAGTTCATCAGCAGGCCACCGGCGCCGAAGTCCTCCCACGAGGTGAACTCGTAGTGGAAGACGTTGTGCAGGAAGCTCTTCCCGGCGAGGTAGTCGGCCAGGACCTGCTCCCAGCCCCCGCCGAGGTCGGCCGCCAGCCTGGCGACCACGTGGCCGTGGCCGATCTCGTCCTGCACCTTCGCGATGAGCATCTGCTTGCGCTGCACGCTGGGCGCGCGGTCGACCCAGGGCACGTAGATCAGGGAGCCGATCAGCTCGTTGAGCGCCTGGATCGAGGTGAACCGGAGCGCACCGGCGCGCACCTCGTCCGGCATCTCGTCGTGCAGTTCGTACTTCTGCCGCTTCGCCGGTCGCGCAGTGGTCGCGGACCCGGGCGCCGCGCGGTCGTCCATGCCGGAGGTCCTTTCCGCCAGCGCTCAGCCGTAGACGATGCGCCGGAGCTGGCGCTCGCTGAAGCGGGGCGGGGCCAGCGGTCTGGCCGCCAGTTCGCCCCGCAGGAATTCCCAGATCTTCCCGTTCTTGTAGCCGCAGTCCTGGAGCTCGCGGTGCCTGCGCCGCACGTAGTCGGCCACCGGCTCGTTGAGGTTCTCGACAATGGTGTGAATCAGCCGATTGGCGGTGGCCCGATCGGCGCCAGTCGCGAGCACGACGTAATCCTCGAGCTCGTCGAAGAAAGACTGGGACATGCGTGCAGCTTTGCGCGCTCGCGATGGCCGGGGCAAGCGAGGTTGCCCGTTTTCGGGCAAGTGCTGACCGTTTTCCGCCAGGCGCCACCCGCAAGGAGCAGCAGCCGTTGTGACGGGCGACACACTTGTTTGGCGGGCAATTCGATCTTGTGCGTAAAGTGATCTCCAGCGCGGTCACCGCAGGGATGACGTGCTTTCCCCCCGTTGGCCGAACCCCCGAATCCGTCGCGACGGCCAGCCGTGCTGAAGAATTGCCGACACCACCGTCCTGCCGGGCGAGCAGTGGTGCGGTCCGAGCTGATTTCGCATCGGAGAGCAGATCATGGCGGTCGTGCGTGTTCCATTTGCGGGCGTAGCCGGTGAGAACGAGTCGCTGCTGGCGGATTTCCTCTCCCCGCTTTCGGCGCAGTTGCGCTCCGGTCAGTTCATCGGCGGCGGTGAGGTCGCCGCTTTCGAGGGGCGGATCGCCGAGCTCCACGACGTGGCGCACGCCGTCGCGGTCAACTCCGGGACCGATGCGCTCCGGCTGGTGCTCCGCGCCCTCGGGATCGAGGCCGGTGCCACCGGGATCACGGTCGCCAACACGTTCGTCGCGACGGCCGGGGCCATGATCTCGGAGGGCCTGCGGCCGCTGCTGGTCGACGTCGCCGACGACGAGAACATCGACGTCGAGGCGCTGGACCGGGCGATCACCGCGGACACGCGGGTGGTGATCGCGGTCCACCTGCGGGGGCTCCCGGCCAGGATCGGGGCGATCCGGGACCTGTGCGCGCGGCGGGGCGTGCTGCTCGTCGAGGACTGCGCGCAGGCGATCCTCGCTTCGTCCGACGGCGTGCCGGTCGGCGGATTCGGCATCGCCGGGTGCTTCAGCCTGCACCCGCTGAAGAACTTGGGCGCCTGCGGTGACGCGGGTGTCGTGGTGACCGATGACGACGAGCTGGCCCGCGAGCTGCGGTTGCTGCGGAACCACGGTTTGCAGGACCGCGACACGGTCGTCCGCTGGGGCGAGAATTCCAGGCTCGACAGCCTGCAGGCGTGCCTGCTCAACATCAAGCTGTCCCACCTGGAGGAGTGGACGAAGCGCCGGCGCGATCTGGCGCAGATCTACGACGAAGGACTTTCCGGGCTTCCGATCACCACACCGGTGGTCGGCGGCAATGCCGTTCACGTTTATCACCGGTACGTGATCCGAACGGACCAGCGGGCCGAGCTGCAAGCGCACCTGCGCAATTCGGGAATCGAAACGGCAATTCACTACCCGGTGCCGATTCACCGGCAGCCCGCGGCCGGGGACGGCAGCGTCGAGGTCGCGGCGGGCGGGCTGCCGGTCACCGAAAAGCAGGCCGCGGAAATTCTCTCCCTCCCGCTGCACCCGGCGCTGGACGAACGGCAAATTCACCTCGTCGTCCAGGAGATGAACGCTTTCTTCGGCAACTGATGCATTCACGCGCACCACCCGACCGCATTGAGGTGACGATCGCATGACCGGACAAACGCGCCCGCAGCTCGTCCTGATCACCGGCGGGGCCGGTTACATCGGCTCGGTCCTCGCGCGGCGGCTGCTCGCCGCCGGTGTCCGGGTCCGAGTGCTGGACGCGCAGTTCTTCGGCGACGGGCTGCACGGCCTGGCCGACCCCGGCCTGGAGAACGTGCGCGGGGACATCAGGGACGCCGCCGCGTACCGGGCGGCGCTGGACGGTGCGGACGTGGTCGTGCACCTGGCCGCCGTCGCCAACGACCCGAGCTTCGACCTCGACCCGGACCTGGGCCGGTCGATCAACTTCGACTGCCTCGACCACGTGATGCGGCTGCCGCGGGAGGCGGGCGCGCGCCGGTTCGTGTACGCGTCGTCCGCCAGCGTCTACGGGGTCAGCGACTCGCCGGACGTGGACGAGAACCACCCGCTGGTCCCGATCACCGACTACAACCGGTACAAGGCCAGGGGCGAGGAACTGCTGTTCCCGCTCACCGCAACGGGTTTCGAGACGGTGGCGGTGCGCGCGGCCACGGTGTGCGGGGTCTCGCCGCGGCAGCGCCTCGACCTCACCGTGAACATGCTGACCGCGCAGGCCGTGGTCAACGGCGAGATCACGGTGTTCGGCGGCGCGCAGTACCGGCCGAACGTCCACATCGAGGACCTGGTCTCGGTGTACGAGCGGCTGGTGCTGGACGGGACGCTCGGCGCGCTCAACGGCAGCGCGCTCAACGTGGGCAACCAGAACCTGCCGGTCGCGGAGATCGCCGAGGTGATCGCCGCCCGGGTGGAGAGCGCCACCGGCAAACCGGTCGCGATCACCACCACCGAGTCCGACGACATCCGCTCCTACCGGCTCACCTCGCGGCGCCTGCGGGAAACCCTCGGCATCACCCCGGCGCGCACCGTCGCCGACGCCTGCGACGACGTGACCGAGGCGATCCGCAACGGCGACCTCGCGAACCCGCTGGCCGATTCCCGCTTCTACAACGTGCGGTGGATGAAGCAGCACAGCGGCGAAATCGGCGCCGGAGCGCGGTGAACCGGGATACGATCTCGCACCCGGGGCGCGTGGTCCGCCCGGAGGGGAGGACATCACCGTGCTGAAGTCGCTCGCAGGGCGCCGGGTGCTGGTCACCGGCGGGAGCCGGGGAATCGGCAAGGGCATCGCCGCGGTGTTCGCCGAGGTCGGCTGCCAGGTGCTGATCACCGGTCGGGACGAGGACGCGCTGGCGAGCACCGCCGAGGAGCTCTCGGGCCGGGCGGCGGACGGCGGCCGGGTGTCCTGGTTCGCCGCCGACACCTCCGATCCGGCGGACTGCCGCGCTGCGGCGGCGGAGACCGTCCGCCGCTTCGGTGGGATCGACGTGCTGTGCGCGAACGCCGGTGTGTTCCCGGACGACCCGCTGCACAGCATGGCCCCGGAGAGCCTGCAGCAGGTGATGGCGACCAACTTCCACGGCACGGTGTACTCCGTGCAGGCGTGCCTGGACGCCCTCGCCGATTCCGACCTGGGCCGGATCGTGGTCACCTCGTCGATCACCGGGCCGATCACCGGGTTCCCCGGCTGGAGCCACTACGGCGCGAGCAAGGCGGCCCAGCTGGGCTTCATCCGGACCGCCGCCATCGAGCTCGCGGCGAAGGGCATCACCATCAACGCCGTCCTGCCCGGCAACATCCGCACCGAGGGCCTGGACGACCTGGGGGAGGACTACCTGCGCCGGATGGCCGCGTCCGTGCCGCTGGGCCGCCTCGGCTCGGTGTCCGACATCGGCCACACCGCGCTGTTCCTGGCCAGCGAGGAAGCCGGGTACATCACCGGGCAGACGATCGTGGTCGACGGCGGCCAGGTCCTGCCGGAGAGCCTGGAGGCGCTCGGCGTGCAGTGAGCCGGGCGGAAATCACGCGCGGTGCCGCGCAGCGGTCTGCTAGCGTTGCGGCGTGCTAGTTCACTACTTCCTCTGAGAGCACCGGCCTCGGCGCCGGGACGGCCACGAGCACGTCCGCGCCTGAGCACGTCGGTTGTTGAACGCACTTCTTTTCCGGATCCCCACCGCTGGCCCAGGGCTGCGCTCTGCCGTGCCGCGGGGATCCCTCTCGGAGGAACCGTGTCCATTCGCACTGAACTACCTGCGCGCGCCCGAGCGCACCTCACCGCCACCGGGCTGCACCTCGCCCGCGGCGGGCGTCCCGTGCTGACCGGGGTCGACCTGGCGGTCTCCGCCGGTGACCGGCTCGGCGTGGTGGGCGACAACGGCGCGGGCAAGACCACCCTGATCCAGGTGCTCGCCGGGAAGCTGACCGCCGACCGCGGCACCGTGCACCGCGTCGGCTCCACCGGCGTCGCCGACCAGGAGATCCCGGTCGACCCGGCGCGCACCGTCGGCGACCTGATCGACCTCGAGCTCACCGAGGTGCGCCGCGTCCTGCGCGAGCTGGACGCGGCGACCAGCGAGCTGGTCGAGGACCGGCCGGGCGCCGACGAGCGGTACGCCGGAGCCCTGGCCGCGGCGGAGTCGCTGAACGCCTGGGACGCCGACCGGCAGGTCGAGATCTCGCTGGCCGCGCTGGGCGCGGTCGACGACCGGGACCGGCCGCTGGCGACCCTGTCGGTGGGGCAGCGCTACCGGGTCCGGCTGGCCTGCCTGCTCGGGGCGGGCCACGACCTGCTGCTGCTCGACGAGCCCACCAACCACCTGGACTCCGGCGGGCTCGACCACCTCACCGCGCGGCTGCGCGAGCACCCCGGCGGGGTGGTGCTGGTCAGCCACGACCGGGCGCTGCTGTCGGACGTGGTGACGGCGGTGCTGGACCTCGAACCCAGCCGGGACGGGCGGCCGCGGGTCTACGGCGGCGGTTACCTCGGCTACCAGCAGGGCCACCAGGCCGAGCGCGAGCGCTGGGAGCACGAGTACCGCGCGCAGCAGCGCGAGCACCAGCGGCTGGCCGACGACCTGTCGGCGGCGCAGAACCGGCTGTCCACCGGCTGGCGGCCGGAGAAGGGCACCGGCAAGCACACCCGCGCCACCCGCGCCCCGGGCCTGGTCCGCGCCGTCCACCGGCGGCAGGAGGACCTGGCCGCGCACCGCGTCGACGTGCCGCCCCCGCCGCTGCGGTTCCGGGCCCCGGAACTGGGGAACCTGCCCGGAGTTCCGCTGCTGCGGGCCGACGAGGTGACCCTGCGCGGCCGGTTGGCGCACCCCCGGTCGGCGCTGCTGCAGTCCGGGGACCGGCTGGTGATCACCGGCCGCAACGGGGCGGGCAAGTCCAGCCTGATGGCATTGCTGGCCGGGGCGGTCGAGCCGACTTCCGGTGCTGTGCAGCGCAAACCCGCGGCGCGGGTCGCGTGGCTGTCCCAGGAGTCCCCGGCCCCGTCGCGGCGGAGCGCGCACCAGGCCTACGAGGCGGCCGTCGCCGAGCTGGTGACGTCCGGTCGGCTCGACGGCGGCCCGGTTCCGCTCTCGGAGCTCGGGCTGCTGCCTTCCGCCGCACTCGGCCGACCGGTGGCCGAGCTGTCGGTCGGGCAGCAGCGCCGGTTGCAGCTGGCGATCGCGCTGGCCGCGCGCCCGCACGTGCTGCTGCTCGACGAGCCGACCAACCACCTGTCCACCAGGCTGGTCGACGAGCTGACCGAGGCGTTGGCGGCGACCTCGGCGGCGGTGGTGGTGGCCACCCACGACCGCCAGCTGCTGCGCGACACCGCGGACTGGCCGCGGCTGCGGCTCTGACCCCGGATTCGCGGTGCACGTCCGGCACGGCGCTGGCGTGCACCGCGAATTCTCCACCGGCTCCGGGCCGCGAGCGCGGGTTAGGCTGGCGGCCTGCGACGAGCGCGAGAGGACCGATCGCCATGCCAGCCACTCCGCTGCCGATCTGCGCGACCTGCGGGATGCAGTACGCCCACCCGCGACCCGACTGCCCGATCTGCGAGGACGAGCGGCAGTACGTGCCGATCGACGGGCAGCGGTGGACCGATCTGGACGCGGTCCGGGCCGGGGAGCACACCGCGCTGATCCGCGAGCAGGGCGAGGTGCTGGGCATCGGCTGCGAACCGCGGTTCGCCATCGGCCAGCGCGCGCTGCTGCTGCGCACCGAGGCCGGGAACTTCCTGTGGGACTGCGTGTCCTACTTGGACGACGAGATCGTCGGCGCGATCGACGCGCTCGGCGGGCTGGCGGGCATCGCGATCAGCCACCCGCACTACTACACCACGATGGTCGAGTGGGCGCGCGCCTTCGACGTGCCGGTGCACCTGCACGCCGCCGACGAGAAGTGGATCGGCCGCCCGGACCCGTCGATCCGGCTGTGGGAGGGGACCACCGAGCAGCTGGCCCCCGGCCTGACGCTGATCAACCTGGGCGTGCACTTCGCGGGCGGCACCGTGCTGCACTGGGACCGCGGCGGCGGCGCGCTGTTCAGCGGCGACATCGTGCAGGTCATCCCGGACCGCACGCACGTGGCGTTCATGTACAGCTACCCGAACCTGATCCCGGAGCGGCCCAGCGTGGTCCGCCGGGCCGCTCGGCTGCTGGAGCAGTACCGGTTCGAGGCGCTCTACGGCGCGTGGTGGGACGCGGTGATCCCGGCCGGTGCGGATCGCATCGTCCAGCGCTCCGCCGAGCGCTACCTGCGCTTCGTCGCCGACGAGTAGCGCTCACACGTCCACGGTGACGCTGCAGCGCCAGCCGCGGTCGTCGCGGGTGAACGAGAAACCGTGCAGGGAAACCGCTTTCGGCGTCGCCCCGGTGAACCGGACGCGATCGGTGTCCACTTCGGACATATCCAGGTCGATCCCCGTCGGTGTGGGCCGCACGTCTATCTCCCGGGGCAGGGTGCCTCCGACGTCGAGCCGGTAGATGATCTCGTCCAGCACGGAGAGCAGCAGCTGCTCGTCGCCGCCGTCGATCCCCGCTGAGGCGGTCCGGGCCGGTGCTGATGCTGGGATCTCCGCGAAGGAGGCGACCAGCGCGCGGCAGGCTTGCGCGAGGCACTCCTCGCGGCTGCCGCCCCACGCCTCGAAGCGGATGTCGGCGGTGTGCGGCAGGAAGCGGTACCCGCCGCTCACCCCTTCACCACGCCCAACGGCACGAGCCTGGCCACCTTCCGGCACAGCCCGGCCCCCTCCGCGACGGCCACCACCGCGTCGACGTCCTTGTAGGCGGTCGGCGCCTCCTCGGCCAGGCCGCGCGCCGAGCTCCCGCGCACCACGATGCCGCCGCGCTCCAGCTCCCGCCGCAACTGGTGCGCGTCGGTCGTGCGAACGGCCTGGTGGCGGCTCTGCAGGCGGCCCGCCCCGTGGCAGGTCGAGTGGAACGCGTCCCCACCGGGAACCCCGGCCAGCACGTAGGACGCGGTGCCCATCGAACCCGGGATGAGCACCGGTTGCCCTGCCTCGCGCAGGCCCGGCGGCAGTTCCGGGTGCCCGGGCGGCAGGGCGCGGGTGGCGCCCTTGCGGTGCACGCACAACCTGCGGGCCTGCCCGGCGACCTCGTGCGTTTCGAGCTTGGCGAGGTTGTGCGAGATGTCGTAGACCAGGTCCAGCCCGCGCCCGGTGACCTCCCGGAGCACCTCACCGGCGGCGACGCCGAGCACGTGCCGGTTCGCGCGGGCGTAGTTCGCCGCCGCGGCCATCGCGCCCAGGTAGGCCCGGCCGTCGGCGGAGCCGACCGGGGCGCAGGCCAGCTGCCGGTCCGGCACCGAGATCCCGCGGTCGGCCATGGTCTCGTCCATCCGCCGCACGTGGTCGGTGCAGATCTGGTGGCCCAACCCCCGCGAGCCGCAGTGGATCATCACGCACACCTGGTCGGGGTGGAGCCCGAACGCCCCGGCGACGCCCTCGTCGTAGATCTCGTCGACGGCCTGCACCTCCAGGAAGTGGTTGCCCGAACCGAGGCTGCCGACCTGGCCGAGCCCGCGGTCCCGCGCCCGCGTGCTGACCCGGCCGGGGGAGGCGTCGGCGACCGCCCCGCCGTCCTCGCAGCGCTCCAGGTCGCGCGGCCCGCCCCAGCCCCGCTCGACCGCATAGCGGGAGCCGTCCGCGAGCAGGCGTTCGAGACCGTCGCGGGACACCTGCCACACCGCGCCCCGGCCCGCCCCGCGCGGGGTGGCGCGGCTGAGGCCGTTCATGACCTTCTCGGCCACGCGGTGGAACTCCGAGCGCTCCAGCTCGGCGGCCAGCAGCCGCACCCCGCACGAGATGTCGAACCCGACCCCGCCCGGCGAGACCACGCCACCGGCCTCGACGTCGGTGGCGGCGACCCCGCCGATCGGGAAGCCGTAGCCCCAGTGCATGTCGGGCATCGCGTAGGACGCGCCGACGATGCCCGGCAGCGCCGCGACGTTGGCCACCTGGTCCAGCGAACCGTCGCCCTTCGGCGGCAGCAGCCGCCGCGACGCGAACACCACCCCGGGCACCCGCATCACCCCGTGCGGCTCGATCCGGAACCGGTAGGGCGTCTCCTCGACGAGCTCCACGCCCCCGCAGTACCCACCGCCGCCCGGAGCGACACGCGCAGGCGATCAGCCGACGGGGGAGTAGTGCGAGGCGTCGCCGGTGCGGGTGGTGCTGCGGACGCCGTCGACGCTCACCGGGACGTCACCGGCGAGCGTGATGCGGTGCAGGCGGCGCGGCTGGTCGTCGTAGTCGGCGATCGCGTAGTGCTGGGTGGCCCGGTTGTCCCAGATCGCCAGGTCCCCGTCCGCCCAGTTCCAGCGGACCGTGTTCTCCAGCTGCGTCACCCGGTTCTGCAGCAGCTGGAACAGCGCCGCCGACTCCGGGCTGGTGAGCCCCACCAGGCGGCGGACGAAGTGGCCCAGCAGCAGCGACCGCTCACCGGTCTCCGGGTGCACCCGCACCACCGGGTGCTCGGTCTCGTAGACGTCGGCGACGAACTCCTCGCGGTACTCCTGGAACTTCACGTCGACGCCGCCGGTGCGCTGCTCGTCGATGTTGGCCGCGTAGTCGTAGGCGTTGCTGTGCACCGCCCACAACCGGTCCACCAGCGCCCGCAGCGACTCGGGCAGCTTCTCGTAGGCGGCCACGGTGCTGGCCCACGTCGTGGTGCCGCCGTAGGAGGGCAGCCGCACCGCGCGCAGCAGGCTGATCGCGGGGATGCGGTCCACGAAGGTGACGTCGGTGTGCCAGCTGTTGGCCTTCGAGTAGTCCGAGTCGATGGGCAGGATGTTGGCGTGCTCGCGCCCCTTGACGGTGGGGTGGGCCAGGGTGGGCTCGCCGAGCAGCTCGGCGAAGGCCAGCTGCCCGGCGTCGTCCAGGTGGTGCTGGTCGCGGAAGAAGATCACCTTGTGGGTCAGCAGCGCGGCCCGGATCTCGGCGACGGTGGCGGCGTCCAGATCACCGCCGAGGCGGACGCCGTCGATGCGCGCACCGATGTGCGCGCCGAGCTTGACGACCTCGACCCGGGTGTTGAGCTGAGCGGTCATGGTTGTCCTCCCGGAGGAAAAGGAAGAAGGTTCTGTTGCCGGAGGGTTTCGGCGCGGAGAAGGTGAGATCCATCCACCTCGGACGAACGCTAAGGACGGTTGTCCCGGCGCGGCAAGGGTTTTCGCGCCACTGAAAATAAGTCGCCGGTCGCGTCCCGCATCGCGGAAGGCTTTGACACCGTTCTGGTGCGCGGGGAATTCTCGGCCCCATGCAGCAGTTCCGCGCCCCGCTCCCGCACGGCATCCCGGCCTCCGCCGCGCCGTGCTGTTGCCGCGGCTGAGCGCGCGATCCGCGCAGTTCCCCCACCACCGAAAGCAATGCCGCGCGGTGCCGCGGTGCTCTGTTCTCCGAATCTTCCCGAGCAGACGGGACAACTCGTGACGACCACGCTGTCCGCGCGCCCGGTCGGGGTGCGCGAAACCAACGCCGCCACCGTCCTGGACGTGATCCGCCAGGCCGGACCGCTGTCCCGCGCCGCCATCGAGCGGCGGGTGGCGTTGAGCCCGCCGACGGTGAGCCGCCAGGTGGCGGCGCTCATCGAGCTCGGGATCGTCCGCGAGGTGCCGGAGCTGACGCACTCCGGTGCGATCGGCCGCCCCCGGGTGCCGGTGGACATCGACGAGACCGCGCTGGCCGCGTGCGGCGTGCACATCGGCGTCAGCACCACCACGTTCGGGCTGGCCGACCTGCGCGGCAGGCTGCTGGCCGACGAGCACCTGCCCACGCCGGGCGGGGGACCGGAGGACGTGCTGGACTTCCTGGCCTCCCGGCTGGCTGTGTTCCTGCGCCGCCGCCCGCAGCGCAGCGTGGTGGGCATCGGGCTGGTGACCGGCGGGCGCGTGGACCCCGACCGCGGCGTGGTCGACCACGACCGGCTCGGCTGGTACCGGGTGCCCGCCCGCGAGCTGCTGTCCGCCGCCACCGGGCACCCGGTGCACGTCGACGGGCACCTGCCCGCGATGGCCGCGGCGGAGCTGCTGTTCGGGCTGCGCCAGACGCCGCGGAGCCTGCTGTACTGCTACGCCCGCCAGGTGGTGGGCGTGGCGCTGGTCTCGGGCGGTCGGCTGCACCGCGGACCCGGGCGCGGCAGCGACATCGCGCACCTCCCGGTCGGCACCGACGTGCCCTGCCCCTGCGGGCGGACCGGCTGCCTGGAGGTCTCGGTGTCCGAGCAGACCGTGCTGGCCGAAGCCGTCGCGGACGGGGTGATCGCCCGGCCGGACATCCGGCTGCTGCACGCCGCCGCGGCCGCCGGTGACCCCGGCGCCGCGCGGATCCTCACGGCGCGGGCCCGCGCGCTGGGCCGCGCGATCGCGGCCGTGCGCGACGTCGTCGACCCGGACCTGGTGGTGCTGGGCGGCCAGGCGATCACCGACGCTCCGCAGCAGCTCGACGAGCTGCGGCACAGCTTCGCCGACCACACCGCGCTGCCCGGTGCGCCACCGCCGCAGGTCACCCGGTTCGGATCGGACGTGCAGGCCGTCGCGGCCTGCACCAGCGTCCTGGCCCACCTCTACGACCGACCGTTCGCCCTGTTCACCGCTGCACGAAGGAAGTCATGACGCAACACATCGGCCGCCGCGGGCTGCTGCGCGGGCTCGGCGTCGGTGCCGCGCTGCTGGCCACCGGCTGCGAGTCGGCCGTCGCCAGGCAGGAGCGGGTGGTGCCCGCGGGACCCCCGAAACCGGGCGGCACCGCCGAGCTCGGCCTGCTCTCCGACCTGGTGCCCAAGAACCTGTTCACCAACACCGGCCCGGCGATCACGACCCTGATCGGGCTGGTCTACGACCGGCTGGTCCACTACGGCCCGTCGGGCCTGGAGCCGCGACCTGCGCTGGCCACCTCCTGGACGCCCGCACCGGACGGCACCGCGCTGACCCTGCGGCTGCGCGACGACGTCCGCTTCCACAGCGGGCGGGAGTTCACCGCCGCCGACGTCGAGTTCTCGCTGCGCACCTACGCGGATCCGCAGTGGAACGGGCAGCTGCGCAGCACCGCGGCGGCGATCACCGACGTCGACGTGATCGGTCCGCACGAGGTGGTGCTGCGCTTCGCCCACCCGCTGAGCAACATCTTCGACCTGCTGGACACGGTCCCGATCATCGACTCGGAATCGATCGCCGACCTGCGCAGCGGCGCCCGGTTCGTGGGCACCGGACCGTTCCGCTTCGACGGGTGGCGGCCCAACACCGAGCTGCGGTTCACCCGCAACCCCGACTACTTCGTCCCCGGCAGGCCCTACCTGGACGGGGTGCGGGCGCGGATCATCCCGGAGAAGTCCTCGCTGCTGTCGGCGCTGAAGTCGGGCCAGGTGCACTTCGCCGACACCCTCGGCCACCGCGACGTGGAGTCCGCCGTGCGCCTGGGCACGGCCCGGGCGATCACCCTCACCGGGGCCGAGCTGCAGGCCTACGTCGGCACGAACGTGACGACGCCACCGCTGGACGACGTGCGGATCCGCCGGGCGATCGCGCACGCGCTGGACCGGGAGCGGATCATCACCGAGGTCTTCCGCGGCGCGGGCTACGCCTCCTCGCTGC
The DNA here is from genome assembly GCF_008630535.1 of Saccharopolyspora hirsuta. Taxonomy (GTDB): domain Bacteria; phylum Actinomycetota; class Actinomycetes; order Mycobacteriales; family Pseudonocardiaceae; genus Saccharopolyspora; species Saccharopolyspora hirsuta. The sequence goes on along the minus strand of NZ_VWPH01000005.1, from coordinate 424,944 downwards.
CGTGGCCGAAGGACAGCCCGGCCTACGACGAGGCGCGCGCGGCGCGCTACGCGCGGGACCTGCCGCGGGCGCGCGCCCTGGTGGCGCAGCACGGTCCGGTGCCGGTGCTGCCGCTGGTGTACGCGGCGAAGGACCCCTCGCTGGCGGCGGTGGCCCAGATCGTGCAGAACAACCTCGCCGAGATCGGCATCGAGGTGCGGCTCGAACCGCTGGACCGGGCGCAGTTCACCCAGCAGCTGATCGCCGGAGGTTTCCGCGGGCTGTGGGTGACCACGCACTCGTGGGCGCAGATGACGCCCTCGACGCTGACCGTCAGCGCCTACCCGTTCAACGCGCGCAAGAACGCATCGCACTTCAGCTCGCCGGACTACACCCGGGCCGCAGACGCGGCCTGGCAGCTCACCGGCGATCCCGCGGAGGCGCACGCCGCGCTGTCCGACCAGCTGCTCGACGAGCTGTTCCTGATCGAGATCGGCGTGTGCTGGCAGCGCTGGGCGCATTCGCCCGAGCTGCAGGGCATCGGCTACAGCCGCCGCCGCGAGCTCGACCTGACCGAAGCCTTCCTGGCCTGATCCGCGAAAGGGGTGCCAATGTCCGGCTACCTGCTGCGCCGGGTTCCGTCGGCGCTGCTCGTGCTGCTGCTGGCCTCGGTGCTGGTGTTCCTGGTGATCCGGTTGATCCCCGGTGACCCGGCCGCGGTCCTGGCGGGTTCGGACGCCACGCCGGAGGCGGTCGCCGCGATCCGCCGCGAGCTGGGCCTGGACCAGCCGCTGCACCTGCAGTACCTGCACTGGCTGGGCGGCCTGCTCGCCGGTGACCTCGGCAGTTCCTACCTGATCGGCGGCGAGATCGGCGACCTGCTCGCCGACGGCGCGGCGAACACCGTCGTGCTGGCCACTACCGCGCTGGTGCTGGCGGTGCTGTGCGCGGCCGTGCTCGGTCCACTGTGGGCGGTCACGCGCAGCCGCTGGGTGGACCGGGCGCTGACCGGCTTCACCACCGCTGCCGTCGCCCTGCCGCCGTACGTCACCGGCGTGCTGCTGGTGCTGGTGTTCGGCGTGGCGTTCCGGCTGCTGCCAGCCGGGGGAGTGCCCCCGGACGGGCTCGCCGACCGCCTCGGCATCACCGCCCAGTACCTGGTGCTGCCCGCCAGCTGCCTCGCCCTGCCGGTGGCCGCGGTGCTCACCCGGTTCTTCTCCGAAGCATTGCGCGGCGAACTGGCCCGCGACTACGCGACCACCGCTGCGGCGGCTGGAATCCCGCGCTGCCGGATCGTGTTCCGGCACGCGCTGCGCAACGCCGTGCCCGCCGCGGTGACCGTGCTGGGCCTGCAGATCGGCAACCTGCTGGGCGGCGCGGTCCTGGTGGAGGCGGTGTTCTCCTGGCCCGGCCTGGGGATGCTCGTCGAGCAGGGCATCGACCGCCGGGACTACCCGGTGGTGCAAGTGCTGCTCGTGCTGTCCGTCGCGGTCTACGTGGTCATCCAGCTGGTGACCGACGTGGTGCACGCCTACCTGGATCCGCGCATCCGGCTCGGAGGGACCTCATGATCCCCCGCCGGGGACTGGTCGGCGCGCTCGTGGTCGGGGTGGTCTTCGCGGCCGGGCTGGCCGCGCCGCTGCTGGCGCCCTTCGCGCCGGAAACGCAGGTGGAGGGCGCGAACCTGCTCGGGCCGAGCGCGGCGCACTGGTTCGGCACCGACGAGCTGAACCGGGACGTGCTCTCCCGGGTGCTGCACGGCATCCGGGTGGACCTGCTGATCAGCTTCGCCGCCGTGCCGCTGGGCGCGCTGACCGGCATCGCGGTCGGCGTCGCCTCGACCGCGCACCGGGTGCTCGACGTCGTGGTGCAGCGGGCGCTGGACGTGCTGCTGGCGTTCCCGAACCTGATCCTGGCCATCGCCCTGACCGCGGTGCTCGGTCCCGGGCTGAGCACGATCTTCGCGGTCGTCGTGGCGGTGGAGATCCCGGTCTTCGCCCGCCTGGTGCGCAGCGAGGTGCTGCGGGTGCGCGAGCTGGAGTTCGTCACGGCGGCGGAGGTGATCGGTGCCCGCCGCGGCCGGATCCTGCGCACCCACGTGGTGCCCAACTCGGTGGGGCCGCTGATCGTGCAGACCGCGCTGTCGATGTCGATCGCGGTGTTCCTGGAAGGCGCGATGAGCTTCCTCGGCCTGGGCGTGCGCCCGCCGGAGCCGTCGCTGGGCAGCACCCTCAACGGCTCGCTGAACTACCTGGACGCCAACCCGGCCTACGCCGTCGGACCGCTGCTGGTCATCGCCGCGCTGGTGCTCGGCTTCCAGCTGATCGCACAGGCCGCGAGCGCGGCCACGAGAACAGGGGAGAGGACCTGGTGAGCATTCCCGACGACGCCCGCGGCTACGAGGGGTTCGGCGGCGAGATCGGTCGGACCTTCGCCGGATCGCGGCCGTGGTGGCCGCCGGAGACCCGCCCGGAGCGCGGTGCGCCCAACGTCGTGCTGATCGTGGTCGACGACCTCGGCTACAGCGACACCGGCCCGTACGGGTCCGAAGTGGACACCCCGAACCTGGACCGGCTGGCCGCCGGGGGAGTTCAGCTGACCAACTACCACACCACCCCGCTGTGCTCGCCCTCCCGCGCCGCGCTGCTGACCGGCCTCAACCCGCACCGGGCGGGCTTCGCGGTCCCGGCCAACTCCGATCCGGGGTTCCCGGCGCACGCCTTCGAACTGCCCGACAACGCGCCGACCCTGGCCGAATCGCTGCGCGCCGCGGGCTACGCGACCTTCGCGGTCGGCAAGTGGCACCTGACCCGCGACGCGCTCAGCCACGACGCGGCCGACCGGTCCTCCTGGCCGCTGCAGCGCGGCTTCGACCGCTACTTCGGCAGCCTGGAGGGGCTGACCAACCTGCACCACCCGCACCGGCTGGTGTGGGACAACAGCCCCTACGACGTCGGCGACCAGCCGGAGGGCTACTTCCTGACCGACGACCTCACCGACCGCGCCATCGGCATGATCGACACGCTGCGCGCCAACGACGCGGACAAGCCGTTCTTCCTCTACTTCGCCCACCACGCGGTGCACGGCCCGATCGCGGCCCGGGAACCGGACCTGGCGAAGTACCGGGGTCGCTACGCGGCGGGCTGGGACGCGATCCGCGAGCAGCGCTTCCAGCGCCAGCTCGCCGCCGGGCTGTTCCCGGAGGGCACCGCCCTGCCGCCGCGCAACAGCGAACCGGGCCGCAGCGTCCCGCCGTGGGACGAGCTGAGCACCGAGCAGCAGGAGCTGTTCGCGCGCTACATGGAGGTCTACGCCGCGGCGGTGGACAGCGTCGACCAGAGCCTCGGCAAGCTGCTGGCGGCGTTGACCCGGCACGGCGAGCTGGACAACACCATCATCGCCTTCACCTCGGACAACGGTGCCACCGCCGAGGGCGGCGAGGAGGGCACCCGCAGCTACTTCAGCCAGTTCGCGCACGTGCCCGGACTACCCGCCGAGTGGGAGCGCGACGTGCCCCGCGACCCGGAGCTGATCGGCGGGCCGCAGACGACGGTGCACTACCCGAGCGGCTGGGCGCAGGCGTCGAACACGCCGTTCCGGCTGTACAAGTTCGACACCTTCGCCGGAGGGGTGCGCACCGCGTTCCTGCTGCACTGGCCCGCCGGGCTGGGCGCGACCGGCCTGCGGCACCAGTACGTCTACGTCACCGACGTGGCGCCGACCCTGCTGGAGCTGGCCGGGGTGCCGAGCCTGGACCGGCGCCACGGCGTTCCGGCGGCCGAGCTGGACGGGGTGAGCGCGGTGGACGTGCTGCGCAGCCCGGACCGGCCCAGTCGGCACACCCGCCAGTACACCGAGACCGGCGGCAACCGCGGCTACTACGCCGACGGCTGGAAGATCGTGACCCGCCACCGGCCCGGCACCGAGTTCACCGACGCCGAGTGGGAGCTCTACCACCTGGACACCGACCCGACCGAAACCCGCGACGTCGCCGCGGACAACCCCGGCAAGCTCGCCGAGCTCGCGGCGGCGTGGGAGCGCGAGGCCTGGCGCAACGGGGTGTTCCCGCTCAACGACGGCAGCCCCGCCGCCCGGCTGCGCAGGCCGGACGAGGAGCGGTTCCAGCGCCCGGTGACGCTGTTCCCCGGCACCCCGACGCTGGAGCGCTACCGGTCGGCGAGGCTGGTGCAGTTCCGCGACTTCACCGCCACCGCGGACGTCCGGCACACCGCCGGGGACCGCGGCGTGCTGTTCGCCCACGGCGACCAGGGCGGTGGCTACCTGGTCCACGTCGACGGCGACGCCGCGCAGCTGGTCTACAACGCCTACGGCCGGATCCACCGCAGCGACCCGGTTCCGGTCGGCACCGGCGCGGTGTCCGTCCGCCTGGTGGCCGAAGCCCTGCCGGAGTTCCGGTGGCGCTTGGCGCTGGAGGTCGGGGCGAAGCGCGCCGAACTCGCCCCGGTGCCGCAGCTGCTGGGCATGGCGCCGTTCACTGGCATCAGCATCGGCTCGGACCGCGGCGGCCCGGTGGACTGGGAGCTGCACCGCCGGGAGGGCCGCTTCCCCTACACCGGCCAGCTCGCCTCGGTCCGCTACGAACCGGGTCGCCAGGCCGACTACGACCCGCAGCAGGTCGCCGAGCTCTGGGCCGAGGCGCAGCGCTGCTACGAGTGAAACACCTTTCCGCGCAACGAGTGTGAGGAGATCGGCATGGCAGCGAGTTCGGTGCTGGCGTTCGACGGGCTGACGGTCGGCTTCGCCGCCGGGCCGGTCGTGCGGGACGTGAGCTTCGAGGTGGCGCCCGGGGAGATCGTCGCGGTGGTCGGCGAATCCGGCTCGGGCAAGTCGGTCAGCGCCCGCGCCGCGCTGGGCCTGCTGCCGCCCTCGGCGGCGGTCTCCGGCAGCATCCGGCTGGACGGGCGGGAGCTGCTGGGGGCGGATCCGCAGCGCTGGCAGCAGGTGCGCGGCACCGGCGTCGCGATGGTCTTCCAGGAACCGTCGGCGGCGCTGAACCCGGTGTTCAGCATCGGCTGGCAGCTGGTGGAGGTGCTCCGGGCGCACCGCGAGCTCAGCCGGAAGCAGGCGCGGGCCGAGGCGGTCGAGCTGCTCGCCGCGGTGGGCATCCCGGAACCGCGGCGGCGCATGCGGCAGTACCCGCACCAGCTCTCCGGCGGCCAGCAGCAGCGCGTGGTCATCGCGATGGCGCTGGCCAACGACCCGAAGGTGCTGATCGCCGACGAGCCGACCACCGCGCTGGACGTGACCGTGCAGGCGGAGATCCTGGCGCTGCTGCGCCGACTCCGCGACGAGCGCGGCACGTCGATCGTGCTGATCACGCACAACATGGGCGTGGTCGCGGAGATCGCCGACCGGGTGGTGGTGCTGCGCCGCGGGCAGGTCGTGGAGACCGCGCCGGTCGGCGAGCTGTTCACCCGGCCCGCCCACGACTACACCCGGCAGCTGCTGGCCGCAGTCCCGCGGTTCGGCGGGGAACCGGCCCCGGCCGCCGAAGCCGACCGGACGGGGCTGGAGCTGACCGACGTGGTGGTCGACTACGGCGGTTTCCGCGCCGTGGACGGGGTGAGCCTGCGGGTCGGCGCGGGCGAGGTGCTCGGCCTGGTCGGGGAGTCCGGCTCTGGCAAGTCGACGCTGGGCCGCGTGGCGGCCGGGCTGCTCGTGCCGCGCTCGGGTTCGGTGTCGGTGCTCGGCACCGACCCGTCGTCGCTGTCAGCGGCCCAGCGCCGACAGCTGCGCCGCCGCATCGGCTTCGTCTTCCAAGGCGCGGCGGCGTCGCTGGACCCGCGGTGGACGGTGCGGGACTGCATCGGTGAGCCGCTGCTCGTGCACCGCGCCGCGACGGGGCCGGAGGTCGGACGCCGGGTGGCCGACCTCCTCGACGCGGTGCAGCTGCCGAGCGCGGTGGCCGACCGCCGACCGCACGAGCTCTCCGGCGGCCAGCGCCAGCGGGTCGGCCTGGCCCGGGCGCTGGCCCTGGAGCCGCAGCTGCTGATCGCCGACGAGCCGACCAGCGCGCTGGACGTCTCGGTCCAGGCGGCGGTGCTGGACCTGCTGCGGCAGCTGCAGGCCGAGCTGGGCTTCGCCTGCCTGTTCATCACCCACGACCTGGCGGTGGCCGACAACCTCACCCACCGGGTGGCGGTCCTGCGCGGCGGCCGGGTGGTCGAGCAGGGGCCGCCCCGGCAGGTCCTGCGCGACCCGGCGGCGGACTACACCCGCGGCCTGCTCGCCGCGGTGCCCGGTGCCCGGAACCCGGTGGAGGTGTGACCGCGCTCAGCCGGGCTCGCCGCGCCGCTTGCGGTGCGCGACCCAGGCGAGGTCCACGGCGGCGATCACCGCCAGCACCACGAGCACCCAGGCGAACCAGGCCAGCTCCGGCAGCTCCAGGAACAGCAGCACCGCCGCGCCCGCGCAGAACACCAGGCCGAACCCGGCCAGCCACAACCGCAGGGTCAGCGCGCTGCGCGCGTAGGGCGCCCCGCCGACCCCGGCCATCGGGTCGTGGTAGCCGGGCAGCCCCCGCTCGTACTCCTCGCGACTGCGTTTCGGCATGCCCCTGGGCTACCCGGCGGGCGCGGTGCCAAGCCCCCCGGTCAGTCCCGGACGATGTGCACGTCGGCGGGCCGGTCCATCCGGTAGCCGACGCCGCGCACCGTGGTGATCAGGTCCAGGTCGGCGCCGAGCTTGCTGCGGATCCGGCGGATGTGCACGTCCACGGTGCGGGTGCTGGGGGTGCTGTTGAACTCCCACACCGCGTTGAGCAGCGCGCTGCGCCGGTGCACCCGGGCGGGGTTCTCGCACAGGTACAGCAGCAGGTCGAACTCCAGGCGGGTCAGCTCCACGGGGGTGCCGTCGGCGCGCAGGACGCGCCGCGGCGCCACCAGGATCCGCAGCTGCGGTTCCACCGGCTCCGCCGGTGCGGGCAGCGACCGCAGCCGGGGAACCTCCGCCGCGGACTGCTGGGGGATGGCCTCGGGCGGCGGGGTGAAGACCCGCTCCAGGGCGGCCAGGTCCTGGCGGGTGACGATGAACCGGGCGGTCACCTCGACCACCGCGCCGTCCTGCAGCGGGCGGGTCTCGAACGAGTTCGCCGCGAGCGGCCGAGCGGCTTCCGATGTCATGGCACGAATCTCCGTCTCACATCGCGGTGCGGGTCCGGGGAAATGGTGGTGCGCGGGAGTGCTCAACCGCGCGGACACGCCGCGGACGCGACCCACAGCAGGTCGATGTGCGCGCGCTGCACCAGCAGCGGTCCCAGTGCCATGGACGGATCAAAGCACCGCCGCCGCAACGGCGTCAAAGCCGCTCATCAGGTGAGACGGGTCACCGCCGAAAACGGTGCCACCAGCGGGTCTTCCGGGTCTCCGGCGCGGGTTCCGGTGCGGGGTCGGGCGGCGGCACCGCGCGCTGCCGCGCGGAGCGCCAGCCGTCGACGAGCTCGTCGACGTCGACCAGCCCGATGGCCACCTGCGGGCCGCTGGGCGCGCGCATGTGCTCCACGATCCGGCGGTTCAGCTCACCGGCGACCTCGCGCACGGACTGCTCGGTGGGCAGATCGCGCACGGTCTCCGGCAGCCGCTCGACCTCCTTGCGCAGCCGCAGCGCCGTCGGCAGCAGCGCCTCGCCGGACAGGCCCTCGCGGCGGAGGTAGTCCTTGAGCCACCACTGCTCCTCGACGGGCTGCCCCGCCCCGGGCAGCGGCTTGCCCGCGCCGGGCAGGTCGTCGAAGTCGCCGCGCTCCTGAGCCGTCCGGATCTGCCGGTCCACCCACGATTCGAACGTGGTGCCGGGTGGCTTCCGCTCGGTCATGGTCCCGATTGTCCACCAGCTAACCGGCGCGCTCCACGATCCCGCGCACGAACGCCGCCTGCCCGGCGTGCTGCAGGTCGTCGGCGACCACGCTCACCAGCCGCACGCCCAGCGTGACCGGCGGCTGCCACGCGGCGTCGACGACCTCGGCCAGGTCCTCGTCGGTCACGCCCCGCACGAAGTCGAGGGTCTGGGCGTGCACGGCGTCGTAGTAGCCGGTGAGCAGCTCGCCGGACTCGACGCGCACCGCCGCCACGTCGTCCGGGTCGTGGCCGTAGCCGATGTCCTCGACCCCGAACGGCAGCCCGAAGCGGTCCGCCCAGCCCTGCGCGGTCCACACCTGCTCGACCTCGGCCACGTCGGAGACGTGGTCGTCCTGGACCCGGGTCAGGTGCCAGACCAGCCAGCCGATCGAGTTCGCCGCCGGGTCGAGGCGGACCGCCAGCTGGTCGGGGTCCAGCCCGGCGACGGCGTCGTGCACCACCTCCCGGATCCGGCCGAACGCATCCACGAGCACATCAGCACTGGTCATCGGGCACGCCCCTCGCCGCGCGGAACACCGGTCGGCGCCACCGTACGACGGTCGCCCGCGCTCGGCAGCCGCTCAGGAGCGGGTGTACTTGAGCACGTCGAGCATGCTGTGCTCGTCGGCGGCGTCGGGCTCGCCCAGGCAGGCTTCGAGGTCGTCGCGCACCCGGTCGCCGTCGAGGCCGGAACCGATCACCACGAGCTGGGTGCGGCGCGGTTCGCCGCGGGCCCAGCGGGAGCGGTGGAAGCGCAGGAAGTCGCCGACGGTGTGCAGGGTGAACTTCTGCTCGTGGCCGGGCACCCCGAAGTGCACCTGGCCCTTCATCCGGTACACCCCGGCCGGTCGGGCGTCCAGGAACCGCATCAGCGCCCGCGGGTCGACCGGTTCGTCCGCGGTGAAGGACACGCTCTGGTACGCGGCGTGCAGGTGTTCGTGGCAGTCGTCGTGGTGGGAGTCGGCGAGCAGGTCGTCGAAGGACAGCTGCCGGGCGGTCTCCCGCCGCTGCCGCACCGATTCCCGGTCGAACAGCAGCGACGGGTCGACCCGGCCGTGCGCGGTGGGCAGCACGGGCTTGCCGTCGGCGAGCTCGCGCACCAGCGCCAGCAGCCGGTCGCGGTCGGCCTCGGCGACCCGGTCGGTCTTGTTCAGCAGCACCAGGTCGGCGAAGCGCAGGTGCTGGTCGAGCTCGGGGTGGCGCTGCCGGGTGCGGTCGAACTCGGCGGCGTCGACCACCTCGACCAGCCCGCCGTAGCCGAGCCGCGGGTTGGTGCTGTTGAGCAGCAGCCGGACCATGCCGCGCGGATCGGCCAGCCCACTGGCCTCGATCACGATCACGTCGATGTCGCTGCTCGGGCGCGCCAACCGGGCCAGCAGGTCGTCCAGCCCGCTGGCGTCCACCGCGCAGCACAGGCACCCGTTGCCCAGCGAGACGGTCGAGTCGACCTGCCCGGCCACGCTCAGCGCGTCGATGTTGATCTGCCCGAAGTCGTTGACCACCACCCCGATCCGCGCGCCCTGCGGGTTGCGCAGCAGGTGGTTGAGCAGACTCGTCTTCCCGGAGCCGAGGAACCCGGCGACGATGATGACCGGGATCGGTTGCCGAACCAAGGAAATGCCTCCGACGGATCGCTAGCCGCCCGAAAGCATATTCACCGCCGTGGTGGCACCGGCACCCGCACCAGGTCCTCGGCGACCACCAGCTGCCCGTCGAACACCTCGGCCGCCTCGTCGCGGAAGCGCCGCGGGTCGGGGTAGCGCTGGGAGAAGTGCGTCAGCACCAGGCACCGCACCCCGCACTCGGCGGCGACCCGCGCGGCCTGGGCCGCGGTGAGGTGGCGGTACTCGTCGGCCAGCCGGGCGTCCTGCTCCAGGAACGTCGATTCGATCACCAGCACGTCGGCCCCGGCGGCGAGCTCGAACACCCCGTCGCACAGCCGGGTGTCCATCACGAACGCGAACCGCTGGCCCGGCCGCGGCTCGCTGACCTCCTCCAACGACACCGTCCGGGCGCCGACCCGCAGCGAGCCCGCCCGCTGCAGGCGGCCGACGTCCGGCCCGCGCACCCCGAAGCGGGCCAGCCGATCGGGCAGCATCCGCCGCCCGTCCGGCTCCACCAGCCGGTAGCCGAACGTCTCGATGCGGTGGTCCAGCGGCACCGCCTCCAGCGCGCCGAAAGCTCCGGTGAACACCGTGCCGCCGCGCTCGACCGGCCGCTCCCGCACCTCCGCGACCTCGTCGAAGGCCGACGCGCGGTGCAGCCGCCGGAAGAACTCGGTCCCGGCGGCGGGGAAGTGCGCGTGCACCGGGCGCGGCATCCGGTCCAGTGACAGCCGCTGCAGCACGCCCGGCAGCCCGAGGCAGTGGTCGCCGTGGAAGTGGCTGATGCAGATGTGGTCGATGTCGTGCGAGCTGACCCCCGCGCGGATCATCTGCCGCTGGGTGCCCTCGCCGGGGTCGAACAGGAACCCGACGCCGTCCCAGCGCAGCAGGTAGCCGTTGTGGTTGCGGGCGCGCGTGGGCGCCTGGCTCGCGGTGCCGAGCACGACCAGTTCCCGGTTGGACACCGCTGAACTCTAGATGACGCGCTTTGCGCAGCGGTGCCGGTAGCGGAACCTCACTGCTCGGGTTCCTGCGGGCGGCCGGTGCGCACCTCGGGCTCGCGGCCCGCCCGCGCCGCCTGCTCCTGCTCGGCCTGCTCGCGCCGCGCCTGCGCCAGCGCTTCGGTCTCCTCCCGCGGGTCCGGGACCAGCAGGCTGCCCGGCACCGAGTGCCCGGCCGCGCCGAGCTGGTTCATCTTCTTGGGCACCGGGGTGGCCTGGTAGGGCAGGGGCTGCGGGTGGCCGTGCTCGTCCACCGGGCCCAGCGCCTGGTGCACCTCGACGAACTCGCCGTGCGGCAACCGCTTGATGATGCCGGTCTCCACGCCGTGCTCCAGCACCTCGCGGTCGGTGCGCTGCAGCCCCAGGCAGATCCGGTAGGTCACGAAGTAGGCGATCGGCGGGAGCACCAGCACGCCGATCCGCCCGGCCCACGTGGTCATGTTCAGCGACAGGCCGAACATGAACGCGATGATGTCGTTGGCGCCGGAGGCCAGCACCACCAGGAAGAACGTGATCGCCATCGCGCCCAGCGAGGTGCGCACCGGGGCGTCGCGCGGTCGCTGCAGCAGGTTGTGGTGGGTGTCGTCGCCGCTGAGCTTGCGCTCCAGCATCGGGTAGATGATCGCGATGGTGAACACCAGGCCGAGACCGATGATCAGCGGGAAGAACACCGCCGGGACGGTGTAGGGGCCGAGGTAGAGCTCCCACGGCGGCCACAACCGGCCCATCCCGTCGGTCCAGATCATGTACCAGTCGGGCTGCGAGGCCGCGGAGACCATGGAGGCGTTGTACGGGCCGAAGTTCCAGACCGCGTTGATCTGGAAGATCCCGCTCATGATGGCCAGCACGCCGGTGACCATGAAGAACAACCCGCTGCCCTTGACCGCGAAGACCGGCATGATCCGCACGCCGTCCACGTTGGACTCGGTGCGGCCCTTGCCGGGGTACTGGGTGTGCTTCTGGTACCAGACGATGGCCAGGTGGACCGCGATCAGCCCCAGGATGACGCCGGGCAGCAGGAAGATGTGGATCATGTAGAAGCGCGGGATGATCTCGGTGCCCGGGAACTCCGCGCCGAACAGGATCCACTGCAGCCAGGTGCCGATCACCGGCACCGACAGCAGGATCCCGGAGGCGATCCGCAGCCCCGTGCCGGACAGCAGGTCGTCGGGCAGCGAGTAGCCGATGAAGCCCTCGAACATGCCCGCGAAGAACAGCAGGATCCCGATCGTCCAGTTGACCTCGCGCGGGCGGCGGAACGCGCCGGTGAAGAAGATCCGGAACATGTGCACCACGATCGCGGCCATGAAGATCAGCGCCGCCCAGTGGTGCAGCTGCCGGGCGAACAGCCCGCCGCGGACGTCGAAGGAGATGTCCAGGGTGCTCTCGAAGGCCCGCGACATCGGGATTCCGCGCAGGTTGGTGAACTTCCCGTCGTAGACCACCTCGGTCATCGACGGGTCGAAGAACCAGGCGAGGTAGGTGCCGGTCAGCAGCAGCACGATGAAGCTGTACAGCGCGATCTCGCCGAGCATGAACGACCAGTTCGACGGGAAGACCTTGTTGAGCTGCCGCCGCACCCCGGCGGCCAGGCGGAACCGCAGGTCCACCTCGTCGGCCTGGCGGCGCAGCGAAGCGGCGAACCTGCTCTCGGGCTTCGTGGGCTGGGTCAGCCTGCTCATCTCGACTCCCGGCTGCCGCGCCCCGGACGACGCGGGGACCGCCTGCTGCCGAACCCCGTGCGTGGCCGGGGGAAGGACGATGCGCGGTTCCGAGCGTACTGCTTCGGCAGGGCCCCGGCAGCCGAACTGGTGTCCGCCGCAGCGGCTGCCGCTCTCGGACGCGGCCGCAGGTGCGACCAAGTGCGCCGAGGGGTACAACGAGGGCGTATCGACTTCTCACGCGGACATTGGCGGTCCGGTCGGGCCGCCTGCGCAGCTGCCCGCCTGTCGTTCAGGAGGTGCTGCTGTGAAAATCGTGTGCATCGGGGCCGGTCCCGGCGGTCTGTACTTCGCCATCTCGGCGAAGCTCCGCGACGCCGGCCACGACATCACCGTGATCGAGCGGGACCCGCCCGGTGCCACCTACGGCTGGGGGGTCGTGTACTGGGAGGACCTGCTGGACACGCTCTACCGCAACGACCGGGAGAGCGCGCGCCGCATCCGCGCCGAGTCGACGCTCTGGCAGGAGCAGGTGGTCGCGCTGCGCGGGGTCGACAAGGCCTACCTCGGCGGCTACGGCTACAGCGTCAACCGGGCCCCGCTGCTGGCGATCCTCGCCGAGCGGGCCACCGAGCTCGGCGTGAAGATCCAGTACGAGACCGCGGTGGAGGACCTCGCCGACTACGCCGACGCCGACCTGGTGGTGGTCGCCGACGGGGCCAACAGCCGCACCCGGCAGCGCTACCAGGAGCAGTTCGGCACCCGGGTGGACTACGGGAACAACCCCTACATCTGGCTGGGCACGGAGCGGGTGTTCGACAAGTTCACCTTCGACTTCGAGCAGACCCCGGCCGGCTGGATCTGGTTCCACGCCTACCCGTCCGCCGCGGGCATCAGCACGTTCATCGTGGAGTGCACCGAACCCACCTGGCGGGGTTTGGGGCTGGACCGGCTCGGCGACGCCGAGACCCGGCAGCTGCTGGAGCAGGTCTTCGCGGGCCAGCTGCGCGGCCGGTCGCTGATCAGCCAGTCGCGCGGCAAACCGGCGTCGTGGCAGCGCTTCACCCAGGTGTTCAACGAGACCTGGCGCTACGACAACGCGGTGCTGATCGGCGATGCCGCGCACACCACGCACTTCACGCTGGGGTCGGGCACCCGACTGGCCATCATGGACGCGGTCGTGCTGGCGCAGAACCTCTACGAACAGCCGGAAACCGCCTTGGCGGTCAAGGAGTTCGACGAAGCGGGCCACGCCGCGCTGCGGGAGGCGCAGATCGCCGCGCGCAGCAGCATGGCCTGGTTCGAGCGGGCCGACCGCTACACCGACCGCGGAGCGGTGGAGTTCTGCTACGCGATGGCCGGGCGGCACGGCATCCAGCGGCCGTGGCAGTACCAGCGCTACCTCGCCCGGCAGAACCTGGTGGCGCGCAAGGCGCTGCGGTGGGCCGGAACCGGGCAGCGGTGGCTGCGGGCCCGCCGCCGAGGCGAGCCCTGGCGCTGACTTCTCTTCCGCGCTCGTTCTGCGTGGCGGTGCCGGTGGCGGAACCTCAGAGGCCGCCTGGCTGCGGGATCCCGTTCTGATGTATGCCCAATACACGGCGAACGGGCTGTCCTAGCCAGGCGGCCTCTGAGAACCCGCGGCGGTGCGAGTCGCGAGGGCGGGCCAAGCGGCTTCGCCGCTTCAAAGACGAAGAACACCCTTTAGTTCGGCAGCTGGCCGTCGACGGGCCGGGTCGGGGTGACCGACCCGGCCTGCTGCTGTTCGGGCACCACCTGGCCGCGCTCCGGGTGGTGCAGCCGGTAGAGGTGGGCGTAGCCGTTGTTGTTGCTCAGCAGCTCCTGGTGCGTGCCGACCTCGGTGATCCGGCCGCGGTCCAGGTAGACGATCTGCTGGGCGTCGCGGACGGTGAGCAGGTTGTGCGAGATCACGATGGTGGTGCGCCCGGCCATCAACCGGCGCAGCGGCGCGAGGATCCGGCGCGTCGCGTCGGCGTCCAGGCTGGTGGTCGGTTCGTCCAGCAGCAGGATCGGCGCGTCCCGGATCATCGCGCGGGCGATGGCGATGCGCTGCCGCTGCCCGCCGGAGAGCAGCCGACCGCGCTGCCCGACCCGGGTTTCGTAGCCCTCCGGCAGGGTTTGGATGAACTCGTGGGCGTCGGCGGCCTCGGCGGCCTCGACGAGCTGGCGCTCGTCGGCGTCCGGCCGACCGGCCCGGATGTTGTCCGCGATGGTGCCGTCCAGCAGCAGCGTTTCCTGCAGCACGATCGCGATGTTGGCGCGCAGTTCGGTGATGTCCAGCTGCCGCAGGTCGACGCCGTCCAGCAGGATGCGTCCGCCGGTGGGGTCGTAGAAGCGCAGCAGCAGCTTGGTCAGCGTCGACTTGCCCGCACCGCTGGCGCCGACCACCGCGGTGGTCTGGCCGGGCGGGGCGCAGAAGCTCACGCTGTGCAGCACGTCGGCGGGGGTGCCGGGGTAGCGGAAGTCGACCCGGTCGACGTCGAGGCGGCCGGTGACCCGCCGCAGCGGCACCGGGTTCGCCGGGTTCTGCACCAGCGGTTTCTGGTCGAGCAGTTCGATGATCCGCTCGGCGCTGGCCGAGGCGGAGAAGATGGTGTTGGACAGCTGCCCGAGGCTCTGCACCGGGGCGTAGAGCTGGGACAGGTAGACCAGGAACGCCAGCAGCCCGCCGAGGGTGATCCGCCCGGCCGACAGCTCCAGGATCCCCACCCCGACGATCGCCAGCACGCCGCAGACCTGCAGCAGGTCGGTGAGCGGGCCGAACAGCGCCCCGACCCGGGCCGAGGCCAGTTCGGCGACGACGTTGCCGCGGCTCTGCCGGGCGAAGCGGTCCACTTCGGCCGCCTCGCGGCCGTAGGCCTGGATCAGCGGGGCGTTGCCGAGGCTCTCCTCGGCGACGGTGCTGATCGAGCCGCTGCGCCCGCGCTCCTCGCGGGAGGCGTCCTTGATCCGGCGGGCGAAGAACCGGGCGACCGCCCAGAACAGCGGCACCGCGATCAGCGACACCAGCGCCAGCTGCCAGTTCAGGTAGAACAGCACCCCGGCGAACATCAGGATCTTGACCAGCGAGGAGAAGGTCTGGGTGACGCCGGAGAGCACCAGGGCCTCGATGGCGCCCACGTCACCGGTGAGCCGGGACAGCGTGTCGCCGATGCGCCTGCGGTCGAAGAACCCGACCGACAGCGTGTGCAGGTGCGCGAACACCCTGGTCCGCATCCGGTGCAGGAAGTTCTCGCCGATCCACACCGCGAGGTAGTGGCCGCAGAAGTCGATCACCCCGGACGCGAGGGTGAGCACCGCGTAGGCGGCGGCGACCATCGGGAACACGGCGAAGTTCTGCGGTGTCAGCACCTCGTCGATGAGCACCTTGAACAGCCAGATCGCCGCGGTGTCCAGCAGTGGCGAGATCAGCACGAGCAGCAGGCTGAGCAGCAGCCAGCCGCGGAACGGCCGGGCGTCCGGCCAGAACCGCTTGATGACCGACCGCACGCGCATCACCGGCGCGTGCTCGACCAACCCCTCGGTGTCCCGCTCCGCCGGCCGGAACAGCCAGCTCACCAAACCCGGCACCCGCCTCACCCCCGGGCAGAGGCGTAGCTCCCGCTCCGGGGGAGCGGGAGCTACGCGAATCGGATGGATGGATGGATGGAACGTCAGGGCTCGCTCAGCAGCCCCAGCCGCCCCAACCCCAGCCCCAGCCCCAGCCGGAGCCCCAGCGGCCCCAGCCCCAGCCGGATCCCCAGCCCCAGCCGGATCCCCAGCCCCAGCCGTTGCCCCAGCCCCAGCCGAAGCGGTTGCGGTTGAAGTCGACCTTGAAGGTGTCCTTGATCTGCATTCCGATCACTCTTTTCCAGTCGATGCACGTCGCCTACCGGACCGTCGTGCTGTCCGGCGTGCGCTTGCACGCGACACGAGCTGAATTCGGCGGCGCCCCGAACCGCATTCCGCGCGGAAATCGATCTGGGCCCGTGGATCGAACTCCCGCGCGGTGGGAGCTTCGGGTTCGCGGCCCGTTCCGGAATTGCCCCTCGCGTCGGGTCACTTCGCGGGGCGAACCGGACTTCCCCAGTTACCGGTGTCCTGCGGACGCCGGGTCTTTCGCGTTCCTCGACGTGACCGCCACCCACGTTAAGACGTCCGGTGGTGCGGGACAAGCTGACTTTCGGCCCTGCTTCGACGGGCTTTTTCGCCTTCCGCTGCGGAGCCGTCGCGCGGTCCCGGAAAACGGGTATTTGGTCCCTGGATTTTTCCCGGCACTCGTTTTCCCGCGGCCGGAATCGGGTACTGGCGCTTTCCCGGTCGCGAAGCGCGGGAATGCGCGGTGGAGAAGTGGCGCAGCGCCGGACCGGTGGAGGAATTTCCGAATCGGTCAGCCGCGGTGGAACAGGTGCTGGAAGAACGTCGTCAGCGAGGTGATCACGGTGGTGATCGCCGAGATCACCAGGTCCCACGCGGCCTGCACGGTGGACGCGGCGCCCACCGGGTCGCGGACCAGCAGGAAGCCCAGCACGACGACCACCAGCACCACGACCGCGATCACCGGCTTGCGGTTCATCGGCTCAGCCTCCCCGTAGTCGGACCACCCGCGCAGCGACGCGAAAACCCTACCCGGCCGACGACCGCGGACCGCCACCGCCGTCGGCCACGGCGCGTCGCGCCCCGCGGCCGCGGGGCAGCGGCCTGGTCAGCCGCACCCCGATCCGGGTGCTGAGCTCGCGCAGCGGCTCCACCCAGTCGGCCGGGTCGTGGTCGTGCTGGTCGGCGTGCCAGCCGACGCTGACGCTGCCGTAGAGATCGTCGCGCAGGAAAACCGGCACCGCCAGCGTGGCCACCCCCGCGTCGTACTCCCCGACGGTGTAGGCCCAGCCGGACTCCCGGACGTCGGCGAACTGCCGCTCCAGCACCGCCAGGTCGGTCACCGTCCGATCGGTGAACCGGGCCAGCGGCCGGTCGGTGAAGATCCGGGACCGCGCCTCCGGCGGCAGGAAGGCGTAGTAGGCCTTGCTGGTGGCGCCGGCGTGCGCCGGGTAGAGCTCGTTGGTCAGCGGGTAGTCGCGCAACCGGCCGTCGGCGCCTTCGGCGACTACCACGCAGCGCATGTGCGCGCTGTCCGGCAGCGCCAGCAGCACGCTGTGCCCGGTGTCCTCGGCCAGCTCGGCCAGCAGCGGCCGCACCAGCAGGTCCAGCGCGCCCGCGCGGTCCCACATCCGGCCCAGGTGCAGTGCGGCCGGGCCGATCCGGTAGCGGCGGTTGGCGTCGTTGCGCACCAGGAACCCGCGGTGGGTCAGCGTCGCCAGCAGCCGCTGCGCGACCGAGGTGTGCAACCCGAACTCCGCGGCGATCTCGGTGACGCCCCGCTCCGGGTGCGCGCGGTCGAAGGCCAGCAGGACCTGCAGCGCCCGGTCGGCGGTCTGCGGCAGGCCGGGCGGGGTGCGGCGGTCGGTTCCGAAGTCCGGCATGCCCCCATTTTGCGGATAGCGGGATTTCCTTGCTCGGCGGTCCGGCCGACGAGCACCGTGGTCGGTGAGCGGCCGCCCGCACCCGGCGGCCGCCGTCGAACCCGGCCGCACCGCGCGGGCAGCCCCCCGTCCTGCCCCGGCGGTGCGGCCCCGGCCAAGAGGAACTGCGGATGCTCAAGTACGTCCTGGACGTGGTGGACCTGCTCGACTCGCCGGAGGTCACCGGCGCCGACGTCGTGGATCACCTGGACCGCGCGGCCGGTGAGCGCGGCCTGGCCACCAGCACCACCGTCCGCGGCGACCTGGGCAGCACCGACTTCGTCCAGGTCCGGGTGCCCGGCACCCGCGGCCGGTCGGCGGGCGGCGACGCCCCGACGCTGGGCGTGGTCGGCAGGCTGGGCGGCATCGGCGCCCGGCCCGAGGTGACCGGCTTCGTCTCCGACGGCGACGGCGCCGCGGCGGCCATCTCGGCCGCGGCGAAGCTGCTGGCGATGCGCGCCCGCGGGGACCGGCTGCCCGGCGACGTGGTGATCAGCACCCACGTGTGCCCGACGGCGCCCACCCGGCCGCACGAACCGGTGCCGTTCATGGACTCGCCGGTGGGCATCGCCACCATGAACGCCCACGAGGTCACCGCCGACATGGACGCCGTGCTGTCCATCGACACCACCAAGGGCAACCGGATCATCAACCACCGGGGCCTGGCGCTCTCGCCGACGGTCAAGCAGGGCTGGGTCCTGCGCGTCGCCGACCGGCTGGGCACCCTGCTGGAGACCGTCACCGGTGAACCGCTGGTGACCTACCCGGTGACCACGCAGGACATCACGCCCTACGGCAACGGCGTCTACCACATCAACTCGATCCTGCAGCCCGCCACCGCGACGGACGCCCCGGTGGTCGGCCTGGCGATCGTCGCGGCCACCGCGGTGCCCGGCTGCGCCACCGGCGCCAGCCACGAGACCGACATCGCCGCGGCGGCCCGCTACGCGGTGGAGGTGGCCAAGGAGTTCGGCGCCGGGCAGCTGACCTTCCACGACCGGGCCGAGTTCGACCACCTCGTCGCCCGCTACGGCTCGATGGCCCACCTGCAGACGATGGGTGCGCTGCCCGCCGAGGAGTGACCGAGCGGCAAACCGGAATCCTGCTCAACCGCACCTCAGGGGACCGTGACGCAACCCGGCCACAAGAAACCGCACAACGCGAGTCTGATCCAGGACGCAACCACCACTGAAAATCGCGGAGAGGCGGGACTGCTCGACACGTGAGATGTCGCGTACGAGCCCTCAGGGGGCTGCCACTTGCACCGCCGCACAGAATGTGTCTGGAATCCTTTCCTGGTCGAAGGAGCGCCGATGAGCAGCCCGCAGTACCAGCACCTGCTGTCCGAGCAGGACGGTGCGACCGTCCGCATCACGATGAACCGGCCGGACCGGCGCAACTCGCTGTCGCTCGCGCACCTGGCCGAGCTCAAGCAGGCCTTCGAGGCGGCCGCCGAGACCAAGGCGACCGGCATCGTGCTCGCGGGCACCGGGCCGGTGTTCAGCTCCGGGCACGACTTCGGCGACATGGCCGAGCGGGACCTGGCCGGGATGCGCGAGATGCTGCGGCTGTGCGAGTCGCTGATGCGCACCATCCACGCCGTGCCGCAGGTGGTGATCGCCCGCGTGCACGCGCTGGCGATGGCCGCCGGGTGCCAGCTGGTCGCCTCCTGCGACCTGGCGGTGGCCGCCGAGTCCGCTGCGTTCGCGCTGCCCGGCGGCAAGGGCGGCTGGTTCTGCCACACCCCGGCGGTGCCGGTGGCGCGGTCGATCGGGCGCAAGCGGCTGATGGAGCTCGCGCTCACCGGTGACCCGATCGACGCCGCGACGGCCGAGCGCTGGGGGCTGGTCAACCGGGTGGTGCCCGACGACGAGCTGGACGCCGCGGTGGACGACCTGCTCGCGCGCGCCACGCGGGGGAGCAGGCACGCGAAGGCGGTGGGCAAGCAGACCATCTACGCCCAGCTGGACCGGCCCGAGGCCGATGCCTACGCGATCGCCACCGAGGTGATGGCCGGGACCTCGCAGTCCCCGGACGCGCGCGAGCAGATGCAGGCGTTCCTGGAGAAGCGCAAGCCGACGTTCGGCGGCTGACCCGCCGACTGGTGGCCGCGGTGATCGGCTGCGAGGCTGGGCGCGTGCGTGAGAGCGGGAGATCGTCCAAGGCCGATGCGAGGTCGGTGCGCAGGTGGCGGCGTCGGCTCGCCGACGAGCGCGAGGAGGCCGCGGTCTACCGGGAGCTCGCCGCCCGCCGCACCGGCGAGGAGCGCGAGATCCTGCTCGGGCTGGCCGAGGCCGAGGAGCGCCACGCCGCGCACTGGGCGGAGCTGCTCGGCGACGAGGCCGGTCCGCAGCGCCGCGGCCAGTTCCGGATGCGGCTGCTGGTGTTCCTGGCCCGCCGCTTCGGTTCGGTCTTCGTGCTCGCCCTGGCCCAGCGCGCGGAGAGCCGCTCGCCGTACGGCTCGGACCGCGACGCCTCCGCGGCGATGGCCGCCGACGAGCGCATCCACGAGGAGGTGGTGCGCGCGCTGGCCGCCCGCGGCCGGGCCCGCGTGTCGGGCACCTTCCGAGCCGCGGTGTTCGGCGCGAACGACGGTCTGGTGAGCAACCTGGCGCTCGTCCTCGGGGTGATCGGCGGGAACGTCGCGACCCAGACGGTGCTGCTGACCGGTCTGGCCGGACTGCTCGCCGGGGCGCTGTCGATGGGGGCCGGGGAGTACATCTCGGTGCGCTCCCAGCGGGAGCTGCTGGCCGCGGCCTCGCCGAACCCGGAGGCGCGCGCCGTGGTGCCCTACCTCGACGTCGACGCCAACGAGCTGGCGCTGGTCTACCGGGCCAGGGGCATGTCCGCCGACGAGGCGCAGCGCCGCGCCGACGCCCTGCTGCGCGACCCGCGACCACCGGTGCCAGCGGCCGAGCCGTCCACCGACGACCACGAGGTCGTCGGCACCGGGATCAAGGCCGCCACCTCCAGCTTCGCCTTCTTCGCCTCCGGCGCGCTGGTGCCGGTTCTGCCGTTCCTGTTCGGCATGTCCGGCGGGTGGGCGGTGCTGGTGGCGGTGCTGCTGGTCGGGCTCGCGCTGATGCTCACCGGCGCGACCGTCGGCGTGCTGTCGGGCGCCGCGCCGCTGCCCCGCGCGCTGCGCCAGCTCGGCATCGGCGCGGGGGCGGCCGCGGCCACCTACGTGCTCGGCCTGGTCTTCGGCGCGACCGTCGGCTGATCAGTCCGCAGTGGAGGCCTCGAGCTCGAACTTCGCGCGCTTGTCGGCGGGAACCAGGTCCAGGTAGTCGGCGTGGTTGCTGATCCAGCGGCGCACGAACGGGCAGTACGGCAGCACCGCCAGGCCGCGCTCGCGGGCGGAGTCCAGGGCCGCGCGGACCAGGATCCCGCCCAGGCCGCGGCCCCCGAAGCGGGGGTCGACCTCGGTGTGCACGAAAGCGATCGACGTCGGGCGCAGCTTGTACTCGGCGAACCCGGCGAGCTCGCCGTCGGCGCGGATCTCGAACCGCTCGGCGTCCGGGTTGTCGGCGACCTCGGGCTGGTCGGTCACGGTCGGGCCTCCAGGACCATCGGCGGCGGGTCGGGTCGATTGTGCCCCATCCGCGCGGTGGGGGAAGCTGACCGGGTGAGCAATGTGGAACAGCAACCGGCCGAGCTGCGCTGCGGCGGCGCGGCGACCGCGGCCGACCTCGAGGCCGAGCTGCTCGAACCGCGCACCGTCCCGCTGGGCGGGCCGCGGGCCATGATGGTCGGCCGCACGCTGCCCAACCGCGACCGGCGCATGGTCGGGGCCTGGTGCTTCGCCGACTTCTACGGCCCGGCCGACATCGCCGGTCAGCCGGGCATGCAGGTCCCGCCGCACCCGCACACCGGCCTGCAGACGGTCAGCTGGCTGCTCGACGGCGAGGTGCTGCACCGCGACAGCCTCGGCAACGAGCAGCTGGTGCGCCCGGGCGAGCTGAACCTGATGACCGCGGGCCGCGGCATCTCCCACTCCGAGGAGTCGCCGACCGGGCACGGCCCGGTGCTGCACGGCGCGCAGCTGTGGGTCGCGCTGCCCGGCGAGCAGCGCGACGTCGCGCCGCACTTCGAGCACCACGGCGACCTCCCGGTGGTGTCCTCATCGGACGGTTCGGCGACGGTGCTGATGGGCGAGCTGGCCGAGGCGGTCTCACCGGCGCGCGCCTACACGCCGCTGATGGGCGCCGAGGTGTCGATCACCGCGGGCCGCACCCTGAAGTTGCCGCTGGAGGCCGACTTCGAGCACGCCGTGCTGGCGATGTCCGACGGGATCTCCGTGGACGGCCGCCCGGTCCGCGTCGGCGACATGCTCTACCTCGGGCGGGGCCGCGAGCAGATCGAACTGGGCTCCGGCGGACCGGGGCGGGCGCTGCTGCTCGGCGGTGTCCCGTTCGAGGAGCAGATCGTCATGTGGTGGAACTTCGTCGGCCGCTCGCACGACGAGGTCGTCCAGGCGCGCGAGGAGTGGGAGCAGGGGCGCGTTTCCGGTGCCCCGGACGGACGCTTCGGCGTCGTGCACGGCTACCCGGAGCCCGCGCTGCCCGCGCCTGCGCTGCCCAACGCCGAGCTGCGCGCCCGCGGGCGGACCCGCAGGCCGAGCTGATCGCCTGTCAACCGACGATGTGCTCGGTGTCGGCGCCCGGCGCGGACACCTTGCCAACTTTCCCCGCCGGGTGCGGTGGCCGAGACTCGGACTTCCGGTCGCGAGCGAGGGAGAGGGTGGGTATGGCGGAGTTGGCCGATCTCTCGGCGGTGGACCTGGTGGCGGCCTACCGGGCGGGGGAGACCTCGCCGGTGGAGGTCCTCGACGCCGTGCTGGAGCGCGTCGACGCCTGCGAACCGAAGCTGTGCGCGACTTACGCGCTGGACCCGGAGTCGGCGCGCACCGCGGCGCTGGCCGCGCAGCAGCGCTGGCGCAGCGGCGCACCGGCAGGTCCGGTCGACGGCGTTCCGGTGACGGTGAAGGAGAACATCGCCACCAAGGGCACCCCGGTCCCGCAGGGGACGGCGGCCACCGAGCTCGTCCCGGCGCGGGAGGACGCACCGGCGGCGGCCCGGTTGCGCGAGAGCGGCGCGGTGATCTTCGCCAAGACCACCATGCCCGACTACGGGATGCTGTCCTCGGGCGCGTCGAGCTTCCACCGCCTGGCCCGGAACCCGTGGAACCTCGGCCGCACGCCGGGCGGTTCCAGCGCCGGGGCCGGTGCGGCCGCCGCGGCCGGGTACGGACCGCTGCACCTGGGCACCGACATCGGCGGCTCGATCCGGTTGCCCGCCGGGTGGTGCGGGGTGGTCGGCCTCAAACCCACCTTCGGCCGCATCCCGGTCCACCCGCCCTACCCGGGGCGCGTGGTCGGGCCGATGACCCGCACCGTCGCCGACACCGCGCTGCTGGCCTCGGTGCTGGCCGCGCCTGACGCCCGCGACCACACCGCGCTGCCCCCGGCCGACATCGACTGGACCGGGCTCGACGGGGAGGTCCGCGGGCTGCGCATCGCCCTGCTGCTGGACCACCGCGTCGGCCTGCCCGTCGAACCCGAGGTCACCGCCGCGGTCGCCGGGGCGGCCCAGCTGCTGGAGTCGGCCGGTGCGTCGGTGGAGCCGATCGACCCGTTCCTGTCCCGCGAGATGCTCGACGGCATGGACCTGTTCTGGCGCTTCCGGTCCTGGACGGACATCTCGGCGCTGCCCGCCGAGCGGCGGGCGGCGGTCCTGCCGGGCATCGCGCAGTGGGCGGGCAGCGCGCGGGGGGCCACGGCGGCCCAGGTGTTCCACGGCTTCAGCCAGATGGACGCGATCTCGGCGGCGGCCAACCGGGTGGTCCGCGACTTCGACTACGTGCTGTCCCCGGTCGCGCCGATCCCGGCGTTCCCCGCGGAGCAGGCGTACCCGACCGGCGACCCGCTGCGCGGCATGGAGCACATCGCGTTCACGCTGCCCTACAACATGTCCGGGCAGCCCGCGGTGTCGGTCAACTGCGGCTGGACCTCGGACGGGCTGCCGATCGGCCTGCAGATCGCGGGCCGCCGCTTCGACGACGTCGGCGTGCTCCGCCTGGCCAGCGCCTACGAGCAGCTCCGCCCGCCCCAGCGCCCCTGGCCGCGGCTGTGATCAGCCCAGCAGCTCGGCGAAGCGCTCGACCCCGACGTTGCCGCCGGAGACCACCACGCCCACTCGCGGCGCGGTGATCCGGCCGGAGAGCAGCGCCGCGATGCCGACCGCGCCGCTGGGCTCGACCACCAGCTTCAACCGCTCGAAGGCCAGCCGCATCGCCGCGCGGATCTCGTCGTCGGAGACCAGGACGATCTCGTCGACCAGCCGCCGGTTCACCGAGAACGTCAGCTCGCCCGGTGTGGCGACGGCCAGCCCGTCGGCGATGGTGCGCGACACCGGAGTCGCCACCCGCTCACCCGCGGCGAGTGAACGACGGGTGTCGTCGGCGGTGTCGGGTTCGACCCCGACCACGCGGATCTCCGGGTGCCGCGCCTTGGCCGCCGTCGAGCACCCGGCGATCAACCCGCCGCCGCCGACCGGCACCACGAGCGCGTCCAGCGGCCCGGTCTCGGCCAGCAGCTCCAGCGCGGTGGTGCCCTGACCGGCCATGACGTGCGGGTGGTCGTACGGCGGGACCAGCGCGAGCCCGCGCCGGTCGGCGAGCTCGCGGCCGAGCTGCTCGCGGTCCTCGGTGTAGCGGTCGAAGGTGACGACCTCCGCGCCGTAGCCGCGGGTGGCGGCGAGCTTGGCGGCCGGGGCGTCGGCGGGCATCAGGATCACCGCGGTGGTGCCGAGCAACCGGCAGGCCAGCGCCACGGCCTGCGCGTGGTTGCCGGAGGAGTACGCCACGACCCCGCGCCGCAGCTGCTCCCGGCTCAGCCGGGAGATCGCGTTGTAGGCGCCGCGGAACTTGAACGCGCCCATCCGCTGGAAGTTCTCGCACTTGACGAAGACCTCGGCGCCGACCAGCTCGTTCAGCGTGCTGGAGGTGATCACCGGGGTGCGGTGCGCGACGCCCGCCAGCCGGTCGGCGGCGTCCTGCACGTCGGCCGCGCTCACGATCTCGCCCATCGAGCTCCTCCCGTTCGGCTGCCGGTGATCGTAGTCACCAGCGGCGCGGGTCGTCTCCCCAGCGCTGCGGGATCCCGGCGGTGGCCAGGTCGATGGCCTGCTCGACGAGCTCGACCATCCGCCCCAGCTCGCGGCTGGGATCGGCGCAGGTCGCCTCCAGGCCGATGCGCAGCGCCCCGCAGACCGCGGCGACGAGCACCCGCGGCCGCATGTCCTGATCGGGGTCCACGCCCTGGCGGCGGGCGATCTCGGTGGTCAGCCGCTCCTCGGTGCCCGCGGCCCGCCGGAGGTTCCCGGCCAGCAGGGCGGGCGTCTTGTTGATCAGGTGCTGCGTGCTCAAGAACCGCTGGACGCCGGAGTCGGCGGCGGCTTCGCGGAGCATGCCCAGCATCGCGTGCCGCAGCGCGGTCAGCGGGGGTTCCTCGGCGGGCCGGGAGGTCAGGGCGTCCAGCAGCAGCTCGTCGAACTCGGCGCCCTTGGCCAGCGCGATGTCCTCCTTGCTGGCGAAGTAGCGGAAGAAGGTGCGCGAGGAGACCTCGACCGCGGCGGCGATCTCGTCGACGTTGGTCGCCTCGTAGCCGTTGGCGAGGAACAGGTCCAGTCCCGCGTCGATCAGGGCCGCGCGGGTGCGCTGCTTCTTGCGGGCGCGTAGGCCACCCTGGTCTGTCGGGACGCTCATGCCGTCCATTCTGCCATTGCGGCAGACCGAGACATAAGTCATCGGCCGACAATTGGCAGTCACTGACACTTTCGGTAGGGTTGGTGCCGAACCCGTCCCGTGGAGGAGAACCGATGAGCAAGGGCCTGGAGATCCGCCTGGCGTCCCGCCCGAAGGGCTGGCCGACCCCGGACAACTTCGACGTCGTCGAGGTCGACACCCCGCAGCCCGGCGACGGCCAGCTGCTGGTGCGCAACCTGGTGATGAGCGTCGACCCGTACATGCGGGGCCGGATGAACGAGGGCAAGTCCTACGTGCCGCCCTTCGAGGTGGGCAAGGCGCTGCAGGGCGGCGCGGTGGGCGAGGTGGTGACCTCCAACGCCGAGGGCTTCCAGCCCGGCGACCACGTGCTGCACGACCTCGGCTGGCGCGACCACGCGGTGGTCAAGGCCGAGCGCGCGGTCAAGGTCGACCCGCAGGCGGCACCGCTGAACGCCTACCTCTACGCGCTCGGCATGCCCGGCATGACCGCCTACGTCGGCCTGGTCGACGTCGCGCAGCAGAAGGAGGGCGACGTCGTGTTCGTCTCCGGGGCGGCGGGCGCGGTCGGCTCGATGGTCGGGCAGATCGCCAAGCTGCGCGGCGCCTCCCGGGTGATCGGCAGCGCCGGGTCGCCGGAGAAGGTCCGCTACCTCACCGAGGAGGTCGGCTTCGACGCCGCCTTCGACTACCACGACGGACCGGTCGTCGAGCAGCTGCGCGCGGCCGCGCCGGAGGGCATCGACGTCTACTTCGACAACGTCGGCGGCGAGCACCTGGAAGCGGCGATCGACGTGCTCAACGACTTCGGCCGGGTCGCCGAGTGCGGCATGATCTCCCAGTACAACAACACCGAGCCGCAGCCCGGCCCGAACAACATGTTCAAGCTGGTCACCAAGCGCCTGCGCCTGGAGGGCTTCATCGTCGGCGACCGCGCGCACCTCAAGGACCAGTTCTTCGCCGAGGTCGGCGGCTGGCTGCGCGACGGCAAGATCAGCTACCGGGAGACCGTCGTGGACGGCCTGCGCAACGCCCCCGAGGCCTTCCTGGGCCTGCTCCGCGGCGAGAACACCGGCAAGATGCTGGTCAAGATCGCCTGAAGTTCTTTCTCCGCACGCGTTCTGCGTGGCGGTGCGGGTGGCGGAACCTCAGACGCCGCCTGGCTGCGGGATGTCCAATACACGACGAACGGGCTGTCCTCGCCAGGCGACGTCTGAGAACCCGCGGCGGTGCCGGTTGCGGGGGTGGGCTGAGCGGCTGGCGCCGCTTCGAAGACGGAAGACCAAGTGGCGGCCGGTCTCACCGCTGGGCGATGAGGGCTTCGACGCCGTCGAGGATGCGCTGCAGGCCGAACTCGAAGGCGTGCTCGGGGTCGTGCGCCGAGCCGTGGGCCTCCCCGGCGGCCGAGCCGATGCGGGACGCGGTCGGGTAGCGCTGCGGGTCCATCAGCTGGCCGAGCAGGGGCGCGTGCGCGCGCCACCACTGCTCGTCGGTCATCCCGCTGCGCTGCTCGACCTGCTTGGCCTCCACCGCGCGGCGGGCCGCCGCCTCGGCGTGCCCGAGCACCAGGCTCAGCGTGGCGTCGACCTCGACGTCGGTGAGGCCGAGACCGGTGAGCGCGTTCAGCTCGTAGTCGTACTTCGCGATGGCGTTCGGGCCCAGCACCGCGCGACCGGCCGCGACCTGCAGCATCCACGGGTGGCGGTGGTAGAGCGCCCAGTTCTCCCGCGCGATCCCGGTGAGCTGCTCGCGCCAGCCGGTCGTGCCGGGCTCGGGGCGGGCGGTCTCGCCGTAGACGGTGTCGAGCATGACGTCGATCAGCTCGGCCTTGCCCGGCACGTAGGTGTACAGCGACATGGTGCCGACGCCGAGGTGGTCGGCCACCCGGCGCATGGACAGCGCCGCGAGCCCGTCGGCGTCGGCGATCTCGATCCCGGCGCGGACGATGCGGTCCACGCTCAGGTCGGAGCGCCCCCGGCGGCCGCTGCTCGGCCCGTCCTGGGTGCGCCACAGCAGCGCCAGGCTGCGCACCGGATCACCGCCACCGCTGTACTCGCTCGCCATCGCACCTCCGTACCCCGTACGACGAGAATCGTAGGCGGCCGCGGCGGGTCCCCGGGCACCGGGCCCGCGGGTGTCCGATGTGGATGGTCACTCGGCGGGGTGGGTGCGCAGCCAGTCCGCCCAGGTGATCCGGCCGCGCCGCGCGCCGGGGCAGGTCATGTCCGAGGCGATCCGCCGCAACCGCCGCGGCGCGGGCACCTCGAAGGTCTTCCGGTGCTTGTCGCGGGCGGCCTGCCAGGTGCGCAGCGCATCGCCGAGGGTGAGCACCTCGGGCCCGCCGAAGTCCTCCCGCCGACCGCCGGGGCCGTTGCCGATGCACTCCACGAGGTACTCCGCGAAGTCCCGGGCGTCAACCGGCTGGGTGGGCAGCGCCGCGGGCAGCGGCAGGATCGGAAGCCGCGCTGCGCGGTTGAGCATCCGGTCCAGCAGCCAGTGGAACTGGGTGGCGCGCACCGTGGACCACGGCAGGTCGGAGACGCTGACCAGCTCCTCGGCGGTGTGCTTCAGCCGCAGGTAGGGCAGCGCGGGCCGGTCCACGCCGACGATGGAGACGTAGAGGAAGTGCTGCACCTCCGCAGCGGTGGAGTCCTCCAGCAACCGGCTGGTGCCGTCCACGTCCACGTCGGGCGGGCTGCGCCAGAAGTCGACCGGGTGCATGAAGCCGCGCTGCGCGGCGGGGGAGCAGGTGGCCGCGTGCACCACGGTGGTCGCACCGGCGACGAGTTCCGGCACGCCCTCGCCGGTGGCGAGGTCGCCCTGCACCCACTCCACCTCGGGATCGGTGCCGGGGCGGCGGGTGAGGATCCGGACCTGGTGCTCGGGTTTGAGCAGGCGCACGAGCTCGCGCCCGAGGTGTCCGGTTCCACCGGTGATCGCGATGACGTCCATGGCGGCACCCCCTCGGGATCAACTGTCCCACCGGGTGCCGCGGATCGCGACGGCTAACCGCCCAGCAGCGGCCGGGTGAGCCCGTCGACGACGTCGCCGATGCGGGGCAGCAGGCGCGGGCGCTCCGGCTCGGAGCGGGTCGGCGGCTGCGTCTCCGACGGGGGAGCGGTCTCGCTCGGCTCCTCCGACGGCGGCGCCGTGTCCGAGGGAGGTGCGGTCTCGGAGGGCTGCGTCGGTTCGGAGGTCTCCGAGGGGAGGCTGCTCGCGGGCGAGCTCGTCGTCGTGGGCGCCGAGGTGGTCGTCGGCTGCACCTCGGGCTCCGGGGTCTCGCTCGTGCGGACCGGCGCGGGCTCCGGGTCGGCGGTGGGCTCGGGCCTGCTCGTGGTCTCGGGGACCTGCGGCGGTGCTTCGGCGAGCACGACCGGCTCCACGCGGTTGAGGTCCGGTGCGGTCGAGGTGGGCTGGGGCGGCAGGAACTGCGCGGCCGGTTGCGGGGCTGCGGCCTGAGGTGCGGGGACGGGAGCGGCGGCGGTGCCGTGGTGCGCGCTGCTGACCGCGATCGCGGTGACGAAGACCGCGACGGCGTAGCCGAGCAAGCGCGGGGGAGTTGTGCGGTGCCACGTCTTGGGCCGCACGCGCCGGTGGCGGCCGCGGGTTCGAGGCAACGACGAACTGCCCACTTGTTGTCACCCCACCTGGTTGGTCGACAAGTCCACCCGCCTCACTCGAACGGGTGAGGCGGTCCGGTCGAACCCTACGTGACCGCTGATCCGCCCCGCCAGCCCCCGGGCAAGATCATCACTGGTCAGCCGCTCGGACGGGGCCGTCCGGCCGGGTACCCTCCTCGATCAACACCGACCGGGAGGGGTGCGCGTGGAACTGCTCGACAACGCCCTCGACGTCCTGCCCGCCGACCGCACCGCGGCCACGCTGGTCGGGCGGCTGCACGACCCGGAGGAGGACGGGCCCGCCGTGGTCGCGGTCCGCGGGGACGAACTCGTGGACCTCACCGCGGTGACCCCGACCCTCGCCGACCTGCTGGAACACCCCGACGCGGTGCACCTGGCCAGGTCCGCACCGGCCCGCAAGAGCTGGCCGCTGCCGCAGGTCCTCGCCGACACCCTCGCCGGTGCCCGCGGAGCGCACCTGCTGGCCCCGGCCGACCTGCAGGTGCTCAAGGCCGCCGGGGTGACCTTCGTCAAGAGCATGCTGGAGCGGGTCATCGAGGAGCGCGCCGGTGGTGACGCGGCGCGGGCCGCCGAGGTCCGGGCCCAGGTGGAGCGGGCCATCGGCGGTGCGCTCGCCGCGGTCGTGCCGGGCTCGGCGCAGGCGCGGGCGGTCAAGGAGGTGCTGGTCCGCGACGGGCTGTGGTCGCAGTACCTGGAGGTCGGGCTCGGCCCGGACCCGGAGATCTTCACCAAGGCCCCGCTGCTGGCGGCGGTCGGCGTCGGCGCCGAGGTCGGCATCGCGGCGGGCTCGGAGTGGAACAACCCCGAACCCGAGGTGGCGCTGGCGGTCCGCTCGGACGGCCGCATCGTCGGAGCGACGCTCGGCAACGACGTGAACCTCCGCGACGTGGAGGGGCGAAGCGCCCTGCTGCTGCCCAAGGCCAAGGACAACAACGCCTCGGCCGCCCTGGGGCCGTTCCTGCGGCTGTTCGACGACTCGTTCGGGCTCGACGACGTGCGCGCCCTGGAGGTGCGCCTGGAGGTGATCGGCGAGGACGGCTTCGTGCTCGCCGGAGCCAGTTCGATGCGGGAGATCAGCCGCGACCCGGTGGAGCTGTCCCGCGCCGCGCTCGGCGCCCACCACCAGTACCCGGACGGCCTGATCCTCTACACCGGCACGCTGTTCGCCCCGACCGAGGACCGCGGCGCGCCCGGCGCGGGCTTCACCCACCGCACCGGCGACGTGGTCCGCATCTCCACCCCGGAGCTGGGCACCCTGGTCAACCGGGTGGCCCGATCCGAGGACTGTCCGCAGTGGACCTTCGGGGTGCGGGCCCTGATCGGCAACCTCGCCCGCCGCGGCATGCTCTGACGCGAACAGGCCCGGCCGACGGCCGGGCCTGACGTCCACTTCGGACAGTTCAGCGGTGGCTGGGCGTGCGGATGCCCCGCTTCAGCTCCGCCACCAGGTGCTTGAGGCTCCGGCGGTCCGACGACCCCTTCCCGTCGAACACGTCGGTGAACATCACCGCACCCAGGACCACGACCAACAACAGCGCCACGACGACCACGAACACGTCTCTCACCCCTTCTGCTGTGAACATCGGTCCACGACCGGTTTCGTTACCGGTGGGACGCGGTTCGCCGTCCGGGGTGACGCGGGTTCGGCCGAACCGGTCGCCGGGCGGGGTGGCTAGGATTCGGCGGCGAGCAGGACCGGCCGAACGGGCGGCCCGGTCGAACCCCCCGACGACTAGCCTGGAGAGCATGGCGACCAATCGGCCCAATCCAGCGCAATGGGTCTGGTACGCCTTCGGTGGCAGGCTGCCGGACCGCTGCGCCGAGTGGGTGCTGCACGACGTCACCTGCCGCACCTGGGTGCTGCGGCACATCTTCCGCGCGCTGACCCAGCTGGCGCCGTTCTGCTTGCTGGTGCTGCTGCCCGGCCCGCTGGAGATCAGGCTCAGCGCGATCCTGCTGGGGCTGCTGGTCGGCCTGTTCTACTCGGTCTGCTACATGGGCGAGACCGCCGAGCACCGCGCCCTCAAGCACGGGTTCCCGCCGGGGGTGGCGCGCGAGACCCGGGAACTGCGCCGCGACGTCCAGCGCGTGGCCAAGCACGGTGTCGGCTACCGCCCCTGGTGGGAGTAGCCGCCGATGAGCGCAGCACAGCCCGGGAAAGCGCTGGCCTACGCCGCCGTCGCCGTGCACTGGACCGACCGCGCCGACCGCCCCGAGCCGCGCGAACCCCTCGCCGGTGACGACCGCGCGGACCTGGTGGTGGTCGGCGGCGGGTTCACCGGGCTGTGGACGGCGATCCTGGCCAAGCAGCGCCGCCCCGAGCTGGACGTGCTGCTGCTCGAAGCGCACCGGCTCGGGCACGGCGGCAGCGGCCGCAACGGCGGGTTCCTGTCCGAATCCCTGACGCACGGTCTCGCGCACGGCGCGCTGCACTGGCCCGGCGAGCTGGACCGGCTGGTCGCCCTCGGGCGCGAGAACCTGCTGGAGATCGAGAAGTTCGTCCGCGACCAGGACATCGACGCCGACCTGAGGTTGTGCGGCAAGACCGCCGTGGCCACCGAACCGCACGAGGTCGGCGAGCTCAGCGACGAAGCCGAGCTGTACCGGCAGCACGGGATGGACGCCCGCTTCCTGGGCGCCGGGGGAGTCCGCGCCGACATCAACTCGCCGACCTACCGGGCGGGAGTGCGGCTGCCCGACGCCGGTGGCCTGGTCGACCCGGCGCGGCTGACCTGGGGGCTGGCCGACGCGGCGCAGCGCCTCGGCGTGCGCATCCACGAGGACAGCCCGGTGCGCGGGGTGCGCGAGCGCGGCGGGCAGGTACGGCTGCGAACGCCCCGCGGGGTGGTCCGCGCGGGCGGCGTCGTGCTGGGCACCAACGCCTTCCGCGCTCCGCTGCGCACGATCCGCCGCCGCGTGCTGCCGATCTGGGACTACGTCCTGGTGACCGAACCGCTGTCGGACCAGCAGTGGGCGGAGCTGGGCTGGCGGGACCGGCAGGGCGTCACCGACAGCGCGAACCGCTTCCACTACTACCGCCCGACACCGGACGGCCGGATCCTGTGGGGCGGCTACGACGCGGTGTACTACTTCGGCGGGCGCACCGATCCCGCCCTGGCCCGCCACGACGCGGCGCACGGCCAGCTGGCGCGCAACTTCTTCCGCACCTTCCCGCAGCTGGCGGGCGTGCGGTTCACCCACCGCTGGGGCGGGCCGATCGACTCCACGACCCGGTTCACCCCGCTGATCGGCCGCACCGGCCGGATCGCCTACGCGGTCGGCTACACCGGTCTCGGCGTGGCCGCGTCCCGCTTCGGCGCGCGAACCGTGCTGGACCTGCTGTGGGGCGAGGACACCGAGCGGACCCGCTTGGAGCTGGTGCGCCGCGCGCCGACGCCCTTCCCGCCGGAACCGCTGCGCTGGCCGCTGGTCCAGCTGACCCGCCGGGCCCTGGCCCGCGCCGACGAGAACGCGGGCCGCCGGGGCCGCTGGCTGACCTACCTGGACCGGCGCGGCCTCGGCCTGGGCAGCTGAGCGCGCGGGGGTTGGAGAAACATCAACTCCGTGCCAGCGTGGACGGATGGACTACGCGGAGTACCGGCGCTTCGACGCCGTGGGCCTGGCCGAACTCGTCAGCCGCGGTGAGGTGGCGCCGCGCGAACTGCTGGAGACGGCGATCGAGCGCGCCGAGCAGGTCAACGGTCGGCTCAACGCGATCGTGCGGCCGATGTTCGACATCGCGCGCGAGCGGGCGGCCCAGCCGCTGAGCGGTGTGCTGGCCGGGGTGCCCTTCCTGCTCAAGGACCTGCACCAGGACTACGCCGGGGTGCGGACCGGCGCCGGATCCCGGTCCACCCGCGGAACCACCGCGGCCCGGCACAGCGCCACCGTCGAGCGCTGGCTGGACGCCGGGCTGGTGATCTTCGGCCGCACCAGCACCCCGGAGTTCGGGGCGAAGGGGATCACCGAACCGGAGGCCAGCGGCCCGACCCGCAACCCGTGGCACACCGGCCACACGCCCGGCGGCTCGTCCGGAGGTGCGGCAGCCGCGGTCGCGGCGGGCATCGTGCCGGTGGCCGGGGCCAGCGACGGCGGCGGCTCGATCCGCATCCCGGCGGCGTGCTGCGGCCTGTTCGGGCTGAAGCCCGGCCGCGGGCTGGTGCCCGCCGGACCGGACCACGCCGAGCACATGCACGGCGGCGCCACCGACGGGGTGCTCTCCCGGACGGTGCGCGACACGGCGGTCATGCTCGACGTGCTCACCGCCCGCCCCGACCCCGGCGGCCCGTACCTCGCGGCCCGGCCGGACACCTCCTACGCCGAGTGCGCCCGGCGCGAGCCGGGACGGCTGCGGATCGGCTTCACCTGCCGCTCGCCGCTGGGCTTCCCGGTGAGCCCGCACGCGGTCGCGGCGGTCAAGGACACCGCGGCGCTGCTGTCCGGGCTGGGCCACGACGTCGAGGAGGCCGAGCCCGCCATCGACGGCCGCCAGCTCTCCCGCGACTTCCTCGCGGTGTGGTTCGCCCAGGCGGCCCACGCGGTGGACGGCGCGCGGCGCACCCTCGGCGCGGCGGTGGACGACTTCGAGCTCGACACCAGGCTGATCGCCGCGGCGGGCCGCGAGATGAGGGCGACCGAGTACGTCGCGACGCTGGACCGGTGGAACGGCTACAACCGCGCGCTCGCCGACTTCCACGACCGCTACGACCTGCTGCTGACCCCGACCCTGGCCCACCCGCCGGCCCGGATCGGCGAGCTCGACACGCCCCCGCTCCTGCGCAGGGCGATCGCGCTGCTGCTGAAGGCGGGCCTGGCGGGCAAGGTGGCGCGGACCAAGCCGGTCGACGGCGTGGTGCTGAAGAACCTGGAGAAGGTCCCCTTCACCCAGCTGGCCAACATCACCGGCCGCCCGGCCATGAGCGTGCCCACCTACCGGACCCCGGCCGGCCTGCCGCTGGGCGTCCAGTTCGTCGGCGGCCTCGGCGCCGAACCGACCCTGCTGGCCCTGGCGGCCCAGATCGAAGCCGAAACCCCCTGGTCCCACCTCGAACCCCCGCTGTGACCACAGTGGACGACCAGGGGCGTGCGGCGCCGATCCGGTGGGTTCGGGTGCGGCCGTCCGGAACGACACACCGGCGCTTCGCCTGTTCGATGGAATTCGGGCGGGCGGGGCGCCGGGGTGCTCGCGGCATCGCCGCATGCCCGGGGTGGTCGGCGGGCGAAGTGGGAACACTGCGTAACCGGACGATCATTGCGCGTGGTGGTGGGTGGTCATACCTTCGGTGGGTGGGCCGATCGGCTCGTTCTGGCTTCACCGACCGAAGGGGTGCAGCGCAACCATGTCCAACCTCGTTCGTGCCGCCCTGGTCCAGGCGAAGTGGACCGGGGACACCGCGTCGATGGTCGAGCAGCACGAGGCGCACGCCCGTGCCGCCGCCGCGCAGGGGGCGAAGATCATCGGCTTCCAGGAGGTGTTCAACGCGCCGTACTTCTGCCAGGTGCAGGAGCCCGAGCACCACCGGTGGGCCGAGGCGGTGCCGGACGGGCCGACCGTGCAGCGGATGTGCGCGCTGGCGCGGGAGACCGGCATGGTGCTGGTCGTCCCGGTCTACGAGGTCGACGGGCCCGGCTTCTACTACAACACCGCCGCGGTCATCGACGCCGACGGCAGCTACCTCGGCAAGTACCGCAAGCACCACCTGCCGCACCTGCCCGGGTTCTGGGAGAAGTACTACTTCCGGCCCGGCAACCTCGGCTGGCCGGTGTTCGACACCGCGGTCGGCCGGGTCGGCGTCTACATCTGCTACGACCGGCACTTCCCGGAGGGCTGGCGGGCGCTCGGGCTGGCCGGGGCGCAGCTGGTCTACAACCCGTCGGCGACCAGCCGCGGGCTGTCGTCCTACCTGTGGAAGCTGGAGCAGCCCGCCGCGGCGGTGGCCAACGAGTACTTCATCGCGGCGATCAACCGGGTCGGCGTGGAGGAGTACGGCGACAACGACTTCTACGGCACCAGCTACTTCGTGAACCCCTACGGGCAGTTCGTGGGCGAACCGGCCAGCGGCACCGAGGAGGAGCTGGTGGTCCGCGACCTGGACTTCGACCTGATCGACGAGGTCCGCCAGAAGTGGGCGTTCTACCGCGACCGGCGCCCCGACGCCTACCAGCCGCTGATCGAGCCGTGAGGGGGAGCAGATGACGAGCACGCACGCCGAGCTGGCCAAGCGGCACCGCGCTGTGCTGCCCGAGTGGCTGGCGCTGTACTACGACGAGCCCATCGACGTCGAGCGCGGCGAGGGGCGGCACGTCTGGGACGCCGAGGGGAACCGGTACCTGGACTTCTTCGGCGGGATCCTCACCACGATGACCGCGCACGCGCTGCCGGAGGTCACCGCCGCGGTCCGCGAGCAGGCGGGCAAGGTCCTGCACACCTCGACGCTCTACCTCAACCGGCCGATGGTCGAGCTGGCCGAACGGGTCGCCGAGCTCTCCGGCATCGACGACCCGCGGGTGTTCTTCACGACCAGCGGCACCGAGGCCAACGACACCGCGCTGCTGCTGGCCACCGCGCACCGCGGCTCGAACCAGGTGCTGGCCCTGCGCAACAGCTACCACGGCCGCTCGTTCTCGGCGCTGGCCGTGACCGGCAACCGCAGCTGGTCCCCGACGAGCCTGTCGCCGGTGCAGACCGCTTACGTGCACGGCAGCCGCCGGCGCGGCACCCCGCTCGCCGACCTGCCCGACGCGGAGTTCACCGACGCCTGCGCAGCGGACCTGGAGGACGTGCTCGACCAGCTGCACGGCACCGTGGCGTGCCTGATCGCCGAGCCGATCCAGGGCGTCGGCGGGTTCGCGGTGCCGCCCGACGGGTTGTTCGCGCGGTTCAAGGAGGTGCTCGACCGGCACGGCATCCTGTGGATCAGCGACGAGGTGCAGACCGGCTGGGGTCGTACCGGCGAGCACTTCTGGGGCTGGCAGGCGCACGACGCCAACGGCGCGCCGGACATCGTCACCTTCGCCAAGGGCATCGGCAACGGCCTGTCGGTCGGCGGGGTCATCGCGCGCGCCGAGGTGATGAACAGCGTCCGGGCCAACTCGATCTCCACCTTCGGCGGCAGCCCGATCACCGCGGCCGGGGCGCTGGCCAACCTGGACCACCTGATCGCCCACGACCTGCAGGGCAACGCCGCGCGCGTCGGGGCGGTCCTGCGCGGGCTGCTCGACGACGCGGTGGGCCGGATCCCGGCGGTGGCCGACGTGCGCGGCAAGGGGCTGATGATCGGCGTCGAGCTCGTGCGCGCTGATGGTGCTCCGGCCCCGGAGCTGGCCACCGAGGTGCTGGAGGAGACCCGGCGCGGCGGCCTGCTCATCGGCAAGGGCGGCTTGGACGGCAACGTGCTGCGCATCGCGCCGCCGTTGAGCCTCACCGAGCCGGAGGCGCGCGAAGGAGCCCGGATCCTGCTGGCAGCACTGGAGAAAGCGGGGCAGCGATGAGCCGGACGGTCATCCGCGGTGGCCTGGTGATCACCGCGACCGAGGAGGTCCGCGCGGACGTGCTCGTCGACGGCGAGCGGATCGCCGCGATCGCCGCACCCGAGATCGCCGAGCAGTGGGTGCCCGCGGCCGACGCCGTGCTCGACGCCGAGGGGCACTACGTGATCCCGGGCGGGGTGGACGGGCACACCCACATGGAGATGCCCTTCGGCGGCACCTTCGCCTCCGACACCTTCGAAACCGGGACCCGGGCGGCGGCGTGGGGCGGCACGACGACGATCGTGGACTTCGCGATCCAGCCGGTGGGCGGCTCGCCGCGCGAGGGGCTCGACGCCTGGCACGCCAAGGCCGACGGGCGGTGCGCGATCGACTACGGCTTCCACATGATCCTCTCCGACGTCGGCGACGACGCGCTCAAGGAGATGGACGCGCTGGTCGCCGAGGGGATCACCAGCTTCAAGATGTTCATGGCGTACCCGGGGGTGTTCTACAGCGACGACGGGCAGATCCTGCGCGCCATGCAGCAGGCCGCGGACAACGGTGCGCTGACGATGATGCAC
The DNA here is from genome assembly GCF_008630535.1 of Saccharopolyspora hirsuta. Classification (GTDB taxonomy): domain Bacteria; phylum Actinomycetota; class Actinomycetes; order Mycobacteriales; family Pseudonocardiaceae; genus Saccharopolyspora; species Saccharopolyspora hirsuta. Next base: position 387,855 of record NZ_VWPH01000005.1, on the reverse strand, counting down.
GCCGAGAACGGCATCGCGATCGACGTGCTGGTCCAGCAGGCGCTGGCAGCGGGCCGGACCGACCCCGGCTACCACGGGCGGGTGCGGCACCCGCTGCTGGAAGCCGAGGCGACCCACCGGGCGATCCAGCTGTCCAGGGTGGCCGGTGCGCCGCTCTACGTCGTGCACGTCTCGGCCGCCGAAGCGGTCGCGGAGCTCACCCGGGCCCGGGACGCCGGGCTGAACGTCTTCGGCGAGACCTGCCCGCAGTACCTGTTCCTCAGCCTGGACGACCTGGACCGGCCGGAGTTCGAGGGCGCGAAGTTCGTCTGCTCGACGCCCCTGCGCCCCGCCGAGCACCAGGCCGACCTGTGGCGGGCGCTGCGCACCAACGACCTGTCGGTGGTCTCCACCGACCACTGCCCGTTCTGCTTCAAGGACCAGAAGGAGCTGGGCCGCGGGGACTTCTCCAAGATCCCCAACGGCATCCCGGGCGTGGAGAACCGGGTCGACCTGCTGCACCAGGCGGTGGTGGACGGCCACATCAGCCGCCGCCGCTGGGTCGAGCTGGCCTGCACCACCCCGGCGCGGATGTTCGGCCTGCACCCCCGCAAGGGCACCATCGCGCCGGGCGCGGACGCCGACATCGTGATCTACGACCCGGACCGCGAGCAGGTTCTCTCGGCGCGGACCCACCACATGAACGTCGACTACAACGCCTACGAGGGCAAGCAGATCACCGGCGCGGTCCGCACCGTGCTGTCCCGCGGCCGGGTCGTCGTCGACGACGGCGAGTACCTCGGCCGGGCGGGCCACGGCCGCTTCCTCACCCGGGACACCTGCCAGTACCTGATCTGAGCGCGGAAGGGATGCGTCATGGACTTCGGGCTCGTCTTGCAGACCGATCCACCCGCGTGGTCGGTGGTGGAGCGGATGCGCCGTGCCGAGGAGCTCGGCTTCAGCCACGGGTGGACGTTCGACTCCTGCGTGCTGTGGCAGGAGCCGTTCGTCGTGCACAGCCAGATCCTGGCCGCCACCGAGCGGTTGCGGGTCGGCACGATGGTCACCAACCCGGTCACCCGGGACTGGACCGTCACCGCGTCGACCTTCGCCACGCTCAACGACATGTTCGGGCCGCGCACGGTGTGCGGCATCGGCCGCGGTGACTCGGCGGTGCGGGTGACCGGCGGGCACCCGACCACGCTGGCCACCCTGGAGCAGGCCATGCACGTGATCAAGGAGCTCGCCGAGGGGCGCGAGGTGCAGCTGCACGGCACGCCGGTGCGGCTGCCGTGGGTGCGCGACGGGCACCTGCCGGTCTGGATGGGCGCCTACGGCCCCAAGGCGCTGGAGCTGGTCGGGCGGCAGGCCGACGGGTTCATCCTGCAGCTCGCCGATCCGTACCTGACGCGCTGGATGGTCGACCACGTCCGGCAGGCCGCGCGCGAAGCGGGGCGCGACCCGGCGTCGATCACCGTGTGCGTGGCGGCCCCGGCCTACGTCGGCGAGGACCTCGCGCACGCCCGCGAGCAGTGCCGCTGGTTCGGCGGCATGGTCGGCAACCACGTGGCCGACCTGGTCGCCCGCTACGGCGACGCCGCGGCGGCGGTGCCCACCGAGCTGACCGACTACATCAAGGAGCGGGAGGGCTACGACTACTCCCACCACGGCCGGGCGGGCAACCGCAGCACCGACTTCGTGCCCGACGAGATCGTGGACCGGTTCTGCCTGCTGGGGACGCCCGAGCAGCACGTGGCCAAGCTGCGGGAGCTCCGCGACGCGGGAGTGGACCAGTTCGCGATCTACGCCATGCACGACGCCATCGACACCACAGTGGACACCTACGGCGAGCAGATCATCCCGGCCGTGGGCTGAGCACCGCTGCGATCAGCCACCGGCGGTGCACGGCCGGTCACATCGCCGTGGCGGCGCTGGTCACACCGCACCTGCTTTGTAGAGTTCCGCGCGACATCACTGGCCCGCGCGGCGGGTGGAGCAGGAAGGCACGCCATGCGGCAGGGACTCGGCGCCAAGCTCGGCATCGGCTGGCGGTTGCACGGGGACGGCAGCACCCCGCGGCCCGGTGAGGCGGTGGCCCCGGACGAGCGGTTGTCCTGGGGGCGCACCGTCGGGCTCGGCGCCCAGCACGTGGTCGCGATGTTCGGCGCGACGTTCGTGTTCCCGGTGCTGATGGGGCTGGACCCCAACCTGGCGATCATGGTCTCCGGGGTGGCCACCATCCTGTTCCTGCTGATCGTGCAGGGCAAGATCCCCAGCTACCTGGGCAGCAGCGCCTCCTTCGTGGGCGTGGTGGCGGTGATCCGCGCCGGGGGCGGGGACAGCTCGGCGGTCACCGGCGCGCTGCTGGTGTGCGCGCTGGTGCTCTCGGGCGTCGGCCTGCTGATCCACTTCGTCGGCGCGCAGGTGGTGCACCGGCTGCTGCCGCCCGCCGTCTCGGGGGCGGTGGTGATGCTGATCGGCTTCAACCTCGCCCCGGTGGTCGCCTCCACCTACTGGCCGCAGGACCAGTGGATCGCGCTGATCACGATGCTGGTGGTGCTCGGTTGCAGCGCGCTGCTGCGCGGGTTCTGGTCGCGCATCGCGGTGTTCATCGGACTGGTCGTCGGCTACGCGCTGTCCTGGCTGTTCGACCGGGGCTTCGGGCCGATCACCGCGCCGGACGCCAACGGGGTGGTCGGCACCCACCCCCGCCTCGACCTCAGCGCGGTCGCGGACGCGCCCTGGTTCGGGCTTCCCGCGCTGCACGCGCCGAGCTTCGACCTCGCCGCTGTCATCGTCGTGCTGCCCGTGGTGATCGCGCTGATCGCGGAGAACGCCGGGCACGTCAAGGCGGTCGAGGAGATGACCGGGGCGAAGCTGGACGGCAGCATGGGCCGCGCGATCTTCGCCGACGGGTTCGCCAGCACCCTGTCCACCGCCGTCGGCGGCCCGCCCACCACCACCTACGCGGAGAACATCGGCGTCATGGCGGCCACCCGGGTGTACTCCACCGCGGCGTACTGGGTGGCGGCGGTGGTGGCGATCCTGTTCGGGCTCTGCCCCAAGTTCGGCGCGGTGATCGCGGCGACCCCGGGCGGCGTGCTCGGCGGCATCACGGTCGTGCTCTACGGCATGATCGGCCTGCTGGGCGCGAAGATCTGGGTGGAGAACAAGGTGGACTTCGGCAACCCGGTCAACCTGCTGCCGCTGGCGGCCGGTCTGGTGATGGGCATCGGGGGAGTGTCGCTGGAGATCACCCCGCAGTTCAGCCTCAACGGCATCGCGCTGGGCACCCTGGTGACGCTGGTCGGCTACCACCTGCTGCGGCTGCTGGTGCCGGGCAGGCGGGATCACTCCGCGGGGTAGACCCGCGCCATCGAGATGTCCTCGCCGGTCACCGGACGGCCGGGCAGCGCGGAGCCGGGGCTGGCCCGCAACCCGTCGAGGACCAGGGTCAGGTAGCGGGCCGGGGCGTCGCGGCGGACGTCGTCGGGGACGTTGCGGACGCCGTGCAGCACGCTCGAGAGCAGCAGGGCGACGTCGCCGCTGCCGATGTCCGGGCGCAGCGCGCCTGACTCCTGCGCGCCGCGCACCATCGAGTCCAGGATGGTCAGCATCTCGCCGCGGACCTTGGCCAGCTCCGGGTCGGTGCCCAGGACCGCGCGGGCGCGCGGCGAGTGCACCGACAGCCGCAGCACGGTGTGCAGGTCCGAGGCGGTGAGCAGGAACTCCGTCAGCGCGCGCCACGGGTCGGTCTCCCGCTCGGCGATCTCGCGGGCCTCGGCGAGCACCCGGCCGAAGACGTCCTGGCCGACCGCCCGGATCAGCGAGTCGCGGTCCGGGAAGCGCCGGTAGAGGGTGCCGGTGCCGACGCCGGCGGCCCGCGCGATCTCCTCCATCGGCACCTCGGGGCCGTGCTCGGCGAACACCGCGCGGGCGGCGTTGATGATCCGGTCGCGGTTGCGCCGCGCGTCGGCCCGGAGTGGCGGCGTGGTCTCGGTGCTCATGGTCCTCGCTCGTGCTGCCCGCTGGCTGTTCGGGCGGATTGTCGCATGTTCCGCCCCGGAAATAACTGGACGATCTTCTTCCGCTTGGCTATAACTGGAGGAGAACCGTCCAGTTGTTCGCTCGGTGATCAGGGGGTCACGATGGTCGAACCGACCGCCAGCCCGACAACCACCTATCCCAAGGCCCGGACCTGCCCGTTCTCCGTCGCCCCGGAGTACTCCCGGCTGCGCGCCGAGGAGCCGATCGCGAAGGTCTCGATGCTGGGCGGCAACTCCGCCTGGCTGGTCACCCGCCACGACCTGGTCCGCCAGGTGCTCGGCGACACGCGGCTGAGCTCGGACCGCCGCCGCCCGGGGTTCCCGCGCTTCACGGTCAACCAGCAGAACGTCTTCCAGGACCTGCCGCCGTCGATGATCGGGATGGACCCGCCGGAGCACACCGCGGCCCGCCGCGCGGTGCTCGGCGAGTTCACGGTCCGGCGCATCGAGGCGCTGCGCCCGCGGATCCAGCAGATCGTCGACGACCGCATCGACGAGGTGCTCGCCGGTCCCCGCCCGGTCGACCTGGTGGCGGCGCTGTCGCTGCCGGTGCCGTCGCTGGTGATCTGCGAACTGCTCGGCGTGCCCTACGACGACCACGAGTTCTTCCAGCAGCGCAGCTCGCGGCTGGTGCACCGCTCCACGCCGTTCGACGAGCGCGTCCGCGCGGTCCGGGAACTGCGGTCCTACCTGGACGACCTGGTGGCGGCCAAGGAGCGCGAGCTGCCCGACGACCTGCTCGGCCGACTGGCCCGCAAGCAGCTCGAGTCCGGCGGGATCGACCACCCGGCCCTGGTCAGCGCCGCGTTCCTGCTGCTGGTGGCCGGGCACGAGACGACCGCGAACATGATCTCGCTGGGCACCCTCGCGCTGCTGGAGAACCCCGAGCAGCGGGCGGCGATCGTCGCGGACCCGGCGAAGACGTTGCCCGCCGTCGAGGAACTGCTGCGCTACTTCAGCATCGTCGAGGGCGCGACCTCGCGGGTCGCGCTGGAGGACGTGGAGATCGGCGGCGTGCTGGTCCGAGCGGGGGAGGGCGTGATGGCGCTGGTGTCCGCCGCCAACCGCGACCCGGAGGCCTTCGACCGGCCCGACGAGCTCGACGTCGACCGCAAGGCCCGCCACCACGTGGCCTTCGGGTTCGGCCCGCACCAGTGCCTCGGGCAGAACCTGGCGCGGATGGAGCTGCAGGTCGTCTTCGACACCCTGTTCCGGCGGCTGCCGGACCTGCGGCTGGCGGTCCCGGTCGAGGAGGTGCCGGTGAAGTCCGAGGCGACCGTCTTCGGGCTGTACGAGCTCCCGGTGACCTGGGGGGAGGAGCGGACGTGCGAGTAGCAGCGGACCTGGACCGCTGCGTCGGGGCCGGGCAGTGCGTGCTCACCGCCCCGGCGCGGTTCGACCAGAACGACGAGGACGGCCGGGTGCTGGTGCTGGCGGCCGAAGTGGACGAGGACGCGGCGGAGGAGGTGCGCGAAGCCGTGGCGGTGTGCCCGTCGCAGGCGCTGTCCCTGGTCGAGCGGTGATCGATCAAGGTCTTGCCATCCCAGCGCCGATCCGGTGTGGTGGAGCACATCCCCGCGGTCGGAGGTGCGAAGTGGACGTTCAGTCGTGGTGGGCGCAGGGCGTGGACATCCGGCGGCCCAGCTCGGCCCGGGTCTACGACGTGCACCTGGGAGGTTCGCACAACTTCCAGGTGGACCGGGACCTGGCCGAGCGGGCCGCGGAGATGATGCCGACGCTGCCCGCGGTGCTGCGGGCCAACCGCTCGTTCCTGCGCCGGGCGGTGCAGCACCTCGCCGAGCTCGGGGTGCGCCAGTTCCTGGACCTGGGCTCGGGCATCCCGACCGTCGGCAACGTGCACGAGATCGCCCAGCGGGTCGACCCGCGCTGCCGCGTGGTCTACGTCGACAGCGATCTGGTCGCCGTCGCGCACAGCCGGGCGATCCTGCGCGGCAACGACGGGGCGGTGGCGATCCGTGCCGACTTCCGGGACGTCGACGAGGTGCTCGGCGACGAGCAGGTCCGGTCCACGCTGGACTTCGACCGGCCGATCGCGGTGCTGTTCTTCGCCGTCCTGCACTTCGTGCCCGACGGCGACGACCCGGCGGGCATCGTGGCGCGCTACACCGACCGGCTGTGCCCGGGCAGCTACGTGGCGATCTCGCACGCGGGCAGCGACGGCGTCGACGAGTCCCGCATCCGGGCCTCCGCGCTCTACAGCGAACGCATCGGCGGGTTCTACCTGCGGTCCCACGCGGAGGTCGCCGCGATGTTCGGCGACCTGGAGCTGGTCGAACCCGGCCTGGTGGACCTGCTCGACTGGCGCCCCGACCCCGGGGAGCGGTGGGCGGGCGAATCGCTCATCACCGGACCCGGGGGAGTGGCCCGCAAGCCCTGACGCGAGCAAGAAGCGGCGCCACCTCCCCCTCTCCTGGAGATGGCGCCGCTTCGGCGCGGTTGAGTCGCCACTGCGCACTCTGCTGTCCTGCGCGCCGGGCGCACAGGGGATTTGGTCCCTGGACAGGGTCACTTAAGGCATTCTTGATCTCCGGTCCGGAGCAGCTCGCGCACCTCGCGCGCCGCGGCCCGACCGGCGCGGTTGGCGCCGATGGTGCTCGCCGACGGCCCGTACCCGATCAGGTGCAGCCGGGGTTCGGCGACCGCGCGGGTGCCGTCCAGCTGAACGCCGCCGCCCGGCGCGCGCAGGTTCAGCGGTGCGAGGTGCGCGATGGCGGGCCGGAACCCGGTGGCCCAGAGGATCACGTCGGCGCGCTGCGCGCGGCCGTCGGCCCAGACGACCCCGTCGGCGGTGATCCGCTGGAACATCGGCAACCGGTCGAGCACCCCGAGCTCGCGCGCGGCGATCACCGCGGGGCTGTTGGGCAGTCCGGTCGCGCTGACCACGCTGCCGGGCGGCAAGCCCGCGCGGACCCGGCGCTCGACCTCGGCGACCGCGGCGCGCCCGTCCTCCGGGGTGAACATCGCGTCGGTGAACTTCGGCGGTCGGCGGGTCACCCACGTCGTGTCCGCGACCTCGGAGATCTCCAGCAGGTGCTCGACCGCCGAGATGCCGCCGCCGACCACGATCACGTGCTGCCCGCGGAACTCCTCCGGGCCGCGGTAGTCAGCGGTGTGCAGCTGGCGGCCGGTGAACTCGCGCCGACCGGGGTAGTGCGGCAAGAACGGGTTGTCCCAGGTGCCGGTCGCGTTGATCACGGCGCGCGCCGCCCACGTCCCCGCCGAGGACTCCACCAGCAGCCGCTCGCCGCCGTCGCGGACCGCGTGGACGTGCACGGGGCGCAGCACCGGCAGCGCGAGTTCCCGCTCGTAGCTCCCGAAGTACTCCGAGACCACCTCCGACGCCGGACGCGCCCCGTCGGTCTCCGGCATCGCAACGCCCGGCAGGGGGTGGATGCCGTGCACGCCGCCGAGGCGCAGCGACGGCCACCGGTTCCGCCACGCGCCGCCCGGACCGGCACCGCGATCGAGCAGGACGTGGTCGACCCCGGTCCGCTGCAGGTGGTGGGCGGCGGTCAGCCCGGCCTGACCGGCCCCGATCACCACGACGTCGATGAGCCGCACACCCAGCAGAACAGCCGGGGAGCCGGTTTCTTCCCGGCCCCGGAGTGGTCTGCGCCACCGGTCGCGCCATTGCTCGGATACGGCCAAGAGGGGGAGACGCAAGACACCCCGGGGTCCCTTTAATCCGGCCGAAACAAAGGCCTACGATTGTTGTTGCAAGCACGGTTCCCCAAACCTTCTTCCGTTCGTCCTGCCCGCTGTTGCGGTCGGGCGCTCCTGCGCGCGCGTGCGGAAGTCGGGGAGGTTCGCAGAAGGGAGGCAAGAAGTGACAACGGTGTGGGTGGCCCTGGCGGCTGAGGCGGTTGTTCTGCTGGCGGTGGCGGGAGCGATGGTCAAGTGGGTGAACCGACCGCAGCCCGGCACCCCTGACCAGGCGATCGAGCCGGTCGGCCCGGTGGCCGAGCGCATCGCCTGAGCGGACGCGCGCGCGGGCTCGGCGCACGGTTCCCGCCCGGGCCCGTACTCCTTCGAACCGGCGGTCGGCGCATTCGGTTCCCATCGTCGGCCGACCGGTTTTCGTTACACAATTCCCGCGGATTTCTCCCGCCATTCGACAAGCCCTGATTCCCCGTTTCCCGGGGGTGGGTCCTTTCGTTCGGTAATGGTCCGAATGCGGACGGTCGCCGCGGTGATCGGCATGTGATGCCGCACATGGTCGTCCTCCGCGCCGCAGTGCCCGATAGGGTGGGCCGAGCCAGTCCGAACCACCTACCGGGAAGGGCGTCCGTGACTCCAGCCGAACAGACCCGCGGTCGGCAGCGGGGCGTTGCCGCACCGCCCCGGTCCGGTGCCGGATCGACGTTGGCCAACTACCGCGCCTTCATCGAGCGCGCGGTGCGCAAGCCCAACCTGGTCGGCGCGGTCGCCCCGAGCTCGCCGAACCTGGCCCGGGAGATGGCCTCCGTGGTGCCGACCTCGGGCACGCCGGTGGTGGTGGAGCTCGGACCGGGGACCGGGGCGCTCAGCGGCGCGATCGCCGAGCGGCTCCCGGCGGGCGGCCGCCAGGTGGCCATCGAGCTGGACAGCGGCATGGTCGAGTACTTGCGCGCCGAGCTGCCGTGGCTGGAGGTCGTCCAGGGCGACGCGGCCCGGCTGGGCGAGCTGCTCGCCGAGATCGGTGTGGACAAGGTGGACGCGGTGGTCAGCGGCCTGCCGTGGTCGATCTTCCCCGCGACGCTGCAGCGCGACATCCTGCACCAGGTCGGCACGGTCCTCGCGCCGGGCGGCGCCTTCACGACCTTCGCCTACGTGCACGCCCTGGGCATGTCCGGCGCCCGCCAGTTCCGCCGCCGCCTGGACCTGACCTTCGACGAGGTCCTGACCTCGCACACGGTGTGGCGCAACGTCCCGCCAGCCCGGATCTACGTCTGCCGCCGCCCCCACCAGGACTGAAGCTCAGCGGGAGAGCGCGGCTGCGGCCAGGTCGCGCCAGCTCGCCCGCGCCCCCTCCCGCGAGACCTCGGTGAACCGCGCGTCGCCGAGCTGCTCCCGCACGGCCTGCTCGATCCGGGCCTCGTCCGGCAGAGCGCGGTCCGGCAGACCGCGCACGCCGGTGCTCGCGGCGAGCAGTCGCGCGGCCTGCTCGTGCTGCTCGCGGCGCAGTGCCAGGTCCGCGATCCCGACGAGAGCTTGGGCGATCAGCGGCGCGTAGCCCGCCTCGGACGCGGCGTGGAAGGCCGCGGTGCGGTGCTCGCGGGACTCGTCGAGATCGTCGGTGAGGTAGCCGAGCAGGTCGTGGAGCATCGCGCCGATGTTCGCCCGCTCGGCCTCCGCGCCCAGCACCGCGGTCGCCGCTTCGAGCTGCTGGCGCGCCTGCTCGGCGTCGCCGCGCCAGCGCGCGAGCTCGGCCCGCGCCAGGGCCAGCTCGGCCAGCTCGTGCGGCCCGGCAACTCCTTCTGCGATTCGTCCGGCTTCGGCCATCGCGGCCGCGCTGGCCTCCGCATCACCGATCAGCCAGTACAGCTGCGCCTGCCGGGACCGCATCCGCACCACGTCGTCGACGGCGCCGACCTCGGTGACCACGGCGATGGCCTGCTCATAGTGCTCGCACGCGGCGGCGAACTCGCCGCGCGCGGCGATGCGGTTCGCCAGTTCGGTCAGGGCGAACGAGATCCCCCACCGCTCGCCGGTCGCGCGGAACTCGGTGAGCGCCGCTTGGAGGTGGGCGTCCACCTCCCGGCCCTCGTGGCCGAGCATGATCCGGGTCTTGCCGAGGTGCAGCCGGGCGAGGGCGCGCACCCAGGGGTCCTCGTCGGTGAGCAGCGGCTCGAACGCGACCAGCGCCGCGTCCGGCTCGTGCAGCAGACGTTCCAGCGGGGCGACCAACCTCAGCGCCGGGTGGTGGTGCGGAACGCGTTGGCCGAGCTCGTGCGCCTCGCTGATCCACTCCGCCGCCCGGTGGTGATCACCCAGCATCCCGGCGGTCACGAAGCTGACGATGAACGAGCACACCACGGCCCGGGTCTCGTCGGGCACCTCACCGGGCACGGCAGCGGCGGCCAGGAGCAGCTCGCTGCCCTCGGCCTTGTGCCCGCCCAGCCACCAGTACCAGCTTGCGGCCGCGGCGAGCTGCATCGCCCCGGCCGCATCGCCCGCCGCGAGCGCACCGCGCATCGCGGCGGCGATGTTGTCGTGCTCGACCTCGAGCGCGGCGAGCCAGTCCAACTGCTCGGCCCGGCGCAGGTGCGGGTCCGAGACCTGGGAGAGCTCGGTGAAGTGCGCGAGGTGCGCACGGCGCGCGAGATCCGCTTCGCCCGCTTCCGCCAGCCGGTGCCCGGCGTACTCCTGGATGGTGCTGAGCATCCGGTAGCGCGGAACCCGGTCGCCTTCGGCCAGCACCAGCGACTTCTCGGCCAGCGCGGTCAGCAGCTCGAGAACTCGCCCGGTTTCCACCGGATCGCCCGCGCAGACCCGCTCGGCCGCTTCCAGGCTCGCACCGCCGGAGAACACCGAAAGCCTGCGCAGCACTGCGCGTTCGGCGTCGGTGAGCAGTTCCCAGCTCCAGTCGATCACCGCGCGCAGCGTCCGGTGCCGGGGCAGCGCGGTGCGGCTGCCCCCGGTCAGCAGGCGGAACCGGTCGTCGAGCCGGTCGGCGAGCTGGTCGAGCGACATGGTGCGCAGCCTGGCCGCGGCGAGCTCGATCGCCAGCGGCATGCCGTCCAGCGCGCGGCAGATGCGCGACATGGTCGTCAGCGCGCGGGCATCGCTGGCGAGGTCCTTGCGCACCGCACCGGCCCGGTCCCGCAGCAGCTGGACGGCGGGGGAGGACTCGATCCGGTCGGGGGCGGCGTCCTGCGCGGGCAGACCCAGCGGCGCGACCGGCCACAGCGCCTCGCCGGTGATGCCGAGCGGTTCCCGGCTCGTGGCGAGGATCCGCAGCCGCGGGCACTCCCCGAGGACCCGGTGGGCGAACTTCGCCGCGGAGTCGATGACGTGCTCGCAGTTGTCCAGGACCAGCAGCATCTCGCGCTCGCGCACCGCGGCGACGACCCGCTCGACCGGATCGGCGTCCGGCGCCTCGCCGAGCAGCGCGTCCCGCAGGCCGAGCGCGGCGAGCGCCGCATGCGCCACGTCGCCGTCCGCGCCGATCGGGGCCAGCTCGACCAGCCAGGCCCCGTCCGGCATGCCGTCGACCAGCGTGCGCGCGGTTTCCGCGGCCAGCCTGGTCTTCCCCGTGCCGCCCGGCCCGGTCAGGGTGGTGAGCCGGTGTTCGGTGACGAGCCGACCGACCGCGGCTACGTCGGCGTCCTTGCCGACGTAGCTGGTCAGCTCGGCGCGCAGGTTGGTCTTCCGGTTCTCCTCGCGTCGCCCCAGCTCGCCCCGCAGCAGCGCGCCGTGCAACGCGGACAGCTCCGGTGAGGGGTCGACGCCCAGCGCATCGGCCAGGGCTTCCCGCGTGCGCTCGTAGACCAGCAGCGCTTCCGCGTCGCGACCAGTCGAGACCAGGGCGCGCATGAGCGCGGCGACGAGCCGTTCCCGCAGCGGGTGCGCGGCCACCAGATCGGTCAGCTCCGCGACCATCTCTGCTTCGCGACCGAGTCCGACCTCCGCGTCGAACCGGTCCTCCACGGCAGCGAGGCGAAGTCCTTCGAGACGGGTGCTCGCCGAGGCGAGTGCTGCGCTGTCCGGCAGCTCGACGTCCTGCAGGGCGGGACCGCGCCACAGCGCGAGGGCCTCGCGCAGCCGCTGCGGATCGTCGCGGCCCTGACCGACGAGGAGCTCGAACCGCACGGCGTCGACGGCGTCCGGGGGCACCGCCAGCCGGTAACCGTTCGGCTGCCCCTCCACCGTTCCCGGCGGCAGTGCCTTCCGCAGCCGGGAAACCAGGCGCTGCAACGCGTTCGCCGCTTCGGCCGGGGGATGCTCGCCCCAGATCCAGTCCACGAGCGCCGCTTTCGGGACCACGCGGCCCGGCGCGAGCGCGAGCGCGGCGAGCAGCCCGCGCAACCGGGCACCCGGCACGTCGACCAGGACGCCGTCCTCCGTGCGGACCTCGAACGGTCCGAGCATCCCGATCTTCACCAGGCCGATTTTGCCACGGTCCACCGGCGGAGATCCGGCTGTTGACGCAAGCCCGCCCCGAGGTGTCAGAGCCGTGTCAGGGGCGTGTCAACGCCGTCGGCGACGGTGGTCGCAGCACCCACCACGAAGGGAAGTTCGATGACTGGAGCAGTTCCCGTTCCGCACGGCCTGCCGGTGGAGCGCGATGCGAGCCCGTTCGACCCGCCGAGCAGGATCTCCCGGCTGCGCGAGTCCCGACCGGTCAGCCCGATGATCTTCCCCGACGGGCACGAGGGCTGGCTGATCACCGGGTACGACGCGGCCCGCCAGGCCCTGGCCGACACCCGGTTCAGCTCCCGCCAGGACCTCGGCGTCATCCACCTGCCGTACGAGACGCCCGGCATGCCGGTCTTCACCGAGCCGTCCCCGGCGGAGCCGGGCATGTTCATCGCGATGGACCCGCCGGACCACACCCGGCTGCGGCGCAAGCTCACCGGCGCTTTCACCGTCAAGCGGATGAAGCGGCTCGAAGCGCACATCGCCGAGATCACCGAGCGGCAGCTGGACGAGCTGGAGCGGCTCACGCCGCCGGTCGACCTGGTGAAGGAGTTCGCGCTGCCGGTGCCGTCGCTGGTGATCTGCGAGATGCTCGGCGTGCCCTACGCGGACCGGGACACCTTCCAGGTCAATTCGAGCAAGCTGATGGTCCGGGACATCTCGTTCGACGACAAGATGGCCGCCTACACCGCGATGTCCGGCTACCTCGCCGAACTGGTCACCCGCAAGCGCGCCGAACCCGGCGAGGACATCCTGTCCGACCTGGCCCGCGACGACGACCTGGCCGTCGAGGAGCTGGTCGGCATCGCCTTCCTGCTGCTGCTCGCGGGGCACGAGACGACCGCCAACATGCTGGGCCTGGGCACCTTCGCGCTCCTGGAGCACCCCGAGCAGCTGGCGGAACTGCGCGCCGACCCGGACCTGCTGCCCGATGCGGTCGAGGAGTTCTTGCGCTACTTGTCGGTCGCCGACGTCTTCTACCGCTACGCCGCGGAGGACGTCGAGCTCTGCGGGGAGACGATCCGCGAGGGATCGACGGTCGCCATCTCGCTGCTGGCCGCCAACCACGACCCCGAGCGCTTCGAGAACCCCGACGCCCTGGACGTGCACCGCAAGGCCCGCGGCCACCTGGCCTTCGGCCACGGCGTGCACCAGTGCCTCGGCCAGCAGCTGGCCCGCATCGAGATGCGGGCCGGTTTCGCCGGACTGCTGCGCCGCTTCCCGACCCTCCGGCTGGCCGTCCCGGCCGCCGAGGTGCGGCTGCGCACCGACATGAACATCTACGGCGTTCACGAACTGCCGGTCACGTGGGGCGATCCGGACCGGTAGCAACGGGGCAGTTCCCCGGACCTCCGCCGGTTCCAGCAGGGGCGTGCCGCGCGCTGGCCATAATTGGCGTGGTGCGCGGGCGCTCCTGCGACTCGACCCGCGCCCGCAGTGCCCGAAGGGAAAGGGGAAGCAGCTCAAGTGAGTACGCAGGCGGAAACCCTCGAGTTCCAGGCCGAGGCGCAGCAGCTCCTGCAGTTGATGGTGCATTCGATCTACTCGAACAAGGACGTCTTCCTGCGCGAGTTGATCGCCAACGCCTCGGACGCGCTGGACAAGCTCCGGCTGGAGGCGTTCCGGGACAAGGACCTCGAGGTGGACACCTCCGATCTGCACATCGCGATCGAGGTCGACCGCGAAAAGCGCACGCTCACCGTCCGGGACAACGGGATCGGGATGTCCCGCGACGACGTGGTGGGGCTGATCGGCACCATCGCGAAGTCGGGCACCGGTGAGCTGCTGCGCAAGCTCAAGGAGTCCAGCGACGCGGCGGCGAACGAGCTCATCGGGCAGTTCGGCGTCGGCTTCTACTCCAGCTTCATGGTCGCCGACGAGGTGACGCTGGTGACCCGGCGGGCGGGGGAGAGCACGGCCACCCGGTGGAGCTCCGCCGGTGCCGGGACCTACACCGTCGAGACCGTGGCCGAGGCGCCCCAGGGCACCTCGGTCACCCTGCACCTCAAGCCCGAGGACGCCGAGGACCACCTCTTCGACTACACCGACGAGTGGAAGATCCGGCAGATCGTCCAGCGCTACTCCGACTTCATCACCTGGCCGATCCGGATGGAGGTCGACAGCCCGGACGGCGCTGGCGGGACCAAGCGCGAGGTCCAGACCCTCAACTCGATGAAGGCGCTCTGGGCCCGCAGCAAGGACGAGGTAGACGAGGGCGAGTACCGGGAGTTCTACAAGCACATCAGCCACGACTGGCGCGACCCGCTGGAGACCGTCCAGGTCAAGGCGGAGGGCACCTTCGAGTACCAGGCGCTGCTGTTCCTCCCGTCGCACGCGCCCGCCGACCTGTTCGCCCGCGAGCGCACCCGCGGCGTCCAGCTCTACGTCAAGCGCGTGTTCATCATGGACGACTGCGAGGCGCTGCTGCCCGAGTACCTCCGGTTCGTCAAGGGCGTCGTGGACGCGCAGGACCTGTCGCTGAACGTGTCGCGGGAGATCCTCCAGCAGGACCGCCAGATCAGCCTGATGCGCCGCCGCCTGACCAAGAAGGTGCTCTCGGCGGTGAAGGCGATGCTGGACGACGACGCCGAGCGCTACCGGACCTTCTGGAACGAGTTCGGCCGAGCGGTCAAGGAAGGCCTGCTCAGCGACCCCGAGAACCGCGACGCACTGCTGGACGTCGTCTCCTTCGCCTCCACGCACGACCCGGAGCAGCTGACGACCCTGCGGCAGTACGTGGAGCGGATGAAGGACGGGCAGCGCCACATCTACTACCTGACCGGCGCCTCGCGGCAGGTCGTGGAGAGCTCGCCGCACATGGAGGCGTTCCGGGCCAAGGGCTACGAGGTGCTCGTGCTCACCGACCCCATCGACGAGATGTGGGTCGACGCGGTGCCGGAGTTCGACGGCAAGCCGCTGCAGTCCATCGCCAAGGGCGAGCTCGACCTCGACACCGAGGAGGAGAAGAAGAGCGCCGAGAGCGAGCGGGACCAGCAGCAGAAGGACTTCGCCGCAGTGCTGGCCTGGATGACCGAGAAGCTGGGCGACGAGGTCCGGCAGGTGCGGCTGACCTCGCGCCTGACCACCTCCCCGGCCTGCCTGGTTGGCGAGTCCTCGGACCTGACCCCCACGATGGAGAAGATCTACCGCGCGATGGGCCACGAGGTGCCGCCCACCAAGCGGATCCTCGAGCTCAACCCGGCGCACCCGCTGGTGGCCGGACTGCGCAAGGCGCACGAGGAGCGGGGCGACGACGCGGAACTGTCCGAAGTGGTCGAGCTCCTGTACGGCACGGCCTTCCTCGCGGAGGGCGGCGAGCTCGCGGACCCGGCCCGCTTCACGCGTCTCCTGGCCGACCGCCTGGCGAGCACGCTGTAACCCGCGGCGATCAGCGGGTGTGAGCCGTGCGCGTTCCCGGGTTCGGAACGCGCACGGCCCGGTCGCGGATCGTGGCGGGTCCGCCACCGTCGGCGTTGTCGTAGAGTTCTCCGGAGCCGGGGTGAGCGCGGCGCGAGGTCCGAGCCGGGGCGCTCACCCGCCCGCGGGTGGTGGCCGGAATCATCGATGATCTCGGCCCGTTCCGCCGCGCGTTCGCACGTCGGCGATCTTCGTCGCCGTCCAGGAGAAGTGATGACCGCTGAACAACAACGCGCGGGCGCGGCCGGGGTCGAGCCGCTGGGGGAGTACGGGCGAAGAGCGGTGTTCGCCTCGTCGGTCGGCTACGCCCTCGACGGGTTCGACCTGCTGATCCTCAGCTTCGCCCTGGGCGGCATCACCGCCGACCTGCACCTGTCCGCCCCGCAGGCCGGTTCGCTGACGACGATCACCCTGCTCGGCGCGGTCACCGGCGGTTTCGCGTTCGGGATGCTCAGCGACCGCTTCGGCCGGGTCCGGATGCTGACCTGGTCGGTGCTGCTGTTCGCGGTGTTCACCGGGCTGTCCGCGATCGCGGTCGGGTTCGCCGACCTCGCGGCCTACCGCTTCGTCGCGGGTGTCGGGATCGGCGGCGAGTTCGGCATCGGCATGACGCTGGCGGCCGAGGCCGTCCCGGCGAGGCTGCGGGCCCGGGCGACGTCCTGGGTGGGTGTCGGCTTCCAGCTCGGCGTGCTCGCGGCGGCGCTGGTGTCGCCGTGGATCATCGGCGCGTTCGGCTGGCGGGGGCTGTTCGTCGTCGGCGCCGCCCCGGCGATCTTCGCGGTCGTGCTGCGCAAGCGGCTGCACGAGTCGCCGAAGTTCCTGGCGGGCAACGCCGATCCGGCGCCGCGCCGGAGCCCGGTCCGGTTGCTGCTGGCCGATGCCCGGACGGTGCGGGTCAGCCTCGCGCTGGTCGTGCTGACCACGGTGCAGAACTTCGGGTACTTCGGGATCATGACCTGGCTGCCGACCTACCTGTCCGAGCAGTTCGGGTACAGCCTGACCAAGTCCTCGCTGTGGACGGCGGTGACGGTGCTGGGCATGCTCGTCGGCGCGGTGGCGTTCGGCCACCTCGCGGACCGGATCGGCCGCCGCCGCACGTTCTGGACCTTCCAGCTGGGAGCTGCGGCGTCGGTGCTGGTCTACAGCCAGCTGGCCTCGCCGACGGCGCTGCTGGTCGGCGGCGCGGTGATGGGTGCGTTCGCCAACGGCATGATCGGCGGCTACGGCGCGCTGATGGCCGAGCTCTACCCGACGGAAGCGCGGGCCACGGCGCAGAACGTGCTGTTCAACATCGGCCGCGGCCTGGGCGGGTTCGCCCCGGTGGTGATCGCCCTCGTCGCCACCGCGCAGGGCTTCCCGTTCGCCCTGGCCCTGCTGTCGGCGATCTACCTCCTCGCCTTCGCGGCGATGTTCGCCATCCCCGAACGCCGCGGCGCGGAACTGGTCTGAGGCCGGAAACACTCGCGCCCCGACGGGAACGGGCCCGGTGCGCTTGTGGCGCACCGGGCCCGTTCGGCAACTGCACCTGCCGGGTCGGCAGGGGATCAGGAGCGGATCATCTTGCGCAGCACGTACTGCAGGATGCCGCCGTTGCGGTAGTAGTCCGCCTCACCGGGGGTGTCGATGCGGACCTTGGCGTCGAACTCCACCTTGGAGCCGTCGGCCTTGGTCGCGGTCACCTGCACCGTCTCCGGGGTCTCGCCCTCGTTGAGCTTGGTGATGCCCGCGAAGTCGAAGGTCTCCGTGCCGTCCAGGCCCAGCGACTTGGCCGACTGGCCCTCCGGGAACTGCAGCGGGATCACGCCCATGCCGATCAGGTTCGAGCGGTGGATGCGCTCGAAGGACTCGGCGATGACGGCGCGGACCCCGAGCAGGCGGGTGCCCTTGGCCGCCCAGTCGCGGGACGAACCGGAGCCGTACTCCTTGCCGCCGAGCACCACCAGCGGGATGCCCTGCGCGGCGTAGTTCTGCGCGGCGTCGTAGATGAACGCCTGCGGGCCGCCCTCCTGGGTGAAGTCCCGGGTGTAGCCGCCCTGCACGTCGTCCAGCAGCAGGTTGCGCAGCCGGATGTTGGCGAAGGTGCCCCGGATCATCACCTCGTGGTTGCCGCGGCGGGAACCGTAGGAGTTGAAGTCCTTGCGGTCGATGCCGTGCTCGGTGAGGTACTTGCCCGCCGGCGAGTCCGGCTTGATCGCACCGGCCGGGGAGATGTGGTCGGTGGTGACCGAGTCGCCGAGCAGGGCCAGCACGCGGGCACCGGAGATGTCGGTGACCGGCGCGGGCTCCATGGCCATGCCCTCGAAGTACGGGGGCTTGCGCACGTAGGTGGACTCCGGGTCCCACTCGAAGGTCTGGCCCTCCGGGGTGGGCAGCGACCGCCAGCGCTCGTCGCCCTTGAAGACGTCCTCGTAGGACTTGGTGAACATCTCGTTGGTGATCGCCGAGTCGATGACGTCCTGGACCTCCTGCGGCGACGGCCAGATGTCGCGCAGGTAGACCGGCTTGCCCTCGGTGTCGGTGCCCAGCGGGTCGTTCTCGAAGTCGAAGTCCATCGAGCCCGCGAGCGCGTAGGCGATGACCAGCGGCGGCGAGGCCAGGTAGTTCATCTTGACGTCGGGGTTGATCCGGCCCTCGAAGTTCCGGTTGCCCGACAGCACCGAGACCACCGACAGGTCGTTGTCCTGCACCGCGGCGGAGATCTCCTCCGGCAGCGGGCCGGAGTTGCCGATGCAGGTGGTGCAGCCGTAGCCGACCAGGTGGAAGCCCAGCTTCTCCAGGTACGGCCAGAGCCCGGCCTTCTCGTAGTAGTCGGTGACGACCTGCGAGCCCGGGGCCATCGAGGTCTTCACCCACGGCTTGCGGGTCAGGCCCTTGTCCACGGCGTTGCGGGCCAGCAGCGCCGCGCCCAGCATCACCGACGGGTTGGAGGTGTTGGTGCAGGAGGTGATCGAGGCGATCACCACGGCGCCGTGGTCGAGCTCGAACTCGCCGAGCTCCTCGGAGGACACCTTGACCGGCTTGGAGATCCGGCCCTTCGAGCCGTTGGCGGCCGAGACGACGGCCGGGGCGGACTCGTGGTGGGTGACCGCCGGGGCGTCGCTGGCCGGGAAGGACTCCTCGCCGGCCTCGTCGACCGCGCGGTCGTCAGCGGTCTCGACCTTGACGTAGTCGGTCAGCGCGGCGCGGAACGACTGCTTGGCCTCGGAGACCACGATCCGGTCCTGCGGGCGCTTCGGGCCGGCGATGGACGGGACCACGGTGGACAGGTCCAGCTCGAGGTACTCGGAGTACTCCGGCTCGTGGCTCGGGTCGTGCCACAGGCCCTGCTCCTTGGCGTAGGCCTCGACCAGCGCGACCTGCTCGGCCGGGCGACCGGTGAGCTTGAGGTAGCGGACGGTCTCCTCGTCGATCGGGAAGATCGCCGCGGTGGAGCCGAACTCCGGGCTCATGTTGCCGATGGTGGCGCGGTTGGCCAGCGGCACCGAGGCCACGCCGGAGCCGTAGAACTCGACGAACTTGCCGACCACGCCGTGCTTGCGCAGCATCTCGGTGATCGTGAGCACCACGTCGGTGGCGGTGGCACCGGCCGGGATCTCACCGGTGAGCTTGAAGCCGACCACGCGCGGGATCAGCATCGACACCGGCTGGCCGAGCATCGCGGCCTCGGCCTCGATGCCGCCGACGCCCCAGCCCAGCACGCCCAGGCCGTTGACCATGGTGGTGTGCGAGTCGGTGCCGACGCAGCTGTCCGGGTAGGCCTGGCCGTTGCGGGACATCACGGTGCGGGCCAGGTGCTCGATGTTCACCTGGTGCACGATGCCGGTGCCCGGCGGGACGACCTTGAACTCGTCGAAGGCGCCCTGGCCCCAGCGCAGGAACTGGTAGCGCTCCTTGTTGCGGCCGTACTCGAACTCGACGTTGCGCTCGAAGGCGTCCGGCTTGCCGAACACGTCGATGATCACCGAGTGGTCGATGACCAGCTCGGCCGGGGCCAGCGGGTTGACCTTGGAGGTGTCGCCGCCGAGGTCGGCGACGGCCTCGCGCATGGTGGCGAGGTCGACCACGCACGGCACACCGGTGAAGTCCTGCATGATCACCCGCGCCGGGGTGAACTGGATCTCGGTGGACGGCTCGGCCTTGGCGTCCCAGTTGGCCAGCGCGCGCACGTGGTCGGCGGTGATGTTCGCGCCGTCCTCGGTGCGCAGCAGGTTTTCCAGGAGGATCTTGAGGCTGTAGGGCAGCCGCTGGGCCCCCTCGACGGCGCTGAGCCGGAACACCTCGTAAGAGGCGTCGCCGACGTTCAGCGTGCCGCGGGCGCCGAAGCTGTCCTTGCTCGCAGGTGCAGTCACGTTCAACTCCATCTCGCGACGGGCGCAAGTTCGGGAACGATTGCGAGTCTCGCGCACGTCGGCCGAGCGTGCGCGCAGAACCCGCTCTCTTCGTCGTTAACAGTACGCTTGTCCTGTAAGGCCCCTCAACTAAGGGTCGGCAAACTCTCGATCACATGTACCACTTCGTGCAAAACCGCTGTTTTTCCGGGGGTTCCCAAAGATTGGGACGCCGGTACCGGAATCGGCTTCTGGGTGGCCGGGGACGCGTGCTTCGATGGTGCGGTGCGCAACCTGACCAGCAGTGCCAAGTCCGCCGGGGTGGCGGTCGCGATCGCGTCCGCGTTCTGCTTCGGCGGCTCGGGGCCGTTCGCCAAACCGCTGATCACCGCGGGCTTCAGCCCGCTGCAGGTGGCGTGGCTGCGGTTGGCCGGTGGCGCGCTGCTGATGCTGCCGTTCGCGCTCCGGCACGCCGCCGCGGTGCGGCGGGTGCCCAAGCTGCTCCTCGGGTACGGGCTGTTCGCCATCGCCGGGGTGCAGGTCTTCTACTTCGCGGCGATCGCCAGCGTGCCGGTCGGGGTGGCGCTGCTGATCGAGTTCCTGGGGCCGGTGCTGGTGCTGGGCTGGATCCGGTTCGTGCGCCGACGCCCGGTGAGCCGCTCGGCGGCGGTCGGGGTGGCGATCGCGATGGTCGGGCTGGCGTGCGTGGTGGAGCTGTGGTCCGGGCTGAGCTTCGACCCGGTCGGCCTGCTGCTGGCGCTGGGCGCCGCGGGTTGCCAGGCGGCCTACTTCCTGCTCTCCGACAGCGGACCCGAGGTCGACCCGTTCGCCCTCGCCGGGTTCGGGCTGCTGCTCGGCGCGGTGGTGGTCACCCTGATCGCGCGGCCGTGGGAGCTGGACTGGGCGCTGCTGCTCGGCGACGTGGAGCTGGCCGGGCAGCAGTTCCCGGCGCTGCTGGCGGTGGCCTGGATCGTCGTGCTCAGCACGGTGCTGGCCTACCTGACCGGCATCGTCGCGGTCCGCCGGTTGTCGCCGCAGGTGGCCGGGGCGGTCGCGTTCCTGGAGCCGGTGGTGGCCACCGTGCTGGCCTGGGCGCTGCTGGCGGAGGCGCTGGGGCCGATCCAGCTGCTCGGCGGTGCGCTGATCCTCGCCGGTGCCTACGTCGCCCAGCGGTCGGCACCGGCGAAGACGCAGGCCTCGGAGCTGGCCGGGGTGTGAGCCCCGGGCGCTAGGCCGCGCGGAGGGCCTTGCGGACGACGTGGACGACCAGGGTCTCCACCAGGGCGACGGCGACGGCGGTCAGGACGGTGGTCAGGAACTGGGGCATCGGGGTCTGCTCTCTCCGCGTTGCTGCGACGGTACGGCCCGACTGTGCGCCGACCGGGTTAGACGGGATCCAGCCGCAGGTGTCGGCGAGGTGAACCGGACCGGAACAGTGCAGGTCAGGCGGTGTTGCGCGGCCACTTCTGCCACACCAGCACCGCCAGTGCCGCGGCGATCGAGGTGCCCGCCGCGATGGCCCAGTGGTGCGGCAGCAGGGGAGTGCTGCCGAAGAAGCGGCTGACCCCGGGCAGCTGCACGAGCCCGACGAGCAGCACCAGCGAGCCCGCTCCGGCGGCCAGGACCAGCGGGGTGCGGCCCCGCACCGCCAGGGTCTGCGCCAGCTGCGCGGAGACCAGCGCGACCAGACCGGTGGTGCGCGCTTGCGCGGCGGTGGACAGCGGCCGGGCGAGCAGCCAGGCGAGCCCGGCCGCACCGGCGGTGGCCGCGGCGCGGAGGTAGACGTCCTGCGCCAGCGCCGAGCCCAGCGAGGACTCCGGGCCTTCCGCGAGCAGCCGCTCCGGGGTGGCGTGCGGCGGCGGCCGCACCGCGATCGCGATGGCGGGCATGATGTCGGTGAGCAGGTTGACCACCAGCAGCTGGCGGGCGTTGAGCCCGGCCGCGGGGCTGATCAGCCCGGTGCCCAGCGCGTAGCCGATCTCGCCGAGGTTGCCGCCCAGCAGGATCGACAGCGCGTCGCGCACCGACGTCCACATGCCGCGGCCCTCGACGATGCCGTCGGTCAGCGTCTCGATGCGGTCCTCGGCGACGACGAGGTCGGCGGCCTCGCGCGCGGCCGGGGTGGCCCGGGAACCGAACGCGATGCCCACCTGCGCCAGGTTGATCGCCGGGACGTCGTTGGCGCCGTCGCCGGTCATCGCCACCACCCGGCCACCGGCCCGCATCCGGCGCACGATGCGGGCCTTCTGCGCCGGGCTGACCCGGGCGAACACCGAGATCTTGGGCAGCTCGCCGGTCAGCTGCTCGTCGTCGAGCCGGTCCAGCTCGGCGCCGGTGAGCACCCGCTTGTCGCCGAGCATGCCGAGCTCGGCGGCGATGGCCGCGGCGGTGCTGGGGTGATCGCCGGTGATCATGATCACGTCGACCCCGGAGCGGCTCAGCTGCGCCACCGCTTCGGCGGCGGCCGGGTGCACCGGGTCGGCCAGCCCCAGCAGACCGACCAGCTCCAGGTCGTCCACATCGGACTCGGTGAGCTCGAACGAGCCGGGCACCGCGCGCTCGGCGACCGCCAGCAGCCGGTAGCCGCCCATCGCCAGCCGCTCGACCTCGGTGTCGACGTCGGCCCGCGCCTCGGCGTCGAACACCGCGCTGCCACCACCGGGGCGCCGCCAGCGGACGCACCGGTCGAGCACCACCTCCGGGGCTCCCTTGACCGACAGCAGGCCGTCGGTGTGCACCGCGTGGAACCCCCGCGACGGCTCGAAGGGCAGCTCCGCCAGCACCTCCCCGTCCGCGACGACCCCGGCGGCGCGCGCCCCGTCGAGCACCGCCCGGTCGGTCAGGTGGGGCAGCGGGTGCTCGTCGTCCTGCCGGGGCGTGGCCCGCACCCCGGCCGCCACGACCTCCCGGTGCGCCGCGTCGAGGTCCGAAGTGGACTGGCCGGTGCGGCCGTCGGAGACCTGCCCGAGCGCGATCCGGCCCTGGGTGAGGGTGCCGGTCTTGTCGAAGCACAGCGCGTCGACCCGGCCCAGAGCTTCGATGGTCGCCGGGCTGCGCACCAGCACCCCGCGCTTGGAGAGGCGGCGCGCGGCGGCCAGCTCGGCGAGCGTCGCGACGAACGGCAGGCCTTCCGGGACCGCGGCCACCGCCAGCCCCACCGAGCGCGCGACGGTCCGGCCCAGCGGCACGCCGCGCAGCAGGTCGGCGACGAGCAGGATGCCGCCCGCGCCCACCGAGAGCGGCAGGACCTGCTTGGTCAGCTGGCCCAGCCGGGCTTCGACGCCGTTGCCGGTCTCCGGCGCCCTGGTCTGCGCGGTGCGGCCGAGCTCGGTGTGCGCGCCGACCGCGACGACCACGGCGGTGCCGGACCCGCTGGCGATCGCCGTGCCCTGGTAGAGCATGCAGGTGCGGTCGGCGACCTCGGGCGCGGTGGTGGCCGCGGTGTCCTTGACGACCAGCTGCGACTCGCCGGTGAGGCCGGACTCGTCGACCTCCAGGCCGTCCACCGCCAGCAGTCGGCAGTCGGCGGGCACCCCGTCGCCGGCGCGCAGCTCGACCACGTCGCCGGGCACGAGCTGGTCGGCGGGCACCACCTGGACGGCGCCGTCCCGCTTGCGGCGCGCGGGCACCTGTCCGGCGTCGAGCAGCCGGGTGAGCTCCCGGTCGGTGGCGACCCGCTGGATCCCGTCGACCAGCGCGCTGGCCAGCAGCACCCCGACGATCAGCGCCGCGTCGACCACCGACCCCAGGCCCGCGGAGATCACCGCCCCGGCGCCCAGCACCGGGGTGATCGGGGTGATCAGCCCCTCCGCGGTGGCCCCGGCCACGCTCACCGGGACGCGGCCGCGGGCGCGGTGCTGGCGCCGGGTGGCCGCGACGGACTCGCCGAGCCCGTGCTCCGAGCTGGACAACGTGGACAGTGCGACGGCCGGAGGCATCGCGTGCCAAGGAGTTCTCTCCTGCGGGACCGGGGGAGCGCGGTTCGCCGCGCACATCCCGGCCCAGGTTCCGGTGACGAAAGCCGACAAGGTCGCCGCGTGCACCGGCATCGAGGCGCGCGCCGGAGCGCCGATCGCCGGGCCGAAAGCGGCGAACAACGCCCCCAGGCAGGAACCGGCCACCGACAGCAGGACCGCGTGGCGGCTCGCGGTGCGTGCGTTCTCCGCCGCTGCCAGCACCAGGTGGACGACGTCGGCCCGCGGGCACAGGACGTCCGCACCCCACGGCGTCCTGTCCGCAGTGGACAGTCCGATGCCGACGTCGGCCGCCGCCAGCGCGGCGTTCGCGCGGGCCGAGACCACCGCCACGACCGCGCCGTCGGCCTGCAACCGGCGCACCGAGTCGGCCAGCCGGGTACCACCGGCCACGGTCCGGTCCAGCGGGAGCCGCCGGTCCAACCGGCTGCCGACCCCGGCCACCACCGCCGCGCCGTTCTCCCGGGCCGCTGCCACCAGCGCCTCGGCCAGCGGATCGAGCTCCTCCACGACGCCCACCACGGCAACGGCTTCGCCACGGTGGCGCAGCACCACCGCCGTGCCGCGCGCGGACGCTTCCGCAGCGGCGCCGCGAACGGCGTCCGGGAGGTGCTCGGCGGCCCGAACAGGTCCGGTCGACCAGTCTCCGAGGACCTGCTCGGCGCTCGGGTCCTGCGGGTCGACGAGTCGGCTGGCGCGGGCGAACAGCTCCGCGGCATCGGCCGCCGGGTCCAGCGGGACGACGTTCTCCAAGGTGCGGCGGCCGGTGAGCAGCACGCGCGAGTCGAACACGACGGTGTCGACCCGGTCGAGGCGGCGCAGCGCATCGGGCTCCAGGACGAGTCCGCCGCGCGTCGAGATCGCGGTGGTGAGGTGGGTGGCGAAGGCTTCCCGCCCGGCCTTGGCCGGACGGGGCACCCCGGCGAGCAGCATGGCCAGCGCGCGCTGCGGGTTGCGCGAGGCGGCGAGCACGGTGCCGTAGCCCGCCAGCGCGGCGCCGCCGGAGACCGCGGCGACCCGCTCGACGGGGCCGTCCGGGACCGGCCGCGGGCGCGGCTCGACCACCACCGGCTCGCACCGGTGCACCGCGGACTGCTCCCACTCCGACCAGGCCTGCTGCCGGGCGATCGTCTCGCGCGAGGCGCAGAACCGACCGCACACGTCGGTGAGCACGCCGAGCGGTCGCCGGGACAGCCCGTGCGAAACCGCACCGCCCAGCGCCAGCGTGGTGTCGACCGGGGCGCGGCCGAGCTTGCGCTCGAGGCCGTTGCGCATCCACGGCACGGAATCCACCAGCGACACCACCGCAGGGACCAGCGGCGACATCGTCCGGACCGGCAGCAGCGCGCCGACGGCCGAATACCCGAGCCCGACCAGGCCGACGACCAGGGCGCCGACGTCGCGGAGCACGGCCTCGGAGTTGGCCGGGTGGGCGGTGTTGCGCGGTGACGCACCGTCCAAGCCGTGCTCGCGCTCGACCTCGGCGATCACGCGCGACAGCACCGCGACGTCCACGACCTCCGGATCGTGCTCGACGACCACGCGCCCGAGGACCGCGTTGACCTCGGCGCTGCGCACCCCTTCGGCGGCGAGGATCCGGGCTTCGACGTCGCGCGCGGCCGCCTCGGTGCCCGGCCGGTGCACGCCGAGCATCTCCAGGTGGCTGCGCCGCCGACCGATCCACACCCGCCGCCCGGCGGGGGCGGCGGTCTTGGTGCGGGCTGCGTGCAGCACCGGTGCGGCGACCTCGGCGGCTTTCGCGAGCAGCCAACCCAGCGGCATCGGCGGTCCTTCGCGGTCAGGCCTCGCTGATCTCCCGGTGCACGCTGCGCTGCACGAGCGCGTTGCCGATGCCGATCGCGGCCGCGACCGGCCACTCGATGACGCTGAACGCCGCCGCGGCGGTCAACCCGCCGTAGAAGAGCATCTGGTCCCGGGAGGGCAGCTGGCCGCGCACCGTCTCGACGGCGGAGGCCAAGTCCTTGCCGCTGGGCAGTCCCGGCACCTTCGGCAGCTGGATCTTGGTGGTGTGCAGCTCGGCCGTCACGTAGGGCACCGGGATCGCCGGGCCGGTCTGCCGGCGCTGCTTGCTCGCCGGTTGTCGACGGGTGCGGTGCGTCGTGCTGGAACTCGTCGTGGTGGACATCTGGCCAACCCCCTCGTCGGCAGCTGCAACCGGTCCGGGCGGTCCGACATCGCCGCCTGGATCCCGTGGGAGTACCCAGTTCGGCCCGCGGGACCACCTCCGATTTCAGGCCGCGGGCACCGCGCGCCGGGCCAGCCGGTAGCGGCGCGCGATCAGCTCCACCACGGCGGGGTGGGCGCCGATCGGCTCGGCGACCCCGGCCACCGGCAGCTCCGCGAGCCGCTGGTGGAACAGCCCCGGGGCCAGCAGGTACGGGGCGATGAAGTCGCCGGGCCCGCAGACCTCGGCGGTGGCCGGGGCGGCGGTGGTGACGTAGCTCGGGGTCAGCCACTGCCCGCAGCGGCGGCCCAGCAGCTGCGCCGCCGTGCGCACGTCGGCCAGCGCGCGCTCGTCGGAGGACCCGGCGGCGGCGAAGGCGATCCGCGCGCCGGGCCGCCACCCGGCTGCGAGCAACCGCTCCCGCATCACCTCGGCGATCTCCGGGGCGGGCCCCAGCGCCGCGCCGATCGCCACGTCCGCCCGCCCGCTGGCGGCGATCTGCTCGGGCAGGTCGGTGCGCACGTGGTACCCGGCGGCCAGGAACGCGGGCAGCGCGACCACGGGCCCGTCGATGCCCTCCAGCGCCTCGGCCGCGGTCGGCCCGATGACGTCGACGTAGCCCACGTGCACCGGGACCTGGAGGTGCTCGGCCGCGGCGGCGGCCAGGCGTTCGACCACCCGGGGTCCGGCCGGGTCCCGGGTGCCGTGGGCGACCAGCAGCAGCGGCGGGTTCACGGTCGTGCGCATCGCGGAGCGTCCCCCATCGGTTCCAGCGGCAACCGGTAGCCGCGCTTGATCACGGTCTGCACCAGGTCGGGCGAGCCCAGCGCCGCCCGCAGCCGGGCCACCGCCTGCTCCACGGCGTGCTCGTCGGCCGAGCCCCCGGCGCGGCGCAGCGCCTCGGCGAGCTCCCGCCGCGACACCACCCGCCCCGGCCGCTCGGCCAGCACCCCCAGCAGCGTCCGGCCCTGCGGGGAGAGCGGCCGGACCTCCCCGTCCACCACGGCGGCGTGCCCGCGCACCTGCAGCTGCCGACCGCCCACCGGCAACGTCGGAGTCCGGCCGGGCAGCGCATCGCACAGCGACCCCACCAGCGCGCCCAGGCGGAACCGCCGGGGGATCACCGCGGGCACGCCGTGGTCGGCCAGCGGCGCGTGCGCCACCGGACCGACGCAGGCGACCAGCACCGGGCCGCGCAGCGCTGCGAGCAGGTCGTCCCGGCACCGCCGCTCGGCGGCCAGCGCCAGCAGGCTGGCGGCGGCGGGCGCGCTGGTGAAGGTCACCGCGTCGACCTCCAGCGCGCACACCGACCGCAGCAGGTTCTCCAGGGCGCCGATGTCGGCGGGCGCGGTCCAGCGGTAGACCGGGACCTCGACCACCTCCGCCCCGGCGCAGCGCAGCGCGTCCACGAAGTCCGGCAGCGGCTGCCCGTGCAGCTGCACCGCGATCCGCACCCCGGCCAGGTCCTGGTCGAGCAGGTGCGCCAGCAGTTCCGCCGAGGACTCCGAGGGCGGCGACCACGGGTCGGGCAGCCCGGCGGCGTGCACCGCGCCGCGCGCCTTCGGGCCGCGCGCCAGCAGCTGCGCCGGGCGCAGCGCGTCGAGCAGCTCCGCGCCGATGCCCCACCCGTCGGCCGCCTCCACCCAGCCGCGGAAGCCGATGCCGGTGGTGGCCACCACCACGTCGGGCGGCGCTTCCAGGCAGCTGCGGCTGACCCGCCGCAGCTCCGCGTCGTCGGCCAGCGGGAGGATCCGCAGCGCCGGGCCGTGCAGGACCCGCGCGCCTCGGCTGGCCAGCAGCGATCCGAGCTCGTCGGCCCGCCGCGCCGCGGTCACCGCGACGGTGTACCCAGCGAGTTCGTCGGTCAAGGAAGCGCGACCTCCACCACGTCGCCCGCGCCGCGGCGGACCCGGTAGACCGGCAGCCGCGCCGCCGGGTCGTCCAGGCACTGCCCGGTGCGCAGCGAGAAGACCTGCTTGAGCATCGGGGAGGCGACCGTGGGCTCGCCGCCGCGGTCGCCGACGATGCCGCGGCTGATCACCCCGGCCCCGCAGAACGGGTCGACGTTGCCGACCGCGAACAACTCGTCGTCGCCGGTGCGGAACACCGCCACCGGCCGGTCGTGCACCAGCGCGGGCACCCCGCACTCGGGCGGCAGCAGGTCGAGTTCGCAGATCCGTTGCCAGGTCACCTGGACACCTCCTGGGTTGCGACGGCGGGCATCGGCAGCGCCACCGGGCCGGGTCGGATCTGACCGCGCTCGTGCACGAAGCGGATGGTCGGGTCCGGCGCCTCCGGGGCGTTGACGAAGGAGACGAAGCGGGCCAGCTTGGCCGGATCGGCCAGCACCCCGGCCCACTCGTCGGAGTAGTTGTCCACGTGGCGCTGCATCGCCGCCTCCAGCTCCTCGGCGATGCCCAGCGAGTCCTCGACGACGACCTCGCGCAGGTGCTCCAGCCCGCCGTCCAGCGACTCCAGCCAGGCCGAGGTGCGCTGCAGCCGGTCGGCGGTGCGCACGTAGAACATCAGGAACCGGTCGATCAGCCGGATCAGCCGCTCGTCGTCGAGGTCGGCGGCCAGCAGCTCGGCGTGCCGCGGGGTGAACCCGCCGTTGCCGCCGACGTAGAGGTTCCAGCCCTTGTCGGTGGCGATCACGCCGAAGTCCTTGCCGCGCGCCTCGGCGCACTCGCGGGCGCACCCGGACACCCCGGCCTTGATCTTGTGCGGCGCCCGCAGCCCCCGGTAGCGCAGCTCCAGCCGGATGGCCATGCTCACCGAGTCCTGCACGCCGTAGCGGCACCAGTCGTTGC
Organism: Saccharopolyspora hirsuta; assembly: GCF_008630535.1. Classification (GTDB taxonomy): domain Bacteria; phylum Actinomycetota; class Actinomycetes; order Mycobacteriales; family Pseudonocardiaceae; genus Saccharopolyspora; species Saccharopolyspora hirsuta. The sequence continues at coordinate 358,977 of NZ_VWPH01000005.1, read as the reverse complement.
CGACGCAGGACTTCACCGTGCGCAGCGCCTTGCCGTAGGCGTGCCCGGACTCGAACCCGGCGTCGACCAGCCGCCGCCAGATCAGCGGCAGCTGCTCCACCCGCGCGCCGAACAGGTCGATGCGCTGCCCGCCGGTGATCTTGGTGTAGAGCCCGAACTCCTTGGCCACCTCGCCCAGCACGATCAGCTTGTCCGGGGTGATCTCCCCGCCGGGCACCCGGGGCACCACCGAGTAGGTGCCGTTGCGCTGCATGTTGGCCAGGAACCGGTCGTTGGTGTCCTGCAGCCCGGCCTGCTCGCCGTCGAGGATGTGCCCGTGGCCGAGGCTGGCCAGGATGGAGGCGACGGCGGGCTTGCAGATGTCGCACCCGCGCCCGCTGCCGTGCCTGCCGATCAGCTCGGAGAACGAACCGATCCCGGTGGCCCGGACGATCTCGAACAGCTCGCTGCGCGACTGCGGGAAGTGCTCGCACAGCGCCTTGGAGGTCGCGACCCCGCACTCGCCGAGCAGGTTCTTCAGCATCGGCACGCACGAACCGCAGCTGGTCCCGGCCTTCGTGCAGGCCTTGATGCCGGGCACGTCGGTGAGCCCCTGCTCGCCGATGGCGGTGGTGATGTCCTGCTTGCTCACGTTGTTGCAGGAGCACACCGTGGCGTCTGCGGGCAGAGCACCGGCGTCCACACCGGACCCGGCGGGCAGCAGCAGCTGCTCGGGTGGCGCGGGCAGCTCGCGGTCCACCAGCGGACGCAGCACCGAGTACGCGCTGGCGTCGCCGACCAGCACGCCGCCGAGCAGCACCCGCGCGTCGTCGCTGAGCACCAGCTTGGCGTAGGTGCCCGCCGCGTTGTTGGCGTAGACGACCTCCAGCGCGCCCTCGGTCTGGCCGTGCGCATCGCCGAAGCTCGCGACGTCGACGCCGAGCAGCTTGAGCTTGGTGGACAGGTCCGCGCCGGGGAAGGCGCCGCCGCCCTGCTCCAGCAGCTGCTCGGCGACGCCTTCGGCCATGCTGTAGCCGGGCGCGACCAGCCCGTAGCAGCGGCCCTGCACCGCGGCGCACTCGCCGATGGCCCAGATGTTCTCGTCGCTGGTGCGGCAGAACTCGTCGACCAGGATCCCGCCGCGCTCGGCGCGTTCCAGCCCGGCGACCTCGGCCAGCTCGTCGCGCGGCCGGACCCCGGCGGAGAACACCACCAGCTCGGTGTCGATCACGGTGCCGTCGGCGAGCGCGACCCCGCGGACCCGGCCGTCGCCCTCGATGGCCTTGGTGGCCGCACCGCAGTGCACGGTCAGCCCGAGGTCGCCGACCAGCCGACCGAGGACCTGCCCGCCGCCCTCGTCCACCTGCAGCGGCATCAACCGCGGCGCCATCTCCACGACGTGCGCGCGCATCCCCAGCAGCCGCAAGGCGTTCGCCGCCTCCAGGCCGAGCAGGCCACCGCCGATGACCACGCCGGGAGCGCCCTCGGCGGCTGCGGCGCGGATGGCGTCGAGGTCCTCGATGGTGCGGTAGACGAAGCAGCCGTCCAGGTCGTGTCCGGGCACCGGCGGCACGAACGGCCGCGATCCGGTGGCCAGCACCAGCGCGTCGTAGCCCAGCACGTCACCGTCCGATGTGGACACCGTGCGGGCGGTCCGGTCGACGCCGGTCACCGCGGTGCCCAGCCGCAGCTCGACCAGCGGGTCGTCCAGCAGCTCGTGGCTGGTCAGGCTCAGGTCCTCGGCGCTCTTGCCGTCCAGGTAGGACGACAGCGCCACCCGGTCGTAGGCGGGCCGGGGCTCCTCGCCGAGCACGACGATCCGCCAGGCACCGGCGGTGTCGCGGTCGCGGAGCGTCTCGACCAGGCGGTGACCGACCATCCCGTGGCCGACGACGATGAGCGTGCGGGTCATGCCGCGCCCCTTTCCCGCCTCTCCGCGATTTTCAGCGGTGGTTGCGTTCGGGAGTGGTCTCGCGTTGTGCGGTTTCTTGTGGCTGGGTTGCATCACGGTCCCCTGAGGTGCGGTTGAGCAGGACTCCGGTTGGCACGAGGCGTGTCAAGCGACGCCCTTCTCCTGGCGTTCAGTGCGTTTGGCTAGGGATGTGCAGAGGCGTGCGACGTCGTCGACGCAGCCGCCGCAGCCGGTGGTCGCCCGCGTGGCACGGGCCAGCTCCGGCACCGAGCGGGCACCGCCCTGCCAGGCGGTGGTCAGGGACTTCTTGGTGACGTTGTTGCAGCGGCAGAGCACCGCTTCGTCGGGCAGCTCCACGGGCGCGCCGGGCACCGCGGCCGGGGTGCCCAGCAGCAGCGCGAGGCGGTCGGCGGGCACCGCCAGGTCGCGGTCGTGCAGCTGGGTGACTGAGGCGATCGCCTCGGGGAAGCCGAACAGCACCGCGCCGGTGATCCGCTCGTCGTGCAGCGCCAACTTGGCGTAGCGGCCCCGGGCGGGATCGGACAGCGTGACGATCTCGGCCCCACCGCTGTCCAGCGCGCCGACCGAGCCGATCGAGACCAGGTCGATGCCGCGCGCCTTGAGCCGGGTGACCGCGCGGGTGCCGGAGTACCGGGAGTCGCCGCCGCTGAGCAGGGCGGCGAGGACCTCGGCCTGCTCCCACGCCGAGGCGATCAGGCCGGGGGTGCTGCCGTCGTGCTCGGCGCAGTCGCCGATGGCGTGGACGTGCGGGTCGTTGGTGCGCAACCGGTCGTCCACCACGACCCCGCGCCGCACTGCCAGCCCGGCCCGCACCGCCAGCGCGGTTTCCGGCACCACCCCGGTGCAGGCGATCACCAGCCGGGCCGGGACCACCTCGCTGCTGTCCAGGATCAACCGGCCCGGCCGGTAGGCGACGGCGTTGCGCCCCAAGCGGAGTTCGACGCCGAGCTTGCCGAGCCGGTCGGCCAGCAGCCGGGAGCCCGCCGGGTCCAGCTGGCGTTCCATCAGGTGCGGTTGCGGGTGCACCAGCGCCACCTCGTGCCCGCGCGCCAGCAGCGCCCGCGCCGCCTCGACGCCGAGCACCCCGCCGCCCAGCACGGCCAGCGGCCCGGAGACGCCCTCGATCCGCTCGCAGTCGGCCAGGGTGCGCAGCGGCTGGAGGCGGTCACCCCGCAGCCCGGTGATCTCGGGAAGCCGCGCGCGGGACCCGGTGGCCAGGACCAGGACGTCGTAGGGGTGCTGCTCGCCGGTGTCGGTGCGCACGATCCGCCGGTCGCGGTCGATGCTCGTCGCGGTGACCCGCAGCCGGACCTCGGCGTCCACCTCGGGCAGTCGCACGGACTCGGCGGACAGCGAGCGCTCCAGCACCGAGCCCAGCAGCACCCGGTTGTACGCGGGGTGCTGCTCGGCGCCGAGCACCGTGATCGGTCCGGTGTGGCCGTGCGCCCGCAGCCGCTCCACCAACCGGTGCGCGGCCGGGCCGTTGCCGACGATGACGATCCGCTTCACCGCGCCGCCACCTCCCGGGCCGGTTCGAGGCGGACCGCGCTGACCTTGAACTCCGGCATCCGGCTGCGCGGGTCGAGCGCGTCGCCGGTGAGCAGGTTCGCCCGTCCCGCACCGGGGAAGTGGAACGGCAGGAACACCGTGTCGGTGCGCATGGTGGCCACCACCCTCACCCGCGCGAGCGCGCTGCCGCGCGGGGAGGTCACCCGCGCCAGCGCGCCGTCGGCGAGACCGGCGCGGTCGGCGGTGTCCGGGTGGATTTCCACGAACGCCTCCGGCGCCGCCTCGTTGAGCTCGTCCACCCGCCGGGTCTGCGCCCCGGACTGGTACTGCGCGAGCACCCGGCCGGTGGTGGCGGTCAGCGGGAACGTCCTCTGTGGACCTTCGGCGGGATCGCGGTGCTCGACGGCGGCGAAGCGGGCGAGCCCGTCGGGGTGCGCGAAGGAGTCCAGGAACAGCCGGGGCGTGCCGGGGTGCCCGTCGTCCGGGCACGGCCAGTGCAGGGCCTCCCCGGCGTCGAGCCGTTCGTAGCTGATCCCGGCGTAGTCGGCTTTGCCACCGGCCGAGGCGCGGCGCAGCTCCTCGAAGACCTCCCGCGGTCGGGTGGGGTAGCGGTGGCCCGGTTCGCCCAGCCGCACCGCCAGCCCGTGCAGGACCTCCAGATCGCTGCGCGCGTGACCGGGCGGCACCTGGAGCCGGTGGCGCCGCAGGACGCGGCCTTCGAGGTTGGTCATGGTGCCCTCCTCCTCGGCCCACTGCGTGACCGGCAGCACCACGTCGGCCAGCTGCGCGGTCTCCGACGGCACGAAGTCGGCCACCACCAGCAGGTCCAATGCGGACAGCCGCTGCGCCACGTGCGCGGCGTTGGGTGCCGAGACCACCGGGTTGGAGCCGAAGACCAGCAGCGCACGGGGCCCGTCCGCGGTGCCCAGGGCGTCCAGCAGCTCGTAGGCGCTGCGCCCCGGACCCGGCAGGACCTCGGGAGCAACGCCCCAGACCCCGGCCACGTGCTCCCGCGCGGCCGGGTCGTCGATCATCCGGTAGCCGGGCAGCTGGTCGGCCTTCTGGCCGTGCTCGCGACCGCCCTGCCCGTTGCCCTGCCCGGTCAGGCAGCCGTAACCGCGACCGGGACGCCCCGGCAGGCCGAGCGCGAGGGCCAGGTTGATGAACCCCGCGACGGTGTCGACGCCCTTGCTGTGCTGCTCCGCGCCGCGACCGGTGAGCACGTACGCGCTCCCGGCCTCGGCGAGCATCCGCACCGCCTGCCGCTGCGCGGTCACCGGAACGCCGGTGGTGCGTTCGACGCGCTCCGGCCACCAGCTCATCGCCCGCTGCCAGGCCGCTTCGAACCCGGTGGTGCGGGTGCGCACGTAGTCCTGGTCCACCCAGCCGTCCACCACCGCGATGTGCAGCAGGCCCAGCACCAGCGCCAGGTCGGTGCCCGGGGCGGGCTGCAGGTGCAGCGCGGCCCGCTCGGCGGTGGCGGTGCGGCGGGGGTCGATCACCACCAGCTGCGCGGACCGCAGGTGCTGCATCAGCGGCGGCATGGTCTCGGCGGGGTTGGCCCCGGCCAGCAGGACCACGTCGGCGCCGCCGAGGTCGGTGACCGGGAACGGCAGCCCGCGGTCCACCCCGAACGCGGCGTTGCCCGCCGCCGCGGCCGAGGACATGCAGAACCGGCCGTTGTAGTCGATCTGGCTGGTGCCCAGCGCGAGCCGCGCGAACTTGCCCAGCAGGTAGGCCTTCTCGTTGGTCAGCCCGCCACCGCCGAACACCCCGACGGAGTCCGCCCCGTGCTCGGCGCGGAGCCGCCGCACGCCCTCGGCGACGACACCGAGCGCGGTGTCCCAGTCGACCGGGGTGAGCTCTCCGTCCCGGCGCACCAGCGGGTTCCGCAGCCGGTCCGCCACGTCCAGCAGGGCCGGTGCGGTCCAGCCCTTCTGGCACAACCCGCCCCGGTTGACCGGGAAGTCCGTCGGCCGCACCGACACCCCGCGCCGCTCGCGGGTCAGCCGGGTGCCGCACTGCAGGGCGCAGTAGGGGCAGTGCGTGGCAACGGTTCGCAACTCAGGCACGAGTGGCCTCCGCCTTCGACGGCGCCGACGCGGGCTGCGGAACCGGAGTGCTCTTGAGCGCCCCTCGCAGGTAAACCGCCCAGGTGACCAGCACGCAGAGCACGTAGTAGCCGAGGAACACCATCAACGCCGCGTCGCCGCTGGCCGCCTCGCTGCCGTAGGAGGCGCGGAACGCCATGTTGATGCCCACGCCGCCGAGCGCGCCGACCGCTCCGGCGATGCCGATGACCGCGCCGGACAACCGGCGGGCCCTGGCGAAGGCGGCCACCGCCTCGCCGCCGTCGGTCACCTCGTCCTCGGCCTCCTTGGCGAAGATCGCCGGGATCATCTTGTAGGTCGAGCCGTTGCCGATCCCGGTCAGCACGAACAGCACGATGAACGCCGCGACGTAGCCCGCGAACGATCCCCGGGACGAGGCCAGCAGCAGCGCCGCGGTCCCCGCGGTCATGCCGACGAACGCCCACAGCGTCACCCGGCCGCCGCCCAGCCGGTCGGACATCCAGCCGCCGACCGGGCGGGAGACCGAACCCAGCAGCGGCCCCAGGAACGTCCAGCTGGCCGCCTGCAGCGGGGTGAAGTCGAACTCGGTCTGCAGCACCAGCCCGAAGGCGAAGCTGTAGCCGATGAACGAGCCGAACGTGCCGATGTAGAGCAGCGAGATCCACCAGGTGTGCTTGTTCGCGGCCGCCTCGCGCAGCGCGCCGGGCCGCGCCCGCACCGCGTCCACGTTGTCCATGAACAGCGCCGCGCACACGGCGGCCACCACGATCAGCGGCAGGTAGATCGCGGCCACGTAGGCCGGGCTGGTGCTGCCCGCGGCGGCGATCACCAGCAGGCCCACGACCTGCACCGCCGCCACGCCGAGGTTGCCGCCGCCGGCGTTGAGCCCCAGCGCCCAGCCCTGGTGGCGCTGCGGGAAGAAGATCGTGATGTTGGTCATCGACGAGGAGAAGTTCCCGCCGCCGACCCCGGCGGTGGCGCCGATGAGCAGGAAGACCCACAGCGGGGTGCCCGGCTGCTGCACGAAGTAGCAGGCCAGCGCGGCGGGCACCAGCAGCACCGCGGAGCTGAAGATCGTCCAGTTGCGGCCGCCGAAGCGGGTCACCGCCGCGGCGTAGGGCAGCCGCAGCACCGCGCCCACCAGGTTCGGGGTGACCACCAGCAGGAACTTCTCGGCGGCGGTGAAGGGCAGGCCGATCTCCGGCGACATGAACAGGACCAGCACCGACCAGATGCTCCAGACGGAGAAGCCGATGTGCTCCGAGACGATCGAGAAGATCAGGTTGCGCCGCGCCACGCGCCTGCCGGTGGACTCCCAGAACTGCTCGTCCTCGGGGTTCCAGCCCTCGATCCAGCGGCCGCTGCGGGCAGGTGCTCTCGCGGTCAACTCGGCTCCTTCCGTCGGTTGGACCGAACGTAGGAACCCGGTGTTTCACCCGGGCTCGCCCGGCGTTACCGGAGTGCAAACCGGCCTTCACAAGGCCAGGTCCGGGCGGTGTGAGCGGGCAGACGGTGGGCGAGGGCACAGCGGGCCCGGGGTTCGTGGGACCGTGTAGGCGTGGTGCGACGAGGCATGGGCGACCGGCAGCGGGCCCGAGAGCTGTTCGGCGGAGCGCGCCGGATCACGGCCCTGACCGGGGCCGGGGTGTCCACGGCGTCCGGCATCCCCGACTTCCGCGGCCCCAACGGGGTGTGGACCAGGAACCCGGCGGCCCAGCGCCTCAGCGACATCGACAGCTACGTCGCCGACCCGCAGGTGCGCGAGCAGGCGTGGCGCAGCCGCGCCGAGCACCCGGCCTGGACCGCCGAGCCCAACGCCGCGCACCGCGCGTTCGTCGACCTGGACCGCTCCGGGCGGCTCCGGGCGCTGTTGACGCAGAACATCGACGAGCTGCACCAGCGCGCCGGTCTGGACCGCGACCAGGTGGTGGAGCTGCACGGCACGATCTTCCAGGTGGTGTGCCTGGACTGCGGTGCGGTCGGCCCGATGAGCGCGGCCCTGGAGCGGGTCGCCGCCGGGGAGGCCGACCCGCCCTGCCGGTCCTGCGGCGGCATCCTGAAGTCGGCCACCATCTCCTTCGGCCAGTCCCTGGACCCCGATGTGATCCGGGCCGCGCAGTGCGCCGCGCTCGACTGCGACCTGTTCCTCGCGGCGGGCACCTCGCTGACGGTCCACCCGGCGGCGGGGCTCGCCGAACTGGCCGTCAAGGCCGGTGCCGAGCTGGTCATCTGCAACGCCGAGCCGACGCCCTACGACGAGCTGGCCGCCGCGGTCCTGCGCGAACCCCTGGTCGAGGTGCTGCCCGAGCTGGTCGCCGCCCCGCTCACCGAGCCGACCCGGCCGCTGCGCACCTGGGGCGACCCGAGCACCTGGTCCTGAGCCGCCGTCACCCGCGCTGATCGCTCTTCGATCTCACCCACCGGACGATCATGTAACTCGTGTGGTTGATGTTACGCATGTCGTGATCGGGTCCAGTGGTGCGATAGGGACGAAAGTGGCAAGATCCGAGGCCGTCGTGTGACTCCATTCAGTCCAACGTATGACCGCTGAATGGGCGCAACAGCGGAGGTGACGGTCGTGCCGGGAAGTCGAAGCATGCGGAGAACCGCCGCCATCGCGCTGCTCGTCGCCATCGGGCTGGCGACACCGGGGGTGGGTGCCGCCGTGCCGCCACCGCCGCCGAACCCCAGCGATGCCGAGCTCCAGGCCGGTCGCGAGAAGTCGCAGCAGGTGGCCGGGCGGGTCGGCGAGCTGGCGAACCGGCTGGCCGAGGCGGAGGCCAAGCTGATCGACCTGCAGGCGCAGGTCGAGGTCAAGATGGAGGACGCGAACAAGGCGCGCGTCGACCTGGACCGGGCGGAGAGCGCCTACGACGACGCCCGACGGGCCGCGGAGGCGGCCGGTGTCGAGGCCGACGTCGCCGGTCGGCGCATCGAGGAGCACCGCGAGCGGCTGGACCGGTTCGTCGCGGGCAGCTACCGGCAGGGCAGCCAGATCGGCTCGGCGACCGCGTTCGTCGGCTCCCGGAACCCGCAGGAGGTGCTCGACCGGGCGCTGTTCCTGGACGTGATCAGCAGGTCCGAGCTCGACGTCCTGGACGACCTGGAACGCGCCCGCGTGGAGAAGGTCAACAAGGACTCGCTGGCGCGGGCCGCGCTCGAGGAGGCCGAGGCCAAGCGGCGGGCCGCCGACGAAGCGCGCCGCGCGGCCGAGCAGGCCGAGCAGGCGGCGGTGGCCGCCCAGAACACCCAGGCCGATCAGGCCCGGCGGTTGGAGGCCGACAAGTCCGACGTGGAGGCGCAGCTGGCCGAGGCGCGCTCGCACGTGTCCGGCCTGGAGGAGCAGCGCGGCCAGTACCAGGACTGGCTGGCGGCCAAGGAGCGCGAGGAGGCCGCAGCGGCTGCGGCGGCCGCGGCGCAGGCCGCGACCCAGTCGGAGGGCTCCCGCGTCCCGGCCAAGCCCGCCGCCCCGGCCAGCGGCCGGTCGGTCGAGGTGGTGATCAACCGGGCGCTGTCCCAGCTGGGCGTGCAGTACGCCTGGGGCGGCGGCAACTCGCGCGGGCCGACCCGGGGCATCCGCGACGGGGGAGTGGCCGACTCCTACGGCGACTACGCCAAGATCGGCTTCGACTGCTCGGGCCTGATGATCTACGCGTTCGCCGGTGCGGGCATCTCGCTCGACCACTACAGCGGCTACCAGTACCAGTCCGGGCGCCGGGTGCCGCTGTCGCAGATGCGCCGCGGCGACATGCTGTTCTGGCAGACCGGCGGCCGGATCCACCACGTCGCGCTCTACCTGGGCAACGGCAAGATGGTGGAGGCCCCGTACTCGGGCTCCCGGGTCCGCGTGACCTCGGTCCGCTACGGCGGCATCGCCCCGTACGCGGTCCGCATGCTCTGACCCCGGCGGAGGGCCGACCGCGCTGGTCGGCCCTCCGGCTGTGCTCAGGTCCGGAAACGGTCAGCGGTCCAGCAGGGCGAACACGCCCCAGCCGAGGTGCTCCCGCTGGTACCTGGCGTGCCGCGCGGGAGCGGTGGTGAGCTCGGCGCGCATCTCCGGGGCCAGCTCGTCGTCCGGGTTCGCGTCGAGCCACCGCCGGATGTTCAACCACTGGGCGGCGATGTACCGGTCCCAGCCCTGCTGGTCGGCCAGCACCATCTCCACGACGTCGCAGCCGAGCTGCCCGAACTCCTCCAGGAGCTCCGGCAACGTCCGGTACTCGTCGACGCTGGTGGCGTAGCAACCCGCCACCGTCTCCTGGTCCGGCGGCAGGATGCGCCAGTAGGGGTGGCCGACCAGCAGCAGACCGCCGGGGTGGACGCTGCGCCGGAGCAGCTCGACGGTGCCGGGCACCCCGCCGCCGATCCAGGTGGCGCCGATGCACGCGGCGACGTCGACGGGTTCGTCGGTGACGTACCCGGAGGCGTCGTCGTGCACGAAGGCGACCTGGTCGGCCACGCCGAGCTCCGCAGCGCGCTCGTGGGCCTTGGCGAGGAAGACCGTGCTGAGGTCCACGCCGGTGCCGGTGACCTGGTGCTCCCGCGCCCAGGTGCACAGCATCTCGCCCGATCCGCAGGCCAGGTCGAGGATCCGGGTGCCCGGGGTCAGGTGCAGCGCCCGGCCCAGGACCGCCAGCTGGTCATCGGTGAGCGGGTTGTGGATGCGGTGGCTGCTCTCGCGAATGGTGAAGCCGCGTGGGATGTCCACTTCTGATTCCTTCACGTCCGGAGTGGTGGTGGTTCGGTGCGGGCAGGTCGTCGCCTGCGTGCCGGACCCTCATCGAATGCACCTCTTCGGTCGTGCGGACGTGTGGTCGGCGACGTTAGCCGCCCCGGAGCGGAACCGGCCACCGAATTTCCGGCCCGGGTGGTGCGGCGCTGCGGGCGGCTGGAAGCATCGCGGTGTGGCGGAGTTCGCGGCGGTGGTGCTGGCTGGCGGTCGGGCGCGTCGCCTGGGCGGGGTGGACAAGGTCCTCCTGCCGGTCGGCGGCCGAACCCTGCTGGACCGCACCCTGGACGCGGTCGCGGCCGCCGATCCGCTGGTCGTGGTCGGACCGCCGCGCACCACGGCCCGGCCGGTGCGGTGGACGGCGGAGGACCCGCCGGACGGCGGTCCGCTCGCGGGCCTCAAGGCAGGACTCGCGCTGCTCCCGGCGGAAACCCGCGCTGTCGCGGTGCTCGCCGGAGACCACCCGCACCTGACCCCGGACACGATCACCCGGCTGCTGGCCGCACTGCGCGCAACCCCGGAAGCCGCTGGGGCAGTGCTCACCGACTCCGACGACCGTCCGCAATGGCTGGTGGGGGTGTGGCGCTCGGCCGCGCTGCGGGAGGCCATGCCCGCCGAAGTCCGCAACCGCCCGCTCCGCGCGGTCCTGGCTCCGCTCGCCCCGCTGCACGTCCCGGCGATCGAGTCCGAAGCATCCGATGTGGACACCCCGGAAGACCTCCGCGAGGCTCGCGCCGCGAACGGGTGAGCGATCCCTGCGACCGGGCCGGGACATCTCTCGTTCGGTCAATGTGATCGATGAGTTCAGTGCCAAGTGAAATTAATCCACCCGGTCGGTGGCTTTACCGGGGTCATACCGGCTGTGGGGTTGGGTGGGGTCGGCGCAGTGCCCCCGCGCGGTCGTGCGGCGGGGACGTGCCAGGATCTTGATCGGCCGGGAACGGCCGGATCGACGACAGGAGGCTGGGAGAATTGACCGAGGCCGGCAACGGTGAGAGCGGGGGCGCCGGAGCCGCGGCGGCGCGTCCGGCGGACCAGGTGAGCACCCCGGCGCGCGATGCGCAGCTGCTGGAGCGCACCGTGTTCGAGGTCAAGCGGGTGATCGTCGGCCAGGACCGGCTCGTGGAGCGGGTGCTGACCGGGCTGCTGGCCAAGGGGCACATCCTGCTGGAGGGCGTGCCCGGCGTGGCCAAGACCCTCGCGGTCGAGACCTTCGCGCGCGTCGTCGGCGGCAGCTTCTCCCGCCTGCAGTTCACCCCGGACCTGGTGCCCGCGGACATCCTCGGCACCCGCATCTACCGGCAGGGCAGCGAGCGCTTCGACGTCGAGCTCGGCCCGGTGCTGGCCAACTTCGTGCTGGCCGACGAGATCAACCGCGCCCCGGCCAAGGTCCAGTCGGCGCTGCTGGAGGTGATGGCCGAGCGGCACGTCTCCATCGGCGGCCAGAGCTTCCCGATGCCCGCCCCGTTCCTGGTGCTGGCCACCCAGAACCCGATCGAGAACGAGGGCGTCTACCCGCTGCCGGAGGCGCAGCGCGACCGCTTCCTGTTCAAGCTCCCGGTCGAGTACCCCTCCGCCGAGGAGGAGCGGGAGATCATCTACCGGATGGGCGTCGCGCCCCCCGAACCGAACCCGGTGCTCAACCCGGACGAGCTGATCCGGCTGCAGAAGGTGGCCGCCTCGGTGTTCGTGCACCACGCGCTGGTCGACTACGTGGTGCGCCTGGTGGTGGCCACCCGGCTGCCCAACGAGCACGGGCTCTCCGACATCGCGGGCTGGGTGTCCTACGGCGCCTCGCCGCGCGCGAGCCTGGGCATCATCGCCGCCGCGCGGGCCCTGGCGCTGGTGCGCGGCCGCGACTACGTGCTGCCGCAGGACGTGGTGGACGTGGTGCCGGACGTGCTGCGGCACCGGTTGGTGCTGTCCTACGACGCGCTGGCCGACGGCATCCCGGTGGAGCACATCGTCAACCGGGTTCTGCAGACCGTGCCGCTGCCGCAGGTCTCGGCCCGCCCGCAGTCCGGCCCGCCCGCGCCCGCTCCGGTCGGCGGCCCCGGCGGCTACGGCCAGCCGCAGCACGCGCCCAACCCGCACCAGTGAGGAGCCAGGGCGTGTCGGCAACCGCTCAACCCGCGGGCGGGGACCGCCCGAGCTGGGCGCCCCCGGCCCTGGACACCGGGCGGATGGAAGCGGCGCTGAAGTCGCTGGAGCTGAGCGTGCGGGGCCGGTTGGACGGCCTGCTGCAGGGCAACCACCTGGGGCTGGTGCCCGGTCCGGGCACCGAGCCGGGGGAGGCGCGGGTCTACCAGCCCGGCGACGACGTCCGGCGGATGGACTGGGCGGTCACCGCCCGCACCGCCGAGCCGCACATCCGGCAGACGGTCGCCGACCGGGAGCTGGAGACCTGGGTCGCGATGGACCTCTCGCCGAGCCTGGACTTCGGTTCGGCGGCCTGCGACAAGCGGGAGCTGGCCGTCGCGGCGCTGGCCGCGGTGGTGTTCCTGACCAGCGGCGGGGGCAACCGGATCGGCGCGGTGCTGGACAACGGCACCGGTCCGGTGCGGCTCCCGGCGCGCGGCGGCGCGGCGCACGCGCGGGCGCTGCTGCGCAAGGTCGCCGGGAGCCCCCGGGCCGAGGAGGGCACGCGCGGTGACCTCACCCGGCTGCTGGAGTCGCTGCGCCGCCCGCCGCGGCGCCGCGGGCTCGCCGTGGTGATCTCGGACTTCCTGGGCCCGACGGACTGGCAGCGCGCGCTGCGCGGCTTGGGTGCCCGGCACTCGCTGCTGGCCGTGGAGGTGCTGGACCCGCGCGACCTGGAGCTGCCCGACGTGGGCACGGTGCTGCTGTCGGACCCGGAGACCGGCAAGCAGCGGGAGGTGCACACCACCCCGGTGCTGCGCAAGGAGTTCGCCGCGGCCGCCGCGGCGCACCGCGAGGAGGTCGCGGGGGTGCTGCGCCGCGCGGGCTGCGCGCACCTGGTGTTGCGGACGGATTCGGACTGGATCGCCGACGTCGTGCGGTTCGTGGTGGCCCGCAAGCGCGGTTGGTCCGGAGGAGCTGCTTGATGTTGAGTCTGTCGGGATTCGCCACGCCGTGGTGGTTCCTGCTGCTGTTCGTGGTCGCGGCGCTGGTCGTCGGCTACCTGTGGGCGATGCGGCGCCGCCGCCGGGACACGATGCGGTTCAGCAACCTGGAGGTGCTGGACAGGGTCGCCGCCCGGCGGCAGGGCTGGTGGAAGCACGTTCCGCCGGCGCTGCTGGGCGTGGCGCTGATCATGCTCACCGTGGCGCTGATGGGCCCCACCGCGGAGCAGCGCATCCCGCGCAACCGGGCCACGGTGATGCTGACCATCGACGTGTCGCTGTCGATGAAGGCCACCGACGTCGAGCCGAGTCGGCTGGAGGCGGCGAAGGTCGCCGCCAAGGAGTTCGCGGACAACCTCACCCCGGGCATCAACCTCGGGCTGGTGTCGTTCGCGGGCACCGCGACCGTGCTGGTGATGCCCACGACCGACCGGGCGGGCGTCAAGCAGGCCATCGACAGCCTGAAGCTGGCCGAGGCCACCGCCACCGGCGACGGGATCAACGCCTCGATGCAGGCGATCGACTCCTTCGGCAAGATGGTCGGCGGCCCGGCCGGGGCGCCGCCCGCGCGGATCGTGCTGATGGCCGACGGCGGTCAGACGATCCCGCGCGACATGGACGCCCCGCGCGGCGCCTACACCAAGGCGAAGGAGGCGCGGCAGGCCGGTATCCCGATCTCCACCATCTCCTTCGGCACCAGGCACGGCAGCATCGAGATCCAGGGCCAGCAGGAGCTGGTCGAGGTCGACGACGAGGCCATGCAGGAGATCGCCAAGCTCTCCGGCGGCGAGTTCCACAAGGCGGCCAGCGCCGAGCAGCTCCGCGAGGTCTACGCCACGCTGGGCGAGCAGATCGGCTACGAGACCAAGCACACCGACGCCAGCAAGCCGTGGCTGGTGCTGGGCACGCTCACCGCGATCGTCGCTTCCGGGGTCTCGATGTTCACCGGGCGGCGGCTGCCGTGAGGAACTGTTGGCGTCGAGTTGCGCCGGTGGTCACCTAGCCGCACCCCGGACGCCGACCGGCCCCGCGATGCTCGACCGGGCACGCGGGGTTCGGGAGGCGATCAGGAGTGGCGCAGGTGAGCACGGCAGCGGGTTTTCTGTGGGAGTTCGTCAAGTCGCCGACCACGACCGCTGCGGTCGGGCCGAGCTCGCGCGCGCTCGCCGAGCAGATGGTGGCGCCGATCCCGCACCGCGGTGACCCGGTGGTGGTCGAGCTCGGGCCGGGGACCGGCGCGTTCACCGAGGTGATCCAGCGCCGCCTCGGCGGGCGCGGGCACCACCTGGCGCTGGAGCTCAACTCGCGGTGGGCGGCGCAGCTGGGGGAGCGGTTCCCCGGCGTGGAGTCGGTGTGCGCCGACGCCCGGCAGCTCCCGGCGCTGCTGCGGGAGCGCGGGCTGCGGGCCGATGTCGTGGTGAGCGGACTGCCCTGGGTGGCGCACGCGGCGGTCGACGGGGTGCCGCTGGTCCGGCTGGTCGCGGAGTCGCTGGCACCGGGCGGGGCGTTCACGCAGTTCGCCTACACCTGGACGCGGTGGGCGCCTCCGGCGCGCCGCCAGCTGGCGGACCTGCGCGCGGAGTTCGAGGAGACGGTGATCAGCCGGACGGTGTGGCGCAACCTGCCGCCCGCGGTGGTCTACCTGGCGCGGCGACCTCGGCGATCGTGACCTGATCCCGGCGGTGCTACGTTCCAGGGGTGTCGTCGGATGCGGTGGTGACCGGGCTCGGTGAGGTTCCGCTGCTGGTCGAGCTGGGGACGGCGCTGCTGTTCTCCAGCCTGATCGGGTTGGAGCGGGAGGTTCGCGCCAAGAGCGCCGGGATGCGCACGCACGCCCTGGTGGGGGTCGGTGCGGCGCTGTTCATGCTGGTGTCGAAGTACGGCTTCGGCGATCTGCTGGTGTTCGACCGGGTGTCGTTCGACCCGTCGCGGGTGGCCGCGCAGATCGTCTCCGGCATCGGCTTCATCGGCGGTGGGCTGATCTTCGTGCGCCGCGACGCGGTGCGCGGGCTGACCACGGCGGCCACCGTGTGGGTGGTGGCCGCGGTCGGGATGGCCTGCGGCAGCGGTCTGGTGGTGCTGGCGGCGGCGACCACGGCGGTGCACTTCCTGGTGGTGCTGGGCTATCCGTGGTTGTTGCGCACGCTGCGCAGGTCGCTGCGGGAGCCGCAGGTGATGCGCATCGGCTACCTCGACGGCTACGGGGTGCTGCGCAGCGTCATGACCCTGTGCACCAGTCGCGGCTGGACGGTGATGGACCTCGAGGTGGAGCGCGAGGACACCGACGACGAGCAGCAGCGCACCGCGGTGGTTGCTCTGCGGCTGCGGGGAAAGGCACCGGTTTCGACGCTGGTCGAGGAGATCAGCGCGTTGCCGGGCGTGCTGCACGCCGCCGTGGGTGAAGCCGTCGAACCGGGCTTCTGAGAACCCGGAACAGGTCAGCTGCTGACGTTCTGGCGGACCTCGTCCATGTCCAGGTCGCGGGCCTGGCCGACGAGGTCCTCGAGGACGTTCTCCGGCAGCGCGCCCGCCTGCTGGAAGACCAGCACCTTGTCGCGGATGACGGCCAGCGTCGGGATGGACTGGACGTCGAACGCACCGGCCAGCTCCGGCTGGGCCTCGGTGTCGACCTTGGCGAAGACGATGTCCTCGTGCTTGTCGGAGGTGCGTTCGAAGACCGGGGCGAACTGGCGGCACGGACCGCACCAGGACGCCCAGAAGTCGATGATCACGAAGCTGTCGTCGGTGACGACCTCCTCGAAGTTGTCCTTGGTGAGCTCGACCGTCGCCATCTGCGTTCCCTCCTGCGGTTGGGTACCGGGACAACGCGGTGCGCCCGGTCCGGCATTCCCCCGGCGGTTGTCGGTTCGGTCACCGCCGGGTCCGGTCGAGGGTACGGGCGACGAGGGTGGCCAGGTGGACGGGCTCGATCCCGGCGGTCTGGCGCAGCTGGGTGCGGCAGCTGAAGCCGTCGGCGACGACGTCGGTCCCGGGGTCGGCGGCGCGCACGGCCGGGAGCAGGCCCTGCTCGGCGCAGGCGATCGAGACGTCGTGGTGGCCGCGCTCGAAGCCGAAGTTGCCCGCCAGCCCGCAGCACCCGGCGTCGAGCACCTGCGCTCGCGTCCCGGTGGCGTCCAATGTGGCCTGATCGGCGGTGAACCCGAGGTCGGCGTGCTGGTGGCAGTGGACCTGCACCAACGCTTGGCGGTCCTGGGCGGGTTGCTGCCACCGCTCGCGGGTCGGTTCCACCCACTCCGCGAAGGTGCGGGTCGCCGCGGCCAGGGCGGCCACGTCGAGGTCGTCCGGGGCGAGCTCCAGCGCGTCGTTGCGCAGGAACGCGGTGCAGCTGGGTTCCAGGCCGATCACCGGCAGGCCCCGGTCCAGCAGCGGGCGCAGCGCGCGGGCGGTGCGGCGGACCGCGCGGCGGGCGGTGCCGAGCTGGCCGGTGGAGTGCCAGGTCAGTCCACAGCAGACCGGTCGGCGGGGGATTTCCACGGCGTGGCCGAGGGCTTCGAGCGCGGCGACCGCGTCGCGCCCGATGTGCGGGTCGAAGTGGTTGGTGAAGGTGTCGGGGAAGAGCACCACCCGTGCGGTGGTGCCGTTGCGCGGACCTCGCTCGGACCACCACGCCTGTAGTGTTCGCGGGGCCAGCTGCGGCACCGCGCGCCGCGCGTCGATCCCGCCGAGCCGCTTGAGCGCCGGTGCCAGCGGTCCGGACAGCACCCGGTTGACCAGCTGCGGGGCGTGCTGGCCGAGCTTCAGCCACAGCGGGAGGAAGCCCATCGAGTAGTGCGCGGCCGGGCGCAGCCGGTGCCGGTAGTGCTGGTGCAGGAACTCCGCCTTGTAGGTGGCCATGTCGACGTCGACCGGGCAGTCGGACTTGCAGCCCTTGCAGGACAGGCACAGGTCCAGCGCCTCGCGGACCTCCGGGGACCGCCAGCCGCGCTGGACGACGCGCCCGGCAAGCATCTCGAACAGCAGGTGGGCCCGGCCTCGGGTGGAGTGCATCTCCTCGCGGGTCGCCCGGTAGCTCGGGCACATCACCCCACCCGTGGTGTTCAGGCACTTGCCCATGCCGACGCAGCGGCGGGTCGCGGCGGCCAGGTCGCCGGAGTCGGCGTGCAGCGCCAGCGTCGTGCGCGTCGGGATCCGCGCGGGGGCGACCAGCGGGCGCACGTCGGCGTCGACCGGTCGCGGGTGGACGATCTGCCCGGGGTTGAGCAGCCCGTGCGGGTCGAAGGCCGCCTTGAACCGCTCGAACGCCCGGATCACCTCCGGCGGGTACATCCGGGACAGCAGCGCGGAGCGGGCCTGGCCGTCGCCGTGCTCGCCGGAGACCGAGCCTCCGTGCGCCACCACCAGGTCCGCCGCGGCCTCCAGGAACGAGCGGTACTCCGCGGTGCCGGGGCCGGAGAGCAGGTCGAAGTCGATGCGGACGTGGATGCACCCGTCGCCGTAGTGGCCGTAGGTCACGCCGCGGCGGCCGAACCGGGCCAGCAGCGCGTCGAACTCCCGCAGGTAGGAGCCCAGCTGCTCGGGCGGGACGGCGGCGTCCTCCCAGCCCGACCAGCGCTCCGACCCGGCCATCCGGGTCGAGTACCCGGAGCCCTCCTCGCGGATCTTCCACAGCGCCGCGATCCGCGCCGGATCGGTGTGCACGACGCTCTCCGCGCGCTCGCCCATCGCGCGGACGATGGCGTCGGCCGCGGCTTCGGCCTCCCCGCGGTCCGCGCCGCCGCTCTCCACCAGCAGCCAGCTGCGCCCGCCGGGCAGCAGCGGCAACGCCGGGGAGGCGGGGTTGCGCAGCCGCACCACGTCGACCAGTTCGGAGCTGAGCCCCTCGATGGCCAGCGCCCCCAGCCCGCGCAGCCGGGGCACCTCGTCGGCCGCGGCGTAGGTGTCGGGAAACCCGAGCACGGTCAGGGCCCGCGCCGGGGGCGAGGGCACCAGCTCGACGGTCGCGCCCAGCACCACCGCGCAGCTGCCCTCGGTGCCGACCAGCGCCCGGGCCAGGTGGAAGCCGTTCTCCGGCAGCAGCTGGTCGAGGTTGTAGCCCGATACCCGGCGCGCCAGGTCGGGGAAGGAGCGGCGGACCAGGTCCGCGACGTCGTCGCGCAGCGCCCGCAGGTCCTGGTGCAGCCGCCCGACGCGGTCGCCGCGCGCGCAGAGGGCGTCCAGCTGCTCGGGCGAGGTCGCGCCGACCTCCAGCCGGGTGCCGTCGGAGAGCAGCACGTCCAGCGAGTGCACGTTGTCGACGGTCTTCCCCCAGGCCACCGAGTGCGTCCCGCAGGAGTTGTTGCCGATCATCCCGCCGAGCGTGCACCGGCTGTGCGTGGAGGGGTCGGGGCCGAAGGTCAACCCGTGCCCGGCCACCGCGGAGCGCAGCGAGTCCAGCACCACCCCGGGCTGCACGCGGGCCAGCCTGCGGTCGGCGTCGATGTCGACGATCCGGTTCAGGTGGCGGGCGAAGTCCAGGACCAGCCCGGTCCCGATCGCGTTGCCCGCGATGCTGGTGCCCGCCCCGCGCGTGGTGATCGGCACACCGTGGTGCCGTGCGATGTCGACGGTGGCGGCCACGTCGTCCTCGTCGCGCGGGAAGACCACGCCGGTCGGCACCTGGCGGTAGTTGGAGGCGTCGGTGGCGTAGAGCGCGCGGGTGCCGGGGTCGAAGCGCGCGGGGCCGGACAGCGCGGCGCGCAGCTCGGCGACGAGGTCAGCGGGTGGATTGTCCATCGGAACGCCTCCCGGGTCGGTGGGTGATCGGCCGCATAGCGCAGTCTGCCCGCCGTCGGAGGTGTAGGCGCACCACGACACGGTGCCCCGTTTTCTGTATGGAGGCGACGAGCGGTCGTCTCCACCGAACGGATAATGTCGCGGCTGAACCGAATCTTGCGGCATCGTTTCGAGGGGAGATCCACAGTGGCACGGTCCGTACTGGTGACCGGCGGGAACCGCGGCATCGGATTGGCCATCGCGAAGGCGTTCCAGGCCGCCGGGGACAAGGTCGCGGTCACGCACCGCGGATCGGGCGCACCGGAGGGGCTGTTCGGGGTGCAGTGCGACGTCACCGACCCGGAGCAGGTCGCGGCGGCCTTCGACGAGGTCGAGGCCGCGCACGGCCGGGTCGAGGTGCTGGTGGCCAACGCCGGCATCACCGACGACACCCTGCTGCTGCGGATGAGCGAGGAGCAGTTCGGCCGGGTCATCGACGCCAACCTGGCCGGTTCCTACCGGGTGGCCAAGCGCGCGGCCAGCAGCATGCTGCGCAACCGCAAGGGCCGGATGATCTTCATCTCGTCGGTGGTCGGGCTCTCCGGCGGCGCCGGGCAGGCCAACTACGCGGCGAGCAAGGCGGGCCTGGTCGGCCTGGCCCGCTCGATCGCCCGCGAGCTGGGCTCGCGCAGCATCACCGCGAACGTGGTCGCCCCCGGTTTCGTCACCACGGACATGACCGACGCGCTGTCCGAGGAGCGCAAGAAGGAGATCTTCGGCCAGATCCCGCTGGCCAGGTTCGCCGCCCCGGAGGAGGTCGCGGGCACCGTGCAGTGGCTGGCCTCCGACGCGGCCGCCTACATCACCGGCGCGGTGATCCCGGTCGACGGCGGCCTCGGAATGGGCCACTGACAGAACCTGATTCCAGGCTCGTTTTGCGTGGCGGTGCAGGTGGCGGAACCTCAGACGCCGCGGTGCCGGTTGCGAGGGTGGGCTAGGCGGCTGGCGCCGCTTCAAAGACAAAAGACCAGGACCAGGCAGTCCGGTACCTGGGGAGAAGCACAGCGGAGGATTTCGTGAGCGGTTTGCTCGAAGGCAAGCGGATTCTGATCACCGGCGTGATCACCGACTCGTCGATCGCGTTCCACGCGGCCAAGGTCGCCCAGGAGCAGGGTGCTGAGGTGGTGCTCACCGGGTTCGGCCGGATGAGCCTGGTCGAGCGCATCGCGACCCGGCTGCCCAAGCCCGCGCCCGTGCTCGAGCTGGACGTGACCAGCAGCGAGCACCTGGACAGCCTGGCCGACCGGGTCCGCGAGCACGTCGACGGGCTCGACGGCGTGCTGCACTCGATCGGTTTCGCCCCGGCGTCGTGCCTGGGCGGCGACTTCCTGGCCGCGCCGTGGGAGGACGTCTCCACCGCGCTGGAGGTGTCGGCCTACTCGCTGAAGTCGCTGGCCACCGCGACCCTCCCGCTGATGGGCGAGGGCGGCTCGATCGTCGGGATGGACTTCGACGCGCGCGTGGCCTGGCCGTCCTACGACTGGATGGGCGTGGCCAAGGCGGCGCTGGAGTCGACCTCCCGCTACCTGGCCCGCGAGCTGGGCCCGAAGGGCGTCCGGGTCAACCTGGTCTCGGCCGGTCCGGTGCGGACCATGGCGGCCAAGTCGATCCCCGGCTTCGCCGATCTGGAGGCCGGGTGGGGCGACCGCGCGCCGCTGGGCTGGGACGTCAACGACCCGGAGCCGGTGGCCAAGTCGATCTGCGCGGTGCTGTCGGACTGGCTGCCCAAGACCACCGGTTCGATGATCATGGTCGACGGCGGCGTGCACGCCCTCGGCGTCTGAGTGTGGCCGAGCGCGCAGCCGGTGCCCCCGGCTGCGCGCGACCGGGGCGGCGCAGCCATCATGGTCCGGTGAGCTTTGACGCGTTGCTGTTCCTGTCGTTCGGAGGACCGGAGGGACCGGATGAGGTCCGGCCGTTCCTGGAGAACGTGACCAGAGGCAGGGGAGTTCCGCCGGAACGCCTCGACGAGGTCGCCGAGCACTACCACCACTTCGGCGGGGTGTCGCCGATCAACCGGCTCAACAAGGAGATCATCGCCGCGCTGGAGGCCGAGCTGGCCGCGCAGGGCCGCGAGCTGCCGGTCTACTTCGGCAACCGCAACTGGCACCCGATGGTGGAGGACACCGTCGCGAAGATGGCCGACGACGGGGTGCGGCGCGCGCTGGTGTTCGCGACGTCGGCGTGGGGCGGCTACTCGGGGTGCAAGCAGTACCACGAGGACATCGCCCGGGCGCGGGAAGCGGTCGGCGAGCGGGCGCCGGAGCTGGTGAAGCTGCGCCAGTTCTTCGACCACCCGCTGTTCGTCGAGGCCAACGCGGACGCGGTGCGCCGGGCGTTCGAGGAGCTGGACCCGGCGCAGCGGGAGCAGGCGCGGCTGGTGTTCACCGCGCACTCCATCCCGCTGCGGGCCGACGAGCAGGAGGGCCCGGACGGCCAGCCGCGGTGGTACTCCCGCCAGGTCGCCGAGGCCGCCCGGCTGGTCGCCGAGGCGGTCGGCGTGGACGGCTACGACGTGGTGTGGCAGTCCCGCTCCGGGCCGCCGCAGGTGCCGTGGCTGGAGCCGGACATCTGCGACCACCTGGACGACCTGCACGCCAAGGGGGTGCAGGCGGTGGTGGTCAGCCCGGTCGGCTTCGTCTCCGACCACCTCGAGGTCATCTGGGACCTGGACAACGAGGCCAAGGACAAGGCCGCGGAGCTGGGCATGGGCTTCGCCCGGGCGGGGACGGCCGGGCCGGACCCGCGGTTCGCGAAGCTGATCGTCGAACTCGTCGCCGAGCACACCGACGGCGCCGAGGTCCGCAAGCTCTCGGACCTCCCGGCGGCGGGCTCCACCACCAACGGGCAGCCCTGCGCCCCCGGCTGCTGACCTGACGCGAGCGGCGCCCCCGACCGCCGGTCGGGGGCGCCGCTCGCGTCAGGTCAGGTCGAGGACGAAGTCGAAGGTGGCGTTGGAGCCCTGGACGTCCATCAGCAGCGCCGGGTCGAAGATCGCGTCCCAGTCGTTGCCGGGCTCGCCCGGGAAGTACAGCTGGGTGGTCAGGATCGGCTGGTTCGGGGCCTGGACCTTGACGTGGACGTGCCGGGTGCGGCCCGGGTACAGGCCGGGCACGATCGTGTCCAGCTGGAAGCGGCCGTCGGTGGAGGTGAACTGGTGGCCGCGGCCGCGGTAGCCGACGTTGTCGTAGTTGCCCGCGTTGTCGGCCTGCCAGAAGTCCAGCAGCACCCGGTCCAGCGGGGTGCACGAGCGGCTGTAGACGACCCCGGTGATGGTCAGCGCCGTGCCGGGCATGTCGCCGCGCAGGTCGCTGCGCTCCGGGGAGTTCGGCTTGAAGTACGGGCCCTCCATCTGCGGGGGCGTCGGGTCGTCCCCGTCGTCGCACATCGGGGTGGGGGTCAGCGGTCCGGCGGCGGCGCGGGGTGCGCGCACCACCTCGCTGGCGACCGCGGGGAGGGTGACCGCGGTGGCCAGGCCGGCTTTGAGGAACGTGGCTCGACGGATCCGCCGTTCTTCCTCGGTCATGAGCGAGCCGCCTTTCGGGGGAAATGCACGAAAATGGTGTGAACCATTTCACGTCGGGTCGCTCGCCCCGGCGACAGCGGAAAGTTGGTACAGGTGTAGACGAAAAGTGCTAAGCGGCCGCGGGTGCACCTTTCGGCCTAGTCGTCGGTGCTCCGCTCGGCGATGTCCACTGTGGACTTCATCGCGGGGAGGCGGATGGTGAACGTCGTGCCGACTCCCACGGTGCTGCGCACTTCGATGCTGCCGCCGTGCACGTCCACCAGGTGGTGCGTGATCGCCAGGCCCAGCCCGCTGCCGCCGCCGTGCCTGCCGCGCGACTTCTCCGCGCGCCAGAAGCGGTCGAAGACGTGCGGCAAGGCTTCGGCGTCGATGCCGACCCCGGTGTCGCTGACGTCGATGAGCACCTCGTCGGCCACCCGACGCGCCCGCAGCTCGACGCGCCCGCCCGCAGGCGTGTAGCGCAGCGCGTTGGACACCAGGTTGCCCAGCGCCTGGCGCAGCCGGGTGGGATCGGCGGCCAGGTCCGGATCGCCCTCGACGGCGGCGATCAGCTCGACGCCGCCCGCCTCGGCGCGACCGCGGTGCGCGGCGGCGACGTGCTCCAGGAGCGCGCCGAGGTGCACCGGTTCGGGGTAGACGCGCAGCTTCCCCGCGTCGGCGAGCGCGAGGTCCTGCAGGTCGTCGACGAGGTGCTGCAGCAGCAGGGTTTCCTCCAGCAGCGAGGCCACCAGCGGTTGGTCCAGGGTGGCCACACCGTCCTGCGCCGCCTCCAGCCAGCCGCGCACGTTCACCAGCGGGGTGCGCAGTTCGTGCGCGACGTCGCTGACCATCGTCCTGCGCTGCTGCTCGGTGCGCTCGACCTGCTCGGACATCGCGTTGAACGCCGCGGCGAGCTCGCCGATCTCGCCGCGCGCGCCGGTGCGCACCCGCGCGGAGCGGTCGCCGCCGCCCATCCGCCGGGCCGCCGCGGTGATCGCGTGGATCGGGCGGACCAGGCGGCTGGCGGCCAGCGCGGTCAGGCCGACGGTGAGCACCAGCACCACCAGCGCCGTCCACGCGATCCGCGAGATGCCCACAGTGGACAGATCGGTGGCCGCCCGGTCGCCGCCCGGCTTGGTGATGAACAGCTGTGCCGCGGGTGAGACGTGGGCGCCGAGCTGCTCCCGACGTGCGGCGTCCACGCAGCGCTGGTCCTCCGGTGCGGCGCGCAGCCCGTCCGGCCAGGTGGTCTCGGCCGCGTCGGCGGGCAGCGGGTCCGCGCCCTGCCTGGCCAGGCAGGCGTTGGCCAGCTCCAGCAGCTCGGCGTTGGCGGTGCGCTCGGTTTCGGTGGTCGTCGTCGGAGCCGCGCACGAATCCGGCGGCGGAGCCGCGGGAACCGACGACTCCGGTGCCGGGACCTCGGCGGGCACCGCTCTCGGCGGCTCACCGGGTGCGTCCGCCGACCGCGACCGCTTCTGCTGCGGTTCGGCGGCGACGATCTCGACCGTTGAACGCCCGTTGGGCAGCTCGACGATCCGGCCGTCCGAGCCGGTCCGCCGCAGGCACCCGAGCTGGCGTTGCGCTTCGGCGGCCAGCTTCGCGCGCTCGGCCGCGGTCAGCTGGTAGGGGCCGACGGCCCGCGGGTCGATCGTGGCGCCGGGCTTGAGCACCGGGTCGACGGCGAGCGGGTCGACCACGGCCGACGGCGTCCGCGGCAGCGGGGTGTCCTGCGGGTCCCCGGAATCGGCGATCGGCGCCCGCGCCGGGGTGGTCAGCGCGATGCGCCGACCGGTGCGCTCGGACAGCTTGGCCACCACGTCCTGCACCCCGGACCACTGCGGGTGACCGGCGGCGTAGCCGAGCAGCGCGTCGTAGATCTTGGCGTCGGTGGCCAGGCTCTCGCCGATCTCCTGGTTGATCGCCCCGCTGGTGCTCTGCGCGGCCAGCCACGCGGTCGCCCCGATCGAGCACCCGGCCACCACCACCGACATGGCCAGCAGCCGGGCCAGCAGGCTATGCCGACGCGCCATCGGGGCAGTCCCGCAACTTGTACCCGACGCCGTAGACGGTGAGCAGCCGGACCGGTCGGCGGGGATCCGGTTCGAGCTTGCGGCGCAGGTTCATCACGTGCACGTCGATGGTGCACTCGGTGATGAACTTGTCCATCCCGAAGGCCTGGCTGAGCAGCTGACCGCGGGTGAAGGCCCGGCCGGGTTCGGCGGCCAGCGCCGCCAGCACCCGGAACTCCGCGGGGGTGCAGTCGAGCGCGGTGCCGCCCAGCGTGACCTCGTGCCGCTGCTCGTCGACCACCAGGTCTCCGACGCGCAGCGGCTGGTGGCCGCGGTCCTGCACGCGCCGCACCCGCCGCAGGATCGCGCGCACGCGGGCGGCGAGCTGGCGCGGGCTGTAGGGCTTGGTGATGTAGTCGTCGGCCCCGAGGTCCAGGCCGAGCAGCACGTCGTCCTCCGTGGTCCGCGCGGTCAGCAGCACGATCGGCACGTCCGACTCGGCGCGCAGGATCCGGCACACGTCCAGCCCGTCCACCTTGGGCATCATCACGTCGAGCACGACCAGGTCCGGTTTGCGCCGCCGCGCCTCGTCGATCGCCGCCCGGCCGTCGGCGACCACCACCACCCGGTGGTCGTCGCGCTCCAGATATCTCCGGATGAGTTCGGCCTGCTTGGGGTCGTCCTCGGCGACCAGCACGTGTGCGCTCACGCGGCGCATTATCGCTTCCGCCGGTGCGCTGCGGTGATCCGGACGCCGCACCTGAACAGGATCTTCACATCCGGCGAAGCCGAACAAGTTCTTCACGTCGAGCAGACCGGATCTTGAGAAGCGCGCCCCAAGCTGGTCGGTGTCCGGAGCTCCCGGACCGATCGAACGGAGAGGACGCACGCAGATGAAGCTTGGTCGTACCTTCGCGGCTGCCGCCCTGCTCGGAGCCGCGGCGCTGCCGCTGACCGCGGCGGTCAGCTGGGCGGACGAGCCCAACGCCGTCCCGGCGCCGCAGGAGAGCAAGCCCGCGGCGGAGCCGGAGAAGGCGGACGGTCGCGGGCAGGTCTCGCAGCGGCCGGTCGGCACCCCGGAAACCGGTGGTGGACCGGAGGAATCCTTCGGCCCGGCCGCGTTCGGCGGCGCGGCCGCGGTCGCGGCCCTGGGCGGTGGCGCTGCGGTCGTGCTGCGCCGTCGGCGTGCGGGCGCGAACTGAGGCGTCCGAGATGGACGTGCCTTCCCGCGCACGGGGGCACCGGGGCGGTCGCGCGACCGCCCCGGTCCTCGTGGCCGCCGCGCTCTCCTTGGTGCTGTCGGGATGTTCGGCGGCCGACCAGCCCCTGGACCTCGGCACCACCACCGCGCCACAGCAGGTGCAGGCCGCGACCGCGCTGGCGCCCTCGCCCCCGACGTGGATCGAGGTTCCCCGGATCGACGCGCGGTCCTCGCTGGTCCCGCTGGGGCTCAACCCCGATCGGACGGTCGAGCTCCCGTCGGTGCACGAACCGATGCAGGCCGGTTGGTACCGGTACAGCCCGACACCCGGCGCGGTCGGGCCAGCAGTGGTGCTCGGGCACGTCAACGGCGACGGCCAGGACGGCGTCTTCGCGCGGTTGCGGGAGTTGCAGCCCGGGGACGAGATCCGGATCGGTCGCCAGGACGGGCAGGTCGCCCGGTTCGTGGTGCACCGCATGGCGCAGGAGCCCAAGAGCGGCTTCCCGGCCGACGAGGTCTACGGCGACACCGCCGATCCGCAGCTGCGGCTGATCACCTGCGGTGGGGCCTTCGACGGCACCGCGCGCAGCTACCGGGACAACATCATCGCCTTCGCCACCTTCACCGGAACCGTCCCGAGTGGATAGTGCTCAGACGCCGTTGCCCAGCAGGACGACGACGTCGAGCAGCGCGACCAGGATCACGGCGTGGAAAGCGGCGCGGGACCCGGGACGGCGGCCCAGCACGAGCCCGGCGCCGAGCAGCACCACCGCCAGCGCGAGCAGCAGCAGCCCGGCGGGGGAGACACCGACCGGACCGAGCACGAGCAGCGCGGCGGTGGCCAGGACCAGAACCGACGCGACCGCAGTGCTTCTCACCGCGCCCAGCCGGTGCGGCAGACCGCGCACGCCGGTGGCGTCGTCGTCGGCGATGTCCGGCAGCACGTTCACGAAGTGCGCTGCCGAGCCCAGCAGCGCTGCGGCCAGCACCAGCCACGACGGCGGCCCAGCGGCGTTTCCGAGCGTCACGAACACGGGCAGCAGTCCGAAGGAGACGGCGTAGGGCAGCACCGAGAACGCCGTCGACTTCAGCCCGAGGTCGTACGCCCAGGCCGACCCCAGCGCGACCAGGTGCGCCGCCGTCGCCGCGATGCCGAACGGGAGCGACAGCAGCACTGCGACCGGTGCCGAGACGACGACCGCGACCAGCACCGCCCGCCGGGACACCGCACCGGCCGCCACCGGTTTGCCAGTGCGGCCCACCTGCGCGTCGCGATCGGCGTCGACGAGATCGTTGAGCCAGCCGACGGACAGCTGCCCGGGCAGCACCGCGGCGACCACGCCCAGCACCGCGAGCGCTCCGCCGCCCACCGCCGCGGCCAGTCCGGCGGTCATCGCGGTGACCGCCAGCGCGGGGATCGGGTGCGCGGCGCGGAGCAGCGCGGACGCGGTTGCGAAGTGCCGCACCCGGCCGAGTGTGCCAGCCTGGAGCGCATGGCACGCGGCGGCACGCGGACCGCGCTGCGCAACGACCCGCAGCTCTACGAGACCTGCGCCGATCAGTGGTGGCAACCGCGGGGCGTGTTCGCGATGCTGCACTGGCTCGCCGCCGCCCGCGCAGCACTCGTGCCCACCGCACCGCGGACGGGCGCGGTCCTGGTCGACCTGGGGTGCGGGGCCGGGCTGCTGGCGCCGCACGTGGCGGACAAGGGCTACCGGCACATCGGCGTGGACCGGTCGCCGAGCGCGTTGCGGCAGGCCACCGAGCACGGCGTGCAGCCGCTGGTCGGCGACGTGCAGGCAGTTCCGCTCGCGGCGGCCAGCGCGGATTGCGTTGTGGCGGGGCAGATCCTGGAGCACGTGGCGGACTTGCGCGCCGCGGTCGCCGAAGCCTGCCGGATCCTGCGGCCCGGCGGTCTGCTGGTGCTGGACACGCTGGCCGCGACCGCCCTGTGCCGGGTGCTGGCCATCGACGTCGCCGAACGGCTGCCCGGTATCGCGCCGCGCGGCGTGCACGACCCCGCGCTGCTGGTCGACCGCGGTGTGCTTGCAGGCGAAGCGGCCCGGCACGGCGTCGAACTGGCCTTGCGGGGGCTGCGGCCGTCGCTGCGGGACCTGGTGGCGTGGTCCGCCGGACGGCGCAGTGCCGTTCGCATGGTTCCGATGCGCGCCACCGCCGTGCTGTTCCAGGCCATCGGGTGGAAGAAGGGGTGAACGCCGGTGTCGCTGCCAGCTGCGTCCGCGCAGGAGGTGGTGCGCGATCTCGTGCCGCGCATCGCCGCGCGCGCCGAGCACTACGACGCCGGGGGCACCTTCCCCGCCGAGGACTTCGCCGACCTGCGCGACCGCGGGCTGTTGGGACTCATGGTCCCCCGGGAGCTGGGCGGATTCGGCGCTTCGTTCGCCGACTACGCCGCCGTGGCGTCCGAGCTCGCCACCGGAGCCGGGGCCACCGCGCTGATCTTCAACATGCACGCCTCGGTGACCGGTGCCCTCGCGCACACGCCGGACGACCTGCTCCAACAGCTCGGTGCGCCGGAGAGCTGCTTCGACGCGCGCGACCGGCTGCTGTCCGACGCCGCCGACGGGGCGCTGTACGCGGTGGCGATGAGCGAGCGCGGCAGCGGATCGCGGCTGTCGCGCACCACCACCGGGTACCGGCGAGGGGACCGCGGGTTCCGCATCACCGGCCGCAAGGCGTTCGTCTCCGGCGCGGGGCACGCCGACGCCTACCTGGTCACCGCCAAGGACGTCGACGGCACCGAACCCAAGGTGTCGTACTTCCTGGTCCCGGCCGGGGAGGGCGTCCAGGTCGAACCGACCTGGGATTCGCTGGGCATGCGCGCCACCGGCAGCCACGACGTGCACTTCGACGTCGCCGTCGGCCCGGACGCGCTGCTCGGCGGCTTGGAAGGCCTGACGTTGCTGGTCGCGCAGGTGATGCCGCAGTGGCTGGTCGCCTCCTACGCCGCGGTGTACGTCGGAGTCGCCCGCTCGGCCTTGCGCGTGGGCAGCGCGCACCTGCGCGAGCGCGGGCTGCACGGCCTTCCGGCGGTGCGCAACCGGATGGGGCGCGCTGATGCCGCGGTTGCGGCGGCCGAAGCGGTCGTGCAGGAGGCCGCGCGACGCGTGGCGCAGCAGCCCGGCGAGCCGGAGACGAACCGCTGGGTGTGGCGGGCGAAGCTGGTCGCGGGCGACACCGCCGCGCAGGTGGCCTCCTCGGTGCTGGAAGCGGCGGGCACCTCGGCCACCAGGCGCGGGCACCCGCTGGAGCGCATCTACCGCGACGCCCGCTGCGGCGCGCTGCAACCGGCGACCTCCGACGTCTGCGCCGACTGGCTCGGCGTCGCCGCGCTCGGCGGCGATCCCGACCGCGACACCGAAGCACCGCGCTGGTGACCCCGGCGATCACCGGGTTCGGCTCGGCGCTGCCGGACACCGCCGAGCAGACCGAGCTGTGGCACGGCTTCTTCGCCGCGCACTTCGGCGACAGCGCCTTGGCGCGGCGGCTGTTCTCGGCGGTCGGGGTGCACCGCAGGCACACCGTGGCCAACCCGGTCGAGGAAGACCTCTCCGGGTGGTCGACAGCAGCCCGGATGCGCCGCTTCGACGAACAGGCGCCGCCCCTGGGGCACCGCGCGGTGCGCACCGCGTTGTCCGCGGCGGGACTCGACCCGCAGGAGATCGGCCTGCTCACCGTCGCCTCCTGCACCGGCTACGGCACGCCGGGCCTGGACATCAAGCTCGCCGGATCGCTGGGCCTGCGCCCGGACCTGCGGCGGCTGTTCGTCGGGCACATGGGCTGCTACGCGGCCCTCCCGGCGCTCGGCGGCGTGGTCGACTTCGTCGCCGCGCGAGGTCAGCCCGCCGTCCTGCTGTGCCTGGAGCTGACCTCGCTGCACATCCAGCCGCCCACCGCCGACCCGCAGCAGATCGTCTCGCACGCGCTGTTCGGCGACGCGGCGGTGGCGGTGGTCGTGCACCCGCGCGCGGCCGGGCTCGCGGTGACCGACCTGGTGGCGTTCACCGACACCAGCGGGCTCGACCACATGACCTGGGACATCACCGATCTCGGCTTCCGGATGGGCCTGTCGCCGCAGGTGCCCGACGTGCTGGCCCGCCACCTCGGCCCGGTGGTCGGCGACCTGCTCGACCGCAACGGGCTCGACCTGGCCGACGTCACCGGCTGGGCCGTGCACCCCGGCGGACCGCGCATCCTCGACACCGTGGAGGAGACCTTGGGCCTGCCCGCGAAAGCGCTGCGGGAATCGCGGAACGTCCTGGCGGAGCACGGGAACTGCTCCTCGGCGACGCTGCTGCTCGTCCTCCACGAGTTGACCACCAGCGGTATGCGACCCGGAAGTCACGTGGTGGCACTGGCTTTCGGGCCGGGATTGACGCTCTACGCCGCGTTGCTGAGGGTGACCGGATGACCGAACCGCTGACGCTCACCGCCCCGCACCGCATCCGCTGGTCGCTGACCGACCAGATCTGGCGCGACGTGGTGTTCGCCCACTGGCCGTGCGACCCGGCGCTGCTGCGACCGGTCCTGCCGCGCGGCACGAGCCCCGACGTGTTCGCCGGTTCCGCCTGGATCGGCCTGATCGGCCTGCGGATGACCGTCACCTCGGTGCTCGGCGTGCCGACACCGCACGAGTTCCGCGACTTCGCCGAGGTCAACGTCCGCACCTACGCCGTCGACGAGCGCGGTCGCCGGGGGCTGGTGTTCCTGAGCATGGAGGCGTCGAACCGCACCTTCGTGCGGGCCGCGCGCGCCGCGGCCGGTCTGCCGTACCGGTTCGCCCGCGTGGAACGCACGTGCAGCGGCAGGAGGATCGACTACCGCGTGGAACGCGGCGACGTGGGGCTGGAACTGCAGGTGCGGCGCGGACCGCGCATCGCCGCGGACGAGGCCGCCCGGTTCGCCACCGCGCGCTGGCGGATGTTCTCCACCTGGCACGGGCATCCGCTGCACACCCCGGCCGAGCACGAACCGTGGGCCCTGCACAGCGCGGAACTGCTGTCCTGCGCGGACTTCGGGCTGATCGCCTCGCTCGGCCTGCCGACCCCGGACCGGCCGGTGGCGCTCACCGCGTCCAGAGTGGACGCCCGGTTCGGCGCGCCGAGCGGGTTGTGACAGGCGGCGGGCCCGCCTCCGGGATCGGAGTGCGGGCCCGCCCTTTCACCGGAAGTGGTCCGTCAGTTGCCGCCGACGTTGACGTCGATGCAGGCGTAGAAGGCGTTGGCGGTGTCGGCGACGTTCCACACCGCCAGGACCTTCTGCGGACCGCTGACGCCGCTGAGGTCCACGGTGTGCGACAGCTGGTTCGGCGGCTGCTTGCCGCCCTGGTCGAACACGGCGACCCGGTTGCCGCCGATGAAGTACTCCCAGGTGCTGGTGGCGTGCGCGGCGGTGAGCGTCCAGTTGAACGTCACCGAGTTGCCGACCGGGGTGACCGTCCAGCCCTTGCTGTCGTCGTCCAGCTCGGCGAACGCCTGGTTGCCGCCGCTGCAGCTGGTCAGGCCCTTGGGGCCCTCGACGCTCTGCGGCTCGTACTTGATCGGGCCGCACGGGACGGTGCCCGCGGCGCACTGCGCCTGGCGGCTGGGCGGGGAGTCGATGTAGCCGTGCGCGCTGGCGGTGCTGGTCGGGATCGCCACCAGGAAGGGCGCGATCGCTGCACCGACTGCGGCGGCGGCGAGCTTCGGCTTTCTGTTCATCTCAGCTCCTTCGGGGGAGACCGCGCCCAGCGACGTCGGACGTCCTGGTAGCGGCGCTGTTGGAACCTGGCCGAGGAAGGGGAGAGGGGCACTCCGACGACCGCGGGTTCACCGGCGCTTAACCGTGCGAACCGTGGTCTGGACCATAAGTGGGCGATTTGGCGGAGGTCAAGATTTGCGCGTTGCTCGAACCGCGACGCGTTTTTCCCAAGCAGGTTCCCGTTTTTCCCGAAAGCGCGGAGGGCGCGACCCCCGCTCGGGGTCGCGCCCTCCGGTGGTCGGTCAGCGGACCGCGATGGCGATCAGCTGGGTCTGCTGGTGCGGCGAGAAGTTGTTGTCGCTGACCACGAGCAGGACCCGCTCGCCGGTGGGCAGCCGCGGCCCCCAGCTCAGACCTTCCACGTTGTCGGTGTACGGCAGGCCGAGCTCGTCGAGGTCGGCGACCAGCTCCTTGCGCACCGGGCGGAAGTCGCCGTCGGCGAGCGAATGCCGGTTCAGCACGTCGTCGGCCCCGGCGGTGCTGAACTCGTAGATCCGCCCCTTGGTCCCCACCCCGCTGGCGTAGCCGCGCTCCAGCGCCAGGAAGCTGTCCGGCTCGTCACCGGCCAGCAGCGAGGAGATGCCGTTGGTGTTCCACTCGTTCGGCGGCTGCGGTTCGGCGAACAGCGGTTCCACCGGGTAGGCGTACTGCGCGACGGGGCGGCCGGAGCGGTCGTGGACCGTGATCCGGCTGAACGCGCCGTGATCGGCGTTGGCGGACGGCCCGTCCTGCTCCAGCGGGCCTTCCAGCGCGGAGACCAGCTGGCTGCCGTCCCGGGTGTAGGTCAGACCCTCGAAGGTCTCGTTGACCCGCGGCCCGGTCCCGCCGGTGGTCATCTTCTCGTTGGGCGCGGTCGGCAGGTCGCGGACGTACCGCCCTTCGCGGGTGGAGATCCGCAGCGCCGGGTCCATCAGGACCGTTCCGGCCGCCGAGCCGTCCGGCGGGATGTTGCGCTGGCCCTCGTTGGTCCAGGCGACCGCGCCGGTGAGCGGGTCGACCCGCAGCTCCTCCGGATCCACCGTGCCCAGCGCGTTGCGCGCGGCCTTCGGCACCCGGTGCTGCTCGTCGCGCCAGGTGTCGATCGTCGGGTAGGTGCGGCCGTCCGGGCGCCGGAACTGGTGCACCTCGGTGAAGTCCACGTCCTCGATGCCCCGCTCGGTCACCGCGATGGTCGCGCGGTAGTACCGGGCGGGCGCGTAGTCGGACCAGTCGTCGCTGACCAGCACGAAGTCACCGCTGCGGCGGTCGTGGTCGATCGACGACAGCCCGCCGACCGGGGTGCCGCCGACCCGGAGCTCGTGCGGCACGACGTAGCTGCCGAGCAGCCGGGCGTCGTCGGCCTGGGCCGCGGCGGGCAGCGCGGAGGGGAGCAGCAGCGCGGCGGCGGCGGTGGTGAGCACCGCCGAGCGGGTTCGGATTCGCATGATCCGCAGCCAACCGGCCGGTGATCACCACCGCCATCCTGATCACGCCTCCGGGTGATGCCCGGTGGGCTGCTTCCCCGGGGTGTGCCCGAAGGTCCGGCGGAAGACCTCGATGAACGCGCTGGCCGAGGACCAGCCGGTGCGGTGCGCCACCGAGGTGACGGCCTCGCCGTCGGCGAGCAGGCGCAGCGCGTGGCAGAGGCGCAGCTGGGTTCGCCACTGCGGGAAGGTCATCCGCATCTCGGCCCGGAACAGGCGGCTCAGCGTGCGCTCGCTCGCCCCGACCTGCGCGCCCAGCGCGGTCAGGGCCCGCTGGTCGGCCGGGTCCTCGTCGAGCAGCGCGCAGACCGCGACCAGCCGGGGATCGCGCGGGCTGGGCAGCCGGATCGGCTGCTCCGGGGCGCGGCGGAGCTGGTCGAGCAGGACCGCGCGCAGCCGCTTGCGCTCGGCGTCGCTGGCGAACTCGTCCCGGGTGCAGGCCAGGATCAGCTCCCGCAGCAGCGGTTCGACCGCCAGCACTGCGGGCGAGTGCAGCCGCAGCGGGTTCGCGCTGGTGGGCAGCCCGACGGTGTGCAGGTCGGTTTCGCCGTAAGCGCGGTGCTCGTGCACCATCCCGGCCGGGATCCACAGGGCTCGGGTCCCGGGCGCGATCCAGGTGCCCGCCTCGGTGGTCACCGAGAGCACGCCGCGCCCGGCGTAGACGATCTGGTGGTCGTCGTGCCGGTGGGCGTCGACCCCGGAACCGGCGGGCATGCGGCGCAGCGCGGTGGGCGCCCGCGGCTGGTGGCGGATTTTCGACATGAGCTGGCAGTTTATCGGAAGCGCGACACCGGTGCGGCGGCTCAAGATCGGGACCGTGACGCAGAACATGACCCGGTCCGTGGGGCTGCTGGCCGTCGGCCACGCGGGCGTGGACATCTACCAGGGCGCGGTCCCGGCGGTGGTGCCGTTCCTGGTGCTCGAACGGCATTACGGCTACGTGGCGGTGTCCGGCGTCGTGCTGGCCGCGACGCTGCTGTCGTCCATCGTGCAACCGGTCTTCGGGGCGCTGACCGACCGCGTGCGGATGCCGTGGGCGATCCCGGTGAGCATGACGACGGCCGGGCTCGGCGTGGCGCTGTGCGGCGTCGGCGACTCCTACCCGCTGACCTGGCTCGCGGTCGCGCTCTCCGGCCTGGGGGTGGCGGCCTACCACCCGGAGGCGGCCCGGCTCGCCCGCGCCGCCTCCGGCGGCAGCCACCTGGCGATGAGCTGGTTCTCCCTCGGCGGCAACATCGGTTTCGCACTGGCGCCGGTGGTGGTGGCGCCGATCCTGTCCGCGGGCGGTCTGGCGGCCTCCCCGTGGCTGTTCATCCCGGCGCTGCTGGGCGGACTGGTCACGGTGGCCGCGCTCCGCTCGATCACCGCCGCGACCGGTTCCGCCGCGGCCGGACCGGCCAGGCGGGGCACCGACGACTGGCCGGTCTTCCTGCGGCTGACCGCGATCATCATCTTCCGCTCCATCGTCTACATCGGACTGAGCGCGTTCGTCGCGCTGTGGGTGCAGCAGCGCAGCGGCGGTGGTGAGACCGCTGGTGCGGTGGCGTTGTTCGTGCTGTTCGCCGGGGGAGCGGTCGGCACCCTGCTCGGCGGCAGGCTCGCCTCGTCCTGGGGTCGCACCCGGACGCTGCGCCTGGCTTACGCCGCCACGATCCCGGCGATGGCCGGAGTCGTCTGGGCGCCCGGCGTTTCGGTGTACGTCTTCGTCGCGCTGGTCGCCGTCCTGCTGTACGTGCCGTTCTCGCTGCACGTCACGCTCGGCCAGGACTACCTGCCCAACCGCATCGGCACCGCCAGCGGGGTGACGCTCGGCCTGGCGGTGAGCGTCGGCGGCATCGCCACACCGGTGCTCGGGCTGGTCGCCGAGCTGGCTGACCTGCGCACCGCCCTGGCGACCCTGCTGATGTTCCCGGTGCTGGCCTGGCTGCTGGCCCGGACGCTGCCCGAACCGGCCGTGCTGGAAACCGCGGGCAGCCGCTGAAACCCGGTCACACCGGCGGGAGCTGCTGCTGGACCTCGAGCAGCGGCGCGAACGGGTCGCCGACCCGGGCCACCCGGTCCAGCACGGTGCGGATGGTCCAGCGGTCCGGGGTCAGCTCCGGGTCGTCGAGCTCGTCCCACTCCAGCGGGACCGACACCGGGGCGCCCGGCCGCGGGCGGGCGCTGTAGGGCGCGACCAGGGTCTTGTTGATGACGTTCTGGGTGTAGTCCAGGCGGGCCAGCCCGCGGCGCTCGGACTTGGTCCACGCCCAGCTCACCAGGTCCGGGACCGCGTTGCCGACCGCGCGCGACACCTGCTCCACCCAGGCGCGGGTCTCGGCGTAGGTGTAGCGCGGTTCCACCGGCACCCAGATCTGGATGCCGCGCTGCCCGGTGACCTTCGGCCGCGCCACCACGCCGAGGTGCTCCATCGCGGTGCGGTGCAGCCGGGCCAGCACCAGCACCTCCTCGAAGGTGGTCCGGCTGCCCGGGTCGATGTCGAACAGCGCCCACGTCGGGTGCTGCACGTCGGCGGCGCGCGAGGTCCAGGCGTGCAGCTCCAGCGCCGCGTAGTTGGCCAGCCAGGCCAGCGCGGCGACGCTGTCCGGGATCAGGTACCACTGGGTGTCGCCGGGGTCGGCCCCGGGATAGCGCCAGCGCTGCAACCAGTCCGGGGCGTGGCCGGGCACCTCCTTGTGCCAGAAGCCGGGTTCGTCGACGCCGTTGGGGAAGCGGTGCGAGTTCAGCGGCCGACCGTCCAGGTAGGGCAGCATGACCGGCGCGATCAGCGCGTGGTAGCGGATCAGGTCGCGCTTGGTCACCGGCGCTTCGCCGTCGCGGCCCGGGAACAGGACTTTGTCCAGGTTGGTCAGCGCGAGGTCGCGGCCGTCCACCCGCCAGCGGCCCTTGGCGCCGAGCGCGTCCAGGGCGGCGATCTCGTCCTCGCTGGGCGCTTTCCAGTTCCGCAGGCGGATCTCGGCGCGGTCCGGCGGCAGATCGCTGCGCCACATTGCTTCCGGGGCGGCGGCGACCTCCTCGTTGGTGCGCCCGCTCTTCACCGAGCGAGGGTGGTCCTCGGGGTCCCAGCCGGGCTGGGCGTGCTCGTCCTTCTTGTGCAGCAGCAGCCACTGCGTCTCGCCGCGCCGCACCAGCACGAACCGGCCCACCAGCTTCTCCCCGCGCAGGTCGAAGTGCAGGGTTCCGGCCTCGATGGCGGCGGCCGGG
Source organism: Saccharopolyspora hirsuta (assembly GCF_008630535.1). Taxonomy (GTDB): domain Bacteria; phylum Actinomycetota; class Actinomycetes; order Mycobacteriales; family Pseudonocardiaceae; genus Saccharopolyspora; species Saccharopolyspora hirsuta. The sequence goes on along the minus strand of NZ_VWPH01000005.1, from coordinate 322,758 downwards.
TCGTCCTCGCCGGGCGTCCAGGTGCCGCGGTCCCAGACGATGACGTCCCCGCCGCCGTACTCCCCGGCCGGGATGGTGCCCTCGAAGTCGGCGTACTCCAGCGGGTGGTCCTCGACGTGCACGGCCATCCGGCGCACCGAGGGGTCCAGCGTCGGCCCCTTGGGCACCGCCCAGCTGACCAGCACCCCGTCCAGCTCCAGCCGCAGGTCGTAGTGGCGGCGCCGGGCCCGGTGGCGCTGCACGACGAACCGGTCGCCCGCCCCGGAGGGGGTCTCGGCACCGCGCGGCTCGGCGGTGCGGGTGAAGTCCCGCATCTCCCGGTACCGCGCCAGCCGTTCCTCGGCCACCACTCCCACCCCGGCTCGATCGGTGACGTGGGACACATGTTGTCACAACTCGGCGGGCTGCTCCGCTCACAGAGCAACGACGCACCGAACGGAGAGGACGGGACGATGGAGCACCAGATCGTGGTCGTCGGAGCGGGCTACACCGGGCTGGCCGCGGCCAAGCTGGCGGCGCGCTGGACCGGAGCGCGCGTGACGCTGATCAACGCCTCGGACCGGTTCGTGGAGCGGGTCCGCCTGCACCAGCTGGCGGCGGGCCAGCGCTTGCGCGACCTGCCGCTGGCCGACCTACTCGAAGGCACCGGCGTGGAGCTGGTCGTCGACCGGGTCACCGGCATCGACGCCGAGGCGCGAACCCTCCGACTGGCGGGCACGTCCCGCGAAGTGCGTTACGACCGCCTGATCTACGCCGTGGGCAGCGCGGCGGACACGACGTCGGTCCCCGGTGTCGCCGAGCACGCCTTCACCGTCGCCACCAACGACGACGCGCTGCGCCTGCACCGGAGGCTGGCCTCCGCCGAGGTGGTCACCGTGGTCGGCGGCGGGCTGACCGGCATCGAAGCCGCGGCAGAGCTGGCCGAGGCGAACCCGGCGCTGAAGATCCGGCTGATCACCGGCGGGGACCTCGGCCACGGTCTGTCCGAGCGGGGGAAGAACCACCTGCGGCGCACCTTCGCCCGCCTCGGCGTCGAGCTGCGCGAGAACGCGGCCGTCTCCGAAGTGCGCCCGGACGGTCTGCTGCTGGCCGACGGCTCGCACGTCGCGGCCGACACCGTGGTGTGGACGACCGGGTTCCGGGTGCCGGACCTGGCCGAGCGGGCGGGCTTCGCGGTCGACGGCAACGGTCGCGTGATCGTCGACGGCGAGTTCCGCTCGGTCTCCCACCCGGAGGTGACGGCCATCGGCGACGCGGCGGCGGGCCGCATGCGCACCGGCCAGGAACTGCGCATGGCCTGCGCGACGGGCCTGCCCTCGACCCAGCACGCGGTCCGCGCGATCGCCGACCGCCTGGCCGGGCGCGAACCCCGCCCGCTGCGCTTCCGCTACCTCAACCAGTGCATCAGCCTCGGCCGCAAGGACGCCCTGGTCCAGTTCGTCCGAGCCGACGACACCCCGAAGGAATCGGTCCTCACCGGCCGAAAAGCGGCCCTGTACAAGGAAGCGATCGTCCGCGGCACGATCCTCTTCGAACGCCACCCGACCATCCCGACGTCGCTGTGAGGTCGCCGTGGCCCCGAGAAGCAGATCGAACCTCGGGGCCACTCACCGTCACCGGTCGAACCGGCCTTCCCGGACGGCGCGGACGAGCGCCGGTACGTCCACCTGGAGGCGGGGGCCGTTCGGATCCTTGGAATCGCGGACCAGGCCGCGCGGCCGGGACAGCTCGACGCAGTTCCCGTTCGGGCCGGTGTAACTGGACTTCTGCCAGGTGTACCCGATCACTGTTCACCTCTCCCATGTCGCCTTCGCCTCGACGATGAACTCGACGGACGTCCGCTCGTCCATCGCCAAGCTCTCGATCTGCTGGATCGCGCTGCGGTACTCGTCGACGTCGTGCTCGGCCGGGATGAAGGCGCCGGAGCTGTAGTGCTCGAAGTGGACGACCGGGGTGATGTCGTCGAACTCGTACAGGACGAAGGGCCCCAGCAGCCCCGGATGCCAGCCCGTGCGAAGCGGCACCATCCGGACGGCGATGTTGTCCCGGCTCGCGAACTCGACGAGCTGGTCGAGCTGTTCGACCATCACTTCAGCCGTCCCGATGGGTTCGAACAGCGCTGCTTCGCCGATGAAGGCGTTGAAGCTGACCGGATCGGACCGCCGCGTGATGACTTCGCGCCTGCTCGCGCTCAACATCACCCGGAGTTCCGTGTCGGCTTCCGACAGACCACTGGCCTTCTTCATCGACCGGTTGTAGTCCAGGGTTTGGAGCAGGCCCGGCACCAGCATCGGTGCCCATTCGGCTATGGCGGTCGCGGCCCGTTCACACTCGACGGCTCCGGCGAGCTGCTGCGGAATGCCGTTCAAGCCGACCGTGAGCCAGTTCGGTTCGTGCACGTTGCGGGCAAGATCGAGGATTCGATCCCGTTCTGCCGCCGCCACGCGGTTGCGAGGATGGCCGCGACGGTCTCGATCTTCGGAACCCGTTTCCCGGTCTCCCAGTTCGAAATCTCAACATGGGTGTACTCGAGCATTCGCCCCAGCTCGCGAACCCCGATCCCGGCGGCGATCCGCGCTTCCCGCAGTGCGGCCGACAATGCCCGAGCGCGTGGCGTACCTGCTGTGGCAGCCATGAAACACATCCCATCGATAGCTGAAACGTCAGTTGATCACCCGATTCGAGGAGTGGTGGAGCCGTCGTGCTACCAGACACGCTAGCTCCTGTCCGAGGACTGGTAGCACTACCAACAACATAGGGGAGAACTGGTGACGTTCAAGGAAAAGAACCCAACAGCACCCGGCCGGGCAGAGGTCAGCGGGCAGATCCGGTACTTCCAGTACCGTGCTGGGGTTGTTCCCGAGTGGTCCAGGTTCGCGCACATCCGGCGTGGCGCAATCGGATCGCAGATCCAGTCGTGGTGTCGCCAGTCGTTCCGGGCGGACGAGGTCGAGGACTGCGCTGCACCGCAGATCGTGGCATCTACGCTGCCGGAAGCGGTTGCCGAGTGCACGGACTGCTTCGTTCAGCTTGCCTTCCGCGGCTCACCGGATGCGTGTGGCGCGGAGCCGGGGCTCGTTCCGGCTCGGATCGACACACCTGGGCAGATGGCTTCTGCGATGCACGTTCTGCAGCGGGAACTGGGCGATGAAGCAGTCCGGGTTCCGCGCGGTGAGGTCGACCCCGATCGGCTCGGGAAGTTGGCGGCGGAGGCGGAGCGGTTCAGCCGGGCGCTGAGACGGTTCGGTTGGCTGGCTGCCCGCGGCCGCTGACTCCGCTGCTCCCGTCGCTCAGGTGACGGGGAGTTCGGTGGCGTTGGTGATTCGGCGGAGTTCTGCTGCTGTGGTGGGGAAGACCGTTCGGGGCGTGCCTGCTGCCGCCCAGATCTGGGGGTAGTCGGACAGGGCTGCGTCGACGACGGTCGGCAGCGGGGTTGGGTGGCCGAGCGGGGCTACTCCGCCGATCACCTGGCCGGTGGCCGCGCGGACCTGGTCCGGGGTTGCTCGGTGGAGCTCGCCCCGGCCCCAGCGGTGGGCGAGGGCTTCGGGGTTCACTCGGTGGCTGCCGCTGGTGAGGACCAGGACCGGTTCGTCGTCGGAGATGAAGACCAGGCTGTTGGCGATCGCGCCGATGTCGCAGCCGAGCGCGGCGGCGGCCTCCGCCGCGGTGCGGGTCGAGTCCGCGAGCTCGCGGACCTCGCCTCGGACACCGGCCGCCGCCAGTGCGCGGGCGACCTCCTGGCTGCGGGTGGGGAGGTGGTCGATCGTCATCGCTGTCCTGTTCAACCGGCTATCGTTCTGTAAACGGAACGATAGGTCAGGGCGGCTCCGCCGGTCAACGCGGGGTGGTGAACCGCGCTGAATGCCCATAGTGGACATCCGGCGCGCGGGTCGGTCGAGCTCGCGACCGATTAGGATCGGCCCGTGGAGCTTTATCGCGGTGCGCTCGGAGCGGATGGGGACCAGGCCTCGGAGGTCGCGGTCGCGCACGCGATGCTGCGCCGGGTCAGCGCCGGTGAGGCCGGTGCCGGGATGCGGATCTACCGGCCCAGCGGGCGCGTCGTGGCCTTCGGCCGCCGGGACACCCTGCTGCCCGGGTTCCCGGACGCCGTCCGGGCCGTGCGCGAGGCCGGGTTCACCCCGGTGGTGCGCGCACCCGGTGGCCGGGCGGTGGCCTACACCGAGCGCTCGCTGGTGGTCGACCACGTCGGCCCGGACCCCGGCTACCTGTCCGGGATGGAGGAGCGGTTCACCGGCTACGCCGAGCTGTGGGCCGACGTGCTGCGCAAGCACGGCGTCGAAGCGCAGATCGGTGCCGTGCCGGGGGAGTACTGCCCCGGCGCGCACAGCGTGAACGCGCGGGGTCGCGTGAAGCTGGTCGGCACCGCGCAGCGGTTGGTGCGGAGCGCCTGGCTGTTCAGCGCGGTGGTGATCTTCGACGACACCGACGTGCTGCGCCCGCTGCTCACCGACGTCTACCGGCTGCTGGAGCTGCCCTTCGACGACGACTCCGTGGGATCGGTCGTGGACGAGTCCCCGGGCCTCGAACTGGGCGCGCTGGAGGCCGAGGTGATCACGGCCTACGACGACCGCTACGGCCTGGAACCCGCTGCACTGCCCGCCGACCTGCTCGCTCGCGCGCACGACCTGGCCGCTGACCACCGCGTCGGCACGGGGCGCTGAGGGCGTCCACGTCCTGGGAGGCGTTGACACCCCGCTTGCGGCGGTCCGAGGATCGGTGGCGTGATGATCGCGCTGATCCGGCGTCGGCACGTCGACCTGCGTCGCGTGGCGAGCCAGGCGTGTCCCCGCTGACCGCACCGCATCGCTGATCAGTCCTGAGTGGACATTTCCGACACGTGCGGCCGGTGGGCCGCCGAGGAGGTGCGCGGTCGTGCAGTTGGGCGTTCTGAGCCTGGGCAGCACGCAGCCGGATCCGGTCACCGGTGCGACGGTGCCGACCACCCGGCACTTCGACGACATCGTGCGCTTGGCCGAGCTGGCCGAGGACGCGGGCCTGGACTACTTCGGCTTCGGCGAGCACCACGCGGGCCGGACGGTGGCCAGCGCGCCGCCGGTGGTGCTGGCGGCCATCGCGGCCCGGACCAGCCGCATCCGGCTGATCACCACCGTGACCCTGCTGAGCACGCTCGACCCGCTGCGGGTGGCCGAGGACTACGCCACCCTGGACCACCTGTCGCACGGCCGGTTGGAGCTGATCGTCGGCAAGGGCAATTCCCCCGACCCCTACACCATGTTCGGCTACGACCGCGCGCAGCAGTGGGAGCTGCAGGCCGAGCACTACGAGGTGCTGCGCCGGTTGTGGCGGGAGGAGGACGTCACCTTCCGCGGCCGGTTCCGCTCCCTGGACGGCGTCACCAGCCTGCCGCGTCCGCTGCAGACGCCGCCGCGGGTGTGGCACGGCGTGGCCACCAGCCTCGCCTCGCCGGAGCTCGCGGCGCGGCACGGCGATCCGATCTTCGTGGCCAACGCCATCCAGCCCATGGAGAACTACGGCAGGCTGATCGACCACTACCGGCGGCAGTGGGAGCTCCACGGTCGCGACCCGGCGCTGGCCCGGGTCGGTTCGGGCGGGGCGCTGTTCGCGGCCAAGACGTCCCAGCAGGCGCGCGAGGTGTTGCGGCCCTACTACGAGGCGCTGTGGACCGACCGCGACCCCACGCGCGACCGCGGCGGCGTCGGCGACGAACCGGTGGGGGCGACGCTGGAGCGCAACATCACCGACGGCGGGCTGTTCGCCGGGAGCCCCCAGGAGATCGTCGACAAGGTCGGCACCTACCGCGAGCGCTACGGCCACGACCTGATGATCTTCGGCCCGCAGATCGGCGGCATGCCCTTCCCGCTGGTCGCCGAATCGCTGGAACTCTTCGCCGCGGAGGTGGCCCCGCAGCTGGCGCGGCTGTGACGTGCGGCGGGGGTCGCTCGACTTCGCCGGCGCGGTGTGATCCACTGCCGGTGGGTAGTTCGCTCGGCGAAAGGTTTGGGGTATGCGCGGACGGGTCGCTGGCGGGGTTCCCGCGCGGTGAACTCCCGGATCCCGCTGTACGTGGGCGGTCTGCTGGGGCCGTTCGGCGGTGGCGTGGTGTCGGCGATGCTGCCGGAGCTGGGGCGGAGCTTCGCCGTCTCGCAGGCGACCGCGGCGACCTCGCTGACGGCCTACCTGCTGCCGTTCGCGTTCGTCATGCTGGTGTCCGGGAGCCTCGGCGAGCGCTGGGGGATGGCGCGCAGCATCCGGGTCGCCTACGTGGCCTACGTGCTGGCCGCGCTGCTCGCGGCGGTGGCGCCGTGGTTCTGGCTGTTCCAGGTCAGCCGCGGGTTGCAGGGCGTCGCGAACGCCTTCACGACACCGCTGCTGCTGGCCAAGCTCGCCGCCGTGACGCCGAAGGACCGGCTCGGCCGGGCGCTGGGCACCTACGGCGCGATGCAGGCGATCGGCCAGACCACGGCGCCGCTGGTCGGCGGGGTGGCCGCGGAAGGGGCCTGGCAGTGGGCCTTCGTCGGGCTGGCCGCGGTGGCGGCGGTGCTCGCGGTCGGCCCGCTGCCCGCTGACGAGCCCGGCGACCAGCAGCGACGCCCGGCCGCGTTGCGCGAGGCCTGGCGCTCGCCGGTGCTGCTGGTGGGCGGGGTGGCGTTCGTCGCCTGGGCGGCGCTGGCCGGTCTGCCGTTCCTGGTCTCCTTCCGGCTCGACGACGCCTTCGCGCTGAGCCCCGGCGCCCGGGGCCTGGTGCTGACCGGTTTCGGCATCGCCGGGGCGGTCACGGCCCGGCTGACCGGTGGGGCGGTGGACCGGTTCGGGCCGCGCGCGGTGGTGGTCGCGGGACTGCTGGTCGCGGCGGTCGCGGTCGGGTCGATCGGGCTGGCCGACTGGCTGCCGGTGGTGGCGCTGGCCTGGGCCGTCGGCGGGATCTGCGCGCAGCTGGTGCTGGTCGGCATCAACGCGACGGTGCTCGTCGGCGGGTCCTCCGGCGGCGGGGTCATCTCGGTGGTCTCCGCGCTGCGCTTCCTGGGGATGTCGGCTTCCCCCGCAGCGTTCACCGGGCTCTACCGGTACGACCCGGCGCTGGGCTTCCTGCTCCCGGCGCTGCTGCTGGCGCTGACTATTCCCGTTGTTTCCGTTTGGTGGCCGCGCCGGAACCGCGGGTGACCGCCCGGTTCCCGGACGTTTTCCCAGTTTGCGAGGTGTTCGCCGGGTTCGGTGCCATCCGGCGTTCGCGAACTTGATCACTGTCCGACATCGGGCTCCCCCAATTGGTTCACCCAATGGTGATCGTCGGTGTGGCACGCTTCCCCCGGTTGCCCACGGGGAGAGGACCAACACCGATGAAGACCACCCGATTGAAGTCGTTATCCCTGTTATTCGGCATCGCCCTGGTGGCGATCCCGGTACCGTCCGCGGCCGCGTCCACCGCCGACGACTACTACCAGGACGCGATCGGCAAGACCGGCCCGGAGCTCGAGGCCGCGCTGCACCAGATCATCAGCAGCGGCACCACCACGTTGAGCTACGACGAGGTGTGGGACGCGCTCAAGGTCACCGACGAGGACCCGAACAACACCAACAACGTGGTCCTGCTCTACACCGGCCGGTCGCAGAGCAAGGACTCCAACGGCGGCGACGCCGACGACTGGAACCGCGAGCACGTCTGGGCCAAGTCGCACGGCGACTTCGGCACCGCGCCCGGTCCCGGCACCGACGTCCACCACCTGCGCCCGACCGACGTCTCGGTCAACTCCGAGCGCGGCAGCAAGGACTTCGACATGGGCGGCGACGAGGTCGCCGAGGCGCCCGGCAACTTCACCGACGGCGACTCGTGGGAGCCGCGCGACGAGGTCAAGGGCGACGTCGCCCGGATGATCTTCTACATGTCGGTCCGCTACGAGGGTGACGACGGCTTCGCCGACCTGGAGGTCAACGACGAGGTCGGCAACGGCAGCGCCCCGCACATCGGCCGGGTCTCGGTGCTCAAGCAGTGGCACGAGCAGGACCCGCCGGACGCCGCGGAGCAGCGCCGCAACCAGGTCATCTTCGACCAGTTCCAGCACAACCGGAACCCGTTCATCGACCACCCGGAGTGGGTCGCCGAGATCTGGTGAACCGCAGAGCGAGGGGCGCCCGCGGGCGCCCCTCGCGCACTCAGCTCAGGAAGTCGGCCAGCACGGCGTTGAGGCGTTCGGCGTCGTGCCAGGGAATCGCGTGGTGGCTGGTGCACGGCAGCACTTCGGTGCGGACGGCCGGAATCGCGCGACGCGCCTCCGCGATGAGCCGATCGGCGTCGTGCACCTTCGACCTCGCCGCGCCCACGACGAGCGTGGGCGCCGACAGCCGGGTGGGATCGGGTCCGGGGCCGCTGATCACCCTCTCCCGCCGGAACGTCGCCGCGCGGGCCAGCAGCTCCAGCTGCGCGGGGTCGAACGCCGCGCCGCCGGTCTCCCACCGCAGGAAGTCGCGCGTCCGACGGGGACTCGGGCGCAGCAGCGTTGGCAGGGCGCGCAGCAGGTACCGGGGGTTCCACTTGGTGAAGCAGCCCGTCGGGTCCAGCAGGGCGAGGCGGCGCACGCGCGGTGAGCGCACGGCGTGGTGCAGCGCGATCCAGGCGCCGTAGGAATGCCCGCACAGGTCCGCCGATTCCAGGCCGAGCTGGTCGAAGAGGTCGTCCAGCCAGGACATCAGGTCGTCGACGTTGCGCACCGCCGTCCCGCGCGCCGCGCTGCGCCCGGCCTCCCCGAGCAGGTCGACGGCGTGGATGCGGTGGGTTTCGCCGAGCGCTTCGACGTTGGCCGCCCAGATCGCCGAGGTCGCGCCGCCGCCGGGCAGCAGGACCAGCGGCCGTCCGCCGGGGTTGCCGCAGAGGTGGACGCGGGTGGTGCCGCGGGCGGAGTCGAGATCGCGGGCTTCGACCGGGATCGGCCAGTGCGCGAACGCGGTGTCGTAGGCGGTGAAGAAGTCCGCGGCGTCCGCCAGGTCCCGGAACCCCATGTTCACCTCACTCGTCGAGCATCTCGATGATCGAGAGATTAACATGGTCGACGTGGAGGACGAACTGGAACTGGTCCACCTGCTGCGCGCGGTCACCGTCGAACTGGACCTGCTGGCCGCGGAGTTCGCCGGTGCCAACGACCTGCACCCCACCGACCTGCGCGCGCTGATCGCCCTGCTGGACGCGCACCGGGCCGGGGAGACCGCGACGCCGGGGAAGCTGGGGGAGCAGCTCGGGCTGAACTCCGCCGCGGTCACCGCGCTGGTCGACCGGCTCGAACAGCGCGGCCACGTCCGGCGGGAGAAGGACCCGGCGGACCGGCGGCGGGTGCGGCTGGTCGTGGCGGAGCAGGCCGTCAAACTCGGCTGGTCGTTCTTCGGCCCGCTCATCGACCGGGCCGTCGGCAGGATGCGCGGCTACCGAGCGAGCGACCGCGACGCGATCCGCCGCTTCCTGCGCGACATGAACGGCCTGGTCGCGGAACAGCGCCAGGCGCAGCGGGATTGAGCGGCCGGGTCAGGCGCTGCTGTCGTCCTCGAGCGCGCCGATGACCTCGTCGCACCAGTCGACCATCGACTGCTCGGTGCGGATCCCGCCGCGCAGCACCAGGAACTGGTGCAGGGACTGGCCGGACAGCCGGGTCGGGTCCGGGAAGTCGCGCTGCTCGATCGCCCGGTAGATCGCCAGGCGCTCGGCGTGCAGGCGGCGGTGGCGGCCGACCTCGGCGAGGACCTGGGCCACCTCGCCGTAGGAGGCGCCGCGGATCTTCACCGACAGCTCGTTGCGCACGGTCGGCGGGTCGGCGGGTTCGGCGAGCCAGCGGGCCAGTTCGGCGGCACCGGCCTCGCTGACCCGGTAGACCTTCTTGTCCGGCCGCTTCTCCTGCGCGACCGCGTCGCCGGTCACCCAGCCGAGCTCCACCATCCGCTTCAGGCTGCGGTAGATCTGCTGGTGGCTGGCTCCCCAGAAGAACCCGATCGACTTGTCGAACCGCCTGGCCAGCTCGTACCCGGAACCCGCGCGCTCCTGCAGCGACACCAGGATCGCGTACTCCAACGACACCGAAGGCTCCTCAGCTCGGGTGGGCACTGCCGGTGCCGACGATAGTCCGCAGTGGACGCCCGGATCACGCGGTCCGGGTGAGCAGGCCCCCGAGGCGGCCCCGGATGAGCTCGGTGGCCTCGCCGACGATGCGCTGCACCAGCTCGTCGACGGCGGGGATGTCGTCGATGAGGCCCTGCACCATGCCGACGCTCCAGATGCCCAGCTCGGTGTCGCCCTGCTCGTAGACCTGCCGCCCGCGCGCACCGGCGACCAGCTCGCGCACGTCCTCGAAGGCGGCGCCGTCGTCCAACCGGGCCACCACCTCCCGGCTGACTGAGTTGCTGGCCACCCGCGCGGTGTTGCGCAGCGGCCGGAAGATCAGCTCGGTGTCCAGCTCGCTGGCCGCGGCGATGCGCTTCTTGACCTCGTCGTGGATCGGCGACTCGGCGGTGCACATGAACCGGGTGCCCATGTTGATGCCGTCGGCGCCCAGCGCGAGCGCGGCGACCAGGCCGCGCGCGTCGGCGAACCCGCCGGAGGCGATGATCGGGATGCTCAGCTCGTCGGCGGCCCGCGGGATGAGCACCAACCCGGGCACGTCGTCCTCGCCCGGGTGCCCGGCGCACTCGAAGCCGTCGATGCTGACCGCGTCCACCCCGAGCTTCTGCGCCTTGAGCGCGTGCCGAACGCTGGTGCACTTGTGCAGCACCTTCACCCCGGCCGGTTTGAAGGCGGCGACCTGCTCGGCCGGGTTGGACCCGGCGGTCTCCACGATCTTGACGCCGGACTCGATGATGGCCTGCCGGTACTCGGCGTAGGGCGGCGGCGCGATGGTCGGCAGGATCGTGACGTTGACGCCGAACGGCTTGTCGGTCAGCTCGCGGCAGCGCGCGATCTCCTTGACCAGGTCCTCCGGGGTGGGCTGGGTGAGCGCGGTGATCATGCCGAGCGCTCCGGCCTCGGCGACGGCGGCGGCGAGCTCGGCCCGCCCGACCCACTGCATCCCGCCTTGCACGATGGGGTGCTCGACCCCGAACTCCTCGGTGAACCTGGTCCGGAACTCGCCCATGACTCGCCTCCCGCGCTGACCTCTCGGGGAACCGTACTATGCACGCAGTTGCAATGCAACGAGTTGCATACCTGGTTCGCGCGGGTCGCGGTCTCCTGCGATGGCGGCGCGTTATTCCTGGACGGCGAGCCGTCCCGCTGCGTGGTCGGCGCGCAGCTGGGTCTTGAGCACCTTGCCGCTGGGGTTGCGCGGGAGCTCGTCGACCACGGCGATCCGGCGCGGCCGCTTGTACCCGGCCAGCCGGTCGCGGCACCACTCCGCGACGTCGCCGGGGGAGGGCGGGTCGGCGGGGTCGCGCGGTCCGATCACCGCCAGCGGGGTCTCGCCCCAGCGCTCGTCCGGCACGCCGATCAGGGCGACCTCGGCGACCTTGGGGTGCGCCGCCAGCGCGTCCTCGACCTCGGCGCAGTAGATGTTCTCCCCGCCGGAGATGATCATGTCCTTCTTGCGGTCCACCACGTAGAGGTAGCCGTCCTCGTCCTGGCGCACCAGGTCGCCGGAGTGGAACCAGCCGCCGCGGAACGCCTCGGCGGTCTCGGCGGGTTTGCCCCAGTACTCCCGCATCACCGTCGGGCCCCGGTAGACGATCTCGCCGACCTCGCCCGGCGGCACGTCGTTCATGTCGTCGTCGACGATCCGCACCTCGACGTTGAGCATCGGCGTGCCCACCGAGCCGATCTTGCGCAGCGCGTCCTCGGCGCGCAGGACGGTGGTCACCGGGCTGCACTCGGTCTGCCCGAACGCGGTGGTGATGTCGGCGTCCGGGAACTTCTCGAACATGGCCCGCAGCAGCGTGGTGGACGCGGGCGCGGCGCCCCAGGTGATCCGGCGCAGCGCGGAGAGGTCGTGCGCGCCGAGGTCGGGCAGGTCGCAGATCGCCTGCCACTGCGCGGGGACCAGGAAGCACGCGGTGATCCGCTCCCGCGCCAGCAGCTCGACGGTCTCCGCCGGGTCGAACCGCCCCGAGGGGGCGACCACGATCCGGCCGCCCTGCAGCAGGTAGGGCAGCATCCCGGACACCCCGGCGATGTGGAACAGCGGCACCCCGACCAGCCACACCTGGTCGTCGCCGCTGATGCCGTGGTGCACCGCCGAGCTGAACGTGTGCATCAGCAGGTTGTGGTGGCTGAGCACCGCGCCCTTGGGGCGGCCGGTGGTGCCGGAGGTGTACATGATGAACGCCGGGGACTGCTCGTCCACCGCGATCTCGGCGTGGACGGGCGAGGCCGCGGCCAGCGCCGCCTCGTAGTCGCCGGATTCCCCGACGACCAGCCGGACGTCCACATCGGACCCCGCCGCCTTGTCCAGCACGTCGGTGAACAGCTCGTCGACGATCACGGCGCGGGTGCCGCTGTCGGCGAGGACGTAGGCCACCTCGTCGGCGACCAGCCGGAAGTTGATCGGCACGCAGATCGCGCCCAACCGGGCTGCGGCGAGGTAGGACTCGATGACCTCCAGGCCGTTGCGGCCGAGCACCGCGATGCGATCGCCTTGCGCCACACCGCGTTCGGCGAGCGCGTTGGCCAGCCGGGAGACGCGCTCGTCGAGCTCGCGGTAGCTGCGGCTGGTGCCCGCGAAGCGCAGCGCGATCTCGTCGGGGATCTTGCGGGAGTGGCGGGCGAGCTGGTCGCTGATGGTCATGCCTCGGCCGGACTGCGCAGGTGCTGGCATCGCTACCTCGTCGGTGAGAGCGGCGTGACGTGCCTCATACTGCGTCGGCCGACGCTGGCGGTCAACCTCGACCGCTGCGGGTCAGCTCTCGAAGAGCAGCCGCCGGGTGATGGACTTCCACACCGCGAGGTGCGCCGAGCGGCTGGGGGAGCGGTCCTCGAACGCGTAGGCCAGGGCGGCGCCGCGCATGCTGGTGAACAGCATTTCGCGCAGCTGCGGGTAGACGGGGTGGTTGCACACCTGCGGGCCCCAGATCCGGTCGGAGACCGATCGGATGGACCGGCGCAGCCGCCGTTCCTCCGGGCGCAGCGCGGCGCTGAGCGCCGGGTTGGTCCGGGCGGCGGTCCACAGCTCCATCGCGGCCCAGAAGTGCGGTTCGTGGAAGGTCTCCCACAGCAGGTCGATGCAGCGGTCGACCCGGCGGGGCCCCTCGGGCATGCCCGCGAGCTGCTCGGCGACCCGCAGCTCGGTCTGCGCCAGCCGGTCTCGGGCGAGGTGCTGCGCGGCGGCGACCAGCAGCTCGTCCCGGGACGGGAAGTGGTGCAGCAGGCGTCCCCTCGAAACACCCGCCTTGGCCTGGATGGCCAGCGTGGAAGCGCCCGCGTAACCGTGCTCGACCAGGCAGTCGACGGCGGCCTGCAGGATCAGCGTGCGGCTGTCGGCGGCCCGCTCCTGCCGGGTGCGCGGGTCGTTGCGGCTGCGTTCCACGGCTGCAGAGTACCGGGACCGAGGATGTCCACAGTGGAATTCCCGGAAAATGCGGGTGTTCGGAGCGCATCCGATCGGTTACAGTCAGCGCTGACTGATCGGTTTCCGCCGACCGGAGGCGATCGCATGAGCACTTCTGATCCCGAAGGCAGCCACGACGGCCAATCGCGGGGAGCGTTCCGCGCTCGGGTGCGGGAGTTCTTGGCCCGCAACGCGCCCGGGCCGCTCGGTGATCTGGAGCCCGCTGAGCAGCTGCGAGTCGCCAAGCGGTTTCAGGCCGCGGCCTACGATGCGGGGTTGATCGGCATCACCTGGCCCGCCGAGTACGGCGGTCGCGGGCTCACCGCCGCCGAGCAGCAGGTCTACGACGAGGAAGCCGGGCACTACGACCTGCCCAGCTCGCCGTTCATGGTCGGCATGGGCATGTGCGGACCGACGCTGCTCGACCTGGGCAGCCACGAGCAGAAGACCCGCTACGTCCCGCCGCTGCTGCGCGGCGACGAGATCTGGTGCCAGCTCTTCTCCGAGCCCGGCGCCGGGTCGGACGTGGCCAGCCTGCAGACCCGCGCGGTGCGCGACGGTGATTCCTGGGTGGTCAACGGGCAGAAGGTGTGGACCTCCGGGGCGCAGTTCGCGGACTTCGGCGCGCTGCTGGCCCGGACCGACCCGGACGTGCCCAAGCACCGCGGCATCACCATGTTCGTGGTGGACATGCACAGCCCGGGGGTGACCGTCCGCCCGCTGCGGGACATGACCGGACGCGCGCCGTTCAACGAGGTCTACTTCGACGACGTGCGCATCCCGGCCGATGCGGTGATCGGCGAGGTCGGCGGCGGGTGGCTGGCCGCGGTCACCATGCTCGGCCACGAGCGGGTCTCCATCGGCGGCTCGGTCCGGCGCGGCAGCGACCCGCTGTCCTGCGACAACCTCGTCGACCTGGCCCGCAGGCGCAACCGCTCCGACGACCCGGTGGTGCGCGACCGGCTCGCCGGGATCTACGCGCGGGAACGGGCTTTGGCGCTGTTCAACACCAAGCTGCGGCAGGAGGCGGAAGCCGGTTCGCCGCCCGGTGCACGCGGATCGATCGCCAAGCTCGCCGGTGCCGAACTGCTGTGGCAGGCCGTGGACACCGCCGGGCTGATCGCCGGACCGGCGCTGACCTCCTGGGAGGACGGCGACACCGCGGCCGAGGAGATGGCCGTCGCCATCAACGCCACCCCGGCGTCGAGCATCGCGGGCGGCTCCAACCAGGTGCAGCGCAACATCATCGGGGAGCGCATCCTCGGTCTGCCCAAGGAGCCCCAGGTGGACCGCGACGTGCCGTTCCGCGAGCTGAAGGTGGGCACCCAGCGGACCCCGTGAGCGCGCGACCGCAGGACGAGTCACCGAGGAGTGTGCGATGCAGCTGGTGCTGGACCAGGAGCAGCGGGAACTGCGGTCCGCGGTGCGGAAGTTCCTCGCCGAGCACGCGCCGCCGCGGCGGGTGCGCGAACTGGCCGACGGCGACGGGCACGATCCCGAGCTGTGGCGGAGGTTGTCGGCCGAGCTGGGGCTGACCGGTCTGGTGGTCCCCGAGGAGTTCGGCGGTTCCGGGGCCGGTCACGCGGAGCGCGCGGTGGTGCTGGAGGAGCTGGGCCGGGCGCTGGCACCGGTGCCGTTCCTGGCCTCCGCGGTGCTGGCCACCGACGTGCTGCTCGAACTCGACGATGCGCGGGCCCGCGCGGAACTGCTGCCCGCGATGGCTTCCGGCGAGCTGGTCGCGGCCGTGGCGTGGGACCAGGAGTCGGTGCCGACCGCGGCGCAGCGCGACGGTTCGTGGGTGCTGGACGGGCGCGCGCCGCGCGTGGTTTCCGGCGACATCGCCGACGTCGTGCTGGTGCAGGCCAAGACCGGGCAGGGCACGGCGTGGTTCCGGGTGCGCGGCGAGCACGTCGCGAAAACCCCGCTGCGCGCGCTGGATCCGACCCGCCGCCTCTCGAACCTGGACTTCGCGGCGGCCCCGGCCGAGCTCCTGGCCTCGCCCGACCCGGATGCGGTGCGCGCCCGAGTGCGCGACCTCGCCGCCGTCGCGCTGTCCGCAGAGCAGCTGGGCGGCATGACGCGGGTGCTGGAGATGACCGCCGAATACGCCAAGGTCCGGGTGCAGTTCGGCCGCGCCATCGGTTCCTACCAGGGGGTCAAGCACCGCCTGGCGGACATGTGCAGCGCGGTGGAGCAGGCCGAGGCCGCGGTGCGCTACGCGGCCTGGACGGCCGACGCCGATCCCGGCGAGCTCCCGCTCGCAGCGGCTCTGGTGCAGGTCCTCGTCTCACCAGCCAACTTCCAGGCTGCGGCCGACACCGTGCAGCTGCACGGCGGCATCGGCTACACCTGGGAGCACGACGCGCACCTGTACTACAAGCGCGCCAAGACCTCCGAACTCCTGCTGGGCACCCCCGACCAGCACCGCGCCCGACTGGCCGACCTGCTCCAGATCTGATCTGCCGGTGACGGATCTCTCGCCTGGCGAGCGGGTTCGGTCTGGCAAGCTGAGCTGGCCCGGGTGTGCTCGGCGAGGAGTGGTGCGGAAGTTGCGGGTGGATGAACGGCCTTTCGAGCTGCGGACCGTCGCGCTCGCGGCGTTCGGACCGACCCTGCTGTTCGCCACCGGCGAGGGCGCCATCATCCCGATGATCCCGCTCATCGCCGCCGACCAGGGTGCGAACCTCGGCGTGCTCGGGCTGATCGCCGCGATGCTCATGGTCGGCGAGCTGATCGGCGACGTGCCCAGCGGGGTGCTGGTGCACCGGCTCGGCGAGCGCACCGCGATGATCGGCGCCGCGGTCGTCTCGGTGCTGGGGCTGCTCGGCTGCTACTTCTCGACCAGCCCGTGGATGCTCGGCGCGAGTGTGTTCGTCGTCGGCCTGGCCACGGCGGTCTTCGCGCTGGCCAGGCACGCGTTCATCACCACCACCGTGCCGCTGCGCTACCGGGCCAGGGCGTTGAGCGTGCTCGGCGGGCTGTTCCGCGCGGGCTACTTCGTCGGCCCCTTCCTCTCCGCGCTCGTGCTGCTGGTGACCCCGGACAAGCGCGCGGTTTTCCTGCTGCACATCGCCTTCGCCGCGGCCACTGTCGTCCTGCTGCTGTGCACCAAGGACCTCGGCACAGCGGAGTCGGAGGACGTCGAGCGCGGGCACCAGGGACTGGTCAGCACCCTGGTCCGGCATCGGGGAGTGCTGCTGCGGATGGGCACCTGCGCGGCGCTCATCGGCGGACTGCGGGCGTCGCGGATGGTGGTGCTGCCGCTGGTCGCGGTGGCGGCCGGGCTCCCGCCGTCGACGACGGCGCTGATCATCGGCATCGCAGGCGGGATCGACTTCGCGCTGTCCTACACCTCGGGCCAGATCATGGACCGGTTCGGGCGGATCTGGGCAGCGGTGCCGTCCATGGTCGGCCTGGCCGTCGGCCACCTCCTGCTGTTCGCGGTCGCCGACGTGCCCACCTTCGCCGCCGTGGCGGCGCTGCTCGCACTGGCCAACGGCACCAGCAGCGGCATCCTGATGACCCTCGGCGCCGACCTCGCCCCGCAGCCGGGCCCGGCCCCGTTCCTCGGAGCCTGGCGCTTCACCGCCGACTTCGGACAAGCGGTCGGCCCGCTCACCGTCTCCGGCCTGACCGCCCTGCTCGGCGTCGGCCTCGCAGGAGCGGGCATGGGAGCCCTCGGCCTCCTCGGCGCCGGACTCCTGCTGCGCTACGTGCCCCGCTACGCCCCCAACCGAGCGGCCGCGACGACCCGCTGAACCGCCCGTGTGCCGCGCCACATTCCCCGCGTGGCGGAGTGAACCCCCACCACCCCGAATGATCGAATGGCGGAGACGTCACCAAACCGGGAGAAGACATGACCACCCCTGGGCCACGGTTCCGACTGCTGCTCACCCGCACCTCAGGGGACCGTGACGCAACTTAGCCACGAGAAACCCCGAAAACGCGACCTCACCCCCAAAGCGCAACCACCACTGAGAATTCCGGAGAGGCGGAACTGCCTGTGAAGAAGTCGGCGTGGATGTCGGTCGTGGCGGCGGCGCTGCTCGGCCTGATGTGGGTGGTGTTCGAGTCCGGCCTGCTGGACGACGCCCGCGGCAGCCAGCCCACGGGCGCGGCCGCTGACCAGCTCGAACAGCTGCGGGTGGCCCCGTCGGGTTCGATGGACGGGTACTCGCGGGAGCGCTTCAAGCACTGGACGTCCCAGCCGCAGGCCGGGAAGAACTGCAACACCCGGGAAGCGGTGCTCGCCCGCGACGGCGTGAACGTCAAGACCAACAACTCCTGCGAGTCGGTGTCGGGCACCTGGACCTCGGAGTACACCGGCCAGCAGCTCACCGACGCCTCCGCGATCGACATCGACCACATGGTCCCGCTGGCCAACGCCTGGCGCAGCGGCGCGAACACCTGGGACGACGCGCGCCGCGAGAAGTTCGCCAACGACATGGACCTGCCGCAGCTGGTCGCGGTCGACGCCAGCTCCAACCGCAGCAAGGGCGACCAGGACCCGTCGCAGTGGAAGCCGGAGAAGACCGCGTGGTGCGACTACGCGACCAAGTGGGTCGAGGTCAAGAAGGGCTACGACCTGACCGTCACCCAGGAGGAGAAGCAGGCGCTGAAGGAGATGCTGGCCACCTGCTCCTGAGCGTCACGCCGCGTCGAAGGCCTTGAACCAGGGCGATTCGGCGGCCAGCCGCGCCAGCACGTCCGAGCCGACGTACCGGTCGAGCTGCTCGCGGGCTTCGACCGCGGCCCGCCTGGCCGCCGCGTCCTGGCCCAGCTCCTGCTGGATCTGCCACGGCGTCCCGATAGCGATGGGCAGCGGTGGTCCGTGCGGGACGCGCGGCGGCTGCGGGTGCAGCGTGACGCCGGAACCGAGGTCGCGGGCCGGGTTCAGGTCGTAGCCGTGGTCGCCGCTGGCGTAGCCGACCAGGCCGTTGGCGAACGCCGCCAGGTTGGTGATCATGTTGGTGGAGTTGCAGATCCCGTCGTTGACGTTGCAGACCTCGTGCACCGCCAGGCCTTCCCAGTCGTGCCCGCCGCGCATCGTCACGCCGGGCAGGACGCTGGGCACGTTGGTCTCGATGCCCCCGGCCACGCCGCCCACCCCGCCGTCGCCGAACGCGCGCCGCGGATTCCCGTAGAGCACGCCGTTGACCTGCTCGCGCGGGATGGAACCGTCCTGCGCGAGCACCTGCAGCACCTCCCCGGCGACCAGCGCTCCCTCCGAGTAGCCGGCCAGCACCAGGCGGGATCCGGCGCAACCGGCGTGGAAGTCGCGCACCGCGCGCTCCAACCGGGCCGCGCCCTGAGCGACCGACTCGTCCAGGGCGAGGCGGTCGACCCCGGGGAAGACGCCCGCGTGGTAGGGCACCTGCACGATCTGCCAGCCGTCCGGCGGTGCGGCGTTGAACGCCGAGTTGTTCCAGTTCGTCAGCGTTTCCCCGTGCCCGTAACCGTCGAGCTGGAAGACCGCGGTGTCCGGGCACTGCTCGGCCGCCGAGGTGGTCGCGCTCGGGACGGCGGCGCCGAGCGCGAGGGCGGCTGCCGCGATGCCCAGCGTGCGAAGCGAATTCCTGCGGATGCGCATCGGATCGTCCTGTTCGTCCGGCGGATCAGGCGCTGTAGCCCTTGGGCGGGATGAGCGAGGCCAGCTGGTCGAAGGTCAGCCAGTAGATCTGGTTGCCGCCGAACGACGCCGGGTCGGCGATCAGCACGGTGCGGTCGACGTCGTTGTAGCCGATCACCGTGAAGTAGTGGTAGATCGTCTGGTCCGGCGGGTAGCCGGGCGGCTGGTTGCCGGGCGGCGCGACGATGTTGGCGACGACCGGGTAGCCGTTGTCGATGTCCAGCACGATGTCGTTCCACAGCAGGTCCTTCTGCTCCTGCGTCGGCGGATCGGCGGGCATCTCCTTGGTCTCGTACCAGCCCACGTGACCGCTCAGCACCCGGGTGACCTGCCCGATCCAGTCGGTGCCGCCGGTGTGCGTGCCCAGCTCAGCGGCCAGGTCGGCCTGGCTGCGGTAGATCCCGCGCGCGGACAGCGCGATCCGCGTCGCCGCGGGTCCGCACCAGTAGCCGGTCTCCTGCACCTGGTAGTCCACGTCGAGCACGTGCTCGCCGGACGGGCGGACGACCGGGGCCGGGGGCGCCGCGGGCGATAACGCCGCTGCTGGCGCGGTGGCCGCGCCGGTGGCCATCAGCGTGAGGGCGGCCGCCGACGCCGCGAGTTTCGACGAGAACATCCTGCCTCCTGGACGACGAGCCCCCCGGCTCGTGCGCGCGGCTCCGCTGGAAGTCGTTGCGACGCGGGGTGTTACCGACGGGTCGGTGAATCGGCAACCCGTTGCGCGCACTTGATGTTGGGATTCGACGCGAATCCTGCCAAGATCGAACCGCCCGGCGCCAGGCCTGCGCGCTGGCTCACCTGGGCCATCGCACATCTGCGCCAGTTCGGGACGTTTCCGGCGGTGCCGATCTCGTTGACCCCGTTCGACCAGGCGTTCTAGGCTGCCCGGCGAAGGTCGTCCCGCTCCGCCGGAAGGTCCACGTGCTCGACGTCCTCGCTGCCGACAGCGACCAGGGGCGCGTGTACCGCGCGCTCACCACGCGGGGGCAGCTGCCCCGGGAACTGCTGGTGCGCGACACCGGGCTGCCCGCCGAGGTGGTGACCCGGGCGCTGGCGGAGCTGTCCGAACTGGACCTGGTCGTGGAAGTCGGCAAGGGAACCGACCTCTGGGAGGCCGCGCCGCCGGAGCGGGCGGTGTCGGCGGCGCTGCGCGCGGAGGAGACCAGGCGGCGCGAGCTGTGGCGGGCCGGTGCGGAGCTGGACCGGCTCTACCACCAGGCGCAGCACGGCGCCGGGTTCTCCCGGCACGTCGAGCCGGTGGAGCACCCGGCCCGGCTGATCATGCTCACCACCCGGCTGCAGGAGCGGGCCGCGGAGCAGGTCCGCTGGCTGGACCGCCCGCCCTACAGCAGCACGCCGCACCACTTCCGGGCGCAGGAGGAGGTCCAGGCCCGCCGGATGTCCGCCGGGGTGCGCTACCGGACGGTCTACAGCCAGGACGTCTACGACGACCCGGGCCTGTTCGCGGCGATGACCAGGATGGCCGAGCTCGGCGAGCACGTCCGCCTGCTCTCGGAGCTGCCGGTGAAGCTGACCATCGGCGACGACGAGATGGCCCTGCTGGTCCCCGAGCCCGACCGGACCGGGCTGGAAGGCGCGCTGGTCGTGCACGCCTCGGGGCTGCTCAACGCGCTGTGCGGGCTGTTCGAGACGTTGTGGACGCTGGCGCTGCCGGTGTCGGTGGAGCGCGAGCAGGACCAGCTCTCCGACCGCGACCGCGCCATCATCACGCTGATGGCGGCGGGCGCGACCGACGAGGCGATCGCCCGCCGCCTGGACCTGTCCCGCCGGACGGTGGTGCGCCGCATCGCGGCCCTGCTCGACCAGCTCGGCGCCACCACCCGCTTCCAGGCCGGGGTCCAAGCCGCCAAGCGCGGCCTGCTCTGATCACGACTCCCGGCGACCGGCCACGGCCACGACGCTGCCGAGGACGAGCGCGCAGCCGAGGAGCTGCAGCGGTGTCGGGCGTTCACCGAGCACCGCCGCGCCGAGGGCGAGAGCGCCGACCGGGGTCAGCAGGAGCAGGATCGCGCCGACCTGGCTGGACAGGTGCGGCAGGGACGCGGCCACCAGCAACCACCCCAGAACTTGCCCGCACACCGCGACGAGCAGCAGCCAACCGATCGCCGCCCAACCGGGGAAGAGGTCGATGCCGTGCCACAGCGCCCCCAGCGGCAGGGACACCAGTGCGGCGGTGGTCATCATCGCCAGGTAGGACCGCGCGGTCGGGCCGCGGCGTCCCGACCTGCGCAGCAGGAACAGGAATCCCGAGTAGCACAGCGCGGCCAACGAGGCGTGCACCGTCCCCAGGACCGGATCCGCACCGGTGCCGCCGCCGTCCAGCACACCCGAGGTCAGGGCGACGCCGAGCAGCACGACGGGAACGGCGAGGAGGTAGCGGCGGGTCACCGGTTCGCGGTCCACCAACCACGCCAGCGCGGGAACGAGCACCACCTGCAGGTTGACGATGACCGCGCTCAACCCCGCCCCGACCTCGGCGATGGCCTGCGTCCACAGCAGCATGTCCGCGCTGAACAGCACCCCGGCGGCCAGCGAGAGCCCGTGCTGCGGTGCTTCGCTTCGCGGCTCCCGGAGCGCCAGCAGGGCGAGGAAGGGCAGCGCGAGGGCGCACCGGTACACCGAGGCCGTGCCCGGCGACGTGCCGGACAAGCTGACCCACACGCCCGATGTCGCGATGAACAGCGCGCCGACAGCGGTGCCCGCCCCGGGGCGTGATGCGCTCGGCGAGGTGGGCGAACGGCCAGCGGTGCGGAGCAATCGGGTCACCCTCGACGAGGTCGCGGCGATCTCGTCCGCCGCGGGTCGGTACCCGGACGGTAGGCCCCTCTCCGGTGCGGGCGCCAACCATTTTGCGGTCGATCGGCCCGGTGCCGTCCGGCGGCTGGATCCGGCGAAGAGGATCTAAGCTCTGGTCATGGCGAAGTACTTCGACGTGCATCCGGACAACCCGCAGCGGCGCGCGATCGGGCAGGTGGTGGACATCCTGCGGGAGGACGGGTTGATCGCCTACCCGACCGACTCCTGCTTCGCCCTCGGCGCGCAGCTGGGGAACAAGGAGGGCATGGAGCGGATCCGCTCCATCCGGCACCTCGACGACCGGCACCACTTCACCCTGGTGTGCCAGAACTTCGCCCAGCTCGGCCAGTTCGTGATCATCAACAACGCGGTCTTCCGCGCGATCAAGGCCTCGACGCCGGGCAGCTACACCTTCATCCTGCCGGCCACCAAGGAGGTGCCGCGCCGGTTGCTGCACCCCAAGAAGAAGACGGTGGGCGTGCGCATCCCGGACCACGTGGTGGTGCAGTCGCTGCTGGCCGAGCTCGGCGAGCCGATGCTGTCCAGCACCCTGCTGCTGCCCGGCGAGGAGGAGCCGATGACCCAGGGCTGGCAGATCAAGGACGAGCTGGACCACGTGCTGGACGCGGTGATCGACTCCGGCGACTGCGGCACCGAGCCGACCACGGTGGTGGACTTCTCCGGACCCGAACCCGAGGTGGTCCGGTACGGCGCGGGCGATGCGTCCCGCTTCGAATGAGCCGGGTGCGGCCATCTGGGGGACGTGCGTTTCGCCGACAGCTGAAGGCGAGCTCGGTATCGTCCGGACGGGTGGTGCTCGCAGCGGTCGATCTTCCCGGACCTTCCGGGAAAACCCGAGGTCGGGGCGGGCGGTGTGGGTGCGATGTTGGCTGCGACACGCTGGTGGATCGGCAGCGGCGCGATCTTGGCTGAGCGTGTAGTGTCTACCTCGGTCGTATTTTTCTGGGGTCGTGTTCGCGCACACTCGCAGGATGGTGATGCGGGCGTGCTGCTTTCTGGTTGTAGCTGGAGAAGTCGCCGTTCGAGATCCGCGACCCAGGTGGTGACGCAGTGTGACCGCCTGATGCAGTACCGGCTCCCAGAAGGAGAGAAGAGCATGGCACAGGGAACCGTGAAGTGGTTCAACTCGGAGAAGGGCTTCGGCTTCATCGCTCCGGACGACGGCGGCCCGGACGTGTTCGTCCACTACTCGGCCATCGAGGCGCGCGGCTTCCGCACCCTCGAGGAGGACCAGAAGGTCTCCTACGAGGTCAGCCAGGGCCCGAAGGGCCCGCAGGCGGCTGGCGTCCGCGCCCTCTGAGAACGGTGATCCGACCCGTTCCGCAGCCGCGACACGGGTAGCTGAACCGCTCGTCGACGAAGGCCTCGCACCCCGGTGCGGGGCCTTCTCGCGCATCCGCCCCCGGAAGGGCCGCTCAGGAGCGGCGTTCGCGCAGGGCGGCGAACAGCGAAGCGGCCAGCAGGACCGCCGCGAGAACGGCGATCGACAGGCCCATCCGGTGCAGCCCGACGTCGTCGGCGCGCTCGCCGATCACCAGCGCGAGCAGTGCGGCGGCCAGGTTCGCGCCGACGTACTGCGAGGTCCGGTACAGCCCGGAGGCCGCCCCCACCCGCTCGGCCGGGGCGACCGCGTACATCGCGCGCTGGTTGCCCATGTTGTTGAACCCGTTCGGCACGCCGAGCATCGCCGAGATCGCCAGCAGCAGCAGGATCGGCGAGTCCTCGCCGGGCACGGTCAGCAGCAGCCCGGCGACGCACAGCGCGGCCGTGCCGACGATGAGCGCCGCGCGCGGGCTGCGGTTGCGCTGCAGCCGGTTCGCCAGCAGCGTCGAGACCACCCCGACCGCCGAGATCGGCAGCACCACCAGACCGGCGCCGACCGGGCCGAGGTCGCGGGTCTCCTCCAGCCACTGCGGCAGCCCGTAGAAGACGCAGTAGAACGCCGTGTAGGTCACGATCGTGCGCACGTAGGTGAACGACAGCGCCCGCTGGCCCAGCAGCCGCACGTCCAGGAACGGGTCGCGGACGCGCAGGCTCCACCAGCCGGTCAGCGCCGCGGCGGGCACCGCGATCGCCAGCCACCACCACTGGGGCACGTCGGCCAGCGACAGCAGCCAGAACATCAGCGCGGTGATCGCCGCGGCGAACAGCGCGATGCCGACCGGATCGACCCGCCGCAGCGCGGCGAGCCGCCCGCGGCCGCGCTGCGCGGGCGGGTCCGCCGGTCCCCACCAGATGATCACCGCGGCGCCGACCAGGGTCAGCGGCACGTTCACCCAGAACACCCCGGACCAGCCGAACAGGCCGACCAGCAGGCCGCCGAGGGTGGGGCCCAGCGACGCCGTGACCTGCGAGCAGACCGCCAGCGCGGCCAGCGCGTTGTTCGGGCGGGAGCGCAGCCGGTCGGCGGCGCGGCGGATCATCGCCACCCCGCACGGGTACTGGGCGGCGGTGCCGATGCCGATGAGGATGCGGCAGACCACCAGCGCGGCGACGTTCGGCGCGAACGGCGCCACCGCCGAGGTGGCCCCGACCAGCAGCAGCCCGGCGAGGCTGGTGCGGCGCGGGCCGAGCACGTCGGCGATGCGCCCCATAGCGGGGGCCGCGACCGCGGTGGCCAGGTAGAGCGCGGAGACCAGCCAGGTCACCGAGGTGCCCGCGTCGAACACGTCGCGGATGCTGACCAGCGCGACCGCGATCATCGACGAGTTCAGCGGTTGCAGGACGGTGCCGAAGGCGATCGGCGTGATGAACCGGCCGGGCAGTTCCGGGGCCGCGGGACCCGCAGCGCTTTGTTCAGCGTTGCTGTCCTTCTTGGGTGGGGTTTCGTGCGTTCGGGTCATCGTCGGAGCTCCTGCGCGAGCGGTCAGGAGTCGGCCAGCCGGTCCAGCAACCGGGCGGCCAGCACCAGCACCTCCCGCTCCACGTCGCTGAGTTCGGTCGTCATCGCTTGCGCCAGCCACGCCTCGCGGCGCTGCCGGTCCTGCCGCACCCGGTCGCGGCCCGCGTCGGTGATGCGGATGATCGCGGCCCGGCGGTCGTCCGGGTCGGGAGCGCGCTCGGCCAGCCCGGTGGAGATGAGGTGCTGCACCATGCGGGCCATCGACTGGGGCGTGACCCGCTCGGCGACGGCCAGGGCGCTGCTGGTGGTCGGGCCGTCGCGCTCCAGGCGGCCGAGCACCGCCATGCGGCCCAGGGTGAGCTCGCCGGGATTGCGCTCGGCGCGCAGCCGCCGGGCCAGCCGCATCACGCCGGTGCGCACTTCCGCAGCTGCGGCGGCGACCCCGGCGGTGTCTTCGGCAGCGGGGTCGTCTCGGCTCATGTATTCAGCATAGCTGTCTTTATTTCGACCGTGAACGGCTGCCCGGGACTGCTGGGTGGGGCGCGGTCAGCGAGTGCGGTGCAGGCGCGCGGCCACGTGCGGTGTCATCTCCACGCCGACCATCGCTCGGTGCTCGGCGTAGTCGAGGACGTCGTCCTCGGCCAGCTCGTAGCTGCGCCGCGCGGCCCGGACGTCCTTGGCGGTCGCGGTCCGGACCACGGAGTCGGTGGTCAGGTCCCAGCGCCGGTCCGCGGCTTCGCCGTAGAACAGCTCCTGGATCCCGGTGCAGTGGGACAGCAGCAGCTCCAGCGACCCGTCGGGCTGGGGGCGCCACCAACCCGTCTCCCACGCGGCGGGTCGGAGCACCGCGCCATCGGCGTCGAGCAGCCAGGCGCGGGCCTCGTGGCGCAGGAACGGCCGCCCGTCGTGGGAGATCGTGAGCTGCTGGCCGAACCGGTACGGCCCGTCGATCGTGGGGTAGTCGACCTCCCCGCGGCCGCGCCACACGCCGACGAGGGCGCGCAGCGGTCGGCACGCGTCGTGCAGCGGCGGCCCGCTGGTCAGGTCCGCGGTGTCGGCGGGGATCGGCGGCGGGGCGAGGTCGTCGGGAGAACCCATGCGTGGCAGCGTAGGCGGTGCCCGGTCGCTCCGGGAGCCGTTGATGTTCCCGGCACCGGGCGGTGGGATCGGGACCGAGCCTTCGGGAGGTGCGGATGGCGAACGTCGAACCGCGGCTGGACCACCTGGTGTACGGGGTGCCGGACCTGCTCGCCGGGGTGCGGGCGGTCGCCGAGCTGCTCGGCGTCGACCCGGCTCCCGGCGGGCGCCACCCGGACAACGGCACGCAGAACTACCTCGTCGGTCTCGGCGGCCGGGCCTACCTGGAGATCATCGGGCCCGACCCCGGGGCGACGCGCCCGCCGAACACCTTCGGGCTGGCCACCCTGACGGTCCCGCGCCTGGTGACCTGGGCGGTGCGCGCCACCGACCTGGACCGGGCGGTCGCCGACGCGCGCGCCGCCGGTCACGATCCGGGCGAGGCCCGGTCGATGTCGCGGCGCACCCCGGACGGGCAGCTGCTGGAGTGGCGGCTGGCCAAGCGGGAACCGAACCCCCGGGACGGCCTCGTCCCGTTCCTCATCGACTGGGGCAGCGCCCCGCACCCGGCGGAGTCCGGCCTGCCGGAGGTCCGGCTCCTGTCGTTGCGCGCCGAGCACCCGGACCCCGAATCGGTGCGGGCCGACCTGCGGGCCGTCGGCGCGCACCTGGACCTCACCCGCTCGGACGCCCCGGCGTTGCGCGCCGAGATCGAGGGGTCCGGCGGCCGGATCGAGCTGCGCTGAGACGGGTCAAACCCGCCGAACCCGTCGAGGTCGCCGGTTGCGGATCGGCTTCCACCCGCGCCAGCAGCGGGAACCGCTCTTCGGGCGGAGCTTTTCGGCGGGGCTCCCCAGCTGCCGCGCCTCGTGCTGGACGCACCGCCGACGAGGCGCGGCAGGCGCTGCTCGGCGCCAAGCAGTACGCCCCGGGCGCATCGCTGCACTACCTGATCGCCGATGCGTCGGGCGACGAAGCGCGTGATACCGACAACACCCTGTTCAGCCATCGTCGTCACCGCACGTTGCGGGAACGAGCCGCAGAACCCGGATTTTCCGGCGCGCGGCGGCGGGAAGCGCTCGACGAGGGCGGTTTCGGCACCGCCACCGAGCCGGGTGTTCCGATGCGCACGCTCGGGAGCACCGTCTTCGAACTCGGCGAGCGGACCGTGTCGACGTGGTTCTACCTCGGTGAATGCGCGAGCAGCGCCCGTCGGAGCGCGGCGCTGACGTTCGGCTCGGGGTTGCTGCCCGCCCCTGACCCCGGCGGCGTCATCCGACCGAGAAGACGTCCTCAGTGGACGGTTGCGGAGCGTGGTCGAGTTGGTGCGGGGCGGTGTGGTCGGCCGTTTCACCGGGCGTTATCGTCGGGGCAACGGCGCTGCCATCCGGCGGGTTCAGCATCGGTACCGAACCTGGTGGGCCGGGGTCAGGGGATCCGGCGCCGAGGAGAAGGGGAACTCCCATGGTGCGTGCTGTTGGAACGCTGGCCGTCGTCGGTGCGGGTGTGGTCGGCTTCTGGATCGGCTACCTGCTGGACGTCCGGCGCCACTCGACCGGCGCCGCGCCGAACCGGGTCGCCGCCTGAAACCGTCTCAAGTGGACGGTTCCGGCTCGCGGCGCAGGGTCCGCCGGATGAGCTCGCGCAACCAGTCCGTGCCGGGGGAGGGCAGCGCGCGCCGGTAGGTGTAGAGCGACACCTCCACCGTCGGGATCTCGAACGGCAGCCGGAAGGTCGCCACCTCCGAGGAGCGGGTGAACAACCCGGCCACCCCGCTGGGCACCGCGGAGAGGTAGTGCGTCCGCGCCAGCAGCTCGGGCAGCGCGGTGAAGTGCGGTACCCGGGCGGCGACCTCGCGGCGGTGCCCGAGCCGGGTGAGCTCCGTGTCGGCGTCGACGTGCCCGGCCGCGGGATCCACCACGATGTGCCGTTCCCGCAGGTACTCCGCCAGTGCGGGGCGATCGCCGATGCGCGGGTGCGCGCGGGCGCGCAGACCGAGGTAGTGCTCCTGGAACAGGGCGTCGCGCCGCAGGTCCGGGGCATCGATGCGGGGTGTGCAGATCACCGCGTCGGCCCGGCCCTGGCGCAGGTGGTTCGGGGCGGCGGCCATGTCCAGCGGCAGCACCTCCACCGCGCAGTTCGGCGCCTCCCGCTCCAGCCGGGCCAGGACCGCGGGGAGCAGGCTGATCTCGCCGAGGTCGGTGGCGCAGATCCGGAACGTGCGCGCCGAGGTGGCCGGGTCGAACCGCCCCGCCCCTGACACCGTCTCCTCGATCACCTCCAGCGCTTGCTGCAGGCGCGGGTACATCCGCTCGGCGATCTCGGTCGGCGCGAGGCCGTCGGGGGAGCGGGCGAACAGCTCGTCGTTGAACTGGCGGCGCAACCGCCGCAGCGCGTGGCTCACCGACGGCTGCGTGATGAACAGCGCCTCGGCCGTCCTGGTGACGCTGCGCGTCTCGTAGAGCAGCACGAAGGTCTTCATCAGGTTCAGGTCCACGTCGACCACGCAGCGAGAATAGATATCGGCCATGTCGGGATCAACAGCATTCATTAGGCCTATGACGGCTGGGCTCCCTAGGGTGGCGGGCATCACCGACACGGGGAGCGAGCACCCATGGCCGACGTCCGCGACGTGACCTACGAACTGCTGCGATCGCACGACCTGACCACCATCTTCGGAAACCCGGGCTCCAACGAGCTGCCGTTCCTGGCCGGGATGCCCGAGGACTTCCGCTACGTCCTGGGCCTGCACGAGGGTGCGGTGCTGGCGATGGCCGACGGCTACGCGCTGGCCCGCGGCGGCCCGGCGCTGGTCAACCTGCACGCGGCGGCCGGGACCGGCAACGCGCTCGGCGCGCTGACCAACTCGGTCTACTCGCACAGCCCGCTGGTCATCACTGCCGGGCAGCAGGTGCGCTCGACCATCGGCCAGGAGGTCATGCTGGCCAACGTCGACGCCCCGGCGCTGCCGAAGCCGCTGGTGAAGTGGAGCTGCGAACCCGCCTGCGCGCAGGACGTGCCGCGCTCGATCAGCCACGCCATCCACATCGC
Source organism: Saccharopolyspora hirsuta (assembly GCF_008630535.1). Taxonomy (GTDB): domain Bacteria; phylum Actinomycetota; class Actinomycetes; order Mycobacteriales; family Pseudonocardiaceae; genus Saccharopolyspora; species Saccharopolyspora hirsuta. The sequence goes on along the minus strand of NZ_VWPH01000005.1, from coordinate 293,810 downwards.
GAACCTGCCCGCCAAGGGCCCGGTGTACGTCTCGGTGCCCTACGACGACTGGGCCCAGGAAGCACCGGCGGAGGCGCAGCACCTGCTGGCCCGCAAGACCGGCGTCGCCGGGTCGTTGAGCGACGCGCAGCTGGCCGAGCTGGCCCAGGAGCTGGACGGCGCCGAACGCCCGGTGCTGGTGCTGGGCCCGGAGGTCGACGCCGAGCGCGCCAACGACGACGCCGTGCGCTTGGCCGACCGGCTGGGCGCGCCGGTGTGGATCGCGCCTTCCGCGCCGCGGTGCCCGTTCCCCACCCGGCACCGCAGCTTCCGCGGCGTGCTGCCCGCCGCGGTCCAGGGCATCACCGACGCGCTGCGCGAGCACGACCTGATCGTGGTGGTCGGCGCCCCGGTGTTCCGATACCACCAGTTCGTGCCCGGCGAGTACCTGCCCGCGGGCGCCCGGCTGGTGCACCTGACCAGCGACCCCGGCGAGGCCGCGCGCGCCCCGATGGGGGAGGCGCTGGTCGGCGACGTCAAGGACGCGCTGTCGCGGCTGGCCGACGCGGTCACCCCGGGCCTGCGCCCGGAGCTGCCGCCGCTGCCGGAGCGCCCGGCCGTGAAGTCCTCCGGGGACCGGCTGCACCCGGAGGAGCTGTTCGCGCTGCTGCGCGAGCACGCCCCGGAAGATGCCGTCTACGTCAAGGAATCCACCGCGACCACCGGCGCCTTCTGGGCGCAGATGGACCTCTCCGAGCCGGGCAGCTACTTCTTCCCGGCCTCCGGCGGGCTCGGGTTCGGGCTGCCCGCCGCGGTCGGCGCGCAGCTGGCGCACGACCGGCGCCAGGTCATCGGGCTCATCGGCGACGGTTCGGCCAACTACGGGATCACCGCGCTGTGGACCGCCGCGCAGTACCGGATCCCGGTGATCATCGTCATCCTGAAGAACGGCACCTACGGCGCGCTGCGCTGGTTCTCCAAGGTCCTGGACGCGGGCGAGGCGCCCGGCATGGACGTGCCCGGCATCGACTTCGCCCAGATCGCCCGCGGGTACGGGGTGGAGGCGACGTCGGTGCGCACCGGCGCGGAGTTCACCGCTGCCCTCACCAAGGCGCTGGGCGCGGGCGGACCGGTGCTGATCGAGGCGGAAACCGAGCTCACCGAACCCTGACTGGCCCTCCCCGACGCAGTGGAAACCGGAGGAACCAAGTGTCCCAGCACACCGCGGGGGCTGTGGTCGGCGCTGCCCGGCTCAACGGCTTCCACTACAAGGTCCTGGCGCTGTGCTCGCTGCTGATGGTCGTCGACGGGTACGACATGGTCAGCTACGGCACCGTCATCGCCCACCTGATGGACGAGTGGCACATGGACCCGGTCACCGCCGGGACGCTCGGATCGGTCGCGCTGGTCGGCATGCTCGTCGGCGGGCTGTTCGTCTCGCCGCTGGCCGACCGGCACGGGCGGCGGCCGCTGATGATCAGCTGCGTGACCATCGCCAGCATCGCCTCGTTCGGCTGCGCCTTCGCCACCGGGCCCGAGCAGCTGGGCGTGCTGCGGTTCGTCGTCGGGGTGTCCTTGGGTGCGCTGGTGCCCAACTTCAACGCGCTGGCCGGGGAGATCGCGCCGCGGCGGGCGAAGGCCCTGTTCGTCACGCTGGTGTCGTCGTTCTACTCGGTGGGCGGCATCGGCGCGGCGGTGTTCGCCATCCACATCGAACCGCTGTGGACCTGGCGCGGCGTGTTCTACGTGGCGGGCCTGCCGCTGCTGCTGGTGCCGTTGCTGCTGCGCCACCTGCCGGAGTCCCCGGACTACCTGGCCGCGCGCGGTGACCGGGAGCGGTTGCTGGTGGTGCTGCGGCGGATCGCCCCGGAGCGCGAGGACCTCGACGAGGTGGTGCTGGAGGAGCGCCCGCAGCAGGCCAGAGCCCGGTTGCGGCAGCTGTTCGCCGGTGGCAACGCCCTCAACAACGTGCTGATCTGGGTGTTCTTCGCGATGTGCATGCTGCTCAGCTACGGGCTCAACACCTGGCTGCCGAAGCTGATGCAGACCGCGGGCTACCCGCTGGGCTCGGCGCTGTGGAACCTGGTGGTGCTGAACCTGGGCGGCATGGTCGGCGCGATCGTCGGCGGCTGGCTGGCCGACCAGTGGACCTACCGCGGCACCCTCGTGCTGTACTTCGTGCTCGCCTCGGCGTCGCTGATCGGGTTGTCGTTCAACCCGAACTCGGTGGTGCTCAACGCTTTGCTGTTCGTCGCGGGTGCGGCGACGGTCGGCGTGCTGGCGATCATCCACGCGTTCGCGGTGGAATACTACCCGGCCGAGGTGCGGTCGACCGGCGTCGGCTGGGCGGCGGGCATCGGCCGCATCGGCGCCATCGGCGGCCCGACGCTCGGCGGCGCGCTGCTGGCCCTGGAACTGCCGTTCCAGCAGAACTTCATCGCCGTCGCGGTGCCGGGCGTGATCGGTGCGATCGCGGTGGCGATCGTGGCCAAGAAGAAGTTCCAGGTCCCCGAACCGGCCCCCGCGCAGTAGCCGAGTCGCGGCGCGGTGCCAGGGGTGGAAGCCTCGGGCACCGCGCCGTCGTGAAAGAACCCTTGCCGAGAAAGGCCAACGCATGACGATCCTGGACACCGAACGCTGGACCGAGCAGGTCTTCACCGGGCGCTGGGCACCGGCCGGCGGGACGCCGACCGAGGTGGTCGAGCCCGCCACCGGCCAGGTGCTCGGGCACGTCGGCTCCGCCACTCCGGCCGACGTCGCCGCGGCCTGCGCGAGAGCGGCCGCGACGCAGCGGGGGTGGGAGGACACGCCGTTCGAGGAGCGGGCGGCCGTGCTGCGGCGGGCCGGGCAGCTGTTCGTCGAGCACGCCGCGGAGGTCAGCAGCTGGCTGATCCGGGAAGGCGGTTCGATCCGGCCGAAGGCCGAGCTGGAGGCGCGGACTGCGGCCGAGGAGTGCTTCGAAGCCGCCGCGCTGCCGTCGCACCCGGCGGGTTCGCTGCTGCCGTCGGCGGACGGGCGGCTCAGCTTCAGCAGGCGGGTGGCGGCCGGGGTCGTCGGGGTGATCGCGCCGTTCAACTTCCCGCTGATCCTGTCGATCCGCGCGGTCGCACCGGCTTTGGCGCTGGGCAACTCCGTCGTGCTCAAGCCCGACACCCGGACCGCGGTGTGCGGCGGGATCGCGCTGGCGGCGATCTTCGAAGCGGCCGGGGTGCCCGAGGGCGTGTTCCAGGTGCTGCCGGGCGGAGCTGACGCCGGAGCCGCGCTGGTGGCCGACGAGCACACCCGCGTCATCGCCTTCACCGGGTCCACCGCGGCTGGCCGCAAGGTCGGCGAGGCCGCCGCCGCGCACCTCAAGCGCGCGCACCTGGAGCTGGGCGGCAACAACGCGATCATCGTGCTGCCGGACGCCGACGTCACCGCCGCCGCATCGGCCGGTGCCTGGGGTTCCTACCTGCACCAGGGACAGATCTGCATGGCCGCGGGTCGGCACCTGGTGCACGAGTCCATCGCGGACGACTACGTCGCCGCGCTGGCCGACAAGGCGCGCACCCTGCCGGTCGGCGACCCGAACACCGAGGAGGTGGCGCTGGGGCCGATCATCGACGCCAAGCAGCGCGACGGGATCCACCGGCTGGTGACCGAGAGCGTGGCCGCAGGCGCGACGCTGGTCGCCGGCGGCGAGTACGACGAGCTGTTCTACCGGCCGACCGTGCTCGACCACGTCCGGCCCGACACGCCCGCGTTCCGCCAGGAGATCTTCGGTCCCGTCGCGCCGGTCCTGCGGTACCGGACGGTGCGGGAAGCGGTCGAGATCGCCCGCGACACCGAGTACGGGCTGTCGCTGAGCGTGCTGGGCGCCGACGCCATGCAGGCCTGGGAGATCGCCAAGCAGATCCCGAGCGGCCTGGTGCACGTCAACGACCAGACCGTCGGCGACCACGCGCACATCCCCTTCGGCGGGGTGAAGGCCTCCGGCAACGGCGGCCGGGTCGGGGGAGCGGAGGCCAACATCGAGGCCTTCACCGAGACCCAGTGGGTCACCGTCCAGGGCCCGATCCAGCAGTACCCGTTGTAAACAGCTCGCCCTGAAGAGACCGAGCTTTCATGCGGCTGCGGTCCGTAGGGGCTTCGCTCGCGCTCCCGTCTCACGGCTGGCTGCGGTGGGACGGGTCGCATCGCCCACCAGCTAACTGGCGGGTTGGGGCATGTTTGCGAATACCCACGCCGAGCGTGCGCGGTCGCGCACGTTGACCCCGGCGACGACGTCGGCTGGTCCAGCGAGAACACGCCGACGACAGCAGAAATGATCCCGAGTGGGCCGATCTTCATCGCAGAGGAACATTACCCGCCTCGCGTCAACACGAACGGGGCAGCACGCGATACGCGGTCACTGCACGCCCACACGCCGCTTTAGGGATCGCATTCCTCCCGGCCGTGAACGGTCGGGGTTCCTGCGATTAAGCAGTGAAGTCCGTCCAGGTCCGAATCTGCCCGCCAAATCTGGGTACTGCCACGGCGTCGCGCCAAAAACGAGTGCGCCGGATGGGGTTTCAGTCGAACGGGGTGCCGACGTAGTTCTCGGCGAGCAGGGTGCGGCCCGCGCGGGAGCGGGTGACGGTGTCCAGCTCGGCGAGCTGGCGGTGCAGGTCGAAGCCGGTCGCCTCGGGCATGCGGTGCAGCATCGAGGTCATCCACCAGGAGAAGTGCTGCGCGCGCCAGATCCGGGGCAGGGCCGTGGCGGTGTAGGCGTCGAGCGCGGTGCGGTCGCTGTTGGCGAAGAACTCGGCCATCGCGCGGGAGAGCACGTGCACGTCGGCGATCGCGAGGTTCATGCCCTTCGCCCCGGTCGGCGGCACGGTGTGCGCGGCGTCCCCGGCCAGGAACAGGCGGCCGTGCTGCATCGGCTCGCACACGAAGCTGCGGAAGTGCAGGACCGACTTGGAGAAGATCGGCCCCTCCTTGATCTCCGCGCCCGCCACCCGGGTGTGCAGCTCCGACCAGATCCGGTCGTCGGACCAGTCCTCGACGGAATCGTTCGGGTCGACCTGCAGGTAGTGCCGCTGGACGGTCGCCGAGCGGGTGCTGATCAGCGCGAAGCCGTTGCGGTGGTGGGCGTAGATCAGCTCCTCGGACGACGGCGGCGCCTCGGCCAGGATGCCGAACCAGGCGAACGGGTACTGGCGGAAGTGGTCCTGCCGGGGGTTCGGGCTCGGGATCAGGAAGCGGGTCGTGGTGCGCGATCCGTCGCAGCCCGCGACCAGCGCGCAGTCGAGCTGCTGCTCGGCGCCGTCCTGGGTGAACCGGATCCGGGGCCGGTCGCCGGTGATGCCCTCGACCTGCACGTCGGAGACGCCGAAGCGGATGTCCCCGCCGTCGGCCAGGCGCTGGGCGATGAGGTCCTTGAGCACCTCGTGCTGCGGGTAGATGGTCACGCCGCGGCCGCCGGTGAGGTCGGCGAAGTCGATCCGGTGGCCCCGGCCGCCGAAGCGCAGCTCGATGCCGTGGTGCACCATGCCGAGCCGCTTGACGCGCTCGCCGATCCCGGTGTCGACCATCAGGTCCACCGAGCTCTGCTCCAGCACACCGGCCCGGATGGTGCCCTCGATCTCCTCGCGGGTCCGGGTGTCGAGCACGACCGACTCCACGCCCCGCTGGTGCAACAGGTGCGAGAGCATGAGCCCGGCTGGCCCCGCCCCGACGATCCCGACCTGGATCTGCATCGACCGAATCCTCCCTCGGACCTGCTGCGGGCGGTGCACCCCGATGTGACCGCCGCCGCAGCCTCACGGTCCACGATCGGTGCGCGATCAGCGACGCGGAACGCCCCTTTCCGTTCACCGGAAGCCCGGATCAGGCCGAGCGGCGGGCCCGGCTCGGCAGGGGCGGTCAGTGCGCGGTGAGCCCGCCGTCGACGACCAGCTCGGCGCCGGTGACGAACGAGGACTCGTCGCTGGCCAGGAACAGCACGGTGGCGGCGACCTCGTCGGCGCGGCCCGCGCGGCGCATCGGGGTGCGCACGATGTCGGGCTGCTGGTCGCCCTCCTCGTCGAGGACGTCCTGGATCATGGGGGTGCGGATGACGCCGGGGTGCACCGAGTTGACCCGGACGCCGCGCGTGGCGTACTCGACCGCGGCGGTCTTGGTCAGCAGCCGCACGGCTCCCTTGGACGCTTGATATGCGGCGGCGGCGCCGCTGCCGACGAGCCCGAGGACCGACGAGGTGTTGACGACGGAGGCGTTGCCGGACGCGCGCAGCAGCGGCATGGCGGTCTTCATCCCGAGCCACGTGCCGGTCTGGTTGACCGCGATCACCCGGTCCCACGACGACTGCTCGGTGTCCTCGACGCCGGGCCAGTCCACGATCCCGGCGAGGTTGACCAGGACGTCCAATCGGCCGAACCGATCGCGGATCAGGTCGATCACCTCGCGCCAGCGCTCGGCGGAGGAGACGTCCAGCCGGGTCGCCAGCACCTCGGCGTCGTCGGCTTCCAGCCGCGCGGCGAGAGCTCGCACGGCATCGTCGGCGACGTCGGTGACCACCAGCCGGGCCTGCTCGCGGGCGAACAGCTCAGCGGTGGCCTGTCCGATGCCGCCGGTCGCGCCGGTGATCAGCGCGATCTTACCGGCCAGTCGTCCAGTCATGGCACTCCTCATCTCGCGGTGTGGTTGATCAGCGCGGCGAGCGCCGGTCAGCCAGCTCGTGGTCCTGCACCACCGAGTCTTGAGAGCGGGAGCGGTCCGCGGCAGGACGTGCGGTGGCTGGGTGTGCCGCACCCACCCAACCGCGCGGGCACCCGCCTAACGTGGCGGCATGAGCGGTGGAGAGTTGGGGCAGTTCCTGCGCGCCCGCCGCGCGCAGCGGTCGCCCGAGGACGCAGGCGTGCTCCATTCCGGTCGGCGGAAGGTCCCCGGGCTGCGCCGCGAGGAGGTCGCCGTGCTCGCCGGGGTGAACGCCGACTACTACACCCGTCTGGAGCAGGGCCGCGAGTCCAACCCGTCCCCGCAGGTCCTCGACGCGCTGTGCCGGGCGCTGGATCTCGACCCGGACGCGCGCCTGCACCTGTACCGGCTCGCCGGAACCGCACCGCGGACCGGCCTCGAACAGGTGCCGCAGAGCGTGAGCCCGCAGCTGCGCCAGCTCATGGACGGCTACACCAACACCCCGGCCTTCGTGCTCAACCGGATCTTGGACGTGCTGGCCACCAACGCCCTGGCCGACGCGCTGTTCTCACCGTTCCGCTCCGCGGACAACCTCGCCCGCATGACCTTCCTCGACCCCGCAGGGCGCCACTTCTACGCGCGGTGGGACTGGACGGCGCAGGCCACCGCGGCGAACCTGCGGGTGGCCGCCGGGTTCGACCCGCACGACCCCGATCTGCTGCGCCTGGTCGCCGAGCTCAGCGACGGCAGCGACGAGTTCCGCGCCCTGTGGAACGCCCACGCGGTGCGCGGGAAGACCCACGAGCCCAAGCACCTGGTCCACCCCGACGTCGGCCCGCTCACCCTGACCCACCAAGCCTTCGACGTGCGCAGCGCCCCCGGACAGCAGCTGATCATCTACCACGCGGAACCAGCCACAGCCAGCGCCCACGCTCTCGCGCTGCTGAGCACCCTGCACGCCACCGCTCGCCAGGCCGACCTCCCGGCGGACACCTGACGGTCGAGGACGTCCGTTCTCCCTTGAAATCGCGTGACCCGCGGATCAGGGGCGTTCGAGGTGGGCCGTGGGCGGGAGCGCTTGGGCGTTGGGGGAGCCGAGGGCGCGGGAGAGGCCGCGGGCGGCTGCGCGGACCGCCGGGACCAGGGCCATCGGGTCCGTGCGCTCCGCCGGGACGACGATGGACAGCGCCGCGACCACCTCGTCGGAGTCGTCGTGCACCGGGGCGGCCACCGACAGCGTGGTCAGCTCGATCTGCCGGTCGCTGATCGCGAAGCCCTGCCTGCGCACGTCGGCGAGGACTCCGCGCAGCTGGCGGGCGTCGGCGATGGTCCGCTCGGTGAATCGCTTCAGCGGCTTCGCCAGCACCGCCTCCTGCTGCTCGGGATCGGCGTGCGCGAGCAGCACCAGGCCCACCCCGGTGGCGTGCAGCGGGAGGCGGCCGCCGGGGCGCGACACCACCGGCACCGCCTCGCGCCCCGAGATGCGCTCGACGTAGACGACCTCGTCGCCGTCGAGCACGCCGAGCTGCACGTTCTGCCGGGTGGCCTCGTAGAGGTCGCCGAGGAACGGCATCGCGACCTCGCGCAGGAACGTGCCGCGCGGGGTCAGCGCCGCCAGCTCGTAGATCCGCAGCCCGATCCGGTAGCGGCCGTCGGCGGCGCGCTCCAGCGCGCCCCAGCCGGTGAGCTCGCCGACCAGGCGGTGCGTGGTGGTCAGCGCCAGGCCGCTGTGGCGGCTGATCGCCGACAGCGTCAGCGACGGCCGCTCCGGGGAGAATGCCTCCAGGATCCGGAACAACCGGGACGCCACCGTCGGCGCAGCCGTCTCGCCCATCGCACCCCCCGCGCATCCTCGACGTCCGACCATCTCACCACGTCGGAACCGGGCGCGGCGGGACCGGTCAGGCCTCGATGAAGACGATGCGCTCCGGTTCGACGGTCAGGCGCAGGGTCTGGCGGCGGACCTCCACCAGCGTCTCCAGCTCGGTGGCGTGCCCGGTCGGCACGGTGAACAGGCGGTCGTCGCGGGTGTCGAGGTAGTTCGCGAACCCGGTCAGCGACACCCCGCCGGACTCCTCCAGCTCCAGGTAGTCGGCCAGGCGGCGGAACAGCTTGGGCAGCAGCACCGCCTCGTCGCGCAGCTGCTCGCGGGAGCGCAGCCGCAGGCCTTCGAGCGTGACGTCCTCGGCCCACACCCCGCGGCGGGACTCGCGCGCGGCGACCGAGACCTCGGCCATCGCCTGGCGCAGGTCGGGGAACAGCTTCGAGTAGAACGTGGGGTACACCAGCCCGGCTTCGAGCAGCGCGTGGTTGGCCGAGTTCGGCAGGCCGTCGGGGTCGAGGCGGACGTCGCCGCCGTCGGTGGAGCGGCCGGGCCGCTGGCCGGGGAAGGCGAACGCGACCGCGCGGCCGTACTTGTCCGCGAACCGGGTCAGGATGTGGCCGGGCACCTCCTCCGGCGTGCTGGCGGTGACCCGCCCGTTCTCGTCGCGCTCGACGCCGGTGAACCCGAGGTGCTCCAGCAGCGCCCGGCCCGCTGCGTCGGCGAGCTCGGCGGGCTGGTGCCAGAGCTCGCTGCCGCGCGCCTGCGGCCGGTAGTGCGTCTCCAGCGCGTCGATGCCCTCTAATCGCAGCTGGACACCGCCGCTGGAGTTCAGCCGCACGGACAACCCCGCCTTGCGGAAGGTCTTCGGGTCGGCGGGGTAGAAGCGGATCGAGTCGCCGTCGGGGGAGCTGCCGACGATCCGGAAGGCGCCCTTGATCAAGGTGAAGGTCATGTCGCTGACGCTAGTGACACGAGCGCCCCCGTCCGGGGGATCTCACCCGGAAGGCCCAGCGGCGGAGCGGAGATCCGGATCACACGTCCCGGGAGCTCCGGTGGCGGGACGTGCGGTTTCGACCGCGCTGGGTGACATCGGCCGCTCCGGTTGTCGGCCCGTTCGCACGCCTCTCTAAGCTCAGTGGGATTGGCTGTTGTCGGCAGGGATGAGGTGGCGATCGCGTGGCTCAGCGGTCGGGGGAGATCACGCGACGCGACTCCGCTCCGAAAGCTGCTCGGCGCTGGGCGGTGCTGCTCGGCCTGCTGTCGGCGCTGGCGGCCTTGGCCGTGCCGCTGCTCCCGGTGCAGCACGAGATCACCACCCTGAAGTGGCCGACCGCGCAGGGCACCGCCCCGGTGTCGGCCCCGCTGGTCACCCACGCGCCGCTGTGGCTCACCGCCGAAGTCCCCTGCGCCAGCGCGCGCAGCCTGGACGCGCGCAGCAACGGGGCGGCCGTGCTGATCGCGACGAACCCGCCGTCGTCGACCTACGGCGGGGTGACCGGGCTGAGCCTGCAGGTCGAGGGCGGCGAGGTCACGCTGTGGTCGCGCGGGCAGCGGATCGGCTCGACCGCGCTGCCCGCCGGTGATTGCGCGATCTCGGTGCGCGCGGACTCCTCCGGCACCAGGGCCGACGTCGGCGGCACCGAGCTGGCCGCGGTCGACGGGGACCGGCGCCCGCAGCTGACCGGGATCTTCTCGCAGCTGGACGGCGCTGTCGACGACGTGCGCGGGCTGTCGTTCGAGGCCCGGGTGGACGACCGGTTCGCCAGCTCGCCGACGCCGCTGAAGGTCGCGGCGATGGTGCTGGCGGTGGCCGCGTTCGCCGGTTCGGTGCTGGCGCTGAGCAGGCTGGAGGTGCGGCGGGCGCCGCGACTGCTGCAACCGGGGTGGTGGCGGCTGAAGGTCCGCGACGTGGCGGTCATCGGCGCGCTCGGCGTGTGGTGGCTGATCGGGGCGATGACCGCCGACGACGGCTACATCCTGACCATGCTGCGCGCCGCGGGCGACGCCGGGTACGTCACCAACTACTTCCGCTGGTTCGCCAACCCGGAGTCGCCGTTCGGCTGGTTCTACGAGTTCTACGCGCTGTGGGTGCAGGTGTCACCGGCCACGCCGTGGGTGCGGTTGCCCGCGCTGTTCCTCGGGGTGCTCAGCTGGCTGCTGATCAGCCGCGGGGTCCTGCCGCGGCTGGGGCAGCAGGTCCGGCGCAGCGAGTCCGCGGGCTGGGCCGCCGCGGCGGTGTTCCTGGCGTTCTGGCTGCCGTACAACAACGGCCTGCGGCCGGAGCCGGTGGTCGTGGCGTTCTTCCTGCTGGCGCTGTGCGCGGTCGAGCGCGCGGTGGCGACCCGGCGGCTGACCCCGGCCGCGCTGGGCCTGGTGGCCGCGGCGCTGGGCGTGGGGGCGAACCCGCACGGCATGGTCGCGGTGCTGCCGTTCGTGGTGGCCGCCAAGCCGCTGCTGCAGCTGCTGTGGCGGCGCGTGCGCGAGCGCGGGGTGCTGCCGGTGCTGGCGCCGATCGCCGCGTCGGGCCTGGTGATCCTGGTCGGGGTGTTCTTCGACCAGACGCTGCAGTCGGTGCTGGACTCGGTGGCGCTGAAGACCAAGTTCGGGCCGAACGAGTCCTGGTACCAGGAGCTGATCCGCTACGACAAGCTGTTCGGGCCGTGGCCGGACGGTTCGCTGACGCGGCGCTTCCCGGTGCTGCTGGTGGTGCTGTGCGTGCTGGCCTGCGGGGTGGTGCTGCTGCGCCGGGGCCGGATCCGGGGCGCGGCGCTGGGGCCGAGCCGTCGGCTGCTCGCGGTGGCCGCGCTGTGCTTCGTGGTGCTCGCGGCCACGCCGACCAAGCACACCCACCACTTCGGCGTCCTCGCCGGGGTGGGGGCCGTGGTCGCGGCGCTGACCGCGCTGGCGACCAGCGCGGCGGTGCTGCGCTCGCGCCGCAACCGGGCCGCGTTCTTCGCCGGGCTGATGGTCGTGTGCGCCTTCTCGGTCACCGGGACGAACTCGTGGTGGTACGTCTCGGGTTGGGGCGTGCCGTGGTTCGACCGCGCGCCCAGCCTGGACGGGCGGTCCGCGAGCACCTACTTCCTGATCGCCGCCGCGGTCGCCGCCGTGGTGGCGGTCGTCGAGCACCTGCGCCACGACGAGCTGCCGGTGGTCACCGCCGACGCGCGGCGGCGCGGGGTGCTGCTGGGCGCGGCCCCGCTGACGCTCACCTGCGCGGTGCTGCTGGTCGGCGAGGTGGTGCTGTTCGGGGTGGGGATCCACAAGCAGCGCGATGGCTACAGCCTCGGGGCGGACAACGTCAAGCAGCTGGCCGGGCGCAGCTGCGGGCTGTCCGACTACGTCGAGATCGAGACCGATCCGCGGCACGGCGTGCTCGCGGTGTCCCAGGACCAGCCGCGCAGCGCCGAGAACCGCCTCACCGGCACCCCGGAGGGCGCCGACTACCTGGCGGCCGACTCGCGCGGCTTCCACCGGTTCGGCTACCCGCGCACCGAGTTCTGGACGCCGCCGTTCGGGTTCGGCGGCGACGACGCCCCGGTGTGGGGCAGCTACGACCGCGACGCCACCGGCACCGGCGAGCTGCGCACCCCCTGGTACGACCTGCCGCCGCAGGCCACGTCGGGCGAGGCCCCGGTGGTGCTGCAGTTCGCCGGTTCGGCGACCGGGGCGAACTCGCTGCGCGTCGAGCTCGGGCGGGACACCCCGGAGGGCTTCGAGATCGTCGGGAAGCGGGACCTGGTGCAGAACAGCGGCACCTGGCGCGACCTGCGGTTCACCGTGGACGGTGCGACCAAGCTGCGGGTGCTGGCGGTGGACCAGAAGGTCGACGAGGGCGGCTGGCTGGCCTTCAGCGCCCCGCGCGTCCCGCAGCTGACCTCCATGACCGAGGTGGCCGGGGACGCGCCGACGTTCGTCGAGTGGCCCGCGGCCCTGGTGCACCCGTGCCTGAACCTGGCGAGCCTGCAGCACGGGATCGTGGAGCTGCCGCGGTTCCGGGTGGCCGGTGGCGGGATGCTGCGCGACATGGGGCAGAGCTGGTCGGGCTCCTCCGGCGGGGGACCGTTCGGCTGGCTCAACGTGGCCGCCAGCGTGCGGGCGATGCCGAGCTACCTCAAGGGCGACCTGCACCGCGACTGGGGCGTGTTCTACGTCGTGGACTCCTTCCAGCCGGACGCCGTGCCCGCCGACGCGGCGATGGTGGTGCACCGGGAGACGCACTGGGGCACGTGGAGCCCCGGGGAGCTGCCGAAGGCGGTCAAGCTGCCGGGCGGTCCGCCCAGCTCCAACGGCCGGACCGACCTGCTGCCGCTGGAGACCGCGGAGACCGGTGACAAGACGTGATCGGCTGTGAGCAGCGCCATGCTCGCGGTGCCGCGCTGATCGCTTAGGATCGCTAAGAGTGCGGGTGGCGCTCGCGCGATCGACCAGGGCGCGGTCCGCTCCGGTGAAACCCATTAGCACGGAAGAAAAGAATGCTTCGCGCGCGACGAGGACCCCGCCCGGCCGCAACCGTCCGCAGTGGACGCCGCGGAGCTGAGCCGCGGGAGGTCCCGTGTCCGGGGTGATCCAGGGCTTCGGCGTCATCGCCGCCATCGTGCTGATCGGCTACCTGCTCGGCCGGACCGGGGCGCTCGGCAGCAGCGGGCGGGAGGCGCTGACCAAGCTCTCGTTCTACGTCGGCACCCCGGCGCTGCTGCTGAAGATGCTCTCCGAGTCCGACGTCTCGGTGATCTTCTCGATCCCGCTGCTGGTCACGGCGCTGAGCACGTTCGCCGCCGCCGGGCTGTTCGTGCTGGTCGGCCTGGTGCGCAGGTGGAACATCCGCCGCACCGCGATCGGTGCGCTGTGCTCCAGCTACGTCAACGCGGGCAACCTGGGCATCCCGATCGCGGTCTACGTGCTCGGCGACGCCACCCTGGTGGCACCGGTGATGCTGTTCCAGCTGCTGGTCATGACGCCGATCGGGCTGACCGTCATCGACTACGCGCAGGCCGGGGAGCGCAGCTCGGCGTGGTTGCGGGTGCTGGCGCCCTTCCGCAACCCGATCGTCATCTGCTCGCTGATCGGCGTGGCGCTCTCGCTGGGCGGGTGGCGCATCCCGGCCCCGGTCCTGGAACCGATCACGCTGCTGGGGCACCTGTCGGTGCCGACGGTGCTGCTGGCCTTCGGCATCTCGCTGCACGGCAGCGCGCTGCCCGCGGGCGGTGCCGAGCGCTGGCCGGTGCTGCTGTCGGTCGGTCTGAAGTCGGTCGTGCACCCGCTGATCGCCTGGGCGATCGGTGCCGGGCTGTTCGGGCTGGAGGGCGCTTCGCTGTTCGCGGCGGTGGTGATCTCCGCGCTGCCCGCGGCGCAGAACCTCTTCGTGTACGCATCTCGCTACAACGTGGGCGTGCGCCTGGCCCGCGAGTCGATCCTGCTGTCCACGATCCTGTCCGTCCCGGTCCTGTTCACCGTCACCGCGCTGCTCGGCTGAGCGGCGAGATCCCGCGGGGTCCGGCTGGCGCCACCGGACTCCCGCGGGATCGGCGTACCGGGTTGCTGCCCGGTACGACTCAGCCGACGTCGAGGTCGACGCAGGCGTAGAAGGCGTTGGCGGTGTCGGCGATGTTCCACACCGCCAGCAGCTTCTGCTTGCCGCTGACGCCGCCGAGGTCGACGGTGTGCGACAGCGAGTTCGGCGGCCGCTGGCCGCCGTCGTCGAACACCGCGACCCGGTTGCCGCCGATGAAGTACTCCCAGGTCGTGGTGGCGTGCGGGGCGGTGAGCGTCCAGTGGAAGTTCACCGAGTTGCCGACCTTGGTGGCCGTCCAGCCCTTGCTGTCGTCGTCGAGGTCGGAGAAGCGGGCGTTGCCGCCGCTGCAGCTGGTCAGGCCCTTCGGGCCCTCGACGCTCTGCGGCTCCCACTTGATCTCCCCGCAGGAGACGGTGCCCGCGGCGCACTGCGCCTGCCTGCTCGGCGGCGTGTCGATGTAGCCGTGCGCGCTGGCGGTCGAGGTGGGGATGGCCACCAGGAAGGGCGCGATCGCCGCGCCGACCGCCGCCGCGGCGAACTTGCGCTTCGATGTCATCTCGACTCCCTTGTCGATCCGGCCGGGCCGTTCCCGGCCGAGCGAGCCCCCCGGTGCTTGCGGTCCGGCGCAACGCGCCTGGTCGCGGGAGAGCAACGGCGTGGTCGACGACCGCCGGTCGACCGGCCGACCCGAAGCTGCGGTGTGGTCTGGACCATAATCAGCGGGTCGGAATCCGGTCAACATTCCCGAAACGACGTCACTGCAAAGGACCAGGACCACTTCGCTGACTGGTCCCGGCGAATCCGCCGCGGTGGCGCGGGAATCGAGGTGGGCGCGCCGAAAACGCGCCCGCGCCCTCAGGAATCGGCCAGCGGCGGCGGCTCGCTGCAGCGCAGCGCGGGGACCGGGCCGTCGTACCGCTCGACCTCGACGTGCGCGTGCTGCCCGGCGCAGCCCTGGGACAGCCGGGAGGACGGCACATCGGCGGTGAGCACGTTGGGATTGCCGTGCGCGCAGAGGGTTTCGCCGGGGCGGACCGGGTCGGGCTGCGGGTCGAACCACGCGCCGGTGGCCAGCGCGACGACACCGGGCCGGACGTCCTCGGTCACCCGGGCCCCGGCCAGGCAGGCGCCGAGGTGGTTGAACACCCGGACCACGGCGCCGTCGGAGATGCCCCGCGCGGCGGCGTCCTGCGGGTGGATGCGGATCGGTTCGCGCCCGGCGACCTTGGCGCCCTGGCTGACCGCGCCCACGTCGCCCTGGCCGTGCAGCCGGGTCGACGGCTGGTTGGCGATCAGGTGCAGCGGTCCGCCGCGCCGCTGCCGCGCGGGCAACCACGCCGGGTGGCCGGGGCAGTCCGGGTGGCCGAAGGAGTCGATCGTCGCGGAGAACAGCTCGATCCGGCCGCTGGGCGTGCGCAGCGGGTTCTGCTGCGGGTCCGACCGGAACGCCACCAGCGGCGCCCGGCGCGGCACGTCCGGGATCCGCACGTCCCCGGCCGCCCAGAACTCGGCGAACGGCGGGATGTCGTGGCCCTGCGCGACCAGCCCGCTGCGCCACTGCTCGTACATGTGCACCAGCCATTCGCGCGGCGAGCGGCCCTCGGTGAACTCCTCGTGCACGCCCAGCCGCCGGGCGAGCCCGGCGAGGATGTCGTAGTCGTCGCGGGCCTCGCCGATCGGGTCGAGCACCTGGTGCATCGCGATCAGGTGGCTGTCGCGCCGTCCGGCGCCGACGTCCTCCCGCTCCAGCGCGACGGTGGCGGGCAGCACCACGTCGGCGTGCCGCGCGGTCGCCGTCCAGTGCGTCTCCTGCACCACGACCGTGTCCGGGCGGCCGAACGCCCGGCGCAGCCGGTTGAGGTCCTGGTGGTGGTGGAACGGGTTCCCGCCCGCCCAGTGCACCAGCCGGATCTCGGGGTAGGTCAGGCGCTGCCCGTCGTAGTCGTACTGCTGCCCCGGGTTGAGCAGCAGGTCGGCGATGCGGGCCACCGGGATGAACGTCGACACCGGGTTGCGGCCCAGCGGCAGCGTCGGCGGGCGCAGCACCGGGGCGTCGTCGCCGATGTCGGCCATCGACCCGTAGCCGTGCCCGAAGCCGCCGCCGGGGAGCCCGATCTGGCCGAGCATCGCGGCCAGCGCGAGCCCCGCCCACACCGGCTGCTCGCCGTGCTCGGTGCGCTGCAACGACCAGGACACCGTGATCAGCGTCCGCCCGGCGGCCATCCGGGCGGCCAGGGCGCGGATGTCCGCGGCGTCGATCCCGCAGATCCCGGCCGCCCACTCGGCGGACTTCGCGGTGCCGTCCCGCTCGCCGAGCAGGTAGTCGGCGAACACGTCGAACCCGGTGCAGCAGCGCTCCAGGAAGTCCTGGTCGTGGTGCCCGCTGGTGAGCAGGGTGTGGGCCAGGCCGAGCTGGAGGGCGACGTCGGTGCCGGGGGCGATCGGGTACCACGACGAGCCGGGCGGGACGTCGTCGGCGAGCGGGCTGATCACCGCCACGTCGGTGCCCAGGTCGCGCAGGGCGGCGGAACCGGTGTGCCGGGTGATGCCGCCGGAGGCGATGGAGAGGTTCTTGGTGGCCAAGCCGCCGAAGGCCACCACCAGGTCGGTGTGCTCGCGGATCGTCTGCCAGCTGTCGGCGTGCTGCAGCAGCGCGTCGGTGCTGCCGATCACGTGCGGCAGCAGCACCTGGGAGGTGCCGAAGCTGTAGTTGTTGCGCGAGGCGGTGTAGCCGCCGATGGTGTTGTGGAAGCGGTGCAGCTGGCTCTGCGCGTGGTGGAACCGCCCGGCGCTGGACCAGCCGTAGGAGCCGCCGAAGATCGCCTCGTTGCCGTGCTCGCGCCGGGTGCGCTCCAGCTGCTCGGCGACCAGGTCCAGGGCGGTGTCCCAGGAGACCTCGACGAACTCCTCGCTGCCGCGCGCGCCGGTCGGGCCGGGCCCGCCCTCCAGCCAGCCGCGGCGGATCGCGGGGCGCCGGACGCGGGTGCGGTGGCGGACGGTCCCGGCGAGGTTGCCCAGCAGCGGCGACGGCGCGGGGTCGGCGGGGTGCGGCTCGACGTGGAGGGTGCCGTCGGGGTCGGTCGCGGCGCGGAAGGCGCCCCAGTGCGAGCTGCTCGGCAGCCAGGTCCGTTCGGTCGTCATGCGTCCCTCCTGCGGCCGTCCCCCCCGCACGATAACCCGCGCCGGAGCTGTCGGGGGTCGGCGGGAGGATGGGCGGTGTCGGAGGAGGCGGGAGCCGAAGGGGGCCACCGCGATGGACGAGCAGCACTTCGCCGACCCGGTCACGGCGCTGTCCGAGCTGGCCACGATCGCCGAGCAGGTCGCCGAGCTGTCGGACCAGGCCCGGAGGGACCTGGCCAGCTGGGCCACGGTCGCCGCGCACCTGGCGCAGGCCCGCGACCAGGCGACCGCGCTGGCCCGCAGCTTGCGGCACGCGGCTGGCACGCTGGACCACAACCGCCGGTCCGCCTGATCATCCTCAGTGGATTGTTGTGATTCTCGCTTAACGGTGCTGAAACACCGAGTCCACAACGGACTTATCAGCATCTGGAACGGGGTTGAGCGGACCGTCGCGGCGGGTAGTGTCCGGGCGAGAACCGATTGGCGCACTTGGTGTTTCGCCGCGACAGTTGAGGAGACCGATGGTCAACGTCATCGCCGACGACGCGGAGGCGCTCGCCGTCGCCGCCCGGCTGGGGGAGCGGTTCGCCGAAGGCGCGTCGCAGCGGGACGCGCAGCGGATCCTGCCGGAGGAGGAGGTGGAGGAGCTCTCCGAGAGCGGGCTGCTCGGCATCACGGTGCCCGCGCGCCACGGCGGTGCGGAGGTCTCGCACCGGACCCTGGGGGCGGTGTTCCGGTTGCTGGCGGCCGGGGACTCCAGCATCGGCCAGATCCCGCAGAACCACTTCTTCTTCCTGAACGTGCTCCGGCACAACGCGACCGAGGAGCAGCTGGCCTTCTTCCACGCCGAGGTGCTGGCCGGGAAGCGGTTCGGCAACGCGCTGGCCGAAGCCGGTGCGAAGACCGCGCACGCCTTCGAGACCAGGCTGGTCGAGCAGCCCGGCGGCGACTTCCGGATCAGCGGGACCAAGAACTACACCACCGGCGCGCTGTTCGCGCACTGGATCCCGGTGTTCGCGATCGACGGCGAGGATCGGGTCAACGCGGCGTTCGTCCCGGCCGGGGCCGACGGGCTGACCGTGCTGGACGACTGGGACGGCATCGGGCAGCGCACCACGGCCAGCGGCACGGTGCTGCTGGAGGACGTCCGGGTTCCGCCGGAGCGGGTCGTGCCGCACTACCGGACCTTCGACGGGGCCGAGATCTTCGGCGCGTTCGGGCAGTACCTGCACGCCGCGATCGACGTCGGCATCGCCGATGCGGCGCTGCGCGACGGCGGAGCCGCGGTGCGCGAGCTCAGCCGCCCGTGGTGGGAGGCCGGTGTCGAGCGCACCGCGGACGAGCCGCTGGTGGTGCAGCGCTTCGGCGAGCTCGCGCTGCGGGTCCGCGCGGCCGGGGCGCTGCTGAACGAGGCGGGCGATGCGCTCGACGCGGCGAGGCGGGCGATCGACTCGGGAGCCGCCGACGCCGAGGACCGGGCGGCGGAGGCGTCGGTGGCGGTGGCCGCCGTCCGCGCGCAGGCCGACGACGCCGCGGTGTCGGTGTCCAGCGAGATCTTCGCGCTCATCGGCACCCGGTCCGCCCGGACCGGCCGCAACCTCGACCGGCACTGGCGCAACGCCCGCACCCACACGCTGCACGACCCCCGCCGGTGGAAGGTCCAGCACCTGGGCAACTACGAGCTCAACGGGATCCACCCGCCGCGCAACGGAATCGTCTGAGAACAGGAGGCCACGGTGCCAACGGACAACCCGGATCTGGCGGCGCGGTTCCGCCCGGTGTTCGAGCGGATCGCCGACGGCGCGGTGGACCGCGAGCGGCAGCGCCGCCTGCCGCACGAGGAGGTGGGCTGGCTGCGCGCGGCCGGGTTCGGCGCGGTGCGGGTCCCGCAGCGGCTCGGCGGTGCTGGTGCCGGGCTGGACGAGCTGTTCGGCCTGCTGGTGGAGCTGGGCGAGGCCGACTCCAACCTGCCGCAGGCACTGCGGCCGCACGTGCTGTTCGTCGAGGAGCAGCTCCGGCAGCCGCCCTCGGACGAACGGGACGAGTGGCTGCGGCTGGCCGCGGGCGGGGCGCTGGTCGGCAACGCGATCAGCGAACGCGATCCGCACGAGGTGGGCCGGTTGAACACCCGGCTGTCGGAGCGTGACGGGCGGCTGGTGCTCAACGGCACCAAGTACTACTCCACCGGCAGCCTGTTCGCGGACTGGCTGACCGTCCGGGCCGAGCGGGCTCCGGGCGAGCTGGTCGTGGCCAGGGTTCCCGCCGATTCGGCGGGGTTGGTCCAGCGGGACGACTGGGACGGCTTCGGTCAGCGGACCACGGCCAGCGGCACCGTGGAGTTCACCGACGTCGAGGTCGACCCCGCGCACGTCGTGCCGTGGGACCGCGGCCCGGGGCTGCACACCGCGTTGGCTCAGCTCGTGCTGCTGGCCTCCCTCGTCGGCGTGGCGCGCGCGGCGGCGCGCGACGCCACCGAGTTCGTGCAGCAGCGCCGCCGCTCGTACAGCCACGCCAGCGCCCCGCTGCCCAAGGACGACCCGCTGGTCCAGCAGGTGGTCGGCAAGGTCCACAGCGCCGCCTTCGCCGCGCAGGCGACGCTGGAGGCCGCGGTCGCCTCGGTGCAGCGGGCCCAGCAGGACGAGGGCGAGGTCATCACCGCCGAGGACGACGTGTCCAAGGCCCAGGTGGCCATCGCCGACGTGGTCCTGCGCGCCACCTCGGAGCTGTTCGAGGTGGGCGGGTCGTCGCTGGTCAGCGAGGCGCGGCGGCTCGACCGGCACTGGCGCAACGCCCGGACGCTCACCGCGCACAACCCGCTGATCTACAAGGCGCGGGCGGTGGGCGACCACGCGATCAACGACGCCCTCCCGGTCTTCGGGTGGACCACCGGGGCACCCGCTTAGCGGTCGCGCCCGAAGTGCAGGTCGCGCGGGCGCAGCGCCAGCGTCGCGCCCGCGCCGACGGCACCGGCGAGCACGAGGTACGCGCAAGCCCACCAGGGCGAGCCGCCCACCGCCAGCAGCGTCGTGATCACCATCGGCGTGAGCCCGGAGGCGTAGATGCCGGAGAACTGGTAGACGAACGACATCCCGGTGTAGCGCATCCGCACCGGCGCCAGCTGGGCGTACAGCGTGCCCTGCGGGGCGTAGAGCACCGCGTGCACGACACCCAGCACCAGCACGATCACCAGCCCGATCAGCAGCGGGTCGCGGGTCTGGAAGGCGAGGAACGCGGGGAAGACCGACGCCGCGAACAGCGCTGCGCCGAAGGTGTAGGTGCGGCGGGGCGTCCAGCGGTCGGCGAGCCGGCCGAACACCGGGATCAGCACCGCCAGCACGATCGCGGCGGCCATCACCGCCACCAGCACGTCGGTGCGGGGCAGGTCGAGCGTCGTGGTCGCGTAGGACAGGAAGAACACCGCCCAGGTGTTGAAGGCAGCGCCTTCCGCCCAGCGCGACAGCAGGCCGAGCAGCGTGTTGCGCCGGACCGCGCGGTCTCGGAAGAGGTCCAGGAACGGGGTCCGGGAGGTCTCGCGCGCCGTGCGCATCTGCTCGAAGGCCGGGGTTTCGGCGACCCGGAGGCGGATCACCAGGCCGATGAACACCAGCACGATGCTGAGCCCGAAGGCGATCCGCCAGCCGTAGCCGAGGAACTGCTCGTCGTCGAGCAGGTTGCCGAGCAGCGCGAACAACCCGGTGCCCAACCCCAGCCCCAGGGCCAGGCCGACCTGCGGCCACGCGCCGTAGCGGGCCTGCTTGCCGGGCGGCGCGTACTCCACCGCCATGAGCACCGCACCGGCCCACTCGCCGCCGATCGCCAGGCCCTGCACCACCCGCAGCAGCACCAGCAGCAGCGGTGCGAGCAGGCCGATGTCGTCGTAGGTGGGCAGCGCGCCCATCAGGGCCGTGGCCACGCCCATCAGCAGCATCGTGGTCACCAGCGTGCGCTTGCGGCCGATCCGGTCCCCGATGTGTCCGAAGAGGACACCGCCGAGCGGGCGGGCGACGAAGCCGACGAAGAACGTCGCGAAGGCCAGCACGGTGGAGACGGTCGGGTTGTCGGTGGGGAAGAACAGCTCGTCGAAGACCAGCCCGGCGGCGGTGCTGTAGAGGAAGAAGTCGTACCACTCGACGGTGGTGCCCATCAGGCTGGACACGATCACCGTGCGGACGTCCTTGTCCGACACCTGCCGGGTGCCGGGTGCCTCGGCGTGCGAGGTCGCGGTCATGCTGCTGCCTCCTGGAGCGGGGGATGTGCGGCCGTCCGGGCGCGCCCGGGTCGGCGTTCCGAGGGACGTGGGTCAGGAAGCGGCACAGGCCGCGGACGCCACGCGCAGCAGGTCCACGTGGTGGCGGCAGGTCAGCAGCACTCGGAGCACGCGGCGACGCTATGGAGATCTGCGCGGGGGTGTCAAGGAAGGTGCGCCGGTTCCAGGTGCTGGGACGGTGGGATCGTTCGTTGACCTCCGCGTCGCGGTGGGGCGATGCTCGACGCGGCGCAGTCGGTGCGCCATCGCGTCCTCTGTGGACATCGAGACGTCCCGGAGCCGGTTCGCCAAGGGGAGAACGTGAACGATCAGCGGGAGAGCACGGCACTGCTCGGCGGTGCGGTCGACCGGGCGGCCGCGGAGCTCGCGGCCGGACGCGCGGTGGTCGTGCACGGCTGCTCCGACGAGGGCGGCATCGTGTTCGCCGCGGCGCGCGCCGACGTCGAGCTGACGGCCTTCGCGGTGCGCCACTCGTCGGGCTTCCTGTGCGTGGCGCTCTCCGGCGAGCGGTGCGACGAGCTGGTGCTGCCGCCGATGTCGCCGAAGGTGGAGCGGCAGGGGGCCACGGCGTGCGTCACGGTGGACGCCAGCGCGGGGGTGAGCACCGGCATCTCCGCGTCGGACCGGGCCAGGACGGCGCGCTTGCTCGCCGCACCGCACGCCGAGCCCGCGGACTTCACCCGGCCCGGCCACGTCGTGCCGGTCGCGATCGCCGGGCACCGCGGGGACAGCCTCGCGGAGGTGGCGTTCGACCTGGTCGGGCTCGCCGGGCTGACCCCGGCGGCGGTCTACGCGCACCTGGTCAGCCCGGCCGACCCGACCCGGATGGCCACCACCGACGAGCTGACCGCCTTCGCGGTGGGCGAGCGCCTCGCGGCCGTCCCGGCGTCCGCAGTCACCGCCCGGCGGTCCGCCAGGTGGGATGGCCCGGTCGCCGGTTGACACCTCCGGTGCGGCTTCCCCACGATTGATCCGTGCGAGTCGTGGCGCTGTTCACCAGGCGTCGGCACGTGGACTTCCACCGCGTGTCGGCGCAGGCGTGTCGTCCCTGACCTGGTTCCACCCCGTCCGATCCGCGGGGTTCCCCTCTTCCCGTCCACAACGGACACGACGGGTTCGCGACCACGTGCTGGGCGGTCCCGCTTCTCCTGGAGTGACTGATGTCTTTGACCTTCCACTGGTTCCTGCCCACCTACGGCGACAGCCGGTACCTCGTCGGCGGCGGGCACGGCGTGGCCACCACCAACACCGCCTCGGGGTCCCGGCCTGCGACGCTGGCCTACCTCGGCCAGATCGCCCGCAGCGCCGAGCAGCTCGGGTTCGAGGGCGCGCTGACCCCGACCGGGGCGTGGTGCGAGGACGCCTGGCTGTCCACGGCGATGTTGGCGGAGGTCACCGAGCGGTTGAAGTTCCTGGTCGCGTTCCGGCCGGGGCTGCTCTCGCCCACGCTGGGCGCGCAGATGGCGGCGACGTTCCAGCGCCACTCGGGCAAGCGGCTGCTGCTCAACGTGGTGACCGGCGGCGAGAGCGCCGAGCAGCGCGCCTACGGCGACTTCCTGGACAAGGACGCCCGCTACGCGCGCTGCGACGAGTTCCTGCACGTCGTGCGGGCGCTGTGGCGGGGTGAGCGGGTCGACTTCACCGGTCAGCACGTCCGCGTCGAGGGCGCCGAGCTCACCCGCACCCCGGACCCGGTGCCGACGCTGTACTTCGGCGGCTCCTCGCCCGCGGCGGGCACCGTGGCCGCCAACCACGCCGACGTGTACCTGACCTGGGGCGAACCGCCGCAGAAGGTCGCGGAGAAGATCCGGTGGATCCGCGAGCTGGCGGCCGAGCGGGGCCGCACCCCGCGCTTCGGGATCCGCCTGCACGTGATCAGCCGCGACACCAGCGAGCAGGCCTGGGCTGAGGCGCAGCGGCTGCTGGACGCGCTGGACCCGGCGACCATCGCGCGCGTGCAGGAGGGCCTGGGGCGCAGCGAGTCCGAGGGGCAG
The DNA here is from genome assembly GCF_008630535.1 of Saccharopolyspora hirsuta. Classification (GTDB taxonomy): domain Bacteria; phylum Actinomycetota; class Actinomycetes; order Mycobacteriales; family Pseudonocardiaceae; genus Saccharopolyspora; species Saccharopolyspora hirsuta. The sequence continues at coordinate 270,450 of NZ_VWPH01000005.1, read as the reverse complement.
CGGCGGATGCTGGAGCTGCACGGCGGGTCGACGGCGGACCTGGAGATCTACCCGAACCTGTGGGCCGGTGTGGGCCTGGTGCGCGGCGGGGCCGGGACCGCGCTGGTCGGCAGCCACGCCGAGGTGGCTGAGCGGATCGAGGAGTACCACGCGCTCGGCATCGACGAGTTCGTGCTCTCCGGGCACCCGCACCTGGAGGAGGCGTACTGGTTCGGCGAGGGCGTGCTGCCGATCCTGGAGCGCAAGGGCCTGTGGCGGCACCCGGCCGGGGCCGCGGACGGCGCCCCGGCGAGCATCCCGTTCGCGGGCGGGGCGCGCGAGCCCGCTGCGGCGTCCTGACCGTTCTTCCCGTCGCGCACGACCGCGAGCCCTCTCGGAGGGCTCGCGGTCTTTTTTCGTCCTAAGAGGACGGTGTCCGGAGGTTGGGAAGTGCGCCGATCCCGTTGACACCGCTGCCGGTCTTTGGTGGCATTGAACCGTGTTCTTCGCAGACCGGCTGACCAAGCGCCGCCACGTCGACCTCGCTCGCGTCGGCGCGCAGTCCTGTCTCGACTTCTGATCGCCTAGGCATTCCCGGCCGCGCTCGAAGCGCGCCCGCCATTCCCCTTTTTTTTCGCTGCCGGAACCGTTTTCCGTGCCGACCGAGCGCGCCTTCCGGCAGTGCTGCACCATGCGCAACGGGAGACGAGCATGTCCGATGCACACCGCGCCGAACCGCTGAAGTTCGCCTACTGGGTGCCCAACGTCAGCGGTGGCCTGGTCACCAGCACGATCGAACAGCGAACGGAATTCGGTTTCGACTACAACAAGGAACTCGCCGTGCTCGCCGAGCGCAGCGGGTTCGACTACGCGCTCAGCCAGGTGCGCTACGCCTCCAGCTACGGCGCCGCGCAGCAGCACGACCCGGCCGCGTTCAGCCTCGGGCTGCTGCTGGCCACCGAGCGGCTGAAGCTCATCGTCGCCGCGCACCCCGGCTTGTGGCACCCGGCGATCCTCGCCAAGTTCGGCATCACCGCCGACATCCTGTCCCAGGGCCGCTTCGCGGTGAACATCGTCAGCGGCTGGTTCAAGGACGAGTTCACCGGGCTCGGTGAACCGTGGCTGGAGCACGACGAGCGCTACCGGCGCACGGAGGAGTTCATCCGGGTGCTGCGCGGCCTGTGGACGCAGCCGAACTTCGACTTCGGCGGCGACTTCTACCGCATCCACGACTTCAGCCTGCGCCCGCAGCCCCACCCGGTGCCCGGCCGCCCGCACCCGGAGATCTTCCAGGGCGGGAACTCGACCGCGGCGCGGCAGGTGGCCGGGCGGGTCTCCGACTGGTACTTCAGCAACGGCAAGGACTTCGACGGCTTCGCCGAGCAGGTCGCCGACGTCCGGGCCGTCGCCGCCGAGCACGGCCGCACCGTCCGGTTCGGGCTGAACGGCTTCCTGATCGCCCGCGACACCGAGGCGCAGGCGCGCGACGTGCTGCGCGAGATCATCGACAAGGCCGACGTGGAGGCCGTGGAGGGCTTCCGCGCCGCGGTCCGCCAGGCCGGGAAGTCCACTTCGGACGGCAAGGGCATGTGGGCGGACTCGGAGTTCGCCGATCTCGTGCAGTACAACGACGGTTTCCGCACCGGGCTGATCGGCACCCCGGAGCAGATCGCGCACCGCATCGTCGAGTACAAGAAGCGCGGCGCGAACCTCCTGCTGCTCGGTTTCCTGCACTACCTCGACGACGTCGAGCACTTCGGTCGGCACGTGCTGCCGATCGTCCGCGAACTCGAAGCCGAACTCGACCGCACCGGCGACCCCGTCGGCGTCGGCAACGCTCGTTGATCACAGGGAGAAGGGGCACCACCATGACCACCGAGAACTGGAACGACGACGCACGCCCGACCACCTCCGAGGGCTGGACAGCGCGGGCCAAGGAGGTCGCGGCCGTCCTGGCGACCGACGCGGTCGAGCGGGACCAGGCCAACCGCACCCCGCACGCGGAAGTGCGGCTGCTCAAGGACTCCGGGCTCGTCACGCTGCTCGGCCCGAAGGAGCACGGCGGGGCGGGGGAGTCCTGGGAGACCGCCTACCGGGTCGTCCGCGAGGTCGCCAAGGGCGACGGCTCGATCGGGCAGCTGCTCGGCTACCACTACCTGTGGGCGTGGGCGGCCCGGCTGGTCGGCACGCCGGAGCAGATCGCCGCGGTCGAGCAGCTGTACACCGCCAACAACTTCTTCTTCGGCGGCGCGGTCAACCCGCGCGACGACGACCTGGTCATCGCCGACGAAGGTGACGTGCTGGTGTTCCGCGGCAAGAAGTCCTTCTCCACCGGCAGCAAGGTCTCCGACCTGACGGTGCTGGAAGGCGTGCTGGAGAACAGCGGCGAGCACGTGTTCGCGATCGTCCCGTCCGATCAGGACGGCATCACCTACGGCGACGACTGGGACAACCTGGGCCAGCGGCTGACCGAGTCCGGCAGCGTGCTCGTCGAGGACGTGCGGGTGCCGTGGTCCTCGGCGGCGGGGTACGTGGACAAGCAGTTCCAGGCGCTGACCTACAACACGCTGAACGTGCCGACGATCCAGCTGGTGTTCGCCAACTTCTACCTCGGCATCGCGCAGGCCGCGCTGGAGGCGGGCCTGTCCTACACCGCCCAGCACACCCGCCCCTGGCCCTACGGCGGGGACAACAAGGAGTCCGCGACGGAGGAGTTCTACGTCCTCGACGCCTACGGCGACCTCCAGGCTAAGCTGTGGGCCGCCGAAGCGCTGATCGACAAGGCCAACGCGCAGCTGTCCGCGCTGCTGCACGCCGAGCGGGAGGCGCTGACCCCCGAGCAGCGGGGCGAGGCGGCCGTGCTCATCGCGGCGGCCAAGCAGCGCATCATCGACACCGGGCTGGAGGTCAGCACCCGGATCTTCGAGGTGACCGGCGCCCGCGCGACGGCCAGCTCGGTCGGCCTGGACATCTACTGGCGGAACCTGCGCACGCACAGCCTGCACGATCCCGTCGCCTACAAGCGGGTCGAGGTCGGGCGCTACGCGCTGCTCGGCGAACTGCCCGAACCCACTTGGTACACCTGACCGCCGCGGAGGGGGACAGGAGGTCGTGAGCGCGCGACCGGGCCCCACACCGGTTGCGCGCTCACGACCCGCACCGCACGACACGAGGAGTTCCCGATGACAGTCTCCCCGCCCGCCAGTCGTCCCGCGGCGAACCTGGTGCGCGACGACGCCGAGGCGCTGGACCTCGCCGCGCGGCTGGCGCAGCGGTTCGCCGTCGGCGCCGCCGAACGCGACCGCGAGCGCAGGATTCCGCGCGCCGAGCTCGACGAGCTGTCGGCGAGCGGGCTGCTGGCCATCACCGTCCCGCGCGAGCACGGCGGGGCCGATGTGCGCGCGACGACGCTGCTGGAGGTCTTCCGGCTGCTGGCCGCAGCGGACCCGAACATCGCGCAGATCCCGCAGAGCCACTTCGCCTACGTCAACGTGCTGCGCGAGAACGGCACCGCCGAGCAGCAGCGCTTCTTCTTCGGCGAAGTGCTGGCGGGCAAGCGGTTCGGCAACGCGCAGTCGGAGGCCGGAAGCCGCACGGTCCAGGACATCCAGACCCGGCTCTCGCCCGCGCCGGACGGCCAGTTCGTCCTGCGGGGGCGCAAGGCCTACTCCACCGGGGCCTTGCTGGCGCACTGGATCCCGGTGCTGGCCAAGGACGAGCAGGACCGGCTGCAGGTCGCCTACGTGCCGCGCGACGCCGCGGGCGTCACCGTCGTCGACGACTGGGCGGGCATGGGCCAGCGCACCACCGCCAGCGGCACCGTCGAGCTGGACGCGGTCCCGGTACCGGCGGACCGGATCGTGCCGCACCACCTGACCTTCGACCGCCCGCAGCTGCACGGCGCGCTGGCGCAGGCCCTGCACGCGGCGATCGACGTGGGCATCGCCGGGGGAGCGCTGGCCGATGCCGTCGAGTTCGTGCGCACCCGCAGCCGCCCGTGGGGCGAGGCCGGGGTGGAGACCGCGGCGGAGGACCCGCTGACCATCCAGCGGTTCGGCGAGCTGGCGGTCCGCCTCCGCGCGGCCGAGGCGCTGCTGGAGAAGGCGGGTGCGGCCCTGGACGCAGCCCGCGCCGACCTCGACGCCGACTCCGCCGCCGCGGCCTCGATCGCGGTGGCCACCGCGAAGGTGTTCGCCGACGGCGTCGCGGTCGAGCTCAGCAGCGCGCTGTTCGAGGTCTCCGGGACCAGGTCGAGCCTGGCCGAGACCAACCTGCACCGGCACTGGCGCAACGCCCGCACCCACACCCTGCACGACCCGGTGCGCTGGAAGGTCCAGCACATCGGCCGCTACGTCCTCAACGGCACCCGGCCGCCCCGGCACGGCCAGATCTGACCCGCCCCAGCAGAAAGCGACGAGAGTGTCCACTTCGCACCACCGGTCCGCCCGCGCGCGGCGGCCCGAGAACTCCCGCTCCTTCCCGTTCCTCGCGCTGATCGGCGCGCTGGTGCTGGCCCTCGGTGGCTGCGGCCTGGCCGGTGGGTCCGCCTCCGGCGAGCGCACCATCAGTATCGTCGCCACCGACAGCCCGCCGTACCACGACCCGCTGGAGATCGCCCGCCAGCAGCTCGAAGCCCAGGGCTGGCAGCTCGACGTCCGGTACGTCACCGACATCGTCCAGCCCAACCACGCGGTCAGCAGCGGCGAGGCCGACTTCAACTTCTTCCAGCACGGCGCGTACCTGCAGACCTTCAACCGCGACAACGGAACCGACGTGGTGCCGCTGTTCTACGTGGTCGGCTCCCCGGCCGGGGTGTACTCCACGCGCTACGACGACATCTCGCAGCTGCCCGACGGGGCGCGGATCGCGCTGCCGGTCGACCCGGCGAACAACGGCCGAGCGCTGCACCTGCTGGCCCAGGCCGGGCGGCTGAAGCTGCGCGACGGCGCGCAGGTGGTCACCACCAGCCAGCGCGACATCGTGGACAACCCGCACCGCTACTCCTTCGTGGAGGTCGACCAGCAGACCCTCACCCAGACGCTGCCCGACGTCGACGCCGGATTCCTGTTCTCCCGGCAGGCCATCGAGATCGGGCTCGACGTCGAGGACTCCGCGCTGCTGCGGGAGCAGGACGTCGACGCCGTGCCCTACCGGATCGTGGTCGGCGGCCGACCGGACGAAGTGGGCTCGGAGAAGGCCCGGGCGCTGCAGGCGGCGTTGCAGAGCCCACCGGTCCGCGACTTCTTCAAGCGGTTCTACGGCGACTGGGCGCCGCTGCCCTGGACCGAGGACCCGCAGGCCCAGCTCGGCCAGTGGTGGAAGGACGGCGGACGTTGATCACCTTGCGCGGGGTCACCAAGCGGTTCACCGGCCCGGACGGCCCGCTGACCGCCGTCGACGACGTCGACCTGCACGTGCCGCGCGGGTCGGTGCAGGGCATCATCGGGTTCTCCGGCGCGGGCAAGTCGACGCTGATCCGGCTGATCAACCTGCTGGAGCGGCCCGACTCCGGCACCGTCGAGGTGGACGGCACCGATCTGACCGCGGTGGACGAGGCCGAGCTGCGTCGGCGGCGCACCAAGATCGGCATGATCTTCCAGCACTTCAACCTGCTGGCCAACCTCACCGCGGCGCAGAACGTCGAGCTGGCGCTGCGCATCGCCGGGGTGGACAAGGCCGCCCGCGCGGCGCGGGTGGCCGAGGCGCTCGCCGTGGTCGACCTGGCCGACAAGGCCGACGTCCACCCGGCGAAGCTCTCCGGCGGCCAGCAGCAGCGGGTCGCGATCGCGCGGGCGCTGGCCAACGAGCCGTCGGTGCTGCTGTGCGACGAGCCGACCAGCGCCGTGGACCCGCGGACCACGGTGTCGGTGCTGAGCTACCTCAAGGAGGTCAACGAGCGGCTCGGCATCACGATCGTCCTGGTCACCCACGAGATGAACGTGGTCCGCGCGATCGCCGACGACGTGGCGGTGATGGACGGCGGCAAGGTCGTCGAGCACCTGGAGCTGGACGGCTCGCCGCTGCGCCCCGAGACCGAGATCGCCCGGTTCATGGTGGACGACCGCATCCGGTTGCGGTCCGGGCGGGACCTGGAGGAGAGCCGTGCTGGTTGACCAGATCACCGCCGCGCTGCCCGAGATGCTCGAAGCGCTCGGCGAGACCGGCCTGATGCTGCTGATCACGGTGCCGCTGGCGGTGCTGGCCGCGATCCCGGTCGGGGTGCTGCTGTGGGTGAGCAGACCGGGCGGGCTGAGCCCGTCGCCGCGGTTGCACCAGGTGGTCAACGCGGTGGTCAACCTGGTGCGGTCGTTCCCGTTCCTGGTCCTGCTGATCGCGATGATCCCGATCACCCGGCTGATCGTCGGCACCAGCGTCGGCACCGTCGCGGTGACCGTGCCGCTGTGCGTCAACGCCATCGCCTACCTGTCGCGGTTCGTCGAGCAGAACCTGCTGCAGATCAGCCCGGGCGTGATCGAGGCCGCCCAGGCGATGGGCGCGTCGAAGCTGCGCACCATCTGGAGCGTGCTGCTGGTGGAGGCCCGCCCGGGGCTGGCGGGCTCGATCACCATCATGGTGGTCAGCTTCATCTCCTACTCGGCGATCGCCGGACTGGTCGGCGGCGGGGGCATCGGCGACTTCGCCATCCGCCACGGCTACTACCGCTACGAGACCGGCGTGATGGTGGTGGCGGTGCTGGTCATGATCGCGCTGGTGCAGCTGGTCCAGCTGGTCGGCAGCGCGACCGTGCGACGGCTGGACAAGCGGCGGTGAGCGCCCGGCGGAGCCGCCTGCGGCTGAGCGCGTTCGTCATGGCCACCACCTCGCACATCCTGGAGGGGCAGTGGCGGCACCCCGACGCCCAGCAGCACCGGTTCGACGAGCTGTCGCTGTGGACCGACCTGGCCCGGCAGCTGGAGGCGGCGAAGTTCGACGCGATCTTCTTCGCCGACGTGGTGGGGTTGTACGGCAACTACCGCGGCAGCTGGGACATCTTCGCCACCGAGGGGCTGCAGATCCCCTCGCACGACCCGTCGGTGATGATCTCCGCGCTCGGCGCGGTGACCGAGCACCTGGGCCTGGCGTGGACCAGCTCGGTGATCCAGGAGCACCCGTACACCTTCGCCCGCCGCGCCGCCACGCTCGACCACCTCACCGGGGGCCGGACCGGCTGGAACATCGTCACGTCGGTGCTGGAGAACGCCCACCGCAACTTCGGGCTGCCCGGCCTGACCCCGCACGACGAGCGCTACCGGTGGGCCGACGAGTACGTCGACGTGGTCTACAAGCTGCTGGAGGGCAGCTGGGACGACGGCGCGCTGCTGCGCGACAAGGCGGGCGCGCACGCCGATCCGGCGGGGATCCACAAGATCCACCACCGCGGCGAGCGGTACTCGGTGGAGGGGCCGCACCTGGTGGCGCCGTCGGCGCAGCGCACGCCGGTGCTGTTCCAGGCGGGCACCTCCCCGGCCGGGATGGCGTTCGCCGCGCGCAACGCCGAGGCGGTGTTCATGTTCGCCGGTTCGCCGGACAGCGCCCGGAAGATCACCACCACGGTCCGGGCGCAGGCCGCCGAACGCGGCCGCCGCCCAGCGGACGTGCTGTTCTTCGCCGGGCTGTCCTTCGTGGTCGGCAGCACCGAGGCCGAGGCCCGCCGCCGCAAGGCCGACTTCGACGAGTACCTGTCGATCGACGGGCTCGCCGCGCACATGCTCGGCGGGATGGGCGTGGACCTCGGGGACGCCCCGGTGGACACCCCGCTGAAGGACCTGCACGTCGAAGGTGGCAGGGGAGTGCTGCAGGCGGTCATCGACTCGGTGCCGGGCGGCAACCCGACCATCGAGGACATGGTCCGCTACCGCGCGGAGCGGATGCGGCTGGTCGGCACGCCGGAGCGGATCGCCGACGAGCTGGAGCGCTGGCAGGACGCGGGCGTCGACGGCATCAACATCATCAACCACGTCATCCCGGGCAGCTACGCGGAGGTGATCGACGGCCTGCTGCCCGAGCTGCGCCGCCGCGGCCTGGCCCAGACCGAGTACCGGCCGGGGACCTTCCGGGAGAAGCTGTTCGCCGACGGCTCCCGGCTGAACCCGCGCCACCCGGCCGCGGCCTACCGCGGCGCCTTCCGGGACGCACCCCGCTGACCCCGGCGCGCGGCGTCGGGCTGGCGATTTCGCGCGAAACCGGCACCTCGTCCGCACGCGAACCGCTGGTTTCGCGCGAAATCGCTGCGTCCTCATCGGACCCGCGCGTTCGCCGCAGGTTCACGTCGTGGTCGGTTCGGGTGCGTAGCTTCTCCGGTCATGAACGACGACGAGCGGACGGTGCTCGCGCGCCGAACGGTGCTGGGCGGCGCGCTGGCCGGGGCCGGGCTCCTGGCCCTCGGCGGGACGGCTGCGGCGGCCCGGCCGAGGTGGGTGCTGATCGCGACCAACGAGCCGTGGGGCACCTACCACGTCAAACCGCTGCTCGCCGAAGCCGCCCGCCGCGGGTGGCAGCTGACCCAGCTGGTGCCCGACCGCGCCGAGGCCGCCCCGGACGACCCGGTGCCGGTGGCGACGCCCGACGAGGCCCCGCGCGCCGACCTGCTGGTCGTGACGGGTGCGGAGGAGTGGCCCGCGGAGTGCGCGTCCCGCTTCCGGAAGCTGCTGCTGGCCGCCAGCTCGCTGGCCTACCTCAACCCGCGCGAAACCGAGCGCGCCAAGCGGTTGCGGCCGCGGTTGCGCGCGATCACCGCGTCCTCGCCAGCCGAAGCCCGCGCCTTCGCGGCTTATCTGGGCACCCACCGGAAGATCCGCGTCGTCGGCTCGCCGCAGACGGACTCCTTGCCGCAGCGCGCGCCGGAACCGGGCCTGGTCCTGGTGCTCACCAGCGTCACCCACCCCGACGACACCGGGTCCGCCGCGCCCGGCACCGAGCTGCTGCTGGCCGCCGCCGAGCGGCTGCAGGCCGCTGGAAAGCGCATCCTGGTCGGCCTGCACCCGCGCGAGGACCCGGCGCTGTGGAGCCGCTACGAGATCAGCGACGCCCCGTCGCTGCAGGCCTCGGCGCGGGCCGAAGCGGCGATCGGGATCCCCGGCACCGTGTTCCCGCTGATCGCCGCCGTGGGAACGCCCCTGGTCGGCTGCGTCGACCCGGCGCTGACCGTGCCGGAGCACCTGCTGGCGGTCTGCTCCAGCACCATCGCCGACCCCGCGCCCGCGGTGTCCGCAGTGGACAGCGCGGAGCTGCCCGCCGCCGAGGTGCTGGCGGACGCGGTCGGCCCCGTCGGCGGTTCGGCGGCGAGGCTGCTCGACGTCTGGGCGCGGGTCAGCGGAAGGTGACCTGTGCGGTCGCCATGAGGTGGTCCGGTGCGGTGCGCACCGCCATGTCCCCGTCCGGGCTGCCGGTGACCAGCACCGGGTCCCCGGCGAAGACCGGGCGGCGCAGCCGGTAGTCGACCCCGGCGAGCTCGCGCTCGGGTGCCCGGCTGCGGGCGAGCTCGGTCATCAGCAGCACCAGCAGCGGGCCGTGCACCACGAGCCCGGGGTAGGACTCGACCTCGCGGGCGTACGGCGCGTCGTAGTGGATGCGGTGCGCGTTGGCGGTCAGCGCGCTGAACCGGAACAGCCGCACCGGGTCGCCGGTGAAGGGCTGCTGCCACGGCGCGTCGGAGACCGGGAGGTCGGTGGGCCGGGCGGCGTCGGGGTTCTTGGTCGAGCTCTCCCCGCTGCGGTAGACGTAGTCCTGCTCCTCGACGAACCGGAGCTCGCCGTCCTGCCGGTACTCCGCGCGGGCCGTCACGAAGGCCATCTCGCCCGAGCGGCCCTGCTTGACCACGACGTTCGCCAGCGACGAGGTGCGCTCGGCCGGAACCCCCAGGCGCAGCGGAGCGGTGACGGTGAGCCGACCCCCGGCGAACATCCGCCGCCGGTCGGGGATCGGCGGCAGGAAGTGCCCGTGCGTCGGATGCCCGTCCGCGCCGAGCTCGCCGTGCCGGGGCCAGTGCTGGAAGTGCACCCAGTGCCACAGCGGGGGCAGCTCGTCGCCGGGGGCGGTCGTCTCGAGCACCGCGGCCAGCGCGCGGGACGGTTCCGCGGGCAGGGCGTCGGTCTCGACCAGCGGCTCCGGCCGCCACTCCTGCAGGTAGGTCTCCAAGCCCGGCACTGCTTCCTCCCTCGCCTGGCCGAATTGGGCCGTACAAACTCGCTGCCAGTCTCGACCCCCTACCTCCCGGCGTCAACGTGCGGCGGCCGACCGGGGTGGTGATACCGCTGACGCAACGGTTTCGATCCGCAGCAGCACGGCCTTGACCGCGCGAAGTATTTGGCCGTACAAAGATTGCGGACAGCGCGGCCCCGCGCTGGCGGAAAGGTTCCCATGGCATCCATCGCCGAAGCCCTCGCGGACTGGGCGACCGAGCTCGAACCGGGCCCCGACGACCTGGCGCTGGCCCAGCGCTCGCTGCTCGACACCGCCGCGGTCGCCCTGGCCGCGCGGGACGACCCGCTGACCGGGATCGCCGCCGACCTGCCGGACGCCGCCCGCTGGGCGGCCGTCGGCCACGTGCTGGACTTCGACGACCTGCACGTCGAGTCCACCACGCACATCAGCGTGGTGACCGTCCCGGTCGTGCTGGCCACCGGTGGTGACGCGCGCGCCTACCTGGCCGGGGCCGGGGTGATGGCCCGCCTGGGCAACGCGCTCGGCTGGTCGCACTACTCCGCGGGCTGGCACGCGACCTGCACGGCTGGTGCGCCCGCCGCCGCGGTGGCGGCCGGAACCGCGCTCGGGCTGTCCGCCGAGCAGCTGGCCACCGCGATGGCGCTCGCGGTCCCCGCGGCCGGTGGCGTGCAGAACGCGTTCGGAACGCACGGCAAATCCCTGCAGGTCGGCTTCGCCGCGCAGGCCGGGGTGCGCGCCGCGCAGCTGGCGCAGGCCGGGGCCACCGCCGACCCGAGCGCGCTGGACGCCTGGCTGGAGCTCGTCGGCGGCAGCGGTGAGCTCGACCTGTCCGGCCCAGCGGTCCCGGGCGGCCTGGCGATCAAGGTCTACCCGTGCTGCTACGCGATGCAGCGGCCGATCGCCGCGCTGCGCGAAATCCGCGACCAGGTCCGCGGCGAGGTGCGCCGGGTCCGGGTGCGCACCCCGCAGGCCACCGTCACCCCGCTGATCCACGACCGCCCCACCACCGGGCTGGAGGGCAAGTTCAGCCTGCCCTACGCGGTCGCGACCGCGCTGCTGGACGACTACCCGGACTTCGCCGCCTTCACCGACCGAGCCGTCGAGCGGACCGCGGCGCAGGACCTGCTCCGCGCGGTGGAGCTCGAGCACACGCCCGGCGCGGACGGTCTGCTGACCGGCGAGGTGGACATCGAGGTGGAGCACGACGGCCCGACCCTGCACGTGCGGCTGGCCCAACCGCCGGGCGCGCCGTCGCGCCCGCCGACCGACGCCGAACTGGCCGAGAAGTTCAAGGCCTGCGGCACGGACGTCCCCGCCCTGCTGTCCGGTGCCGACTGGACGACGGTCCGGGAACTGCTGCGCAAGACCTTCCCGCGCGCCACCTGAACGCCACCGGCCGCGATTTCAACGGAGATCAGACCTCCGATTTCCATTGAAATCGCGGGCACCGGGGCCCGGACCGACAGAACTGGAGCACACCGCCGTGAGCACATTGGACACCCTCAGCGCGGACGAGAAGCTGGCCGTCGAGACGGTGCGCGACTTCATCGACAAGTCCGCCAAGCCGGTGGTGTCGGAGCTCGAACACGCCAACACCTACCCGGAAGCCCTCATCGAGCAGATGAAGGAGCTGGGCGTCTTCGGGCTGGCCATCCCGGAGGAGTACGGCGGCACCCCGGTGTCCACGCCCTGCTACGTGCTGATCGTCGAGGAGCTGGCCCGCGGCTGGATGAGCCTGGCCGGGGCGATGGGCGGGCACACCGTGGTGTCCAAGCTGCTGCTGAACTTCGGCACCGAGGAGCAGAAGCGCCGGTACCTGCCCAAGATGGCCACCGGCGAGATCCGCGCGACGATGGCGCTCACCGAACCCGGCGGCGGCTCGGACCTGCAAGCGCTGACCACGACGGCGCGCCGCGACGGCGAGGAGTACGTGATCAACGGCGCCAAGACGTGGATCACCAACGCCCGCCGCTCCCAGCTGATCGCCCTGCTGTGCAAGACCGACCCGGACGCGCAACCCGCGCACAAGGGCATCTCGATCGTCCTGGTCGAGCACGGCCCCGGGTTGACGGTCTCCCGCGACCTGCCCAAGCTCGGCTACAAGGGCGTCGAGAGCTGCGAACTGCACTTCGACGACCACCGCGCGCCGGTGAGCGCGGTGCTCGGCGGTGTCGAGGGCAAGGGCTTCGCGCAGATGATGAAGGGCCTGGAGACCGGCCGCATCCAGGTCGCCTCCCGCGCGCTGGGCGTGGGCATGGCGGCGCTGGAGGACGCGCTGCGCTACGCCCAGGAGCGGGAGAGCTTCGGCAAGCCGATCTGGCAGCACCAGTCGGTGGGCAACTACCTGGCGGACATGGCCACCAAGCTCACCGCCGCCCGCCAGCTGACCCTGCACGCGGCGCGGGAGTTCGACGCTGGCCGCCGGGTGGACATGGAAGCGGGCATGGCCAAGCTGTTCGCCTCCGAGGTCGCGATGGAGATCGCGCTCAACGCGGTGCGCATCCACGGCGGCTACGGCTACTCGACGGAGTTCGACGTGGAGCGCTACTTCCGCGACGCACCGCTGATGATCGTCGGCGAGGGCACCAACGAGATCCAGCGCAACGTCATCGCCGCCCAACTGGTCAAGCGCGGCGGCCTGGACGGCTGAGCGGCGCTGAGGTCGTGAGTGCGCAACAGTGCTCCAGCACGGCGCAGCACTCACGACCAGGCTCCGCCCGGGTGCCGGTGGTGGTTCCGCTACGGTCGGGGGCGAGAGCTGGGAGGTGGTGGCGTGGCAGCGCGGACGGACGGCAAGGAGAGCGCGTACCTGCGGCTGGCGCGCGAGTTGCGGTCGGCGATCCTGCAGCACGACTACCCGGAGGGCAAGCGCCTGCCCACCGAAGCCGAGCTCGCCGAGACCCACCGGGTCAGCCGGCAGACGGTGCGCCGCGCCTTCCAGGACCTCGTCGCCGAGGGCATGGTCTACCGCATCCCGGGCCGCGGCACCTTCGCCGCGCCCCGCGAGGAGCAGTACCTGCGCCAGTTCGGCTCCATCGACGACCTGATGGGGCTGTCCATCGACACCACGATGCAGCTGCTCACCCCGCTGCACCGCAAGGTCGACCTCGACGCCGCCGGGCGCCTGCGGCTGGCCGCCGACCGGGTGCACGTGCTGGAGTTCCTGCGCCTGCACGACGACGTGCCGTTCTGCCTGACCACCGTGTTCCTGCCGCCCGAGGTGGGCAAGCTGGTCGAGTCGGTGCCGGAGCTGACCGAGGTCGGCGCCCGCAGCCGGGTGACCATCATCGGCCTGCTCGACGACCGGCTGACCGACCCCATCGCCGAGGCCGAGCAGAGCATCACGGTCGGCACCGCGACCCCGGAGATCGCCGAGCAGCTCGGCTGCGAACCGCACCGCTCCCTGCTGCGCATCGACCGCATGTACCAGTCCACCACCGGACAACCCGTGGAACTGGCGGTCAGCCACTTCCTCCCGGAGCACTACTCCTACCGGGTCCGCCTCCGCCGCAACGTCCGCTGAGCGCTCACCCGGGGTCGGGGGCGGGGATCTCGGTCGGCTCGGCCGGTCGGTCCGGCGAGCGCACCGGGATCATCGCGATCAGGCCGACCAGCAGGATGAGGACGATGCCGCCCATCCCGGCGCGCTGGGTGCCGAAGACGGCGATGAAGCCGCTGAAGGCCAACGGGCCCAGGAAGCTCACCGCGCGCCCGGTGGTGGCGTAGAGGCCGAACACCTCGCCCTCCTTGCCGGGCGTGGCGATGCGGGCCAGGAACGTCCGGCTGGCCGACTGGGTCGGGCCGAGGAAGATCGCCAGCGTCAGCCCGCACACCCAGAACGCGGCCTTGCCGGGCGGCAGCACCAGCAGCAGGCTGCCGACCAGCACCAGGCCGAACAGCGCGGCGACGATGACCGCCTTCGGCCCGAACCGGTCGTCGGCCCGGCCGCCCAGGAACGCGCCGAGCCCGGCCACCAGGTTGGCGGTGATCGCGAAGACCACCACCTCGCTGGGGTTGAACCCGAAGGTGCCCGCCGCGATGACCCCGCCGAAGGTGAAGATGGCCGCCAGCCCGTCCCGGTAGATCGCGCTGGCCACCAGGAACCCCAGCGTGCGCCGCTCCTCGCGCCACATCCAGGCCAGCCGCTTGCCGAGCACGACGTAGCTGGCCACCAGGGCGTGCCGCAGCGGTTCGCCGGAGGACGGGGCCTCGGGCACGAAGGCGAACAGCGGCAGCGCGAACACCGCGAACCACACCGCCGAGAACAGCGCGACGACGCGGATGTTCAGCCCGTCCTCCGCGGTCACCCCGAACAGCCCGACGTCGGGCTGCACGAAGCCGATCAGCACGATCACCAGTGCGATGAGCCCGCCGAAGTAGCCCATGCCCCAGCCGAACCCCGAGACACGCCCGATCGTGGCCGGGGTGGAGACCTGCAGCAGCATCGCGTTGTAGTTCACCGTGGCGAACTCGGCGAACACGCTGGCGGTGGCCAGCAGCACCAGCCCCAGCGCCAGGTAGGACGGGTCGTCCTGGACGAAGAACAGCCCCGCGGTGCAGGTGATCACCAGCGCGGTGTGCACCGCCAGCCACAGCTTGCGCCGACCGCCCGCGTCGCTGCGCTGACCGGTCACCGGCGCCACCAGAGCGATGCACACCCCGGCGATGGTCAGCGCCACGCCGAGCGCCGTGGAGCCGCTCTCCGGGTCGACGGCGACGCCCTCGGTCAGGTACACGGTGAACACGAAGGTCAAGATGACGGTGTTGAACGCTGCGGATCCCCAGTCCCACAGCGCCCAGCTGAACACCGCTCGCCCGCGGCGATGGACCGCCGACGGAGCACCCGTAGACACACCCACGCCAGGATCACACCAGCCCACCACCGGGGCAGCCAGTCGAAACCGGCCCTTCCGGCGGGGAAGCCCCCGACCGGGGCGGCCCGCTGGCCCCGCCCGTCACGGCGCGGCGGTTCCGCAAGAGTCGGCACTGCGGTCCCACCGGTCCCGGCAGCACCCAGCCGCCCGGCCCGCGGTCCTACGCTGGACCGGAGTGCTCCGCAGCACCGAGACCCCGGTCCGGGTCGGGGCTTCCAGCGCCACCGGGCGACCTCCGCCGGACCGGTGCGGAAATCCGAGGGGGGTTCGGACAATGCAGGTCGATGTGGACGCGAACAGAGTTTCCCACCGCCGCCCCAGGGCGTTCGCCGTGCTGTTCGGGGTGGTCGCGCTGATGGGGGCGCTGTGCGCCGGCGCGACGACCGCCGCCGCTCAACCGGCGCCGACCGGTTTCGGCGCGCGGGTGGTGACGGTCGGGATGGTCGAGTTCCGGCTCGAACAGCCCGCGTGGCTCCCGCCGGGCCGCTACACCTTCCACGCGGTCAACGCCGGGCGGGCGCCGCACGCGCTGGAGATCAGCGGGCCCGGGGTCGGAGACGTGCGGACACCGGTGGTCCAGTCGGGCGGTGCGGCCGACCTGACGGTGACCCTGGGGCCCGGCGTGTACGACTTCTGGTGCCCGGTCGGCAACCACCGGCAGCAGGGCATGCAGCTCTACGTCAGGGTCGGCTGACCGCGCCCCGGCGCTGCCAGGACTCGCCCCGGCGCCGCGCCCGCACCCACCGCATCGCGGTGTTGGCGATGCGCAACCCCTTGCGCACCAACGGGTTCTGCGTCAGGCGGTGCACCTGGTAGCGCCACGGCGGTTGCAGGCCGCTGCGCGAGGACATCGCGAAGCAGAAGTCCACCGCGTCCCGGTCGGCGTAGCGGTCGAGGTTCTCGAACCAGGCCATGCTGGTGCGCGCGGCGGCCTGCACCGCCCGCATCGCGGCGTGGCCCTCGCCGTCGAACTCCTTGAGCGCGTTGCCGGTCTGCTCGTTCTCGCGCAGCTTCTCGGCGAGCACCACGGCGTCGATCATGGCCAGCCTGGTGCCCGAACCGATGGTGAAGTGCGTGGTGTGCGCGGCGTCGCCGATGAGCACCGCGTTGGCGTGCCGCCAGGTCTGGTTGTAGACCTGCGTGAAGCGCTGCCAGGACGCGGGTTTGCCGCGCGCCGCGCTGATCAGCGCGTGCCCGGCCAGGTGCTCGTCGAAGATCTCCTCCAGCAGGCGGGTGGTCGCCGCGTCGTCGAGCTCGTCGAAGCCCAGCGCCTGCCAGGTCCGCTCCTGGCACTCGACGATGAAGGTGCTGACCCCGGCGGCCGACGGGTAGGCGTGGAACCAGATCCAGCCCTGCGGGGTCTGCTCGAAGCCGAAGGTGAACTCCTCGAACACCCGGCTGGTGCCCAGCCAGATGTAGGGGTTGCTCCCGCGGACCAGCTCGGTGCCGAACTGCTCGGCGCAGCGCTGCCGGATCCGGCTGTTCGCGCCGTCGGCCACCACCACCAGGTCGGCGTCGGCGAACTCGGCCAGGTCGTCCACCGCGCGCTCGTACTGCACGTCCACGCCGAGGTCGGTGGCCCGCTGGGCCAGCACGTCCAGCAGCGCGGACCGGTTGACGCTGTAGCCGTACCCGCTGAGGTAGGCGCGCCCGCCGCGCATCACCACCACCTGGTCCTGCCAGACGGTGGAGGCGGCGCGGATGCGCTGGGCGCTCTCCCGGTCGTTGATGTAGAGGGTGTCCAGCAGGTCGTCCCAGTACACCACGCCCCAGCCGTAGGTGGCGCCGGGCGGGTCGCGCTCGACCACCGAGATCTCGTGCCCGGCGTCGCGGAGCTTCGCGGAGATGGCGAAGTAGAGACCGGCGGGTCCGGCTCCGATGCACACGATCTTCATGGGATCTCCCGACGGACGACGCATGGCTTCCTGCGTTGTACCCCGCGAGCTCGCCCGCCGAACGTGTCCGAATGCCCTTGCGCGCCGGGCGGGGCCCGGTCAGCCCGAGCTGCGGGCGCGCACCGTGCCGAGCTGGGTCAGGTGCAGGTTGGTGTCGGTGAACTTCTGGGACACCGCGTGCAGGACGTCGGCCATCGCCGCGGCGGCCGGGGTCGGGGTGCGGTTGGCGGGCCGGGCCAGCAGGATGCGCCGGGTCGGCGCGGGCACGTCGGTGGCGAAGTTGACCAGCCGCACGTCGTGGCGGCGGTTGGTCAGCGCCAGCCGCGGCGCGATCGCGATCCCCAGCCCGGCCGCGACCATCGCCTGCGCCTCCTGGTAGTCGTGCGACTCGTAGGAGATGATCGGCTCGAACCCGGCGAGGCGGCAGCTGCGCCGCAGGACCTCGGCGACCGGGTGGTTGTCCGCGCGGATGATCCACTGGTGCCCGGCCAGGTCGGCCAGCCCGATGGAGTCCTCCTCCAGCAGCTCGGAGTTGGCCGGGACGACGAGCACGGTGGGGTCGTCGAGCAGGTGGTCGACGACCAGCGAGGCGTCGTCGACGCGGTTCCAGTCGTAGTCCCACAGCATCGCCAGCTCGACCTCGCCGGTGTGCAGCAGGTCCACCAGGTCGGCGAACAGCGCGGAGCGCACGGTGGTGCGGATCCCGGGGTGCTTGCGGGAGAAGCGGGTCAGCGCCAGCGGCAGCAGCGAGGCCCCCGCGGTGGGGAACGACCCGAGCCGCAGGGTTCCTTCGTCCAATGTGGCCAGTGAGTCCAGATCCGCTTGCGCACCCCGGAGTTCGCGCCGGATGGCGCGCCCGCGCTCGGCCAGCGCGCGCCCGGCGTCGGTGAGCTGCACGCCGCGCGGCAGCCGGTACAGCAGCGGCTGGCCGACCTCGGACTCCAACCTGGACATCTGCTGGGAGGCCGCGGACGGCGTGATCATCAGCGCTTCGGCGGCCGCGGTCAGCGAGCCGCGCTCGGCGGCCTCCACCAGCAGCAACACCCGTCGGACGTCCAGCACGCGACCCCTCCCGTCGTGGACGAGCTATTAGCTCCGCTTAAGCCAGGGTAAGAACTCGAACATTGTACTGAAGTCTCCGCGTTGTCAGGGTGAACGCCGACCGAACCCAGGAGAAGGAAGTTCCAGTGCACGTACCCGCAACGCTGGTGCGCGGCGGCACCAGCAAGTGCTGGCTGTTCGACCAGTCGGCCCTGCCCACCACAGTGGACACCACCGCGCAGGACCTGGAAGGACTGCTGGTCAACGCCTACGGGGCGGCCGACCCGGTCCAGCTCGACGGGGTCGGCGGCGCCACCCCCACCACGTCCAAGGCGGCCGTCGTCCGCGCCTCCGACGCGCCCGGCATCGACGTCGACTACCTGTTCGGGCAGGTCGGCATCGGCGTCCGGCGGGTCGAGTGGGGCAGCAACTGCGGCAACTGCGCCACCGCCATCGCGCTGTGGGCGGTGGCCCGCGGGCTCGTGCCGGTCACCGGCGACCGGACCCGCGTGGTCCTGCGCAACACCAACACCGGGGCCGTGCTGGAGGCCGAGGTGGACACCACCGGCGGTCGAGTCCACGAGTTCGGCACCCGGACCGTCCCCGGCACCCGCGCCGGGGGAGTGGCGGTCGGGCTGACGTTCCTGGACCCGGCCGGGCGCACCACCGGATCGGTCACCCCGACCGGCCGGGCGCTCGACGAGCTCACCTTCGACGGCCAACCCGCCGCGGCCACCATGGTCGACGCGGGCGCTCCGATGGTGCTGCTGGACGCGGCCGGGATCGGCCTCAGCGGGGTGGAATCGCTCGCCGAGATGCGCGACCTCGTGGCCCCGCTGCGCGAGGTCCGGCACGCCGCGTCGCTGCGGATGGGGCTGTCGCGCCCCGGCGATACGCCCGACGACGCGGTGCCGAAGGTCGGCATCGTCGGAGCACCGGCCGCCTACCGGACCTCGCTCGGCGACGAGGTCGCCGCCGAGGACTACGACGTCTCGGTGCGCATGCTGTCGATGAACGCCCCGCACCCGGCCATCGGCCTGACCTCGGCGGTCGGGGTCGCCGTCGCCGCGCTGCTCGACGGCTCCGTCGTGCGGGCCGCGACCGGTCCGGTGCTGCGGATCGGGACCCCGGCCGGGGTCGTCGCGGTCACCTGCCGCGACGTCGTCGGGTCGCGGCCGCGCCGGGTCACCGTCGAGCGGGCCGCCCGGATCCTCTGCGAGGCCGACCTCCTGGTCCCGGACCCGCTGCCCGCCTAGCATCCGCCAGATCACCGATCACCTAGGACAAAGATGTCTGCCGAAATGATCTCCATCGGCGCCCTCGGCGTCATGTTCGTGGTGGCCACCGTGCTGCCCATCAACATCGGAATCCTCGCCTTCATCGGCGCGTTCGTCGTCGGCACCGCCTCGCTCGGGCTCTCCGAGGACGAGATCTTCGAGGGGTTCCCGGTCTCGCTGTTCGTCACGATCGTCGGCGTCACCTACCTCTTCTCGGTCGCCCAGCGCAACGGCACGATCGACCTGCTGGTGCGGGCCGGGATCAAGCTGGTGCGCGGCAAGGCCGCGCTGATCCCGTGGGTGCTGTTCGCCGTCGCCGCCGTGCTGACCGCCTTCGGCACCTTCACCCCGGCCGCGGTGGCGCTGCTGGCCCCGGTCGGCATGAACTTCGCCCACCGGTTCGGCATCAGCCAGCTCATGGTCGGCATGATGGTGATCAGCGGTGCGCACGCCGGTGCGTTCTCGCCGATCGCCGTCTCCGGCGCGCTGGTGCTGGGCATGGTCGACCAGACCCCGCTGGAGGTGGCGCCGTCCGCGCTGTTCCTGGCCAGCTTCGGGTTCAACTTCCTGCTGTCGCTGCTGACCTTCTTCCTGCTGGGCGGGTTCGGCCGCAAGCGCGCGCAGGTCGCCGAGGGCGGCGAGGCCGAGCAGCTCGACGCGGCGCGGTTGACCTGGCGGCAGGCGCTGACGCTGGTGGCGCTGGCCGGGCTGGTCGTGGGCGCCCTGGTGTTCCACCTGGAGATCGGCTTCCTCGCGCTGCTGGCGGCGACCGCGCTGACCCTGGTCGACGTGAAGAACCAGGCCAAGGCGGTCGATGGCATCAGCTGGTCGACGATCCTGCTGGTGGCGGGCATGGTGACCTACGTCGGGATCCTGGAGAAGGCGGGCACGATCGAGGCCGTCTCGCAGGGCGCGGCGGGCATGGGCGCACCGCTGTTCGTGGCCCTGCTGCTGTGCTTCGTGGTGGCCGTGGTGTCGGCGTTCGCCTCCTCGACGGCGATCCTGACCGCGATCATCCCGATCGCCGTCCCGCTGCTGCTGGCCAGCCACCTCAGCGCCGCCGGGCTGGTGGCCGCGCTGGCGATCTCCACGACGATCGTGGACACCTCGCCGTTCTCCACCAACGGAGCCCTGGTGCTCAGCAACGCCCGCGGGGTGGACCGCGACCGCTTCTACAAGCAGATCATCGGCTACACCGCCGGAATCGTGGGCGCCGGTCCGGTGCTGGCGTGGTGCTTCCTGGTGCTGCCCAGCGCGGTCTGACCGGGAATGCTCCGTCCGGACGCGGGGCTGCGCCGCCGGGATCTGGGAGCCTGGAGCCCGGTTTCGGCGCGAAGATCGGAGGAAGTGCGGTGGCGGAGGCGTTCGACGGCAAGGTCGTGCTGATCACCGGGGGCGGCACCGGGATCGGCGCCGCGACGGCCGCTCGGCTCGCAGGCGAAGGGGCGCGGGTGGTCGTCACCGGGCGCCGCCGGGCGCCGCTCGACGAGGTGGCCGCGGCCACGGGCGCGCTCGCGGTGCCGGGGGACTCGTCGGTGGACGCCGACGCCCGCGCGGTCGTCGACCGCACCCTGGCCGAGTTCGGCCGCCTGGACGTGCTGGTGGTCAACGCGGGCGGGCACGGCATGTCCGCGGTCGCCGACACCACCGACGAGGACTGGCGGCGCAGCCTCGACGGCAACCTGAACAGCGCGTTCGTGATGTGCCGGGCGGCGCTGCCCGCCTTGGTCGAGGCCCGCGGCAACATCGTGGTGATGTCCTCGGTCGCCGGGCTGTTCGCCGGTCCCGAGGTGGCGGGCTACACCGTGGGCAAGCACGCCCTGATCGGGCTGACCCGCTCCATGGCCCGCGACTACGGGCCGCGCGGCGTGCGGGTCAACGCTATCTGCCCCGGGTGGGTGCGCACCCCGATGTCCGACCAGGAGATGGCAGACTTCGCCGCGGCCGCCGACCTGCCCGACCGCGAGTCCGGGTACGCGGCGGTCACCGCCGACCTCCCGCTGCGCCGGGCCGCCGAGCCGGGCGAGATCGCCGCCGTGTGCCGGTTCCTGGCCTCCGACGAGGCGTCGTTCATCACCGGCGCGGTCCTCGTCGCCGACGGCGGCGGCCACGCGGTCGACCTGCCGACGGTGCCCATCGGCCGCGCGATGTGAACACGACCGCGCACTTGCGGCGTAGGCTGGCGGTGCACGGTTTTCCAACCAATCCCTGGTGGGACCGGAGTGACCAGTCGGACGGCGCGCAGGCGGGTGGGCAACCTCCCGGCCGAGCGCACGAGCTTCGTGGACCGTCGGCAGGAATGCGTCGACGTCCGGCAAGCGCTGGCCAATTCGCGGATGGTGACGCTCACCGGTGTCGGCGGGGTCGGCAAGACCCGGCTGGCGCTGCGCGTGGCCACCCAGCTCGGCCGCTCCTACCGCGACGGCGCGTGGCTGGTCGAGCTGGCCGAGGTGCACGACGACGACCTGGTCGTGCACACCGCGGCGCAGGCGCTGGGCATCCAGGACTGGTCCGCCCGCGGCGTGGCGCACGTGCTCGCCGACTACGTCGAGGACAAGGAGATCCTCCTCGTCCTGGACAACTGCGAACAGGTGCTGGACGGCTGCGTCAAGGCGTGCACGATGCTGCTCGACGTCGCTCCCGAGCTGCGGATCCTGGCCACCAGCAGGCAGCCGCTGGACGTCTACGGCGAGCACGTCGTGGTGGTGCCGACGCTCCCGGTCACCGAGGCGCACCAGGCCGGGGCGGACGCGGGCAACTCGGTGCGGCTGTTCGCCGAGCGGGCCGAGGCCGCGGGTTCCCGGCCGACCCCGGACCAGGACGGCGCGGTCGCGCGGTTGTGCCGGGAGCTGGACGGCATCCCGCTGGCGATCGAACTGGCCGCCGCGCGCACCCGGTTCCTGTCGGTGGACGAGCTGCTGGCGCGGATCGGGGACCGCTTCCGGCTGCTGGCGGGCAACCGGAGCGCGCTGCCGCGGCACCAGACGCTGCAGGCCACCATGGACTGGAGCTACGAGCTGTGCTCGGCGGAGGAACGCCTGCTGTGGGCGCGGATGTCGGTGTTCTCCGGCGGCATGGACCTGGCGGCGGTCGAGGACGTCTGCAGCGGCCCCGGGCTCGGCCCGGAGACCGTGCTGGAGCTGATGGCGTCGCTGGTGGACAAGTCGATCCTCACCCGCGAGCGGACCCCCACCGGAACCACCCGCTACCGCCTGCTGGCGACGGTCCGCGAGTACGGCCGCGGCCTGCTGGCCGACGACGAGCGGACCCGGCTGCGCCGCCTGCACCGGGACCACTACCTCGCCCTGGCCGAGCGGGGCGGGCGCGAGTGGTTCGGCCCGGACCAGCTCCGGTGGCGCGCTCGCATCGCCGCCGAGCACGACAACCTGCGCGCCGCCCTGGAGTTCTGCACGACCGAACCGGGCCAGGTGCAGGAGGGGCTGCGGCTGGCCGGTGCACTGTGGTTCTACTGGACGGCCTGCGGGCTGATCGCGGAGGGACGGCAGTGGCTGGACCGCCTGCTGGCGCTGGACGCCATCCCGACCGCGCCGCGGGCGACCGCGCTGTGGGTGTGCAGCTGGCTGGCCTCCCACCAGGGCGACCTGGTGCGGGGGCGGGCCACGGCCGAGGGGTGCAGCGCGGTCGCCGAGCAGCTCAACGACGCCGGGCTGGCCGCCTTCGGCCTGCACCTGCAGGGCGTCGACGCGATGGCCGAGGGGCACCTGGAGGAGGCCAGCTCGCTCACCGCGCGGGCCTGGTCCTACCACCGGACGCACCCCAGGATCACCAGCCCGATGGTGATGTCGCTGGTGCAGGCCGGGCTGGTGGCCTGCCTGCGCGGGGAGACCGACCGCGCCAGCGGGTACGCCCAGGAGTGCCTGCAGATCACCGCGGAGGCCGGTGAGCTGTGGACCCGGTCCTGGGGTTTGGTGGTGCGCGGGTTGGCGAGCTGGATGCGCGGCGATGCCGACGACGCCGTGACGCACCTGCGGGAGAGCATCGGCATCAAGTCCCGCTTCAACGACCTCTTCGGCCTCGGCATGGCCGCGGAGGTGCTGGCGTGGTCGCACGTCTCGCGCGGCGAGCACGACCGGGCGGCCCGGCTCTTCGGCGTCCTCGACCGCCTGTGGCAGCTGGTCGGGGTCCCGCTGATGGGCGCGCAACAACTGCTCGACTACCGGTACCGGGCGCAAGGTCGGGCGCGCGCGGCGCTGGGGGAGGGCGCGTTCGCCGAGCTCGCCGCCGAAACCGCGAACCTGCCGCTCCTGGAGGGCCTCGCGACGGCGGTCGGGGGCAAGCCGCGTCCGGCACCGGTGCGCCGGGAGCCCCAGCGCGGCCCGCTGACCCGCCGGGAGTTCCAGGTCGCCGAAGCCGTCTCGCAGGGGCTGTCGAACAAGGAGATCGCGGCCCGGCTGGTGATCAGCCAGCGCACCGCCGAAGCGCACGTCGAGCACATCCTGACCAAGCTCGACTTCGGCTCGCGCACGCAGATCGCCGCGTGGATCGCCGGGCAGCAGGAAGCCGCCACCTAGCGGTTCACGACGTGGCCAGGCCGATCCCGGTCGGCGCGTTCTCCTCGCCGCGCATCTGGCGCAGCACCGTCTCGTTGTCGAAGTAGATGCGCTCCGCCAGCAGCTTCCCGGGTTCCTCCGGGCTGAAGAGGTAGAACGCGGCGAGCTCGAAGGACACCCGCCGACCCGACGGCTGCTCCCCGCAGTACTCGCCCCGGTGCGTCCCGTCGATCGTCACCTCCCGCACGGAGGCGCCCGGGGAGTCGTACTCGGCGTTCACCGTGACCCGGAAGTCCGGGATGGCGCCGTCCAGGACCTGGTAGAAGTCCTGCACCCCGGTGAACCCGGCGTACCGGGTGCTCAGCGGGACGACGTCGTAGAACGCGTGCTCGTCCTGGACGAAGGTGCCGTACACGCGCGGCCAGTCGTGCGCGTTCTCGGCCTCGATGTGCTCGGCGATCGTGCGGCGCTGGGCCTCGATCCGCTGTGCATCGCTCATCGCCATGGCAACCCCCGTTTTGCCCGGCTGCGACTTCCGAACCCGAGACTACCCGCCGCGCCCCGCAGCAGCTCCGACCGCGATCCGGCCAGGGGCGAAAGTCCCGAAATACGTAGTGGGTACGTAGTCCTCCCGTCGGCCGCGGGGCAGCGGCGGACCAGTCTGGAGCAGTACCGCCCCACCGACCCAGGACCCGACCCGCGATGTACCAGCCCCGATCGAGCAGCCCGACGATCCAGCTCGAAACCCGCTCCCCCCACCGCCCGCACGTGTACCGGAACCTCCTGCTGGGCACGTGGATCTGCGACCAGCAGGGCACCCGGGCCAACCCCGGACCGGACAGCGCCCGCACCGTCTACCGCACCCACCTCGACGCGGTGCGGGCCGCCACCGGCCTGCTCCCCGAGCAACGGTTGAGCGCGTGACATGCTGCTGAACCGGTGCACCGCTGAAGACCTCGACGCCCGCGCGCGCCGCGCCGAGCACCAGCTGAACCTCGCCCGCCAGGCGCGCCAGTGGCACCTCGCCGACCGCTACCGGCAGGAGATGCGCGCGATCGCGGCCGAGTGCGAACGCCGCCACCGGGATTCCGGGGACCAGCCCGGCCTCAGCGCCGTGCTGCGCGCCGAGGCCGGTCCGGCTCAGCGCAGGTAGACCCGGTCCGGGTCGACGTCGTCGCGCAGCAACCGGAGCTCGGCCCCGGTGGGCGGCTCGACGGTGGTCAGCTCGTCGGCCACCGCCAGGTCCCAGCCGGTGGCCTCGCGGACCTGCTCGACGGTGACCCCGGGGTGCGTGGCCACCAGGCGCAGCTCCTCGCCGACGCCGTCGCGGGCCAGGATGCCGAGATCGGTGATCACCCGCGTGACCCCCGCCCCGCGCGGCCGGATCCCGTCGCGCAGCGCCCGGTCCGGGCCCGGCGAGGTGCAGAAGTCGAGCTCGGCGAGGAACGAGCGCGGGTCGTGGCGGCGCATCACCACGAACACCTCGCGGGAGTTGGCCATCACCTCCATCGCCCCGCCGGAACCGGGCAGCCGCACCTTCGGCGCGTGCCAGTCGCCGATCACCGAGGAGTTCAGGTTCCCCCAGCGGTCGATCTGCGCGGCGCCGAGGAAGCCGACGTCGATGCGGCCGCCCTGCAGCACGTACCCGAACAGCGCGGGCATCGACAGCACCGCCTCGGAGTCGGTGATCAGCACCGAGTCCGCGATGGTCTCCGGCAGGTGCGAGGGGTGCGCGCCGCAGACCCCCGACTCGTAGACGATCTCGATGTCGGGCGCGACGGTCAGCTGCGCCAGCGACACCGCGAGGGTGGGCAGCCCGATCCCGGCGAACACGGTGTTCTTGCCCGCCAGCTCGCGCGAGGCGACCGCGGCGAGCAGCTCGGACGACGTGACCGCCGCGTTGGACCCAGCGTTCATCTCGACTCCTCCTGCGCTGGTCGGCGTCACTGCCGACGTCCGTAGTTGACCGGCTGGCTCCAGGCCTCGCCGACCGACAACCGCTCCCGGGTCTCCTCGCCCAGCTTGGCCAGGTACTCGGCGTGGTCGGCGGTGCCGCGGACCCACTCGTCGAGCCACCGCTGCAGCCGGTCGGGGTCCTTGCTGATGTGCGACCAGCTCCGGTAGAACTCGCCGTCCCGGTCGTAGTAGCCCTGCGCGAAGGCCGGGTGCGCACCGCCCGGGCACTCCACCACCGCGTCCACCGCGTGCGCCGGGATGACCGTGCGGTTCGGGTCGGAGCGGATCACCTCGTCGGCCACCACCTCCTCGACCACCACGATCGCCTTCCGCGCGGCGTAGACGGCCTCGGCCTGGATCCCGGTCAGCCCCCAGATCTGGGTGTTGCCCGCCCGGTCGGCGCGCTGCGCGTGCACGATCGTGACGTCCGGGTTCAGCGGCGGCACCACGTAGATCTGCTCCTCGGCACCGTCCGGACCCGGGTAGGGCGAGGTGACCTTGCGGATGTCGGGGTTGACCGACGGCACGTCGCTGCCCGCGTAGGAGCGCAGCGGGTAGAACGGCAGCCGCTGGGCCCCGGCCAGGTAGCGGCAGATCATCCCGTAGTGGCTGTACTCCTCGTACTCCAGCGGCTCGGGCTGCCCGGTCTCGATGCGGCGGCGCAGCTCGCCGAGCGACCCGGCGGTGGAGTTGCCGACGAACGACGACACCAGCTTGCGCACGCAGCCACCGGCGATCAGCTGGTCGGTGACGATGTCGGCGGTCATCCGCGCCACGGTGAGGTCCCGGCGGCCCTGCCGGATGATCTCGTGCCCGGCGGCGGTCGGGATCAGGTGCGTGAAGCCCTCCAGCGCCACGGTCGCCCCGTCGGTGACGTGCGCGGCGATCGCCTCCCGCATCGTCGTGGTCTTGTCCGGCCTGCGGACCGGCGGTTTCGACGCGGCGACCGGGTTGTCCATGGTCGGGGCTCCTCGGTGTTCGGTTCGGATCGGGTCCAAGCTGCCAGCCGCCATTGATAGCTGTCCAATACTGAATTAGTGTCGGATCAAGAGCGCTCGCTAATGGATTCGCCGGATTTCGAGGTCTGCCGTGGAGCTTCGCTACCTGACCGCGTTCGTCGCCGTCGCCGAGGAACTGCACTTCGGCCGGGCGGCCAAGCGGCTGCAGATGGCCCAGCCGCCGCTGAGCCAGCAGATCCGGCAGCTGGAGCGCGAGCTCGGCGTCCAGCTCTTCGAGCGCAACACCCGGTCGGTCCGGCTGACCAGCGCGGGGGAGTCGTTCCTGGAACCGGCCCGCGCGGTGCTCGAGGACGTCGACACCGCGGTCCGCGCGGCGAAAGCGGCGGGCCGCGGCGAGTACGGGCGGGTCACCGTCGGCTTCGCCGGGGCCTCCAGCCACGAGTCGCTGCCGCTGCTGACCCGCGCGGTGCGCACCGCGCACCCGGGCCTGGAGCTGGTGATGCGCGGGCAGACCTACGCCAACGTCGCGCTGGCCAAGGTCGCCGACGGCTCGCTGGACCTGGGCTTCGTCCGGCTCCCGGTCAACCAGCCCGGGGTGAGCACCCGGGTGATCGAGGTCGAGGAGCTGATCTGCGCGCTGCCCACCGACCACCCGCTGGCCCAGCAGGACCGCATCGCGATCGAGCAGCTGGCCGACGAGCCGTTCGTCAGCTTCCCGGCCAACGCCGGATCCACCTTGCGCGACGCGCTGGTCAAGGCGTGCGTGTCGGGCGGGTTCAACCCGCGGGTCGTCCAGGAAGCGCCGGACTCCTACACGATCCTGGCGCTGGTGGCCGCGGGCGTCGGAGTCACGCTGACCCTGACCTCCTGCCAGCACATCCAGCAGACCGGCCTGGTCTACCGGCCGCTGGCGGGCGAGCCCACCCGGCTGCACGCGGCGCTGGCCTGGCGCACCGACAACACCTCGGCGGCGCTGCGCACCGTCCTGGAGATCGCCGAGGAGGCCCTGCCCACCCCGGCCGCGCTCTGACCAGGGGCGATGCCGCCGATTGATAAGCGCGGCGTCTTGCTGTCGCACTGATTCTGTATTGGACAGTCTTGGTGTGAGGTGACACCGTTGCCCCCGTCACATCGGGAGGCGAGCGCGTGCTGAGCGCTCACCGGCACCGAAGCTTCAAGGGAGAATGCATGGGTGCGGTCAACGCGCGCGAGCAGAGCCGGACGGCCAACCGCGCCGGGATCGGAGCCTTCATCGGCTCGACCATCGAGTGGTTCGACTTCTACATCTACGGCACGGCGTCGGCCTTGGTCTTCGACAAGGTCTTCTTCCCGGAGCTCGACGGTGCCGTCGGAACCCTGGTGGCCTTCGCGACGTTCTGGGTCGGCTTCCTGGCCCGCCCGCTGGGCGGCATCGTCTTCGGCCACATCGGCGACCGGCTCGGCCGGAAGAAGACCCTGGTCATCACGCTGCTGATGATGGGCATCGCGACCACCCTGATCGGCCTGCTGCCCGGCTACGCCCAGATCGGCGTGTGGGCGCCGATCCTGCTGGTGGTCATCCGCATGGTGCAGGGCATCGGCCTGGGCGGGGAGTGGGGCGGTTCGGTCCTGATCGCCTCCGAGCACGCGCCCAAGGGCAAGTCGATCCTCTACGGCGCCTTCGCCCAGCAGGGCTCGCCGGTCGGCAACACGTTGAGCACGCTGAGCTTCCTGGCCATCAGCCAGCTGCCGGACGAGGCGTTCCTGGGCTGGGGCTGGCGCATCCCGTTCCTGGCCTCCGCGCTGCTGGTGCTGGTGGGCCTGTTCATCCGGATGCGGGTCACCGAGTCGCCCGCGATGGCCAACCTGATCGAGCGCAAGAAGGTCGCCAAGCTGCCGGTCTGGGAGGTCGTGCGCTCGCACCCGGCGCTGCTGGCGCTGGGCATCGGCGCCTGCACGATCGGCCTGTCGGCCACCTACTTCAAGTCGACCTTCGCGCTGTCCTGGGCCACCAGCACCCTGGAGTTCGACAAGAGCTCGTTCCTGACCATCATCCTGGTCGCCAACATCGTGCAGATCTTCGCGCAGCCCTTCGGCGCGGTCATCGCCACCAGGATGCGCAGCTGGTCCCGCGCGGTGACGATCATGCTGCTGCCCGAGGTGGTGCTGCTGCCGCTGATGTTCGTGCTGATCAGCACCAACAACTACGGCCTGGCGATGGTCGGCGTGGCCGTCGCGACCGTCCCGCACTGCCTGTACTACGCGGCGCTGGCCGGGATGCTGGCCAGCCGGTTCCCGGCGCACGTCCGCTACACCGGCATCTCGCTGTGCTACCAGCTGTGCGGCACGATCCTCGGCGGCACCACGCCGATCGTGGGCCAGTTCCTGCTGAACCTGTCCGGCTCGATCACCGCGGTGATCGGCTACGCGATCTTCCAGGTGCTGCTGACCCTGGGCTGCATGCTGTTGCTGCTGCGCCGCCCGAACCACGACGACCGCGCGCACGCCGAGAGCCCGCGCGCCGAGGCTGTCCCGGCCTGATCCCGTGCGGGTGCGGCTCCCCTCGGCGGGGGAGCCGCACCCGTCGTTCTTGGAGGTATCGATGGAGAACCCGCGTTGGGTGCGGCGCCCGGAGGGCTCCAACTGGGGTGAGTTCGGCCCGGACGACAACCTCGGGCGGCTCAACCTGATCACCCCGGAGAAGGTGCGCGAAGGCGTCGCCGAGGTCGTCGAGGGCCGCAGCTTCTGCCTGAGCCTGCCGCTGGACCTGCCGGGCGGAACCGCCCTGAACCCCAACCGGTTCCCACCGGTGCTGCGCCCGAACCTGCGTGCCGGTCAGGTCAACTACAACTTCGAGATGGACCGCCTGCACCCCGGGCGCACCGACGTGCTCTGCGACGACCTGGCCGTCCTGCACCTGCAGTACTCCACCCAGTGGGACTCCCTGGCGCACGCCGGATCGATGTTCGACGTCGACGGCGACGGGGTCCCGGAACCGGTGTTCTACAACGGCTTCCGCGCCACCGAGCACGTCCGCGGACCGTCCGAACTGGACGATGCGGGCACGGCGACGTTGCACGACCGCAGCACGTCCTCGGCCGGACCCCTCGGGATCGACCACATGGCCCGCGAAGCGGTGCAGGGCCGCGCGGTGCTGATCGACCTGCGCGCCCACCTCGGCGACGGCCGGACGCTCGTGGGCCACCAGCAGCTCGCCGAGATCATGGCCGCGGACGGGGTCGTGGTCGAGGAGGGCGACATCGTCTGCCTGCACACCGGATTCGCCGAGCAGGTGCTGGCGATGGGCGGCGACCCGGACCCCGAGGTGCTGCACGGGTTCGGCGCCGTCCTCAACGGGCGCGACCCGGACCTGCTGGGCTGGATCACCGAATCCGGCCTGGCCGCGCTGGTCGCCGACAACTACGCGGTGGAGGCCTTCCCCGCTCCGGAGGCACCCGCGCCCAACGCGGTGCTGCCGCTGCACGAGCACTGCCTGTTCAAGCTCGGCGTGCACCTCGGCGAGCTGTGGCGGCTCACCCCGCTCGCCGAGCACCTGCGGGCCCGCGGCCGCAGCCGGTTCCTGCTCACCGCACCGCCGCTGAACCTCCCCGGAGCGGTCGGCTCGCCGGTCACCCCGGTCGCCACCCTCTGATCACGCACCGGGACGTCCCCGGTCGGCAAGGAAAGCACTGATGACCAAGATCGCCAACTTCTTCACCGAGCTGATGCGCCGGTACCTGCCCGATCCGTTCGTCTTCGCGATCGGGCTGACCTTCCTCACCCTGCTGCTGGCGCTGACGGTGGAGGGCAAGGGGTTCATCGAGATCACCGAGGCGTGGGGCGACGGGTTCTGGAACCTGCTGTCGTTCACCACGCAGATGGCCGTCATCCTGGCGATGGGCTACGTGCTGGCCAGCGCGCCGGTCACCGACCGGGTGCTCAACGCGGTGGTGGGCCGGGTGCACCAGCCGCGCACCGCGGTCGCGGTGGCGACCCTGATCGGCTCCGTCGGCTCCTACCTGAACTGGGGCTTCGGCCTGGTCATCGGCGGGATCGTGGCGAAGAAGCTGGCGCTGAAGGTGCCCGGCGTGCACTACCCGCTGATCATCGCCGCGGCCTACAGCGGGTTCACCATGTACGGCCTGGGCCTGTCGGCGACGATCCCGCTGACCATCTCCACCAGCGGCCACGCCCTGGAGAGCAAGATGGGCGTGATCGCGCTGGCCGAGACCATCTTCTCGCCGCCGATGCTGCTGACCGCGCTCGCGGTGCTGGTCACCCTGCCGGTCCTCAACGCGCTGCTGCACCCCAAGCCGGGCCAGCCGGTCAAGGAGATCGACCCCGCTCTGCACACCGAGAGCAAGGCCCGGCCGGTGGAGTCCGAGGACTTCGGCGGGGTCACGGTGGCCTCCCGGCTGAACAACAGCCGGATCCTCAGCCTGCTGATCGGCGCGCTGGGGATGGTCTACGTCGTCGTGTACTTCATCCGCGGCGGCGCCGCGGACCTGGACCTGGTGAACTTCTTCATCCTGTTCCTGGGGATCCTCCTGCTGGGCACCCCGGCGGCCTACGTCGCCAAGCTCGGCGAGGGCATCAAGACCATCTCCGGCATCATCCTGCAGTACCCGTTCTACGCGGGCATCATGGCGATCATGGCCGCGTCCGGCCTGGTCGGCACGATCTCGCAGGTGTTCGTGGACATCTCCACCCCGGAGACGCTCGGCTTCTGGGGCCTGATCAGCTCGTTCGTCATCAACTTCTTCGCGCCCTCGGGCGGCGGGCACTGGGTGATCCAGGGCCCGTTCATGGTGGACGCGGCGAACGCGATCGGTGCCCCGATGCCGGACGTGGCGATGTCGGTGATGCTCGGCAACGCCTGGAACGACCTGGTGCAGCCGTTCTGGATCCTGCCCGCGCTGGCGCTGTCCCGCCTGCGCCTCAAGGACGTCATGGGCTACACGGTGATCATGATGTTCTGGGTGGGCTTGATCTACATCGCGGCGATCCTGCTGTGGGGATTCCTCGGCTGACGGACACGGAGGAGCGGAAAGTGCCCTACTTCATCGAGACCTTCGACAAGCCCGACCACCAGCAGGTGCGGCTGGACAACCGGCCCGCGCACCTGGAGTTCCTGGCGGAGCACAAGGACCTGCTGCTGGCCTGCGGAGCCAAGCTCGCCGACGGCGATGACACCGCATCCGGCGGCGTCTACCTGCTCGACGTCGAAACCCGCGCCGAGGCCGAGGACTTCATCGCGCGGGACCCCTTCACCCGGGCCGAGCTGTTCGCCGAGGTCAAGATCACCCGCTGGCGCAAGGCCTACCTGGCCGGTCAGGGTTACCTGTAACCGTGCGTGCCTGGCCGGGACTGCCCCCGGCCAGGCGCGTTCAGCGGGGAAGGGCGCGGATGGCGAGGAATCCGCTCGGCTCCCGGTGCAGACGTTCGTAGCGCTCCGGGGAGATCGCCGCGGCGGCCTCGGTCGGTCGCGGTTCCCAAAGCCGTTCGACAACGAACCCGGCCCGGTACAGCTCCTCGCAGGTGAGCTCCAGCGGCGTGGTCCAGTACCGGACCTGCCACCCGCGGCTCCAGGTCTCCGCCACGACGCGCGGTTCGAAGTAGTTGCCGCCCAGGCGGAGCCAATCGCCGGTCGGGTGCTGCCGGGAGAGCACCAGCGCGCCACCGGGTCGCAGCACGCGGTGGAACTCGCGCAACGCGGCCACCCGGTCGTCCAGGTATTCCAGGGCCAGCGCGAGCAGCACCAGGTCGACTGAGCCGTCCGGCAACCAGTCCAGCGGGTCGGCCAGGTCGTGCACCCGGAAGTCCGCCCGCGGCACCCGGTCCGAGGCCAGTTCGACCATCCGCTCGCTGATGTCGCAGCCGACCACCTGCGCCCCGCGAGCGACCAGCTCAGCGGCGTAGAGGCCGGGCCCGCAGGCGGCGTCGAGCACTCTCCGCCCGGCGACATCGCCGAGCAGCTCCAGGCAGGCCGGGCGGTCGTAGTGCGCGTTGTGGAACCCGTTGGCGGCGTGGTCGGCGAACTCGTCGGCGAACACCTCGTACTGCGCTTCACGACCCACTGAATCGGTCACCCCGCTGATCTTGGCAGAGCCCGGCCGCCCACTTCTAGGACAGGATCTCGACGTAGCCGCTGGTCCCGTTAACGCGGATGCGCTGTCCGTCCTGGAGCAGCCGGGTGGCGTTCGCCACGCCCACCACGGTCGGCAGGCCGTACTCGCGGGCGATGACCGCACCGTGGGTCATCGTGCCGCCCACCTCGGTCACCAGGCCCTTGATCGTGACGAACACCGGCGACCAGCTGGGATCGGTGTAGGCGGTGACCAGGATGTCGTCGGCGTCCAGGTCGGCATCGGTCATCTCCAGGACGACGCGGGCGCGCCCCTCGACGGTTCCGGTGGAGACCGGGAGGCCGAGCAGTGCGCCGGGCGGCGCGTCCTGGCGGCGGTAGGACCCGGCGATGGCCTCGCCGTCCGAGGTGAGCACCCGGGGCGGCGTGAGCGCCTGGTACGCGTTGAACTCCCCCTTGCGCCGCCGGATGAGGTGGTGGTCGACCTCTCCGGTGCGCACCACCTCGTGGAGCTCCTGGAACCTCAGGTAGAAGATGTCCTCCGCGTCACCGATCACCCCGGCCCGCACCAGGCGCTCGGCCTCGTCCAGCAGGGCGCGCTTGTAGATGGCGTAGCGGCTGATCATGCCGTACTTGGGGTACTCCCGAAATCCGGTGAAGGTCCGCAGCCGGTCGATCATCGCCTTGGTCTCGTCGGCCTTGCGCTCGCCGTCCGGCAGGGCCCGCAAGCGCTCCAGCAGCTCCTGCTCCTTCTGCTGCGCTTCCTGCTTCCCCTGCTCGAAGCGCCGTCGGCTGGCGCCCGGTTCGAAGTTCTCGATGTTGCCGAGGATCACGGGCACGAGAGCGCTGGGGCGCTCGCTCCAGCGCGGCCTCGTGATGTCGATCTCGCCGACGCAGCGCATCCCGTACTGGTCGAGGTAGGCGCGGATGGCGTCCCGCGCCTCGCGCCCGCCCGCGAGCGCGGGCAGCTCCTCCAGGAAGTCCTCGTCCGCGACGTCGCGCAGGAAGGCGATCACCTCCGGGTGCGGGCGGATCGCATCGGCGACGTCCAGGAGCGCGAGCCCCATCTCCGAGGTGACGTTGTGCGGGACGGACTGGGTGAGCGCGTCGGCCGCGTTGTCCTCGCCGAGCCACTCGTGCATCCGGTCGTTGAGCCACCACGCGGCCTCCATCCCGGCCATGATCGCCTGGTGGCCGCGCGGGGAGAACAGGTGCCGCTTCAGCTCCTCCAGGTCCTCCAGGATGAAGTCGAACAGGTCGGCCCCGCGGTGCGCCCGGATGTCGCGCTCGACGGCGGCCAGGGACGCCTGGTTGCTCGCGATCAGCTCGTCGACGATGGCCGGATCGGTCTCGATCGGCTCCGGCCCACCGCCCACCGGCGGCTCGGCGGCGACGTCCTCCGCCGGTGGCGGGAGGAAGTCGCCGCGGTCGAGCACGGTCTGCATCGCGTCCCGCATCAGCGGGTCGGACTTGCCCATCAGCTCCAGGAGCCCGTCGCGGCTGGTCCGCGCCGCCAACCGCTCCGTGACGTCGACGAACAGCCGCCCGCCCGCCTCGGCCATCGGCCGCGGCGTGGTCAGCTGCCAGACCGACAGGCCCAGCGGCTTCATCGCGTCGGTCATCATCTGCTGGTGGCCGACGGACAGGTAGACGCGGTTGCCGCGCTCCTCGGTGGCCGGGATGGGGAACAGCGTGGTGATCGGCCTGCTCTGGACGATCTGGAAGCCGCCGTCGACCAGGCACCACTCGATGTCCTGGGGCTGGCCGAAGTGCGCCTCGATCCGCCGCCCCAGCTGCGCCAGCAGCACCGCCTGCGCATCGGTCAACGTCGGCTGCTGCTGCCGGTCCGGCTCGATCGCCCGCTGCTGCGTCCCACCTCCCGGCGCGGCCTGGATGGCCAGCTGCTTGGTCGCGATCGCCTTGTCGACGACTTCGCCGTCGCGCACCTCGTAGACGTCCGCGTTGACCAGACCGGAGACCAGCGCCTCGCCGAGGCCGAAGCTCGCCTCCACGCTGGTGATCTTCCGGTTGGACGTGACGGGATCTGCGGTGAACAGGACGCCGGAGACCTCCGGCGAGACCATCTGCTGCACGACCACGGCCATGTGGACCTTGCGGTGGTCGAACCCGTTCCGCAGCCGGTAGGTCACAGCGCGCTCGGTGAACAGCGAGGCCCAGCACAGCTTGATGTGCTCGAGGATCGCCGCGGGCCCCACGACGTTGAGGTAGGTGTCCTGCTGCCCCGCGAAGGACGCCGTCGGAAGGTCTTCGGCCGTCGCGCTGGATCGCACGGCGCAGGCGGTGTTCTCGCCCAGCTCGGCGAGCTGGGCGGTGATCACGGCCGCCAGGTCGTCTGGGATGGCGATCCCGCTGACGACGCCGCGGATCTCCGCGCTCAGCGCACCGATCGCGTCCCGGTCGTCCGGGTCCAACTGCGACAGCTGGTCGAGCCGGTCCTCGAACGACGGTGCGTCGGCCATCACCCGCCGGAACGCCTCGGTCGCCACGCAGCAACCGGGCGGCACGTCGATGCCTTCGATCCGCGAGAGCTCCCCGAGGTGCGCGCCCTTCCCGCCCACGACCGAGATCTGGCCCTGGTCGACCTCCCGGAGACCGAGCACGTAGCGACCGGGCGAGAACGACGTCGCGACGGTGCTGCCGGTTTCATCCACTGCTTCTCCCATGTACGTCGATCGCGGCCGGAAACGGCCCGGACGAGCGCGAAGATCCCGATGACCGAGATGGCATTCGGCCAGTGTGCCGCGCGGCTCGGCGTCCGCGCGCGCTGAGATTCACGGTCTCGGCGGGAGATTCTGCGGCACGACCGGGGTCTTGCGGCAAGTCCCCCTCTGCGCTATACGTTGAGAGTGGGAGGGAGCGGTGCTCCCCCGCCATTCGAGTCCAGTTCGGACAATTCCCGAGAACGAGCTGACGGCCTTGATCGGCCGCTACGCGGACTGCGCCCAGGCGCTCAGCGTGCGGCGGGATTCGAAGCGGCGTCGCCGACCGGTGATCGGGTCGGTGAACTCCAGGGCCTTGGCCAGCAGTTGCAGCGGGTCGCTGAAGTCGTCGGCGGCGCGCTCGCGCACCACCGGGTACAGGTCGTCGCCGAGGATCGGGATGCCCAGGCCGTTCAGGTGCACGCGCAGCTGGTGGGTGCGGCCGGTGCGGGGGAGGAGCCGGTAGCGGCCCAGTTCGCCGCGGTGCTCGACGAGCTCGATGCGGGTCTCGCTGTTGGGTTCGCCGGGCACCTCTTCGGCGGCCAGCACGCCGCGCTGCTTGTGGATCCGGCTGCGCACGGTGCGGGGCAGCTGCAGCTCGGGGTCGAATCCGGCGACGGCCTCGTACTCCTTGTGCACCGCCCGGTCGTGGAACAGCGTCTGGTACGCGCCGCGGTGCTGCGGGGTGATCACGAACATGACCAGCCCGGCGGTCAGGCGGTCCAGCCGGTGGGCGGGGCTGAGCTGCGGGAGGTCGAGCTCGCGGCGCAGCCGGACCAGCGCGGTCTCCGCGACGTGCCCGCCGCGCGGGGTGGTGGCCAGGAAGTGCGGCTTGTCCACCACCAGCAGGTGGTCGTCGCGGTGCACCACCTCGATCGGGAACGGCACGGGCGTCTCCACCGGCAGGTCGCGGTGGAACCAGATGAACGCCCCTGGGACGAAGGGGGCGTCGAGCGCGATCGGGCCGTCGGCGCCGACGATGCGGCCTTCGGACAGCATGGCGTCGATGCGTTCCGGGGCGAGCTTGGGGATCCGGTCGACGAGGTGGTCCCGGACGGTGCGCCAGCGCCCGTCGAGGGGCAGCCGCATCCGGACCGGGTCCACGCCGTGCCGCTGCGGCAGCGGCGAGGTGAGCTTGCGTCGCATCGCGCCACCAGCGTAGCCGGTGGTCACAGGGCGAGCTTGAAGCCCTCGTGGGAGGCGGTGAAGCCGAGCCGCTGGTAGAAGCGGTGCGCGTCGGCCCGCTGCTTGTCGGTGGTCAGCTGCACCAGGGCGCAGCCGCGTCGGCGGGCCTCGTCGATGGCCCACTTGAACATCTCGCCGCCGAGGCCGTGGCTGCGGTGCTGCTCGTGCACGCGGACCGCTTCGATCTGGGCGCGCAGCGCGCCGCGCCGGGCGAGACCGGGGATGAACGTCAGCTGCATGGTCGCCACGACCTGGTCGCCGGTGGTGGCCACCAGCAGGAGTTGCGCCGGATCGGCGTCGATGGCCGCGAACGCGGTCCGGTACGGCGCCAGGTCGGCGGCCGACTCCCTGGTCGCCCCGAGCTGGTCGGCGGCCAGCAGCTCGACGACGGCGGCCAGGTCGGCGGCGGTCGCCCGGCGCAGCTGGTAGGTGACCGGTCCGACGGGCAACGTCGCCAGCGCGTTCACAGATCCCTCCACAGTGGACTTCCGGGTTCGGGGTTCCGGGGACGACTCTAGTGCGGGGTGCGGCATGATCGCGGGAGGTGCTTGGGAGGAGGGCGGCGATGCCGAAGACCGCAGCGCGCGTCGCGGTGGCTGCGCTGTTCCTGGTCAACGGGGCGAGCTTCGCCAGCGTGGTGCCCCGCTACCCGGAGCTGCAGGACTCGCTCGGCCTGTCGAACGCCGCGCTGGGCACCGCGATCGCGGCGTTCCCGCTCGGTTCGCTGGCCGCTGGGCTGCTCGCCGGTCCGGTGCTGGCGCGGTGGCGCTCGGCGAACGTCGCGGTGTGGTGCTCGGCGCTGCTCGCCGCGGACCTGGTCGTGATCGGGCTCGCGGCGCGCTGGTGGCAGCTGGCCGGGGCGTTGTTCGTGGCGGGCGCGATGGACGCGGTCGTCGACGTGGCGATGAACGCGCACGGCCTGCGGGTCCAGCGCGCCTACGGGCGGTCGATCGTGAACTCGTTCCACGCCCTGTGGAGCGTCGGCGCGATCATCGGCGGGCTGGGCGGCTCGCTGGCGGCCGGGGTCGCAGCACCGCTGCCGCTGCACTTCGGGGCGGCGGCCCTCGCGCTCGCCGCGGTGGCCATCACCAGCCGGACGTTCCTGCTCCCCGGGCCGGACGACTCCGCGCATCGGGGCACCCCGCGCGCCCGCCCCCGGCTGCACACCCTGCTGGTGCTGCTGGCGCTCGGAGCGCTGTGCGCGGCGAGCGCGCTGGTCGAGGACACCGCGGCGTCGTGGGGTGCGATCTACTTGCGCGACTCGCTCGGCGCGGCGGCGGCGCTGTCCGGCGGGGTGTTCGTCGCGCTGCAGGCGGCCCAGACCGTCGGCCGGTTCTCCGGCGATCGGCTGGTGGACCGCTTCGGTGCTCGCACGGTCGCGCGGACCGGGGGAGCGCTGGTGGTCGTGGCGGTGGGCGGCGCGCTGCTGTGGCCCTCGATCCCGACCACGATCATCGGGTTCGCCCTGGCCGGGTGGGGGATCGCCACGATCATCCCGGCCGGGTTCAACGCCGCGGACGCGGTGCCGGGACTGCCGCCGGGCGCGGGCTTGGCCGTCGTCGGCTGGCTCTACCGCCTCGGGGTGCTGGCCGGTCCGCCGGTCGTCGGGCTGCTGGCGGATGCGGTGAGCCTGCGGCTCGGCCTGGTCGTGGTGCCGGTCGCGGGCGTGCTGATCGTGCTGCTGTCCGGCCGCCTCAGCCGAGCAGCTTGGCGAAGAACCAGCCGACCCGGCTGACCTTGCGGATCCGCGGGTTGCCTGCGACCCCGTGGATCTCCCACTGCTGCCCGCAGACGTCGCAGCGCCAGAGGCCCATCTGGCTGGTGTCGGGTTCGCAGGGATGCCCTCGGCGCCCTTTTCGCATGTCTTGATCACACCACAACGGACCGCTGCGATGGGGTGCCCCGGCGCGGGAGGATCGGGTGAAACCGTGACTTTTGGCCTTACCGAGCGTGCACGCCCGCGCCGTACCGTCAGCGGCGGTGACTCGTTCGGGGAGAGGGGCCGCAGGTGACGGTGCGAGAGCTGGTCGACCAGATGGAGCGGCGCTGGGAAGAGCTGATGACCCTGCGCGCCAGTCCGGACATGTACGGCAGCGAGGCCCTCGACGGCCAGCTGGCCGAGCTGGAGCTCTGGCTGCTCCGCATGCAGCGCCTGACGGCCGCCGGTGCGCGGGCCGCATGACCGGAGTCCGGATCAGCACGTGATCGTTCGAAGTCGGGGGAGCTGTCCGATGCCGTTCGTCGACATCAAGGTGATCGCCGGGGTGTTCAGCGCCGAGGAGAAGCGGCGGCTGGTCGAGAGCGTCTCCGAAGCGGTCATCGCGGTCGAAGGAGAAGCGCTGCGACCGGTGACGCACGTCGTGGTCACCGAGACGCCCAGCGGAGCGTGGGCGATCGGCGGCACGGCCCACACCGCCGAGGAGGTCCGGGAGAAGCGGGCCACCGGCTGAGCACCTGGGTCACCGCTCCTGGTGACAGGTGCAGGGGTCCTGGCAGGCGTGGTTGAGGCCGGGCAGCGGATAGGTGTCCACGCGCTCCGCGCGGCCGATGGTGAGCCAGGACAGGACTCCGCCGACCGCGCACAGGGCGGCCGAGATCAGCAGCGCCCGGCCGAACCCGGGACCCAGCGGGGCTCCTGCCCCGGTGCGGGAGAGACCGGAGACCACCGGCAGCACCGCCACCGCGAGCAGCCCGGCCAGGCGGGACACCGCGTTGTTCACCCCGGAGGCCACCCCGGCGTTGTCCTCGCTGACCGAGGCCAGCACGGCCGAGGTCAGCGGGGCGACCGTGATCGACAGGCCGAGGCCGAACACCAGGACCCCGGGCAGCACGCCGGTCAGGTAGGTGCTGCCGGGAACCGCCCAGGTCAGCAGGGCGAGCCCGACCGCGCAGGTGAGCGGCCCGACGGTCATCGGCACTCGCGGCCCGGTGCGCTGCGCGACCGCACCCACCCGGCTGGACAGCAGCAGCATGATGATGGTGATCGGCAACGTCGCGATGCCCGCTGCGAGCGCGCTGTAGCCCATGGACTGCTGGAGCTGCAGCGACAGCAGGAACAAGGCCCCGCTCAGCGCCGCGTAGACGGCCAGCGTGGTGAGGTTGGCGCCGGTGAACTGCGCGGAGCGGAACAGCGACAGCGGCAGCAGCGGGCTCGGGTGGCGCATCTCGATCAGCGGGAAGGCCACCAGGCCCGCCGCGCCGACGACGGCGGCCCCGGTGGTCAGCGGCGTCCAGCCCACGGCCGGGATCTCGATCAGCGCGAACACCGCCCCGGCCAGCCCGGCGGTGACCGCGATCGCGCCGAAGACGTCCAGCCGCCCCGCGGCCTGCGGGTTCCGGGTCTCCGGGACGTGCCGCAGCGCCAGCAGGGCGGCCGCCGCGATCGGGACGTTGATGTAGAACACCCAGCGCCAGGACACCGCGTCCACCAGCCAGCCGCCCAGGAAGGGCCCGATCGCCGAGGACACCCCGGTCAGCCCCGCCCACCGGCCCACGGCCTCGCCGCGGTCGTCCTGCCGGATGGTCGAGTTGATCAGCGCCAGGCTCCCCGGCACCAGCAGCGCCCCGCCGACGCCCTGCACCAGTCGCGCCACGACCAGCGCCTCACCGGTCGGTGCCAGCCCGCACCCCAGCGACGCGACGGTGAACAGCACCAGCCCGATCACGTACACCCGGCGGCGGCCGTAGCGGTCCCCGAGCGCCCCGCCGAGCAGCAGCAGCGCGCTGAGCGTGAGCAGGTAGGCGTCGAGCACCCACTGCAGGACGCTGAGCTCCCCGCCGACCTCGCGGCCGATCGCGGGCAGCGCGACGTTGACGACCGAACCGTCCAGGAACGCCACCCCGGAGCCGAGGATCGTGGCGACGAGGATCCAGCGGCCGGACCGCGAGCGCAGCGGCGCAGCAGTGCTCATCGCCCGACCATAGGCCGAGTCCGGGGCCGGGTCAGCGCGGGACGGGCGAGAAGGACAGCGGCAGGTGCTTGATGCCGTTGATGAAGTTCGACACCAGGTGCCGCACCGGCCCGGTCACCTGCAGATCGCGCATCCGCCACAGCGCCTCGCGGTAGAAGGTGCGCAGCTGCAGCCGGGCGAAGTGCGCGCCCAGGCACACGTGCGGGCCGTCGCCGAAGGCGACGTGGGCGTTGGGGGAGCGGCGGACGTCGAAGCGGTGCGGGTCGGGGAACTGCCGGTCGTCGAAGTGCGCCGAGCAGTGGAACACCACGACCTTGTCCCCGGCCCGGATCCGCTGCCCGCCCAGCTCGGCGTCGGCGGTGGCGGTGCGCCGGAAGCTGAGCACCGGCGGGTGGAAGCGCAGCGTCTCCTCCACCGCGGAATCGAGCAGCTCCGGCTCGGCCAGCAGCAGCCGGTGCTGGTCGGGGTGCCGGGCGAACGCGAGCACGCCGCCCGGCAGCGCGCTGCGCACCGTGTCGTTGCCCGCCACCGAGAGCAGGAAGAAGAACATCTCCAGCTCGGCGTCGGCCAGCCCGCGACCGTCCAGCTCGGCGTGGGCCAGCGCGGTCATCACGTCGTCCGCCGGGTTGCGCCGCTTGAACGCCGCGAGGTCCTGGGCGAAGGCGAACATGTCCGCGAGCATGGCCGGGGAGCGGGGGTTCACCGGCTTGCCGTCGGCGTCCAGCGCGACCTCGGAGTGCTCGGGGTCCTGGTAGCCGATCACCCGGTTGGTCCACTCCAGCAGCATCCCGCGATCGGTCTCCGGCACCCCGAGCAGGTCCGCGAGGTTGCGCAGCGGGTAGTCGTCGGTCACCTCCACCGGCAGGTCGCAGCTGCCGCGCTCGACGACCTCGTCGACCAGCAGCCGCGCCCGCTCGGCCACCGCCGCGCGGAACCGGTCGACGCGCCGCGGCGTGAACGCCCGGCTGACCAGCCGCCGCAGCCGCCCGTGCTCGGGCGGGTCGAGGTTGAGCATCATGCGCCGGATGAACGGCAGGTCCGCCGGGTCGGGGTCGCGGATCTGGGTGGCGCCCAGCCAGGAGGAGTAGGTGCCCGCGGACTTCAGCACCGCGACGACGTCGGAGTACCGGGTCACCGCCCAGAACCCGGGACCGCCGGGCCAGTCGCCGATCTCGCGCTCCTGCTGCCAGCTCACCGGCGCGTGCTCGCGCAGCCAGGCGAAGTCCTCGTGCGGCACGCCCGTGGCGTACCTGCGCGGGTCGAACACGTCCGGGAC
Organism: Saccharopolyspora hirsuta; assembly: GCF_008630535.1. GTDB lineage: Bacteria > Actinomycetota > Actinomycetes > Mycobacteriales > Pseudonocardiaceae > Saccharopolyspora > Saccharopolyspora hirsuta. The sequence goes on along the minus strand of NZ_VWPH01000005.1, from coordinate 228,638 downwards.
TTGGGTGGGCGCTGCCATCGCGACTCCTTCGCCGGTGCCGGTCCGGACCTACTGTTCAACGCCGCGCGCCCGGCGTCAACGCCCGGCTTGGCCGTCCACAGTGGAGTCGAGCTGCGGGACGGCGAGACCTTCCGCGGCCAGCTGCGAGGCCACGGCCTCCGGTGCGTAGCGGTGCAGCAGGTCCAGCCCGATCCGGGCGCGGCGCACCCGCTCCCGGCCCAGCGCCACCGCGGTGGGCGTCAGGTGGGTTCCGCTCGGGTAGATGTTGGGGGCGTTGCGCAGGCCGAACTTGACGTAGACCGGCGCCGCCACGCGCACGATCTCGGCGATCTCGAAGTGCCGGACGAAACCGCCCATGTCGTCGGGTGCTTCCACGTAGACGTCCAGCGGCAGGTCGGTGGCGGCGCGGATCGCGGCCAGCTGCCCGGTGCTCAGGTCGGTGGGCACGTTGTAGGTGTCGGCGCCGAGGTCTTCGGCGATGCGCACCGCGGCCGGGTTCGCCAGTCCCATCTGGACGCTGATCTTGAACTGCAGGTCCGGCGGCAGATCACCGGCCGAGCGCATCGCGGCGGCGGTGCGCAGCACCCCGAGGTCGGTGATCAGGACGCTGCGGACGCCCGCCTCCGCGGTCCGCCTGATGTCCTCCAGCACGTGCACGAGTTGTTCGGTGCCGCGCGCCTGCGCGGCGACCGGCCCGCCCCCGGGTGCGGTGGCCATCGGGCTGGTGTCCCACCCGGCGACCGGCCGGGCGAACAGGCTCAGCTCGACCGACCGCGCGGCAGCGGTGGCGGCCATGCTGCGCAGTTCGGCGTCGGTGAGCAGCATTCCGCCGCTGCCCTGCGAGATGCGGTGCACCACGACCTGGCGCGCGTCGGCCTCGGCGAGCACCGCCTCGAGCACTTCGGGGCCCTCCGTGCTCGGGATCTCCACCCGGTACTGCGCGCCGTCCGGGAACCGCTTGGTGCTGGTGGTCGGGGCGTCCTCGCCGGGCAGGCCCTGGGACCGCAGGAATTCTCGGGTCTGGCGCACTCGTCCACTCCGTTCGAGATACCAAACGATGTTCGGAAAATCGTATGCAGCCGGGTACGAACCGGTCAAGTGGAACCTCCGTTCGGTGGCCGGTATCGGATACGATGTTCGAAATACCGGTCACGCCGGAACGGCGGGGGAGGAGCACCAGCGGTGGCACGAGCGGTACCTGCGGTGGAACGGGCGTTCGACGTCCTGGAGCTGTTCCTGGACACCCACGAGCTCAGCGCGCCGGAGATCACCGCGCAGCTCGGCCTGCCGCGCACCACGGTGCACGAGCTGGTCGGCACCCTCAGCGAACGCGGCTACCTGATGCCCGCCGGTCGCGGCAGCAACAAGTTCCGCCTCGGGGTGCGCGGCTTCCAGCTCGGCTCGGCCTACGCCGAGCGCCTCGACCTGGCCCGGGAGGGCCAGCTGGTCGCGGAGGAGATCGCCGAGCGCTGCCAGGAGACGGTGCACGTCGGCGTCCGCGAGGGGACCGAGGTGCTCTACGTGGCCAAGGTCGACAGCAGCCACCCGGTCCGCATGGTCTCCGCCGTGGGGCGGCGGCTGCCCGCGCACTGCACGGCGGTCGGCAAGGCGCTGCTGGCCGCGCTGCCGAGCGCCGAGGTCGACGAGCTCTACGGCAAGGGCCGCCTCAAGGCGATGACCGAGCACAGCATCACCACCCGCAAGGCGCTGCGCGCCGAACTCGACCGGATCGCCGAGGACGGGGTGGCGCGCGAGTACTGCGAGTCCAACGAAGCGGTGGCGTGCGTGGCCGCGCCGGTGCGCGACCACACCGGCCAGGTGGTGGCCGCGATCAGCATCGCGGTGCCGATCCTGCGCTGGAACGAGGAGACCGAAGCGGCCCTGAGCGACCTGATCCGCGACGGAGCGGCCACCCTCTCCGAACGCCTCGGCCACGCGGAGCGCGACTGATCTTCAGTACCGGACGATGACCACCGGGCACTTGGCGTGCACGGCGCAGCGCTGGCTCACCGAACCCAGCAGCGCACCGTAGAAGCTGCCGTGCCCCCGGCTGCCGACCACCAGCAGCTCGGCCCCGTCGGAGGCGTCCAGCAGCGCCTGGGCGGCGTGCCCGTGGGTGAGCTCGCGCTCGATCGGCACCGTCGGGACATCCTCGTGCTGCACCTGCTCGACGGTGTCGTCCAGGGCCTTGCGCGCGGCCTCCTCGAAGTCGTCCGGTGGCATCGGGCCGCCCTCCCAGCTGTAGAAGGCCGGGAACTCCCAGGCGCCGACCGCGTGCACGGTGGCATCGATCAGCGCGGCCTGCTTCACCGCCCACCGCAACGCGCACTTCGACGGGTCCGACCCGTCCACGCCGACGACGATCTTGCGTTCGCTCATGGCACCAGCCCTCCGGTCAGCTTGGGGCCTGCTCGACGAGCTTGTCGGACAGCTCGCGCAACCGGGCCCGGGCCTGCTCGTCGTAAGCCTGCTCGAGCGCCCGGCAGGCGCGTGTTCCATGGAAGTACGAACCGGTGATCTCGTCCAGTCCGGGATCGGCGACCAGGTGCAGCACCGCCTCGACGCCCTCGGCCACCGTGCTCACCGGACTCACCCCGGCCTCGCGGACCATCGCGGTGTTCATGTAGGTCGCCGGGTGCACGGCGTTGACCGTCACCCCGCTGTCGCGCAGCAGCGCGGCCAGGTCGAAGGTGAACATGATCTGCGCGAGCTTGCTCTGCGCGTAGGCGCGGGAGCCCAGGTAGTCGTGGGACAGCATCGGGTCGTCGAAGTCGATCGGGTGCTGACCGGCCGAGGCCACGTTGATCACCCGGGCGGGCGCCGAGGCGACCAGCAGCGGCCGCAGCAACCGGGTCAGGTGGTACCCGGCGAGGTAGTTCACGGCGAAGCGCAGCTCCACGCCGTCCGCGCTGAGCTCGCGCCCGGCACCCGGCGGGCCGGAACCGATCCCGGCGTTGTTCACCAGCACGTCCAGCCGGTCGGTGCACCGCCGGACGGCTTCGGCCAGCTGCCCGACCTGCCGCAGCTCGGCGAAGTCGGCCACCACCGCGGCGTGCTCCGGACCGGCCGCGAGCTCCGCCCGGACCAGCTCGGCGCGTTCGGCGTCGCGGCCGTGGACGAGCACCCGGGAGCCGGAGCTGGCGACCCGGTGCGCGAGGGCCCGGCCCAGGCCGCTGGTGGCACCGGTGATCAGGACGGTTCGCTGCTCGGGATCGCGCACGGTGGACTCCTCGCTTCGCCGATTACCCCCAGTGTGCGCCGCCGCTGCCGCACCGCGCCTGCGCGTCGTGCCGGACGGGCCCCCGTCCGTGGTATCCCGAAGGTGTTGTGTTCAGCGGAAACCGCGGTGGAAGCCGGGAGCCGCAGTACGGAAAGTGCAGGCCTTACCCGGCTGGGTGCTTGTGACGCAACGTAGTGCGCGATACACCTGGGAGCGCTGTGGCGAAATCTGGGAACGCTGTGGCGAGCCACCCAACCTACCGCCGAGGTGAGCGACCATGACCACCAGCGAGCAGAACTCCACCGGACGCTATCTGGTGCTGCTGGAAGACAACGCGACCATCATCGGGACCCGCGAGCTGTCCCGGCTGACCGGCATCCGCTGCGCCAACACCGCCGACGCCGCCGGCGCGGCGCCCGGCGAGCTGTTCCGCAGCGCGGGCGGGATCGTCCTGCACGACCTCGGCGTCGCGCTGATCAGCGCGGACGACGACCAGTTCAGCTCGCTGCAGCGCGCGGCGGGCGAGACCGGGCCGATCGCGGCGATCGAGGCCGAGCGCCGGGTGTTCGCCATCGGCGAGCCGTCGACCTCCGCCGAGGACGGCGAGTTCACCTGGGGCCTGCAGTCGGTGCGCGCCGACCGCAGCCAGCCCACCGGCAAGGACGTCCGGGTCGCGGTGCTCGACACCGGGCTGGACCTCAAGCACCCCGACTTCGCCAACCGCGACATCGTCACCGGCTCCTTCGTCGAGGGCCAGGACGTCCAGGACGGGCACGGCCACGGCACCCACGTGATCGGGACGTCCTGCGGCCCGCGGACCTCCTCGGAGGGCCCCGGCTACGGCATCGCCTCGGAGGCCAGCATCTACGCGGGCAAGGTGCTCGGCGACGACGGCTCGGGCACCGACGGCGGCATCCTGTCCGGCATCCAGTGGGCGATCTCCAACGGCTGCGCGGTGGTGTCGATGTCCCTCGGCGCGCCCACCGAACCCGGTGCGCCGTTCTCCGACGCCTTCGAGAAGGTCGCGCAGCGGGCGATGGAGCGCGGCACGCTGATCATCGCCGCGGCGGGCAACGAGAGCCAGCGGTCGGCCGGCACCATCGCCCCGGTCGGGCACCCGGCGAACTGCCCGTCGATCATGGCCGTCGGCGCGGTCGACCCCCAGCTGCAGATCGCCGACTTCTCCTCCGGCACGGTCGACGAGATCGGCCAGGTCGACCTGGTCGGCCCCGGCGTGGACGTCTACTCCAGCTGGCCGGGCGCGGAGCGCTACCGCAAGCTCAGCGGTACCAGCATGGCCACCCCGCACGTCTCCGGCGTGGCCGCGCTGTACGCCCAGCAGCACGCGGAGCGGGCGTGGGGCCTGTGGGCGCGGCTGTCGCAGACGGCGCGCCGCCTGCCGCTGCCCGCCACCGACGTGGGCGCGGGGCTGGTCCAGGCACCGTGATCGGTTAGACGGCTGAGTCCGCTTCGACCGCAGCCGCGAGGCGGGCCGCAACACCGGCGCGAGCCTGTCGCAAGCCGCAGTCCAGGGAGCGCCCGAGGTTCCGCTACCGGCACCGCCACGGGAACCAATCTGTCCAAGACGAGGGCTGCCTCCGGGGAATCGGCCCGGAGGCAGCCCTCCGCACGTCCCGCGCTGGTCATTCTCCGTCGTAAATGGCCTGCGCGGCGACCTTCGTGCAGTTCCCGAGGTCTTCGGCGGCCGCGGCCGCCTGGTCGAGCGCGACGTGCACCGCCGAGGGCTCGGTGGTGTTGGGTTGCTTGCACGCCGAGGCCAGCCCGTCCAGCTGCCGGGCGAGCCGAGCGCTGGTCGCGGTGATCACGAGCAGCGCCTCCCGCGCCTCGGCGATCGCCTCCGGCGACCGGGCGAGCTCGCGGGCGCTGCGCTCCAACCGGCGACCGGCCTGCTCGATCAGGTCGGAGGTCGTGTCGACGTCCCGCCAGCCCGGCGTTCCGCTGCTCATCTGGTCGCGCTCCCCACAGCGTCGGTTTCCGGCCCGATGCGCCCGAACCGGCGAAGGCCTCACGCAGATGAGTTACCCGAGCGGGCTGATCGACATGCCTTCAGCTGCGCAGGCTCGCCGCGACCACCGCGCTGACCGCCGTCGCGGCCACGCCGAACCGCCGAGGTCCGGACACCGCCACCCGGCGGCGGAACACGTCGTAACCGGACTCCACGATGCAGTCCAGGATTTCGCCGTAGAGCGTGAACGCGGTGCGCACGCAGGGGCGCGAGCGGGGTGCGAGGAGCGCGATGCCGGGTTCCGCGTTGCGGTAGAGCGCGCGGGTGCGCGCCACCTGGTCGGCGAAGGCCTGCCGCACCCGGCGGTCGGGACGTCCGGCGCGGTGGCACCACGCCAGCCGCTCGCGGTCCACGCCGAAGGCGGCCAGCTCCTCCAGCGGCAGGTAGACCCGCCCGCGGTCGAGGTCCTCGGCGACGTCGCGCAGGAAGTTCGTCAGCTGGAAGGCCTCGCCCAGCGCGGCGGCGTAGGGGGCGGCCTCCGCGCTCGGCGACACCGTCCCGAACACCGGCAGCAGCTGGAGCCCGATCACCGCGGCCGACCCGTGCACGTAGGCGTCCAGCGCGGCGCGGGTGGGGTAGTCGCGGACGGTCAGGTCCATCCGCATCGAGGCCATGAAGTCGGTGAACAGCGCCGGGTCGATGTCGTGCCGCGACGTGGTGTCGACCAGCGCGGCGATGATCGGGTGCCGACTGCGCCCGGCGCGCAGACCAGCGCGCAGCTCGCCGTCCAGCCGGTCGATCTCCTGCTGGCGCTCCAGCACCGTGCGCGACCCGGTTTCGTCGACGATGTCGTCGACCCACCGCGCGAACCCGTAGAGCGCGTGCACGGCGGGTCGCTGTGCCGGGGCCAGCAGGCGGGTGGCCAGGAAGTAGGTGCGGCCGTGCTGCGCGTTGAGCGCCCGGCACCGCCGGTAGGCGGCGCGCAGGTGCGGCGGGATGCGGGCGGCGTCGAGCTCGCGGCGCGCTGCCGCCGACGACCTGGTGCCCGTTCCCATACCGGAAATCTCAGCACACGGAGTGCGCAGGTGTGCGCACGGTGGCCGCTCGCGGTGAACCCCGTCACTACCGGGGTCCGATGAGGACGGTCGACCGCGGGGGCGCCCCTACCCGAGCCCGCTCTCGGCGAGGGCCTCGTCCAGGCCGTCGAGCAGCACCACGCCGAGGGTGTTGGCGACCGAGCTGGTCGACAGGTCGGACCGCAACCGCTGCGCCAGCAGCCGCACCCGCCCCGCGTCCGGTTGCTCCTGGCGGGTCGCCTCGCACAGCCGCCGGGCGGTCGACTCGATCTCGACCGTGTCGCCGTAGCGCGCGTGCACCGTCGGCAGGGCCAGCAGCACCACCTTGGCGACCCGCGTCAACCCCGAGTAGTCGATGCGGCGCGGTGTCGTCTCGATCGCCGACCGGGCCTGCGGCACCACCGGCTCGGCCGGGGCGTCCAGCACGGCCACCGACTGCGACCGGGCCCAGGACGTGATGTCGCCGTCGTGCCGACCAGCGCAGATCAGACCGGAGCCGGTGAGCCCGGCCCGGGCGGGCGCGCCCAGCTGCCCCTCACCGCTGGTGGCGATCAGCTCGCGCTCGCGCAGCGCCTGCAGCACGTCGGCCAGCTCGGCCCACGACGGCTGGACCGCGGCGGCCTCGGCCGCCGGGCTGTCGAAGAAGTCCGCGACCTCCGGGCGGAACCGGTGGTCCTCGTAGAGGTACCGGAGGAAGGCGCGAGCGATCGACTCAAGCCGTGACACAATCGCCTCCAAGTGGGTGTGCTCGTCCGCGACGCCTGGGCGAGAGGGAGGAAGGACCGCGGGGCTGTCGAACCGGCGATCGGCGTGCTCACGTCGTCCCGGGCGTGCTCGCGCTGCCCCAGTTCAGCGGATCCACCTCGGCGACCGCCGGGCCCCGAACGGCCACAACGCAGGAAGCCTAAGCGGCCCGGCGGCTAGATCGCAGGGGACTTTTGTCACCCACACGCTGATTTCAGCCGAGTCCGGCGAACCCGGAGCGCAACGACGTCGTGGCGCTTGGGGCCGGTGTGGTTGCAGAGCCGGACCAGGGCTTCCGAGACCGCGTTTTTCCCTGCCGCGCAAGGAAGTTGGAGAACCTCGGCGCTGATGGCCGGTGAGGGAGTTGCCCACGCGGGCGGAGCGGGGGCCGCCGGTCGCGACTCACATCCACCCCTGTCACGACCGGCGGCCTTCGCGAGCGGAATCCCCTCTGCGTTCCGCACGCGCGCGGGCGCTCCAGAACGCCCACGTGATCGAGACCGGCCCGGAGCCCGGGTGTGACGTGAACTGTCGAAGAAATTTCAGGCGGGATTGCGCGCCCCGGTGCGCAGGCCGTCGAACGCGATCTTGGTCACCGCGTCGGCGATCTGCTCGGCGCGCATCCCGCGGCTCGGCTTGTACCACTCGATGATCGAGTTGACCATGCCGAACAGCAGCCTGGTGGTCAGCGCCGGATCGACGTCCGGGCGGATGCTGCCCTCGGCCTCGGCCTGCTCGACCAGCTCGCTGACCACCAGGTCGAACTCGCGGCGCCGGGCCAGCGCCTGCCGCTCGACCCGGGTGTTGCCGCGCACCCGCAGCAGCAGCGTGACGAACGGCAGCTCGGCCACCAGCACCTCGATGCTGCGGCGCACGACGTGCTCGAGCCGGTCGATGGCCCGGCCGGTGGTGGCGGCCTCCTCCTCGACGACCGCGAACAACGCGTCCAGCGCCCGGTTGACGCTCAGCCGCAGCAGCTCGTCCTTGCCAGAGACGTGGTAGTAGATCGCCGACTTGGTGATGCCCAGCCGCTGCGCGAGGACCTCCATGCTGGTGCCCTCGTACCCGCGCTCGTTGAACACGCGCACCGAGACGTCCAGCAGCCTGCCGAGGTCGTACCCCGGTCGACCCCGGCGGTTCCCGCGTCCAGCGTTGTCAGCCATGGCTCCGAGTATTCCAGCCCGTCGACCGGCCGTTCGGTCAGGATTCCCGGCGGTCGACGATCCGCCGCAGCTTGCCCACGGAGCGCTCCAGCGTGTCCGGGTCCACCACGGCGATCTCGGTGCTGATCCCGACGCCGTCCTTGATGGCGCGCAGCAGCTCGGCCGCGGCCGCCTCCCGCCGTGGCGCGGGGCAGTCGGTCCGGGCCTCCACCCGCACGGTCATCTTGTCCATCCGGCCCTCCCGGGTGAGCACCAGCTGGAAGTGCGGGGAGAGCCCGTCGGTGCGCAGCACCAGCTCCTCGATCTGGGTCGGGTAGACGTTGACCCCGCGCAGGATGATCATGTCGTCGCTGCGGCCGGTGATCTTGGCCATCCGCCGCATCGGCCGCGCCGTGCCGGGCAGCAGGCGGGTCAGGTCGCGGGTCCGGTACCGGATGATCGGCATCGCCTCCTTGGTCAGCGAGGTGAACACCAGCTCGCCCTCGCTGCCGTCGGGCAGCACCTCCTCGGTGAACGGGTCGATCACCTCGGGGTAGAAGTGGTCCTCCCAGATGTGCGGGCCGTCCTTGGTCTCCGCGCACTCGTTGGCCACCCCGGGCCCCATCACCTCGGACAGGCCGTAGATGTCGACCGCGTCGAGGTCCAGCCGCTGCTCGATCTCCTGGCGCATCTGCTCGGTCCACGGCTCGGCGCCGAGGATCGCGGTCCGCAGCGAGGTGCTGCGCGGGTCGATGCCCCGCCGCTCGAACTCGTCGATCAGGGTCAGCAGGTAGGACGGCGTGACCATGATGATCTCGGGCTGGAAGTCCTGGATGATCTGCACCTGCCGGGCGGTCATGCCGCCGGAGGCGGGGATGACCGTGCACCCCAGCCGCTCGGCGCCGTAGTGCGCGCCGAGGCCGCCGGTGAACAGCCCGTAGCCGTAGGCGACGTGCACCCGCTGACCGGCCCGGCCGCCCGCCGCGCGGATGGAGCGCGCGACCAGGTCGGCCCAGGTCCGCAGGTCGCCCTCGGTGTAGCCGACCACCGTCGGCTTGCCGGTGGTGCCGCTGGAGGCGTGCAGCCGGCGCACCTGGTCCAGCGGGACCGCGAACATGCCGTACGGGTAGTTCTCCCGCAGGTCCTGCTTGGTGGTGTGCGGGAACTTCGCCAGGTCGGCCAGGCTGCGGCAGTCCTCCGGCCGCACCCCGGCGCGGTCGAACTTCGCCCGGTACAGCGGCACGTTCTCGTAGGCGTGCCGCAGCGTCCGCTGCAGCCGCTCCAGCTGCACCGCGGCCAGCTCGTCGGCCGAGTACCGCTCCGCGGGGTCCAGCTCGGCCGGGTCCGGCGCGGGCCCGAGCCTGCGGGCTGCGGAGTGCTCCTCGGTGGTCGCGGTCATCGCCTTGCTCCCTCGGACTCGCTGGTCGCTGCTGCGCCGATCGTTCGGCTGTGCCCGCGGAACTCGGCGATCAGCTCCTCGCCGCGGTGCACGGAGACGTCGTAGATCCCGCTGCGCCCGAACCGGGTGCGCTCCACCGCGCGGGCCACCAGCTGGTCGCCGAGCCGCGCCGGGCGGATGAAGGTGACGTCCGCGCGGGCCGCGACGGTGGTCGGGCCGTGGCTGTTGCAGGCGCACGCGAAGGTCGTGTCGGCCAGCAGGAAGAGGTAGCCGCCGTGCGCGATCCCGTGCCCGTTCACCATCGTCGCGGTGATCGTCATCCGGGCGCGGGCGGTGCCGCTGCCGACGTCGAGCAGCTCGATGCCCAGCGCCTGCGAAGCGCGGTCCTCGTCGAACATCGCCTGAGCCGGATTGCGCCTCGTCGCGCTGGGTTCCTGCACTGTGCACCGCCTAGCAGCCGAACGAACAGTCAGTAATTAATCCCGGCCGGTGGCGGGCTGTCAAGGGAGTTCGTCCGGAGTGGTCCTGCTGGCTCGGTCAAGGCGGATTTCGCCGCTTCGGGTGGTGTTCCGGGGCGAACGTGCGTGCTACTTTTTCGAATGAACGGTCAGTAAAGGAAATCCAACTCCGGCGGAGGCCGGACGCGAGGAGGTCGGGCTGCATGGCTGCCCTGCGGAGCTACGTCAACGGTGACTGGCACGCGCCTGCGGAGGAGGGCGTGCCGCTGCACGACGCGGTGACCGGTGAAGAGGTCGCGCGGGTCTCCTCGGCCGGGGTCGACATGGCTGCCGCGCTGGCGTACGGCCGCGATCGCGGCGGACCGGCGCTGGCGGAGCTGACCTTCCACCAGCGGGCCGCGCTGCTGAAGAGCCTCGCCTCCCACCTGCGCGAGCACCGGGAGGAGCTGTACGCGCTGTCGGCGCGCACGGGGGCGACGCTCGGCGACTCGAAGTTCGACGTCGACGGCGGGATCGGCGTGCTGTTCGGGTACTCCAGCAAGGGTCGGCGGGAAATGCCGAACAGCACGGTCTACGTCGACGGCGCGGTGGAGCCGCTGAGCAAGGGCGGCACCTTCGTCGGTCAGCACGTCTGCACCCCGCTGCGCGGCGTCGCGGTGCAGATCAACGCGTTCAACTTCCCGGTGTGGGGACCGCTGGAGAAGTTCGCCCCCGCGTTCCTGGCCGGGGTGCCCACCCTGGTCAAACCGGCCAGCCAGACCGCCTACCTGACCCACCGGCTGGTGGAGCTGATGATCGGTTCCGGGCTGCTGCCCGAGGGGACGCTGCAGCTGGTCTGCGGCAGCGTCGGCGACCTGTTCGAGCACCTCACCGACCAGGACCTGGTGTCGTTCACCGGGTCGGCGGCCACCGGGCAGCGGCTGCGCGCGCACCCGGTGGTGGCGGCGAACTCGGTGCGGTTCAACGTGGAGGCGGACTCGCTGAACTGCTCGATCCTGGGCCCGGACGCCGAGCCCGGCAGCGCCGAGTTCGACCTGTTCGTCAAGCAGCTGGTCACCGAGATGACGGTCAAGGCGGGGCAGAAGTGCACCGCGATCCGCCGCGCGCTGGTGCCCGCCGATCGGATGGACGACGTGGTCGCCGCGGTCAAGGCGCGGCTGGAGAAGGTCGTCGTGGGCAACCCGTCCGCACCGGGGGTGCGGATGGGCGCGCTGGCCAGCCTGGAGCAGCGCGAGGAGGTGCGGCGGTCGCTGAAGGCGCTGCTGGAAGCGGGCACCCTCGTGCACGGTGATCCGGAGCGCGTCGAGGTCGTCGACGCGGACCCGGAGCGCGGTGCGTTCCTGTCGCCGCTGCTGGTCCGCTGCGACGACCCGGACCAGCCGCAGCCGCACGAGGTGGAGGCCTTCGGCCCGGTCAGCACGCTGATGCCGTACGAGAGCACGGCGCAGGCGGTCGAGCTCGCGCGGCGGGGCAAGGGCAGCCTGGCCGGATCCGTGGTCAGCGCCGATCCGGCCTTCGCCCGCGAGGTGGTGCTGGGCGCGGCGTCCCGGCACGGCCGGATGCTGGTGCTCAACCGCGACAACGCCGAGGAGAGCACCGGGCACGGCTCGCCGCTGCCCGCGCTGGTCCACGGCGGTCCGGGACGGGCCGGCGGTGGCGAGGAGATGGGCGGGGTGCGCGGCGTCCTGCACCACATGCAGCGCACCGCGGTGCAGGCCGATCCGGCGACGCTGACCGCGATCACCGGGCAGTGGGTGACCGGGAGCCCGCGCACCACCACCGACGTGCACCCGTTCCGCAAGCACCTGGAGGAGCTGCGCATCGGCGACACGGTGGTCGCCGGGCCGCGCCGGGTGACGATGGAGGACGTGGCGCACTTCGCCGAGTTCACCGGCGACACCTTCTACGCCCACACCGACGAGGAGGCGGCCCGGGCCAACCCGTTCTTCGACGGGCGGGTCGCGCACGGCTACCTGGTGGTCTCCTTCGCGGCCGGGCTGTTCGTCGACCCGGACCCGGGCCCGGTGCTGGCCAACTACGGGCTGGAGAACCTCCGGTTCCTCACGCCGACCTACCCGGGCGACGAGATCACCGTGACCATGACCGCCAAGCAGATCACGCCGCGGGTCGGGGCCGAGCACGGCGAGGTCCGCTGGGACGTGGACGTGACCAACCAGGACGGCGCCTCGGTGGCCAAGTACGACGTGCTGACCCTGGTCGCGAAGCGACCGGAGACCCAGGAGTGACCATGACGACCACGGTGCGGGCCGACCAGCTCGGGGACGCCGAGCTGCAGCGGCACTTCGACGAGCGGATCGCCCACGACCAGCGCATCGAGCCGCGCGACTGGATGCCGGAGGGCTACCGCAAGACCCTGGTGCGCCAGATCGCGCAGCACGCGCACTCCGAGATCATCGGCATGCAGCCGGAGGGGAACTGGCTGACCAGGACGCCGAGCCTGCGGCGCAAGGCGATCCTGCTGGCCAAGGTGCAGGACGAGGCCGGGCACGGGCTCTACCTGTACTCCGCGGCCGAAACGCTGGGCGTGGACCGCGCCGAGCTGACCGAGAAGCTCATCGACCGGCGGCAGAAGTACTCGTCGATCTTCAACTACCCGACGCTGACCTTCGCCGACATCGGCGTGATCGGCTGGCTGGTCGACGGGGCGGCGATCTGCAACCAGGTGCCGCTGTGCCGCAGCTCCTTCGGGCCGTACGCGCGGGCGATGGTGCGCATCTGCAAGGAGGAGTCGTTCCACCAGCGGCAGGGCTACGAGCTGCTGATGACGATGATGCGCGGCACCGCCGAGCAGCGGGAGATGGTGCAGGAGGCCACCGACCGGTGGTGGTGGCCATCGCTGATGATGTTCGGTCCGCCCGATGCGGACTCGCCCAACACCCAGCAGTCGATGGCGTGGCGGATCAAGCGGCACACCAACGACGAGCTGCGGCAGAAGTTCGTGGACATGACGGTTCCGCAGGCCGAGGCGCTGGGCGTCACGCTGCCCGACCCGGAGCTGCGCTGGAACGCCGAGCGCGGGCACTACGACTTCGGCGAGCCCGACTGGTCGGAGCTCAAGCGCGTCATCGGCGGCGGTGGGCCGTGCAACGAGCAGCGGCTGGCCCGGCGCCGGGCCGCGCACGAGGAAGGGCAGTGGGTGCGCGAGGCGGCAGCCGCCCACGCCGCCAAGCAAGCCGCACGCGAGGAGGTCGCGCGATGAGTTCGGACGCCGAGGTGGGCGCACCGCGTCCCTCGTGGCCGCTGTTCGAGGTCTTCGTCCGGGGCAAGCGGGGGCTCAACCACGTGCACGTCGGTTCGCTGCACGCCCCGGACGAGCAGATGGCGCTGCACAACGCGCGGAACCTGTACACCCGCCGCAACGAGGGCGTGAGCATCTGGGTGGTGCGGGCGGACGCGATCACCGCGTCCAGCCCGGACGAGAAGGATCCGTTCTTCGCCCCCAGCGGCGACAAGGTGTACCGGCACCCCACCTTCTACCGGATCCCCGACAACGTTCCGCACATGTGAGGTCGGCTCAATGTCGTTCGACAACGCCTACGAGGCGCTGACCGCCGCCGAACCCGACGGCGAGTCCCGCTGGGCATTCGGCACCGGATTCGACGATCCGCTGTCCGGCGTGGACACCGCGCTGCCCGACGACGTCGACGGTGCCGAGTTCAGCCGCTACCTGCTGATGCTCGGCGACGACGCGCTGATCGCCTCGCACCGGCTGACCGAGTGGGTCACCCGCGCGCCGGAGCTGGAGGACGAGCTGGCGCTGGCCAACATCGCGCTGGACCTGCTGGGGCAGGCCAGGCTGCTGCTGACCCGCGCCGGGCAGGCCGACGGCAGCGGGCGCGGGGAGGACGAGCTGGCGTACTTCCGCGACGAGCGGGAGTTCCGCAACGTGCGGCTGGCCGAATCGCCCAACGGGGACTTCGCGGAGACCACCGCGCGGCTGCTGGTGTTCGCCACCTGGCGGCTGGCGCTGTTCACCCGGCTCGCCGAGTCGCGCGACCCGGTGCTGGCGGCGATCGCGGCCAAGGGCGTCAAGGAGCTGACCTACCACCGCGACTACGCGGCACAGTGGACGGTCCGGCTCGGCGACGGCACCGAGGTGTCGCACGCCCGCATGCAGCGGGGGCTCGACGGGGTGTGGCCGCTGGTCGACGAGCTGTTCGCGTCGCACGAGACCGAGCTGCGGATGGACGCGGCCGGGATCGGCGTCGACCCGGCGCAGGCGCGCGCCGAGTTCGACGAGGTGATCGACCAGGTCTGCACCGCGGCGACCCTGCAGCGGCCGGACGTCCCGGCGCTGGCCGGGGTCGGCGGGCGCAGCGGCCGCGACGGCATCCACACCGAGCACCTGGGCTACCTGCTCGCGGAGATGCAGAGCCTGGCCCGAGCACACCCGGAGGCGACGTGGTGACGAGCACGCAGCCGGACCTCCGGCGCGCCCGTGCGGTGGCCGAGTCGGTCACCGATCCGGAGCTGCCGGTGCTGACGCTGGCCGACCTCGGGGTCCTGCGCGACGTGGAGATGACCGACGACGGCACCGTGGTCGTGTCCATCACCCCGACCTACTCGGGATGCCCGGCGATGCGCGAGATGCGCAGCGAGCTGAGCGATCGGCTGCACGAAGCCGGGTTCGCCGAGGTGGAGGTGCGGACGGTGCTGGACCCGCCCTGGACCACCGACTGGATCAGCGAGGCCGGACGGCGCAAGCTCGCCGACTACGGCATCGCCCCACCCGGCGCCGCCCCGCGGCCCCCGGCAGGTCCGGTGCCGTTGACGCTGACGCCGCCGCGCCCGCAGGTCCGGTGCCCGCAATGCGGTTCACCGGACACCGAGCGGGTTTCGCAGTTCAGCTCGACCGCGTGCAAGGCGTTGCGCCGGTGCCGCGCGTGCCACGAGCCTTTCGAGCACATCAAGGAGATCTGACGTGGTCCCTCCCGCCCCCGTCGACGCCCCCGCCCCGGCCGCGGGCCGCCGCCGTCGCACCGAGTTCCACGCGCTGCGCGTCAGCAGCGTGGAGCGGCTGTGCGAGGACGCGGTCGCGGTGAGCTTCGACGTCCCCCCGGAACTGGCCGATGAGTTCGACTTCCGGCCCGGGCAGTCGCTGACGCTGCGCCGCCACGTGGACGGCCGCGAGGAGCGCCGGTCGTACTCGATCTGCGCGCCGCGCGGAGCCGCCCTGCGGATCGGGGTGCGCCAGGTCGCGGGAGGGCTGTTCTCCAACTGGCTGGTGCGGGAGGTCCGGCCCGGCGACCAGGTCGAGGTGCTGCCGCCCACCGGCGGTTTCACCCCGGACCTGACCGCGCACGAGCGGCACGTGTGCATCGCGGCGGGATCGGGGATCACGCCGGTGCTCTCGATCGCGGCGACCGTGCTGCGCGAGACCGACGCGACCGTCACCCTGCTGTACGGCAACCGCCGCAGCGGCACGGTGATGTTCTCCGACGAGCTGGCCGATCTGAAGGACCGCTATCCGAGCCGGCTGGAGCTGGTGCACGTCCTGTCCCGGGAACCACGCGAGTCCGACCTGTTCACCGGCAGGCTGGACGCGGCCAAGATCCGGTCGCTGCTGTCCACCGTGGTGGATGCCGGGGCGGTGGACCAGTGGTGGCTGTGCGGGCCGTACGGGATGGTGACCGACGCCCGGGACGTGCTGCGGGACAGCGGCGTGTCCGGTGAGCGCATCCACCAGGAGCTGTTCTACGTCGAGGACTCCCCACCGGAACCGGCGCACCACGAGGACCCGGCCGTCGAAGGTCCCACCAGCGAGGTGACCGTGGTGCTCGACGGCCGCACGACCCCGATGACGCTGCCCCGCGACGTCCCGGTCCTGGACGCGGCCCAGCGGGTCCGCCCGGACCTGCCGTTCGCCTGCAAGGGCGGGGTCTGCGGCACCTGCCGGGCCAAGGTCACCTGCGGCGAGGTCCGGATGCGCCGCAACTTCGCGCTGGAGGACTCCGAACTGGACCAGGGCTTCGTGCTCACCTGCCAGTCCCTGCCGGCCACCGACGAGGTGACGATCGACTTCGACGCCTGAGCGGCGAACTCGTTCAGCGCGCGGAATTCCGGGACCGGGCATGTGCCGATACGCGGTCGTCACCGCACGCACGACGATCCGGGCTCAGGAGGCCTTGCGGGAACGGCGACCGCCGGTGCCGGTGGGCTTCTCGCTGGCATCGGCGACCGCCTGCTCCAGCTCGGCGCGCTTCATCTTGGAGCGGCCCTTGATCCCGAGCTCCTTCGCGCGGTCGTCCAGCTCGGCCTTGCTGAGCTCGGAGAGGTCCTCCTCCCGGCGCGGCGCACGGCCCTTGCGCGCCTCGTCGACGCTGCGCCGCAGCGCCTCGGTGAGGTCGATGACGTCGGTGGGTTTCGGCGGGGCCTCGGCGGCGGTGATCTCACCGCCGTGGGCCTTCTCCGCGAGCAGCTCCTCGACCTTCGCGGTGTAGGTGTCCTCGTACTCCTCGGGCTCCCACGGTCCGCTCATCGACTCGATGATGGTGGTGGCCATCTGCAGTTCCTTGGCCGACGGACCGGACTGCTCGGGCTGGTCGCCGACGAGGTCGGCGGGATCGCGGATCTCGTCGGCGAAGTACAGCGTGTTCAGCGCCAGCACGTCGGTGTCGGCGCGCACCGCGGTCAGGTACTGCTTGCCGCGCAGCACGAACGTCGCGATGCCCGCCCGTCCGGTGTCCTGCATGGCCCGCCGCAGCAGGTTGTACGGGCGGAAGTGCTCCTTGCTGTTCGGGGCCAGCCAGTAGGTCTTCTGGAAGTGCACCGGGTCGATCTCGGCGAGGTCGACGAAGGTGGTGATGTCGATGGTGCGGGAGCGGCCGGGGGCGATCTCGTCCAGTTCGGACTGCTCGACGGTGATGACCCCGCCGCCGTACTCGCGCCCCTTGACGATGTCGTTGTAGCCGACCTCCTCGCCGGTGCGCTCGTTGACCCGCTTGTACCGGATGCGGTCGGTGGTGCCGCGCTCGTACTGGTGGAACTGCACGGTGTGGTCCTCGGTCGCGGCGTAGAGGCCGACCGGGATGGTCACCAGGCCGAAGTTGATCGAGCCGGTCCAGATCTTGCGCGGCATGGCAGCCTCCCATCGCCCGGCGCCCCGCCGTCCACGATGCGGTCGCGGCGGCAAGATCGCAGAACTCGCCCCGGGCTGTCCCCGGAGTTTCCTGCACCGGTCACCGGGAAACAACGCGGTGCGTGCCGTCGGGAAGCCGCCGCGTCCGACCCCGGCGCGCGAGCAGTTCGAGCAGCGGCACCGCGACGCGCCGCGTGGTGTCCAGCGCTCGCTTCGCCTGGCTGAGCGTGAACGGTTCGGGCAGCGCGTCGAGCCGGTCCACGGCCACCTGCTCGGCGTCGGGCAGCAGCACCAGACCGGGAGCGACACGCAGCAGCGCGCCGACGCGTGCGGCCGCTGCCAGCTCCCGGTCCCCGAGCCCCAAGGCGGAGAGCTCGTCGGCAGTCGGTGCTTGGAACGGGTGGTCGAGCAGCGCCTCGCGGACGGCGGACACCCCGCGCCGGACGTGGTCGGGCAGGTCGGGGCGCTCGTCGTGCAGCCGCCCGGCTCGCAGGGCGATTCCGGCGGTGTCGGCGACCTCCGCCAGCAGCGCCGGATCGGGCAGGTCCAAGGCGCGGCGAGCGGCCTCCGCGGGCATCCCGTCGGCCAGCGGATCATCCCGCCGGTGCTGGGCGAGCAGTTCGGCCAGCCGGGCGGCGAGTGCGGCTCGGTGATCCTCGGAGATCAACCACCGACCCGTCCTGGGCGGGGGAGCCCCCATCGCACGCAGTTCCTCGGCGCGGACCACGCGTCGTCGACGCAGCTCGGCGACGCCGTCGGGGGAGCTGTCCATGGCGGCCAGTTCGGCAGCGCGGGCCCTCGCGGCTCCACGCCTGGTCAACGGCGGTGGGCGCACGTCGAGAACGTCCACGCCGCCGTGGATCCGGTGCCCACCGGGATCGCGCAGCAACGCCCGGTCACCGATGCGCAGCGGCAGCGGGACGTTCGAGGTCAGCCGCGCGTGGTCGGGTCCGAGTGGCCGGACCCGAACCGGAGCGGCAGCAGAGCCGATATGCAGCATGAGTTCCGCGGGCCAGGTCGTCGGCGTTGGGCGGATGCGGACGTCGAAGACCTCGGTGCTCAGCCAGCGGCCCGGGGTCAGCAGTGCGTCGCCGCGCCGGGCTTGGCCGCAGTCGACGCCGCGGAGGTTCACCGCCACCCGGGCCACCGCACCGACCTGCGGTTCGGGTGAGCCGAGGGCTTGCAGGCCGCGAACGGCGCAGGTGATCCCGGCGGGGTGCAGCTGGAGGTGGTCGCCGACGTGCAGGGTTCCCGCGGTGAGCGTGCCGGTCACGACGGTGCCCGCGCCCCGGACGGTGAACACCCGGTCGATCCACAGGCGCACATCGGCGTCGCGGTCGGCCGCCGGGAGCCGGTGGACCAGCGAGTCGAGCTCGGTCCGCAGGGCATCGAGCCCCGCACCGGTCGCGCCGCTGACCGGCACGCAGGGGATTCCGGCGAGCGTCGTACCGGCGAGGTGGTCCGCGGCCTGCTCGCTCGCCGCGCGGGGGTCGGCCAGGTCGCATCGGGTCACCGCGAGCACCCCGTGCCGCACCCCGAGCGCGTTCAAGGCGTCGAGGTGCTCGTCGGATTGCGGCATCCAGCCCTCGTCGGCGGCGACGACGAACAGCACCGCGGGCACCGGACCGACCCCGGCCAGCATGTTCGGCACGAACCGCTCGTGCCCGGGCACGTCCACGAAGGCGGTGGTGCAGCCGTCGGCGAGCCGGGTCCAGGCGAAACCGAGGTCGATGGTCAGCCCGCGGCGCCGCTCCTCCGCCCACCGGTCCGGGTCGGTCCCGGTGAGCTGGCGGACCAGCGTGGACTTGCCGTGGTCGACGTGCCCGGCGGTGGCGATGACGTGCATCGGTGCCTGCCTCGTTCGCGGCCTGGTACGACCACTACGCCACGCCCGGCCCGGCTCCGCCAACGCACCGCCCTCAGGCGACAGCCAGCACCGCACGTCGCAGCTCGTCGTCGTCTTCGGGCGGGACCGCGGCGAGGTCGAGCAGGCACCGGTCGTGCGCGACGCAGCCGAGCACCGGTGTCGCCCCGCCGCGCAGCAGGTCCGCGAAGCGTTCGGGCAGCACGACCGCCGCGCTGGGCAACGTGACGCCCGGTGCGCCACCACCGCCGACGGTCGCTTCGCTGCGCTCGGCGGAGGCGGGAATCCCCGCTGCCCTGAACGCTTCGGCCAAACGCTCGGCGCGGAGCAGCAAGCTCCGCTGATCCCGGCGCAGCGCTTGTTCGACCGGCGTGCGCGGGCCGCGAAGCGTCGCTTCCAGCGCGGCGAGGGTGAGCTTGTCGACGCGCAGCGCCCGCGCGAGCGGGTGGTGGCGCAGCTGCTGGACGATCTCCGCCCGCCCCAGCAGCAGTCCCGCCTGCGGGCCGCCGAGCAGCTTGTCACCGCTGGCCAGGACCAGGTCGGCGCCGTCGGCCAGGGCGCTCGTGGCGTCGGGCTCGTCGGGGAGCACCGGGTGCCGGTGCAGCAGGCCGGAGCCGATGTCGACCACCACCGGCACGCCGATGCCACGCAGCGCGGCGACCGGAACCGCCGAGGTGAAACCGCTGATCACGAAGTTGGACGGGTGGACCTTGAGGACGAACCCGGTGTCCGCGCCCACGGCCGCCCGGTAGTCGTCGAGCCGGACCCGGTTGGTGGTGCCGATCTCCCGCAGTCGCGCGCCGGTCGCGGTGAGCAGTTCGGGCAGCCGGAAACCGTCGCCGATCTCGACCATCTCCCCGCGCGCCAGCACGATCTCGCGCCCCTGCGCGAGCGCGGTGGCGGCCAGCGCGAGCGCCGCGGCACCGTTGTTGACCACGTGGGCGGCTTCAGCCCGGGGCACGGCCGAGAGCAGCGCGGCCAGTGTCGCGGCGCCGCGCGGTCCGCGGCGACCGGTGCTCAGGTCGAGCTCGACGTCGGTGGTCCCGGCGGCCCGCCCGAGCGCGTCGACGGCTGCGCGCGAGAGCGGGGCCCGGCCGAGGTTGGTGTGCAGCAGGACGCCGGTCGCGTTGAGCACCGGTCGGCTGCTCGACGCCGAATCCGGGAGTGCGGCGAGGGTTTCCGCGACGACCTCGGAGGTCGGGATCTCGCCGTCGCGGGCGCGGCGCTGCGCGGTGTGCACGGCCTGCTTGACCAACCGGTGGCCGAGGCGGTCAGCTGCGGCGGCCACCTCCGGGTGGGCCAGCACCCGGTCGGTGCCGGGCACGCGCTGCCGCGGGTCGGCCATGGCCCGCACTATAGGGCGCTCCCGCGCCGGGCGGCGGTCCAAATTGGAACCAACGCCGACTGTGACAATGAATGTTGACAATGTCGGTACGCTCCGGGGTATGGCTCGCACTCGGGAACCGGACACCGGCAGATGGCTCGACACCAGCGACGGACTGCGGTTGGCCGTGCGCGAGCACGGCGATCCGGCGGCCCCGACCGTGCTGGCGGTGCACGGCTATCCCGATGACCAGTCGATCTGGGACGGGGTGGTCGCCGCGCTCGCCGGGCGCTTCCGGGTGGTCACCTACGACGTGCGCGGTGCGGGGGAGTCCGACAAGCCGCGCCGCACCGAGGCCTACCTGCTGGACCAGCTCGCCGACGACCTCGGCCGGGTCGCGGACCTGGTCAGCCCGGACCGGCCGGTGCACCTGCTGGCGCACGACTGGGGCTCGATCCAGGCGTGGCACGCGGTGACCGAGCCGCGGCTGGCGCACCGGTTCGCCTCGTTCACCTCGATCTCCGGGCCGTGCCTGGACCACGCGGGGCGGTGGATGCGCGAGAAGCTGCGGCACCCGACCCCGCGGTCGCTGCGCAAGCTGGTCAACCAGCTGATCTTCTCCGGCTACATCGGCTTCTTCCAGCTCCCCGCGCTGCCGGAGCTGGCCTGGCGGACCGGGGTGATGGGGCGGCTGATCAGCACGCTGGAGCGCCTGGACCCGCGCACCGCCCAGAACCCGACGCGCCCTGCGGTGTCCGACGGCGTGCGAGGACTGGCGCTGTACCGGGCGAACATGCGCGAACGCCTGGGCGATCCGGGGGAGCGGCGCACCGACATCCCGGTCCAGGTGCTCTCGCCCACGGGCGACCCGTTCGTCTCCACCCCGATGCAGACCGAGATCGCCCCGTGGGTGGCCAACCTGCGGATCCGCCGCGTCCCGGGCGGGCACTGGTTGCCGCGAAGCCGCCCCGACCTGGTCGCCCGGTGCGCCGGGGAGCTCGTCGAGCACGTCGAGGGCGGCACCGAGACGCGCGGTCTGCGGCGCAGCCGCGTGCGCCCGGGGCGGCGCGACTTCCAGGACCAGCTGGTGGTCGTCACCGGTGCGGGCGGCGGGATCGGCAGGGCGACCGCAGCGGCGTTCGCCGCCGAAGGCGCCCACGTGGTCGTCGCCGACATCGACGAGGCCGCCGCCGAGAACACCGCCGCGCTGATCACCCGCACCGGGGCCGGTGCGACGCCCCACTGCGTGGACGTCGCCGACGGTGCGGCGGTGGAGCGCTTCGCCAAGCAGGTGCACGCCGAGCTGGGCACACCCGACGTGGTGGTCAACAACGCCGGGATCGGCCTCGCGGGGGCGTTCCTGGACACCTCGGACGCCGACTGGGAGCGGGTCATCGACATCAACCTGTGGGGCGTCATCCACGGCTGCCGGCAGTTCGCGCGGCAGATGATCGACCGGGGCGAGGGCGGGCGGATCGTCAACATCGCCTCGGCCGCCGCGTACCTGCCGTCCCAGCTGCTCCCGGCCTACGGCACCACGAAGGCCGCGGTGCTGGCCCTCAGCCAGTCCCTGCGCGCGGAGCTGGCTGCCGACGGCATCGGAGTCACCGCGGTGTGCCCGGGCCTGGTCAACACCGGCATCACCACCAGCACCCGCTTCGCCGGTGCCGACGACGCCGAGCAGGCGCGGCGGCAGCAGGCGGCCAAGCGGCTCTACCAGCGGCGCAACTTCACCCCGCAGCGCGCCGCGGCCGAAATCCTGCGCGCCACCCGCCGCAACGCCGCGATCGCGCCGGTCACCGCCGAGGCCAAGGTCGGGCTGGTGCTCTCCCGCCTCACCCCGGGGCTGCTGCGCGCCGCGGCCCGGGCCGAGCTGACACCCCGCTGAAGGAGGTCGGACCATGTCCCACATCGACCCCGGTGAGCCGGACCGCGTCGCGCTGCAGGCCCGCGACGTGGAGTTCGACTGGTCGCAGCTGCCGGTGCACTGGATCCCCGGCGAGCCCTTCGCCACGCACGTGATCAACTTCCTGCACCTGGTGCTGCCGGAGGGCGAGCGCTGGTTCGTCGAGGTCTTCAAGCAGGCGCTGCCGCTGATCCGGGACGACCAGCTGCTGGAGGACGTGCGCGGCTTCATCGGGCAGGAGGCGATGCACGCCGAATCCCACCAGGGCGTGCTGGACCACTTCGACGCGCACGGCATGGACACCCGGCCCTACGTCGAGCAGGTCGCCTGGATGTTCCGCAAGGTCCTCGGCGACCGGCCCTACGGCGGTCGCCGCGCCGAGTCGTGGCTGGTGCAGCGGCTGGCGATGATCGCGGCCATCGAGCACTACACGGCGTTCCTCGGCCAGTGGGTGCTCGACGCGAAGGGGCTGGACGCGGCCGGTGCCGACCCGACCATGCTCGACCTGCTGCGCTGGCACGGCGCGGAGGAGGTCGAGCACCGCTCGGTGGCCTTCGACCTGTACATGCACGTCGACGGCAGCTACCTGCGGCGCAGCCACGCGATGGTGATCGCGATGGTGGTGCTGGCCGTGCTGTGGGTGCGCGGCGTGCGCTACCTGATGGCCGCCGACCCGGTGCTGCGCGGTCGCCGCAAGCCGCGCTGGCGGGACATGCTGCGCACCGGGCGGCTCGGCCTGACGCCCAGCTACTGGCAGATGCTGCGCGCCGTCCCGTCCTACTTCCGGCGCGGGTACCACCCGTCCCAGCACGGCTCGACGAGCCAGGCGATCGCCTACCTGGCCAAGTCCCCGGCCGCGCAGGCGGCGGAGCACTGATGGCCGGAGCTCGCGCGGTGCCCCGGGCGCTCAGCGGTCGCGGACCGGACCGCTTCCTGTGGGCGCTGGACAAGATGGCCACCGGCATGGAGTGGTTGCAGCGCAACAGCCGCCGCAACCGGCCGCCGATCGCGGCGGTGGACCGCGACATCCCGCTGGAGGTCGCCGAGGTCCGGGCCGAAGCCGACGACGTGGTCAGCCTGCGCCTGGTCGGAGAGGGGCTGCTCCCGGCCTGGCAGCCCGGCGCGCACCTGGACGTCGTGCTGCCGTCGGGGCGCACCCGCCAGTACTCGTTGTGCGGCGAACCGGGCGACCGGCGGTACTACCGGGTGGCGGTGCGGCGACTCGCCGACGGTGCGGGCGGCTCCCGCGAGGTGCACGACGAACTGCGGCCGGGCAGCCGGATCACCGCCCGCGGGCCCCGCAACGCCTTCCCGTTCATCACCGCGGAGCGGTACCTGTTCATCGCGGGCGGCATCGGGATCACGCCGATCCTGCCGATGGTGCGCACGGCGGCCGCGCGCGGCGCGGACTGGCGGTTCGTCTACACCGGACGGTCGCGGGAATCGATGCCGTTCCTCGACGAGCTGGCCGAGCTGGACCCGGAGCGGGTGTGGGTCCGCCCGGACACCGAGTTCGGCATCCCCGCCTCCGGCGCGGAACTGCTCGAGCACGCCCCGCCCGGGGCCGCGGTGTACTGCTGCGGGCCGATCCCGATGATCACCGGCGTGCGGCTGGACCTGCCCGGCAGCACGGCGGATTCGCTGCACTGGGAACGGTTCTCGGCGCCCCCGATCATCGACGGCGAGCCGTTCACCGTCGAACTCGCCCGCACCGGGCGCACGGTCGAGGTCCCGGCGGACCGCACGGCGCTGGAAGCCATCACCGAGGTCCTGCCGCAGGTGTCCTACTCGTGCCGCCAGGGCTTCTGCGGCACCTGCCACGTCCGGGTCCTCGACGGCGCGGTGGATCACCGGGCGCGGGCGGCGGACGACCACATGGCGATCTGCGTGTCCCGGTCCGCCGGCCGCGTGGTCCTAGACCTCTGAGCCGACCCGGTCGAGGAAGTCGCCGACCGCCGCGGCGAATTCCGGGTAGTGGGTGAGGTGGGCGTCGTGCCCGGCGCCGGCGATCGACACCAGCTCGGTGTTGGCGCGGCTGCGGGTCATCCGCTCGGCCAGTTCCGGGCCGATCACCGGGCTGTCCGCGCCGCGCAGCAGCAGCACGGGTTGTGAGCTGCCGGTCCAGTCCGGCCACCACGTGCCGCGCACCTGGCGCTTGATCTCGCTGATGTCGGCCGCGCGCCACCGGAAGAACCAGCCGCGGTCGTCCTCGACAGCGCTTTCCAGGAAGTACTCCGGTGCTTCCACGAGGGGTTCGAGCGCGGTGCGCATGCTTTGCAGGTTGGGGAACCGGTCGGGCAAGTCGTCCAGCGAGTGGTCGTCGGGCACCGCGAGTTCGGCGCCGACGTCGACCACGACCGCTGCGGCGACGAGCTCGGGCCGCCGTGCTGCGAGCTGGTAGGCGTTGATCCCGCCGAGCGAGTGCCCGAGCACCACGGCTGGTGCCAGCCCCAGCTGTTCGACGACCGCGGCCGCATCGGCGACGAACGCCTCGCGGCTGACGTCGTCGCTGCGATCGGACCTGCCGTGGCAGCGCTGGTCGACCGCGATGATCCGCCAGCGCGGGCCGAGGGTGTCGGCGAGCCGGAGGAACGTCCGGCTGCGCCCGTAGGCGCCGTGCAGTGCGAGGACGGGGCGGCCGGGGCCGCCGGAATCGACGTACGCGAGCCGCATTCCGGCCGGGGTGGTGAGGAACTGGGTGTCGGGCACGGGTGACCTCCTGATCTCCGAACGGCGCAGACTCTAACAGAGGTATCTCGATTCGAGGTAGCGAGTTATCGTGGTGCCGCCGAACCGCGCCGGACGACAGGGAGAACGCGCTTGCTGACGCTGTCGATCTTGGGGTTCCTCGCCGAGGAACCGCTGCACGCCTACGACTTGCGGACCCGGATCTCCGGTCTGAGCGGCCACGTGCGCCCGGTCAGCGACGGCGCGCTCTACCCGGCGATCAACCGGTTGCGCAAGGCCGGGCACGTGTCCCGGCACGAGGCGCCGGGCAAGTCGGCGGTGCCGCGGCAGGTGCTGTCGCTGACCGACAGCGGGCGGGAGGAGTTCCTCCGCCGGTTGCGCGAACCGGCGGAGGTCGAGATCACCGACCGCAACTCGTTCCTGGTGCTGCTGGCGTTCCTGGGCGCGCTGCCCGACCCGGCCGACCAGGCGCGCGTGCTGCGCCGCAGGCTGGCCTTCATGGAGCAGCCGGCCAGCTACTTCTACGAGGACGGGCGGCCCCTCCGCGCCGCTGACATGACCGACCGGTTCCGCAGGGGCATGCTCACCATCGCTGCGGCCACCAGCCGCGCGGATGCGGCGTGGTTGCGCAAGACCCTCGCCGAGCTCGAGCAGGAAGCCGGGGGCTGACTCCCGCGCGGCGGCGGAGTGACCGAAAATCACGCGACGACGCACCCCGTCGGGCGTAGTGTCGAGGTGCTGTCGATCTCGGGAGGATTCGTGGAACTCGCCGGACTCGTGGAGGTCACCTCGGAGGCGGAGCTGCGGGACGTCATCGGCGAACCGCTGCAGAGGGTGCGGGACAAGGCGCGCCCCGCGCTGCACGGGATCGACCGGCAGTGGCTGGCCGCTTCACCGTTCTGCCTGATCGCGACCGCCGGCGCGGACGGATCCTGCGACGTCTCGCCGAAGGGCGACCCGGCCGGGTTCACCCTGGTGCTCGACGACACCACGATCGCGATCCCGGAGCGCCCGGGCAACCGGCGCGCCGACGGCTTCCGCAACATCCTGGCGAACCCGCACGTCGGGCTCGTCTACTTCCTCCCCGGACGCGGTGACACCCTGCGCATCAACGGCCGAGCCCGGCTGGTGCGCGACGCGCCGTTCTTCGACGACATGGTCGTCAAGGGGCACCGCCCGGTGCTGGCGGTGGTGGTCGAGATCGAGGAGATCTTCCACCACTGCGCCAAGGCGTTCCTGCGCTCCGGGCTGTGGAAGCCCGAGACCTGGCAGCCGGACGCGGTGCCCTCCCGGCCGCAGATCGCCAAGCTCATGGAACGTCCGGACGAGTCAC
Source organism: Saccharopolyspora hirsuta (assembly GCF_008630535.1). GTDB lineage: Bacteria > Actinomycetota > Actinomycetes > Mycobacteriales > Pseudonocardiaceae > Saccharopolyspora > Saccharopolyspora hirsuta. The sequence continues at coordinate 202,419 of NZ_VWPH01000005.1, read as the reverse complement.
TGGCCGAGCTGGAGCGCTACTACGGCGACGAGTACGCCAACCACCTCTACTGACCCGGCTTGCAGCCTTCGGCCGTCGGGTTTCTCCTGGTAGCACGCGTGCAGGGAGGGGATCCGATGGCCGAGTGGCTCGGCTGGCCGGTGCTCCGGCAGCTGACCGGTGCGGATCCGCTGGGCAGGGGCCCGGCGGCCCGTTCGAGGCGCACCGACGCCCGGCGGGCCCGCACCGAGTACGCCGATGCGGTGGTCCGCTCGGTGTGCCCGTACTGCGCGGTCGGCTGCGGGCAGCGCGTCTTCGTGCAGGACGGCGCGGTCACCCAGATCGAAGGCGACCCCGATTCGCCGATCAGCCGCGGCCGGTTGTGCCCGAAGGGCTCGGCCAGCCGGGAGCTGGTCACCTCCCCGCTGCGGCAGCGCAAGGTCCGCTACCGACGCCCGCACGGCACCGGGTGGGAGGACCTCGACCTGGACACCGCGCTGGACATGATCGCCGACCGGGTGCTGGCCACCCGGGCCGCCACCTGGCAGGACGCCACCGCCGACGGGCGTCCGCTGCGCCGCACCACGGGCATCGCGAGCCTCGGAGGAGCGACCCTCGACAACGAGGAGAACTACCTCATGAAGAAGCTCTACACCGCTCTCGGCGCGATCCAGGTGGAGAACCAGGCGCGCATTTGACACTCCTCCACGGTGCCCGGTCTGGGCACCTCCTTCGGGCGCGGCGGCGCCACCACCTTCCAGCAGGACCTCGTCAACGCCGACTGCATCCTCATCCAGGGGTCCAACATGGCCGAAGCGCACCCGGTCGGCTTCCAGTGGGTGGTGGAGGCCAAGCGGCGCGGCGCCACCGTCATCCACGTCGACCCGCGGTTCACCCGCACCTCGGCGCTGGCGCACCGGCACGTCCCGCTGCGCGCGGGCAGCGACATCGCGTTCCTCGGCGCGCTGATCAACCACGTGCTGAGCACCGACGCCTACTTCCACGACTACGTCGTCGCCTACACCAACGCGGCGATGATCGTCGGCGAGGACTTCCGCGACACCGAGGACCTCGACGGCGTCTTCTCCGGGTTCGACGCCGAGGTCGGCAGCTACGACACGACCAGCTGGCAGTACGAGGGCAGCACCGCGGTGCCGTCGGTCGGCGGCCACGGCCCGGAGGTCCCGACCAAGCCGCACGGCCGGGAGCGCGACGCCAGCCGCCCCGAGCGCACCGGTTCCGGCGGGCCGGTCTACCACGGCCGGGCCAGCACCGATCCGACGCTGCAGCACCCGCGCTGCGTGTTCCAGCTGCTCAAGCGGCATTACGCTCGCTACACGCCGGAGCTGGTGGAGGAGGTCTGCGGGGTGCCGCGCGAGGACTTCCAGTGGGTCGCCGACCAGCTGGTGGCCAACTCCGGCCGGGACCGCACCACGGCGGTGGTCTACTCGGTCGGCTGGACCCACCACACCGTCGGCGTGCAGTACATCCGCGCCGCGTCGATCCTCCAGCTGCTGCTGGGCAACATCGGCCGTCCCGGCGGGGGGATCCTGGCGCTGCGCGGGCACGCCAGCATCCAGGGCTCCACCGACATCCCGACGCTGTTCAACCTGCTGCCCGGCTACCTGCCGATGCCGCACGCCGACGCCGACTTCGACGTGGACTCCTTCGTCGCACCGGACGAGCAGGCCTGCGGCTACTGGGCCAACATGCGCGCCTACCTGGTCAGCCTGCTCAAGGCGTGGTGGGGCGAGCACGCCACCGCCGACAACGACTTCTGCTTCGACCGGCTGCCCAGGCTGACCGGTGACCACGGCACCTTCCAGACGGTGATCGACCAGATCGAGGGCCGCTGCCGGGGCTACTTCGTGATCGGGGAGAACCCGGCGGTGGGCACCGCCAACGCCCGCCAGCAGCGGCTGGGCCTGGCCAACCTGGACTGGCTGGTGGTGCGCGACCTCAACCTCGTCGAGACGGCCACCTTCTGGCAGGACGGCCCGGAGATCGAGACCGGCGAGCTGCGCACCGAGGACATCGGCACCGAGGTCTTCTTCCTGCCCGCGGCCGCGCACACCGAGAAGGACGGCACCTTCACCAACACCCAGCGGCTGCTGCAGTGGCACCACAAGGCCGTCGAACCGGCCGACGACCAGCGCAGCGACCTGTGGTTCTTCTACCACCTGGGGCGGCGGCTGCAGCAGAAGGCGCAGGACACCGAGCGCGACCGCCCGCTGCGGGAGCTGACCTGGGACTACCCGACCGAGGGCGAGATCGAGGAGCCGAGCGCGGCGGCCGTGCTGGCGGAGATCAACGGCTCGGGTCCCGACGGAGCACCGCTGTCGTCCTACACCCAGCTGCGCGCGGACGGCTCCACCCGCTGCGGCTGCTGGATCTACTGCGGCGTCTTCGCCGACGGCGTCAACCAGGCGGCGCGCCGCCGACCGGGCCGGGAGCAGTCGTGGGTCGCGCCGGAGTGGGGCTGGGCCTGGCCAGCCAACCGGCGGCTGCTCTACAACCGCGCGTCGGCGGACCCGGACGGCCGACCGTGGAGCGACCGCAAGGCCTACGTCTGGTGGGACGCGCAGCGCGGCGAGTGGACCGGGCACGACATCCCCGACTTCGACCGCACCAAGCGCCCGGACTTCGTGCCCGACCCGGAGGCCACTGGACCGGAGGGCATCGCGGGCACCGAGCCGTTCATCATGCAGAGCGACGGCCGCGGCTGGCTCTACGTCCCGGCCGGGCTGGTCGACGGCCCGCTGCCCGCGCACTACGAACCGCAGGAATCGCCGGTGGCCAACCGCGTGCACCCCGAGCAGCAGCGCAACCCGGCGCGCCAGGTGCTCTCCCGGCCGGAGAACCGCTACCAGCCCAGCGGGGCGGAGCCGGGCAGCGCGGTGTTCCCGTACGTGTTCACCACGTTCCGGCTCACCGAGCACCACACCGCGGGCGGCATGAGCCGGTGGCTGGCGCACCTGTCCGAGCTCGCCCCCGCGATGTTCCTGGAGGTCTCCCCGGAGCTGGCGGCCGAGCGCGGGCTGCGGCACCTGGACTGGGCGACCGTGATCACCGCCCGCAACGCCATCGAGGGCCGCGTGCTGGTCACCGCCCGGATGCGGCCGCTGCAGCTGGGCGAGCGCACGGTGCACCAGGTCGGCATCCCGTGGCACTGGGGCCCGAACGGGCTGACCACCGGGGACGCCGCGAACGAGCTGATCAACGTGGCGCTGGACCCCAACGTGCACATCATGGAGACCAAGGCGGGCGCCTGCGACGTCCGGCCGGGGCGGCGGCCGCGGGGTGCGGCGCTGCTCCGCTGCGTCGAGGACTACCGCAGGCGGGCGGGCATCACCGAGCGCACCGGCGTGGAGCACGCCGACGACCCGGAACTCGGAGGGAGGTGAGCCCCGTGGTCCGGAACCGGTTGAGCGGACCGCTGCCCGACCCGGCGGGGGAGGCCGGATACCCGGCCGACCACCCCGAGCGCGTCGGGTTCTTCACCGACACCAGCGTGTGCATCGGGTGCAAGGCGTGCGAGGTCGCCTGCAAGGAGTGGAACCTGCTGCCAGAGGACGGCCTCGACCTCACCGGCATGTCCTACGACAACACCGGCGCGCTGGGCGCCACGACCTGGCGGCACGTCGCCTTCGTCGAGCAGTCGTCGTCCACTGTGGATCTGGGGATGCCGGGCATGGGCGGCGACCAGGTGCGCTGGCTGATGTCCTCGGACGTCTGCAAGCACTGCACGCACGCCGCGTGCCTGGACGTCTGCCCGACCGGGGCGCTGATCCGCACCGAGTACGGCACCGTGCTCGTCCAGGACGACGTGTGCAACGGCTGCGGCTACTGCGTGCCCGCCTGCCCGTACGGGGTGATCGACGTCCGGCCCGACACCGGTGGCGCGGCCAAGTGCACGATGTGCCAGGACCGGCTCGGCGCCGGGCTGATGCCCGCCTGCGCGACCGCGTGCCCGACGGAGTCGATCCAGTACGGACCGCTCGACGAGCTGCGCGAGCGCGCCGAGCGCCGCGTGTCCGAGCTGCACGAGCAGGGGATCACCAGCGCCCGGCTCTACGGTCAGGACCCCGAGGACGGGGTCGGCGGCACCGGGGCCTTCTTCCTGCTGCTGGACGAACCGGAGGTCTACGGGCTGCCGCCCGACCCGGTGGTGACCACGCGGGACCTGCCGTCGATGTGGCGGCACGCGGCGGGCGCCGCGCTGACCGCGGCGGCGTTGATCGCGGGCTGCTTCGCGGGGAGGAAGCGGTGACCGGAGCCGAGTCCTACTACGGGCGCCCGGTGCTCAAGCCGCCGGTGTGGAAGGTGCCGGACGTGCCGCTCTACCTCTACCTGGGCGGGGTCGCCGGAGCTTCGTCGACGATGGCGGTGCTGGCGGAGGCCACCGGCCGGGCCCGCCTCGCGCGCGCCGGTCGCCTGGCCGCTGCGGCGGGAGCGACCGCCAGCGTCGGGGCGCTGGTCCACGACCTGGGGCGCCCGGCGCGGTTCCTGAACATGCTGCGCGTGCTCAAGCCGACCTCGCCGCTGAGCGTCGGTTCCTGGATCCTGGCCCCGTTCTCGGCGCTGTCCGGCGCGGCCGCGGCCAGCGAGCTGACCGGTGTGCTCCCCGGTGCGGGGCGTGCTGCGGCGACCGCTGCCGGGCTGATCGCACCCGCCATGACCACCTACACCGCGGTGCTGCTGGCCGACACGGCGGTGCCGGGCTGGCACGAGGCCTACCGGGAGCTGCCCTTCGTCTTCGCCGGAAGCGCGGTGTCCAGCGCCGGGGCGTGCGGCATGCTCGCCGCGCCGGAGGAGTCCGGACCGGCGCGGCGGATGGCGATCGCGGGTGCGGTGCTGGAACTGGCGGCGGCTCGCCGGATGCACCGCCGCGCGGGACTGGTCGGCGAGGTCTACCGGCAGGGGAGGGCCGGTGCGGTGCTGCGGACGGCGCGGACGCTGACCTGCATCGGCCTGGGCGCCGCCGCGCTGTCCGGCCGGAGCGGGCTGGCGCGCACCGCCGCGGGGCTCTGCTTGAACGCCGCCGCAGCGGCCACCCGTTACGGGATCTTCGAAGCCGGGCGTGCCTCGGCCCGCGACCCGCGCTACACCGTGCTCCCGCAACGCGCCTCCTGACCTGCGCATTCAGTCCTTCCGGAGATCTATACACCGGGTATATACATCGAGTGTATAGTTCGCCGCATGTCGATCGGTCTCACCATGCTGGGGCTGCTGGAGAGCGGCCCCGGTTACGGATACGACCTCAAGCGGGCGTACGACGCCAACTTCGGGCACGCCAAGTCGCTGGCCTACGGCCAGGTCTACTCGACGTTGTCCCGGTTGCTGCGCGACGGCCTGGTGGAGGTCGACGGGGTGGAGTCCGGGGACGGGCCCGACCGCAAGCGCTACTCGATCACCGAGTCCGGCCGCGAGCGGTTGGAGGAGTGGCTGAGCACCCCGGAGAAGCCCGTCGCGGAACTGCACAACACCCTCTACACCAAGATCGTCCTCGCGGTCCGCTCCGGCCGCGACGCCACGGCCGTGCTCGACCGCCAGCGCAGCGCGCACCTCGCGCGGATGCGCGAGCTGACCCGCCGCAAGACCGAAGCCGAACCGGGCGAGCAGCTGGTCCACGACTTCGCGCTGTTCCACCTGGAGGCCGACCTGCGCTGGCTGGAACTCGCCGTGACCCGACTCGAACCGCTCACCCAGGAGGTCTCCCAGTGACCGAACCGCTGCTGTCCGGTGTGGACCTGCACCTGTCGTTCGGGCCCACCCCGGCCCTGCGCGGCGCCGCGCTGTCGATCGACGCGGGGGAGGTGGTCGCGGTGATGGGCGCGTCCGGATCCGGCAAGTCGACGCTGCTGCACTGCCTGGCCGGCATCCGGCTGCCCGACTCCGGCAGCGTCCGGTACCGGGGCACCGACCTGACCGCGCTGTCCGACGACGAGCGCAGCTCGCTGCGCTGCGCGGAGTTCGGCTTCGTGTTCCAGTTCGGCCAGCTGGTGCCCGAGCTGACCGTGCGGGAGAACGTGGCCCTGCCGCTGCGGCTGGCCGGGACCAAGCGCCGGGAGGCCGAGGCCAGGGCCGACTCGTGGCTGGACGAGCTGGGCATCGCCGGTGTCGCCGGTTCCCGCCCCGGCGACATCTCCGGTGGTCAGGGCCAGCGCGCCGCGCTGGCCCGAGCGCTGGTGGCCGAGCCCGCGGTGGTCTTCGCCGACGAACCCACCGGCGCGCTGGACTCGGTCGGCGGCGAGCAGGTGATGGGTCTGCTCAGCCGCGCCGCGCGGGACACCGGCGCCGCGGTGCTGCTGGTGACCCACGAAGCGCGGGTCGCGGCGTACGCGGACCGCGAGGTCGTCCTCCGCGACGGCAGCACCGAGCTGGCCGAGGTGGCGCGATGACGAACTGGTTGCAGGACCTGGCCTTCGGCTTCCGGCTGGCGTTCACCGGCCACCGGCCCTGGGGGCGGCTCGTGGTGACCGCGGTGGGCATCGGGCTCGGCGTCGCGGTGCTGCTGGGCGCGGCGACGGTGCCCAACGTCCACGCCGCGCGGATCGAGCGGGAGAACCTGCGCAACCCGGTCGCCGCCGCGGATTCCCCTGGTGCGGGCGTGCTGGTGGCGAACAGCGACGTGCTGCAGTTCGGGGACTCGTCCGTCCGAGGCCTGCAGCTGCGGAACATGCGCGGGGACGCCCCGGTGGCACCGGGGCTGACGCGCAATCCCGAACCCGGCGAGATGGTGGTCTCCCCGAAGCTGCAGGAGCTGCTGCAGAGCCCGGTCGGCGAGCTGCTGCGACCGCGGCTCCCGGGGGAGGTCGTGGGCGTCATCGGGCAGGACGGCTTGACCGGCCCCGGTGAGCTGTTCTTCTACGTCGGCAGCGACTCGCTGTCGCCGCTCAGCGACCAGGTCAACGCCGTGTTCCACCACTTCGGGGAGACCGGGCAGGTCGACGCGCAGCTGGACACCAACTCCCAGCTGATCCTGCTGCTGAGCATGGCGGCGCTGCTGGTGCCGATCGTGGTCTACGTCGCGGCCACCGCGCGGCTCGCCGAAGCCGCCCGGCAGCGCCGGTTGGCGGCGATGCGCCTGGTCGGCGCCACCGGCCGCCAGGTGCGCCGGATGGCGGTGGGCGAGGCCCTGGCCGGAGCGGTGCTCGGCGTGGCCCTCGGCTGGGTGCTGTTCGCGCTGGTGAAACCGGTCGTCGAGCACGTCGGCACGGCCGACCTCACGATCTTCAGCTCCGATGTCCGGCCGGTCTGGTCGCTAGCGCTGCTGATCACGCTCGGCATCCCGGCGCTGGCGGCGCTGGTCACCACGGCCTCCCTGCGGCGCAGCATCGTCCAGCCGCTGCAGGTCGCCCGCCGGACCTCGGCGCGGCCGCGGAAGCTGGCCTGGCGGCTGGTGCCGGTGGTGGCCGGGCTCCTGGGGCTGGTGGTCATCGGCCTGGAGGGCGTCGGCGGCACGTCCGCGCTCCGCGTCTTCCTCGTGTCGGTCGTGCTGGTCCTGGCCGGTGTCCCGCTGCTGCTTCCGTGGTGCGTGGAGCGGATCGCGGGACGGCTCGGCGGTGGCTCCACGGCGTGGCAGCTCGCGGTCCGGCGGCTCCAGATGACCAGCGGGACCGCCGCCCGATCGGTCAGCGCCATCGCGGTGGTGGTGACCGGGGTGATCGCGCTGCAGACGCTCGTCGCATCGGTGGGCGCTTCGGCCGGTGAACGCGTGCTGGGGCGGGACTTCGCCACCGGCTCGGTGCTGGTCGACGCCGGGCTCCCGGAGGACCCGGCGGCGGTGCAGCAGTCGGTGCGCGAGCTGCAGGCGCTGCCCGGGGTCGACGTGCGCTCGGCGGAACTCCTCAGCTACGGCAACTCTGACCCCGACTCGTACTGGACCGTGCACATCGCGGACTGCGCGCAGATAGCCGCGCTGGCCGTGGTGACCGACTGCGCCGACGGGGACGTCTTCGCCACGACCCCGCAACCGGGCGGGGAGCACGTCGCCGGTGCGACGCTGCAGCTGCTCGACAGCTATTACGGCGCGACGGACCGGCCGACCACCGGGCAGCCGGTGTCCTGGACGGTTCCCGGCGCCGTGCGACCGGCCAACCCCGTCGCGCGGGACGGCGAGGTCGAGCTGTACGTCACCCCTGCCGCGGCGACCGGGATCCCGGACAGCACGCGCCGGGTCCGGATCCAGCTCCAGCTCGACCCGGCAGCCCCGCCGGAGGTCGTCGAGCACGTCCGCAACGTGGCGGCAGCACACCTGGTCGAACCGATGACCAGCGGCGATCACGGCACCGTGCGCACCCGACCGGACCAGGAGCGCGACGCGGTGCTGGCCGCCACGCGGCTGGCCCTGCTCGCCGGGGCGCTGGTGGTGTTCGCGCTGATCGGGTGCAGCCTGTTCGTCTCGGCCGCCGAGCAGATCCAGGAGCGGCGGCGGCCGCTGGCGGTGCTGGGCGCGGTCGGGGTGCCGCGCCGGACGATGGCGTGGTCGCTGCTGCTGCAGAACGCCGTCCCGATGCTCGTGGCCACCGCGCTCGCCGCGGTCACCGGCCTGCTGATGGGGGTGCTGGTGGTGGTGATCTCGCAGGAGGACGAGATCGCCTTCGACGTGCCCGGGATGCTCGGGCTGTTGGCCTTCGCGGCGATCGCGGTCGTGGTGGTCACCGCGCTCAGCCTCCCGGCTGCGCGCCGGGCCACCCGCCCGGAGGGGCTCCGCACGGAGTGATCCGGCGCGGGCCCGCGGTTGTCCGCGACTTCGATCGTCGGTGCTGTTCATAACTTCAGTGCTGACCAAAACAAAATCCGGCATCGGTGCACGAACCGGAGGGCAGGAAAGGCCGTGGGTCCTGGAGGGCTCGCGGCCTTTTCGTCGTCGTCGGAACTGATCGGACATGCCTGATCGCGCTCAGTACTCGCTAGATCGGGTGAGTCGTGGGCCATGTCTCACCCTGGGTGATCGGTTTTGAGTTTTTAGCGTGCCGAACGATCAAGGGGCGAGCTGCGAAAACGCCGACATCGCGCCGATCTTGTCCGCGTTTCTGTGACCATGGCCACCCGCTCACGGTTTGGTCTGCGGAATCTTGCTACGTAGCGTGGCCCCCCGTCGGCACCCCCGAGCCGACACCGCAAGACCGGAAGTCCGCAGCGCCGAACCCTGCCCCGCGGGCTTCTCGACCCCCGACACGCATCAGGGGCAGGGACCTGACGACCCGCGGAGGCAGTCCGCGCCGGAGGCCGAACCCGATCGGCCCGGTGCGCCGCCGCCGGTGCAGGAGCAGGCGCTGCTGGAGACGAAACATGGCTTTCTCCCGAGGCAAGCACCGCAAGTCCGCCACCAGCCGCAACGTCGCGCGGGTGGCGCTGGCCGGAGCGGTGGTCGCCGCTCCGTTCGCCCTGGCCATGCCGGCCAACGCCGCCTCCCAGTCCACCTGGGACGCCGTCGCGCAGTGCGAGAGCGGTGGCAACTGGTCGATCAACACCGGCAACGGCTACTACGGCGGCCTGCAGTTCAGCGCCTCCACCTGGAAGGCCTACGGCGGCACGAGCTACGCCTCGAACGCCTCGCAGGCCACCAAGGCCCAGCAGATCGCGGTCGCCGAGCGCGTGCTCCAGGCGCAGGGCCCCGGCGCCTGGCCGGTGTGCTCCAAGAAGGCCGGGCTGACCAAGGGCGGCGGCGCCGAGCACCAGGACGTGGCCTCGAGCAGCACCACCAAGAAGGTCACCCCGAAGAAGACCGAGACCAAGACCAAGACCGAGGTCAAGACGCAGGTCAAGAAGACCGTGTCGGTCGAGGGCACCTACACCGTGCAGGCCGGCGACACGCTGAGCACCATCGGTGCGAAGTTCGGCGTCGAGTGGCAGTCGATCTTCGACAAGAACCGCAACGTGATCAGCGACGCGAACCTGATCTTCCCGGGTCAGCAGCTGACCGTGAAGTGACCCACCCGGTCCGCGCGACCGGGTGATCCACAAGGAACCCCGCCTGCCTCTCTCCGGCGGGGTTCCTTGTGCTGTCCGGGGTTTCCCGTCACAGCTTGCGGCGGCGCAGGTCGGAGCGGATGTCCCAGATGGTCCACCCGATCCCGCCCAGGGCGATCCCGCCCAACGCGATCAGCAGCAGGACTTGGGTCATACCGCCTCCCTCGCAGCCGCGGGCGCAGTCCGATGCTGACCGATCAGCCGGTTGATCGCTGTTCCCCGAGGCGGTGAAAAGTCCCCGATGGGGCGATTTCCCGGCATGTTGGCACCCCGTCCGCCCTGGTGCGGGCTGGATCATGTGCGGCGACGAGTCCCGGCTCCGGCCGGGCGGAGCGAGTTCGCGCGGAAGGAGGGACGCCACGATGTCCACCGGTCACCAGGCCGCGCTCGTCGAGCTGACCAGCACCCTGCACGGCTGGGTGGGACCAGCGGCGATCACCGCCGGTGTGCTGCTGCTGATCGTCGCGCTGTATCGCCGATCCCGGGCCACACTGGCGAAGAAGCGACGGGCGGCGCGACCGGGTGCGGCCGAGTGGTGGTGACGCGCCGCCCCCGCTGACCCGGGAAGCCCGCGCGCAGCAGCGGGTGATCGAGGGGGAGGGGTGCATGGCCGAGACCACGCGGGACACCGGGCCGGAAACCGGACAGCGCTCGCAGCAGCGCTGGCAGGTCGTGCCCGCACCGGTGCAGCCGCCGCCCCGCGGCGCGCACCGGCTCGACCTGCGGACCACCATCGCGATCGACCTGGGACGGCTGGCCGCCACGATGTCGCGGCGGCTCGGCCTGGGCAGCGGCGCGATGATCGGCGGCAGGCTGGCACTGGCCCTGCAGCCGCAGGCCCTGCGCAGGTTGGCGCTCGGTCGGCGCGTGGTGATGGTGACCGGCACCAACGGCAAGACCACCACGACCCGGATGGTGGCCGAGGCGCTGCGCTCGCGAGCCCCGGCGGTCAGCAACGCCACCGGGGCCAACATGCTCGACGGCCACGTCGCCGCGCTGATGACCCGGCCCGGTGCGCCCTTCGCCGCGCTGGAGGTCGACGAGCTGCACCTGGCGCAGGTGACCGAGCAGTTCGAACCGGCCGTGATCCTGCTGCTCAACCTGAGCCGGGACCAGCTGGACCGGGTCGGTGAGATCCGGACGGTGGCCGAGAGCCTGCGACGCGCTCTCGCCCGAGCGCCCGGGGCGCACGTGATCGCCAACCGGGACGACCCGAACATCGTGTTCGCGGCCGCCGACCACCCCGGCGTCACGTGGATCTCCGGCGGCGCCCGCTGGAAGGGCGACGCGCTGAACTGCCCGCGCTGCGGCGCGTTCCTCGGCGACGCCGACGGGGACTGGCGCTGCGAGTGCGGCCTGTCCCGCCCCGAAGCGGACTGGACGGTCACCGCCGATGCCGCGGTCGCCGCCGACGGCACCCGCTACGAGCTCGACCTGGCCCTGCCCGGCCAGGTCAACCGGGTCAACGCGACGTTCGCGCTCGCCGCCGCGGAGCGCCTGGGCTGCGACCACGGCGCAGCCGTGCAGCGCATCCAGCAGATCAGCCAGGCCGCGGGCCGCTACGGCACGGTGCGGCTGGCGGGCCGCGCGGTGCGCCTGCTGCTGGCGAAGAACCCGGCGAGCTGGCTGGAGATGCTCGACCTGGTCTCCGCCGAGCAGCACCCGCTGGTGCTGGTGGTCAACAGCCGGGAGGCCGACGGCTACGACGTGTCCTGGCTCTGGGACGTCGACTTCGAGCTGCTGGGCGGTCGTCCGGTGCGGCTGGCCGGGGACCGCGCGCTCGACCTCGCGGTGCGGCTGCACTACGCCGGGGTCCCGGCCACCGTCTCGGCCACGGTGGACGACGCCCTGGCCGGGACCGAGGACGGGGTGCCGGACATCATCGCCAACTACACCGCGTTCCGCGATCTCGTCGCCCGGAGCCGGTCATGATGCGCGACCGGGTCCGCCTGGCCCTGGTGCTGCCGGACCTGCTGGGCACCTACGGCGACCGGGGCAACGTGATCGTGCTGGCCCAGCGGCTGAAGTGGCGCAACATCGACAGCGAGACGGTGACGGTGCTGTCCTCCTGGGACGCGGTGCCGGAGTCCTGCGACCTGTACCTGGTCGGCGGGGGAGAGGACGTCGCGCAGGTCGCGGCCGTGCGGTTCCTCCGCCGCGGGCGGGGACTGCGCAGCGCGGTGGACCGCGGCGTCCCGGTGCTCGGCGTCTGCGGCGGGTTGCAGGTCCTGGGGACCAGCTTCGTCACCGGCGACGGCGCGCGGCACGAGGGGCTCGGGCTGGTCGACGCCGACACCGAACCCGGTGACGGGCGGGCGATCGGCGAGGTCACGACGCAGTCGACGCTGATGGGCATCGGGATGCTGACCGGGTTCGAGAACCACCTGGGCCGGACCCGGGTGGGCGCCGACTCGCGCCCGCTCGGCCGGGTCGTGCGGGGCATCGGCAACGGGCACGACTCCGCCGAGGGCGTGGTGCGGGGACACGTGGTGTGCACCTACATGCACGGCCCGGTCCTGGCGCGCAACCCGAGGCTGGCGGACCTGCTGCTGGAGTGGGCGATCGGCGAGCCGCTGGAGCCGCTGCCGGACCCGCCCGAACTGCGGGCCCTCCGCGCCCAGCGGAGCAAACCGCCCGCGCGCAACCGCAAGTGAGCCCTCAGCGCCGGACGATCCGGGCCAACCGGGCGACTGCGGGCTTCAGCTCCGGTGCCCGGAACAGCGCCAGCGCGGCGAAGCTGACCCCCAGCACCACCACGGTGTGGATGATCAGCGAGATCCACGCGTCGGCCGCTGGCCCGAGCGGGCCGAAGGCGCCGCGCACGGCCGCCACGACCGCGATGGAGCAGGCGCACCCGAGGGCGGTCGCGGCGATGCTGCGCCCGATCGCGACCAGTGTGCTCCTGGTCCGCAGGCGGCCCACCCGGCAGTGCAGCCAGATCTGCCCGGCGATCGCGCCGACCGCGAAGCTCGCCGACATCGCTGCGGTCACCCCGACGACCAGGTCGCGGGGATCCGCGGTGGCCAGCACCAGGTAGCACAGCGCGCTGCGCACCACGACCATGATCACGTTGATCCAGGTCGGGGTGCGGGCGTCGTGCATGGCGTAGAAGGCGCGCAGCTGGAGCATCGTGATGGCGAACGGGACCACCCCGAGCGCGGCCGCGGCCAGGGCGTACCCGAGCCGGTCGGCGGCGGCCACATCGCTGGCGCCCAGCGAGAAGAACGCCACCGCGAGCGGGCCGCCCGCGACGACCAGCAGCGCGCTGATCGGCATCAGCAGCACCGAGCTCATCCGGGTGCCCAGCGCCAGGTCGGCGACGAAGGCGGAGGTGTCCTCGGCCGCGGCGGCCTTGCTGATCCGCGGCATGAGCGCGGTCAGCAGCGAGACGCCGAGCACCCCGTAGGGCACCTGGGACAGCAGCCAGGCGTAGTTGAACGTCGCGACGCTGCCCGGGGTGCCCTGGCCGGTCACGCGGGTGATCACCACCATGCCCACCTGGCTGACCAGCGTGTAGAGCACCACCCAGCCAGCTAGACCGCCGAATTCCGACAGCCGCCGGTCCCAGCCCCAGCGCCACCGGTAGCGGAAGCCGCTGCGCCGCAGCGACACCACCATGATCAGCGTCTGCGCGGCGATGCCCAGCGCGGTGCCGATGCCCAGGACCAGCAGCTTCGGCTCACCCATCCGCACCGGGTGGGTGGAGATCTCGCTGGGCACCAGCGCGTACACCACGACCGTGGTGATCACCACGAGGTTGTTCACCACCGGAGCCCACGCGGGGGTGCCGAACACGCCGCGCACGTTGAGGATGGCCTGCAGCAGCGCGGACAGCCCGTAGAAGACGATGCCGGGCAGCAGGAGGTAGGCGAAGGCCGTGGTCAGCGCCGCGTTCGCCCGGGTGTCCGGGCCCAGGTAGAGCTCGGTGAGCAGGGGAGCGGCGGCCACCGCTGCTGTGGTGGCCACCAGCAGCAGCACCCCACCCATGGTGATCATCCACCGGGCGTACTCGGTGCCCTCGCGCTGTCCCCGCTGCTGCGCGCGCACCAGCAGCGGAACGGCGATGCTGGTGAGCACCCCGCCCAGCAGCAGCTCGTTGACCACCGTCGGCAGCGTGTTGGCCACGGTGTAGGAGTCGTTGACCACGCCGAGGCCGAGCACGGCGACCAGCAGCACCTTCGCCAGCAGCCCGCTGACCCGGCTGGTGGCGGTGGCCACGGCCATCGTCGCGCTCGCGCGGGCCAGCGAGGTGCCGCGCACCTGGGATTCGGCCTGGTCGACCACGTTCCTCCCCAGCGTCGGCGACTTCCGGCGGAAGTCGACCAGCTCCCGCCGACCGTGCCACGGATCACCCGGATCCGCCGGACGAGCGCGGGACGTGGCAACCTGATCGCACGGGTCCGGAACGGGGGACGAGCGATGATCGTGGTCGGTGGGCTGCTGCTGGTGGCCGGTGCGGTCGTGGCGGTGGTGTACGGCGGGGACGCGGCGGGCGGCTGGCTGCTGCCGGTCGGGCTGATCGCCGCCGGGCTGGGCATGCTCCTGGCCGGGGCGGCGGCCGCGGTGCGCCGTCGGGTCCCGCTGCTGGCGGCGGTCCGCGCGCACCGGGCGACGCCGGTGGGCAGCCCGCTGCGCAGGGCGCGGGCGGTGCCGGGGATGATCGCGGCGACGGCCCGCGGCCGCAATCCGGTGCTGCCGCGCTACCAGCTGCTGCTGTGGCTGATCGCGGTCGTCTACGTGATCTCGCCGATCGACTTCATCCCCGAGTTCCTGCCGCTGCTGGGCATCGGGGACGACATCGGCGTCGGCGCCTGGCTGCTGACCAGCCTGTACGCGGAGTCGGGCAACTACCTGGCGGCGCGGCAGCAGCGCGAGGTCGAAGCGGAGTAGCCGTCAGGTGCTGCTGGGCTCCGGCTCGGTCGGGGTGCTGCGGCGGCGGCCGAACAGCCCGTGGTCGATGGACCAGCGGCCCCCGTTGAACCCCAGCGCGAGGGCGGCCACCCCGATGATCAGCGGGAGTTCGAAGCCCTCGGGCGAGAAGATGCCGTGCGGCAGGTGCACGAAGAACACCGCGCCCGCCATCACGACGGCGATCAGGATGCCGACCAGCGGCAGCAGGAGCCCGAGGATCAGGAAGGCGCCGCCGACCAGCTCCACCAGCGCGGTGAACCAGGCGGACAGCTGCGGCAGCGGGATGTTCATCTGGGCGAAGCTGTCCGCGACCGCGCCCATCCCGTAGTCGACGAGCTTCTGCCAGCCGTGCGCGATCAGGACGATGCCGATGCCGAGCCGTCCGATGAAGGCGAAGAAGTCGCGTACCGCGTGCATGACGTGCCCTCCTGTCCGGGTGCGCCTACCAGTCTGGTGCCAGCACCGGCCGCGGTCATCTCGGAGCGCTCGCGGGCACGTCGGCGCGGGGGCCGGAGTCGCGCCCGGCCCCCGATCGCGAGCTCAGCCCTTGAGCAGGTTGCGCGCCATGACCATGCGCTGGATCTGGTTGGTGCCCTCGTAGATCTGGGTGATCTTGGCGTCGCGCATCATCCGCTCGACCGGGAAGTCGCGGGTGTAGCCCGCGCCGCCGAACAGCTGCACCGCGTCGGTGGTGACCTCCATGGCCACGTCGGAGGCGAAGCACTTCGCCGCCGCGGAGATGAAGCCGAGGTCGGGCTCGCCGCGCTCGGCGCGGGCCGCGGCCAGGTAGACCATGTTGCGGGCGGCCTCGATCTTCATCGCCATGTCGGCGAGCATGAACTGCACGCCCTGGAAGTCGGCGATCGCCTTGCCGAACTGCTTGCGCTCCTTGACGTAGGCCAGCGAGGCGTCCAGCGCGCCCTGGGCGACGCCGACGGCCTGCGCGCCGATGGTGGGCCGGGTGTGGTCCAGGGTGCGCAGCGCCGTCTTGAAGCCGGTGCCGGGCTCGCCGATGATCCGGTCGGCCGGGATGGTGCAGTCCTCGAAGTACAGCTCCGCGGTCGGCGAGCCCTTGATGCCGAGCTTCTTCTCCTTCGGCCCCACCACGAAGCCGGGGTCGTCGGCGTGCACGACGAACGCGCTGATGCCGTTGGCGCCCTTGTCCGGGTCGGTCACCGCCATCACGGTGTACCACGTGGACACGCCGCCGTTGGTGATCCAGCACTTGCTGCCGTTGAGCACCCAGTGGTCGCCGTCGAGCCGGGCCCGGGTCTTCATCGCCGCGGCGTCGGAGCCGGCCTCGCGCTCGGACAGCGCGTAGGAGGCCATCGCTTCGCCCGAGGCGAGCGACGGCAGCACCTGCTTCTTCAGCTCCTCGGAGCCGGACAGCAGGATCGGCATGGTGCCGAGCTTGTTCACCGCCGGGATCAGCGAGGACGAGCAGCAGACGCGCGCCACCTCCTCGATCACGATGCAGGTGGCCACCGAGTCCGCGCCCTGCCCGTCGTAGGCCTCCGGGACGTGCACCGCGGCGAACCCGGATTTGACCAGCGCCTCGCGCGCCTCGCGGGGGAAGCGCTCCTGCTCGTCGACCTCGGCCGCGTGCGGGGCGATCTCCTTCTCGGCCAGGTCGCGCACCGCCTCGCGCAGGGCGTCGTGCTCCTCGGCCAGCTGGTAAATGCCGAAGTTCGGGTTCACCGGGTGCCTCCTCGTTCCCGCCGCCGTGCCCGGTGGGGGAGTCCGTCGCCGGTCCGCGCAGCTCGCGGACGCTGATTGCGACCGCCATCGTAACGGCACTGAGTGCCACTAGCAACGCGGGCCGGTGCTATATTCCGGCCATGCCCGAGGTAGTGACCCCTGCGCCGAAACGCCGCTCCGGTCGAACCGCGCACGGCCGCCGACGGGTGCGCAGCGCCCTGGCGCTGGCCGCGCTCGAGCTGTTCGCCGCGCAGGGCTTCGAGGCGACCACTGTGGACCAGATCGCGGACGCGGCGGGCGTCGGGCGGCGCACGTTCTTCCGCTACTTCCGGTCCAAGGAGGACGTCGTGTTCCCCGGGCACGACGAGCGCCTGGCCGAGGTGGTCGAGCTGCTCGAGGGCGCCGATCCGGCGGCGGACCCGCTGGTGGTGCTCGGGCGCACCGCCGAGGTGGTGCTGGAGATGTACCTGGTCGAGCCGGAGGTCTCGCTCAAGCGGTTCGAGCTGACCCGCGAGGTTCCGTCGCTGCGCGACAAGGAGATCGCCAGCATCGACCGCTACCAGCGGGTGTTCGCCCGCTACCTGCGCGAGCGCTACGCGGGGGAGCCCGGCGGGGACCTGCGGGCCGCGGTGGCGGCCGCGGCGGTGGTCGCCGCGCACAACCACGTGCTCCGGCAGTGGCTGAAGAGCGGGGGAGCGCTGGACGCCAAGCGCCTGCTGCGCGAGGCGATCGAGCAGGTCACCGAGGCGCTGTCCGGTCGGCGGTCCACAGTGGAGCCGTCCGTCGTCGAGGGGGAGAACGTGGTCGTGGGCGTCGTCCGCACCTCGGCCCCGACGGGCGTGGTGCTCAAGCAGCTCGAGGACGCGCTCCGCGAACTCCGGTAGAAGGCGGCACTCAGTGCCGATCTTGATGTGTCACATCTCAAGCGTCAATTAGCTCGATCTCTTCAGTGTTGACTGAAATTCAACCTCGAGCTCGGCCCGGGAACCCAGAACAGCTCCGACGTCAGACCCCAGGCCCACGGTCGCCGGTGTGACGCTCGAACCCGATGAGATGCGCACCGACCGGCTCGTCCTGCGCCGGGTCCGCGCCGATGACCAGCCCGCAGCGGTGGCCATCCTGTCCGACCCGGAGACCCACCGGTTCAACCCGTCCGGCCCGCCGTCGGCGGCGGACGCGGGGGAGATGCTGGCGCAGTGGCAGGCCGACTGGCGGCGGGACGGCATCGGGTACTGGGCGGTGGTGCTGCCCGGGGCCGAGCAGGTCATCGGGTTCGGTGGACTGCGGTTCCACACCGTGGGCGAGGAACCGGTGCTCAACCTCTTCTACCGCTTCAGCCCCGCGCACTGGGGGAGGGGATACGCCTCCGAGATGGCGCGAGCGGCGGTCGGCTGGGCGGAGCGGACCCAGGCCGACCGGCCGGTGGTGATCATGACCGACCCGGGCAACGAGCCGTCCCAGCGTGTAGCGGAGAAGCTCGGGTTCGCCGTCGCGGGGGAGGTCCAGCGGCCGGGCGGGCCGCTGCTGGTGTGGCGGCGCTGATCAGCAGGCGATGTCGGCGGTCCGCAGCCTGCGGCGCACCACGTCCCAGTCCGGATCGACGACCTCCGGCTGCACGCCGCCGACGCCGATGTCCTTGAAGCCGCTGGAGGTCGCCACGCACACCACGGGTCCGTCGAACTCGTCGCGCACCTGCCGGAACCCCGCGAGCCCGGCGGCCGAGGAGAGCTCGTACCAGAGCCCGGAGCGGCCCAGGTCCTGCTGGGCCTGCGCCAGCTCCGCGTCGTCGACCAGCAGCGCGCGCCCGACGCTCTCCCGCACCGCCACGGTCGCCCGGTAGCCGCCCACCGGGCAGTTGATCCCGTAGGCGTCGGTCGGCCCGATCTCGACCGAGGTCGCCGGGAGGCCCTCGGCGAGGGCGCGGTTCAGCGGTCCGCCCGCGGCGGGCTCGCAGGCGAACATCCGGGGAGTCGCGGGGGCGAGGCCGAGGCGGACGAGTTCGGCGAAGCCCTTCCACGCGCCGAAGAGCAGTTCGCCGTACCCGGTCGGCACGAACAGCGCTGCGGGGACGCCGATCTCGGCGAAGATCTCGTAGGCGATCGTCTTGTACCCCTCGGGCCCGAACGCGTGGCCGGTGTGCGTCGTCGTGGAGTTGCTGACCGGGTGGAACCCGGTCTCGGCGGCGATCCGGCGCAGCAGCGGCCAGCGCGCGGGAGTCGGCACCGACAGCACGACGGCCCCGTAGGAGCGGACGAACGAGTTGACGGCGGGCGGTGCCTCGGCCGAGGTGAGCACGACGCACCGTAGACCGGCGCGAGCCGCGTACGCAGCGGCGGAAGCGCCGTGGTTGCCCGAGGAGGCGACCACGACGCCGGGTGCGCCGACGCCTGCTGCCGCGCTCACCGCGACGCGGTTGAGCCGGTCCTTGTGGCTCCAGGTCGGATTCCGCGACTCGTCCTTGATGAACACCCCGTCGGCGGGGATCTCGATCAGCGGCGTGCCGCCCTCGCCGAGGCCGGGGGCCCGCAGCGGCGGCAGCAGCGGGGCCCACCGGTCCAGCCCGCTGCCGACCGGCTGCTGGAACAGCTCGACCGGCACCCGGTCGTAGTCGTAGTCGACCTCGACGGGGTAGCTGGTGGTGTCGGTGCTGCTGGCCGGACAACCGCGGGTCAGCGGCGGCCACAGGGGGTAGCGGAGGTCCGGGTCGCCCAGCGAGCGCTGGCCGGTGGCCAGCGAGAGATCGTTCACCACACCACCGGACACTAGATCAAGGACCCGGTGCGGGTGTCGGCCTACCCGCTCAGGGCGCGGACGCGTTCGATCACCGGGGCGAAGGCGTCCATGTAGGGGCCGTGGACCGCGTAGTAGGTGAAGCCGTAGCGGTCGTGGTTGGCCAAGATCTGCTCGGCCATCTGCTCGACCGTGCCGATGAAGACGAACGGCGTGTCGAGCAGTTCGTCGACGGTCATGGTCTGCCCGGACCTGGCCAGGAACTCCTCGGCCGCGGCGCGGCGGTCGTCGGTGACCACGACGGCCTGGGACAGCGCCTGCCACCGCACCTGGTCGGCGCGGTCACTGGCGTGCTCGCGGGCGAAGCGCACCCGTTCGGCGGTCTCGGCGGCGGTGGCGAGGCGCAGCGTGCCGGGCGGTTGCCCGGGGACCTGGAAGGCGCCGGCGATGCCGATGACGTCGGCGGTGCGCGCGGCGATCCGCAGGATGCGGTCGCCGGTGCCGCCGACGATCAGCGGTGGCCCGTAGCCGCCGAAACCGGTGCGCTGGACCGGTCGCAGCGCGGGGATGCCGAAGTTCTCCCGGAGCGCGGCCTGCTGCTCGTAGCCGTCGGCGGCGAACAGCTCGGTCAGCTCGGCGATCAGCGATTCGAGCTGGTCGGCGCGCTCGCCGAACGGCTGCCACGGGATGCCTGCCGCGTCGAACTCCCACTTCATGTGCCCCGCGCCGAGCCCGACCTCCAGCCGCCCGCCGGTGAGCAGGTCGGTGGTGGCGATCTCGCGGGCCAGCAGCGCGGGGTTCCAGAAGGGCGCGTTGAGCACCAGGGTGCCGACCGCGAGCCGTTCCGTCGCCTGCGCCGCGGCGACGAGCGTGGGGAAGGGGGAGGCGATGCCGAGGTGGTCCCCGGCGAACACGGTGTCGTACCCGTGCTGCTCGGCGCGGCGGCAGGTCGCGGCGAAGGTCTCGGGGGAGTCCAGGCTGAAGATGTTGTAGGCGAAGCGGAATTCGGGCATGGGATCACGCTGGCGCAAGCGGACAGCGCCTGCCACCGGTTATCCGCAGAGCGAACCGCGCATTGAGTTTTGTTGCGTCTTTCGTTTCAGTGTTGATCGAAATTAAATCTCACCACCGAAGAACAGCACGAAAAGCCAGGAAGGGGCGAGGGTCAGCCAGAGGTGGACGGGGTCATGCCCCACCACAGCAGGTCGATCAGCTTCGCGGTGGGGCTGTGCCAGTCGCAGCTGGGGTCGAGGTAGAGCAGTCCGCCCAGGGCGCGCAGGACCGTCTCCGGCTCCAGGTCGCGGCGGACGGTGCCCGCCTCGACGTTGGCCTCCAGCAGGGCGCTGAGCGCGCCGCGCATCGCTTCGTGCGCCTTCGTCAGCATCTCGCTGTGCGAGGAGATGGCGGCGCCGAGCGCTTTGGCCAGGCCGCGCTTGGTCATCATGTAGCGGACCAGGTGCTCGGTGATCCAGGTGCGGAAGGCCTGCTCCGGGGGGTGCCGGGCGAGCAGGTCCGGCACGACGTCGACCAGGTGCTGCAGCTCGCGCCGGTAGACGGCGATGACGAGCGCTTCCGGGTTGGCGAAGTGCCGGTACACCGTGCCGACCCCGACACCGGCCTGCTTGGCGATGGCGTTGAACGAGATCTCGCCGGAGGTGGCCAGCGCGTTCGCCGCCGCGGCGAGGATGCGCTCGTGGTTGCGGCGGGTGTCCGCGCGCCGGGGGCTGACCGAGCCCGTCGTCATCGTCCCTCCACGTTGGCCGCCTGCTGCCTGAAATGTAGTGCACGGTCCGCGCGGAGTGCGGCAAGCTGCGGACAGGTGGACGTTTGCGAAGCGGATAAGTATCCGCTAGCGTCGGTTGCGCGGCCGGACCGGTTCCGGCCCCGGTCTCCACATCACTCCCACCACGATCATCCACGCCACCGCGGCCGTCCTGGGGTCGGTCCGCGGGAAAGGGACCCAGTGGACATCTCAATCGACATCAACGGCACGACCGAGCGGCTCAGCGTCGATCCCGGCGTGACGCTCCTGGACGCGCTCCGGGAGCAGCTCGGCGTGACCGGACCGAAGAAGGGCTGCGACCGCGGCCAGTGCGGTGCCTGCACCGTGCACGTCGGCGGCCGACCCGTGCTCTCGTGCCTGACCCTGGCCGCCACCGTGAAGCAGCCGGTGACGACCGTGGAAGGCTTGGCCGAGGAGGGGCAGCTGCACCCGGTCCAGCAGGCGTTCGTCGACCAGGACGCCCTGCAGTGCGGGTTCTGCACCTCCGGGCAGATCATGTCGGCCGTCGCGGCGGTCGAGCAGGACGTCGAGGACGTCCGCGAGTTCATGTCCGGCAACCTCTGCCGCTGCGCGGCCTACCCGAACATCGTTGCGGCGGTTGAACGAGCGAGGCGATCCGATGCGTCCCTTTGAGCTGACCGCGCCGCCGACCGTCGAAGCGGCGCTGGCCGAACCGGGTGCGTTCCTGGCGGGCGGGACCACCCTCGTCGACCTGATGAAGCTCGACGTCCTCACCCCGGCGCAGGTCGTGGACATCAACGGGCTGCCGTTGCGCGGCATCGACACCGGCGACGGGCTGCGGATCGGTGCGCTGGAGCGGATGAGCGACGTCGCGGCGCACCCCGGGGTGTACCCGGCGATCTCCAGGGCGCTGCTGCTGAGCGCTTCCCAGCAGTTGCGGAACATGGCGAGCATCGGCGGGAACCTGATGCAGCGGACCCGGTGCTCGTACTTCCGGGACGTCGCGATGCCGTGCAACCGCCGGGATCCGGGGAGCGGATGCCCGGCGCTGTCCGGGGCGAACCGGATGCACGCCGTGCTGGGCACCAGCGATTCGTGCGCGGCGACGCACGCCAGCGATCTGGCGGTGGCGCTGGTCGCGCTCGACGCGGAGGTGCGGCTGGTCAGCTCCGGGGGCAGCCGCGTGGTCCGGTTGGCCGATTTCTACCGGGTTCCGGGGGACACCCCCGAGGTCGAGACCGACCTGCGCCCCGGTGAGCTGATCAGCGAGGTCGTGGTGCCCCGGTTGGACTGGGCGTCGCGCTCCACCTACGTCAAGGTGCGGGACCGGCAGTCCTACGAGTTCGCGCTGTGCTCGGCCGCAGTGGCGCTGGACGTGCGGGATTCCCGCATCGTCGACGCGCGGGTGGCGGTCGGCGGGGTGGCGACGGTGCCGTGGCGGCTGCCCGCGGTCGAGGAGGCCCTGCGCGGCGCGCCGGTGGCGCAGGCGTCCTTCGAGGACGCGGCGTCGGTGGCGGCGGAGGGGGCCCGGCCGTTGTCCGGCAACGGTTTCAAGGTGCCGCTGCTGAAGCGGACGGTGGTCCGCGCACTGCTCGAACTGACCGAAGGGAGCAGCCTGTGACCAGCCGGTTGGACGGTCCGCTGAAAGTCACCGGGCAGGCCAAGTACGGGGCGGACCACAACTTCCCGGGCACGGCCTACGGGTATCTCGTGCTCAGCACCATCGCGCACGGCGAGATCGAGTCGATGGACGTCGCGGCGGCCGAGAGCGCTCCCGGGGTGCTCGGGGTCTACACGCCGTTCGAGCCGCTGGAGCTGAACAGGCCGCAGTCGCCGCTGTTCGGCGAGTCCTGGGTTCCGCTGCAGGACCGGGAGGTCACCTACTACGGCCAGCCGATCGGTTTCGTGGTGGCCGAGACCTTCGAGCGGGCGCGGGACGCGGCGATGCTGGTCGGGGTCACCTACCGGGAGCGTCCGGCGTCGACGTCGTTGGAGGAGGGGCTGGCGACGGCCGAGGACGCGCCCGGCACCGAGGACGTCGAGGTGCTGGCGGAGGGCGTGGAGTCCATCGAGGACGCCTTCGCGGCCAGCAGCGTGGTGGTGGAGGCGACGTACCGCACCGCGACGCAGAACCACGCCGCGATGGAGCCGCACTCGGCGGTGGCGGTGTGGGAGGACGGCACGCTGACCGTCTACAGCGGGAACCAGGGCTCGGACCTGCAGGCCGCCGAGCTGGCCAGCGCGCTGGGCGTGGACATCACGTCGGTGCGCGCGCTGAACCCGTTCGTGGGCGGGGCTTTCGGCGGCAAGGGGCGCACTTCGGCCCCGGCGTACTTGGCTGCTGCGGCGGCGAGGGTGCTCGGGCGGCCGGTGAAGGCGGCGCTGACCCGGGAGCAGGTGTTCACCGCGACGGCCGGTCGCGCCGCGACGGTGCAGAAGATCGCCTTGGGTGCGGCCGAGGACGGCACGCTGATCGCGTTGCGGCACGACTCGTGGTGCAGCACCGCGGCGGACCGCTCGTTCGTGGAGCCGACCTCGCACGGCACGTCGCGGGAGTGGTACGCGACGCAGAACCTGGCGGTCAGCCAGAAGATCGTGCCGCTGCACATCCCGCCGACCACGTTCATGCGGGCGCCGGGGGAGGCGCCGGGGTCGTTCGCGCTGGAGAGCGCGATCGACGAGCTGGCGGTGGAGCTGGGTGTGGATCCGATCGAGCTGCGGCGGCGGAACAGCTCGATCGCGCCGCCGGGCAAGGACCTGCAGTGGTCCAGCAAGCACCTCGATGAGTGCTTCCAGATCGGTGCGGAGCGGTTCGGGTGGGCGCAGCGCTCGCCGCGCGGTCGCGAGGACGGGGACTGGCTGGTGGGCATGGGGGTGGCCACGGCGATGTTCCCCGCGCTGCGGTTCCCGGCCACCGTCGAGATCACCTTGCGGGCGAATGAGACGGCGGTGATCTCGACCAGCGGTGCGGACCCGGGTACCGGTCTGCTCACGGTGCTGGCCCTGGTGGGGGCGGAGTCGCTGGCCGTTCCGGTGGAGCGGATCACGCCGCGGCTGGGCGATTCGGCGTTCCCGCCGGGCGGGATGTCCGGCGGTTCGACCGCCACCGCGAGCGCGGGTTCGGCGGTGATGGTCGCCGCCACCGAGGTGATCGATGCGCTGCTGGCCCTGGCGTCGGCGCCGGGCGCGCCGTTCGAGGGGGCGGAGGTGTCCTACGAGGACGGTCGGGTGCTGGCCGAGGACGGTCGCGCGTTGAGCTTCGGCGAGCTGCTGCGGGCGGTGAACCGCGAGTCGTTGTCGGCGACCGGTTCGTCGGCGCCGGGCGAGGAGCTGACGAAGCACTCGTTCAGCTCGTTCGGGGCGCAGTTCTGCGAGGTGCGGGTGCACAAGTGGACGCGCGAGACGCGGTTGTCGCGGATGCTCGGCGTGTTCGACTGCGGGCGGATCATCAACGAGAAGGCGGCGCGCAGCCAGGCGCTCGGCGGGATGATCTGGGGTGTGTCGGCGGCGCTGCACGAGGCGTTGGAGATCGAGGGGAGCGGTCGGCTGGCCAACGGTGACTTCGCCGGTTACCTGGTGCCGGTGAACGCCGACATCCCCGAGGCCGAGGTCGAGTTCGTCCAGTACCCGGACACGCTGCACAACGCCGTCGGGTCGAAGGGGCTGGGCGAGATCGGCACGGTCGGCGTGGCGGCGGCGGTGGCCAACGCGGTCTACAACGCCACGGGGATCCGGGTCCGCCACATCCCGATCACCATCGAGGACCTGCTGGTGGAGTAGGGCCCGGCGTGCACCGCCGCCGGTGTTCGGCGGTGGTGCACGCGCCCGGTCCGGCCCAGACTGGTCGAGGTGGCGGACGGGTCGTTCCCGCGAGCACCGCGGGGGTCGGAGGGCTGCGATGGACTACCAGGTGTTCGAGCTGGGCGATGTCCGGCTGCAGGGCGGCGCCACCCTGCGGGATGCGAAGCTGGCGTACCAGACCTACGGCGAGCTGAACGCGGACCGGTCCAACGCGATCGTGTACCCGACCTGGTACTCGGGTCAGCACTACGACAACGAGTGGCTGATCGGCGAGGGCATGGCGCTGGACCCCTCGCGGTACTTCATCATCGTGCCGAACATGCTGGGCAACGGTCTGTCGTCGTCGCCGAGCAACACGCCGCCGCCGCACGACCGGGCGCGGTTCCCGCGCGTGACGGTGCACGACAACGTGCGGTTGCAGCACCGGCTGGTCACCGAGCACTTGGGGATCGAGCGCCTGGAGCTGGTGACCGGGTGGTCGATGGGGGCGGCGCAGACCTACCAGTGGGCGCTGAGCCATCCGGAGGTGGTGCGGCGGATCCTGCCGTTCTGCGGTGCGGCGAAGACCAGCGTGCACAACATCGTGTTCCTGGAGGGGGTCAAGGCCGCGCTGACCGCTGATGCGGCGTGGCGCGACGGCTGGTACGACACCCAGCCCACGACGGGGTTGCGGGCGATGGCGCGGGTGTACGCGGGGTGGGGGTTCAGCCAGCAGTTCTACCGGGAGCGGATCTTCGAGTCCGAGCTGGACTACGGGAGCCTGGAGGACTTCCTGGTCGGGTACTGGGAGGCGTTGTTCCTCGGGCGGGATGCGAACAACCTGCTGGCGATGTTGTGGACCTGGCAGAACGCCGATCTCGGGGCGACTCCGGGGTGCGCCGGGATCGAGGAGGCGCTGGCGGGCATCCGGGCGGCGGCGGTGATCATGCCCGCTCAGCAGGACCTGTACTTCCCGCCGGAGGACAACGAGTGGGAGGTCGCGCGCGTTCCGGGGGCGGAGCTGCGGGTGATCCCCGGTGCGTGGGGGCACTTCGCGGGTGCGGGGATGAATCCGGTGGACACGGCGTTCATCGATGGCGCGCTTCGGGAGCTGCTGGCGCGGGAGGTGTGAGCGCGGGGTTGCGGCTGGCCGGGGTGGCCAGCCGCGGAGCGGCTCAGCGGTGGCGTTGTGCCGCGCGGGCGTGGGCCTGGGTGATCAGGGCCAGGGCCTGGTCGGCGGTGCGCGGTCCGGGGTTGAGGATCGAGATCCAGCCCTGGGCCGCGTAGGTGGGGTGGGGGAGGACCTGGTCCAGGGTGGTGTAGTCGAACTCGTCGTGGTGGGTGGCGTGCGCGGCGGGGGTGTGGCCGACGAGCCGGTGGAACTCGGTGCGGCCGACGTTGATGTTGAGGCGGTACACGCCGGGGCGGTCGACGTTCGAGGCGGTGTCGAACCCGGTGTAGTCCTTGGTGACGATCGTGGCGAACGGGAACGGCCGGTCGGCGGGGTCGCGGCCTTCCGGGTCGTAGTGGAAGAACGTGTCGCCCCAGGCGATTTCCGGGGCGCCGCTGGCTTCGTCGGCCGTTTCCGCCACGACGCCGGGCAGGTTGCGGGTGTGCTCGATGATGTCGGCCTCGGTCAGGCCGGTGTTCTCGCGGGTGTCCATGCCTTCAACTTTATCGTTGAAGTGCTCTTTGAGACTTTTGCTCGTGATCACCGGCCTGCCGATGTCAAACCTTCAAATCGGGGTTGTCGCGTCAGTCGTAGCCGCGGATCAGGTGGCTCTCATCGAGATCGTCGAGGTCGGGCTCGGTGCGGTCCTGGGCGGGGAGGTGGAGGTCGTCGTGGTCCGGGTCGAAGGAGTCGTAGCGCTGGTGGGCGGTGAGGGGGTCGGAGAGCGTCATGCCCGGCTCCTTTCGACGCGGAAGTGATTGCCCGATGGTGCTTCTCGGCACTGGAGATCGCATCGCGACCCGCTCAGGGGCTGATCGGAATCGCCCGGTCGAGCAGGTGATCGACGTTGATCAGGAACGATACTGATCTCTATCATTTCAGTGTTGATCGAAATTAAATCCCGAACCCGAACTCACATCAGCACACACCGGAAAAGATCGCCTCGACGGCGATCAGCTTCGCGGGGTGAGGCGGATTCCGCTGCGGGGGCCGAGGTATCGGCCGTCCTCGACGACGGTGCGGCCGCCCTGGCACACCCACGGGATCCCGGCGGGCTGCTGCAGCGGGTCCTGGTAGTCGCCGCGGTCGCGGACCGTTCGCGGGTCGAAGGCGACGAGGTCGGCGACCTTGCCGGGAGCGATCAGGCCGCGGTCGGGGATGCCGAAGATCTGCGCGGGCAGCCAGGTCATCCGGTGCACGGCCTCGGGCAGGGTGAGCACTTCGCGGTCGCGGGTGTAGCGGCCGAGGACGCGGGGGAAGGTGCTGGTCAGGCGGGGGTGCGGTCGGCCGCCGGTGCCGGGCGGCAGGCCGTCGGAGCCGATGGCGGTGCGCGGGTCGGCCAGGGCGAGTTCGAGGTCGTCCTCGTGCATGCTGAAGTGGATCATCGCGGCGCGCAGCCGCTCGGTGACCAGGACGTCGATGAGGGCGTCGACGGGTTCGGCGCCGGTGGCCTCGGCGATCTCGGCCAGGGTGCGGCCTTCGTGGCGGTGGCTGGCGGTGGTGGCGATCTCGTCGCGGGTGGCCGGGCTGGTGAGCCGGGCGAGGATCTCCTCGGGGCTGCCGACGAGGAGGTGGCTGGGCAGCAGGGCGGTGAGCATCGTGGAGGACGCGGTGTAGGGGTAGACGTCCTGGTGGACGGTCTGGCCGTGCTGGCGGGCGCGGTCGAGCCGGTCGAGGGCGGTGCGCATGGTGCCCCAGTTGCGGCGGCCGGTGACCTTGAGGTGGGAGATGTGGGTTCGTCCGGCGACGGCGCCGATGCGCAGGGCTTCGTCGAGGGAGTCCAGCAGCGCGTCGCCCTCGTTGCGCATGTGCGTGACGTAGTGGCCGCTGCCGCCGAGGACGGTGGCGAGGTCGGTGAGCTCGTCGGTGGTGGCGAAGACGGCGGGTGGGTAGATCAGGCCGCTGGACAGGCCGAAGGCGCCGGCGGTCATGCCCTCCTCGAGGGCGGTGCGCATGGTGCGGCGGGCGTCGTCGTCGGGGGCTGCGTCGGTCATGCCGGTGGCGGCGATGCGGAGGGTGCCGTGGCCGACCAGCGGGCAGTAGTTGGTGACGTAACCGGCGGCGTCGGTGGCGGCGAACAGGTCGTGGAAGCCGGTCCAGGTGAGCTGCAGGGGTGCGAAGAGGCGCTGCAGGAAGGTGGCGAGGGTGTCGTGGTGGTCGCGGCTGCGCGGGGCGAGGCTGAAGCCGCAGTTGCCGACGATCTCGGTGGTGATGCCCTGGTGGATCTTGGTGGTGTCGTCGGTGGGGAGCAGGGGTGCGTTGTCGGCGTGGGAGTGGACGTCGATGAAGCCGGGGGCGAGGACGAGGCCGGTGAGGTCGCGGCGGGGGATGTCGGGCGGGAAGGCGCCGGGGGTGTCGACGGCGGCGATCCTGTCGTCGCGCAGGAGGACGTCGGCGGGGCGCAGCGGGGTCGTGGTGCCGTCGGCGAGGTGTGCTCCGGTGAGCAGGAGTTCGGTCACGGTGGTGGCCTCCGGGTGGGGTGGAATATCCGGGGTTGTGCGATGTTGTCGGTGGTAGTTGTCGATTTTCAGGGGTGTGCGCGGTGCACGGTGAGTACAAGGTTCCCGGTGGGAAGCTGGTCGTGGTCGATCTGGACGTGGTGGACGGCCGGTTGTCCGGGGTGCGGGTGAGCGGTGATTTCTTCCTGGAGCCGGATGAGGCGTTGGAGTCGATCAACGGGGCGCTGACCGGGGCGCCGGTGGACGCCGACGGGGTGGAGCTGGCCGCTCGGATCCACAGTGGACTTCCGGTGGGGGCGCGGTTGGTGGGGTTCGACGCGGAGGCGGTCGCGGTGGCGGTGCGGCGGGCGTTGTCGCGGGCGTCGGACTGGGGTGATCACGAGTGGCGGTTGGTGCACGACGGGCCGCAGACGCCGTTGATGCACATGGCGTTGGACCAGGTGCTGGCCGAGGAGGTGGGTGCGGGGCGGCGGGCTCCGACGTTGCGGTTCTGGGAGTGGGCGGCGCCGTCGGTGATCATCGGCAGCTTCCAGTCGGTGCGCAACGAGGTGGACCTGGAGGGGGCGCGGCGGCACGGGATCGAGGTGGTGCGGCGGATCACCGGTGGTGGGGCGATGTTCGTGGAGCCGGGCAACACGGTGACGTATTCGCTGTACGCGCCGGCGTCGTTGGTGGCGGGGATGAGTTTCGCGGAGTCCTACGCGTTCTTGGACGACTGGGTGCTGGGTGTGCTGCGGGATCTGGGGTTGAACGTGTGGTACCAGCCGTTGAACGACATTGCGTCGGATGCGGGCAAGATCGGTGGGGCGGCGCAGAAGCGGTTGGCCTCGGGTGCGGTGCTGCACCACGTGACGATGTCCTACAGCATCGATGCGGACAAGATGGGTGAGGTGCTGCGGGTGGGCAAGGAGAAGCTGTCGGACAAGGGGGTGACGAGCGCGAAGAAGCGGGTGGATCCGCTGCGGCGGCAGACGGGGTTGGCGCGCGAGGTGATCATCGATCGGTTGATCGGGGGGTTCCGGGATCGGTTCGGGCTGGTGGAGGGGCCGGTGACCGATGCCGAGCGCGCGCGGGCGCAGGAGTTGATCGAGTCGAAGTTCGCGACTCGGGAGTGGTTGTTGCGGGTGCCGTGAGGTTCAGGTGAGGAGTTCGGGGATCCCCGGGGTGTTGCGCTTGCGGCGGAGCCAGACCTTGCGGGTGCCGTCGGAGTAGAGCAGGACGCGGGAGAGCTCCCAGCCGGAGAACTCGGCGTGGATGCTGAGCTGGGTCGCTGCGCTCAGGCGGGTGACGCCCGGGGGCAGGCGCAGCGGCCGGTACTCCCAGTCGGTGTCGGTCTGGGTCCCTTCCGGGGTTGTGGTCATGGCGTCACCACCTGGTATCCGGCGCCGTTGGCGGAGGCGATGTAGATCGTTCCGGTGTCGGGGTCGACTGCGACGCTGTTGGGTTGGGTGATGGTGGGCAGCCGGTGGCGTTCGGTGGGTTCGCCGCCGGCGATGTCGTAGCCGACGATTTCGTTGGTTGCGGTCAGTGTGACCCAGGCTAGGTCGCGGGTGGGGTCGTAGGCGAGGCCGTAGGGGGCGCCGGGGACGGGGTAGCGCTGCTTCATCACCAGGGGGTCGGTGCTGAAGGCGAGGAGTTCCTGGCCTCGGGTGTCGATGGTGAGGATGCGTCCGTAGCGGTCGCCGACGGCGTTGGTGGCGCCCTTTCCGGCGCGCAGGCCTGCGCCTTTGTCGCCGGTGGTGGGGTTGATGGGGGTCAGGGCGGTGGTGAGGCGGTCCAGGACGTAGAGGTCGTGGGGGGTGGGCAGGAGTTGGGCGGGGCCTTGGAGGTTGTCGGCGGTGGCGGTGGGGGTGCCGTTGCGCAGGATGGTGACGGTGGCGGGGTTGCGCAGGGCGACGGCGGTGCGTTCGGGGTCGAGGTCGGCGGCGTAGACCGGGCCGCCGGGCACGGGGGTGGTGCTGGTGCGGGCGGTGCGCAGGTCGGTGCGGGCGATCTCGTCGGTGTCGGGGAGGGCGGCGAGGAGTTGGCCGTCGGCGAGGTGCAGTGCGGCGGGGGCGCTGGGCAGGGTGGTGGTCTGCTGGGCGCCGGTGGTGGTGTTGGTGAGGGTGAGGGTGGGTCCGCTGGCCAGCACGAGGGTGTGGGTGGTGGGGTCGTAGGCGGTGTGCTGGATGGGGGGTGCGGGGTGGACGGTGCCGGCCGGTGGGGTGGTGGCGGGTGGTGAGGTGGCCGGGGTGGCGGCGGTGAGGGTGTCGGTGACCTGGAGGGGGTCGCTGGGTTTGTCGGTCGCGCAGCCGGTGAGCAGGGTGGCGATCAGGCACGTGATGACCAGACGGCGCAACGAGGCCCTCCTTGGTGGTGCTGGCCCGCGGGTGGCGGGGTTGTTGGTTCCAGCATCCCTGATGGCCGGTCGGGCGGTGTGGTGTGGTCAGGGTTGGGGTGGGGTGTCGGTGGGGGCGCTGATGTCGTCGAGGGCGGCGCGGATGGCGGGCGGGAGGGTGAGGTCTTCGGCGGCGAGGGCGGTTTTGAGCTGGCTGGTGGTGCGGGTGCCGAGGACGGGGGCGGTGACGCCGGGGCGGTCGCGGACCCAGGCGAGGGCGACGTGGGCGGGTGGGGTGCCGAGTCCTTCGGCGGCGGTGAGCACGGCGTGCACGATGCGGGCGGCGCGTTCGGTGCGGTGGTGTTCGACGTAGCTGGCCAGGGGGCCGGCGCCGCGGGAGTCGGCGGGGGTGGAGTTGCGGTACTTGCCGGTGAGGACGCCGCGGCCGAGGGGTGCCCAGGCGAGCAGGCCGAGTCCGTGGTGGGTGGCGGCGGGGATGACTTCGCGTTCGGGGGTGCGGTCGAGCAGGGAGTACTCGTGCTGGGTGGAGATGAGGGGGGTGCGGGTGGGGTGGGCGCGCTGGTGGGTGGCGGCGGTGGCCAGTTGCCAGCCTGCGTAGTTGGCGGTGCCGGCGTAGCGGACGCGTCCGGTGGTGGTGGCGGTGTCGATGGCGGCGAGGGTTTCGTCGAGGGGGACGGCGGGGTCCCAGGCGTGGAGCTGCCAGAGGTCGATGTGGTCGGTCTGCAGACGGCGCAGGGAGTCGTCGAGGGCGGCGAGCAGGGAGCCGCGGGAGGCGCCGCCGCCGAAGGGGCCGGGTTTGCGGCGGGCGGCGGCGGTGGTGGCCAGGACGATCTCGTCGCGGGGGATGTGGTGGGTGAGCAGTTCGCCGAGGATGGTTTCGGCGTGGCCGTCCTGGTAGACGTCGGCGGTGTCGACGAGGGTGCCGCCGGCGTCGTGGAAGGTCGACAGCTGTTCGGCGGCTTGGTCGGCGTCGGTGTCGAGCCCCCAGGTCATGGTGCCGAGGGCGAGGCGGGAGACGCGGAGGCCGCTGCGGCCGAGTTGTCGGTGTTCCACGGTGGGGAGGGTATTCGGTGCGGGGGCGTTGGTCGGTGAGGTTGGGGCGGCGGGTCTGCTGCGGGGTGGCCCGGATCACAGGGTCGGTTTGGTCCGGATCGCTGTTGTTGCGGTGGGTGATCGACTGGTCGCTGACCTGGGGGATGCGGGGTGGGCAGGGCGGCGATCGGGTGAGGTGGGGGATGCTGCAAGATTTGGGGCGGTCTTTCCGGTCGCCCCGCGCGTGGGGCGGGTGCCGGGTTCGTCGGCGACTGTGTGCTGGAGTGGGTTTCGTTGTCGTGGTTGCAGGCCATGGTGTTGGCCGTGGTCCAGGGGCTGACCGAGTTCCTGCCGATCTCGTCGTCCGGGCATTTGCGGATCGTGTCGGAGTTGTTCTTCGGTGATGACGCGGGTGCGTCGTTCACCGCGGTGACGCAGATCGGTACCGAGCTGGCGGTGGTGATCTACTTCGCCAAGGACATCGTGCGGTTGGTGGCGGTGTGGTTCCGCGGGTTGTTCAACGCCGAGGTGCGGCGGACGCAGGACTACCGGTTGGCGTGGTACGTGATCGTGGGCAGCATCCCGATCGGGGTGCTGGGGTTGTTGTTCCAGGACTACATCCGCTCGACGTTGCGGAGCTTGTGGATCACCGGGGCGATGCTGATCGTGTTCGGCGTGCTGATGGGGTTGGCCGAGCGGTTCGGGCAGCAGCGCCGGGGGCAGGACCGGTTGCAGCTGCGCGATGGTGTGGTGATGGGTTTCGCGCAGTCGCTGGCGCTGATCCCGGGTGTGTCGCGGTCGGGCGGCACGATCACGGCGGGTCTGACGCTGGGGCTGGACCGGCCGACGGCGGTGCGGTTCTCGTTCCTGCTGGCGATCCCGGCGGTGTTCGCGGCGGGGTTGTCGGAGATCCCGCACGTGTTCGAGCCGTCCTCGCACGGTCTGCAGCCGTCGGTGGCGCAGATGGTGGTGGCCACGGTGGTGGCCGGGGTGGTCGGTTACGCGGTGATCGCGTGGCTGCTGCG
Organism: Saccharopolyspora hirsuta; assembly: GCF_008630535.1. Taxonomy (GTDB): domain Bacteria; phylum Actinomycetota; class Actinomycetes; order Mycobacteriales; family Pseudonocardiaceae; genus Saccharopolyspora; species Saccharopolyspora hirsuta. Next base: position 169,574 of record NZ_VWPH01000005.1, on the reverse strand, counting down.
GTTCGTGGAGCGGCACAGCGTGTACCTGTTCGTGTGGTACCGGATCGTGCTGGGTCTGCTGGTGTTCGCGCTGCTGGGCTTCGGGGTCATGCAGCCCTGAGGTGAGGTGTTCGGGGAACGCGGTCCGTGCCCGGTGGGCGCGGGCCGCGTTCGTTTCTCGGTGGCCTACCCTCGGCGGACGTGGCGACTCTCATCTTGTTGCGGCATGCGCGTTCGGCGGCCAACGGTTCGGGGATCCTGGCGGGCCGGTCGGCCGGTGTGGGGTTGGACGGGACCGGCGAGGGCCAGGCCGCGGGGCTGGTGGAGCGGTTGGCGGGGGTGCCGCTGCGGGAGGTGGTGGTCTCGCCGTTGCAGCGCTGCCGGGAGACCGTGGCGGGGCTGGTGGCCGAGCGGGGGTTGTCGCCGGTGGTGGAGCCGGATCTGGCCGAGGTGGACTACGGGGAGTGGACCGGCCGCAAGATCAGCGAGTTGACGCAGGAGCCGTTGTGGCGGGTGGTGCAGCAGCACCCGTCGGCGGCGGTGTTCCCGGCCGGTGAGGGGTTGGCGCAGGTGCAGGCGCGGGCGGTGGCCGCGGTGCGGGCGTGGGACCGCCGGTTGGGGGCCGAGGAGGTGTGGCTGGCCTGCACGCACGGGGATGTGATCAAGGCGGTGCTGGCCGATGCGCTGGGGATGCACCTGGATGCGTTCCAGCGGATCGTGGTGGATCCGTGTTCGGTGAGCGTGGTGCGCTACACCGAGACGCGGCCGTTCGTGGTGAAGGTCAACGACACCGGTGGGGACGTCTCGGCGCTGCTGCCGCCGAAGGAGTCCGCGGCTTCGGATGCGGTGGTCGGGGGTTCGACGGGTGGTTCGGCGGGGTGATCTCAGGCGCGCAGGTGCACGAGGTGGCAGCGGGCGTCGGCGGGCAGGACGCGGTGGGTGCCGCCGGTGAAGCGGACGCGGACGTGCTGCTCGGTGTCGGGGGTGACCTGTTCGACGATGCCGACCGGGCCGATCGGCCCGTGCAGGCGGACGGGGTCGCCGGGCAGCAGTTCGTCGGCGCGGAGGCGTTCGCGGTTGATCGCCGGGGAGGCCGGGCGCAGCCAGCGGGTGGTGGCGTACCAGGCGGTGCAGGTCAGCGCGGGCAGGGCCAGCGGTAGCCAGGCGGCGAGGTCGACGAGCGCGAGCCCGGGGGCGGCTCCGGCCAGCGCGGCCCAGATGCCGGAGCTGATGGGGTGGCGGCCGAGCTGGAGCCAGCCGGTGGTGCGGATGGTGCCGTCGGGGCGCTGACCGCGCGGGGGTGGGGGCAGTTCGTCGGGGAAGTCGAAGTGGTCGGGGTCGAGGCTGTCGCGGGTGGTTTCCGGGGCGGTCTTGCCCAGCGGTTCGCGGGCGTCGGTCTGGATCGCGGCGATCTCCGCGGTGATCTCGGCCGGGTCGACCTCGGGTCGGGGTGGGGTGGGGTCGGTGCGCAGGGGTGTGTCGAAGCGGGCGGTGCCGGGGTTGAGCAGGGTGTTGAGCATCGACACCTCGGTGTCGCGGCGGTGCCCGCAGGTCGGGCAGCTCAGCGCGACGCCGGTGGGGGCCTGGTCGTCGGGTCCGGCGGTCAGCGGGCCGTGGCCGCGGGGGCATCGCGGTGCGTGGGGCCCGTTCTCGAGGATGTGCAGGGCGCTGGTGCGGTCGGTGTCGGGGTTCACCATCGGGTGGTCCACCTCAGCTTGCCGTCGTCGTCGCGTTCGCAGCTGGCTGCCGCGCCGCTGGGGGTGCGGGCGACGTCGCCTTCGCGGGAGCAGCGCTGGTTCTCGGTGACCACCGGCGGCCACTCCTCCTCCGGGGTCTCGGAGGTGGTGGTCGTGGTGGTGCGCTGCTCATCGCGGTCGGGGTCGGGTCGGTGTCGCGGCGGTGCCGGTGGGCTCGGCCGCTGCGTGGTCGTCGGGGTGCTGGTCGGGGTCGGGGTGCGGCTGGTGGTCTTGCGGGTCGGGGTGGGTTGTGGTTCGGGGGTCGTGGTGCTCGGGGTGGGTGGTGCCGGTGGTGGGGGAGCTGCGGGTGGTGGTGCCGGTTGGGCGAGTTCGGGGCTCGCCGAGGTGGGCAGGGCGTTGACGCCTGCGGCGGCGGTCGCGGCCAGCAGCGCGGCGGCGGGCAGCGCTCGGACGGCTGCGGGGGTGCGCCACCACCAGCGGCGCAGCGGGGCAGGGGTCTCGGCTGGCAACGGAAGAAGCTCCTTGTCGCGTTGGTGCCGTGTTTTCCCCGACCGGCGGGCCGAATAGTAGCGAACGCATCACGATTCGGTGTCCGGACGACGAACCCGAGCTCGGCGGGAAGGGCTGTTTCCGGTGCGCACGACGATGGGAACAGGCGAATGTGATCTACACCTCGCGGGCGTGGAAATGCCTGTCATGAGCCGAAAACGCACGGCTGGACACGAAGTGTCACGGTGCTGATCGCTCCGTTGTGGACAGTCCACAGGGGAGCGTGATTTCAGCTGTTCTTAAGCGCGCGTTATGCCCGGGGTTGGCTCCAGCGGTGGCGGAACCTCGCGGTGGCGCTGGATGTCAGGAGGACTCCGCGCCGAGGCGCGATCGGGCTAGGCGGAGATGCGTTGGTGGCGCGGTTGGGCTTGGCCCGCCAGGATGATGCGGCGCAGCTCGTCCAGGGACAGGCCCACCGCGTCGGCCAGCGCCGCGACGGTGAAGAACGCCGGGGTGGGGATCCGGCCCTTCTCGATCTTGCGCAACGTCTCGGTGGAGATCCCCGCGGTCGCGGCGATCTCGACCATGCTGCGCTCGCCGCGCGCGTCCCGCAGGGCCTGGCCCAGCAGCTCGCCCCGGCGCAGCTCGTGCTCGGTGAGCGGTTCACGCACCATGACCGTGATACTAATATCGGTATAGTTATTGGGCCAGTGCTGCTGGAGCCACCCGTGATCGAGCTGAAGACCGCCACCGAGATCGACGCCCTGCGCGAAGCGGGCCGCATCGCCGCCCAAGCCCTGCACGCCGTGCGCGAGCACGCCCGGGTCGGCACCGCGCTGCGCGAGCTCGACGAACTCGCCCGCACCGTCCTCGCCGACGCCGGTGCCCGGCCGGTGTTCGACGGCTACCACCCCCGCTGGGCGCCCGGGCCGTTCCCCGGTGCGATCCGCACCTCGGTCAACGACGCCCTCGCCCGCGGCATCCCGGACCGCACCCGCCTGGCCGAGGGCGACCTGATCAGCGTCGAGTGCGCCGCACGCCACCACGACTGGGTCGGCGCCGCCGCGATCACCTTCACCGTCGGCACACCTGGTCCCGGCGACGCCGAGCTGGTGCAGGCCGCCGAACAGGCCCTGGCCGACGGCATCGCCGCTGCCCGGCCCGGAGCTCGCCTCGGCGAGATCTCCCGCGCCATCGGCGTGCTCGGGCGCAGCGCGGGCTACGGCATCCCCAGCGGACTCGGCGGCCACGGCATCGGCCGCGACCTGCACGAGGCACCGCAGGTGCCCAACGACGGCCACCCCGGCAAAGGCGTTCCGCTGCGCCCGGGGCTGGTGCTGACGATCGAACCGATGCTGCTGGCCGGTGGCTCCGATGCCACCTGCGCCGACGACGACGGGTGGACGGTGCGCACCGGCGACGGCAGCCGCGCCGCCCACGTCGGGCACACCGTCGCCATCACCGCCGACGGTCCGCGGATTCTCACCGCGCTCTGAACCCTATTCTCGGGAATATTCCACCCAGATCGTCGCAAAAAGGATTCCCGGATCCCGCCGAAACCGCGCTGCCCGGCGAATGCGGAGCAGATCGCGCTCCCGTCAACCCCCGAAGGTCCCCTTTCCCGCCACCACGGCGATGATCAACGCCACATGCGGCGCGACGTGGTCATCCGGATACTGGGAATTGCCGATCACGTCATCGAGGAATTGCGCCCGAGGAATCATGAAAAAGCATTTCGCCTTCGTCAGCGTGCCCGCCGCCGGACACGTCAACCCGACCCTGCCGCTGGTGGCCGAACTGCTGCGCCGCGGCCACCGGGTCAGCTACGCGGTGGGCCGCGCGCTGGCCCCCGCCGTGCGCGAAACCGGCGCGGAACTGGTCGAACTGCCCAAGGTCGGCCGCGGCGGCCAGCTGACCGCGGAACGCATGAAAATGATGCTGGACTTCTTCTGCGACGACCTGCGCGCCAGCTTCCCGCTGCTGCGCCGCCACTTCCAGGACGACCCGCCGGACGCGGTCTGCGCCGACATGATGACCCCCTACGGGCGCATGCTGGCCGAGGAGCTGAACCTGCCCGCGATCGTGCTGATGCCCAGCATGGCCTCCAACGAGCAATTCTCGCTGCGCGAAGCCGCCCCGGCCGGTGAGGAGGAATTCCGCGCCGGGGTCTTCGAGGAGATGAACGCCCGGATCACCGAAGTCGCCGCCGAGCTCGGCGTGCGCCCGGTGATGCCGTTCCAGCCCGACTCCGGCGAGCTGAACCTGGTGTTCCTGCCGCGCGAGTTCCAGCTGGCCGGGGAGACCTTCGACGAGCGGTACCGGTTCATCGGCCCGCTGCTGGGCGACCGCGACCAGCAGCCCTGGCAGCCCCGCGACCCGCAGGCCCCGCTGCTCTACATCGCCCTGGGCACCGCCTTCAACGACCGGCCCGACTTCTACCGGATGTGCCTGGCCGCCTTCGCCGAGAGCCCCTGGCAGGTCGCGATGTCCACCGGCCACGACGTCGACGTCGCCGAGCTCGGGCCGATCCCGGACAACTTCGAGGTGCGCGCGAGCTTCCCGCAACCCGCGGTGCTGCGCCACGCCAGCGTCTTCGTCTCCCACACCGGCATGAACTCCACCATGGAATCGCTGCACGCCGGGGTGCCGCTGGTGGCCGTCCCGCAGATGCCCGAACAGTTCATCAACGCCGGTCGCGCCGAAGAACTCGGCCTCGGCCGCCGCCTGGACCCCGCCGCCCTCACCGCCGAGCAGCTGCGCGCCGCCGTCGACGAGGTCGCCGCCGACAGCGGCATCCGCGCCAACGTCGAGAAGATGCGCGAGATCGTCCGCTCCTGCGGTGGCGCGGTGGCAGGTGCCGACGCCCTGGAGAACCACCTCGCCTGAGCATCACTGGTGCCGCTGACCCCCGCGACGTCAGCGGCACCAGGGCGCTCACCGCACTGCGGCGGGCTTGCGGCGCCGGTCCAGCCACCACTGGCACGCCAGCAGCGGCAGCACCCACCCCGACCACGTCGTCAACCCGGCCACGGTCGCGCTGAAGTAGGCCTCGTCGCCGCCGAAGGTCGTCGGCAGCTGCGGCGCCAGCACCACCGCCCACACCGGTCCCCACACCCGGTTGGTCACCGTCGAGATCGTCAGCACGAACGACCGGATCATCCACCGGCGGTGATCGCCGAACCGGCGCTGCCGCGCCGCGCGCCAGCCCGCCACCGTGCAGCCGAACCACACCACCCCCAGCAGCACGTTGCTGGCCACCGCCACCATCCCGAACGGCGCGAACACCGCCACCGACACCGCCAGCACCGACGCCGGAAGCACCCCGGCGAACACATACGCCCGCCCGATCACGCGGTGGGCCCGCGGGTACCGCGCCCGAAAAGCGGGCCACACCTGGAAGCAGCAGCTCAGGATCGCCACCGACCCGAACAGCACGTGCCCCAGCAGCAGCGGGTAGTGCACCTCGCCCCCGGCCGGTACCTGCACCCGCGACAACGCCGGGTCCAACGTCAGGTACGGCGGCAGCGAGTAGACCACGAACAGCACCGCCACCAACGCCAGCGGCCCCACCCACGGCCGCCGCCACCACCGCACCGGCGACCGTCCCGCCGCCGGTTGCACCACCGTGCTCACCACGAACCTCCTCGCGTACGCCGCATCAACGCGTACACCGTATTGAGCGCAGCGGGGAAACCACGACCAGAACGGTGAAACTGCCAGGTACTGGTTCGAAGTGAACTAGTGCGCGCGGGTGTTCGCCGTGGTGCGCTACGCTTCCCGCCGCACGTGCACTAGTGCGACGAGACCGGGGGAGCGCGATGCCAGCCGAACCACCGCCCTACCTGCGCATCGCCGCCGACATCCGCGCCCGCATCCACTCCGGCCAGCTGCGCCCCGGCGACCGCGTCCCCTCCACCCGCCAGATCACCGAAGAGTGGGGCGTGGCCATGGCCACCGCCACCAAAGCCCTCGCCGCCCTGCGCCGCGAAGGCCTCGTCCACCCCGTCACCGGCGCAGGAACCGTCGTCACCGACCCCACCCACCGCGCACCCCGGCGACGCGCACCCCGCACCACCGACACCCACATCGACCAGCGGAGCATCGTGCGCACGGCCATCACCATCGCCGACGCCGAAGGCCGCACCGCGGTCTCCATGCGCCGCGTGGCCGCCGAGCTCGGCGCCGGCACCATGTCGCTGTACCGGCACGTCCCCGACAAGGACGAACTCCTGCGGCTGATGGCCGACGCCGCCTTCGCCGAAACCCCGCTGCCCGAACCCAGCCGCCACAGCTGGCGCCGCAGCCTGGAAAAGCTCGCCCACCAGCACTGGGCCACCTACCAGCAGCACCCCTGGCTGGCCCCGATCGCCCTGACCTCGCTGGCCGAACCACCCCTGCTGCCCACCGGAATGGCCCACCTCGAATGGCAGCTGACCGCCCTCGACGGGCTCGGCCTGCCCCAGCACACCGCCCTGCACATCGCCGTCAGCCTCAACGGCTACGTCGGCGGCATGGCCATGAGCCGCTCCATGGAACGCGAGTACACCCGCGAAACCGGCCTGACCACCCGCCAGCGCCACGAGACCGACCGCGCCGAGTTCGACACCCTGCTCGCCAGCGGCCGCTTCCCAAAACTGGCCGCCACCGCCGCCAGCGGCATCACCCTCGACCTCGACCAGCTCTTCGAGTTCGGCCTGCAACGCCACCTCGACGGCATCACCCACCACCTCACCCGAGGCCCCGCCGCCCCGGCCGGACAACCAACCCGGCCGCGCCGCAGGTGAGCACACCTCACTAACGCGACTCGGAGTCGGCCAACTCGAACACAATCCGCGGCCACCCCACGCCGGCTGTAGGCCGATTCGCGCTGTCCCGACGGGCAGGTGAGCGGCGGCGTCGCGGTCGTGGAGCCGACCCGGACAATTACCGGAGATCGAAGGGGGCAGGGGAGCAACCCTCCCAGATCCGGCGGGATGCCTGTTCGGGGTAGGGCACAGTCTTCGACTCGGTGTCCAGGACGCGGGTGAGGTACCCGCCGGGCCGGTGGGCGGGCCAGCCCGCGTCGCCGGTGGTGACGAAGCGGACCCATGCCTCCTGGAGTTCGCGGGAGAGCGCGAGGGCCTCGGCAGTGGGCTCCTCGCCGATGAGCTGGGTGCCTACGGGGCTGTCCAGCGTGCCGAACGCCAAGGGCGCGTCGAGGCTGTGGCAGGCGCCCAGGATGCCGCCGCGGACCGGGGCGACCCAGCGCAGTTCGAACAGGTACGAGGTGCCGCCGGCTGCGGCGTTGGCCTCGGCCAGCTTCTGCGACGGCATGCGGAAGAGAGCGTCGGAGTACACCGTCTCCACCAGCTCTTCCGGGCCTGCCTGCGGGAACGCGGCCCGGTAGGCCCGCGCGCCGTCCGGCGGCGGGGCGTGCAGTTCCAGGGCTGCGCGGGCATCCTCCTCGGTGAAGGTGCCGTACCGTCCGCTCACGACGCTGAAGTACCGGAATTCGTCCCGGGCGTGGCCGACGAGCAGTTCGATCCCGCTCGCGCGCGAGCCGGTCAGCGCGGGCCAGGGCGTTTCCGGGAGGACCTCGCCATCGACGACGGGGCACAGCGCGGTGCCGGTCTCCGTGAGGCGTCCCCAACTCTCCCGGTGCGCGTGGAGGCCGGCGTTGAAGGAGGTGAGCTCGGCGGCCAGGTGCCATGGGTCGATGTCGCGCAGGGCCTCGGCGGTGGGGGCCGCCGCGCCGAGCCGGTCTGCGAACGCGGCGGTGACCTGGCGTGCCAGCGCTGGGGTGCTGTGCAACCCCGGCACCGAATGGGCGATGGCCCGCCGGAACAGGCCGCGCGCGGACTTCATCGTCAGCAGGGCGGCGACCGAGCCCGCACCGGCCGACAGCCCGCCCACGGTGACCCGGCCGGGGTCGCCTCCGAAGGCGGCGATGTTGCGCTGCACCCACTCCAGCGCCGCGATCTGGTCGAGGAATCCGCGGTTGGGCGGCGCGTCGTCGAGGAACGCGAACCCCTCCGCGCCCACGCGGCAGTTGATGGTCACCACGACGACTCCCGCCCCGGCCAGCGCTGCCGGGTCGAACATCGGGTCGCTCGACGCCGCCGAGAGGTAGCCGCCCACGGGGATCCACACCAGCACCGGCAGTCCCGCCGCGCCGGGATCCGGAGTGCCGACGTTGAGCGTCAGCCAGTCGGTGCCCTGCGGGGGCACGTCGATCGGCAGGGACAGCGGCACCACGGGGCCGAACTCGACCGCCTGCCTCGTGCCCTCCCAGCGGTGCGGCGGCGCGGGCTCGGCGAAGCGGAGCGCTCCGACCGGGGGCTGGGCATAGGGGATGCCGCGGAACACCGCGTGCCCTTGCCGCCAGCGCCCCTGCACCGCGCCCTCCGTCGTCCATACCTTCGGCTGTTCGGACATGACGATTCCTTCCCTCGAGTGGACCCCAGGGTTATAGGTCAGGTGTATTATGTCAACCGTATTGAAACAGTCCTGGGATGCGGGGGAGGGCCGGCGATGCCGAAACAGGTGGATCACCGCGGACGCCGCGAAGCGATCGCCCGCGCACTGTGGCGGGTAGTGGAGCAGCGCGGCGTCACACAGCTGACGATGCGCGTGGTGGCGCAGGAGGCAGGCATGTCACTGGGGCAGCTGCAGCACTACTTCGCCTCCCGGACCGCCATGCTCTCCTTCGCCATGGACTTCGCGTCCGAGCAGACCTCGGTGCGAGTGCACCAGGGGCTCGAAAAGCTCGGTGACCGTCCGCACCCCCGTGACGTGCTGCGACTGACGCTCGCGGAAATGCTCCCCCTGCACGCCGACGCCCGCGCGACCAGCCGGATGAGCGCCGCCTACGTCCTGGAGGCACTGCACGACGAGGCCGTGCACGAGCAGGCGCGCCGCGGCCTCGTCCAAGGGCGAGCCCTCGTCGAGCAGTTGGTCCGCCAGGCGATCGCCGACGGGCACATCGACTCCGGCCGCGACCCGGCGACCGAGACCAACCTGCTCCTCGCCCTCACCGGCCTCACCCCCCTGATCGAACTCGACGTGATCGAGCCCCAGGACGCGCTCGCCGCGATCGACGTGCATCTGGACCGGCTGTTCAGGAGTACGTGACCTGCCCCCGGACACGGGGGCAGATGGGGACGAGGTCAGCTCCAATCCGGCCGCTCGGCCGGGCCTGGTGCCATCACCTGACCGGCCACTTCTACCTCGGCACCGCGCCCGGCAACGACCTCGCGGAAGGTGGCGTCCAGCAGCTCGGCGCGTTCGTCGAGGTGCTCATCGGGATCCGGTGGCAGGCCGAGGGCGCGCCAGTGACCTCCAACAGCACCCCCAGCCGGGCCGGGACGAACGGGAATCCGCGATCCGGTGCCGGTGCTGCACACCGGCCGCGAAACGACGAACGCCGGGCGCGGAAGGGAAATCCGCACCCGGCGCCGGTGGTGCCCAGCTCAGCGCGAAGCCATCAGCTCGTCGAAGGACGGGAACCGCTCGGCGGTGTCGGTGTTGCAGAAATCGCCCACCCAACCGTCCTCGTCGTGGAAGAACCGGATCGCCACGAAATCCGGGCGGGTGCCCATGTCGAACCAGTGCGTGGTGTTGGCCGGCACGCTCAGCAGATCACCCGCCTCGCACAGCACCGCGTACACCTTGTCCTCCAGGTGCAGGTAGAACACCCCCGCGCCGCGGGCGAAGAACCGGTCCTCGTCATCGTCGTGGGTGTGCTCGGACAGGAACTTCTCCCGCGCCGCCCTGGCCTGCTCGGCCCACTGCGGATCGCCGTCGCGCGGCGCCATCACCGCCGCGTCGACCTTGATGTAGCCCTCGGCGTCGATGACCCGGTCGACCTCCGCGCGGTAGGCCTCCAGCACCTGCTCCGAAGTCGCCTCGGCGGGCAGCTCCTTGAGCTCCCAGCGCTCGAAGCGCACCCCGAAGGGCTTGAGGACCTCAGCGATCTCCCCGGGCTCCTCGGTGCGCACCTCCACCGTGCCGGGGTCGGTGTCCGGCCACACAGTCAGCAACGTCATGCCACACCCTCCTGAAATCCGTTCGCGGCCAAGGTGAACTGGAACAGCCAGTCCAAGCACTCCGTGCGGTGCCGGGCCTGCACCAGGTCCCGCCCCCACACGTACAGCCCGTGGCGGGCCACGACCACCGCCGGGGTCGCGGCGTCGAAGGACGCCTCGAAGGCATCACCCAGCACCCGCATGTCCTGGCTGTTGGGCACCACCGGCACCGTCATCACATCGTCGTCGCGGCGCCCCAGGCCCTTGAGCATCTCCAGGTCCCGCAGCACCACGCCCCGCGGCCAGCGCTGCCCGGCCACCACCGCCGAGAGCATGTGCACGTGCACCACCGCACCCGCACCGGCCACCGCCGCGATCCGCGCGTGCAACCCGGCCTCGGCCGACGGCCGCTGGTCCGGGCGGGGCTGATCGGGCACCGCCGCGCCCACCTCGTCGACCACCACCACGTCCGAGGCGGTCAGCTCACCCTTGTCCAGGCCGCTGGCGGTCACCGCCAGCCGCAGCGGATCACGCCCCAACGTCACCGACAGGTTCCCCGACGTGCCGCGCATCCAGCCCAGACCGGCCATCCGCGCCGACTCCGCGGCCAACGCCGCCCCGGCCCGCTCCAGCTCGCCGCTCACGCGATCACCTCAAGCTCCACCTCGTCGAAACCCGACACCACCGGGTGCGCACCGAAATCCGCCTCGGCGAAGGGCTCCCCGGCCCGCGCCACCCCCACCGTCCGCCAGCCCGCCGCCGCGGCCGCGTCCAGCTCGGCGGGCACGTCGGAGAAGAACGCGATCTGCCCCGCCCCGGCACCCAGCTGCCCGGCGATCGCCTCGTAGGACGGCCGCTCCCGCTTCGGCCCGGCGTTGACCGTGTCGAAGTGACCGGCGAACAACCCCCGCAGATCCCCGGAGGTGGTGTTCGAGAACGACGCCACCTGCGCGGCCACCGACCCCGAGGAGAACACCGCCAACCGCGCACCCCGCGCCCGCCAGTCCCGCAGCGCCGGAACCACGTCGGGGAAGTAGTCGGTGGTCAGCTCACCGCGGGCGTAGCCCTCGGACCAGATCAGGCCCTGCAACGTCTTCAACGGCGTCGCCTTGCGGTCGGCGTCCATCCAGGAGTGCAGCACCGCCACCACCGCATCGGTACCGGCCTGCGCCTCCAGCCCCGCCTCGGCCTTGACCTGCGCGACGGCCTCGGCCACCACCGGATCCTCGCCGTGCTCGTCGATCCACGGGCCCAACCGGGGCCGCGCGTAGTCGTAGAGCACCACGTGCACCTGGCTGGTGGCCGTCAACGTCCCCTCGATGTCCAGCACGACCCACCGGGCCGCGACCTGCACGCTCACCGCGACTCCTCCCCGAAGTAGCCCGCCGCCAGCCGATCCGGCGCGAACGCCCCGCGATCGGTCACCACCGTGGTCACGAACCGCGGATCGGTCACGTCGAACGCCGGGTACAACCCGCGCACCAGATCCGTGGCGCTGCGCCGCCCCAGCGTGTGCAGCACCTCCTCGCCGTCGCGGTACTCGATCGGCACGTCCGCGCCGGTCGCCGAATGCGGATCCGGGGCGTGGCACAACGCGTGGAAGGGCACCCCGAAGGTCTGCGCCGCCACCGCGTGCTGCAACGTGCCCACCTTGTTGATCACGTGCCCGTCCATGGTGACCCGGTCGCTGGCGGTCACCAGCGCGTCGATCTCCCCGGCGCGCATCAGCGACGCCGGCATCGCGTCGGTGACCAGGGTGGTGTCCACCCCCATCTCGGCCAGCGTGTGCGAGGTCAACCGCGCGCCCTGCAGGTACGGGCGGGTCTCGGTGCACACGAACGACGGCCGCTTGCCCGCCTCCAGCAGCGCCTCCACCAGACCCACCAGGTACAGATCACCCCAGCAGTGGGTCAGCACCCGCGCGCCCTCCGGCAGCAGCTGGGCACCGGCACGCCCCATCTCCCGGCTGCGGCGCCGGTAGTCGGCGTCCCCGGCCTGCGCGCCCGCCAGCGCCGCGGCGGCCACGTCCTCGGCCCCGGCCACCGCCGACATGACCCACTCCACGGCCTTGCGCGGCTGGTCGTTGGTGGGGCGGGTGGCGATGAGCCGCTCACCAGCGGCCTGCAACCGCTTGCGCGCCGTGTCCGGATCCGCGCCCGCGGTCTCCCGGGCGGCCAGCACCATGCCCCACAACACCGCGAAGTAGGGCCCGGAGGACTGGGTCACCATGTCCTCGATCGCCACGGCGACCTCGTCGACGGTTCGGGCGTGCACCCAGCGGTGCTCGAACGGGAACACCCGGCGGTCCAGGATGTGCACCCCGTCCTCGGCCAGTCGCACGCTGTCGGCCAGCGTCGGCGAGCCGGGGTGCGCGGAAGGTGGCGGCATGAAGTCCTCGATGACTGATGTGCGGAACGATTTCCCCGGCCAGCGTAGTCAGCGCGGCCCGCGCCGCGGCAAACCAACCCACATCGCGGGAGCCGCCGCCACCCGTTGTTAAGGTGCGATCACCGCCCCGATCCGGACGCGCTGCGCTGCCCACGGCGACCCCGCACCACACCGCCCGCGCGTCGCCCGCAGCGTTCGCACCGAGAAGGCCTCCGTTGATCGACTCCCGCCCCACCGACACCGGCCCCGTCCTGCAGGTCGACGACGTCGACGTCGTCCGCGACGGCAACCACCTGCTGAGCTCGATCTCCCTGCAGGTCCACCGCGGCCAGCACTGGGCGCTGCTGGGCGCCAACGGCGCGGGCAAGACCACGCTGCTCAACCTGCTCGGCGCGGTCAACCACCCCACCCGCGGCAGCGTCTCGGTCCTCGGCCACCAGCTGGGCCGGGTCGACATGCGGCAACTGCGCTCCTACGTCGGCCACGTCAACCCCCGCCACCCGCTGACCAGCCCGCTGCGGGTGCGCGAGGTCGTGCTCACCGGCGCCACCAACACCACCGAACTCGTCCCGCGCTGGCACCCCACCCCGCAGCAGTCCGCCCAGGCCGACCGGCTGATCAGCATGCTCGGCATGGGGGACAAGAGCCAAGCCCGCTGGAACACCCTCTCCCAGGGCGAGCGCGGACGCACCCTCATCGCCCGCGCCCTAATGCCGGTGCCCCGGTTGCTGCTGCTGGACGAACCGGCCACCGGACTCGACCTCGCCGCCCGCGAACAACTGCTGACCAGCCTGGACACCCTGCGCGCCGAACACCCCGAGCTGGCCACCGTGCTGGTGACCCACCACCTGGAGGAACTGCCCGCCAGCACCACCCACGCCGTGCTGCTGCGCGAAGGCCGCTGCCTGGCCTCCGGGGAGGTCGACGAGGTGATCACCACCGACCACATCAGCAAGTGCTTCGACCACCCGGTGCGCATCACCCGCACCGACGGCCGCTGGCACGCCCGCGCCGACCGCTGAGGATCACCCCAGCCGCACCGCGATCCCGTCGAGCAGGTAGTCCAGGCCGCGCGCGAAGCTGCCGTCCCAGTCCGAGTCGAGCACGTCGAAGTGCTCGGCGTTCACCGACACCGAAGACGTGCTGCAGGAGAGCTACCTGCGCTGGAGCGCCGTCGACCCGGACACCATCGAGCACCCGCGCGCCTACCTGGCCCGCCTGGTCACCCGCCAGGCCATGAACCACCTGCGCGCGGCCAAAGCCCGCCGCGAGCACTACATCGGCACCTGGCTGCCCGAACCCGTGCGCACCGAACCCGACATCGGCGAGGACGCCGTGCTGGCCGAATCGGTGTCGATGGCCGTGCTGCTGGTCCTGGAAACCCTCAACCAGACCGAACGCGCCGTGTTCGTCCTGCACGACGTCTTCGGCCACACCCACGCCGAGATCGCCGAAACCATCGGCAAGACCGAAACCGCCACCCGCCAGATCGCCCACCGCGCCCGCTCCCACGCCGAGATCGCCGAAACCATCGGCAAGACCGAAACCGCCACCCGCCAGATCGCCCACCGCGCCCGCTCCCACGTCCACGCCCGGCGGCGCCGCTTCGAACCCGACTCCAGGGCAACCCGCCAGATCGCGCAACGCTTCCTGCACGCCGCCGCCACCGGCGACCTGCAGGCCCTGCTGGAGCTGATGGCCCCCGACATCGTCCAGATCTCCGACGGCGGGGGAAAGGTCAGCGCCGCACGACACCCAGTCACCGGACGTCACGCCGTCGCCCACTACGCCATGGGCGTGGCGCAACGAAAAACGACCGGCGCCGAAGCGGAATTCACCTCCTGCAACGGCCTGCCCGCCGTGCAGTTCCGCACCCGCGGCCGACCCGACTGGCTGCTGGCCTTCGAGATCCACCACGACCGGATCACCGGCCTCTACGCCATCCGCAACCCCGACAAGCTGCACCACACCGGCACCGTGCACCGGCTCGACCGAGGAGGAGCTGCCCCGTGGAAACCATGACCGTCCAACGCGTCGTGCACGCCCCCATCGGCGAGGTCTTCGACTGGCTCACCACGACCACCAACTACACGGCATCTCCGCTGGCCCTGCGCTGCCGCCTGACCCGCCCCGGCCGCGACACCCCCTACGGCGTCGGCGCGATCCGCAGCCACCTCTGGCTCATCGGCTGGTTCCGCGAACGCATCACCCACCACGACCGTCCACACGCGACCGAATACGTCGTCCACGCCAGCCTGCCACCCGCCCGCCACGAACTCGGCCGCATGACCTTCACCGAGATCGCAGGCGGCGCCACCCAGGTGACCTGGACGACCCGCGCCGAAATCGCCCTGCCCCTCATCGGCGGCGCCCTCACCCGCACCGTCGCCCGGCCGCTGATCACCCGCGCCTTCCGCACGATCCTCGACGCCGCCGAAACCGCCCTCGCCGCAACACCGCGCTGACCCCCGGGCTCACAGCGCGTGCCCACCGGCGACCTGCAGCACCTGCCCGGTGATCCAGCGCGCCTGGTGCGAAGCCAGGAACACCACGGCATCGGCGATGTCCTCGGGCTCACCGACCCGCCCCATCGGCACGACCGCGGTCACCTCGGCCAGCGCGTCCGCACCGATCCACCCGGTCTGGACCGGCCCCGGCGCCACGGCGTTCACCCGGATGCCCTGCGCCGCCAGATCCAGCGCGGTCGACCGCGTCACCGCCTCCAACGCCGCCTTGGACGTGCCATAACCGATCTGCCCGGGAAACGCCCGCGCCGCATCGGTGCTGATGTTGACCACCGACAGCGGGTCCTGCCCGCGCCGCACCCGCGCCACCTCGGCGATCAGCACCGCCGGGGCGACCGCGTTCACCCGGTAATGCCGCTCCAACGACTCCTCGGTCAACGACTCGACCGAATCCGGCACCTCGCAGTGCGCCGCGTTGTTGACCAGCACGTTGATCGCACCGGCCCGCTCGACGACCGACCGCACCAGCCGCTGCGCCGCCCCCGGCTCGGCCAGATCCGCGCTGATGGCGAAAGACCCGTTGCCCAACTCGGCGGCCAGCTCCTCGGCCGCACCGCGGCTCGGCGTGATGTGAGCCCACTCGACCTGCTCAGGTGCAGGAGGATCCTGCGCGAGGTAGTGCACCGCCACGCGCGCACCCTGGGCGGCGAACGCGCGGCTGATGGCCGCCCCGACGTTCCCGGCTCCTCCGGTGACCAGCACGGTCTGACCGGCAAGGCGGGTATTGATCATTATCGTCTCCTCGGTGGTGGAATTCGCTCAGCCGGGACCAGACGCGCTGCCGCACCGAGAAGCGGAACCACAACAGGAGAACGCGAAACGCCTGACCAGCCAAGACATGGTTCACCCCGCCGGGCGGCACGCCTCGGAGCGGGGGAGGGCAAGATCAGGAACGCATGCCCGCAAACTACCCGAACCCCACCAACGCGGACAAGCCCGGACTCACTCGCCGGTATCGCGCGCCATCTCGGCCAGCGCGGTCACCGTCCGCCAGTTGCGCGCGGTCAACTCCACCCCCAAGCACCGCTGCAGATAAGCGGCGGTCACCTTCGAACGCCCCGCGCCATCCGGGTAGTGCAGGTACACCTCGCGGCCGCGCACCACCGCCCCCTCCGGCGAACCCGCAGGCAGAACCAGCTCGGAAACGGGCTCGGCGGCCAAGAACGCCACGTGCAACTTCGCCGGGTCGTCCTCCTGCCCGTCGAACGGATGCCCACCGGCCACCGCAGCCATCTCGGCAGCCGTGCGCACCACGACCGGCGTGTCCAACCCCAGCTCAGCGACCAGCCGCTCCCGGACCTCCCGCGCCACCACCCGCGGATCGTCCCGCGCCGTGGAGAACACGACGTTCCCGCTGCGCAGGTACGTCCTCACCCCACGCCCACCGACCGCATCCACCACCGCACGCAGATCGGCCATGGCAAGACTGTCCCGAGACCCGAGGTTGACCGCCCGCAACAGCGCAACACAGGTGAGCACAACACCAATCCTCGCACGCCCCCACCGCACCCACGCGGCTCACGAACGCCGAGCCGAACCGCGCAAGGCCGTCACCCCGGAAAAGCGGGGAGAAACCAGGCGGTTCGCGGTCGTGCACCGTGTGTTCACCCCGGAAACGACAGTGGCCTTGGCACTGGCGCAGGATGCAGGTCTGCGCCAGTGCCAAGGCCACCGCTGTTGACGCCCGGGATCAGCGCCGCTTCTTCGGCGGGTCCTTGCGCAACAGGTCCGGTCCGATGATCCGCCGCACCACGCGCCGCATCAGGCTGCGCTTCTTCACCGGCGCCGCCGGTGCTTTCGCGACCGGCTCGTCCGCGGGCTTGGGCTCCGGCGGCGCGACCGCCGGTTGCGGGCCCGTCAGCACCGGGGACGCCGCCGGGGGCTCGGGGTTGAGCCGCTTGGCGAACTCGGGCTGCTCGTCACGGATCGCAGGGATGTAGGGCTGGGTGACTTCCACCCGCTCCGGCGCATCCGCCATCGGGGGTGGGGAAACCGGTCGAGCGGGAACGATCACCTCGTCCAACGGCAGCTGGCCGACGATGCGAGTCGTCGGCGGCCCGGGATCCGGCCGCGGCGGCTGCTGCGCCTCCGACGGGACCACCGGCTGGAACCACGGTCGAGCAATGTCGTCTTGAATAGTCATCCGTATCGACTCTGCGGGAGCAAACGGCCAGTGTCACCGGAACGGGCTCCTCCCGAACCAGCCGATCAGACCCTACCGGTAACGGACAGATAAAGCACACCCCCGTGTTCCCTAGCTCTCTCCGACGATCACACCCAGTGCTGAATGCGCCATTCAGCGCAACCAAACAATCCTTTCAGCGCAGCGACAACCGCGGAATCCTCGCTCGACCAGCACGAACGACCACGGTCAGTGCACGAAACCCAGCAGCTCGCCCCCTCGCGCACCGCCCGCACGGGCCGGTGGTCGGCAGCGGAGTCGGCAAGATCCGGTCCGGTAGCGTGGTCGGCAGCCGCCCGGCAGGTCAGCGCGGGCACCGACGACGAGGAGCACAGCCATGGCAGACGGCGGCGAGCGCCCGGCGCAGGTCGAGCAGGAGACCGAACACCCCCACGACACCGAGGACCTGGTGCGGCTGGTCAGCCTCATCCGCTCCGAGCAGGGCTGGACGCAGGCCAAGCTCGCCGAGGCGGCCGGGGTGCCCGAGGCCGAGATCGCCCGCTTCGAAGCAGCCGAAATCGTGCCCGCCAAGCCGATGGCGATGCGGCTGCTTGAGGCGCTGGGCCGAGTCGAACCCGGCCTGTTCTGACCCCCGGTGCGGGGCGCCCCGCACCAGTCAGCTGCTGCGGCTCGCGACCAGGTCGTCGACCAGCGCCGCCGCGGCCTCCGCCGACACACCGGCCTTGATCCGCGCGCTGAACCGCTGGGCCTCGGAGATCGTCGGCAACAACCCCACGAGCACCACCGGCAGCAGCAACCGGCGCGCCAGCAGCTCGTTCTCCGAGGTCACCTGCGGGCGGCGCACCACCGAGACGTTGACCCGAACCGCGTGCTCGTTGCCCCGCGGCACACCCGGCCGATCACGTTCGATCGCCGCGTAGCGGAACCCGTGCGCGAGATCGCACGCCGCGCAGCCCACCGGGCCGCGGCTGAGCTGACCGCCGCAGTCATCGCAGGTGATCCGGTCCAGCGCAGCATCGACCACCCGCCAGTCGTGCCGATCCGGCTCGGCGACCACCAACCGCGCAACCTCAACCTCCGGTTGCTCGCCCCAACCACCGTCGGCCCAGAAGCACCGCCACTGCTGCTCGACGATCCCGTCCACCAAGCGCCGACACCGCCCGCACCCCGGCGCGCCACCGTACTCGTGGCCACCGCACTCACCACAGCGCACCAAAGGCGCACCGACTTCAGGACGCACCCGCCGATCCTCCCGGCAACCACGCGCCCAGCTCAACCCGATATTCCAGGTGTGAACGCCTAGCAGGGCGTTTCGTGGTCGCGGCGATCGGTCAGCGGCTCGGGCAGCGCCGCCTGCCGCAACTGGCGGAACTCCGTGGCCAAGGTGCCCGCCGTCCAGTGCGCGTTGAGACCGCTGGGGTTGGGCAGCACCCACACCTGAGCGCCCTCGATCAACCGGTCCTGGCGGCCCACGGTCGCCCGCCGCTCACCGAAGGCCACCCGGTACGCGGTGATGCCCACCACCGCCACCCACTCCGGCCGGTACTGCCGCACCTTCGCGGCCAGGGCCGCACCACCGGCCCGCAGCTCGTCGTCGGACAGATCCGCCGCCCGCGCGCTGGCCCGCGCCACGAAGTTCGTGATACCCAGCCCCAGGCCCAGCAGCTCGTCCTGCTCGTGCGGCTGCAGCAGCCGCGGGGTGAACCCGGCGGCGTGCAGCGCGGGCCAGAACCGGTTGCCCGGGCGCGCGAAGTGGTACCCGGTCGCACCCGACCACAGACCGGGGTTGATCCCGCAGAACACCACCCGCAGACCGGGGGAGAGGACGTCCGGGATCCTCGCCCCCTCGGCCGCGGCCAGCTCCTGCGCACTCGGACGGTTCCCCGACAACTCCCACCTCCGGTCCCGGCACTGCACCCCCGGACCATAACCGGACGCCCCCCGACCGCCCTCAACCGCTCCGCCGACCGGCGCAACCCGCGGGGCCCTGCACGCACCCGAATCCGCGCCGGTGCCGGAGAACACGCGGTTCTGCAGCAGGGCGGGATCGCGCTACCCGGAGACTCCGGTCACGGGCTTTCACCGTTGCCCGGTGGGGGCGTCTCCACTGCGGTGTGCGCGAGGACGGTGCGGATGTGCTCCCGGAGCGCCTCGGTGTCGGTGGTGTTCTCCACCGCTTCGGCGAGGCGGTCCCGGAGCTGATCCAGCTGCTGGTGGGCGCGGGACGCGAAGCTGGTCTGGGCGGCCAGCTCGTTGCGCAGCGCCGAGATCTTCTCGTGGAGGGGAGCCAGCGCGGTGGCGTAGTTCTCGGTGGCACGGGTGAGCTGCTCGGACAGATCAGCGATGCGCTGATCGGCGCGGGTTTGCGCGTCCTGGAGCCGCTGAGCGAAGTCCTCGGCCTGATCGTCGAGCCGTTGGCGCCACTCCTCGGTGAGAGCGGTGCGCAAGTCCTGACGCGTCTGCTGCTCCTCGCGGCGCAGCAGATCAAGCTGCTCCAGGGCGCTGGCGCGTTCGCTGGCCAGGGTGGCCTGCAGGTCGTCGATGCGCTGGTGGGCCGCAGCGACCTGGTCCAGAGCCTGCTGGCGGTCCGTGCGGGCGGCCTCGGCCTCCTGCCGGGCCGAGGCCTGCTCGGCGATGGCCTGATCGCGCGCGGCGGCCGCCTCGTTGGCCCGCTGGATCGCGGCGTCCTTCGCGATGCGGGCGGCCTCGGCCTCCTCGCGGGAATCCGCGGCTTGCGCAAGGGCCTCGTCCCGTGCCGCTTCGGCAGCGCGGGCGGCCTCGACGGCGTCGCGGCGCTCGGCGTCGGCGGTCTCCCGTGCGGCGAGCGCGGCGGAGAGCTCTTCGGTGGCGTGGGACTGCAGGGCTGCGATCTCCTGCTGGACCGGGTTCAGCACGGCCTGCAGCGCGGTCAGGCGTTCGTCGAGGGTGTGCACGTCGAGCTGGGTCATGGGCTGGTCCGGCCCATAGGTCTGCACCCAGATCTCGCGGTGCTCGTCGAGCATCGCGCACGTGATCGTCTTCGCGCCCCACTGGCCGTAGCGCTCCGGGTCGGCCGGGCAGTACGGGGTCGGGCGGCCTCCGCGCGGCGGCAGGGGAGGTAGCCGATCACCGCAGTAGGCGCAGTGCGCTTCCTCGCCGGAGCCCAGAGCGCGCAGGGTCTCCGCGCGTCGTTCCTCCCGGCTGCCCCGCCGCGCGGGCGGAGTCAGTTGCGCCGTTGGTCGCGTTGCCTCCGCGAGCTGTTCCGTCACGCTCTCCGGCACCCCATCTCGATCTGACCTGCACTTTTCCTGACTGGCTAGTTTCAGTTTCAAAACTCTAACATGATCTTCCAGAATCCAAACTGGAACTAGCCGACATGGGAGGGTGTGTCGGAATCATATGGATAAGGAGGATTATGCATATGATCTCGACTGTGGATCGGCAGCGAATCGGAAGACGGCCCGAAGGCCGCCGTCTGAGGCAACGAAAACTAGGGGGCCGAGAAAACGGTCCGAAGAATCAGGCTGAGCAGCCAGAGACACCGGACTGTTTGGTCACGGTGACGAAAAGGAGAGCGGTGCGAGGAGGTGCTCGGCGGGAGCCGCCGCGGATGCTCGATCATGGAACAGCGCATGCCCGCCGAGCGGAGGCATGGACGTTGCGAGGGAGGAATCGCCGGTGAGCAAGGCGGTGGCCGCGCTGGGCCAGCCGGACAAGACCAGCCGGGAGCGGTTCGCGGAGTTCCTGCGCATCTACGCGTCGTTGAACACCCGGCTGGCCTACGCCACCGACCTCGGGATCCCGCTGGACTGGGTGCCCGGCTACCGGCCGCCGGACCCGACCCGGCGCCGCGGCCGCTCCCGCCGCGCGCAGCCCTCCGGCCTGGAATGGCTGCCGTGGTGCGTGAACAACGGGTTCACCTCGTTCGCCGAGATCCGGGTCGAGCACGTCGAGCGCTGGCTCGCCGAACTGGCCGAAGCCGGGTACAGCGACGCCACCCGCGCGCGGATGCTCTCGGCGGTGTCGGCCTTCTACCGCAAGTACCTGGTCCGGGAAGGACTCGTGGAGCACAACCCGGTGGCCATGGTCGACCGCGCCGCCCAGCACCTCAACCGCCCGAACGGGACCCCGTCCCGCACGGTGCTGTGGTCCTTCGAAGCCTGCCGCGCTCTGCTACTGGCCGCCTACCTGCTCGCCGACCGCCACCGCCACGGGCGACGCGACCGCGCGATGGTCGAGATCCTCATCGGCACCGGCGTGCGCGCCGAAGAGCTCGTGGGCGTCAACCTCGACGACTACCACCGACCGGAACCCGGCGGGCCAGCTGCGCTCC
Organism: Saccharopolyspora hirsuta; assembly: GCF_008630535.1. GTDB lineage: Bacteria > Actinomycetota > Actinomycetes > Mycobacteriales > Pseudonocardiaceae > Saccharopolyspora > Saccharopolyspora hirsuta. Next base: position 148,038 of record NZ_VWPH01000005.1, on the reverse strand, counting down.
GGGTGCACGGCAAGGGAGCCAAGGACCGGCGCGTGGCGCTGGCCCCGCCGGTCGCCGACACCGTCGACGCCTACCTCGCCGAGCGGAAACCGGCGAGGGTGCCCGCCCGCACCGGCCAAGTCGGTGCCCGCACCCGCGAACCGCTGTTCATCACCCGCACCGGGGCGCGCGTGCACGTCTCCCACGTCCAAGCCGTGCTGCGCCGGTTGTGCGCCACGTTCGCCCCGCCCGCCGACGCGCCACCGCCCCGCGCCCGGTGGTTGCGGGAACTGCTCGCCAGTGAGCAGGCGGCGTTCATCGCCGCCCACCTCGGACCCCTGCGCGAGACGATCCACCCGCACTCCGCCCGGCACTCCTACGCCACCCACGCCAAGAACCGGGGCGCGGAGCCGCGCCAGGTCCAGCGCGACCTCGGGCACTCCTCCCTGACCACCACGGAGGGCTACCTGCACGACGCGGAGAACCTCGCGCTCTCCGCCGCCCACGACCTGTCCCCGGCACTGCACCGCGGATGGCTTCCCCAGCGGTAGCGGGCGTCAACGCGGTGTTGGCTCAGCCAGTTCCGCCGGGGCCCGGTCGGATCGCGCGGACAGCTGGCCCAGCAGCTTGAGGGTGTCGGCCGAGCTGGAGCCCTCCTCGGCCGTGACCAGCACGAGGGACTGCTCCGGTGAGTGGGTGAGCTGCAGGCTCTGCTGGGTGATGGTCAGATCGCCCACCAGCGGGTGGCGCAGCCGGAAGGTGTCGCCCACGCAGGGCTTGACCCGGTGATCGCCCCACATCGCGACGAACTCCGGGCACTTCACGGACAGCTCGCCGACCAGCGAGGCCAGCAGCGCGTCGTCGGGGTGCCGCCCCGCCGCCAACCGGAGGCTGGCCACCAGGCCGCGCGCCTTGCGGTCCCAGTCGACGTAGAGCTCGCGGGTGTGCTGGTCCAGGAACAGCATCCGGACCAGGTTCGGGCGCTCGCCGGGGCACTCCGGCGCCGCCGGGTCGATGTGCCCGGCCAGCAGGGCGTGGCCCAGCGGAGTCCACGCCAGCACGTCACAGCGCCGCCCGACGACCACCGCCGGAACATCCTTCAGCGACTGCAGCAGTTCGCGGGTGAGCCCCTTGACGCGCTCCACCGGAGGGCGCTTGCGCGGACGGGGCCGCTGCGCGGCCAGCTCCCGCAGGTGGGCGCGTTCGTGATCGTCCAGGCGCAGGGCCGTGGCCAACGCGTCGAGCACCCCGTCGGAGGCGTTGACCGACTGGTGCTGCTCCAACCGCGTGTAGTACGAGACGCTGACCCCGGCCAGCTGCGCCAGTTCCTCGCGGCGCAACCCGGCGACCCGGCGGCGTCCCGGCGGGGTGACCAGCCCGACGTCTTCGGGTCGCAGACGCGCCCGCCGCGCGCGCAGGAACTCGCCGAGATGCCCAGAACTGCTCATGACCCCCACTATGCCCTCACCACCGCCAGCGAGCCTGCCCCTGTCAGTGGTAGGCACGGCCGCCAGCGACGTCAGGACGCCGACCAGGCCCGGGTGCTGCGCCGACGGCTGGAGTTCACGGACCACCCGGGCAGCTACTTCCACGACGACGGCAAGCCGCTGCGCGCCTCCGACATGGCCGACCGGTGCCGCGCGGGCGAACTCGCCGGAGCGGCCAGCCGCGCGGACCTGGAGACCGAAGCGGAGCAAGCCCGGCGATAGCGGAATTCGCTTGCCTGCCACTGCCAGTGGTAGGCACGACCGGGGCTGGTTCACCGGCTGCGGCGGCGCGCACGCTGGGGGAGATCCCGATCCGAGAACCCCCGGAGCAGCCATGCGAGAAATCGAGCTGGGTGAGGTCACGATCACCCGCGTCATCGAGTACTACGGATCCGTCGGGCTCTCGCCCGGCGAGTTCTTCCCCGAGATTCCCGCGCAGAGCTGGCGCGACCACGAGTCGTGGCTGGTGCCGGACTTCCTCGACCCCGCCGCGGACGCCTGCGTGTGCGCGATCCAGACCTGGCTGCTGCGCAGCGAGGGCAGGACGATCCTGGTGGACACCGGCGTGGGCAACCACAAGGAACGCCCGAACTCGCCGGTGTGGCACCACCTCCAGACCGACTTCCTCGGCAACCTCGCGCGGGCCGGTGTCCAGCCGGAGGACGTCGACCTGGTGATCAACACGCACCTGCACGTCGACCACGTCGGCTGGAACACCCGGCTGGTGGACGGCGAGTGGGTGCCGACCTTCCCCAACGCCACCTACCTGATGTCGCGCGCGGACTTCGACTTCTGGAACCCCGCCGACGGCCACGACCCGGCGCTGGGCGGCGGCAACGAGAACGTCTTCGCCGACAGCGTCGCCCCGGTGCACCGCGCCGGGCAGACCCAGCTGTGGGAGGACGAGCACGTCATCGACGGCAACCTGCGCCTGCTGCCAGCACCCGGGCACACCCCCGGATCGTCCGTGCTGAGCCTGGCCTCGGGCAGCGACCGAGCGCTGTTCGTCGGGGACATGCTGCACACCGCCGCGCAGTTCGTCGAACCCGCCGCCAACAGCTGCTTCTGCGAGGACCCGGCCGCGGCCAGGGCCACGCGCCAGCGGCTGCTCGGGCAGGCCGCTGACACCAACACCCTGGTGCTGCCCGCGCACCTCGGCGGGCACGGAGGCGCCGAGATCGTGCGGGACGGCGAGAAGTTCGCCATCAAGTCGTGGGCGCCGTTCGCCCGGATCTGACAGGAGAACCCATGTCCGACATCACCGTGGCCACCACCGGGGGAACGGTGCGCGGCAGCACCCACGACGGTGTGCGGCGCTTCCTGAGCATCCCCTACGCCGCTCCACCGCGCGGGTCCGGGCGGTTCGCCGCTCCGGGACCGCACCCGGGCTGGTCGGGCATCCGCGATGCGACCCGGCCAGGACCGACCGCGCCCCAACCGAACCGGGGCGGGTTCGCGACGCTGGACATGTCGCCGTTCTTCGGGCCCGGCTGGGTCCGGGGCGAGGAGTTCCTCACCGTCAACGTCTGGTCGCCGCACGCCGCCGACGGCCGCCCGGTGATGGTGTTCGTGCACGGCGGCGGGTTCATCTCCGGCTCGACCCGCTCACCGCTCGCCGACGGCACCGCCTTCGCCCGCGACGACGTGGTGCTGGTGACCCTCAACTACCGGCTGGGCATCACCGGTTTCCTCGACGTGGCCGGGGCACCGCGCAACCGCGGGCTGCTCGACGTCATCGCCGCCCTGCGGTGGGTGCGGGACAACATCGAAGCCTTCGGCGGCGACCCCGGCAACGTCACGCTGTTCGGCCAGTCCGCCGGTGCCACGCTCGTCGCCGCGTTGCTGGCCACCGCCGAGGCCACCGGGCTGTTCCGCCGCGCGATCGTGCAGAGCGGCAACGGGCTCGGCGCGTTCTCACCCGACCAGGCCGCGGTGGTGACCCGCGCGGCGGCAGCGGCGCTCGGCGTCGAACCGACCGCGGCCGGATTCAGCGCCGTGCCCGACGAGCGGCTGGTCGAGATCATGCCCGGACTGACCGGCCTGGACCTGCGGACGGCGGGGGAGTTCGACCCGCTGGTCGGCCTCACCCCGTTCGACGTGGTGCTGGAGCGCCAGCCCGCCGAGAGCGACCTGGCCGAGGTGGACCTGCTGGTGGGCTCCACCGCCGAGGAGGGCAACCTCTACCTCGCCCCGCAGGGGAGCCTGGCCGCCTCGACGGCCGCTGACGTGCGAGAACTCGCCGCCCGCGTGCACCGCGATCCCGACGCGCTCATCGCCGCCTACCGGGCGCAGCGGCCTGGCGCCGGGCACGGCGAGCTGCGGTCGGCGATCCTCGGCGACGCCATGTTCACCGTCGGTGGCCGCAGGCTGGCCGAAGCCCACGGCAACGCGCACGTCTACGAGTTCGGCTGGCGCTCGTCCGCTGTGGACGGTCAGCTCGGTGCGGCGCACTCGGTCGAGCTGCCCTTCGTCTTCGACCTGCTCGACCTCCCGGTCCTGCGCGGCCCGCAGGCGCTGCTCGGCGCGGGGGAGCCGCCAGCGGCGCTGGCGAAGGAGATGCACGGGGCGTGGGTGTCCTTCGCGGCCACCGGTGATCCCGGCTGGCCGCGGTTCGGCACGGGAAACCGGCTGCGGCGCTTCGATGCGGTATCGGAGAACACCACGGCCCGCGACCTGTCGATGTGGTGACCAGCGGACCCCCTTGATCGAATCCGTCACCGTGACGAAACGATCAAGGGGGTCCGCTTGGCGGATTTCGGCGTCATCGCGGCAGGTCGTCGCCCTTGAAGGCGGCCTTCAGCGGCGACCAATCGTTCTCGGTGGTGTAGGGGCCGCCGTCGGCGCCAGGCAGAAACCGCCCGTGCCGGTGGGCTGGCTGACGTCGGGATCCGAGCAGTCGGCGGTGCCGTTGTCGTCCAAGTCCTCGTCGTAGCCGTACTTCTGGTGCGCGAAGTAGCCCTTGTCGATGCCGCCGGGCCCGTGCTCCTGATCGGCGCTTGACCGCGATCCACCACCCGCATACTGTGAACACTCGTTCATGAACACCGGTTCACAATGGATGGGGTGGTGGTTCGCATGACCCGGGACTCGGACAGGGCGGCGTTGGATCAGCTCGAGCGGCAGCAGGTGCAGGCGTGGGGCACCGACGGGGCGGCGTTCGCCGCGACCTTCACCGAGGACGCCGACTTCGTCGACGTGATGGGCGGTCACCTGCGCGGTCGCGCCGCCATCGCCGAGAGCCTGCAGCACGGGTTCGACACCTTCATGGCCGGGACCCGGATGTCGGCTCCGCGGGAGCGCAGCGTGCAGTTCGTCTCGGACGACGTGGCCGTGGTCGTCAACAGCGGCAACTGCGTCCTGCAGCCCGGTGCGCGGGAATGCCGCGCCGAGGACCTCTCCATCCAGACCAAGGTCGCCGTCCGACAGGATGGCCGGTGGTTGTTCCGGACCTTCCAGAACACTCGGATTCGCACGTGAGACCCAGCTCCGAGGAGGACAGGTGCCGCGCACCGCAGCCGCGCTCCGGGACAGCGGCAGTCCCGACCTGCGCGACCACCTGATCGGCGTCGCCGAGCGGCTCATCGCCCAGCGCCGCACCGACGCGCTGACCGTGCGCGCCATCGCGCGGGAGGCCCAGGTCGCCGACGGGGTGCTCTACAACTACTTCGCCGACAAGGAAGAACTGCTCGCGCACGCGCTGCTGGCGCACATCGAAGCGGCCGAGCGGGTCCTGCCGGACCCGCCGCAGCCCGGCGAAGGCCCGCTGGAGACCAACCTCGCCGCCTACCTGCGGCACATCCTCGACCTGCACGAGCGGATCCTGCCGGCCTTCGCCGGACTGCTGGGCCAGCCCAAGGTGCTGGCCCGGTTCAACAGCTGGCCCCGGTCGAAGAAGGGCGACAACCTCCGCCAAACCCTCACCGCCTACCTCGACGCCGAACAACAGCACGGCCGCATCGCCGCAGGCGCCGACACCGGGGCGGCCGCGGCGCTGCTCGTCGGCGCCTGCTACGAAGTCGTGCTGCCGCGCCTGCTCCAGCCCGCCGGGGAACCCCTCGACGTTGCCCCGGAGTTCCTGGACCGCCTCGTCGTGACGATCCTCAGCGGCATCCGGGCCTGACGCGGGAAGCCCTCAAGCCCGGCCGGTCTTGCGGCGGATCTTGATCTGGCGCATGTCGGTCACCGCCACGCGCAGGACCTGGTGCGGGTGGCCGTGGGCTTGCAGCGCGGCCAGCGCGCGCTGGGTGGCGACCTTGTCGTCGTCGTCCTCGTCGCGGACGGGCACCTGGCAGCGGAAGGTGAACGTCGAGACGCTCGCGTCGTGGGTGAAGGTGCCCGCTTCGGTGAACGCGGGACCTGCGGCAGCACGCACCTGCTCGCGGCCCGCTTCGCTGATCCCGTCGAACTTGCCGCGGATCGTCACTCGGAACACGTCCGATCCTCCCTGATGGCGTAGGTGAGCATGTTGTCGCCGAGTGCGTGCTCGATGGCGTCCAGCAGCCGCGACGCGGCCTCGGCCAGCTCCTCGGGTTCGACGCCCTCGGCCAGGCGAGCGCCGAGCTCGGCGTAGACCAGCGAGTGCAGGCCGCCGAGCTGGTGGGCCACCACGCGCGGCAACGGGTCCTGGGCGTCCGCGCCGGTTTCCTCGGCGAGCACCGCGGCCAGGGCTTCGGTCATCTGCCCGCCCAGATCCTCCAGGCGGGCCAGCAGGGTGGGAGCGGCGCGCATCATGGCCAGCACCGGGCCGAATCCCGGGGACAGCCCCAGCTTCCGGTCCCGCCGGGCCACCTCCGCGCGCAGCTGCGCGAGCACCGCCGCGGCCGCGGACTGCCCGACGGGTCGGGCGCGCACGATGTCGGCCAGCCGCTGCGGCGAGGCCTCCTCGGGCGGCAGGACCAGGTCCTCCTTGGTGGGGAAGTAGTTGTAGACGGTGTTGACCGACACCTCCGCCGCGGCGGCGACCTCGGCGATGGTGACCTGGTCGAAGCCCCGCTGCACGAACAGCGAGGTCGCGACCTGGCTGATGTGCTGCCTCGTCCGGCGCTTCTTGCGCTCCCGCAATCCCTCGACCACGAGGATGCACTCTACTCCATTTTTGGAGTCGACTCCAAAATATTCTCGGGTGCGCCGCGCCGCAGCCCGGAGCTGACGCTCACGGCGTTGGCGGCCACGATCGCCGCGATGCTCAACCACTGCGCCACCTGCAGGGACTCGCCCAGCACCAGCACGCCGACCCCCGCCGCCAGCACCGGGTTGACGCTCATGAAGATCCCGAACGCGGCGGCCGGAATCCGCCGCAGCGCCAGCAGATCCACCAGGAACGGCACCGCCGAGGCCAGCAGCCCGGCACCTGCCGCGCACACCAGGGCACCCGCGGTCGGCGGGTGCTCGACCAGCACCAGCACCCCGACGGGCACGAACACCAGCCCGGACACCCCGGCTGCCGCCGCCGACCCCTGCGCCCCCGGCAGGCGGCGGCCCACCGCGCGGTTGAGCAGGATGTAGCAGGCCCAGCACACCGCGGCCAGCAGGGCCAGCCCGATGCCCAGGTAGTCGGTGCTGGGCTGGGGGCGGGTCAGCACCACCACCCCGGCCGCGGCGATCACGGCGCAGCCCAGGTCCAGCAGCCGCCGCGACCCGGCCAGCGCCACCACCAGCGGCCCCAGGAACTCCAACGTCACCGCCAGCCCGAGCCCGATGCGGTCGATGGCGGCGTACAGCGCGAGGTTCATCGTCGCGAACACCGCTGCCAGTGCCAGCACCAGACGCCACTGCGGTGGCGTGAACGCCCGCAGCCGGGGACGCCCGACACCGAGCAGCAGCACCGCGGCGATCCACTGCCGCACCGCCACCACCCCGGCCGGGCCGATCACCGGGAAGGCCATCGAGCCGATCGCCGCACCGAGCTGGTTGGACAACCCGCTGCCGAGCAGCATCGCGAAACCCGCGCCGCGGCCGGTCTTCGCCGCGGGAGCTGTGGTCGTGGTCTGCATGCGGTGCAGCCTGCGCCCGCCGGGCGCATTCGCAAAATGCATGCAGGACCGCAGCGATACGCTCTGGTCATGGATGTGGAACTGCGGCAGCTGCGCTGCCTGGTCGCCATCGTCGACGCGGGCACCTTCACCGACGCGGCCATCGACCTCGGCGTCTCGCAGGCCGCGGTCTCGCGCACCCTGGCCGCGCTGGAGACCACCCTCGGAGTGCGGCTGCTGCGGCGCACCAGCCGCGAGGTCGCCCCGACCGCAGCCGGTGCGCGCGTGCTGGCCCGCGCTCGCCGCATCCTGGCCGACACCGACGACCTGGTGCGCGAAGCCACCACCGGGCACACCCAGCTGCGCATCGGCTACGCCTGGTCGGCGATGGGCCGCCACACCCTGCAGTTCCAGCGCCGCTGGGCGCGGTTGTTCCCGGAGACCGAACTGCAGCTGGTGCGCACCAACTCCGCCACCGGCGGGCTGGCCGAAGGCGCCTGCGACATCGCCGTGGTGCGCACCGAACCCGACCGGCGGCGCTTCGACGGGGTGATCGTCGGGCTGGAACGGCGCCACCTCGCGATCGCCGCCGACGACCCGTGGGCGCGGCGCCGCTTCGTGCGCATGGCCGAGATCAGCGATCGCACCGTGGTCATCGACCGGCGCTCGGGCACCACGACCCCCGACCTGTGGCCACCGGAGAAGCGACCGGCCGTGGAGTACACCCACGACGTCGACGACTGGCTCACCGTGATCGCCACCGGCCGCTGCGTCGGCATCACCGCGGAGAGCACCGTCACCCAGTACCCCCGGCCCGGCGTGGTGTTCCGCCCGGTGCGCGACGCCGCCCCGATCCCGGTCCGGCTGATCTGGTGGCGCGACGACCCGCACCCGCTCGCCGCCAAGGCCACCGGGCTGCTCACCGAGCTCTACGGGACACCGGAACGACCGTGACCGCCGTGTGCGTCATCCTGGGCGGGTGGGGTGCGCAGCGCTGCAGATGACGTTGCTGGGCGTGGGGGCGATGAACTCCCCGCGGTACCGCCCTGCCGGGCTGGCGGTGCGGTGGGCCGGGCACCGGGTGGTCCTCGACGGCGTCGACGCCGGGGGCGGGCACGTCGACGCGTGGCTGGTCTGCGACGAACGCGCGGAGCTGATGCCGGAGATCCGCCGCCGCAGCCGCGAGCTCGGGGTGCCCGCCGGTGCCGTGGAGTACTGCGCGGCCGGTGTTCGGCTGCGGCCGCTGCCGGTCGAGCACACCTCGCACCCGACCTTCGGCTACCTCGTCGAGCACCGCGAGCACCGCGTGGTGTGGGCGCCGGAGTTCTGGCGCTTCCCGGATTGGGCCGCCGGGGCGGACCTGGTGTTCGCCGACGCCGCGGGCTGGGACCGGCCGATCCGCTTCGCCGGTGGGGTCGGCGGACATGCGTCCACTGTGGATACGGCGCGGCGCGCCTCGCGCGCCGGGGTCCGGCGGCTGGTCTTCGCCCACATCGGACGCCCCTCGATCCGGGCGATCGACCGGGGGCTGACCCCGCCGTTCGGGGAGTGGGGAGCCGAAGGCCGCACCTACGCCGTAGTATCCGGGAGATTTCGGGCGGATAGACCCTGACCAGCAGGTTCGATCCGGTCTGGGGGCATGAAAATTCCCCCGGTGCTCACCCGCGTGGGGCAGGGGCTGCCCGGGGGACTCCGCGAGGTTCGTAACGCGCCGAGATGATCGGTGCACTCGCCTCCAGGGCAGAAAGGCGGGGTCGGGCGAAACCCCGGAGCCAGCCTGGCAGAGGCAGGTGCCCGGCGCTCAACGCGGGTTGCGCCGACTCCGGTAGGCCGCGACGCTGGCCCGGTGTGCGCAGGTTCGGGTGCAGTACTGCTTCGAGCCGTTGCGCGAGAGGTCCACGAAGGTGGCCCGGCAGGTCGGCCCGGCGCATACGCCGAGACGAGCGGGACCGAGCGTGGCGATCACGGAGGCCAGTGCGCTGAGCGCAGTCGCGGCAAGGTGCGCCGCGCAGCGGTCGGTGTCGGAGGTGACCTCGGTCCACCAGCGGTCGTTCTCGTGGCGCAGTACCGGGGTGGCGCGGCTGCGACGCAGACCGTCGTTGATCAGAGCCGCAGCTTCGTCCGCGTCCGTGTTCGCCCGTTCGAGCACCTCACGCACCGTCTCGCGCAACGCGCGGACTTCCGCCAGGTCGGCGCGGGTGAGGTGCCGCGGACCGGCCCCCTGGTTCGCGGCCGAACTCGGAGGCTCAGCCGCGGGATGGTCGTCGAGGAAGTCCCGGAGCTGCTCCACGGTCTCCAGCGCGTCCTCTCCCTTGATCGGCCTCAAGGTGTTGGCCAGGTCGACGGCCGTCTGGACCGCCAATGGGCTGTAATACGCATCCTGCATTTGACGTGTCTCCCCGCTGCCCCGTAGCGTTACACCCAAATGAGCTTTCGCGTGTCACATCATATCCGGCAGGGGACGCCGCGGACGATCCCATCTGGAAGGGCCCCGGCACCGGAGCGAACCGACACCCCGGTCGGGCGGCGCCTGGGGCTGACTCTGGGGATGCTGGTGCTGCCGATGTACGTGGCACTGGGAGCGCCGTCGGTGGCCCTGCCGACCATCGGCCGCGCGCTCGCGGTGCCGTTCGGGGCCACCGCGTGGATTCTCGCCGCGTGGTCGCTGACCTCCGCGCTCGCGATGCCGGTCGCGGGTCGGCTGCTGGTCCGCTGGAGCCCCTTCCGGGTCCTCGTCGCCGGGGTCGTGGCGCTCGCCGCGGGCTCCGCGCTCGCCGGAGCCGGGCCGACACTGTCCGTCGTGATCGTCGGCCGACTGATCGGCGGCGCCGGAGCGGGCGCGACCGTGATCGCGGTCTTTGCCGCGGCCACCGCCCTTCCCGGGCGGCAACGGATCCGCGCACTGGGAATCATCGCGGCCGCCAGCGCGACGGCGTCGGGGTGCGGGACACTACTGGGCGGGGCGGTGACCGCATGGCTCGGGTGGCGTGCCGTGCTCGCGATCCCGGTCCTCGCGCTGCCCTTTCTGCTGGCAGCATTGCCGAGCAGGCGCGCGCTGACGCGGAGCGGTAGCGGCGAGCGAAACGGCTCGACCGGGCGACTCGATATCGCCGGAGCGGCCGCGCTGTCGGTACTCGCCGGCTCCTCGATCACGTTGCTGCAGGCACACTCGGTCGGCCTGCCCGCTCTGGTCACGCTCGTCGTGGCTGCCGCCGGGGCGCTCTCAGCCGTGGGACTGTGGTGGCGCGTGCGAAGCACGCCCGACGGGTTCGTGCCTCGGCGGGTGATCGCATCCCGCGGCTTCCCGGCGGCCGGGCTCATCGGCGGGACCGTCTTCGCCGGCTATTACGGGGTGCTGTACCGCGCCCCGTCCCTGATCGAGCAGGCCACGGGCGGTGGCCCCCTGGAAGCCGGCCTGCTCTTGGTCCCGGCCGCCGCCTGCTCGGTGCTGGCCGGGCGGCTGGTCGGCACCTTGACCGACCGGTTCACCGGCTGGCAGGTGTCGGCCGGGCTTGCGGCACTCACCGTCGTCGGCGTGCTCGTGGTCGCGATCTTCACCGGGCCGATCCCGATTGTCGTCGGCACGGCGTTGACCGTGTGCGGGTTCGCCGGTGCCCAAGCCGTACTGGTGAGCCTCGCGCCGGACCTGGTCGCCGCGGACGACCGCGACACCGCACAGGGCCTGCTCAACTTCATGAACGCCCTGGGTGGCGGGATCGGTCCGGCCGCTGTCGCGGGTCTGTCCGGAATCGTGCCGGTGCCGGTGGCCCTCGCCGTGCTCGCTGCACTCCCGCTGGCCGGACTCGTCCTCAGCCTGACCCGGCGACCTATCGCCGACCGCCGCCCCGAACCCGACGCCACACCGGGGAGCCCGCGATGACGGTCCACCCGCATCTGATCCGACAACGCCTTGACCAGCAAGGAGCCTTGCCATGCCCGCCGAGCCCTTTGAGGTCAGCATCACCGAAGCCGAGATCGCGGACCTGCGTGAACGATTGCGACGGACGCGGTGGCCCGAGCGCGAGCCGGTGGACGACTGGTCGCAGGGTTTGCCGCTGGCGTATGCGCAGGAGCTGTGCCGCAGCTGGGCCGAGGACTACGACTTCGGGTTCGCCGAGCGGCTGAACGCCTTCCCGCAGTACCGCGACACAGTCGACGGGCTGGGCATCCACTTCGTGCACGTCCGATCGCCGGAGCCGGACGCGTTCCCGCTGGTGCTCACACACGGGTGGCCGGGTTCAGTGCTGGAGTTCCTGGATGTCCTCGGCCCGCTGACCGACCCGCGCGCGCACGGCGGCGACCCGGCGGACGCGTTCCACGTGGTCGCGCCGTCGTTGCCCGGGTACGGCTGGAGTGACAAGCCGACGACGACTGGGTGGGGTGTCACGCGCATCGCGCACGCCTGGGACACGCTGATGGTGTCGCTGGGTTACCAGCGCTACGGCGCGCAGGGCGGGGACTGGGGGTCTGCGGTGTCCGGCGCGCTGGGCGAGGTGGCGCCCGAGCGGGTCGCCGGCGTGCACCTGAACCTGGGATCCGTGGCGGCGGGCACGTTCGACGACCCGACGCCCGCGGAGCTGGCGAATCTCGAGGCCGAGAAGGAGTTCCAGCGCACCGGCCGGGGGTACTCGGCGATCCAGGCGACCCGCCCGCAGACGCTCGGCTACGGCCTCACCGACTCCCCGGCGGGGCAGGCCGCCTGGATCGCCGAGAAGTTCTGGGCGTGGACGGACAACAACGGCCATCCCGAGGATGCGGTGTCGCGGCAGCAGATCCTCGACGAGATCTCGGTCTACTGGTTCACCGCGTCGGCCACGTCGTCGGCGCGCCTGTACTGGGAGAGCTTCCGCAGCTTCCGAGACAAGGTCACCGCGCCATCCGGGCTGTCGGTCTACCCGCGCGACATAACCCGCCCGTCGAGGCGGGAGGCCGAGCTGCGGTTCACCGACCTGCGCTGGTTCGAGGAACTGCCGCGTGGTGGTCACTTCGCCGCGCTGGAGCAGCCGGAGTCGCTGGTCGAGCAGGTGCGCGGGTTCTTCCGCCTGTTCCGCTGACTGTCCGTGCCCCCTGAGAAGCCCGCGCCCAGGGGGTGGTCCTGTCGGTCCCCCGGGTTACCGGCAAATCACGTTGTGGGGCGGTGCAATGGGCGAACGCACGAAGGCGATCTGACCAGCCGGTCGGTGCGGATCTTCGTCCTGCGGCCCGTAGTGCCGGATCACGCCCGGATCGACACCGAGCTGCACAGCCAGACGCACCACCTCGGCACGCGGCGCCGATGTCACGTCGTCGGGAACGAACCCCAACCAGGGCAGCGAACACAGCGCGACCGCGATGCCCAATCGGTCGGCCGGACCCCGGTCCCGCCCCGGATCTACGGCGACCCCTGCTGGGCGCGGTGGACGCCCAGCTCGTCGCGGACGAACCGCACCCGCTGCTCGACGGTGCCGCGCGGGAGGTCGACGAGCTCGTACCCGCAGTCGGTGTAGGCGGCCACCATGTGCTGGTAGGTGCTTTCGGCTTCGGCGAAGGACTGCGCGCGCTGGTCGTCCTGGCGGTAGATCTGCTCCCACGGCGGGGCGATGAGCACCCGCTGGCGGTAGCGGAAGCGGTGGGCCGCGGCGCGCACGTGCTCCGGCACGGGCAGAGAGCACAGCCGCAGGTAACCGATGAGGTCGGGCAGGCCGCGGTCGAAGAGCACCGGCCCGGTGGCGCGGTGGGCCTGGCGGTAGGAGCGCAGGTCGTGCGCCGGCATCAGCTCGGCGAACAGCTCCCGGTCCGCCCACGGCAGCGCGCGGCCGCCGATGGCCACCTGGTCGGTGATCACCGCGCGCCCGGCTTCCGGCGCGTGGGCGAACCCGGCGGCCGCCAGCCGCTCGACCAGCGTCGTCTTGCCCGCACCCGGGCCCCCGGTGATGACCACGAAACGTTCTGACACGACACCCTCCCGGTGCACGTCCCGATCAGCGACGAGGAGAGGGGATTGCGTCCGCCTGACGTGGCGGGGAAACCGCAGGACGGTCAGATCCGGCGAGAGGAGCGGCGACGCCGCGCCGGGGCCATCAGCCTACCGCGAGGGCGTCGGCGCCAGCGACGAGATGTGTTCCACAGCGGAGTCCACCTCGGCGGCGAGCACCTCGGCCGGGGTGGACTCCGCGTCGTGCACGATCCGCGCCGAGGCGATCCCGGCCCCGCAGAAACCGAAGATGCCGTGCTCGATCTGAGTCCGCAGCGCCTCGGTGTAACCATGCCGTTCGAAGCCGTCCGCATCGCCACCCGCCACGGCCAGCAGGTGCACGCTGAGCCGGTCGAGCTTGGGGACCGGACGCCCGCCCGGGGAGTGGTCGAAGGCCCAGCCGTTGGTGAACACCCGGTCGATCCAGCCCTTGAGCAGGGCGGGCATGGACCACCAGTACACCGGGAAGACGAGCACCAGCTGCTGGGCGCGATCCACCCGTGCTTGCTCGCGCGCGACATCCGGCGGCGTGGGCCCCTCGCCGCGGTAGTGCAGCAGGTCGGCCGCGGTGAAGCGGGGATCGAAGGACTCGGCCGCGAGGTCGAACAGCTCGGCGGACCTGCCCTCGCCCGAGAGAGCAGCGGCCACCGCACGGCCGAGCCCGTGCGTCAGCGACTCGGGGTCGGGATGGGCGACGACTACCAGACTGCGCATGCGACATCTCATCTCAGCAGGAACTCACGCGGGCGAGCTCGCCCGCAGCCACGATTCAACGGCACCACCTCCGACGATCACATGGGCGAGAAGCTCGATCGCCTGTGCGTTCGTCTAATCTCGCGGGAGTGGACGCCTTCGCTGATCTGTTCCGCGGTGTACGCGCCCAGGGGTCGTTGTTCGGCAGTTCGACCCTCTCGGCGCCCTGGTCGTTGCGCTTCACCGACGGCGCCCCGCTGACCCTGTGCACCGTGCTGGAGGGATCCGGGTGGATCGTCCCGGAGGGGTGCCCGCCCGAACACCTCGCGCCTGGGGACATCGTCATCGTGCGGGGCCCCGCACCGTTCTCCTTCGTCGACGAGATCGGCACCGAGGCCGAGCCGGTCGAGTGCGGCCAGCACTGCGCGACGCCCGAGCAGGGCGGAACCCTGCACCGGCTCGGCTGGCACGACAGCGGCGCGGGTACCCCGGCCGAGGCGACGACGCTGGTCGTCGGCGCCTACCCGGTGCGGGGCGAGATCGGCCACCGGCTGCTGGACGCCCTGCCCGACGTCCTGCGCGTGGCATCCGGCGGTGCGGCCGGGGCCGTGCGGGACCTGCTGGCCGCCGAGGTCGCCATCGACGCGCCGGGCCAGCAGGTCGTGCTCGACCGGCTGCTGGACTGGATGCTGGTGTGCTCGCTGCGCGAGTGGTTCGACCGGCCCGGCGGCGAGCCGCCCGCGTGGTACGCCGCGCACCGCGACCCGGTGGTGGGCCGCGCCCTGCGGCTGCTGCACGCCGAACCGGCGGAGCCGTGGACGGTCTCCTCGCTGGCCGACCGGTGCGGGGTCTCGCGCGCCACGATGGCGAAGCGCTTCGCCGACCTGGTCGGGGAACCACCCCTGACCTACCTGACGTGCTGGCGCATGATGCTCGCGGCCGACCTGCTGGCCGACCGCGAGACGGCCACCATCGCCGAGATCGCCCGCACCGTGGGTTACTCCGACGCCTTCGGCTTCAGCGCGGCGTTCAAACGCATCCGCGGCATCACCCCCAGCGAGCACCGCCGCACCCGCGCGGCACCTCCGGCCCCCGGCGAGCAACCAGGGCGTCTCGAAGCTGAGGAACCGCCTCGCGACCGCAGCCTGCACCAGTCCGATCGAGCGAGCAGTCCGAACGTCTAAGAGCGGCGTGCTTCGTCGTTGCTGGCCTGTGGCTGCTTCTGCGTTTCGGCCCAGGCCGCCAGCAGGGTGAGACCGTCAGCGCTGGACGTGCCGGGACTCGCGGTGTAGGTGGTGATGGAGACGTGCGGGTCGCCGGGCAGTGCGAAGTCGTCGTAGGCGAGATCCATCGTTCCGACGACCGGGTGGTTGATGACCTTGCGCCCGCGCGAGTGCCGGTGCACGTCGTGCTTGGCCCAGCGGGTGCTGAAGTCGGTGCTGCGGGTGGAGAGCTCGCCGACGAGCCCGGTCACGTCCCGGTCCAGCGGGTCGCGTCCGGCGGTCGCGCGCAGCACCGCCACGATGAGGTCCTTCGCCTGGTCGATGTCGGCGTAGAAGTCCTCGGCGCGCGGGTCGAGGAAGGCGTACCTGGCGAAGTTCGGCGGCTGCTCGGCCAAGTCGAACAGGTCGGCGTACAGCGCGCTGCCCAGGTCGTTGGCCGCGAGGAGGTCGAGGCGGCCGTTCTGCACGACGGCGGGAACGCTCATGGAGTCGAGGACCTGCTGCACCGACGCGGTGATGGGCGAGGGGCGCTTGGGGTGCCTGCGAGGTGAGCCGGGCGCGACGCTGCGCGCCAGGTCGTACAGGTGGGCGCGCTCGTCGTCGTCGAGTTGCAGCGCGCGGGCGATCGCGTCGAGGACGCTCTCGGACGCGCCGCCGAGCCTGCCGCGTTCCACGCGGGTGTAGTACTCGACGCTGAGCCCGGCGAGCATGGCCACTTCCTCGCGCCGCAGGCCTTGGACGCGACGGGTGCCTCCGAGGTGCGGCAGCCCGGCCTGCTCGGGTGTGATCCTCGCCCGGCGGCTCATGAGGAAGTCCCTGATCTCCTGCTGCAGCTCCACGCCTTCAAGGCTAGGTCGCCCGCGTCTGCTCTGGGGGTCCCTGACAGGGCCTGGCAGGCGTCCGCGAGGTGCCGGACGGTGGTGAGGCAACCCCAGAGATCTGCGTGTGAGGAATGCTGCAAGTGCGTGGAGCTGTCATGTACGCCCCGGGCGATGTCCGGGTGGAAGAGCGCGAGAACCCCGCGATCGTCGCGCCGACGGATGCGATCATCCGCGTGTCGGCGACCTGCGTGTGCGGGTCGGACCTGTGGGACTACCGCGGCGTCAACGACGTGGCACAACCGACCCCCGCGGGGCACGAGTACGTCGGCGTGGTCACCGAGATCGGCGACGAGGTGACGAGCATCGCGGTCGGTGACTTCGTCGTCGGATCGTTCTTCGCCTCGGACAACACCTGCGAGATCTGCCGGGCCGGTTACCAGTCGCGGTGCGCGCGAGCCGAGTTCGTCGGCTCCGGTGGAGCGCAGTCGGAGTACCTGCGGGTGCCGCTGGCCGACGGCACCCTCGTCGCCACGCCCGGAATGCCGGACGACGACCTGATCCCCTCGCTGCTGGCCGCCTCCGACGTGCTCGGAACCGGCTGGTTCGGCGCCGTGGCCGCCGAGGCCGGGCCGGGCAGAACCGTGGCCGTGGTCGGTGACGGAGCTGTCGGCCTGCTCGCTGTGCTGGCCGCCAAGCAGCTGGGCGCGGAGCGGATCATCGCGATGTCGCGGCACGAGTCGCGGCAGGAGCTCGCCCGCGAGTTCGGCGCGACCGACATCGTCGCAGAGCGCGGCGACGAGGGCGCGGCCAAGATCAAGGAACTCACCGGCGGGTACGGCGCCCACAGCGTGATCGAGGCCGTCGGCACCCAGGAATCGATGATGCAGGCCATCCGCTCCACCCGTGCCGGTGGGCACGTGGGATACGTGGGCGTGGCCCACGGCGTGGAACTCCCCGGCGAGGAGCTGTTCTTCGCGGGGGTGCACCTGCACGGCGGCCCCGCTCCCGTGCGCCGGTTCCTGCCCGAGCTGATCCAGCTCATCTGGGACCGCGAGATCGACCCCGGCAAGGTCTTCGACCTCGCCCTCCCACTCGACCAGGCCGCAGCGGGCTACCGGGCGATGGACGAGCGCCGCGCCATCAAAACCCTGCTCAAGCCCTGACCCACCGATTCCGATTCGACGGGAGAACACCGTGAACCCCACGTACGACTTCTCCGGGCAGGTGGCCCTGGTCACCGGCGCCGCCTCCGGCATGGGCCTGGCCGCCGCCCGCGCCTTCGCCGACTCCGGCGCCGCCGTGGTCCTGGTCGACCTCGACCGCGACGCCGTCCACAACGCAGCCGAGGAGATCACCAGCCGCGGACGGCGGGCGATCGGTGTCGACTGCGACGTCACCGACGAACAGCAGGTGGAAGCGGCGGTGCGGCGCGCGGTGACCGAGTACGGCCGCCTGGACATGGCGTTCAACAACGCAGGCATCCAGGTGCCGCCGACCGACGCGGCCGACGAGACGGCCGAGAACTTCGACCGGGTCAACGCCGTCAACCTGCGCGGCGTCTGGGCGGCGATGAAGCACGAACTGCGACCGATGCGAGAGCAGGGCAGCGGCGCCATCGTCAACTGCTCCTCCCTGGGCGGGCTCGTCGGACTGCCCGAGCGCGCGGCCTACCACGCCTCCAAGCACGGCGTCATCGGCCTGACCCGCAGCGCCGCGGTCGAGTACGCGCCCCGCGGCATCCGCATCAACGCCGTGTGCCCCGGCGTCATCGACACCCCGATGGTCGCCGACATGGTCGAGAACCAGGCCGAGGCCATGGCCGGGATCATCGGGGAACAGCCCATCGGCCGACTGGGCAGAGCCGACGAGGTCGCAGCAGCCGTCCTGTGGCTGTGCAGCCCCGGCGCCAGCTTCGTCACCGCAACAGCGCTCCCCGTCGACGGTGGCTTCACCGCCCACTGACGCGGCCACAGCACGCGTGCGAAGTCGGGATTCGCGTCGACGCAGAGGCCACCGGCAGGACCCAGATCCGCAGGAGGGGGATGCACGGCGTCGGCGGCGAAACCCGAGAATGGCATCTCGGACCCCGGCACGAGATGAGAGGCCCAGCACGATGATCGACCGCGACACCGCCCCGCTCGACGACCCGGTGGACGAATCGCTGCGCGGTCACCACGCGCACCTCGCCCGTCGGCTGGGGCGGGTCGCCACCTACCTGCCGGGGGTGGCGACGTTCTCCGCGGTCACCACCGATCCGGGGCCGCAGGAGTGGGCCGACCTCGCCCGGCTGCTCGGCCGCGGCGAGTTCGCCGACATGTTCAGCAGCCCGGCGACACCTCCGCCGGAGTGGGAACCGGTCTTCGCCCTCGACGGACGTCAGATGGTCTGGGCCGGGAACCCGCCCGCCGACACCGCCGACGGCGTGGTCGAGCTCGGCGCGGACAGCACCGCGGAGATGCTCGACCTCGTCGAGCGGACCCGGCCGGGACCGTTCTGGCCGCGCACCCGCGAACTCGGCACCTACCTCGGCGTCCGGGACAACGGCGCGCTGGTGGCGATGGCCGGTGAACGGCTGCGGCCGCCGGGGTGGACCGAGATCAGCGCGGTGTGCACCGCGCCCGAGGCGCGCGGGCGAGGCCACGCCGCCCGGCTGATCAGCGCACTCGTCGCGCGCATCACCGCCCGCGGTGACCGCCCCTTCCTGCACGTGGCCGAGGCCAACACCGGAGCCATCGCGCTCTACGAGCGGCTCGGCTTCCGGACCCGCAAGCCGGTGACCTTCCGGGGATTCCGCACGCCGTAGCCGCGCTCACCTCGGGCCGGGTGCGTCGGCGGGCAGGTAGTCGGCCAGCAGGTCGTCCACCGAGTACAGCAGTTCGCGGCGACCGCCGAAGAGCGCGTGCGCACGGGCGGCGTGATCGCGCATCGCGGTGTCGAAGTCCAGGCCCGCCAGCAGCCGGGCCGCGCCGTCGAGGAGCTCGGGCAGGTCGGCGTCGATGCGGGCGGCCGACATGCTCGGCGCGCGGGGACCGTCGTCGTCGACGGGGTCGGGGGTGTTGCCGAGCAGCAGGTAGCAGGGGAAGCGCTCCAGGTCGGGCAGCACCGAGTGGAACGGCACACCCGGGTTGAAGTAGTACTCGGCCCAGTCGTTGCCCGCCAGGGTCAGCCACGGCGTGCCCGCGGCCATCGCGGCGAAGGCGAACCCGGTGTGCGGGGACAGCAGCAGGTCGCAGCGCTGCAACGCGGCCAGCTGCCGCTCCAGCGGCACGTCGATCACCTGCACCACGTGCGGGGCGACCTCGGCCAGCGCCTCGAACTCCGCGCGGCTGAACCCGGTGCTGGTGCGGCCGTCGTCGGCGTGCTTGCCGGTCAGGCAGAACCGGACCTGCGGCCACCGCTGCGCGAAGGCCTCCAGGATGCGCTGCCACGACGCCAGCGACGGGTAGCGCCAGCGTTCGGCGCTGCCGCCGGGCAGCACCGCGATCGTGGGACCGTCGTGGTCGGGCAGCAGCTCGGCCGCCCACCGCCGGGACTCCGGCGGCAGCGCCAGCTGGAGCTGGTTGCGCCGCTGGTAGGACGGCCGCGGATCACCGACCTGCGCGTGGCCGCGCGTGGTGCGGAAGTGCTGCGCGGACAGCTCGTAGTAGTGCTGCAAACCGGGGAAGTACTGGTGCTGCCAGGCCTGGTGGCCGCGCGGGTCGTCGACCACCCAGTCCCACTCGGCCGGGACGTGCGCCAGCACGTCGGGACCGCCGGGCTCGAACACGTCGATGTCCACTGTGTACACGTCGTCGATCGCGTCGCACCAGTCGGTCAGCTGCACCGCGGTCGCGGAGTTGAGCACCACGCCGATGCGGCGGTCCGGATCGGCCCGCCGGTACCCCAGGGCGTACTGCAGCGCCTCCACGGCGTGCCCGACCGGATGGCAGTAGACGAAGTTGACCAGCAACGACTCACCCACGGCCCCCAGACTAGGGGCTGCAGCAACCGGTTTTCGCGCTCACAAGCCGCCCGCCACGCGCAGGACGGCGCCGCTGGTGTAGGTCGCTTCCGGGCCCAGCAGCCACCCGATGGCCGGGGCGATCTCCTCCGGTTCCCCGGCCCGCCCCACCGGCACCCGCGACACGGCGGTCTCGATGCGCTCGGGAACCCCGGCCCCGGCGTGGATGTCGGTGCGCACCAGACCGGGCGCCACCGCGTTGACCCGCACCCCGTCCTCGGCGAGTTCCTTGGCCAGTCCGACGGTGAAGGCGTCCACCGCGGCCTTCGCACCCGCGTAGTGGACGTACTCGTGCGGGGACCCCAGCGTCGCGGCGCTGGAGGAGATGTTGACGATCGCCCCGCCCGCGCCGCCGCGCCGGGTGGACATCACCTGCGCCGCGCGTCGCGCGCACAGCACGGTGCCGAGGAAGTTGACGTCGATGACCTGCCGGATCGCCGCCACCGGGGTGTCGGCCAGGTCGGCGATGTGCGCGGTCAGCCCGGCGTTGTTGACCAGCCCGGTGATCGTCCCCAGCTCGGCGGCCGCGGCGAACAACCGGTCCACGTCGGACTCCTGGCCGACGTCGGCGCGCACCGGCAGGCAGCGGCCCCCGTGCGCGGTGGCCTCAGCGGCGACCTGCTCGGCGCCGTCGCGGTTGCCGCGGTAGCCGAGCACGAGGTCGTGCCCGGCGCGGGCCAGCCACCGCGCGGTGGCCGCACCGATGCCCCGGCTGCCGCCGGTGATGATCGTGATGGGACGCATCGCCGGATCATGCCACGCCGGGTGCGCCGGGCTCGGTCGAGGAGACCGCCGCCACCTCGGGCAACAGGGCGCTTTCGGCGTTGTGGCAACCGATGCCCGGTTCTCGCGCGGGCCCGGGCCGGTCCGGGCGTCGGATGCCCCCGATACGGTGCGGGTGTGATCAACTCAGCGCCTTCGTGGGCCGACGGACCGCTGCTGGCCTTCGACCTGGAGACCACCGGCACCGACACCGCCCACGACCGGATCGTCACCGCCACCGTGATCTCCATCGTGCCCGGGCGGGCCCCGGACGTGCGCACGTGGCTGGCCGATCCCGGTGTCGAGATCCCCGACGGTGCCGCCGAGGTCCACGGCATCACCACCGAGCACGCCCGCGAGCACGGCCGCGACGCCGCCGAGGTGGTCGCCGAAGTCGCCGGGGCGCTGGCCGGGCCGTGGTGCGAGTCCACCCCGCTGTGCGTGTTCAACGCCCCGTTCGACCTGTCGCTGCTGGACGCCGAGCTGCGCCGCCACCACGGCCGCGACCTGGAGCTGGCCGGGCCGGTGGTCGACCCGCGCTGCCTGGACAAGCACCTGGACCGCTACCGCAGGGGAAAGCGCACCCTCGGCGATCTGTGCACCCACTACCGCGTGCGCCTCGACGCCGCGCACGACTCCGCCAGCGACGCCCTGGCCTGCGCCCGCCTGGCGTGGCGGCTGGCCAAGGCCTACCCGGCCAAGATCGGCACCAGGCCGCTGGCGGAGCTGCACCGCGACCAGATCGCCTGGCACCGGGCGGACCAGCACGCCTTCGCCGACCACCTGGAGCGCTTGGCGCGCCGCGCCGACGACCCGGCCGAGGTCGACCAGCTGCACCGCCGGGCGGCCGACGTGCGCGCCAACGCCGAGGGCTGGCCGCTGAAAGCGCCGCGCGCGGTGCCCGCTCCGCGCACGCCCGGCCAGACGGGGTGCTGGCCCCGGCTCGAAGAACGCCTCAGCCGCGAACTGGAGAACTGGATCGCGGCCAACCCCACCACGTTCTGCCGTTCGGTGCACCTGCCCGCTGGCGCGGATTCCCGGACCGCGCACGTGACGGCCTTCTACGCCGTGGACCACCGCACCCAGTGCCCGGAGTCGTCCCAGTGCCGGATCCTGCTGGACCTGCTCGAGCACGGCAACGTCGCCGAAGCCAGAGCCCTCGCCAAGAACCTCGCGGCTGGCGCCTGACCAGGGCACCGCGTCGACCGGCATCGACGTCGGCCAGCGCCGTGTGCCGTCGGCTCAGGTCGCGCAGGTGAGAGCCTGCTACCGGTTCGGGAAGCCCCCTCGTTCGGTGGTTTCCGCTGTCACAGCAGGGAGAGCTGGGCCGGTCGCGGGCGGCGGGCGGGGGTTTCGGCTTCGGTCACGACCTCGCCGAGGGGGTTCAGGAACGGTGAGCGGGCGCGCTCCTGGATGCTGCCGCGGAGGGTCCGGCGGGCCGCGCGGGTCAGGTAGAGGTGGTCCTGGGCGCGGGTCATGCCGACGAAGAACAGGCGGCGCTCCTCGGCGAGGTCGGCCTCGGTGGGTTCGGTGCCGGGCCAGCGCAGCGGGAGCAGGCCGTTCTCGCAGCCCACGAGGAACACCACCGGGAACTCCAGGCCCTTGGCGGCGTGCAGGGTCAGCAGCGAGATCGCCTCGGCGCGCGGGTCGAGGGTGTCGACCTCGGCACCCAGCAGCACCTCCCGGCAGAACCGCGGCACGTCCTGGCCGCAGCGCTGCGCCAGCGGCCCGAGCAGCTCCACGGCCGTGTGGATGTCGGGGCGCTGCTCGTCGGGGACGAGGTCGGCGACACTCTTGGCGGCCAGGCGCAGCTGCTCGGTGACCGGGCCCGAGCGGTCGGCGACGTGCTGGAGCTCGCGCACCAGCAGGTCCACGCCCGGGCGGGCGGAGAGGCGGTCGTGGGAGCGCTTCTGCGCGGGCAGGCCGCAGCGGGTCAGCTCGTCGAGGATCGCGTGGGACTGGGCGTCGGTGCGGTAGAGCACGGCGATGTCGTTGAACCCGATCCCGCCGGGCCCGTCGCCGGTGACGCGGCCGCTGTCCAGCGAGTGGAACGACGCGCCGCCGATGAGCTGGTCGATGGTGCGGGCCACGAAGGCCGCTTCGGCGCGTTCGTCGCTGGCCTGGTGGCTGACGATGCGGTGGGCCTGGCGCGGCGCGGCGGCCTGCAGCGCGCGGTCGGTGACCAGTGTGGACGGTGCGATGGCGCGCAGGGCGCCGTCGAGGATGTGCGCGCCGCTGCGGTAGTTGCGGGTCAGGGCCAGCACCGGGGCTCCGGCGTAGTCCTGCTCGAAGCGCAGGAAGAACCCGACGTCGGCGCTGCGGAAGGAGTAGATCGCCTGGTCGGGGTCGCCGATGGCGGTCAGGTTGGCCCCGGCCGGGGCGATCAGCCGCAGCAGCCGGTACTGCAGCTCGTCGACGTCCTGGTACTCGTCGACGGTGATCCACCGGTAGCGCTGCTGGTAGTGCTCGGCGAGGTCGGGGCGGCTGGTGAGCAGCTCGACGGTCAGCGCGACCAGGTCGTCGAAGTCGACCAGGTCGGCCTCGCGCAGTGCGGCCAGGTAGTCCGCGAGCAGCGGGTCCTCGGTCGCGGTGCGGCGGGCCAGCGACAGCCGCGGGGCGGCCTGGCGGGCGCTGCGCTCGTCGCCGGTGAGGGTGGTGAGGATCTGGTGCTGGCGGGCGGCGTCGGCCAGGCCGAAGTCGGCGCCGAGCCCGAGGTGCTCGTGCTGTTCGCGCAGGACCTGCAGGCCGAAGGAGTGGAAGGTGGCCACGGTCATGCGCTGGGCGGCCTCGCCGATGAGCTGCTCCAGGCGTTCGGTCATCTCCTGGGCGGCGCGGCGGGTGAAGGTGATGGCCAGGCACGAGGCGGGGTCGACGTCGCGCTCCAGCACCAGGTGCGCCAACCGGTGGGTGACGGTGCGGGTCTTGCCGGTGCCGGGCCCGGCCACGATCAGCAGCGGCCCACCGGGGATCGCCGCGGCGGCCCGCTGGTCGGGGTCCAGACCGGCCAGCACGCCGTCACCGGTCGCGGCCGGTGGTTCGGGTTCCGGTGTTGCCGGAGCGGGCGCCGCCGGGGCTGGTGCGGGCGCGGCCAGGGGTTCCGGTTGCGGGGTGAACAGCGCGTCGTCGAATAACGCCGGGGTGTCGCCGCTGCGCAGGCGGGCGAGCTCGGCGGGCTGGAAGAGCCGGATCGTGCCGTACTCGCCGTCGTAGCCGGGGTCGCGCAGCACCTGCCCACCGCGCAGCCGCTCGACGGCTTCGGCCACCGCGGCGTCGGTGCGGCGCAGTTCGTCGAGCGGGACGTCCTCCAGGATCGCCAGTTCCGGGCCGTGGGCGGCGGTCAGGTCGCTGATGCGCCCGAAGACCTTCTTGCTCTTGGGGCCCACGCCGAGGATCTCACCGACGATCTCCGGCAGCGGGATGAGGTTGCGGAAGTCCGCCGCCCCGGGCGGGCGGATCCCCTCGGGGCGGTCGGCCAGGGCGTCGACGCGGTGCAGCACGCCGACGGTGAGCGGCTTGCCGCAGCTGGGGCAGGTGCCGCCGTGCGCGCGGGTGTCGCCGGGTTCCAGCCGCACCTGGCACTTGCGGTGCCCGTCGAGGTGGTACTTGCCCTCCTCGGGGAAGAACTCGACGGTGCCGGCGAAGCCGTCGCCGGTCTCCAGCGCGCGCTTGACCGCGAAGTAGTCCAGGTCGGTGTCGAAGACGCTGGCCTCGCGGCCCAGCATCGGCGGGGAGTGCGCGTCGGAGTGGCTGACCAGGGTGTACTTGTCCAGCGCGGAGATCCGCCAGTTCATCTCCGGGTCGGAGGACAACCCGGTCTCCAGGGCGAAGATGTGGTCGGCCAGGTCGCGGTAGCAGTCCTCGATGGCGTCGAAACCGGCCTTGGAGCCCAGCACCGCGAACCAGGGGGTCCAGATGTGGGCGGGCACCAGGTAGGCGCCGTCGCCGGATTCCAGGGTGATCTCCAGCAGGTCGCGGGAGTCCAGGCCCAGGATCGGGCGGCCGTCGGAGCCGAGGTTGCCGATGCGGCCCAGCCGCCGGTTGAACTCCTCGGCGGCGGCGAAGTCGGGCAGGTAGCACAGGTGGTGGACCTTGCGGGTGCGCTCGCCGTACTTGTAGATCGTCGAGATCTCCACCGAGAGCATGAACCGCACCGGGCCCTCGCAGTTGGCGGGCTGGCTGCGGGTCATCTCCCGGTCCAGCTCCTCGCGCAGCCGGAACAGGCCGGGCTCGGCGGGTTCGAGGACCTCGCGCAGGTGGGCGAACCAGGCGGGGTGCGTGACGTCGCCGGTGCCGACCAGGGTGATGCCCTTGCGGCGCGCCCACCAGGTCAGGTGCTCGATGTCGCAGTCCTTGCTGCAGGCGCGGGAGTACTTCGAGTGGATGTGCAGATCGGCGTAGAAGCGCACCCGGCGATCTTGCCAGCCACCCGCTCGGCGCCGCGCCGGGGGTGTCCGAACGTCGCGGCCGGTGCGGATATTCCACCTTGACTTCGAGATAGGTCGAAGTTCGAGCATCGGCGCATGGCTCTCGACGTGACGACAAGACGCGCCGGTGCGCGGGAGTGGGCCGGGCTGGCCGTGCTCGCGCTGCCGCTGCTGGTGCTGGCCATGGACGTCAGCGTGCTCTACCTCGCCGCGCCGCACCTGACCGCCGACCTGCGCCCGACCAGCACCCAGGCGCTGTGGATCATGGACGCCTACGGGTTCCTCATCGCCGGTTTCCTGGTCACGATGGGCACCCTGGGCGACCGGATCGGCCGCCGCCGACTGCTGCTGATCGGCTCGGCGGCCTTCGCGGCGGCCTCGGCGCTGGCCGCGTTCGCCCCCCAGCGCCGAGCTGCTCATCGCCGCCCGCGCGCTGCTGGGGATCACCGGGGCGACCCTGATGCCCTCCACGCTGGCGCTGATCCGCACCATGTTCACCGATCCCGCCCAGCGGTCGGTGGCGATCGCGGTGTGGATGACGACGTTCACCGCGGGTGTGGCGATCGGCCCGCTCATCGGCGGGATCCTGTTGGAGGCCTTCTGGTGGGGCTCGGTGTTCCTGCTGGCCGTGCCGGTGATGGCGCTGGTGCTGCTGCTCGGGCCGTGGCTGCTGCCCGAGCACCGGCCGCGCGAGGCGGGTCGGCTGGACCCGGTCAGCGTGCTGCTGTCGCTGCTGACGATCGTGCCGGTGATCTACGGGTTCAAGGAGATCGCCCACCGCGGTCCCGGGCTCGTGCCGCTGGTGGCGCTGGGCGCCGGGGCGGTCATCGGGATCGTCTTCGTGCGCCGTCAGCGGTGCCTGGCCGACCCTCTGGTGGACGTGCGGCTGTTCAACAACCGGACCTTCAGCACGGCGCTGGTGCTGCTGCTGATGGGGCTGCTGGTGACCAACGGCGTGTTCTACCTCGTGCCGCAGTTCCTGCAGGGCGTGGCCGGGCTCTCGCCGCTGCGGACCGGGATGGGGCTGACGGTGGTGGCCGTGGCTTCGGCCGGTGTTTCGCTGCTGGCGCCGCTGGTGGCGCGGCGGTGGGGCCCGGCCCGGACGATCGCGGCCGGTGCGGTGCTCTCGGTGGCGGGATTCGCGCTGTTCACCGTCCTCGACGGCAGCTCGGTGCTCGCGGCGGTTCTGGCCACCGCGCTGGTCAGCGCCGGGTTGAGCCCGATGGGCGTGCTGACCACCGACCTGGTCGTGGGCAGCGCCCCGCCGGAGCGCACCGGGGCGGCCGCGGCGCTGTCGGAGACCAGCGGTGAGCTCGGCGTCGGACTCGGCGTGGCGGTGATGGGCACGATCGTCACGGCCATCTACCAGGCGCAGATGTCGGGGGCACCGGCATCTGCCGGGGAGACCCTCGCCGGGGCGCTGGCCGAGCAGCACCCGGCCGGTGTGCTCGAGGCCGCCCAGCAGGCCTTCACCAGCGGGATCAACGTCGTGGGGATCATCGGCGCGGTGGTGCTGGCCGGTTTGGGCCTCGTCGCGATCACGCTGCTGCGGCCGGACAACGGCTGATCACCAGTGCGCGGGGCGGTCCAACCCGGCCGGGATCGTCGTGGTCCCGTCGCCCTTGGCGGCGTTGACCTGGGCCTGGGTGAGGAACAGCACGTCGGTGAGGTCGGCTCCGCGCAGGTCGGTGTCGCGGAAGTCGGCGCCGATGACATCGGCCGAGCGCAGATCCGCCCCGCGCAGGTCGGCGGCGATCAGCAGCGCCCCGCGCAGGGTCGCGCCCCGCAGCCGAGCGCCGCGCATCGAGGCGCCGATGAGGTCGGCGCCGCGGTGGTTCTCGGTGCGGCCGCCGACCTCGGCGCGGACCAGTTCGCTGGTGCGCACCAGCAAGGTGTTGACGTCCTGGCGCACGGCGGCGACATCGATGGCGGCCACCTGATCGGCGTCACCGCGGGTGAGCTCGTCGGTGTCCCGCAGCGCCCGGCGCAGGTCGGCGTGCACCGGACCGGCGGCGGGGCGGGTGAGCGCGTCGGCCAGGTACCACAGCAGTTCGTGCAGCTGGCGCATCACGGCGAAGGCGCTGAACATCCGCCCGGAGCGCTGGGGCTCCTGCCTCCAGTCGCGGCCGCCGAAGGTCAGCTGGGAGACCTTCTGCCCGGCGCCGAAGCAGTCGAAGACCGTGCACCCGGAGAAGCCCTTCTCCCGCAGCTGGGCGTGGATGCCGCAGGAGAAGTCGGCCAGCAGGTTGGTGCACGGCGTCCCGGCGTCCTTGTCGACGGCGAAACCCGCCGAGGCGGAGAAGGGCAGGGCCACGCAGCACAGCCCGAAGCAGCTGCCGCAGTCGGCGTGCAGCCCGAGATCGGCCGGGGTGGGGTTCTGGCGGGACAACGCGGATGTGCTCCAGGTGGGCGTGCGGGTTGCCCCCGATTGTCCCCGAGCCGGATGTGCGGCGAGGTGCTGGGCCCTGTTCGGGGCGATCGATCCGCAACATGCGCCCCGGGCGGGGCGGATTGGCTACGATCACTGGTCCCGGTGCGGCCTCCAGGCCGTGCACCGCATCGTGCGCCGAGCGCGCCCGCAGAGAACGGGGCGAGGCCGTGGACAAGGACGCCGAAACCGCCCGCCGCGAAGCCGAGATCGCCATCGCCGCGGCGCGCACGGCCATCGAGCGGGCCAAGTCGGACGCGGCTGCGGAGATCCGTGCGGCACAGGAGCAAGCCCACCGGCAGGTCGCCGAGGCCGGACAGCAGTGGGCGGTGGACGCGGTGCGCGCGGCGCAGGCCCAGCGTGCCGACCTCGAACGCGCGGCCGAGCAGGCGCGCGCCGAGGTGCGCCGTCAGCGCACCGAGCTCCTCGGGCTGCGCCAGCAGCAGGCCGAGGAGCTGAGAAAGGTGCGGGCCGACTCCGCCGAACGCTTGCGGGCCGAGCGAGCCAACGCAGCACAGCAGTTGGCCGCCCTGCGGAATGCGTCGTCACCAGGCTCGACAAGCGCTTGAGGGCGGTGGCGCGCCTGGAGCGGCGCACCACCGCGGGGTCAGCTGGCGCTCAGGGCGGCCACGGCGTCGATCTCGACGAGCTGGTCGTGGTAGCCCAGGACCGTCACGCCGAGCAGGGTGCTGGGCGGGTCGTGGTCGCCGAAGTGGTCGCGCACCACCTGCCAGGCCGCGACCAGGTCCTGCTGGGAGCTGCTGGCCACGTAGACGGTGGTCTTGACCACATCGGACAGTCGGGCTCCGGCTTCGGCCAGAGCGGTTTCCAGGTTGTGCATCATCTGGCGGGCCTGGCCCGCGTAGTCGCCGACCGCGACGGTGACCCCGTCCTCGTCGAGCGGGCAGGCACCTGCGGCGAACACCAGCTGGGAATCGGGTGGCACGACGGCGCCGTAGGCGTATTCGGCCACATCGGACAGTGCTGCGCTGCGAAGCAAGCGGATCTTGCTGGACACACCACGACGCTACCGCCCGTCGTCCGGGATGTTCCGGGATTCCGCGTTCGCCGTGGGAAAAACCGGTTGCCCGTCCCAATAGTCTGAAGTGGTCAGTCGATGGAGAGGACTGGTTGTGGAACGGGTGCTGCGGGACGTGTGGGTGATCAGCGGCCGAGCCGGTGATGATCCGTTCGTCGGCGACATCGCTGTGGCGAACGGCCGCATCACGCACATCGACCGCAGCACCCGGAGGCCGGTGCGGCCCACCCGGGCGGTGCTGCCCGGGCTGGCCAACGCCCACCTGCACCCGACCCCGGCGCTGCTGCGCACCGCGCTGGCCTCGATCACCATCGACGACAACGACCGAAGCCCGCTGGTCGGGCGGCTCTACGAGGCGTTGCGCGCCGACCGCGAGGCGCTGCAGCTCGGCGCCCGGCTGGCGCTGGCCGAGACGATGAGCTCGGGTGCGACCTGCGGCTGCCTGCACGAGTACCTCGCCCCTGAAGTCGCCGCCCGGCAGGCCGCCGAACTCGGGTTTCCCTGCGTGGTCGCGGTGCATCCGGGCGAGCCCGGCTGGCGCGAGGTCCTGGCGCGGGTGCGCGACACCGGCGCCGAGGTGATGCTCGCCGGGCTCAACGAGAACGACCCGGCCAACACCGACGAGGCGCTGCGAGAGCTGGCGGCCTGGGCCGGTGAGCTCGGGGTACGCGTGCACGCGCACGTCAGCGAGACCCGCGAGCGCCACGAGCACATGCGCGCCCGCACCGGCCGCACACCGGTGGCGCACTACCGGGAGATGGGGCTGCTGGAGCACCTCTACGCGGTGCACTGCACGGCGGTGGAGGACGAGGACGTCGAGCTGCTGGCCGCCCACGACGTCCCGGTGGTGGTCACACCGTCCTCGGAGGCGCTTCTCGGTGACGGCATCGCGCCGCTGGCGGCGTTGCGCGAGGCCGGGGTGCGGGTCGGCCTGGGCACCGACGGTGCGGCGTGGGCGGGCGGTGAGGACGTGCTGCGCGAGCTGACCGCCGCCGCGCTGCTCAGTCGCGCGGTCGGCGGGCCGGGTGCGTTGCGCGGGGGTGAGGTGATCGAGCTGGCCACCCTCGGCGGTGCGCGGGTGCTGGGCTGCGAGTCCGAGCGCGGCAGCGTGGAGGTCGGCAAGCGCGCCGACCTGGTGGTGCTCGACCTGGAGCGGCCCGGCCTGCGGCCGGTGCTGGAGGGACCGCTGTCGACGGTGCGCGAGGTGATCGCCTTCGCCGCGACCGGCGCCGACGTGATCGAGACGATGATCGGCGGCACCGCGGTGCACCGCCGCGGCGGGACGCCGCTGGTCGAGGTCGACGCGGTGCAGGACGCGGCGGAGCGGGTGTGGCGGCGGGCCGGTGGCGACCGCGCCCGGACCTGGCTTTAGACCCACTGTGGCGGCGTGGGTGTCGTTGTCGCGCGGCTACATCACCCGCCACCTCGCGGGACCGCACCGCATCCTGGCGCTGGAGGAGGCCATCGAGTCGGTGTGGTGACCTGTTCGTGGCGTCGGAACGGCCAACGCCCGCTGTCGTGGGGGTGGTGTTGACTGGTGGTCATGACGACGCGGGTGGAGGACGCCACGATCGGCGACTGCGCGGAGCTGACGCGGATCGTGCGCACCAGCAGCGCCTACGACGGGCGCTACCGGGTGATGGTGGCCGAGCTGGGGATCGATGCCGACTACCTCGCGGCGCACCTGGTGCGGGTGGCGCGCGACGGTGACGGGCCGCCGCTGGGCTTCCACACCGTGATCGTCCCGGGGTGCGGCGCCGACGGTGAGGGCGAGGTCGACTTCATGTTCGTCGACGGCGCGGCGCAGGGGCGCGGGCTGGGGCGGTTGCTGATCAGCGATGCCTGCGAGCAGGCCCGCGCACGGGGGTTGCGGCGGTTGCACGTGGTCTCGCACCCGCCGTCGGAGGGCTTCTACCTGGCGATGGGTGCCCGGCGGGTCGGCGTGGTGCCGCCGGAGGGCGAGATCACCTGGTCGCGGCCGCACCTGGCGTTCGAATTGTAGGTGCGCGCATTCGGCCTACGGTGTCGTCATGCGCATCTCTCGTCTGCAGTTCGTGTCCGTTCCGGTCAGCGATCAGGCCAAGTCCCGGGACTTCTACCTCGACGTGCTCGGTTTCGAGCTGGTGGTGGACGTGGCCGGGCCGCACGGCCGGTTCCTGATGGTGGCCCCGCCCGGGTCGCCGTCCGGGGTGGTGCTGGTGGACTTCCCGGTGGGCGGCTTGGAGCTCAGCGGTCCGGTGCACCTGCAGTTCCACACCGACGACGTGGACGCCGATGTCGCCGAGCTGCGCGCGGCGGGGGTGCAGGCCGGGGATGTGCAGGAGATGCCGTGGGGCCGGGCGACGTCGTTCACCGATCCCGACGGCAACGTGCTCTCGCTGCTGCAGCCCTCGCGGATGGGTGATCGCCCGGCCGCGCCTTGAGCGCGGTCAGCGGGTCAGCCGCCAGACGACCTCGATGCCGGCTTCGCCGGGCCTGGCGGGTTCGCGGGGCGGGCTGCGGCGGTCGACGCAGGTGAAGCCGAGGCGTTGTGGGACGGCCTGGCTGGCGGTGTTGGCCGCGTCGTGCCAGATCTCGACGTGGTCGATGCCGGGCAGGGCCAGCGCTCGGTCGGCCAGGGCGGCGGTGCTGGTGGTGACCAGGCCGCGGCCGGTGTGGCCGGGGTGCAGCCAGTAGCCGATCTCCAGGCCGGTGGGGCCGATCCGGCGCTCCAGCGCGATGCAGCCGACGATGGCGCCGTCGACGGTGATGGCGTAGGCGAAGGCCTTCCCGGTGTGCCAGTTGTCCTGGCACTGCTGGAGGAACTGCGCGGCTGATTCCAGGGTGTAGTCCCCGGCCGCCCACGGCAGCCACGGGCGCAGGTGGGGCAGGGCTTCGGTGACCACGCGGTGCAGCTCGGCCAGGTCGGTGCTGCGCCAGCGCCGCAGCACCGCGGTTTCCAGGGGGATCTGCTCGGCAGGACGGTTCATGGGCTGATGCTGCTGGCCGGGCCCGAGCGGTGGCAACCGAATTGATCCCGGCCGTTCTCCGCCAGGTGGTGGAGGAGGGTGCTGCGGGGTGGGCATGATGATCCACCGTGAAGATACGAATCGCTTTCACGTCTTTGCTGGTGGCGTTGAGCGGCGTGGCCGCCCCGTCGGTCGCGGCCGACGCGGACGGGCCCCGGATCGCCAGCTACAACGTGTTCATGCTGCCGCGCTCGCTGTACCCGAACTGGGGGCAGCTGGAACGGGCCGACCTGCTGGCCTCCGAAGGGGTGCTGAAGGGCCAGGACGTCGTGGTGGTGCAGGAGGCCTTCGACAACGAGGCCTCGCAGCGCCTGCTGGCCAACCTCGCCGGGGACTACCCGCACCAGACCCCGGTGCTGGGGCGCTCCCGGGACGGGTGGGACGCCACGCTGGGGTCCTATTCGGACACCCGGCCCGAGGACGGTGGCGTGGCGGTGCTCAGCCGCTGGCCGGTGGCCGAGCGGGTCCAGTACGTCTTCCCGCCGGGGTGCGGCGCGGACGCGGCCTCCAACAAGGGCTTCGCCTACGCCCGCGTCGACTCGCCCAGCGGGCCGGTGCACGTGATCGGCACCCACCTGCAGGCCGACGACCCGGCCTGCGGGGACCGGGCGCCGGGCGTGCGGGCCGGTCAGCTGGCCGAGATCGCGAAGTTCGTCCAGGACCGGGCGATTCCCGCCGACGAGGCGGTGGTCGTGGCCGGGGACCTCAACATCGACGCCACCGCCGAGGAGTTCACCGCGGCGCTGGCCACCCTGGGCGCGACCGCACCGGCGGCCACCGGGCACCCCTTCTCCTACGACCCGGCGACCAACTCGGTCGCGGCCCACCAGGCGCCGGGCTGGCCGGGCCAGCAGCTCGACCACGTGCTGCCGCTGACCGGGCACGGTGCGCAGCGGTGGGTCGCCGAGACCCGCGCGGTGCACTCGCCGGAGTGGTCGGTGACCTCGTGGGGCCAGACCTACACCTACACCGACTTCTCCGACCACTACCCGGTGTTCGCCAACCCGGCCTAGGAAGCACCTCGGGGCCGCACCTCGCTGCAGGAGGTGCGGCCCCGAGCGGTCTGGCTCAGATCAGGCCGAGCTTGCGGACCGCATCGCGCTCCTCGACCAGCTCGTTGACCGAGGCGTCGATGCGGGCGCGGGAGAACTCGTCGATCTCCAGGCCCTGCACGATCTCGAACTTGCCGTCGCGGGCGGTGACCGGGAACGAGGAGATCAGGCCCTCCGGCACGCCGTAGGAGCCGTCGGAGACCACTGCGGCGGAGGTCCAGTCACCCTCGGGGGTGCCGTTGACCCAGGTGTGCACGTGGTCGATGGCGGCGTTGGCGGCCGAGGCCGCCGAGGAGGCGCCGCGGGCCTCGATGATGGCCGCGCCGCGCTTGGCGACGGTGGGGATGAACTCGTCGGCCAGCCAGGACTGCTCGACCTGCTCGGCGGCGATCTTGCCGCCGACCTCGGCGTGGAACAGGTCCGGGTACTGGGTGGCGGAGTGGTTGCCCCAGATGGTCAGCTTCTTGATCTCGGTGACCGACACGCCCAGCTTCTGCGCCAGCTGGGTCAGGGCCCGGTTGTGGTCCAGGCGGGTCATGGCGGTGAACCGCTCGGCGGGCACGTCCGGGGCGTGGGCCTGGGCGATCAGGGCGTTGGTGTTGGCGGGGTTGCCGACCACCAGCACGCGCACGTCCTCGGCAGCACCGGCGTTGATGGCCTCGCCCTGCGGCTTGAAGATGCCGCCGTTGGCCTCCAGCAGGTCACCGCGCTCCATGCCCTTGGTGCGGGGGCGGGCGCCGACCAGCAGCGCGACGTTGGTGCCGTCGAAGGCGGTGCGCGCGTCGTCGGTGATGTCGATGCTCTGCAGCAGCGGGAAGGCGCAGTCGTCGAGCTCCATCGCAGTGCCCTCGGCCGCCTTGACCGCCTGCGGGATCTCCAGCAAGCGGAGCTTGATCGGGGTGTCGGGCCCGATGAGCTGACCGGAAGCGATCCGGAACAGCAACGCGTAGCCGATCTGACCGGCCGCACCGGTGACGGTCACGGTGACGGGAGCTTTGGTCATGAGGTTTCGTTCTCCTGCTCGCCGGGTGATTGCCTAGCCGGATGCTATCCCCAGCGCCGAAGCGCTGCGGCGGGCCCGCCACGGATCACAGTGGACCGGCCGCGGGACCGATTCAGCCTCCCGGGGGATCACCACAGCCGGGGTGGTGCACCACGGAAGGGGTTGAGCGCGGTGCGATGAGTTCGACCGGGGCGTGCGGTCACAACCGGCGGGCCGCCACCGCGGCCCGGCAGGTCAGCGCGTGGAGAGGAGCCCATCGTGTCCAAGCACGAGCAGCCGCAGGCCGCACCCGAGGTCGTCGACCGCGACCGGTTCGAGGCCGCGCTCGCCGAGCAGGTGGCGGCGGAGAAGGAGGTCACCCGGCACAACGACCGGGTCGCGGCCAGCAGGCGGCGGCTGCCGATGGTCGAGGTCGCCGACTACGTGTTCACCGGGCCGCGCGGCCCGGTGCGGTTGACCGAGTTGTTCGGCGACCACTACCTGCTGGTGGTGCAGAACGTGATGTTCGCCCCGGACTGGAAGGAGGGGTGCCCGAGCTGCACGTGGGCGGTGGACAACCTGCCCGCCGACATGGGGCGGCTGGCGGACGAGGGGATCGCGTTCGCGATGATCTCGCAGGCACCGATCGACAAGCTGGAGGCCTACCGCCGCGAGCGGGGCTGGGAGCACCTGTGGGTCTCCTCGGCCGGGACCTCCTACCACCACGACTGGGGTTGGACGCGGCCGGACGGGCAAGGCGGCGAAGGCCCGCTGCCCGGCTACTCGTACTACCTGCGCAAGGACGGCACGCCCTACCTGACCTACGCGACCACCGCGCGCGGCACCGAGGCGGTGCTGCCGGTGGCGCAGTTCATGGACCGCACCGTCTACGGACGCCAGCAGGACTGGGAGGACAGCCCCGAGGGCTGGCCGCAGTACCCGACCTACGGGTGAGGGCCAGTCCTGCGGGATTGGCCGTTCGCGCTGGCGGGCGGGGCGCTTAGCGTCACCGGGACGAGCGGAGGTGGCGCGTGGTCGGTTTCGGTGCGGTGACGGGGATCGCGGTGGTGGCGCTGGGCCTGGTGCTCACGCCGGGGCCGAACATGGTCTACCTGGTGTCGCGGTCGTTGACGCAGGGGCGCCGGGCCGGTCTGGTGTCGCTGGCCGGGGTCGCGGTGGGCTTCCTGGTCTACGCTGCGGCGGCATCGGCCGGGATCGCCGCGGTGTTCACGCTGGTGCCCGCGCTGTACACGGCGGTGCAGGTGGCCGGGGCGGGTTACCTGCTGTGGCTGGCGTGGCAGGCGGTGCGCCCGGGCGGGGTGTCGGTGTTCGCCCCGGCGCAGGTGCCCGCGCACTCGGCGGGCCGGTTGTTCGGGATGGGGTTGGTGACGAATCTGCTCAATCCCAAGATCGCGGTGCTCTACGTGTCGTTGTTGCCGCAGTTCGTCGATCCGGCGCGGGGTTCGGTGGCCGGGCAGAGCCTGGTGCTCAGCGCGGTGCAGATCGCGGTGGCGGTGTCGGTGAACGCGCTGATCGTGCTTACCGCCGGGTCGGTGGCGAGGTTGTTGGCGCGGCGGCCGGGGTGGCTGCGGGTGCAGCGCTACTTCATGGGCGCGGTGCTGGCGGGTTTGGCGGTGCAGCTGCTGAGCAGCCGGGCCCGTCCGGCCTGAGCTAGCGGCCGTTGCGCTCGCGGTGCTTGCACCCCGGCCAGCAGCAGGGGCGGCGTTTGCCCTCGAGCAGCTCTTCCTGCGTCCGGCGGATGCGGCGTTGGCGGG
This sequence comes from Saccharopolyspora hirsuta, assembly GCF_008630535.1. Taxonomy (GTDB): domain Bacteria; phylum Actinomycetota; class Actinomycetes; order Mycobacteriales; family Pseudonocardiaceae; genus Saccharopolyspora; species Saccharopolyspora hirsuta. The sequence continues at coordinate 112,440 of NZ_VWPH01000005.1, read as the reverse complement.
TGGCGGCCTGCTTGGCGTCCTCGACCCAGCAGATGAACTCGTTGCGGGCCAGGGGTGTGATGTCGTGCCACGCCGCGAGCGCGGTGGCGTCGGCCAGCAGTGCTTGGCGCAGGTCTGCGGGCAGGGCGTGCACCGGTCCGCCGGGTACGGGCTGGCTGTTCACAACCGCCACGGTAGCCGAAACCGCATGCCGTCTACCTCGTGGTTTGCGGTTCGGGGAGGGTGGCGTGGCGGGCCGGGGAGGCGGCCAGCACCGCCGCGGAGGCGATGAGCCCGGCGATGCCCGCCCACAGCGCGGTGCGCAGGCTGGTGGCGTCGGCGATGAGTCCGCCGAGCGGGGCGCCGAGGACGATCGCGCCGCGGTTGAGGGAGCGGATGGTGGTGTTGACCCGGCCCTGCAGCCGGGCGGGGGTGATGGCCTGCCGGTAGGCCATCTCGTTGGGGCCCTCCACGCCCATGAGCACCCAGAACAGCAGTTGCGAGAGCCCCAGGAGCACGGTCGCCGCCGGGCCGGGGCCGGTGAGGGGCACCAGCAGCCACGGCAGCGGCATGAGCACGCGGGTGGTGACCACGGTGCGCCCGGCTCCGAAGCGGCGGCCGCTGCGGTTGGCCAGCGCTCCGCCTGCCACCGCCCCGACCCCGGCGCAGGCGTAGGTGATGCCCAGCTGCACCTCGCCGAGCCCGAGTCCGCTGTCCGGTGCGCGCAGCACGTAGAGGACCTGGACGGTGGTCAGCACGTTGTGCGCGAGCCACCACAGGTGCCCGGCCACGGCTTGGGGCGCGAGCATGCGGTGCCGGTAGACCCAGGTGACGCCTTCGCGCAGTTCGGCGAGCACGCTGCGCCGCTGCGCGCGCGGGGCGGACTGCTCGCGGGTGCCGATCCCGGCCAGCAGGACACCGGAGATCAGGTAGGAGATCGCGTCGAGCAGGATGGCCAGCGGTGCGCCGATGGTCTTGACCAGGGCGGCGGCCAGCAGCGGGCCGGTGGTCTGGGCGACGGCGTGGGACTGCTCCAGGCGCGCGTTGGCCGAGGTCAGCATGCGCACCGGGACCAGCTTCGGCAGGAAGGCCTGGTCGGCGGAGTCGAAGAACAGCGACAGCAGGCCGAGCAGCCCGGCGACGGCGATGAGCACCGGCAGGGTGAGCAGACCGGCGAGGTGCAGCAGCGGGATCGCGCAGAGCACGACCGCGCGGGCGAAGTCGGCGCCGACCAGCAGGGGTTTGCTGCGGTAGCGGTCGACCAGCACGCCGACGAACAGGCCCAGCACCAGGTAGGGCACCCAGCGGGCGGCGTTGAGCAGGCCGATCTCGGTGGCGGTGGCGTGCAGGGTGAGCGCGGCCAGCACCTGCAGGGCGAGGCTGGTGACGTAGGTCCCGAAGATCGAGGTGGTCGATGCGGCCCAGAACTTGCGGTAGTCGCCGACATCGGCCAGGCGCGTCATGATCGAACACTAGCAGTCGCGTTTTCCCAGTTGACGGGCTTTCTCCGCGGGGGTGGGCGCGCTGTCGCCCACCCCCGCGGGGCTCAGCGGTGGGTGAAGCGGCGGTACTGCTCGGCGATGGTGCGCTGGTCGGCGGCGGTGTCGAGGAACATCAGCGAGTCCATGCGGCAGTGGCAGGGGTTGCGCTCCCGGTCGTTGCCGGGGAAGCTGCCGCCGATCTTGATGCCGCGCGGGGTGGAGGCGGTGGTGCCGGTGCCGTCGACCTGCCACGGGTCCCCGGGGTCGGTGTAGAAGCCGGGCACCGGTGCACCGTTGCGGTACAGCGCCATCCGGCCGGTGGTGTAGTCGAACGTCGCCGCCAGGTGCACCCACTGGCCTGGTGGCAGCAGTTCGCGCCAGTCGGGCCGGGCGGCGAAGGTCTGCGAGGCGCCGCCGTCGAGGCGGCGGCCCAGCGCGACCAGCCGCAGCTGCCCGTCCACCTCGATCAGTTCCAGCAGGGCCCGCACGTCGTGGCCGTCGGAGTCGCCGGTGAGCACCCCGGCCAGGCCCACGGCGTTGTAGCGGTCGCCGGGCTCGGGTGTGGTGGTGTTGGGGGCGGGGTTGTCGCCGGTCATCTTGAACCAGCCCATCACGGTGGCGCCGTCGGTGCCGTTGAACGCCTCCAGCGAGGCGACGCCGCCGGGGTCCCAGACCCCGGCCTTCCAGTCGTCGTTGCCGTCGGCGTCCGGGGTGATCTGCCGGGTTTGCAGCGCGTTGTTGCTGCCGGGGAACGCGCTGTCGCGCACCCGCATGTCCTGCCCGCCGTTGAGCAGCGACAGCAGGGTGCCCGAGGCGCCGGAGTCCAGTTCGCGGGAGTCGTCGGCGGCGAAGGGGTGCTCGAAGTCGTAGTGGGCCACCAGGTTGCGGCGCACCTGCTCGGTGACCTCGGAGTCGCGGGCCGGGCGGGTGCCGGTGACCTTCCAGATCATGCCGTTGGCCTTGGCCAGCAGGTAGAGGTTGCGCTGGGAATCGGTGCCGAAGCGCAGGTCCACGCGCCCGTCGCCGACGAAGTCGCTCATCCGCAGCCGGGTGCCTGCGGTGTCGAACAGCTGGAGCTCGTGCAGGCGGGCGCGCGGCCCGCCGCGGCGCATCTGGTCGACCTCGGTGTAGAACACGCGCCCGTCGACGAGGTCGCCGAAGACGTACTTGCCGCGCAGCTGCGGCAGGTCGTGGCCGCGGTAGACCTGACCGCCGGAGATGGCGTGCCCGCTGTCGGAGTTGCACGGCCAGTTCGGCGGCGGGTCGTGGTCGTAGGCCGCGACCGGGTAGGTGTAGCCGTAGGTCGCGTCGTCGGGGGGCAGCGGGTAGAGGTAGCACTGGGTTTCCGGCCGGAAGGTGAGGTCGCCTTCGCGCTGGCTCCAGCCGAAGTTGTCCCCGGCGCGCACCTCGTAGACCGCTTCGATGGCGTGCTGGCCGATGTGCCCGAGGTACATGGCGTGCTCGCCTTCGGGGTCCCAGCTGAAGCGGTGCGGGTCGCGCATGCCGACCGCGTAGATCTCGCCCAGCGCACCGGGTTGCCCGGCGAAGGGGTTGTCGGCGGGGATGCCGTACTGGCCGTTGGGGCCGTTGGTCCCGGCGGGGTCGATGCGCAGGATCTTGCCCGCCGGGGTGCTCAAGTCCTGCGGGATGTCGGTGTCCAGGCCGATGCCGCCGTCGCCGACCCCCAGGTAGAGCAGCCCGTAGTCGGGGTCGCCGGGGCGGGCGGTGGGGTTGAAGTCGATCTGCTGGACGGCGTGGATGTAGGTGGCGAAGCCGTAGCGGAACAGCTCGCGGTGGGTGCCGGTGAAGGTGTTGGCGGCCGGGTCGTCGGCGGTCCACTCGGTGACCACGCTCTGCACGACCGCGTCGGGCTGGTTGGGGTAGGTCGGCGGCCGGGTGGCGATGGCGCCCTCGCCCTCGGAGTGCACGGTGTAGAACTTGCCGTTGGTGGCGAACTCGGGGTGGAAGGTGACGAACCCGAAGCCGCTGCCCATGCCCTTGCCGGAGAAGAAGTGCTCGAAGCGCTCCCGGAAATCCAGGTAGCGGTGCTGCTGGCCGTCGTCGAGCAGGTGCAGCGGGCCGTTGAGGTCGGGCACGTAGCGGCGGCCGGATCCGTCGGGGACTTCGCCGATGTGGTTGATGCGGTTGTGGCGGATCAGCCGGGGGTCGGTGGCCGGTGGGGTGGGCTCGGTGGCGGGCAGCTGCGCGTAGGGCTGCAGGACCAGGCCGAACTCGGCCGGGGCGGGGTCTTCGGGGATGGGGTCGGTGATCGGCTCGTCGGCGGCGGCCGGTGGGGTGAGCAGGGTCGCCGCGAGCACCGCTGCGGTGATCGCGGCGACCCGTCCTCTGTGCACTCCCATGAGGGCTCCAGCGGTGTGAGGGGGCGGGTGGTCAGGCCGGGCGGCCGGTGAGGGTGACCTCGCGGATGCGCCCGTGGTTGTCGAAGGACCCGAATCCGGCGCGGCCGCCGGAAAAGCGGCGATCGGTGGCGGTCAGCAGCGGTTGCGGTGCGCCGTCGAGGTGCACCGCGATGCGGCCGGTGGCCGGGTCGTGGTCGAGCCGGACGTGGTGCCAGTCGGTGTCGTCGATGGCCGGTGGCGCGCCGGTGGTGCCGTCCCACTGGTCGTCGATGCGCACCCGGTCGGCGTCGTCGACAACGAACAGCCCGTTGTGCGGGTAGGTGGTGTTGTCCTGGGAGAGGTGGGCGTAGTGGAAGCGGGTCGGCGAGCGGTAGTTGAAGATCAGCACGACGTCGCGGTCGTTGCGGGTGACGGGTTCGTCGATGCGGACCTCGGCGGTCAGGCGCAGCGGGCCGAAGGCGGGGCCTTGCCGCACGGTCGCGTACTCGTAGGGCCGCCTCGGCCCGTCGGGGGCCTCGCCGCGTTCGGTCAGCACGACCTGGCCGTGGCCGAAGGCCCACTTGCGCGGGGTCAGCGGTGCCCAGTGCGCGGGGTCGTCGCCGGGGCGGATGCGCACCTCGGAGGTGGCCGCGGTGGTGGTCAGCGCCAGCGCGGCGGCTGGGAGCAGGGTGAACGTCCGTCGTCTCATGTGGACCGACCTTTCGGCAGGTGGGGCGCGATGAGTTCGGCGTGGCGGCGGGCGCAGGTGGCCAGCACCTGGGCGCCGGGGGCGGCCCAGAGCTCGGCGTTGAAGACCTCCACCTCCACCGGGCCGCGGTATCCGGCGGCGACCACGGCGCGGGTGAGGGCGGTGAAGTCGATGTGGCCGTCGCCGACCACGCCGCGACCCAGCAGCGCATCCGGTGGCAGCGGCGTGATCCAGTCCGACACCTGGTAGCAGGCGATGCGCTCCCCGGCGCGGGCGATCTGGGCCAGCACACCGGGCTCCCACCACAGGTGGAAGGTGTCGACCACGACGCCGACCACCTCGGGCGGGTGCTGTTCGGCGAGGTCGAGGGCGTGGGCGAGGGTGGAGATGACGCCGCGGTCGGCGGCGAAGATCGGGTGCATCGGTTCGATGGCCAGCCGCACCCCGCGCGCCCGGGCGTGCGGGACGAGCTCGGCGATCGCCTCGGCCACGCGCTGGCGCGCACCGTTCAGGTCCCGGGAGCCTTCGGGCAGCCCACCGGGCACCAGCACCAGGGTGGGGCAGTCCAGCGCCGCGGCTTCGTCCAGTGCGGCGATGTTCTCACCCAGCCAGTCCCCGGAGGTGAAGAACCCGCCCCGGCACAGCGAGGACACTCGCAGCCCGGCGTCGCCGATCATCCGGGCGGCGGCCTGGACGCCGGTTTCGGCGAGGGGCTCGCGCCAGACGCCGATGGTGCCGATCCCGGCGTCGGCGCAGCCGCGCACCGCTTCGGGCAGGGTCCAGCTGGCGGTGGTGCGCTGGTTGAGCGCCAGCCGGGCCAGCCGCGGGTCGCCGGGTTCGGGGGTGGGAATGCGCGCGGGGGTTCCGGTGGGCACGTCGGTGTTCATCGCATCGCTCCCGCCGCTTGCAGCCACAACCGCATGCGGTGCGCGGCAAGCTCGGGGTCGGGCAGCAGCCCGGCGCGATTGGCCAGCTCGAAGATCCGCGCGAGGTGCACGAGGCTGCGTGCCGACTGCATCCCGTGCAGCATCGTGAACCCGGGCTGGTGCCCGGCCAGCCACGCCGTGAATGCGATGCCGGTCTTGTAGTGGGCTGTCGGGGCGCTGAAGATGTGCCGGGACAGCTCGGTGGTGGCCGCCATCTCGGCGTCGTAGGTGGCCAGGTCGCCGTCGTCGAGGGCGCTCAGCGCCGCCGAGGCCGCGGGGGCGATGGCGGCGAAGGCGCCCAGCAGCGCGTCGGAGTGGTGGGTGCCGTCGCCGCGGATGAGCTCCGGGTAGTGGAAGTCGTCGCCGGTGTAGAGCCGCACCCCGGTCGGCAGGGCGGCGCGCAGCTGGCGCTCGTGCTCGGCCGACAGCAGCGAGACCTTCACCCCGTCGACGACCTCGGCGTGCTCGCGCACCAGGTCCAGGAACGCCGCGGTGGCGGTGGTCAGGTCGGTCGATCCCCAGTAGCCGGTCAGGTGCGGGTCGAAGACCTCGCCGAGCCAGTGCAGCACGACCGGTTCGGCGACCTGCCGCAGCACCGCGTCGTAGACCTGCCGGTAGTCCTCGGCGCCGCGGGCGATCGCGGCCAGCTGCCTCGATGCCATCACGACCACTTGGGATCCGGTGGATTCCACGAAGGCCACCTGCTCCTCGTAGGCGGCGGTGACCTCGGCGAGGCTGTGCAGCTGGCTGCGGTGGTCGGTGCCCGCGCCGGAGGCGATGCGGGCACCGCAGGCGCGGGCCTGCTCGGCGCTGCGCCGCACCAGCTGCTGCACCGCGGCCCAGTCCAGCCCCATGTTGCGCTGTGCGGTGTCCATCGCCTCGGCCACGCCCATGCCGTGGTCGAACAGGTGGCGGCGGAAGGCCAGGGTGGAGTCCCAGTCCACGGCCGCGGGCGCGCCGGGGGTGTTGTCGCCGAGGGGGTCGGCGACCACGTGCGCGGCGGCGAAGACCACGCGCGAGGTGAACGGCTGCGGATGCGGTGCCCACACCCGGGGTTCGCGCAGCGCGATCCGCCGCCACCCACCGGGGGTGGGCAGGTCGATGTGGTTGCTCATGCGGTTCCGCCTCTCCGCGATTCACAGTGGTGGTTGCGTTTCGAGGTGATCTCGCGTTGTGCGGTTTCTTGTGGCTGAGTTGCGTCACGGTCCCCTGAGGTGCTGTTGAGCGGGGCTCGGGTTGGCATGTGGTTGCTCATGCCGCACCGTCCGCATCGGGCAGTTCGATGCGGCGGCCTTGGGCCGAGGAGGCCAGCCCGGCGTGGGCCAGTTGCAGGCCGCGGACCCCGGCGGCCAGGTCGTAGGGGTGCGGGCGGCCGTGGTGGACGTCGAGCAGGAACTGTTCCCACTGGGCGCGGAACCCGTTGCCGAACTCGGTGTTGTCCGGGATTTCGTCCCAGTGCGAGCGGAAGTCCTCGGTGGTGGGCTCGTCGGGGTTCCACCTGGGCCGCGGGGTGCGCACGCGGGGTTGCACGCGGCAGCCGAACAGCCCGGCCACCGCCGAGCCGTGGGTGCCGTCGACCTGGAACTCCACCAGTTCCCGCCGGTCCACGCGCACCGCCCAGGAGGAGTTGATCTGGGCGATGACGTCGCCGTCGAGCTCGAAGATGGCGTAGGCGGCGTCGTCGGCGGTGGCCCGGTAGGGCTGGCCGTGCTCGTCCCAGCGCTGCGGGATGTGGGTGACGGCTTTGGCGGTGACTGCGCGGACGCGGCCGACGATGTTCTCCAGCACGTAGTTCCAGTGGCAGAACATGTCCAGCACCAGCCCGCCGCCGTCCTCGGCGCGGTAGTTCCAGCTGGGCCGCTGCGCGGGTTGCAGGTCGCCTTCGAACACCCAGTAGCCGAACTCGCCGCGCACCGACAGGATCCGGCCGAAGAACCCGGCGTCGACGAGCCGTTTGAGCTTGCGCAGCCCGGGCAGGAAGATCTTGTCGTGGACCACGCCGTGCACCACCTCGGCCGCGCGGGCGGCCTCGACCAGCTGCTGGCCGTCGGCGACGGATTCGGCGACGGGTTTTTCGGTGTAGACGTGCTTGCCGGCGGCCAGCGCGGCGGTGATGGCCTCGTGGCGGCGGCTGGTGACCTGGGCGTCGAAGTAGATCTGGGCGTCCCCGGCCAGCTGGGCGGGCAGGTCGGTGTGCCATTCGGCGATGTCGTGGGCTTTGGCGATGCGGGCGAGCTTGTCGGCGTTGCGGCCCAGCAGGACCGGTTCGACCTGCAGGCGCGCGCCGTCGTCGAGGGCGATGCCGCCGGAGTCGCGGATGGCCAGCACCGAGCGCAGCAGGTGCTGGTGGTAGCCCATCCGGCCGGTGACGCCGTTCATCAGGATGCGGTAGGTGTGCTCGGTCATGGTGCGGGCTCCCTGGGGTGGGAAGGCGGGGTCATGACGTGCCGGCGCGGTGGTTGCCGAGGTAGAGCTGGCCCAGGCGGTCGTCGGCGAGCAGGTCGGCGGCGGGGCCGGACAGGTGCACCCGGCCGAGGTCGAGCACGCAGCCCAGGTCGGCGGTTTCCAGCGCGCGGCGGGCGTTCTGCTCGACCAGCAGCACCGCGGTCCCGGCCTCGCGCATCCGGGCCACCTGGGTGAAGACGGTCTCGGTGGCCTTGGGGTCCAGGCCCATCGACGGTTCGTCGAGCAGCACCACGCGGGGGCTGACCATCAGCGAGCGGGCGAACTCGACCTGCTTCTGCTGCCCGCCCGAGAGTGCCCCGGCCAGCGACTGCCAGCGCTGGGCCACCACGGGGAAGAGGTCCTTGACGAACTCCACGCGCTCGGCGACGCGGGACTTCTCGCGCAGCGTGTAGGCGCCGAGCAGGACGTTCTCGGCCACCGACATCTCCGGGAACACGCTGTGGCCCTGCAGCACGTGGGAGAGCCCGGCGGCCAGCATCTGCTGCGGGCGGCGGCCGGTGATGTCGGTGCCGTCGAGCAGGATCCGCCCCGAGCGCGGGGCGAGCATGCCGCTGGCCACTTTGAGCACTGTGGACTTGCCCGCCCCGTTGGGGCCGACCAGGCACACCACGCTGGCCGCGGGCACCTGCACGGTCAGCCCGCGCAGCACGAGCGCGGCCCGGCCGTACCCGGCTTCGATGTCGCGCAGTTCGAGCAGCGGCTCAGACGCCAAGGTATGCCTCCAGCACTGCCGGGTCCGCGCGCACCTCGTCGGGGGTGCCGGTGGCGATGGGCCGCCCCCGGTCGAAGACGACGACGTGGTCGGACAGGCTCATGACCAGGTCCATGTTGTGCTCGACGACGATGAAGGTGCGGCCTTCGGCGTTGAGCTCGCGCACCAGCGCGCCGATGCGCTCCAGCAGGGCCGGGTTGACCCCGCCCGCGGGTTCGTCGAGCATGATCGTTTCGGGGTCGGCCATGAGCACCCCGGCCAGTTCGAGCAGTTTCTGCTGCCCGTAGGACAGGTCGCGGGCCTGGGCGTCGGCGAGGTGCTCGATGCCGACGCGTTCCAGCAGGCTGCGAGCCCGCGCGAGGTCGGTGCGCTGGCGGGCCGGGACCAGCTGTCCGAGCAGGTTCGGGGCGCGCACGGCCACCAGCAGGTTCTCCAGGGCGGTCAGGCGCGGGAAGATGCGGCACAGCTGGAAGCTGCGGCCGATCCCGGCGCGGGCGATGCGGTGCGCGGGGGTGCGGGTGATGTCGCGGCCGCGGTAGCGGGTGGTGCCCGAGTCGGGCTTGACCATGCCGGTGACGCAGTTGAAGAAGGTGGTCTTGCCGGAGCCGTTGGGGCCGATGAGGGCGTTGACCTTGCCGGGCTGGAAGGTCACGGTCGCGGCGTCCACGGCCCGCACGCCGCCGAAGGACTTGGTCAGCTGGTGGGTCTGCAGGCTCATCGGGCGGCCTCCTCGGGGGTGCGCTGCGCGGCGAGGTCGGCCTGGCTGATCTCGCGGATGGAGGTGGCCTGCGGCCGCAGTTTGCGCAGCTGGGCGCCCACGGCGGGGATGATGCCGTCGGGCATGAACAGCACCACCGCGGCCAGCAGGACGCCGAGGGCGACCAGGTGCAGCTGGGTGTCGCCGTACTGGTTCTTGAAGAACTCCACGGCGTAGCCGACCACCACCGCGCCCAGCAGCGGCCCGAACAGGCTGCGGATGCCGCCGAGCAGGCTCATCAGCACCAGGTAGGACCCGGCGAGGATGGAGAACTGGAAGACCGGGTCGAGGAATCCGAACCACAGCGCGTACAGGCCGCCGCCGAGCGCGGTGAACAGCGCGGAGATGACGAAGGCGACCAGCTTGTAGGCGAAGGTCGGCACCCCGAGGGACTGGGCCTTGTCCTCGTCCTCGCGGATGGCTTTGAGCCCGGCGCCGAAGCGGGAGCGGTCGGTGATCCACCAGCACAGCAGCGCGATGGCCAGCAGTGCGGCGTGCAGGTAGAAGAACCGCTCGTGCTGTTCGGGCCGCAGGACGTCCTCGCCGAAGGGGCGGGGCACGCGCAGGCCGTGGGATCCGCCGGTGACCGATCCCCAGCTCTGGAACACCAGCAGGGTGATCAGCACCAGGGCGATGGAGACGATGACGAACGAGGCGCCGCGCACCCGCAGGCTGGCGATGCCGATGGGGATGGCCAGCGCGGCCACGAGCACGGCGCCGATCAGCAGCGCCAGCCACGGGTTGAGGTCGGCTCGGGTGATCAGCAGGGCGGTGGCGTAGCCGCCGAGGCCGGAGTAGGCGGCGTGGCCCAGCGAGATGTAGCCGGTGAAGCCGCCGACGAAGTTCCAGGAGGTGGCCAGCACCGCGTAGCTCATGATCACCACGCCGACCGACAGGATGAAGGCGTCCGGCGCCAGCTGCGGGAAGGCCAGCACCAGCGCGATCAGCACCAGCAGGCCGATCGGGCGGATGCGGCGGAGGAGGTCAGAAACGCTGCGCAAGTCGGCCTCCGAACAGTCCCCGGGGTTTGAGCATCAGCGTCGCGAACAGCGCGACGTAGAACAGGGTTTGCGCCCAGGTGGTGCCCAGCGGCAGTTGCAGCAGGCTCTGCCCCAGGCCCAGCAGCATCGCGGCGATGGCCGCGCCGCCGACGCTGCCCAGCCCGCCGACGACGATGATGGCCATCAGCGGGCCGATCCAGTGCCAGTGCAACGACGGGTAGATGGTGGAGTCCAGGGCCAGCGCGGTGCCGCCGACCGCGGCGGTGGCCAGTCCGAGCCCGAAGCCCAGCCCGGCGGTGCGGTCGGTGTTGATGCCGACGAGCTGCGCGGCGTGGCGGTGCTGGATGGTGGCGCGCAGCGCCCACCCGAAGCGGGTGAGCTTGAGCAGCGCGTAGAGCCCGGCCAGGGCTAGGGCGGCCAGGGCGAAGGCGATGAGCTTGACCACCGGGATGCTGGCTCCTGCCACGACGAGGTCGGCGCCGGAGTAGGGCAGCTGGATGCGCCGGTGGGTGCCGGAGAAGACCAGTCCGAGGGTGCCTTCGATGATCAGCGCCAGCGAGAAGGTCAGCAGCACCGACATCATGGTCATGGTGGCCGGGCGCAGCCGGGAGATCAGCAGTCGTTGCAGGCCCACGCCGAGGGTGAAGAACAGCGGCACGGTGACCACCAGGGAGATCAGCGGGTCCAGGCCGGTGCGCAGGTGGAACCACCAGGCCAGGTAGGCGGCCAGGATCAGGAACGCCGAGTGCGCGAGCATCACCACGCGCATCACGCCGAAGTAGAGGGTCAGTCCGGCGGCCAGCAGGGCGTAGAGGCCGCCGAGCAGCACGCCGAGCACGAGGCTCTGCAGCAGCAGGGATGCGGTCATCGGAGCATCACCAGGCCGGTTTCGGGTGCACGAGGCGGGTTTGGGCGGCGTGGTCGGGCAGCACGATCTGGATGCGGCCGTCGACGTACTGCTGGATGAGGTGCGCGCCGCGGGGTTTTCCGGTTTCGTCCCAGCTCAGCGGACCCACGACGGTGTCGACCTGGTTGGTGCGCAGCCAGTCGACGAGGCGGCGCTGGCAGTCGGGGTCGGGGTCGGCGCAGCCGACGGCCTGCACGGCGGCGGCCACGACTTGGCCGGTGGTGTAGGCGTTGGCCTCGTCCTCGGTGGGTTCGGTGCCGAACTTCTGCTGGTGCAGGGCGACGAATTCCTGGTTGGACGGGTAGGGGGCGGCCGGGGTGTAGCCGGTGGGCGAGAGGATGCCTTCGGTGTGCTGGCCGATGGCGCGGGGGAATTCGGGGTTGGTGGGGGCGGTGGAGAAGGCGGCCATGGTCGGTTGGTGGCCGAGTTGGCGCAGCGCGACGATGAGGTTGACCGCGTCCTGGTACTGGGTGCCGCCGACGAGCAGTTCGGCGCGGGAGTCGGCGATCTTGGCGGCGATGGAGCCGAAGTCGGTGGTGTTGGGCGGGTACTGCTCGTCGACGAGGGTGCGCACGCCGGCGGCTTCGAGCTGGGTTTTGAGGCCGTGCGCGGTGCCTTTGGCGAAGGGGTCGTCCATGACGGCGTAGGCGGCGGTGGCGGGCCGCTGGTGCGGGGGCATGGCCAGGATCGCTTCGGCGAGGTGGTCGTAGTGGTCTTCGGCCACCGCGGGGGCGGCGTAGAAGAGGTTGTCGAAGCCCTGCTGGAAGACCTCTTCGGCGGCGCCGGCGGGTTCGACGAACAGGAATCCGTAGTCCTCGGCGACCTGGGCGGCGGGGATGACCAGGCGGGTGGAGAAGGGGCCGAAGATCAGGTCGGCGCCGTCCTGGTTGATCAGCTTCTCGTAGTCGGCGGCGACGCGGTCGGCGTTGGACTGGTCGTCGAGGATGCGCAGTTCGACCTGGCGGCCGAGCAGTCCGCCGCGGGAGTTGACGTGGTCGGCCCAGGTCTCGTAGCCGCGGCGCACGCCTTTGCCGGGTTCGGAGAAGTCGCCGGTCAGCGGCAGCGAGATGCCGATGCGGATGGTGTCCTGACCGGCTCGGGAGCCGGCGCTGAGGCAGCCGGTGAGGGTCAGCGCGGTGGCGGCCAGCAGGGCCGCGAGTCGGGTGCCGTGTGGAGTTTTCATGATCCACCCGTCGTCGGGGGTATGTCGTAAGCGCTTTCGTAAGCGCTTACGGCAGAATAGGTACCGGTGATCGCGGTGACAAGGGTCACTGCGGGCGGGCGGGGAGAGGAGACCCTGATGGCGCAGCGTTCCAGGCCTCGGCTGGTCGATGTGGCGCAGGCGGCGGGGGTGTCGATCGCGGCGGCGTCGCGGGCGCTGTCCGGCGCGGCCGGTGTCAGCGACGCCATCGCCGGGCGGGTGCGGGAGGTGGCCGCCGAGCTGGGCTACGTCGCCGACGTGCACGCCCGCACGCTGGCCGGGGGCACCAGCACCAGCGTGGGGCTGCTGGTGCACGAGATCGGCGACCCGTACTTCACCGAGATCGCCAGCGGGGTGCTGCGGGTGGCCGCGCAGCGGGGGCTGACGGTGCAGATCGGCCACACCGGCCGCGATCCCGACTCCGAGCTGGCGCAGGTGCGGGCCCTGGTGGCCAACCGGGTGCGGGCGATCGTCATCTCCGGGTCGGGGTTCGTCGATGCCCGGGTGCAGGCCCCGGTCAAGCGGGAGCTGCAGGCCTTCCAGGACGCCGGGGGCCGGGTCGCGGTGATCGGCCGCCACCACCTGGGCGCCGACGCGGTGCTGCCCGACAACCTCGCGGGCGGCCGGTCGATCACCGAGCACGTGCTGTCGCTGGGCCACCGCCGCATCGCCTTCGCCGCGGGCCCGGCGGCGCTGACCACGGTCGCCGACCGGCTCGCCGGCGCCGATCAGGCCCTGCGGGCGGCGGGGATGCGGCTGGCGGATCTGCCGGTGGTCGAGGAGGCCTTCACCCGCGACGGCGGCACCCGCGCCGCGCTGCGGATCCTCGACGAGCACCCGCGGACCACGGCGGTGGTCGCGCTCAACGACGACATGGCCATCGGCGTGCTGGCGGCGCTGCGCTCGCAAGGCGTGGTGGTGCCGCAGCAGATGTCGGTGGCCGGGTTCGACGACGTGGCGGTGGCCGAGCACCTGTCCCCGGCGCTGACCACGGTGCGGCTGCCGATGGCCGGGATGGGCGAGCAGGCGCTGCTGCTGGCCCTCAAAGAACCCTCGGCCCGGCCCCGCCGCCGCAGCACCGACCACCACCTGGTGGTGCGCGAGTCGACCGCGCCACCGCGGCCGTGATCGCGGGAACCACCGGCTCCCGCCCCGCGTCGCAGCAGTTGATCAACCCCAGCGTTGCGGAGGGAACCGATGATGACCGAGCTGACCACCTACGAGACGACCTGGCTCGGTGTGCTGGAGGAACTGCGCACCTGCCCGGAGATCAGGCTGGACGTCGCCGACCGGGGGCAGCTGGACGAGTCCGGTGACGCCGACCGGGTTTTCGGTGAGCTCGCCGAGCGGGACGGCATCGTGCTGGACCCGGCGCTGAAGGCCTGCCACCTGCGCATGTCCGGGATCACGGCGTTCTGGGACATCGCCGACCCCGAGTACGAGGAGGAATCCCTCATCGCCGGGGAGTTCCACCTGGACAACCTCCACCGGGCGATCCGGTCGGGCCCGCTCGTGGAGCGCCTGCCCGACCCGACGCCCGAGCAGCTGCGGCTGTACTCGCAGCTGCGCTGCTTCGACGGGACCCCGCACGGCGGGGTCGGGCACCTGTCGATGCTGCGCGTCCAACCGGGCGTGACCGATCCGGAGCTGTGGTTCGACGCGACGACCAAGGGCTACCACCGGATGGATCTGGACTACCCCGGCTACCTCGAGGCGCTGCGCATCACCAAGGGCACCTACGGCTGGCAGTTCCTGTTCACCGACGTCTCGCTGGACGAGGACGGCCCGTTCGACGTCGCCGGGCAGTTCGCGGAGATCATGCTGGAGCTCTTCCCGCGGCTGTTCCCGGACCACGACTACGCGCCGCTGCGCGCCCGGCTGGCCGAGCGCCGCCCCGGCTTCCGGGCCTGAGCCGCAAGCGGGGTCAGAGCATGCGCTTGCCGCCGCCCGCGTAGAGGGTCTGGCCGGTGATCCAGCGGGCCTGGTGGGAGGCGAGGAAGACGACCAGGTCGGCGATGTCGTCGGGGCGCCCGACCCGGCCCAGCGGGCTGAGCTCGGCCGCGCGGGCGGCGGCGTGCTCCGAGAGCCACCCGGTCTGCACCGGGCCGGGCGCGATGATGTTGACCGTGGTGCCCGCGGGCCCGAGCTCGGTGGCCGCCGACCGCGACAGCGATTCCAGCGCGTGCTTGCTGGCCAGGTGGGAGATCGCCCCGGCGGTGCCGGGCGCGGTGTCGGTGGAGATGCTGATGATGCGCCCCCAGCGGGCCTTGCGGCGCAGGTGGCGGCGGTGGAACTCGGCGATCAGCAGCGCCGGGGCGCGGGTGTTGACCGCGTGGTGGGCGTCCAGGACATCGGCGTCGACGGTGACCAGTCCGCGCACCGGGTCGGGCCGGAAGGTGTCCGGGGCGCGGTGCGCGGCGTTGTTGACGAGGATCTCCACCGGCCCGAAGCAGCTCTCGGCGTGGTCGAAGACCGCCCGGGCCGCGGTGGGTTCGGCGAGGTCGACGGCCAGGGAGTCGGCCTCGGCCCCGTCGGCGCGCAGCGCATCGCGCACGTGGTCGGCGGTGTCCGGGGGCGTGCGCGGCCGGGAGGCCAGCACGACCTTGCAGCCCTGGCGAGCCAGGGCGCGGGCGATGGCCGCACCGATGCCCAGCGGGCTGTCGGCGCCGGTGATCACCGCGACGCGATCGCGCAGTCGGGGGTCGATCAAGCGCGTGTCCTCTCCAGTTGTGCGGGGTGGGGTCAGTCGGCCAGCAGCCCCTCGCGGCGGGCGATGTCGGCCAGCTGCTTGGGGTCCCCGGCCATGATGGTGCGCACGTGCTCGGTGATGGTCGGGATCGGCCAGTTCCACCAGGCGATGCGTTGCAGCAGCGCGACGTCGGCGTCGTAGAAGCGGCGGCGGATGACGCGGGCGGGGTTGCCCCCGGCGATGCCGTAGGCGGGGATGTCGCTGGTGACCACCGCACCGGTGGCGATGACCGCGCCGTCGCCGATGCGCACCCCGGGCATGACGGTGGCGTCGCGGCCGATCCACACGTCGTTGCCGACCACGGTGTCGCCCTTGCCGGGCAGCGCGGCGGCGATGTCGAGGGTGGCCTCGGCCCAGTCCCCGCCGAAGAGCGTGAACGGGTAGGTCGAGCAGCCGATCATCGGGTGGTTGGCGGCGGGCATGATGAACCGCACCCCGGTGGCCAGCGCGCAGAAGCGGCCGATGCGCAGCTTGGCGGGACCGCAGTTGTACAGCACGTTGCGGGTTTCGAACTCCGCGGCGCCCTGCGGGTCGTCGTAGTAGGTGAACTCGCCGACCTCGATCAGCGGCGAGCTGACCACTGTGGACAGGAACGCGACGTTGGTCAGCTCCGGCCGGGTGGTGGGGTGCACGCGGGTGGGGTCGGGCGTGTTGGGCATCGGGGTTCTCTTCTCGGGCGGTGCGGCCGGTGTGCAGGTTCAGGGTGGTCCCGTTCCGGCGGGCCCGCACCACCCCGCCCCGGCGTTGTTGATCTTAGCGCCGGGAGCGGACGGCCGGAATTCGATTGCCCGGCCGGGAGAAGCGGTGTAGACCTGGGCGGGTGCTGAGAGAGGACGGCGCCGCTGCGGGCGTCGCGGTGGTGCGCAGGGGCGAGACGACGGTCTCCTACGCGGCGGTGACCGGGGTGCCCCGCACCGCCCGGCTGCTGGCCGCCAGCGGCCCGGCGGTGCTCGAGGTGCTCGCCGCGGAGTTGCCCGGCTGGCAGGTCGTCGTCCCCGAAGACCTCGGCCAGCACCTGGCCCAGCGCGGTGCACGCGTGACACGCCACGCGGCCACCATGCACCGCGACCTGCTCCGCGATCCACCCCCACCGCACTGGGCCGAGCAGAAGCCCCCGGCACCGCTGCGCGTGGTGCCCTGCGACCGCCCGGCCACCGCAGTGCTGCCCGCCTGGCGCCAGGCCTACCCGCCGGAACACCCCGACGGCTCCGGCGGCACCGACCAGCAGGTGCTCAGCGAAGAGCTGCAACCGCTGCTGAGCGGGCGGGTGCTGGGCCCGCTGCTGGACTGCAGCGCCCTGGTGGTCGACGCCGACAACGAGGTGGTGGCCGGGGTGGTGGTCAACGACTTCAACGGCACCGCCTGGATCGGCGACCTCTTCCGCCTCCCCGGCCCCGACCACGCCGGTCTGGGCGGTCTCCTGCTGCGGCGGGCGCTCGCGCACACCGCAGCGCAGGGCTGGCCGGTGCTGGGCCTGGCGGTCACCCTCGGCAACCCCGCCCGCCGCACCTACGACAAGCTCGGCTTCACCACCGTGGAAACCTCGATGAAGCTGGCACTGGACTGAGCGCGCTTGCGCCCGGCGAGTACAGTGGCTGTCGTGATTCGCAGTTCGTGCCAGGCGTGGTGGCGCTCCGGATAGGAGCGGCCACCAGTTCGTGCACGACATCGTCCCGGGCCGTTCGGTTGAACGGCCCGTTCTCGTGTTCTCCCACGATCGGCGGGGTGTCCGGCCGAGGCCCACCGAGCAAGTTCCGGGAGAACCATGACCAGCCTGATCGAGACCGCCCCAGCCGAGCGCCGCAGCGCCGAGCTGGAGGAGCTCGTCCAGCAGCAGCCGCAGCAGTTCCGCGTGCTCACCGGCGACCGCCCCACCGGCCTGCTGCACCTGGGCCACTACTTCGGCACCCTGCACAACCGGGTGCGCCTGCAGCGGCAGGGCGTGGAGCTGATGGTGGTCATCGCCGACTACCAGGTGCTCACCGACCGCGACGTGGCCGAGCACCTGCAGCAGCACGTCGAGGACCTGGTGCTGGACTACCTGGCGGCCGGTATCGACCCGCAGCGCGCCACGATCTTCACCCACAGCGCGGTGGCCGCGCTCAACCAGCTGCTGCTGCCGTTCCTGAGCCTGGTGTCGGTGGCCGAGCTCAGCCGCAACCCCACGGTCAAGGACGAGATCGCGCACTCTCGGCAGGCCGCCGTCAGCGGCCTGATGTTCACCTACCCCGCGCACCAGGCCGCCGACATCCTGTTCGGCAAGGCCAACCTGGTGCCGGTGGGCCAGGACCAGCTGCCGCACCTGGAGCTGACCCGCACCATCGCCCGCCGCTTCAACGACCGCTACCGGCCGCTGTTCCCGCAGCCCGACGCGCTGCTCTCACCCGCGCCGCTGCTGCTGGGCACCGACGGCACCAAGATGAGCAAGAGCCGCGGCAACGCGATCCTGCTGTCGGCCACCGCCGATGAGACCGCCCGGCAAATCCGCGGCGCCAAGACCGACTCCCAGCGCCACATCACCTACGACCCGCAGACCCGGCCCGAGGTGGCCAGCCTGCTGCTGCTGGCCGGGTTGTGCAGCGGCCGCGACCCGCAGGAGCTGGCCACCGAGATCGGCGCGGGCGGAGCGGCGCTGCTCAAGAAGGTGGTCACCGAAGCGGTCAACGAGCACCTGGCGCCGCTGCGCGCCCGCCGGGCGGAGCTGGCCGGTGACCGCGCCTACCTGCGCGAGGTCCTGCGGCGGGGCAACGCGGCGGCCAACGCCCTGGCCGAGACCACCCTGGCCGAGGTGCGCGAGGCGATGAACACCCGCTACTGACACCACGGGGGGCCGCCGGAACCGAAAGCCCGGCGGCTCCTCGGCGCGGGTCAGCGGTGGGTTTCCAGCGCGCCCAGCCGCCCGTCGCGCATCTCCACGACCTCGTCGACCTGGTCGAGGTACTCGGTGTCGTGGGTGACCATGACGGTGGCGACCTGGTGCTGGCGGGTGACCTCGGCCAGCAGCTCGACGATCTGGCGGCCGCGGTCGTGGTCGAGCGCGGCGGTGGGCTCGTCGACCAGCAGCACCGCGGGCCGCCCGGCGAGCGCGCGGGCGATGTTGACCCGCTGCCGCTCCCCGCCGGAGAGCTGGTGCGGACGGCGGTGCTGCTTGCCGTCCAGCCCCACGGTGGCCAGCAGCTCAGCCGCGGCGCGCCGCTGACGGCGCACCGACCCACCCCGCATGTGGTGGGTGGCCAGCACCTGCTCGACCGCGGTCAACGACGCCAGCAGGTTCGGCTGCTGGAAGACGATGCCGACCTTCTCCAGCCGCAACCGGGCGCGCTGCGCCGCCGACAAGCCCCCGGCGTCCACACCGTCGAGGACCACCCGGCCGGAGTCGGGGCGCAGCAGCGTCGCGGCCACCGCCAGCAGGCTGGACTTGCCCGACCCCGACGGGCCCGCCACGGCCACCAGCTGCCCGGCGGCCACCCGCAGGTTCACCCCGTCCAGCGCGGTCAGCACCCGGTCCCCGTCGGGATAGGTCACACGCACATCGGTCAGTTCCAGGCTCATCGGGCGGCTCCCAGCGCGGTCAAGGGGTCGACGGAGGTGATGCGCCGCACCGCCAGCGCGGCACCGACCATGCCCAGCACGATCATCAACGCCACCGGCAGCACGGTCGTGGCGGCGGTGAGCTGGAACGGCACCACCTGCGCGGCCGCCGCCCCCAACCCGACACCCACCGCACCACCGAGCCCCGCGCCCAGCAGCAGCACGATCACCGACTGCGCCAGCGCATCGCGCAGCAGGTACCCGGTGGCCCCGCCCAGCGCCTTGAGCACGGCGATGTCACCGCTGCGCTGGATCGTCCACACGGTCATGAACGCGCCGATGACCAGCGCCGAGATCGCGTACAGCAACCCCTGCATCATCAGCAGCGACCCGTTCTCCGAGGAGTAGGAGCCGATGCCCGACAAACTCCCCGCCACCGTCTCCGAAGCGGTCCCGGCCGCGGCATCCGCGGCGGACGGGTCCTCGACGTCGGCGGCGATGACCGTGGCCACCGCGGCACCGGCGTGCGGCGGCCGCAACGCCGACCAGGTCTCCAACGCCGTCCACGCCACCGGCGTGTGGCTGTAGAAGGCGTCCTCGACGATCCCGTCAACGGTCAACTCCGCGGCACCGGCCTGCACGCGCTGACCCACCACGAGCCCGGCCCCCTCGGCCAGCTCGCGGCTGATCACCAGCCCACCCGGCACGACCGGGACGGGGGACAGGCCCGCCCCCGGCGCCACCCCGAACACGGTGACCGCCGCACCCCCGGCGGGGGTGTCCAGCCGGGTCTGGGTGATGCCCAGCGGCTCGGCCCACCGCACCCCGGGCGCATCCCGGTAGGCGGCCAGCTGCTCGGCGGTCACCGAGGAATCGGCGAAGGACTTCTCCGGGGCCTGCCCGGCGGGAGCCCCGAAGGCGATGCGGGTGGCGGGCAGCTGCGCGATCGCTGAGGTGGACTGGTGGGCCAGGCCCGCGGTCAGTCCCGACAACAGCACGATCAGCAGCGTGATCAGCCCCACCACGGATCCCATGAGCGCGAACCGCCCCTTGGCGAAGCGGATGTCGCGGATGGCGAGGAACACGAGTGCTCTGCTTTCCGGTCGTGGTCTGCATTTACCGCACCCCAGCCTCACCGCCGCAGGCCCGCCCGCCATCGCAGCGCGGATTGATTTGCGCCGCGCCGCGCGGTGCAGCCCGAACTCAACCGAACGAACGATGCCGGGCCGACCCCGCAGCGGCTAGAAAGGTCCTGGTGAACACCCCCGCACCAGCGGCTAAGGTGACCGCAGTGCCCGACACCGCCTCACCCAGCCCGGGCCTGGCCGCCGTCCTGCGGCTGGTGCGCCTGGCCTTCCACACCGGCTTCCTCCTGCTGCTGGCCATCGCCACCGCCCGCGTCGCCCTGACCCACCCCACCGGCTGGCTCGCGGTGGCCGGAGCCCTCGTGCTCACCGCCGTCTACGGCACCGGCGCCCTGCTGCGCCACTCGCTGCACCGCCGGTGGCTGGCGATGACCTGGCTGGCCGCGGTCACCGCGGTCTGGGCCGCCCTGCTGGCCATCAGCCCCGACTTCGCCTGGCTGGCCTTCCCGCTGTTCTTCCTGCACCTGCACCTGCTGCACGGCCGCCACGCCCTGGTCGCAGTCGTGGTCGTCACCGCCGTGGTCGTGGTCGCGCAAGGCTGGCGCACCGGCACCTGGAGCGTGGGCATGGTGCTCGGCCCGATCATCGGCGCCGGTGTCGCCGTCGTCATCACGTGGGGATACGCCGCCATCTACGCCGAGACCCAACGCCGCCAGGCCCTCATCGACGACCTCACCCGCACCCGCGCCGAACTGGCCACCACCCAGCACCAGGCCGGGGTCGCCGCCGAACGCGAACGACTGGCCCGCGAAATCCACGACACCCTCGCCCAAAGGCCTCTCCAGCATCGTCCTGCTGCTGCGCGCCGCCGAATCCGCCCTGCCACCCGAGGCCGACAAAGCCCGCGCCCGCATCACCGAAGCCCACCGCACCGCCGCCGACAACCTCGACGAAGCCCGCCGCTTCGTCCACGACCTGCGCCCACCCTCGCTCAGCGACGCCGGACTCCCGCAAGCACTCGAAAGGCTGTGCGCCAACACCGCCCGCGAAACCGGCGTGCACTGCCGACTGCACACCAACGGCACCCCCGTCGCACTGCCCTCCAGCTACGAAGTAGCGCTGCTGCGCGCCGCCCAGACCAGCCTGTCCAACGTCACCCGCCACGCCCGCGCCAGCACCGCCGTGGTCACCCTCGGCTACCTCGACACCGAAGTCACCCTCGACATCTACGACGACGGCACCGGATTCGACCCCACCGCGGTCCGCCCCGCCCCGGACGGCAGCGGCTACGGGCTGACCGGCCTGCGCGAACGCATCACCGCCCTGGGCGGATCGATGGCCGTGGAATCCGCACCCGGCGACGGCACCGCGGTGGCCATCCGGCTGCCCCTGACCCCCGAGGAGATCCGGTGAACGCCGATCCGCTGCGCATCCTGCTCGTCGACGACCACCCCGTGGTGCGGCGCGGCCTGCGCGCCATGTTCGACGACCAGCCGGGCATGACCGTGGTCGCCGAAGCCGCCGACGGCCAAGCCGCCCTCGACGCCCTGACCAGCGCCGACGTCGACATCGTCCTGATGGACCTGCAGATGCCCACCGGCATGGACGGCGTCACCGCCACCCGCCGCATCACCGCCGACGGCGGCCCACCGGTGCTGGTGCTGACCACCTACGACTCCGACGCCGACATCCTGGCCGCCGTCGAAGCAGGCGCCACCGGCTACATGCTCAAAGACGCCCCGCCCGAAGAGCTCTGCCAAGCCGTGCAGCTGGCCGCCCAGGGCCAGACCGCGCTGGCCCCCGGCGTGGCCGCCCGCCTGCTGGGCCACCTGCGCCGACCCCAGCCCGCGCTGAGCCCCCGCGAGGTGGAGATCCTGCAGCTGCTGGCCCAGGGCCTGTCCAACCGGGCGCTGTCCAAAGCCCTGTTCATCAGCGAAGCCACCGTCAAGACCCACCTGGTGCACATCTACGACAAGCTCGAAGTCGACAACCGCACCGCAGCCATCACCACCGCCCTGCAACGCGGCATCATCCGCCCCCGCTGACCCGCATCAGCCACCGCCGAGGAACGCCCGCCCCCGCGCCGAGAGCCCGAACCCGTCCGCCACCGGCTCGACCAGCCCCAACTCCCGCAACCGCCACACGTCGGACTTGCACCGCGACACCGGCCGGTTCTGCTCCGCGGCGAGCTCAGCCGCGCGAACACCCGGCCGCCGCCGCAACACCTCCAGCACCTGACGCGTCCACGGCCCCCGCGGCGCCGACACGTCCAACCGCGCCAGCTCCCGGTCGATCGCAGCCCGCTCGGACACCCCCAGCACCACCGGCTGCGACACCACCTGCGGCGCAGGCCCGTCGAAGCTCAGCACCAGCCGGTACACCTCACCCCGCCCGTGCTTGTCCAACGACGACCGCAACCCCGCCGCAGAACCGAACCCGGCCCGCCGCGCATCGGCATCGGTCAGCTCGGCGGGATCGACCCGCACCACCGCACCGATGCCGATCAACCCCACCGCCGTGCTCAACTGGCTGCCCGGCTCGGCCAACCGGCTGGGCCAGCGCAGGTAGGCCTCGGTGATCTCCCCGGCAGCCACACCACGCAGGATCCGCTTGCTCAACACCCCACCCACGCTAGCCGCCGCCATCCACCGATGGTGGGGCAGCGCTGCGAGATGATCACGAAACGGGTTCGCCAACTTCCGCACCAGCCTCCCACCAGGGGAGAATCGAGCCATGCTGCAGGTCTGCCTCAACGGCGCCCGGTCACCGCGCGAGCACTTCCACCTGCCCGTGCACCCGGAGGAACTGGCCAAGGCCGCCGCCGACGCGGTGGCCGCCGGAGCCACCGACATCCACCTGCACCCCAAAGCCCCCGACGGCACCGACAGCCTCGACCCGCACCTGGTGGCCGCCACCGTGCGCGCCGTGCGCGCCGCCGCACCCGGCATCCCGGTCGGCGTCACCACCGGCGCCTGGACCGCCCCCGACGCCGCCGCCCGCATCCGGGCCATCCGCGCCTGGACCGTGCTGCCCGACCACGCCTCGGTCAACTGGCACGAACCCGGCGCCGACGACGTCGCCGCCACCCTGCTCGAACGCGGCATCGGCGTGGAAGCTGGCATCTACTCCGGCACCGACGCCGACCAGCAGTTCCACCGCTCACCGCACCGCAACCGCGTGCTGCGCATCCTCGCCGAGGTCACCGACCTCACCGCCCGCGGCGCGGCCACCACCGCCGAAGCGCTGCTGGCCCGCCTGCACCCCGCACCCGCCCCGATCCTCCTGCACGGCGAAGCCGCCGGAGCCTGGCCGGTGCTGGCCGTGGCCGCCCGCCGCGGCCTGGCCACCCGCATCGGCCTGGAGGACACCCTCGTGCTGCCCGACGGGCAGATCGCCGCCGACAACGCCGAACTCGTCACCGCCGCCACCAGGATGCTCACCGGGGGAGCCCGGTGACCGACCACCAGCAGCTGATCGCCCTGATGCCCTTCGCCCAGGCCCTCGGCGTGCACCTGACCGAAGCCACCCCGCACGAGGTCCGCGCCCACCTGGACTGGGCGCCCCAGCACTGCACCGCGGGAGGAGTGCTGCACGGGGGAGCGGTCATGACCCTGGCCGACTCCGCAGGCGCGATCTGCGCCCACCTCAACCTGCCCGACGGCGCCAGTACCGCCACCACCGAGTCCAAGACCAACTTCTTCCGCGCCCTGCGCGAAGGCACCCTGCACGCGGTGAGCCGCCCCCTCCACGTGGGCCGCACCAGCATCACCGTGCAGACCGAACTGCTCGACGACACCGGCCGCCGCCTCGGCCACACCACCCAGACCCAAGCGGTCCTGACCGCCTAGCGCTCAGTCCAGCCCGTCGAGGAAGGACACGATCGCCCCGTTGACCGCATCGGGCTGATCCAGCAACGCCACGTGCCCGGCCCCGTCGATGCCCACGTAGGACGCCCTCGGAGCCGACTCCGCCGCCCGCCGCATCACCGCCTCGCTGACCAACGTGTCCAGCTTCCCGTGCACCCACAGCGACGGAACCCGCAACCCCGCCAGCACCAGGGTGTGGTTGAGCCGCATCCGCCACGGCCCGAAAGCAGCGATCTGCCAGTCGTCCAGCGCCCGCTCACCGTGCTCCACCCGCCGCCGCGCCTCGGCCTCGATCAACCCCATCAGCACCTCGAAGTCCCGGGTGCCCTCGCCCTGGGTGAACGTCTTGACCATCGAACGCCGTAACAGTGAAGGCGAGGCCACCCACCGCGCCGACCAGCGCAACAACGCACCCCACTGCAACCCCAACCACGTCAGCAGCTGCCACGGCCGCTTGTCGTCCAGCCCGCCCGGGTTGATCGCCACGAGCCCGGAAACCCGCTCCGGACGCGCCAACGCGTACCCGATGCCGACCCCACCGCCCATCGACAACCCCACCAGCGCGGCGCGGGAGATCCCGAAGTGATCCAGCAGCTCGTCGACCACACGCTCCATCCGCGCCTGATCCACCAGCCCCTCCCACGGCCGCGACCCGCCGTGCCGCGGCATGTCCACCGCCACCACCTGCCGATCACGAGCCAGCACCGGCATCAGGTGCCGCCACGTCAGCTCCGCGGTGTCCAGCATCGCCCCATGCAGCAACACCACGCACGGCGCACCTTCCGGCCCGGCCCGGTACACCCGCAACGGCCCCTGCGGCAGCCAGACGTCCTGGTAGCGGGCGAAAACATCGGCGGTCATGACGCTCCGATCTGGTCGGCCAACAGCTCCAGCAACCGGATGTGCGCCCGGTGCGCGGCCGCGGGATCGGCCCCGTCACCGACCTCCCACCCGGCGGCGATCAACCCGGCCATCAACTCCACCGCTTGTCCCAGCTGCTCCCCGGTCAGCGCCCCCACCGTCGCCGAGGCGTTCGCCAACCCCACGGCGAACACCGACATCATCAGCGACGCCGCGCCCGGATCCAGATCGGCGCGCAGCAGCCCCGCCCGGCTCAGCTCGGCGACGTAGTCGGCCAACCAGTCCATCCGTGGCCGGTACCGCTGCGGCCCCTTCTCCCGCAGGTAGCCGCCGAGCACACCGTCGTCGGCCAGGTAGCAGGCCAGCATCAGCTCATCGCCCAGCAGCGCCTCGAGCCCGAAGCGGTAGACCGCCGACAGCGCCACCGGCTGAGCGCTGCGGTCCACCCGATCGCGCACCGCCTGCGTCAGCGACCGCGCCGAGCGGACGAGCAGCGCGTCCAGCAGCGCCTCCTTGGAGGGGAAGTCCAGGTAGACCGCCCCCTTGCCGACCCCGGCGCGGCGGGCGATCTCAGCGATGGTGGTGCGCTGGTAGCCCTTCTCCAGCACGATCTCGCGCGCCTGATCCAGGATCACGTTCGCGCGGTCGGGAATGGTCGAACGGGGCACAGCGCCTCCCGAGGTCTCGTAGTGACCAGTATTGCAGATCTGGTCACTACGAAACACCTACCCGCCGACCCCACCTCGACCCGGAAGCGTCCTGCGGAGCATCACTGGCCCCGAGCCCCAGCGGATCGATGGTGATCACCGTGTGCGACGAGGCCAGGGGAGCGGTGCACCCCGCCCGATCCCAGCGCTCACCGATCTGGAACATCCCCGGGTGCAGAACCAGCGGAGGACCGTCCCCGCACACCTCGAACGCAACCCGGAACCCGTTGCTGCGCGCGAAAAACACCCAATCATCCTCGACGGAAACCCCGAGCCGCTCCCAGAACCAGGGGAGAGGCACCCCAACCAGCGAGTCAACCACCCCAGCATCCTGACTACGTTCAGTCATCGTACGGACTGAACCTCAAGCCACCGAGAAGCCCGGAGCCCAGCGCCTTTCGCCAACTCACAAGGGGAGTGGCGCACAACCAGCGTCGCAGTGCTGCACAGGGGAAGGGTCATGTGGGCCGCCAACTCCCTCGGCGCGAGATCAGGACTCGAAGTGCAGCGGGGTCAACTGCTCGATGTCGTAGCGCTGGCGCAGATCAGCCACCGCAGCATGATCCACCCCGCCGGGGGCCTCCAGGATCTCCAGCAACTCCTCGAAGTACCGCTCGTGGTGCGACGGCGGCGACGACTGGAAGAACATCTTCGCGGGCTCGGGCCCCGGGTTGGCGAACGCGTGCGGACAGCCCGGTGGCACGAACATCACGCTGCCCGGACCCGCGCGGTAAACCCGGTCACCGGCGTCGCTCTCCCAATCCCGCCAACCGTCACCAGCGCGCACCACCGGCTCGAACGCCAGCAGATCCAACTCACCCTCCAGCACGTAGAACAACTCCTCGCTGCGGGCATGCACATGCGCACCCACGTCGAACCCCGGCGGAACCACCACCTCGAAACTCGACGACGCCCGCGAATGCGCCCCCGTCACCTTGAACGTCACCTCCTGCGCCCCGGTGACGATGCGCTTGCCCCGCCCCGGCGGAACCACCAAACCGGTCACCCGCAACACCTCCGCCCGGTCACCACACCACCGGCAGCGCCACCGGCGTCCGGATCAGTGCTTCCCGCTGCCAACCGACCTCCTGCGGCGCCACCGCCAACCGCAACGTCGGCAACCGCAACAACAACACCTCCAGCAGCACCTGCGACTCCATCCGGGCCAACAGCGGACCCACGCAGTAGTGCGGACCATGCCCGAACGCCAGATGCGGCACCTCCACCCGGTCGAGATCAACCCGATCCGGCTCCGGGAACACCGCTGGATCCCAGTTCGCCGCCACGTAGGAGACGTACACGAGCTCACCGGCCCGGATCCGAACTCCCCGGATCTCCACGTCCTCCAACGCAACCCGCGGCTGGCCAACACCCCGCTTGTGCGGGATGAAGCGCAGCAACTCCTCCACCGCCCGAGGGATCAGCGCCCGGTCCGCCAGCAACCGCTCCCGCAACCGCACGTCCGTCAGCAGCACGTACACCATGCAGGAGCTGTTGCACCGAACCGCGTGCCAACCGTTCAACGCGATCAGGGTCGCCAACGCGCCCAATTCCTCATCGTCGAGCTCACCGCGGTCACGCGCCCCGGCCAGCACCGACATCAGATCATCACGGGGCTGCACCCGACGACGTGCGACCAGCTCGTGGAGGTACTCGTACACCTCCGCCCGCACCCGATAGGCCCGGTCGACTTCGCCCTGGTCCTGCGCCACCTGCATCAGCGTCGTCGCGCACTCGACGAACCACGGCCGATCGGCCTCCGGCACCCCCAGCACCTCACCGATCACCGCCATCGGGAACGGCGAGGTCACGTGCTCCACCAGATCGGCGGGCCGCCCCGCCGCCACCAAGGCATCCACCCGCTCGGACACCCACTGCTCAGCCCGACCTCGCAACAGCTCGACCGAGCGCGGTGCGAACGCCTTCGCCACCACCCGCCGAATCCGCCCGTGCTCCGGAGGATCGGCAAAGCTCAGCGCGCGATCCATCGGAATGTGGTGCGGGGTCATCTTCGGGAACGACCGGCCCGCGAGCGCCTTCCGGCTGAACCGCGGATCCGAGGTCACGAACTTGACGTCCTCGTACCGCGTGACCAACCACGCCTCGCCCTCGCCGAACCGCATCCGGATCCGGGCCACCGGCTCGTCGTGCAGGAACTCGGCCAGCTCCGGTTCGAACCCCAAACCCGAGATGTTCGGCGGCTCGTACAACCGCGCCGGACAACCGCCCATCAGCGACCTCCCGCCACTCGCGCGGCCACCGGCTCGGCACGGGGCCGGGGGATGTCCGCCTCCGGAAGCCAGCTGCCCACCGCCATCTCCGCACTGATACCCGGCCCGAAACCGGCGAGCAGTCCACGCGCCCGATCTGGTAGCGAGCCCTCGTCGAACATCCGCGACAACGCATCCAGCACCACGGCGCTGGCGATGTTGCCGCACTCGGTCAGCGTCGCCCTGCTGAACCGGAACGCCTCCGCGGGCACCCCGAGGAACCGGGAGAGGTCGTCGAGGATCCGCGGCCCACCGGCGTGGACGATGTAGAAGTCCAGCGCCGCGACGTCCCACCCGTGGGTGTCGACCAGTGCACGCAGCGCGGGTGCCAGCGGGCCCATCGTCGTGGGGACCCGCTTGTCCAACCGGAAGTGGAATCCGGTGGCCTTGACCTCGTAGGAGATCCAGCTGCAGGTGCCGGGGATCAGCGAGGCCGCATTGCGCTCCAGCAGCACACCGCTGCCTCCAGCACCCCGCACGACCGCCGCGGCCACCGCATCGCCGAACAACCCGTTGGACAACAGCGATCCCACGTCGTGGTCGGTGGGCTGGTAGCACAGCGAGCAGAACTCGCAGGCGATGATCAGCGCGTTCAGATCCGGGTAGGCCGTGCAGAAGTCGTGCGCCCGGTTGATCGCCGCACCTCCGGCCGCGCACCCGAGCTGAGCGATGGGCAGCTGCCGGGTGTCCGGGCGGAACCCCATCGAGTTGATCAGCCAGGACGTCATCGACGGCATCGTGAACCCGGTGCAGGAGACGAACACGAGCAGATCGATGTCGCCCGCCTGCAGCCCGGCGTTGGCCAGGGCCTGCGCGGCCACCTCGGGGACGCGCTGCTTGGCCTGCTCCTCGAAGATCCGGTTCCGGACCTCGAACCCGGGATGTTCCAACGTTTTCCCGATCGGCCGGATCAGATGTCGCTTGCGCACCCCGGTGTTGCTGATCAGGCGCAGCACGAGCGGGAGCTGCGGATGACCGGCGTGGACCCGCTCGGCGAGTTCGAGGGTTTCCTCAACGGTGATGACGTGTTCGGGGACCGCGACCGCTGGTCGGCACAGAATTGCCACCACAACCTCCATCGGTACGGATGAACGGGACGCCCTGCAGCGAAGAGGAAACCTGCTTTCCCATCATCTGGGGCCCGATGAGCCCCGGCGACCAGGATGAGCACCGTTCGCCCAGCAAAACCACTGATGGGAGGACACCAGTACGCGACCGAACGACAGGCGCGCCAGGGGAGTAGCACCCGTGATCACGCGCGGGACGAAGGTGCGAGCCGTGCTTGTCCTGCCCTGGTTTCTGCAAGCTTCGTCGAACCCACCGCGCCCTACGCATGACCGTCAGCCACGTGCGCCGTGGCGCGGGGAAGACCCTCCGACACACAACGGCATCTGCGGGATGGCTCAGTCGATGAGGAGCGGACAGCAACACCGGAAGAGGGGTGGGAACACCGCCGATCCGCGTTACTTAACATAATGTACATTATCGGCATATTGACGACCTGCGGAGACGAGGCCGAAAGGGCCTTCGCTGGCGGCTTTCACCGCGGGTCGACTCGGTCCCGCATGTGCGCGGCGAACATCCGGCTCGATGACCGTTCGGGGCGATGCGGCCCGGTGTCCGTCGGACTCGCTCACGTGTGGCGCCTGCGCTGGGTCAGCGTCCTTCGGTTCAGCCGAATCCCGGCGCGCTGGCGGGTCGCGGCGGATGACCCCCTGGTTGGCCGCGGTGGATGCGCTCGGCCGAGCCCGGTTCCGCCAGGTATTAACGTCACAGTGACGAAACCAGGGTGATGGAACGGGGACACTCATCTGCGGCGTTGGTTGGGGCCGATCGGCGCATCATGATCCACAAGCTCCGGGGTTAGCCTGATGATGATCCGCTGAACCCTTGGTTTCGCCCTGCGTGGCGCACCCACGTCGATGGATCACTGACCGGCGGAAGACGAACGCTGCACGCGCACCAGACGAAGGTGTATCCAGCCGCGGGCATCGGTTGATTGGCACGGGTGGGGTGTTCCTCG
The DNA here is from genome assembly GCF_008630535.1 of Saccharopolyspora hirsuta. GTDB lineage: Bacteria > Actinomycetota > Actinomycetes > Mycobacteriales > Pseudonocardiaceae > Saccharopolyspora > Saccharopolyspora hirsuta. The sequence continues at coordinate 82,870 of NZ_VWPH01000005.1, read as the reverse complement.
ATCCCCCGAGAAGCAGACTCTCCTCCGAACCCGCCCACTTCTCCATTTGATGGATAATGTTGATTATCCATCAAATGGAGAAACGATGAGCCGCGGTGCGGACCGGTTCGATGCTGCCGGTTGCTCTCGAGGTTCGCTGGTTCCAGCGTGCTTTGCACGGCCAGCTCAACGTCGTTCAGCTGGCCGAGGTTCGACAGCTCCCCTGGTGCTCCTGTGCAAGATCTCCCCCCTTTGAAGCCGCACTACCTCTCCCCTTCTCGGACTGCAGGGACAGATGCTGGCCCCTCTCCTTGATCGTGGAGTTCGTCGGGCTGGGCGTCAATGATCGGTTGTCGTAGTGCTGTGTCGAGGGTTCGCAGCAGTTCTCCGGCTCGGCCGCGTCCGGCTGGGGCTGGTGGGTAGCGGGTCAGGACGCTCACCACGGTGGGGCTGGCCAGGTTTCGTGCTTTCTCGATGTGCTCGTCGCCGGCTCGGAGTTCGAAGGCGCGGGCCGCGTGGGCGGCTGAGCCGAGGATGTGCAGGACTTGGGTCGCTTTGGCCAGGGGGTGCAGGAACGCGGCACTGGCTGCGGCGACGGCAGCGCGAGCGGCTTCGCTGGCTGCGACCTGCCCGGCGTCGCGGGTTTCCTGGAACGCTCGGTGGGCCGCCCACGCGGTGTCGCGGATCAGCTTGGTTCGCTTGGCGCCTTCCGCGAACGTCTGCGCGGCCTCGATCGCGGCTCGTGGTCGTTGATCGTCGGGGCGTACGTGCTCGAAGATCGCCAGGGCGGGTTCCGCGCAGCTCACGGCGTAGGCCGCGACGGCACGAAGCTCGGTTGTGCTGAGTTCGATGGCGAGGTTCTCATCGGCCGGGTTCACGCCGTTCAACGGTATCGTTGAACATCCGGTTGAGCCTTTCTCGCTACGGCAGCGCGAAAGATGGACAGAACTTTCAAAGAGCTTGCGGCCGGTCTCCCCTGCCACGCGGTTGTTCATCACCTTGCTCGCGGAGGCGGTGGAGGTCGACTCGCCGATCCGGGAGCACTACGCGCGGTTGCACGCGATGCTGTGGATCTGGCGCCGGTCCGCGCCGCGGTCGGCGCGCTGCTGCCGGTGGGCGTCGTCAGCTGACCGCCCCGCTTTCGGCTTCGATCTGGGCGAGCTGGGCGGCGAGGATGTCTTCGAAGGCGGCTCGGCGGTCTGCTTTGAGGGGGCGGACGTCGCGGGCGAAGTGGGCCAGGGCCGGGAAGCGTTCGGGGTCGGCGCCCAGGACGGCGACGCGGAAGAGCTCCATGCCTTGTTCGTGCTCTTCAGGGGTGATCGTGCTGATGCCAGCTTCGGCGGCGATCAGCGCGGCGAGCAGGATCGCGATGCGGTGGTAGCGCGCGGGGATCTCCTCGTCGGGCAGGCCTGAGGCGCGCAGGGCTTGCAGGACTTCTTCCATGACCATCCGGGATCCGGTGCCGCTTGATGCGTGGCGGCCCCAGACGGTGGCGAGCTGGGGTTGTTCGCCGAAGGCCTCCCGCAGGCGCAGGGCCAGGGCGGTGATGCGCTGCTTCCAGTCGCCTTCGGGCTGGTAGCCGTTCATGGCGGTCAGGAGGATGCGGTCGGCGACGGCGCGCAGCAGTTCGGTCTTGTTGCGGAAGTGCCGGTAGAGGCTGGAGGAATCGGTTCCGAGCGCGGCGGCGAGCTTGCGGACGCTGAACGTCTCGGCGTCGCTGGTGCGCAGGAGTTCTGCTGCGGTGTCGAGGATTTCGTCGGTGGACCACCGTCGTCGGCCTGTCATCTCGCCCCTTTCGCCCGGGGTCAGCGTAGCTGATGCACTTGCTGTTGCACGCACTGCGTGCATAATGGGTGCGCTTGGTCGGTTCCCGGGGCCTCTCCCCTCTCTCAGCGGAACCGCGTGATGCCCGGCGGGTGTGGCGGAAAAGGAGTCATGTCGTGGACGAGCCGCTGGATCTCGCCGGGCTGGACGCGGCCGTGGAGGCCGTCCACCGCGCCGGGGTGCCGGGGGTGTTCGCCGAGGTGCGCGGTGGTGATCAGGTCTGGCGCGGTGCGGCCGGGGTGGCCGATGTCGCGACTGGGCGGCCGGTCACCGCGGACATGCGGCACCGGGTCGGCAGCATCACCAAGACCTTCACCGCCGCTGCGGTGCTGCAGCTGGTCGAGGCCGGTGAGATCGGGCTCGACGCACCGATCGGCCGCTACGTGCCGAAGTTGGTGCCCGGCCAGCGGGGTGATGCGATCACCGTCCGGATGTTGATCAACCACACCAGCGGGCTCGCCGAGTACCTCCCCCGCGCCTATCCGTCGCTCAGGGCGTTCCCGGTCCTGGCCGAGACCCGGCCGGAGAGCCTGGATGACCACCGGTTCACGCGGTTCGACTCCGCTGAGCTGATCGGGATGGGGGTCGCCGCGCCCGCCGCGGGTCCTCCGGGCGGTGCTCCTGGGGTGTACTCCAACACCAACTACCTGCTGCTGGGGGAAATCCTGGAGCTGGTGTCGGGGATGGGGGCCGCGGAGTGCATCACCCGCACCGTCATCGAGCGCGCTGGGCTCCGGGACACCGAGATGCCCTCGGGGCCGTTCGTCGGTGGGCCGCACTCGCGGATCTACGAGGCGTGGTTCGGCATGATCGATCCGCCGCGCGATTACAGCGTCTACGACATGTCGTGGGTGGGGCCGGCGGCGTCGCTGGTGTCGACGGTGGCTGATCTCAACCGGTTCTTCGGCATGCTGCTGGCCGGTGAGATCGTCAGCCGGTCGTCGCTGGCGCAGATGCAGCGCACCGTCCCGGTGATCTCCCAGGAGGGCGAGACGATCGCCTACGGTCTGGGCCTGCACCCGGCGGAGGTGCCTGGGCGGCCCACGTTCTGGGGCCACGGCGGCACGGTGTGGGGTGCGGGGACGTTGACCATGACCCGGGCCGACGGGAAGCGGCAGATGTCGGTCGCGGTGAACCTGCAGCGGTGGAGCAGGCTCGATTCCTCGGGCAGGCCGCAGCCGCATCCCATCGATGAGGCGCTCGCGGCATTGTACCGGATCGGGATGTACGGCGCGGGGTGAGGGCCCGTGGTCGAAGCGGCGGTGGGCAGGTGCTTGGTCTCGATCGCTGACGAGTGCGTTGTTGCTAGGGGCGCCAGCGGGGGGCGTAGCCGGGGCGGTCGGCGTAGGGCAGGCCGAGCAGGGCGCGGGTGGGGCAGCCGCGTTCGTCCTCGGGTGGGTAGCTCTCCCCCAGTGCGTCGCAGGGGCCGTTGCCGGTGCCGCAGTGGTGGTGGGCGGTGAGCAGGCGGGTTTTGAGCTCGCATTCGCGGAAGCCGCGGATGGGGGTGATCAGGCAGGCGCGGTGGGTGCCGGTTTCGGCGTCCTGCCTGGCTTGGCGCAGCAGTTCGAGGTCGATGTCCAGCTGGCGGCGCAGGAACTGGGCGAACCGGTCCATCTGTCGCACTCCTGGTGTCCGCTGTGGTGGTCGGTCACAGGCAGGGACGTGGTGGCGGCTCGATGATGACGTCGGTCGCGGGGTGATCTTGCCCGGGTGGTGGGTTGTTGTCGGATTGGTGGCGGGTTGTCGCCAAGAATTCCCGTGCGCGGGGGCGGGTTCTTAGGGTCGGCGCGGATCTGATCGTCGGATTTGCGGGAGTTCGGCATGGTGTTGCGCGGTGTTCGGGTGGCTCGTCGGGTGTTGCTGGCCGGTGGGTTGGCGGCCACGGCCGTGGGGGTGTCGGGGGTTCCGGTGTGGGCGTCGTCGCGGCGCGCGGCGCCGGAGATCGCCTCGACCTCGGAGTGGGGTGCGCGGGAGCCGAGCTCTCCGGTGCAGGTGCTCGACCAGCGGCCGGTGAAGATCGTGGTGCACCACACCGCGACGCCCAACAGCGAGGACACCTCGAAGGAGCACGCGGTGTCGCTGGCGCGGCAGATCCAGGACTTCCACATGGATTCCAACGGGTGGATCGACACCGGGCAGAACTTCACCAACTCGCGGGGCGGCTGGTTGTTGGAGGGGCGGCACAAGAGCCTGCCGGTGTTGACCGCGGGTGATCAGCACGTGCTGGGCGCGCACGCGGGTGAGCAGAACTCGGTGTCGCTGGGCATCGAGAACGAGGGCACCTACACGGATGCGGCGGTGCCGGACGCGCTGTGGGATTCGCTGGTGGAGTTGTGCTCGTACATGGTGGCCCAGTACGGCATCGAGCCGGGTGAGATCTACGGGCACCGGGACTTCATGGCCACCGAGTGCCCGGGTGAGGTGCTCTACGGGCGATTACCGGAGTTGCGGGAGGCGGTGGGTGCGGCCACGGGCAGGGCGGTGGTGCAGCCCGCAGTGTGGCCGCTGCTGAAGGCGGGTGCGGCGGGCCCGCGGGTGACGGCGTTGCAGTTGTTGTTGCGGGATCGGGGTGAGTCGGTGCCGGTGGACGGGGTGTTCGGCGGCCGCACGCAGCAGGTGGCGGGCCGGTTGGCCGGTGAGCTGGGTGCCGCGGGTGTGTCGTGTTCGGCGACGCGGGTGCCGGAGCCGGGGTTGTTCGGTGGTCGCGGGTGGGACGGTCTGGTGCCGGTGGTGGGCCCGGGTGCCTCCGGTGATGCGGTGCGCGCGGTGCAGGCGTTGTTGATCTCCGGTGGGCGTTACGTTCCGGCGGATGCGCGGTTCGCCGACCGGATGGTCTCGGCGGTGCGGGAGTTCCAGGCCGCGGCTGGGCTGGCGGTCAGCGGTGTGGTGGACCGGGCGACCTGGATGCGGTTGCTGGCCTGATCGGGGTTGTGGTGGGCGATGAGGAGGGGCCCGGTTCGCGGCCCTTCCTCGTCCCTACTGGGATGCGTAGAGCACGGCGCAGGTGATCAGCGGGGCGAGCAGGATCAGCGCGGTGGCGGCGATGTCGATGAGGATCATGGCTGGTTCCCGGGTCCTTCTCGGGTGGTGCGGCGGGCGCGGAGGCTGGTGGCGGTGACGGTGGCCAGCACGAGCGCGATGACCGCGAGGGAGGCCGCGGTGGGGATCTGCGGTACGGCGGGCCAGGTGCCGTGGGCCCAGTGCAGGACGAGCTTGGCGCCGATGAAGGCCAGGATGATCGCCAGGCCGTGGCTGAGGTGTTCGAGCTGGGTGAGCGTGGTGTGCAGGACGAAGTACAGGGCGCGCAGGCCCAGCAGGGCGAAGGCGTTGGTGGTGAAGACCAGGTAGGGGTCGTCGGTGACGCCGTAGACGGCGGGCACGGAGTCCACGGCGAAGACGATGTCGGTGGCGAACACGGCGACCACGACGACGGCCAGCGGGGTCAGGGTGGTGCGGCCGCTGTCGCGGACCAGCAGGCGGGTGCCGCGGTAGTCGTCGGTGATGGGCATGAGGCGGCGCAGCAGCCGCACGGAGCGCAGGTCGGCGACGTCGTGGGTGAAGCCGGTTCCGGTGATGGCCTCGCGGAGGATCTTGGCGGCGGTGGCCAGCAGGAGTGCGCCGAAGAGCAGGAACGCCCAGGTTCCGGTTTGCAGCAGGGCGGCTCCGGCGGCGATGAACACGCCGCGCAGGACGAGTGCGCCGATGATGCCGTAGAGCAGGACGCGTTGCTGGAGTTCGGGTGGGACGGCGAAGCCGGCGAGCAGCAGCATGAAGACGAACAGGTTGTCCACCGACAGGGATTTCTCGACGACGAAGCCGGTGATGAACTCCAGCGCGTGCTCGCCGCTGCTGGTGGCCCACAGCAGCAGGCCGAACAGCAGCGGCAGGGTGAGGTAGAACGCCGACCAGCCGATGGCTTCGCGCAGGTGCACCCGGTGCGGGTTGCGGGTGACGAGGAAGTCGGTGGTCAGCAGGGCGAGCAGGACGGCGATGCTGGTGGCCCACAGCCACGGGGTGCCGATGGAGGGGGTGGGCACGGGGTCTCCTCGAACTGGGTGGGTTCGAGGTCTCCTTCGCCCGGGGTGGGCGGCCGACCGGGAACACCTGCCGGGGTTGTTCGTCCTGACCGGCCGGGCCTTGGTGAAGTACTCCCCTCCTGGCCGAGTGTCGGGCAGTGCGGGCTGGTCTGCCCGTTCAGGTGGTGCGGGTGAAGCGCAGGGTGCGGATTTCGAAGGGGCGCAGCCGGATGTCGAGGGCGTCGGTGGTGGCGTCGGGTTCGGCCAGGGGGCGTTCGAGCAGGTCGGTGCGGGTGACGGCGGTGGCCGGGAAGGAGATGGTCAGGCGGGTGTGGGCGCGGCCGCCGCGGGATTCGTACAGGCGCACCACGAGGTCGCCGCTGCGGTCGTCGGCGAGCTTGACGGCTTCGACGACCACTGCGTCGTTGTCGACGGTGATCAGGGGCGCGACGGTGCGGGAGCCGCGGGTGGTGCGTTCGGGCAGGTTGAGCTGGTAGCCCTCGCGGACGGCGTCGCCGATGTCGGCTCCGGCGAGCAGGGCGTAGCGCAGGCGGTGGTGGCCGTGGTCGGTGTGCGGGTCGGGGAAGCGGGGTGCGCGCAGCAGGGACAGCCGCACGGTGGTGGTGGTGCCGTCGGGTCGGGTGTCGCGGGTGACGTCGTGACCGTAGGTGGAGTCGTTGAGCAGGGCGTGGCCGTAGCCGGGTTCGCCGACGTGCAGGTAGCGGTGGGCGCAGATCTCGAACTTGGCGGCGTCCCAGGAGGTGTTGGTGTGGGTGGGGCGCATGACGTGGCCGAACTGGGTTTCGGCGGCGGAGCGGTCGGCGTGGACGTCCAGGGGGAAGGCGGCTTTGAGGATCTTCTCGGTCTCGTGCCAGTCGATGTCGGTGGTGATGTCGACGCGGCGGGTGTGGGCGGGCAGGCTGATGTGCTGGGTGAGGGTGGAGCTGCCGAAGCTGCGGCGGATGTGGACGGTGTGCTCGTCGGTGGTGATCTCGTCGACGTCGGTGAGGTCGTGGACCTGGTGGCGGTAGAAGCCGTCGAGGTCCCAGGCGTCCCAGGCGTTGGGGTGGTCGGGGTGCAGTTGCAGCAGGTTGCCGGGGGCGGCGAGTGCTTCGCGTTCGGCGGCGTGGTCGTAGACCGAGGTCAGCAGGCCTCGGGTGTCGATGGTGGCGCGCAGCAGCCCGTTGTCGAGGGTGATGGTGCCGTCGGGGTGGCGGGTGGGGCTGGGCGGGGTGGGGTGTTCGACGGTGGCCGCGCCGAGGGCGGGCACGCCGTTGCGGGGGTGGGGTGCGGCGTTGAAGGTGATGGGGTGGGCGGGCGGGCCTGCCAGGGCTTGCTGGGCTTGGGTGGTGATGGCCTCGAGTTCGGCGGCCACTCGCCGGTAGGTGTCCTGGGCTTCGCGGTGGACCCAGGCGATGGACGAGCCGGGCAGGATGTCGTGGAACTGGTGCAGCAGGACCTGCTTCCACAGCCGGTCCAGGGCGTCGTGGGGGTAGTCGCGGCCGGTGGCGATGGTGGCGGTGGCGCACCACAGCTCGGCTTCGCGCAGGAGGTGTTCGCTGCGGCGGTTGCCCTGCTTGGTCTTGGCCTGGGAGGTGTAGGTGCCGCGGTGGAATTCCAGGTAGAGCTCGCCGGACCAGACGGCGGGGCCGGTGTGGTCGGTTTCGGCGGCGGTGAAGAACTCGGCGGGGGTGTCCAGGCGGACGCGCGGTGAGCCTTCCAGGTCGGCGGTGCGGGCGGCGCGGGCGAGCATGTCGCGGGTGGGTCCTCCCCCGCCGTCGCCGTGGCCGAAGGGCAGCAGGGAGCGGGTGGCGCGGCCGTGTTCGGCGAAGTTGCGCTGGGCGTGGGCGAGTTCGGCGCCGGTGATCTCGCTGTTGTAGGTGTCGGCGGGCGGGAAGTGGGTGAACACGCGGGTGCCGTCGATGCCTTCCCACCAGAAGGTGTGGTGCGGGAAGCGGTTGGTCTGGTTCCAGGAGATCTTCTGGGTGAGGAACCAGCGGGAGCCGGAGGCGGCGATGAGCTGCGGGAGCGCGGCGGAGTAGCCGAAGGAGTCGGGCAGCCAGACCTCTTGGGTGTCGATGCCGAATTCCTCGAGGTAGAAGCGTTTGCCGTGGATGAGCTGGCGGGCCATGGCCTCGCCGCCGGGCATGTTGGTGTCGGATTCGACCCACATGCCGCCGACCGGCACGAACTGTCCGGTGTGGACGAAGGTGCGGACGCGGTCGTAGAGCTGCGGGTGGTGCTGCTTGATCCAGGCCAGCTGCTGGGCCTGGGACATGGCGAAGTGGAAGTCGGGGTGGCTGGCCATCAGGGTGGTGACGTTGGCGACGGTGCGGGCGACCTTGCGGACGGTTTCGCGCAGGGGCCACAGCCAGGCGGAGTCGATGTGGGCGTGGCCGACGGCGGAGAGGGTGTGGGCGCTGGCGTGGGCGGGTTTGGCCAGCGCTTCGGCGAGTTCGGCGCGGGCGGCGGGTGCGGTGGCGGAGATGTGGTGCAGGTCGAGGCGGTCGAGCATGCGTTCCAGGGCGCGCAGGATCTCGTGGCGGCGGGGTGAGTCGGTGGGCAGTTCCCGCATCAGCTGGTCGAGGACTTCGGTGTCGTGGACCAGGTCGAAGACCTCTTGGTCGAGGACGGCGAGTTCGGCGCGGCGCAGCACGTACAGCGGCGGGCCGGGTTCGGTGGGGCGTTCGCCGAGGTCGGTGGGCTGGAAGCCGCGGAGGCCCAGGATGATGGGGTTGGCGGCGGCTTCGACGTAGTAGGTGCGGGTCTTGCCGGCGCTGTTGCGGCCCAGCGACAGGTGGGTGTTGCGGGGGTGCAGGCCTTTGACGGGGGTGCCGTCGGGGGTGTGGGCGAGGCCTTCGCACTGGAAGCCGGGGCGGTCGTCGTCGAAGCCGAGGTCGACGAGGAGTTCGGCGGTGCGGCCGTCCCAGTGCTCGGGGACGGTGGCGGTGATGCGGAACCAGCTGGTGCCCCACGCCGGTCCCCAGGGCTGGCCGACGGTGGTGGGCGTGTAGTCGGCGCGCAGGGCTTCGGTGACGTCGACGGGTTCGCCGGGCACGTGCCAGACTGCGATGTCGCAGGGGGCGGTGTCGCGGTGCTGGGCGGGGCGCAGTCGTTCGGCCAGGACGCGGTCGAGGCGTTGTTCGACGATGCGGCGGTCGTCGTGCATGGCTGCTCCCGGAGGGTTCGCGGGGTGTGATGCTGATCATGGTGGCACATCGGTGGGGTGGGTGGCACCGGCTCGCGCCGGGCGCGGTTGCCGGGCCGGTGGTGGGCTCGCATGCTGCGGGTGTCGGCCCGGTTGGCACGGAAAGGCGACTGTCATGGCGACCTGCGAAGTTTGCGGCAACGACTACTGGATGACCTTCGAGGTGCGCACCACCGGTGGTGGGGTGCACACCTTCGACAGCTTCGAGTGCGCCGCGCAGCGGTTGGCGCCGGTGTGCGAGCACTGCGGGTGCCGGATCCTCGGGCACGGGGTGGAGGCCAGCGGCCGGTTCTTCTGCTGCGCGCATTGCGCGCGCAAGTCGGATGTGGCGGTGGCCCAGGAGCTCCGGGACACCGTGGGCGCGCATCCGGGGTGATGACGCGGCGTCCGCACGACCCAACCCGCTTCACCCCATCGGGGGATGCACGAGCTGTTCGGATCTTCGTTACCAATACGTTATGAATTGCGTGAAACACCGGGACTACCTGCAACGACATGGCGGGTGAGACGGCCGTTTCCGGTCCGGTTCACGTCGGTTGTCGGGAACCGGATTTGACAACCGGCGACGAGTCGTCGATTAACCCTCTCGGAGTAGTGGAGGACGCCCCGATGGCAGGTCTGGTTCGCTGGCTGGGCAGCATGGCGCGCGAGATGGAGCGGGCTCGCACCGTGATGCGGCACCCGCAGTCGAGCGCTCAGCGCCAGCGCAACACGCGGGTCTGACACCCGCCCCGCCCGGTCCTGTCCGGGCGGCGTCGAGGCAGCAGGCTGGCGGCGCACGCGCCGCAAGCGCAATACCGGGGCACCGAGAACGACAACCGGGGCCTGTTGCCAGGACTTGCAAGCCTGGGGCCGTGACCACGAGGTCACGGCCCCAGTGCCGTTCTCCGGCCCTTTCGCCTCGCCGACGGGGTGGTTGCTAGTGTGCTGCCGACCGCGCGAGACGAGGAGGTGAGACCCATTTCCCCTGTGGCAGATCGGGTGCTCCCCTCCGGCCGAGCGCGTCGGTGATCGCGCTGGAGCGCCCCACCGGATCTTTGAAAGGCGCTCACGATTTCTTCGTCGTTCTCCCCTGATCTCGATGTGGTGGCCGCGTTGCGCGCGGCCGGGTGCGTCTTCGCCGAGGACGAGGCCGCGCTGCTGCAGCAGGCCGCCGGTGACCGCGGCGAGCTGGCCGAGCTGGTGCGCCAGCGCGTCACCGGGCTTCCGCTCGAACAGGTGCTGGGCTGGGCCCAGTTCTGCGGGCTGCGGATCTCGGTGGCGCCGGGGGTGTTCGTGCCCCGCCGCCGCACCGAGTTCCTCGCCGAGCAGGCCATCGCCCTGACCTCACCGGGTTCGGTGGTGGTGGAGCTGTGCTGCGGAGCCGGAGCGGTGGCCGCAGCGGTGCTGGCCGCGCGCCCGGACGTCGAGCTGCACGCCGCTGACGTCGACCCCGCCGCGGTGGCCTGTGCTGCGGCGAACCTGCCCGGTGCCGCCAGCGTCGCCCGGGGCGACCTGTACTTCGCGCTGCCCGCCCGGCTGCGGGGCCGGGTCGAGGTCCTGGTGGCCAACGCCCCCTACGTGCCCACCGGTGAGGTCGGGCTGATGCCCCCGGAGGCCCGACTGCACGAACCAGCGGTGGCGCTGGACGGCGGTGCTGACGGCCTGGCCGTCCAGCAGCGCGTGGCCGCCGACGCACCGCGGTGGCTGGCCCCCGGCGGAACCGTGCTGATCGAGACCAGCCGCCGCCAGGCCCCGCACACCGCCGAGCTGCTCACCGCCGCGGGACTGGTGTCGCGAGTGCTGCACTGCGAGGAGCGCGACGCCACCGTCGTGTCCGGGTCCGCACCGTCCTGAGTGGACCCGTTCAGCGGGCGGGCCACCCGGTGCGGGCGATGACCTCCTCGGCGGCCTGCTCGGCGGTGAGGAGGTCGGTGTCCACGCGCAGGTCCCCGACCTCGGCTCGCTCCAGCGCCTCGGCCTGCGCGGCAGCCGCCTCAGCCGCTTGGCGCAGCTGCGCGGCGGGAAGGCCGAGGAGCGGATCGCCGGGCTGCGGCCAGCTGCCGCCCTGCCCGCGCAGCATGATCCGGTGCGCGAGCTGCTCGGGTCCGGCGTGCAGTCGGCACACCGTGAACGTCGCCGCGGGCAGGGCCTCGCTGCAGGTCTTGATCGCGGTGTCGTCCTCGGCGGGGCCGGTGACGACCAGGTGGCGGGCACCGGCGGCGTGGTAGGTGTCCCAGACGGCGGCGAGGTTGGCGGCCTTGAGCCGGTGATCGCCGTTCGGGGCGCAGAAGGCGAGCTGGTCGAGGTCGGCGTAGGCCGCGGTGCGACCGGCCTGCAGGGTCTGCAGGTAGATCGCGAAGCCCGTGGCCGACTTGCCGACCCCGGGCGGCCCGCACAACCACAGCACCTCTCCCCCGGCACTGCTCGTGCGCTGCGGCGGTGCACCGGTGCGGGCGGGCAGGTGGCCGGGCCAGTTCCCGCAGCGCTGCCGGACCAGGGCGGCGGTCTCGGCGACGGTGCGGGCGGTGGTGTCCACGCACACCGCGGCCCGCACGCCCTCGTCGAGGGCGTCGGCTTCCCGCAGCACCTCGCCCACCTCGGCGTTGTGGCCCTGGCGGTGCCGGAATCGCCGGGTGAGCTCCTCGTGGTCGGCGCGCAGTCGGCACAGGACCAGCTCGGCCTGCGGGATGTCCCGCGCCGCCACGCCGCGCGCGGCGTCGACGACACCGGAGACGACCACGCACTGCGCACCGGCGGTCTGGAAGTGGGCCACCAGCGCGCGGAGGTTGGCGGTCTTCATCCGGTGCCGCCCCGGATCGCCCGCAGGTTCGGGGAAGCACATGCCCAGCTGGTCGATGTCGACGTAGCCGCTGGTGATCCCGGCCCGGGTGAGCTGGGTGTGGATCTGCCAGGCGACCGCGGTCTTGCCCACCCCGGGCGGCCCGCACAACCACAGCACGGGGATCGTCTGCTCGCTGCGCACGGGCGGGATTGTTCCGCCCGTGCCGCGGGGGTGTCGAACGGTTTTCCCGGTGGCGGGTCAGGTCTCGCCGAAGCGGCGCAGCTCGGGGTTGCGCAGCGCCACCCACGCGATGCCCGCCGCGCACAGCAGGCCGCCCGCGCAGGCGGCGATCGCCGCCGTGGTGGCTTCGGCGATCAGCCCGGCGCGGAAGTTGCCCAGTTCGGGGCCGGAGGCGCCGACGATGTGCTCCACGGCCGAGACCCGGCCGCGGTGGGAGTCGGGGGTGGCCAGCTGCACGATCGCCGCGCGGGTGATCACCGAGGTGGTGTCGGCGGCACCGGCGACGGCCAGGCACGCCAGCGCCGCCCACGGCGAGGGCACCAGCCCGAACCCGGCCAGCGCCAGCCCCCACACCGCCGCGGCGGCGAGCATGACCACGCCGGGTGTGCTGGCTCGGGTGATGGTGCCCGAGGCTGCGCCCGCGGTGATCCCGCCGACGGCCACGGCGGTGAACAGCAGCCCCAGGGTGCGCGGGTCCCCGCCGAAGCGCTGGTCGTTGATCAGCGGGAACAAGCCGACGGGCATGGCAAGCACGGTGGCCAGCACGTCGGTGAGCAGCGCCCCGCGCAGCACCGGGGTGGCGGCGATGAACCGCCAGCCGTGCCAGATCGCGCGGGGTCCGGGCCGGGTGGCCTGGCCGTCCGGGCGCATCGACGGCAGCCGCGCCACCCCGTGCAGCACGGCGGTGAAGGCCACCGCGTCGAGCAGGTAGCAGGCGCTGACCCCCCACCGCGCGACCAGCAGCCCGGCCAGCGCCGGTCCCAGCAGCATGGCGACCTGGAAGCTGAGGTTGACCAGCGCCACGCCCGCGCGGACCAGGTCGGTGGGCAGCAGGCGGGGCACGAAGGTCCGGCGGGCGGGCGCGCCCAGCCCGCTGCCGGCGGCGTTGAGGGCCACCAGCCCCAGCAGCACCCACTGCGACCTGAGGTCGGTCAGGCCGTGCACGGCCAGCAGCACCACCGCACTCAGCTGCACGGCGGTGGCGGTGAGCACCAGGGTGCGCCGGTCCAGCGCGTCGGCCAGGGTGCCGCCGATGAGCCCGACGGCGGTCATCGACAGCGCCTGGACCAGCCCGACCGCGCCGACCGCGACCGGGCTGGCGGTCAGCTGCCACATCTGGAACAGCACCGCGACCACGGTGAACTGCCCGCCCAGCGCGGAGATCACCCCGGCCCACCACAGGCGGCGGAAGGCGGGGCTGGCGCGCAGCGGCCGGGTGTCGAGCAGCCTCACGAGGGCGGGAGGTGGGCGGTGAGGCGGTCGCGGAACCGGCGCCGGGCCAGGGCCTGCTGCAGGTCGGCCACCGCTCGGCTGAGCGCGTAGGGGATTTCGGCGTCGAGGTCGCGCAGGGCCTGTTCGGTGGCCCGCCACTCGGCTTCCAGCAGCGGCAGGAGCTGCCGGGCCCGGTCGGTGAGGGTGATCTGGCGGGTGCGCGCGTCCGTCCCGGTCACCGAGCGCACCAGTCCTTCGCGGCGCAGCGAGGCCACGGTCTGGCTCATCGCCGAGTGGGTGACCTCCAGGGCGTCGGCGAGTTCGCGGATGCTCATGGCCCCGCGGTGGCCGAGCCGGATCAGGGGCCCGACGAACCGCAGTCGCACGCCGGTGATGCCGCGCTGGGCGTAGAACTGGTCGATCTCGTCGTCGAGGTCGTTCAGCAGTCGCCGCAGCGGCCGCCAGACGCTGGCTTGTGCGGTGGGATCGTGCGGCACCGCCCCAACGTAACAGCGCTTGTACAAGCACTGTTACGTCTTTTCGGGGCGGGTTGGGCTACTGGCCCAGGGCGGTGCGGTGCTTGCGGGCCAGCTGGGTGTAGTGCTCGGCGGAGAGCTTGAGCGCGTCCCGCTCCTGGGCGGTCAGCTCGCGGCGGACCTTGGCGGGGGTGCCCGCGACCATCGATCCGGGCGGCACCTCGGTTCCCTCCAGCACCACCGCCCCGGCGGCCACCAGCGATCCGGCGCCGATGCGGGCGCCGTTGAGCACCACCGCGCCCATCCCGATCAGGCAGCCCTCCTCCACGGTGCAGCCGTGCAGGACCGCCTTGTGGCCGACGGTGACCCCGGCGGCGATCTGGGCGGGGAAACCGGGGTCGGCGTGCACCACGCAGCCGTCCTGGATGTTGCTGGACTCCCCGACGCTGATGTTCTCCATGTCGCCGCGCAGCACCGCGTTGTACCAGACGCTGGATGCCGCGGCCAGCCGCACGCGCCCGATCAGCGCCGCGCCCGGGGCCACGAACGCCTCCGGGTCGAGCTGCGGGCTGATGCCGTCGACGGCGAGGGTGGTGGGGCCTGGGTTCACGTGTCCTCCTGTGCTTGTCGTTGCCGCCGCAGCCACTGCAGCGCCTCGTCGGTGTGTCCGTCCACTTTGGTCTCGATGCCGTCGAGGAAGGTGCGGTCGCCGTGGGCGGCGAGCTCGGCCAGCACCGCCTCGGGGTCCCCGGCGTCGATGATCTCCAGCAGCCGCTGGTGGCGGGCCACGTCCTGGCCCAGGCTCTCCCGGTCCTGGCGGGCCTTGCGGTTGAGCGCCATGGACAGCATCAGCTGCAGCTGCAGCGACCGGTAGGCCTCCTCCAGCCGCTGGTGGCCGGACAGGCCGACCACCGCGACGTGGAAGGCGAAGGAGCACTCCAGGAACTGCGCCTGGTCGCCGATCTCGGCGGCCTCGCTCATCCGCTGCAGCGCCTGCTGGCAGCGCCGCATCCGCGCCGCCTCGCGCACCGGCACGCCCAGCCGCACCGCCAGGTGCTCGAACTCCGCGCGCAGCGTGCAGATCTCGTAGATGTCGTGCAGCGTCAGCGGGGTCACGATCACGCCCTTGCGGGGCACCTGCCGCACCAGGCCCTCGCGTTCGAGCACCCGCAGCGCTTCGCGCAGCGGCGGGCGGCTGATGCCCAGTTCGCGGGTCAGCCGGTTCTCCACGATGCGCTGCCCGCACAGCAGATCACCGCCGATGATCATGCGGCGCAGGGTCGTGGCGGCCAGTTCCACCAGGCTGGGCGGGCCGACGATGCTGGGGGCGCGCACCGCCGGGGTGTTGTCAACGGATCCGGTCACGACCGGCAGTGTCTCCTTCCGGCGCCGGGCAGCGGGTGGTCTTCGCGGGCGGCTGGTCCACCCGGAGCAACCTCGGTGAGCAAGCTTGTCAGCTCCGATCTGACTGCTGTAGACAAAATTCAGTGATGCCGATCACGGTACCCGGTTTCCTCCCGGACCTCATGGAGCCGCGCATGACTGCCTCCCCCGCTTCCGGTCCGCTCCCGCTGCACGGGGTGCGAGTGCTGGAGATCGGCGCGTTCATGGCCGCGCCGTTCGCGACGATGCAACTGGCCGACCTCGGCGCCGACGTCATCAAGGTGGAAAACCCCGCCGGGGGTGACCCGGTGCGCCAGACCGGGCCGTTCCTGGCCGAGCACAGCTCCCCGTTCCTGCGGCTCAACCGCAACAAGCGATCGGTGGCGCTGGACCTCAAGACCGACGAGGGCCGCACGCTGCTGCAGCGGCTGCTCGACGACACCGACGTGCTGGTGGAGAACCTGCGGCCCGGCGCGCTGGCCGCCCTGGGCTTCGGCTACGAAGCCGTGCACGCCCGCAACCCCCGCCTGGTCTACGTCTCGGCCTCCGGGTGGGGCCAGGACGGGCCGCTGGCCGACCAGCCCGGCCTGGACATCATGGCGCAGGCCCGCGCCGGGCTGATGAGCATCACCGGCCACCCCGGCGGACCGCCCACCAAGGTCGGGGTGCCGATGTGCGACCTGGTGTGCGGCCTGTACGCCGCGATGGGCGCGATGGCCGCGCTGCGCACCCGCGAGCACACCGGCCAAGGCCAGCACGTCGACGTGTCCCTGCTGGAAGCCGGGGTGTCGTTCGCGGTGTGGGAGGCGGGCACCTACTTCGCCACCGGCGAGGTGGGCCGCGCGCACGGTTCGGCCCACCAGAACAGCGCCCCCTACCAAGCGCTGCGCAGCAAGGACGGGTGGGTGACCGTCGGGGCCACCACCACCAAGACCTGGCCCGCGTTCTGCCGCGCGCTGGGGCTGACCGGCCTGCTCGACGACGACCGCTACCGCAACTCCTACGACCGCTACCAGCACCGAGACAGCCTCATCCCGGCCATCGAGGAGACCACCGCGCAGCGCACCACCGCCGAGATCGTCGACGCGCTCACCACAGCTGGGGTGCCGTGCGCGCCGATCGCCACCACCGATGAGGTGTTCACCGACGACCACCTGGCGCAGCGGGACTTCTTCTGGGACGCCCCGCACCCCGAGCTCGGGGCGGTGCGCCAGATCGGCTCGCCGGTGCGGCTGTCGGACACCCCGCCGCGGCGCGAGAACGCCGGACCGGCTCTGGGCGCCCACACCCTGGAGGTGCTCGCCGAAGCGGGCCTGGCCGCCGAGGAGCTGGGGCGGCTGCGCGAGAGCGGGATCATCGCCACCGGCGAATGACCCCACCCCCTTCTTTTTCCGCGACGCGAGCTCAAGGAGGAGCGATGCGCGCGTTGTCCTGCGGCCGCCAGGTGCTGGCCGCGTTGAGCACGGTGGCGCTGCTGGGCGGGTGCGCGCTCGGCAGCGCCGGGCAGGAGTCCGCCGGTGCGCCGCGCCCGGTGGGGGCGGTGACGATGGTGGTGCCCTTCGCCGCCGGCGGCGGCAGCGACATCTCCGGGCGGGCCATGGCCGACGGGCTGGTCTCGGTGCGGCCCGAGCTGCGCGTCGACGTCGACAACCGGGAGGGCGGGCAGGGCGCGGTGGGCTACTCCTACCTGCTGTCCAAGGCCGGGTCGCCGAACTACCTGCTGGCCACCGAGACCTCGCTGCTGTCGCTGCCGCTGAGCGTGGACGTGGCCTTCTCCCACCGCAGCTTCACCCCGATCATGAAGCTCGGCGAGGACTACACGCTGCTGGTGGCGCTGCCGTCCTCGCCGATCACCAGCTGCGCCGACGCGGTCGCCCAGTCCCGCCAGCGGCGGGTGCTGGCCGGGATCTCCGGCGCGGTGGGACCCGATGCGGTGGTGTTCTCCCAGCTGGAGCGCCTCTCCGGGGCGGATTTCGACACCGTGCCCTACGAGGGCGGTGGCGAGACGATGGCCGCAGTGCTGGGCGGGCAGGTCGAGCTGGCCTCGCTCAACCCCAGCGAGGTGATGGGCCAGCTGCGCGCGGGCGAGCTCAAGGCCCTGTGCGTGTTCGCCGACCAGCGCTACGACTACCCGCAGCTGGCGGGGGTGCCGACGTCGGTGGAGCAAGGCATCCCGGTGTCCTTCGCCCAGTTCCGGGGTGTGATCGCCCCGGGCGGGTTGTCCCCGCAGGCCACCGAGTTCTGGTTGGAGGCGGCCCGCGCCTTCGCCGGGTCCCCCGCCTACCGCGACTACGTGGCGTCGGAGTTCCTGCAGCCGCGGGTGGCTTTCGGCGAGGACTTCGCCGCCTACCTGGCCGACAGCGAGAAGGCCCTGGCGCAGGTGGTGCGGCGATGAGCGGGCAACGCGGGCAGGTGGTGCTCTTCAGCGGTTTGGCGCTGCTGGGCGCGGGTTTCGCGGTGTCGTCGTTCGGGTACGGCGTGCTGCTACCGGAATCGCGCATCGGCCCAGGGTTCCTGCCGCTGGTGGCCGGTGGGTTGCTGGCGGTGTTCTCGGCGCTGCTGCTGGCCGAGCAGCTGCGCGCGCCCCACCCGGCGCCGCCGCAGCCCGGTGTCGACGACTTCGGCCGCACCCCGCGGCAGCGGGTGTGGATCCTGCGGCGGGTGTTCGTGCTGCTGCCGGTGGCCGTCGCGCTGGTGCCGCTTCTGGGCATGGCGGTGGCCTTCGGGCTGCTGGTGCTGGTGATCTCCACCTGGCTGGAGGGGCACCGGCCGCTGCCCGCGGTGGCGTTGAGCGCCTGCTCGGCGGCGGCGATGTACGGGGTGTTCGCGGTGGTGCTGCAGGTGCCGCTGCCCACCGGCGTGTTCGGGTTCTAGCCCTTCGGAGGTGATCGCGGTGCTCGACAACCTGCTGCTGGGCGTCTCGACGGCGTTGACCCCGGTGAACCTGCTGTGGTGCTTCGTCGGGGTGCTGCTGGGCACCGTGATCGGGCTGCTGCCCGGGCTCGGGTCCAGCACCGGGGTGGCGATCCTGATCCCGCTGACGCTGACCGTGGAACCGGTGACCGCGCTGATCATGCTCGCCGGGATCTACTACGGCTCGCAGTACGGCGGCACGATCACCTCGGTGCTGCTGTCCACCCCGGGTGAGGCCGCCAGCGTGGTGACCACCTTGGACGGCTACCAGATGGCGCGGCAGGGCCGGGCGGGCGCGGCGTTGGCGATCGCGGCCATCGGCTCGTTCGCCGCCGCGATCGCCTCCCTGGTGCTGCTGGCCGCCGTGGCGCCGCCGCTGGCGTCGGTGGCGCTGCAGTTCGGGCCGCCGGAGAACCTGGCGGTGATGGTGCTGGCGCTGGTGACGATGGTGGTGCTGACCACCGGGTCGAAGCTGCGGGCCGCGGCGATGGCCTGCGCCGGGGTGCTGCTGGCCTGCGTGGGCATCGACGCCGGCACCGGGCAGGCCCGCTACACCTTCGGCAGCGTCGAGCTGCTCTCCGGCATCCCCTACGTCGAGGTGGTCATCGGCCTGTTCGCCGTCGGCGAGGTGCTGCACCAGATCCGCCTCGGCGCGGCCCGCCCGATCCGCGCCCGCTTCCGCGACCTGGTGATCCGCGGCCGCGACATCCGCGACTCGGCCGGGGCCATCACCCGCGGCAGCGCCATCGGGTTCGGGCTGGGCATCCTGCCCGGCGCCGGATCCACCCTGGCCTCGTTCATGGCCTACGGCCTCGAACGGCGGGTCTCGCGCAACTCCGCGCAGTTCGGGCACGGCGCCATCCAGGGCGTGGCCGCGCCGGAGAGCGCCAACAACGCCGCGGCCAACGCCAACTTCATCCCGACGCTGACGCTGGGCATCCCCGGCGGGGCCACCACCGCGGTGCTGCTGGGCGCGCTGACCGTCTACGGCATCCAACCCGGGCCGCTGCTGTTCGACGAACAACCCGACCTGGTGTGGGGCCTGCTGGTGTCGTTCTTCATCGGCAACGTGATCCTGCTGGTGCTCAACCTGCCCCTGGCGCCGGTGTTCGCGCAGCTGCTGCGCATCCCCTACGGCTACCTCTACCCGCTGATCCTGTTCACCAGCTTCGTGGGCGCCTACGCCATCGACAACAACCTCTTCAGCGTCTGGCTGGTGCTGGTCTTCGGCGTCCTCGGCTACGGCATGAAGCGCTTCGACCTGCCGATGGCGCCGCTGGTGGTCGGCGTGGTCATCGGCGCGCTGTTCGAGAAGGCGCTGGTGCAGTCCTCGGCGCTGCTGGACGGCAACCTGTGGCTGCTGGCCACCCAACCGATCACGGTGAGCATCCTCGCAGCCGCGCTGCTGCTGCTCATCGGCCCCGCCCTGGCGCGACGCCTGCGCTCGCGCACCGCATCCCCGGAGGAGACCCATGTCCGATGAGCTGATCACCACCCGCGACGGTGCCGTGCTGCAGGTGGTGTTCAACCGGCCCGCCCAGCGCAACGCCATGACCTGGGCGATGTACGACGGGCTGGTGGCCGCCTGCCGCACCGCCGAGGACGACCCCGGCATCCGGGTGCTGGTGCTGCGCGGCGCCGGGCAGGAGGCGTTCGTGGCCGGGACCGACATCTCCCAGTTCACCGAGTTCACCAGCGGTGAGGACGGGGTGGCCTACGAGCAGCGCATGGAGGCCGTCCTGGAGCGCCTCGAGGCGGTGCGGGTGCCCACGATCGCGGCGATCTCGGGTTACTGCGTGGGCGCGGGCATCGCGCTGGCCGCCGCGTGCGACCTGCGGGTGTCGACCACCACCGGGCGCTTCGGGGTGCCGGTGGCCCGCACCCTGGGCAACTGCCTGGCGATGAACACCTACTCGATGCTGGTGTTCCACCTCGGGCCCGCCCGCGCCAAGGACATGCTGCTGCGCGCCCGCCTGTTCGACGCCGCCGAGGCGCACGCCGCCGGGTTCCTCGCCGAGGTGTGCGAAGTGGACGAGCTGGATGCCACCGTGGCCGGGATCGCCGGGCGGCTGGCCGAGCACGCGCCGCTGACGATGTGGGCGGCCAAGGAAGCGGTCCGGCGGCTGCGGCTGGCGAACCTGCCCGACGGTGATGACCTGGTGCGCACGGTGTTCGGCAGCCAGGACTTCCAGCACGGGGTGCGGGCGTTCCTGGACAAGACCCCGCACCGCTGGCAGGGCCGCTGAGGCTACAGTGGCCTCATGCTTTGACGCCCCCGATCGCCCCCGACGCTCCTTCGCCATCCGCACGAGATTCTTCCGGTGACGAAGGAGAAAGTTTCAGTGACTGATTCGGCTGTGGTGGTCCCGGAGTCCTACGCCGCCACCCACCGCGAGATCTTCGGTGACGGCCGCTGGCTCACCGACCTGCCCGCGCTGGCCGAGCGGCAGCTGGCGGCGTGGGATCTTCGCCCCGACGGCGCACCCCAGCACGGCATGGTGGCCCTGGTCCTGCCGGTGCTGCGCGCCGACGGCACCAGGGCAGTGCTGAAGTTGCAGCCCGTCACCCCCGACACCGCCGGTGAACCGCTGGGGCTGCGGGCCTGGGACGGTCGCGGCGCGGTGCGGTTGCTCGCCCACGATCCGGACTCGGGCAGCATGCTGCTGGAACGCCTCGGCCAGACCGCGCTGTCGAGTGTGGACGATGACGATGCCGCGGTGGGTGTCCTCGCCGGACTGCTGCAACGCCTGCACGCCACCCCCGCCCCACCGGGCGTGCGGGACCTGGGGGCCATCGCGG
This sequence comes from Saccharopolyspora hirsuta, assembly GCF_008630535.1. Taxonomy (GTDB): domain Bacteria; phylum Actinomycetota; class Actinomycetes; order Mycobacteriales; family Pseudonocardiaceae; genus Saccharopolyspora; species Saccharopolyspora hirsuta. The sequence continues at coordinate 62,056 of NZ_VWPH01000005.1, read as the reverse complement.
CGGCGATGGTGCGAGACACCCCGCGGGCGTGCGCGCAGCTGACCGACGAGGAGGGCAGGTTGCTGCGGCGCTGCGCCGACATCGTCACCGACCTGCTCGACGAACCCGGCGACCGGTTGCTGCACTGGGACCTGCACTACGACAACGTCCTGGCCGGTGCGCGGGAACCGTGGCTGGCCATCGACCCGCAGCCGCTGATCGGCGACCCCGGCTTCGACCTGCTGCCCGCGCTGGACAACCGCTGGGAGCAGATGGTGGCCACCGGGGACCTGCCCGCCGCGCTGCGCCGCCGCTTCGCGATCCTCACCGAGGTGCTGGGCCTGGACCGGCGCCGGGCGGTGGGCTGGTCGCTGGCGCGAGTGCTGCAGAACTGCCTGTGGGACGTCGAGGACGGCCATCCCCGCCTCAACCCGGTGCAGACCACCATCGCCGACACCCTGCTGCCCCTGGGGCCGTGACTCAGCGCCGCACCTCGAGCAGGCCCGCGATCTCGCGGAACGCCTCGGCGGTGTCGCGGTCGCGGACCTGCGGCGGCAGGGTTCCGGACAGGGTGAGCGTGGCGAAGCCGTGCGCGAGCGACCAGGCGGCCAGCGCCGCCCGCTCCGCCTCGGCCTCGCCCAGACCGGCCGGTAGCCCGGCGCGCAGTGCCCGTGCCGTGGCGGCCTTGGCCGCCAGCAGGTCCGGATCGTCGGCGCGCCACAGGTCGGGGCGCTGCATCACTTCGAAGTGCCCGGGGTGGCGCACGGCGAAGCCGACGTAGCGCACCCCCATCTCGCGCAGGTCGGGTGCCGCGGCCAGCAGTTCCTCGGTGAGCAGCTGCTGGCCTTCGGCGGCCAGCGCGGTGAACAGGCCCGGCTTGTCGCCGAAGTGGTGGCGCGGCGCGGCGTGCGAGACCCCGGCGCGGCGGGCCAGCTCGCGCAGGCTCAGCTGCGCCGTGCCGTGGTCGGCGATCATCTCCACGGCCGCCGACAGCAGGGCCGCGCGCAGGTCGCCGTGGTGGTAGGGACGCGTCACGCCCCCATCTTGCCATTGACAAGACCGGATCGGCACCGGCATCTTGCCAATGACAAGATGCCTGATCGGGAGGCCCCATGAGCCAGGAGATCGCCACCGCCCGCCAGATGTGGTGGCTGCTGGAACCCATCCACGCGGTCCTGTACTACGCACCCGTCGCCTTCGACCACGCCCAGCGCCTGGGCTACCGGGTCGAGACGCGCTGGCCCAGCTACTTCGCCTGGCGCGCCGCACCCCTGGGCGCGGTCGACGCCGACACCGTCACCACCGCCTTCTACAGCTTCGACCCGCACATGGTCGCCGAACACATCCCCGCGGCCTGGAACACCGCCACCCCGCAGCAGATCCTCACCGCACGACTGTCGGCGATCGACCACTTCTACCGGGACACACCCGCGCAGCTGCCCCAGGCCGCCGCGCTCGCCCGCCGGGCAGCCGAAGCCGCCGACGTGCACGACCGGCCGCTGGCCGCGGCCAACACCGCACAACCCTGGCCCGACGAACCGCACCTCGTGCTGTGGCAGGCCGCGACGATCCTGCGCGAGCACCGCGGCGACGGCCACCTCACCGCCCTGCGCGACCACGACCTCGACCCGGTCGAATCCCTGGTCTCCTTCGCCTCGGTCGGGGCGGCACCACCCGAGGTGTTCACCAGCCGCGGCTGGAGCCAGCAGCAGTGGGACGCCGCACGCGAGCGCCTGCGCACCCGCGGCTTGATCGACGAATCCGGCCAGGCCACCGACACCGGGCACCAGGTCCGCGCCGCCGTCGAACACCGCACCGACGAACTCGCAGCCACCCCCTGGCGCGCCCTCGGAGCCGACACCGCCACCCTCGCCGCACTGCTGCGACCGGTGCTCGACAAAGCCGTCGGCGCCGGAGTGCTGCCGCCCCGAAGCACCCTGGGCATCGGAATGCGGTTCACCCGCCCGTGATCAGCAGCCCCAGGTCAGGAACCGGTAGTGCAACCCCGTCGAGGACTCCAGCCACGGCCCGACCGAATCCGGCGCCCGCCCCACCTCCGGGGCGTAGGTGTCGCCCTCGAAGGACTCCCGGATCTCGGTGACCACGATCCGGTCCGCCAGCGGCAGCGCCGCCCGGTACACCGCCGCACCACCCATCACCCACACGTCCCCGGACACCGCGGCCAGCGCCTGCTCCAGATCCGCGAAGGTCTCCGCGCCCTCCTGCGGGGTGCGCGAGAGCACGAGGTTGCGCCGCCCCGGCAACGGCCGGAACCGCGGCGGCAACGACTCCCACGTGCGCCGTCCCATCAGCACCGTCGCCCCGCTCGTCACCGACCGGAAGTGCTTGAGGTCCTCCGGCAGGTGCCAGGGCATCGTCCCGTCCCGGCCGATCACACCGGTGACCGACTGCGCCCAGATCAGCCCGATCACACCGCCACCGGCGCCTTGATGCCGGGGTGCGGGTCGTAACCCTCCACCGAGAAGTGCTCGAAGGTGTAGTCGAACAGGCTCGCCGCCGGTGCCAACCGCAGCGTCGGGAACGGCCGCGCCTCGCGCGCCAGCTGCGTGCGCACCTGCTCCACGTGGTTGTCGTAGATGTGGCAGTCGCCGCCGGTCCAGATGAAGTCACCGACCTCCAGCCCCACCTGCTGGGCGATCATGTGCGTCAGCAGCGCGTAGCTGGCGATGTTGAACGGCACCCCCAGGAACAGGTCCGCGCTGCGCTGGTACAGCTGGCAGGACAACTCCCCGTCGGCCACGTAGAACTGGAAGAACGCGTGGCACGGCGGCAGCGCCATCCGCGGGATGTCGGCCACGTTCCAGGCCGAGACGATGATCCGCCGCGAATCGGGGTTCTCCCGCAGCGTGCGCAGCACCTCGCTGATCTGGTCGACGTACCCGCCGTCCGGCGTCGGCCACGACCGCCACTGCACCCCGTAGATCGGCCCGAGGTCACCGTCGGGTCCGGCCCACTCGTCCCAGATGGTCACGCCGCGCTCCTGCAGCCAGCTGGCGTTGGAGTCCCCGCGCAGGAACCACAGCAGCTCGTAGGCGATCGAGCGGAAGTGGACCTTCTTGGTGGTGATCAGCGGAAAACCGTCGGAGAGCCGGTAGCGCAGCTGGTGCCCGAAGATCGACCGCGTCCCCGTGCCGGTCCGGTCGTCCTTGCGGGCCCCCGCGTCGAGCACGTGGCGGAGGAGGTCTTCGTACTGCGTGTCCGGCATACCCCCGAGCCTAGACGAGCCGCCCCGACGGCCCCGGGACCCCGGTCCGCCCACGAGATCGAGATCATCGCCGCCGGGTTGGCGCTCAACGCGGCCAGGCGGCTCCAGCACGACCGGTCGGCCGGGCTCAGTCCGCCGCGCGATCGAACGAGTTGCCGTGCAGGTCAGCGACTCCTCCGCATTCGTGAATCATCTTCACATTCTGTGGTGGTTCCACTACCGTCGCCGACCATGACCCACCGCCGCCGCTGGACCACCACCCTGGCCGCGTTCGCCCTCACCCTCACCGCAGCCACACCCGCCTGGGCCACCGACAACCCCCGACCCCTCACCGACCTCGACGGCAACCCCCTCATCCCGCACGGCTTCAACAACGGGCACAGCTCCAAGGACTCACCCGACGCCATGCCCTGGACCACCCCCGCCGACATCACCGCCGAAGCAGACAAGATCGGCTCCAACTCCGTCCGCCTGCTCATCTACTGGTCCAAAGTGGAACCCGAACCCGGCCGCTACGACGACGCCTACCTCGACGACATCACCGAACGCATCGCCGCCTACGACCGCGCCGGCATGCACGTCGTCCTCGACATGCACCAAGACCTCTGGGGCCCGGCCGTCACCGGCACCGGCCGCAACGGCGGCGCCCCCGCCTGGGCCAGCCACTTCGACGGACTCCCCGCCACCCTCCAAGACCCCTGGCCGCTGACCTACCTCCAACCCGGCGTCATGCGCGCCTTCGACCACTTCTGGGGCACCACCGGACAACACCCCGAACTCGCCGAGCACTTCACCGCCGCCTGGCAGCACGTCGCCCAGCGCTACGCCACCGACGACCGCGTCCTCGGCTACGACCTGTTCAACGAACCCTGGGGCGGCAGCGTCCCCTGGCCCTTCTTCGAGAAGAACCACCTCGCACCGCTCTACCAGCGCACCATCGACGCCATCCGCGAAGTCGACCCCACCCGCTGGATCTTCGTCGAACCCCAGGCCTTCGGCGTCAACCAAGCACTCATCCCCTCAGCCCTGCCCGAGCTCACCGACCCCCGCCCCGGCCAACCCCGCCTCGCCTACGCCCCGCACCTCTACCCGCTGCTGCTCGACACCGGCCAGTCCTACACCGGCATCACCCGCACCCTCACCCGCGAAACCCTCCGCAAGTGGTTCGCCGACAACACCGCCACCGCACGCCGCCTCAACATGCCCATGGTCATCGGCGAATTCGGCCTCGACGCCACCAAACCCGGCGCCCTGGACTACGTCGACGACGTGCTCGCCGAAGCCCGCCGAGCAGGCGTCGGCTGGTGGTACTGGTCCAACGACCCCGGCACCTGGGGCCCCTACAACCCCGACGGCACCTGGGCGCCCCTGGCCGACCACGTCGCCGCCAGCACCCGCTGCACCCTCAACTGCGCGCCTCGCTGACCGCCTCCGCCGCGCTGTCCCGGCACGCGAACCGATCCCGCAACCCCGCCACCACCAACAACCGCCACACCGCACCACCACCCGGAACCACCAGCAACCCCACACCGCGATGCTCAGCACGCCGCTGCACGTGCAACAACAACTCCACCGCAGCACTGCTGGCGAACGACACCTCCGACAGATCCAGCACCACCGTCCGCAACGCCGCCGCGGTCAACCGCTGCCGGATCAACTCCGTCAACCTCGGCACCGTGGCCAGATCGATCTCACCCCCGATGCGCACCACCACCACACCCGAGGCCGGCCACTCCACCGCCAACCGCAACGCCGACGAACAACCGTGCCCGATCACCGGATCCACCGGCGCCCGCGGCGCGACGATCGCAGGACCACTCCCGGCCCACGCGACCGGACGCATACCGGATCTGGAGACGATCACGCTACCTCCCCCTGAACTCGCGAATCGACGGTCCGACTTCGGCCACGGGCCCAGAACTCGTCGCTGCGCTCCACGCAAGAGGTGCTCCGTGGCGGCTGCTCAACCGCAACCCCCACCGTAAGAGCCACCAGCCAACCCAACAAGGCTCACCACGTTCGTGTGACAACCAGGCCCTGGCCCACCACTACCAGCAGCCGCCAACCCCACCAAACGACCCTCACACCCCAAACGCGCCCCACCACCCGCAGCACAGCGTGACCGCTCACCCGAACACGCTGTGCCGCTGAACCGGCTCCCGCACCACCTCCACCGGACCGCTCGGCGCCGCGTGCCGACCACCCGACACCGGCTCCCACACCGTCGACACCACCAACGACAACTCCCCGTCCACCACGTCCACCGACACCTGATCACCCGCCGACACCGAACCACCCAGCACCATCGACGCCAACCGGTTGTCCAGCTCCCGCGCGATCACCCGCCGCAACGGCCGCGCCCCGAACTCCGGCTGGTACCCCCGCTCCACCAACCAGTCCAACCCCGCATCCGACACCACCAACCGCACGCCCTTGGCCGACAGCTGCGCCGCCGTCCGCTCCAACAACAACGACGCGATCCGCCGCAACTGCTCCCCCGCCAACGGCCGGAACACCACCACATCATCAATCCGGTTGATGAACTCCGGCCGGAAGAACGCCCGCAACTCCTCCAGCACCACCAACGCCGACTCCCCCGCATCGGCACCGGCATCCACGATCCGATCCGCCCCGATGTTCGAGGTCATGATCACCACCACGTTGCGGAAGTCCACCAACCGACCCTGCGCATCGGTCAACCGCCCCGCGTCCAACACCTGCAACAACGTGTTGAACACATCCGGGTGCGCCTTCTCCACCTCGTCCAGCAGCACCACCGAGTACGGCTGCCGCCGCACCCGATCGGTCAGCTGACCGGCCTCCCCGTACCCCACGTACCCCGGCGGCGCCCCCACCAGCCGCGACACCGTGTGCTTCTCCTGGAACTCCCCCATGTCCAACCGCAACAACCGCTGCACGTCCCCGAACAACGCGTGCGCCAACGCCCGCGCCAACTCCGTCTTGCCCACCCCCGTCGGCCCCAGGAACAGGAAGCTCCCGATCGGCCGGTCCGGATCCGCCAACCCCGCCCGCGCCCGGCGCACCGCCTCGGCCACCGCCGCCACCGCCGCGTCCTGCCCCACCACCCGCGACCGCAGCTGCTCCTCCAACCCCAGCAACCGCTCCACATCCGCCGCGCTGACGTCCGCCACCGGAATCCCGGTCCGCGACGCCACCACGTCGGCCACGTCATCGGCCACCACCGTCGGCTCGAACACCGCCGACTCCCGCACCTCACCACCGCGCCGCAACCGCACCCGCGAACACGCCTGGTCCAGCAGGTCCACCGCCTTGTCCGGCAAGAACCGGTCCGCGATGTAGCGCTGCGACAACTCCGCCGCCGCCGACAGCGCCGAATCATCGATGCGCACCCGGTGGTGCCGCTGGTAGCGCTCCCGCAACCCCTCCAGCACCACCACCGTGTCGGCCACCGACGGCTCCTCCACCATGATCGGCGCGAACCGGCGCTCCAACGCCGGATCCCTCTCCACGTGCTTGCGGTACTCCTCGACCGTCGTCGCCCCGATCAACCGCAGCTCACCGCGCGCCAACGCGGGCTTGAGCATCGTGCCCGCATCCATCGACCCCTCACCGGCACCAGCACCCACGATGCTGTGCAGCTCGTCGATGAACACCAGCACGCTGTCCCGGTTCGCCCGGATCTCGGCCATCACGTCCCGGAACCGCTGCTCGAACTCACCCCGGTACTTCGCCCCGGCCACCATCCCGGCCAGGTCCAGCGACACCACCCGCACATCCGCCAACGACCACGGCACCGCGCCCTCGACGATCCGCCGGGCCAGCCCCTCCACGATCGCCGTCTTGCCCACCCCCGGATCACCCACGAACACCGGGTTGTTCTTCGACCGCCGCCCCAGCACCTCGATCGCCTGCTCGATCTCGGCGTCCCGGCCCACCACCGGGTCCAACCGACCGGCCCGCGCCAGCTCGGTCAGGTCCAACCCGAACTCGTCCAGCCGCGGCGTCACGCTCAACACCGACCCAGCCCCACCCCGATCACCCAACTCGATCGCCCGCGCCAACGCCCGACCCGCCACCGAATCCGCATCCGCCGCCAGCCCCAGCACCACGTGCCGCGCCCCGACCACATCAGCGCCCTCGCTCAACGCCTGCTGATAAGCCCCCAGCAACGCCCGCCGCGCCGCCGAGGACAGCACCGGCCGCCCCGCACCCGACAGCTCCTGCCCGACCACCGCCGAGCGCACCGCAGCGGCCAGCTCCTCCACCCGGACCCCGGAGGACACCAGCAGCTCGGCCGTCGCCGGAACCTGCGTCACCGCCCACAGCAGGTGCGCGCTGTCCAGCTCCCGACCACCCCAGTCCACAGTGGCCCGAACCGCCTTCGACACCACCTCGTGCGCCTGCTCGTCCAGCAACGAGCCCAACGTGAACGAGCGCTCCGCGGCCGTTGCCCCGTCCGCCCCGGAGAACACCTCGCTGAACAGCGAATCGAAGGCGGCAGAGGAATCACCGACACTGCCGCGAACCACAGGGCCACCTCCACACCCACACGCACCAGCCCCGCCCGCGCACCCCCAACACCGGAGAGCCGCGGACCAGCACAACTCGATCACCGCAGCCGCGATGCAAGCACCAACATACTGAGCAGCCCGGCAACGCCGAGCACACCCACCCCGCTGAGCCGGACCGCCCGGCTCAGCTCGCCCGCTTCTGCGCCTTCTCGATCGCCTCCGCCAACCGGGTCAGCTCCTTGCCGATGTGCGACAACCGCTCCGCCATCACGCTCGCGTGCCCCGACAGCGGACCGACGTGCCCGGCCGCCCGCAACCACTCCGTGACCCCGCCGACCCCGGCGGACATGCCCTCCACGGTCAGCGAGAACCCGCGCATGACCCGCTCGATCTCCGGCACGTCGTGCGGCACCGACGGATCCCGCAACCGCTCGCCCAGCGCCACCGTCGCCTCGCCCACCTGCCAGGCGACCTCGGCCGAGTACCCCTGCTCGCCGGATTCCTCACCCCGTCTCGTCCCCGACCGCCGAGGTGGCGCGTGCCTACCCGCCTGCGACGGCGTGCTCTCGGAATGTCCAGCGGAAGTCATAGCGACCCAATCAACCCGAAACCGATGCCCAACTCCACCCCGACGCGCCCGAAGACCCCCAACCGGTGGCGGCGAACCACCCGATCCCCAGGACTCCGCAACGCAGGAGCAGGTGCAGCTGAGGTTATCGCGTCCGGGCCGGGGTTGGTGCAAGCTGATCCGGAGGATTAATTTTGGTGGACACTGAAACCAGAGAGACAATCAAAGTCAATGCTGGTCGTGCTCCGGATGTGCCGGGAGAGATCCACCTCAGAGCGGCCCCACCCCTCGCCGCGAGCGCTCTCCGCTCCTCCCACCAGCACGCGGCGCCGAGGGCAACAGTCGTTGGCCTCCCCTTCGCCTGCAGGGCGCTCCCGCAGGTACATCGGGAGCTTCGAGGCGACGGGCCCCTCCCCCGGTCATAGCGGTCTTCGGTCTGGACTTCTGGGCGGGTGCGGCCAACTGCGGAGCGGTTCTTTCGATTGACACTGAAACCACAGATGCAAATGACTCTTGCGGAGCCTTGCTGGTGCGGTCCGCCCCAGCAAGGGGGATCAGGCGAACTCGGCGAGGATGCCGTGGATCTCCTCGTCCGTGGTCGCCCTGAAGTCGCGGTACCACTGCCCCACCGCGGCGAAGCCGACCGGCTGCAGCACGCAGACCACCACGTCCGCCTCCTTGCGCAGCAGGGCCACCGCGTCCGGCGAGCCCACCGGGACCGCGAGCACCACGTTGCGCGGTTCGGACTCGCGCAGCATCCGCACCGCCGCCCGGGCCGTCGCGCCCGTGGCCAGGCCGTCGTCGACCAGCACCACGTCGCGGCCGGTCAGCGGCAGCGGCTCACCGCGCTGGAACAGCTGCTCCCGGCGCCGGGCCTCCGCCCGCTCGCGCTCGCACGCGGCCTGCAGGGTCTGCTCGTCCAGGTGGAACGAGCGCACCAGGTGCGGGTCGTAGCTGGCCGGACCGTCGGCCGTCACCGCCCCCACCGCCAGCTCCGGCTGGCTCGGGGCGCCGATCTTGCGCGCCACGCACACCCGCAGCGGCGCCCCGAGCACCCGCGCGACCTCCGCCGCGACCGGCACCCCACCGCGGGCCAGGCCGAGCACGACGGGGTCGACCAGCTCCAGCCCGCTCATCCGCTGGGCCAGGACCTGCCCGGCGTGCCTGCGGTCGGTGTAGCCGGTGGTGGTCCGCTCCGGGAAACCCATGCGAGGCATCGCTCGCCTCCCGTCCGCCGCGCACCTCCGCGCGGCAGCAATCGGGCAATCCGCTCATCTCGATGATGCCCGCCCGACACCGCCGGGCGAAACCCCGGAACGCGGTTCGAGCCGGATCAGCCGCGGAACCCGGAGACCCGCAGGACCCGCAGCCGGTTCAGCGCCGCGGCCAGCTCGAACCGGCGCGGCACCGCGAAGTCGCCGACGTAGCGGTCGTCGACCGCGGCCACCCCGCGCTCGGCGACGTCGGCCGCGAAGGCCTCCAGCACCTCGGCCACCGTCCGCTCGCCGTCCAGCACCCCGCGCCGCGCCAAGCTGACCAGCGCCAGGCCGATCCCGGTCACCTGCGCGGGGTCGACCACCTGCTCCACCCCGCGCAGCTCCACTGTGGACTCCCCCAGCGTCAGCGCGTCCACCCCGCGAGCGCGGACCTTGGGCCGCTCGGTGGGGATCGACCGCTGGTCCACCACCCGGTGGCGCACCGGGGGGAAGGACTCCGCCTCGGAGTGCCGCCCCGTGGGCTGCGCGGCCAGCTGCTTGGCCCGGGCGGTCACGTCGTGCGCGCGGTAGGCGTCGAGCATCACCACCTGGTCGGCGACGTCCATGTAGTCCCCGGACCCGCCCATCACCAGCACCGTGGACACCCCGTGCGCGGCGTGCAGCGGGCGGATCAGGTCCACGAACGGCGTCAGCGGCTCGGCGGACTTGGCCACCAGCGCCTGCATCCGGGCGTCCCGGATCATCAGGTTGGTGGCCGCGGTGTCCTCGTCGACCAGCAGGACCTTGGCCCCGGCCTCCACCGCCTCCACGATCGCCGCGGCCTGCGAGGTCGAGCCCGAGGCGTTGTCGGTGGAGAAGTCGGTGGTGTCCGCGCCGGTGGGCAGGTGGCTGACGAACGGGCTGACGTCCACCCGGTGCACCCGCCGCCCGTCCTCGGCGCGGATCTTCACCGTGTCCTCGCGGCAGGCCACCAGCTCCCGGCCGTCCCCGGGGACGTGGTCGTAGACGCCGAACTCCAGCGCCCGCAGCAGCGTCGACTTGCCGTGGAACCCGCCGCCGACGATCAGCGTGATCCCCTCGGGCACGCCCATCCCGGTCACCCGGCCCCGGTTGGGCAGCTCCACCGCCGCCCGCATCGACTCCGGCGACTCGAAGGGCACCCCGTCGGACAGCGGCCGCTCGTCGACCCCGCTGCGCCGCGGCAGCATCGCGCCGTCGGCGACGAACGCGATCAACCCCAGCTCCGGCAGCTGCCGCCGCAGCGCGTCGGTGTCCTCCACCGACGCCACGAACTCGCGCACCCGCGCCTGATCAGCGGTGGCCCACCGCAGCGCGGTCTCGACCACCCCCGGCAGCTCGTCGCACAGCGCCCGCTCGGCCTGGCGGCCGTCGATGGTGCGGCCCCGCCCCGGCAGGTCGATGCCCAACCGCAGCACCACTTCCCCGCCGACCACCTGGCAGGCCGAGCGGTCCAGCACCTGCTGGCGACCGGCGTCGACCCGAAGTCGGCTGTCGCGCAGCCGCCGGTGCGCGGCCCGCACCAGGTACCCGGCCAGCGCCCGGGCCCGCACCGGCTCGCCCCAGAGCTGCTCGGGGAACCCGGCCACCGGTTCGGCGACGCGGACCTCGCAGCGGCTGGCCGGGGCGTAGGGGTCGGGCTGCACGCGCTGGACCTCCAGGGTGAACCCGGGGAAGGACCACCGGCCCCGCAGCGACTTGTAGCGGCCGTAGCTCGCGCCGTGCGCGGCCCGCAGCTCCTGCCGGAGCGCCTGCTCGTCCCCGCGATCACCACCGGCGAACTCGCGATCGTCCGGTCGCCGCCGGTACCCGCGCCGCCCCGCTCCGGGGCCACCCGCTCGTTGTGCCATGCCCGAGACCTACCTGACCGCGGCGGGATTCTCCAATCGGGAGATCTGCGTCACCCGCACACCACTGTGGACTGGCACCACCGGGCAAACCCGGCGAATCGGCGCGTCGGAACACAGCGGCACCAGGGGGGCCGCGTTATTCTCCGACCGCCAGAAGATCCCCATGCCCCCGCCGGTCCAACGGCCCGGCTCCGATCGACGTTCCGCGTCGGTGAGGAGGCGAGTTCAGTGCGACGTTCGTTCGGCAAGAACCACCGGCGCTCCCGGTGCTCCGGTCGTCCACGTAGGACGCCAGGGCTGCTGGCAGCGCTGGTCACCGCGGCCGTGTTGGCCACCGGTACCGCATACGCCGCACCCGGGAACGCCCGCAGCGCCCCGCTGCTCGACCCGCACGACCCCAACGGGGCCTGGGCCGGCTACAGCCTGCCCGGCACCCGCAGCGCCCAAACCCCGCAGCTGCCCGCGGGTGTGGTGTCCGGAATGGACGTCAGCGGTCACCAGGGCGATGTGGACTGGCCTCGGGCCTGGGCCGACGGTGCCCGCTTCGCCTACGTCAAGGCCACCGAGGGCTCCGGGTTCCGCAACGGCAGCTTCAACCAGCAGTACAACGGCTCGCACGAGGTCGGCATGGTGCGCGGCGCGTACCACTTCGGACTGCCCGACCGCTCCAGCGGTGCCCAGCAGGCCAACTTCTTCGTGGACAACGGCGGTGGCTGGCACCGCGACGGCCGGACCCTGCCGGGCGCGCTGGACATCGAGTACAACCCCTACGGCGACGGCTGCTACGGGCTGGACCCGGCCGCGATGTCGCGGTGGATCGCCGACTTCTCCAACACCTACCACGCCCGCACCGGCCGCTTCCCGGTCATCTACACCACGACCGACTGGTGGAACCGCTGCACCGGCGCCAACCCCGACTTCGCCGCGAACAACCCGCTGTGGATCGCCCGCTACGCCCCGCAGATCGGCGAGCTCCCGGCCGGTTGGGACTACCAGAGCATCTGGCAGCACGGCGACCAGGGCCCGCTGCCCGGTGGGCAGGACGCCTTCAACGGCAACGCCAAGCAGCTGCGGCGCTTCGCATCCTGATCGTCCCTCCCAACGGCGATGTGGGCCGCTCCCGGGGTTCCGGGGGCGGCCCACATCGTGTTCGGTCACTTCCCGAGCAGGTCCGGCGGGATCGGCCGGTCGTTGGCGATCGCGTCGAACATCCGCGCGGCGCCGTCGGAGTCCCAGACGATCACCGAGCCGCCGTTGGCGTCCCGGCCGAAGCGGCCGAACGGCACGCTGGTGGTCACGCCCTCGCCGCCGCTGATGTCGCCCAGCGCCAGCGCCAGCGACGCCAGGTGCCACAGGTGGTCGCCGTCGTCGACCAGGAACGTCTTGCTCGCGCCCGAGGCCAGCGGGAACAACCGGAACGGGTTGAACAGCGTGGTCGGGCTGGTGGCCTGCTTGACCAGGGCGCCCAGCAGCTTGCGCTGGTTCTCCGCGCGCTCCAGGTCGCCGCCCTGCAGCGAGTAGCGGGCCCGGACGAAGCCCAGCGCGCTGGGCCCGTCCAGCGTCTGGCAGCCGGCCTCCAGGTGGACGTTGGCCATGTCATCGTTCATCGGCTTGTCCAGGCACATCTCCACCCCGCCGACGGCGTCGACGAGGTCGGCGAACCCGCCGAAGCCGATCTCGGCGTAGTGGTCGATGTGCACCCCGGTGGCCTGCTCCACGGTCTGCGCCAGCAGCTGCGGGCCGCCGAAGGAGAAGGCCGAGTTGAGCTTGGTCTTGCCGTGGCCGGGGATGGACACGTAGGAGTCGCGCGGCAGGCTGATCATCGCGGGCTGCCCGCCACCGCTGGGGATGTGCACCAGCATCATGCTGTCGGTGCGGCGCCCACCGGCGTCACCGGCCGAGAGCTCCTCCCGCCGCGCGTCGTCGAGGCCCTCGCGGCTGTCCGAGCCGACCAGCAGCCAGTTGGTGCCCGAGGAGTCCGGGGACTGGCCCTCGAAGTCCAGCGCCGCGGTGCGCTGCAGGGTGCTGTCGAAGTAGATCACCAGGCCGCCCAGCAGCAGCACCAGCACGACCAGCGTGATGCCGATGCGCCGTCCCCACCGCTTCTGGCGGCGCGGCGGGCGGGGTGGCGGCTCGTCGTCCACCGGCGGCCGGTGTCCCCGCCGGGGCGGCGGGGGCGGCGGTGGACGACGGCCCGGCGGTGGCCCGTCCGGGCGACGGGCGCCGCGGTAGTAGTCGTAGCCGCCGCCCTGCGGCTTCCGGCCTCTCGGCTGCTGACCAGCCGACCAGTCGCTCATGCTCACACCTGCGTCGGTCCAGTGCGGGCGCGTCCCGCACTCGTCGATCGTTGGCGTGCAGCATTCCAGACGACCGGCCACCGGGCAGCCCCCGCTATCGAACGGTGACCAGCACCCGCGCGTTTGGGCTGGTGGCGGGCGCGAGGCCCAGATCACACCCGCCACCCCGGGTCGCTGGTCAAACTGCCGCGGCGACCGCCTCGCCCCACAGCCCGACCGCTTCGTCGACCTGGTCGGCGCTGACGATCAGCGGCGGGATCATCCGCACCACGTTGCCGTGCGGGCCGCAGGTCAGCAGCAGCAGGCCGCGCTCGGCGGCGGCCGCGTGCGCGCGGGCCGCGGTGGCGGCGTCCGGCGTGCCGTCCGGAGCGGTGAACTCGTTGGCCAGCATCAGCCCGAGCCCGCGCACGTCGCCGATCACCGGGTGCTGCGCGGCGACGCCGCGCAACCCGTCGCGCAGCCGCTGGCCCTGCTCGGCGGCGTTCTCCACGAGCTTCTCGTCGCGGACCACGTCGAGGGTGGCGATCGCCGCGGCGGCGGCCACCGCGTTGCCGCCGTAGGTGCCGCCCTGCGAACCCGGCCACGCCTGGCTCATCAGCTGCTCCGGCGCGGCGATGGCCGAGATCGGGAAGCCGCTGGCCAGGCCCTTGGCGGTGATCAGGATGTCCGGTCGCAGGCCCGCGTGGTCGTGGCCCCAGAACCGGCCGGTGCGCCCGACGCCGGTCTGCACCTCGTCGACGATGAGCAGGATGCCGTGCCGGTCGGCGCGCTCGCGCAGGCCGGTGAGGAACTCCGGGGGCGCCGGGAGGTACCCGCCCTCGCCCAGGACCGGTTCGACGATGATCGCCGCGGTGTCGCGGGGGGCGCTGACCGTGACCAGGAGCTGGTCGAACTCGGCCAGCGCGAAGCGCACCGCCTCGGCCTCGCTGCAGCGGTGCCGGTAGGGCTCGGGGAACGGGGTGAACACCACCCCGGGCATCATCGGGCCGATCCCGGCGCGCACCTTGGTCCCGGAGCTGGTCAGCGCCCCAGCACCCATCGTGCGGCCGTGGAAGCCGCCCTGGAGGGCCACGATGTTCTGCCGCCCGGTGGCCTGCCGCGCCAGCCGCACCGCCGCCTCGACGGCCTCGCTGCCGGAGTTGACGTAAAACAGCCGGTCCAGGCCCGTCGGCAGCACCTCGCCGAGCCGCTCGGTCAGTTCGAGCAGCGGGCGGTGCATGACTGTCGTGTACTGGCCGTGGATCAGGGTGCCCACCTGGCGCTGCGCCGCCTCGACCACGCGCGGGTGGCAGTGCCCGGTGCTGGTGACCCCGATTCCGGCGGTGAAGTCCAGGTACCGCCGGTCCTGCTCGTCGTAGAGGTAGATCCCTTCACCGCGGGCGGCCAGGACCGGCGTGGCCTGCTTGAGCGCCGGCGAGAGCTCAGCCATGATCGACTCCAAGCGTTGTGAAAATGTAGGATTGTCGACAATCTCGGGTGTCATGCAACCATCACCGAGCGTCGCTGTCCACCGTCCGAGCCGGAAGGGTTCGCGCTGCCATGACCATTTCCACCGAACAGCACCCTCGAGAGGCCACCGTCGTCGAGGCCGCCCCCAAACAGCTGCTCATCGGCGGCAAGTGGCGCCCGGCCACCGCCGACCGCAGCTACGAGGTGGAGGACCCCTCCACCGGCCGGGCGCTGTGCTCGGTGGCCGACGCCTCCCCCGCTGACGGGCTGTCCGCGCTCGCCGCGGCGGCCGAGGCGCAGCCGCGCTGGGCCAAGCACCCGCCCCGCGAGCGCGGGGAGATCCTGCGCCGCGCCTACGAGCTGATCATGTCCCGGCACGAGGACCTGGCGCTGCTGATGACCCTCGAGATGGGCAAGCCGCTGACCGAGTCCCGCGCCGAGATCACCTACGCCGCGGAGTTCTTCCGCTGGTTCGCCGAGGAGGCGGTGCGCATCGGCGGAGACTACGCGGTGGCCCCCAACGGGACCGGGCGGTTCCTGGTGATGCGCCAGCCGGTCGGCCCGGCGCTGCTGATCACCCCGTGGAACTTCCCGATGGCGATGGGCACCCGCAAGATCGGCCCGGCCATCGCCGCCGGCTGCACCTCGGTCATCAAACCCGCCCACCAGACCCCGCTGTCGATGCTGGCGCTGGCCGAGATCCTGCAGGAGGCGGGCCTGCCCGACGGCGTGCTCAACGTGGTCACCTCCCGCCGCGCCGGTGAGCTGATGGAACCGATGATCCGCGACGGACGCGCCCGCAAGCTGTCGTTCACCGGCTCCACCGCGGTGGGCCGCAAGCTCATCGAGCAGTCCGCCGACCAGGTGCTGCGGGTGTCCATGGAGCTGGGCGGCAACGCGCCGTTCCTGGTCTTCGCCGACGCCGACCTCGACGCCGCGGTCGACGGCGCGATGCTGGCCAAGATGCGCAACGTCGGCGAGGCCTGCACCGCGGCCAACCGGTTCTACGTGCACGCCGACGTGGCGGAGGAGTTCTCCCGGCGGCTGGCCGAGCGGATGGCGGGCCTGCGGATGGGCCGCGGCGTCAGCGACGACGTGCAGGTGGGGCCGCTGATCGACGACGCCCAGCTGGGCAAGGTCACCGACCTGGTCGACGACGCCGTCCAGCACGGCGCCGAGGTCGTCACCGGCGGCGGGGCCGCCGACGGCGACGGCTACTTCTACCGGCCCACGGTGCTGGCCAACGTGCCGGTGCAGGCCCGGATGAGCCGGGAGGAGATCTTCGGGCCGGTCGCGCCGATCACCACCTTCACCGACGAGCAGGCGGTCATCGCCCAGGCCAACGACACCGAGTACGGCCTGGTCAGCTACCTCTACACCCGGGATCTGCAGCGCGCGCTGCGGGTCTCGGAGGCGCTGGAGAGCGGCATGGTCGGCCTCAACCAGGGCATCGTGTCCAACCCGGCGGCGCCCTTCGGCGGGGTCAAGCACTCCGGTCTGGGCCGGGAGGGCGGCAAGGTCGGCATCGACGAGTTCCTGGAGACCAAGTACATCGCCATCGGCGGCCTGTGACTCGCCGCGTCGGCGATTTCAATGGAATTCGCACGTCTGATTTCCATTGAAATCGCGGCGTCGCCGGACGGCTGTCGGCGTGTCGGGCCGCGACACGCCGACAGCGCGGCGGGATCAGCTCGCCAGGGAGCCGTTGAGGCGCTCCAAGGCGTCAGTCATGTGGGCTTCGAGGCGTTCGAGCAGGAGCTGCTCGTCGCCCGCCTCGATCGCGTCCACCAGACCCTTGTGCTCGTCGACCAGCGCCTGGACGTCGGCGTGGTACTTGTCCTGCAGCGCCGTCAGGCACATCCGCTTCTCCACCAGCAGCGTCTGCGCCATGCGCTGCAGGCGCGCGCTGCCGGAGACCCGCACCAGGGTCTCGTGGAACTCCTGGTCGGCGTCGGCCAACTCTATCGGGTCGCCCTTGCCCGCCGCCGCGACCATCCGGCTCTGGGCCGCGGTCAGCTCCGCCACCGCCTCCACCCGGTGGTGGCGCACGATCTGCTCGCACGCGGCGCGCTCCACCGCCAGCCGCGCCAGGTAGATGTCCTGCACGTCGGCCGCGTCCAGGTCCATCACGAACAGCCCGCGGTGCGGTTCGCTGCGCAGCAGCCCTTCGGCGACCAACCGCTGCATCGCCTCCCGCAGCGGTCCCCGGCTCACGCCCAGCCGGGCGGCCAGCTCGGCCTCGCCCAGCTGGCTGCCCGGGGGCAGCGATCCGTACATGATCGCCGCGCGCAGCTGGTCGGCCACGATCGCCGCGGTCGACTTGCGCTGCACCGGCTCTAACTCACCCGGCTGCTGGTACTGCTCGTCGGTCCCGAGCACCTGACACCATCTCCTCAATCCGGGGAGCCACTGCGCTCCCCGCCTGTTCCGCTGCGGAACAGCTCTCCCAATCCATCGCGCGCCTGCTGGGCACCGGCCAGCCGCAGCGCCTCCCAGGCGCTGACCTGGTTGGCGGTGAGCACCGGCTTGCCCAGCTCCTCCTCCAGCTCGTCCAGCCACGCCGCGGTGTGCAGCGCGGTGTCCGGCATCAGCAGCGCATCGGCCCGGTCGTCGTCGTTGGCCGCGGCGAAGGACAGCACCTCGTCGCGCCCGAGCGTGCCCACCTCGGCGGCGGTGATGATGCCCCGGCTGGACAACCGCACCACCTCCAGGTCGGCGGCCTGCAGGAAGTCCTCGAACTTCGCGGCCACATCGGCCGGGTAGGTCGCGGCCACCGCGACCCGCCGCAACCCCAGCCGGGCCGCGGCGTGCACGAACGCGAACGAGGTGCTGGAGGTCGGCAGGCCGGTCACGGCCTGCAACTTCTCCACCTGCTCCCGCGCGCCCCGCCAGCCGAAGACGAAGCTGCCCGAGGTGCACGCCCAGATCACCGACTGCACGCCGCGGGACAGCAGCTCGCGGGCGCCGTCGGCCAGCACCTCCTCGGAGCCGATGTCCAGCAGCGCGTCCACCCGGTGGGCGTCCTCGCGCATGAGGGTGTGCACCAGCGGCAGGCGGACGTCATCGCCGAGCAGGCGTTCGAGGGTCGGGTAGTCGTCTTCGGCGCTGTAGCCGGGGTAGAGAATTCCTGCGGTGTGCGGCACCGGGTGCTCCATCCTTGTCGACGTCGGAATGCCACCGCCGCGAACCATCAGGCGACCGGTCGATTGTTGACAATGTTACCGCACGGTTCGCCGCGGTCATGTGCTCGTGACTCGATCTTTACGCGGCAGGCGCGTCCACTGCCTGCAGCAACCGCTGCTCGGGAGCCACGGCCTGCAGCTCCATCAGGCGCAGCGCGGCCCAGATGGTGACCTGGTTGGCGGTGAGCACCGGCTTGCCCAGCTCCTGCTCCAGCGGACCGATGATGTCGTAGGTGGGCAGGTTGGTGCAGCTGACGAACATCGCCTCGGCCTCCGGCCGGTCGGCGGAGCGCACGATCTCCACCACCTGCCGGTAGTCGACCTTCCAGATCTGGCCGAGCAGCCCCAGCCCGACGCTGGCCACCACCTCGATGCCGTACTCGTCGAGGAAGTCGCGCAGCCGGTCGGTCACGCTGGCCACGTAGGGCGTGGCCACCGAGATCCGGCCGATGCCCAGCATCTGCAGCGCCTGCACCAGCGCGCCCGACGCGGTCACCGCCGCCGGGGCACCGGCCTGCAGCATTACCTCGACCAGCGTGCGCTCCCCGGTGGCCCCGTTGACGAAGCTGCCGGAGGTGCAGGCGTAGGCCACCACCTCCGGCTCCGGGACCAGCAGGTCGCGGGTCGCGCTGTGCACCGCAGCCTCGTCGGAGACGAGGTTGGCCTGCTCGACGGTCACCGGTACCGGCACGAACGCGGTGCGGGTCAGGTACAGCGACACCTCCGCCGGGGTCCACCGCCACAGCTCGCGGTCCAGCGCCAGGTCGAACGGAGCGATCACGCCCACGCCGCGCTGCGGCTGCGGGCCGGGCACCGCCCCGAGGAAGTCAGGCGGCATGTCGGCGCTCCCGTCAACTCTCGAAGCGGTCGTAGCGCAGGGTTTCGCCTACGCTGCCCGAGCGCCAGACGTCGTTGCACGCCTCGGCCATCCGGTCCAAACCGTCGACGATGGTGGCGTAGACGTTGCCGGGCACCCAGCCGACGTCGCCGTTGAGCAGCAGGTTGTTGCGCCCGTAGAAGATCGCCAGGTCGATCACGCCCGGAAGCTCGTGGATGCCCTTCTCCTCCTTGAACGCCCGGTCCAGCATCCCGCCGGGGAAGGAGAAGTAGACGACGTCGCCGGGGATCGGGGTGACCGTGGGGTTCTCCTGGCCGGGTTCCTCCGCGGCGAACCGCGGCACCATCGTGTAGATCTCGTTGCGCGCGTACTTGGCGTGGTGCACCGGCCCGACCTGCGGGAGCGCCTGCCACACCGCCTCGCAGGTCCGGGGGGCGTCCTTGTCCAGCAACTCGGCCACGCAGGACACACCGCGCTTCTCCAGCGTGATCGACAGGTACCTGGGCATCGTGATCTTCCGTTCGCAAGGAGTGGGGACTGTTGACTCATCTCCTCCGGTCCCGCCCGCGGGACTGGGCGGGAATCACCTCGTCCGCCGAGGGTACCCGTGGATTGTTGACAATCCTACGAGCGCTTCCTAGCGTGTCAATGCCTCCGCCCGAGTGTGTTTTCCCAGGCCTGCGACCGGAAACCCGCCCGAAACGCGCCACGCCCGCGCCGCGCCGCAACCGGCGCCCGGCCCCCACCAGCCCCTAAGGTCGGCACATGATCAACCGCACTCCCACCGTCGTGGCCCTGCACGGCGGGAACCCGCCCGCGGAGCTGGCGCGCATCGGAGCCAGCACCGAACTCCGTTACGCCGAGGCGCACGAGCTGCCCACCGCCGTGGTCGGCGCGGACGTGCTGTTCGTCTGGGACTTCCGCTCCGGGGCGATCGCCGACGCCTGGCCGCACGCCGACTCCCTGCGCTGGATCCACGCCGCCAGCGCCGGGGTGGACCGCCTGCTGTTCCCCGCCCTGCGCGACTCCGAGGTGGTGCTGACCAACTCCCGCGGCGTCTTCGACCAGCCGATGGCCGAGTACGTCCTGGGCACCGTGCTCGCCTTCGCCAAGGACATGCACACCACGCTGCGCCTGCAGGACCGCAAGCAGTGGCAGCACCGCGTCACCGAACGCATCGCGGGCAAGTCCGTGCTGGTCGTGGGCACCGGGCCGATCGGCCGCGCCATCGCCCGCCAGCTCACCGCCGCCGGGCTGCGCGTCTCCGGCGCCGGGCGCACCGGCCGCGCCGAGGACCCCGACTTCGGCGACGTGCACGCCTCCGACGACCTCGCCCACGTCATCGGCGCCTTCGACTACGTCGTGCTGGCCGCGCCGCTGACCGAGAAGACCAAGGGGCTGGTCGACGCCGAGGTCCTCGCCCACTGCCGCCCCGGGGCGCGGCTGATCAACGTCGCCCGCGGCGAGCTCGTCGTGGAGGACGACCTCGTCGCCGCGCTGCGCGCCGGGCAGCTGGCCGGGGCCGCGCTCGACGTCTTCGAGTCCGAACCGCTGCCGGAGAGCTCGCCGCTGTGGGAGATGCCCGGTGTGCTGGTCTCCCCGCACATGTCCGGCGACACCGTCGGCTGGGTCGACGAGCTCGTCGACCTGTTCCTCACCAACCTGCGCGCCTTCACCGACGGCGCGCAGCTGACCAACGTCGTGGACAAGCAGCGGGGATACATCAGCGGAACGGAGAACTGAATGGCCGACACCCAGCCCGCCGACCTCACGGCTCCCGAACTGCTCGCCGCCTACGCCGACGGCGAGCTGTCCCCCGTGGAGGCCACCGAGGCCGTCCTGCACCGCATCACCGAGGCCGATCCGGCCGTCAACGCCTACTGCCTGGTCGACGGCGAGCGGGCGCTGCAGCAGGCCCGCGCTTCCGAGCAGCGCTGGCAGCGCGGCGAGCCCGCGGGACGGCTGGACGGGGTGCCGACCTCGATCAAGGACATCTTCCTCACCGAGCACTGGCCGACGCTGCGCGGCTCCCGCACCATCGACCCGCACCAGCGGTGGAGCGTCGACGCCCCCGCCGTGGCCCGGCTGCGGGAGCACAACGCCGTGTTCGTCGGCAAGACCACCACCCCGGAGCTGGCGTGGAAGGGCGTCACCGACAGCCCGCTGACCGGCATCACCCGCAACCCGTGGGACCCCGCGCGCACCGCGGGCGGGTCCAGCGGCGGCGCGGCCGCGGCCGTCGCGACGGGCATGGCGCCGCTGGCCATCGGCACCGACGGCGGCGGTTCGGTGCGCATCCCCGCCGCGTTCTGCGGCATCGTCGCGCTCAAGGCCACCTACGGCCGGATCCCCCACTACCCCGCCAGCCCCTACGGCACGCTCGCCCACGCCGGGCCGATGACCACCACCGTCACCGAGACCGTCCTGATGCTCGATGTGCTCTCCGAGCCCGACGTCCGCGACTGGTCCGCGCTGGAACCGCCCACCACGTCCTTCGTGGACGGTCTCGAGGGCGGGGTGCGCGGGCTGCGCGTCGCGGTGAGCCTCGACCTCGGCTTCGACATCGCGGTGCACCCGGACATCGCACGGGCGGTCACCGACGCCGCGCGGGTCTTCGAGGACCTCGGCGCGGTCGTCGAGCAGGCGGACCCGGGCATCACCGACCCGGTGGCGGACTTCCACGTCCTGTGGTTCTCCGGCGCGGCCAAGTCGGTCGAGCACCTCACCGCCGAGCAGCGCGAACTGCTCGACCCCGGGCTGCACGAGATCTGCCAACAGGGTCTGACCTACTCCGCGCAGGACTACCTGGAGGCCACCAACACCCGCATGCTGCTCGGCCAGCGGATGGGGGCCTTCCACCAGACCTACGACCTGCTGCTGACCCCGACCGTGCCGATCCCGCCGTTCGAAGCGGGCTGCGAGGTCCCGCCCGGGTCGGCCGAACCGCGCTGGACGAGCTGGACGCCGCTGACCTACCCGTTCAACATGACCCAGCAACCGGCCGCGAGCGTCCCGTGCGGACAGACCGAGGACGGCTTGCCCATCGGGCTGCAGATCGTCGGCCCGCGCCACGCCGACGCCACCGTCCTGCGCGCCGCCCGCGCCTTCGAGCAAGCCCGCCCCTGGCAACGCGCTCCGCGCTGAACCGGCCGATGTGGAGGGTCGCCGATCAGGACGACCCTCCACATCGGCCGATCACGTGAGCGTGAGCATGCTGGCCACGCCGAGCGCCGTCACCAGCGCCGTCGAGCAGGCGCCCAGGGCGAACGCCTTGGGGCCGTTGCGTAGCAGCGCCTTGATGCGGACACCGAAGCCCAGGGCGAACAGCGCACCGGTCAGCAGGACCGTCGTCAGCTGCTTGGCCCCGTCGAGCACCGCCTCCGGCAGCACACCGGTGCTCCGCACCGCCACCGCGACCAGGAATCCCAGCACGAACAGCGGCATGATCGGCGGGCGCTTGCCGCCACCGGTGCTGCGCCGCCGCTCGGCCAGGCTGACCAGCGCCACCATCGGCGCCAGCAGCACCACGCGGCTGAGCTTGACCACCACCGCGATGGCCACCGCCGCCGCGCCCGCCGGGGACGCCGCAGCGACCACCTGAGCCACCTCGTGCACGCTGCCCCCGGCGATCCGCCCGACCTGCTCGGCCGACAACCCCAGCGCCGCGAACAGCGCTGGCAGGCCCAGCATCGACACGGTCCCGAACACCGTCACCATCGCCACGCTGGTGGCCACGTCCTCGTCCTCGCGGTCGACCACGCTCTCCATCGCCGCCACCGCCGACGCCCCGCAGATCGAGAACCCCGTCGCCACCAGCATCGACAAGCCCCGCGAAACCCCCAGCAACCGACCGAGCAGCAGCGTGCCCGCGAAGGTCAGCGCCACGATCAGCAGCACCGCCACCACCGTGCCCGCGCCCAACCCCAGCACCTGCGTCACCGACAGCTGCAGCCCCAGCAGCACCACACCACCGCGCAGCAGTTTCTTCGTCGACCAGGCGATACCGGCCCGCGCCGCCACCGGGAACCCGGGCACGTTCCCCGCCACGATGCCCACCACCACCGCCACCGTCAGCGCGCTCACCGCCGGGAGCAGACCCGCGATCGCCATCGACACCACGATCGCCGCGGCGGTCACGGCCAGCCCCGGCCACAACACCGCGAAACCCGCCCGCGGAGCGTTCAACGTCTTCGTCACGACTGCCAGGTTCGCCGTCCTCACCGCCGCGCAGTAGCCGTGATCTGCGCAGGACGTCATAGCCAGATGGAATGCCGGAGCTGCACCGCAGCCGCACCCTGCGCGGTGTCCCCGGTGCACCCACCTACCCTGGAGGAATGACCCCGCCCGACCCCGAATCGCTGCGCCTGCTCGTGCTCGTCGGCGAGCTCGGCAGCATCGGCGCCGCCGCGGCCGAGCTGCAGGTCAGCCAGCCCTCGGCCAGCAAGCGGCTCAGCCGCCTCGAACGCCAGCTCGGCCTGCCGCTGGTGCAGCGGACCCGCCGGGGCTGCACGCTCACGGCCGCCGGGGTCATGGTCTGCGACTGGGCCCGGCAGGTCCTCGCCCACGTCGACGGCCTGATGAACGGGGTGCGTGCGCTGCGCGCTCAGCAGCAGGCGACGCTGCGCGTGGCAGCCAGCATGACCATCGCCGAGTACCTGGTGCCGCGCTGGCTCAGCCAGCTGCGCGTCGCCCTGCCCGACGTGCACGTCGAACTGGACGTCGCCAACTCCGTCGCGGTCGCCGAGGCGGTGCGCCACGGCGGGGCCGACATCGGCTTCATCGAAACCCCGACACCACCCGAGGGCGTCTCCGTCCGGTTCGTCACCCGCGACCGGATGATCGTGGTCGCCCCGCCCGGGCACCCCTGGACCCGGCTGCGCCGACCGCTGACCGCCACCGAACTGGCCGCCACCCCGCTCATCGTGCGCGAACACGGCTCGGGCACCCGCGAAACCCTCCACCGCGCCCTCACCGAGGTCGGGGCGGAACCGGTCACCCCGCTGCTGGAACTGCGCTCCACCACCGCGGTCCGCAACTCCGTCGTCGCCGGTGCGGGCCCCGCCGGGCTCAGCGTCCTGGCGGTGGCCACCGACCTGGCCGAACACCGCCTGGTCGAGATCCCGGTCGCCGACCTCGACCTGCGCCGACCGCTGCACGCCGTCTGGCGCGCCGGGCTCCGCCTCACCGGCTCCGCCGCCGCCCTGCTGGCCACCGCCACCCGCACCGGGGACTGACCCAGCGGATCAGTCCTCGTCCAGCGCGGACATGACGTGCTTGATCCGGCTGTACTCCTCCAGGCCGTAGCGGCCGAAGTCGCGGGCCGAGGCCGAGTGCTTGAAACCGCTGTGCGGCATCTCCGCCGCCAGCGGGTGGTGGGTGTTGATCCACACCGTGCCCGCCTGCAAGCTGCGCGACACCCGCATCGCCCGCGCGTGATCGCGCGTCCACACGCTGGCCGCCAGCCCGTAGCGCACGCCGTTGGCCAGCTGCACCGCCTCCTGCTCGGTCTCGAAGCGCTGCACCGTCAGCACCGGGCCCAGGACCTCGTTCTGCACCAGCTCGTCGTCCTGCTCCACGCCGACCACCACCGTCGCCTCGTGGAAGAACCCCCGCTCACCCCGGCGGTTGCCCCCCGCCAGCACCTGCGCGTGATCCGGCAACCGGGCCAGGTGCGCCTGCACCAGCTCCAGCTGGCCGAGGCTGTTCAGCGGGCCGAACCCGGCATCCGGGTCCTGCGGCGGCCCCGGCCGCATCGCTTCGGCCCACCGCACCAGCTCGGCCACCAGCTCCTCGTACACGCCCGGACCGGCCAGCACCCGGCTGGCCGCCGTGCAGCTCTGGCCCGCGTTGCCGAACGCCGCAACCGCGATCCGCCGCGCCGCCCGCGCCACGTCGGCGTCGTCGAACACCACGGCCGGGGCCTTGCCGCCCAGCTGCAGGTGCGCGCGCTTGAGGTCGGCCGCCGCCGACCCCGCGACCTCCATGCCCGAGCGGACCGTGCCGGTGATCGAGAACATCCCCGGCACCTCGTGCGCCACCATCGCGCGGCCGCTGTCCCGGTCGCCGCAGATCAGGTTCAGCACCCCGGCCGGCAGCTGCTCGCCCGCGATCTCGGCGAGCAGCGCCGAGCTCACCGGCGTGGTCTCGGCGGGCTTGAGCACCACGGTGTTGCCCGCGGCCAGCGCCGGGGCGAACTTCGCCGCCGCCAGCAGCAGCGGATGCGTCCAGGACGTGACCTGCGCGCACACCCCGATCGGCTCGCGCCGGGAGAACGAGGTCAGCCCCGGCTGGTACTCGCCGCCCGCACCGTCCTCCTGCACGCGCGCCGCCCCGGCGTAGAAGCGGATCAGGTCCACCGCCAGCGGCAGCTCGTCGTCGCGCACCACCGACCATGGCTTGCCGGTGTTGCGGCACTCGGCCAGCACCAGCTCCTCCGCGCGGTCCTCCATCGCGTCGGCGACCTCCAGCAGCACCTGCTGGCGCTGCCGCGGGGTGGTGCGCGACCACGGCTCGAAGGCCGAGGCCGCCGCCGCCATCACCGCGTCCACGTCCATCCAGCGGGTCAGCGGACTGGTGCCGTACTCCTCGCCGGTGCTCGGGTCGACCAGCGGCAGGGTCTCCCCCGCCAGGGTCCCCGCGGGTTCGCCGTCGACGTAGTTGTGCAGTTCCAGCGCCGTGGTCAAGGACAACCTCCATCGCTGTGCCGACCGCCGTTGGCCGACCGGGTGCCACGTCCGCCGCCCGACCCTATCCGCCCAACCGCACCAGTGGGGCGGGGCGCGCTCAGCCGATCGACTGCCGGTCCCGCAGCCACCACTGCGCCGCGGTGCCCACCGCCAGCAGCACCAGCACCGGGGCGAACGCCCACCGGTAAGCCTGCGCCGCGGGCAGGAACGACACGAACTGCAGCACCACGCCCACCAGAAGCTGGATCAGCACCGCGGCGCTGAACCCGCCCATGTTCACCACGCCCGAGGCGGTTCCGGAGCGGTGCTCGGCGTTGGCCATCCGCGCGCCGTCGAAGGCCAGCATGGCCGATCCGCCGCCGACGCCGATGATCACCAGCGCCACCACCAGCACCGGCATCGGCAGCACGCCCGGCCAGGCGACCAGCAGCGCCCACACCGCCACCACGGCGCAGGACAGGCCCAGGGTGAACCGGTCGCGCCGCACCGGGTTGCCGGAGACGAACTGCCCGGCGAACCAGGACCCCGCGATGAAGCCCAGCACGCTGAGCAGCAGCAGCGAGCCGACCTCGGCCTGGCCGTGCCCCTGCGACTCGGTCAGCCACGGCCCGCCCCACAGCGTCGTCACCGCGACGAACTGCGCCATCAGCACGAAGTGCACCCAGAAGGAGTGCTTGGTGCCCCGCTGCGCGACGACGTGGCGCAGGGTGTGCGCGACGCGCTCCGGCTCCGGTGCGGGCTCGCCGGTGACCGCGGCGTGGTCCGGCCGGTCGCGGATCGCCAGGCCCGCCACCAGCGCCAGGCCCGCGGTCAGCACCGCCGCTCCGGCGAAGGTGGGCACCCAGCCGAGGCTGTGCAGGGCGAGGCCCAGCGGCAGCGTGGAGACCACCTGCCCCAGGCCACCGGCCAGGCCGGTGATCGCCGCGACCTTGCCGAACCGGTGCGGCGGGAACCAGTGCGCGGCCAGGCGCAGCACGTTGGTGAACATGAACGCGTCGCCGAAGCCGATCAGCATCCGACCGGCGATGCCGCCGACGATCGAGCCGCTCACCGCGAACACCGCCGACCCCGCGGCCAGCGCGACCATGCCGCCGGTGATCACCTTGCGCGGCCCGAGCCGGTCGGCCAGCAGCCCGGACGGCACCTGCAGCACCAGGTAGATGCCCAGCTGCAGCGCCGAGAACAGCGACAGCATCGCCGGGCCGATCGCGAAGCGCTGCAGCGCTTCCGGCGCGGCGACGCCGAGGCTGGCGCGGTGGAACAGGGCCGCGCAGTAGCAGATGGCGCCGATCCCCCACACCAGCCACGCGGTGCGCGATGAGGTGCCGTGGTCGGCCCGCGTTCGGGCGGGTTGCGGGGCGGTGGCCGTGCCGGACAACTCGGAACTCCTCTCCGGGAAAACTTGTATTCACCATAGATACAAGTTGGGTGGAAGTACGATGACCTCGTGTCGAGCGCAACACCACGCGAATCCGTGTCCTCCGCCACTGCGGCCGCGCCGGAGGCGCCCGCCGCCGACCGCGCCTACCAGCACGTCAAGGCCGGACTCCTGGACGGCAGCTACCCCGACGGCGAGCTGCTGTCCGAGGGCGAGGTGGCCAGCGCCCTGCAGATGTCCCGCACGCCCGTGCGCGAGGCCTTCCTGCGCCTGCAGACCGAGGGGTTCCTGCGGCTGTACCCGAAGCGCGGTGCACTCGTCGTGCCGGTCACCGCCGCCGAGGCCCGGGCCGTTGTGGAAGCCCGCCTGGCGCTGGAGAGCTTCGCCATCGACAAGCTCGCCGCGCAGGGCGACGAGGCGATGACCGCCATCGGCGCGGAGCTCGCCGAGCACCCGGCCTGCGACACCGCTGAGCTCAGCGACGCCGGTATGCACGAAGCCGACCGGGCCTTCCACGCCGCACTAGTCGCCGCGGCCGGGAACCCCGTCGTCGCGGACCTCTACAACGCCCTGCGCGACAAGCAGATGCGCATCACCGCCACGGCCCGCACGCACGCCGCCCGCCCCCGGATCACCCACCAGCACGCCCAGGTCGCGGCGGCGCTGCGGGACGGCGACGCCGAGCTCGCCAAGGCCCGGCTGCGCGAGCACCTGCTCGGCACGGTCCGCGCCTTCGGCGTCGCGGGCGGCCCCTACCTCGACCCGGACTCCGACGACCTCTGAGCGGTTCTTGCCGGAACGAGCAGGCCTGACGTGGCGCCGAGGCGGATTAAATTCAGTCAACACTGAACTAATCAACGTGACAAAACCCGATCACGCAGCCGGACCACGGGTGTCAGGACGAGCACCTAACCTCGGGGCGTGGCCACGTCGCAGTACGTCAAGGCAACCCCGCCACCCGGACTCCGGGCGCTGATCAGCGAGATCAGCGGCTACCGGCTGCTGTCCGCGCCCGGCGTGCACCGCGGCCTGCCCTCGTCGAGCCTGACCGCGATCATCACGCTGGACGAAACGGTGGACGTCACCTTCGACACCGGGCAGCACATGTCCTACACCGCGCTCGTCGGCGGGCTGCACAGCAAGCCCGCGACGATCCAGCACGGCGAGTTCCAGCACGGCATCCAGCTGGGCCTCACCCCGCTCGGCGCGCGGGCCCTGCTGGGCGTGCCCGCCGGTGAACTCGCCGACACCGGCCTCCACCTGGCCGATCTGCTCGGCCCGGCCGCCGCCGAGCTCACCGAGCGGCTGCGGTCGGTGAGCACCTGGAGCGAACGGTTCGACGTGCTCTGCGCGACGCTCCGCCGACTCGCCACCCCGGCGGCGCTTCCCTCCCCCGAACTCGGCTGGGTCTGGCGGCGCATGACCGAGACCGACGGGCACGTCCCGATCGCCGAGCTGGCCGACGAAGTGGGCTGGAGCCGCCAGCACCTCGGTGCGCGGTTCCGCCGCGAGTTCGGCCCCTCCCCCAAACTGCTGGGACGCGTGCTGCGCTTCCAGGCCGCCCGCCGCAGGCTCGTCGCCGGGCACCCGACCAGCTTGGCCGACATCGCCGCCGACTGCGGCTACACCGACCAGGCCCACTTCAACCGGGACTGGCGGGAGTTCGCCGGGGTGACCCCATCGCAGTGGATCGCCGAGGAGCTTCCATTCGTCCAAGGCGCGCAGCACCTCGGCACCGCATCCTGAGGCCATGACCAACACAGCACCGACCGGAATCTGGCCGCTGGTCCCCTACCTCGACAAGAAGGCGGGCATCCGCTTCCTGGTCGAGGCGTTCGGCTTCGAGGAAGCCCTCATCGTGCCCGGTGACGACGGCGAGATCGTGCACGCCGAACTCCGCTGGCCGCGCGGCGGCGGCATCATGATCGGCACCTGCGACCCGGAAAGCCCGTTCGCCCAGCAGAAGGGTTCCGCGAGCAACTACGTGGTCGCCGACGACATCGACGCGCTGTACGAACGCGCCCTGGCTGCTGGAGCCGAATCGCTCTACGCGCCGAGGGACCAGGACTACGGCTCGCGCGACTTCGTCGTCCGCGACCCCGAGGGCAACCTCTGGAGCTTCGGGACCTACGCAGGAACCTGAGAACTCCCCCCGAAACGAGTTGAGGGCGCCCGCGGCGAGCGGGCGCCCTCAACGGCTCACCTGGGTCAGCTGGGCTGGTCCGGCGGCGTGATCTGGTTGCCGAGCGTCGGGCTCGGCACCTCCTTGCGGGCCACCGCCTCGGCGGCGCGCACCGCCTCGGCGACCTCCGGCGTGGTGGAGGTGTCGAACCAGGCCTTGACCGACTCCTCTTCCTCCTCCGGCACCGAGGTCGGCGGTTCCTCCTTCGGCGGCTCGTAGCGGAACACGCCGTCGTCGCCAGGAGCGCCGAGCATCCGCGCGAAGCCCTCCAGGGACTTGCCGAACTCGCTGGGCACCACCCACACCTTGTTGGCGTCGCCCTGCGCCATCTGCGGCAGCGTCTGCAGGTACTGGTAGGCCAGCAGCTCCGGCGTCGGCTTGCCGCGCTTGACCGCCGCGAAGATCTTCTCGATCGCCTTGGCCTGGCCCTGCGCCTGCAGGTACCGGCTGGCCCGCTCGCCCTGCGCGCGCAGGATGCTGGACTGCCGGTCGGCCTCGGCCGCCAGGATCGCCGCCTGCTTCTGGCCCTCGGCCGCCAGGATCGCGGCCTGCTTCTCGCCCTCGGCGGTCTTGATCGCCGACTCCCGGGCGCCCTCGGCGTTGAGGATCATCGCGCGCTTCTCCCGGTCGGCGCGCATCTGCTTCTCCATCGAGTCCTGGATCGACGGCGGCGGGTCGATCGCCTTGAGCTCGACCCGCGCGACGCGGATGCCCCACCGGCCGGTCTCCTGGTCCAGCACCCCGCGCAGCTGGGTGTTGATCGCGTCGCGGGAGGTCAGCGTCTCCTCCAGGCTCATCGCGCCGACCACGTTGCGCAGCGTGGTGGTGGTCAGCTGCTCCACCGCGACGATGTAGTTGGAGATCTCGTACACCGCCGAGCGCGAGTCGGTGACCTGGAAGTACACCACGGTGTCGATGGACACCGTCAGGTTGTCCTGGGTGATCACCGGCTGCGGCGGGAACGACACCACCTGCTCGCGCAGGTCGATCTTGGCGCGCACCCGGTCCAGGAACGGCACCAGGAAGGTCAGCCCCGGCTCGGCCACCGACCGAAACTTGCCGAGGCGTTCGATCACGGCCGACTGCGCCTGCGGCACCACCATCACCGATTTCACCGCGATGATCAGCACCAGCAGCACCACGACCACCAGCACGATCAGTCCGCCAAACTCCACCCTCGTCTCCTCACAGCTCGGCCGACACCACTGCCGTCGCGCCCGCGATCTCGATCACGGTGACAGTCTGACCCGCCTCGATGACCTGCGTTTCGTCCAACGCCCGCGCCGACCACACCGAACCGTCGATGCGCACCTGCCCACCATGGACATCCACTGTGGATTCCGCCACCGCGCGCTTGCCCACCAGCGCGTCCACATTGGTCTTGAGCTCCAGCGGGTGGCTCATCAGCCGCCGCTTGAGCGCGGGACGCGCGATGAAGATCAGCCCCAGCCCCAGCACCGCGAAGACCACGGCGTCCACCGGCAGCGGCGCCCCCAGCGCGGACGCCCCGGCAGCTCCCAGCGCCGCGGCACCGAGCATCACCAGGACGAACTCGCCGGAGAGGACCTCAGCGGCGATCAGCAGCACCCCGGCGATCAACCACAGCAGCGCGGGCGTCATACCCCCATGGTGGCAGACGCCCCAGCACCGCGAGACCAGATCCGCGCGGCGTGATCAACGTGTGACTTCGTCCGGTTCAGCGGCCCGGCGCGTCCGCCGTCACGAAGTCGATCAGCTGCTCCACCGCGGCCAGCAGCGGTGCCTCCACGTCGCGGAAGCCGGACACCGCGGACAGCACCCGCCGCCACCCGTCGGCCGGTTCGCCCCAGCCCAGCTGGGCGCACACGCCCTGCTTCCAGTCGGTGCCGCGCGGCACCCGCGGCCAGGCCCGGATGCCCACCGCCTGCGGCTTCACCGCCTCCCAGATGTCCACGAACGGGTGACCGGTGATGAGCACGTGCGGATCGTCGACGCCGTCGACCAGCCGGGACTCCTTGCTGCCGGACACCAGGTGGTCGACCAGCACCCCGACCCGGCGCCCCGGTTCGGGGCCGAACTCGGCGAGCATCCCCGGCAGGTCGTCCACGCCGTGCAGCGGCTCCACCACCACGCCCTCGACCCGCAGGTCGTGCCCCCAGATCCGCTCCACCAGCTCGGCGTCGTGCAGACCTTCGACCCAGATGCGGCTGCCGCGCGCGGTGCGCGCCCGCAACCCCTCGACGCGCACCGAACCCGACGCCGACCGGGCGGGCTTGCGCTGCGCCGCGGCGGGCACCGGCACCAGCGTCGCCGGTCTGCCCTCGTGCAGGAACGCCGCCGGGCGCATCGGGAACAACCGCTGCTTGCCGTGGCGGTCCTCCAGCACCACGTTGTTCTTCTCCACCCGCAGCACCGCCCCGCAGAACCCGCTGGCCGGGTCCTCGACCACCAGCCCCGGTTCGGCGGGGATCTCGGGCACCTTCTTGCGGCGGGGGCCCGCGAGGACGTCCTTGCCGTAGTCAACCGAACGCACGAGGTGTGACCGTAATCCGATCGGGCGGCCCGCGGCGGGCGGCGCGCCGAGCCGAGCAGATCACACTCGCCCTCCCCCCGACGCGCATCCCGCCACCGGGTCCGTACCCTTTCTCGACGTGCCTTGCCCAAGCGCCACGATGGTTGTCTGGACGTCCGCCTGGCTGCACGGTGCAGCCGCCTCGGACGACGTGCTCGACGCCCTGCAGACCTGGGCCGAATCGCAGGAAGTCCGCGCCGCCGACGAAGATCTGGCCGCGCGGCTGGACCTCCCCGGCCCGCACGACACCCCCGCCGGTCCCGCGCTGCTGCTGGCGGCGCTGCGCAAGGCCGGCGCGACCGACGGCGAACTGGTCCTGCCGGTCCCCGGCGACGCCCGCGGGCTCGGCGGGTCGAGCCCCTTCGCGAAGCTGGCCATGCGCGTCGGCGAAGCCGTCGTGCTGCCCGACGCGGGTCTCGGGCTGGTCCCGGAGCGCGTCGCCGAGGGAATCCTGCGCTGGACGGTGTTCGGCACCGGCGAGCTGCCCCCGGCCGAGCACCTGCCGATCGGCGAGGCCGAGCACGGCATGGCCTCGGCGATGCGCGAAGCCGCCACCGCGCTGATCGAGCTCGGTGTCGCCAAGCAGCGCCCCGGCGTGCGCGAGGAGATCGCCGCGACGGTCGCCTCCCGACCGGCTCCCGACTGGCCCGAGGACGTCCCCCAGCGCACCCTGCGGATCCTGCAGCGCGCCACCGAGGTCGAAGCGATCCTGTGGGTGGCCACCGAGGACTCGCCCGGCGGCGCCCTGTCCGCCTCGGCGATCCGTGCCCGCACCGACGCGCTGCGCCCGCTGTTCGACGCGGTCCGCGCGGCGCGCTGCGCCTCGGTGGCCGAGATGGTCCGCGTCCTGGCCGACCGCGCCACCCGCTCCTGAACAGCTCAGGGCCCCTTCCGCCCAGGCCGGGCGGGAGGGGCCCTTCGTGCGCGCGGGATCAGAGCAGGAAGGAGAACAGCGGCGAGCCCGGCGAGACCTGCTCGATCTGCAACGGGGACTCCTTCATCCGCCTCAGCAGGCCCTCCAGCTCGTCGGCGCGGTCCAGCTCGATGCCCACCAGCGCCGGACCCGTCTCGCGGTTGTTCTTCTTGACGTACTCGAAGGCCACGATGTCCTGGCCGTCGTCGAGCACGTCGTCCAGGAAGTGCCGCAGCGCGCCCGGCTCCTGCGGGAACGTCACCAGGAAGTAGTGCCGCAGCCCCTCGTGCAGCAGGGAGCGCTCCACGACCTCGCCGTAGCGGCTCAGGTCGTTGTTGCCGCCCGAGACCACGCACACCACCGGCCCCTGCACCGGGCGCTCCAGCGGCAGCCGCGCTGCAGCGCTGGCCAGCGCACCGGCGGGCTCGGCGATGATGCCCTCGGTCTGGTACAGCTCGATCATCTCGGTGCACACCGCACCTTCGGGCACCGCCACGATCTCGTCCACCAGCTCCCGCACCACGCGGTAGCTCAGGTCGCCGACGCGCCCGACCGCGGCACCGTCGACGAACGTGTCCACCTCGGGCAGCGCGATCGGCCCGCCGTGCTCCAGCGCGGCGCGCATGCTGGCAGCCCCGGCCGGCTCCGCGCCGACCACCCGGACCTCGGGGAAGTGCTCCTTGAGCCACAGCACGACGCCCGCCAGCAGGCCACCGCCGCCGACCGGCACGATCACGGTGTCCACCGGGCCGTCGTGCTGCTCGGCGATCTCCAGGCCGACGGTGCCCTGCCCGGCGATGGTGCGCGGGTCGTCGAACGGGTGCACGTAGACGGCACCGGTGCGCTCGCTGTCCTGCCGGGACGCCTCGCTGGCCTCGTCGAAGGAGCTGCCGACGATGATCGGCTGCACCCACTCGCCGCCGATCTCGGCGATCCGGCGCCGCTTCTGGCGGGGCGTGTTGGCCGGGAGGTACACCCGGCCCTCGATCTTCAGCTCGCGGCAGGCGAAGGCCAAGCCCTGCGCGTGGTTCCCGGCGCTGGCGCACACCACGCCGCGCTCGCGCTCCTCGGCGCCGAGCGAGGAGATCAGGTTGTAGGCGCCGCGCACCTTGTAGGAGCGGCAGACCTGCATGTCCTCGCGCTTGAAGCGCACCGGGACGCCGAGCTCGCCGCTGAGGCGGCCGCTGGTCTCCAGCGGCGTGCGCCGGACCACCTGCCGCAGGCGGGTACCGGCTCGGAAGATCGCTGCGGGACTCAACTCTTCGGCCACTTAACGATACTAAAGGCGCAGGTCGACCCGACTGCGCTCGGGTGCTGCCCCGCCACCGAGCGCGCACACTGGGCACCCGGAGGGGGCGGTCGCGATGACCAGATCCGTCGTGGTGGGCGTCGACGGTTCACCGCCGTCGGCACGAGCGGCGCTGTGGGCCGGGACCGAGGCGGCACGGGCCGGTTGGCCGCTGCACCTGGTGCTGGTCAACGACGACCCCACCCGCGCGGACCACGCCGAGCGGACCGTCGAGGACCTGGTCGAGCGGTGCCGCCGGGCGCGGCCGGAGCTGCCGGTCACCGGCGAGGTCGCCGACGGCCACCCCGCCCGGGAACTGGTGCACCGCAGCGAGACCGCGCGACTGCTGGTCGTCGGTTCGCGCGGGCACGGCGCGTTCCGCGAGGTGCTGCTCGGATCGATCAGCACGACCGTGGCCGCGCACGCCCGCTGCCCGGTCGCGGTGGTGCGCGGCGCACCCCGCAACAGCGGGCCGGTGGCCGTCGGGGTCGACGACTCGCCCGGCAGCCAGGTCGCGCTGCGGCACGCCTTCGACTGCGCGACCCGTCGGCGCGCCGAGCTCGTCGCGGTGCAGGCCCTGCCGGACGCCTACTTCACCGCCGACGTCTACCCACCGCTGGACCCGCAGGAGATCCGCACCCGCGCCGACCTGCACCTGGCCGAGCAGCTCGCCGGTTGGTGCGCCGAGCACCCCGACGTGCCGGTGCACCGCCGAGTGGCCAACCAGCACCCGGTCGCCGCCCTGTGCTCCGCCGCGGAGTCCGCTCAGCTGCTGGTCGTGGGGCATCGCGGCCGCGGTGGCTTCGCCGGGCTGCTGCTCGGTTCGGTCGCCAACGGCGTCCTGCACCACGCGCCGTGCCCGGTCGCGGTGGTCCGGACCGCAGTGCACCGCTGACCGGTCATCGCGGCGGCTGCTGCCGCCAGACCGCCTTGTACCGCTCGGCGGCCTCGGCGTCGCGCTGCCTGCGCACCGCCGAGGCGTGGCCTGGCGGGAATCCGTAGCGCACCAGGCGCGAGTTGACGCTGTCCACCGAGTTGGTCAGCACGATGCGGGCCACCACCAGCAGCCCCAGCAGCAGAGCTCCGGCCGCGATCGGCCACGCCCCGCCGAACACGCCCAGCCCGACGAACAGCACCGCGCCCAGCGGCGCGATCTGGATCAACCCGCGGATCAGCACCCGCAGCACCCACGTCCGGCAGGTCGCGTCGTGCAGCACCCAGTCGCGGTACCGCTCGGGCAACCTGCCGCCGAACTGGTAGTACAACCAGCGCACGGGCCCGGGACGCTTGACGGACATCAACCCAGCCTAGCGCCCGGGACTCCCCGCGACGTCCACACCGGACGGACCGGGCCGAGGGCTTCCGCACGTCTGTTCGGCGTGGCACCATCGCGCGGTCGATCGAGCCGACCGCGGATCAGCGCGGAGGAAGGATCTGCCGCATGTTCAACGTCGAAGCGGTCCGGCTGGCCGGAGCCGACATCGAACTGCCCAGGATGATCCCGGTCGAGCAGCGGTTCGCCGCCGAGACCGTGGCGGACCTGGAGGGCAGCATCCGCGGCCAGGTCGCCGCGCACGACCGCGCCCACCCGGTCAGCGGCAAGCGGATCGCGATCACCGCGGGCAGCCGCGGCATCGCCCAGCTCGACCGCATCGTCGCCACCCTGGTCGACGCGCTGATCAGCTGCGGCGCCAAGCCGTTCGTGGTCCCGGCGATGGGCAGCCACGGCGGCGGTACCGCAGCAGGCCAGCGGCAGGTGCTCGCCGAGTACGGCATCACCGAGGAGAGCATCGGCGCGCCGATCGTCTCCTCGATGGAGACCGTCGTGGTCACCGAGCTCCCCGACGGCACGCCGGTGCACTTCGACGCCGAAGCCGCCCAGGCCGACGGGGTCGTGGTGCTCGGCCGCGTCAAGCCGCACACCGACTTCCGCGGCACCCACGAGAGCGGCCTGGCCAAGATGATCGCCATCGGGCTGGGCAAGCACCGCGGTGCCACCACCCTGCACTCGCACGGCTTCGAGGCGTTCCACACCCTCATCCCCGCCGTGGCCGAAGCGGTGCTGCAGGTGGTCCCGATCGAGTTCGGGCTGGCCGTGGTGGAGAACGCCTACGAGCACGTGGCCCAGCTGGAGCTGGTCCCGCCCGGCGCGCTGCTGGAGCGCGAGGCGGAGCTGCTGGTCGAGGCCAAGCGGCTGATGCCGAAGCTGCTGGTGTCCGACATCGACGTGCTGGTCGTCGACGAGATCGGCAAGGACATCAGCGGTGCCGGGATGGACCCCAACATCACCGGCCGCGCCCCGGTCAACTCCGCGGACTTCCGGGCGGTGCCGATCAAGCGCGTGGTGGTGCTCGGGCTGACCGAGCACACCAACGGCAACGCCTGCGGTCTCGGCATGGCCGACGTGACCACCCAGCGCTGCGTGGACCAGATCGAGTTCGGGTCCTTCTACACCAACTCGCTGACCTCCGGCGTGCCCGACGGCGCGCGCATCCCGATGGCGCTGGCCGACGACCGCGACGCGATCGTGGCCGCGCTGCACATGTCCCGCGGGCCCCGCGACCGCCCGGCGAAGGTGGTGCGCATCCGCAACACCCTGTCGATGCCGCGCATCGAGGTCTCCGAGGCCTACGCCCAGGAGGTCGCCGAGCACCCGGACCTGACGGCGCTCGGCGAACCGCACGACTGGGCCTTCGACGCCACGGGAACCCTCCAGCCCCTGCCCGCGCACTCCTGACTGCGGAAAGCCTCCTGCGTCCAGGCCTTCCGGGAATCGGAACCGCTCGTCGGGTGTCGTGCGACCGATGATTTATTTCATTCAACACTGAAGTAATAGATGCCATAGATTCATCTCGGCGGAGCACGCCGCAGGAGCCGCCGAGACCAGGCGGCGGAACTAAAATCGGAGGGTTCTCCCCCAGCGGCGAAGGCGAGGACGCCATGCAGCCTCCCCTGACCACCGACCGGTTGATCGTCCGCGACTGGACCACCAGCGACGCCGACGTGCAGGCCGCGCTGGCGCTCTACGGCCGACCCGAGGTGACCGAGTGGCTCACCCCGGTCGTCTCCAGCGTCGCCGACCTCGCCGCGATGCGCGCCGTGGTGCACTCCTGGACCGAGTCGCAGCCCAACCTGATCCCGCCGACCGGGCGGTGGGCGATGCAGCGCCGGTCCGACGACGTCGTGGTCGGCGGGCTGGTGCTGCGGATGCTGCCGCCCTACGACCACGACCTCGAGCTGACCTGGCAGCTGCGCCCCGAGGCGTGGGGCTTCGGCTACGCCACCGAGGCCGCGATCGCGCTGCTGCGCTGGGCGTTCAGCTACGACATCGACGCGGTGTTCGCCCTGACCCGCCCGGACAACGCGCGGGCGATCTCCACCGCGCAGCGCATCGGCATGGAGTGGGTCGGCGAGACGACCAAGTACTACGACACCGCGCTGCAGGTCTACCGCATCCGCCAGGGCGACCTGCCCGACTAGCGGCACGCCCCGCTCCACTGTGGACACGGCGATGATCACCGTGCGTCGCGAAACTGGACGCGATCGGATGATCTGCCGCGGGCGCCGATGAGTGCGATCCTGGAACGGGTCTTCGACCCAGCAGCACCGCACGGCCCCACCTAGCCGGAGGGAATTTGCCGCCCCAGACCAGGACGCCCCGCCAGCCCGCTCCCCCGCCCCGCCCGGCCCGGCCCCGGCCGCGCACCGGGGCGCGCGTGGCGGTGACGCTGCTGTCCGTGCTGGTGCTGGTGGTGACCGGGTACGGGTGGAGCAACTACCGGGACCTGCTCAACGGGCTGGCCACCAGCGACGTCACCGACGGCGCCGGGGCCGACGGGGCCACCGACATCCTGCTGGTCGGGATGGACAGCCGCACCGACGCGCACGGCAACCCGCTGCCCGAGGACGTGCTGCGCGAGCTGCACGCGGGCGAGAACGACGCGGCGCTGACCGACACGATCATCCTGCTGCACATCCCCAACGACGGCTCCAGCGCGACCGGGTTCTCCTTCCCCCGGGACTCCTACGTGCACATGCCCGGCCACGGCCGCCACAAGATCAACTCGGCGTACTCCCGCGGCAAGGAGACCGCCATCGCCGCGGGGTCCAGGCGCGGTGTCACCGACCAGGCGCAGCTGACCCGCGAGGGCGACGACGCCGGGCGCAAGCTGCTGGTGCGCACCGTCGAGCAGCTGACCGGGGTGTCGGTGGACCACTACGCCGAGGTCAACCTGCTCGGGTTCGCCCGCATCACGCAGGCCGTCGGCGGTGTCCCGGTATGCCTGCGGGCGGCCACGAAGGACAGCTACTCGGGAGCGGACTTCCGCGCCGGACCGCAGACCATCTCCGGCCCCGACGCGCTGGCGT
This sequence comes from Saccharopolyspora hirsuta, assembly GCF_008630535.1. Taxonomy (GTDB): domain Bacteria; phylum Actinomycetota; class Actinomycetes; order Mycobacteriales; family Pseudonocardiaceae; genus Saccharopolyspora; species Saccharopolyspora hirsuta. The sequence goes on along the minus strand of NZ_VWPH01000005.1, from coordinate 23,573 downwards.
TCGTCCGGCAGCGGCACGGCCTGCCGCGCGGGGACCTCGACCGCGTGGTGCGCCAGCAGGCGTTCCTGTCCGGGCTGACGCAGTCGATGCTCTCCGGCGGGGTGCTGGCCAACCCCGCCCGGCTGCGGGAGCTTATCGGCTCGGTCCAGGACTCCGTGGTGCTGGACCGGGACTGGGACGTGCTCGCCTTCGCCGAGCGGATGCGGGGGCTGGCCGGGGGCGCGGTCCGGTTCACCACCATCCCGATCGAGAACGCCGACTACGACACCCCGGAGGACGGCCAGGCGATCCTGGTCGACCCGCGAGCGGTCCGCGCGGCGGTCAACCGGACCATCGACCCGTCGGCCCCGCCACCGCCGGAAACGGCGGGCGAGGAGACCGGCGCGGCCACGGTGGACGTGCTCAACGCGACCCGCACCTCGGGCTTGGCGCAGCGGGTGCGGTCGGAGCTGTCCGAGCGGGGCGTGCAGGTGGGCAGGGTCGGCAACACCGGCGCTCGCAGTTCCTCGGTGGTCCAGTACGCGCCCGGCGCCTCCGCCACCGCCGAGAAGGTCGCTTCGCTGCTCGGCCTGTCGGCGGAGGAGAACGGGTCCGTGCCGAGCGGTCGCGTCCAGGTGCTGATCGGCAGCGACTACCGCGGCCCCGCCGCGCCGAGGTTCGCCCCGCCGCAGGCCGTCGTGCTCGACGGACCGGCCAAGCAGCAGAGCACCGCCCCGGAACCCGAGACGATCACCGCGGACGGCATCCCCTGCGTCAACTGACCCGAGGCTGATCGGTGGTGAGGCAGCCCCCTCGCCCGTCTCACCACCGACCAGCGCGGCTGGTGGCTACCCCCAGTGACCCAACCGCCAGCCCGTCGGCACCGGCGCCGCGGACGGCACCGCTGCTGTCCGGTTGTCGGAAAGCCCGCGAAGGGGTTCGTCCAGACCTCTGCGCCGGTGGTGCGTCGTCGGTCATCTCGTGAACCGGCGGCTGGATGATCAACAGCCCCAGCATCGTCGAGCGCCGCGGTGCGCCGGGGTCTGGAACGGGTCCACCGCTGGATGACGATACGCCGGGCACCGGACCGCCGCGAGCTGCGCGCTGGGCGGCCGTGCTCGGACAATCACCGTTCCGGGGCGCAGGTTTTCACCCGATGCACGGAATTGAGTGGCGCTTCTCTCAGACGCCGGGGTAGAGGGCCCGCGAACGCGCCGGTTCGAAACTGCGTGCGGTAGCGTTTCCGCATGTCCAACGCACCGATCTCGCCCGCGCACGCCTACGAAGTGCTGTTGGCAGGCAACAAGAGATTCGTCGAGAACAACCACCAGCACCCGAACCAGGACGCCGCCTACCGCGCGTCGCTGGCGCCGGGACAGCGTCCCTTCGCCGTGCTGTTCGGCTGCTCCGACTCCCGGCTGGCCGCCGAGATCATCTTCGACCAGGGGCTCGGCGACCTGTTCGTGGTGCGCACCGCCGGTCAGGTCACCGGCCCCGAGGTGCTGGGCAGCATCGAGTACGGCGTCGGTGTGCTCGGTGCCCCGCTGGTGGTCGTGCTCGGCCACGACTCCTGCGGCGCGGTGACCGCGGCCCGGCAGACCGTCATCGAGGGGGCCGCGCCGCCCGGGTTCATCCGCGACATCGTGGAGCGCGTGACGCCGAGCGTGCTGGCCGCCCGCGCCGAGGGCGAGACCGAGGTCGACGGGATCGTGGACGTGCACATCCAGCGCACCACCGACCTGCTGCTGGAGCGGTCCACCCTGCTGGCCAAGGAGGTCGAAGCGGGCCGCTGCGCGGTCGTCGGCCTGTGCTACCACCTCACCGACGGCACGGTCCGCGAGGTCGGCAACCGCGGGCTGACTCCCCGGAGCACCGAGGCGTAACGCGGCACTTCGCACCGAGCACCCCCGCGTCTGAGGCAGGCGCGGGGGTGCTGCGCTTCGGGCGGCCGGAACGGGCTGGTCACGTTAGCCTTCGGGAGCACGATCCGGGGGGAAAGGATCCAGTCCGGTGACCGTCCAGCCGCGTCGAGTGCTGCTGATCAGCGCGACCATCGGTGAGGGGCACAACGCGACCGGCCGGGCCGTGGCGGAGGCCGCCGGTCGGGTGTGGCCGGGGTGCGAGATCGGCTGGCTGGACGCGCTGCGCGCGATGGGCCGCTGGGTGCCCGGCGCGTTCAACTGGATCTACGTCACCAACGTCGAGTCCACCCCGTGGCTGTACGACTTCTTCTACGCATCGCTGTGGCGCCACCGCTGGTTCGCCAACGCCTCGCGCCGCTTCGTCGGGGCCTGGAGCGGGCGGAGGATGCGGCGGGCGATCGCCGAGCACGACCCCGACCTGATCGTCTCGACCTACCCGCTGGGCACCGCGGGGCTGGACTGGCTGCGGCGGCGCGGCGAGCTGGACGTCCCGGTGGCGGCGGTCGTCTCGGACTTCTCCCCGCACCCGTTCTGGGTCTACCCCGAGATCGACCTGCACCACGTGATGAGCGAGGCCAGCCTGCGGGAGATGCGGCGGGCCGAGCCGGACGCGGTGGGCGCGGTGTGCGTGCCACCGGTGGTCTCGGCGTTCCGGCCCGGTGACCGGGCCGCCGCTCGGCGCCAGTTCGGCCTTCCGGAGTCGGGGTTCACGGTGCTGATCTCGTGCGGTTCGCTCGGGTTCGGTTCGGTGGAGCGAGCGGTGGAGGCCGCGCTGCGCGCCGAGGGCGTGGCTCGGGTCGTGGTGGTCTGCGGTCGCAACGACGCGTTGCGGCAGCGGTTCGCCGATCGCCCCGAGGACCGGCTCGTCGCGCTGGGGTGGGTGGACGACATGCCGGGCCTGGTGGCCTGCGCGGACGTCGTGGTGACCAACGCGGGCGGGGCGACCGCGCTGGAGGCGCTGGCCTGCGGGCGGGCGGTGGTCATGTTCGAGCCGATCGCCGGGCACGGGCGGGCCAACGCCGAGCTGATGGCCGACGCCGAGCTGGCCGAGCTGTGCCCGCGAGCGGCCGATCTGACCGCGACGTTGCGCCGCTGGGCGGCGGAGCCGGACGAACTCGCCCAGCGGGAGCAACAGGCCCTCAAGCACTGCCAGACCGCGGACTTCGCCGACCAGGTGGCCGCGCTGGCGCACCTCCCCCGGCACCGAGGTCGCCGTCCCCTGCGCCCGCAGGACGCCTTCTTCGTCCACGCGACGACTCGAGCGGTCGCGCAGCAGACCGGCGCGGTCCTGCGGCTGGAAGGGCCGCCGCGGACCGTTCACGACTGGCACGAGGAGATCGCCGGGCGGATCGAACGGCGTGCCGGGCAGTTGCCGATGCTCACGCGGCGCTTGGCGATGCGCCGGGGCAGGCGACCGCAATGGATCCACGACCGGGACGTCGAACCGCGCGACCACCTGCGCTGCCGCGAGGTCCGCGGCGAGCAAGCCGTCGCAGCTGCCCGAGACCAGTTCTTCAGCGCCCCGGTGCGCACCGACCGTCAGCCGTGGGAGCTCCTGCTGCTGCGCGAGACCGAGTCCGGTCAGGTGTCGTTGCTGGCGAAGCTGCACCACGCCCTCGGTGATGGCGTCGCCGTGACCAGCACGCTGCTGCGGTTGCTGACCGACGATCCGCAGCCCGCGTCGGTGCCGGGGCGAGGTGATCGGCCCAAGTGGCACCGACGCGCGGGGGCGATCACACGCGGGTTGGTGAGCCTGGCCGGGGCAGGACCTGCGCCGAGCAGCGCTTGGGCGGGGCGCAGCACCGCGAACCGCTCCTTCGACGGGTTGGAGCTCCCCGCCGCCGAGGTCCGCGCGTGCGCGCGGCAGCGCGGCGTGAGCACCACGGCGCTGCTGCTCGGTGTGGTGGCCGAAGCGCTGCACCGGGCATTGCCCGATCCGGTGGCTGGCCAGCGGTTCCGGGTGATGGTGCCGCGCACGGTCCGCACCGGGCGGGGCGGGGTCGGAGCCGACGTTCCCGGCAACCACACCGCATCGCTGTCGCTGGACCTGCCGGTGGGCCCGATGCCCGTCGAGCAGCGGCTCGCCGCCGTTGCCGCCGAGCTCGGCAAACCGGAGCGAACCGGTCAACCCGCTGCGGCCGGTGCCGTGCTGGCTGCGCTCGGCGTGCTGCCCGCCCCGCTGCACGCCTGGGTCGTGCGGCAGATCTACCAGCGCCGGTTCTTCAGCGCTGTGGTGTCGGTGCTGCCCGGGCAGCGCCGACCGGCGCACGTGGGCCCGGCGCTGATCGCGGGCGTGCTGCCGGTGCTGTCGCTGGCCGACGGCGTGGGCGTCGCCGTGGGCGCGATCGGCTGGGCCGACCGCGTCGGATTCGGCGTCACCACGGACACCGGGCTCGCGCCCGGCGCAGCAGTGCTGACCGGGCACCTCCGCAATGCCTTCGCGGCTCTGCGGGCAGGTGATCGGCAGTGAGCTCGAACGCCACGGTGCTGGTGATCGCCGTTCCCGCCGCGATCGTCGGAGCGGCCAGCTTCGGCCTGGCCAGCGCGATCCAGCACCGGGTCACCAAGCAGGTCCCCAAGGTGCGCACCTTCAACCCGCGCATGTTCTTCGAGCTGGTGCGCAAGCCGATCTGGGTCCTGAGCATCCTCACCGTGATCGTCGGGTTGTCGTTGCAGGTGGTGGCGCTGGCGTTCGGACCGCTGGTGCTGGTGCAGCCGCTGCTGGTGACCTCGGTGCTGTTCGGCGCCGCGTTCGCCGCGTGGATGGCGCACCGCAAGATGGACCTGGTGCTGGCGCTGGGCGGGCTGGCCTGCGTCGGCGGGCTCTCGGCCTTCCTGGTGCTGGCGCGGCCCTCCGGGCAGGGCAGCGAGTTCACCGGCGCGTCGATCCTGCCGCTGGCCCTGGCGCTCGGTCTGCTGGTGCTGGTGTCGCTGGCGGCGTCCCGGATCCCCGGCGAGGCCGGGGTCATCGGCATGGCGGTGGCCACCGGGGTGCTCTACGGGGTGACCGCCGGGTTGATCAAGGTGGTGGCCGGTCAGTTCCGCACCGGCGGGCTGGCCGAACCGTTCCAGCACTGGACGCTCTACGCGGTGTGCGTGATCGGACCGATGGGGTTCCTGCTCAGCCAGCAGACCTTCCAGCGCGGCCGGTTGATGTCGCCCGCGCTCGCGGTGATCACCACGGTGGACCCGCTGGTCGCGGCCGCGATCGGGGTGAGCTGGCTGGGCGAGCGGATCGAGTCCTCCCCCGCCATCCTCACCGGCGAGGTGGTCTCCGCGGTGGTCATCGTCATCGGCATCGCGGTGCTGACCCGCCGCAGCGAGCAGCTGCGCCGGATTCTCGACCGCAGCGACGGCCCAGCGGACGCGACGTGGGGCTGACGGTGCGCGGCCGGACCGCGCTGGTCACGGGTGCTTCCTCGGGCATCGGTGCGGCCGCGGCCGCCGAGCTGGCCGCGCACGGGTGCCAGCTCGTGCTCGTCGGCCGCGACCAGCGGCGGCTGGCGGAGGTGGCGGAGCGGACCGGGGGGCGGGCGCTGGCCGCCGAGCTGACCGACCCGACCGGGCTCGACCGCGTCGTCACCGCAGCGCGGCGGGTGGACCTGCTGGTGCACTGCGCGGGAGTCGGGTGGGCCGGTGACCTGGCGTCGATGTCGGCCGAGCAGGTGGAGGCGCTGATGGCGGTGAACCTGACCGCGCCGGTGCTGCTGACCAGCGCGGTGCTGCCGGAGCTGCGGCGGCGGCGCGGGCACGTCGTCTTCGTGTCCTCGATCGCGGTCGTCGGCGTGCGCGACGAGGAGGTCTACGCGGCCACCAAGGCCGGTGTGCGGGCCTTCGCCGAGAGCCTGCGCCACCTCGACGACATCGGGGTCACCACGGTGTTCCCGGGCGCGGTGCGCACGCCGTTCTTCGCCGGTCGCCGCTACGACCGGCGCTTCCCGCGGATGCTGACGCCGCAGGAGGTCGCTGCGGCGCTGGTCCGGGGCGTTCAGCGCGGTCGGGCGGAGGTCTTCGTCCCCGCGTGGCTCGCGGTGCCCGCCCGGCTGCAGGGCGCCCTGCCCGGCCTGTTCCGCGCCCTGGCCCGCAGGTTCGGTTAGCCGCGCAGTGCTCGGATCGACTCCCGCAGCGAGCCCATGGTGGCCAGGACCGCGGTCGGTTCGTAGCCGCAGTGCGCCATGCAGTTCGCGCAGCGGGGGTCGTTGCCGCGCCCGTAGCTCGACCAGTCGGTCTCCTCCAGCAGCTCTCGGTAGGTCGCCACGTAGCCGTCGTTCATCAGGTAGCACGGCCGCTGCCAGCCGTAGAGCGAGTAGGACGGGATGGCCCACGCCGTGCAGCGGAAGTCGACCTCGCCCGCCAGGAAGTCCAGGAACAGCGGCGAGTGGTTGAACCGCCACCGGCGCCGGCGGCCGTCGGCGAAGACCTTGCGGAACAGCTCGCGGGTCTCCGCGACGCCCAGGAAGTGCTCCTGGTCCGGCGCCTTGTCGTAGGCGTAGGCCGGGGAGAGCATCATCTGGTCGACCTGCAGGTCGTCGTTGAGGTAGTCCAGCACCTCGATCACCGACTGCGGGGTGTCGGAGGTGAAGAACGTGGAGTTCGTGGTCACCCGGAACCCGCGCCGCTGGACCTCCTTGATGTTGTCCACCGCCTGCGCGAAGACGCCCTTCTTGCACACCGAGGCATCGTGCCGCTCCTCCAACCCGTCGATGTGCACCGCCCACGCGAAGTACGGCGAGGGGCGGAACCGGTCGAGCTTGCGGGGCAGCAGCAGCGCGTTGGTGCACAGGTAGACGAACTTCCGGCGCTTGACGAGCTCCTCGACGATGACCTCGATCTCCGGGTGCATCAGCGGTTCGCCGCCGGCGATCGAGACCACCGGGGCACCGCACTCCTCCACCGCGGCGAGGGCCTGCTCCACCGGCATCCGCTGCTTGAGCACGTTCGCCGGGTGCTGGATCTTGCCGCAGCCCGCGCACTTGAGGTTGCAGGCGAACAGCGGCTCCAGCTCCAGGGTCAGGGCGAACTTCTCGCGGCGGGCCAGCTTCTGCTTGACCAGGTAGGCCCCGACGCGGACGGCTTGGCGCACGGGAATGCCCATTCAGAACACCTCCTCGGGTGCGTGGCGGTTCTCCGGTGATGCGACGCGGCTCCACCTCGACAGGCAGGAGCCGACGGCGTGCAGGCGGGCGAGCGCGGTCATGGTCCGGCGAGGTGTTCCCGGCCGCAGCAGCGGCTGCTCCGCGGTGTCGAGCACGACCCGCACCACCGCGATCCCCCGCGCGCCTGCGGCGCGGGCGAGCACCGCGGATTCCATGTCGACCGCCAGCGCGCCTGTGGCGGCCAGTTCCGCCCGCTGCGCACCGCGCACGACGTGCCGGGTGGTCAGGATCGGCCCGCAGTGCACCGGGAACCCGGCGCGGTGCAGCTCCGCGACCAGTGCGGGCGCGGAGCTGCACCGCACCGCGCCGTCCGGCCCGCGGACCTCGTCGGCCACGACCACGTCGCCGCTGCGGACGTCTTCACCGACGCCGCCGCCGAGACCGGCGACGACGAGCAGGTCGAAGTCCGCAGCGGCGAGGGCGGTCGCGCTGCGCGCGCTGCGCCGCGGGCCGAAGCCCGTGCGGCGAACGGAGTTCCGGCCGAGTGCCGCCCGCAGCGCCCGGGCCTCCAGGCCCAGCGGTGCGCAGATCAGCAGCCGTGCGGGCATCTCACTCCCCGGCCCGGTGGTACCTGCCGAGGGCGGTCAGCGGGAAGATCACCCGGTACAGGTGGTAGTTGATGTAGAAGTCGCCGGGGAAGCCCGTTCCGGTGAACTGCGGCTCGTCCCAGCCGCCGTCCGGCCGCTGCGTGCGGGCCAGGTACTGCACACCGCGCTGGACCGCGTCGGTCTTGTGCCGCCCCAGGGCCAGCAGCGCCAGCAGCGCCCACCCGGTCTGCGACGCCGTGGAGTCGCCGCGGCCGATCCACGCCGGATCGTCGTAGGAGCGCAGGTCCTCGCCCCAGCCGCCGTCGGGGTTCTGGTGCTTCTCCAGCCACTTGACCGCGCGCCGCAGGGCCCGGTGCTCGGGCTTGATTCCGGCGCGCACCAGGGCCGGGACCACCGCCCCGGTGCCGTAGACGTGGTTGGCGCCCCAGCGGCCGAACCAGGAGCCGTCCTTCTCCTGGTTGCGCAGCAGCCACTTCACCCCGCGCTGGACGACCTCTTCGTCGTGGCCCAGCGCGGCCAGCGCCTCGACGACGTGCGCGGTGACGTCGGCCGACGGCGGGTCGATCACCTCGCCGAAGTCGCAGAACGGCAGCTTGCGGATCAGCTGCCGCGTGTTGTCGGCGTCGAAGGCGCCCCAGCCGCCGTCGGCCGACTGCATGCCGCGCAGCCAGCGGGTGCCGCGCTCGATCGCGCCCTGCACCGCGACCCGGTCCGGGTGGTCCATGCGGTTGAGCGCCAGCAGCACCTCGGCGGTGTCGTCGATGTCCGGGTAGCCGTCGTTCTCGAACTCGAACGCCCAGCCGCCCCCGGCGGGCAGGTGCGGGCGGCGGACCGACCAGTCGCCCTTGACCCGGATCTCCTCGGCCAGCAGGAAGTCGGTGGCCCGGCGCAGCGCCGGGTGCGCGCTGGGCACGCCCGCGTCGTGCAGCGCCTGCATGCCGAGCACGGTGTCCCACACCGGTGACTGGCAGGCCTCCAGCCGCCGCACCACGCCGTCGGCGGTCTGCTCCCGGATCAGGAACCGCTCCAGCCCGGCCAGGCCCTGCCGCAGCACCGGGTGGTCCATCGGGTAGCCGAGCAGGTGCAGCGCCAGCAGCGAGTACACCCACGGCGGCTGGATCCCGCCCCACGACCCGTCGGCCTCCTGGCGGGCCACGATCCACTCCGCGGCGCGCAGCATCGCGTGCTTGCGCAGCGTGCGCAGCGGGTGCTTCTGGTACCGGTGCAGAACCCGGTCGAGCAGGTGGAACCCGTACTTCCAGGACCACTCGGCCCGAACCGGCGGGCGGGGGCGTCCGGTGCGCAGCTCCCGCACCGTGATGCCCAGGTCCCGGCGCGGCCGCAGGGTGCACACCACGGTCAGCGGCACCACCGTCTGGCGCGCCCAGCACGCCCAGTCCGCCACGTTCAGCGGGAACCAGCTGGGCAGCAGCACGACCTCCGGCGGCATGGCGGGCAGCTCGTCCCAGGACCACTCGCCGAACAGCGCCAGCCAGATCCGCGTGAACACCCGGGTGGCCTCCAGCCCGCCCTGCTCCAGGATCCAGTTGCGGGCGGCGGTCATGTGCTCGGCGTCGACGTCGTCACCGGCCAGCTTGAGCGCGGTGTAGGCCTCCACCGTGGTGGACAGGTCGCCCGGACCTCCGTGGAAGTTGGCCCAGGTCCCGTCGGAGCGCTGCTGGGAGCGGATCCAGCGGGCCGCCTGCTCGGTCTCCACCGCGGTGCGGATGCCGAGGAACTGTCGCAGCAGCAGGTCCTCGACGTCCATGGTCACGTTGGTCTCCAGCTCGCCCTTCCACCAGCCGTCCGGGTGCTGCCGGGACAGCAGGTGGTCGCGGGCGGCGACCAGCGCGGTCCGCGGATCGGGGATCACGACCGCGCGGGTGGGCCGCTTCTGCAACTGATCGGTCAAAGCTTCCTCCGTACGATGAACGCGGCGAGTTCGGTCAACGCCTCGGTGGTCTCCCGCGGGCCGCGCGGCAGGTGCCGGTCGGCGGCGGCCAACCGGCGCTGGCACTCCTGGCGGGTCCAGTCGGCCGAACCGGCGCGCTGCACCATCTCGGCGGCTTCGCGCAGCTGCTGCTCGGTGAGCGGTTCGGGCTGGGCGTACAGCTCGCGCAGCCGGTTGCCCGCGGCGGTCCCCGAGTTCAGCGCGTGCACCACGGGCACGGACTTCTTGCGGGCGCGCAGGTCCGACAGCACCGGTTTGCCGGTGACCTCCGGGTCGCCCCACAACCCGAGCAGGTCGTCCACCAGCTGGAAGGCCATCCCCAGTTCGGTGCCGAAGGTGTGCAGGCCGAACACGGTGTCCTCGGGCGCCCCGGCGGTGAGCGCGCCGATCGAGGTCGCGCAGGCCAGCAGCGCGGCCGTCTTGTCGTGCGCCATGTGCAGGCACTCCTCCAGCGTCACCTCGCTGCGGTGCTCGAAGTCCAGGTCCGCGGCCTGCCCGGCGATCAGCACGCGGGTGGTGGCCGACAGCGACCGGGCCGCGGCCGCGGCGTGCGGGGAGCTCGACCCCAGCAGCACCTCGGTGGCCAGCGACAGCAGCGCGTCCCCGGCCAGCAGCGCAGCGGGGCGGCCGAACACCGTCCAGGCGGTGGCGCGGTGGCGGCGGGAGGTGTCGCCGTCCATCACGTCGTCGTGCAGCAGCGAGAAGTTGTGCACCAGCTCCACCGCCGCCGCGGCCGCGACGGCCTGGTCCGCCGGTCCCGGCGGGCGCGCGCACTGCGCGGACAGCAGCACCATCGCCGGTCGCAGGGCCTTGCCCCCGCCGCCCTCGGCGGATCCGTCGATGCCCCGCCAGCCGAAGTGGTACTCGCACACGCGGCGGGTGTCCGGGTCGAGCTGGGCGACCGCGCGGCGCAGCACGGGGTCCACGGACTCCCGCGCCGTGAGCAGCACCGGCGGCAGAACGGTCGTCATGCGGTCACCTCCACGCCGTGTCGCTCCCGCAGGTCCGCGGCCACCACCTCGGCCGCGCGCGCCCCGCTGCGCACCGCGCCCTCCGTGGTGTCCGGCCAGCCCGTGCCCGTCCACGCCCCGGCCAGCACCAACCCCGGCACCGGGGTGCGCGCGTCCGGGCGGATCGCGGCGGTGCCCGGTGCCTGCCGGAAGGTGGCGCGGGGTTCGCGGGTGACGAAGAAGTCGAGCAGCCGCGCCTCGCGGGCTCGCGGGAAGAGCTGCTGCACTGCCGGGACGAACAGCGCGCGCAGGTCCTCGGTGCGCTGATCGACGTACTCCTGGGCGGCCGACAGCGACAGCGCCAGGTACTGGCCGTGCGTTGCGCCAGAGATCGCGGTGCGGTCGAAGACCCACTGCACCGGGGAATCCAGCACCGCGGCCATCCGGAGGCCGGTGACCTGCCGGTCGTAGTGCAGGTGCACGTTGACGATCGGCGCGGCCGACAGGCCCGCCCAGGTCGCGGTGCCGGGCACCGGCAGGTCCGCGAGCAGCCCGGCCGCCGCTTGGTGCGGCACCGCCAGGACCACCGAGTCCGCCGAGAACTCGCGGCTGTTCCCGCCCTCCTTCGCGAAGACGTGAAAATCCGCTCCAGCGCGCCGGATCGCCCGCGCCCGGCAGCGCACCCGGACACCGGCACCGGCGGCCAGCAGCGCTCGGTGCGCGGCGTCGCCGTGCAGCTGGGCCAGCGGTGCTTGCGGGATGGCGATGTCCGCGCTGTCGCTGCGGTCGAGCACTCCGGTGCGGAAGACCTTGGCGGCCAACAACATCGACGCATCGTCCGGATCCGCGTTGAGCGCGGCCAGGCCGAGCATCCCCCACAGCGCCGCCACCGCGCGCGGGGATTCGCCGTGCTGGCGCAGCCACTCCCCGAGGCTGATCTCGTCCAGCGCGGGGTCGGCCGGATCGAGCATCCGCAGTGCGAGCGAGGTCCGCGCGACCCGTGCCCGCTGGGCCGCCGTCAGCTGCCGGTAATCCAGAAGCACCGGGAGCAGGTGCCCGGGTGCTGGCAGGTTCCAGCGGTGCAGCAGCGAAGCGCGGCCGTTCGGGCTGAGCACCGGTACGCGGAACCGGCGTTGCATGCTGATCCGGTCCCGGGCCCCGATGCGCCGCAGCAGGTCGGTGTAGGCGGTGTAGCAGCGCAGGAAGACGTGCTGCCCGGTGTCGACGACCAGGTCACCCCGCTGGAACGAGTAGGTGGCGCCGCCGAGCCGCGACCTCGTCTCCAGCAGTTCGACCGCGAATCCGGCCTCGGCCAGGTCCAGCGCCGCGGTCACCCCGGCCAGCCCGCCGCCGACCACCACCACGCGCCCGCGGCTCACGGCGCCATCCCCGCCAAGGAGCGCGCCGCGACCCCGGCCTTGCGCCAGCCCGACAACGAGGTCCGCTGGTTCAGCGCGGCCCCCGGATCGGCGGCGATGCGCGCCAGCAGCTCGTGGTAGATCCCGGCCATCGACGCGCAGCACGCCCGGCTGCGCCGGTCCAGCATCGGCAGCAGGCGCAGCCCCTCGCCGTACCACTGCTCGGCCCGGGCTGCCTGGAAGCGGATCAGCGCCGACCACCGCTGCTGGTCCTCGACCAGCCCGTAGCCGGGCTGCAGCCGCACCCCGAAGCGCTCCAGGTCCTCGGTCGGCAGGTACACCCTCCCGTCGCGGTGGTCCTCCCGGACGTCGCGCAGGATGTTGGTCAGCTGCAGCGCGACGCCGAGGGCATCCGCGCGCCGCTCGGCCTTGACCTGGTCGAGGGCGCCGAACACGCCCAGCGACAGGCGCCCGATCGAACCGGCCACGCACCGGCAGTAGTGCAGCAGCTCGTCGAAGGTCCGGTACCGGGCACCGCGCACGTCGGCTTCGCAGCCGTCGATCAGCTCGTCGAAAGCCCCCATCGGCAGCGGCAGCCACTCGGCCGCGTCGGCCAGCGCGACCAGCAGCGGGTCGCTCGAGCCGGTGCTGGCCGCGTGGACGTCCTCGCGGGCTTCCCGGAGCTGGCGCAGCTTCTCCTGCGGCGGCAGGTCGCCGTCCCCGATGTCGTCGACGCGGCGGGCGAAGGCGTACACCGCCGACAGCGCCCGCCGCTTCGGGGCGGGCAGCAGGCGGATGCCGTAGGAGAAGTTCCGCGCCTGCTCCCGCGTGATCCGCTCGCACTCCAGATAGGCGTCCCGGACCCGCGCCGATTCGGTCACCACGCGCCTCCCAACACGGACAACCGCCCCCATTCGACGAACGTGCGCCACCGGCTCGGCCGCACGTCGCGCCCCAGCGGGTCGTGGCCCGCCGCCGCGAAGGCCGCCGCGGTGGCCCGGCCACCGGCCACGTAACCGGCGACCGCGACCCGGGCCGTGCCGGACAACCGGCCGATCAGCGGGGCGCCCGACTCGAGCATCCGCCGCGCCCGGTCCACTTCGTACTTCACCAGCCCGCGCAGGCGGGTCGGGGCGCGCGCGGCCACGAGATCGGGTTCCCCGCACCCGAACCGCCGCATGTCGTCGGTCGGCAGGTACACCCGGTCCTGCCGGTAGTCCTCGGCGATGTCCTGGCAGTGCTCCAGGATCTGCAGCGCGCTGCAGATCCGGTCGGACAGCTCGATCAGCGGCGGTTCGGCCCGGCCGAAGACGTGCAGCACCGCCTCCCCGACCGGGTTGGCCGACAACGCGCAGTAGTCGAGCAGGTCGTCGAAGGTCCGGTAGCGGCGCACCCGCTGGTCCTGCCGGTTGGCATCGATCAACTTGACCAGCACCTCGTGCGGAATGGCACACTCGGTGACCGTGGCGGTCAGGGCCCGCAGGATCGGGATGCGGGCCGCGCCCTGGTAGGCCCGGCGGAGGTCGACCTCCAGGAAGTCCAGCAGCGCGCCGCGGTTGCCCGGCGCCTCGTCCCCGGCGAAGTCGACCAGCCGGAAGAACCCGTAGAGCGCGTGCAGGTGCTGTCGCAGGCCGTGCGGCAGGATCCGGGAGGCGACCGGGAAGTTCTCCGAGCGCATCCGGGCGAGCACTGCCGCACTGCGCGGAAAATCACCCGAACGTGCGACGCTGTTCGGGTGGTCGGATTCCTCCCCGGACAGCGTGCCATCGGGCAGCGACAGGACCATCGACCCTCCTCCTATCCGCCGGTCAGGAGGCGCAACCGGCATCGTATGAGCAGCGCAGCCACCCCGCAGGGTGAGCCGACGACCACCCGTTTTCCTTGGATCGAGCCGGTGTTCGAACTCGGACTGCCATCCGTAGATCCACATTGGACAAATGATCAGACGGACCACAGTGGACATCCGCGCGCGGGCGCGGCGGCCCGGTCGGCGCACCGCGGATCCCCACCTGATCGGCCGCGCGGCATTCGGGTGGCGGGCATTGACACCCGGGCGACGGACCCAAGACCGTGGTCCGCACACTCGCGGTCCGCAGGTTCACGACGAAGGGAACGCGCCGTGATCGAAGCCGACCACACGCGGAATCCGGACCACCCCGCCACCGTGCGCCGCCGCGGCACCGGCCCTCCCGCCGCGGCTCCCGCCTCCCGGACCTGACGCCCCAGCCGAACGCGCAGGTGTTCGACCCGCGCGTTCCCCTCCACCGCGATCCGCGGCGGGCTGCCGGAATCCGGGGCCGCTCGGCCGAACGGGTTTCTCCTGACCGCCGCCCGCAACAACTCCAGCCGTGCGCTCGTTCGAGGTCCTGCAGGCACCTCGACGGGGAGGAGTGCCGGATGCACCGGGAACTGCCCACCGCCCGCGGCCCGATCGCCGACGCCCTGCTGCAGGTCGGCCTGCTCCTGGACTTCGCGGTGCGCACCGCCGGAGCCGCCTTCCGGACCGTTGGCCGGGCCCGGTTCAACGTCGCGGAGTTCCTGCGGCAGGCCACCTTCCTGGCCTCGGTCACCACCCTTCCCGCGCTGCTGGTGACGATTCCGCTGGGTGTCGTGGTGGCGCTCAACGTCGGTTCGCTGGCCGGACAGCTGGGTGCGCAGGGCTACGGCGGAGCGGTGGTCGCCTTCGTGATCGTCGGCCAGGCCGCGCCGCTGATCTGCGCGCTGATGATCTCCGGGGTCGGCGGCTCGGCGATGTGCGCGGACCTGGGCGCGCGCAAGATCCGCGAAGAGGTCGACGCCCTGGAGGTGATGGGGCTGCCGGTCGTGGAACGCCTGGTGGTTCCCCGGGTGGTGGCCGCGGTGGTGGTCAACGCGCTGCTGGCGTGCATCGTGCTGCTGGTCGGCATCACGACGACGTTCCTGTTCCAGGTCCTGGTGCTCGGCGACGCGCCGGGGGCGTTCCTGCGCACCCTGACGCAGTTCTCCCGCGTCCCGGACTTCGTCGTGGCGCTGCTGAAGGCCGCGGTGTTCGCGGTGCTGGCCGCGCTGGTGTCCTGCTTCAAGGGGCTGACCGCCCGGGGCGGGCCCGGCGGGGTGGCCAACGCCGTCAACGAGGCCGTGGTGATCTCGTTCGTGCTGGTCTTCGTCGCGAACGCGGTCATCACCGAGCTGTACCCGGTGCTCGTGCCCGCGAAGGGCGAGTACTGATGGCCGCCCGCGGGCGCAGGTCCGCGGTGGACCTGCTGGCCGCCGCCGGACTGCACTTCACCTGCTACCTCCGGGCGATCGCCGCCATCCCGCACGTGCTGGCGCGCTACCGGCGGGACGTCGCGCGCCTGGTCGGCGAGATCAGCCTCGGCTCGGCCTCGCTGCTGGCCGGTGGCGGCACGATCGGCGTGGTGTTCGCGATGTCGTTCGTCTCGAGCACCCAGGTCGGCCTGGAGGGCTACCGCGGGCTGGACCTGCTCGGCCTCTCGCCGATGACCGGGCTGGCCGCCGCCGTGGTGAACACCCGCGAGATCGCCCCGCTGGTCGCCAGCATCGCGCTGGCCGCCAAGGTCGGCACCGGGTTCACCGCGCAGCTGGGGGCGATGCGCATCTCCGAGGAGATCGACGCCCTGGAGGCGATGTCGGTGCGGTCGCTGCCGTACCTGGTCAGCACCCGGATGATGGCGGCGTTCCTGTCGGTGATCCCGCTGTACCTGGTCGGCCTGTTCGCCTCCTACCTGGCCACCGGGATCGCGGTGGTGCAGCTCAACGGCGTCTCCGAGGGCACCTACAACTACTACTTCCGGCTCGTGCTCACCGCCGACGACGTGTTCTTCTCGCTGGTCAAGGCCGTCGCGTTCGCGATCGTGGTGACGCTGGTGCACTGCGCCTACGGCTACTACGCCAGCGGCGGCCCGGAAGGCGTGGGCAAAGCCGCGGGACGCGCGCTGCGCACCAGCATCGTGACCATCACGGTCGCCGACGTGCTGCTGAGCATCGCCTTCTGGGGCGTGCGGCCGACCTTACCGGCGCTGGGGATATGACATGAGCGAACCGCTGGGAGCCAACGCGCGCCGGACGCTCGCCGCCCGCGGGGCGGCGGGACTGCTCCTGCTGGTCCTGGTGGCCGTGCTGGTCGTGCTCGGCGGCGCGGGCGCGTTGCGCGCGAAACCCGAAGTCACGACGGTGCTTCCGGCCGCGGCCGGGTTGATCCGGCCGGAAACGCCCGTGCAGTACCGCGGGGTGCGGGTCGGGCGGCTGGCGGCCGTCGACCCCGGGTTGCAGGGGTCCCGCCTTACGTTGCGGATGGAACCCGGCAGCTTCGCCGACATCCCGGCCGACGTGCGGGTCCGGCTGATGCCGCGGACCGTGTTCGGCGACCAGTACCTCGACCTCATCGCCCCGGGGACCTCCGGCGCAGCGCTCGCTCCCGGTGCTGAGCTCGCCGCGGACGACTCCCGGCCCACCATGCAGCTCTACCACGCCTACAGCCGCCTCTACGAGCTGGTCGACTCGCTGCAACCGGCGCAGCTCCAGGTCTCGCTCGCCGCCCTGGCCGAAGCCCTGCGCGGGCGGGGCGAGCAGCTGGGCGCCCTGCTCGACGACGCCTCGCAGCTGACCGCCAACCCGCCGCTGACCGGCGAGGACCTCGCCGACATCACCGCGCTCGCCGAGGACGTCGCCGGTGCCGCGCCGGATGCGGTGCAGGCGCTGGACGACGCCGTCGCGCTGTCGGGCACGATCGTGCAGCGCCGCCAGGACATCGGAGACCTGCTCGGCGCGGGGCTGGCGTTCACCGAGCAGTCGCAGCGGTTCGTCGACACCAACTCCCAGCGGATCATCCAGCTCGTGCGGTCCACCGATCCGGTCGCCGACGTGCTGGGCCGCCACCCGGGCGCGGTGCGCGACAGCGCGGCCGGGCTGGACGCCTTCCTCGACGGTGCGAACCGCTCGCTGTCCACGGGCTTCTTCAAGATCCGCATGGCCGGGACGCTGCACCGGCCGTACCCCTACGGGCCCGAGGACTGCCCGCGCTACCCCGGCATGGCCGGGCCCAACTGCCGCGATGCGCGACCGAGCGGGCCGATCGGGCCGGTGGGCGGCCCGCGGGAGCGCGACGCGCTGCGCGAGCTCGCGCCGCTGCTGCCCGGACGGCCTCCCGCCTCCGATGCGCTCGGACTGCTGCTGGGGCCGCTGGTGCGCGGGACGGAGGTGGTCACGCCGTGAAGCTCCGGTTCGCCGCCTTCGTGCTCGTGTCGCTGTTCTGCGGCGTCGTCGTGGTGAACACGCTGACGAACCCGACGACCGGCCGGTCGGTGCCCTACCGCGCGGTGTTCACCGACGTCGCCGGGCTGCAGCCGGGCAACGACGTCACCGTGGCCGGGGTTCGGGTGGGGACGGTGACCGGGGTCGTCGCGCGCGGCGGGCTCGCCGAGGTGGACTTCGAGGTCGCCGCCGAGCAACCCGTCCCCGCCACCGGGCTCGCCGTGATCCGCTACGCCGACCTCACCGGCGCCCGCGCGCTCTCCCTGACCCCGGGCCAGGGCGGCCCACCGCTGCCACCGGGCGCGACGATCCCGGTCGAGCGGACCCGACCGGCGCTGGACCTCACCGCGCTGCTCAACGGGTTCAAGCCGCTCTTCGACGCGCTGGAACCCGCGCAGGTCAACCAGCTGGCGCACGAGATCGTGGCGGTCTTCCAGGGCGAAGGCGGCACCGTGTCCGCGCTGCTGACGCGGATCGTGTCGCTCACCGGAACCCTGGCCTCCCGCGACCAGGTCATCGGCGAGGTGATCAACAACCTCAACGCCGTGCTCGGCACGGTGCAGCAGCGGCGCGACGACCTGCGCGGGCTCGTGGACGAGCTCGGGCGGCTGGCCGCGGAGACCGCCGCCAGCCGGGAGTCGATCGCCGCAGCCATCGACTCCGGTGCGGAGGCCGCCAGCTCGCTCGCTCAGCTGCTCGACGGGCTCGGACCGCAGCTGTCCCGCGACGTGCGCTCGGTGCAGGAGATCACCGGGATGCTGGTGCGCAACCAGGCCCAGATCGACGGTGCCGTGCAGGAGATGCCCGCGTTCCTGAACACGCTGGGCCGCGCGACCAGCTACGGGTCCTGGGTGAACGTCTACCTCTGCAACCTCAGCGTCGCCGTCGACGGGGTCCAGGTCGACCTCGGGGCGGGCCCGCACACGGAGGTGTGCCGATGAGGAAGGTGCTGGTCAACGGGGCGATCGGCGCGGTCGTGGTGCTCCTGCTGCTGACCGCCTCGGCGACGGTGCCCCGGCTGCTGTTCCTGCTGCGCACCGACGAGTACCACGCCGAGTTCGCCAACGCCGCCGGGCTCACCGAAGGCACCCAGGTCATGCTCGCCGGGGTGCCGGTGGGCCGGGTGACCGGTGTGGCGCTGGCCGGGGACCGGGTGCGCGTCTCGTTCCGGCTGGACGGCGAGCAGGCGCTCGGCGGGAGCACGACCGCCGCGATCAAGCTGCGCACGGTGCTCGGGACCCGATACCTGGGCGTGGAGTCCACCGGTCCGGGACAGCTCTCCCCCGGCGCGACGATCCCGCTCGACCGGACCTCGGTGCCCTACAGCCTCGACGAGCTCCAGTCCGACGCGAAGTCCACCGCCGACGGCCTCGACCTTCCGCAGCTGCGCCGAATGATCGGCGCTCTGGAGGAGGTGACGCCGCAGGACCCGCAGTTGCTCGGCGATGCCCTCAACGGGGTGGCGGCGGCATCGGCGGTCATCGGTGAGCGCGGTGCGCAGCTGCAGGAGCTGCTGCGCAGCACGCAGACCCTGACCACGCCCCTGGTCGAGCAGCAGGACACCCTGGTGACGCTGCTGGGCGATGCGCAACTCGTCGTCGACACGCTGCAGCAGCGCCGGACCGTCGTCCGCCAGCTGATCACCGACGTGCACACCGTCACCGGCCACCTGCACCGGCTGGTCGCCGACAACCGCGACGTCTTGGACCCGCTGCTGGGCGATCTGCACGCGCTCACCGACTCGCTGGAGCGCAACGACCAAGCCATCGGCGAGAGCCTGCAGCGGCTCGGTCCGGCCGGTCGATACCTGGCCAACGCCACCGGGAACGGGCCGTGGGCCGACGTCTCGGCGCCGCTGGGGCCCGTGCCGGACAACGTGCTCTGCGCCGCCGGACTGTTCGAGGGGTGCCGATGAGCCGGAAGCTGGTGGTCGTCTGCTGCGTGCTGACCGCGCTGGTCACCGGCACCTGGTTCACCCTGCTGGCACCGCGCCCGCAGCTGCGGGTGGCCGCCGACTTCACCTTCGCCGACGGCATCTTCCCCGGCAGCCGGGTGGCGATCCTCGGCGTGCCGGTGGGCCGGGTCGAATCCGTGGAGCCGCAGGGCGCGACGGTGCGGGTGCGGATGACGATGCCCGCCGACACCGCGGTCCCCGCCGACGCGCACGCCTACATCATGAGCCCGGCGATCATCAGCGACCGCTACGTCGAGCTGGGGCCCGCGCACACCGGTGGTCCGCAACTCGCCGACGGTGCGCTGATCCCGGTGCAGCGCACCCACTCGCCGATCCGGTTCGACCAGCTCGCCGCGTCCCTGGACTCGCTGCTGGCCGCCTTCGGGCCGTCCGGCGGCGACCCCGGGGTGCTCGACCGGCTGCTGCGCAGCAGCGCCGCCTCGCTCGACGGACGCGGGCCGCAGATCCGGGACGCGATCACCGAGCTGTCGCGGGCCAGCGAGGTGCTGGCCGCGAGCAGCGGCGACCTCGGCTCGGTGGTCGACGACCTCGACCAGCTGGTCCAGCTGCTCCTGCAGCACCGCGACACGGTGGACGCGCTGGCCGCCTCCACCGCGCAGGCCGGGGCGGACTTCCAGGCGCAGCAAGCGGAAATCGGCGATGCGCTCGCGAAGCTGTCCGACGTGCTGCTCGCCGTGGACGACCTCGTGCGGCGCCACGGCGAGCAGCTCGGCGGCGACGTCGGACAGCTGGCCCAGTTCGCTGGCACCCTGGCCGCCCGGCAGCAGGAGCTGGCCGAAACGCTGGACACGATGCCGCTGACGATGGACAACTTCACCCGCGCCATCACCCCGGACCAACGCCTGCGGTTGCGGCTGAACATCTCCAGCAACCTCAGCCAGTTCGACACCACCGCGCGCCTGTGCCGCGAGCTGCCGCTCCCGCTGTGCACCGGCGCGGGCATCACCAACCCCGTCCCGTTCCCGCCGGACATCGAACCGCTGCGCGCGGTGCTGGGAGGTGGCCGGTGAAGCGCTTCGTGCTCGCTGCGGTGCTGCTGACCACGTCGTGCGGGCTCAGCCTGCAGAACGCGCCCGTCGGCACGGGCGGTTCCGGGTACCAGGTCACCGCGGTGTTCAGCGACGTCGGGCGGCTGCCGATGGGCGGGGCGGTGCGACTGGGGCAGGCCGTGGTGGGCAGGGTGTCGGACATCGGCACCGAGAACTTCCAGGCGCTGGTCGAGCTCGACATCGACCCGCAGGTGCGGCTGCCGGTGGGCACCACCGCGCGCCTCGAACTCGCCTCGCCGCTGGGCGAGGAGTTCGTGGTCCTGCAACCACCGCCCACATCGGACGGACCGGTGCTCGGCGACGGCTCGGTCATCCCGCTCGAGCGGACCTCGCGCGGGCCGGACGTGGAGAACGCGCTGGCAGCGGCCAGCACGCTGCTCAACGGCGCCGGGCTCGACCAGGCGCGGACCGTGGTCACCGAGCTCAACACCGCGCTCGGCGGCCGCGAGCAGCAGGTGCGCGACCTGCTGGGCCAGCTGGAGCGGACCCTGACCTCGCTGGACCAGCACCGCACCGAGCTCACCTGGCTCATCGACTCGGTGCACGCGACCTCGCAGCACCTGGCCGACGGCCAGGAGTCGCTGGACGCCGCGCTGACCCAGGTGCGCCCCGCGATCGACGTGCTGCTGGCCGAGCGGCAGCGGTTCACCGAGCTGCTGGACAACACCGCGGCGCTGAGCACCGCCACCGCCGCGCTGGTCGAGCAGACCGACGAGTCGTTGACCGAGCAGGTGGAGAAGTTCCGGCCGGTGCTGGCCGATCTGCGGTCCCTCGACGGCGGCCTGGCCACCACGGTCGGTTCGCTGCACCGGTTCTTCGACCTGATCCAGCAGGCCACGCCCGGGGATTACGTGCTGTTCAACGGAACCCTCGACGTGCCCGGAACCGTGGTGCAGCTGCTGGCCCCCGGCGCCCCGATGCCACCGCCCGCCGCGGGCGGCGTCGACTCGATCCTGCGCGGAGGCACCCGATGAACCGCCGCCTCGTCCTGGCCCAGCTCGCGCTGTTCCTGGTGATCAGCATCGCCTGCACCTACTACGTGATCACCAACGTCGCAGGGCCCCGAGCCCTGCGCGACCCGCTCCTGGTGACCGCCCGCATGCCCGACGCGGCGTCGATCACCCCGAGCTCGCAGGTCACCTACCGGGGCGTGGTCGTCGGCACGGTCGCCGAGGTGCGCATCGACCCCGGTGGCGACGGGGTTTCGGTGCAGCTCGCGCTGCACCCCGACACACGCGTCCCGGCCGACAGCAAGGCCGTGATCAGCATGGCCACGCCCCTGGCAGTGCAGACCGTGGACCTGCAACCCACCAGCGACTCCGGGCCGTACCTGCGCGACGGCAGCACCATCGAAGCCGCACGCACGCAGCACCCGATCCCGCTGGACACCCTGCTGGTGCACTTCACGGAGCTCAGCGAACAACTCCGCCCGGAGGACGTCTCCGCGGTCACCGAAGCGCTCTCCACCGGCCTGGCCGGAAAGGGCCCGGAACTGACCCGCATCCTGGACAACTCGGCGATCCTGCTCGAAGCCACCCGCCAGCACCGCCCGCAGCTCGACCGCCTGATCGCCGCCAGCCGCCCGCTGACCGGCCCCGACGGCGACCGGATCCGCGAACTCGCAGCAGGCCTGCGCGCCCTGACCGGCGAGATCCGCGCCCACCAACCCCAGCTCGACCGAATCCTGGACACCGCCCCCAGCCCCACCCGACGCCTCACCGAACTGTTCGCGCGCAACGACCCGGCCACCACCGCGCTCCTGGGCAACCTGGTCACCACCGGCCAGATCGTCACGGTCCGCACCCCAGCCCTGGACCAGCTGCTCATCTCCCTCCCGAAAGCGCTGACCGGCCTCGGCGGTGTGGTGCACGGCGACACCGCAGACCTCTACCTGATCGGAACCCAAGGCCCGATCTGCGCCACCGGAGCAGAACGCCGCTCCCCCACCGAAACATCCCCCCGCGAAGCAGACCTGACCTGGCACTGCCCACCGGACCAACCCGACGTCTCCCAACGCGGCGCCGCGAACGCCCCGCGCCCGGCGATGACCACCTACGACCCGGCCACCGGCAACACCGCCACCGGAGTCCGCCTCGGCACCGCGGGCGGCCAAGCCACCATCCTCGGCCCGCGATCCTGGTATTCCGTCCCGCTCCAAGGAGTCCGCTGATGCCCGACGAACCGGAACGCGAACCCCTCCACCGCCGGACCCTCCGCCCGAAGGCGCTGTTCGGCGCCGTTGTTCTCGTGGCCATCCTCGCCGTACTGGGCACCTTTGGACTCCAGCTGCAGCGGGCGCGGGCCGTGGAGGACGCTCGCCGCACTGCGCTGGAGGCCGCGCGCACCTATGCCGCGGACTTGTCCACCTACGACTTCAACAACCTGGACCGGAACTTCTCCGCCGTCACCGCCAACTCGCACGGGGAGTTCGCTGTGCAGTACAAGGAGATCAGTTCGAGCTTGACCGAGTTGATCCGGCAGAACCGGGCCGTGTCGAAGGGGTCCGTGCTCTCCGCTGGGCTCGTCGAGGGTGATCAGGATCGTGCTGTGGTGGCGTTGTTCGTCGATCAGGAGATCACCAATGTGAACAATCCTGTGCCTCGGATTGATCGGAACCGGATGCAGATGACGCTTTTGCGGGTTGAGGAGCGTTGGGTGATCGAGGACATCAAGCTGCTTTAGGAGGTCGTTGGGTTTTCAAGGTGCTTGACGCTGTTGTCGGTTGTGTCGTTGGGTGGGGTCATCCCCGTGGTTGGTGGGATTGTGGGGGCTGTGGTCCGGATGTCAAGCCCGGCCTGGCGGCCGCCCCTGCGGGGTTTCAGGCTTGACATCCAGCCCACAGCCCCGGTTTTGGCTTGATGTCACGGGGATGACCCGGTATGGAACGAACCCCCCGGTTCACGACGACCCTGCCCGGGGTGGCGAGGTGGCCGGGACCGTGTGGGTGTTTGGCCGTTCGGGGATCGGTGCCACCGGCAGGTTGGGGCGTGGGGCCGTGTTGGGTGGCGGGCTTGCGGCGGGGCTCGACGTGTCACTTCGAGGTGTGCTGTGGGTGGAGGTCGCCTGGCGGCGTGGGGTTGGTTTCTGTTGTCCGAGCTTGGTGGGCGGTTGGTGTTTCGTCGTGGCGGGGTGCTGCGGGTGTACCCCTTAGCTGGGGCGGCGGGAGCGGCTCGGCCGTCGTCCGGTTCCTGAATCACGCTCGAAATTCATTCTGCCGTAATGGTTTTCGTGTTTGGGTGGGTTGTTGATCACCTGATCGTGCGACAGATATGTGCTCGAATTTGTGTTCGATCGTTGGGAGAATAGAGTCATGACACCGCTGATGACCACGACTGTGGACACGACCCCCGCACCGGGTGTGGTCGTGTCTGCGGGGATGCCCGCGCGGGCCGAGTCCGCGTCCGGTCTCCCCGTGTCGTGGCCTGCCCCGGT
>NZ_VWPH01000046.1 GCF_008630535.1 Saccharopolyspora hirsuta | reverse complement strand
GGACTGATCGCGAAGAATCCGTGCCTCAAGCTGCGCATCAACTTCGAGGGCCCGCGCGAACGCCCCCACGCCACCACCGACGAAGTCGATGCCATCGCCGGGCGCATGCCTCCGGATGCCGGGCTGATGACCATCACCGACGCCTTCACCGGGCTGCGGTGGGGTGAGCTGGCCGGCCTGCAATGGATCCGCACCTACCTCGATGACGACCCGCGCATCGAGATCGACCCGAAATTCGGCGCCCTGCACGAAATCGGCGGGCGGCTCGAGCTCGGCCCGCCCAAGACACCGGCCAGCGTCCGCCCCGTGCACCTCCCACCGTTCCTGGCCGAGCTACTCACCGAGCACCGTGAGCGCAACCCCGACGCCCGGTTCGTGTTCACCGGAGCCAACGGCGGTCTGCACCGCCGGGGCAACTTCCGCCGCCGGTTCTGGAAACCTGCCCTCGCCGGAGACGAGGAACGCGGATGGACACCGCTCAACCAGGAAATGCACTTTCATGATCTACG
>NZ_VWPH01000045.1 GCF_008630535.1 Saccharopolyspora hirsuta | reverse complement strand
TGAGCCTTTTTCATCTTGTTTCGTGTTGGAGGGTGAGGATGGCTTGGGCGAGGGTGCTGACTTGGTGTGGGCAGCAGCGGACGCGGTCGAGGACGTGCCAGTTTTTGAGGGTGGCGAAGCCGCGTTCTCCTTGGCAGCGGATGCGGGCGTGGGCGGTGTTGGCGTCGCGGTAGGGCTGGGTGAGTTCGCCGTGCCAGCTTTTGTATGGGGTGATCACGTTCTCGGCGGTCTGGTGGTAGCCGCGGTCGGCCAGCAGGAGGATCTTGGCTCGCTCGGCCAGGTCGGGGATGTGGTGGGCTCGGGCGGCGCTGGTGTCGTTGACCAGCCCGGCCGGGATGCCCTTGGAGATCCAGATCAGGGTGCCGTCCGGGTCGGTGAGTCCTTGCAGGTTGATGCCGTGATAGCGGTGTTTGCCGGAGTAGAACGGCCGGTTCGCGGCGATACGGTCGGTGCGGATGACGGTGCCATCGAGGATGGCGAAGTTGGTGAACGTCCAGGCCAGTCGCCATAACGCGGCGGTCAGCGAGGGGGCACGAGC
>NZ_VWPH01000044.1 GCF_008630535.1 Saccharopolyspora hirsuta | reverse complement strand
TGTGTGGGGTAGCCGGAGCGAAAGCGAGTCTGAAGAGGGCGTGTGAGTCGCGTGGTGTAGACCCGAAGCGGGGTGATCTACCCATGGCCAGGGTGAAGCGCGGGTAAGACCGTGTGGAGGCCCGAACCCACCAGGGTTGAAAACCTGGGGGATGAGTTGTGGGTAGGGGTGAAAGGCCAATCAAACTCCGTGATAGCTGGTTCTCCCCGAAATGCATTTAGGTGCAGCGTCGCGTGTTGCTTGGGTGGGGTAGAGCACTGGTTGGTTGATGGGCCTTCGCGGGTTACTGAGATCAGCCAAACTCCGAATACATTCGAGTTGAGCGTGGCAGTGAGACGGTGGGGGAGAAGCTTCATCGTCGAGAGGGAAACAGCCCAGAGCATCGGCTAAGGCCCCTAAGTGTGCGCTTAGTGGGAAAGGATGTGGGATCGCTGAGACAACCAGGAGGTTGGCTTAGAAGCAGCCATCCTTGAAAGAGTGCGTAATAGCTCACTGGTCAAGTGGTCCTGCGCCGACAATGTAGCGGGGCTGAAGCGCACCGCCGAAGCCATGCCAAT
>NZ_VWPH01000043.1 GCF_008630535.1 Saccharopolyspora hirsuta | reverse complement strand
TCGAGGAGTGACGGCTTCAGTGCCTGCGGCACCATCCCCTGATGGGGGAAGTACCGGGCCGGGGTGTTTTCCCGGCGTTTTTGAGTTGGTGTGCGGTCGCCGGTGGGGTGGCCGGTGATGGATGTTGTGTGGGCCGTTTTGGGCCTGGTTTTTGTGGGTGTGCTCACGTTGGGCACGGGGTTGGCTGTTGCGGCTGAGTTCTCGTTGACCTCGTTGGAGCGCAGCACTGTTGATGCGCATGTGAATGCGGTTGGTGACAAGCGTGCGAGGGCGGTGCAGCGGGCTCATCGGACGTTGTCGTTTCAGTTGTCGGGTGCGCAGGTCGCGATCACGTTGACGACGCTGGTGACCGGGTATGTGGCGGAGCCGTTGATCGGTGAGCTGATTCGTCCGGTGTTGTTGGTGGTGGGGTTGCCGGCTGCTGGGGCTGGGGCGGTGTCGTTGACGTTGGCGATCTTGTTGGCGACGACGTTGTCGATGGTGTTCGGGGAGATGGTGCCGAAGAATCTGGCGATCGCGCGGCCGTTGCCGACGGCGCGGGCGGTGTCGGGGTATCACGGCCGGTTCTCGCGGGTGTTCCGGTGGTTGATCGATTCGATGAACAACAGCGCGAACTGGGTGGTGCGGCGGTTCGGTGTGGAGCCGCAGGAGGAGTTGCGGTCGGCGCGGTCTCCGGAGGAGCTGGGGTCGATCGTGCGGTCCAGTGCTGAGCACGGGACGTTGGATGAGTCCACGGCGGAGTTGATGGACCGGTCGTTGCGGTTCGGTGAGCGCACCGCTGAGGAGCTCATGACGCCGCGGGTGCGGGTGGAGTCGCTGCAGGTCGGTGACAGTGT
>NZ_VWPH01000042.1 GCF_008630535.1 Saccharopolyspora hirsuta | reverse complement strand
CTTACAGCTGGTTTCATAATGAAGTCGGCAGCTTGCGGTAGCAGACGAGGACGCAGGCCAGGTGCATGAGGCCAAGGTGGATGTCGGCTCGGCGTTCCCAGCGGATCCGTAGACGCTTGAACTGGTGCAGCCAGGCGAACATCCGCTCAACTACCCATCTGATCTTGCCGAGACCGGAGCCGTGAGCGGTGTTCTTGCGAGCGATTCGCGGGACGATGCCCTTGTCTCGCAGGGTCTTGCGATGATGGTCGTAGTCATAGCCGCGGTCGCCGTAGAGCCAGCGCGGGCGCTGACGAGGCCGGCCGCGTTTCCCGCGGATCACTGGAAGCGCCTCGACCAGGGGTATGAGCTGCGTGCTGTCGTGCCGGTTGCCACCAGTAGCAGACACCACGAGCGGAATACCGTTGCCGTCGGTGATCACATGGTGCTTGGAACCGAGCCGAGCCCGATCGACGGGCGAGGGGCCCGTCGCTTCCCCCCTTTCAACGCCCGTACATGCGACCCATCCACCACCGCCACATCCAGATCGAGCCGATCCAGCGCTCGCAGCTGGTCAAGCAAGAGCTTGTGCACCGCGTCGAACACCCCGGCCTCGGTCCAGTCCCGCAACCGACGCCAACAGGTCACCCCGGAGCAGCCGAACACCTCACGCGGCAGCTCCCGCCACGAGATCCCGGTCTTGAGCACGAACACGATCCCCGCCAACGCCGCCCGGTCATCCACCGGCAACCGACCCGGATACCGACTCCGCCGCACAGGCCTCGGCGGCAGCAACGGCTCCACCCGCTGCCACAGACTGTCGGGAACCAACTTCTCAATCACCACATCAGCATGCCCACACTTGATCAACTACGGCCAGCAGACGCGCCGATCATTTTGAAACGAGTTGT
>NZ_VWPH01000041.1 GCF_008630535.1 Saccharopolyspora hirsuta | reverse complement strand
TGAGGTGATCTCAGTGGATTCGGCCGTGTTCGTGGTGGGTGAGGACGAGTGCGGCTTGGGCGATGTGGCCGGTTTTGCGGGGGCTGGCGGTGATGCGTTGCAGGGTGCGCCAGCGTTGGGTGAGCAGGGCGAATCCGCGTTCGCCCAGGGCTCGTAGGCTGCGTTGGAGCAGGTTGTAGGTGCGGTGATCGGTATTGAGCGGGCTGCCGAGGACGTGTGCGGCTTTGGAGCGTTTGATGATGGTGTGGACTCCGGCGCCGGTGCCGTGGTAGCCGCCGTCGGCGAGGGTGGGCAGGTCGAGTTGGGAGGCGGCCCAGTACAACGCGCCGAGGGCGTGGTTTTCGGCGGCGGTGATGTCGTGGACCGAGCCGGGTTCGACTGGTGAGACCCAGATCGGGAATCCCTCGGGGGTGGTCAGTGCCTGGATGGTGCCGCCGTGCTGGCGGTGTTTCCCGGAATACCAGCGGTCGATCTCGGTGCCGGTGACGCTAGTGGTCTTCTCACCGAGCCGGTCGCACGGCAACAGTGTGCCGTCCAGGATCACATACCTGGCACCGTCGTTTTTCGCGGTGAGCAGGGCTTGGTGTAAGTCCGGGGCCTTGTCGGCGAGAACGTCGATGACCTCGTCGATATAGCGGTAGCCGGTCGCGCGGGAGATGTTGTTGTCGCGGGCCAGAGCGGGGATGGCGGTGCGATCGCGGAACCACCGCAACCCCATGACCGCCTGGTGGAACGTCGACAACGCCCGCCGCCCGACCGCAGTCCCACGTCGCCTGCGTTCGTCAGTCAGAAGCCCGCTGAGGTAGAGGGCGAGTTCCTCGGCGACATCAAGAGTGGCACTATAGGTGATCACGTGGGGTCCTGGTCCTACGAAGACGATCTTGTGGTGAGACTTCTTCTACCAGGACCCCACGCCCACACCTCTTCAGCCCCTCAGCCACCCCCACCCCACTGAGATCACCTCA
>NZ_VWPH01000040.1 GCF_008630535.1 Saccharopolyspora hirsuta | reverse complement strand
ATGGGCATCGCCTGGCACCGGTTCAGCGCGTTCTTCAACATCTACTTCAAGCGCGAGGACGACGGTGGTGTCGCGCTGGGTGCGGTCAGGCCGATGATGTCGGCGGGCAAGCCGCTGGACTTCGAGGAGGCCGACCCGGACACCGACGTGTTCGGGGCGGGGAAGATCGAGGACTTCTCGTGGAAGGGCTGGCTGGACTTCACCACCTGCACGGAGTGTGGTCGGTGCCAGTCGCAGTGCCCGGCGTGGAACACCGCCAAGCCGCTGTCGCCGAAGCTGCTGATCACCTCGCTGCGTGACCACGCCTACGCCAAGGCCCCGTATCTGCTGGCCGGGGGCCGTAAGGACATGGCCGGGGACGAGGTCGGCATCACCGGCGACGATGCCGAAGCGAAGCTGGCGAAGATTGATGCGCTGGCGTTGGCCGAGGCGGAGCGGCCGTTGATCGGTGGCCCGGAGGAGATGGGGGTCATCGACCCCGACGTGTTGTGGTCGTGCACCAGCTGTGGTGCGTGTGTGGAGCAGTGCCCGGTGGACATCGAGCACGTCGACCACATCGTGGACATGCGCCGCTACCAGGTGATGATCGAGTCGAACTTCCCGACCGAGCTGGGTGGGATGTTCAAGAACCTGGAGAACAAGGGCAACCCGTGGGGCCAGAACGCCAAGGACCGCCTCGCGTGGACCGAGGGCCTGGACTTCGAGGTGCCGGTCTTCGACGGCGAGCTCGCCGAGGATGTGGAGTACCTGTTCTGGGTCGGGTGCGCGGGCGCGTTCGAGGACCGGGCGAAGAAGACCACCCAGGCCGTGGCGGAGCTGCTGCACATGGCCGGGGTGAAGTACGTGGTGCTGGGGCCGGAGGAGACCTGCACCGGTGACCCGGCACGGCGGGCCGGGAACGAGTTCATCTTTCAGATGCTGGCGCAGCAGAACGTTGAAGTGCTCAACTCGGTGTTTGAGGGCCGCGAGCCGGGCAAGCGCAAGATCGTCGCCACG
>NZ_VWPH01000004.1 GCF_008630535.1 Saccharopolyspora hirsuta | reverse complement strand
TGCCGGAGTAGAACGGCCGGTTCGCGGCGATACGGTCGGTGCGGATGACGGTGCCATCGAGGATGGCGAAGTTGGTGAACGTCCAGGCCAGTCGCCATAACGCGGCGGTCAGCGAGGGGGCACGAGCAGCCAGCAGCCGTGTGGTTTCGCGGATGTAGCGGTAGACGGTGGCTACACCGATACCGAACCCGGCGGCCAGCCGCGCGTAGGTGTCACCGTTGCGCAGAAACACCAGCACCAGCAGTGCCTGCTGATCCGCGCGAAGTTTGCGCCACCGGGAACCGATCGTGCGGTGATGGGTCCGCAACACTTCAGCGACATACCGCAGGGTCGTGCTGGACAGGTCGATCGCCGACGGATACAACAACACCCGAAGCTCCTGGCAGTCCTGGGTTGATCTTGGTCGACGATCCATCTACCAGGAGCTTCACTCACACCCAAGCCCCTCCACCCTGACCAGCAAAAATCAGGATGAAAAAGGCTCACTCAAATAGAGTAATTCGCCCGGATGAGCGGCGATTATTCGACGTACTGGCCGACACATCCCGCCATCGAGGCCGGGTGATCGAAGTATCCGGGGAGCCTGGATCGGGAAAAACACGAATTCTTGCGGATTTCACCCAGTCCGCGCGCGACCGAAATACGACAGTCCTCATCGGACGGTGCACCGAAGCGGACGCCACCGCTCCCTTCCGCTGCCTTCGGCAGTGCGCTCACCGTGCGGCGGAACGAATTCCGCGCATCCGAGTTCGAGAAGCTCGGAGACCTCCTCGGATCCTGCAACGGTGGGGAGCCAGGCGCCTCGAAGCGCTGCGCCGAACTGCTCACTTCCCTGCTGGCCTCGCTGGCGGGCGAGGACGTGGTGATCGTGCTCGACGACTTCCACTTGGCCGACTCCCGTTCAGTGCAGCTGATCGACGACCTGATCACGCGCTCAGCGGACATGCCACCGATCGTGATCGCCCTCCGGCCCCGGCAGACGCCGCTGGAACTGTGCCGATCGCTGACCCACGGACGTGAGTTCGGCACCGTGGAACGGCTCGAACTCGGTCCCCTGCCGCTGGCGAAATGCGCTGAACTGCTCGGCCTCGCCGAGCACGACCCGGAACTCCACCGGTTGCACTACGAAAGCCGCGGCAATCCGATGTACCTGCTGGCCCTGGCGCACACCACGGGCGATGAGGACTGCTACGAGGCGTTCCGCTGGGAACGACTCCCGCGCCAGGTCGCCGAACTGCTCTCCTGGGAACTCACCGCCCTCAACGAGGTCGAAGCCCGGGTCGCAGGCGCGGCTGCGGTGTTCGGAGACGAATTCGAACTCCCCGCGCTGGCCGAGATGACCGGGCTTGATCCCGCCGAGTGCTGCGCCACGGTGCAGGCGCTGATCCGCCGCGATCTGGTGCGTGCGGCCAACCGGACGCCGACCATCACCTTCCGCCACCCGGTGATCCGCCAAGCCGTCTACTCGAACCTGGACCCGTGCGAGCGATCGGCGGTGCACAGCCGCGCGCTCGCCCTGCGGGAACGGCGGCGCGCTTCACCCGTCGAGCGGGCCCTGCACATCGAGCGTTCGCTGAGCGAGCACGACGCGCGCGACTTGCGAACGCTGATCGATGCCGCGGAGGCCACGCTGAGGTCTTCCCCGTCGGTGGCAGCCCGGTGGCTGCGCAAGGCGCTTGGCACGCTGCCTGCCGAGAGCTCAGCAGAACGCCCGCGCGCCCTCTTGCTGCTCACCGAAGCACTGGCGCTGCTGGGCAAGCTTCCGGAAAGCCGTGCGGTGCTGCACGAACTGCTGCAGCTGCTTCCCCCGGCCCCACCCGAACCCGCACCTGCGCAGTCAGCTTCGGAGCGCTGGTGGAATGCGTCCTCGGCCACTACGCGGAGGCGACAGCGCTGCTGACCAGCGAACTCGACGCGCTCGACGGCGTGGCCTCGCCGGACGTGCCCAAGCTGATAGTCCGCTACGGGTTCATCGGCCTGCTCAGCGGCAGCTTTCCCAGCAGGGAGCGGATCGAGCTCGCCGTCCGCCTCGCCGCCGAACAAGGCGACCAGCCCACCCGCGTGGCGGTGACCGCGCTGAACGCGCTGCACCTGACCGTGGCCGGGAAGTTCGACGAGGTCAAGGCGCTCCTCGACGAAGCCTCGGGAGTGGTCGACGCGCTGCCCGATGCGGCGTTCACCCTGCACCCCGAATACTTCTCGCTGCTGGGCTGGGCGGAGGGCCTCGTCGGCCGGTACTCCGACGCCGAGCGCCACCTCAATCGCGGGATGACCATCTGCCAGGATTCCGGACACGTTTTCGTGCTGCCGCTGCTGCTGGCCGGACTGAGCAACATGCGGGTGCAGATCGGGCAGTTGGCGGACGCCCGGCGCGCGGCCCGGCAAGCTCGCGAAGTCGCGCAGCAGATCAACGCGTCGGACCTGGCGAACCTCGCCTTGGCGCTGGAAGCGCTCAGTCTCATGTGGCTCGACCGCCACCAAGCGCGGTCCGCGATGGACATGGCCGAGCGCGCCGCTGCGGCTCTCCCGCCGGGCACTGACTGGGCTTGCCTGAGCACCGCCTACATCCTGGCGATGGGCGCTCGCCTCAACGACGATCCGCAACGCTCCCGCACGCTGATCCTCGACGTCGGCCGCGGCAGCGACCTGCCCAGCCTGCTCAGCACGATGCGCCCGATGTACTTCGAAATGCTCTGCGACGCCTCCGTCGCCCTGGGGAAGATCGACCAAGCTTCGGAATGGGCTCAGCAGGCCATCCGGTGCGCCACCCGCCCAGATATGCCGCACCAACGGGCCTACGCGCTGGCCGCGGTCGCGCACGTGCAACGCGCTCGGGGCGAGTTCTCGGCAGCGATGCGGAGTTTCGATTCAGGATTCAGCCGCCGATTGTGGGAGCGGGATTGGAAGGATTATGGGAGGGGTGTAGTGACCTGAGGTGGGGTGTACTGCGCTGAACGGCACTGTGCTGCACCGGTTTATCCTGGGGTTTCTCGGGTTTCGCTGGTCAGTGTCTTTCGTGGGCTGGGCTGGGGGTCAAGGGGTCGTGGGTTCGAATCCCGCCATCCCGACGGAGCGAAGAGCCCGTTGATCAGCACGTAAGTGCAGGTCAACGGGCTTTTTTGCATGCGGTTGTGGATCTTCGGTGGACGAGCCCGTCGTGAACCACACCGCCGAACGAACCGCGAACGCCGCCGCACGCAAATCGCTTTGGATCGACCTGGAGAACACCCTGGCCGCCGGGCCACTGCTTGCGAACCGGATCCGCGCCGCGGGCGTCGCCGACCGACATCGACAAGGTCCTCACCAAGGCACGGCACCTTGCGGCAGCAGTGGCGAAGATCGACAGGCTCCGGCAACCGGGCACCCCACCTGTGACACTGGCAAATCTGGCTCATGACTGCACCGGGGACCCACACGACCTCGACCTGGACACACTCATCGGACAGCGCCTGGTCGAAGCAGTCGCCGAACGAGCCCAGGAACCGATGCCGTACCGGCCGGACGTGGTCAGGGCACTGCTGGCATGGTCAGGAGTGCCAGCAGATCGGTTGTCCTCGTCAGTCGTCGTGCTGAACCTGAGAGCCTCGGGTAACAGCATCGTCGACCAACGGCTTCGCTTGGGAGGTGGCCCGGTACGAGCGGTTCGCCGCGAAGTCGCTGTGCAGCAGGAATTCGGCCGGTGTGCGTGCGGTTCTCGAGCCGTGGATGAAGGCTCGGACGAAGGCAGAGGTGCTGGCGATCTCCGGCGGGAGAGTCCGTAGGCCCGGTGCAGAGCGTGGTCGACATCTTCGTCGACCTGCACGTCGCGGTCCGGCACATGTTCGTCGAAGTGGAATAGCCCAGCAGCGACATGCCCGTCAACGTTGCCGGGCAGCAGATCAAGTTCACCCGCACGCCCGCCCGGGTATGCTGCCGAGCCCCCGCTGCTCCGGTCCCGCATGCGCCGTCCAGCGCTACGCTGCTAACGACTGCTGGCCGAACATCCGCGTCATGGGACGCCCACCCGCGGCCCCTTGCGGGGCGATCACGCCGGACAAGTCGTCGCGACACCCCACGAGGTAATGATCCTTCGAGTTGAATCGGAAGGCCGGTCAGGTCGACAGGCCGGGGGCGTTGAACTGACCGTGGAAGTAGTCGTAGAGCGTTCTCATGGCCGACGTGAACTGGGCTCCCTTGCGCCAGGCGAGCCCGATCTGCATGTCCGGCACGTGCTCGCTGACGATGGCCGTCTCGATCCGCTTCCCCTCCAGGGACCACGGTCGGTGGACCATGTCGGAGAGGATGGTCACCCCGTTCCCGTTGGCGACGATGCTGCGAACGGCCTCGATCGACGTGGTCTCGATGAAGACCTGGGGTTGGAGCTCGCCCCAGTACGCCCGGGTCGTCCGATCGGCCTCGTCCACGGTGAGCAGTGCGTACGGGTGCTTCGCGACGTCGGCGAGGTGGACCTGGGGCAGTTGGGCGAGCGGGTGGCTGGGGGCCATCCACAACCTCCGAGCCGAGTGGACGAACGTCTCGTGCATGAGTGCGGGGCTGCGGAGGTTGGAGGTGAGCAGGAGGGCGAAGTCCAGGTCACCGGCGATGAGCTTCTCCTCGGCCTCGGCCCTGCTCATCTCGAGCCAGGAGATCTCGAGGTTGGGGTAGCGGGCGGCGAGCCGCTGGATGTGCTGGGGGAGGAAGTAGCCCATGACGGTGTAGGTCACGCCGACTCGAGCGGCTCCGTGCAGGGTGGCGTCGGCGCTGGTCACCTCGGCCGCCTCCTCGAGCATCCGAAGGATCTCGCGCGCCTTCGGGAGCAGGGCCGTGCCGGTGTCGGTGAGGCGCACCCCGCGGGAAGTCCTGATGAAGACGGGCTGCTTCAGCTGGCTCTCGATGTCCTGAATGGCGGACGTGACGGCGGATTGCGAGATGAAGAGCTCCTTCGCCGCCGCGCTCAGCTGGCCGGCCTCGGCGACGGCCACGAAGTAGCGCAGCTGTCTGGTCGAGAACGTCATGGCGGTCCTGTCTAGGGGTGATGGGGCGAAGTGCCGACTGTGGACTTCTGTCTTTCAGATACCACGGTATCTGATTATTGGCATTGTTGATGTATTGGTGTCCTTTTAGGGTCTACGGCGTGATGGAGGGGGAACGGCCATGAGGACCCAGGTCGACATCAACTGCGACATGAGCGAGGGCTTCGGCGCATGGATGTTCGGTGACGACATCGATGCCGCGATGATGAGGTTCGTCAGCTCGATCAACGTCGCAGCGGGCTTCCACGCGGGCGATCCCAGCACGATCGCCCGGACCGTCCGGCTCGCCAAGGAGCACGGCGTCGGCATCGGCGTGCACCCCGGGTTCCGCGATCTGGTCGGCTTCGGTCGGCGCCACATCAAGGCCACGGCTGCCGAACTCGTCAACGACTCGATCTACCAGCTGGGAGCCGTCCGGGAGTTCGTCCGCCTCAACGGTGTGCCGCTGCAGCACTTCAAACTGCACGGTGCGCTCTACATGCACGCCGCGCGGGACGAGGAGTTCGCCGCAGCGCTCGTCGACGGTCTCCAGGCAGTCGACCCCGAGCTGCCGGTCCTGGTCATGGGTGGCACCGCGATCCACCAGGCGGCCCTCGACCGCGGGCAGCCCGTCGTCCGGGAGTTCTACGCCGACCGCGACTACGGCGAAGACGGGCAGATCGTCTTCACGCGCAAGGTTGGCGCCCTCGACCCCGATCAGGTCGCGGCCAAGGTCCTCCGGGCATGTCAACGGGGGGCCGTGGAGACCGTCCACGGCACGACGATCGACGTCGAGTTCGAATCGGTCTGCATCCACAGCGACACGCCCGGTGCGTTCGAGTTGATGAACCGCACCCGCGAGGTGCTCGACGAGGCCGGCGTCCAGATCGTTTCCTTCGCCGCTTGACCTGGACTGCCGCTTCCCGCGTGGCCAGCGGGGACGATGCAGGGCGTAGGCGCTGAAGCGGGGCCCGCATGTCAACTCCCGCAGCGGGCAGTCGACTCAATTTCCACAGGCAGGGACATTCACGCTGCACGCAACAAAAAGGACGGTTGGTATGAGCACGATCCACCAAGTCACCTCTCCCATCCCCGGCACTTTCTACGCCAAGGAGTCACCCTCCGAGCCGCCGTTCATCACCGTCGGCGCGAAGGTCTCGGCGGGCGACACCATCGGCCTGGTCGAGGTCATGAAGATGTTCAACCGCGTCACCGCCGAGGTGTCCGGAACCGTGGTGGAGATCTGCGTCGAGAACGAGGACCCGGTCGACGCGGGCGACGTCCTGATCCGGCTGGAGGAGTTCTGATGAGCGGAATCTGCCGGCTGCTGGTCACCAGCCGTGGCGAGATCGCCGTCCGGACCATCCGGGCGGCCAAGGAACTCGGCATCACCGTCATCGCGGCCCACAGCGACGCGGACGCCGAGTCCCTGGCGGTGCGGCTGGCAGACGAGTCGGTCAACGTCGGGGGCGCCCACGCGAAGAAGAGCTACCTCAACCAGGAGGCGCTGCTCGCAGCAGCGAAAGAGGTGAGCGCCGACGCCATCCACCCCGGCTACGGTTTTCTCTCCGAGAACGCCGCCTTCGCGAAGGCCGTCAGCGACGCCGGGCTGATCTGGGTCGGCCCCAGCAGCGAGACGATCGCGCGGATGGGCCACAAGGCGGAGGCGATCGCAACGGCCCGCGCGGCCGGCGTGCCGGTCGTCCCGGGCAGCGAGGGGCTCATCCAGGACGTCCAGGAGGGCCTGGCCGCGGCGGCCGAGGTCGGGTACCCGGTCCTGATCAAAGCTGCCGCCGGCGGTGGCGGCCGCGGCATCCGGATCGCGCGCGACGAGGCCGAGCTGGCCGCGGGCATCGCGAGCGCCCAACAGGAAGCCCAGGCGGCCTTCGGCGACGACGGCGTCTACCTCGAGCGCTTCGTCGACAGAGCTCGGCACATCGAAGTCCAGATCCTCGGTGACGGAACCGAGGCCGTGCACTTCTACGAACGGGACTGCTCCCTGCAGCGGCGCCGCCAGAAGATCTGGGAAGAAGCCCCGGCCGCGATCCTCGACCCCGAGGTCCGCGAGCGGATCTGCAGTTCGGCGGTCGCGCTCGCGAAGTCGGTGAACTACTCCGGGGCCGGCACGGTCGAGTTCCTGTACGACCAGGACAGCGCGGAGTTCTTCTTCATCGAGATGAACACCCGGATCCAGGTCGAGCACCCGATCACCGAGGAGATCTGCGGCGTGGACCTGATCCGGGCCATGCTCCTGGTGGCAGGCGGCGCCCCCTTGCCCTACCGGCAGGACGACATCCGGGTCGGTGGGCACGCGATCGAGGTGCGGATCAACGCGGAGAACCCGGACAACAACTTCATGCCCGCCCCGGGCACGATCGAGTCGCTGGAGTGGCCGCTGGGCCCCGGAGTGCGCATCGACTCGATGGCGTTCCCCGGGTACACGATCCCGCCGTTCTACGACTCGCTCATCGGCAAGCTGATCGTCCACGCCGAGACCCGCGAGCAGGCCCTGCTGCGGCTGCGGCGGGCGCTGGAAGAGATGCAGCTGGTCGGGCCCGCGACGACGCTGCCGTTCTTCGAGCGGCTTCTGGGCCAGGACGACGTCATCGACAACAACATCCACACGACGTGGATCGAGCAGTGGATGGAGTCTCAAGCGTCATGACCACCACCTCATCGACCCGGTACACCCTCGGCGGCGACGAGCACCTGTTCGTCGAGCTGTCCGAGAGCATGTCCCTCGACGCCTTCTTCCGCGGCCTCCTCATCACCAAGGAGCTCGCCGCCCGCAACATCGGTGGCATCACCGAGATCTGCCCGGCGAACGCGTCGTTCCAGGTGCGCTTCGACCCCGACGTGCTCGACGTCGCCCACCTCCAGGAGGTGCTCGAGGACATCGAGGCGAACATCGGCGAGCACGAGGGCACTCTGGACACCCGGATCGTCGAGATCCCGGTCTACTACCAGGACCCGTGGACCCACGAGACCCTGATGCGCTTCCGGGAGCGGCACCAGGACCCGGACTCGACCGACATCGAGTACGCGGCCCGGATCAACGGGTACGCCGACGTCGCCGCGTTCATCGAGGCGCACTCGGCGACGCCGTGGTTCGTCTCGATGGTCGGCTTCGTGGCGGGCCTGCCGTTCATGTACCAGATGGTCGACCGGGACAAGCAGATCCAGGTGCCGAAGTACCTCAAGCCGCGCACGGACACCCCGAAGCACACCGTGGGCTACGGCGGCAGCTTCAGCTGCATCTACTCGGTACGCGGGGCCGGCGGCTACCAGATGTTCGGCGTCACCCCGGTGCCGATCTACGACCCGCAGCAGCAGATCCGCCATCTGTCGGACTTCGCGATCTTCTTCAAGCCCGGGGACATCGTCAAGTTCCGCCCCATCGACCGCGCTGAGCACGACGAGATCGTCGCCGCGGTCGAGCGCAACGACTACACCCTGAGAACCGCCCCCGTGAAGTTCTCCCAGCGCGACTTCTCGGCCGACCCCGCGGGCTACCCCGCACGGCTGCTGGAGGCCCTCTATGCAAATTGAAGTGAAGAAGCCGGGCCTGCTCACCTCGGTGCAGGACCAGGGACGCTCCGGGTACTACCACCTGGGCATCCCACCGTCGGGGGCGATGGACCAGCTGTCCTTCAGGGCCGCCAACCTGCTGCTCGGCAACGACGAGACGGCCGCTGTCCTCGAGTGCGCCCTGATGGGGCCGGAGCTGACGTTCACCGAGGCAACCCACGTCGTGGTCACCGGAGCGGAAATGGTGCCGTCGATCGACGGCGAGGTGCAGCCGACCAACACCGTCCTCGCGGTCGGACCGGGGCAGACGCTGGCCTTCGGGTTCGCGACCGCCGGCGCGCGGGCCTACATCGCGGTTGCTGGTGGGATCGACGTTCCCGAGGCGCTCGGCAGCCGGTCGACCTACGCGTTGGGTGGCCTGGGCGGGCACGAGGGGCGGCCGCTCCAGGCCGGTGACGTCCTGCCCGTTGGGCGCCGCAACGGTGCACCGCAGGTCGGCCGGGAGTTGCCCGAGGAGCTGCGGATGCCGCTGAGCGCGGAGAACGAGCTGCGGATGCTTCGCGGCATGTACGACCACCGCGTCACCCCGCACTCGATGGACACCTTCCTCGGCGAGACGTGGACGGTCGGGTCGGAGGCGGACCGGATCGGCTATCGGCTCAAAGGCGGCACACCGCTCGAGTTCGTACCGCGGATCCCGCCCTTCGGTGCCGGCGATGACCCGTCGAACATCGTCGACGCCTGCTATCCCATCGGCTCGGTCCAGGTGCCATCGGGGCAGGAGCCGATCGTCCTGCACCGAGACGCCGTATCCGGCGGCGGGTACATGATGGTCGGCACCGTGATCAGCGCAGATATGGACCGCATCGGCCAGATGCGCCCCAACACCAAGGTGCGGTTCGTCGATGTCACCCTCGAGGAGGCGCTCGACGCCCGGCGAGAGCGGTCGGCCCGACTCGCTCAGATCCGAAGCACCCTCGCGGCCCAATAGTCTGTCCACGACGTGCGTTCGGGTTTGTTCCAATCTGGACCACATGTAGGTGCGGATGCTGGGGAGCCGGTGCTGCGGGCGCACCGTCGCCGAACTCGCGACCCCACCACCGCTGAGGTCGCCGAGGCCGACCGCCAGTTCGCCGAATGGATGCGCGCCAACCTCGCGCGCGCCGCCGAGCACTTCGGCGTGGCCGTGGCGGGGGAGCCGGTGTTCGGTTGGCGCCTACGGTCGATCAGTGCCGCCGTGGACAGCTCGGAAGGTCGTCGGTGGCTGCGGGTGGTCTCCGAACAACCGCAGTGGGTGCACGGGGATTGGTGGACCGGCAATGCGGATTCGAACGCTGTCACCGGCATCCGCAAGCCCCACGTGCTCGACGTCGTGGAGCGGGAGATCCCTGGGGTTCGGCGCCAGCGTGCCGAGCTGATGACCTACACGCCGGCCGACGGTGCTCGGACGCCGGCGCGCTACGGGCCGAGATCGACCTTCCTGTGGGGTGGTGGGGCGAGCGCCGCTGGCAGTTCGCTGAGGTCGGCGCGCACCGAAGGGTGCGTAAGGAGACGGCCCGTGCGGAGCTGTTCGAAGACGGGCGCGAACAGGCTCGGAAGCCGTTCACGGGGAGGGTGTGGATGACATCGCGCAGCCGGAACAGCTCCACGCGGGTGCCGCGTCGGCCGTCGAAGCATGCCGCAGGCAGCGGTGCCCCGGAGAGGAGTCCGTAGTGGACCAGGGCGCCGCCCGCTGAGAGCTGATCTATCAGCTCGGTCCCAGCAGCGTCGCCGACGCAGTCAAACCCCATCGAAGCCGCCCTGCGACGAGTCGCGCACCTGCTGCGCCCAACCGGGACGGTCCGTCGTGACCAGGCACCGCCACAGGCCGCGGTGCGGCCAGGCCCGGCCCGGAGCGCCCCGGTGCAGCCCTGCAGAGGTGATCCCGCGCGCAGCGAGGAGCTCGGCGAGATGACCGGCGATGGTCGTGCTCGCCCCGGTGATCAAGACGTTCCTGGCCGCCCGGGTGCAGAAGCGCTCCACCATGAGATGCGCTGTCAGCGGGTTGATGTGCGCGAAGCGCGCGATCTCGTCCGGTAGGTCCGCTGGTGCGGGAACGCACCACCGCCAGTCGGCACACCTCAGCTGCTGCCACGATCCTGCCGAACCGAGCGGCAACACCCGCTGCCCGATCAGTTCCCGAGGGACGCCGCAGCCTGCCGATTCGATCACCCCGGCACCTTCGAAACCCGGCACGAACGGGAACGTGGTGCGCGACCCGTGTGCGCCTGCGATCGTGAGGACATCGGACGGATTGACCGTGCTCGCGATCATCCTCACCACCACGTCATCCGTGCCCGGCGGCGCGGGGCCGGAGACCTCGCGCAGCGTCAGGACCTCGCCCAACGATCCCGGCGAGCACGCCCCGCATTCCCCATGAGGTAGCGCCGCGATCAGATGCGCTGACCTCAGGCATGGAGCAGCTCCAGCACGGCGTCGATCTGCTCGGGCGTGGTGAACAGGTGCGGGCAGACCCGAATACGCAGAGCAGTGCGGAGTTGGGCCACGGCAGGGGCTCGTTCAGGGGGTTGGATGCGACGTACTTGGGGGCGTTGTTGAGGGCGTCGCGGAACGGGCTGTCCCGGGTGTTCCAATGGGCCAGAACGTCCTGGTAGGTGCGGCGGCCCAGGAGGTACCCGCCGCTGGACCCACCTGTTCATGATGGCGTTGTCCTCGCCCCGTTCAGCGGCCCAGCCGCCGTGGGTGAACCCGTCGTGCGCTGGCACTTCTCGGCCCGCGGCGCCACCTGCTCTCGCCTCAGCGCCGGATGCTGAGTCGGGTTCACCGGCGCGCCTCTGCGGGGATGGTGGTCGGGCGTGTAGGGTGATCGGTGGTCGTTGTATTTCTGGGTTCGTGTTTTGTTCATGCTCGCAGGACATTGATGCGGGCGAGCTTCTTTCTTCGGTTTGCAGCTGGAGTGAGCCGCCGTCTGAGATCCCCCGGCCCGGGCCCCCGCGTGGTGTGGTTGCCCGTCATACCCCAGCTCACCAAGGAGACTGACATGACCAACGGAACCGTGAAGTGGTTCAACTCGGAGAAGGGCTTCGGCTTCATTGCCCCGGACGAGGGTGGCCCGGACGTGTTCGTGCACTACTCGGCCATCGACGCCGGCGGCTTCCGTAGCTTGGACGAGGACCAGCAGGTGACCTACGAGGTCAGCCAGGGCCCCAAGGGTCCGCAGGCCGACGTCGTGCGCGTGGTCTGAGGTTCCGCTGAGTTTCTTCCTGGCCCGCACTTCGTGTGCGGGCCGGGGACTACGGTTTCATCCGGCATCGCTCCCGCACCCGCGACTTGCGGTGCGGTTGAGGCGGGCCGGACCGATCTAGCCCCGCAGCACGTTCTCCGCCGTGACGACGCTGCCCACCACTGGGCGCGCAACGACGCGGCTGGGCGCAGCCTGCTGCAGCACCAGTCTTCTTTCTCCTCCGGTTGAGCCGAGCGCGTTTGCGCGGGCCGGGTTCCCGGAGCCGAACCTTGTTTCTGCCTGCGGTACTGCAGCGGCGACTCTCTTCGTTGCGCTAGGCCGCAGGATCCTTCGACGTGTATTGGAGCCCGATGCGGGCTAACTACAGCCTGATCACGACCCTGCCCACAGTGTTCCCAGTGGATGGTGACCTCGTCGGCGACGGTGTCACCCTGCTGGCCGAGCAGCTCTGGCCGCATGTGCTGACCGGACCACCGGACACGCTGGTGGACCTGGCCCGGGCGAACACCATCGATGCAGCCGGGCTCGATCTTCTGGTCGCCGCGCACGCCTACGCGGCCCATCGCCGCATCCCGCTGCGCATCGTCAACGCCGCGCCCTGGGTGCTTCGCGTGCTGCAAGCGGCCGGAGTGAGCGCCCTCCCGGCCCGCACTCGCTGCGCCGAGTTCGCCACCACCACGGCCACGACACCTACGCCTCGGAGCAACGCCGCGGTGGTGATGGCGTGATGCGGCACTGCCGTCACGTCGCGCGGACATTGTCCGATGATGCCTGGCAGATCACCGATGCCGAAGGCCAGCAGACCGCGCGTATCGCCGGCACCGAACACGATGCGATTGCCCGCGCCCACCACCAGCTCGCGGCCTACGGCGGAGGACACGTGTTCCTCACCGACGCCGACTGACCACACCACCACCGGCCTCAGGCCTCGCGAAAGGACTTTCCCGTGAACCTCTCCACCTCCCTCCGCCCCGGCAACGGGACTCGGAGCGGCCCCGCGCAGGTTGACCAGCGCGGCACTCGGCCGCGTCACGACCCCCGCCCACCCCGCGCAGACCACTCCTGCGCGCGGAGACCGGTGGCGCCTGTGATGTTCCTCGAGCCCGGCCCGCCCCGCGCCACCCCGGCCACGCAGCGTCGGCGTGCAGATCAGGACGAGGAGACTCTGCGCCCGCTGCGCACCCCGTTCACCGCCGACGGGCCAGGAGGTCCGTGATCGAACGCATAAACCCCACGCAGCACCAAAATTCGTATCCTGCTGGCATGAGCGAAGCCCTGACGACGCGTCGCGCCTACGCTTCGGTCAAACCCCGGATGCGGGGGTGGATTCACCTGGCCAGCGCGATCGGGTTCGCCGCCTCCGGCACGGTGCTGATCACTCTGGCCGCCACGACCGGCCCGCCGACAACAACCGCGGCCGTGGCGCTCTACATGGCCGGGGTGCTCGGCCTGTTCGGTGTCAGCGCTGCCTATCATCTCATCACCTGGCGGTCCCGGCGTGCCCGCACGTGGATGCGGCGGCTGGATCACTCGATGATCTTCCTGCTGATCGCAGGCACCTACACCCCGATCGGCCTGCTGGCCCTGCCCCAGGACACCGCGCGCCTCGTGCTGGGCGTGGTCTGGGCCGGAGCGTTCGGCGGCATGCTGCTCAAACTCGCCTGGCCCCACGCACCGCGCTGGGTCGGTGTCCCGCTCTATATCGCCCTCGGATGGGTCGCGGTGTTCGTCCTCGGCGACCTGCTGCGCACCGCCGGTGTCGCGGGACTGGTGCTGCTGCTGGCAGGTGGCGTCCTCTACACCCTCGGCGCCATCAGCTACGCCACCCGGTGGCCCGACCCGTGGCCGAACACCTTCGGCTACCACGAGGTCTTCCACACCGCCGTCACCGCAGCGGCGATCTGTCATTACGTCACCGTCTGGCTCCTGCTGCCCATAACACCCGCCATCTCTTGACGCGGCGAGGAGACCCCGGCGCTCCCGGACGGGTCGGCCGGGGTCCGTCACGTGGCGAGGTTGTTCAGAACGACCATGCCGTTGTGGGATGCGGCGGCGAGTCGGCCCAGCAGGCTGCGGGTCAGATCAGCGGCCTCAACAGGCGCGGTCACCACGAAGCAGGCCAGCAACGCCGCGGACAAGCCATGCACCGGCCGGTCGGGCACTTCGCTACATCGTGACGGCGTTGCCGGCTCTGAACCCACCTGTGCGGCATCGTGACCAGGGCGCACGCGACGTCGGCGCGCGAGCTAACTTTGCGCGCCGGACTCCGGGTGGCCGGTGTGCTCGGCAAGCTGATCCTCGAGGGTGATGATCCGGCACGCCGCCGCCACCGGGGTGCCTTGATCGATGAGTTCGCGGGCGCGTTGGGCCCGCCGAAGCTGCCGCCGGGAGTAGCGCCGGTGGCCCCCGGTCGAACGCTGCGGATCGATGAGGCCGGCCTCTTCCAGCGACCGCAGGAACGGCTGGGTCACCTCCAGCATCTCCGCAGCCCGCCCCATCGTGTAGGCGGGGTAATCCTCGTCGTCGAACTTCGCGTCGGCGCCGTGCCGATCCTTGCTCAATACCGCTCCCTCACCCCTCAACAAGGCCCCCGGCGCACCAGTGGTGCACCGGGGGCCACGAGGGGTAATCACTCACTACTCAGGCCGCTCATCCATCCACGAACACCGGGAGTGGAGCGGCAGGGAAAACAGTGACTCGACGCTCCCTTCTTGCTCGCGTACGGATCACGGACTCACCCTTTTCGCTCCCCTGGGGTGGGCAACCGGCCGGTTGCCCACCCCAGGGACCTGCAAACTACAGCTCCACTTCACTGCTTGCCGCGCCGATTCGTCGGTGATGGCGCCTCAGTGCTCTCCGTCTGTGGAGAGAAATACTAACAGGGCCGAGCAACCATGTCTACATCGGCGAGTGCAGAAATTTTGCCGGGGCGAGGGGAG
The DNA here is from genome assembly GCF_008630535.1 of Saccharopolyspora hirsuta. Taxonomy (GTDB): domain Bacteria; phylum Actinomycetota; class Actinomycetes; order Mycobacteriales; family Pseudonocardiaceae; genus Saccharopolyspora; species Saccharopolyspora hirsuta. Next base: position 533,412 of record NZ_VWPH01000004.1, on the reverse strand, counting down.
TGCGAAACCCGGGGCGGCCAGAGCCTGCCGGAGGCGGCTTGGACGCTGTCGTCCTCGTCGGGGTCGGACGGGTCGCGGGGTAGGCGGCCAGGTGGGCCGAGCTGGCGAACGCCGAAGCGTCGCCGATCTCCAGCAGGGTGCGGGCGGCGGTCCTGACTCCGATGCCGGGCATGGAGGTCAGGACCTCGGCGAGAGGGTGTGTATCGAGTGCTCCCTCAACCTCGGCAGCGGGCGTTTTTCGTTGATCCAGTGCGGTTTCAGGCCTTCGGCCAGCCGTGGCAGGACCATGTCGGCTGTGGCGGTGTCGGGAACGACGACGGTTTGCTCGGCCAGGGCCGCTTGCAGCTCGTCGACGAGCCGGGCGCCGATGCGGGGCGCGTGCTTGGGCGCGATCGAGACGAGCTTGCGGCGGCTGATGGTTGGCCAGGCCGATCGGGCCGCCGCAGCGTGCCCGGATCTTCAGGACCGCGGCGTGGGTGACGCGGGGTCCGAGGGCGCGTTCGAGAGCGGGGCGGATGCCGGTGAGCAGGCCGCGGATGCGGTTGCTGATCCGGGTGGCTTCGGCGGCCAGCTCGTCGTCGGAACCGACCAGGGCACCGAGTTCGTCCAGGGCGTCGTTGCCGACGTCGACCTGCCGCGACGTGTGCGGGGGGATGCGGGTGACGTCGGCGATCAACAAGGCGTTGCGGGCGTCGGTCTTGGCTTTGCCCGGGTGGAGATCGGCGATCCGCCGCATCGCCAGGCCGGGCAGGTGGGCGACCTGGTGTCCGCAAGGCGCGAGCGACCGCGACCGGCAGAGCGCCGATCGTGGCCGGCTGTTCCACCACGACCAACACGGGGCCGTGGGCGGCGAGCTTGTCGAATACCGCCGGCAGTTTCGGTTCGCTGTTGGCAGCGGCCCGCCGTGCAGCCGTTTCCGGTCGGGTCCAGGCCCACGGCGTGGTGCTCGCCTTTGCCCACGTCCAGGCCGGGGAACACGCCGTATGTTCTGGTCATCCCCTCTTCACGTCGAAGTTGCTGGCCACAGTCAGGCATCGACGACCCTTAGCCACGCTACGACGAGACTTACCTGCAGGCGGCCGTGTCTCTACTAGCGGTCTCTCGATGCCGCCAGGCCGGTGGCACCACCCTCCGGATCATGAGTTCGGCGGGGGACAAAGTCATGCCGGACCTTGGCGACCAGGGCTCCAAGATCAGAGCCGCGAAAAGGCAACGAGGGGCCAGTGCCAGATCCCCGAGTGTGCGGGGCCGAGTGCTGATCAGCAGGTTTTTCTGGCGCCAAGTGGTGGTTTTGGTTGGTTCGGGTGTCGGGCAATAGATTCGGCGCATGACAGACACGGAGATCGCTGACGATACCCACGAGGCGAGGGCTGCCCGGTTCCGCGCCGAGGCCGTCGCTCGGGGCATTCCGGCAGCCGAGGTCGAGGCGTACATGCGTACGGCCCGCCCCGCGATATACCTCGCTGCGGACGGCCCCGGCCCGGTATTTGCGCTGACCGGTGGGAATCCACCGCTGCCCGAGGGCGCCCCGGCACCGACCGCCGCGTTCGTCGGGGCTGTCGACTGCGCTGCCCTGCCGTCCGGAGCGACGGACCTGCCGCTGCCCACCGAGGGCCGACTGCTGTTCTTCGCAGATCCCGTGCCGGGCACTGGGGCGGTGGTCGCCGACGCTGTGCGCTACGTACCGGCCGGGACGCCGTTGGTGGAGCACGAGGGTGCCCCGGAGGACGGTGTGAGCACCTTCCGCCGTGGACGACTGGACTTCTGCTTCCACCAGTGGTCGTGGCCTTGGCACGAGGAGGACGACGACGAGGAGTCGCAGCAGGCCGCGGAGTTGGAGTCCGCGTGGTCGCACGTGGTCGGCTGGCGTCCCCGCTGGCGGTTCCAGCTCGGTGGTGAGCCGGTCCTGTTCAACTGGGATCCGGTCGAGGTGGCCCAGGACGAGGTGCCGCTGCCCGCCGCGGACGGCGACGAGTGGACGCTGCTGGCCACCTGGCGTGGTGACGACGACTGCGACGAGCTGGAGGCGGGCCTGTTCCACTGGGTGATCCGCCGCGCCGATCTGGCCGCGCTCCGCTTCGACCGGGTGTACGTGTACGTGGACGCTTTCTGATCGTCGAGACGGTGGACATCCGGCGAGCCCGCACCGGGCTTCTGCTGCGAGTAGCTGGTCCGCCGTCAGGTGTTGCCAGTCGAGCGGGGCGCAGCGGCTCCAGCTCAGGATGGTCATGCGAAGCAGCGGCTTTCGGTCACCGGTGGGCCACGGTCGTAGTCCACCGGTGCATCGACGACCTGGTCGACATACTTCGCGCATGCGGTGCCGTGGATCAGAAGAAGCTGGTGATCACCAGTTGGTAGCAGACCGCCGCGATGGCGATCAGTCCGATTGCGGAGAGCACGTTCTGCCACCAGGTGTTGCGCAGGTCGCCCATGAGGGTCGATCGGTTGGCGAGGATGAGCATGAGCACTGCCAGGATCGGCGCGATGACGACGGTCAGGGCCTGCGCTGCGATGATCAGCTGGACCGGTGATGCACCGTGTGCGAGGACGGTGATCAGGGCGCCGAAGCCGAGCACGCCGAGGATGCCGGATCGGACTTTCCACGAGGAGAGTTTGTTGCCGTGGCCGAGGCCGTCGGAGAGCAGGGTGCCACCTGCGGTGGCGTTGGCGATCATCGCCGAGAGTGCGGCGCCGGTGAAGCCGAGCGAGAAGATGGTCCGGCCTGCTTCGCCGGCGATCGGGGTGAGCACTGCGGAGAACTGGTTGAGCGTCGCTCCCTGTTCTCCGCCGACCCCGGGCAGGACCGCGGCCGCGGCCATGATGACCAGCGCGGTCATGACCCCTGGTGCGACGATGCCGGGAATGGTGTCGACGAGGGTGGTCTCGCGGTACTGGTCGCGACGCAGGCCGCGTTCGCGGGAGGCGTACCCGGCGTAGAACGCGGCGTTGACCGAGAAGTTGGTGCCCACCAACGCGACGATCAGCAGCCCGACACCGGCCGGGACGGTCGGGACGATCGACCCGACAGCGGCGGCGCCCCAGTCGGGTCGGGTCACGATCGCGGTGGCGACGAACGAGGCCGCCATGATCGCCACGATGACCAGGACGAGCTTTTCGATGACGGTGTAGAGCCGTCGGGCGAACAGGATCCCGACGACGACCGCGGTGCAGGCGAGTGTCCACCACATCGGGGAGCCGCCGAAGACGAGGGACAGGCCGAGGCCAGAGCCGACGGCGTTGCCGACGGAGAACATCAGGGTGATGGCGAAGACGCCCAGCCCGGCGATCCGGCCGGACCAGCTGCCGAGGTGCTCTTTGATCGTCTGGACCACGGAGCCCTTCGAGACCAGCGCGATCCGGATGCTCATGTCGGCGTAGACGAGCATCAGCACGGTGGAGACGGCGATGACCCAGATCAGGGAGTAGCCGAAGCGGCTACCGGCCTGGACTGCGGAGGTGAGGTTGCCGGGGCCGAACTGCCAGGCGCCGACGATGAACGCCGGTCCCATCAGGGCGAGCATCCGCAGGGCCCGGCGGCCGCGGCCGACCGGTGCGGTGGTTGAGGCGACGGGGGACGTCCCGTCGCCGGATGCGGACGCCGCAGTGGCCTGCGGTGTGGCGGCGCGACGGTCGGTGGGCCCGTTGTTCGACCGGGCAGGTGCTACGTCGGACATGGTGTTTCCTCGCCCCCCGCGCGGCGTTGTCGCGGGGTTCATCGGGGACTGCATTGTCACCGGGCCAGCCAGGTCGTTGGACCTCGGCTGGAGAGGGGCCGGGGGTGCGATTGAGAACGTCCGGCCCGGCGGGGCCGCGAAGTGGGCGACCCCGCCTCGTTGTGTGGGCAGGGGACGGTTCAGACGAGTTTCGCGCTCTTGAGCGCCTGCACGATTTCTTCTTCCGCCTCGGGGGAGAGGTCGACCAGGGGGGACCGCACGGTCGCGTGCTCCAGGACGCCTCGGGCCTTGAGGGCGAGCTTCAGCGCGACGGTGCCTTCCATGTGCGAGCCGCGGTGGTAGACGGCCTTGGTGACCGGCAGCAGGCGGTCGTGCACGGCACGGGCCGCAGCGTAGTCGCGAGCCTTGCCAGCAGCGATCAGCTCGAGCAGCTGCTCGGGGGCGATGTTGCCGTAGCCGACCAGCAGGCCATCGACGTCGAACATGGTGTGCAGCAGGTACTCGTCGTGGCAGGACAGGATCTGCAGCTCCGGGTTCTCGCGGCGCAGGACCGGGATCTCGGTGTCCCAGCGGCGCATGTTCCGCACGCCGTTCTTGGTGGCGAACACACCCGGCTGGGCGGCGATCTCGAGCTGGGTGTCGAGGTCGTAGTTGGCCTTGGTCGCGTCCGGGTACTGGAACAGGATGCAGGGCAGACCGGCCTCCTCGTAGATCGCCCGGTAGCGCTCCTGCGGGGCGCCCTGCTGGTAGCCGAATCGCAGCCAGCCGTGCGAGGGGTAGACCAGGCCCGCCTCGGCGCCAGCGGCGACCGCGCGCTTGGCTTCCTCGACGGCCACGCGGGTGCCCTCACCGGTGATCCCGGCGATCACCGGGATGTCGACCGCCTCGACCAGCTTGGCGATGGTCTCGACCTGCTCGTCCTGGGTCAGGAAGGTGCCTTCGCCGGCGTGGCCGAGCACCACCAGGCTCTTGACCCCCTCGTGGCCGGCCAGCCACTGGCCCAGCTTGGCCATGGCCTGGTGGTCGACCTCGCCATCTGGGGTGAACGGGGTGACCGGGGCGGGGTTGAGGCCGCGGAGATCGAGGGACATGCCAGGGACTCCAATCCGGGTAGGTGCGGATGTGAACACCGCTCGCCCGTGACGGGAACGGTAGCGGGAACGTTCCCACACGATGGTTGACCCGCGGACCGGTGTCAATACCGATCCCGGGAACGTTCCCGCGTCGGGTACGCTCGGGGCGTGGTGACGATCCTCGACGTGGCCCGGGCGGCCGGGGTCAGCAAGTCCACGGTGTCCCGGGTGCTCGACGAGCGCCTTCCGCGCTCCACCAGCGAGACCGCGGAGCGCGTGCGGAAGGTCGCGGCCGAGCTCGGGTACGTCCGCGACCCGCTCGCCTCGGGTCTGCGCCGGTCCGGCACGAGCACGGTCGGCGTGATCGTGCCGAGGCTGACCGACACCGTCATGGCCATGCTCTACGAGGCGATCACCGCGGTCGCAGCCGACCGCGGACTGTTCACGGTCGTCGCGACCACGGAGGACCAGCCCGAGGCGGAAACCGTTGCGGTGCAGTCACTTCGTCGGCGCAGGGTCGACGGGCTGATCCTCACCACGGCACGTGTCGGCACCCCGGTCGACGTCGGCGCGACGTCCTACGCGCTGGCTCTCCGCACCGACGGCAGCAGCCCGGCCGCCATCGGTGACGACCGGCTCGGGGCGCAGCTGGCGACCCGGCACCTCATCGATCTCGGGCACCGCCGGATCGGCCTGGTAGGCGGGCCCGAGTACGCCTCCAGCGCGTGCGGACGGGCTGAGGGATACCGGGAAGCGCTCGAGCACACCGGAATCGCGTTCGACCCAGCCCTGGTCGCCGGCGACGCGTTCTCGATCGAGGCGGGCGAGATCGCGGGCCGCCGACTGCTGGATCGCCCCGACCGGCCAAGCGCGGTGTTCGCAGTGAACGACAACACCGCGATCGGCGTTCTCTCCGCGGCACACGCGCTGGGTCTCGAGGTCCCCCGGGACCTGTCGATCGTCGGCTACAACGACATCCCGGTCGTCAGCAGGCTCCCGGTCCCGCTCACCACGGTGCGGGTGCCGTTCAGGCAGATCGCCGAGGACGCGCTGCGCCTGCTCCTCGACGACAGCCGAGGGCGGAGCGGCGAAACCCTCGTGAGCGCCCCGACGCTCATCCCGCGCGAATCGACCACGGCCCCGCCCCGATAACCCGCCGGTTCCAGCCCGGCACTTCTCCGGTCGGGACGACATGGGATCGCACCGGCGGCAGCCCGGGCTGATCGGGATGTGAGCAGGCGGCCAAACGCGTCGCTAGAGGATTCTGGCGGGAACGTGCTGCCTGTGATCGACTGGTCCTGTCGGGTGGCTGTACCGAGTGTTCGGAGAAGGATTCAGCCGCTGACTGCGGGAGCGTGGGTGAGAGGATATGTGAGGAGAGGTTCCGGCTCGGGTGGCGGTGAGGCTTCCTCACTGGTCAAGGGTCAGGGTGGGGTTTCTGATACGTGGTCCTGCTGGGCTTGGGTCCAGCGGTGTTGGAGAGCGGTGAGGAGCTGTTCTTCGGTTTCGGGGGCGATGTGGGGGCAGATGTCTTGGACTACGCCGGGGAGTCGGTGTCCGAGGCGGCGTGCTTGTACTGCGATGTCGAAGACTTGGCGGGGTGCCTACTGCTCAGATCGACTGCTGGACTAGGCCAGTCCGGTGAATGCGGGTTCGTTGCGGAAGGTTGGCGTAACGTCCAGCGAGCTCGGGGATATTGAGCAGTTGGGTCCGAGCACGGCGTCGCCGGGGGTGGTAGGCCCGAGTGTCAGGTGAGAGGACCAAGGGCGTCGTGTTGAGCAGTTCGCAGCACTGCACATCGGGAGAACCCGCAGCAGTCCTACCCGCGCCGACCCGCGCTGACTGCGTTGTCGACGCCCGGGACGACGCGGTCATCGTCTGGCATGTCAACACCAGCCCGGCACCGGGCTTGTCGCGTCTCACGGGCGCGTGGACCCTCGACATCAACGAGGGCTGCAAGATCAGGCTGTTGGTAGCCGAACGTCGCGTGCTCAGCACATCTTCTGGGAAGGAAGCGCTCGGCCGGTTGGGCATCACGGTGCCGGTCCTGATCTCCGCGGCCGCCACCCGCGCGCGCCTGCTGAGCGAGCGCGATGAGTTGCAGACCGCCTATGAAGCCCAGGGACGGAAGGACCTCGTCGCGCCGACCTGGCCGCTCCTGCCCGCACCCATCGATATGCAGAACCCGCCGAGTGCGAAATCACCGGAACCGACTCAGGTGGCGCTAGCCCTCGCTCGGTGGCTGGCGCAGGTCGCGACCGTGTGGGAGCAGATTGAGGCCCAGCGCGTCGTCCGTGCGTACATGCCTGGCGGCCGCGAACGGCGCCCCACTCCCATCGTCACTTCCGAGGTCGGTTGAAAGCCTCGGCAAGACCATGAGACTGCGCTGCTCACCCTAGCCCACCTTCATCCTCGCAGGCCTGTGGAACCGGGCAGGGCTAGGGCGTTCGCCCGTGAACTTTATTGTGGGACAACCAAAAATGGAGAACCGAATGAGCGAAGCCGGGTACGCTGTCGTCGACCTCGAAACGACCGGCATCCACCCTGGACGTCGCGAGCGCATCCTGGAGATCGGGGTCGTGCACGTCTGCCCGAACGGCGAGATCACCGGGCGTTGGGAAACCCTCGTCAATCCGCAGCGCGATCTCGGCCCGCAACGGATCCACGGAATCACCGGGGCCGACGTTCTAGGTGCGCCGCGGTTCGAGCAGGTCAGCGGCGAACTAGTTGATCTGCTCGCGGGGCGGGTCCTGGTCGCGCACAACCTGCGCTTCGATGCGGGCTTCCTCCTCGCGGAGTTCGCGCGTTGCGGTGTGAATCCGCCCATCAGCCACGAACTCGGCCTGTGCACGATGAGGTTGGCTCGTCGTTACCTGGTCGGCGCGGGGCGCAGCTTGGCCGACTGCTGCGCCGCCTTCGGCATTTCGATCGGCAACGCCCACCGTGCCATCGACGACGCTACTGCGTCCGCACAGCTGCTTGCCGGATACCTCGCCCTCGATCCGCAGAGCCCTGTATGGAGCCGGGCACGCGCGAGGGCCTCCTCGCTGGCGTGGCCGGTGGTTCAGCACCCGCGCGCCACGTGGGTCGCACGCGGAAATGGCAGTCGGCAGGAAGTGCACTTCCTGTCCCGGCTCGTCGAGCGCATGCCGGACTCCGGCGTTCCCGAGCTGCACTCGGCTTATCTGGCCGTCCTCGACCACGCCCTGGTGGACCGGCACGTGTCGGCCACCGAGGCGGACGCCCTCGTCAGGGTCGCCGAGGAGCTGAACATCGGGCGCATCGCGGCACGCGAGCTGCACGCGCACTACGTGCGCGAACTGGCCAAGGCTGCGTGGGCGGACGGGGTCATCACCGACGAGGAACGCGATGACCTGCTGGCGGTGGCCGCGATGCTGGGCATGACCGACCACGACGTGGATGCGATCCTGGAAGCTGCGCGCACCTCCGCATCGAATCCAGCCGAGTCCGCTGTCACCCCCTTCCAGCTGCAGCCCGGTGATCTGGTGGTGTTCACCGGAGAGATGCGCCGCTCCCGGATCGAGTGGGAGAACGTCGCTGCTGCAGCGGGTCTGCGACCGCATAGCGCGGTGACCAAGAAGGTCAAGCTGGTGGTCGCCGCAGACCCCGACAGCCAGTCGGGCAAGGCGCGCAAGGCGCGTGACTACTCGATCCCCGTCGTCACCGAGGTGGCGTTCGGCCGGATGCTCGGCTCGCTCTCCCGACTACCGGCCTGAACACGAGGTTCACAGTGTACGGCTCACGTGGGTGCAGTGTGGACAAACGGGGGCTGCGCTGTGCGTTGAACCATTGTGGAGGACCCAACTGTCGTGAATGGATCCGAGCTGACCTGACCAAGCCATGTTTTCCCGGGGCAAGAAGTCCTGCGTGCGAAGTCACGCGCGGGCGCTGCGGCCTGTCAAGGAGATCACGATCACGTGTTATGTCGGGATCTATGCTTGTTGGTGGGTTGATCGCTGGCTATGTTCTTCCTTGTGTCCTCTGGGGTTTTTCGTCCGGGTTGAGTCGTGACCAGCTGCCCCGTCGCTGACTAGCGGCCGGGCTGCTGCCGTTGTGTTGAACCGGTCCGCAGCAGTGGGTTGATCGAACTGCTTCCGCCGCGTCCGGTGACGCCGATACCGGTAGGGGAACTAATCCATTCGAGGTCTGCGGGCAAGTTCATATACGGTGATGTCAAACCAGGAGTTGCGTGTTATTCGGCAGGATGACCTTTATGGTCACATTGATCTAGCTCAAGGTGGGGACGTTCTGGCTGCGGGGGAGTTTAAGCTCTATTCTGGGGGGTTGAAGTGGATCGATAACCGGTCGGGCCACTATCGGCCGAGTGGTGGCAGTCCGAAACGCGCAGCCGAAGAAGCGTTCCGCAGGGCCGGCTTCGATGTTCGAGGAAGCACATACAAGGAACGATGGTGGTCTCTTGTTGATGGGAGTGATTTGTTGTGGATGAGCTTGCGAAGCGCCCACCGGGTGTAAATAGGCTTCTGGAGGTGATGGAGGAGCTCGAGTCCAGCAATTCGACTCTGACGATCGACCCTATGCTTGACGAAATCGTGCGCGAGATCGACTCAGATGCGGCGCGTCGAGATATCGAATCCAGCATCAAGTGGATTCTTGTGAACTGTAGGGGGTCTGGTCTTATCGAGGTTTGTCAGTACTTCGGCTACCGATTCAGGTGGGCCTGGATGAAAGAATATCTGGAGGTCGCGTTGAACGGGTTTCGTCAGGACGGCGACCTGCGTCGGGTGCGGGCCTACGAAGTGATGCTTGAAGCATTTGAAGATGACTGGGAGGATGTGGATTTCTTCCCCTCGCTTCAGTGATGAGTACCCGTGACTGTGGGTCAGTGTTCGCCATCGGGTCCACGAGGCATCATCGACCGCTGTTAGGGACGGCGGTTGTTCTTGGTGTCTCATTTGCGAGTCCGTGGTTTCGGTCGGTGGTCTATCCGGGGCGGCGCTTCCGCGGAACGGTCTCCAGGACGAGGTGGTAGGAGTCGTCGACGAGTTCGGCGACCAGGTCCTGGGTGATGTCCGGGCCAGCTGCCAGGGAGATCCAGTGCTGCTTGTCGAGGTAGCGGCCCGGGGTGATCGACGTGTGCTGGCTTCGCAGCAGTCGACCGTACTCCGGTTCCGCCTTGACGGTGACTGCGAGGTCGTCCGGGTCGTCCGTGATGATCAGGAAGACCTTGCCCGCCACCTTGTAGACGTCCAGCTGCTCGGTGAAGGGGCGCCCGTGGCTCACCCCCGGCAGCGCGCGGGCCGTTTCGCGCGCGGTGTCCTGGAGCTGCTCGCCGCTCATCGCCATGACGCAGGTCAGGACGCGCGGCCGTAGGTGTGCGGGTCGACAGGCCGCTGGGACTTCGGGAGCTTGCCGACCACCAGGCGGTAGGACTCGGTCACCAGCTCCTCGACCAGCTGAGCACCGATCGCGTCCCCGCCCTCCACCGTGATCCAGTGCTTCTTGTTCATGTGGTAGCCAGGGGTGATGTTCTCGTACTGCTCGCGGAGGGCGAGTGACTCGGCAGGGTCCGCCTTGAGGATCACGACGGGGCGTCCGGGAACCTCGGTCATCAGCATGAAGACCTTGCCGCGAACCTTGAAGACCTCCCAGTCGTCCCCGAAGGGGTGCTCCAGACCGGCCCCGGGCAGCTCCTCGGCGCAGTCGGCCGCGGTCTTCCACAACGTCTCTCCGTCCACGGTCGTCAACTCCCTCCGCCCGGACCGCTGAAGGCGCCCGACGAGGTCATCGGGCTGCCCTCCCCATTCTTTCCGCGCGTTCGAGGACTTCACTGGTACTGTGCGAACACGTTATGGTCAGCAGCAGACACCGCGCGAGGCCGGAGCAGGGCTCCTCCTCGTCGCCCCGTCCCATCGCCCGTGCCGAGTCGGCTTCCGTCCCGCTTCACGGTTTCCAACCGCCGGTCGGGACCCCGCACGGCCTGGAAGTGACCACGGTCGAGGACTTCTGCGCCCACCACGACGACTGGCCGTGGAATCCCCCTCGTCCTGGACGGGCGACGTTCCACTACCTGATCCTGGTCACCGAGGGTGTGCTGCGGCACGACGTCGACCACGTCACCCGCACCGTTGTTCCTGGTCAGTGGCTGTGGGTGCGCGCCGGGCACGTGCAGCGCTGGCACGATCCCAGCACCGCGCGCGGTCCCTTCATCCTGTTCGAGCCGGAGGTCATCCGGCCCGACACCGCCCGCGTGCTGGCCCCCTTCACCGCGCACGACGCCCCCGCTGTCCTGACACCGCATCCCGACGACGTCCCCTGGCTGGAACAGACGGCGTACCAGCTTCTCGATGAACACCGCGCGCTGGGACGCCGTCCGCTCGCGGCGCACCACGCCCTGCGCTGCAGCCTCCTGGAAGCCCTGCTGCTGCGTCTCGCTCACTCGCCAGGTGCCGCGCCGCTCGGCCCAGATCGGCACCACACCTACGAACGGTTCCGGGACGCTGTTGAGCTGAACTTCCGAGAAGTGCACCGAGTCGAGGACTACGCGACGATGCTCGGCTGTTCGGTCCGCACTCTCAGCCGCGCCGCCCAGATGGCTACGGGAAGGGGAGCGCGGGAGGTCATCAACGAACGGCGGCTGCTCGAAGCGCGCCGTCTCCTCCGCCACTCCCGGTGGAGCGTTCACGCGGTCGCCGCGCACCTCGGTTTCACCGACACCGCCAACTTCGGCCGCTTCTTCCGCCAGCGCACCGGACTCACCCCCGCCGCCTACAGAACCCGGAACGACCCCTAGCCTTTCCGGCTGCGCAACGGCTTCTCCTCGAGCTCGCCTCGGAGATCGAGCGGTGATACCAGGAGTGGCTCACCTCGTCGTGGGGCGACCGCGAACGAGAGGTGCTCGGCTGGCGAGGTCCCGGGGGTGCCGCACCCGAAGTCGAGGATCATGCGTGCGGAGGGCCGGTCTTCGGCGATCACGGCTTGCACCGCCTGGAGTGGAGCTGTGGCGCGCAGAGCGTTGGACACGTAGATCAGGGACATACCGGCTGCGTGCAGCCTGTCGGTTTTGGCCTGCACGGCGGTGTGGGTGGCCATATCCACATAGGACGACAGGCACCAGCGGCACCCGGTCCGGTCGGTGAAGCCGGAGATAGCGCGGTCGACGAATTGCCTGCGCGGAGGCACGTGGGGACCGCGTCGCGTCCTGGCCCGAGCCGTTGTCGAGGTGGCCAGTCGGCCGGTCGGGTTGCTGTTGGCGGAGGGGTTTGTCGGGTGTTCGCGGCGGTTCCGGCCGGACGGTGTTTTGGCCGGAACCGCCACCTCGTCGTGCGCAGCGTGGTCAGGTGCGCGTTTCCTCGGTGGACCCCTCGATCACCTTGCGCTCGCCGCTGCCGTGGCCGATCTCGATGCGGCGCGGCTTGGCCTGCTCGGCGACCGGCACGGTCACGGTCAGCACGCCGTCCTTGTAGTCAGCGGCGATGCCACCGAGGTCCACGCCCTCGCCCAGCATCAGCTGTCGGCTGAACGTGCCTCGCGGCCGTTCGGCGGCCAGGTAGCTGGGCTCGGCCTTCTCGCTGCCGTGCGCCGCGGTCTTGCGCTCGGCGCGCACCGTCAGCGTGTTGTTCTCCGCGACCAGGTCCAACGAGTCCGGGTCCACGCCGGGCAGGTCGAACTCGATCACGTAGTGGTCACCGAGGCGGTACACGTCCATCGGCATCGCCTGGGGTGCCCGGGTGGCGGTCAACACCTCGTTGGCCAACCGGCTGAAGTCGCGGAACGGGTCGAACTGCAGCAAGATCCTCACTTCCTTCCGAAGGTAAACCGCGATCAGACCCGAAGTGACAACTTCCGAGAGCGCTCGGCGGGCGTGATCAGCAAGCCCGGCAAAGGCCACGTCCGCCGGATACCGTGTTCTGCGATCTCCACCTCCTCAACCGAGGAATGCTCGATCCAGACACCTTCATTCTGCTCACGGCGAATCGGGTTTTCAACCTTCGCCATCCCCCACACGGGTGTATCTCCTCGCTGGAGAAGGCGCGATCCGCCGGTGGCGCAAAGCTTCTCGGCAGCAGGGCCGACGGGTGGCCTTTCGCTTCGACGATCAAGCCCTGGCCGCCCCGGGGGGCAGTCGAATTCAGCGAGCTGGACCATGCCGAATGCAGTTGGTGATGCCGCATCGGCACCGGGACCCCGGCGTCGACATCGGAGGCGCCGTTGGAGGCCGCGTGCAACAGCTTTCACTGCGTGTCGCCGGTCCAGCTGCCCCCGCTGGGGTGCCGCCGACCGCAGGAGCCCTGACTTCGAGTCCTTCCCATGTGCCGCCGACTGTGATGCCATTGCCAATGCCCTGGGGCGATGTTTCCCGTGTTCCCGGCATTGCCTGCCCGTTTCTGCCGCCTGCGGCTCATCGTGTGGCGGTAATGCTGCAATGGCGCCTTTTCGCGATCTGGGACCCCGGTATTGGTGAACCCACCACTAGTCCCGCAGGTGTTAGTTCGGCGTGCGGGACCGGGTCTTGCGGATGCGGACCGCGTCGAGGTGTGCGTGGAGGAACTGCGAGGCTGCGGTGAGGTCGCCGGATTCGAGGAGGTCGAGCAGGCGCAGGTGTTCTTCCGCCTGGTGGACCAGGCGTTGGCGTTCGGATTGGTGGCGGTATTCGATGAGTCGGCGCACGCGGTTGACCCGGCGCACCGATTCCAGGAGGTAGGCGTTGCCCGAGCAGCCCACGATCATCTCGTGGAATTCGGCGTTGACCCGGAACAGCTCGCCGCGGGGCAGCAGGAGGGCGTCGCCGCGCAGCAGCTGCTCCTGCTGCTTGCGGTGCAGGGCGAAGGACTCGGCGTCGACGGTGAAGCCGGGTTCCAGCACGGCGGCGGGTTCGACGATCATCCGGAACCGGTAGCTCTGGGCGTGCGCTTCCGCGGTGGTGAGCACGTGCTGGAACTGCCAGCCGCGCCCCGGCCGCCGTCGGAGGAGGTCCTCCCGCTCCATCCGCGCGAGCACCCGCTCGGCCTGCCGGGTGGTCAGGTCGTAGCGGCGGCCGATCTCCGCGGTGGTGAAGTTCGCCTCCAGCCGTCCGGTCAGGTGGTCGTCGCCGATGCGGAAGTAGGCGTCCTCCTCGACGTCCTCACCTGCTGAGAGTTCGACGCCTCCGAGTTCGCCCGCCGATCGCTCGAGGAAGTAGCCGCGGTTGGGTTCGCGCGTCAGCAGGCCGAGCTCCGCCAGGTAGGCGAGGGCTTTGCGCACCGGTGAGCGGGAGGTGCCCAGCGAGTTGGCGACCCACTGCTCGCGCACGTGCGCGCCGCGGTCGAGCTCGGAGCGCCGCAGCAGGTCGATCACCTGCATCGCGATCGTCGGGGCCATCGTCTCCTCGGTGTCTCGTTCGCTGCTGTCATGCTAGCCGCGCCGCTGGCCACGTCGTCGACGGCGGCGCGGCCAGCACGGTCACGTGCGGGAACGGCGGCGCAGCAGCAGGGCTCCGGCCACGGCGACCACCAGCACCGCGTAGAGGACCACCGCGATCGGGCTGTCCAGCAGCACGCCCGGGTCGCCTTGACCCAGTGCCATGGCGCGCCGCAGCTCGCGTTCGGCCAGGGGGCCGAGGATCACCCCGATCAGCACCGGGGCCAGCGGTACGCCGTTCCGCCGCAGCAGGAAGCTCAGCAGGCCGACCGCGTAGACCAGCACGACGTCGGAGATCGCGAGTTTTGCGGCGTAGGCGCCGAGCGTGGCGAAGACCGCGATCGCGGCGTAGAGGTAGTGCTGGGGGATCCGCAGCAGTTTGGCCCACAGCGGTGCGAACGGCAGGTTGAGCACCAGCAGCAGAACGTTGCCGATGAACAGGCTCGCCAGCAGGGCCCAGACCAGTTCGCCCTCGTCGGCGAACAGCAGCGGTCCGGGTTGCATCCCGTACTGCTGGAAGGCGCCGAGCATCACCGCGGTGGTCGCCGAGGTGGGCAGGCCCAGGCCGAGCAGGGGTACGAGGGAGACAGCGGTGGTGGAGTTGTTGGCCGCTTCTGGTGCGGCGACACCCTCGATGGCGCCCCGGCCGAACTGGGAGCTGCCGCGCCGGGCGGCCAGACGTCGTTCCAGCCCGAGCGAGAGGAACGTCGGGATCTCCGATCCGCCAGCGGGGATCGCGCCGAAGGGCAGCCCGATCCCCGTGCCGCGCAGCCACGGCAGCAGCGAGCTGCGCAGGTCGGCTCGTCCCAGCCACGGCCTTCCGGGCTCGATGTCCTGCAGCCGGTCGGAGTTGCGGGCGCGGACCGAGACGTGCAGCACTTCGCCGATGGCGAGCACGCCGACCGTCACCACGACCACGCTGATGCCGTCGAGCAGGGCGTCCGACCCCAAGGTGTAGCGGGCGACGCCGGTCTGCTGGTCGATGCCGACCACGCCCAGCGCCAGGCCGAGCCCGAGCGCGATCAGCCCGCGCACGGCCGAGTCCGCGACCACCGCGGCAGTGGCCGCGAAGGCGAACACCGCGAGCGCGAAGTACTCGGCCGGGCCGAACTCCAGGGCGAAGTCGACGAGGAACGGCGCGAAGAACACCACGGCGATGCAGGCGATGGTGCCACCGACGAAGGAGCCGATCGCGGCGGTGGCCAGCGCCTGCGGCGCGCGCCCGGCGCGGGCCATCAGGAAGCCCTCGAACGCGGTGGCCATCGATGAGGACTGGCCCGGGGTGTTGAGCAGGATCGCGGTGGTGGAGCCGCCGAACTGCCCGCCGAAGTACACCCCGGCCAGCATGATGAACGCACCGGTCGGTTCCAGCGTGAACGTCAGCGGCAGCAGCAGGGCCACCGCCATCGAGCTGCCGAGCCCCGGCAGGACCCCGACGGCGGTTCCCAGCGCGACCCCGACCAGGCACAGCAGCAGGTTCAGCGGGGTCAGCGCGTCGGCGAACCCGGCGAGCAGCAGGTTCCACGCTTCCATCAGCCCACCTCCAGCAGTGCGCCGACCGGCAGCGCGATGCCCAGCCCGGCGGAGAAGGCGAACTGGACGGTGCAGGAGAACACCGCGGCCACCCCGAGATCGAACAGGCCGCGCCGACCGCCCAGCGCCCGCGCCACGCCCCAGAACAGCACGATCCCCGCGGGAATCCAGCCCACCAGGCTCAGCAGCAGCACGTGCGCGGCGAGCGTGGCGACGACGATGCCGAAAGCGCGCCAGTCATCGGTGGGTTCGGGTTCTTCGGTGCGCTCGCGCTGGAGCGGCAGCAGGCAGCCGAGCAGGATGAGGACGGCGCCGATGCCGATCGGGAACCACTGGGGGCCGAGGTATCCGACGTTGAGGGGCAGCGGTAACCGGAACCCGCCGATGACCAGCAGGCAGCCGATGGCGATCACCAGGGCGGTCAGCGTCCACTGCCCGGCGCCGCGCCGGGTCGTCGGTGCGGTCGAGGTCATGACAGTCCCAATCTCGTGGTGATGCGGCGGATGTTCTCGGTGTCGGTTCGCAGGAACTGCTCGAACTCGGTGCCGGTCTGGAAGGCGTTCAGCCAGTTGTTGTTGGCCAGGGCGTCGCGCCATTGCGGCGTACTCACCAGGTGCGCCACGTATTCCTGCATCTCGCGCTTGCGCTCGGGATCCAGGCCCGGTGCGGCGACCAGCCCGCGCCAGTTCGACATCGCGATGTCGATTCCCCGCTCGCGCAACGTCGGCGTGTCGGGAAGGTCCTCCGAGCGTTCGGGGGAGGCCACTGCCAGCGCGCGCAGCTCACCGGTCTCGACCTGGTCGCTGATCTCGTTGGTGTTGGCGAAGCCGACGTCGAGGTGCCCGCCCAGCAGCGAGGCGACCATCTCCCCGCCTCCGGAGTGCGCGATGTAGTTCAGCCCGGCCGGTCCGACGCCCGCTTCACCGGCGAGGGAGCCCGCGAGCAGGTGGTCGAGGCTCCCGATCGAGCCGCCGCCGACCGCGAGCGCGCCCGGGGCCGAGCGCCAGGCGCGCACCAGGTCGTCTGTGGTGCGCAGGGGTGAATCCGCGGGCACCACGATGGCGTCGAAGTCCTCGGTGATCTTGGCGATGGGGGTGGTGTCGCCCACCTCGGCGGGGGACCCGTTGATCTCGACCGCGCCGAGCATGGTGGTGCCGGTGAGCATCAGGGTGTTGGTGTCGCCGGGCTGGTTGACCAAGCGCGCCAGGCCGATGGTGCCGCCCGCGCCTTCGATGTTGAGCACCTCGCTGGTGCCGGTCAGCCCGTTGGCCTCGGCGGCGTTCTGCAGTTCGCGTGCAGTGGTGTCCCAGCCGCCACCGGGCGCGGCCGGGGCGATGATGCGCAGCTTGTCCCGCACGCCCGCGCTGGGGCGGGCTGCTTCGCAGGCCTCGCCGACCCCGGCGCCGATCAGGGCGATGCCCACCACCGCGGCGCAGCCCCGGGTGAGCGCCGTGCGGACGGTCATCGGTGGGCCTCCGTCGTCCGGCTCGCGACGGGGCCCTGCGGGCAACGATCGGCGTTGATCGGCATGCGCACTCCTCCTCATATTGTTTTAAAACGCGGAGTGAGACAATATTGTCGGAACATCGACTCGTCAACGGGTTCGCCGAAGGTTCGCTGAGAATCGATGTTCAGGAGTGCGAGAAAGGACAAACTGCTGATGGACGTCACGGCATCCCAGGTGGCCACGGCCGAGCTCGCCCTCGGCGGGCGGAGGTTCCGGTACCTGCCGCTCGCCCGGCTGCTACCTGCGGATGAGCTGCGCGAGCTCCCGTTCGTCACGCGGATCCTGCTGGAGAACGTCGCCCGGCGGGCCCCGGGCACCCTGCCCGCCGTGATCGGGCGCGTGCGCGGGGGAGCGGACTGCGAGCTCCCCGTCCACCCGAACCGGATCATGCTGCACGACACCACGTGCCTGCCCGCCCTCGCCGACTTCGCGGGGATGCGCGACGCGGTCGCCGAACTCGGCGGTGACCCGGCCGCGGTGGGCCCGGCGATCCCGGCGGACCTGACCGTGGACCACTCGGTGATCGTCGAGGAGTACGGCACGCCGCAGGCTCTGGAGAACAACCTGCGCATCGACTTCCGGCGCAACCGCGAGCGCTACGAGTTCATCAAGTGGGCCCAGGGCAGCTTGCAGAACTTCCGCGTGGTACCGCCCGCGACGGGGATCATCCACCAGATCAACATGGAATCGCTGGCCCGCGTCGTGTGGGACGACGAGGGCCTGCTGCACCCCGACCTCCTGGTGGCCACCGACAGCCACACGCCGATGATCAACGCGCTGGGCGTGCTCGGGTGGGGCGTCGGCGGCCTGCAGGCGCAAGCGGCGATGCTCGGCGAGCCCGTGGTGATCCGGTTCCCGGAGGTGCTCGGCGTCCGGCTCGAGGGGCGGTTGCGCGGCGGCGTGACCGCCACCGACCTGGCGCTCACCATCACCGAGAAGCTGCGCGCGCACGGCGTGGTGGACAAGTTCGTGGAGTTCACCGGCCCCGGGATCGCGGCGCTGGGTTGGGCCGCGCGTGCCGCGGTGTCGAACATGGCGCCGGAGTACGGTGCTACGTGCGCCTTCTTCCCGTTCGATGACGAGACGGCGCGGTATCTGGAACTGACGGCGCGGACCCGGGAGCACCGCGGGCTCGTGGCGGGCTACCTGCGTGCGCAGGGCCTCTACCGCGACGACGAGACGCCCTCGCCGCGCTATGACGAGGAGCTCGTGCTCGATCTGGACGCCGTGGAGCCGAGCCTGGCCGGGCCGCGGTTACCGCACCAGCGCGTTCCGCTGTCGCAGGTTCCGGCGTCCTTCCGCGCGGAGTCCGGTGGTCGGCCTGCGGAGTCGGACGCCTTCGGTGAACCGGTGCCCGCGGGTGCGGTGGCGATCGCGTCGATCACCAGCTGCACCAACACCGCCAACCCCGATCTGATGGTGCGGGCCGGGCTGCTCGCGCGACGCGCGGTCGAGCGCGGGCTCGACGTCAAGCCCTGGGTGAAGACCTCGCTCTCGCCCGGTTCTCGGGTCGTGGCCGACTACCTGCGGCGCGCGGGCCTGCTGGAGCCGTTGAGCGCGATCGGCTTCGACATCGCCGGTTTCGGGTGCATGACCTGCATCGGCAACTCCGGGGCGCTGCACCCGGGCATCGCGGATCTGGTCGAGCGCGGTTTCGAGCCCGTCGCGGTGGTGTCGGGCAACCGCAACTTCGGCGGGCGGCTCAATCCGCAGGTCTCGTTGGCCTACCTGGCCTCGCCGCCGCTGGTGGTGGCCTATGCGCTGGCGGGTACCGTCCTGCACGACTTCGACACCCCGCTGGGCCGTGACGTGGACGGCGAGCCCGTGCTGCTGAGCGAGATCTGGCCCAGCGACGGTGAAGTGGCCCGGGTGGTGGCCGAATCGGTGTCGCCGGAGATGTTCGCGGCCAACACCGCGAGTCTGCGGAACGGCACCGTGCACTGGCGGGAACTTCCGGATCGAGGGGGAGTGCGGTTCGCGTGGGACCCGGAGTCGACCTACATCCGCCGTCCGCCCTACCTGGTCGGTCTGTCCGCGGAACCCGAGAAGCAGTCGGCCATCACCGGTGCTCGGGTGCTGCTGCGGCTGGGTGACGACGTCACCACCGACCACATCTCGCCTGCCGGAGCGATCCCGAAGGACAGTGCCGCGGGGGACTACCTGCGGGAACGCGGAGTGCTGCCGAGCGAGTTCAACCAGTACTCGACCCGGCGCAGCAACCACGAGGTGATGGTGCGCGGGGCGTTCACCAACCCCACGGTGCGCAACGAACTCCTCGACGTCGAGCAGCGCGGAGCGCTGGCCCGCACCGCCGACGGTTCTCGGGTCCTGCCGGTCCACCAGGCCGCGCCGACCTACCGGGATGCGGGAGTTCCGCTCGTGGTGGTCGCCGGGCGCAACTACGGCGCCGGATCCAGCCGGGACTGGGCGGCCAAAGCGCAAGCCCTGCTCGGTGTGCGCGCCGTGATCGCCGAGAGCTTCGAACGCATCCACCGCTCGAACCTCATCGGGATGGGAGTCCTGCCGCTGCGCCTGCCCGACGGGCTCACCGCCGAAGGTCTCGACCTCACCGGGCGCGAGGAACTGGACCTGACCGGGTTGGACCGACTCCGCGTCGGCACGAACGCGGTGCACCTCGACCTGAACCGGGCCGACGGCAGCACCGACCGCATCGAACTCGAACTCCGGCTGGACACCCGCAACGAGGTGTCCTACCTCGAACACGGCGGAACCCTGCCCTACGTCGTGCGCCGGGTGCTCGGCTGATCCCCCGCGGTTCCCCGGGTGCCGTCGAGCGCGGCGGCCGGGGGCTCTTCTCCGGTCTTGTCAGGCCGTGGGCCCCACCGTACGATCCTGTCCGCCTGATGACACATTCGTACCACCAGGCGGTACGACGGGGTGACAAGGGAGTCCCTATGGGCACGCCAGGCAGACAGCGCTCTGCGTTCCAGCCGCGGGTGATCGCGGCGGGAGTTCTCGGCACGACGGTGGAGTGGTACGACTTCGCGTTGTACGCCACCGCGGCTTCGTTGGTGTTCAACAAGCTCTACTTCCCCGGCGGAGATCCGCTGGTGGGCACGATCGCCGCCTTCGGCACGTTCGCCATCGGCTTCCTCGGGCGCCCGCTCGGCGGCGCCTACTTCGGAGAGTTGGGCGACCGCAAGGGGCGCAAGCACGTCCTGGTGCTCACCCTGCTGCTGATGGGCATCGCGACCACCGGGATCGGTCTGCTACCGACCTACGAGGCGATCGGTTTCGCCGCCCCGTTCCTGCTGACGTTGCTGCGCTTCGTGCAGGGATTCGCTGCCGGTGGGGAGAAGACGGGCGCCCTGGTCCTCATGTTCGAGACCGCACCGACCCGCTCGCGCGGATTGCTGGCCAGCCTGCCCGCCATCGGTACCGGAGCGGGCTCGTTGTTCTCCACGGGGGCGATGGCGCTCGCGTCGACCACCTTGTCGGAACAGGCGTTCCTCGACTGGGGATGGCGAGTTCCGTTCCTGTTCAGCGCTGTGCTGACGTTGTTCGGGCTGTGGGTGCGCAGGTCGCTGGAGGAGCCGGAGGAGTTCCGGCGGGAGCTGCGGCGTCAGGCCGCCGAGCGCGGTGCCGGGCCGGAGTCGCCGCGTCCCTCGTGGCGTGAGCGGTTGGCGCAGAGCCGGTTCGTGGAGTCGTGGCGGAAGTACCCCAAGGAGATGATCATCGTCATCTGCGCGGGTGCTGCCGAGAATTGCGGGTACTACGTGTTCGGCACGTTCTCCGTCGCCTACGCCGAGGATGCGGGGCTTTCGACGGGGCCGGTGCTGACCGGCGTCATGTTCGTCTCCGCGGTCAAGCTCGTCTCGGTGCCGCTGTTCGGGGCGCTGTCGGACCGGTGGGGCCGCAGGCCGGTGAGCATCCTGGGGGCGGCGGTCATGGCGATCGCGTGCTACCCCTTCTTCCTCATGGTGGACACCGAGATCGCCTGGCTGGTGTGGCTGGCCCTGCTGATCACGCTCGGGATCGGGCAGTCGGCCGTGCTGGGGTCCCAGCCGGCGTTCTTCGCGGAGCTGTTCACCACCAAGGTCCGCTTCACCGCCGTCGGGGTCGCCAACAACATCGGCACCGTGCTGACCGGTGGGCTCGCCCCGGTGGTGGCCAGTGCGCTGCTGCTGTGGTTCGACCACAACATCATCGGTGTCGTCATCTTCTTGCTGGCGACCTGCGCCATCACCGTGGTGACCGTGGCCGTGGCCCGGGAGACCCGCGAGACCGACGTGCTGGCCCGCTCGTCCGCGGAGAGGGCGATCAACTAGGGAGGGAAGGTCCACCTGATGGCACGATAGTTCCACAGAATGGCACCATGGGTTATGGTTGCGGACGGCTCGGATCGTTCGGCCGGGTCGTGGTTCACCGAGAACATCTGGGAGGACGGCACATGCAGCAGACCCCGGGCGGAGGTGGTGAAGGTGTGCGCAGCGTCCTGCGGGCACTGGACCTGCTCGCCCTCTTCGACGAAACCCACCGCTCGCGCACCGTGCGGGAGCTGATCGACGCCACGGGACTGCCCAAGTCCACAGTGGTCCGCCTGGTGGCCACGCTGGAGCAGCGCGGACTGCTGTGGACCCGCGCGGATGGTCGTCTCGCCCCGGGGGCGGGCATGCTGCGCTGGGCGCAGCTGGCTCAGGACGCCTGGCAGCTGCCGGCCGAGGCCGTGGAGTGCTTGCGCAGCTTGTCGGAGGAGTCCGGGGGCGAATCGTCCCGGATCTACGTCCGCCAGGGCGTCAGCCGCCTGTGCGTGGCCCAGCACGAGGGCACCCAGCAGCTGCGGCACGTGGTGCGCATCGGTGAGGCCATGCCGTTGTGGGCAGGTGCCTCCGGGCACGTGCTGCTCGCCGGAAGCCCGCCCGAGGACGTGCGCGCGGCGGCTGCGGCGGCGGGTCGAGGTCCCGACTTCGGGCCAGTGCTGGCGGAGCGCGTTCGGCGTGCCGAGGAGCAGGGCTGGGCGGTCAGCCACGGCGAGCGCGAGGACGGCGTCTCCGCCGTCGCGGCTCCGGTGACCGACGCGACCGGCCGGGTCGCCGCCGCGGTCGGGCTCGGCGGGCCCACCAGCCGCTTCACCCGGGAACGCGTGGAAGGGTTCCTGCCCGTCGTGCTGAAGGTGGCGGAGCAGTTGTCGAAGTTGCAGTTCATCGGAGGTCGTCCGTGAGCTCAGATCCCGGAAAGCTGCTCGGCGGGATCCGGGTGCTCGACCTGACCAACGTGCTCGCCGGTCCGTTCGCGGCCTACCAGCTGGCCCTGCTCGGGGCCGACGTCATCAAGGTCGAGATCCCAGGTGTCGGCGACCTCGCCAGGCAGCTCGGCGCCGATACCGCGCTGAACGAAGAACAGCTGGGGGCGTCGTTCCTGGCGCAGAACGGAGGCAAGCGCTCGCTGACGATCAACCTGAAGTCGCAGCGGGGGCGCGAGGTGCTGTTGCGCAGCGTGGCGCAAGCCGACGTCCTCGTCGAGAACTTCCGCCCCGGTGTCCTGGATCGGCTCGGCGTCGGGTGGGATCGGTTGCGCGAGGCCAACCCCGGCTTGGTCTACTGCGCGATCTCGGGCTTCGGGCA
The DNA here is from genome assembly GCF_008630535.1 of Saccharopolyspora hirsuta. Taxonomy (GTDB): domain Bacteria; phylum Actinomycetota; class Actinomycetes; order Mycobacteriales; family Pseudonocardiaceae; genus Saccharopolyspora; species Saccharopolyspora hirsuta. Next base: position 510,662 of record NZ_VWPH01000004.1, on the reverse strand, counting down.
GGACGGTCCGCTGCGCGACAGGCCCGCTTACGACCAGATCGTCCAAGGCCTGTCCGGGATGATGAGCGTGACCGGCACCGCGGAAACCGGTCCGCTGCGGGCCGGGTACCCGGTGGCCGACACCCTCGGCGGCATGGCCGCCGCCTTCTCCATCGCCGCCGCGCTGGTCCAGCGCGACCGCACCGGTGAGGGCGTTCGCCTCGACGTGTCCATGCTGGAGTCGGCGATGACCGCCATGGGCTGGGTCATCTCCAACCAGCTGATCGCCGGGCAAGAACCGGTGCGCGTCGGCAACGACAACTTCACCGCTGCCCCGTCCGGCACCTTCACCACCGGAGACGGACTGCTGAACATCGCGGCCAACGAACAGCGCCAGTTCACCGCGCTGTGCCGGGTGGTCGAACGCCCGGAACTGGCGACCGATCCCCGCTTCGCGGAGCGCGCGGACCGCAAGGCCAACCGCCAGCAGCTGACCGAGGAGCTGGAGAAGGCCCTCGCGGCGCGCTCGGCCCAGGAGTGGGAATCTGCGCTCGCCGCGGCGGGAGTGCCCGCTGCCCAGGTCCTCACCGTCCCGGAAGCCCTTTCCAACGAGCAGATCGCCGCGAGGGAGTTCATCCACGACCTCCCGTTCCCCGGCCACCCGGAACGCTCCCTGCGCGTCCTCGGGAGTCCCGTCCACGTGCGCGGCGTCGCTCCCGGACCGCCCAGCCCGCCGCCGCTGCTCGGCGAGCACACCGACGAACTGTTGGGCGAACTCGGTTACAGCGCCGACGAGATCGCGTCCCTGCGAGAGGAAGGAGCGGTATGAACACCACCGCCTTCACCACCACCCAGGAGTACGAGGACGCGGTCACCGGGTGGTGGCGGACCGGAATCAGCCGCATCCGGCCGGGCGAGATCCTGCTGCGCGGATACCCCGTCGAGGACCTGATCGGCGAAGTGTCCTTCGCGGACGCGATCTGGCTGATGCTGTGCGGCGACCTGCCCGCACCTGGCCAGCGCAGGCTTCTCGAAGCCGCGCTGGTCGCGGCCGTCGACCACGGGCCGCAAGCCCCGTCCATCGCCGCCGCGCGGATGGCGGCCACCTGCGGACTCGGGCTCAACAACGCCGTCGCCACCGGGGTGAACCTCCTCGGCGATGTCCACGGCGGAGCGGGACAGCAGTGCATGCGACTTCTCGCCGATCTCGACGAAGCCGCTTCACGAGGGGCGGATCTCGATGCGGCCGCAGAACAACTCGTGGCCGACCACCGCACCTCCGGAGCCCACATCCCCGGTTTCGGGCACCGGTTCCACCCGCGAGACCCACGCCGCGATCCGCTGCTGGCCCTGGTCGAAGACGCCGTCGCCCGCGACGAGGTGCCAGGCTGGGCGCTGCGCGCCGGAACCGCACTCGAACGCGCACTCGCCCGAGGTCGCAGCCGTCCCGTCCCGATGAACATCGACGGCGCCACGGCCGTCGTCTACAGCGAACTCGGCTTCCCGCCCGAACTCGGCCGAGGCCTGTTCGTCCTCGCCCGGAGCGTCGGAATCCTCTCCCACGCCTGGGAGGAGAAGTCGGCGGGGACCCGCATCAAGGGCCCGATTCCCCGCCCGCTGCTGCCCGACTACAACGGCCCCGCGCACCGCGACCTCCCGGACGGAGATCCGGCGTATTCTCAGAGGCCGTAGGTCTTGCCGATGATGTCGCGCTGGATCTCGCTGGTGCCGCCGTAGACGGTGGAGACGATGCTGGCGCGGTGCAGTGATTCCATGCCGTACTCGGTCGCGTAGCCGTAGCCGCCCATCATCTGCATGCCTTCGAGGGTGATGTGCTTGGCCAGCTCGGTGCACTTGAGCTTGGCCATCGAGGTTTCGCGGGCGAAGACCTCGTCGGGGGCGGCGTCGATGGTGGCGGCGACGTCGTCGAGCAGCAGGCGGGCGCATTCGAGCTCGGTGGCCATGTCGGCGATGCGGTGCTTGAGCGCCTGGAACGAGCCGATCGGGCGGCCGAACTGCTCGCGCTGCTTGACGTGGTCGAGGGTGTCGTCGAAGGCTCGTCGGGCGAGTCCGAGCATCATGGCGGCGAGGAGCATCCGCTCCAGGTTCAGCCCGGTCATGAGCTGCGTCCACGCTTGGCCGGGTGTTCCGACCACCGCCGAGTCCGGCAGGAAGCAGTCGGTGAAGTACAGGTCGTTGACCTCGCGGCCGCCCATCGTGTCGATGCCCTTGATCTGCAGGCCGTCGGCGTTGGTCGGCACCATGAACTGGGTCAGTCCCCGGTGCTTGGAGTCCTCGCGCGAGGACCTGGCGATGAGCAGGACGTGGTCGGCGAGGTGGGCGTTGGAGCACCAGGTCTTCTGCCCGTTGATCAGGTATCCGCCGTCGGTCCGGTCGGCGCGGCAGCTCAGGGCGCCGACGTCCGACCCGGCGCCGGGTTCGGACATCGAGATGGCCTCGACCCGACCGCCCACGACGCCTTCCAGCACGACGCGCTTCTGCTGCTCGGTGGCGAACTTCTCGTAGGCGGCCGCGGCGATGATCGTGGTCGCGAAACCGCTGATCGGTGCTCGCCAGTAGGAGGTTTCCTCGAGGAACAGGCACAGGTCGGTCATGCCTCGGCCAGCCCCGCCGTACTCCTCGGGGATCCCGATGCCCAGCCAGCCCAGCTCGGCCATCTTGGCGTAGAGCTCCCGGCTGTGCTGCTCCTGGCCGTTGGCGGTGAGCTTGTCGCGCTGTTCCTTGGTGCCGCACTCGCGCTTGCAGAACTCGCCGATCGCGGCGACGAAGTCGCGTTGTTCATCGGTCAGAACTCGTGGCATCGAACGGGTCTCCTCACTGGTACATCGAGTCGATCGTGGCGGCGTGGCGTTCGTCGATGACTGCGCGGCGCAGGCTGAGCTTCGGGGTCAGTTCGCCGGATTCGGCGGTCCACGGACCGGCGAGGACCCGGTGCGCCTTGACCTGCTCGACGCGGGAGAGCTGGGAGTTGGCCTCGGCGACGGCTTCGTCGAGCGCGGTGCGCACCTCGGGGTGGCGCGCTAGTTCCTCCAGGTCTGTCGTGCCGAGGCCGTTGGCCCGCGCCCAGGCGGGGGCGCCCTCTTCGTCCAGCACGAGCAGGGCGGTGACGTAGCGGCGCCGGTCGCCGATCGCGACCGCCTGCCCGACGAGCGGGTGCGACCGGAGCAAGGACTCGATCTTGGTCGGAGCGATGTTCTTGCCGCCGTCGGTGATGATGATCTCCTTCTTGCGGTCGGTGATGGTGACCATGCCGCGCTCGTCGATGGTGCCGACGTCGCCGGTGGCGAACCAGCCGTCCTGGTCGGTCGACCGCTGGATGCTGCCGTCGGCGCGGAGGTAACCGGGGAACACCACGGGGCCGCGGACGAGCAGTTCCCCGTCGGCCGCGGTCGACACCTCGATGCCAGGTCCCGGGCGGCCGACGGTGCCGAGCGCGAACGCGTCCGGGGTGCTGACCGTGGCCGCGCCCGTGGTCTCGCTCAGGCCCCACACCTCGTGGACGACGAGTCCCAGGCTCGCCAGGAATTCGAGGACGGCGGTGGGGATCGGTGCTGCTCCGCTGACGGGGCGGTGGCAGTCGTCGAGCCCGATGGCGGCGCGGATCGGTCTCAGGACGGTCTCGTCGAGCTCGGCGTGTTGTTGCCGGAGATGAGCGGGCACCTCCTCGCCCGCCGACCGCAGCCGGAACACCTCCAGCGCGATATGGCGGGCTTCGGTCACCGCGGCCGCCTGCTCGTCGTTGAGCGCGCTCAGCCGTGCCCGCAACCCGTCGGCCAGCTTCTCCCACACCCTGGGGACGCCGAAGAAACCGTTGGGGCGCACCGCGATCAGCGTCGGCAGCAGCTGGGCGGGGTCGGGGCAGATGGTGACGTGCCCGGCGTTGCAGATCGGCATGTAGATGCCGAGCACGCGCTCGGCGATGTGCGCCAGCGGCAGGTACGCCACCGACCGGGGGTGGTCGGGAACCGGGACGAGGTGGTCCTGCATCAGCGATTCGTGGATGACGTTGCGGTTCGACAGCACCACTCCCTTGGGCTCGCCGCTCGTGCCCGAGGTGTAGACGACGGTCAGCGGCTGGTCCGGTGCGGCCGTCGAGGTGAGTGCCTCGAACGCCGCGCTGGGCTTCTCGGGGACCGCATCCCCGCGCAGCTCCGCGTAGCTGGCGAAACGCGGGTCGCCGACGGGCATGATGTCGGGGTCCAGCGCGATGACGGCGCGCAGGTCGGGAAGTTCGTCGAGCACCGGCTGCCACCGTTGCCACTGCTCGGGGCCTTCCAGGACGATCACGGTGGCTGCGCTGTGCTGGGCGACGAACCGGATCTGCTCGGTGCTCAGCGTGTCGTAGGCCGTGCAGGGCAGTGCTCCGATGTGGATCGCCGCCAGATCGACGACCCAGTGCTCGGGGCGCCTCGACATCGCGATCAGCACGCGGTCGCGCGGCCGGAGCCCGAGCTCCGACAGGCCGCGGGTGAGCGCGGCGACCTCGGACCGCAGTCGTGACCACGTCCAAGTGGTCGCGTCCGCGTCGATCCCGCTGGTCAGCGCGGGGTGGTCGGGGAAGGACCTGGCATTGCGGCGCAAGAGCCCGGGGATCGTCCGGCCCTCGACGGCCTGGCTCACCTGGAGTGCTGCGGACACGGCCTGTTCCCTTCATCGCGAACGGCGTTGGTCAGTGCGGCGCGGGAGGTTCGAGCATGGGGACGAGGAACCGGCGGGCGATGCGGCGCACCTGCTCGTCGTCGTCGAGGTCGATGAGGTTGCTCGGGGTGACGAGGAACGACGTCGAGACGCGGACCATCATCTCGGCCACCAGCTCGACGTCGACGTCGTGGGCGACGTTCCCCGCGCGCTGTTCCAGCCGCAGTCGGCTGGCGACGAACCGGCTCACCGTGGTCATGGTCCTGCCGCCGTCACCGACCAGCGACGGCACCACGAGATCCGGTTCGGCGACCATCAGGCCGCCGATGAGCGGGTTCTGCCGGATCGCCCGCAGCGAGCTGGCGAAGCCGATCTCCACCCGGTCGGCGACGGTCCGCGCTTCCCGGATGTCGAGCAGGAACTGGTCGAAGTACCGGCGGAATTCGCGTCGGATCACCTGCTCGACCAGGGCGTCCTTGGTGGTGAACCGGCGGTACACGGTGATCCGCGAGACCCCGGCCTGCCGGGCGACGTCCTCCATGCTCGTACGGCGGATGCCCATGCGGCGGAACAGCTCGTAGGCCGCCTCGAGCACGCGCGCGGTGGTCTCGTCGTTGTTCTCGGCGTGCTCGACGGCCTCCGCGAAAGCGCGTTCCAGCAACGATTCCGAGCGGTCCGCCCCGGACGTGATCAGGCTGGACAGTACGGGATCCACGAATCGCCTCTCCTCCGCCGAAGGGTCTGGTGCTCCGCGTCACGATGTGCTCTCATGATACGCGGAAGCAAGATCTGTATCAACGTATCAACCGTGCTGCCGCCAGCTCAAGGAGGAGTCCGGCGATGGAGGAGCTCAGCAGGCGTGATGCATTGAGGATCGGTGGAGCGCTGGGAGCGCTCGGGGCGTTGGGAGCGGCGTCGTCGGCGCAGGCGCGACCACTGTGGACGTGGTCGGCCCAGGGCTCGGTGGCAGGCGCCGGGGCGGGTGCGGACCCGCGATGGGTGTGGGACCCGGAAGCGGACGAGCTGGTCGCCTCGTTGCTCGACCGGGGAGATGTCCCCAGGGTCAACGCACTGCTGCGGTCCTGGACCAGGAACGACCAGCCGCTGCCGGGTGAGCTGCCAGCGGACTTGCGGGACTTCGTGGAGCGGGCGCGTCAGCTGCCGCCGTGGGTCGACCACGGCAAGTTGGCGCGATCCTTCGACTTCACCAGGAGAAGAGGGCTCTACCTCGGCGTGCTCTACGCGATGGCCAGCGGCATGATGAGCACGGTCATCCCCAAGGAGGCGCGCGCGGTCTACTACTCCTACGGCGGCGCCAACATGAAGGACCGCATCGCCAAGACCGCCAAGCTCGGCTACGACATCGGTACGCACAACGCTTATGCGCCCGACGGTGAAATGACCGTCACCTGCGTCAAGACGCGGCTGGTGCACGCGGCGGTGCGCCACCTGCTGCCGCAGTCGCCGCAGTGGAACCAGGCCGCGCCCGAGGACATCCCCATCAGCCAGGCGGACATCATGGTCACCTGGCACAGCCTGGCGACCACGGTGATGCAGAAGCTCACCGAGTGGGAAGTGCCGATACCCGTCGAGGACTCCGATGCCTACCTGCACTCGTGGCAGGTGACCGCGCACATGCTCGGCGTCTCCGACGAGTACATCCCCGCCTCCTGGAACGAGGCCGACAAGCAGGCCGAGCAGGTCCTGCACCCGATCCTGGAACCGACCCCCGAGGGCAAGGACCTCGCGGACATCCTGCTGGGGCTCGGTGCGGAGCTCGACGGCAGCGTGCTCAGCAGGCCGCTGCTCGGTGCGTTCACGCGCTACGTGCTCGGCGACCAGATCGCCGACTGGCTGGAGATCCCGCGAGAGCCGGTCTTCGACCCGATGCTCCAGACGTTCTGGCGGCCCTTCATCGCCGCCCGCGAGGTCGGTCTGCACTTCCCCGGCTCGGACGAGACGTACTGGCTCTTCGAGGAAGTGCTGCGCAAGGTGGTCCTGGTGTACCTGTCCGAGGGCCAGCCGATCAACATCGAGATCCCGCAGGTCAACCGTCCGTCCTGAAACCAGTTCGCACCACGTCTAAGCCCCGGGGAGGAGTTCGGAGCATGGCTGAGTTCAGCAGGCGCAAGGCGTTGATATCGGGCGGAGGGCTGGCGGCGCTCGGCGCACTGGTCGCGGCCGCCCCGGCCCAGGCGCGGTCCCTGGTCGGGTGGAGCTGGTCGCCGGGTGAATCGGTGGCGGGCTCCGGTGCCGGTGCGGACCCGCACTGGGTGTGGGACGCCGAAGCCGACCCGCTGCTGGCCTCGCTGCTCGAGCGCGGCGCGGTCCCGAAGGTCAACGAACTGCTGTGGAACTGGGAGCGCAACGACCAGCCGCTGCCGGGAGGTCTGCCCGCCGACCTGCGGGACTTCATCGAGCACGCCCGCCAGCTGCCGTCGTGGGCGGACCGCGACAAGCTCGAACGCGCCGCCGAGTTCAACAAGAGCCGCGGGATCTACCTCAACCTGTGCAACGGGCCGGGCGGTGGCATCCTGGCCACCGCCATCCCCAAGGAAGCGCGGTCGGTGTACTACTCGGCGGGTGGCGCGGACATGGAGGACCGGGTCGCCAAGACGAGCCTGTTCGGGTTCGCCGTCGGTGCGTTGAACGCCTACCGGCCCGACGGCACGTGCATCGTGGAGTGCGTGAAGACCCGATTGGTGCACGCGGCGGTGCGGCACCTGCTGCCGCAGTCACCCCGCTGGAAGGCGGGTGCTGACGAGGACATCCCCATCAGCCAGGAGGACATGCTGGTCACCTGGCACACCCTGCCGACCTTCGCGATGCGCAAGATGCGCGAGTGGGAGGTCCCGATCACCGACGCCGAAGCCGAGGCGTACCTGCACGTGTGGCAGGTGACCGCGCACATGCTCGGCATCGCCGACGAGTACATCCCCGCCACCTGGGCTGCGGCCGACCACCAGTCCGATCAGATCCTGGCCCGCAACACGGGGCCGACGCCCGAGGGCGTCAAGCTCACGGACGTCCTGCTCGGCCAGCTGGCGGAGCAGACCAGTCCCGCGAGCACCAGCCGACCGCTGTGCAACGCGCTCGCGCGGTACCTGGTCGGCGATCGGGTTGCCGACTGGGACGGCATTCAGCGCGAGCCGGTGTGGGACCGGGTGATCCCGGAGGCGTGGCCGCTGCTGGTGAAGTTCCGCGAGGGCCTCATCCCGCTGCCGATGGTGCCCGAGGCAGCCTGGACCATCGACGAGGCGCTGCGGAAGTACATCTTCTTCTACCTCACCAAGGGGCAGGAGACGAAGATCGAGATCCCCACGCACAACCGTCCGGAGTGAGCCGGGTGGTTGACGCCATCGGCAGGCGGCGATTCCTCGGGTACGTGCTGGCGGCCCCGACCCTCGTGGCCGCCGCGCACACCGGCTGGGGGTCGGCAGCTGGTCGGCCGGAGTCGTTGCAGTCGGCCCAGCTGCCGTCGCCGGAGATCACCGAGATCGTCGACCTGAACGACATGATGACCGCGGCGGCGCTGCCGACGTCGAACCTGATCGCCGTCGAAGTCGGTCCGGCGGGCACGGTGTCCTTCGCGCTGCCGAGGGCCGAGGTCGGGCAGGGCATCACCACCTCGACGGCCATGCTGATCGCCGAGGAGCTGCGCGTGCCGGTGCAGCGGGTGCGGATCGCACTGGCCGACGCCCGTCCTGAGCTGGTGTTCAACCAGCTCACCGGTGGGTCCAACACCACCATCGCGACCTTCACCCCGATCCGGGTCGCCGCCGCCGTCGCGCGGCACAGGCTCCTGGAGGCGGCGTCGGCCGAGTTCGCCGTCCCCACCTCCCGGCTCACGCTGGAGAACGGGGTCGTGTCCGCTCCCGGGCGCGGCAGCCTCGACATCGGGTCGCTCGCCGCGAAGGCCGCGAGCGCGCGTGTCGAGCCGGTCGCGGTGGAGCTGCGCCAGCGGGAGTCGTTCACCGTCATCGGCGAGCCGCACAGCCGGATCGATGCGCTCGACGCGGTGACCGGCCGGAAGAAGTTCACGCTCGACCTCGACGTCCCGAACGCGCTGCCGACGATGGTGTGCCGCCCGCCGACCATCAACGGGACGGTCGGTTCGGTGGCCAACCTCCCCGAGGTCCGCGCCATGCCGGGAGTCACCGATGTCGCGGTGATCTCGACCGGTGTAGCAGTGCGCGCCCGAACCTTCGGCCAGTGCATCGATGCCGTGCGCGCGCTGCGGGTCTCGTGGCGACCGGGCACCGCGGCGGGCAAGTCCGACGCCACGGTGCTCGACGAGCTGCGCGCTGCGGAGCTGCCGCTCGGTCCCCGACCCCCGTTGACACGCTCGGTCGAGGGCACGTTCACCTTCTACTTCCGCAGCAACAGCGCGCTCGAACCGAACTGCGCGATCGCCGACGTGCGGGCCGACCGCGCCGAGATCTGGGCGGGGCTGAAATCGCCGATCGTGGCGCAACAGACGATCGCCGCGAAGCTCGGCCTGCCGCTGTCGCGGGTCACCGTGCACGTCACCGAGGGGGGCGGCTCCTTCGGGCGCAAGCTGTTCTTCGACGCCGCGCTGGAAGCAGCGGAGGCATCGCAGGAGTTCGGCAAGCCCGTCAAGCTGATGTGGCATCGCGCCGACGACTCCCGCCAGGGCCGCACTCATCCGATGGCGACCTCGCGGGTGCGCGTCACCCACGCGGGCGGCACCGTGCTCAGCTACGACCAGCGGCACACGAGCGTCGCCACCGACCTCGGCCACGGACTGGGTGAGATCATCACCGCCACCGCCGCGCGGCTGCCGGTGGGGGACATCGGCTTCTCCGAGACGTTCTTCCAGCTGTCCCAGGCGATGCCCTACGACTTCGGGGCGAACAGCCGACTCCAGGCCGAGACCGACGAGGGGTTCAACACCGGCAGCATGCGCAACGTCTACTCACCGGACGTCACGTGCGCGCGCGAACTCGTCGTCGACCAGCTCGCCGCGGCGATGGCCCGCGACCCCTACGAGTTCCGGCGCGCCTTCCTCCGCGACGAACGCTCACGCGCGGCGCTCGACAAGGTCGCCGAGGTCGGTGGGTGGGGGAGACCTGCGCCGGAGGGCGTCGCCCAGGGCATCGCGTTCCACGCCGAGTACAAATCCGTCAGCGCGTGTCTCGTCGAGCTCGACTGCCGCCCCGAGACCGTCAACCGCCCCATCCGCGACGGCGTTGCCGGGCCGCGGGTCACCAAAGCCGTCTTCGCCGTGGACGTGGGGCTCACCGTCAACCCGCGCGGGCTCGAGGCGCAGGTGATGGGCTGCATCTGCGACGGCATCGCCCTCGCCCTGACCTCCAGCCTGCACCTGCGCGACGGCCACTTCCTCGAAGCCAGCTGGGACAACTACTTCTACACCCGGCAGTGGAACACCCCGCTCCAGCTGGAGATCGTCATCCTGCCGAACACCGGCGACGAACCAGGCGGTGCCGGAGAGCTCGGCGTCGCCGCGTCGATGGCAGCGGTCGCGTGCGCCTACGGCCGCGCCACCGGAACCACGCCCACCAGCTTCCCGATCAACCACGACACGCTGTCGTTCACCCCCAAGCCCACCGTCCCACCGATCCCGCCATCACCCGCGGACGGCAGGGACCACGTCTGGTGAGGAGAACCGGGTGCCCGAACACACCTTCCGCGTCAACGGCGAACGAGTGACCGTCGACGTCGCCGACGAGGTCCGCCTCCTGTGGGTGCTGCGCGACGTCCTCGGCATCACCGGCCCGAAGTACGGCTGCGGCATCAACGTCTGCAAGGCCTGCACCAGTCACCTCAACGGCGAGGCGTTCAACCCCTGCGCGGTGCCGGTAAAGGACATCCGGCCGACCGACGAGATCACCACGATCGAGGGGCTCCCGGCCACGGTGGGCGAGGAGCTCCACCCCGTGCAGCGGGCGTGGCTGGAGCACGACGTCGCCCAGTGCGGATACTGCCAACCCGGCCAGATCATGGCCGCGGTCGCGCTCATCCGCCGAGTCAGCTCCGAAGGCCGCGCCATCACCGACGCCGACCTGGACGGCCTGCGCAACATCTGCCGCTGCGGCACCTATCCGCGAATCCGCGCGGCTATCAAGGATGCCGCAGCGCGCTTGTGAGCCGTGCCTCCGCCGGTCGACGTGATCCTGCGGGGGCGGGAAACCCTGTCCCGGAACAGTTTCGGAGCTCTGGTGGAGCGTCCGGCGACGGCATGGCCACTTCCACGCCGTCGCCGGTCGTCGCTGTGAGGCGGGAGCGGGTCAGCAGGTCACGCGGAGACGTTGGCGACGAGCTTGCTGATCGCGGTCGTCAGCTGCTCGGCGACCTCCGGGTCGTCGGCCGGGTGCGTCTCGGCGAAGCGGGTCATCGAACCCGGGATGCTGAGCTTGACGTCGTCCACGATCTGCGCACCGGCGATGCCCGCGGACTTGCGGGCCTCGTCCTGCGCCCACACCCCGCCGTACTGGCCGAAGGCCGTGCCGATCACGGCGGTGGGCTTGCCCACCAGGGCACCGGCGCCGAACGGGCGGGACAGCCAGTCGATCGCGTTCTTCAGCACCGCCGGGATGGTGCCGTTGTACTCGGGTGCGAACAGCAGGAAGGCATCGGCCCGGCCCGCGGCCTCGCGCAGCTTGGTGGCGGCGGCGGGCACGTCGGCCTCGGTGTCGATGTCCTCGTTGTAGAAGGGCAGGTCGCCGAGACCTTCGAAGATCTCGATCTCCACATCGCTGGGGGCGAGGCCGCGCGCGGCCTCGGCGAGCTGGCGGTTGTGCGAACCGGAGCGGAGGCTGCCGACGAGCGCGAGGATCTTGAGGGACATTCGTACTACTCCTGGTGGGGAGACCGGTCGGATCAAGTGGACCGCAGTCCGATTGGAGTTCTACCATCGATCCGGACCGCGGTCCAGTTCGCTGTGGGAGGGGTTACGCTGTGCGCATGGGTGGTGGAATGCGGATCGAGGACACCCCGAGCGGTCCGGTCGAGCTGAAGGTCTCGGTCGGCGAGAGCGCCCGTCGGCCGCGCGCCGATGCCGTCCGCAACCGGGCGAAGCTGCTGGACGCCGCCGCGCGGTTGATGGCCGACTGCGGCGCCGCGAATCTGACCATGGACGCCGTGGCGGCCGCGGCCGAGGTCGGCAAGGGCACCCTGTTCCGCCGCTTCGGCGACCGCAACGGTCTGCTGCGGGCCCTGCTCGATCACGAGGAGCAGCGTTTCCAGGCGGCGTTCATGACCGGACCGCCGCCGCTCGGCCCGGGAGCCCCCGCGATCGAGCGGCTGCGCGCCTTCGGCCCGGCGGTGATGCGTCACGAGCTGGACAACCTGGAGCTCTACCTCGCCGCCCAGCCGCCCGTCGAACGCCGCTGCGCGGTGCCCGGGCGGGGACTTCGCCTGACCCACCTGATGATCCTGCTCCGGGAGACCGAAGCGACCGGCGACATCGAACTGGCCGCCGAGACGCTGCTGGCCTCCGTCGACACCCCGCTCGTGCACCACCTGGTCCGGCAGCGCGGCATGACGCCCGACCGGCTCGAAGCCGCTTGGCAGGACCTCGTGACCAGGTTCACGACTCCCGCGCGCTGACCGTTCGCCCAGCGGGTACGCCCACTCGCGCCGATCGCGCAGGCGCTGAACCACTTCAGCTGCCTCGGTGCGTCCTCGCACGCACCCGATCAACTGGTCTGCAGCCGCACCAGCGGCTGCGGGGTGCTACGGGCGGGTGTCGGTGGGGTCGGTGGTGAGGTCGGCCGTGTGGGTTTCGCGCATGAACCACACGCACACGGCGCAGATCAGGGCGATCAGCACCAGGTACGCCGAGATCGGGAGGGACGATCCGGTCGAGGCGACCATCTGGGTCGCCAGGATGGGGCTGAGGCCGCCGCCGACGATGCTGCTGGCGTTGTAGGCGACGGAGGATCCGGTGTACCGGTAGCGCGTCGCGAACAGTTCGGGGAGGAAGGCGCCCATCGGGGCGAACAGCGCGGCGAACGCGATCATCCCGACCGACATGCCGATGGCGATGAGCAGCGGGTTCCCGGTGTTGATCAGGCCGAACAGCGGGAACGCCCACACGACGGCCAGCCCTGCGGCGCCCAGGCACACCCGGCGTCGGCCGATCCGGTCGGAGAGCACGGCGAGGACCGGGGTGGCGACACCCATCACCGCCGCGGCGACCATGGCGCAGACGATCAGCATGTTCTTGTCGAGGTCCAGGACCTCGGTGCCGTAGGAGAGGGAGAACGTGGTGATCGTGTAGAACAGCGTGTGCGCGAGGATGAACGAGCAGGTGGCCAGCGCCAGGGTGCGGGGCTGTCGCCTGATCACCTCGACGATCGGGGCCTTGGACCTCTCGTGCTCCCGCATGGCCTTCTCGAACACCGGGGTCTCGGCGATCTTCATCCGGACGTAGTAGCCGACGACGAGCAGGAGCGCGCTGGCCAGGAACGGCACCCGCCAACCCCACGACTCGAACGCCTCGTCCGACAGCGTGCCGCCGAGCACCAGGAACGCCGTTCCCGCGGCGACGAACCCGACCGCCGGTCCGACCTGCGGGAAGCTGGACCACAGCCCGCGGCGGTTCGCCGGGGCGTACTCGGTCGCCAGCAGGACCGCGCCGCCCCATTCGCCGCCGAGACCGAACCCCTGCAGGAACCGGCACAGCACCAGCAGCACCGGGGCGCCGATCCCGATCGTCTCGTAGGTGGGCAGCAGGCCGATCGCGACCGTCCCCGTGCCCATCGTCAGCAGGGAGACGATCAGCATCGTCTTGCGCCCGATCCGGTCGCCGAAGTGGCCGAACACCACCGCACCCACGGGTCGGGCCACGAATCCGACGCCGAACGTGGCGAACGCGGCCAGCGTCCCGGCGAGGGCCGAGAACGTGGGGAAGAACAGGTGCCCGAGGACCAGTGCGGCAGCTGTCCCGTAGATGTAGAAGTCGTAGAACTCGATGGCGGTGCCGATGAAGGTAGCGGCCGCGATTCGCGATCTGGGCACCGAGGCCGGCGGTGCGGCGGTGGTGGGCATGGCTACTCCTTCGTGGCCGGTCGAACCGCGGCTCCTGGCGCCCCGCGGGCGGGACCGCCCTCGGCCCAGGTGTCCAGGGAGTATGTTCCGGCGCCGTGCGCGTCACGACCTCCTCGTGTCGAAGTCTCGCCCGGCGCCTTCCTCCCGCTGTCGAAAATCGCAGGTCGGAGCGCTCAGCTCGGACCGTCGAGCAGTGCCATCACCCGGACGCCGAGGTGCAGGGCCAGGCGGTTGTCACCGTTGCTGAGGCTGAGCCCGGTGATCTGCTCGATCTGGTGCAGCCGGTAGTACAGCGAGGTCCGGTGGATGTGCAGCGCCGCGGCCGCATCCGGCCCGGAACCGGCGTTGTCCAGGTAGACCGCGAGGGTTCTGACCAGCCGTCCGTGCGGGTCGTTCGCGATCAGCCGGGTGAGCGCTGCCGGGAGCAGCCGGGGGGTGAGCCGGTCCTCGGGGATCTCCAGCAGCGTCGCGTAAACCCCGAGGTCCTCCCAGAACACGACGTCCGCCGCATCGGGCAGCATTCGCGCGCTGCGCGCCGCTGTGGCTGCCTGCTCCCGCGAGATCCGTGCTTCGGCCAGGCCGTCAGCAGCGGTCCCGATCCCGACGACGCAGCGTGCCGACTCGCCGAGGGCGTCGCGGACCTGCTTGGTGACGATCGCGCCTTGATCCCGCAGGTGTTCCTTCGACGCCGGTGCGGTCTGCAGCAGGAAGCCGCGGTTTCCCTCGACGGCGAAGGCGAATTCGGCTAAGCGGTGGCGCGCGACGGCCTCGAGCGCCACCCGGAGGGCCACCTCGATCTGCGCCTTCTCCTTCCCCGGCGCGACGACGTCGGCCACGCTGACGGTCGCGCGGTGCCCGCTGCGGAGCCACCCCTGCTCGTCCAGCGTCCGCAGTGCGGCCGCTCGTTGCTCCGCCGCTCCGCAGAGCAGTTCGAGCACAGCTGCTTCCCCCGCCACGCGCTGGGCGTCCTCGGCGAGGAAGTCCTGGTACAGCAGCGCCGCCATCGCGGCGGCGGAGTCCTCGATCGCCTCGAAGTCGGATTCGGTCAGCGATTCCGGGTCGATCACCATCAGCAGGCCGAGGAGCTCGCTGCGGCACCGGAGCGGCCTGCACAGCCGAGCCCGCATGTGCAGGTCCGGCCGGGCCGGGATGACGCCGGGCCCGGTCCACCCGGTGATGCCCTGCGACAGCATGTGCCCGATGACCGCGCTGCCGCCGTCGCGCTGCAGCACCGCGTGGACGCGCACCTCGTCCTCGTCGCCGAAGTGCCTGCTCGCGCACCTCAGGTGGACCGAAGGGTCGTTGATCGCGACCGACCGGCCGATCTTCTCGGCCAACGCGTCGACCATCCGCTGCAGATCACTACCGCTCATCTCCAGTGCGTGCGGGCCCGTGGTCCGCACTGCTCCTCTCCGGTGCGGGGCAGTTCGCGCTCCGGCGTGCGCGACGCGCTGACTTGGCATTTTCTACAGCGGAAGGAAGATTCGCGGCAAGCTCTCGACGACGAGTGGTGTCCGCGACGCGGGCGCGGTGCGAATACTCGGCTCCCTGCGGCGCCCCGCGCTGGCGAACCCTGGGCGGGCAGGAGAACACGAGGATGTGTGGATCATGGGCAACCGACTGGCCGGGAAGGTCGCGCTCGTCTTCGGTGCTGGTTCCAGCGGCGCGGGGATGAGCAACGGGAAGGCCGCGGCGCTGACCTTCGCACGCGAGGGAGCCGGTGTTGCCGCGATCGACATCAACCCGGAGGAAGCCGAGCGCACCGCCAGCGCGATCCGCGACGAAGGCGGCGTCGCCGTCGCGATCCAGGCCGACGTCACCTCCGAGGAGCAGGTCGTCGCAGCTGTCGTCGACGCCGAACGGCAACTCGGCACGCCATCGGTCCTGCACAACAACGTGGGGCTCGCGCGCACCGGCGACCTCGCCGACCTCGACCTGGCGACCTGGCAGGACGTCTTCTCGGTCAACGTGACCGGAGCGTTCCTGACCTGCAAGCACGTCCTGCCCCGGATGGTCGGGGCAGGACGGGGTGCGGTCGTCAACGTCTCGTCGATCGCGGCCATCCGCGACACCGGCTACCCCTACCCCAGCTACAGCGCGGCCAAAGCCGCGGTCAACCAGCTCACCGTCGCGCTGGCCCTGCGGCACGCCGCCGACGGCATCCGGGTCAACGCGGTGGTCCCGGGGCTGATCGACACTCCGCTGGTCACCCAGCAGGTGATCTCCGGAGCCGCCGATGCGCGAGCCGCGCTCGACGAGCGGGATGCCGCCAGCCCCACCGGCCGGGTCGGGACGCCGTGGGACGTCGCTTCCGCCGCGCTGTTCCTGGCGTCCGACGAATCCGCCTACGTCAACGGGGTTTGCCTCCCCGTCGACGGAGGGCTCTCGATGAGGTGCGCCTGAACGACCGGCCCGTTGGGCAAGTTCATCTGATCGCCGTATCGCAGGGGAGAACACGTGAACCTCCACCGTCTGCTGGTCGAGCGGAACCGGAAGTCCGGGCCGATCAAGGTCGGCGTCATCGGGGCGGGCAAGTTCTCCTCGATGTTCCTCACCCAGGCCCTGCACGTTCCGGGCCTGCACCTGGTGGGCGTCGCGGACCTCAGCCCGGATCGGGCCCGCACCGCGCTCGCCCGGACCGGTTGGCCGTCCGAGCGCTACGCCGCCGCGTCCTTCGGCGAAGCGCTGCGCACCGGCGGCACGCACGTCACCGACAGCGCGGACGACCTCATCGACGTCCCCGGTCTGGAGGTGGTGCTGGAGATCACCGGCGATCCGATCGTCGGGACCCACCACGCGGTCCGGGCCATCGACGCGGGGCGTCACGTCGTCATGGTCAACGTCGAGGCGGACTGCCTGGTCGGCCCGCTGCTCGCCGAGCGCGCCCGCCGGGCCGGTGTCGTCTACACCATGGCCTACGGCGACCAGCCCGCCCTGATCTGCGAGCTCGTCGACTGGTGCCGCACGGTCGGCTTCGACGTGGTCGCGGCGGGCAAGGGCACCAAGTACCTGCCGGAGTACCGCAGCTCCACCCCGGACACGGTGTGGGACCACTACGGCTTCACCGCCGAGCAGCTGGCCAGCGGCGACTACAACCCCAAGATGTTCAACTCGTTCCTCGACGGGACCAAGTCGGCCATCGAGATGGCCGCCGTCGCCAACGGCACGGGCCTCCAGCCGCAGGACGAGGGCCTGCTCTTCCCACCGGTCGGGGTCGACGACCTCGCGACCGCGCTCCGGCCGGGGGAGCTGGGCGGTTCGCTGACCCGGCGCGGCACGGTCGAAGTGGTCTCCAGCCTCGAGCGCGACGGGACCGAGGTCGACCGCGACCTGCGCTGGGGCGTCTACGTCACCTTCGAGGCCCGCACCGACTACGCGGTCCAGTGCTTCGCCGAGTACGGCGTGCGCACTGATCCCACCGGCCGCTACGGGGCGCTCTACCGCCCGTACCACATGATCGGCCTCGAACTCGGGATCTCCATCGCCTCCGCGGTGCTGCGGGGTGAGCCCACCGGCGCGCCCGACGCCTTCCGCGGTGACGTCGTCGCCGTCGCCAAGCGCGACTTGAGGGCGGGCGAGGTGCTCGACGGTGAAGGCGGCTTCACGGTCCACGGCGAGCTCACCCCCGCCCGCGCCTCGTTGGCCGCTGACGCGCTGCCGATCGGCTTGGCGCACGGCTGCCGACTGGTGAACGACGTGCCCGCGGGCGCGATCCTCAGCTGGGCGGACGCCGATCTCGACGACACCCTGCTCGCGGTGAAGCTGCGCCGCGAGCTCCAGGAGGGCTGACCGGAGTCCCGCTGCGGGCGGTCATGGCGCGGCGTGCTGGGTGACGAGCCCCTGGGCGAGGTCCGCCTGGATCGCGTCCGGGTCGCGCTCGGCAGGATCGCCGTAGCCGCCTCCGCCGCCGGACTCGCACCGCAGGACGTCTCCCTTGTGGACCCGAAGGCTGTTGGCCTTGAGCATCTCGCGGGCGTGCTCGGTGCCGGGGTTGAGCACGACGCGCGGTGGTGCGCCCGCTTCACCGCCGAAGAGACCCCAGGCGGGGGTGACCGAGCGCTCCCACCACAGGGAGAGGTCCTGGTCGGCTTCCATGACGTACTCGCGCACGACACCGTTGCCGCCGCGCCACTTCCCGGCCCCGCCGGAGTCGGCCCGGACGTGGTACTTCGTGACGCGCACCGGGTAGAGCGTTTCCAGGACCTCGATGGGCAGGTCGCACAGCGACCCGTTCACGTTGTTGATCAGCGCGGTCTCCCCGTCGCTGCCGCGCCACGCGCCCCAACCGCCGACGGTGGCCTCCAGGGTGACGAAGGGTTCGCCGGTGCGCGGGTTGTCCCCGGCGAACTGCACGATCATCGAGTCGCCGTAGCTGGCGGCGGCCACCTCGTCGGGCATGGCGGGGGAGAGCGCCTTGACGATGAGGTCGATGAGCATGCCGAGGCTGGAGTAGTAGTACTGGCAGGCGGCGGGTTCGCGGGCACCGAGCATGGAGCCCTCGCGGACCTCGACGTGCAGCGGGGCGAACGAGCCGCCGTTGAGGCTCACCGACGGCGAGATCAGCAGCTTGTAGCCGACCCGCGCGGCGGAGATCGCTTGGGCGCGCCCGCAGTTGACCGGTCCGGTGGTCTGGTCGGCGCAGTCGGTCAGGTCGATCGTCATGCGGTCACCGTCCACTGTGATCCGCACGGTGACCTTCAGCGGCGTGTCGAGGTCGATGGCGTCGTTGTCGAGGTACCCGGTGGCTTCGTAGGTCCCGTCCGGGATGGCCTGCAGGCGCTGGCGTTCGAGCCGCTCGGTCTGGGCGAAGATCTCCTCCCGGGCCTCGTCGATCGTCGCCGCGCCGTACCTGGCGAACAGCTCGCCCAGGCGCTTCACCCCCATGCGGGCGCAGGCGATCTGCGCCCGCATGTCGCCGAGCGTCACGTAGGGGAAGCGGACGTTGGTCTCGATGAGGCGCAGGACGTCGGCGCACTCATCGCCCCCGGCGACGATCCTGGTCGGCCCCATCCGCAGGCCTTCCTGGTAGATGCTGGTGGAGTCCATCGAACCGCCCGGGTCCTTCGAGCCCATGTCGATCCAGTGGGCGCGCGAGGCGGCGAACCCGACGAGCTCGTCCTGCACGAAGATCGGCGCGTACACCGTGCAGTCGTTGAGGTGGGTGCCGCCGATGTAGGAGTCGTTGAGCACCCAGACGTCGCCGGGCCGCCACACGTCGGGACCGAACTCGGCCTCGGTGTGCCGGGAGCACTCCTCCAGGTTGCCGAGGAAGATCGGCAGCCCGGACGACTGGCCCAGCACGCGGTGCTCGCGGTCGAGCAGGGCGACCGCGCAGTCCTTGCCCTCGTAGATCGTCGGCGTGTACGAGGAGCGGATCAGGGTCGTGTTCATGTCCGCGGCGGCCTGGATCAGCGCCGAGCGGATGATCTCGGTGGTGACCGGGCTGATCGTCATGACAGCGCCTCCGTCTCCGGCCGCGGGGCCAGGGTGATGGTCAGGAATTCGTTGTCGTCGACCCGGAGTTCGGCGTCCGGGGGGACGACGGTGGTCGAGGTCTCCTCGTGGACGATGGCCGGTCCCGGGAGCCGGGTGCCGACCGGCAGCGCGGAGCGCGCGACGATCGTCGTGGGCAGTGCTGTCCCGTCGAAAACGACGTCGCGGACGACGGTTTCCGCCGGGGCGGGCGCGGCCGCGCCGACCTCGGCGGCGGTCCGGTCCACCCGCCCGCGGCCGGTGGTCCGGATCGTGACGAACTGGACCGGGGCGCCCGGGGTCGCGTGCCCGTAGCGCTTGTGGTGCGCTTCGGCGAAGCGCTGTTCGAGGATGCCGACGAAGTCGGGGGACGCCACGTCGTCGGTGTCCCAGATCGGCACCGTGAGCGTGTAGTCCTGGCTCTCGTAGCGCATGTCGATGCTGTGGCTCACGGAACGCTTGTCCTCGCTGATGCCCTGCTCGATCAGGGCCTCGATCGCCTGGCCGCGCAGCGCGTCCAGAGCTGCTGACAGCGCTTGGGTGTCGAGAGTCCGGTTCGTCGCGAAGAACTGCATGGTGAAGTCGCGTCGCACGTCGGATTCGAGCATGCCCCACGCGGAGAACGCGCCGGGGAACCGGGGGACGATCACCTCCGTCACGCCGATCTCCCGCGCGATGAACGCCGCGTGCATGGGTCC
Source organism: Saccharopolyspora hirsuta (assembly GCF_008630535.1). Lineage (GTDB taxonomy): Bacteria > Actinomycetota > Actinomycetes > Mycobacteriales > Pseudonocardiaceae > Saccharopolyspora > Saccharopolyspora hirsuta. The sequence continues at coordinate 490,821 of NZ_VWPH01000004.1, read as the reverse complement.
GGCCCCGCCGAAGGCGAGCAGCGCGAACTGCCCGGGCTCGCGGCCGTGCTCCACGGTCAGCGTGCGGATCGCCTGGGCCATCTTGGCGTTGCCCACGTCGCAGATGCCGGAGGCGAGTTCGACCGGGTCCATGTCCAGCTCGGCCGCCAGCGCGGCGACGGCGCGGTGCGCGGCGTCCAGGTCGAGCCGCATCCCGCCACCGGCGAACGAGTCCGGGTCGACCCGGCCGAGGACGCAGTTCGCGTCGGTGACCGTGGCCTGCGTGCCGCCGCGGCCGTAGCAGGCCGGACCGGGGACGGCACCCGCCGACTCCGGGCCGACGCGCAGCCCGGTTCCCTCGGCGTAGGCGAGCGATCCGCCGCCCGCGCCGATCGTGTGCAGGTTCACCAGCGGCATCAGCAGCGGGAAGCCCTCGCACGACCCGTCCGGGGACACGTCCGGTTCGTGGTCCATGACCAGCGAGACGTCGAACGAGGTGCCGCCCATGTCGATGCAGATGACGTTCGGTCGGCCGAGCAGCTTGCTGACCGCGACACCGCCCATCGTGCCGCCGACGGGACCGGAGAGCAGCGTCTGCAACGGGTGCGTCCGGGCGAAGTCGGCGTTGACCAACCCGCCGGACGACTGCATGACGTGCACGGGGACGTGCAGGCCGTTGTCGGCGAAGCGCGCCTCGATCTTGTCCAGGTAGCGGTGCACCGACGGCCCGGTGTAGGCCTCCATGACCGTCGTCGACATCCGCTCGTACTCGCGCCACTCGGGCGCCACCTCGTGCGAGAGGACGACCAGCACGTCGTCGCCGAGCTCCTCGCGGAGGATCCGGCCCGCGCGGCGTTCGTGCTCGCCGTTGAGGTAGGCGAACAGGAAGCACACGGCGACCGCGTCGAACCCCTCCTCCCGCACCCGCTTGGCCGCGAGCCGGACCGCGTCCTCGTCCAGCGGCTCCAGCTCCTCGCCCGCTGCGTCGAAGCGGCCGCCGACCTCGGCGATCGCCTCGCGCGCGACGAGCGGCGCCGGTTTGCGGTAGTGCAGGTCGAACAGGCGCTCCCGGTTGCCGCGGGCGATCTGGTAGACGTCGCCGATCCCCCGCGTGGTCATGATCAGCACGTTCGCGCCCCGGCGCTCGAGCAGCGCGTTGAGGCCCTGCGTCGTGCCGTGCACGAAGAACCCGATCTCGGCGAAGGGGAGCTCGAACCCGGCGAGGGCGTCGAACACCCCGCGCGCGAGGTCGTCGGGCGTGGTCAGGACCTTGCCCGCGCGCACCTGCCGCGAGGCCCCGTCGAAGGTGACGACGTCGGTGAAGGTGCCGCCGATGTCCATGGCGACCCGGTATGTCATGGAGAACTCCTTGCCGTTGCGGAAGATCTGCACTGGTTCAGTCGAGCGCGCGCCCCTCGGTCTCCGGGAGGGGGAGGACGGCGATCAGCGCGAGGACCAGGAAGGCGCTGATCGAACCGATGATGATCGAGGACACCACGCCGAAGTCCATCAGCGAGCCGATGACGGGGACCGAGATGGTGTTGGCCAGCAGGATCGCCGAGGTCGACCACGAGTAGCCGAGACCGCGGAGGCCGGTCGGCAGGATCTCGCCGGACCACGTGTTCCAGATGCCCCACGCGCCGAGCGAGAAGAAGGCCAGGACGAGGTTGCCCGCGTACATCTGCGCCGACCCGGTCGCGAGGCCGAACAGCGCACCGCCCGCGGCCGAGGCGAACACGAACGCCAGGAAGATCTTCTTGCGGCCGTACCGCCTGGTCAGCACCGCCGCGAGCAGATATCCGGGGATCGACACCAGCTGCGTGACCGCGACGAACCACAGCGCGTCGGAGACGCTGAGCCCCTTGCTCTGCAGCAGAACCGGCAGCCACGTCTGCAGACCCCAGTAGCCCCAGCTGAAGGTGAACGAGACGACGAGCAGGAGCAGGAACTGGCGTCGGACCTTCGGGCCGAACAGGCTGCGGATGTCGCCGCTCCGGCCGTCCTCGTCGACCGCGAACCGGGTGTCCTCGGCAACCGGGCTCCCCAGCCAGCGCAGCACGCGCGCGGCCTCGGCGTGCCGCTGCTGCTTGGCGAGCCAGTACGGCGACTCCGGCACCCACCGCAGGATCGCGAACGCCCAGAGCCCGGCGACCGCGGCCACGATCGCGACCGCGCGCCAGCTCACCGCGCCGAGCGTCTGGCTGACACCGATGCACAGGAGCGTTCCGATCGGGAACCCGATCGACAGCGCGACCGCGCCCTGGCCGCGCCACCTGGTCGGCAGCAGCTCCAGGAAGTACGGGAACGTCACGGTGTAGACGCCGCCGAAGGCGACCCCGGAGAGGAAGCGCAGGACCAGGAACGCCCAGTAGACGGGGGACAACGCCGCCAGCAGCGCCAGCACTGCGTAGAGCAGCAGGCTGAACACCGCCACCTTGCGGCGGCCGAGCCTGTCGATGAACGCACCCCACAGCAGTGCGCCGGGCACCATCCCGAACGCCACGGCCGACAACGCCCACCCGAGCTGGGCGTCGCCGATGCCGAGTTCCGCGGCGATCCCGTCCGAGACGTAGACGAGGCCGACCTGCTCCCACGCCTCGACGACGAAGGTGACGAAGAGGACCGAACCGGCGACGAGATGCGCTCGGCCCACCGGCATCTCGTCGAAGACCTGGCCGACCGTTCTGCGCGCCGTGGATCGACCGGCCGCTGCTGGACCCGCGTCGCCTGATGAGGGAGTCATGACGCCTCCGGTCATCGAAACGTTTTGACGATTTGTGACATCCAACGCGCGCGACCGATCGGTGTCAATAGCCCGCCCCGGCCGAGTCGTGCGTGACGACCCCGGACGCGGGTGCGGGATACTGGGCTGACCAGCCGGGTGGACGAAGGGAGCGGACATCGTTGAACGGCAGCACCGCCCGCCGTGTCACGATTCGCGACGTCGCCGAACGGGCCGGGGTCTCGATCAGCACCGTCTCGCACGCGTTCTCCGGCAGCCGACCGATCTCCCGGGCCACCAGGGACCGGATCTTCCGGGCGGCGGCTGAACTCGGCTACGACCCGAACCCGAGCGCCCGATCGCTGCGCACCGGGCGCTCGGGCATCATCGGGCTGATCCTGCGGCCCCGCTTCGCGCTCTCCGGCACCCCGGACCGCGCCGAGACCTTCAACCGGCTGGTGGGCTCGGTCGCCACCGAGATGCTGCGCCGCAAGGTCGGCCTGATCCACGTGCCCGACCTGCACGACCCGTCGGTCTCCAGCGTGCCGATGGACGGCTGCATCGTGGCCCACCCGTACGGTGCCGACGAGGTGCTGGCCGAGCTGCTCCGCAGGGGAGTACCGGTGGTCACCATCGAGGAGGACCCGGAACGGCCGGAGTTCACGTGGACGGTCCGGCTCGACTACACCACCGTGGTCACGGCCCTGCTGGACCACCTCCGCGATCAGGGCGCGGGCAGCATCGCGCTGCTGACCGGGACCGAGGACAACGCGTGGAACCGGCGCTCCCGGGAGACGTACCTCGCCTGGTGCGAGCGGCACGGCCGCGCGGCACGCACCGAGCTGCTCAGCGAAGGCCTCAGCGTCGATGACGCCGCCGCGACGATCCGGCCACTGCTCGCCAGCCCGGATCGCCCGGACGCCGTGGTGGTCGACACCAGCGACTTCGCCGCGATCGCCGCGGAGATCGCCGCCGCCGAGGGAATCCGCGTGCCCGAAGACCTCATGATCGCTTCCCTGACCGACACCGAGCACTCCCGGAGCGCGGTCCCCCCGATCACCGCGATGGACCTCAACCACGAGCGCCTCGCCGAGAAGGCCGTCGAACTCGTGCTTTCCAGGCTCGCCGGAGCGGAAACACCGACCGAAGCGCAGGTTCTCGCGCCCGCTCTCAGAGTCCGCGCCTCAACCCAGCGGTCCGCCGGAACCGGGGCGAATGGAGGTTGATCTCCGCCAGGCTGGTGCGGCCCGGGCTCAGATGACGTCGAGCCTCGGTGCGGCGGACGCTGTTTGGGCCGCGTGCGCGACGGCTCTGGCGTCTTCGAGGTGGGCCACGCGGACGGCCAGCGCCGGTACGGCTCGTTTGGTGGGTTTGGTGGTGTAGACGGCGAAGATCTTCGTGGACTGGTCGTAGCGAACGGCTCTTGCTTCGTTCCAGCTGATGTGGAGGAACTGCTTGCGCAGGATGCCGACGAACAGGAAGAGCAGTCGTCGGTCCGTGCACGCCAGCACGCCGAACCCGTCGCCCAGGGCGCTGGCGAGCGCGAGAACTCGCTCCTCCGGCTGGAGGTGGTCGGGGAGGAGGTTGATCTCCTTCATGGAACCCACGAGCGCGCCCCGGACGCGGTCGAGCGCGGCGGCCACGTCGGGCCGCGCGGGCGGGTTCGGGGTCTGCTGCCGGGGTTCTTCCGCTTCGGCTGGCGGTGCGGTCGGACGTGCTGCGGTGTGGAAGGTCCAGCGGTACCCGTCCCAGTAGCGCAGCAGCGCGTCGTCGAGCGGATCCGGCAACCAGGTCGCTGGTCGGGCGGGGCGAGCAGCGGGTGCGGGTTGGTGGTTCACGGCTCATTCACCATCGCTGGGCAGGAGTGCTGATGCGGCCGGGGCGCGCCGGGCGGGGTCGGACGCCCGCCATTCGATCGCTTCCGCGGTGTCCGTGTATTCGAGGACGTGGTCGTCGCCCAGCTCGAGCAGGAGTTCGCGGACCTCGGCGGGGGTGGCGTAGAAGAACTCGCGGCGGGGGTTGACGAGGTTGACCCGTTTGCGGGCCAGCTTCTGGTGCAGGGTCGTTTCGAGCGCGACGGCGTCCGCGGAGAAGAACAGGGCGTGCGTGTCGAACTTGAACGGCACCGATGCGTCGCCGAGCTCCCGGATGCGGTCCATCGGGTCGAGCCGCCGGGTCATGCCGATCTTGACCACGTCGGGGCCGAACGCACCGATGTTGGAGATGACGTAGACGTACCCGGCGCGGGCGTTGGCAGCGCGCTGCTCCACTCCGGCGATCGCGTCGTCGACGGCGGCGAGCTGCTCTTGGGCCCGCTGCAGGGCCTCGGCATCGCCGTTGGCTTCGAGCTTGACGACGACAGCAGCGTAGTGAGCGCGTTCCTTGTCCAGGCGTGCTCGTTCTCGTTCGAGTTCCTTGGCGACCTTGGCCTCTTCGCGGAGCCGCTCCCGCTCGGCCCGGGCTTGCTCCCGTTCGACTTCGACCTTCATGAGGTAGTCGGCGGTGAGGTCGATCTCCTGGAGGCGCAGCCGGTGGTAGTCGGTGGAGATGACGATGCGCATCAGCGTGCCGAGCTTGGCGATGGTGTCGCGAGCTTTCGTCAGCCGCTGCTTCACCGCCTCGCGGGTGTGCGGTTTGACCGCCCGAACGGCGTTGTCCGCTTCGGTGTTGTAGGAGCGCAGCATCAGCTTGGCCATGTCCCGGGCGAGCTTCTGGCCTTCTCTGACCGACCCGTTGACCGCCCAGTCGACCTGGCAGGTCACGGCATCGTTCTTCGTGGCGTCCTTGATCCGCTGCTTCAGGGCCCCCAACGCGTCCTTGTAGGCGAGTGCGTCGTCGAGGGGGTGTGAGTACTCGTAGATCCCGACTTCCTGGAGCAGAGCGAGGTCTCGCGTCTCGACGAGCTGCGCGCGCCAGTGGTCGACCTCTGCCTCGATCTCCCGCCGGGACGAGACGAGCGCCGCGTGATCGTTCCGGGATCGGTCCACCGTGGACCGGAGATGGCGCAGCTCGGCTTCGAGCGCGGCGGTCTCCGCGCCGCGCAGTTGGCCCACCCATCCCCGCAGTTCGGCGATCGTGGCGTGCGCTGCGGCGAGCTGTTGCTGGAGCGCGGCGATCTCCGCGCTCTGGTTCCTGCCGAACAAGGCGTTCCCGGTCCTCTCACCCCGACACGTCGGGCCGGCCACCTCGGGGACGCCGTGCTCAGGCCCAACTCGTCAATATCCCCGTGCGCATCAGGTGTTACGCCTGCCTGCGACGTTGAGCGCGCATTCACCGGAACGGCCCAGTCGGCCGGACTGCTGGTGGGGAGTGGGGCCGTCGGGGCGGCGAACTTCTCGTGCTCGAAATGATCTGTTGACCGGTCTCTCATCTTGCGGCAATACTACCCATACATTGAGAGCCTTTACCACTGTATGAAAAAGGAGCTTGGATGCGTGCTTCAGTGCTGGGACTCGGTGAGGCCGGGAGCTTGTACGCTTCCGGGCTGGTCAAGCAGGGGTGGGTCGTGTCGGGCTACGATCCGGCCGACCACGCCGCGCCGCCCGGGGTCGGCAGGGCGAGCACTCCGGAGGAGGCCGTTGCGGGCGCCGAGGTGGTGCTGAGCCTGGTAGGCGGATCAGCGGCGCTGCGGGCCGCGGAGTCCGTCGCGGCGTTCCTGCCCCCGGATGCGGTCTACGCGGACATGAACGCCGGAGATCCCGCGGTGAAGGCGCAGATCGCGGCGATGGTCGGCGAGGGCCGGTTCGCCGATGTCGCGGTGATCGGCTCGGTGCCCGCCAACGGCGCGGCCACGGGCGTGGTCATCAGCGGAGCGGGTGCGCGGGCGGCGGCGCGCGTGTTCGCCGACCTCGGTGCTGAGGTCGAGGACATCGGAGGCCGCCCGGGCGAGGCCACTGCGCGCAAGTTGCTGCGCAGCACGTTCATGAAGGGTCTTGGCGCGTTGATCGTGGAATCCGTGGCCGCGGGCCGTGCGGCCGGGGCCGAGGAGTGGGTGCGCGAGCAGATCTCCAACGAGCTCAGCGGGGGAGCAGCGGCGGCCGACCGGCTGCACGACGGCACGTACAAGCACGCCCAGCGCCGCACCGTCGAAGTCGATGCGGCGGCAGCCCTGCTCGACTCGCTCGGCCAGCGGCCGATCCTCACGCGCGCCACTGCTGAGCTGCACCGCGGTCTGGCCGACTCGGCGCGGGCCCAGGTCGACGACGTGCTGGCCGGGTACGCCGGGCTGGCCGTGGCCAACATCGGCGACGCGCGCGAGCGGATGGGCATGCTCGACGGTGGTATCCGTCCGCTGTGGAAGGGCGCCCGGTTGGTCGGGCGGGCCCGCACGGTGTCGGTGCGCAGCGGGGACAACCTGGCGGTGCACCGCGCGGTCGAGGCTTCGCAGCCCGGTGATGTGCTGGTCATCAACGGTCAGGGCGACACGAGCCGGGCGCTGATCGGCGAGTTGATCGCCGAGCGCGCCAAGGCCCGCGGGGTGGTGGGCATGGTCATCGACGGCGCCGCGCGCGACGTCGCCGAGCTGGAGCGGATCGGCTTCGGCGTGTGGGCTCGCGGCGTTTCCCCGGCCGGGCCGTACAAGCACGGGCCGGGCCAGGTGAACGTGCCCGTCGCCGTGGGAGGCGTGGTCGCCTGCCCCGGGGACGTGGTCGTGGCCGACGACGACGGCGTCATCGTGGTGCCCGCGGCCGAGGCCGTCACCAGCCTGCTGGGCGGTCGTGCGGTGGAGGCCGACGAGGCGCAGCGCCGCGCCGCGATCCTCGCCGGGACGGCGTGATGGCCGGGGTGTGGGCGCTGGTCGCCTTCGTCGGCGTCATCATCGTGTGGAACGCGGTGTTCAAGCGGAACATCGGGGAGGCCATGATCATGGGCTTCCTCGCCGTCTGCGCGTTCGCGGTGTTCGGCGGGGTCGAAGGCGGCGGCTCGCCGCTGGAGGCCATCGGTTCCGCGGTGCTCGATGCCATGCAGGAGGAGGTCACCTTCGCCGGGCTGGCGTTCGTGTTCATGAGCTACCTGCTCACCCGGACCCCGGTGCTGGACAGGTTGATCGACCTGCTGAACTCCGTGTTGGGCAGGCTGCGCGGCGGTCCCGTCTACACCGCCACCGTCGCGGGCGGCATCTTCGGTGCGATCGCCCACGTCGGCGCGGCGGTGACCGCCGCGGTCGGTTCCGTGACCGTGCCGTGGATGAAGCGCTCCGGGGTCAAGCCGGAGCTCGCCGCGACGGTGGTGGCCGGTGGCGCCGGGATGGGGGTCACCTTCCCGTTCTCCTCGACGATGTTCATCCTCGTCGGCGGTCTCGCCGCCCAGGGCATCATGCAGCCGGACGAGATCGTGAAACCGCTGGCGCTGGCCGGGCTGTGGTGCTTGGGCTACCGCCTGGTGCTGGTGTTCTTCCTCGTGCGCCGCCACGGCATCGAGCCGATCTCGGCGGCCGACCGGATGCCGTTCGGGCGCAGCCTGCGCACCGGGTGGACGTCGCTGCTGCTGTTCGTGCCGATCCTGGTCCCGCTGCTGCTGACCCGCGGCCCGCTCGCCGAGCTGCTCGGGGCCTACTCCGGTGTGGGTGATGAGCTGAAGGAGCCGGTCGAGCTCGCCGACGGCACCACGCTGCCCGCGCAGGCCTACGCGATGCCGGACGTGATCAGCCTGATCACCTGGATCCCGGTGCTGATGATCGCCCTGGTGCTGCTGCTCGGTCGGAAGCACCTGCCCCGCAGGGCGTCCGGCTGGTGGTCGGCGGTGGCCGAGGCCGCGCCGTCGTTCGGCGTCATCGGCATCACCATCGTCGCGGCGTTCTCGGCGTCGAACCTGCTCGCGGACCTCGGCCTGGCCGACCAGCTCAAGACCGTGCTGTCCGGTCTGCAGGCGCCGGGGTGGATCATGGCCATCGCGATCGGCGTGATCATCGTGGCCATCGCCATCCCGCTCACCGCGAGCGCGACCATGGCGGCGGTGGGGCCGGTGGCGGTGGCCGCGCTGGTCGGTGCCGGGATCCCGGCACCGATCGCAGCTGCCGCCGTGCTGATCTTCGCCTCCACCGAGGGGGCGTCGCCGCCTTCCGGGGCGCCGATCTACGTCGCTTCCGGAATCGCCCGAGTCGACCCGGTCAAGACGTTCCTGCCGCTGCTGAGCTACTACTGCCTGCCGATCCTCGGCATGGGCGTCCTGATCGCCGTCGGCGCACTCCCCGTTTAGCCGAGCCTGGAGGGAACTCGACGATGAGTTCAACGACCAACGCGCCCGCGCCACCGGCGCCGCGCCCGACCCGCATCGCGACGGCCCTGTTCGTCGTCTCCGTGCTGTTCTTCCTGCTCGCCGGTTCGGCCATCGTGATCGGGCAGATCGCGATCCTCGCCGCTGGCGATGCCACCGCCGCCCGCCACTGGGCCGACGCGCTCGGCCCGTACGCGTTCGGCGGCGCCTCCGTCGCCGGTCTGCTCTCCTTCGCCCTGTCCTACCGCCGCGGCGGTGGGGACGCGGCCGACGGTGGGGGAGGGGAAGCCGATGACTGAGCTCCGCCCCGGTGCGCCCGCGTACGCGGAGCTGCGCGAACGCACCCCACCCGGCTCCAGCTGGGGTGTCTTCCCCGAGGACCCGGAGCGGGGGATGGCCAACTTCGCCGGTGCTCGGCAGGTGCTCGATGCCGTCGCCTCGGTGGACCGGGGCGCGGTGTTCTCCCTCGACCACGCGCTCGACGCGTTCGACCCGCCGATGGCCCGCGCCAGGAAGGCACCGCGGCACGAGCTGCTGTCCAGCCACCCGGAAGCCCGCGACGACGTGCTCCGCGAGTTCTACCTGCAGGCCACCTCGCAGGTCGACGGGCTGCGCCACCGGCGGGCCTCCGGCCACGGCTTCTACAACGGCATCGGCGACGACGACATCCGGGCGGGCACCGAGGCGCTGGGTGTGCAGCGCTGGGCGGAGAAACCGATCGTCGGCCGCGGCGTCGTCATCGACGTCGAAGGCCTGCTCCGCGCCGAGGGGCGCCCCCTCGACCACCGCGCCGGTCCGGCGCTGGACGTCGACGTGCTGGACCGGGCGCTGCACCGCCAGGGCGAGCAGGTGCGGTCGGGGGACCTGGTTCTCGTGCACACCGGTTGGGCGCGCTGGTTCCTCGACGCCGGTCCGGACGTGCGCGGCGAGGTCCGCGACGCGCGGCGGGCCACGGGGTTCCGGCAGAGCCTGGAGCTGCCCGCCTGGCTGTGGGACCACCAGGTCGCCCTGTTCGCCACCGACACCTTCGCAGTGGAGGTCCTCCCCGTGGTCCCGGACAGCCCTTACCGCGACAGCGCCCCCGAGGACTCCGGGATGATGCACCAGGAACTGATCGCCAAGCTCGGTGCTCCGCTGGGCGAGCTCTGGAACCTGGACGACCTGGTCGCCGACAGCCGCCGAACCGGGCGGTGGGACGCGTTGGTGGTGGTCAAGCCGCTGCACCTCGTCGGTGGAGTCGGCTCACCGCCGAACGCGACCGCCTTGCGATGACCGGCCGCACCCCGACGCGTTCGTGGGCATGTTCACCACTGTGTGGAAAGATGGGGAGGAGGTCCCGAGCTGAGGGGAGTGCCCACCCGCCCATGGAAACGGCCAAGTCGCCCGCGACCAGCATGCGATCGCTCGAGCGCGCCATCGACGTACTCGAAGTGCTCGACACCAGCCGCCACGCCCTGCGGCTCAGCGACATCGCACGCCGCGCCGACCTGCCCGTGGCCACCACGCAGCGCATCCTCAACGTGCTCGAGGCCCGCGGGCGGGTCGAACGCGACGCCACCGGCTACCGGCCCGGGCTCGGCCTGATCTTCGGGGCGCACGCCTACCTCGCCACCAGCCCGCTGCTCGCCGCGGCCCGACCGGTCCTGCAGGACCTCGCCGCGGAGACCGGGCTGACCGCCTCGCTGTTCAAGCGCATCGGCTGGTCCCGCGTCGTCCTCGCCCGCGTCGACGGCGCGCGGCCGCTGCGCTACGAACTCCCCATCGGAGAGCGCCTTCCGCTGCACCTCGGTGCGGGCAAAGCGCTCGTGGCCCAGATGGGGCCGGATGAGCTGGAGCAGTTCCTCGCGCAGCTCGGCGATCGCACCCGCGCCGACGGGACCACGATCGAGCAGGACGAATTCCTCAACGATCTCAAGCAGATCCGCGACTGCGGCTACTCGCACGCCCGCAACGAGCGCGAACCCGGGATGGCCTCCGTCGCGGCGCCGGTCGCCGAACCCGACGGCAGCGCCACCTCCGCGGTCCAGGTCGCCGGCACGCAGGACGACATCCCGGAGGACCGCATTCCCGCCCTCGGCATCGAGGTCCAGCGAGCTGCCTACGCCATCGGCCGCCGCGCCTTCTGATCCGGCGCAGATCCCACCCGGCAAGCTGAAGCATCCACTGTGGACCAGATTCGTCCGCGGTATCAGCTTGCCGTCGCGGGGCTTTCGCTGCTCTTCGGGTTCCCGTAGCGCTCCTGCTCGATCTGCTGCAGGCTCTTGCCGCGGGTGCGGGGCGCCCAGATCGTTCCGATCGCCAGTGCGGCGACCAGCAGGCCGAGGATGAGCAGGCCGAGGCCGCGCAGCCCGATCTGGGTCAGCAGGACCGGGAACCAGACGCTCAGCAGGCCGACGAGCACTCGCGCGGCCAGGAACAGGACGCCTTGGGCGCTGGCCCGGTAGCGCGTTGCGAACAGCTCGCTGGTCCACAGGCCGTAGAAGGCCTGGGCGCCGATGCCGGAGGACACGCCCCAGCCGATGGCGAAGAACAGCAGGGTGGCGGTGTTCGGCGGCGCGTAGATCAGCGCGCCCCAGGCGAGGACGCCGAGCGCGGCTCCCGCGAAGTACAGCCAGCGGCGGCTCACCCGGTCCGCCAGCAGCATGAACCCGAAGTAGGTCGCCGCGCTGGTGCACCCCCACACCAGGACCTGCAGCAGGTACTGCTCGGTCTCCGATGCCACGCCCGCGGCGTCGTAGACGCGGGGCTGGAAGATCCCGGCCTGCCCGGCGACGGCGTTCCACAGCGCGTACACGCCGAACAGGAGCAGCATCGCGGTGAGGTTGGCCTTCACGCCGAACAGCGCGCGCAGGTTGCCCGCGGTGGACGGCGGTCCGCCCCGGTCGGCGTTGCGGTCGCGCCAGATCCTGGATTCGGGCAGCCCGCGGCGCACCCACCAGGCGACCGCGGCGACGAGGAACAGGTGCGCGAAGATCAGCCTGCTGCCGAGCAGGCCGAGCGGGGCGACCACGACCGCCAGCAGGTAGCCGACCATCGGGCCGATCGACCACGCCAGCTGCGCGGTCCCCACGTGCGCGGCCCGCTTGTCCGGCGGGGCCTCCTCGGCGATGTAGGTCCACGACGCCGTCACCCCGGCGCCGACCGCGATCCCGGTGAGCACGAAGGCCACCAGCAGCATCCAGTACGACGCGGCGAAGACCGCCAGCAGCACGCCGAGCATGTACAGCAGGAGGTCGTAGGTGTAGATGAACTTCCGGCCGTAGCGGTCGCACAGCGGCCCGCCGATCGCGGCGCCCAGGGCGGCGCCGAAGGCGTTGGCGCTCAACGAGGCCAGCAGCCCCACCGCCAGGTCGTCCAGCCCGAACCGCTCCTGCCACGCGCTGAGGCTGGTGGCGATCGCGATGATCGACCCCGCCTCGATGTAGTTCGACATGGCCACGGCGATCGTCGCCCGCCAGCCCGTCGTGCTCCTGCTGCCGAACCGAATCCCCATCGGGCCTCCCGTGCATCGTCGTTGATGTGCAACCCGGGGTTGAATCGTTTAAAGATTCGCTACACGGTAGGCGGTCGACCGGTGGCCCACAAGGTCTGCTCGGCGGAGTCCTGCGGCGAACCGTGCGCGCCGGACGGTGCAGCTGACGTCGTGATGATCCGCGAAGAACGGCCGTTCGGGTGCGTTTCCGCTTCCGCGGTGGGACGCCGCTTCGCCGGGCTGGTAAGCGGGTCGGGGCGGCGGACGCGCGCGGCGGGGGTTGCTCCGTCGGATGCTCGGCCCTACTCTGCGTGAAACGTTTCAAAGGAGTGTCGATGCCGACGACTTCGGAGATCAAGCGGCAGCTGCGCGCGCAGCGGATCGAGACGCCGTCGTGGGCGTACGGGAACTCGGGAACCCGGTTCAAGGTCTTCGCCCAGCCGGGCGTGCCGCGCACGGTGGAGGAGAAGATCGACGACGCTGCGCAGGTGCACGCCTTCACCGGTGTCGCGCCCAGCGTCGCCCTGCACATCCCGTGGGACCGGGTGGACGACTACAGCGCGCTGGCGCGGTACGCCGAGGACGCCGGGATCCGGCTGGGGGCGATCAACGCCAACGTCTTCCAGGACGACGACTACAAGCTCGGCAGCGTCACCAACCCGGACCCGCGCATCCGCCGCAAGGCGCTCGACCACCTGCTGGAGTGCGTGGACATCATGGACGCCACCGGTTCCGGGGACCTCAAGCTGTGGTTCGCCGACGGGACGAACTACCCGGGCCAGGACGACATCCGGGCCCGCCAGGACCGGTTGGCCGAAGCGCTGGCGGCGGTGCACCAGCGGCTCGGCGGGGACCAGCGGATGCTGCTGGAGTACAAGCTGTTCGAGCCCGCCTTCTACACCACCGACGTCCCGGACTGGGGCACCGCGTACGCGCACTGCCTGCAGCTCGGCGACCGCGCCCAGGTGTGCGTCGACACCGGGCACCACGCGCCCGGCACCAACATCGAGTTCATCGTCGCGTTCCTGCTGCGCGCCGGGAAGCTCGGCGCTTTCGACTTCAACTCCCGCTTCTACGCCGACGACGACCTGATGGTCGGTGCGGCCGATCCCTTCCAGCTGTTCCGCATCATGTTCGAGGTCGTGCGCGGCGGCGGGCACGACCCGGCGGCGGGCGTGGCGTTCATGCTCGACCAGTGCCACAACGTCGAACCGAAGATCCCCGGCCAGATCCGGTCGGTGTGCAACGTCCAGGAGGCCACCGCCAAGGCGCTGCTGGTCGACCGCGACGCGCTGGCCGCGGCGCAGAGCAGCGGTGACGTGATCGGCGCGAACGACGTGCTGATGGACGCCTTCCGGACCGACGTGCGCCCGCTGCTGGGCGAGCTGCGCGCGGAGCTGGGGCTGGACCCGGACCCGCTGGCCGCCTACCTGCGGTCGGGGTACCAGGAGCGGATCGCCGCCGACCGGGCGAGCGGCGCACAAGCGGGGTGGGGAGCCTGATGAGCACGATCGACGAGCTGATCGCCCGGTCGAACCGGCTGGGGTCCGATCCGGCCAACACCAACTTCGCCGGGGGCAACGCCTCGGCCAAGGGCAGCGCGGTCGACCCGGTCACCGGACGGCCCGCGGACCTGATGTGGGTCAAGGGTTCCGGCGGTGACCTCGGCACGCTGACCCCGGAGGGCCTGGCCGTGCTGCGGCTGGACCGGCTGCGCGCGCTGCAGGACGTCTACCCGGGGGTGGACCGGGAGGACGAGATGGTCGCTGCGCTGGACTACTGCCTGCACGGCAAGGGCGGCGCCGCACCGTCGATCGACACCGCCATGCACGGCCTGGTCGACGCCGCGCACGTCGACCACCTGCACCCGGACGCGGGCATCGCGCTGGCGGCGGCAGCGGACGGGGAGGAGCTGACCGCGCAGTGCTTCGGCGACCGCGTGGTGTGGGTTCCCTGGCGCAGGCCCGGTTTCCAGCTGGGGCTCGACATCGCCGCGATCAAGGCCGCCAACCCGCGCGCCATCGGCTGCATCCTCGGCGGGCACGGCATCACGGCCTGGGGTGAGACGTCCGAGGAGTGCGAGTCCCACTCGCTGGAGATCATCAGGACCGCGGCCGAATTCCTCGCCGCGAACGGCAAACCGGAGCCGTTCGGCCCGGCCGTCCCGGAGTTCGCGCCGCTGCCGGAAGCACCGCGCCGGGAACGGGCGGCCGCGCTCGCGCCGGTGGTCCGCGGTCTGGTGTCGACCGATCGCAGGCAGGTCGGGCACTTCACCGACTCCGACGTGGTGCTGGACTTCCTGGCCCACCGCGAGCACCCCCGGCTGGCCGCGCTGGGCACCTCGTGCCCGGACCACTTCCTGCGCACCAAGGTGCGCCCGCTGGTGCTCGACCTGCCGCCGACCGCGCCGCTGGAGGAGGTGGTCGAGCGGTTGCGCGAGCTGCACGCCGAGTACCGCGCGGACTACCGCGCCTACTACGAGCGGCACGCCACCCCGGACTCGCCGCCGATGCGCGGCGCGGACCCGGCGATCGTGCTGGTGCCGGGGGTGGGCATGTTCTCCTTCGGCGCCGACGCCCAGACCGCTCGGGTGGCGGGGGAGTTCTACGTCAACGCGATCAACGTGATGCGCGGTGCCGAATCGGTGTCCAGCTACGCGCCGATCGACGAGCGCGAGAAGTTCCGCATCGAGTACTGGGAGCTGGAGGAGGCCAAGCTCCGCAGGCGGCCAAAGCCCAAGCCGCTGGCGACCCGGGTCGCGCTGGTCACCGGTGCCGGGTCGGGCATCGGCAGGGCGACGGCGCGGCGGCTGGCGGCGGAGGGCGCGTGCGTGGTCGTCGCCGACATCGATCGCGACTCCGCCGATCAGGTCGCCGAGGAGCTGGGCGGGGCGGACACCGCCGTCGCGGTCGGCGTCGACGTGACCGACGAGGACCAGATCGTGCGGGCGTTCCAGTCCGCCGCGCTGGCGTTCGGCGGGGTGGACCTGGTCGTGAACAACGCGGGGCTGTCGATCTCCAAGCCGCTGCTGGAGACCTCCGCCCGCGACTGGGACCTGCAGCACGACGTGATGGCGCGGGGCTCGTTCCTGGTCTCCCGGGAGGCCGCTCGGGTGCTGATCGCGCAGGGCACCGGCGGCGACATCGTCTACATCGCCAGCAAGAACAGCGTCTTCGCCGGGCCGAACAACATCGCCTACAGCGCCACGAAGGCCGACCAGGCGCACCAGGTTCGCCTGCTCGCCGCTGAGCTGGGGGAGCACGGGATCCGCGTCAACGGGATCAACCCGGACGGCGTGGTGCGCGGCTCGGGCATCTTCGCCGGTGGCTGGGGCGCGCAGCGCGCGGCGGTGTACGGGGTCGAGGAATCCGAGCTCGGTGCCTTCTACGCGCAGCGCACCCTGCTCAAGCGCGAAGTCCTCCCGGAGCACGTGGCGAACGCGGTGTTCGTGCTGACCAGCGGCGAGCTCTCCCACACCACCGGGCTGCACGTGCCGGTGGACGCCGGGGTGGCCGCCGCGTTCCTGCGATGAACGCCTTCGCCGCGGTCGACCTGGGCGCGTCCAGCGGGCGGGTGATGGTCGGTCGGCTCGTCGACGGCGGGGTCGAGCTGACCGAGGCGCACCGGTTCCCGAACCGGCCGGTGCGCCTCGACGGGCGGCTGCACTGGGACATCTCGGCGCTGCACCGAGGAGTTCTCGACGGCCTGCGCGCGGCGGGTCCCGTCTCCTCGGTCGGCATCGACTCCTGGGCGGTGGACTACGGGCTGCTCGATGCCGACGGCGCGCTCGTCGCACCTCCGGTGCACTACCGCGACGCGCGTGCGGAGGCGGCGATCGAGCAGGTGCTGGCGGAGATCCCGCTCCCGGAGCTCTACGCCGCGACGGGGATCCAGTTCCTGCCGTTCAACACCCTGTTCCAGCTGGCGGCGGCCCCACCACCGCCGACGGCCGAGCGGGCGCTGCTGATCCCCGACCTCATCTCGCACTGGCTGACCGGCACCTCCGGCACCGAGGTCACCAACGCCTCGACCACGGCGCTGTTGGATCCGCGCACCCGGCAGTGGTCGCCGGAGGTCGCCAGCCGGGCCGGTGTCGACGTGGGCTTGTTCCCACCGCTGCGACGGCCCGGCGATCCGGCCGGGGTGCTGCGGCCGGAGATCGGCCTCGGTGCCGTCCCGGTGCGTGCGGTGGGCTCGCACGACACCGCTTCGGCGGTCGTCGGGGTCCCGGCGGAGGGCGGGAACTTCGCCTACATCTCGTCGGGAACGTGGTCGCTGGTCGGGGTCGAACTCGACGCACCGGTGCTGTCCGAAGCGGCCCGGCTGGCCAACTTCACCAACGAAGCAGGCGTGGACGGCACCACCCGGTTCCTGCGCAACGTCACCGGCCTGTGGATCCTCCAGGAATGCCAACGGGTTTGGCGGCGCACCGACACCACCGGTCTGATCGCGGAGGCCGCGGCGCTGCCCAGGGCGGCGGTGGTCGACGTCGACGACGCCCGGTTCCTGCCGCCCGGCGACATGCCGAGCCGGATCGCGGACGCCTGCCGGGAAACCGGGCAACCGGTGCCGGGCACGCCGGGGGAGATCACCCGCTGCGTGCTCGACAGCCTCGCGGAGGCCTACCGGAAGGCGATCGCCGACGCCGTGCGGCTGACCGGTCGACCGGTCGACGTCGTGCACGTCGTCGGCGGCGGGGCGCGGAACGAACTGCTCTGCCAGCTCACCGCGGACGCCTGCCAGCGGCCCGTCGTCGCGGGGCCGGTGGAGGCCACCGCGCTGGGCAACGTGCTCGTGCAGGCGCGGGCGCACGGGGTGTTCAGCGGCGGGCTCGCGGACATGCGCGCGGTGCTCCGGCGCAGTCAGCGGCTCCGCACCTACCTGCCGCGCTAGCCCCGCAGGGTGGACCTGCGGACGACGAGCTCCGGCTGGAAGACGACGCGTTCGTGGGTGTGGCCGGGTTGCCCGCTGGTCTCGGCCAGCAGCAGCTCGGCCGCCTTGCGGCCCAGCTGCCGCGCTGGCTGGCGCACCGAGGTCAGGGGCACGGCGGCCGCGGCGGCGAACTCGATGTCGTCGTACCCGACGATCGCGATGTCCTCCGGCACCCGCACCCCGGCCGCGAACATCGCCTGCAGCACACCGAGCGCGAGGAGGTCGTTGGCGCAGAACACCGCGGTCGGCCGCTCGCGCAGGCCGAGCAGCCGGGAACCCGCGTCGCGACCGGCGGTGACGTCCAGCGTCGTGGTCTCGACGACCGACAGCGCCTCCTCCGGCAACCCGGCGCCGCTGAGCGCGCTCCGCGCGCCCGCCAGCCGGTCGCGGCACTGCGCGAGGCTCATCGGGCCGGTGACGAAGGCGATGCGCTCGTGCCCGCGGTCGAGCAGGTGCCGCACGGCCAGCTCCCCGCCCGCGACGTCGTCCACCGACACCGAGCACGAGTCCTCGTCGTCGGCGGCGACGCGGTCCACGTAGACGTAGGGGATGCCGCGGCGGCGGAACGCCGCCAGGTTCTCCCCGGAGACGTTGGTCGGGGTGACCAGCACTCCCCGGACCCGGTGCTCGGCGAACAGCGACAGGTACATCGCCTCGGCGGCCGGGTCCTGCCCGCTGTTGCAGAGCATGACCCCCACGTCGGCGGCGTGGGCGGCGTCCTCCGCCCCGCGCGCGACGTCGACGAAGAACGGGTTGCCCATGTCCAGCACGAGCAGCCCGAGCACGCGGCTGCGCCCCGCGCGCAGCTGGCGGGCCGATTCGCTGCGCACGTACCCGAGCTGGTCGATCGCGGACAGCACCCGGCCGCGCGTCGCGGCGGAGAGCAGCTCGGGCCGGTTCAGCGCGTTCGACACGGTCGCGATCGAGACCCCGGCATGACGGGCCACGTCCTTGATGCTGACCGCGCCGGACCCACCGCGGCTCTTGCCCGTCATCCACGCCTCCGCCGAACTCGCCGGACCTCCGGTCCGCTGCCGTGCCGATTATACGTTTCAAGCGGTCGCGAGCTGGCCCGCAGGAGCGGCCGGTCCGGCCGACAACGCTCGGGCTGCGGCGGTCGGCGACCCCGGTGCCGCAAGGCCCTCCCCACTCCGGTGGCGAGCGTTTCGCGTTGGTCCAGCGCGGTTTTCAACCTCCCGGCGAGCTCGGCGAGGGGGAGGTCCGCAGGCCGGAGAATGTCTATGTTGGACGGTCTTGCGGTCGCCCGGTCCGGACGTCGGGAGCCGACGAGCTGGCGGCTCAGTGCTGGACGGCTCTGCTCGTCGGGGCGCCCCGGGATTCGCGCCGGGGGTTCCTGCAATCAGATTTGCGATGTACATTGTTGCAACCGCGCTTGCAGAGCGTGGCGTCTCGCACCCGGGAGCATCCGTGTCCACAGCGCAGAACGACGAGATCTTCGGCAACGCCCAGTGGTTGGGTGACGTCCTGCCCGACGTGCCGCTGTCCAAGGCGCAGTCGCGCGTGGTCGACGTGATCGCCCGCAACCCGCAGCTGGCGTCCTACGCCGACATCGCCGAGATCGCGCAGCGGGCCGACGTCAACAGCTCCACCGTGGTCCGCGCCGCCCAGACGCTGGGCTACCGGGGCTGGCCGGACCTGCAGCGCGAGCTGCGCGCCCGGTACCTGGTGCTGATCTCCTCCGAGGACACGCTCGTCGAGCACGGCGAGCACCGGAGCCCGCTGCACGACGCCCTGACGCACGACATCGACAACCTGCGCCAGACGCTGGACACCAACACCGCCGCCGACGCCGAGGCGGCCATCGCGGCGCTGGCCTCGGCCAGGTCGATCCTCGTGGTCGGCGTCGGCTCCTTCGCCGGTCCGGCCAGCGTCATGGCCCACCTCGGCTCCACCATGGGCTACCCGATCTCCCTGGAGAACCGGGCCGGGGTGCACCTGGCCACCGCCATCAACAGCCTGGGGCCGGGCGACGTCCTGGTGGTCATCAACATGTGGCGGTCCATGAAGCAGCTCATCGCCACCACCGAGGCGGCTCGCGCCGCGGGCGCGACGATCATCGCGATCACCGACATGCGCCGAGGTCGGCTGGCCACCACCGTGGCCGACCACCTGCTGGTCGTGCCCTCGGAGGGCATCTCCTTCTTCCAGTCCGTCACCGCGGCCACCTCGGTGGTCTACGGGCTGCTCGCCGGGATGCAAGCGGCCCAACCGGAACGCAGCCGCGCCGCGATCCGCCGCACCCAGCAGCTGTGGAAGGACCTGGACGTCTACCTCGACTAGGACGAACCGTCCGCGCGAACAGGAGCTCTGATGGACAAGCAGATCGCCGTGGTCGGCCTGGGGTCGATGGGCGGCGCCATGGCCTCCGCCCTGCACCGGGCGGGCTGGCAGGTGTCCGGGTTCGACCCCTCGCCCGGCGCGCGTTCCGCCGCGGCGAGCGGCGGCATCCGCGCTGTGGACGACGTCGGAGAGCTGGCCGGGACGCCCTACGTCGTCCTCTCGCTGCCCTCGGCCCGCGTGGTCGAGGCGACGGTCCCGCAGCTGCTGGAGACCGCTGGCACGATCGCGATCGTCGACACGACGACGTCGGAGCCGACCACCAGCGCCGAACTCGCCGCGCTCGCGGCCGAACGGGGCACGGCCTTCGTGGACGCGCCCGTCTCGGGCGGGCGGGACGGGGCCGAGGCGGGGCGGCTGACCGCGTTCGTCGGGGCCGCCGCAGAAGCCCTCGACGCGGCCCGGCCCGTGCTGGAGGCCCTGACCGGCGGCCAGTACCAGCACCTCGGCGGTCCCGGTTCCGGCAACGTGGTCAAGCTGCTCAACAACGTCCTGGCCGCCACCAACCTGGTGTCCGTCGGCGAGGCCCTCGCGGTCGCCAAGGCCTACGGCGTCGATCCCGCCGTCGCCGCGGCGGGGATCAGCGGTTCTTCCGGCGGCAGCAAGGTCTCCGCCGCGATGTACCCGGACTGGGTGCTCTCCGGCACGCACGACTCCGGCTTCTCCCTCGGGCTGATGGCCCGGGACGCCGCGCTGGCCATCGAGATCGCCGGTCAGCGCGGCGAGCAGCCCGCCCTGCTGGCCGCCGCCAGCGAGCGCTGGCAGGACGCCCTCGCCCGACTCGGCCCCGGCGCCGACTTCACCGAGATCGCGCGAACGGTCGCGCCCTCCCTGACCCGCGAAGGATCCCCCGACGCATGAGCACGACCACTTCTCCGGCCGCCGCTGCGCGCCAGGCCTTGGACTCCGCTTTCCCGCGAGGACTCGGGGCCTTCGTCGACGGCACCGTCGTGGCGGGCGGTGGCGAGCGCATCACCCTCACCTCCGCCGCCACCGGCGAGGACTTCGCGGACTTCAACGACCCCGGCCGGGAGGGCGCCGATGCCGTCCTGGCCAGCGCGGTGCGCGGGGCCGCGAAGTGGGCTGCCACGGACGCCTTCGAACGAGCGGCGATCCTGCGCGAGGTCGCCCGCGCGATCTCCGAGCACGTCGGCGAACTGGCCGTGCTGGAGTCCGCCACCACCGGGAAGCCGCTCCGGGACACCCGGGCCGAGGCGGCCAAGGTCGCCGAGATGTTCGGCTACTACGCGGGGTGGGCCGACAAGCTGATGGGCCGGACCATCCCCGTCCCCGGCAACTGGCACACCTACACCGAACGCGTTCCGTGGGGCGTCGTCGCGGCCATCACCCCGTGGAACGCGCCGCTGTTCACGGCAGGTTGGAACTCGGCGGCCCCGCTGGCCGCCGGCAACGCCGTCGTGGTCAAGCCCAGCGAGTTCACCCCGGCCTCCACCGTCCGGCTGGCCCAGCTGGCGCACCGGGCCGGTCTGCCGGAAGGCGTCTTCAACGTCGCCGTCGGACTCGGGGGCACCGTCGGCGCCGCGCTCACCGGCGACCCGCGCGTCGGGAAGGTCTCGTTCATCGGCTCGGTGGCCACCGGCCGCCGGGTGGCGGTCGCGGCGGCCCAGGCCGGTATCCCGACCGTCCTCGAACTCGGCGGCAAGAGCGCCAACATCGTCTTCGCCGACGCGGACCTGGACCGCGCGGCCGACGGTGCCGTCGCGGCCGTGTTCTCCGGCGCCGGGCAGTCCTGCGTGGCGGGCTCGCGGCTGCTGGTGCAGCGCAGCGTCCACGCCGAGTTCGTCGAACGCGTGGCGGAGCGGGCGGCGCGGCTGCGCCTCGGCGATCCGCTCGACCCCGACACCGAGGTCGGCCCGATCATCACCGCACCGCAGTTCGCCGCGGTGACCTCCCTGATCGAGGCGGGGCTGCAGGACGGCGGCCGCCGGGTTACCGGCGCGGAGCTGCCCGCCGCGGTGACCGGCACCCCGCTGGCGACCGGCCGCTGGGTCGCGCCCACCCTGCTCGACGGGGTCACCGCCGCCAACCGGTTGGAGACCAACGAGGTGTTCGGCCCCGTCCTCGGCGCCGACGCCTTCGACACCGAAGCCGAAGCGATCGACCGGGCCAACGGCACGAACTTCGGCCTGGCGGGCGCGGTGTGGACCGGTGACGTGTCCCGCGCCCACCACGTGGCCCGCTCGGTCAGAGCGGGCACCTTCTGGATCAACTCCTACAAGACGATCCACGTCGCCGTCCCCTTCGGCGGTTTCGGCGACTCCGGCCACGGCCGCTCCTCCGGCCCCGGCGTTCTCGACGAGTACACCCAGACCAAGGCCGTCTGGGTGCCCACCCGCGCCGCGGGCGCACCGTTCCCATCGCTGAGCTACTAGGGAGGCGTGATGGGACCCGACCCAGCAGGAAGCAGCAGCCCGATGAGCACTTCCGCCGCCCCGGCCGAGCCCGGGGCGAGACGAACGCTGCCGATCGCCGCCCTGGCGCTGGTCATCGCGCTGGTCGTCCAGCTCGTCGGCCAGGTCGAGATCGGCCTGGGCATCGGGTCCATCATCATCTTCCCGATGGTGTGGGGCCTGGTCCTCGGGCTGGTGGTGTCGGTGCAGCGGTTCAAGCCGCTCGGCGCGGACCTGCAGAAGGTGGCCTCGGCCCTGGTCGGCGTGGCGGTGATGCTGCTGGTGGCCCGGCTCGCCTTCAACATCGGCCCGAGCCTGCCGACCCTGGTCAGGGCGGGGCCCGCCCTGCTGCTGCAGGAGATCGGCCACCTGCTCGGCACCGTCGCCCTCGCCCTGCCGCTGGCCGTGCTGCTGCGCATGGGCCGGGCCACGATCGGCGCCACGTTCTCCCTCGACCGCGAGCCGTCGTTCGCGATGGTCTCGGAGAAGTACGGGCCGGACTCGGACCAGTACCGGGGCGTGCTGGCGATGTACGTGTTCGGCACGCTCTTCGGCGCGGTGTTCATCACGCTGCTGACGTCCCTCGTGGCGAACTGGCGGATCTTCGACCCGCTGGCGCTGGCGATGGGCGCGGGAGTGGGGTCCGGTTCGATGATGGCGGCGTCCACGGCGAGCATCGCGAACGCGTACCCGGCCGACGAGGAGGCCGTGCTGGGCATGGCCGCGGTGTCCAACCTGATCACCACGGTCCTGGGCGTGTACGTCGGGATCTACCTCGCGCTGCCGCTGGCCGACCGGTTCTACCGGCTGCTCACCGGGGACCGGGACACCGCCGCTGCGCGGGCGGGCGAGTCGGCTTCGGCGGGCAACCGCGCGTTCCGGGAGCAGGTCGCCGCGACCTCCGCTCAGGTCGCGCTGCCGTTGTGGCTGTCGCTCGGGGTGCTGACGGTGCTGGGCATCGGCACCGCCTCGATCGCGGCCGGTGCCCTGAGCTGGGAGGTCGTCGGCGGGTACGCGGTGCTCCTGGCCCTCGTCCTGCTCGGTCTGCTCCTGGCGAAGCTGTCCCGGAAGATCTCGGCGATCGTGTGGATCACCACGGTCGGCGCCTACGTCTCGAGCCCCTGGTTCCCCGGCGCAGCGGTGCTGAACCCGCTGGTGAAGTCGGTGGACTTCCTCTCCATCGCGACCGTCATGCTGACCCTGGCGGGGTTGTCGCTGGGCAAGGACGTCCCGCTGCTGCGGCGGATCGGCTGGAAGATCATCCCGGTCGGCCTGGTCGCGATCACCGCGTCGTTCCTCCTGTCGACCGTGATCGCCGAGTTCGCGCTGGGCCTGTGGGGCTGAGCGATCCGCCGCGGTCGGTACGCTGAGGACAGCGCGCCGGGCGCAGAACAGCAGGTCACCGGGCTACGCGACTGCGAGGACGAGGCAGTGCGGGAGAACGATCCGTTGATGGCGGGGTTGGTCCCCGAGCCGGACCGGCGCGTCCGGATGCTGCTGGAGTCCGGCCGCCCGAACGCCGCGGGCCTCGCCTTCAAGCGGCTGATCGCGAACGGGGCCGACAACGTCGACGGCCAGTGGGACCCCTGCGTCGTGCTCGTGCACCGGGCGTACCTGGCGTGGCGGCTGGACCGGATCCCGCTCGCCCTCGACCTCGTCGCCGAGGGCTGGACCGGGCTCGACGTCGACCGGCCGCAGGGCGGTGCCGCCGCCCAGGCCTTGGGCATGCTCGGAGATCTGCTGCAGGCCGTCGGGCACCACGACGCCGCGCGCGAGCTGATCGCCCAGTCGGTCCAGGTCGCCCGGCGCTGCGGGGACCCGGGGGTCCTCGCGCACTGCCTGGAGAGGGAGGCGAACTGCTGGCAGCTGCAGGCCATGAACGCCGACGGCACCGCCGACGAATGCTTCCGCACAGCGCTGGAGCTCTTCGACGAAGCTCTGTCGCTGGCCTCCCCGGGACAGGTCCGCGATCGCGTCCAAGCGGGCAGCGCTCGGGCGTTGGCCGCACTCGGGAACCTCGCCGAAGCGGAGAGCCGGGCGGTGCAGGCGCTGACGGCGGGTGAGGAAGTGCAGGACCGCTACACCTCGGCGATCGCGAACTGGGTGCTCGCCGAGATCCGTCGGCACCAGGGCCGCCTGGAGGAGGCCCGGACGTTCGCCTGCCGAGCGGTCGAAACGGCGGAGTGGATCCGGGACACCCGCCTGCGGATGCGGTTCTCGCTGGCCCTGACCACGATCTGCCGGGAGCTGGAGGACGCCGCGGGGGAGGTCGCCGCGCTGCGCAGCCTCGTCGCCGCCAGCCGAACGGCGATGCGCGCGCTGCAGGTCGGACTCGGCCAGGCCGTGGAGCAGCGCCGCACGGCCATCCAGGCGCAGCGCCAGGAGTCCGCCGCGCAGCAGGACGCGCGCCGGGACCCGCTGACCGGCCTGCTCAACCGGCGCGGTGTGGCCTCGGCTGCCGATCAGATCGCGGTGCGGTGGTTGGTCGTGCTGGACGTCGACGACTTCAAGGAGATCAACGACACCGCGGGCCACGCCGCGGGCGACGCCGTGCTGCGGGAGCTGGCCCAGCTGCTGCGGCGCGAATGCCGCTCCGACGACCTGGTCTGCCGGTGGGCGGGCGACGAGTTCGTGGTGCTGCTCGCCGAGCCCGGCACCGACGGCCCCGCGCTGGCCGAGCGCATCCGCGCCGCGGTGGAGGCCCACGACTGGACGCCGCAGCTGGGCCCGAGAGCGCGACCGCCGACGATCAGCGTCGGTGTCGCCGCTGGCCCCACCGACTTCGGCCCGCTGTTCGCCGACGCCGACCGCGCCCTCTACCGGGCCAAGCGCGCTGGCCGCAACAGGATCGAGGTCGAAAGCGACCAGCCGCTCCCCCCGGCGCCGACCTGACCGCCCGGACTCAGCGAGCGGGCCAGGGGTGGGCGTCGCGGAGGAGGCCGAGCATCCCGGAGACGAGGCGCATCTGGTCGACCGTTCGGATGTCCGCTTCCAGCAGGCGGGGGCTGCACACCAGGACCGCCACCGACTGCGCTCTCGACAGCGCCACGTTCAAGCGGTTCCGGGACAGCAGGAAGTCCAGGCCGCGGGGAAGGTCGATCGCCGACGAGGACGTCATCGTGGTGATCACCACCGGGGCCTCCTGGCCTTGGAACCGGTCCACGGTGCCGACGCGCACGTCGCCGAAACCGGCGTCGGCCAGGGCTCGCGCGACCGTCCGGGCCTGCAGGTTGTACGGGGCCACCACGAGGAAGTCCGCGTCGGTCAGGGGACGGCCCTGCCACGTCCGGCCGTGCAGGTCCGCGATCACCGACACGACCTGCGCCGCTTCCTCGGGCGACCTCGTGGTGTTCCCGGTGTGCTCCACCGATGCGAGGTACAGGCCGGGGGCGAAGCCGTCGATCGCGCGGTTCGCGGACGGGTGGGAGTGCAGCAGACCCGCGTAGGACAGCCGGGAGACCGGCGCGCACACGGCCGGGTGCATGCGCCGCGTCTGGTCCAGGAAGTAGCCCAGCTCGGGCGGCATGATGTCCGCGTCGCCGATCAGGTGCCCCAGCGCCGAGGCCTCCGCACCCGCCGGGTGCGTGCCCTGCACGACCTGCGGCAGCTGCTGCGGATCGCCCAGCAGCACCAGGTTCTTCGCGCACATCGACACGGCCAGCGCGTCCGCGAGGGCGAACTGCCCGGCCTCGTCGATCACCAGCACGTCGAACGGTTCCTCGCGCACGGCGGCGTTCGCGAACGTCCACGCGGTGCCGCCGACCAGGTGCCCGTCGTCGTGCTCGGCGCGCCACTTGGCCAGCGCGTTGTTCGTCTTCGGCTGCTCCCACGGCAGATCGGGGTCCGGCGTCCGGCGCGGTCTTTTCGCGCACGCCATCGACGGCGCGTTGCCGAGCGCGGCGGAGAGCACGTTCTCCACGGCCTTGTGGCTGTTGGACGTCACGCCGACCGTCCGCCCGGATCGCACGAGGTGCGCGATCAGCTTGCCCGCCAAGTACGTCTTGCCCGCTCCGGGCGGGCCCTGCACCGCGAGCACCGACCCGTCGAGCGCGTCGACCGCCTCGATCACGGTGGCCACCGGGTCCTCGCCGGGGGCGGGCAGCGCACCGCCGCCGCGCAACCGCGGGATCCGGCGCAGCAGGTCCACGCCCGGATGTGCGGGCAGCTCGGGGAGCCCCTCCCCGACGAGCCGGGCGAGGTCGGCCACGGCCTCGTCCTTCGGTGCGGGCCGCACCGGGCTGCCGGGCAGGACCGCGACCGGGTGTTCGTCCGACGTGCCGTCCGGTGTGCTGCTCTCCTCCAACGTCAGCTCGACCGCCGACGCCGCAACGACTTTCGCGTCCCGCGCATCGGCGCCGTACCGCAGCCGCACGCTGTCGCCGACCGAGAACGGGTGCGGCCGGTCCGGGTCGCACGCCACGGTGAGCGTGCGCTTGGCCGTGCGCAGCCGTCCCGTCGGCGGCACCCACTCCCCGGCGGACACCGACACCGGCACCGCGCAGGTCGTGTCCACCTCCAGGTCGCCGACCGGGGCGGCGAGCTGCCGGAAGAACTCCCACCACGCCGGGTTCGTCTCGCGGCGGTGGTAGCCGACGGAGGCGGCGAGCAGCGCGCGGGCGCGGTCGTCCGGGGTGAAGTCGGCGGGATCGTCGGGCAGGCCGTCGAGCAGCGGGTCGACCAGCGCTGCCAGCGCGGCCGCGCGTTCGGCCCGGCGCTGCGCGGCCTCTTCCTCCTCCGTCCGCCGGATCAGGGCGTCCACTTCGGACTCCGGTTCCGGGGTGGCGAGCTCGATGCCCGCTTCTTCGCGGACGCGGTGCAGGAACTCCAGCAGCCGCAACGTGGACACGCAGTCGTACTCGTTGTACTCGGCGATGCCGCGCAGCACCTCGTCGGCTTCTTCGGTGTCACCGGCCTTGGCGAGCGTCAGGTAGTCCTCGTATGCCTCGATGCTCGACGCGGCCGTCTTCACGTCGCCGTCGCGGGCTTCCGGCATGTACAGCGGTTCGAGGTACTTGATGGAGTACGAGCGCTGGCCGACGCGCAAGGCCTTGCGCACCACGGCGTACAGGTCGATCATCCGGCCGCTGCGCAGCAGCTCGTCCACGGCTTCCTCGCGGGTGCCGTGCACCGCGGCGAGCCGCTTGACGGCCGTGACCTCGTACGGCGCGTAGTGGAAGACGTGCGCGTCCGGATCGTCGGCGAGCCTGGCCGTGGCGAAGTCGATGAACTCCTCGAAGGCGCGCTTCTCCTGGGCGCGCGTGTGCGCCCAGAACGGTGTGAAGCGCGCGTCGGGCGTGACGGCGCCGAACAGGTACTCCAGCCCGGTGCCGCCGAGCGCGTACGGGTCGCCCTCCATGTCGAAGAAGACGTCGCCCGGGCTCGGCGGCGGCAGCTCGGCCAGCGCCGACGGGTCGACGACCTCGTACGCCAGCTCGCCGGTCCGGTCCTGCCGCACCTGGATCGCGGCCTGAGCGCGCAAGGTCGCGAACGTGCCCGCCGACATGTCGCGCGGCCGGTCCGCGGGCTCGGCGGCGGCGAGCGCGTCGATCGTGCCGAGCCCGGCCGTCACGAGCTTGCGCCGCTGTTCGCCGCGCATGCCCGCGACCAGCGACAGGTCCCGGTCCGCCTCCCGCGCGGACGAGCAGTGGTCGGCGAACGCGCAGCCGGTGCAGGCGGGGCGTTCGTCGGCCCACATGCGCTCCGGCAGCTGTGGCGGCCGCGCGACGAGCCGGTCGCGGAGGCGGTCGAGCAGCGGCAGGAAGTCGTCGACGCGGAGGCTGCGCGTGGTGCCGTCGCCGAGCAGCAGGTGCATCTGCGGCCCGGTCGGCCACCCCGCGCGGCGCAGCGCGTCGGCGTACGCGGTGAGCTGCACGACGGCGGAGGGCTTGGCGTGCCGCGCGAGCTTCGTGTCGTAGACCTCGTAGCGGCCCTGGTCGTCGCGGAGCAGGAAGTCGGCGCGGCCGGAGAACTCGCCGTCCTGGAAGACGGCCTGGTAGACCACCGGCGCGCCCGCCCGCAGCGCCTCCTCGGTGGCCTTCGCGGCGGCGGCCTGGTCGCGCTCGTCGATCTCGACCACGGTCGTGCGCTCGGCGCGCAGCCGTTCGAGCGTCGCTTCCTCGTGCGCGCGGCCGTGCTTGACGGCCAGCTTGTCGGGCCCGGAGCTCGGGCGCGGTGCGCCGGGCAGTCCCGCCGCCCACGCTTGCTTGAGGATGCTGCGGTGCTCGCATTCGAGCAGGTCGGCGAGGTCGGACGGGGTGTACATCGCCAGGGAGTCTTGCACGCCCGCCCGACCGGGGCGGCGCCCTGGGTGCCGACACGCCGCGGCTCGCCAGGCCGCGCCTTTTTGCGAAACGGTTGTTATGTGAATTCTGTGGCAGAATCGCGGGGTGGCCAGGACGAGGGGCGATGGCGGGGGCGAGCCGGTCGCGCAGCGCGGTCGCCCGGCCGGTGACCGCGCCGCGAGGCGGGCGGAGCTGCTGGCGGCGGCGACGGCGGTGATCGCGCAGGAGGGCTACGCCAGCGCATCGCTGCGCAAGGTCGCCCAGCGCGCGGGGTGCACGACCGGGACGGTGACCTACTACTTCGCCAACAGGGAAGAACTGGTCACCGCGCTGGCCGAGAGCCGGTTCGACAGCTACGACGAGATGCTGGAGTCCGTCCGGGCCCGCGGTGACGTCAAAGCGCTCTTCGAGCGGTGGTTGTCGCACACCACCGGCGATCCCGAGTTCTGGCCGGTGATGTCCCAGCTGCTCTCCCACGCGCGGTACGAACCGGCGCTCGCCGCCGTCATCGAGCAGCGCTACGCGCGCTACCGCGAGGTGCACGCGAAGATCCTCGCCGACGGGCAAGCGCGGGGCGCCGTCCGCGACGACATCCCCGCCGACCTGCTCGCGGACCAGCTCGCCGCGATGGGCGACGGCTGGATGATGATGTTCCCCTTCGAGTCCGAGCGGTTCACGCCGACCCGGGTCCGGGCGCTCGTCGACGCCGTCCTGACCCTGATCGCCCCCGTCCGGTGATCAAGGGTCTACATCGGACTGCACGTGGCGGAACGGTTTTCCGCGTCAGTCCTCTGCGGACGTTCGGGTCCTGAACCCGGCAGCGCTCCTCCCGCCCGGGGCCGGGCACCGCGAAGATACGATGGTCCGGTAGCCGCAGACGCAAGAGCCGCTGGCCCGTGATCGCTGCTCCGCATCCGGCGCCGAGGCCGGACGGGAAGATCATGAGCACGGGTAGAGAGCCGAGCCTCACCGAGGTCGTCATGGAGCACGTGCGCTCCGCCGTCGTCGAAGGCACGATGCGCCCGCAGGAGTGGTACAGCGTCTACCAGCTCGCCGACGAGCTCGGCGTCTCGCGCTCCCCGGTCCGCGAGGGCCTCCTGCGGCTGGAGGAAGCCGGACTCATCCGCTTCGTGCGCAACCGCGGCTTCCAGATCATCCCCACGACGCCCGAGGACGTCGCGGAGATCTTCTCCATCCGCCTCGCCCTCGAGGTCCCCGCCGCGCACCGCGCCGCCCTGTACGCCGACGAGTCCTTCGCCGCTGAGGCGGCGGAACTGCGCGAGCAGATGTGCGAGGCGGCCGAGCAGGACGACGAACCGCGCTTCTTCGCCGTCGACCAGCAGCTGCACGGCATCGTGCTCACGGCCGGGAGCATGCGGCGCGGTCACCGGATCGTCGACCAGCTGCGGGTCTCGACGCGGCTGCTCGGGGATTCGACGGCGGGCCGGAGCCGGGAGTACCCCGACATCATCGGCGAGCACGATCCGATCGTCGCGGCGATCCTCGCCGGGGACGGCCCCGGCGCGGCCCGCGCGATGCGGGACCACCTCGAAGCCACCGCCGTCCTGCTGATCGGTCAAGCGCTGCACTACGCGGAGCGGTCCGAGGACCCCCAGGACCTCTGGACCCGGTTGCGGGCGGGTTTCGACTCCTGAGCTCACGGCTGCTCGTCGGTCTCCTTCGGGAGGTACTGCAGGGCGAAGGCGGCCAGCGCGCAGACCGTCGCCGCGCTGAACGCCGACCAGTTGAGCGCGGACGCGGCACCGCTGACGAGCCCGGGGCTGAGCAGGACCACGCCGAGCAGCTGGCCGAACACGATGAGCGCGCCGAGCGCGAGGAACGCGGCGAGGGCGATCCAGAAGACGAATTCGAGGGCCTTCTTCACAGCGGATCCTCTCAGCTCGGAATCGGCAGCCAGCCCATGGCGATGAGCCAGGCGATGGCGATGACGGGGACGACGAACCAGACGATGAGCGGGATGAACGTCTTCTGCGGGCTCACCTCGGCCATGCCGGAGGCCAGGTAGATCGGCGCGCCCACCGGTGGGGAGGCGCCCTCGGTGGAGGTGCAGATCAGGAGCGCGCAGATGGCCACCACGGACGGGACGTCGACGGTGCCCAGGGCGATGACCGCCGGAGCTGCGATGGCCGCTGCGGTCGCCGTCGAGGACAGCGGCGTGGCCACCAGGACCGCGGTGAGGCAGACGACGAGGACGAGCAGGGGTTTGGGCAGGTCCATCCGGGCCAGCGCCTCGGACAGCTGCGGTCCGACCCCGAGCTCGCTCATGATGTTCGAGGCGGCCAGGGCGGCGAACAGCGAGATGCCCACCGTGGCGAACTGCGGTGCTTCCGCCCGGATCGCCCGGCGCAGGTGCCCCCAGTTGCCGCGCAGGCGCTTCCGGCCCTCGACGAGCGCGATCAGCGAGATCAGGATCGGCACCCAGACGATGATGGAGATCTCGCCCATCGCCGCTTCGCCGATCCGGGTTTCGGCCTCCAGCCAGTTGAACAGCGGCCCGAAGGTGAGCAGGACCGGGATCAGGATCCCGGCGAAGATCGTCGTCGAGGTCCACCCGGTGGACAGCGCCTGGCGGAAGGTGGCGAGGTGCCGGGAGTCGGTGCGCTGGATGCCGTCGCGGCGGGTCCAGACGAACACGACGAGCATGCGGTAGAGCACGCAGTAGGCACCGGCGACGAACAGCGAGACGTAGACGTCACCGGCGCTGACGCCGACGGCGGCCGGGGTCGCCAGGATGATGAACATGGTCGAGTTCGGCGGCAGCGAGACGCCGAGCCCGGAGTTGCCCGCCACCAGGGTGGCGGCGCGCGTGCCCGACCAGCCGTTCTCCTTCATCCACGGGATCGTCACCGAGCCGACGGTGGCGGCGTTGCCCGCGGTCGACCCGGCGACGAGCCCGATGGCCGCCGAACCCGCCGTCGAGACGTAGGCCGCTCCGCCGCGCAGGCGGCCGAAGACGGAGTTGAAGATCTGGATGAGCCGTTCGATGAGGCCGGTGGCCGAGACGATCACGCCCATGAAGACGAAGGCCATACCGGCGAACGTCACGTCGTTGTCGAGAGCGCCCCAGACCCCTGTCCACAGCAGCGACAGCGCGTCCTTGCCGCCGACGAGCGCGGTGGCCAGCAGGGCCACCAGCAGGGACTCGGAGATCGGTCTCCGGAGCGGGACGTTCATCACGACGGTGACCGCGATGAAGACCAGCAGCGCGAGGATGCCCATCGTGTTTCACCTGTTTCTTCGGGTGGTCACCCGCTCAGCGCGGAGCGGGGTGCTGCGGTTGCTCAGGAGTTCGCGTCGAGTGCTCGGCGGAGCAGTTGCGCGAGGTGGAGGCCCTGCTTCTGAGCCGGGCCGTGCTCGCGGATCTGCGTGCGGCAGGAGTAGCCGTCGGCGAGCACGACGGCCTCCGCGTCGAGTTCGCGGATGCGCGGGAGCAGTTCCCGCTCCGCGAGGCGGCGGGAGAGCTCGGCGTGACCGGGCTCGAAGCCCCAGTTCCCGGCGAGCCCGCAGCAACCGGTCTCGACCTCGGACTCCTCGACGCCCAGCCGGGCCAACGTCGTCCCGGTGCCCGCGTGGCCGCGGCGGGACCGCTCGTGGCAGTGGACCTGGGACAGCGCCGGGACCGGCAGCCTCCCGAAGGGCCAGTCCGCGTCGTCGACGTGCCGGGCCACGAGGTCGCCGAGCGTGACGACCTGCTCGGCCAGCCGGTGCGAGCGCGGGTCTTCGGCGAGGAGTTCGGGAGCCTCCTCGGTGAGCATCGACGCGCAGGACGGTTCGAGGACGACGACCGGGGTGCGGCCGTCGATCCACGCGTCGAGCGAGTTCAGGGTGTGGGCGAGGACCTGCTTCGTCCGCGCGAGCTGGCCGGTCGAGTGCCAGGTCAGCCCGCAGCAGAGGAACCCGCGCGGAACGACCACCTCGTAGCCGAGCGCGGTGAGTGCGGAGTGGGCGTCGGCGGCCACGTCCGCGTCCAGGTGGTTGGTGAAGCTGTCCGGCCAGAGCACCACCGTCCCGCGGGAACCGCGCTCGCTGGCGGCGCGGAAGCGCCTGGACTTCGACAGCGACTGGAAGCTGCGCGGGGAGAAGCGGATCATCGAGCGGCTGGCGTCGACTCCGCCGAGCCGCATCACGACCTTCGCCACGGGGCGGACGGACAGGAGGGCGTTGACCGCTCGCGCCGCACCGGGGACGAGGTGCAGGAGCTTGCTGGTGAGCGGCAGCCAGCCCATCGAGTAGTGGGCCGCCGGGCGGCGCCGACCCGCGTAGTGCTGGTGGAGGAATTCCGCCTTGTAAGTGGCCATGTCGACGTTGACGGGGCATTCCGAGGCGCAGGCCCGGCACGAGAGGCACAGGTCGAGGGCGTCCTTGACGTCCTCGGAGCCGGTGCCCTCCGGGTAGAGGTCGCCGCGGAACATCTCGGAGAGGATGCGGGCCCGGCCGCGCGTGCTGTGCACCTCGTCGCGGGTGATCTGGAAGGAGGGGCACATCGCCCCTTCGTCCGAGCGGCAGGCGCCGACGCCCACGCACCGGTTGACGGCGTTGACGAGCGAGCCCCGGTCGTGGCTGAGCGCGTGCACGGGGATGAACTCCTTGCTGCGCTGCCCCGGAGCCGGGCGGATGCCGACGTCGACGGCATCGGGGTCGACGAGCACGCCGGGGTTGAGGACGCGGTCCGGGTCGAAGGCCGCCTTGAACGCGGCGAAGGCCGCGAGCACCTGCGGCGGGTACATCCGCGGCAGCAGAGCGGACCGGGCCCGACCGTCGCCGTGCTCGCCGGAGAGCGAACCGCCGTGGGCCGCGACGGTGGCGGCGGCGTCGGACATGAAGGCCCGGAAGACGTCGAGCCCGGCCTCGGTGCCGAGGTCGAAGGAGATGCGGATGTGCACGCAGCCCTCGCCGAAGTGCCCGAACGGGATGCCCCGCAAGCCGTGCTCGTCCAGCAGCGCGTAGAGATCGCGGAGGTAGTCGGCGAGCTGCTCGGGCGGCACGGCCGAGTCCTCCCAGTTCGGCCACGCCTCGCCGCCGTCGGGCAGCCGGGTGACGAGACCCGCCGCGGATTCCCGGATCCGCCAGAGCTGCCGCATCTCGGCCGGATCGGCGACGACGACGGAGTCCACGGTGCGGTGCTCGGGGTGGGAGTCGAACTCGGCCACGAGTTCCTCGGCGCGCTGCCGGGCGTCTTCGGCGGTTTCGCCGGTCGTCTCGCAGTAGAGCCAGCCGCCAGCCGGGCGCGGATCCCCGGCACCGCCGGGGAGGACGTCACCGGCGTCGCGGCCCTGGCTGATCCGCAGCACGTCGAGGAGGTCACCGCCCATGCCCTCGGAGGTCACCACACCGGGCCGCCGGGTCAGCGGTGCGGCTGCGGCGGCGTCGAAGACGGTGGGGAACGCGAGGACGGCCAGGGCCGTGGCCTCGGGCGCGGGAACGAGCCGGACGACGGCTTCGACGATGATGCCCAGCGTTCCTTCGGACCCGGCGAAGGCCTTGGCCGTGTCGAAGCCGTTCTCCGGGAGCAGGTGGTGCAGCCCGTACCCGGAGACCTGCCGGGGGAACTGCCCCAGGGTGGTGCGCAGCAGCGCGAGGTTCTCGTCCCGCAAGCCCCGGAGGGCGCGGTCGAGCTCGGGATCGCTCGTCCCGCCCCGCCGCAACGTGACCAGCTCGCCGTCGGCGCGCAGGACGGTGAGCTCGACGACGTTGTCCGCGGCAGTTCCCCAGGCCAGGGAGTGGGATCCGCAGGCGTTGTTGGCGATCATGCCGCCGACGGTGCACCGGCTGTGGGTCGAGGGGTCCGGCCCGTAGGTGAGGCCGTGCGGGGCCGCCGCCGCGCGCAGGGCGTCGCAGACGACGCCGGGTTCGATCCGGGCGGTGCGCGCCCCGGGGTCGATGTCGAGGATGCGGTTGAAGTGCCGGGAGGTGTCGATGACCAGGCCTTCGCCGATCCCGTTGCCCGCCACCGAGGTTCCGCCACCGCGAACGGTGATCGGCCACCCCTCCTCCCGGGCGATGCGCACCCCGGCCCGGATCTCCGCCAGGGTGCGGGGTTCGAGAACGGCCCGGGGCGCGCGGCGGAAGATCGAGGCGTCGGAGACGTAGGCGCCCAGCGCGGCGCGATCGGTGCGCAAGCGCGCGCGGGTGCCCTCGACGGACGCGGTCGTCACCGTGAGCTCTCCTTCCGGGGTGATCGGCGGTGACGTCCTGCCGCCGCAGGCGCACCCGCGGGGTGGCGCCCGACCCGAATCGTGGGCGCCGTCACCGACCGCAGGACAGTAACATGTTACTCGCGGAGGTTGGCAAGAGTTCGTTTCGCGACGGCCCCGCTGACCCGGCTCGCGCGGCGTTGACCTGCCTTTGTGGACTCGCGGCGGAAAAGCCCGCTCCCGGCGGGTTTCCGCGGCCGGTCCTCGACAGTGGACCTTCCCGGTGATCCGCGAAGCGTGCCGACCTGCCGCCAAGGCTCTCGGGTACGTCGCTGTTGAACGAGCGCTCGGTGGCGTCCTATCCCGAGCTGGGACGTACCGGTGTCCTGACTGTCCGTGATCGCATGGGGTGGAACGGGCTGCACGTGCCCGTCGCCCGGAGGAGGTGCGCAGCGGGGAAGGGGAGCAAGTCGGTCATGAGCTGCCTGCTGCCCGAGAATGTCGCGGAGCCCGACCGGCCGCATGCCGGGTGCGGTGGGGCCCACCGCACCCGGCATGACCGGTGCGCACGTGCGGCTAGCGCCTGTCGACGCCTGGTTTCTCGCGCTCTGCGGCGGGGATCTCGTCGCGCTCCCAGAAGTCGGCGCCGCGGATGTTCAGCGCCTTCGGGTCGAACACCGGGTCGAGTCCCTGCTTGCGCTGGCGCTCGAAGTCGCGCCAGATCTTGGAGACCAGCGGGAAGAGCAGGGCGAGGCAGGCGAGGTTGATCCACGCGAGGAGCCCGAGCCCGATGTCACCCACGGCCCAGATCAGCTTGGCGTTCACCACCGAACCGATGAAGACGATGGCGAGGGTGCCCAGCTTGAGCACCAGCTGCGCGCGCGGTCCGCGCCTGCCGTCGAGCAGGAAGAGCAGGTTCGAGTGGGCGACGTAGTAGTAGAGCAGCAGGCAGGTGAAGCCGAACAACAGCACTGCCACCGCGACGAATCCCGCGCCCCACCCGGGGACGAGGGTGTCGATCGCCGCCTGCACCCAGTTCGGCCCGGCTTCGCTGCCGGGCAGGTTGTTGACGAGGAACCCGCCGGAGCCGTCCGAGACGTTGAACTTCCCCGAGACGACCATCATCAGCCCGGTGGCCATGCAGATCAGCAGCACGTCGATGTAGATGCTGAAGGTCTGGACGAGGCCCTGCTTGCCGGGGTGCGAGGTGCGGGCGGCGGCCGCCGCGAAGGTGGCCTCGCCGAGCCCGTTGGCCGAGGCGAAGACGGCGCGGCGCACACCCCACGCGACGGCGGCGCCGACGATGCCGCCCAGCACCGGCTCGACGCCGAAGGCGGACCGCACGATCAGCAGGACCGCGTCGGGCACGCGGTCGACGTTCGCGAAGATCACGCCGAGCGCCAGCAGGAGGTAGCCGATCGCGAGCACCGGGACCAGGGTCTGGGTCACCTTGACGATCCGCGTGGTGCCGCCGAAGATCACCGCCGCGATCAGCCCGGTCACGAGGATCGCGGGGACCCACTTCGGGAGGGCGAAGGCCATCTGCGCGCTGGAGGCGATGGTGCTGACCTGGAAGCCGGGGAAGACGAAGCCGTACCCGACCAGGCCGATCACGGCCACGACGGCGCCGACCAGGGGGAGGCGGAGGCCGTGCTTGATGTAGTACGGCATGCCGCCGATGTCCTCGTCGGCCTTCTTGCGGTCTTCGTCGTCCACCTGGCGCTTGAACGTCTGCGCGAGGGTGGCCTCGGCGTAGCCGACGGTGCAGCCCACGATGCCGGTGACGGCCATCCAGAAGAGCGCTCCCGGTCCACCGGCGGCGATGGCGGTCGCGACACCGGCGATGCTGCCGACGCCGACCCGGCTGGCCAGGGCGAGGACGAGCGCCTGGAAGGACGAGAGCCCGCCCTCCTCCTCGTTGGTCTCGCACAGCTGCCGGATCATGTCCGGGATCCGGCGGAACTGGACGCCCCTGGTCGCGATCGTGTAAGCGATCCCGAGCCCGAGCACCACGTAGGCCATCGGCGCCCAGATCGCGTCCGAGATGGTCGAGAGGATCTCGGTCATCGGGCCACCTCCGGCGCGATCCGCTCCAGCGAGCGCCGGATGCGCTCGACCGCGTCAGCGGGCAGGGCGCTCATCGGGCGGCGCGGAACTCCTGCGGGCTCGCCCCGCAGTTCGAGCCCCGCCTTCACCGCGGCGATGAACGGCACCGAGATCATCGCGTCGATCACCGGGTACAGGGCCTTCCAGCGGGACAGGGCCCCGGTCAGGTCGCCCTCGGCGACCAGGCGGCTCACCTCGACGATCTCGTGCGGGACGACGTTCGCCGCGCCCGCCATGACGCCCGCGGCGCCTTCGGCGAGCGCGCTGTAGATGTAGGCGTCCCACCCGATGAACGTCCCGATCACGTCGCCGTGGTGGTGGATCAGCTGCAGCGCCTGTTCCCAGTTCGCGCTGGAGTCCTTGATGTAGCGGATGTTGCCCACCTCCTCGGCGAGCGAGCGGACCGTGTCGGGGTCGAGGTTGACGCCGGTCGCGGCCGGGATGTTGTAGAGCATGACCGGCAGGTCGACCGCTTCGGCGACGTCCTCGACGTAGGCGACGGTCTCCGGAACGGACATCGGCTCGTAGTACGGCGTCACCAGCATGAGGACGTCCGCGCCCGAGCGCTGCGCAGCGCGGGAGAGGCGGATGGCCTCGCGCGTCGAGGTCGCGCCGGTCTGGGCGATCACCGGTACGCGGCCAGCGGTCTGGTCGACGACGGTGTCGACGAGGCGGAGCCGCTCGTCCGGGGACAGCGCGCCGACCTCGGCGGTGGAGCCCGCCGCGACGACGCCGTCCACCCCGGCGTCGATGGAGCGGTCGACCAACCGCCGCAGCGCGGGCTCGTCGACCTCCTCGTCGCGGTCGAAGGGGGTGGCGAGGGCGGTGAGCACACCGCGGAGCTGGTTGGTCATGCGAAGGTCCTCTTCTGGGCGTTGCGAGCGGGGACGGACTTGTGCAGGGCGAGTGCGGTGCCTCCCGCGGTCTGCCGCTGGGTGGCGAGCACGCTGGCTGCTTCCTGGGCGGCGGAAAAGCCCGACGTGATCGAGGTTTCCGTGTAGAGGGTTCCGAGGTAGTCACCGGCGAGGAACACCCGGTCGGCGCCTCGTTGCAGGACGGGCTGGAGTTTCGCCCGGCCCGGGAAGGCGTACGGCGAGGCGACTTCCCACCGCTCGGCCTCGGCCTCGACGACCGTGTCGGAGAACCCGGGGTGGCCGAGCACCTGCTCGAGGTCGGACAGGTGCGTGCGCACGACCTCCTCGTCGCTCTTGTCCAGCAGCGCGCGCCCGAGGCTGGCGGGGGAGAAGGTCATGAAGCTGCCTCCGGGCCGGCGCACGGACTCGGAGCCGCGCACGATGCTCGCCTGGTTCAGCGCGATGGCGAAAGAGCGCTTGGGAGCGGCGATCGCGTAGATGTCGTCCCAGGGACGCGCCGACGTCTCGTCGGTCAGGAACGCCGAGCTGACGTGCGGGCCGTACTTGATCTGGCCGAGCGCTTCGCGGAGCTCGGTCGGGAGGTCCACACCGATCCGGTGCGTGACGTCGGCGGTCGTCGCCAGCACGGCGGTGCGCGCCTCGACCTCGCGATCGACGCCGTCCTGGCGGTACCGCACGACGACGGAATCCTTCCGCCGCACCACTTCCGCCACTTCGGCGCCGAGCTGCACGCGGTCGCGGAGCGCGGCCGCGATCGACTCCGTCAGGGTCGAGGGGCCGCCGACGATGCCCCGGTTGAGGCCCTGGCCGAAGCCGAGGACGAGGCTGAAGTAGCCGATGCCCGCCCCGGCCGAGATCTGGTCCATGTCCCCGGCCGACCGCGTCACCGTGGTCTTGAACAGAGCCGCGGCGTCCTCGGGCAGATCACCGACGAGGTCGGCGAACGACCGCTCGTTGGCGAAGTCGTAGATGCGCTGCTGGCGCATGGCACCGGATTCGCCCGCGCGCTTGCGGACGACACCGGTGTACCTGGCCACGTCGGCCACGACCCTCATCCCGGCGCGCACGGTGGCCACCCGCGACGCGAACGACATGGGGATGCGCAGCGGGTACGTCGCGATGTGCCCCTTGCGGAGGAACCTGCCGTTCATCGACAGGGCTTGCAGCGAACCCGGGATCTCGACGGCGGTCACGCCGACCTCGTTGAGCAGCGAGTCGGTCGACGAGCCCGGGCCCGCGAAGACGTGCCCGCCCCAGTTGAGCCAGTAGTCCCCGCGACGCTCGGAGCGGATCCGGCCGCCCACCCGGGAGGCGGACTCGAGCACGAGGGTGTCCCAGTGGCGCAGGCGCCAGGCGGCGGAGAGCCCGGCCAGCCCGGCGCCGACGACAACGGCGTCTTTCATGTGTGAATCCTTCGAGTGAAGATGAAGTACTGGGGCGCTCGAAGGCACGCGTCGCGGACGGTGCGTGGCGATGTCGCCCGGTACTGCAGGTGCGACGCTCGTGGGAGAACGACGCGTCGGTTCGTCCGAAGCAGTGCCCCGAGAGGAGTCGTCCGGAACCGTGTCCCGCCGAGCTGTTCCCCTCGCGGGGTTCCTCGGTTTTCGGGCCCCGGTCCGTCAGGGGCGTGTCGGACCGCTGAATCCGACGCAGCCGGACCAATTTCGCAGTGCACGGGTACGCGCTCGCGATCCGCTGGTCCGGGTTCCGCACGCCGAGTCCGGCGTGGTGCCGGTCACCATAAGGTCGGATTCGCGATCACACAAGGCCTCAGGTGAATCCGAGGTGAATTGCCCGGTGTTCTCCGCGCGTTCCTAGCTCGGCCTGTTCCGCGGTGCTCTGGGTGCGGGCGACGCGCTGCGGTGCGGGTCGGGTTTGCCCGCGATGGTGGCCCACAGCTCGGGGTCGAAGTGGTCCTGGGGGAGTTGGGCGACCATGTAGCGGACGCTGCGCTCGACCTTGATGCGCCAGCGGCGCGCGGCTTCGTCGGCGTCGCCATCGCGGATCGCCTCGTACAGGCCGATGTTCTCGCGGGCGATGAGGTCCACCGCCTCGGCCCAGTCCAGGTGCAGGATCGCGTTGAACATGCGCAGTCGCATGGTCAGGTGCTCGAAGGTCCGGCCCGCCTGCGGCAGCTGCGCCGATCGTGCGATCGCGTCCTGGAAGAGCAGGTCGGCCTCGCCGATGCGGGGGTGGTCGCCGTGCCGGGCGACCACCCGTATCTCGGCCAGAGCAGTGCTGACCGGGCGGAGGGCGGATCGGGGGAGGGTCGCGATGCGGCGCATCAGCAGACCGCCCAGGTAAGCGCGCACGGCGTAGAGGTCGAGGATGTTGGTGGCGCTGATCTGGGGAACGGCGGCTCCGCGGTTGGGCAGCAGTTCGAGCATCCCCTCCTCGGCCAGCACCCGCAGGGCCTCGCGCACGGGACCGCGGGAGACCCCCAGCCGGGCCGCCAGCGGTGCCTCCTTGACGCGTTCACCGGGTTTGAACTGACCGTTGGCGAGCGCTTCGCGCACGAGTTGGGCGACCTCGTCGGCGATTCGAGGTGGGCCGGACGCCGCTGCTTCGGGCGACGCGTGCTCGTCGGCACCTGCACGTCGCGCGTCAGATCGCTGCTCCGAGTCCTTGATAACCCCGCGATCTCCTCGGTCGCCGCCCCAGAGCGCCCGTCGGCTCTTGATCCACGAGAACGGCTGCGCTGACGGTGCCCACTCGCTGCACCAGCGGCGAACGTCTTCGCGGAGGGCGTCGATGGACGTGGCGAAGCCCAGCACGTCGTCGCCGGTGAGCGGGCTGCGGGACAGGAGGGCGTCGATGTCGTCGATCCACGATCCGGTCGGCGCCACCGCGTGCCGGTGGAACCGCGGGTGCCCCTCCAACCAGGTGTCGATGGCCGCGTGCGCCGAGGGGGTCGCTCCGCCGACGATCAGGTGCACCGCCATCCGCGCGGGAACGCTGCGGTGGAGGCGTTCCAGGAAGTCGCGCAGGGAGGCGGCGGGCACCGGTGCGTCGGCCGCCTCGTCACCTCTGATCGAGGTGAACGCGTTGGCCACGGCGAGCAGGTCCCGCGCTTCCGCCGACCTCTTGGACGCGGTCGAGGTCGTGGGGGCGCGGTCCTTCAGCGGGGCCGCGTGGGCGTCGGCCGCGACGGCCAGCACCCGAAGCGGCGGTGCGAGGTGGAGCCCGACCAGGTCGCGCACCTGGAGCGGCAGCGAGCGGCCCGCGTCCGGGGGGAGGTCGGCTCGCCCCGGGCTCGCCTGGATCCGGTAGGCGCGCCAGATCCGGCTCACCTTCGTCTGGCTGAGGCCGACCGCGGCGGCCATGGCGCGGGTCGACCAGCGCCGACCGCGGGGCGGCGGGCTGAGCGTGCGCACGATGACCTGCGCGATCGTGTCGTCCGTGACGACAGGCGGGCGGCCGGGGCGTGGCCGCTCCGCGAGCCCGTCGAGTCGTTCGGCGGCGAACCGCGAGCGCCACGTGCGGACCGTGTCCACCGAGGTGCCGAGACGTTCGGCCACGGCGGTGTTGGTGGCCTCCTGCTCGCAGGCCAGGACGATCCGCGCGCGCAGCACGAGGGCCTGGGGGCAGTTGCGGCTGCGGGTCCAGGTCGTGAGCGTGGTCCGCTCGTCGTCGGTGAGGACCACCGCATCGCGAGGACGTCTGGGCACGGGTCGATCGTAGGGAAACTTCCGACTCGACTCAACGAGGAGGCCTGGTCGCGGTACATGGGCGTTGTCGACAAACGACGGCTTTCGCATACTTCGTCGCCAACGAGGTCGCACCGCTGGCGCCCACAAGGCGCGCGAGCTCGCAACGACAACTGCACCCCGCTCACGCACGACCGGAGCCGCCACGCGATCGGCGCTGGCGGGGTCGTGATCGATGTGCGCGGTGCCCTTCCGCCCCGCGACCTGAGCAAGGGAGATCCTGAAATGTCGGCACAGCTGAGCGGTGTGCTCACCGCTCTCGCCACCCCGTTCACGCCTGAAGGCCGGATCGACGTGGAGAATCTGCGTCGCCTGGTCGACCGCAGCGTCGACGGGGGAGTCGACGGCGTCGTCGCCTGCGGGTCGACCGGTGAGTTCGCCGCCATGTCCGGAGCCGAACGACGCCTGGTCGTGGAGACCGTCATCGACCAGGCGGCCGGTCGGGTCCCCGTCATCGCGCAGACCGGTGCGGTGAGCACGGCCGAGGCGATCGAGCTGTCCCGCCACGCGCAGGACGCGGGGGCCTCGGTGCTGATGCTGGTCACCCCGTACTACGAGCCGCTCACCATCGAGGAGACCGTGCGCTACCTGCGCACTGTCGCGGGCGCGGTCGACCTCCCGATCATGCTCTACAACCTCCCGGGTGCCACCGGGGTCAACCTCGCGCCTGAGACCGTCGGTCAGCTCGCCGGTGAGGTCGACAACATCCGGTACATCAAGGACACCAGCGGCGACATGGCGCAGGTGTGCAAGCTGGTCCACCACTACGGCGACGTCATCTCGACGTTCGTGGGCTCGGACGACCTGCTGCTGGCCTCGATCGCCGAGGGCGCGGCCGGTGTCATGGCCGGTACCGCCAACGTGATCCCCGCCGAGCTCGTCTCCGTCCACCGGGCGCTGGTCGCCGGGGACCTCGCACGCGCGCGTGCGGAGTGGTCGCGGATCTACCCGCTCGTGGACGCGATGATGTCGGCTCCGTTCATCCAGGCGGTCAAGGAGGCGTTGAACGCGGTCGGCTTCCCTGCGGGACGCCCGCGTCCGCCGCTGTCCGGTTTGGACGCCGGGACGGCCGGGTCGATCTCGTCGCTGGCCGCCGGACTGCGGCCGCGGGCCGCGGCCGCGCGCTGACGAGCGCTGCTGCGAACCACGAACCGTTTTCCGCGAGAACGCAACGGAGGTAGTGCTTCATGCCCGCTTCAGCCGACCTCGGCACGGCGGCGGTTCGCCGCGCATCTGACGTGCCACCGCTGGTCGATGCGGACGAGTTCCCGCCGGCCCAGCACTTCATCGGCGGCGAGTTCGTCGGGGCGACGTCCGGGAGTTCCCTCGACGTGGTCGATCCGTGCTCGGAGGAGGTCCTGGCCCAGGTGCCCGACGGCACGGCGGAGGACGTCGACCGCGCTGTCGCCGCTGCCGTCGCGGCGAAGGCGGACTGGGCGCGGGTGGTTCCCAAGGACCGTTCGGAGTTGCTGCACGCGATCGCGGACCGGCTGGCCGAGCGCACCGAGCTGCTGGTCAACCTCGAGTCGGCGAACACCGGCAAGCCGATCCGGGTCGCGCAGGACGACGTCGCCGGGACCATCGACACCTTCCGCTTCATGGCCGGGGCACTGCGCGCGACCACGTCGATGGCCGCCGGTGACTACGTCGCCGACCACCTGTCGGTCATCCGCCGCGAACCGGTCGGCGTGGTCGGAGTGGTGACGCCGTGGAACTACCCGCTGATGATGGCGGCCTGGAAGATCGCACCCGTCCTCGCGGCGGGGAACACGCTGGTGATCAAGCCGTCCGAGCAGACGCCGCTGACCACCTTGAAGTTCGCCGAACTCGTCGGCGATCTGCTGCCCGCCGGGGTGCTGAACGTGGTCACCGGGCGCGGTTCCGCCGTCGGTGCGCGGCTCTCGGAACACCCCGATGTGGACATGGTCGCGCTGACCGGTTCGGTCAACAGCGGTCGTGCCGTGGCCCGGGGCGCAGCCGAGACCCTCAAGCGGGTGCACCT
The DNA here is from genome assembly GCF_008630535.1 of Saccharopolyspora hirsuta. Classification (GTDB taxonomy): domain Bacteria; phylum Actinomycetota; class Actinomycetes; order Mycobacteriales; family Pseudonocardiaceae; genus Saccharopolyspora; species Saccharopolyspora hirsuta. The sequence goes on along the minus strand of NZ_VWPH01000004.1, from coordinate 447,605 downwards.
GGAGCTCGGCGGGAAGGCCCCGGTGGTGATCTTCCCGGACGCCGACCTCGCCGCCGCGGCGTCGGCGTTGCGCGTTGCGGGGTACTGGAACTCCGGCCAGGAGTGCGGGGCGGCCTGCCGCGTGCTCGTGCACGAATCGATCGCCGAGGAGTTCGTCGATCGCCTCGTCGCCGAAGTGCGCGATCTGGTGGTGGGCGAGCCGCTGGCCGGGGAAGAGGTCGAGATCGGCCCGCTGGTGTCGAAGGCGCATTTCGACCGCGTGCTCGGGTATTTGGAGCGCGCCGAGGAGGAAGGCGCCCGCGCGGCCGTGGGTGGCGGGGCGCTCGACGGGCCCGGTTACTTCGTGGCGCCGACGGTGCTGGTGGACGTTCCCGACGGAGCCGAGATCAGCCGCGAGGAGGTCTTCGGCCCGGTCGTCACGGTCGAGACGTTCCGGGACGAGGACGAAGCAGTCCGCCGCGCCAACGAAGTTCCCTTCGGCCTGTCGGCATCGGTGTGGACCGAGAACGCGCGCCGTTCCCACGACATCGCAGCGCGCCTGGATGCGGGAACCGTCTGGGTGAACTCGCACCTGGTGCTCGCCAACGAGGTTCCGTGGGGCGGTTTCAAGGGTTCCGGTTACGGCCGGGACCTGTCGATCTACGCGCTCGACGACTACTCCCGCACCAAGCACGTGATGCACAACCACGGGAGATGAGCCCGGGGGCGAGGGACGGCTTCGCGTCGGTCCCCGCCCACCCGCATTCGAACCACGACCGCGGAAAGGCCTCCGCGCAGCGGCCTTTCCGCGGTCGACGTGCGCGGATCCGCACATCGGCCCGCTCGGCCGCCGACGGCGGACCGGTGTCCGCTCGGTTGTCATACGGTCGGGCAGGAAGAGGGATGGTGATGAACAAGGTTCCCGCGCTGAGCGCAGCTGCGGGCGCGCTGCTGTGGGGCACGCTCGGCCCGGCCGCCTCCGCGCTGGCGGGCGATGAGCTCCTCGGGGCGGGGAGCGGGCGTCTGCTGGTCGGAGCGCTGACGCTGTTCCTGCTGGCCGGTGGGACGCGTGCGCTGACGGGTTGGTGCCGCCTGGATCTGCGGCCCGCGCTCACGGGTGGTCTTGCGCTCGCGGGTTTCCAGGTCTGCTACTTCGAAGCCGTCGCCCGCGCTGGCGTGGCGACCAGCACGGCGGTCAGCATCGGACTCGCGCCCCTCGTCGCCGGGCTCATCAGCGCGGTCAGAGCTCGCGCGCTGCCCGGAGCGGGGCTGCTCGTCGGGATGGTGCTGGCCATCGCCGGGGTGCTGCTGGTGACCTTCGGAGACGGATCGAGCGTTCAGATGAACCCTGAGGGCCTGGCGTTCTCCGTCGTCGCCGCGGTCCTGTTCGCGCTCCAGAGCGTCGCCATCGAGGCGCTGACCTCCCGCCACGCGGGGCCGCGAGCGGTTGGGGTCCTCTTCGCCGTCGGAGCTCTGGCGCTGCTGCCGATCGCTGCGTTCACCGCGCCCAGCAGTCTCCTCGCGGTCGACCGGCTGCTGGTGGTGGTCTACATCGGGGCGATCGGAGGTGGCCTGGCCTACTGGCTGTACGCACGAGGGGTGCGGCGGCTCGGCGCGTCGGCCGGTGTGACGATCAGCCTGCTCGAACCCGCAAGTGCCGCGGTGATCGCCATGGTGGTCCTGGGGGAGTCGTTGACGCCCTTCCAGCTGGCGGGCGTCGTGGTGGTCTGCGCGGCCACGGTCGTGATCGCGCTGCTCGTGCCGGGCACCGACCCCAACGTTCGCGATGGCCAGCGGCCCCGGGTGGTCGACAGCCGCCGGACGAACTCCGGTCGCCTGCGGAACGACGACGAGAGGCGGGCGGAGGTGCTCATCCGGCGGGGTTCTTGATCTGCTCGCGGAGGATGTCGCCGTGGCCCGCGTGGCGGGCGAAGTCCTCCGCGATGAGGAGGTAGATGAACCTCAGGTTGACCTCGCCGAGGTCCGGGTGGGTCGTGGTGTCGTCGAGGTCGAAGGCGGCGGCGATCTTTCGGGAGCGTTCGCTGGCGCGCTCGAACTCGGCGATCACGTCGGGCACCGTCTCGTCGTCGGCGACGACGAAGCTGGTGTCCCCGGCTGTTGTTCCGCCGTCGCACTCGTGCTTCGGCAGGCCGCCCAGGACGTGCTGGAACCAGATCCGTTCGGCGACGGCGGCGTGCTTGAGCAGTCCGATCGGGGTGGTGGGGGAGGTGACGAGACGGCGGCGGGCCTCCGCTTCGGACAGGCCGCGCACCGTGTTGATCAGCTCGGCTCGGTTGCGGTCGAGCGCGGTTTCGAGCAGGTGGCGCTCGGCGCCGGTGGTGGTGAGCGGTATCGACCAGGTCATCGTCGGCCTCGATTCTGCTTGGCGGGCGTGGATCTGCCTGTTCTCAGGGGTTTTCGGATTTTTCCGCGCGCGGTCGGATGAGTGCTCGCCCGGAGTGGGCGGGAATTCGGCGAGTTCGTGCCGGTGATCTCGGTGAGCCGTCCGCCGAATGTGCGGTCGTCGGCGTTGAGTCGCTAGATCTGCGCGGGTGCCGGGGGACACCGGCGTGTCACGCGCAGGCGTTGCTCGGACCTTATCCGAAGGTGGACGCGAGGTCCAGCGCCCGATGCTGCTCGGCTCGGGAATGGTGCAGTGTGGACAGTCGTGGGCCGGGGATCGGTGATCTCCCCGGTGGGCGGTTTCCCCGTTGTTCCCCGGAAGGGTCACGGTCTCCCGGGATCAGGTCACTGCGCTGGTTGTGCGTAGGTGGCGGCGCCGGACCAGTCGATCGCGACGCAGTCCTCGTCGCCCACGACCCATGCGTCGTGCCCGGGGGAGACGACGCCGGTTTCGCCGGTGCTGATCTCGCCCTCCTGGCCGTCGTCCATCACGATGTGCAGCCTGCCGGACAGGACGTACATGGTGTGGGCCTGCTGGCAGCTGTCGGTCCCCACGATCGGTTTGACGTCGTTCGACCAGCGCCAGCCGGGGTGCAGGACGGTGCGCCCGACGGTCACCCCGGGGAGCTCGACCACGTCCAGCTCGCCGTGCTCGAACGTGCGCGAATCGTCCGGCTTGCCGAGATCCTTGACTTCGAGCGTCATCGCTCCTCCTCGAGTCCGCGCCACTTGCGTGCAGGTCGAGTCTGCGGCGCACCTGGTCCAGCGCCCAGGGTCCAAGGGCGCATGCGGGCGGGCTTGGGCCGATGGTGCGGTCTGGTCGTGCTTTGCCCGATCTCGCTGTACAACTGGCCCAACTTCTGCGGTCGAGCTTCACCCAATGGGCACGAACGGCTAGCTTCTCCCGGCACAGCTGCGCATCTGCACCCGTCGCGACAACGACGTCCAACCCGCTCGATGCCGAGCGCGATCACCGGGATGCACCCATGTCCAACACCCTGACCCTGGTCAACACGGCGTTCGCCGTCCTCGCGACGGTGCTGCTGATCATCCGGTTCCGCCTGAACCCCGTCATCTCGCTGCTGCTCGGGGCCTGCTACCTCGGCCTGACCTCGGGGCTCGGCGTCGACGGCACGATCGAGGCCATCACCACCGGTTTCGGCGATCTCATGGCCGAGATCGGCCTGCTCGTCGCGTTCGGCGTGCTCACCGGCTCGCTGCTGCAGCGCTCGGGTGCGATCGAGCGCCTCGTCGAGGCGCTGCTGCGCCGGGTCGGGCCCGCGCGCATGCCCTACGCCCTGTCGATCACGGTCGCGACCGCGCTCCAGTCGATCTTCCTCGACGTCCTGGTGGTCATCGTCGCGCCGCTGGCGCGGGGGCTGGGCATGCGCATGGGCCGGGCCGGGACGCCGCGGATGATCGCCGCGATGGCCATCGGGATGGAGGTCGGCGTGGTCATGGTCGTGCCGGGCATCGCGTGCCTGGCGCTGGCCGGTCTGCTCGGGGTGCCGCTCGGCACGATGCTGCTCTTCGGCCTCCTCGTCGCGGTGCCCACCACCGCCATCTCGGTCGCGATCGCGCAGTTCGTCTTCCGCCGGGGCTGGTGGGACGAGGCGAAGGACGAGCGGCCGGTTCCCTCCCCGGAGGCCGCCGCCGGGGAGTGCGGTCGAACCCGCCTGGTCGTGCTCTTCGCCCCGATCCTCGTCGCGCTGCTGCTCATCGCCACCGGTGCGGTGCTCGACATCGCCGAGGTCGAGATCGCGCCGCTGGAGTTCGCCTGCGACCCGGTGATCGCGCTGTTCCTGGGGTTGATCGGCACGATCGCGGTGACCCGTCGCGCCGCGGGCGCGGCGGTGGTCGAGGAAGCGCTGGGCAACGGGTTCCGGGAGAGCGGGCAGATCCTGATCCTCAACGGGGTCGGGGGATCGCTCGCCACGACGATCAAGAACGTGGGCCTCGGGGACGTCTTGGGGCAGTACTTCGCCGCGAACACCGCGGCGCCGCTGCTGGTGGTGTGGGTGGTGGCGGCCGTCCTGCACGTCGCGGTCGGCTCGGTGTCCATCTCGGCGATCACCGCTGCTGGCATCCTCGCGCCGCTGGCCCCGGTCATCGGGCTGGAGCCGGTGTGGATCGCGCTGGCCGCCGGTGCGGGCTCGCTGTTCGCCATCCACGTCACCAGCAACACCTTCTGGCTGCTGCAGTCGTTGGCCGGGCTCACCGCGCGCGGCACGCTGAAGACCTTCTCCGGCGGGGTTTCGATCGCCTCGGTCGTCGCGATCCTGGTGATCCTCCCGCTGTCGGCGGTGCTCGGGTAGCCGGGATCAGCCGCGCAGCTCGTCGTGCATCTTCCTGATCAGCGGCGAGATGCGCGGCATCAGGCGGCGGCTGAGCACGACCTCCGTCGAGGTCCGCTCCACGCCGTCGACCGCGATGATCTGCTGCAGCACGTCCTCCAGCCCGGCGTTGTCCTTCGCGACCACGCGGCACAGCAGGTCCGCGTCACCGGCGACCGCGTTCGCCTCGATGACCTCCGGGATGCGGCTGAGCCCGGCGAGGGTCTGCTCGAGCTTGCCCTGCGCGAGCTGCAGCCGCACGTAGGCCAGCCCCGCGTAGCCCATCGCCGCCGGGTCGAACTGGGGCCGCCAGCTGATCAGCACCCCGAGCCGCTGCAACTTGTCGACCCGGGCCTGCACCGTCGCGCGCGCGACCCCGAGCCGTCGCGCGTACTCGCGCACGCCTGCCCGGGGTTCCTCGGCGATCAGCTGGAGGACTGCGGTGTCGAGCGGTTCGAGCGCTGGTTGCATGCGGTGCTCCCGGTGCCGGGTCGTGGTGGCCGGTGGTCCGCACATTCTCCATCTCGGAGGGCCGTTGGCCCAGCAGGAGATCCGAGCGGGCTCGGAAGTCATGACCAGATGTCCACGATGGTCGGCCAAGCAGACTTCGTGCTGTACCAGGTGCTCAAAAATCACGCGTTCAGTTGACCCAGCGGTACGCGATGTCCACCCTGTTCACGACCGACCGGTCACGCAGAACACGGCTGAAGGAGGGCGCGATGGCACGGACCCTCGCCGGGAAGGTCTGGGACGCCCACGTCGTCCGCACGGCGGGGGAGGAGGACCTGCTCTACGTCGACCTCCACCTGCTGCACGAGGTCAACACGCCGATCGCGTTCGACGGGCTGCGGGCCGCCGGTCGCCGGGTGCGCCGCCCCGACCTCACGCTCGGCACCGAGGACCACCTGGTCCCCACCGGCGACCTGTTCAAGCGGATCGAGGAACCCGCGATGCGCCGCCAGGCCGCGCTGCTGGCCGAGAACTGCGCCGAGTTCGGCATCGAGGTGTACCGGCGGGGCGATCGCGAGCGGGGCATCGCCCACGTCATCGGGCCGGAGCTCGGGCTGGTGCACCCGGGCATGACCGTCGTCTGCTGCGACTCCCACACCACCACCATGGGTGCGTTCGGCGCCCTGGCCTTCGGCATCGGCACCTCGCAGGTCGAGCACGTGCTGGCCACCCAGACGCTGCCGATGACCCGGCCGAAGGACATGCGGGTCACCGTGACCGGGCGGCTCGCCGACGGCGTGACCGGCAAGGACCTGATCCTCGCGCTGATCGCGCAGATCGGCACCGCGGGCGGGCAGGGGCACATCGTCGAGTACCGGGGCCCGGCGATCGAGGCGCTGTCGATGGAAGCCCGGATGACGGTGTGCAACATGACCGTGGAGGCCGGTTCGCGGGCGGGCATGATCGCACCGGACGACACGACCCTGGCCTACCTGCGCGGCCGACCGCACGCGCCGAGCGGCCGGACGTGGGAGGTCGAGGAGGAGCACTGGCGCGGCCTGCGCTCCGACGACGACGCGGTCTTCGACCGGGAGGTCGTGCTGGACGGGGACCGGATCAGCCCGTTCGCGACGTGGGGCACCAATCCCGGGCAGGGGGTTCCGCTGGACTCCGCGGTGCCGCACCCGTCGTCGTTCGCCGACCCCGAGGAGCGCGCCGCGGCCGAGCGAGCGCTCGCCTACATGGACCTGGAGCCGGGCACCCCGATGCGCGACATCGCGATCGACGCGGTGTTCATCGGCTCCTGCACGAACGGGCGCATCGAGGACATGCGCGCTGCCGCCGAAGTCTTGCGCGGGCGCACCGTCGCGCCCGGTGTGGAGGTCTACCTCGTCCCCGGGTCCGACACCGTCCGCCAACAGGCGGTGGACGAGGGGCTCGCCGAGGTCTTCGCCGCCGCTGGCGTGCAGCTGCGCACCAGCGGGTGCTCCCTGTGCGCCGCGGTGAACGAGGACCGGCTGCGCCCGGGGCAGCGCGCTGCCTCCACCAACAACCGAAACTTCGAGGGGCGCCAAGGAAAAGGTGCCCGCACCCACGTCGTCTCACCGGCTGTGGCCGCTGCCAGCGCGGTGGCCGGTCACCTCGCCGCTCCAGCGGATCTGGAGGCCTGATGGAGAAGTTCACCGTCCACACCGGACAAGCGGCCCCGCTGCGGGCGAGCAACGTGGACACCGACCAGATCATCCCGGTCCGCTTCCTGACCCGGCTGACCAAGGCCGGTCACGGGCAGGACCTGTTCGCCGACTGGCGCGACGACCCGGAGTTCGTGCTGAACCGGCAGCCCTACGACCGGGCGACGATCCTGGTGGCGGGCACCGACTTCGGGACCGGCTCGTCCCGCGAAGGAGCGGTCTACGCGCTGACCGACCACGGCTTCCGCGCGATCATCGCGCCCCGCTTCGGCGACATCTTCACCGGCAACGCCCACCAGAACGGCCTGCTCCCGGTCGTGGTCCCCGCGCCGGTGGTCGAGCGCCTCTGGGAGCTGCTCGAGCGCGAGCCGACCGCCCCCGTCACGGTCGACCTGGTGACCAGAACGGTCCGGGCGGACGGTGTGGAGTGCCGCTTCGACGTCCCGGCGGAGGTCCGCGACCGCCTGCTGGCGGGTCTCGACGACATCGGCACGACCCTCCAGCACACCGAGGACATCGCGGCCTACGAGGCCCGCCGCCGCCCCGCGCTTCCGACCACCACCCGGCAGCGCGGTCCTGGTCGGGGCCATCCATAGGATCCGCGGATAGCTCTACAGCCTTTTCATATCGACGAGGTATTGCAGGAGGTCTTCGGGGCGCTGAGAATCCCCGTCCATGGATGCGGACGTGATCGTGGTGGGGCTCGGCAGCGCGGGGGCGATGGCCTGCTGGCAGCTCGCCGAAGTGCACGGGGCGCAGGTCATCGGGGTGGAGCAGTACGCGCTCGGGCACGACGCCGGGGGATACGCGGGCGAGTCCCGGTTGTTCCGCACCGGGTACCACGAGAGCCCCGAGTACGTTCCGATGCTGCTCCGAGCCCGCGAGCTGTGGCAGGAGCTCGAACGGGGCGGCCGACGGACGCTGTTCCTGCCCGCGGGTGTGCTGTCGATCGGGGCACCGACGATCGCACCGATGCGCAACGTGCTCGCTTCGGTGGAGGAGCACGAGATCCCGCACGAGGTGCTGGACGCCGCCGAGCTGAAGAGCCGGTTCCCGCAGCACGGGTCGATCACCGACGAAATCGGTGTTCTCGACCGGCTCGGCGGCGTGCTCAGGCCCGAGTCCGCTGTGCAGGAAGCGTTGCGCCGAGCGCGGAAGGCTGGCGCCGAGCTGATCGACAACGCGCCGGTCGCCGGGATCGAGGAGATCCCCGGCGGTGTGCGGGTTTCGACCGCGCGGGGCAGCCACACCGCCAAGAGCGTCGTCGTCACCGCCGGGGCGTGGGCCGCGCAGCTGGTGCCGGAGCTGCGGGAGGTGCTCGACATCCGGCCGCTGGTGCTGACCTGGTTCGCGCCGGAGGACCCGGCGGCGTTCGCACCGGAGGTCTTCCCGGGGTTCATCCGCGACCTCGGGGACGTCCACCTGTTCGGCATCCCGAGCGTGGACGGGGCGCTGGTGAAGGCGGGCTGGGCCGACGCCTGGGGCTCGATCGCCGATCCCGCGCAGCTGGTCCGGTTCCTGGAGCCGAGCGCGCTGGCCGGGGTCGGCGGCGAGGTCCACGACCTGGTTCCCGACCTGCCCGCGCACCCGAGTCGGCACTCGGTCCACATGGACGCCTACACCCCGGACCGGCGAGCGGTCATCGGGACGGTCCGGCCCGGGGTGGTGGTCGTCGCGGGGTTGTCCGGTCACGGGTTCAAGCTCGCGCCCGCGTTCGGCGAGATCGCGGCGCGCTCGGCCCTCGGGCTGCCGCAGCAGCACGACATCTCGCGGTTCTCCCCGGACCGGTTCGGGGGCTGATGTGGAACTCCGGCTGTTGCGCCACTTCGTGGCCGTGTACGAGGAACGCAGCTTCACCGCTGCGGCGCGCCGCCTGCACACCGCGCAACCGCCGGTGAGCCAGGCGATCGCCAACCTCGAGCACGAGCTCGGGGTGCGGCTGTTCGAGCGGACCAGCCGCTCGGTGTGGCCGACCTCCGCCGCTGACGTCCTCTACCCGGAGGCGATCTTCCTGCTCCGCAGGGCGGCGGAGACCAAGACCCTGGTGCGCGGGGAGTCCGGCCGCGCCCCGGTGCGCATCGCCGCGGTCACCTCCGCGTTCCCCGCCCTGCTCCCGGCGCTGCTGCCGGAACTGGCGGACTGGGACCCCGTGGTGGTCGACCTCGGCAGCTCCGAGCAGCGGCACGCGCTGGCCGCCGGGCGCATCGACCTGGCCATCCTCCGGGAGTGGGCGGACGACTCCCCGGACCACGTCGTGCTGGCCGACGAACGGCTGCTGCTCGCGGTGCCGCTGGACCACCCGCTGGCCGCCTCGGACACCGCCTCGCTGCGCTCCGTCGCCACCGAGCGGATCGTGCTGTTCGGCCGGGACCGCGCCCCGGTCGCCTTCGACGCGATCGCCGCGGCCTGCGCCGAAGCCGGGTTCTCCGCCGAGCCGGTGGCCCACGTGCAGAGCGAGCAGGCGATGCTGGGCCTGGTCTCGGCCGGGCACGGCGTGGCGATCGTCTCCGAGATCACCGGCCTCACGCCCTGGCCGGGCGTGCGGTTCCTGCCGCTGCCCGGCACCACCGCCCGGTCGCCGCTGCGCGCGCGGGTCGCCAGCGGTGACCCGCTCGGGCTGCTGCCCGTCGTCGAGCGCGCCTTCCGGTCCGCCCAGCGATCGCTCGGTTTCGCATCCCCACCAACACCGTAGGAGTCCCGTGGATTACTCAGCCTGGTCGCTGCTCGTCGACGCCGGCTTGATCGGCCTGCTCCTCGTGATCGGCGCCGTCCTGCGCGCGACCGTCCGACCGCTCCAGACCTTGATGGTCCCGGCCAGCGTGCTCGCCGGGGTGCTCGGCCTCGCGCTCGGTCCCGAGGGGCTCGGCCTGCTGCCCTTCTCCGACCAGCTCGGTGCGTACTCGTCGGTGCTCATCGTGGTGGTGTTCGCGTGCCTGTCGCTGACCGACGACGTGGACCTGCGGCGGCTCGGCCGCTCGGTGGCCGGGTTCGCCAGCTACGGCGTCCTGTTCTACGCGGCCCAGGTCGTGGTCGGCGTCGTGCTCGGGTTGCTGGTGCTGGGCCCGCTGTTCGGCACGCACGACGGGTTCGGGCTGCTGCTGTTCGCCGGGTGGGCGGGCGGTTTCGGCTCGGCGGCGGCGATGGGCGCGGTCTTCGGGGACGGGGGCTGGACCGAAGCGCAGTCGCTGGCCTTCACCTCCGCCACCGTCGGGCTGCTGGTCGGCATCGTCGGCGGCATCATCCAGGCCAAGATCGGCGCGAAGCGCGGACATGCCAAGGAGTTCGACGGGCTCAGCGCGCTGCCGGAGCACCTCCGCACGGGGGTGCTCCGCGCGGACGACGAGCGGCCGGTGATCGGCACGCACACCTTCTCCAGCGGCTCGATCGAGTCGCTGGGATTCCAGGCCGCGATCGTGCTGATGATCTCCGCCGCGGCCTACGGGGTGAACACGCTGCTCGGCGAGGTGTTCCCGGCGGTGTCGTTCCCGCTGTTCTCCATCGCCTTCGTGGTGGGCCTGGTCCTGCGCGGGCTGCTGTCGGCGACCCGGACGCGCCGGTTCGTCGACCCCGAGTCGCTCAAGTCGATCTCGGGCAGCGCCACCGACGTGCTCGTGGTGTGCGGCATCGCCTCGATCGTGCCGAGCTTCGTGGCCGGTCACTGGCTGCCGCTGCTGGTGCTGTTCGCGGTCGGGCTGGCGCTGTGCCTGCTGCTCGGCATCGTGGTCGCGCCGCGGATGCTCGGCGACGCCTGGTTCGAGAAGCAGATCTTCACCTGGGGCTGGGCAACCGGGTCGGTCTCCACGGGGCTGGCGCTGCTGCGCATCATCGACCCCCGGCTGCGGTCCCGGACCTTGGAGGACTTCGCCATCGCCTACCTGCCGCTGCTGCCGGTGGAGGTGACCGCGGTGACCTTCACCCCGGTGCTCGCGCTCGCGGGTGCGGGCTGGGCGATCGCCGGGATCTGGGGCGGCATCGCGGTCCTGGCGCTGGCCGTGCCGTTCCTGCTCGTCCGGCGGCCGACCCGCACCGAGAGCCGGACGGCGGAACCGACCGGCTGACCGCAGTGGATGATGGTCGCCGTCCAGCCCACTTCGAACTCCTGGAGCCGTGCCTTGCCCCCGCTCACGTCGCAGTACGCCGTCATCGGTGCCGGTCTGGCCGGTTCGGCCACCGCGTGGCAGCTGGCCTCGCGGGGCCACGAGGTGGTCCTGCTCGAACAGGCGACGCCAGCCCACCGGGGCGGCAGTTCGCACGGATCGGCGCGCATCCTCCGCTACGCCTACGCCGATCACCTCTACGCCCGGATGATGGTGCGGGCGCGGCCGCTGTGGGACGAGGTCGAGCGGAGCGCGGGCAGGGAGCTCATCACTCCGACCGGTGCGCTCGACTTCGGTGCGCAGCACCAGCCCGAGCACATGGCCCGCGTCCTCGACGACCTCGGCGTCGAGCACGAGCTGCTGAGCGCCGGGCGGGCCACCGAGCGCTGGCCGGGGTTCCGCTTCGACACCCCCGTCCTGTGGCACCCGGGGGCCGGTGTCATCCACGCCCAAGCCGCCGTGGAAGCGATGGTCGGCCTCGCCGCCGGGCACGGGGCGCGGCTGGAGACGGGCTGGCAGGTGGCTTCGGCCGCGCGGGAGCGCTCCGGCTACCGGCTGGTCTCGGCCAGCGGTGCCGTCGTGGAGGCGGAACGCGTCGTGGTGTGCGCTGGCGGCTGGTTGCCCGATCTGCTGGGCGAGCTGGCGCTCCCGGCGGGGTTCCGGTCGGCGATGCCGCCCTTGATCGTCCGGCAGGAGCAGGCCTACCACTTCCCGTACCGCACCGGTGGATCAGCCGCGGCGTGGCCGAGCTTCATCTTCAAGGACGAGCACATCCAGGTCTACGGCCTGCCCGGCGGGGAGGACGCCGACTTCCGCGGCCAGAAGGTCGCCGAGTTCAACGGCGGCAAGGTGCTGCCGTCGGCCGCGCACCAGGACCAGCTCGTCGACCCGGCCAACCGCCGGCGGGTCACCTCCTGCGTGCAGGACAACGTGCCCGGTCTGGAACCGGACCCGTACGCCGAGACCACCTGCCTGTTCACCAGCACCCCCGACGAGAACTTCGTCCTCGACCGCGCGGACGGGATCACCGTGGTCTCGCCCTGCTCCGGGCACGGGGCGAAGTTCGCGCCGCTGGTCGGCGTCCTCGCCGCCGACCTGGCCAGCGCGGCCGACCCCGCTGCCGTCCCCGCGGAGTTCCGCGTATCCGGATGAGCGGAGCCCCAAGCGATATGGGGGGGATAACGCGGGCTGCCAGGCTGCACGGGCCGCGCGGGAACGCGGTTGCTCGTCGTCGTTCGTGGAGGGTGTCATGGCAGCGCCTAGTTCGGTCCGCGTCGCCCAGCGCGGTGATCTCATCTCGCTGGCGGACCTGGACCTGGTCCAGATCCGGGAGATCGTGCGCAACGGGGTAGCGTTCGCTCGCGGGGAGCGCGCCGGGGAGCCGCTGGCCGGGGCCGTCATCGGCATCTACTTCCGCAAGACCTCCACCCGGACGCGGACCGCGTTCTCCGCCGCGGCGCTGCGGCTCGGCGCGCGCATCATCGCCTACGGGCCGGACGACCTGCAGCTCAACACCGGTGAGACGGTCGAGGACACCGCGCAGGTGCTGTCCCGGATGCTCGACGGGCTCGTCTGCCGCACCGCCGGGAGCACCGAGGAGCTCCGGGCGCTCGCCGCGCCGCCGGGGATGTCGGTCATCAACGCGATGAGCGCCCACGAGCACCCCACGCAAGCGCTCACCGACCTCATCACGATCCAGCAGCACGTGGGCGGCGTCGACGGGGCCCGGGTGCTCTACGTCGGCGAGGGCAACAGCACCGCTGCGGCGCTCGCGCTGTCGCTGCCCCGCTTCGAGGGCACCGAGCTGCACCTGCGGACCCCGCCGGGCTACGGGCTGGAAGCGCACGTCCGGGCGCAGGCCGAGGAGTACGCGGCGGAATCCGGTTCGGTGCTGCGGGAGACCCACGACATGGCCGAGCTGCCCGCCGACGTCGACGTCGTCTACACCACGCGGTGGCAGACCACCGGCACCACCAAGGCCGACCCGGACTGGCGCGCGGTGTTCCAGCCGTTCCAGGTCGACGAGCAGCTGCTCGACCGGTACCCGGAGGCGCGGTTCATGCACGACCTGCCCGCGCACCGCGGCGAGGAGACGACCGCGGCCGTGCTCGACGGACCGCGGTCGATCGCCTTCGACCAGGCTGAGAACAAGATGCACGGCGCCATGGCGGTGCTGGAGTGGGCGCTCAGGTCGCGAACCTGAGCTCCGCCTTGGCGGATCTGCCCACCAGGCGGGGGGCTCGGGCGGTCTCGGCCGCCCGCACCTCGTTGTGGTCCAGCTCCGCCGCGAACGTGCGCAGCAGCGGCTGGAACCGGTAGCGGACGTCCTCGGTGTCCGGCCCGGGGACGCCGTCCAGCAGGTGCACGTCCACCAGGTTTTCGATGAGGCGCTCCGCCTCGTTCGGGTCCAGTCGCAGGAGGGTGCACGCGTCGTGCAGGCCGAACTCGGTGGTGTTCAACCGGCCCAGCAGCCGGAACATCCGCGCCACCTCGGGGCTCAGCCGCTGGTAGCTGGCCTGCAGCCGGCTGCGCAGCCGCTGCTCGCCGTGCTCGAAGTGGTCCAGCCGGGTCCGCGGTTCGGCGAGCCGGTTCACCAGCCGCTGGATCGTCCAGTGCGGCTTGGCGATGAGCTTGGTGGCCGCGATGCGCAGCGCGGCCGGGAGGCGGGTGCACAGCTCGGCGAGTTCGGCGGTGGCGCGCGGTTCGGCTTCGGCCCGGCTGCCGATCAGCGAGACGAGCAGGTCCACCGCCTCCTGCTCGCTGACCGGCCGCAGCCGCAGCCACAGCGCGTTGCCGACCAGCTCGCTGATCTGGTTCTGGCTGGTGATGATCGCCGCGCTGCGCGGCCCGGGCGGCAGGACGTGGCTGATCTGCTGGTAGGTCGCGACGTTGTCCAGCAGCACCAGGGCTTTCCGGTCGCGCATCAGGTCCTGGTAGAGCGCCGTGGCCGCGTCCAGGTCGGCGGGCAGGTCGGCCGCGGCGACGCCGAGCTGCCGGAGGAACTGGTGCACTGCGTCCCGCGCGTCGGACTCCTGCGGCCCGCGGCAGCACGCGTGCAGGTTCGCGTACAGCACGCCGCCGGTGAACTCCTCGGCCTTCCGGTGCGCCCAGTGCACGGCCAGCGCGCTCTTGCCGATGCCGGTGCAGCCGGTGATCAGGGCGGCGCTCGGCCCCGGCGCGTCGGCCAGCCCGTCCAGCGCGGTGAGCTCGGCGTCCCGGCCGCGGAACGGGACCACGTCGGCGGGGAAGGTGTTCGGCCGCGTCACCGGTGGCGCGATCTGCCGCGGCTGGGCCGGTTCCTGGATCGCCGGGTCGTCGTTGAGGATCGCCTCGTGCAGCTCCTGCAGCACCGGACCGGGTTCCAGGCCGATCTCGTCGATGAAGTACTGGCGGCCCTCGCGGAAGGTCCGCATCGCCTCCGCGCGTCGCCCCGCGCGGTACTGCGCGAGCATGAGCTGGGCGCGGGTCTGCTCCCGCAGCGGCTTCTCCTCGACCAGCGCGGTGAGCTCGCTGATCAGCTCGCGGTGCCGCCCGAGCTGCAGGTGCAGCGCGGTGCGCTCCTCCTGGACGGCGAGCTTCTGCTCCTCCAGCCGCTCGGCCTCCAGCTCGACGACCGCGGAGCTGATGTCGCACAGCGCGCGGCCCCGCCACAGCGCCAGCGCCTCGTCGTAGCGCTCGGTGGCCTGCACGATCTCGCGGCGGTCGGTGAGCGCGCGCGCTTCGGCCACTTTGGACCGGAACGACAGCAGGTCGATCTCGTGCTCGGTCCGGCGCAGCAGGTACCCCGGCGAGGAGGTCAGCAGCACGTCATCGCGGAATCCGAAGGAGCGGAAGGTCTTCCGCAGCTCGGCGACGCAGATCGCCACCTGCGTCCTGGCGGTCGCCGGGGGGTGCCCGTTCCAGATCGCTTCCGAGATCCGGTCGATCGAGACGACCCGGTCGGCGTTCAGCAGCAGCATGGCCAGCACGATTCGCTGGCGAGGTCCGCCGATGGAAATCCTCCGTTCCGCGAACTCGAGGTGTAAGGGCCCGAGCAGCCCGAATTTGAGACGGTCGGTCATGAAATCTTCTTCCTGTTGCTCGCGCCCCAACACGAGCAACTGTTGCCGTGCCCAACGCAATCCCCCCTGGAGTGCCCTGGATGGCACGACGTTCATCCTATCGAGTGGTTGTGCGCATCCATTGGGCTTTGACGACGTTTGCGCCGCCGCGGTTCCGCCGGGTTGACCCGGGCAATTCGCCTAGTTCGGGCGGTTTCCGGGGCGGGGAAGAGCTCGACCTGGGGGGATGCCGAAAGCGGGGAGCGGTGCGCGGGATCCGGGATCGGCGCATCAATAAGACATCGATAACGAGACGAAAGAATGCGTGGCGAAAAATTGACAACCAGTGGCGAAACTGCTGAGGACGTGGCACTTGCCGCAGCGTCGATCGACCAGTTGCAGGCCGGGCAGAAGGCCGGTCGGTTCAGCGCGGCGGACCTCGTCCGGTTCCACCTGGACCGGATCGATCGGCTGAACCTGCGCGGGCCCGAGCTGCGCGCGGTGCTGGAGACCGACCCGCAGGCGGTGGCGGTCGCCGAGGAGCGCGACGCCGAGCGGCGGCGCGGTGCGCTCCGCGGCCCGCTGCACGGCATCCCCGTCCTGGTCAAGGACAACCTCGAAACCGCGGACGGGCTGCACACCAGCAACGGCACCACGGCGCTGCTCGGCTTGCGCCCCGAGCGGGACGCGACGGTGATCGCGAAGCTGCGCGCCGCGGGGGCGATCGTGCTGGGCAAGACGAACAAGAGCGGCTGGATCAGCGGCTCGGCTGGGTGGAGCGCGCGAGGTGGGCAGGGTCGCAACCCGCACCGGCTGGACCGGTCGCCGCACGGGTCCAGCTCGGGTTCGGCCGCCGCGGTCGCCGCCGGGTTGTGCGGGTTCGCGCTGGGCACCGAGACGATCGGGTCGATCCTCGGCCCGGCCGGGGTCAACGGCGTCGTCGGGCTGAAGCCGACGGTGGGGCTGACCAGCCGGGCGGGGATGATCCCCGGCGTGCCGAGCCTGGACACCGTCGGGCCGCTGTGCCGCACCGTCGCGGACGCCGCCGCGGTGCTGGGGGTGCTGGCCGGGGTGGATCCGCGGGACCCGGCGACGGCCGCCGCCGGGGGTCGGTTCCCCGCCGACCACCGGGACTGCCTCGACGCGAACGCGCTGGTCGGGGCCAGGATCGGGGTGGCGCGCGAGGCGTTCTTCGGGTTCGACGACCACGCCGATGCCGTCGCCGAGGAGGCCATCCGGGTGCTGGCGGCCGCGGGCGCGACCATCGTCGACCGCACCGAGATCCCGAGCCTGTCCCGGATCATGTCCGACGAGGGCCTGATGTTCGCGCAGCTGCAGGAGGTCAAGCACCACCTCGACGCCTACCTGGCGGCCGCGCCGGGCGAGCACCCGCGCAGCATCGGGGAGCTGATCGCGCACAACCGCGCGCACGCCGACGTCGAGATGCCGCACTTCGGCCAGGAGACGCTGGAGATGGTGGACGGGCTCAGCGGGGACCTCGACGACCCGGCGTACTCCTCGGCGCTGGCCACCATGCGCCGGTTGTCCCGGGACGAGGGCATCGACGCGGTCCTGCGCGAGCACCGGCTCGACGCGCTGGTGGCGCCCACCGGCGGGCCCGCGTGGAAGATCGACCTGGTCAACGGCGACCCGCCCGCGCGGGGCAGTGCGCTGCTGCCGGGGCTCGCCGGGTATCCGGCGATCAGCGTCCCGGCGGGCGCGGTGCGCGGGCTGCCGGTCGGCGTCACGTTCCTGGCGGGGGCGTGGTCGGAACCGGTGCTGCTGCGCCTCGCGCACGCCTTCGAGCAGGCCAATCCGGCTTGGTTCCCGCCCGCGTTCGAACCGCCGGGGGTCGGCTGAGGATTCTTCAGGCGGCTTCGGTCAGCAGCCGCCGGAGTTCGGAGATCTCCGCGGTGAGCGCGGTCAGCTCGTCGCGCATTTGCCGGGTTTCGGCGGCCAGCTGCTGCGTTTGCTCGTTCTTCGCCCGGAATTCCCGGGCGAGTTGATTTCGTTGAATCCTGGAGTAACCGAACAGCCCGATCAGCAGGGTGGCGGACGCGATCAGCAGGGATATGACACCGGTGTCCAGATTGTCCATCCTGGGATTCCTTTCCGCGGGGATTTCCGCTCCCGTTCCGAGTGGCGCGGAGCGCGGTCAGCCGCATGCTACGCCCCGGCCGCCGCCCCCGTCGGAAGCGTTCTGGGCTGCGGAAATGCGCACGATAACGACCCGAAAATCGCGCTGTTTAGCCTCGCCGGAAAAGCGAGGACTGCGTGGTGCGAGGAGTTGTGGGTCGGCATGAATGATCTGGTGGGGCGCGACCTGGACGGGCATGCCACCCTGGCCGAGCTGGTCGAGCGCAGCGCGCGGCGCACCCCCGACGCGGTCGCGGTGCGGTTCGGCGCGCAGGAGCTGAGCTACCGCGAGCTCAACGAGCGCGCGAACCGGTTGGCGCACCGGCTGATCGCGTCGGGGGTGCGGCCGGGCGACCTGGTGGCGCTGGCGCTGCCGCGCACGCCGGAGCTGATCGCCAGCCTGCTCGCGGTGGTCAAGGCGGGCGCCGCCTACCTGCCGGTCGACCCGGACTACCCGGCGGAGCGGATCGCGTTCATGCTGGCCGATTCCCGGCCCGCGCTGCTGCTGACCACCGCCGAGATCGCACCTGGCCTGCCGGGCTCCGACGCCCCGGTGGTGCTCGCCGCCGACGACGACCGGTTCCCGGCCGAGGACCCGGAACCCCTTGCCACGCCGCAACATCCGGCGTACGTCATCTACACCTCCGGCTCCACCGGGCGTCCCAAGGGCGTCGTCGTGCCGCACGCCGGTGTGGTCAACCACATGCGCTGGCAGGCCGAGGAGTGGGGGCTGCGGGCGGACGACCGGGTGCTGGCGCGCACCGCGATCAGCTTCGACGCGGCCGGGACCGAGGTCTGGCTGCCGCTGATCGTCGGCGCTTCGCTGTGCCTGGCACCGGCCGACGTGGTCCGCGACCCGGAGCGGCTGCTGGACCTGGTCGAGCAGCACGGGGTGACCGTCGCGCAGTTCGTCCCGTCGCTGCTGGCCGTGGCCGCGGGCGTCGAGCTCGGCGGGCGTTCGCTGCGGCTGCGCCTGGTGTTCGTGGCCGGTGAGGTGCTGCCGCCCGCGCTGGCGGCTCGCGTGGTGGAGACCTGGGGCGTGCGGCTGGCGCACCTCTACGGCCCGACCGAGGCGTCCATCGACGTCACCTACTGGGACTACGACCCGGCGATCGGGGACCGCCCGCTGCCCATCGGGCGTCCGCTGTGGAACACCCGGGTGCACGTGCTGGACGGGCAGCTGCGCCCGGTCCCGCCCGGTGAACCGGGCGACCTCTACGTCGCGGGGATCCAGCTCGCGCACGGCTACCTGCACCGGCCCGGCCTGACCGCGCAGCGGTTCCCGGCCGACCCGTTCGGGGCGCCGGGCGAGCGCATGTACCGCACCGGGGACCTGGCCCGCTGGAACGGCGACCAGCTGGAGTTCCTCGGCCGCGCCGACGACCAGGTCAAGATCCGCGGCTTCCGCATCGAGCTCGGCGAGATCGAGTCGCTGCTGGCCGGTTTCGCCGACGTGGCGCAGGCCGCGGTGGCGGTGCGGGAGACCCCGGCTGGCGAGCGCGCGATCGTCGGGTACGTCGTGCCGCGCGTGCCGGTCTCGGTGGACGTCCTGCGCCGCCGGATGGCGGAGGTCCTGCCCGAGCACATGGTCCCGGCTGCGTTCGCCGTGCTGGACGCGATGCCGTTGGCCCCCAACGGGAAGGTCGACCGGCGCGCGCTGCCGGACCCGTGGGCGGCGTCCGGTGACGACGAGGGCGCGGCGCCGCGCGATGAGCGGGAAGCGGCGCTGTGCGAGCTGTTCGCGTCGACCCTCGGGGTGGCGCGGGCCGGCGTGCACGACAGCTTCTTCGAGCTCGGCGGGCACTCGCTGCTGGCCACCCGGCTGGCCACCGCCATCCGCACCGGGCTGCGGGTCGAGGTCGCGGTCCGCGACATCTTCGAAGCGCCGACCGCGGCCGCGCTGGCCGAGCGTCTCGCCGACGCCTCGCCGATCGCCGCGCCGGTCGCGCCGGTCGAGGGAGGACCGGCGCTTTCCGCCGCGCAGCAGGGCTTGTGGTCCCTGCACCGGCTGGAGGGGCCGAGCGCCACCTACAACATCCCGCTGATCGTGCGGCTGGACGGTCCGCTGGAGCAGGCCGCGCTGCGGCAGGCCGTGCAGGACGTGGCCGACCGGCACGAGACGCTGCGGACGATCTTCCCCGAGGACGACGGGCGGCCCCGCCCGGAGGTCTCCGACGTCGCGGTGGACGTCGACTTCCTCGCGGTCGACGAGGCGCGGCTGGAGCAGGAGCTCGTGCAGCAGGCCCGCCACGCGTTCGACCTGCAGACCGAGATCCCGTTCCGGGTGCGGGTGCTCTCCACCGGAGCGCGGCGGCACGTCGTGCTGCTGCTGATGCACCACATCGCCGCGGACGGCTGGTCCGAGCGCCCGCTGGTGCGCGACCTCGCCGACGCCTACCGGGCCCGGCTGGCCGGGGAGGCCCCGCAGTGGGCCGCGCTGCCCACCGACTACGCCGCGGAGATGCGCAGCAGGAGCGCGGCGCTCGGCTCGGCGGACGCGGCGGACAGCCGCCTGTCGCGGCAGCTCGCGTTCTGGGCCGAGCAGCTCGCGGACCTGCCGGAGCTGGTCGAGCTGCCCACCGACCGGCCGCGCCCGGCGGCCGCGACGCACCGCGGTGACGTGCTGCGCGTGCGGCTGGACGCCGAGCTGCACCGGTCGCTCGCGGAGCTGGCCAGGTCCACCGGCACCAGCACGTTCATGGTCGTGCAGGCCGGTCTCGCCGCGCTGATGACCCGGCTCGGGTCGGGCGAGGACGTCCCGCTGGGCACCCCGGTGGCCGGGCGCGATTCGTCCGATGTGGACGACGTCGTGGGCTACTTCGTCAACACGCTGGTGCTGCGCACCCGCACGCACGGCGACCCGTCGTTCCGGGAGCTGCTGGACCGGGTGCGGGAGACCGATCTGGCCGCGTTCGCCAACCAGGACGTGCCGTTCGACCGCGTCGTGGAGGCGGTCAACCCGGCCCGTTCGCTGTCGCACCACCCGCTGTTCCAGGTGATGCTGACCTTCGAGACCCTCGCCGAGGCACGCCCGCAGTTCCCGGACGCGCGGGCCGAGGTGGACGAGGTGTCGATCGGCGTCGCCAAGTTCGACCTCGACCTCCGGCTGCGCGAGCACCACAGCGCGGCGGGCGTGCCGGAAGGTGCGGACGGGATCATCGAGTACAGCACGGACCTCTTCGACCGCGACGGCGTGGCGCTGCTGTGGGAGCGGTTGGCCCGGATGCTGCGCTCGGCCGTCAGCAACCCGGACGCGCGGCTGACCGAGCTGGAGCTCGTCGCGCCGCAGGAGCGCGTCCACGTCATCAGCCCGGAGCAGATCACGGTGCGCGGCATCCGCCTGGACCCGCGCCGCGTGCAGGACGAGCTGCTGGGCCACCCGGCCGTGCGGGAAGCCGCGGTCATCGGCCTGGGCGATCGGCTCGTCGCCTACGTCGTCTCGGACGCCGCGCGCACCGAGGACCTCCGCGGCTACCTCGAACGGCGCGTCCCGTCGTACCTGGTGCCCGCCGACTTCGTCGCGCTCGACGCGCTCCCGCGCGACGCCGCGGGCGACGTCGAGGCGGACCGGCTGCCGGAACCGGTCCGGGACGAGGAGGTCCGCCGACCGCGCACGCCGCAGGAGGTGCGGCTGGCCGAGCTGTTCTCCGAGGTGCTCGGGGTGTCCGACATCGGCGTGGACGAGGGCTTCTTCGACCTGGGCGGGGACAGCATCGTCGCCATCCGCCTGGTCAGCCGCGCCCGCAAGGCGGGGCTGGTGCTCACACCGCGCGACGTCTTCGAGCACCGGACCGTCGCCCGGCTGGCCGCGGTCGCGGCGGAGGACACCGACCGGCCCGTCGCCGCTCCGGCGCCGGACGCGCACGGCGACGTGCCGCTGACGCCGATCATGCGCACCCTGCTGGAACGCGGCGGGGACATCGACGGCTACTTCCAGTCCGCGGTCTTCCGCGCGCCCGTCGAGCTGACCGAGGAACACCTCGCCGCCGCGGTGGAAGCCCTCGTCGCGCACCACGACGTGCTGCGCATGCGGCTCGCCGAGGACCAGCTGGTCATCTCCCGCGACGTCGGCTCCGGGCTGGTGCACCGCATCGACGTCCGCGGCGACGACCTCGACGAGGCAGTCGCGCGCGAGACCGGGAGCGCGCAGGCACGGCTGGACCCGCGTGCCGGGCGGATGCTCCAGGTCGTGTGGCTGGACGCGGGCGAGGAGCCCGGACGGCTGCTCGTCCTCGTGCACCACCTCGCCGTGGACGGGGTGTCCTGGCACATCCTCGGTTCCGACCTGCGCGCCGCCTGGGAGGCGGTGCGGGCCGGGCGGCCGGTGCGGCTGGACCCGGTCGGCACGTCGTTCCGGCACTGGGCGCACGCGCTGCGCGAGGCCGCCGCGTCGAGGCAGCCGGAGATTCCGATGTGGACGGACGTGGTGGCCGAGCGGTCCGAGCCGTTCGGCGAGCTGGTCCTGGACCACACCCGGGACGTCCGGGGCACGTCCCGGACGCTGACCCGCGAACTGCCGACCGAGCTGACCCGGGCGCTGCTCACCGACGTCACCGCCGCGATCCGCGGCCGCGCGAACGAGGTGCTGCTGGCGGGCCTGGCCGCCGGGCTCGGCGAGGTGCAGCACCGCTGGGGCACCGGGGAGACCCGGGTGGTGGTCGAGCTGGAGGGCCACGGTCGCGAGGAGATCGCCGACGGGCTCGACCTGTCCCGCACCGTCGGCTGGTTCACCAGCGCCTACCCGGTCCGGCTGGACGCCGGGGTGCGGCGGCTGGAGGAGCTGGCCGACGCCCGCACCCGCGGCCGGGTGCTCAAGCGCGTCAAGGAGCAGCTGCGCGCGGTGCCGGACAACGGCATCGGCTACGGCGTGCTCCGCGACTCGCTGCCCGGCTGCACCCCGCAGATCGGGTTCAACTACCTCGGCCGGTTCAGCGCGGGCGAGTCCACCGAGGACTGGTCGGTGGTGGGGGAGGCGCTGGGCGGCGGTGCCGACGCCGGGCTGCCGCTGTCCTACCCGCTGGAGATCGACGCCGTCACCGAGGACCGCCCGTCCGGCCCGCAGCTGAAGGTCACCTGCACCTGGGCGGGGGAGCTGCTCGACGAGGCGCGCGTGGCGGAACTGCTGGACGCGTTCTTCGCGGCGCTGCAGCTGCTCGGCGAGCAGCGCACGAGCGCCGGGCTGACCCCGTCCGACCTGCCGCTGGTGTCGCTGTCGCAGAGCCAGATCGAGCAGCTGGAGCAGGCCGGTCCGGTCCGCGACGTCCTGCCGCTCGCACCGCTGCAGGAAGGCCTGCTGTTCCACGCCCTCTACGACGACCAGGCACCGGACGTCTACGCGGTGCAGGAGGTGTTCCGCGTCGACGGCCCGCTGGACGCGGCGGCGCTGCGCGAGGCGGTGGCGGGCCTGCTGCGCAGGCACGACAACCTGCGCGCCGGGTTCCGCTACGAGGGGTTGCCGCGCGCCGTGCAGGTCGTGCCGGACGAGGTCGAGCTGCCCTGGCAGGAGATCGACCTGTCCGGCGCGGACGACCAGCTCGCCGAGGTCGACCGGCTGACCGCCGCCGACCGGGCCCGCCGCTTCGACCTGACCCGGCCGCCGCTGCTGCGGTTCACCCTGCTGCGGCTCAACCCCGGCGAGCACCGGCTCGTGGTCACCAACCACCACATCCTGTTCGACGGCTGGTCCATGCAGTCGCTGCTGGACGAGCTGTTCGCGATCTACCGCAGCGCGGGCGCGGAGCTGGGGCGGGTCACGCCCTACCGCGACTACCTGGCCTGGCTGTCCGACCGGGACCAGACCGCGAGCGCCGAGGCGTGGCGCAGCGCGCTGGCGGGCGTTGAGCCGACCCTGCTCGGCGCCGGTGGCAGCGCCGTGGTCACCCCGGAGCAGGTCCTGCTGGACCTGCCCGCCGACTTCGCCGACCGCCTCCAGCAGTGGATCCGCGGCCGCGGCCTGACGCTCAACACCGCGGTGCAGGGCGGGTTCGGCCTGCTGCTGGCCCGCAACCTCGACCGCGAGGACGTGGTCTTCGGCAGCACCGTGGCGGGCCGCCCGTCGGAGCTGCCCGGCGTGGAGTCGATGATCGGCATGTTCATCAACACCGTGCCGGTGCGCATCCGGCTGCGCGCCGAGGAGTCGCTGGGCGAGCTGCTGGCGCGCATCCAGGACGAGCAGTCGCGCCTGCTGGACCACCACTACCTCGGCCTCAACGAGATCCAGCAGCTGGCGGGCACCGGGGAGCTGTTCGACACGCTCACCGTGATCGAGAACTACCCGCACGAGCCCGGCGAGTCCTGGAGCCCGGCACCCGGCATCGACCTCACGGGCCTGGAGGACCACGACGCCACCCACTACCCGCTGACCCTGTCGGTCATCCCTGGGCGGACCCTGCGGCTGCGGTTCGAGTACCGGCCGGACCTGTTCGAGCGGGCGAGCATCGAGCGGCTCTCGGCGCAGATGTTCGCGCTGCTGCAGGACGTCGTCGAGCGATCGGACCAGCCGGTCGGCGAGACCGGGGTGCTCGCCGCGGCCGAGCGGCTGCAGGTCGCCGGGGCGGCCGACGACGCCGTCGAGCGGCAGGAGGCGGCGCGGGCGCCGCGCACCCCGCAGGAGGAGATCCTGTGCGGGCTGTACTCGGACGTGCTGGGCGTGGCCGAGGTCAGCATCGACGACAGCTTCTTCGAGCTCGGCGGGCACTCGCTGTCGGCGATCCGGCTGCTGAGCAGGCTGCGGTCGATGTTCGGCGTCGAGCTGTCCCTGCGGCACCTGTTCGAGAAGCCGACGGTCGCGGCGCTGGTCGAGGAGTTCGGCACCGCCGGGGACACCCGGGTGGCGCTCGAACCGCGCCCGCGGCCGGAGCCGATGCCGCTGTCGTTCGCGCAGTGGCGGCTGTGGTTCCTGCACCAGCTGGAGGAGAACAGCGCCACCTACACCGAACCGCTGCTGCTGCGGCTGTCCGGGCCGCTGGACCGCGACGCGCTGCGCGCGGCCGTCGCGGACCTGGTCGGCAGGCACGAAACGCTGCGCACCATCTACCCGGAGACCGACGGCACCCCGCACCAGGTGGTGCTGAGCCCCGAGCGGTCCGCACCGGACATCGAGTTCGTGCGCACCGACGAGGCGGGACTCGCCGAGCACCTGCGCGACCTCGGCCGCTACAGCTTCGAGCTGTCCACCGAGCTCCCGCTGCGCGTCTGCCTGTTCGAGCTCGGCGAGCAGGAGCACGCGCTGCTGTTGCTGCTGCACCACATCGCCAGCGACGGCTGGTCGGACGCGCCGCTGAGCCGCGACCTCTCGACCGCCTACGCGGCGCGGCTGCGGGGCGAGGCGCCGGAGTGGTCGCCGCTGCCGGTGCAGTACGCGGATTACGCGCTGTGGCAGCGGGACCTGCTCGGCGACGAGGACGACCCGCAGAGCCTGGTGTCGCAGCAGCTGGCGTTCTGGTCGGAGAACCTGGCCGGGCTGCCGGAGCGGCTGGAGCTGCCCACCGACCGGCCGCGCCCGCAGGTGGCGTCCTACCGGGGCGGCGAGGTCGAGTTCGAGATCAGCGCCGAGCTGCACCGCGGGCTGGTGGAGCTGGCGCGGCAGACCGGGACCACGCTGTTCATGGTCGTGCAGGCCGGGCTTTCGGCGCTGCTGACCCGCCTCGGCGCGGGCACCGACATCCCGCTGGGCAGCGTGATCGCCGGTCGCTCCGACGAGGCGCTGGAGGAGCTCGTCGGGTTCTTCGTCAACACCCTGGTGCTGCGCACCGACACCTCGGGGCGGCCCACGTTCCGGGAACTGCTCGGCCGGGTGCGCAAGAACGACCTGGCCGCCTACGCGCACCAGGACGTTCCGTTCGAGCGGCTGGTGGAGGTGCTCAACCCGCCGCGCTCGATGGCGCACCACCCGCTGTTCCAGGTCATGGTGCTGTTCCAGAACAACGCCGAGGCGGAGCTGGACCTGCCCGGGCTGCGCGCCAGCTTCCACGACATCGGCGCCGGATCGTCCAAGTTCGACCTGGACTTCGACTTCCGCGAGGACTACGCCGCGGACGGCACCCCGCTGGGCATGGCCGGGCTGATCGAGTACGCCACCGACCTGTTCGACCGCGACACGGTGCAGGCGATGGGGCAGCGGCTGGTCCGGCTGCTGTCGGCCGTCGTGGCGGACCCGGAACGCCGCGTCGACGACATCGACCTGCTCTCGGCCGCCGAGCGCCGCGCGCTGCTCCCGGCGGTGCCGGACAGCGAGCTCCCGGCGGCCACGATCCCCGAGCTGTTCGAGGCGCAGGCGCACCGCGTCCCGGATGCCACCGCGCTGGTCTTCGAGGACACCCGCCTGACCTACGCCGAGCTCAACGCGCGGGCCAACCGGCTCGCGCGGGTGCTCGTGGAGCGGGGCGTCGGCCCGGAGCACGTCGTCGCGCTGGCGCTGCCGCGCTCGGCCGAGCTCGTGGTGGGGCTGCTCGCCGTGCTCAAGGCCGGGGGCGCGTACCTGCCGGTGGACCCCGGTTACCCGGCGGACCGGATCGAGTTCATGCTCGCCGACGCCGAGCCGACGATCCTGCTCGCCGACTCGTCGTCCACACTGGACACCGACGTTCCCCGGCTGGTGCTGGACGAGCTCGACCTCGCCGGGCGCGACGCGAGCGACCTCGGTGCGGTCGCCGGTCCGGACAACGCGGCCTACATCATCTACACCTCGGGCTCGACCGGCCGCCCGAAGGGCGTCGTCGTGCCGCACCGCAACGTGCACCGGCTGCTGACCGCCACCGACCACTGGTTCGGCTTCGACGAGCAGGACGTGTGGACGCTGTTCCACTCCTACGCGTTCGACTTCTCGGTGTGGGAGCTGTGGGGACCGCTGCTGGGCGGCGGTCGCCTGGTGGTGGTGCCGCACCTGACCAGCCGCTCGCCGAAGGAGTTCCTGGAACTGCTGGTGCGCGAGGGCGTCACGGTGCTCAACCAGACCCCGTCGGCGTTCCACCAGCTCGTCCAGGCCGACCAGGAGAACCCGGAGCTCGGCGACCGGCTGGCGCTGCGGTACGTGGTCTTCGGCGGCGAGGCGCTGGAACCGGCCAAGCTGGCCGGGTGGTACCAGCGCCACGGCGAGGACGCGCCGCGGCTGGTGAACATGTACGGGATCACCGAGACCACCGTGCACGTCACCTACTTCCCGCTGGTGGCCGCGCACACCGCCGAGCTGCGCAGCCCGATCGGCGAGGCCATCCCGGACCTGGGGCTGTACGTGCTCGACGGCTCGCTGCAGCCGGTCCCGCCCGGCGTGCCCGGTGAGCTGTACGTCTCCGGCGCCGGGCTGGCGCGCGGGTACCTCGGCCGGGCCGGGCTGTCGGCGCAGCGGTTCGTCGCCGACCCGTTCGGCCGCGCGGGGGCGCGGATGTACCGCACCGGGGACCTGGTGCGGTGGAACGCCGAGGGCGTGCTGGAGTACCTCGGCCGGGCCGACGACCAGGTCAAGATCCGCGGGTTCCGCATCGAGCTGGGCGAGATCGAGGCGCAGGTGCTGGCGCACCCGGCGGTGGCGCAGGCCGCGGTGGTGGTCCGCGAGGACAAGCCCGGCGACAAGCGCCTGGTCGGCTACGTCGTGTCCGGCGAGCCGGTCGACCCGGCCGACGTGCGGCGGCACGTGGCCGCGGCGCTGCCGGAGTACATGGTGCCCGCGGCGGTGGTGCAGCTGGACGCCCTTCCGCTGACCGCCAACGGGAAGCTGGACCGCAAGGCGCTGCCCGCGCCGGACATGTCGGTGCTGGCCGGTGGCCGCGCGCCGCGCGACCGGCGCGAGGAGGTCCTCTGCGGACTGTTCGAGGACGTGCTTGAGGTCTCCGGGATCGGCATCGACGACAGCTTCTTCGACCTGGGCGGCCACTCGCTGCTGGTGACCCGGCTGGTCAGCCGGATCCGCTCGGCCTTCGGCGCCGAGCTGCCGCTGCGCGCCCTGTTCGAGACGCCGACGGTGGCCGGGCTCGCCGACCGCCTGGACGCGGCCGAGCGCGCCCGGGTGGCGCTGCGGCCGATGCCGCGTCCGGACCGGATGCCGCTGTCCTACGTGCAGGAAGGGCTCTGGTTCCTGTCGCGGTTGGAGGGCCCGAGCGCGACCTACAACGTGCCGCTGGTGCTGCGGCTGACCGGTGAGCTCGACGTCGTCGCCCTGCGCACGGCGTTCGCCGACGTCGTCGCGCAGCACGAGTCGCTGCGCACGGTCTTCCCGGAGCACGGCGGTGTTCCGCACCAGGTCGTGCTGCCGCCGGAGCAGGCGCAGCCGGTGCTCGAGGTCGTCGAGATCGACGAGGCCGGGCTGGACGAGGCGCTGCGCGAGGCGTCGCGGTACCACTTCGACATCACCGCCGAGCTGCCGATCCGCGCGTGGCTGTTCTGCCTGGGCGGTGACCGGTACGCATTGCTGCCGCTGATGCACCACATCATCAGCGACGGCTGGTCGGAGTCGTTGCTGGGCAACGACCTCGCCACCGCCTACACCGCCCGCTGCCGCGGTGCCGCGCCGGAGTTCGCGCCGCTGCCGGTGCAGTACGCGGACTACACGCTGTGGCAGCGCGAGCTGCTCGGCGACGTCGCCGACCCGGACAGCGCGATCAACCGGCAGATGGCGTTCTGGGCGGAAGCGCTGCGCGGGCTGCCGGAGAAGATCGAGCTGCCCGTCGACCACCCGCGGCCCGCGGTGGCGACCTACCTCGGCGACGAGGCGCCGCTGCGCATCGACGCCGAGCTGCACCGGGCCATCGACGAGGTGGCGCGCAGCACGAACACGACGCAGTTCATGGTGATCCAGGCCGGTGTCGCCGCCCTGCTGACCCGGCTGGGCGCGGGCGAGGACATCCCCATCGGCACCCCGGTCGCGGGCCGCACCGACGAGGCGCTGGAGGACCTGTTCGGGTTCTTCGTCAACACGCTGGTGATGCGCACCCGCACGCACGGGAACCCGTCGTTCCGGGAGCTGCTGGACCGGGTGCGGGAGACCGACCTGGCCGCGTTCGCGCACCAGGACGTGCCGTTCGAGCGGATCGTGGAGGCGGTCAACCCGACCCGTTCGCTGGCCCACCACCCGCTGTTCCAGGTGATGCTGACCTTCGAGAACTTCGACGAGGTCGAGGTGGAGCTGCCCGGGCTGGAGGTGGAGCTGGAGGACGTCGTCGCGGGCGTGGCGAAGTTCGCGATGGACATCCGGTTGCAGGAGCGCTACGCCTCGGACGGTGCGCACGCCGGGATCGTCGGCGAGATCGAGTACGCCACCGACCTGTTCGACCGCACCACGGTCGACGCCTTCGGCGAGCGCCTGCTGCGGCTGCTGCGCAGCGCCACCGCCGACCCGGGACGACGGCTCGGGGACCTGGACGTCCTGGCGCCCGAGGAGTTCCCGGCACCGGACGCGCGGCAGCTCGTGCTGGACGAGGCCGGGCGCCCGCTGCCGCCGGGCGTGGTCGGCGAGCTGCACCTGGACGGGGTGGCGACCGGCGCCCGCGCGCGCCGCAGGGGCGAGGAGATCGAGGTCGTCGCCCGCCCCGGCCGGTGGGTGCAGGTGCGCGGGATCGGGGTGTCGCTGGACGAGGTCGAGCAGATCCTGTCCGCGGCCGGGCCGGTCGCGGTGATCGCCGACGCCGACGGGCAGCTGATCGCCTACGCCACCGATCCGGCGGCGGTCGGCGCGCACGCCGAGACGGCGCTGCCGGAGTACATGGTGCCCTCGCGGTACTTCGCGCTGGACGCGATCCCGGTGGACGCGGCGGGCGAGACCGACTACGCGGCGCTGCCCGCGCTGTCGCGCCGCGCCGGGCGCAAGGGGCCGCGGTCGCCGCGCGAGGAGATCCTGTGCGGCCTGTTCGGCGAGGTGCTCGGGTTGGACCGCCCGGTGGCGGTCGACGAGAGCTTCTTCGAGCTGGGCGGGCAGTCGCTCTCGGCGATCCGGCTGCTCAGCCGGATCCGCGCCACCTTCGGCGTGCAGCTGTCGGTGCGCGCTCTGTTCACCGAGCCCACGGTGGCCGGTGTCGTCGGTCGCCTGGACGACGCGGCGGACGCTCCGCGCACCCCGCTGACCGCCAAACCGCGGCCGGAGCGGGTTCCGCTGTCGTTCGCGCAGCAGCGGTTGTGGTTCCTGTCGCGGTTGGAAGGCCCGAGCGCGACCTACAACGTGCCGATCGTGCTGCGGCTGACCGGTGAGCTCGACGCCGCCGCCCTCGAAGCGGCGGTCCGGGACGTGTTCGAGCGGCACGAGAGCCTGCGCACGATATTCCCGGAGGTGGACGGCGAACCGCACCAGGTCGTCGTGGACGCCTTCCCGGGGCTGCGGATCGCGCGGGTGGCACCGGCGGAGCTGACCGCCGAGCTGACCGCGGAGTCCCAGCACGCCTTCGACTTCACCGCGGAATGCCCGCTGCGGGCAACGCTGTTCGAGGTCGACGAGCGCGAGCACGTGCTGCTGCTGTTGCTGCACCACATCGCCACCGACGGCGGCTCGGAGGAGCCGTTCGCCCGCGACCTGTCCGCGGCCTACGCCGCGCGGCTGCGGGGCGAGGCGCCGGAGTGGTCGCCGCTGCCGGTGCAGTACGCCGACTACACGCTGTGGCAGCAGGAGCTGTTCGGCGGCGAGGACGACCCGGACAGCCTGGTGTCCAAGCAGCTCGCGCACTGGCGGTCGGCGCTGGCCGACCTGCCGGACGTCCTGGAGCTGCCGACCGACCGGCCGCGGCCCGCGGTGGCGTCCTACCAGGGCGACGAGCTCAACTTCGTCATCCCCGCCGAGCTGCACGCGGACCTGCTGGAGCTGGCGCGCAAGACCGACACGACGCTGTTCATGCTGGTCCAGGCGGCGCTGGCCGCGCTGCTGACCCGGCACGGCGCGGGCACCGACATCCCGATCGGCACGCCCGTGGCGGGCCGCGACGACGAGGCGCTGGCGGACCTGGTCGGCTTCTTCGTCAACACGCTGGTGCTGCGCACCTCCACCGCCGGTGACCCGACGTTCCGGGAGCTGCTCGGCCGGGTGCGCGACGCCGACCTGTCGGCGTTCTCCCACCAGGACGTGCCGTTCGACCGGCTCGTGGAGGAGCTGAACCCGGTCCGCGCGCTCGGCCACCACCCGCTGTTCCAGGTGATGATGGTGGTCGAGAACGACGCGGAGAACAGCTTCGCGCTGCCCGGCCTGCGGGCCGAACCGCTCGACGTCGAGATGTCCGCCGCCCGCTTCGACCTCGTGTTCCACCTGCAGGAGCGCCGCGGCGGCGGCATCAGCTGCGACTTGGAGTACGCGGTCGACCTGTTCGACCGGGCCACCGCGGACAAGCTGGCGCGGCGGCTGCGGGCGCTGCTCGACGCGATGGTCGCCGACCCGGACGCGCGGCCGAGCGAGGTCGCGCTGCTCGACGAGGACGACCTGGCCGTCGTGCTGCCCCCGGTCGCGGCCGCGACCGAGGCGCCGGAGATCGCGGTCGCCGGGATCGACCCGTCCGTCGTGGACGGTGGGGTCGCCGCGCCGGACGAGGTCTCCGGCAGCGCCTCGGACCTGCTCGGCTGGCTGGACTGGGACGAGGTCGAGGAGGTCGTGCTGTCCGGCGACCTGCTGGACCAGGTGTGCCGCGTCGCGCTGGAGCAGGAGTTCGTGCCCGCGACGCTCAAGCGGCTGGTCGGCCTCGGCGCGACCGCTGACCTGACCGCCTTCCGGCAGCGCTTCCCGGACGTCGCGGTCGAGTTCTGGCGCGGTTGGCCGGAAACCGGTGTGATCACGACCGGCGAGCACGGTGCCGAGCGCCCCGCTCCGGGCGTCGCGGTCTACGTGCTCGACGACCAGCTCCGGCCGGTCCCGCCCGGCGTGTTCGGCGAGGTCCACGTGAGCACCGCTCGGCTGCGCGACGGGATCGAGAACCCCTTCGGCACGGCCGGTCCGCTGATGGTCGCGACCGGGGAGCGCGCCCGCTGGCGCGCTGACGGCCTGCTGGAGTTCCACGTCGAGCAGGCCGCGGTCGAGGCGGTGCACGAGGACCGCGAGCCCACGCCGGAGGAGGCGACCCTGCGCGGGTTGTTCGCCGAGGTGCTGGGCGTCGAGGAGATCGGCCTGCACGACAACTTCTTCGCCTTCGGCGGTCACTCGCTGCGCGCGACGCAGCTGACCGGCCGCCTTCGCGCCGCCTTCGGCGTGGAGGTCCCGGTGCGCGCGGTCTTCGAGTCGCCGACCGTCGCCGGGCTGGCCGCGCGGCTCCCGAGCGCGGGCGAAGCCCGCCCGGCGCTGGGCCGGATGCCGCTGCCCGAGCGGGTCCCGCTGTCGTACGCGCAGCGGCGGCTGTGGTTCCTGCACCGGCTGGAGGGGCCGAGCCCGACCTACAACATCCCGCTGGTGCTCAAGCTGTCCGGGAAGCTGGACGTGGCGCAGCTGCGGCGGGCGTTCGCCGACGTGGTGGCCCGGCACGACAGCCTGCGCACCCTGTTCGCCGAGACCGACGGCGTGCCGCACCAGGTGGTGGTGGACCGCGAGCCGGTGTTCGAGGCGGTGCCCACCGCGGCGCTGGAGGCGGACCTCGTCGAGGCCGCGCAGTACGCCTTCGACCTCGGATCCGAGCTGCCGGTCCGGGCGACGCTGTTCAGCGAGGACGACTCGACGCACGCGCTGCTGGTGCTGCTGCACCACATCGCCGCGGACGGCGGTTCCACGGAACCGCTGCTGCGCGACCTGGCGGCGGCGTACTCCGCCCGCGTCAGCGGCGGCCTCCCGGACTGGGAGCCGCTGCCGGTGCAGTACGCGGACTACACGGCGTGGCAACGCGAACTGCTCGGCGACGAGGACGCGCCGACCGCCCTCGCCGAGGCCCAGGTGGCGTTCTGGCGCGAGCAGCTGGCGGGCATCCCGGACCGGCTGGAGATCGCCACCGACCGGCCGCGCCCGACCACCGCGAGCTACCGCGGCGGAGCCGTCGACGTCCGGTTCGACGCGGACCTGCACCGGTCCATTGTGGATTTGGCGGCGTCTCGCGGGGTGACGGTGTTCATGGTGCTGCAGGCCGGTTTGGCCGCGGTGCTGTCGCGGTCGGGTGCTGGTGTTGATGTTCCGATCGGTACTCCGGTGGCGGGGCGTTCGGATGCGGCGCTGGAGGGCCTGGTCGGGTTCTTCGTGAACAACCTGGTGCTGCGCAACGACTTGTCGGGCGATCCGACGTTCGAGGAGTTGCTGGGCCGGGTTCGGGAGACGAACTTGGCGGCCTACGCGCATCAGGACGTGCCGTTCGAGCGGTTGGTGGAGGTGCTGAACCCGGCGCGGTCGCTGTCGCACCACCCGCTGTTCCAGGTCATGATGACCGTCCACGACGCGGGTGCCGACGACCTCGACCTGCCCGGGCTGCACGCGGAGGTCGAGGGCCTGGACACCGGCGCGGTCATCATGGACCTGTCGCTGGAGCTGCGGGAGACCTTCGACGCGGCGGGCGACCCGGCCGGTATCGAGGGCGACCTGGAGTTCGCCGCCGACCTGTTCGACCCGAGCACGGCGGAGTCCCTCGTCGAGCGCTTCCAGCGGCTGCTGCGCGACGCCCTGGCGAACCCGCAGCGCACCACCGCCGAGCTGGAAGTGCTGTCCAGCGACGAGCGGGAGCAGCTGCGCACCTGGAACGACACCCGCCGCGACGTCCCGGACGAGACGTTCATCGAGCAGTTCCAGACCCGCGCCGTGGAGAACCCGGAGGCGTGCGCGCTGATCACGGCAACGCAGCAGCTCAGCTACCGCGAGCTCGACCAGCGCGCGAACCGGCTGGCCCACCACCTGATCGGCGCGGGCGCACGCCCCGAGACCGTGGTGGCGGTGGCCCTGCCCCGCACGCCCGAACTGCTGGTGACGCTGCTGGCGGTGGCCAAGGCCGGAGCGGCGTACCTGCCGATCGACCCGAACCACCCGGCCGAACGGCTGGCGCACGTCCTGCACGACGCCGGACCCGCGATCCTGGTCACCGACGGGGCCACCCAGGTCCCGGCGCCGGAGGGGACGCGGCGGGTGCTCGTCGAGGAGGTCGACCTCGCCGCGGAGAGCGCGGAAACCCCTGCTGTGGCGAAGGAACCGCAACACCTCGCGTACGCGATCTACACCTCCGGCTCCACCGGTCGCCCCAAGGGCGTGCAGGTGACGCGGGCGAACCTGGACAACTTCCTGGCGTCGATGCGCGAGGACGTCGGCCTGGCCGCCGATCACCGGATGCTCGCGGTCACCACGGTGTCGTTCGACATCGCCGGGCTGGAGCTGTACCTGCCGCTGGCGGTCGGCGCCACCGTCGTCCTCGCCGACGAGGACACCGTGCGCGACCCGCGGGCTCTCGGCGCGCTGATCGAGCGGACCGGCGTCACCCACGCGCAGGCCACCCCGTCGCTGTGGCACGCGCTGGTGACGGGTGCGCCGGAACACGTGCGCGGCCTGCGGGTCCTGGTCGGCGGCGAGGCGCTCCCGGCGCCGCTGGCCGAGCAGCTGGTCGAACTCGGCGGGCGGGTCACCAACCTCTACGGCCCGACCGAGACCACGATCTGGTCGGCTTCGGCGACCGTCGACCGCGTCGACGGCGCACCGCCGATCGGGCGGCCGATCGCCAACACCACCGTGCGCGTGCTCGACGCCCACCTGCGGCCGGTCCCGGTCGGGGTGCCCGGCGAGCTCTACATCGGCGGCCTGGGCGTCGCCCGGGGCTACGCCAACCGCGCCGGGCTCACCGCGGAGCGGTTCGTGGCCGACCCGGCCGGTGCTCCGGGGGAGCGCATGTACCGCACCGGCGACCTGGCCCGGTGGCGCGCGGACGGCCAGCTCGAGTACCTGACCCGGGTGGACGACCAGGTGAAGGTCCGCGGGTTCCGCATCGAGCTGGGCGAGATCGAGGCGTGCCTGGCCGACCACCCCGGCATCGCGCAGGTCGCGGTGGCGGTGCGCGACCAGCGGATCGTCGCCTACCCGGTGCCCGAGTCGGGTGCGGAGCCGGACGTCGACGAGCTCCGGGAGCTGGCGCGGCGGCGGCTGCCCGAGTACATGGTGCCCTCGGCGTTCGCGGTGCTCGACGAGCTGCCGCTGACGCCCAACGGCAAGCTGGATCGCAAGGCGCTGCCGGAACCGGAGCTCACCGGCACCGGGCGTGCCCCGCGCAACCGGCGCGAGGAGGTCCTCTGCGGCCTGTTCGCCGAGGTGCTCGGCGTCGCCGAGGTGGGCATCGACGACGGCTTCTTCGACCTGGGCGGCCACTCGCTGCTGGCCACCCGGCTGATCAGCCGGATCCGCGCGGAGTTCGCCGTCGAGCTGCCGATCCGCGAGCTGTTCGTGCAGCCCACCCCTGCCGGGCTGGCGGGCGCGCTGGACGCGGCCGGCGGCGCGCGCTCGGGCCCGGTCGCCGGACCGCGCCCGGCACGGGTGCCGCTGTCGTTCGCGCAGCACCGGCTGTGGTTCCTGCACCGGCTCGAAGGGCCGAGCGCGACCTACAACATGCCCTTCGTGCTGCGGTTGTCCGGTCCGCTGGACGTCCCGGCACTGCGCGCGGCGTTCCACGATGTGGTCGGCAGGCACGAGAGCCTGCGGACCGTCTTCCCGGACGCCGACGGCACACCGCACCAGCTCGTGCTGTCCGAGGCGGAGGCGGTGTTCGAGGTCCGGGAGACCGACCCCGAGCGCGAACTGGCCGAAGCCGCGCGGCGACCGTTCGAGATCGGCACCGAGCTGCCGATCCGCGCCACGCTGTGGCGCACCGGCGGTGACGGGCACGTCCTGCTGCTGTTGCTGCACCACATCGCCGGGGACGGCTGGTCGCAGGGACCGCTGCTGCGCGACCTGTCCGAGGCGTACGCGGCGCGGCTGCGGGGCGAGGCGCCGGAGTGGGCGCCGCTGCCGGTGCAGTACGCGGATTACGCGCTGTGGCAGCGGGACCTGCTGGGCTCCGAGGACGACCCGACGAGCCTGCTGTCCGGGGAGGTCGAGTTCTGGCGGAGCGCCCTGGCCGGTCTGCCGGAGCGCATCGAGCTGCCGACCGACCACCCGCGCCCGGCGGTCGCCTCGCACCGCGGCGACCTGCTCGAGTTCACCTTCGGCGCCGACCTGCACAAGTCCATTGTGGATCTGGCGGCGTCTCGCGGGGTGACGGTGTTCATGGTGCTGCAGGCCGGTTTGGCCGCGGTGCTGTCACGCCTGGGTGCTGGTGTTGATGTTCCGATCGGCACCCCGGTCGCCGGACGTTCGGATGCGGCTGTGGAGGACTTGGTCGGGTTCTTCGTGAACAACCTGGTGCTGCGCAACGACCTCTCCGGCGATCCGACGTTCGAGGAGTTGCTGGGCCGGGTTCGGGAGACGAACTTGGCGGCCTACGCCCATCAGGACGTGCCGTTCGAGCGGTTGGTGGAGGTGCTGAACCCGGCGCGGTCGCTGTCGCACCACCCGCTGTTCCAGGTCCTGCTGGACCTCCAGGACAGCGGCGGCGAGGTGGCGCTGCCCGGCCTGCACGCCGAGCTCGAAGGTGCTGGGACCGGGGTCGCCAAGTTCGACCTCGCGTTCAGCCTCGAAGAGGGCCCGCGCGGTGTGGAAGGCGTCGTCGAGTACGCCACCGACCTGTTCACCGCCGACACGGTGCGGTCGATCGTCGACCGCTTCGAGCGGCTGCTCACAGCGGTCGCGGCCGACCCCGGCCGCCGGATCGGCGAGGTCGAACTGCTCGGCGCGGCCGAACGCGAGCGCATCCTGACCGGGTGGAACGACACCGCGCACCCGGTGGAACCGCGCACCTTCCCGGAGCTGTTCGCCGAGCAGGTGCGCAGCCAGCCGGACGCGCCCGCGGTGGCGTTCGAGGACACCACCCTCGACTACGCCGAGCTCGACCGGCGCGCCAACCAGCTGGCGCACTGGCTGATCACCCGGGGTGCCGGGCCGGAGCGGCTGGTCGGCGTCGCGCTGCCGAGGTCGGCGGAGCTGGTGGTGGCGCTGCTGGCGGTGCTCAAGACCGGGGCGGCGTACCTGCCGATCGACCTGTCCTACCCGCGGGAGCGCATCGAGCACATGCTCGCCGACGGCGGGCCGGAGTTCGTCCTCACCGACATGGGCAGCGCCGACTCCCTCGCCGGTACCGACGTCCGGCTGGTCGTGCTGGACGGCGAGGACACCGCGGCAGCCCTGCCGGGCCTGCCGGACACCGAGATCACCGCCGCCGACCGGGGCGAGCTGCTGCCGTCGGCCGCGGCGTACGTGATCTACACGTCCGGCTCGACCGGCCGCCCGAAGGGCGTGGTCGTGACCCACGGCGGCATCGCGAGCCTGCTGACCGCCCAGCGCGGGACGCTCGGCGTGGACAGCACCAGCCGCGTGCTCCAGTTCGCGTCGCTGAGCTTCGACGCGGCGGCGTGGGAGATGTGCATGGGCCTGCTGTCCGGCGCCTGCCTCGTGCTGGCCCCGGCGCACCGCCTGCTGCCCGGCGACGCGCTCGCCGAACTCGTCGCGCAGCAGCGGGTCACGCACCTGACGCTCCCGCCGACCGCGCTGGGCGTGCTGCCCGACGACGCGCTGCCGCCGGGCACGACGCTGGTCGTCGCGGGGGAGGCGTGCCCGCCGGCGCTGGTGGCGAAGTGGTCGCCGCAGCGGCGGATGATCAACGCCTACGGCCCGACCGAGACCACCGTGTGCGCCACGATGAGCGCGCCGCTGGCCGGGGAGATCGCGCCGCCGATCGGGCGGCCGATCACCAACGCCCGCGTGCACGTGCTGGACGCGGGGCTGCGCCCGGTGCCGCCGGGCACCGTCGGCGAGCTCTACGTCTCCGGCGCCGGGCTGGCCCGCGGCTACGCGGGCCGCGCCGGGCTGACCGCGGAGCGGTTCGTCGCGAACCCGTTCGGCGCGCCGGGCGAGCGCATGTACCGGACCGGTGACCTGGCGAAGTGGACCGCGGCGGGCGAGCTGGAGTACGTCGGCCGCGCCGACCACCAGGTGAAGGTGCGCGGGTTCCGCATCGAGCTGGGCGAGGTCGAGGCCGTGCTGGACCAGCACCCCGACGTCGCCAGCAGCACGGCGCTGGTGCGCGAGGACACCCCGGGCGACAAGCGGTTGGTCGCCTACGTCGTGCCGGGCGGTGCCCGCCCCGAGCCCGCCGAGCTGCGGTCCTTCACCGCGACCCGGCTGCCGGACTACATGGTGCCGTCGGCGTTCGTGCTGCTCGACGAGCTGCCGCTGCTGCCGAACGGGAAGGTCGCGCGCAAGGAGCTGCCCGCGCCGGACTTCGTGGCCAGCTCCGGCGCGGCGCCCCGCACCCGGCGCGAGGAGGTCCTCTGCGGGCTCTTCGCGGAGATCCTGCGGGTGCCGTCGGTGGGCATCGACGACGGGTTCTTCGAGCTGGGCGGGGACAGCATCCTGTCGCTGCAGCTGGTGTCGCGGTCCCGCCGCGAGGGCCTGGCCATCAGCCCGCAGGACGTGTTCCGCCTC
Source organism: Saccharopolyspora hirsuta (assembly GCF_008630535.1). Taxonomy (GTDB): domain Bacteria; phylum Actinomycetota; class Actinomycetes; order Mycobacteriales; family Pseudonocardiaceae; genus Saccharopolyspora; species Saccharopolyspora hirsuta. The sequence continues at coordinate 410,054 of NZ_VWPH01000004.1, read as the reverse complement.
CGCACGGTCCGCAAGCTCGCCGAGGTCGCGGGCCCGGACCAGCACGCCGAGGAGGAGGCCGGGGCCGGGATCGGGGAGTTCCCCGCGACGCCGATCATGCACTGGCTGCGCGAGCACACCGAGGACTTCGCGGGCTTCAACCAGTCGATGCTGATCCGGGTGCCCGCCGACCTCGGCGCCGACCGCCTGGCCGCGGCGGTGCAAGCGCTGCTGGACACCCACGACGCCCTGCGGCTCCGGCTCAACCCGGGGTGGCGGCCGGAAGTGCTGCCGGTCGGTGCGGTCCGCGCGGCCGACCTGATCGAGCGGGTCGACGTCGAGGGCCTCGACCCCACCGCCCGCGCCGAGGTCGCCCGCCAGCGCGGCACCGCCGCCCGCGACCGGCTGTCCCCGGCCGACGCGGTGGTGGCGCAGTTCGTGTGGTTCGACGCCGGGGCCCGGGAACCCGGACGGCTGCTGGTGGTGGTCCACCACCTCGCGGTCGACGGGGTGTCCTGGCGGGTGCTGCTGCCGGACCTGGCGGCGGCCTGGCACGGCGGCGGCGACGCGCTCGAACCGGTGCGGACCTCGGTCCGCAGCTGGGCGCAGCGGCTCGTCGCCGAGGCCACCAGGCCGGAGCGGGTGCGCGAGCTGGAGCTGTGGCAGAACGTGCTCGGCGCACCGGGCACCCGGCCGCAGCCGGGCACCGAGGCGGACGAGCTGGAGCTGGCGCTGTCCACTGCGGACACCGAAGCGCTGCTCACCGCGGTGCCCGCCGGGTTCCACGCCGGGATCGACGACGTGCTGCTGATCGCGCTGGCCATCGCCGTGCTCCACGTGCGCCGCGCCCGCGGCGGAGCGGACACCGGCGTCGTGGTCGACGTCGAGTCGCACGGCCGGGAACCGGTGGTGGACGGCGACCTGTCCCGCACCGTGGGCTGGTTCACCGACCTGCACCCGGTGCGCCTCGACCCAGGGCCGGTGCGCACCGACGAACTGCTGACCGGCTCGGCCGCGCTCGGCCAGGTCGTCAAGCAGCTCAAGGAGCAGCTGCGGGAGATCCCGGACCACGGCATCGGCTACGGCCTGCTGCGCCACCTCAACCCGCGAACGGCGGCGGAGCTGGCCGGACGTCCGGTGCCGGAGATCGGGTTCAACTACCTCGGCCGCTTCCAGGGCGGGGCCGAGCAGCACGACTTCGCGATCGCCGACGACCTGCCGACGCCCGCCGGGCGGGACCCGCGCATGCCGCTGCCGCACGCGGTGGAGGTCAACGCGGTCACCGAGGACACCCCCGACGGGCCGCGGCTGACCGCCACCTGGACGTGGGCCACCTCGCTGTTCGACCGGTCGCACGTGGCGGAGCTGGCGGACTGCTGGGCGGCGGCGCTGCGCGCGCTGGTCGAGCACGTCGCCGATCCCGGCGCGGGCGGCCACACCCCGTCGGACCTGTCGCTGGCCGGTCTGGGCCAGGACGAGATCGACGAGCTGGAAGCAGAGCTGGGGCTGGAATGACCCCGAAGACCCACCGCTGCCCGGCAGCGGGCCTTATTCCCGCGGCCGCTGCCGGGGGAACCGGATTGGAGTTTCGATGAGCCGGTCGCGGCTGGAAGACGTGCTGCCGCTGTCGCCGCTGCAGGAGGGGCTGTGGTTCCACGCCCTGCACGACGCCGACGCCGACGAGGTGTACAACACCCAGCTGGTGCTGGAGCTGGCCGGGGAGGTCGACCCGGAGTGCCTGCGCGGGGCGCTGCGCGAGCTGCTGGCGCGGCACGCGAACCTCCGGGTCGGCTTCCGGCAGCGCAAGGGCGGCCAGCCGATCCAGTACGTGGTGCGCGACGTCGAGCCGGCCTGGGAGGTCGTCGACCTGACCGCGGCCGAGCTGCCGGAGCTCCTGGCCGCCGACCGGGCGCGCCGCTTCGACGTGCGCACCCCGCCGCTGCTGCGGTGCACCCTGGTCCGGCTGCCGGACCGGACGTCCCGGCTGGTGATCACCAACCACCACCTGCTGCTGGACGGCTGGTCGGCGCCGCTGCTGATCAACGAGCTGTTCGAGCTCTACCGCGGGGCGGCGCTGCCGCCGGTCACGCCGTACAAGGAGTACCTGCGCTGGGTGTCCGAACAGGACCCGGCGGCCTCCGAGCGGGCCTGGCGGCAGGCGCTGGACGGGCTGACCGAGCCGACCCGGGTCGCCGAGCCCGGCCGCCGCCCGCGGCTGCCGGAGCGGGCGTGGCTGGAGGTGCCCGCCGCGGGCCTGGAAGCTCTGTGCCGACGGCACGGCCTGACGGTCAACACGCTGGTGCAGGGCGCGTGGGCGGCAGTGCTGGGGCAGCTGACCGGGCGGCAGGACGTGGTGTTCGGCGCGACGGTGTCCGGGCGGCCCCCGGAGATCCCCGGCGTCGAGACGATGATCGGCCTGTTCATCAACACGCTGCCGGTCCGGGTCCGGCTGGACCCGGCCGCCCCGGTGCTGGCGAACCTCGCGCGCATCCAGGACGAGCAGGCCGCCCTGCTGTCGCACCAGCACATCAGCCTCGCCGAGGTGCAGCGGATCGCCGGGGTGGGGCCGCTCTTCGACACGCTGCTGGTGTTCGAGAACTACCCGCTGGACTCGCTGGCCGACGAGGACCGGACCGAGCCGCGCATCACCGGCGTGGACGGCGGGGGAGCGACGCACTACCCGCTCGGCCTGATCGTGTCCAATGCGGACGGGGTGCTGCGGTTCCGGCTCGACCACCGGCCGGAGGAGTTCGACGCCGAGGAGCTGCTGCAACGCCTGCACCGGTTCCTGTCCGCAGTCGAGGCCGCACCGGACCAGCCGCTCGGCCGGATCGAGCTGCTGGCGGCGGACACCCGGCACCAGCTGGTGCACGAGTTCAACGACCACGAAACCGCGCCCGGCGGACCGGACCTCGTGGAGCGGTTCGAGCAGCGGGTCCGGCAGGCGCCCGACCACCCGGCGGTCGTGCACGACGGCGGCGAGGTCAGCTACCGCGAGCTCGCGGAGCGGGTCGACCGGCTCGTGCGGCACCTCGCCGCGGCGGGCGTCGGGCGGGGCAGCCTGGTCGGCGTGGCGGTGCCGCGGTCGGTGGAGCTGGTCACCGCGCTGCTCGCGGTGGTCAAGTCCGGCGCCGCCTACGTGCCGGTCGAACCGGACCACCCGGCCGAGCGCATCGAGCACGTCCTGCGCGACGCCGCCCCGGACCTGGTGCTGACCACCTCCGACATCGACCTCCCGGTGCCCGGAGCCCTGCGCATCGACCAGCTGGACGCGATTTCCATGGAAATCGGAGACTCGACTTCCATGGAAATCGGAGATCCGAGTTCCGTTGAAATCGCGGGCCGGGGCACCGGTGCCGATCCGATGTACGTGCTCTACACCTCCGGGTCGACCGGTCGGCCGAAGGGCGTCGTGGTGCCCAGGAGCGCCGTGCTGCACCGGCTGGTCGGCATGCAGCGCGAGTACCGGCTCGACACCACCGACCGGGTCCTGCAGAAGACCCCGGCCGGGTTCGACGTGTCGGTGTGGGAGTTCTTCTGGCCGCTGGTCGAGGGCGCCACGATCGTGCTGGCCGCCGACGGCGGGCACCGCGACGTCGACCACCTGGTGTCGGTGATCCGCGAGCACGGGGTGACGACCGTCCACTTCGTACCGCCGGTGCTGCGGATGTTCCTGGACACCCCGGAGGCGGCCGGGTGCACGTCGCTGCGCCGGATCTTCACCGGGGGCGAGTCGCTGCCCGCCGACCTCCAGCACCAGGTCCGGCGGACGCTGCCCGCCCGGCTGCACCACCTCTACGGCCCGACCGAGGCGACCATCGACGTCACGCAGTTCGACTGCGACGGCGAGCCGCAGGACCCGGCGCCGATCGGCCGACCGGTGCCCGGCGCGCAGCTGTACGTGCTGGACGCGGCGCTGCGCCCGGTCCCCGTCGGCGCGACCGGCGAGCTGTACCTGGCGGGCACGCAGCTCGCCGACGGCTACCACCGGCGCGCCCCGCTGACGGCGGAGCGCTTCGTCGCCAACCCGTTCGGCGCACCCGGCAGCCGGATGTACCGCTCGGGCGACCTCGCCCGGTGGCGCGCCGACGGCGTGCTGGAGTTCGCCGGGCGGGTCGACGACCAGGTCAAGGTGCGCGGGGTGCGGATCGAGCTCGGGGAGGTCGAGGCGGTGGCCCGGGAGCACCCGGAGTGCCGCCAGATCGCCGTCGTGGTGCGCGGCGAGCGCGGCCGGGAGCGGCTGACCGCCTACGTCGTGGGCCCGGCCGGGGCGGTTCGCGAGCACCTGCGGCGATCCCTGCCCGACTACCTGGTGCCGACCTCGTTCGTCGAGCTCGACGCGCTGCCGCTGACCACCAGCGGCAAGCTCGACCGCAAGGCCCTGCCCGCGCCGGACGAGGACTTCGCCGAGCGGGGCCGGGCACCGCGCTCGCCGCGCGAGGAGATCCTCTGCGGGCTGTTCGCGGAAGTGCTCGGCGTGGAGCGGGTGAGCGCCGACGACAGCTTCTTCGAGCTGGGCGGGCACTCGCTGCTCGCGACCCGGCTGATCAGCCGGATCCGGGTGGCCTTCGAGGTGGAGCTGTCGGTGCGCGCGGTGTTCGAGTCGCCGACCGCGGCTGGCCTCGCCGCCCGGCTGGACGGTGCGGCCGAGGCGCGCCCCGCGGTGCGGCCGGTGCCGCGCGATGGCGGGGTCCCGCTGTCCTTCGCCCAGCAGCGGCTGTGGTTCCTCCAGCAGCTCGAAGGGCCGAGCGCCACCTACAACGTCCCGATGACGCTCCGGCTGACCGGCCCGCTGGACCGGGCGGCGTTGCAGGCCGCGATCGGCGACGTGGTGGACCGGCACGAGAGCCTGCGCACCGTCTTCCCGGAGGTCGCCGGAACACCGCACCAGCAGGTGGTGGCGGACCGCCCGGTGCTGCGCGTGCACGGCGCCGACCGCCTCGACGAGCAGCTCGCCGAGGCGGTGCGGGAACCGTTCGACCTGGCTTCCGAGACCCCGCTGCGGGTGAGCCTGTTCGAGGTGGGGCCGGACGAGCACGTGCTTCTGGTGCTGCTGCACCACATCGCCAGCGACGGCCGTTCCAGCGGGCTGCTGGCGCGCGACCTCGCCACCGCCTACGCCGCCCGGCGCGAGGGGCGCGCCCCGAACTGGTCGGCGCTGCCGGTGCAGTACGCCGATTACGCGTTGTGGCAGCGCGACCTGCTGGGCCGCGAGGACGACCCGGAAAGCCTGGTGGCGCAGCAGCTCTCGTTCTGGCGGGAGCAGCTCGACGGCGTCCCGGCCGAGCTGAAGCTGCCGACCGACCGCCCCCGCCCGGCCGTCGCCACCAACCGCGGCGACGGCGTGGAGTTCGAGCTCGGCGCCGCCGCGCACCGCGCGCTGACCCGGATCGCCCGGGAGAACCAGGCCAGCGTGTTCATGGTCGTGCAGGGCGCGATCGCGGCGCTGCTGACCCGGATGGGCGCCGGGACGGACATCCCGCTGGGCACCTCGGTGAGCGGTCGCGGCGACGAAGCCCTCGACGAGCTGGTCGGGTTCTTCGTCAACACCCTGGTGCTGCGCACCGACACCTCGGGCGACCCGGGCTTCCTGGACCTGCTGGACCGCATCCGGCGGACCGACCTGGCCGCCTACGCCCACCAGGACGTGCCGTTCGAGCGGCTGGTGGAGGTGGTCAACCCGGTCCGGTCGATGTCCCGGCACCCGCTGTTCCAGGTCATGCTCGACTTCCACCGCGCCGACGACGCGGAGTTCGAGCTGGCCGGGCTCACCGCGCACCGCGAGCGCAGCAGCGCCGACGTGGCGAAGGTCGACCTGACCTTCCACGTCGAGGAGTCCTACGCCGCCGACGGCGAGCCGACCGGCCTGCAGGGCGTGCTCGAGTACGCCACCGACCTGTTCGACCGGCGCACCGCCGAGGCCATCGCGGCCCGGCTGCTCCGCGTCCTCGAATCGGTGGCGGCGGACCCGAGCACCTCGATCGGCGACCTGGACGTGCTGCCCGCCGAGGAGCGGAACTCCTTGGTGCACGGGTGGAACCGCACCGAGCGCGAGGTTCCGGAGGCGACCCTGCCGGAGCTGATCGAGCAGCAGGTCCGCCGCACCCCGGACGCCCCCGCCGTCGCCTTCGGCGACACCGTCCTGGACTACGCCGAGCTCAACCGCCGGGCCAACCGGTTGGCCCACCTGCTGATCTCGCAGGGCGTCGGTCCGGAGCGGTTCGTCGCCATCGCGCTGCCGCGCTCGGTCGACCTGGTGGTCGCCCTGCTGGCGGTGCTCAAGACGGGCGGCGCGTACCTGCCGCTGGACCCGTCGCACCCGGCGGAGCGCATCGAGTTCGTGCTCGGCGACGTCCGCCCGGTGCTGACCCTGACCGATCGCAGCTGCACCGACCGGCTGCCCCCCGGCACCGAGCGGCTGCTGGTCGACGAGCTCGACCTGTCCGCTGTGGACGATGCGGACCCGGTGCGCGAGCTCCGCTCCCGCAACGCCGCGTTCGTGATCTTCACCTCCGGCTCCACCGGTCGGCCCAAGGGCGTGGTGGTCCAGCACGACTCGCTCAACCTCTACCTGTCGTGGGTCCGCTCGGCGTACCCGGCCGTCGCGGGGCGCGCGCTGGTGCACTCGCCGGTGTCGTTCGACCTGACCGTCACCGGCCTGTTCGCGCCGCTGACCACCGGCGGCTGCGCGCAGCTGGTCGAGCTGGACGAGTCCGCGCAGATCGCCGAGCGGCCCACCTTCGTCAAGGCCACGCCCAGCCACCTGCCGGTGCTGCTGGCGCTGCCGCCGGAGTGCTCGCCGACGCAGCAGCTGGTGCTCGGCGGCGAGTCGCTGATGGGGGAGGTGCTGGAGCAGTGGCGGGCCCGCCACCCCGGCGCGACCGTGATCAACGAGTACGGGCCGACCGAGACCACCGTGGGCTGCACCGAGTACCGGATCGAACCCGGTGACCCGGTGCCCACCGGGGTGGTCACCATCGGGCGGCCGATCTGGAACACGCAGATGTACGTGCTGGACGCCGCGCTGCGCCCGGCCCCGGTCGGCGTCGAGGGCGAGCTCTACATCGCCGGCGACCTGGTGACCCGCGGCTACCTGAACCGGCCGGGGCTGACCTCGGCGAAGTTCGTGGCCAACCCCTACGGCCCGCCAGGGTCCCGGTTCTACCGGTCCGGCGACATCGCCCGCTGGAACGCCGACGGGATGCTGGAGTTCGTCGCCCGGGTCGACGACCAGGTCAAGATCCGCGGCTTCCGGATCGAGCTCGGCGAGATCGAGACCGTGCTCAACCAGCACGAGCACGTCCGGCACGCGGCGGCGATCGTGCGCGAGGACACCCCCGGCGACAAGCGCCTGGTCGCCTACGTCGTGCCGTCCGACGGGTGCGATGCGGACGGGCTGCGGGAGTACGCCGCCGAGCGGCTGCCGGAGTACATGGTCCCGGTCGCGTTCGTGCTGCTGCCCGAGCTGCCGCTGACCGGCAACCGCAAGCTGGACCGCAAGGCGCTGCCCGCCCCGGAGTTCTCCGGCGACGCCAGCGGGCGCGGGCCGCGGAATGCGCGCGAGGAGCTGCTGTGCGGGCTGTTCGCCGAGGTGCTCGGGGTGGAGCAGGTCGGCATCGACGACGGGTTCTTCGAGCTGGGCGGGCATTCGCTGCTCGCCACCCGGTTGATCAGCCGGATCCGCGCGGAGCTCGGCGCGGGGGTGGGGATCCGCCAGCTGTTCGAGTCGCCCACGGTGGCGGGCATCGCCGAAGCGCTCGGCGCGGCCGAACCGGTCCGCGCGAAGCTCGCGCCGGTGCCGCGGCCGGACCTGGTGCCGCTGTCGTTCGCCCAGCGCAGGCTGTGGTTCCTGCACCAGCTGGAGGGGCCGAGCCCGACCTACAACATCCCGCTGCTGCTGCGGATGTCCGGTGAGCTGGACCTGGCGGTGCTCGCCGAGGCGGTCGCCGACGTGGTGGCCCGGCACGAGAGCCTGCGCACCACGTTCCCGACCGTCGACGGCACGCCGCACCAGCGGATCCACGACCCGGCTCCGGTGGTGATCCACCAGGTCGACGACCTGGACGCGGCGGCGCGCCACTCCTTCGACCTGGCGCACGAGATCCCGCTGCGGGTCTCGGTCGCCGAAGGCGGTCCTGGTGAGCACGTGGTGCTGGTGCTGCTGCACCACATCGTCGCGGACGGCGGGTCGCAGGGCCCGCTCGTGCGCGACCTCGCGACGGCCTACGCCGCCCGCCTGGACGGCAACGCTCCACAGTGGTCTGACCTGCCCGTCCAGTACGCGGACTTCGCCCTGTGGCAGCGGAAGGTCCTCGGTGACGAGGACGACCCGAACTCCCCGGCCGGGCGGCAGCTGGCGTTCTGGCGGGAGGCGCTGGCCGACGCGCCGGAGCGGATCGAGCTGCCCACCGACCGGCCCCGCCCGGCCGTCGCGACCTACCGCGGGGACGCCGTGGAGTTCGCCGTCGACGCGGCGACGCACGCCGCGCTGGCCCGGCTCGCCGCATCGCACGACGCCACCCCGTTCATGGTCCTGCACGCGGCGCTGGCGGCGCTGCTGACCAAGCTCGGGGCGGGGGAGGACATCCCGATCGGCACCGCGGTGACCGGCCGCGGCGAGCCGGAGCTCGACGAGCTGATCGGGTTCTTCGTCAACACCCTGGTGCTGCGCACCGACACCTCGGGCGATCCCGGCTTCGCCGAACTCCTCGCCCGGGTCAAGCGGGCGGACCTGGCGGCCTACGCGCACCAGGACGTGCCGTTCGAGCGGCTGGTGGAGGTGGTCAACCCGACCCGATCGCTGTCGCACCACCCGCTGTTCCAGGTCGCGTTCGCGCTGCAGGGCGAGGACGCGGGCGACGGGCCGGAGTGGCCCGGCCTGCACGTCGAGCTCGAAGGCGCCGGGGCGGGGGCGGCGAAGGTCGACCTCACGCTGAGCCTGCGGGAGAACCGGGCCGCCGACGGCTCCAACGCCGGGATCGACGGCGTGGTCTCCTACCGCACCGACCTGTTCGACGAGACCACCGCGCGGTCGATCGCCGACCGGTTCACCGCGCTGCTGCGCCAGATCGCCGCAAACCCGGAGCAGCGACTGTCCACGATAGACGTCCGGACCGCCGGTGAGCGCCGGATGATGTCAGCGGTGCCCGAGCAGCCGTGGGGCCAGCCGACCTTCCCCGAGCTGTTCGAGCGGCAGGTGGGCCTGACACCGGACAACACCGCGGTGGAGTTCGACGGCGGTGCGTGGACCTACGCGGAGCTCAACGAGCGCGCCAACCGGTTCGCCCACCACCTGATCTCGCTGGGCGTCGGGCCCGGCGACGTGGTCGCGCTGGCGCTGCCGAAGTCCGGGGAGCTGGTGCTGGCGATCGTCGCTGTCCTCAAGGCGGGCGCGGCCTACCAGCCGGTGGACGTCGAGTACCCCAGCGAGCGGATCAACCAGCTGCTGGCCGAGGCCACGCTCGTCGTGTCCACCTCGAAGGTGCAGCTGCCCGGAACGCCGCTGCTGCTGGACAGCTACCTCGCCGAGCCGGGCTTCGCGGACCAGCCGGTGGAGAACCCGACCGACGCCGAGCGCAGCGCCCCGCTGCTCGCCACCTCGGCGGCGTACGTCATCCACACCTCGGGTTCGACCGGGCTGCCCAAGGGCGTGGTGGTCCCGCACGCCGGGTTCGCCACCCTGTCGGCGAACCAGCTCCGCAACTACGGGGTGCGCGAGGACAGCCGGGTGTACCAGTTCGTGTCGCCGAGCTTCGACGTGTCGGTGGCCGAGCTGTGCATGGCGCTGCTCTCCGGCGCGTGCCTGGTGGTCCCGCAGCGCACCACGACCGGCGCGGAGCTGGCCGCCGAGCTGGACCGCGAGCGGATCACCCACCTGCACATCCCGCCGTCGGTGCTGGCCACGGTGCCGAAGGTGCCGCTGCCGCACCTGCGCCACCTCATCACCGGCGCGGAGCCCTGCCCGGTGGAGCTGCTGGAGTTCTTCGGCCGCGACCGGACCATGATCAACGCCTACGGCCCGACGGAGGCGACCGTCGACATCACCTGGGCGCACGCCACCGCCGACGACCACCCGGTGCCGATCGGCCGCCCGCTGCGGGGAGTCGCGGTCCACGTCCTCGACGCGCACCTGCGGCCGGTGCCGGTCGGCGTCGCGGGCGAGCTCTACGCCGCCGGACCCGGCATCGCGCTGGGCTACCGCGACCGGCCCGGGCTCACCGCGCAGCGCTTCGTCGCCGACCCCTTCGGCCCGCCCGGCGGGCGGCTTTACCGGACCGGCGACCTGGCCCGGTGGCGCGCGGACGGCCAGCTGGAGTACCTGGGGCGGGCCGACGACCAGGTCAAGGTGCGCGGGTTCCGGATCGAGCCGGGCGAGATCGAGGCGGTGCTGGCCGCGCACCCCGACGTCGAGCAGGCCCGCGTGGTGCTGCGCGAGGACCGGCCCGGCGACCGGCGCCTGGTCGGCTACGTCGTCTCCACCGCCGCACCGGCGGACCTGCGGCAGCACGTGCGGGACGTGCTGCCCGAGTACATGGTGCCGTCGGCGGTCGTGGCGCTGGACGAGATCCCGCTGACCCGCAACGGGAAGCTCGACCACGCCCGGCTGCCCCGCCCGTTCACCGCGGTCGGCGGCGGCCGGAAGCCGCGGTCGCCGCGCGAGGAGCTGCTCTGCGACCTGTTCGCCGAGGTGCTCGGCGTCGACGAGGTGGGCATCGACGACGGGTTCTTCGAGCTGGGCGGGCACTCGCTGCTGGCGACGCAGCTGGTCGGCCGGATCCGCGAGGTGCTCGGCGCGGACCTGGGCGTCCAGGCGGTGTTCCGCTCGTCCACGGTGGCCGAGCTCGCCGAACACCTCGACGAGGGTGGCAGCAGCTTCGACGTGCTGCTCGAACTGCGCGGTGGGGAAGGCGTTCCGCTCTTCTGCGTCCACCCGGCGACAGGTCTGTCCTGGTGCTACTCGGGTCTGCTGCGGCACACCGAGATGCCGCTCTACGGCTTGCAGTTGCGCGGTGCGGACGGCGGGAGCGACCTGCCGGACAGCCTGGAGGAGCTCGCCTCGGACTACGCCGACCAGCTGCAGAAGGTCCGCCCGCAGGGCCCGTACCACCTGCTCGGCTACTCCCTGGGCGGCAACATCGCGCACGCGGTGGCCGCCGAGCTCCAGTCGCGCGGCGAGCGCGTGGGTCTGGTGGCGCTGCTGGACTCGTCCACGGCGGACATAGGCCTGGACGAGCAGGAGGTGCTGGCGCGGCTCTTCGACGACGTCGTCGGCGATGCCGAACGCGGCGACGCCGACCACCAGCGGGCCCGCATCGCCGCCGCGCTGCGCGACGGGGTGCTCGACGTGCTCCCGCCCGAGCACGTGCCGTCCGCGGTGGACGCCATCGTCAACGCCATCCGCATCTCGGCGGGCCACCGCCCGGCGGTGCTCGACGGCGACGTCCTGCTGGTGACCTCCCGGTCGAACCCGGACCTCCGCGCCGACTGGACGCCGCACGTCACCGGCGAGGTGCGGGTCGAACGCCTGGAGTGCACCCACGACGAGATGCTGGACCCGGCCCCGCTGGCCACCCTCGCCCAGCTGCTCGCCCAGCACCTGGACGTCCGGTAGCAGCGCACGAGGGAGGGCCCCGGCTCCGCGGAACCGGGGCCCTCCGGCGCGTCCGAGGGCGGAATTGGCCCGATATCGCGGTGATAAGGCGGTTCCCTAGGTTCGGGGCATGCTCGACTCGTTCACCGTCGAGTCGCCGTTCGTGCGGCGCGCCCGGCGCGCCGAGAGGCGATTCCGGTTGTTCTGCTTCCCCCACGCCGGTGCGGGCGCCGCGGCGTTCGCCGGTTGGCCGGATCTGCTCCCTCCCGAGGTCGAGCTGATCGCGCTCCAGCTGCCCGGCCGCGAGGACCGCATCGGCGAGCCGCCGCTGACCGACCTCGCGGTGGCCGTGCGCACGCTGGGTCTCACCATGCGCCCCTACCTGCAGGGGCCGTTCGCGTTCTTCGGGCACAGCGGGGGCGCTCTGCTCGCCTTCGAGCTGGCCAGGGCGCTGCGCCGCCGGGGCGGTCCGCAACCGGCGCACCTGCTGCTCAGCGGGCAGGTCGCACCGGACGAACCGCCGGTGGCCGAACCGATCCACGAACTGCCCGACGCGGAGTTCGTCGCCGCGCTGGGCGCACTGGGCGGCACCGAGAGCTCGATCGTCGCGGACCCCGAGCTGATGCGGGTGCTGCTGCCCGCGCTGCGCGCGGACTTCACCCTCGGCGAGCGCTACGAGCACCGCCCCGAACCGCCGCTGGAGACCGCGATGACGGTCTTCGGCGGCTACGACGACGAACGAGCCCCGGAGCACGCGATGCGGCCGTGGCAGAAGCAGACCAGCGGCGCGTTCCGGGTGCGGATGTTCCCGGGCGGCCACTTCTACCTCAACGAGCAGGCCGCCGCGCTGACCGAGGAGATCGGGCGGGTCCTGCTCGGCGGAGAGCAGTGAGGAGGTCCAGCTCGATGTCCAGCGAGTTGATGGCGGAGCTCGCCGAGGTGGTCCGGGCGCAGCCCGGCGTCACCGACGTGGCCTGCGCGGTCCGCCGGGAAGCGCGGAGCGCGGTCGCCGAGCGCACCGAGGCAGAACCCGAGGTGGTGCCCGAGACGCGCAGCGACGACCTGCCGATCGCCGAGGTGCACGGCGGCGAGCTGCCGGACGATCCGACCGCGCCGAAGACGCTGGCGGAGGCCCTGCGGCTGGCCGCCGAACGCGCACCCGACCGGGGCGTGCACTACCTCGCCGCGGACGGCGCCGAGACCTTCCAGAGCTACGCGGACCTGTTCACCGAGGCCCGCGAACTGCTCGCCGGGCTGCGCGAGGAGGGCCTGCGGCCGGGCGACTCGGTGCTGTTCCAGTTCGCCGACAGCCGCAACTTCGTCACCGCGTTCTGGGCGTGCGTGCTCGGCGGCTACGTGCCGACCCCGTGCGGCGTGCCGCTCGGGTTCGACCGGGAGAACGCGGGAATCCGCAAGCTGCGCAACGCCTGGGAGCTCCTGGAGCACCCGGTGGTCCTCACCGACGCCGAACTCCTCGATGCGATCACCGGGCTCGGCTGGGACGCCGATTTCACCGCGCGCAGCAACGAAGAACTCCGCCGACCCGGAGCGCGGCCCGACCTCTTCCCGGCCGAGCCCGACGATCCGGCCGTGCAGCTGCTCACCTCGGGCAGCACCGGCGTGCCGAAGTGCGTCCGCCACGCCAACGCCAGCATCGTGGCCCGCACGCTGGCCAGCGCCGCGGCCAACGGCTTCGACGAGCACGACGTGTCGCTGAACTGGATCCCGCTGGACCACGTCGGCGGCGTGATCATGCACAACGTGGCCAACGTGGTGCTGCGCAACCAGCACGTCAACGTCGAGACCGACGCCTTCCTGGCGGATCCGCTGGCGTGGATGGACTGGGTGCACCGGTTCCGGGTCACCAACACCTGGGCCCCGAACTTCGCGTTCTCGCTGTTCAACGACAACGCCGAGCGCATCGGGGACCGCGACTGGGACCTGTCCTGCCTGCGGCACATCTGCAACGGCGGCGAGGCCGTGGTGACGCGGACCGCCCAGCGGTTCCTGGACCTCCTGCGGCCCTTCGGGCTGCCCGCCGACGCGCTGCTGCCGACCTTCGGCATGTCCGAGATCGCCTCGGGCACCATCTACTCGGCGCTGTCCGGCGACGACCCGGCGCAGGGCACCATCAGCGTCGAGAAGACCTCGCTGGGCGGTCGGTTGCGGGTGGTCGAGCCGCGGGACTCGCCGGAGGTGATCACCTTCACCGAGGTCGGCCGCCCGCTGCCGGGGCTGCGGCTGCGGATCGTCGACGACCAGGACCGGCCGCTGCCCGAGGACCACGTGGGGCGGCTCCAGTTCTCCGGCAGCACCATGATGACCGGCTACCACCGCAACCCGGAGGCCAACCGGAAGTCCTACACCGCGGACGGCTGGTTCAACAGCGGTGACCTGGGGTTCGTGCACGACGGGCGGTTGACGCTGACCGGCCGGGACAGCGACCTCATCGTGGTGCAGGGCGTGAACTACCTGAACTTCGACATCGAGTCGATCATCGAGCAGGTGCCGGGCACCGAGGTCACCTTCGTGGCCGCCTGCGGCGACTCGGCCGACGGCGCCGAGACCGACAAGCTGGTGGTGTTCTTCGTGCCCACCGCCCCGGACGTGGCGGCCACGGCGGCGCAGATCAAGGCGCGGCTGGCCGGGGAGATCGGACTGCAACCGCACCTGGTGGTGCCGGTCGAGCGCGACCGGTTCCCGAAGACCAACAGCGGCAAGATCCAGCGCTCCCAGCTGCTCAGCGACCTGCGCGCGGGCAAGTTCGACGACGCGCTGCGCGACCTGGCCGACGCGCCCGACGAACCGGTGTCCAGCTCGGAGTGGTTCTTCGAACGCGTCTGGACCGAGCAGCCCGCCGCCGGGTCCGGGCGCGGCGACGGCGTTCGGGTGCTGTTCGCCGACGCCGGGCACGAGCAGCGGTTCGGCCGGCACGCCGCGGTGGTGGTGCCGGGCACGCGGTTCGCCCGGGACGGCGCGCGGTTCTCCATCGACCCGGAGAACTCCGCGCACTACCACGAGCTCTTCGCGGCGGTGGCCCGCGACTTCGGCCCGGTCGACGCCGTCGTGCACGCGTGGGCCGCGGAGCCGAGCGCGTCCCTGGACGCCGGGCTGCGCGTCGGCGTGCACTCGGTGCGGCGGCTGATCGCCGAACTCGCCTCCGCGCAGCACCGGCCGGACGTGCTGGTGCTCACCGCCAACGGCGTGCGGGCCAGGGAGGGCGACACCGTCGACGTGCCCAAGGCGGCGCTGCCGGGGCTCGTGCGCACGGCCGTCGCCGAAGGCGCGGTGCCGCTGCTGCGGCAGGTCGACCTGCCGGTGGACGCGCCCGAGGAGTGGGCCGGGATCGTCCAGGCCGAGCTGACTGCGGTGCCGGACGCCGACGTGGTCGCGCACCGCGCCGGGACCCGGCTGGCGCCGAAGCTGAGCCCTGTCCCGCTGGACCTGGACACCGCCCCGGAGCTGGTCCAGGGCGGCGTGTACGCCATCACCGGCGGTCTCGGCGGAATCGCCCACCAGATCGCCGAATACCTGCTGGCCACCTACCAGGCGCGGCTGCTGCTGATCGGCCGCAGCCCGGTCGCCGAGGGCTCGGTGAAGGCCGAGCGGCTCGCCGACCTGCGCACCCTCGGCGAGGTCGAGTACCGCGCGTTCGACGTCGGTGACGCGGCCGCGCTGCACAGCGCCGTCGCCCAGGCCGAACGGCGGTGGGAGCGCCCGCTGTCCGGCATCCTGCACCTGGCCAGCAACGACGTCTCGCACCAGTGGGAGCGCTTGGAGGAGCACACCATCGCCCGCGCCTCGCGCCGGGAGTTCGCCGAGGCCTACCGGGCGAAGGTGCACGGCACGATGGCCATCGCCGAGGTGCTGCAGGACCGGCCGGAGGCGCTGCTGGTGCTGTTCTCCTCGGTCAACGGCGAGTTCGGCGGCAGCTCCTTCGGCGCGTACTCCTCGGCGAACAGCTTCCTCAACGGCTTCGCCGACCACTGGGGCCGGGAACGCGGCCGCCCGGTCCGCTGCCTGTCGTGGAGCATGTGGACCGACAGCGGGATGAACCGGGGCAGCCCCTCGGCCGCGGCGGCCTCGCGCGGCTTCGTGCCGATCGACGACGCCGCGGGCCTGTCCTCGCTGCTGGCCGCGCTGGGCCAGGACCGGGTGAACCTGCTGATCGGCCTGGACCGCCGCAACGAGCACATCGTCGCCGAACTCGCCCCGGAACACCTGCGCAGCACGGAGATCGTGGTCGCCCACACCGGCGAGCCGCTGGACGAGCAGGCGCTGCGCGCGCAGGCGGCACCGGTGCTGGCGCGCTGCTCGGTCCCGGTGCGGTTCACCCACGTCGCGCAGATCCCGCGGGACCCCGCGGGCGAGGTCGACCGGTCCGCGCTGCTCGCGATGGCGCGGGCGGCGGCCGAGCGGGGACGCCGCCGGTACGCCGAGCCGGAGACCGACCTGGAGCGCCGCCTGGCCGAGATCTGGGGCGAGGTGCTGGGCCGGGACAAGGTCGGCCGGGACGACGCGTTCTTCGAGCTCGGCGGCAACTCGCTGCGCGCGGCGCAGCTGGTCGCCCGGATCAACGGATCGCTGCCGACCCGGGTGGCGGTCCACCAGCTCTACGACCACCCCACGGTCGGCGGCCTGGCCAAGGTCCTCGAGAGCACGCACTAGCACGGACATCTCGGCAGAGAGGGAGCAAGCACATGACGAACCCGTTCGAAGACCCCGAAGGCCGCTACCTGGTCCTGGTGAACGACGAGGGCCAGCACTCGCTGTGGCCGACGTTCGTCGAGGTCCCGGCGGGCTGGACGAAGGTCCACGGCGAGGGCACCCGGGACGCCTGCCTGAGCTACATCGAGCAGAACTGGACGGACCTCCGCCCGAAGAGCCTCGTCGAGGCGATGGGCCGCTGACGACCCACCCAAGCGACCAGCCGGGGTCCGGGGCGTTGAGCCCCGGGCCCCGGCGCATCTGTGGATGTCTTGGGGGCTTGGGGTTTGGTGGTGATACCGGGGCGGGGGCGGCGAGGAGAGGTGCGGTTTGGTGCGGGGTTACTTGGGGTTCAAAGCGGTGGGTGGCTGGCTTGGGGTGATGCAATTTCAATTGAAATTGCGTCGTTCTCGACGGAGCCTGCGGTGTGTTATGTCTCAGGACTTTGGTGACGGTTCTGTGTCAGGACATGGGTGACGGTTTGAGGGTGCTTGGTGGTGACACTTCGTGGGCTCAGATGGGTGAGTGAAGCGTGCTGAGTCTGTTGATCCTCGTGTCCGTCTTGCGATCGTTCGGTGGCCGGATGACGCGCCGCGTGGTGCGGTGACCACGTTTTGTGCTGAACACGGGATCTCTCGTAAGACGTTCTATGTGATCCGGGCGCGGGTTCGGGAGGAAGGTCCGGCGGCGGCGTTGGAGCCGAAGTCACGCCGACCGAAGACGAGTCCGACCAGGATCACCGACGAGGTCAAACAGCAGGCCCTGGATGTGCGGGCGGCGCTGGAGCGTTCCGGGCTGGATCACGGGCCGGTCAGCGTGTTCGAGCGGATGCGCTCGATGGGTTTGCCGTCGCCGCCCTCGCCGGCGTCGCTGGCGCGGATCTTCCGGGAGAAAGGCGTCGCGCGGGTCGAGCCGAAGAAGAAGCCCCGGGCGGCCTACCGGCGGTTTGTGTATCCGGCCCCCAACGCGTGCTGGCAGCTGGATGCCACCGAGTACGTCCTGACTCAGGGGCGCACCTGTGTGATCTTCCAGCTTCTGGACGACCATTCCCGGCTCGCGCTGGCCTCACACGTCGCCGACGCCGAGACCAGCGAGGCAGCCCTGGCCGTGGTGCGTCAAGCGATCGCGGTTCACGGTGTGCCGCAACGACTTCTGACCGACAACGGGACGGCCCTGAATCCCTCACGACGCGGCTGGAACGGCAAGCTGGTGACCCACCTCGCCTCTCTCGGCGTGGAAGCGATCACGGGCAAACCCGGACATCCCACCACGCAAGGCAAAAACGAACGCTTCCACCAAACCCTGATGCAATGGCTCAACAAGCAACCCCTCGCCGCCACCCTCCAAGAACTCCAGAAACAGATCGACCACTTCGACCACATCTACAACACCCAACGCCCCCATCAGGGCCTGCCCGGCAGGATCACCCCACTCCAGGCCTGGCAGGCCACCCCCGTGGCCGACCCACCCCGGCCCACACCCGCCGAACACCCCAGCCACCCCACCACCACCTACCGGCCAGACGAAAACGGCTACCGGCAAATCACCATCCTCTCCAACGGCAGCATCCAACTCCGCAACATCAGATTCCAGATCACCAGCCGCATGGCCGGCCACACCATCCACGCCGCCTGGGACCCCTACGGCGTCACCTTCGCCGACCTCAACGGCGAAATCATCGCCGAACACCCCTGGCCACCCCACGGCACCACCTACGTCAGCAACGGCACCCCCCGCGGCCGACCCACAACGTCACCCATGTCCTGACACACCAACCGTCACCCATGTCCTGACACAGAACCGTCACCAAAGTCCTGAGACAAGACAACGGAGCCCGCGGTGGCGAGGTGGGCAATTTCAATTGAAATTGCAGTCGTCACCACCCCTCGGACGGCCGTGACAGCGGTCGACGGACGTAGCTAGAACCCTGATCGCACGGCCGTGGTACCGGTGGTGAGTGCAGAGATTTCTCACGAAATCGGCCGCGGTGCCAGCTGGAGGTTCCGTCGATGACGGTGCCGATTTCGTGAGAAATCGCGCCCGATCGGCGACGTCACCACAAGGTGGATCCGCCTCCGCAGGGAACCGAGGCTCCTAAGGTCAAGTCTCGGTCACCACCAAAACCGAATCCTTCGGCACGTCAAGGTGACCGGTTCCTACCGCCAAAGCACAAGTCCGGCCACCGTCCGACCTAAGGACCAGTCCGAGGCCTCCTCCACGCCACGCAACCCCGCGCCCTCCGGCACACCAAGCGGTTCCTACGGCACAGGGCCAGGTCAGCGCTGTGCCGCCAGTTCGTCGGCGGGGTCGATCTGGTAGACCTGCTGGACCCAGCTGGGCTGGTAGAGCGAGTCGAGGTAGCGCTCGCCGAGGTCCGGGGCGATGGTCACCGCGGTGATGTCCGGTCCGGCGCCGTTGGCCGCCAGCCACTGGGTGGCGCCGCTGATCGCGGTGCCGGTGGAACCGCCGAACAGGAAGCCCCGGCGGGCCAGCCGGTGGCAGGTGCGCACCGTGTCGATCTCCTCCACCAGCACCACGTCGTCCACGAAGGACTCGTCGAGCAGCGCCGGGCGGACCCCGGTGCCCAGGCCGGGGATCATCCGCGGTGCCGCCGGGCCGCCGAAGGTGACCGAGCCGACCGCGTCGATCGCGACGATGCGCACGCCCGGGCGGAACCGCTTGAAGTAGCGGGCGCAGCCCATCAGCGTGCCGGTGGTGCCCGCGCCCACGAACAGCACGTCGAGGGTGGGGAAGGCCCGGTCGATCGAGGGCGCGGTGGTGCGGTAGTGCGCCGACCAGTTGTCCGGGTTGGCGTACTGGTTCAGCCACAGGTAGCGGTCGTCGTCCGCGCAGAGCTCCCGCACGTGGGCGATGCGGGCCGCCAGGTAGCCGCCCTCGGCGGCGGGCTCGGTGATGGTGTGCACCTGGGCGCCGAGGGTCTCCATCAGCTGCTTGGTCGCGAGGTTGCACCGCGAGTCCGTGACGCACACGAACTGGTAGCCCTTGCTGGCCGCGAGCACGCTCAGCGCCACCCCGAGGTTGCCGGACGAGGACTCGACCAGGATCGAGCCCGGTCGCAGCGCACCGGAGCGCTCCGCGGCGGCGATCATCGACTCGGCGGCCTTCAGCTTGATCGAACCGGCGAAGTTGAACCCCTCGCACTTCAGGTACAGCGGGACGCCGACGGAGGGCCGGAGGTCGACGTAGAGGTCGTCCTCGTTGAATTCGTGCGGCTGCGAGATGATGGGCACCGAGCTGTCTCCGTCTTGTCCGAAACGAACCTTCTTGCGGGTGCGCGGGGGTCGGCGTGGTCGGCGGTGCGGGCCGGACGCCGTTCTCCCAGCTGGGGGAGAACCGGTCGCGCGGGGCCGCGAGGTCCGCACGACCGGCATCCGGTGCCGTCAGCCGTAGCGGCGGAGCTCCGAGAAGAAGTCGGGCACCACGGTCGGCTCGCCGTGGGCCGTGACCTGGTCGTAGACGTACTTGCCCACCGCCAGGTCGAGCACGCCGAGGCCGAACGGGGAGAAGATCACCGGCCGGTCGCCGGGCACCTTCAGCTCACCGCTGAGCACGTCGTTGATCGTGCCGTCCAGGAAGTCCCGGTTGCCGGTCCGCTGCTCGGCCAGGTGCGGCGAGGTGTCGGCCTTCAGGCAGTGCTCCACGTCGTCGACCACGTTCACCGAGGACAGCACGATCTCCGGCGACAGGTCGCGCAGGGACACGTGCAGCACCAGCGGGTTGTGCTCGAACCACGCCGGGTCGTGCACGTGCGGCGTGCCCGCGATCGTCGCGAACACCACGAGGTCGGAGGAGCGGATCAGCGATTCGGCGCTGTCGTGCACCGAGATCGCCGGGCCGTCCTCGACCCGGTCCAAATAGGACTTGAAGCCCGCGGCGTGCTCGGCGGACAGGTCGTGCACGCCGATCTCGTCGAAGCTCCAGCCGGTGGCCCGCAGGTACTCGTGGACGTAGCGGGCGATGAGGCCGACGCCGATGAATCCGATGCGGCGCGGGCGGCCCCGGTCCCGGCTGAGGTGGTCGGCGGCCAGCGCGGCCGACGCCGCGGTGCGGGTGGCGCTGATGACCGAGCTCTCCAGGCAGGCGAACGGGTAGCCGGTGTCGTGGTCGTTGAGCACCAGCACCGCTGAGGCGCGCGGGATGCCCGCCGCGACGTTGTCCGGGAAGCTGGAGATCCACTTGATCCCGTCCACCGCCGCGTCGCCGCCGAGCGCGGCGGGCAGCGCGATGATCCGGGAGTTGGGCCGGTCGGGGAAGCGCAGGAAGTACGACGGCGGATTGACCGTTCGGCCCGCGCCGTGCAGCCGGTAGGCCTGCTCGACGATGTCCACGACCTGCTCGTGCCGCCCCTTGAGGGCGTCCTGCACCTGGGCCCCGGAGATGACGGTGAACGCCGGGACGTTGGCTGATTCAGACATGTTGCTCCGCTCGGTTCCAGTTGGGATCAGAACGACGACACCGTCGGCGAGCAGTCCGCCAGGCGGACCGGCTCACCCATGGCCACCAGCACCTCGCGCGCGCCCTCGTACGGCTCGCGGCTGTGCGCCTGCGCGATGTTGTCGACCAGCATCAGGTCCCCGGTCTGCCACGGCTCCCGCCGCGTGTGCTCCTCGTAGACCTTGTTGAGCAGCGCGATCACGTCGTCCCCGATCGGTGCGCCGCTGCCGTAGCGGCTGTTGAACGGCAGCCCGTCCGGGCCGAACTCCATCAGCAGGTAGTCGCGCACCTCGGGGTCGATCGTCCACTCGTTGAGGAACGCGACCTGGTTGAACCAGACCCGCGCGCCGGTCTTCGGGTGGGTGATGATCGCCGAGCGGCGCTGCTTGGTGCGCAGGCCGTCCATCTCGTCCCACTCGAACTCGATGGAGTTGTCCCGGCAGTAGCGCTCCACCTCGCCGCGGTCCTCGGTGCCGAAGGCCTCCTGCCACGGCACCCCGACCATCTCGTTGTAGTTGCGGACCAGCTGCCAGCCCTCCCGCTCGAAGCGCTCGACCAGGTCCGCGGGCAGCGCGTCCAGCACCGCCGCGGCGTCCGCGACACCGGTCACCCCGCCCGAGGTCGGCGCGCCGAGGCAGGCGAACACCATCAGGCCCGGGAACTCCAGCGTGTAGCTGAGCTCGTGGTGCATGCACATCGGCTGGTTCGGCGGCCACTTGGAGGACGAGTAGATGCCGTCCTCGTAGGTCCAGCGGCGGGCGAACGCCTCGCGCTCCGGCAGCAGCGGGGCGGCCAGATCCCGGGCCACCCGGCCGAATTCGGCGGCGTCGGCCAGCGGCAGGCCGCGCACCAGCAGCGCGCCGTGCTGGTCGACGAGCGACCGCAGCTGGTCGCGGTGCTCGGCCACCCAGGTCGCGGCCTCGGAAGCGCCGTCGACGCGCAGGACGGCCGGTTTGCCTGCGGCGAGGTGGACGTCGAGTTCGGACATGCTCGGTGCCTTTCGGGAGATCGGTGCGGTCAGCGGGCGGGGTGGACGGCGGTCGCCGCTTCGGCGGCGTGCGTGGCCAGGAAGTAGTGGCCACCGCCGGAGATCTCGTGCCGGTCGACGTGCTCGGCGACCACCTCCCAGCGGCGGTGGTCGGCCGACCCGGCGTCGTCGCGCGCGGAGACGACGGTCAGCGGGGCGGAGAGCCGTCGTGCCGGGGGAGCGGTCTGAAGGTCGACCAGGTACTGCGCGGCGATGCGCACGTCGTGCCGGTAGACCTCCGCGACGTTGGCGGCGTGCTCCGGGCGCAGCCGGTCGAGCTCGCGGAACGCGGCTTGAGCGCTGAGCCGCTGCTTGAGCTCGTCGGTCGACAGGCCGCTGACCTCGGCGATGTCGGCCTGCAGCACGTCGACCGGATCGAGGTCGCGAGCACCGACGAGCACCTGGTGCACGCGGGTGCCCTGCTCCTCCAGCTGCCGCGCGGCGTGCACCGCGAACGCGGCCCCCGCGGAGTGGCCCCACAGCGAGATCGTCTCCAGGCCGAGCTCGCCGATCTCGGCGACGACCTCCTTGACGGTCTGCTCCAGCCCGGCGAACGAACCCGCGTCCGCGCCGACGTCGTGCCCGGGCAGCTGCACCGCGTGCACGCTGATCCCGGTGGCCTGCAACGCCTGCGCGAACGCGTGGAAGTTGACCGGCCCGCCACCGGCGTAGGGGAACAGGACCAGCCCGTGCCGCGAACCGTCCGCGGTCGCCAGCCGCTGCAGGACGCCGGAGCGCTCCTCGGTGCGCCCGTCGATGATCGCGGCCAGGTCGGCGAGCACCGGCGACCCGGTCACGTCGCGGAGCGAGATCGTGCGGCCCAGCTTGAGGATCAGCTTGACCGCCGACAGCGAGGTGCCGCCGCGCTCGAAGAAGTCGGTGTCGCGCCCGATCTCGCCGACCGGCAGGTCGAGCACCTCCGCCCACTTCGCCGCGAGGTGCTGCTCGGTCGGCGTCCGCGGCGGCTGGTGGTCGGTCGCCGCGGACGCGCGCTCGGCGGCGAGCGCGGTCAGCGCCTTCTTGTCGGTCTTGCCGTTGCCGGTCAGCGGCAGCGCCTCGCAGTGGTGGAAGTGCTCGGGGACCATGTAGTGCGGCAGGCTGCGCCGCAGGAACTGCTTGAACTCGTCCGCGGTGAGCTCGTCGGCGCCGGTGTGGAAGGCGACCAGGTGCTTGCCGCCGCCAGCGTCCTCGGTGACCACCACCGCGCCGTCGCGCACCCCGGGCGCGCGCAGCAGCTGGTTCTCGATCTCGCCGATCTCGATGCGGAACCCGCGGATCTTGACCTGCGCGTCGCGGCGGCCCAGGAACTCGACCTTGCCCTCCGGCAGCCACCGGCCGAAGTCGCCGGACCGGTACAGCCGCTGGCCGGGCCGGTGCGGGTCGGTGCCGAACGCGGCGGCGGTGCGCTCCGGGTCGTTGATGTAGCCGCGGCCGACGCACACCCCGGAGAACACGATCTCGCCCGGTGCGCCGAGCGGGACCGGCTGCAGGTTCGGGTCCACGACGTACACCCGCGCGTTGTGCACCGGTGGGCCCAGCGGCACCCGGTCGCGGACCGGGACCTCGGTCATCACCTCGTGGTTGGTGTCGTCGGAGGTTTCGGTGAGGCCGTAGACGTTGGCCAGCTTCAGCCCGGGGTAGGCGGCGAACCAGCGCTGGGTCAGCTCCTTCTTCAGCGCCTCCCCGGTCACCGACACGCACTGCAGGTCCGGCAGCGGCCGCGGCGAGTCCTCCAGGTAGGTCAGCACGGCCTCCAGGTAGGAGGGCACCAGCTGCGCGATCTGCACGCGGTGCTCGGTGATCTTGTCCACGAACCGCTGCACGTCCAGGATCACGTCCTGCTCGACCAGCACCGTCCGGCCGCCGACCAGCAGCGCGCTGACCAGCTGCCACAGCGAGATGTCGAAGCACTGCGGGGCGGTCTCGCTGACCACGGCCCCCTCGGCGATCCCGAGGTCGTGGATCTTGGCGAAGAGGTGGTTGAGCATCCCGGCGTGCTCGCACATCGCGCCCTTGGGCTCCCCGGTGGAGCCCGAGGTGAAGTACACGTAGGCGAGCTGGTCGGCGTCGACCGGGACCTGCGGGTCGGTGGTGTCGCCGTCGACGTCGCTCAGCTGCAGCACCTCGGCGGTGACCTCGGCGAGGTCGAGGTTCGCGGTGCGGCCGGGTTCGGCCAGCACGTAACGGCATTCGCTGCGGCGCAGGGTCCGGGCGATCCGCTCGGCCGGGAAGTCCGGCTCCACCGGCAGGTAGCAGCCACCGGCCTTGAACACGCCCAGCACGGACGCCATCCAGTCCAGGTTTCGATCGGTCACCACCGCGACGACGTCCTCGCGCCGCAGGCCGCGCGCGAGCAGCGCGTGCGCGATCTGGTTGGCGCGCTCGTTGAGCTGCCGGTAGGTCCACGACCGGTCCTGGTACACCGCGGCGATCGCGTCGGGGTGGCGGCGGACGCGCTCCTCGAACAGCTCGTGCACGCGCTTGTCGGGCAGCTCGCGCTCCGGCCCCGCCAGGTCGTCGAGCTGGAAGCGGCGTTCTTCTTCGGACAGCAGCGTGCTTTCGGCGTGCGCCGCGTCGAGGTCGGCGGCCATCAGGTCCAGCGCGGCCAGGTAGTAGCCGCCCATCCGCTGCACCTGGTCCGCGCTGAGGCGATCGGCGCGGTACCGCAGCGCCAGCCGGTTCGTACCGGCGTCGAAGCCCACCCGCAGCGCGAAGTCCCCGACCTCACCGGCGGTTCCGGTGAGGTCGAGGACGGTGTCGAACAGCTCGGCGGGATCCTGGTCCAGCTCGGCGGGGAGGTTCGCGCGGATCTCGTTCTCGGTGCGCCGCGCGCGGTGCACCAGGTCCCGCCACGAACCGGCGGGCAGCGCCAGCGAGCACGGCACCGGCGACTCGGCGAGGTAACCGGTGACCACGTGCTCCTCACCGGTGACCGCGGCCAGCACCTTCACGTGCGCTGCGAGCACGACGGTCCCGACCGGCACGCCCAAGGCATCGGCGGTCGCCCGGAGCGCCGCCTCGGGCAGCTCGCGCTCGTGCACCTCGGCGCCCGACCGCGGCTCGGCGTCGAGGTGGTGCCAGTGGGGGATCGGCGTGCAGGCACCGCTCTCCAGCGTTCTGGACCAGAATGCGCGCTGCTGCGCGGACGACCGGTTCAACCGAGGATCTCCCTCCACTCAGGACTGGCCAGCCGACGCTAGCCGCGCAGCCTTTCGCCGCTTTATCGGAACTGTTTCGCGGCCGGTCAGTCGAGGACGTAGCCGTCGGCGGTGCGGTGCCGCCGCGACGTGCGGAAGTCGGCCAGCGAGAAGCTGCGCTGCAACCACCGGTCGCGGCCGTCGTAGCGCGGCTCGAACGCGGTCCGGCCGTGCACCGTGACCCGGTTGTCCACGATGGCCATCGAGCCCGGCGTGAGGTAGTGGGTGTGCGCGTTGTCGGCGAACAGCTTCTGCAGCTCGTCCATGGCCGCGCGGGCCCGCTCGGTCAGCGGTTCGGTCGCCGAGAAGTCGATCTGCAGGTCGGGGTCCTCGGGCGCCCCGGTCAGCGCGGCGTGCGGCGCCGCGTCGCCGGAGGTGGCCCCGAAGGACGGCGGCGGCGCGGTGACGAACTCGGCGCTGAACAGCGCTTCCCGCGCCGGGCCGGTGAGCAGGTCGAGCACCTGCCGGATGCACGCGGTGCGGAGCCCGGCGATGCCCTCGTGGTCGGCGCGCAGGCAGGACAGCATCACGAAGTCCGGCCGGTGCGGGTGGAAGGCGTTCTCGGTGTGGAACGACAGCAGCACCGAACCGGCGTTGCCCTGGAACTCCTCCTTGCCCGGCACCGGGACCACGTCCTGCACCAGCGCCCCGGACTTCTCCGGCCGGAACGAGGCCGGGTCGCCGAGCCCGGCGGCGAACATCATCAGCACCGCGGCGGGCACGGTGGCGGTGCGCTGCACCGAGCCGTCCCGGGTCGGGGTGTCCGGCACACCGTCGGGTCCCAGCGGCAACCCGCTGACCACGAGGGCGCCGGTGGTGCCGGTGTCGCGGCGGAACCGGCGGATGGTGGTGCGCACCGAGGCGGGCAGGTGCTCCCACGCCTCGCGCGCGGCCGAGACCCAGGCGGCGTCGTCGACCCTGCCGCCGGCGACGGGGAGCAGGTCGAGCGCGACCCGCTCGATCTCCCGCGCGACGGGCGGTTCGATCTCCGCGGTCTGCGGCGGGACCTCCACGCGGACTGCCATCGACATGATCCACCTCCGGTTCGGCAACGCTCGCCGGTCGGCACTTCGCGGCGACGCGCCAGCGAACCTAGGCAGGCCGCGTTTTGGGTCGATATCGAATCCTTTTCCGATATTGAGCCGATAAGCCCGCCACCTACGCTCCGGCGGCGGAAACCGCAGTGTCCCCGGGGGTGGTCGTGTTGGACGTGAATCAGCAAGGGCTTCCGAGGCCCCGCCGCGCCGCACGCCGCCGACCGGGCGGGCCGGTGTCATGACGGCGGCGGTCGAGGTCGAGGGGCTGGTCAAGGAGTTCGGCGACCGCCGGGTGGTCGACGGCGTGGACCTGACCATCCCGGAGGGCACCGTGCTCGGCCTGCTGGGCCCCAACGGCGCGGGCAAGACCACCACCGTCCGGATGCTGTCCACGCTGATCCGGCCGGACGGCGGCCGGGTCCGCATCGGCGGCTACGACCTGGTGAAGCAGGCCACCCAGGTGCGCAGGCTGATCGGCCTGACCGGTCAGTACGCCTCGGTGGACGAGGGCATCTCGGGGCGGGAGAACCTGTACATGATCGCCCGGCTGCTGGACTTCCCGCGCCGCCGCGCCCGCGAGCGGGTCGACGAGCTGCTGGAGCAGTTCGACCTGGTCGACGCGGCGGCGCGGCCCGCGGGCAAGTACTCCGGCGGGATGCGGCGGCGGCTGGACCTGGCCGCGAGCATGGTCGGCGACCCGGCGCTGCTGTACCTGGACGAGCCGACCACCGGCCTGGACCCGCGCAGCCGCAACAACCTGTGGGACGCCGTGCGCGACCTGGTGGAGGAGGGCACCACGGTGCTGCTCACCACGCAGTACATGGAGGAAGCCGAGGCGTTGGCGGATTCGATCATCGTGATGGACAAGGGGCGGGTGATCGCCTCCGGCACCAGCGGTGAGCTCCGCTCCCGGGTGGGCGGGCAGGTGCTGCGCATCCGCACCGCCCGGCGGGAGCACCTGGACGAGCTGGTCCGCAGGCTGTCCGGGATGCGCGTCCGCAACTTCCGGGTGGACCAGGAGAACCGGCTGGTGTCGGTGCCGATCGTCAACGAGGCCGAGCTGACCGGGATGGTCCAGGTGCTGGCCGCGTCCCGGCTGCCGATCGCCGGGCTGGACACCCACCTGCCGAGCCTCGACGAGGTGTTCCTGACGCTGACCGACCAGCCGCGCGAATCCGACCCGGACGCGACGGTCGTGCTGCGGAGGGTGTTCTGATGGCCGCACCCGTCGGAGGCCAGCCGCCCCGCCGCTCCCCGGTGCCGCCCGGCCGCCCGGGGCCGCCCCGCCCCGGCCCGCCGCCCAGGTCCGGCCCACCACCGGCGAACGCCCAGCCGCCCCGTCGGCGGCCCGAGCCGCGCCCGCCGCGCCGGGCGGCGCCGGAACCCCCGCCCCCGCCGGAGAAGCCGTCGCGGATGCGCGCGGTCTCCGGTCGCGTCGGCCCGCGCGCCGCGCTCCGGCACACCGGCGCCATCGCCCGGCGGAACCTGCTGCAGGTGGTGCACGACCGGGGCGCGATCCTGGACGCCACCCTGATGCCGATGATCTTCACCCTGATCTTCGTGTACGTCTTCGGCGGCGCCATCGCCGACGACCAGGGCGACTACAAGCAGTACCTGCTGCCCGGGATCATGGTGCAGACGGTGTCGTTCGCCTCCCGGCTCACCGGGGTGACGCTGAACGTGGACGCCAGCCGCGGGGTGATGGACCGCCTGCGCGCGCTGCCGATCGCGCGGTCGGCGGTGCTGTCCGCGCGGATCTCCGCGGACATGTGCCGGATGCTGCTCGGCCAGCTGGTGATGTTCGGGTTCGCGCTGATCATCGGGTTCCGGGTGCAGACCGACGTGCTGTCCGCGCTCGCCGCGATCGGGGTGCTGCTGGCCTACGGGTTCGCGCTGTGCTGGATCTCGGCGTTCATCGGGCTGGCGCTCAAGAGCCCGGAGACGGTGCAGTCGGTGGGCTTCATCTGGACGATCCCGCTGCAGTTCGGCAGCTCCATGTTCGTGCCGCTGGACACGATGCCCGGCTGGTTGCGCGCGTTCGCCCAGGTGAACCCGACGACGCTGGTCACCGACACCTGCCGGAACCTGTTCCTGGGCGGCCCGGTGGCCCCGTCGGCGCTCGGCGCGTTCCTGTGGATCGGCGGCATCCTGCTGGTCTTCGCGCCGCTGTCGGTGTGGAAGTACCGGCGCTACACCTGACCGCCAGGTCTGTCAGCACTGAGAAGAGGAGGACCACGTGGCGCCAGCCATCCGACTGTTCTGCTTCCCGCACGCCGGTGGCGGGACGGCGGCGTACCGACCGTGGGTGGGCGCGCTGGGCCCGGAGATCGAGGTGGTGCCCGTGCCGCTGCCCGGGCGCGAGGCGCGCATCGCCGAGCCCGCGCACGAGCGCATGGACACCTTGGCCGAGCAGGTCACCCGGGAGCTCGCGCCGTCCTTCGACCGGCCGTACGCCTTCTTCGGGCACAGCATGGGCGCCGGGCTGGCCTGGGAGGTCGCCCGCCGGTCGGCGCCGCTGGGCGTGATCGCCTCGGCCCGGCGCGCCCCGCAGCTGCCGACCCGCCGCCGCCTGGTGTCGGAGCTGCCCGACGACCAGTTCGTCGCGACGCTGCGCCAGCTCGAAGGAACACCCCAGGCGGTGCTGGACGAACCGGAGCTGGTGGAGCTGCTGCTGCCGACCCTGCGGGCGGACTTCGCGCTCAGCGAGACGTTCCGCGCCCCGGCGGGCGTGAAGCTGCACTGCCCGCTGGTGGCGATGGCGGGCGAGGACGATTCCGAAGTGGACAGCGACGAGCTCGCGGCCTGGCAGGACGCGACGACCGGACCGTTCCGGTCCCGCTGGTTCGCCGGAGGCCACTTCTACCTGGCGAGCGGAGCCCCCGAAGTCCTCGCCGAGGTGCGAGCAGCGGTCCTGGAGTTCGCCGACCGCGCGAACCTGATCCGCAACCCCTGACGCCGCGACCGGATCAGCAGCCGCTTTCCGCGCGCCACCGGTGGCCCGGGAGGAACCGCACGTCGTACTCCTGCGGCACGGTGGCGAACTCGTGCGGCTCGGGCACCACCGGCTCGGCAGCCCGAGTTCGTCGGTGGGAGCGCCGGGGTTCTCGAAGAACCGCTCGAAGGTGGTGCCCGGCCCGGCGGCCACACCCACGATCTGGCTGTGGTGGCGCTCGATCCGGTAGGCGTGCGGGCAGTTCTTCGGCACGAAGCCGACTCCCACGTTCCCGCGCTCCAAACCGAACAGTAGATTCTCATTATTCGATAAACAATTCTCGTATACTTGTTGCGCGGGCCTTGTTCGCCGGTGTTGGCGTGCATACCTTCTCTTTCATCGTGAGCACCGTTGCTCATATAACGAGAAACAGGAGTCGACGATGCACGCTGAGGAGATCGCGCTGTCGGCGGACCCGCCGTTGACCGGCTTTCGCGTCCTGGAGCTCGGCAACTTCATCGCCGCGCCGTTCGCGAGCCGGATCTTCGCCGACTTCGGCGCCGAGGTGGTCAAGGTCGAGCGGCCCGGGGTCGGTGACGAGCTGCGGGGGTGGCGGCGCAGTCGCGGCGCGACCTCGATGATGTTCCGCACCATCGCCCGCAACAAGAAGTCGCTCACCCTGGACCTGCGCACCGACGAGGGGCGCGAGCTGGTCCTGGACCTGGTGCGGGAGTCCGATGTGGTCATCGAGAACTTCCGGCCGGGCACCCTCGAGCGCTGGGGCCTCGGCTGCGACCAGCTCGCGCGCGCCAACCCCGACGTGGTCGTGGTGCGCATCTCCGGCTACGGCCAGACCGGCCCCTACCGGGACCGCGCCGGGTTCGGCGGGGTGGCCGAGGCGTTCGCCGGGCTGCGGCAGGTCACCGGGCACGCCGATCGCGCCCCGGTCCGCCCGGCCGCTCCGATCGGCGACGCCCTGGCCGGGCTCTACGGCGCGATCAGCGCGTTGATGCTGCTGCTGGCCCGCGTCACCGGTCGCCCGCGCGAGGGCCCGCGAGTCGCCGACGTCGCGCTCTACGAATCGGTGTTCATGGCGATGGAGTCGCTGGTCCCGGACATGGACGCCTACGGCACGGTCCGGCGGCGCACTGCGGGCAACCTGCCCGGGGTGGTGCCGAGCGGGGTCTACCCGACCTCCGACGGCCAGTCGGTGGTGATCGCCGGGAACTCCAGCGGCACCTTCGCCCGGCTGATGACCGCGATCGGTCGCGCGGACCTGGCCGAGGACCCCGCCCTGGCCGACGGTGATGCGCGGTTCGCCCGCGCGACCGAGCTGGACGAGGCGATCAGCGACTGGACGTCCCGGCACACCGCCCCGGACGCGGTGGAGGTCCTGAGCGCCGCCGGAGTCCCGACCGGTCCCGTCCACGACGCCGCCGCCATCGCCGCGGACCCGCATTTCGCCGCGCGGGACATGCTCCGCCCGCTCAAGGTCACCGTCGAGGACGAGCCCGAGGAGATCCGATTCCCCGGTGTGGTGCCGAGGATTCCCGGTGCTCCGGGCGATGTCCGCTGGGCGGGCCCGGAACTCGGCGAGCACACCGAGGAAGTGCTGGCGGGGGTGCTCGGGCTGAGCCCGGGCGAGATCGCCGGGCTGCGCGGGAGAGGTGTCATCTGATGCCCCAGCAGGTGCAGATCACCGACGTCGTGCTGCGCGACGGGTTGCAGGACGAGCCGGTGGTGGTTTCCGTGGCCGACCGCGTGCGGATCGCTGAGGCGCTGGTGGCCGCCGGGCTGCGCCGGATCGAGGCGGCGTCGTTCGTCAACCCCGCGCGAGTGCCGCAGATGGCCGGTGCGGAGGAGCTCGTCGCCGCGCTGCCGTCCGGTGCCCGGTGGAGCGCGCTGGCGCTCAACCGGCGCGGTGTCGAGCGTGCTGTGGCCGCCGGGGTGACCGACGTGTGCCTGGTCGTCTCCGCGGCGGAGGGCCACAGCCGGGCCAACGCCGGTCGCGGCGTGCACGAGGCGCTGGCCGACCTCGACGGGGTCGTCGCCGACAACCCGCGGATCCGCTTCACGGGCGGCATCGCGACCGCGTTCGTCTGCCCCTTCGACGGTGAGATCTCCCCGGAACGGCTGGCCGAGGTCGCCACCGCCTACGCCGCCATCGGCGTCACGCGGCTCGGCCTCGCCGACACCCTCGGCACGGCCGAACCGCAGCACGTCGGCCGGTCGATCGGGGCGGTCCGCGAGGCCGTGCCGGAGGCGGTGGTCGGCCTGCACCTGCACAACGCCCTCGGCCAGGCGCTGCGCACCGTCGACATCGCCCTGGACCTGGGCATCACCCGCTTCGACGCCGCCGTCGGCGGTTACGGCGGTTGCCCGTTCGCGCCGGGGGCGCACGGGAACATCGCCACCGAAACCCTCGTCGACCACCTCCACGCGCGCGGGGTCGACACCGGCATCGACCGCGTCCGCCTCGGCGAGGCCGTCGCCGTCGTGCGGGAAGCGCTGCGCCGCGGAAGTCCCATCGGCTGACGGGAATCCGCGTCCGGCCGCCTCCGGGCGGCGCACCACACCTCCGCTGCGATTCCTCTTCACCGGCCGACGGCGGCCGGTTCCCCTGGGAGACAACGATGTCCACCATTCCCAACAGCGACGCGACCCCGAGATCGGGCACACCCGCCGACGCTCCTCCTGCCCGGACCCCGCGCCTGCTCCGGGGCGCGCCCCTCGCCGGGCTGCCGCCGCTGGTCTACCTGGTCGGTGCGGTGACGGTGCTGGCCGCAGCGCTGACCGACACGCTGCCGACCTCCCTGCTGTCCGGCTTCGCGGTCACGATGCTGGTCGGCGGCGCGCTGATGTGGGCCGGTCAGCAGGTGCCGGTGCTGCGCGACTACGGCCTGCCCACCGTCCTGTGCACCTTCGTGCCCGCGATCCTCCTGTTCGGCGGCCTGTTCCCGCAGGTAGCCGCGCACGTCGTGACGAGCTTCGTCGAGGACGGCGGCTTCGTCGACTTCCTCGTCATCACCATCATCGCGGGCAGCATCCTCGGGATGCCCCGCGCGCTGCTGCTCAAGGCCGGGCCGCGCTTCGCCGTTCCGCTGCTGGGCTGCCTGGCGCTGACCTTCGCGATCGTCGGCGCGCTCGGCGCCGCGCTGGGATTCGGCTTCGTGCCGGGAATCCTGCTGGTGGCCGCCCCGATCATGGCCGGTGGGCTGGGCATCGGCGCCATCCCGATGTCGCAGATGTACGCCGGGGCCACCGGCGGCAACGCCGACGTCTTCATGGGCCAGCTGATGTCCGCCGTCGTCGTCGCCAACATCCTCTGCATCCTCATCGCCGGTGTCTACAACGGACTCGGCAGGCGGCAGAAGCAGCTGTTCGCCGGGTTCAACGGGCACGGGCAGCTCATGCGGATCCGGCGGCGCGACGTCGAGATCGACACCGCGCCGACCCGGGACGGCACGACCTACGTCGCGCTCGGCCAGGGCCTGCTCATCGCGGGCGTGCTGTTCGTGCTGGGCGAGCTGCTCGGCGGCCTGCTGCCGTTCCTGCACCCCTACGCCTGGACCATCATCGCCGCGGCGGTCGTCAAGATCGGCGGCCTGCTGCCCGAGCACCTCGAGGAGGCCAGCACCGACTGGGGGCGGATGGCCACCACCTTGTTCGTGCCCGCCCTGCTGGTCTCGGTCAGCCTCACCTACATCGACATTGGCGACGTCCTCGCCGCGGTCAGCGACCCGCTGTTCCTGGTCCTGACCGCAGCGACCGTGCTCAGCGCCACGCTGACCTCGGGGGTGCTGGGCTGGCTGGTCAAGTTCTACTTCGTCGAGGCCGCCATCACCCCGGGGCTGGTCATGGCCGACACCGGTGGCAGCGGCGACGTCTCGGTGCTGTCGGCGGCGAACCGGATGCACCTCATGCCCTTCGCCGCCCTGACCAACCGGCTCGGCGGTGCGGTGGTGCTCTTCGCGACCTCGATGGTCGCGCCGCTGCTGCCGCTGTTCCACTGACCGCACGACGGAGGAGGGGGCCGTGCGCCGAACCTCGGCGGGATCGCTCGGGACCTCGTTCTACGCTGGGGCGGTGACGACCGATCCGCTCGCGGGAGCCGAACGCAGGCCGGTCCCGCGCTCAACCGGCGTTGGCGTCCTGGACCGGGTCATGGCCGTCCTCGACGCGGTCGAGATCCGCCGGATGACCGCCTCCGAGCTCGCGCGCCACCTGGGCCTGTCGGTCCCGACCGCGCACCGGCTGGTCGGTTCCATGATGGCGCACGGCCTGCTCAGCAGGGACGGGGACGGCCGCCTCCAGCTCGGGGTGCGGTTCTCCTCGCCCCACCTCGAACAGCTCTGCACGCCGGTGCTGACCGACCTGCAGCGCAAGACCGGCGAGACGACGCAGATCTGGGTCAGGCGGGGCGAGCACCGCCTCTGCCTGGCCAGCGTCGACTCCGCCGCGGAGCTGAGGGCGTCCGTCCCGGTCGGCACGCTCCTGCCGCTGGACGTGGGCGGGTCCGCCGCGCAAGTCCTGACCGACGCCGCAGCCTCGCGGGGATGGGTCGAGAGCATCTCCCACCGCACCCCGGGATTGTGCTCCGTCAGCGCGCCCATCCGCCGCTCCTCCGGCGAAACCGTGGCCGCCATCTGCCTGTCGGCCCCGGTGTTCCGCGTCGGTGAGGAGGGTCCGGGAGCGCGCTACGGCGAGGACGTCCTGGCCGCCGCGGCACAGCTCTCGGACGCGCTCCAGCGCACCTGACGGCGGCACCGCCCGGGTTCTGGCGTCACCCACACGGATGAGGCCGGGCTGCTCTTGCCCCGGTGGCCCGCTGGTCGGAGAGTGGACGGTTCCAGGCGCGGGACGGGGGTCGTCATGAGCACATCCGCACAGCACCCGCTCGAGTCCTTGTACCAGGCCCGCGACGCGCTCCAGGCCGCGGTCCACCGAGTGCAGCAGCAGGTGCCCGACCAGATCGGCGACGACCTGGGCTGCTACGCCGCGGTGAACACCTCGATCCTGCACGAGTTCCGGACGCTGGTGAGCGTTCTGACCGAGCAGACCCAGGACGCGAGGAGCCCGGCGGTGCGCGCGGCCCACCGCGAACTGCACGAGGTCGTCGCCCTGTTCGACCAGATCTCCGCCTACGTCCAGCTCCACCAGCCGACCATCGACGCCCTGCGCTCGCCCGCGCACCAGCCGACCCCCGCAGGGGGAAGTGCGGCGGGCGTCGAAGGCACGGTGGCACCGGCCTGACCCGCCGCGCTCGCACGTCCCCGGGCTCCGCCACGCCGCGCTGACCCCCCGCGGTGGACGGGCTCGCCACGCTGGCGCGCCTCGTGCGCCGGGCCGGGGTCGGTCGGCTCGCGCGCGCGGCCGGGCACGGGCTGCGCGACGTCGCGCGCCCTCGCCAAGCGGACGCCGCACCACGTGCCCATCGTCGGGCCGCCCGGTTCGACGGCGATGATGAGCACTCCCGGCGCGGAGGAGGCGTGCGCCGCGCTGGCCGGGCGCTGGCCGGCCAGCTCGACTTCCTCGCGCACGTGCTGGATCCGGCGTGGTCGCGGCGCCGGGGTTCCCGGGGGAGCAGGCCCTCCATATTTTCATAACGTGTGTTGTGCAAAGGTGCGGTGCTGGATACGGTGCCTGCACCGAGCGGAGAACGGTGGGAGGACACCGAGTTGGTCGACGTGGGGTACGCGGAAGCGGTGTACGGCGAGGTCTCCGTGCTGGTCGGGGCCAACCGGGGCACCTACCCGTTCGGCAATTCGCTGCTGGTGCGCGGCACCGACGCCGCGCTGGTCGTCGACCCGTCGCTGTCGCTGGTCGAAGCGGCGCCACCAGCGGACGTGGTCCTGGTCAGCCACGCGCACGAGGACCACATCGCCGGGCTCGGGAGCTACGCCGACGTGCCCGTCCACGTCCACGAAGCGGACAGCGCCGCCCTGCGCTCCCGCGAGGCCCTGGTCGCCGGGTTCGGGCTCCCGGCCGACGCCGCTGCCAGCACGGACGAGAAGCTGCGGGACCACTTCCACGTCCACGGGCGTCCGGACGCGGTGAGCTTCGACGACGGTGCCGTGTTCGACCTCGGCGGGCGCACCGCGACCGTCGTGCACCTGCCCGGGCACACGGCGGGCCACTGCGGATTCCTGGTCGAGCCGGACGGTTTCCTGTTCATCGCGGACGTCGACCTGACCTCGTTCGGCCCGTACTACGGAGACGTCAGCAGCAGCCTCGCGGACTTCGAGTCGTCCATGAGGCGGTGCCGGGAGATCGACGCCCGCTGGTACGGAACCTCCCACCAGAAGGGCGTGATCGAGGGAGCCGACGAGTTCCGCAAGCGCCTCGACGGCTACGCCGGGGTGGTGCAGCGGCGGGACGAGACGCTCCTGGCGCTCCTCGACGAACCCCGGACCGTCGCGGACATCGTCGCCCACCGCCTGGTCTACCGCCCGCACGTCGAGGGCGCGCACGTGGAACCGGTCGAGCGCAGAACGGCGGAGCGCCACCTGGACCGCCTGCTCGCCAAGGGCCTGGTAGCGGAGGTCGAGCCGGGCCGCTTCCGCACGACGTAGCAGGTCGGCTCCAGCCATTCGACGAGCTGACGACCTTCTTCCGCGACGACTGAGGTTGCTGTACACGGCGGAGCCCGGCTCGGCGTCCGCCCACGTCGCCACTGGAGGCTCCGTCGAGAACGACGCAGTTTCGATTGAAATTGCAGCACACCCAAGCCGACCACCCACCGCTTTGAACCCGAACCCAGCCCAGCACCCAAC
This sequence comes from Saccharopolyspora hirsuta, assembly GCF_008630535.1. Classification (GTDB taxonomy): domain Bacteria; phylum Actinomycetota; class Actinomycetes; order Mycobacteriales; family Pseudonocardiaceae; genus Saccharopolyspora; species Saccharopolyspora hirsuta. Next base: position 374,357 of record NZ_VWPH01000004.1, on the reverse strand, counting down.
GGCACCTCTCCTCGCCAACCCCACCCAGTACCACCACCGATCCCCAAACGCAGAAACCACCGGCCTTCGAATCAGCTCGCCGTCGTCGAGAGGACGCCTCCGGCGTGGTTCGCAGCGGCACGCTCCTTCTTCAGCAGGATCACAAGAGGGAGGAAGTAGAGCCCCGCGACGCAGGTACCCACCAGGACCGGGCCGGTCGCACCCAGGGCGGTCTCCAGCGCGAACCCCGCGATCCACGACCCGACGGCGGTGCCCAGGTTGAACGACGACGTGATCAGCGCCGAGGCTAGCGTGGGCGCCTGGTCGGCGTAGCGGACCGCCGCGCCGATCAGGACCGGGTTGGTGGACATGCCGAACAGTCCGAGGAGGACGATGCGCACGATCGTCGTGAAATGGTCGTGGGACAACAGGAACAGGGATCCGAGAACGAGGAACGTCATCGTCGCCGAGACGAAGAGCATCGTGAACGGGCGGTGCCCGCCGAGTCGGCCGCCGAGGTTGGAGCCCACGAACGCGCCCAGGCCGTAGCCGACGAGGACGAGCGACCATGCGGTGGACGAGGAACGCGCCGAGCAGCGCGATGGCGGCGAGAGCCCAGAAGGGGCCGCGCCAGCCGATGGCCTGACCGGCGAACGCGCCGAGCGGCACACCGATGACGTTGGCGAGCATGCCGCCGCCCAGCACCCCGCCGAGCGCGCGAGGCCGCAGGGACCGCCGCCTTCGCCCCGACGACCGCTGCGACCGCCCAGAAGGCTCCGGTGGCCAGCGCGGTGACGAATCGCGCGCCGAGGACGAGCGTCACCGGTCGACGGCGCCGGGTTGCCTCTAGCATTCCGGTGTTCACAGCGCACGACAGCTGATGCAGGAGGTGGTGCTGTCGTGAGCAGGCAGCCGGACGTGACGCTCGCGCAGCTGCGCTACTTCGTCGAGGCGGCGTCGGCGCTGAGCATGACCAAGGCGGCGGAGGAGCTCCGGGTGGCCCAGTCGGCGGTGTCGGCGGCGGTCGCCCAGCTGGAACGCCAGGTGGGGACGCCGCTGTTCATCCGCCAGCACGCCCGCGGGCTCGTGCTGACGGCCGCGGGCGAGGAGATGCTGCGCGACGTGCGCGGCCTGCTCGCGCACGTCGGCGAGGTCCTGGACGCGGCGCGCGGCCGCGGGGACGACGTGCGGGGCCGGATCAAGCTGGCCTGCATGGTCACCCTCGTGCCGTTCGTGCTGCCCGACCTCCTCGCGGAGCTGAGCGGGAAGTTCCCCGCACTCGAGGTCGAGGTGCTCGAGCTCGAGGCCGCCGCGGTCAGCGCCGCGCTGCGCAGCGGCGCGGCCGAGGTCGCCGTGACCTACGACCTGGGCCTCGGGCCGGGGGTGGCGCGCGAGGTGATCGCCGAGGCCCCGCCGTACGTGGTCCTGCCGTCGAGGCACCGGCTCGCGGACCAGCCGGAGGTGCGGTTGAGCGATCTCGCCGACGAACCGATGGTGCTGCTGGACCTCCCGCACAGCCGCGAGTACTTCCGCGAGCTGCTGGCGACGGCCGGGGCGCCGCCGCGGATCGCCTACCGGTCAGGCAACGTCGAGGCGGTGCGCGGAATGGTCGCGCGGGGCCTCGGTTTCTCCCTGCTGAACCAGCGGCCGGTGCTGGACGGGACCTACAGCGGGGGTTCCGTCGAGGGGCGTCCCATCGCCGACGACGTCCCGTCGCTGTCGGTGGTGGTGGCGTGGATGGAGTCGGTGCGGCGCACCGCGCGGGCCCGAGCGGTCACCGACAGCGCCCGCGAGGTCGTCAGCCGGCTCCGCTCGGCGACCGGCCGTTTGGCGCAGCGACGTCGCTCCCGGTCCTGATTCTCGCGCGCCGCAACAGTTCTCGGCCTCCGGGGCGCTCGGCGTGCTGCATCAGCAAATCCGATGCATTGGACAAGTTATCTCTGTTTGCCCGATGTGCCCCGGGCCGCTTAGCGTCGCCCCACGAACAGCCGCCGACGGTTCGGGGGCCGTTCCCGACAGGGGCGCCGGAGCGCGGGCCTGTCGTCTTCTCGCGATGACCCGCTGGAGGTCCCCGTGTCCGATCCCACCGCACGCTCCGCCGCGGACGCCGCGCTCGACGCGGTCGTCCGGGCCGATCCCGCCTCGCTGCGCCGGAGCGTGGCCGCCGGCGCGATCGGCGTCTTCGTCCACTGGTTCGACTGGGCCGTCTACGCCTACCTCGCCACCACCATCGCGACGGTGTTCTTCCCGGCCGAGAACGAGGTCGCGGGCGTGCTGTCGGTGTTCGCCGTGTTCGCGGTCTCGTTCGGCATCCGCCCGCTCGGCGCGCTGGTGTTCGGGCCGCTCGGCGACCGCATCGGTCGGCGGCGCACGCTGTCCGTCGTCATCATCGTCATGTCGCTCGCGACGCTGGTGATCGGCCTGCTGCCCGGCTACGGGACGATCGGGATCGCCGCCCCGATCCTGCTGGTGGCGGTCCGCCTGGTGCAGGGCTTCGCCGCCGGTGGCGAGTTCGGCAGCGCCGCCAGCTTCCTGGCCGAGCACTCGCCCCGGGCGCGGCGCGGCTTCGGCGTGAGCTGGCTCGAAGTCGGGTCGCTGCTCGGCTTCCTCGCCGGGTCGTTCGCCTTCTACCTGCTCACGGCCCTGCTCACGCCCGAGCAGATCACCGGGTGGGGGTGGCGGATCCCGTTCCTGATCGCGGCGCCGATGGGCGTCATCGGCTACGTGATCCGGACGAAGATCGAGGACACGCCGGAGTACCGGGCGCTGGAGGCGACCGGCTCGGTGCCGCGCAGCCCGGTCGCCGAGCTCTTCCGCGCGAACGCGCGGCAGCTGCTGCAGGCCGCCGGTCTGATGACGATGATGCACGTGCTGTTCTACGCGGTGCTCACCTACCTGGTGAACTACCAGACCGAGCACCTGGGGCACTCCGCCGAGAGCGCCGCGCTGCTGTCGACGTTCGCCTCCCTGCTCGGGCTGGTCCTGGTTCCCGCGTTCGGCCGCCTGTCCGACCGGGTCGGCCGCAAACCCGTCATGGTCGGGGCCGCCCTCGCCCTGCTGGTAGTCGCCACACCCGCTTACCTGCTGATGCAGACCGGGATGGTCGGCACCGTCGTCGCGGCGCTGGGGCTGGCCGTGATCCTCTCGGCGATCCTCGGCACCCACGCGGTGTGGGCCGCCGAGATCTTCCCGACGCGCACCCGGCAGGGCGGGCTGTCGATCGCCTACAACATCACCGCCGCGCTGTTCGCCGGCACGGTGCCGTTCTTCATGACGGTGCTCATCTCCGCCACCGGCAGCCTCCTGGTCCCCGGCCCCTACCTGATGGTGGCCGCCGCGATCGGGCTGGTGGCCGCCCTGAGCATGCGCGAGACGGCCGGGAGCAGCCTGCTCCAGGCGCAGGACCTGGGCGCCGCTCCGGCGGACCGGCTGGCGAAAACCGTTGGGAGGACGTCGTGATTCGTGGAACGGAGGGTGAGATGTCGCATGAGGAGACCGAGGTCCTCGTGGTCGGCGCCGGGCAGGCCGGTGTCGCGATGAGCGAGCACCTGGGCGCGCGCGGGATCCCGCACCTGGTGCTGGAGCGCGATCGCATCGCCGAGCGCTGGCGCACCGCGCGCTGGGACTCGCTGGTGGCGAACGGACCGGCCTGGCACGACCGCTTCCCGGGGATGCTGTTCGCGGGTGTGGACCCCGACGGCTTCGCGTCGAAGGACCAGGTCGCGGACTACTTCGTCGCGTACGCGGAGAAGATCGGCGCGCCGATCCGCTGCGGCGTGGACGTGCGGAGCGTGCGGAAGAACGTCGGGCGTCCCGGCTTCCACGTGGTGACCTCGGAGGGGACGATCGACGCGCGCCACGTCGTGGCGGCGACCGGGCCGTTCCAGAAACCGGTCATCCCCCCGGTCGTTCCCGAGAGCGCGGACCTGGTCCAGCTCCACTCCAGCTCGTACCGCAACCCGCAGCAGCTGCCCGAGGGCGCGGTCCTCGTGGTCGGGGCGGGGTCGTCGGGCGTCCAGATCGCCGACGAGCTGCGCCGCTCCGGCCGGGAGGTCTACCTGTCGGTCGGCCCGCACGACCGGCCGCCGCGCCGGTACCGGGGCCGGGACTTCTGCTGGTGGCTCGGCGTGCTCAACAAGTGGGACGCAGCAGCGCCACCGCGCGGAGCCGAGCACGTCACGATCGCGGTGAGCGGGGCGAACGGCGGCCGGACGGTGGACTTCCGGGCGCTGGCGGCGGAAGGCATCACCCTCGTCGGCATGACCCGCGCGTTCGAGGACGGCCGGATGCGCTTCGCCCCGGACCTGCGCGACAACATCGCGCGCGGCGACGCCAACTACCTGGCGATGCTCGACGAAGCCGACGCCTACGTCGCGCGCAACGGGCTCGACCTCCCCGAGGAACCGGAGGCCCGCACCTTCGGGCCGGACCCGGACTGCGTGGTCGACCCGCTCGTCGAGCTCGACCTCGCCGGCGCCGGGGTCACCGCGATCGTCTGGGCGACCGGCTTCGCCACCGACTACAGCTGGCTGCAGGTCGACGCCTTCGACGACGACGGCCGACCGCGGCACGCGCGCGGCGTGTCCGCCGAACCCGGGGTCTACTTCCTCGGGCTGCCCTGGCAGTCGCGCCGCGGATCGAGCTTCATCTGGGGCGTCTGGCACGACGCCGCGTACGTGGCCGAGCACATCTCGATCCAGCGCAGCTACCTGGCCCACCACGCCGAATCCACCACGATCACCGGAGCCGCCTGATGCCCACCCACACCCGCATCCGCCCGTTCAACACCCGGGACACCTACCCGGAGCAGAACCTCGACAACGACCTGTGCCAGGCCGTCGTCGCCGGGAACACCGTCTACGTCCGCGGCCAGATCGGCCAGGACCTGGACACCAGCGAATCGGTCGGGATCGGCGACGCCGGGGCGCAGGCCGAGCAGGCGATGGCCAACATCGACCTGCTGCTGCGCGAGGCGGGCAGCCGGATGGAGCACCTGGTCAAGCTGACCATCTACCTGGTCGACCCGCGCTACCGCGAGGTCGTCTACCGGACAGTGGGGCGCTGGACCCGGGGCGTGCACCCGATCTCCACCGGGGTCGTGGTCTCCGCGCTGGCCCGCCCGGAGTGGTTGTGCGAGATCGACGCCATCGCCGTGATCCCGGAGGACGACAGGTGACCTTCTCCATCGCAGCCCGGCAGGACGGGCGGTTCGGCCTGGCCGTCAGCTCCTCCAGCCCGGCGGTGGCGGCCCGCTGCACGCACCTGCGGCCGGGCATCGGCGCGGCCGCTTCGCAGAACGTGACCGACCCCCGGCTGGGCGGGCGCGTCCTCGACCGCCTGGCGGTCCACGGCGACGCCGCACGTGCCCTGGCGGAGGTCGGCGAGGGGGCCACGGATCTGGACTACCGCCAGCTGACCGCGATCGGGCCGACCGGCCCGGCGGCGTGGTTCAGCGGGAAGCACACGCTCGGCACGCACGGCGCCGCGGTCGGCGCGCACTCCGTGGCGGCCGGAAACCTGCTCTCCAGCACTGAGGTGCCGACGATCATGGTCGACGCCTTCGAGACGGCGACGGGCGAGTTCGAGGAGCGGCTGCTCGCCGCGCTGCGGGCCGGGCTCGACGCGGGAGGTGAGGCGGGACCGGTGCACTCGGCCGGGCTCGCCGTGGTGTCCGATGTGGAGTGGCCGGTGACCGACCTCCGGGTCGACTGGGCCGAGGCGCCGATCGACGACCTGACCCGAGCGCTGGAGATCTGGCTGCCGCAGCGCGACGACTACGTCCGGCGCGGGCTGCAGCCCTCGACCGCGCCGTCGTACGGCGTCCCCGGCGACGAGTAGGAGGAAGGATGCGCACCCGCGAGAAGGCAGCAGTTCGCGCCGCGGTGGACCGGGCGGCCGACGAGCTGGTCGAGCTGTCCACGGCGCTGCACGCCCGGCCCGAGACCGCTTGGGAGGAGCACCACGCCGCCGCGACGGTCCCGGAGCTGCTCGACCGTCGCGGGTTCACCGTGACCTCGGCCTACCTGGGACTGGAGACCGCGTTCCTGGCCCGGTACGGCTCGGGGCCGCTGCGGATCGCGCTGTGCGCCGAGTACGACGCGCTGCCGGGACTCGGGCACGCCTGCGGGCACAACCTGATCGCCGCGTCGTCGGTGGGCGCCGCGCTCGGTCTGGCGGAGGTGGCCGACGAGCTCGGCCTGACCGTCGAGGTGTACGGCACCCCGGCCGAGGAGGGCGGTGGCGGCAAGATCGAGATGCTGGACCGCGGTGCGTTCCGCGACGTCGACCTGGCGATGATGGTCCACCCGGCGCCGGTCGACGTCGCGGAGGCCCGGCCGTTCGCGGTCAGCCACTCCCGGATCTCCTACCGCGGCCGGTCCGCGCACGCGGCGGCGTACCCCGAGGACGGGGTGAACGCGGCGGACGCGTTCACCGTCGCGCAGGTCGCCATCGGCCTGCTGCGCCAGCAGCTCCCGCCGAGCTCGCGGGTGCACGGGGTCGTCACCGCGGCGGGCTCGGCGCCCAACGCGATCCCCGAGGCCTCCTCGGGGCGGTGGTACGTGCGCGCGGAGAGCCTCGCCGAGCTGGCCGAGATCGAACCGAAGGTGATGCGGTGCTTCGAGGCGGGCGCCCTCGCCACCGGCTGCACGCTGGAGGTCGAGGCGGAGAGCAAGCCCTACGCGGAGTTCCGCACCGACACCCGCACCCTGGAGCACTACCGGGCCAACGCCCTGGACCTGGGCCGCGAGTTCGCCCCGGACGGACTCGCCGGGCGGATGAACCGCGCGTCCACCGACATGGGCAACGTGTCCCAGGTCGTCCCGGCCATCCACCCCTACATCGGCATCGGCTCCCTCCCGGCCACCAACCACCAGCGCGAGTTCGCCGCGCACTGCGTCGGCCAGCAGGCCGAGCGAGCACTCCTCGACGGGGCGATCGCCCTGGCCTGGACCGGGGTCGACCGGGCGCACGACGAGACCCGGCCGTGAGGGTCAGTCCTCCGGGCGGGTCGGGACCGGGGTGCCGTCGCGCAGCTCCGGTTCGCGGAGGCGGAAGATCTCCTCGAACTCGCGCATCCGCGCTGCCCGGTACGCCGCGACGCCGTCGGCGTCGTAGCGGTAGAAGCCGGTGCCGTCCTGCAGACCCCGGCGGTGGGCCGACATGTTCTGCTCGATCACGTCCGGGTGCTGGAAGCGCTCGCCGAGCTGCGCCGCCAGGTAGCGGGACGCGTAGTAGAGGATGTCGCCGCCGCCCCAGTCGATGAACTCCAGCGGGCCGAGCACCGCGAACCGCGGTCCGAGCCCGGCGCGCACCGCCAGGTCGATGTCCGCGGCGCTGGCCACGCCCTCCTCGACCATGCGGGCGGCCTCGTTCATCACCAGCGCCTGCAACCGCGGCACGATGTAGCCCGCCGAGGCCCCGCACACCACCGGGACCTTGCCGATGCGCTCGAGCAGCCCGGTCAGCCGGGACACCGCGTCCGGGTCGGTGTCCTCGCTGCGGCTGACCTCGACCAGCGGCATCAGGTCGGCGGGGTTCAGCCAGTGGGCGTTGACCACCCGGCCCGGCCGGTCGACCAGCTCGGCGATCTCGGTGACCAGGAACGTCGAGGTGGTCGAGGCGATCACCGCGGACTCGCCGACCTGGGTGCACACCCAGGCCAGCACCTCCCGCTTCACCTCGATGACCTCGGGCACCGCCTCGAACACCACGGCCGCGTCGGCCAGGCGGGCCGTTTCCCGGCCGCACACCGTCAATCCCGCCAGTGCCGCGTCGTCGCCGAGCTTGGCGCGCAGCTGCTCGGCCAAGCGCTCGCGGACGCGGTCGCAGTAGGCGCGGCGCTCCTCATCGGTGCGTTCCTTGACATCGGCCAGCACCACCGGCATGCCCGCCGCCAAGCAGGCCAGCGCGATTCCCTCGCCCATCCGGCCAGCGCCGACCACCGCGATCTCGTCGGTCACGACTCGAACCCCTCCCGCAGCAGCTGCGCCAGCTCGTCCCGGGACAGCTCCGCCAGTCCCAGGCCCTCCAACGTGCGCCCCTCGGCGTAGAGGTCGCGGCCGGTCACCGCCGAGGCGATGCTCAGCAGGCCGAGCGCGACCGGCGTCGGCACCCCCGCCCACCGGCCGACCGACACCAGCAGGGACAGGCCCAGCCGGGTGTCCTCCAGCATGTAGCGGTGGCCGAGCAGGTCGATCTTCTCCCGCCAGTCACCGCTGTCGGTCAGCTTCTCGTGCGCGGCGCGGCCGTACATCCACTCCTCGCCGTCGGTGGCGTAGTGGTCGGCCAGCGGGAAGTGCGGGGCGCGGTAGCCGAGCGCCTCCCGCAGCGCGATGCGCTCGGCGTCCAGCGCGTCGGTGACCCGGCGGATCGACGGCTGGGTGCCCTCGTTGTGGATGTCCCAGGCGTCGAAGTGCTCCAGCGGCCCGGCGTTCATCAGGATCAGCGGCGGGTGGATGATCGGCCCGGCGTTCATCAGCGCCCCGCTGAGCCCGTCCTCGGCGGTCTCGATGCTCGGGTAGGCCTCGCGCAGCACGCGGAACGCGTTGTCCGCCAAGCGGTTCGGGAACACCCCGGTCGGCAGGCGGGTCGCGTACCCGCTGACCACCACCTCGGTGCCGCCGTGCTTGCGGGCCAGGTACGGCAGCGTGCCGGTTTCGGCGAACGCGACCTCGGCGGAGTTGCCCGCGTCGGCCATCGCCCTGGCGAACAGCACCGAGCCGAGCGTGCCCGGCGGCAGGAAGACCACCTGGCCGTCGGCGAGCAGCGGTGCCAGCCGCGCGGCCAGGTCCTGGTGGGTGGTCGAGGGCAGCGGGATGACGACCAGCGCGGCCCCGCGCACCGCCTCGGCGAGGTCGGTGACCGGCCGGAGGGTGTCGCCCACCGGCACCTGCCGGGTGCCGCGGTGGTCGCGGATGGTGATGGCACCTGCCGCGCGGAGCGCTTGGTGCGCCTCCGCGTCGCGCCGCCACCACCGCACGTCGTGGCCGTGCTCCGCGAGCTCCGCCGCTGCGGCCCAACAACCGTGCCCGCCTCCGAGGACTGCGATTCTCAACTCGTCGAACCCTTCTCGTGTCCGGATCTTCAGCTGGCCGGGACTGCTTCGCGCTGCTCGGCGTGCAGCCTTTCACGCGCGAGGCTGCGCCGGAAGTGCCCGCAACCGCGCCACAGCAGCAGGACGGTCACCACCGACGCGAGGCCGTAGACCAGCGACAGCGACGAGCCGACCATCCGCTCGTCCCCGAAGACCCGGTCGGTGACCAGCGCGACGAGGGTGGTGCCCAGCGCGAGGCCGATCAGGTTCGAGATCAGCAGGAACACCGCCGACACCTGGGCGCGCATCTGGTTGGGGCTGAGCACCTGCATGGCGGCGGTGGAGGCGGGCATCGGGAAGGAGGCGAAGAACATCGCCACCGCCAGCAGCACCAGCGACGCCCACAGGTTCCCGACCTGCGTGAACGCGATGACCGGGACCGTCATGCCCACCGCGCCGATCACCCCGGCGCGCATCGCGGCGTCCGAGTGCCCGCGCTTGGCCAGCAGGTCGACCAGCCAGCCGCCGAAGAGCACCCCGCTGCCGTTGGCCGCCAGCACGACGACGCCCAGCAGGTAACCGGCTTCGGTGGAGGTCAGCCCGAAGGCGCGGATGTAGAACGCCGGGGTCCAGGCCATCATCCCCAGCAGCACCAGGGCGTAGAGCGAGAACCCGAGGTAGTGCATCGCGAACGTCCTGCGGTGGCTCCACAGAAACGCGAACACGTTGCGCAGCGCGACTTTCTGCACACCGCCGTCGGAGTTGTGCTTGAGACCCCTGCGGCCCGGATCGCGCACGGTCAGGAACACCAGCAGTGCCAGCAGCAGTCCGGGCAGGCCGACGATCAGGAACGTCAGCTGCCAGGCGCGCACCTCGCCGACCAGCGGCAGCGCGACGGCGTCGACCGACTTGAGCAGGTTGATGACGTAGCCGCCGATGATGAACGCGGCTGCGCCGCCGATGAACGACCCCAGCGAGTAGATGCCGTAGGCGCGCCCGAGCTTGTTCTTCGGGAACATGTCGCTGAACATCGAGTACGCCGCGGGCGACAGCGCGGCCTCCCCGACGCCCACGCCGATCCGGGCCAGGAACATGTGCGCGAATCCCTTGCTGAGCCCGGAGAGCGCGGTGGCCATGCTCCAGAACGCGATGCCGATCGAGATGATCAGCGGCCGGGACCGCTTGTCGGCGAGGAGCGCGATCGGCAACCCCATGAACGAGTACAGCAACGAGAAGGCCAGCCCGTTGAGCAGGCTGAACTGGGTGTCGGTCAGGTTCAGGTCGCGCTTGATCGGCTCGATCATCAGCGACAGGATCTGCCGGTCGACGAAGGAGAAGACGTAGGCGACCATGCAGACCACCACCACGTACCACTGGTACCGGTACGACTTCCGCGCCTCGGGCAGCAATTCGTCGGTCATCGGCCACGCCCTCTGCAGTTCGGCGATCCGGCCCGGCCCGCCGAGGTCGGCGGGCCGGTGTGCCGGGAACGCTAATTTCGGGTGACCTGGGCAACAACTGGTGCTTCCCTTGGCGGCGGTCGGGAACTTCCCGATGCGGCTGAGGGAATCCCCTACTCCTGCGCGCCGCGGCGGGCGTAGCTCCTCGGTGCGATCGCCTCGTCCACCGGTGCCGGGCGAGGTTCCGGGATGATCACTGCCATCCGGGGCGTGGGTCGTTGTGCGCTGGAGCGGCGGTGCGCGAGCCGCAAGCCGACGACCAGCAGTCCGATCGCTGCCGCATCGCTGAGCGTCCACAGCGACCACACCGGGTGGGGGTGCGAGTGCGACCAGACGAGCAATGCCGACACCACACCGCCCAGCACCCAGAGCCGCACCAGCGTTCGAACACAACAGCGCACGTCACCCTCCAAGAGCGGAGCTCGCCGCGGGCGAGCCGACTAACATCACCAGCCACTCTCGGTGACGTCAGTTAACTCAAGGTGAGCGCTCGATGAGAGGCTCCTCATCGAACAGGTGCCGTCTGCACCCGTCTCCGTCCGGACGCGGGTTGCCCGCCTCCGCCAGCGCGCCGTCGCTGACGGGCCCTCGCACGGCTTCGCGGACCTCTACAGGTAAGGCCTCGTGAGCAGTTCGAGGGCGTGCCCGGCGGGGTCCAGGAAGTAGACGCCGCGGCCGCCGTGCTCGTGGTTGATCTCCCCGGGGCGGGTCTGCTGGGGGTCGGCCCAGTGCTCGATCCCCTTGCGCTGCAGGCGCGCGTAGGCCCGGTCGAACAGCTCGTCGTCGACCAGGAAGGCGTAGTGCTGCATCTGGATCTCCTCCACCGGAGGCTCGGCGAACTGCAGCAGCACGCCCCCGTCGAGCTGGATGTTGGTGAACGGTCCCCAGGACGGCGCTTCCGCGGCTTCCAGGATCTCCCGGTAGAACGCCGCGGATTCGGTGCGGTCCTTGGACGCGATGATGGTGTGGTTGAAGGTCGCTGGCATGCTTCTCCTGTTCAGCGGTCGTGGGTGATGCGTGCGGCGGAGCCGATCTCCAGCGCTGCCCACGCAGCGCCGTCCGGTCCGATCGCGATGCCGTGCGGTTCCGATCCCGGTGTGGGCAGGTCGTACTCTGCGATGTGCCCGTCGGTCCGGGCGAACCACAGCTCGTCGGGCCCGCGGGTGATGACCGTGGGGCGGCACGATTCCGGCCCCGCCGAATACCGGCTGAGCTGCCCGTCGAGCGCCAGCCGCGCGACCTCGCCGCTGTGCGCGAAGGTGAGCCACAGCGCGTCGTCGGGCCCGGCCGCGATGCTGTAGGGACCTTCGTTCGCCTCGGCGACGGCGAATTCGCGGATGCCCGGATGAGCGGTGTTCTGCATTCAGCTCCTTTCGTGCGCCGACGCACCGGGCGTGCTGCGGAACGCGCACAGCCGGGCGCGGCGACGGGTTGCTCGGGGGAGAGGAGGACGCGATCAGCTCGGAAGTCCGGTCAGCGGACGGCGAGAGCCGTGAACGCCCGGCAGCAGGGCGGGCGGAGGGGGAATCCGATCTGGACCGCGTTCTGGGGGCCGAAACGGCCCCGGCGTCGCTCAGGTGGTCTTGAGACGTGGACGCATGGCGGTCTCCTCGGTCACGGTGCCTCCATGCCAACGCCGTCCACCTGACGCCGACACGCGACACTGCCGAAATGTCTACCACAGCCCGCCGAGGCGATCAACTGACTTGTTCGGCAGGAGATGGCCGACCCGTCGCAGCAGCGCCGTTTCTGCGCGCCAGTGGTGATTCATGGCGCAATTGATTGCTGTAAAACGACTTTCGGAACCAGATCCGAAGTGGACCGGTCGATCAGTCGAGTTTCCCGTCGTGGCTGAGGATCAGCGGTGGGGTGCTGGTGTCGAGGATCCGGGCGAAGTAGTCGTGCGCGAACTGCGCGAAGGCGTGCGCTCGCGGGTGCGGATCGGCCGCTGGCCAGGCGAGTGCGACCTCCACGGGCGGGGAGTCCTCGATGGTGCGGTACGCGACGTCGGGGGCGTGGTGGTTGTAGGTGGTGGCTTCCGCGGTCACGCCGACCGCGTCGCCGAGGGAGATCCGGGTCAGCCACTCGTCGGTGTTGGCCACGGTGATCGTCCGCGGTGCGCGGCCGGTGTGGTCCCAGAGGTGGTTGGTCGCGGTCGGCGCGGTGGCGCAGACCGCGACCGGGCCAGCGGCCAGCTCGGGCAGCGTGACGGTGCTCTTCGCCGCTCGCGGATCGTCCGCCGCGAGCGCCGCGACGAGCTTCTCCGCGAACAGGGTGGTCATCGCCAGTCCGGGCAGCGGTTCCGGGGGCGGCGGCGACCTGCGGACGAGGGCGGCATCGATGTCGCCGCGCCGGAGCGCCGCCACCGGGTCGTGCGGGCGGCTGAGCTCGATCGAACTCGCGTGGGCTCGTCGCCACTCCTGGAGCAGCGGAACGGTGTGGCGGCCGAAGCCCGCCCAGGCCCAGCCGAGCCGGAGCGGGGCCTCGGCGTGGCCCAGCCCGGCCAGCGCGCTGTCGAGCTGGGCGAGGAGGTCTAGCGCGGTCGCGGAGAACTGCCGCCCGGCCGGGGTGAACGACATCTCCCGGGTGGTGCGCTCGACCAGGCGCACCCCGGCGATCTCCTCCAACTGCGTGATCGTCCGCGACAGCGTGGGCTGAGTGGTTCCCAGGACGGCGGCCGCGGTGGTGAACGTGTCGGACTCGGCCAGGGCGACGAGGGCCCGCAGGTGCCGCAGCTCCACATCCATGCGTCCAACGTATAACAGGCGGCGTGGCGGCGTATTTCCCTCCGGCGCACCGCGGAACTTAGCGTCGGGGCATGCGGATCATCATCGTGGGCGCAGCAGGAAAAGCAGGCCAGGCCGTACACCAGCTCATGCGGGAGCGCGGCCACGACATCGTCACCGTCGGCCGCACCTCCGGCGACGTCCGGTGCGACATCTCCGACGAGGCGCAGCTGGCGCGGATGTGGCAGCAGGTCGGGCAGGTCGACGCCGTGGTCTCGGCGGCCGGGGAGGTGACCTACGCGCCGATCGGCGAGCTCAGCGCCGCGGACTTCGACACGTCCTGGAAGCAGAAGGCCCTCGCGCAGATCAACCTCGTCCGCACCGGGCTGGACCACGTGCCACCGCGGGGTTCGTTCACCTTGATCAGCGGAATCCCCTCGCGCGACCCGGTCATCTCCGGCGTCGCCGCGGCGACGGTCAACGGTGCGATCGAATCGTTCGTCCGGGCGGCAGCGATCGAGATCGCCCCGCGCCGGATCAACGCGGTCAGCCCGTCGGTGTTCACCGAGAGCCTGGACGACTTCGGCGACTACTTCCCCGGATTCGCCCCGGTCGACGTGGCCGACGTCGCGCGCGGATTCCAGAAGGCGGTCGAAGGAGCCGCCACCGGGGAGGTCATCGCCCTCCCATGACCACTTCGCGGCCGAGCCCGTCGGTTCTCGGCGGGCCCGGCCGCGTGGTTCTCAGACGGCGGACGGGTGGGTGGCCAGCGGGGTGACCTCGATCGTCATGTAGGGGAACAGCGGCAGGTTCCAGAGGATCTCGTGCAGGCGCTCGTGGGACTCCACCTCGAAGATGCTGAGGTTGGAGTACTGGCCCGCGATGCGCCAGATGTGGGCCCACTCGCCGCCGCGCTGCAGTTGTTGGGAATAGGCCTTCTCGCGCGCGATCGTCTCGTCCCGCACGGTCGGGTCGAGGTCGTGCGGGATGTCGACCTGCATCCGGACTGCGTAGAGCATCGGCGTTCCCTCAGTTCCGCACGGGGTCCAGCACGAAGCCGTAGTCGACGGTGACCGAGCCGTCGGGCTGGTCGACCGGGGCGAGCAGGAGCTCGGGCTTCACCGCGCTGGCGATGTCGTCGTCGTTGTGCTCGTCGCCGGGGAAGTAGAGCTGCGCGGTGAGCAGCTCGTGGCCCGGGGCCGAGACCTTCACGTGCAGGTGCGCGGGGCGCCAGGCGTGCCAGCCCGCCGCCGCGATCAGCCGACCGCACGAGCCGTCGGTCGGGATCTGGTACGGGGCCGGGCGGATCGTGGTGATCTCGAAGCGCCCCTCGGCGTCGGTGGTGAAGGTGCCGCGCAGGTTCCACTCGGGGATGCCGGGGGCGAACTGGCTGTAGAAGCCGTCGTCGTCGGCGTGCCAGAGCTCGACCGCGGCGCCGCCCAGGGGACGGCCGTCGGTGGAGGTCACCTGGCCGCGCCACACCATCGGCGTGCCTGCCTCGTCGTCGCGCATCGGGACGGTGCCCTTCGCGCCGCGCTCGGGGGCGTTGGGCACGTAGTAGGGCCCCTCGATAGTGCCCTTGCTGCCCTCCCGGTGCTCGGTCGCGACCTCCTCGACGACGTGCTCCACCCACACGTCGAGGAACAGCGGCCACTCGCCGTCCTCGCCGACCTGGATCAGCCACGCCTTGAGCGCGTTGTACTCGTCGTAGGTGACCTTCTCCTCGCGGATGGTGTCGTGCACGGCCTGCAGCACGCGGCGGGCGAGCCGGTCCACCCGGGCGGGCGGGGTGTCCGCGACGGCGGCGAACGGCGACTTGTCGGTGTGGAAGCGCTCGGTGGCGCTGGCGCCGGAGGCGGCTGCGGTGGCGACTTCGGTGTCGGTGGACATTCGTCGGTCCTCTCTGCGTGGTGGGTGGTCAGGTGTCGGTGCGGTAGTGGCGGAGCTTGTCCTCGTCGATCTCGACGCCGAGGCCCGGGCCGGGGCGGACCGCGAGCGCGCCGTCCTCGATGCGCAGCGGCTCGGTGAGCAGGTCGTCGGACATGTCGAGGAAGTTCGAGAGCTCACCGGCGTGCAGGCAGGTGCGCTCGTGCGCGGCGCCGAAGGCGACGGTGCAGATCGAGCCGAGCTGGCCGTCGATCTGGTTGCCCATCACCACTTCCAGCCCCAGCCCCTCGGCGAGGTGCAGGACGCGCTGCGAGCCGGTGAACCCGGTCCGGGCGGTCTTGATGGACACCGCGGTGGCCGACCCCCCGAGGACCTCGCGGGTGACCTCGGCGGGGGTGGTGGCCGATTCGTCGGCGATGAACGGCACGTCGAGCTGCTCGACGAGCCATCGACGGCCGAGCACGTCGTCGGCCGGGCAGAGCTCCTCGGCGAAGGCCAGGTCCAGATCGGCCAGCTGGCGCATGGCCCGGGCCGACTCCGACGCGGTCCACCCGCGGTTGCCGTCGACGTAGAGCACGACGTCGGGGCCCAGGCCCTCCCGCAGCGCGCGGACCACGGCCACGTCCAGCGAGGCCGGTCGGCGGCCGACCTTGACCTTGAAGGTGGTGATGCCGTGGACCTCGCGCATCCGCTGGGCCTGCTCGACCATCGCCTCGGGCCGGTCGAAGCCGAGCATGTGCGAGACCCGCATCCGGTCGGTGTACCCGCCCAGCAGCTCGCAGACAGGCAGGCCCAGCGTGCGCCCGAGCGCGTCCCAGACCGCCATGTCGATGGCCGCTTTCGCCGTCGGGTTCCCCACGGTGCGGCCCAGCAGTGCTGCCATCTGCTCGCGGCTGGTGAGCTCGAGACCGACGAGCTGCGGCGCGAAGATCGTCTCGATCACGGCGATGATGCCGCGCTGGGTCTCGCCGTAGGTGAACGGTCGCGGCGGCGCCTCGGCGACCCCGACGACGCCGTCGTCGGTGCGCACCCGGACCAGGACGTGCTCGGCGACGTGCACCTCGCCGCTGGCGAACTTCAGCGGCTTCCGGTACGGGATCCGGAACGGGATCGCCTCGATGGCGGTGATCTTCATGGGTGTCCTCAGGCGAGCTCGGAGGTGTTGCTTGCGGTGGTGAAGAAGCCGTGGTGGTCCAGCACGTCCAGCGCGCCGGAGACCAGCGCCGAGGACTCGTCGGCCCGCCAGGCCAGCGAGAGGTCGATGCTGTTCGCACCGGCCACGTCGCGGAAGACGACGCCGGTCAGGTGCATGCTGCGCACCGACTGCGGCACCAGCGCCACGCCGAGGCCCGCGGCGACGAGCGCGAGCAGGGCAGCGGTGCCCGGGGCCCGGTGGGTGATGTCGGGGGAGAACCCCGCGCGGCGGCAGCTCGACACGACCGCCTCGTTCACCGCGGAGCGCTCGTCGGCGTAGGCCACGAACTCGTCGGCCGACACGTCGACCACCTCCAGCGCCGATTCCGGCACCAGCCGGTGGTCGGCCGGGAGCGCGAGCACCATCGGCTCCTGGAGCAGCGTGCGCGTCTCGATCCCCGCCTCGGCCACCGGCCCGCGGAGGACGCCGAGGTCGAGCCGCCCGTCCAGCAGCCGATCGACCTGCGCCGGGGTCAGCAGGTCGGCCTGCACCTCCAGCACGACCCCGGGCAGCGACGAGCGCACCATCCGCGAGAGCCGCGAGAGCTGCGTGAACGCGCTGGTGCCGGTGAAGCCCACGCGCAGCAACCCGCGGCTGCCCTCGGCGATGCTCTTCGCGCCGAGCACCGAGGCGTCCAGCTCGCCGAGGATCCGGCGGACCTCCCGGTGGAAGAACTCCCCGGCCGGGGTGAGCTGCACCTGCCGGGTCGTCCGCGCCAGCAGCCGCACCCCCAGCTCCGCCTCCAGGCGGCGAACCGCTTGGGAGAGCGCGGGCTGCGCGAGGTGCAGCCGCTCGGCGGCCCGGCCGAAGTGGCAGGTCTCGGCCACGGCGTCGAAGTAGCGCAGTTGCTTGAGGTCCACGGTCACCTGCCCCGTCGAGCGGTCGCCGGGCGTGTCCGGCATCACCCGCTCGACGCTAATCGCGTCGATTCGGAAACACAAAGATGAACAATCGGTTGATTCATCACGAGCGCTTATGAATCGACCTCCGAGCCAGACCTGGGAACAACCCCGGTGTGACCGGCGCCACCGCGTGCTTCAGTTCCGGAAAAGCACGCCCGGGCTGCTCGACGTCACGACCGGAGGGACCCATGACCGAGACGCTGGATCGCATCGGCCGCACGCTCGCGGACGCCGTCGTGGAGGACCCGGAGACCGGGACCTACCGGGCCAACCGCCGGATCTTCACCGACGCGGAGATCTTCGAGCTCGAGATGAAGCACATCTTCGAGGGCAACTGGGTCTACCTGGCCCACGACAGCCAGCTGCCGAACCCGGGCGACTACTACACCACCCACATCGGGCGCCAGCCCGTCGTGATCACCCGGGACAAGGACGGCGAGCTGCACTGCCTGATCAACGCCTGCGCGCACCGCGGCGCGATGATCTGCCGCCGCCGGACCGACAACCGGATGACCCTCACCTGCCCGTTCCACGGCTGGACGTTCCGCAACGACGGCACCCTGCTCAAGGTCAAGGACCCCGACGGGGCCGGTTACCCGCCGTCGTTCAACACCAACGGGTCGCACGACATGGTCAGGGTGGCCCGCTTCGACAGCTACCGCGGCTTCCTCTTCGGCAGCCTCAACCCGGACGTCAGCTCGCTGCGGGAGCACCTCGGCGACACCACCAAGATCATCGACATGCTGGTCGACCAGTCGCCGGACGGGCTGGAGGTGCTGCGCGGCTCCTCGACCTACACCTACGACGGCAACTGGAAGGTCCAGGCGGAGAACGGCGCGGACGGCTACCACGTCACCGCGACGCACTGGAACTACGCCGCGACCACCTCGCGCCGCAACACCGGCGAGTCGGTCAACTCGACCAAGACCCTCGACGCGGGCAGCTGGGGCAAGTCCGGCGGCGGCTACTGGTCCTACCCCAACGGCCACCTGTGCCTGTGGACCTGGGCGGGCAACCCGCAGGACCGTCCGCTGTGGAACAGGATGGACGAGCTGAAGGAGAAGTTCGGCGCCGCCAAGGGCGAGTTCATGGTCAAGGGCTCGCGCAACCTGTGCCTCTACCCGAACGTCTACCTGATGGACCAGTTCTCCACCCAGATCCGGCACTTCCGGCCGATCGCGCCGGACAAGACCGAGGTCACCATCTACTGCATCGCGCCGAAGGGGGAGAGCCCCGAATCGCGCGCCTGGCGGATCCGGCAGTACGAGGACTTCTTCAACGCCTCCGGCATGGCGACCCCCGACGACCTGGAGGAGTTCCGCTCCTGCCAGCTCACCTTCCGGGCCACCGCCGCGCCGTGGAACGACATGTCCCGAGGGGCCGAGCACTGGCTCAGCGGCCCCGACGAGGTCGCCGAGTCGCTCGGCATGCACGGGGTCATCTCCGCCGGGCTGAAGAACGAGGACGAGGGGCTGTACCCGGTCCAGCACGGCTACTGGCGCGACACCATGCTCGCCGCCGTCGCGAAGGAGGAGGCGGCCGCCGCTGAGCGCGCCCGGCAGAACAGGACGGAGGCCTGAGATGAGCACCCCGGCTACCGGAACCAAGCAGATCACCCAGAACGCGATCGAGCAGTTCCTCTACCGCGAGGCCCGCTACCTCGACGACCGCGAGTTCGAGAAGTGGCTCGAGTGCTACGCCGACGACGTCGTGTACTGGATGCCCGCGTGGGGCGACGACGACCTGCTGGTGGAGGACCCGCAGACCGACATCTCGCTGATCTACTACCCGAACAAGGGCGGACTGGAGGACCGGGTCTTCCGGATCCGCACCGAGCGGTCCTCGGCGACCTCCATCCCGGAGCCGCGGACCAGCCACAACATCAGCAACGTCGAGGTGATCGAGCGCCGCGGCGACGTGGTCGACGTGCGGTTCAACTGGCACACCATGTACTTCCGCTACAAGACCGTCGACCCCTACTACGGAACGTCGTTCTACACCATCGACTTCTCCGGCGAGCACCCGCTGATCCGCCGCAAGACCGTGGTGCCGAAGAACGACTACATCCACCACGTGGTCGACATCTACCACTTCTGACGGGAGGTGAGCGGGGACATGAGCGCCGACACCGCGGCCACCACCGGGGTGGCCGCCCACCAGGTCGCGCTGTCCTTCGAGGACGGCGTCACCCGGTTCATCACCTGCCGGGCCGACCAGACGGTCGCGGACGCGTCGTACCGCCAGCGGATCAACATCCCGCTGGACTGCCGGGACGGGGCGTGCGGGACGTGCAAGGCGTTCTGCGAGTCGGGCGAGTTCGACGGCGGCAGCTACCTCGACGACGCGCTGCCGGTCGACGAGGCGCAGCGCGGCTTCGTGCTGCCCTGCAGCATGCGGCCGCGCTCGGACCTGGTGCTGCAGATCGCCAGCACCTCGGAGGTCGCCAAGACCCGCGCCGAGTCCTACGCGGGGAAGGTCGCGGAGCTGCAACGGCTTTCGGCGACGACGGTCCAGCTGTCCGTGGCGATCCCGAACCGCGGCGACCTGGCGTTCCTGCCGGGGCAGTACGTCAACATCGCGGTCCCGGGCACCGACGTGTCGCGCTCCTACTCCTTCAGCAACGCGCCGCACGAGGAGCTGCTGACCTTCCTCATCAAGATCACCCCCGGCGGGGTGATGTCGGACTACCTGACCGGGCGCGCGGCGGTCGGCGACGAGCTGACCTTCACCGGGCCGAACGGCTCGTTCTTCCTGCGCGAGACCGATCGCCCGGCGCTGCTGCTGGCCGGTGGCACCGGCCTGGCCCCGGTGCTGTCCATGATCCGAAAGCTGCGCGCCGAGGGGAGCCAGCGGCGGGTGCACCTGGTCTACGGGGTCAGCACCGACGAGGACCTGGTGGCGCTCGACCAGATCGAGCAGGTGGCGGCCGACCTCCCCGGCTTGACCTGGGACCACTGCGTCGCCGACCCGAACAGCACGGCTGCCAACAAGGGCTACGTGACGAGCCTGATCCGCCCCGAGCACCTCAACGGCGGGGACGTCGCCGTCTACCTCTGCGGACCGCCGCCGATGGTCGAAGCGGTGCGCCGCCACGTCGCCGACGAGGGCATCGAACCGACCGGCTTCTACTACGAGAAGTTCGCCCTCGCCGTGCCCGCCGCCGACGCGCCGCAGGTCCCGGACGCACCGGCCACCGCACCTCCTCCGGTCGAGGAGCTGATCCGCAACCCGGAGGCCCGGAACATCGCGGGGCAGGTCGTGCTGCCCGACGCCGAGATCGGACCGTGGTCGGGCGCCGCGGAGCACAGCGACCCCGGCGACGCCGTGCGGCGGATCGCGGGTCAGCTGATGGGCGTTCCGGCGGCGGGCACGGACGGGCCGGTGGCCGAGCTCGACCCGGACCGCGACCTGCTGGTCGCCGCCGAGGGGCGGGGCATCGCCGGTCAGGAGATGTTCCCGGCGTTCGAGCAGGCCCCGGCCACCGCGCCGGAGACGACGGCCCCGGACGGCTACCAGATCGGCGAGGAGCACCCGGACGTCCAGTCCTCCGACGCGCTCTTCGAAGCGCGGCAAGCCCTGGAACTGGGAGCGCTGGAGCTGACCGTCGGGCGGCTCAGCTCCCAGCAGCTCGCCGGGTACCGGCTGCTCGCCGAGCTGACGCTGCCGCACGTGGAGGGGGACCGGTTCGTCGACGCCGCCGCCTACACCGAGACCAACGCGGCGTTCCACGACTACCTGTTCACGCTCACCGGCAACGAACACCTGCTGCACGCCTACCAGGCGCTCGGGGTGAAGGGCCGGATGGCCGAGGTCCTGCGCAACGCGACGTGGTGCCACCCGCGCTGCGCCACCGACCACGTCGAGATCGTCGAGGCGTTCGAGCGCGGTGACCGGGACGGCGCGCGGGCCCTCGTCGTCGCGCACGCCGAGCGCTCGAAGCAGACCATGCGCCGCGCCATGGCGGACGCCGCCGCCGGTGCGCGCCCGCGGTTCGTCACCCCCGGGCGGTTCAGCGGCAAGGTCGTCGTCGTGACCGGTTCCGCGCAGGGGATCGGCGCGCAGGTCGCCCGCCGGATCGCCGCCGAAGGCGGGGAGCTGGTGCTCGCCGACCGGTCCGAGCTGGTCGGGGAGGTGGCCGAGGAGCTGGTCCGGCACGGCGGCTCGGCAACGCCGGTCGTCGTCGACCTGGAGTCGTGGGACGGCGCCGCGTCGCTGGTCGACCGGGCGATCGCGCAGCACGGCCGGATCGACGTGCTGGTCAACAACGTCGGGGGCGCGATCAACTTCAAGCCGTTCACCGAGTTCACCGACGCCGAGATCCGCGCCGAGCTCGACCGCTCCCTGCTCACCACGCTCTTCGCCTGCCGGGCGGTGCTGCCCGGCATGGTGGCGGCGGGATCTGGGGTGATCGTCAACGTGTCGTCGGCCGCGACCAGGGGAATTCACCGCATCCCCTACTCGGCGGCCAAGGGCGGCATCAACGCCATCACCGCCTCGCTCGCCCTGGAGTGCGCCGACCGCGGGATCCGCGTCGTCGCGACCGCGCCGGGTGGCACCGAGGCGCCCCCGCGCCGGATCCCGAGAGGAACGCCCGAACCGCGCGACGACCGGGAGCGGGCGTGGTTCCAGGCGCACATCGACCAGACCATCGCCTCCTCGCCGATGCACCGCTACGGCACGCTCGACGAGCAGGCCGCGGCGATCGCGTTCCTGGCCTCCGACGAGGCCTCCTACATCACGGGAACCGTGCTGCCCGTGGCAGGCGGGGACCTGGGCTGACGACGTGCGCGACGCGGGAGACGCCCGGTCGAGGCCTACGGTGGGCAGATGAGCCTTGGACCACGACTGGTGCCGTCCCGGCGACGAGCGCTCGACGAGCTCGTCGCTGCGGTGGCGAAACCGCGCGCGAGGTCGGAACTGGTCGTGGTGACGGCCGCGGTCGGCGGTGGGCTGAGCACGTTCGTGCGCGCCTTCGCGGACCGGTGCGGGGCCGCTGGCGACGTCGTCAGCGCCTCGACCCACCACCTGCTCGGCCTGCCGTGGGAGCACGAGCCGGGCACCGTGCTGGAGAGGCTGGTGGCCGCGCCTGCGGACTCGCCGCCGGTCGCGGCGCGGCGCTGGCTGGACTCGCTGGGCGGTTCCAGTTCCGATGGCCAGCCGGTGTGGGACGCCGTCGTGGTGCTCGAAGACGCTCAGCACGCGGACGCGTTCTCGGTCCAGGCGCTCGTCAGCGCGGCGCAGCGACCGGGCGCGCATCGGGTGCTGATCGTGCTCGGCTGGTGCGAGTCCGCCGCTCCCCGGGGTGAGCTCGCGGATGACTCGCTCCGCGATGCGGTCCTCGCCGCCGCCCGGCGCGTGGTGCGGCTGGGCGGGCTGACCGCGGATGACGTCGCCGCGCTCGCCGAGCAGCGCGGCATCGTCCTGCCCGCGCACCAGGTGGAACGACTCGTCGGCCACGCTGGCGGCCGGGTCCGCGATGTCGTCGAGATCCTGGACGAGGTCCCCGCCGACGACTGGTCCTCGCCGCACTTCTCGCTCCCGGCGCCCGCGACGGCGGCCCGCGCGATCCGCGCCCGGCTGGAAACCCTTCCGGCGCAAGCACGTCAGGTCGTGGCGGCCGTCGCGGTGCTGGAAGCCGCCGATCGGCAGTCCAGGGCCGCCGACGTCGTGGACGCCGGTCGGGTCGCCGGGGTGGCGGACGTGGTGGCCGCGGTCGACCGGGCCCACCGGGCCGGGCTGCTGACGCTGCTCGACGAGCACGGTGCGTGGGCGCGCCTGCCCGATCCGGTGGCGCGGCGCGCCGTGCTCGACGAGCTCGGTCCGCTGCGCCGGTCAGAGCTGCACTCGAAGGCGGCGGAGGTGGTCGCCGACCCCGCGCTCGCGCTGCGGCACCGGTGGTTCGCCGCACCCCGGCCGGATGCCGAGCTCGGCGATCGCCTCGAAGAACTCGCCGCCGAGCGCGCCCACCAGGGCGCTTGGGCGGCCGCAGCCGACCTGCTCCTGCTCGCTTCGCAGGCGGGTGAAGACCTCGAACTCCGAGGTGCCCGGCTGCTCCGGGCGGTGGACGCGCTCGTCGGAGCGGGCGAAGTGCCCAGAGCCTCCCGCTATCTCGCCCAGCTGGAATCGCTGCGCGAGACCCCGCTGCGCAACGCCGTGCTCGGCTACCTCGCCGTCGTGCGGGGGCGACCGGCGGAGGCGGAGAACCGCCTCGGCCGTGCGTGGGAGCTGGTCAACGCTCACCGGGACCCGAGCACGGCTTCCCTCGTCGCCCAGCGGTACGTGCTCCACCACCTGGCGCGCTGCCGACCGCGGAGCCTCGTCGAGTGGGCGGACCGCGCCATCGGGCTGGTGGAACCGGACGCGCCGACGGCCGTCGAGGCCGCCGCGATCCGCGGGCTCGGCGTCGCACCGGTCGACGGCGCCGAGGTGGCGCTGCGCGGTTACCCCGCACTGATGGAGCGGGTTCCGGAAGGGCCCGTCCTGCAGCGGGTCACGATGGCCGCCGGGTGGTTGCACCTGGCCGCCGACGCGCCCGACCGCGCGCGGGAAGAACTCGAAAGCGCTTTGCCGACAGACTTCCTCGGCGGCTCGCTGCGCATCTCCCTGTGGGCGCACGGGTGGCTCGCGAGGGTCCAGTTCGCGATCGGGGAGTGGGCGGAGGCGCTGCGGACCGCGACGGCCGGGCTGGAACTCGCCGAGCGCTCCGGGATGAACCTGCTCGTGCCGCTGCTGGCCTGGACCCGCACCCAGGTGCACGCCCTGCGGGGCGACTGGGACGCGGCCGAGAGCTCGTTGCGCGCCGGTGACGCCGGAGCCCGGGACTACGAGATCATGCGGGTCCCGGCGGCCCTGGCCCGGGCCGCGCTCTGCGAGGCGCGCGCGGACTACGCCGCCGTGGTGCGCGCCCTCGAACCGCTCTCGCAGCCCTGGGCCAGGGAGTGGGTGAGCCAGCCCGGGTTCTGGCCGTGGACCGACGTCTACGCCAACGCGCTGGTCCTCATCGGACGGTCGGAGGAAGCCGACGCGTTCCTGACCCACCACGAGGAGGCGGCCGACGCGCGACAGCACGCATCGGCCCGCGCAAGGCTCGCCTACGCCCGCGGGCGGTGGCACGGCATGCGGGGCGACCTCGACGCCGCGCGGGCCTCCTTCGAGCGCGCGATCGGCCTGCTCGAACCGCTTCCGCTCCGCTACGACCGGGCGCGCGTGCACTTCGCCTTCGGCCAGACCCTGCGCCGCGCCGGGCGGCGTGCCGAGGCGGACGCGGTGATCACGACCGCCCGGGACGCCTACCTGGCGCTCGGTGCGGACACCTACGTCGCGCGGTGCGAGCGGGAGCTCGCCGCGGGCGGGGTGAACGCCGTGCGCGGACACCGGGAGTTCGACGAGCTCACGCCCCAGGAGGAAGCCGTCGCCGAGCTGGTCGCGCAGGGCAGGAGCAACAAGGCGGTGGCCGCCGAGCTCTTCATCTCGGTCAAGACCGTGCAGTACCACCTGACCCGCATCTACGCGAAGATCGGCGTCCGCTCCCGAGCGGAGCTGGCGGCCCGACGCGCGCAGCAGGACGGAACCTCGTCTTGATGCGCGTGCATGGAAACTTCGGCGGACCGGTCCGGAGCTCGGCAGGTGCTCGCCGATTCGTCGGGGTCAGCTCACGCTGATCGGCGGCGTTCTGCTCGCGGTCGGGTTCGTGGTGACCGACTACCCGAGCACGAGCTGACCTCGGATGGCTGGGAACGCGCATCGAGGGCCCGGCGAGCGCGACCCGCCGGGCCTTCGGCAGGAAGGTGAGCTTGGCGGCGTCAGCCGCGGTCGTAGGCGAACTGCAGGCCTGCGGTGCCGCCTGTCTCGATGAACAGGGTCATGAACTGGTCGGCGGTTTCCTTCCGGTTCCAGTCGCGCTGGAGCTCGCACAGCAGTTGCACCCAGGTGATGGGCCGTGCTCCGGCCTGTTCCACGCGTCGCAGCGCGGCTTCGTGGGCGGCTACCGACGTGCCGCCGACAGCGTCCACGACCGGGTAGACCTCGTAGCCCTCGCGCAACGCGTCGAGCGTGGGGAAGGTCAAGCACGCCTCCGTCCACAGGGCCGTCATCACCAGTTTCCCGCGGCCGGTGGCTTTGACCGCGTCGACGAACTCGCGGTCTTCCCAGGCGTTGATCGAGGTGCGGTCGTAGGTGGGCAGGTCGTCCAGGACCTTCCGCAGTTGCGGGATCGGTGGTTTGTTGAGGCCGGTTTCGACGTTGACCGTCGAGTGGACGATCGGCAGTTCGTAGGTTCGCGCGATCTTGGCCAGTCCGACGATGTTGTTGACGAGCAGCTGGCGGTCCATCGAATTGATCGAATTCACCTGCACCGGTTGGTAATCGATGATGACCACCGCGGCGTTCTTCGGCGTCAACAGGGCATCGGTCTCCGGATCGCGAATCTTCTCGCTGGTCATCTGGAGCCTCCAGGTGGATCGTGCTTTCCGCTTCGGACGCTCACCTGGCAGTGTGCGCCACGCTGCGGAGGCGCGCACAGGGAGGACCAGGGCCTGCTGGGCTGGACGAATTTGCCCGTCGCGCGGGGAAATGTTCGATCTGTTCGTCCTCCACGTCCTGGATTGTTCGCCGTGCAGAACTGGTCCGGTGAAGAAGCTCCCGCATTCATCGCCTTCACGGTGGTGAAAGGAGAAAACCGGGGCTCGGGACTACGAGATCATGTTCGTCGCTCTCGAAACTCTTTCGCACCCCTGGGCCCGGGTTCTGGGCTGTGGGACGACGTCTGCGCCAGCGCTCTGGTCCTCATTGGACGGTCGGATGAGGTCGAGTGCTCAGCTGCTTCGGTGGCCCAGGGCGGCGGAGATCCGCTGGGCCGCGCGGCAGACCACCTTGACCAGGCCGCGCATCCGGGCCGCGGGCATGTACGGGCGGGTGGCCGAGACGCTGATCGCGCCCACCAGGGCTCCGGTGGCGTCGCGGATCGGGGCGGCCACGCAGCGGATGCCCGGCTCGTTGTCCTCGTTGTCCATCGTCACCTGCGACGCCGCGTACTCGCGCATCCGGGCGGTGAACGCCTCGACGTCGCCGGTGGCCAGCGCGGGCTCCACCGGGGTCTCGGCCTGGTAGAGCTGCTCCCACTCGTGCGGTGAGTCCAGCAGCAGGGCCATGCCGACCCCGGTGCGGGTGAGCGGCATCCGGTGGCCGATCCGGGAGCGCATCTCCGCGCCGCGCGAACCGGGCAGCTTGTCCAGGTAGAGCACCGACGAGCCGTCGCGGACCGCGAGGTGGACCGTGTCCTGCAGCTGCGCCGACAGCTCTTCGAGGACCGGTCGGGCCACCACCGGCAGCGGGTTGCCGTGCAGCGCTTGGAAACCGAGCTCGATGAGCGTCGGTCCGAGCGCGTAGCCGTCCCGACCGGACCGCACGTACCCCTCCTGCACCAGCAGCTGCACCAGCCGGTGCGCGGTGCTGCGGCCCAGCCCGGTCCGCTCGACGAGGCCGCGCAGATCGGTGGCGCCGTCGGCGACCGCGCGCACCACCGCGAGCCCTCTGGCCAGCGTCTGGGTGCCCGGGGGAGCGGTGGAGTCCTCGGTAGGCATGGCCCGAATCCTACATATGGGGACCGTGTTCGCATTATCGGGAACCATCTCGCAGAGTTGGCGCCCATGACCGACGCCCGCCGCACCCCGAGCCTGATCGCGCTCGACTGGGGGACCTCCGCACAGCGCGCCTGGCTGCTCGACCGCACCGGCGGGATCCTCGACGTCCGCCGACCCGACCAGGGCCTGCTCGCCACCACGGCGGGCATCGACGTCCGCGACGTCCGCGCGCGGGAGCTCGCCTACGAGGCGGCGTTCTGGTCGGCCTGCGGCGACTGGGTCACCGCGCACCCGGACCTGCCGGTGATCGCCTGCGGCATGGTCGGCAGCGCGCAGGGCTGGGCCGACGCCGGTTACCGCACCGTTCCCGCCGACCTGCGCTTCGGCGCCGACGCGCTCGTGCCGGTGCGGCACCGGCGGGGCCTCGCCCACCTCGTGCCGGGCCTGCGGGTTCCGTCCGCCGAAGGCGTGCCCGGCGACGTGATCCGCGGCGAGGAGGCGCAGATCATCGGTGCGCTGGAAGTGCTGGGGGAGCCCACCGGAGCGGTCACCCTGGTCCTGCCCGGTACGCACGGGAAGTGGGTGCGGGTCGACGACGGCGAGGTGCGCTCGTTCACCACGGCGATGTCCGGCGAGCTGTTCGGGCTGCTGACCGCCGACGGGATCCTCGCCCGCACGGCCGCCGAACCGCGCCGCGACGACGAGGCGTTCGCCCGCGGCCTGATCGCCGGGCGCTCGCGCGGCCTGGCGGCCGAGCTCTTCGGAGCCCGCCCGCTGGTGCTCGACGGCCTCCTGGACCCGGCGTCGGTGCCCGACTACGTCTCCGGCGTGCTCATCGCCGACGAGGTCGCGCACCTGCTGCCGAGCACCGGCCCGGGCCAGGTGCTGCTGTGCGGCACCGAGGACCTGTGCCGCCGCTACCAGCAGGCGCTGGCCGCGCACGGCGTCGCCCCGACCGTCCTGACCGAGGACGTCGCGGCCCGCGGGCTCTGGCGGATCGCGAGCTCGACCGGACTCCACCAGCCCGAAGCACAGGAGGAGCAATGGCAGTGAACGGCAGCGGACTGATCGCGATCCTGCGCGGCGTCACGCCGGACGAGGTGCTCGCCATCGGCGAGGCGCTCGTCGAGGCCGGGGTGGACGCCATCGAGGTGCCGCTGAACTCCCCGGACCCGTTCACCTCGGTGGAGCGGCTGGCCGGGGCCGTGGGGGAGCGCTGCGCGGTGGGGGTCGGCACGGTGGTCGACGTCGCTGACGTGCCGCGAGCGCGCGCCGCCGGGGCGCGGATCGTCGTCGCGCCCAACACCGATCCCGCGGTCATCGCCGCGGCGGTGGAGGCGGGCATGCGGCCCTACCCCGGGGTGGCCACCCCGACCGAGGCGTTCGCCGCGATCGCGGCCGGGGCGCGGCACCTGAAGTTGTTCCCCGCCGACGCGGTGGGGATGGCCGGGATGAAGGCGTGGCGGGCGGTCCTGCCACCGGACGTCGAGATGCTGCCGGTCGGCGGGGTCGACGAGACCAACCTCGCCGCGTGGGCGGCGGCCGGAGCGGGCGGGGCCGGGCTCGGCTCCGCGCTCTACCGGCCCGGGGACACCCCGGCGCAGGTCGGCGCCCGCGCGGTCGCGATGCGCCGCGCCTGGTCCGGCACCGACAGCACGAGATAGAGGGAAACGCACCAGATGAAGATCACGTCAATGACGACATACCAGGTGCCGCCGCGCTGGCTGTTCCTGAAGATCGAGACCGACGAGGGCGTCGTCGGCTGGGGTGAGCCGGTCCTGGAGGGGCGCGCCGACGCGGTGGCCGCCACCGTGGACGAGCTCTCCGACTACCTCGTCGGCCAGGACCCGTCCCGGATCGAGGACATCTGGACGGTGCTCTACCGCGGTGGTTTCTACCGGGGCGGCGGCATCCACATGAGCGCGCTCGCCGGGATCGACCAGGCGCTGTGGGACATCCGGGGCAAGGCGCTCGGGTTGCCCGTGCACGACCTGCTCGGCGGCCGGGTGCGGGACCGGATCAAGGTCTACTCCTGGATCGGCGGCGACCGCCCGGCCGAGACCGCGCAGGCCGCCCGCGCCGTGGTCGACCGCGGCTTCACCGCGGTGAAGATGAACGGCACCGAGGAGCTGCAGTACCTCGACACCTGGGCCAAGGTCGACCGGTGCGTGGCCAACGTCGCCGCGGTGCGCGAGGCGGTCGGCCCGGACATCGGCATCGGCGTGGACTTCCACGGCCGCGTGCACCGGCCGATGGCCAAGGTGCTGCTGCGCGAGCTGGAGCCCTACCGGCTGATGTTCGTCGAGGAGCCGGTGCTCTCCGAGCACCTGGAGGACGTCGCCGACGTGCTGAAGGGATCGCCGATCCCGATCGCCCTGGGGGAGCGGCTGTACTCGCGGTGGGACTTCAAGTCGGTGCTGGCCTCCGGGGCGGTGGACATCGTCCAGCCCGACCCGTCGCACTGCGGCGGCATCACCGAGGCCCGCAAGATCGCGCACATGGCCGAGGCCCACGACGTGGCGCTGGCGCTGCACTGCCCGCTGGGCCCGATCGCGCTCGCCGCCTGCCTGCAGATCGACGCGGGCTGCTACAACGCCGCGATCCAGGAGCAGAGCCTGGGCATCCACTACAACACCTCCAACGACCTGCTCGACTACCTGGCCGACCCGGCGGTGTTCCGCTACGACGACGGGCAGGTCGCGATCCCGACCGGCCCGGGCCTGGGCATCGAGATCAACGAGGAGTACGTGGTCGAGCGCGCCGCCGAGGGCCACCGCTGGCGCAACCCGGTCTGGCGGCACGCCGACGGCTCCGTGGCGGAGTGGTGAGCGCGATGACCGACACCGCAACGGCGGCGCGGGCGGCCACCGCTTCCCGCGCCCGCGTGCTCATCGCCGTGCTGCTGTTCGGCACCGTCGTGATCAACTACCTGGACCGCTCGAACCTGTCGATCGCGCTGCCCGCCATCACCGAGGAGCTGGAGCTGTCCACCGCCCAGCAGGGGCTGCTGCTCTCGGCGTTCGGCTGGACCTACGCGGCGATGCAGATCCCCGGCGGCTGGCTGGTGGACCGGATCCGGCCGCGCGTGCTCTACCCGCTGTGCCTGGTGCTGTGGTCGCTGGCGACGCTGTTCATGGGCGTGGTCGGCGGGTTCGTCGCGCTGATCGTGCTGCGGTTGCTGGTCGGCGCGTGCGAGGCACCGGCGTACCCGATCAACAGCCGGGTCGCCACGGTCTGGTTCCCCGAGCGGGAGCGCGCCACCGCCATCGGCTTCTACACCTCCGGGCAGTTCATCGGCCTGGCGCTGCTGACCCCGGTGCTGTCCTGGTTGCAGGCGGCGGTGTCCTGGCACTGGGTCTTCATCCTCACCGGCCTGGTCGGGATCGTCTGGGGCGTCGTCTGGTACCTCGGCTACCGGGAACCGCGCGAGTCGCGGGCCAACGCCGCCGAGGTCGAGCTGATCCGCTCCGGCGGCGGCCTGGTCGACCTGGTCGACGAGCAGCCGCGGCGGGCCCGGATCACCCGCGGCGACCTCGCCACGGTGCTCGGGCGGCGCAAGCTGTGGGGCATCTACCTCGGCCAGTTCTGCCTGACCTCGACGCTGTGGTTCTTCCTCACCTGGTTCCCGACCTACCTGGTGGACTACCGCGGGATGGACTACATCAAGTCCGGCTTCCTGGCCTCGCTGCCGTTCGTGGCCGCGCTGGTCGGCGTGCTGGCCTCCGGCCTGGTCTCGGACTTCCTGCTGCGGCGGGGTGCGTCGCTGGGCCTGGCGCGCAAGGCGCCGATCATCATCGGCCTGCTGCTGAGCACGCTGATGGTGGGGGCGAGCTTCACCGACTCGACGGCGCTGGTGATCGTGTTCCTGTCGGTGGCGTTCTTCGGCAATGGGCTGGCCTCGATCACCTGGTCGCTGGTCTCGGCGCTGGCGCCGGAACGGCTGCTCGGGCTCACCGGCGGGATGTTCAACTTCATCGGCAACCTGTCCTCGATCGCGACGCCGATCGTGATCGGCTTCCTGGTCACGGAGGACAGCTTCACCCCGGCCTTCGTCTACATGACCGCGGTGACCGTCGCGGGCATCCTGTCCTACGTCCTGCTGGTCGGCCGGGTCGAGCGCGTCGCCGAGCGCTGACCGCCGGGGCCCCGCCGCGCGGGGCCCCGGAACCGGGGCTTAGGCGAAACCTGCGGTGTTGTGCGGGGCGTAGGCCTCCTCCAGGTACGCCGCTTCGGCGTCGTCGAGGGTCACGTCCACCGCGGCGATCGCGTCCTGCAGGTGCGTCAGCTTGGTCGCGCCCACGATCGGCGCGGAGACCACCGGGTTGCGCAGCACCCACGCCAGCGCGATCTGCGCGGCGGAGACGCCGCGCTTGCCCGCGAGCTCCTGGACCCGCTCGACGATCGTCCGGTCGCTGTCCAGGTACAGGGTCTTGCCGAACTCGTCGGTCTCGGACCGCGCCGTCGCGGCGTCCCACGGGCGGGTCAGCCGCCCCCGGGCCAGCGGGCTCCACGGGATCGACCCCACGCCCTGGTCCGCGCAGAACGGCAGCATCTCCCGCTCCTCCTCGCGGTAGAGCAGGTTGTAGTGGTTCTGCATGGTGACGAACCGCGTCCAGCCGTTGCGCTCGGCGGTGAACTGGGCCTTGGCGAACTGCCAGGTGTGCATCGAGGACGCCCCGATGTAGCGGGCCTTGCCCGCCTTCACCACGTCGTGCAGCGCCTCCATGGTCTCCTCGATGGGCGTCTCGTGGTCCCACCGGTGGATCTGGTAGAGGTCGACGTAGTCGGTCCCGAGCCGCCGCAGGCTGTTGTCGATCTCGGCCATGATCGCCCGGCGCGACAACCCGGCGCCGTTGGGCCCCGGGCGCATCCGCATCCGCACCTTGGTGGCGATCACGACGTCCTCGCGCGAGGCGAAGTCCTTCAGCGCCCGGCCGACGATCTCCTCGCTGGAACCGTTCGAGTACACGTTGGCGGTGTCGAAGAAGTTGATCCCGGCCTCGAGCGCGGCCCGGATGATCTCCCGGCTGGGCTCCTCCGGGAGGGTCCAGGCGTGGGTGCCGCGGTCCGGCTCCCCGAAGCTCATGCAGCCCACGCAGACCGACGAGACCTCCAGCCCGGTCGTTCCGAGTCGGGTGTAGCGCATGGTCGTCCTCCAGCTGTCGAGAAGTGCTGATCCAGGCCTACCGCCGAGCGGGCCGCCGTTCAACTCGCTCCCCGACCTCGCGGGCAAGGGGTTGACTTCGGCCGCGAGCCCTGCGCCGGTTCCAGCGCGCACGAGCCGGTGCCCTCAGCGGGCATACCGCGCGATTCGGGCGGATGGGTCTCGCGGATGCGTCCGAAATGGACCAATCGGGCGGAAGACGTCGAGCCTCGGAACGACGTTCTCGAATCCATCCGATGTGGACCAACCGCGGCTGGGCGCCAGATCGTCGACCTATGAGTAATGCCACTCTCCGCGGTGCGTTCGTGGACGTGCGTTGCCGGCGCAGGCAGGGTGGCGGGCGGAAGAGCACCACGTTCGACGTGTCGGCGCTGGCAAGGGCGTCGCGGGAGGTACGCAGCATGGCCGAACCGAGCCGGGACGAGTCGGCGGGCGAAGACCCGGTGCGCGGGGAGAACCCCGAGCAGGAGGCTGCGGCGCAAGCTGAAGGCCAGGCCGAGGAGGCCCAGCGCGAACCGGCCGGGGAATCCCAGCGTGAACCGGCTGAGGAGGCCCAGCACGAACCGGCCGAGGAGGCACCAGCCGCTCCGAGCCGAGGGAGCAAGAAGGGGCTGCTCGTCGGGCTCGGCAGCGGTCTGGTCGTGGGAGCCGTCGCCGGGCTGGCGATCGCCGGGCTGGCCAAGCCGGACTTCCTCGTCGGACCGGGCGCACCGGACGACACGGCGTCCGCGGTCACTGCGGCGCTGGCCAGCAAGAACGCCAGCGGTCTGGCGGAGAACTCCTGCCGCGGCACCGACGGCGCGCTGGCCCCGCAACTCCCGCCGCAGGCGCTGCAGCTCATCCAGTCCGCCAAGCAGTCGGGGCCGCCGCGCCGCTCGCTGGACAGCGAGGCGCTGACCCCCGTGGACCTCACGCTCACCGCGCAGGGGCAGACCCAGACCGTCCCGATCGACGTCGTCCTGGGCGTCACCAACGGCGAGTGGTGCATGAAGGGCATCGCGGACCGCCAGCAGTAGCCGCCCGCTCCTGGTCGACCGTCGCCCGCGCGCCTAACGTGTGCGCGTGGAACGACGTCAGCTCGAGTACTTCCTCGCCGTGGTCGACCACGGCGGGTTCACCGCGGCGGCTGCCGCGCTGCACGTGGCGCAGCCGTCGCTCTCGCACTCGATCAAGGGGCTGGAGCGGGAGCTGGGTGCGGAGCTGTTCCACCGGTTGCCGCGCAGCGTGCGGCTCACCTCGGCCGGTTCCGCGCTGATCGACTTCGCCCGCCGGGCGCTGCGCGAGATGGAGACCGGGCGGGCCGCGGTGCGCGAGGTGACCGGGCTGATGGCGGGCAGGCTGGACCTGGTCACGCTGCCCACGCTCGCGCTGGACCCGCTGGCCCGGGTGATCGGCCGGTTCCGCGCCCGCCACCCGCGGGTCCGGGTGCGGCTGAACCAGCCGGAGTCCGAGGACGACGTGCGCGCCGCCGTGCGCACCGGGGAGGCCGAGCTCGGCCTGGCCGACGCGGTGCCGCGTCCGGTCGACGACCTGGAGAGCATCCCGGTCGGCGAGCAGGAACTGGTCATCACGATGCCGCCGGGCAGCACCCCGCCGCCGGGCGGTCGGATGACCGTCGAGGAGCTGCTCACCAGGGAGGTGGTGACCGGGTTCGAGGGCACCCTGGTGCGCGATCTCCTGCGCGCGGAAGCCGAGCGCCGCGGCACCGAACCCAACGTCGTGGTGGAGGTGGGCCACCGCGAATCGGCGCTGCACCTGGTGGTGGCCGGTGCCGGTTGCGCGGTGCTGCCGCGCCCGCTCGCGCGGCTCGCCGAGCTGGAAGGGGCGGTGCTGTGCTCGGTGGACCCGGTGCTGAACCGCCGCATCGACCTGTTCCGCCGCCCGGGGAAGCTGTCGCCCGCAGCGCAGGCGTTCCTGGAGATGCTGGCATAGCCCGCTTCTATCGACAGGCGCGAAATTCGGTATTGGTGTCGATGAGTGGCGTGGTTTCCAATCGTCGGCATGACCCACACCACAAGCCTCCCCGCCGATCCGCGCCCGAGGGTCGTCACCCTCGGCACCGCAGGAGGGCCCCGCTGGTGGTCCGGCGAGGACGCGGGCAAGCGCGCGGGCATCGCCACGGCCGTCCTCGTCGGCGACCGCACCTATCTCGTCGACGCCGGGCACGGTGCCGGGCGGCAGCTCAACCTCGCGGGCATCCCGATCAGCTCGCTGCGCGCGGTGTTCCTGACCCACCTGCACTCCGACCACACCGTCGACCTGGCGAGCCTGGCGCTGTTCGGCATGTTCGCGCTGGCCGAGGACCAGCCCGCGATCCGGATCGTCGGACCGGGCGACCGGGGAGCGCTGCCGCCCGTCGCGCCCCGCGCGGTGGTGCCGCCGTCCCCGGTGTTCCCCGAGCAGCCGACCCCGGGCACGGCGGCGATGTTCCAGCACCTGATGGCCGCGCACGCCACCGACCTGAACGACCGGGTGCTCGATGCGCTGCGGCCCAGTCCGCTCGACCGCTTCCGCGCCGAGGACATCCGCATCCCCGAGGGCATCGGCTACCACCCGAACGACAACCCGACGCCCGACGGCGTGCAGCCGTTCGAGGTCTACGCCGACGAGCTGGTGACCGTCACGGCCACCCTCGTGCGGCACCCGCCGATCGCCCCGGCGTTCGCCTTCCGCTTCGACACCGCGCACGGTTCCGCCACGATCTCCGGCGACACCGCGCCCTGCGAGAACCTGGTCCGCCTCGCCCGCGACACCGATCTGCTGCTGCACGAGGCGATCGACTTCGACTGGGTGCACCGCACCTACGCGGGCGGCGGTCCGACCGCGCAGGCCTCGATCGACCACCACACCAAGTCGCACACCAGCCCGGAGCAGGCGGTGGACATCGCCAACGCCGCGGGCGCGAGAGCGCTCGCCCTGCACCACCTGGTGCCCGGCACCGCGCCCCGATCGGTGTGGGAGGCCGCTGCCGCCCGGTGCCGCGGTGCCTTCCTCGTCCCCGACGACCTCGACGTGCTGCCCTTCGGCGCCATCTCGCGCGAAGGGGTGGTCGCATCGTGAACCCGCAGACCGCCGCCCCGACGCGCGAGTCCACATCGGACAGCCTGAACACCCCGGAGATGCGGCGCATCCTGGCGTCCAGCTTCATCGGCAGCGCCATCGAGTTCTACGACTTCATCCTCTACGCGACCGCCGCCAGCCTCGTGTTCGGCAAGCTGTTCTTCGCCGGGATGCCGCCCGCGGTGGGCCTGTTCGCCTCGTTCAGCACGCTGGCCGTCGGCTACGTCGCCCGCCCGCTCGGCGGCGCGATCTTCGGCCACTTCGGCGACCGCCTCGGCCGCAAGGGCGTGCTGATCCTGTCGATGGTGCTGATGGGCGCGGCCACCACCGCCATCGGCCTGCTGCCGACCAGCGCCCAGATCGGCGTCGTGGCACCGACTCTGCTGGTCGTGCTGCGGCTGGTGCAGGGCCTGGCCGTCGGCGGCGAGTGGGGCGGCGCGATGCTCGTGGCGCTCGAGCACGCCCCGCCGGAGCGGCGCGGGTTCGCGGCGAGCTTCGCCAACATGGGCGGGCCCGCCGGTGCCGTGCTCGCCACGCTGGTGGTGGCCGCGTTCTCGGCGCTGCCGGACGCGCACTTCCTCAGCTGGGGCTGGCGGGTGCCGTTCCTGCTCAGCGCGGTGCTGATCGGGATCGGCCTGCTGATCCGGGTGAAGGTGGCCGAGACGCCGCTGTTCCTGGAGCTGGAGGACGAGGCCGAGCGCCGGAAGATCCCGCTGCTGGAGGTCGTCGGGCAGTACCCGCGCAACCTGGTGCTGGGCATCGTCGCCGGGATGAGCTCCTACACCGTGCAGGGCTTGATGACGGTGTGGGCGGTGGCGCACGTGATCGGGCTCGGCGTGGACCGGACCGGGGTGCTCAACGTCAAGGCGGTCGGGGCGGCGCTGACGGTCGTCGGGATCTGGTTCGCCGCCCGCCTGTCCGACCGGTTCGGCCGCAGGCCGGTGATGCTCGCCGGGATGGTCGCCGGGGCGGTGCTGGCGTACCCGATCACCCTGCTGCTGCAGTCGGGCACGCTGTGGGGGTTCGCGATCGGCCTCTTCCTGGCCAACGGCATCGTCCAGGGCGTCATCTTCGGGCCGTTCGGCGCGTTCGCCGCCGAGCTCTTCCCGACCAGGATGCGCTACACCGGCGCGTCGCTGGCCTACCAGACGGCCTCCACCCTCGGCGCCGGGTTCACCCCGGTGATTGCCTCCGGCCTGGTGCTGGCGGCGGGCGGCGACCTGTGGCTGGTCGCCCTGGTGTGGGCGCTGTCGTTCCTGGTCTCGGCGTCCTGCGTGCTGGCCGTCCGGGAGGGCCGCGACGTCGACCTGGCGGGCGAGACCAAGTAGCGGAGCCGCCCCGGGCGACCAGCTCGGGGCGGCCTCCTACGCCTGCTCGCGGTGGTCGTGGTCGCGTTGGAACTGGCGGAGGGCGTCGAGGGTGGCCGTGCGGTGGCGGCGGGCGGCCAGCTCGATGTCGAGGGGGTCGGCGCCGTCCTCGATCAGGGTGATCAGGCGGTCGTGCTCGGCCACCGATTCGACCGCGCGGCCCGGGACGAAGCTGAAGGTCGAGTTGCGCAGCAGGCGCAGGCGGCTCCAGCCGCGGCGCACCAGGTCGGTGATGTGCTCGTTCGGGCAGCGGGCGAACAGGACCGCGTGGAACTCCTCGTTGAGCTCGGTGAAGCGGCGCGGGTCGAAGTGCTCGAGGCACTCCCGCATCCGCTGGTTCACCGCCCGCGCTTCGGCGAGGTCCTCGGCGGTCAGCAGCGGGGCGGAGAAGCCGGTGGCGGCGCCTTCGACGACCGCCAGCGTCTGCATCGTGGTCACGTACTCGCCCTCGTCCACCAGGGCGACCTGGGCGCCGATGTTCTTCTCGAAGGTGACCAGGCCTTCGGCCTCCAACCGGCGGATGGCCTCGCGGACCGGGACGACGCTGACGCCGAGCTCACCGGCGATCTGGCTCAGCACCAGCCGGTAGCCGGGCGTGAAGCGGTGCGTGACGATCCGCTCGTGGAGCCACTCGTAGGCCAATTGGGACTTGCTGGTGACGCGGCCGGTGGTCATGGTTCCTCGCTTCGCTGATGTCCGCTCCATCTTGCCCGAGGCGCCTGGTCCCGCTCCCTCCGCGCGCTTCGGCGTTGATGTCAGATACGTCATCATATACGATCGTCGTCATGACGCACGACGATGTCCGTTCTGCCAGCGATGGACTCGCCCGGCACCCGCTGGTCGGGCGGCCGGGCAAGGTGATCGCGCTGCACCTGAACTACCCGTCGCGGATCGCCCAGCGCGGCCGGGCCCCGGCCAAGCCGTCGTACTTCCTCAAGCCGGTGACCTCGCTGGCCGCCTCCGACCAGACCGTGGAGCGCCCGCCGGGGGCGGAGCTGCTGGCCTTCGAGGGCGAGATCGCGCTGGTCATCGGCAAGACCGCCCGCCGGGTCGCCCGCGAGGACGGCTGGTCGCACGTGTCCGCCGTGACCGCGGCCAACGACCTCGGCGTCTACGACCTGCGCGCCGCGGACAAGGGCTCGAACCTGCGCTCCAAGGGCGGCGACGGCTACACGCCGCTCGGGCCCGCCGCGCTGCCCGCCGCGGAGCTCGACCCGGCCGCGCTGCGGGTCCGGACCTGGGTGAACGGCGAGCTCGTCCAGGAGGACTCCGCGGGCACCGTGGTCTTCCCGTTCGGCGAGCTGGTCGCCGACCTCTCCCAGCTGATCACCCTGGAACCGGGCGACGTGGTGCTCACCGGCACCCCCGCCGGGTCGTCGGTGGTGGGCCCGGGCGACGTCGTCGAGGTCGAGGTGGACGTCCCGGGCACCGAGCACCGCACCGGCCGCCTGCGGACCACCGTGGTCGAGGGGGAGACCCCGCTGCCGGAGTTCAGCGCGCAGCCCGCGGTCGACGACCACCAGCGGACCGAGGCGTGGGGCAGCCGCGAGGCCGCCGGGCTCCCGGCGCCGTTCGAGCTCACCGACGAGCTGGTGGCGAAGCTGCAGCAGGTCTCGGTGGCGACGCTGTCCTCGCAGCTGCGCAAGCGCGGCTACAACCAGCTCTCCATCGACGGCGTGCGCACCAACAGCCCCGGCCGGAAGATGATCGGGCGGGCGCGGACGCTGCGCTTCGTGCCTGCTCGTGAGGACCTGTTCCGCAGCCACGGCGGCGGCTACAACGCGCAGAAGCGGGCCTTCGACGCGCTCGGCCCCGGCGACGTGCTGGTGGTCGAGGCCCGCGGCGAGCGCGGCAGCGGCACGGTCGGCGACATCCTCGCGCTGCGGGCCCAGGTCCGGGGCGCGGCCGGGATCGTCACCGACGGCGGCGTGCGGGACTGGACCGCGGTCGCCGAGCTCGACATCCCCACCTTCTCCGGTGGCCCGCACCCGGCCGTCCTCGGGCGGCGCCACGTGCCGTGGGACTCCGACATCACCGTCGCCTGCGGCGGCGCGACCGTGCAGCCCGGCGACGTGATCGTCGGCGACGACGACGGGGTCCTGGTCATCCCGCCGGCGCTGCTGGGCGAGGTGCTCGACGCCTCGATCGAGCAGGAGGCCGAGGAGGCGTGGATCGCCGCCCGGGTCGCCGAGGGCGCCGCCGTCGACGGCCTCTACCCGCTGACCGGCGAGTGGCGGGAGCGGTACGAGGCCGAGCGCAGCACCGACCGACCGAACACCGACGCATAGCCCGCAGGAGGATCGACATGAGCAACACCCCGGGTGCCTGGCGCACCCGCCCCGAGGAACTGACCGGATCGATCGCGCCGGTGGTCACCCCGTTCACCGCCGACGGCGCGGTGGACCACGAGTCGCTGGCCAACCTCGTCGACTGGCAGCTCAAGCAGGGCTCGGACGGGATCTCCATCGGCGGTTCGACCGGCGAGCCCAGCGCGCAGACCATCGACGAGCGGGCGGCGGCGATCCGCACCGTGATCAAGACCGTCGACGGCCGGGTGCCGGTCGTTCCCGGCACCGGTTCGGCCAAGCTCGACGAGACCATCGAGCTCACCGGTGCCGCGCACGACGCGGGCGTCGACGCCGCGCTGATCATCACCCCGTACTACGCGCGGCCCACCCAGGAAGCGCTCTACGTCTGGTACAAGACGGTCGCCGCCGAGTACCCGGACCTGCCGATCATCGCCTACAACGTGCCGAGCCGGACCGCGGTGGAGATCGCGCCGGAGACGGTCGCCCGGCTGCACCGCGACGTGCCGAACTTCGTCGGGATCAAGGAGACCACCAAGGACTTCGAGCACTTCTCCCGGGTGATCAAGGCGGCCGGGCGGGACCTGCTGGTGTGGTCCGGCATCGAGCTGCTGTGCCTGCCGCTGCTGGCCCTCGGCGGCACCGGCTTCATCAGCGCCACCGCCAACATCGCCCCGGCCGCGACGAAGAAGATGTACGACGCCTTCCGCGCCGGGCGGCTGGAGGAGGCGCTGGACATCCACTACGGCGTGCACCCGCTGGTCGACCTGATCTTCGTGGAGACCAACCCGGCGCCGGTCAAGTGGGTGCTGGAGCAGCGCGGCCTGATCAGCTCCGGCCACGTCCGCTCGCCGCTGATCGCGCCGACCGAGGCGGGCAAGGACAAGATCCGCGCGCTGCTGGCCGAAGGCGCCGAGCACCTCTCGCCGGTCGACGACGGCGACACCATCGCGGCCCGTGCCGCCACCAACGGAGGAGAGTGACCATGACGATCCAGCACGTGCCGCAGAACCTCCCGAAGCGGATCCAGCACTTCATCGACGGCGAGTTCGTGGACAGCCTGGACGGCGCCACCTTCGACGTCCTGGACCCGGTGTCCAACCAGAACTACCTCGAGGCCTCGGCGGGCAAGCAGGCCGACGTCGACCGCGCCGTCGCCGCCGCCCGCAAGGCCTTCGACGAGGGCCCCTGGCCGCGGATGCTGCCGCGGGAGCGGGCCCGGGTGCTCAACCGGATCGCCGACATCGTGGAGACCCGCAACGAGCGGCTGGCCGAGCTCGAGACCTTCGACACCGGGCTGCCCGTCACCCAGGCGCTCGGGCAGGCGAAGCGGGCCGCGGAGAACTTCCGGTTCTTCGCCGACCTGATCGTGGCGCAGGCCGACGACACCTACAAGGTGCCGGGCAAGCAGGTCAACTACGTCAACCGCAAGCCCAAGGGCGTGGCCGGGCTGATCACCCCGTGGAACACGCCGTTCATGCTGGAGAGCTGGAAGCTCGCCCCGGCGCTGGCCTCGGGCTGCACCGTGGTGCTCAAGCCCGCCGAGTTCACCCCGCTGTCGGCCAGCCTGTGGCCGGAGATCTTCCGCGAGGCCGGGGTGCCGGACGGGGTGTTCAACCTGGTCAACGGCATCGGCGAGGAGGCCGGTGACGCGCTGGTCAAGCACGAGGACGTGCAGCTGATCTCGTTCACCGGGGAATCGGCCACCGGCAAGCTGATCTTCGCCAACGCCGCGCCGACGCTGAAGGCGCTGTCCATGGAGCTCGGCGGCAAGAGCCCGGCCGTGGTGTTCGCCGACGCCGACCTGGACGCCGCGATCGACTCGACGGTGTTCGGCGTGTTCTCGCTCAACGGCGAGCGCTGCACGGCGGGCAGCCGGATCCTGGTGGAGCGGCCGATCTACGACGAGTTCGTCCGGCGCTACGTCGAGCGGGCGAAGAACATCAAGGTGGGCGACCCGCACGACCCGGCGACCGAGGTCGGCGCGCTGGTGCACCCCGAGCACTACCAGAAGGTGACCAGCTACATCGAGATCGGCAAGACCGAGGCCAAGCTGGCCGCCGGCGGCGGTCGGCCGGAGGGCCTGGAGTCGGGCAACTACGTGCAGCCGACGGTGTTCGTGGACGTGCCGCCGACCGCGCGGATCTTCCAGGAGGAGATCTTCGGCCCGGTCGTGGCGATCACCCCGTTCGACACCGACGAGGAAGCGCTGCAGCTGGCCAACGACGTCAAGTACGGCCTGGCGGCCTACGTGTGGACCTCGAACCTCGAGCGCGCGCACAACTTCGGGCAGCGCATCGACGCGGGCATGGTCTGGCTGAACTCGCACAACGTCCGCGACCTGCGCACCCCGTTCGGCGGGGTGAAGGCCTCCGGGCTCGGCCACGAGGGCGGCTACCGGTCGCTGGACTTCTACTCCGACCAGCAGGCCGTGCACATCTCGCTGGCGCCCGTCCACACCCCCAAGTTCGGCGCCTGAGGGCGTCACGCAAGCGAAGGAACGTTCAACGATGAGTGTCTCGGAGCTGACCCCGCCCGACATCGTCCGCTGCGCCTACCTGGACCTGGTGGTCACCGACCTGGCCGCCTCCCGGGAGTTCTACGTGGACACCCTCGGCCTGGTGGTCACCGAGGAGGACGACGAGGCGATCTACCTCCGCTCCTTCGAGGAGTTCATCCACCACAACCTGGTGCTGCGCAAGGGCCCGGTCGCCGCCGCGGCGGCGTTCGCCTACCGCGTCCGCACCCCGGAGGACGTGGACCGGGCCGAGCGGTGGTTCGCCGCCCGCGGGTGCCGCACGGAGCGCCGGAAGGGCGGTTTCACCAAGGGGATCGGCGACTCGGTCCGGGTCACCGACCCGCTGGGCTTCCCGTACGAGTTCTTCTACGAGGTCGAGCACGTCGAGCGGCTGGCCTGGCGCTACGACCTCTACACCCCGGGAGCGCTGGTGCGCCTGGACCACTTCAACCAGGTGACCCCGGACGTGCCGAAGGGGCGGAAGTACCTGGAGGAGCTCGGGTTCCGGGTCACCGAGGACATCAAGGACGAGGAGGGCACCACCTACGCGGCGTGGTTGCGGCGCAAGGCGACCGTGCACGACACCGCGCTCACCGGTGGCGACGGGCCGCGGTTGCACCACATCGCCTTCGCCACCCACGAGAAGCACAACATCCTGGCCATCTGCGACAAGCTCGGCGCGCTGCGCAAGTCCGACGTCATCGAGCGCGGTCCCGGGCGGCACGGCGTGTCCAACGCCTTCTACCTCTACATCCGCGACCCCGACGGGCACCGGGTGGAGATCTACACCCAGGACTACTACACCGGCGACCCGGACAACCCGGTGGTGACCTGGGACGTGCACGACAACCAGCGCCGCGACTGGTGGGGCAACCCGGTCGTCCCGTCCTGGTACACCGAGGCCTCGCCGGTCCTCGACCTGGACGGCAACCCGCAGCCGGTGCAGGAGCGCACCGACGCCAGCGAGATGGCCGTGACGATCGGCGCCGACGGGTTCTCCTACACCCGCAAGGACGACGTCGCGGAGGGCTTCAAGCTCGGGAACTCGTTGTGATCGAACGACTTGCGCCGCCCGGGTTTCGGCTGCTGTGCTGATTCCCGGCCTGCACAGGTGATTTCCGGCGGCGGAGCCCTGGCCGGGGCTCCGCCCGTCGGCGCGCGCTGACCGACGGGGCCTGCCCAGCTGGACCGGGCAGGCCCCAGCGGTCGTTGGCGCGGCGGTTTCCGCTCCGTTCGGCGGGATTCGCGAACCGAACGGGCAAAGTGGTTGGCGCACAACTGATCTTCCGCCGGAACTCGGCACAACCGCTGTCGTCGTCCCGCATTTCGCCCTTGTGCGGGGCTGCGGCCGAACTATACGATACGGCCGTTCGATATTAGAACTTCATGTTCGTTTATAGAACAAGCGCGGGTCACGCGTAGAACCCACAACGATGTGAGGAGGAACCGTGCAGTTTCACCACCACGGGTACGTCTCCGGCGATCCGCGGATCCAGCCGCCCGCGGGGGTCGGTGTCGATCGTCCCGAGGAGCTCCCGGAGGAGGTCGACGTCCTCATCGTGGGCAGCGGCCCGGCCGGGATGATCGCTGCCGCGCAACTGGCGCAGTTCCCCGGCATCGTCACGCGCATCATCGACCGCCGCCCGGGCCGCCTCGAGGTGGGGCAGGCCGACGGCATCCAGGCCCGCAGCGTCGAGACGTTCCAGGCGTTCGGCTTCGC
The DNA here is from genome assembly GCF_008630535.1 of Saccharopolyspora hirsuta. Classification (GTDB taxonomy): domain Bacteria; phylum Actinomycetota; class Actinomycetes; order Mycobacteriales; family Pseudonocardiaceae; genus Saccharopolyspora; species Saccharopolyspora hirsuta. The sequence goes on along the minus strand of NZ_VWPH01000004.1, from coordinate 331,458 downwards.
CGGGCGGATCACCGAGGAGGCCTACCGGATCACCGAGATGGCCTTCTGGAAGCCGGACCCGGAGAACCCGGAGAACATCGTCCGCGCCGCGCGCGCCCCTGACGACCCGTCCGGGATCAGCGAGTTCCCGCACCTGATCGTCAACCAGGCGCGGGTGCTCGACTACTTCGCCGAGGCGGCGCGCAACGCCCCGGCGCGCCTGGTCCCGGACTACGGCTACGAGTTCATCACCCTCGAGGTCGCCGAGGAGGGGGAGTACCCGGTCGCGGTCACGCTGCGCCGCAGCGCGGGCGAGGACGAGGGCGCGCAGCGGACGGTCCGGGCCAAGTACGTGATCGGGTGCGACGGCGCGCGCAGCAAGGTGCGCGAGTCGATCGGCCTCGAACTCGTGGGCGACCAGGCCAACCACGCGTGGGGCGTGATGGACGTGCTGGCCGAGACCGACTTCCCCGACATCCGCACCAAGTGCGCCATCCAGTCGCACGACGGCGGCAGCATCCTGCACATCCCGCGGGAGGGCAACCACCTGTTCCGGATGTACGTCGACCTGGGCGAGGTCTCCGAGGACGACAACGGCGCGGTGCGCAACACGACGCAGGAGGAGGTCGAGGCCCGCGCCAACCGGATCATGCACCCGTACAAGCTGGACGTGAAGCACGTCTGCTGGCGCAGCGTGTACGAGGTGGGGCACCGGCTGGCCGCGAAGTTCGACGACGTGCCGGAGGAGCTCGTGGGCATCCGCAGCCCCCGGGTGTTCATCACCGGCGACGCCTGCCACACGCACAGCGCGAAGGCGGGGCAGGGCATGAACGTGTCGATCCAGGACGGCTGGAACATCGCCTGGAAGGTCGCGCACGTGCTCGACGGCCGCGCCCCCGAGGCGCTGCTGGACACCTACTCCGCGGAGCGCCAGGTGATCGCGCAGAACCTGATCGACTTCGACCGGCAGTGGTCGAGCCTGATGGCCGCCAAGCCCGAGGAGCTGTCCGACCCCACCGAGCTGGAGGACTTCTACGTCAAGACCGCGGAGTTCCCCGCCGGGCTGATGACCCAGTACCAGCCGTCGATGATCATCGGCGCGGGCACCCACCAGGACCTGGCCACCGGCTTCCCGGTCGGCAAGCGCTTCAAGTCCAACCGCGTCACCCGGGTCTGCGACGCCAACCCGGTGCACCTGGGCCACCACCACCGCGCGGACGGGCGCTGGCGGATCTACGCGTTCGCCGACCGGCCCGCCGCGGGGGAGCCGTCGAAGACCACCGACTTCGCCGAGTGGATCGTCAGCTCGCCGAACTCACCGGTGGTCGCGTACGCGCCGGAGGACGGCGACATCGACGCGTGGTTCGACGTCAAGGTCATCTACCAGCAGGATCACCACGGCGTCGACCTCGGCGCGGTGCCCCGGGCGTTCCTGCCGAAGGTCGGCCCGTTCTCCCTCGTGGACTACGAGAAGGTCTACGCCGCCGACCCGGCGGACGACATCTTCGAGGCGCGCGGCATCGACCGCGGCGGCGCGCTCGTCGTGGTGCGGCCCGACCACTACGTGGCCGACGTGCTCCCGCTGGACGCCGTGGACGAGCTGGCCGCGTTCTTCGCGGGAATCTTCAGCGCCGCGAAGCGACCCGTCGGCAGCTGACGCGGGGTCAGGCGCCGTACGCCCGCTGCACGCGTTCCGCGGCGGTCTTGAGGCGTGCGGCGATCTCCGCCTCGGGGCGGGGGAGCGAGACGTGGATGACCGCGATGGAGGCCAGCGGCTGGTCGGGCAGGACCAGGGGCACCGCGACGGAGCGCAGCGACGGGACTACCTCGTCGCTGCTGCGCGCGAACCCCAGCGCGCGGCTCTCCGCGATCTCGGCGCGCAGCTCGTCGGTCATGTCCGCGGGCCAGGCGCTCTCGGGGAGCTCCAGCAGGATCGCCTTGCCCGGCCCGCCGCGGGTGATCGGGTGGCGGTGGCCGGGCCGGTAGGACACCACGGCCACCGTCTGCCGGGGCGCGCTGCTGACCAGGGTGACGGCCTCGTCGCCGTCGTGCTGCACCGCGAGCAGGCAGGTCATCCCGAACTCGTCGGCGACGTCGGCGAGTTCGGGGAGCGCGGCGGACTGCAGGTCCCGCGAGACGCCCGCGGCGAGCGCCGCCAAGCCCGCCCCGAGCGCGATCCGCCCGGCGCCGTCGCGGACGACCAGCCCGTGGTCCTCCAGGGTGCGCAGCAGCCGGTAGGCGACCGAGCGGTGCACCTCGAGCTCGGCGGCGAGCTCGTCGATCGACAGGTTGCGGTCGGCGGCGGCGAGGATCTCGAGCAACCTGATGCCGCGGCTCAAGGTCTGCGAGCCGGCCTGCCGGTCGGGCATGGAGTCGTGCCTTCCTGCCCGGTGCGCGGGCGAACGTTCGGTCTGGGGCACCCGAATCCTAAGCGCCCGCAGCACGAGCCGGGCTGCGGCGTCAGGACGCGGAATCGGGGCGGGAGGTCACGTACTCGGTCATCGTCCGGAGCTTGTGGTCGCGCGCGACGCGCTCGATCTCCTCCTGCGAGGCACCGGCCCGGATGAGCGCGATGATCCGGTCGTGCTCGTCCACTGAGGACAGGGTGCGGCTCGGGACGAAGGTGAAGCTGGAGCGCCGGATGCCGGACATCCGCTGCCACTCCCGGTGCACCAGGTCGAGCAGATGCTGGTTCGGGCAGCTCTCGCACAGCACCCAGTGGAAGCGGTGGTTGAGCTCGGTGAACCGCACCGGGTCCAGCGTCCCCTCGCACAGCTGGCGCATCTCCGCGTTGAGCGACGCGGCCTCCGCCAGCTGCTCCGGGGTGATGCGCGCGGCGGCGAGGCTGGTGGCCGCGCCTTCGAGGTAGGCGAGGGTCTGCATCGCGTTGGCGTAGTCGGAGGTGTTGATGCCCGCGACCTGGGCCCCCACGTTGCGGGTGAACGTCACCAGGCCCTCGGCCTCGAGCCGCCGCACCGCCTCGCGCACCGGCACCGGGCTGGTGCCGAACTCGCGGGCGATCTGGTCCAGGACCAGCCGGTATCCGCTGGCGTAGCGCCCCGACAGGATGCGGGAGTGGAGTTCCCGGTAGACCTTCTCCGACTTCGACAGCGCCTGCGCACCGGCTGTACTCGGCATCTCCCTCGTTCCGTCCTCGGCTGGCGACACCTGCGATCGTATACGGCGGGGGCGGTGCGGCTTCCCGGACCGCCCCCCCGCGCCGGGCGGCTACCGGTTGGCCGCCGCGGAGAGCTCGGCGGCTCCCGGGATGTCGAACGCGTCCGCGCCGAGGGACTTGCCGGTGCGGTCCTTGATCGTGTACGTGGCGATCAGGCCGACCACCGCGAGGGCGAGCAGGTAGCCGGACACCGCCATGGAGCTGCCGAACGCGGCCTGCAGCCAGGTCGCGATCATCGGGGCGAAGGCGCCGCCCAGGATCGCGCCGAAGGCGTAGGACAGCCCGGCCCCGGAGTAGCGGACCTGGGCGGGGAACATCTCGGCGAGCATGGCCGCCTGCGGGCCGTAGGTGAAGCCGATGCCGATGCTGAAGACCAGCATCGCCAGGCCGATCAGCAGCACGTTCTCGGTGTCGATCAGCCAGAACATCGGGAACACCCAGACGATCAGCGCGGCGAACCCGATCTTGTACACCGCGGTCCGCCCGATCCGGTCCGACAGCATCGCGCTGGCCATCGTCGTGACGACCCAGGCGGCGCTGGTGAAGCTGACCAGGTTGAGCACCGTCGAGCGGTCCATCTCCAGGACCGTCGTGGTGTAGGAGAGCAGGTAGCCGCCGGTCACCATGTACCCGGCCGCGTTGTTCGCGGCGAACGTGAGCGTCCCCTGCAGCACCTGCGGCCCGTTGAACCGGAACATCTGCACCAGCGGCAGCTTGACGCGGCCCTGCTCGCCCTCGGCCCCGGCGAACACCGGCGACTCGGCGACGCCCAGCCGGATCACCATGCCCACCGCGATGAGCACCACGGACAGCAGGAACGGGACCCGCCACCCCCAGTCGAGGAACTGCTGCTCGGTGGTCGTCGCGGTGACGACGCTGAGCACCGCGGTGGCGATCAGCATGCCGACCGGAACCCCGATCTGCGGGAATCCGCCGTAGCGCCCGCGCCGGTTCGCCGGGGCGTGCTCGACGGCCATGAGCGCGGCCCCGCCCCACTCGCCACCCGCGGAGAAGCCCTGCAGGATGCGCAGCACGATGAGCAGGATCGGCGCCCAGATCCCGATGGACGCGTAGCCGGGCACCAGGCCGATCAGCGTCGTGGACGCGCCCATGAGCATCAGGGTCAGGACCAGCATGGCCTTGCGCCCGAGCTTGTCGCCGAAGTGCCCCGCGACCATCGCGCCGAGCGGGCGGAAGAAGAAGCTGACCCCGACGGTGGCGAACGAGATCAACCGCCCGGCGAGCTCGCCGTAGGAGGCCACGAACGGCTCGAAGAACATCGGCGTCAGCACCAGGGCGGCGGCGTTGGCGTAGATGAAGAAGTCGTACCACTCGATGGTGGTGCCGACGAGCGTGCCCAACGCGACTCGGCGGTGCTCGCGCCGAGTTCTCTCCCGGGTGAGGTCGGGTTCGGGCATGGCAGCTCCTTTGCTGTGTCCGATGCGGTGCTGCGTTGGGCAACATCAACTACGAAATCAAATACGATCTGGAATCTTGCGGGGCGCGGACCGCGGTTGTCAATGGTCGGCCGACCGGGCACCGGAAGCCCCGGACCGGGTTGCTTCGCGGGGAAAACCACTCGCGGCCCGCTCCCGGTCGGTGGCGCGGGAGGCGCGGGTGTCCGGCGGAGCGTCATATACGTTGGCCCGCGCTGCCGAGGCGAGGTGGGTCAGCTGGTCAACGCTGCCGCCGAGGCTGTTCACAGGGCAATTTGTCCAGTGAAAACGGCATATCGCCGGTCAGATCGAGCACAGTGATCAGCCTGAGGGGTGACTCTTGCACGGTCCGGCGGTGGTTGCGCACTCTTCCGGGCATGCACACAGCTGATCTCCGCGCGCTGCACCGACTGATGCTGGTGGCGCGGCGCCTCGACGAGGAGGCAATCGCGCTGCAGCGCCAAGGCGTCTTCCCCGCCTACGCGCCGGCGAAGGGGCAGGAGGCCGCGCAGGTGGGCAGCGCTGCCGCCCTCGACCTGAACCGGGACTTCGCGTTCCCCGGCTACCGCGACATCGGCGCCGCGGTCGCGATGGGCGTCGATCTCGTCGCCTACCTGGCCACGCACCTCAACACCTGGCACGGCGGGCTCTACGACCCGCGGACGTCGCGCCTGGCGCCGATCAACGCGGTCGTCGGCGGGCCCGTGACGCACGCCGTGGGCTGGGCGATGGGCGCGAAGCTGGACCAGACCGGCGGCGCGGCGATCTCCTACTTCGGCGACGGCGCCAGCTCGCAGGGCGATGTGCACGAGGCGATGAACTTCGCCGGGGTCTACCAGCTGCCGGTGGTGTTCTTCTGCCAGAACAACGGCTGGGCGATCTCGGTGCCCACCGAGCGGCAGGTGGCCGGTGGTTCGGTCGCCGCCCGCGCCGCCGGGTACGGCATCGAGGGGCACCGCGTCGACGGCAACGACGTGGTCGCGGTGTTCGAGGCGACCCGCGCCGCGCTGGACCGGGCGCGCGACGGCGGCGGCCCGACGGTGATCGAGGCGATGACCTACCGGGTGGGCCCGCACTCCACTTCGGACGATCCCGGTCGCTACCGGACGCTGGAGGACGAGCAGGCGTGGACCGACCGCGACCCGCTGGCGGTGGCCGCGAAGCAGCTCTCCGCCGACGACGTCGCCGCGGCAGAGGAGCACGCCGCCGCCGTGGTGCGCGAGATCCGCGAGGGCCTGCAGGCCTCCGCCGCGCCGGACGCGGCGGAGCTGTTCTCGTTCGTCTACCGCGAGCCCACGAAGGCCCTGCTGGAGCAGCAGCGGGCGTGGAAGGAGTCCCTCGATGCCTGAGCTGTCCCTGCAGCAGGCGCTCAACCTGGCCCTGCAGCACGCGTGCGAGGACGACGACCGGGTGCTGGTGTTCGGGCAGGACGTCGGCACGCTCGGCGGCGTGTTCCGGGTGACCGACGGGCTGAAGGCCAAGTTCGGCGACCGGGTCTTCGACACGCCGCTGGCCGAATCGGCGATCATGGGCACGGCGGTCGGGCTGGCGATGCACGGCTGGCGCCCGGTCCCGGAGATCCAGTTCGACGGTTTCAGCTACCCGGCGCTCGACCAGATCGTGAACCAGGTGGCGCGCATGCACTACCGCAGCCGGGGCGTGCTGAACATGCCGATCACGCTGCGGCTGCCCAGCTTCGGCGGCATCCGCGCGCCGGAGCACCACGGGGAGAGCCTGGAGGCGCTGTTCGCGCACGTGCCCGGCCTGAAGGTGGTGTCGCCGTCCACGCCGTCGGAGGGCTACCACCTGCTGCGGCAGGCGATCGCCGACCCCGACCCGGTGATCTTCATGGAGCCCAAACCCCGCTACTGGCAGCGGGAGTTCTTCGACCCGTCCGAACCGGTCCCGCCGGTGCCGCCGGGCACCAGCCGGGTGGTGCGCGCGGGCAAGCACGCCACGCTCGTCGCCTGGGGCGCGATGGTGGCCCGGTGCCTGCAGGTCGCCGAGCTCGCCGCGGAGGACGGCGTCGAGCTGGAGGTCGTGGACCTGCGCTGGCTCAAGCCGATCGACGTCGACGGCCTGGCCGCGTCCGTGGCGAAGACCCGCCGCGCGGTCGTGGTCCACGAGGCCCCGCTGACCGCCGGGCTCGGCGCCGAGGTCTCCGCGCTGGTCACCGAGCGCTGCTTCGGCGACCTGCGCGCGCCGGTGCAGCGGGTCACCGGCTTCGACGTGCCCTACCCGTCGGGCGCGCTGGAGGACGAGTACCTGCCCAGCGCCGACCGCATCCTGACCGCCGTCCAGACCACATTGGAGTACCGCCGTGGCTGAAGTGACCTTTCCGCTGCCCGACCTGGGTGAGGGCCTGATCAGCGCCCGCGTGCTGGAGTGGCTGGTCGAGGAGGGCGACTGGGTGGAGCGCAACGCCCCGCTGGTCGAGCTGGAGACGACCAAGTCGGCGGTGGAGATCCCGTCGCCGCAGTCCGGCTGGGTCGCGCGGCTGCACGTCGGCGCGGACGAGGAGCTGGCGGTCGGCGAGTCGCTGGTGACCTTCACCGTCTCCGACGAGCAGGCGGGCATCGTGGGGACCGTCCCCGAGGAGAAGAAGCCGCAGCGGCGGGTCCGCCTGACCCCGCCGGAGGACTGACCGTGTTCGCCACCACCGGGGACGGCACGAAGATCTGGTGCGACTCCGCGCCCGGCCCGGCGCCGGTGCTGCTGATCCACGGCTTCGCGTCGGACGGCGAGAGCACCTGGGTGCGCACCGGCTGGGTGCGCGCCCTCGCCGACCGCGGTCACGTCCTGGTCGACCTGCGCGGGCACGGCCGGAGCGACCGGCCCGGTTCCGGGTACTCCCCGGAGGCGCTGGCCCGCGACGTCCTGGCCGCGCTGGACGAAACTGGTGTGTCCACTGTGGATGCGGTGACCTACTCGATGGGCGGACTGGTCGGCTGGGAGCTGGCGAAGCTGGCGCCCGGCCGGGTCCGGCGGCTCGCCCTCGGCGGCATCGGCGGCCGAGCCGCCGACCGCGACTCGATGCGGGGCGTGGCGGAGGCGCTGTCCGCAGGCGGCCTGGACGCGTGCATCGAGGAGGTGGCGGGCCACCGGCTCGAGGGCCCACCGCCCGTCCCCGTGCTCTTCGCCGCCGGGGATCAGGACGAGATCGCCGCGGACGCACCGGAGGTCGCCGCCGGGTTCGACGCGCCGTTCGTCTCCCTCGGCCGCCGCAACCACCTCAACGCGGTGTCCAGCCGACGCTTCAAGGAAGCCGCGACCGAGTTCTTCGACCGCTGATGCGTGCACCGCGGCGTCCGCCTCGACGCAGGTGGCCGCCGCGGTGCGCGTTCGCGGCGGGGATCTCACAGGTCGGGCACCCTCGCGGGCCAGTCCCCACGCCGCCGCGCGCCGGCTTAGGGTGGTGGTGGAGGAGCTGGTGCCAGACCGGAGGTTGCAGGCCATGACCGCGGACAGCAGGGACCGGAATCAGCGCTCGGGCGATCACGCCTGCCGGCTGAGCGAGGTGGTCGAGCGGGTGAGCGGCAAGTGGAGCATCGGGGTGCTGCTCGCCGCGTCGCACGGACCCATCCGCTACACCGAGCTGGAGCGGGCGGTCCCCGGCATCAGCCGTCGCATGCTCACCCTGACGCTGCGGAACCTGGAGCGGGACGGGTTGCTGGCCCGGACCGTGTACTCCACCGTGCCGCCGAAGGTCGAGTACGCCCTCACCGACATCGCTGCGGAGCTGTGCGAGGCGCTGACCGCGCTCACCGACTGGGCGCAGCGGCACGAGACGGCCATCGAGCTCGCGCGGCAGGCGTACGACGGCGCGGACGAGAGCGCAGCGCAGAAGGCTGGCTAGCGCCTCGTCCGCGCGCCCTCAGTCCCGCGTGCTGCTGGTGCGGAAGGTCAGCTCGCCGCGCTGGCTGTGGTGCTCCAGCAGTTCGGCGTTCTCGGTGGCCGACCCGTCGAGCCAGGCGGCGCAGCGCTGGTGCTTCTCGGCGCGGTCGGGGCGGGGCAGCTGGGAGTAGGCGACGTCGCGGACCAGGCTGTGGCGGAACTCGTACTTGACCTCGCCCTGCCGGGAGCGCTCCCGGGTGCGCGCCAGGAACCCGCGCTGCTCCAGGTAGTGCAGGTGGTCGGTGACCTCGCCGCGGCCGAGCCCGCTGATCGCGGCGATCGGTTCGGCCCAGCCGACGCGGTCGAACACCGCCGCGTTCTGCAGCACCGACTTCTCCGTGCGCGACAGCGTGTCCAACCGGGCGGCGATGATGTTGTAGACCGACTGCGGCAGCCGCACCGGGCAGTCCGGGGACGTGCTCGGTGACGGGGCGGCGCCCGAGATGGCCAGGGAGGGGATCGCCAGTTCGCGGCCGGGCAGGAGCTCGTTGCGCAGCATCCGCACGTGCTCCGCGGCGAACAGCGGGTTCCCGCCCACCCGGTCGATCAGCTCCCGGCGGAGGCGGCTCTCGTCGATGTGCGGCGCACCGCTGGTCAGCCGGTGGCACAGGCCGTGCCGGGCCAGCAGGGACTCCAGCAGGCGCCAGGTCGCGTCCCGCGACAGCGGGCCGACGGTGAGCGTGGTGACGTCGCGCTTGCCGCACCCCCAGGACGGGCGGCGGCGCAGCAGCTCCGGGCGGGCGGTCGCGATCACCAGCAGCGGCACCGGCCCGAGCCGCTCGTCCAGGTCGGCCGCGAAGTTCAGCAACGTCTCGTCGGCCGACTGCAGGTCCTCCAGCACCACGACCAGCGGTTCGCGGGCGGCCATCTCCTCCAGGAAGCGGCGCCACGCCTCGAAGGCCTCGCCGACCTCGTCCGGTCCGCGCGAGTCGTCCTGCAGACCGGCGAGCGGGCGCAGGTGGGTCAGCAGCCACTCGGTGGTCTCCGCGTCGTCGGAGAGCTGCTGCACGTGGTGGCTCAGCTTCCGCACCGCGGTCGCGGTGCTGTCGCCGGGGGAGATGCCGCAGTAGGACTTCACCACGTCCGCCAGCGCGGTCAGCGGCGCGTTCCAGCCGAACCGCGGCGTGCGGCCGACCAGGCAGCGCGCCCGGCCGGACGCCTCGGCGGCCAGGCGGAACTCGTTGATCAGGCGGCTCTTGCCGATGCCCGGTTCGCCGAGCAGGGTGACCAGCTGCGGCGACCGCCGTTCCCGGACGTCGTCGAGCAGCCGGTCGAGCGTGGCCTGCTCCCGCTCCCGGGCCACGAACGGCAGGCTGATCGTGGCCGCCTCGTGCTCCGGGCGCACCGCGATGACATCACCGGCGGAGGGACCGGAATCGGCGTAGGTGACGGCGCCGCGGCTGGCCAGCCGGGTGGTGTCGCAGACCCGCATCTCCCCGGGGCGCACCGAGCCCAGCAACCGCATGCAGGACTCCAGCACGTCGCCGGAGACCTCGGCCTGAGCACCACCCGGCGGGTTGGTCACCAGCGCTTCCCCGGTCGCCACCGCCACCCGCGCGGCCACGCCCGGCTGCGATTCCAGGCGGCGGCGGATCGCGAAACCGGCGCGGATGGCCCGTTCCGCGTCGTCCTCGTAGGTGCGGCGGACGCCGAACGCGGCTAACCACACCGCGCCGAACGCGCTGTGCAGGGTTCCGCCGAACCGGCTCACCTCCTCGCGGAGGATCGAGGTGAGCTGCCGGAACGTCTGGTCGACGTCCTCCGGGTCGTGCCCGCCGCTGGCGGTGCGGGTGGGTTCGGTCTGCACCAGCAGCGCGCTGACCCATTTGCGCTCGGTGATCGGCGGGGCGGGCGGGCGCTCGGCGCTGGGGCGGGCGGGCAGCGCGGTGATCTCCTCGCGCGGGCGCGGGACGTGCGGAGCGCTGCGCACCGGACCGGCCGGACCCCGGGTGAGGCTCGGGTCCTGGTTGAGGATCGCGCGTTCGAGCTGCTGCAGCTGGTGACCGGGGTCGAGCCCGAACTCGCTGATCAGCCTGGTGCGGGTCCGGCGGTAGACGCTCAACGCGTCGGCCTGGCGACCGCACCGGTACAGCGCGAGCATCAGCTGCCCGCACAGCTTCTCGCGCGGCGGCTCGGTCTCGACCGCGGTCTCCAGCTCGGCGACCACCTCGTGATGACGTCCGGCGGCCAGCTCGGCCTCGACGTAGTCCTCCAGGGCGGCCAGCCGCGAGTTCTGCAGCGCGGTCAGCTCCGGCCAGTCGATCCCGGTTTCGACCAGGTCGGCCAGCGCGGGCCCCCGCCACAGCTCGAGGGCCCGGCGCAGCGTCCGCGCGGCGGAGTTCCAGGAACCGGACGCGAGTTCGGTGCGCCCCTCCTCGACGATCGCGTGGAAGCGCGAGAGGTCCACCCGGTCGTCGCCCACCCGCAGCAGGTAACCGGGGGCGTGGGTGAGCACCTCCGCGTCGCCGGTGCCGTGGCTGGCGAGCATGGTGCGCAGGCCGGAGACGGCGTTCTGCAGCATCTTGCGGGCGGTCGGCGGGGTGCGGTCGCCCCACAGCGCGCGCAGCAATTGGCTCGTCGCCACGGCCTTGTTCGCGTTCAGCAGCAGGTAGCCGAGAGTGGAGCGCTGTTTGAGACCGCCCAGCGGCACCGGTTCGCCCGCCACGCGCAATTCCAGCGGGCCGAGCACGTTGAACTGCATGGGATCTCCCCAGGACGTCGACTGGATCAACCGATTGGCCGTTGCGGTGGCGTTCGTCGTGCGCAGGTGCCCCCCAGGGCGTTGGCCGGACCGGTGCGGCCCACGCCTGTTCCGCGAAGTGCCGTGGGAACTCGTCCTCGTCGACATCGTGCCGCGCTTCCTCCCGCTGTTCGTCCCCGCGTCCGCCCCGCCGGGCCGGTCCCCCTCCAATTGCACCAGCGCAAAAACTACTCGTTCGGCGTATCAAAACGCGCGGAGATTCGGGTGAGTTCCATTTCCTGGGACGGAAATTGCCCCGTCCAGCGGCGGTTGGCGCATTCGGCCCACTTTCTCCGGAGTTCGCCGCGCCGCTGATCGGCGGTACCCGCACTCGTCGCGGGGAAGAGGACGTGACATTTCCGTGAAAAGGAGATTTCCTCATTTGCCAGCTCGGCGCGCCGATCGTGCGGTGCGCGGACTGGGGGGAGTAGGGGGCGGAACAAGGGGGTCGGGTGCGGGCTGATCGGGCCAGACTGGGGCGGCGGATGCGCCGACGACCGCCCGCGGCGGGCGGAATGCGCCGCCCGACGGCGGGGTCCGGCGAAAGTCACCGATCAGCGAGGGAAGTAGGTCGATGCACGACCGGCGTTCAGTGCTGCGCCTGGCGGCGCTCGGGATGTCCGCGGCGGTGGTGTCGGCGTGTTCGAGGCCGGCGCCGATCGCGGCCGGCGGACCGCCGCGCCGCGGCGGCACCCTGACCTACGCCGCCGCGGTCGACAGCGAGAGCTGGGATCCGCACGTCGCCTCGACCGACGTGACCGGGCTGATCCTGCGCGGCGTGTTCGACTCGCTGGTGGTGCAGCGCGAGGACGGGACGTTCGCGCCCTGGCTGGCCCGGTCGTGGCAGGTCTCGCCGGACGGGCGCCGGTACACCTTCGAACTGCGCGAGGACGTCACGTTCAGCGACGGGACCCCGTTCGACGCGGAGGCGGTGCGGCTGAACTTCGACCGCATCACCGCCCCGGAGACGGCTTCCCGCCGCGCCGCGGGGCTGATCGGGCCCTACGCGGGCACCGAGGTGCTGGGGCGGCACTCGGTGGCGGTGCACTTCGAGCGCCCGTACTCGTCGTTCCTGGGCGCCGCGAGCACCACGTTCCTCGGGTTCCACTCGCCGCGGATGCTGCAGGAGCACCCCGACGACCTGGCCTCCGGCGGACCGTTCACGGTCAGCACCGGCCCGTTCACCTTCAGCGCGCTGCGAGCGGGTCAGCGCGCCACCTTCCGCCGCCGGGACGACTACCGGTGGGGGCCCGAGACGGCCGCGCACCGCGGCCCGGCGTACCTGGAGCAGCTGGTCGTCGAGATCGTCACCGAGGACTCCTCGCGCACCGGCGCGGTGCTGTCCGGGCAGGTGGACGTGGCCGACCAGGTCCCGGCGGAACGGCTCCCCGCGGTCCGCGCCCACCAGACCGTGGAGCTGGTCCGGTCGATCGCGCCGGGTTCGCCGTACGCCTTCTACCTGAACACCGAACGTCCGCCGTTCGACGAGCTGGGGGTGCGCCGAGCGGTGCAGGCCGCGATCGACGTCGAAGCGGTCACCCGGGGCGTGTTCCTGGGCGAGTACCAGCGCGCCTGGTCACCGCTGACACCGGCGACACCGGGGTACGACCCGGGCGTCGAGTCCAGCTGGCGCTACGACCCGGTGCTGGCCGGGAAGTTGTTGGACGAGGCCGGGTTCACCGGGCGCGACGAGCAGGGCTACCGGACCCGGAACGGGCAGCGGTTGTCCGCCGAGATGCCCTTCGTGCAGTCCTTCGTGTCGACCAAGAACCAGACGGTGAACATCGGGGTGCAGGACGAGCTGCGCCGGGTCGGCGTGGAGCTGGTGCTCGTGCCGCTGGACTCGGCGGCGAGCATGCGGCGCACCCGCACCGGCGACTACGGGATGTTCGCCTTCTCCTGGGGCGGCGGTGATCTCGGCGCGCTCCGCAACCTCTTCCACACCGACAAGCAGTTCGCCGACGGCGGCGCCAACGGCGGCCGGGTGCACGACCCGGTGCTGGACGGCTGGCTCGACCAGATCGACGCGACCTCGGACCGGGCCCGGATCGCCGAGCTGCAGCGGTTGGTCCAGCGGCGGGTCGTCGAGCAGGCCTACACCGTGCCGATCTACGTGGCGCCGCGCGACACGGCGGTGAGCCAGCGGGTGGGCGGGCTGACCTTCGACGCGCACTCCTGGCCGAACTTCTACGACACGTGGGTGAGCGACTGATGGGTGCGGTACTCCGGTTCGTGCTGCGGCGAGTGCTCGCCGGAGCGGTGGTGATCTGGGCGGCGGCGACCCTGGCGTTCCTGGCGATCCGGCTGGTGCCGGGCAGCGCGGTGGACGCGGTGCTGGGGCCGGGCACGGCCGCCACCCCGCAGCTGCGCCAGCAGATCCTCGCCGAAACGGGGCTGGACCAACCGGTTCTCGTGCAGTACCTGCGGTACGCGGGCGACCTGCTCACCGGCGACCTCGGGCACTCCTACCAGCAGAGCCAGCCGGTGTCCCGGCTGCTGTCCGGGCAGGTGTGGCCGACCGTCGAACTCGCGCTGGCCGCGCTGGGCACCGCGCTCGTGCTGGCGGTGCTGGCCGCCGTGCTGACCGCCGGTCGCGGCCGGTTCGGCCGGGCTGCGGCGTCCACAGTGGAGCTCGTCGCGGTCTCCACCCCGCCGTTCTGGCTGGGCATGGTGCTGGTCGCGGTGTTCTCCTTCGGGCTGAGCTGGTTCCCGGCCGTCGGTGCGCAGGGCGTCGAAGGGCTGGTGCTGCCCGCGGTGGCGCTGGCGGTACCGCTCGCCGGTGTGCTGGCGCAGGTCATCCGGCAGGAGCTCGAAGCCGCCGAGGTGAAGCCGTTCGCGCTCACCGCGCGGGCCCGGGGGCTCTCCGAGACCGCGCTGCTGCTGCGGCACACGTTGCGGCACGCGCTGCTCCCGGTGACCACGCTGTCCGGCTGGGTGCTGGGCAGCCTGTTCGGCGGTGCCGTGCTGGTGGAGAACATCTTCGCCCGCCCCGGGTTGGGGCGGGTCCTGGTCGACGCGGTGTCCTCCCGCGACATCCCGGTGGTGCTGGCCCTGGTGGTGCTCGCGGCGGCGGCGTTCGTCGTGATCAACATCGTGGTGGACCTGCTGCACCCGATCATCGATCCCCGGCTGCGAGGAGGTGCGCCCCGATGACCCGAGGTCGACCGAGCGGCGGTTCCCGGACGACGGCGGTGCTGGGCGTGCTGGCCGGGCTGGCGCTGCTGCTGGTCGTGCTCGTCGTGCTGTTCCCCGGCTGGTTCACCCCTTACCCGCCGGAGCGCACCGACCTGCGCAACGTGCTGCAGGCGCCGAGCCCCGCGCACCTGCTCGGCACCGACCAGCTGGGCCGCGACGTGCTCTCCCGGCTGCTGGACGGCACGCGGCTGTCGGTGGCGATCGCGGTGTTCGCCACCGCCGTCGGCGTGCTGGGCGGTGCGCTGATCGGGCTGCTGTCGGCCATCGCCGGGTCCCGCGCGGACTCGGTGCTGATGCGCGGTGTCGACGTGCTGCTGGCATTTCCCGAGCTGCTGCTGGCGCTGCTGGTGGTCGCCGTGATCGGCGGCGGGGTGGTGAACACCGCGGTCGCCATCGGGATCGCGGCGATCCCGAACTACGCCCGGCTGGTGCGCGGCCAAGCACTGCTGGTGCTGCGCTCGGAGTACGTCGAAGCGGCGCGGATGCTGGGCGTGCACCCGGCCCGCTACCTGGTGCGGCACGTGCTGCCGAACGTCAGCGGCCCGGTCGTGGTGCTGGCCTCGATCGGTGCGGGCACCGCGCTCATCACCGCGTCGGGGCTGAGCCTGCTGGGCTTGGGCCCCAGGCCGCCGCAGGCCGACTGGGGCGCGATGGTCGCCGACGGCAAGGACTTCCTGCAACTGGCGTGGTGGATCTCCGCGGCCCCCGGGGCGGCGATCGTGCTGCTGGTCGTGGTGGTGACGTTGGTCGGCCGGGGACTCCAGGCGAGGGTGCTGCGATGAGCCTGCTGAACGTGGAGGACCTGAGGGTGGGCTTCGGCCGCGGTGCGGCCGTGGTGTCCGGGGTGTCGCTGTCGGTGCGACCGGGCGAGTGCGTCGCCCTGGTCGGCGAGTCCGGGTCGGGCAAGAGCGTCACGGTGCGTTCGCTGCTCGGGTTGGCGGGCCGCGGCGCCCGGGTCACCGCGCGGCGGCTGGAGGTGGCCGGGGTGGACGCGACCGGCTTCACCGAGAGCCGGTGGCGCTCGGTGCGCGGGCGGCAGGTCGCGCTGGTGTCGCAGGACGCGCTGGTCTCGCTGGATCCACTGCGGACAGTGGGCGCCGAGATCGCCGAGGTGTTGCGCCGCAACGGGGTGCGCGGTGCGGCGGTCGGGGAGCGCGTGGTCGACCTGCTCGCCCGGGTGGGCGTGCCCGAGCCGGAGTCCCAGCGCCACCGCTACCCGCACCAGCTCTCCGGAGGCCTGCGCCAGCGCGCGCTGATCGCCTCCGCGCTGGCGGGCGAACCGCAGCTGCTCATCGCCGACGAGCCCACCACCGCCCTCGACGTCGTGGTGCAGGACCAGGTGCTGCGGCTGCTCGCCGACGTCACCCGGGAGGACCGCGGGCTGCTGCTGGTCAGCCACGACATGGGCGTGGTGGCCCGGCTGGCCGACCGGGTGCTGGTCATGAGCGGCGGCCGGGTCGTCGACAGCGGGACGCCCGGCGAGCTGCTCCGCAACCCCTCGCACCCCACGACCCGGAGCCTGGTGGAGGCGGTGTCCGGGGGCCGCGATCGCGCGCCGAGGAAGGTCCCCGAGACCGCGCGGACCGTGCTGAGCGGCCGCGACCTCGTCAAGTCGTACCGGAGCCCGCAGGGCGCGGTCCGCGCGGTGGACGACGTCTCGTTCTCCCTGCGGGAGGGCGAAGTGCTCGGCGTGGTCGGCGAGTCCGGCTCCGGCAAGAGCACCTTGGCCCGCATCGCGATGGGACTGCTGCGCCCGGACTCCGGTGAGGTGTCGCTGGACGGCGAGGACTGGTCGGGGCTGTCCGAGCGGGCGCGCCGCCCGCGCCGCAGCGCGATCCAGCTGGTGCACCAGGATCCGCTGTCCGCCTTCGACCCCCGGTACACGGTCGCCCGGATCATCGGGGAACCGCTGCGCCGGATGCCACGCGCCGCCCGCGCCGAGCGGGTCGGGCAGCTGCTCGACCAGGTGGGGCTGGGGCCGGAGTTCGCGCGGGCCAGGCCGCACGCCATGTCGGGCGGGCAGCGGCAGCGGGTGGCCATCGCCCGCGCGCTCGCCCCGCAACCCCGGGTGCTGGTCTGCGACGAACCCGTTTCGGCGCTGGACGTCTCGGTGCAGCAGCAAGTTCTGGAGCTGCTGGACCGGCTGCGCGCCGAGACGGGCGTGGCGATGGTGTTCATCACCCACGATCTCGCCGTGGTGCGGCGGATCAGCGATCGGGTGGTGGTGATGCGCGGCGGCCGGATCGTCGAGCAGGGCGGCACCGAGGAGCTGTTCACCGCTCCGGCGCACGAGTACACGCGTTCGCTGCTCGAGGCGACGCCGTCCACCGGCCTGCTCGACGGCGATCGGGCGAGGTGATCGAGTGTGTTCCACAAGCAGACGAGGTTGGCATGATTGACAGCACTGATGCCGTCGGCCCGCTGGGCGACGGCTCGTTCCGGACGCGGCAGTGGCCGCCCCTGCCCGTCGGCCCCTGCGGCGAGCAGTGGCGGGCCCGGGCCGCGGAGGCGGCGGCGGTGCTCGCCGTCGGGGCCGCCGAGCGGGACCGGTCCGGGGAGCCGCCGCACGCCGAGGTCGAGCTGCTCAAGGAAGCCGGGCTGGTGACCCTGCTGGGGCCGGCCGTGCACGGCGGGGGCGGGCAGTCCTGGTCGGTCGCGCACGCCGCGGTGCGCGTGATCTCGGCCGCCGACGGGTCGATCGGCCACCTGCTGGCGCACCACTACGCGTGGGTGTGGCTGGCCGAGTTCATCGGCACCGAGGAGAAGATCGAGCACATCGGCGAGGTCGCGGTGCGGGCCAAGTGGTTGTTCGGCGGTCCCTCGCGGGTGCGGGAGGCGACGCTGGAGATCGGCGACGCCGGGGTGGACATGGTGTTCAACGGCGAGATCGCCGACCCGGTCGGCTGCCGGGTCTGCGACATCGTGATGCTGGAAGGGCGCATTCCCGGTCGCGAGGTGCCGATCAGCGCGCTGGCGATGGCCACCGAGCCGGGCTTCGGCCTGGCCGCGGAGCGGGACGGCTTCGGCCTGCGGCGGTCGGTGTCCGCGCGGGTCGCGGTGGACGACGTGGCGATCCCCTGGACCGGTGCGCTCGGCCACGTGGACAAGCAGTTCCAGCCCCGTCCCTACAACGAGTTCCTGCACCCGACGCTGGATCTGGCGCTGGCCAACGTCTTCCTGGGGCTGGCCCGGGGAGCGCTGGACGTGAGCGCCGCGCACCTGCGGGCCGACGCCGGTCGCACGGACGGCGCGTTCGGTTCGCTGGTGGCCTGGTTGTGGCAGGCCGAGGCGTTCGCCGACGAGGTCGCGGCGGAGGGCGACGTGCTGCACGCCCGCCGCACGAGCGTGACCGAGCGGGATCTGCGCGCGCACCGCGCGCGGGTGACCGCGGCCCTGGACCGCGCGTCCGCCGCTGCCGCCGGGATCACCAGCCGGGTCTTCGACGTGACCAGCGGCGATGACGCCGTCATGGCCGAGGTCTCCCGGCTGTGGCGCGATGTGCGGGCGCTTTCCGCGCGCGTCGCGCCCGACGCCGCCGAGGTCGGACGGTCCTTCTTGGACGGAACATGTCGCACCGACATCGAGGAGCCCGAAGATGACTGACAGCGTTGCGCTCTCCCTGCTGGAGCTGGCACCTGTGGAGCGCGGTGCCTCCGAAGCGGCTTCGGTCGCCGCTGCCCGCGAGGTGGCGCGGTGGGCCGACGGCGCGGGCCTGCACCGGTTCTGGGTGGCCGAGCACCACAACACGGGCAACATCGCGAGCTCGGCGCCCGCGGTGCTGCTGTCCGCGATCGGTGCGGCGACCGAGCGGATCCGGCTCGGGTCGGGCGGGGTGATGCTGCCCAACCACCCGCCGCTGGTGGTGGCCGAGTCCTTCGGCACCCTCGCCGCGCTGTTCCCGGGCCGGGTCGACCTGGGCGTCGGCCGAGCGCCGGGCACCGATCCGGCCACCGCCGAAGCGCTGCGCCGCGTCCCGGCGGACCGGTTCGACTCCGAAGTGGACGATCTGCTCGGGTTCCTGAGCGGGACCTTCCCGTCGGGGCACCGCTACGAGCACATCCGGGCGGTGCCCGAGCCCACCCGGCCGCCTCAGCTGTGGATGCTGGGTTCCAGCGTCCAGAGCGCGCAGCTGGCCGCACTGCTGGGCCTGCCCTACGCGTTCGCCCACCACTTCTTCGGCGCGCGCGGCGCCGCAGCCGCGCTGAGCGCGTACCGCAAGGAGTTCCGCCCCAGCCCAGCGCTCAGCAGTCCGTACGCGATGATCACGGTGCACGTGGTCTGCGGCGAGGACGACGAGCACGCCCGCTGGCTCGCGGCACCGGCCGTCATGTCGGCGCTGGGCGTGGGCGGCGGCGCGCGCACGGATCCGTTCGCCGGGCCGAAGGAAGCTGCCGCGCAGGAGTGGACCGACGACGAGCGCCAGCGGGCCGAGCAGCTCTTCGCCGCGCAGGCCATCGGCGGCTCGGAGAAGGTCTCGGGGCGTCTCGACGAGCTGCTGGCCGAGACCGGGGCCGACGAGCTGATGCTGACCAACAACGTGACCGACGTCGACGAGCGGATTCGCTCCTACGCGCGCGTGCTGGAGATCTTCGCGAAGCGGTGAGCGAAAAGCGGTGGTGCGGAAGGCGAAACCCTCCGCACCACTGCTCTCCCGGTCGGTCAGCTCTCCGCGGCGACCTGCTCGTTGGCCGACGGCTCGGGAACCGGCGCCGACGGCTTGCGCAGGATCAGCACGCCGATCACGGCACCGAGCAGGGTGACCGCCGCAGCGGCCCACCCGGCCAGCTGCAGGCCGCCGACGACCTCCGCCGCGCCCGCCTCGGGCGCCACACCGGCGGTGGCCACCGCGACCAGCGCCGCCAGGCCCACCGCGGAACCGATGTACTGCGAGGTGGAGGCCAGCGCGGAGGCCACGCCCTGCTGCTCCGGGGCGACCCCGGTCGAGACGGCCACGAAGATGGGCGGGAACGACAGACCCGCGAACAGGCCCCACAGCACCACGCCGGGCAGCACCGCCCAGTAGGTGCCCGTGGTCGACATGCCCAGGGCCAGCGCGACCATCGAGGCGGCCACGCCGATCATGCCGGTGGCCAGCGTGGTGCGGATGCCGAACCGGTTGAGCATGAACGGGACCACCTTGGCCGACGCGGTCATGCTGAACAGGCTCAGCGGCAGGAAGGCGAACCCGGCCTGCAGCGGGGTGTAGCCGAGGACGGTCTGCAGGTAGGTGGTGAACAGGTAGTACTGGGTGCCGACCGTGCCCATGAACACGAAGATCACGGCGATGGCGGCGACCACGTTGCGGTTGGCGAACAGCCGCAGCGGGACCAGCGGGTCCCGGGTGCGGGACTCGATCAGCAGGAACAGGCCCAGCAGCACCGCGCCGACGAGCACCGCGCCGCCGCCCTGCAGCGTGAACCACCCGGTGTCCGGCCCGCTGACCAGGCCGAAGACCACGAGCGTCGCGCCCGCGGTGGCCACCAGCGCGCCCGGCAGGTCGAAACCGCTCGCCCCGGCGGGGGAGGCGTCCGCGGACAGCAGCCACGGGGTGGCGGCCAGCGCCAGCACGACCAGCGGGACGTTGACGAAGAAGACCCACTCCCAGCCGAGCAGGCTGGTGAGCACGCCGCCGCCGAGCGCGCCCACCGCGGCGCCGGAAGCACCGGCGGCGCCCCAGATGGCCATCGCCTTGTTGCGGCTCGGCCCTTCCGCGAAGCTGGTGGTGATCAGCTTCAGCGTCGACGGGGTGAGCAGGGCGGCGCCGAATCCCTGCACGGCGCGGGAGATGACGAGCATCGCGGGGTTGACCGCCAGCCCCGCGGCGAGCGAGGAAGCGCCGAACAGCAGCAGGCCGAGCGCGAACATGCGCCGCGCGCCCAGCCGGTCGGCGGCTCGCCCGCCGAGCAGCAGGAAACCGCCGAACACCACGGTGTAGGCGCTGACCACCGCTTGCAGGGACTGCTCGGAGAAGTCCAGCTGGCGACCGATCTCCGGGAGCGCGACGAACACGATGTCGAAGTCGATGGCGGTCATGAACTGGCCGAAGGCCAGCAGCGCGAGGATGAGGCCGGGCCGGGGAACCGACCGGGCGGCTGTCTCGTTCACGATGTCCTTTCCTCGGTGGAACGGATCTTCCGGTGGATGCGGGGGAACTGGATGCCGGTCGACCGCCAGTGTGCGGCGCGGCGCGGACCTGAGGAAGAAGGCACTTTCTTGTGTCCCGGGAACATCGATGTGTCCGTCCGGGGAGGAGCGCCGGGCACCGCGCGGGCGGCGACGACGATCACACGTCGGGGGGAGCGGGTCATGCGGTGCGGACCGCGGTGCCCCACAGGTCCACCGGCAGGTTCTCGCGCCGCTTCACGCCGAGCTTGCGGAAGACCCGGGTGAGGTGCTGCTCCACCGTGCTCGCCGTGACGAACAACTTCTCCGCGATCTCCCGGTTGGTGTAGCCCATGACCGCCAGCGAAGCAACCCTGCGCTCCGACTCCGTCAGCAGCGCCGCCCGGTCGTCGGCATCGGACACCGCGGTCGCCGACGCCACCTGACCACCGGCCGACAGCAGCTCGTCGCACAACGCCGCCGCTCCGCACGCGTTGGCCAGGTGCCAGGCGCGGCTGAACATCCGCCGGGCGCGGCGGTTGTCCTTCAGCTCGTGGTGGGCGCGGCCCAGATCGGCGAGCACCCGGGCCTGCTCGTACCGGTCGCCGACCTGCTCCAGCAGGTCCAGCGCCTCACCGAGCAGCTGCGGGCGGCGCCGCGGCGGGTTGGTGGCGGCGACCAACCGCAGCGCCGTGCCGCGGCTGCGCCGCTGCTCGGTGCCCGCCTGCGCGAGTTCGTCGTACAGCAGCCGTTTGGCTTCGTCGGTGTTGCCCAGCAGCAACCACGCCTCCGCCGCGTTGATGCGCCAGGGGACCAGGCCGGACTGCGCCAGCCCCCAGTCGCGCGTCAGGTCCCGGCAGGCCAGGAAGTCCGCCAGGGCGGCGTGCCCGTGCCGGGTCGCGAGGTAGTACTGGCCCCGGGCCTGCAGGTAGTGCAACCCGTACCGGCTGCGGAACACGGCGTCGGATACCGGGCGGGCCAGGTGCCGGGCTGCTTCGTCGAACCGGCCGAGCCGGGTGTTGGCCAGCACGAGGGTGCTCAGGGGCAACCCGATCGCCACCCCCCACGCCTGCGGCGGCATGTGCTGCAGCGCGGCCTCGGCGTGCTCGACCGCGGTGGCGCTCTCGCCGCGCCGGGCCGCGATTTCCGCGCGGACACCGGAGATCAGCGCCTTCCACGGCGGTCTGCCGCGCTGCTCCCCGGACTCCAGCCGTCGGCACCACTCGGCCGCGGTGTCGGCGCGCTCGGCGTGCAGCAGGGCCATGAGGGCGAACGTGGTGGCCTCCTCCGACCAAACTGCGGTGCGTGTGGGGTGGACGTCGCGGAGGACCCGTTCGGCGTGCTCGACGGCTTCGTGGCTGCGTCCGCGCGCCAGCACGTCGGCCAGCACGGCGGTGGAGTGCAGCCAGGGGTCGTCGCCTGCGGAGTGCGGAACTTCCGGTTGCGCGCAGGGGGTCCGCTCCTGTCGCTGGTGGGCCAGCGCCGGGTGCGAGTAGGCCAGCCACGACTCGACGTCGTGCAGCTGCCCGCAGGCGTGCTCGTCCTCGGCGTTGCGGAGGCGGCGCAGCACCTGCTGGGCCTCGTCGTTCTTGCCGTGCCAGAGCAGCTGGCGGACGAGCACGACGTGGTCGACCCGATCCAGCCGACCGGCCGAGGCAGCCGCCGTCAGCGGCGCCAGGTGCCGCAGCACCGACGACGGCTTGAGCCGCCACTCGGCCTCGGCAAGCCGGGCCCGGATCGCGGCGCGTTCCTGGGGGCTGTCCGTGGAATCGTGGGCCAGTTCCAGGTATCGCGCCGCGCATTCCGCCGAACCCTCCAGCAGCGCGAGCTCGGCGGCCTCCCGCAGCGCCCGCTGCGCCCAAGGCGCGTCGGCCGAGCCGGACTCGACCAGCTGCGCGGCGATCAGCGCCGCTTCCGCACCGCGGTCGTGCAGCAGCTCGGCCGTCCGCCAGTGCAGCCCCCGCAGGTCGTCGGGGCCGACCTCGTCCAGCACCGCGGCGACGGCCTGCGTGCTGCGCAGCCGTCCCTCGTCGAGCAACCCCGAGGCGGACATGGCTTCGAGGACGTCGCGCACGTCAGCGGTGCTGGCTCGGACGAGGCGCGCGAGGTCGGCGGGGTCGGCATCGCTGTCGAGCACGGCGAGCGCGCGTGCGACGTCGCGCATCAGCTCGCCGCCGCGGTGCAGGCAGCTCAGCAGCGCGAGGTCGTGGTTGCGAGGTGCGGTCGCCTGCTCGTGGTCATCGATGACCGCGTTGAGCAGCAGCGGGTTTCCCCCGGTGAGGGAGTGGAAGACCGTGCTGAGCCGCTGGGCGGTCACATCGTCGACCCGGCGTTGCAGCACGGTCGTGACGCCGCCGGGGGACAGCGGCGCGAGGCTGGTCCGCCGGAAGTGCGCGTGGCGGCGCAGTTCGGCCCGCAACCGCTGGGGTGCGCGCCCGAGCTCTCCGGTGAGCACCACCATCACGCGCGAGGACGCCGACCGGCGGATCAGCTGGAGCAGCCAGCTCGCGGACTCCTCGTCCAGGTGCTGCACGTCGTCGACGGACATCAGCAAGGGGGTGTGCGCGGACTCGTTCAGCACCGTCGCGCACAACTGCTGGAAGACCCTGGCCAGCCGGGGTTCCGCGTCCGCCATCCCGTCGACGAGGCGGGCGCCCGCCCGGTCGGCGGACCGTTCGCCGATCCCGCGCACCAGTTGCGCGACCGCACCGCACGGCAGATCGCGCTCGTCCTCGTCGCACACCGCGCGCAGCACCCGGAAGCCGACGGCCTCCGCCTGCTGCGCGGCGATGCGCAGCAATTCGGTCTTCCCGCTCCCGAGCGGACCTTCGACGAGCACCACCGATCCCCGGCTCCGCAGGCAGTCCTCCTGCGCTCGCCGCAGAATGTCGAGCTGCGCGTCGCGCTCCGCGAGAGGGGATTTCGGTTGTGCGACTTCTTTCGCTTCAACTCCGTTCAGGCTCATAGGTGCCGTACCCCGCCACTTCAGTTGTCAACCGGAAACATCCGGGACCCGACGTTAGCAACGCGCCGAGCGGGTTCCCGGTCTTCGCGCCCACTCCCGGAGAACTGCGCGCCCATTGCCGAATCGGTGTCCGGTGGTGTTACCCGTGCTGGGGTGACGATCACTACACACTACCGAGGAGTGGGTGCCCGATTACCGGTCGGTGGGCGTCGGGTGGAAATGGTTCCCCGGGGCGCGCTGGTGGGGCGGATAATCTGCGCGGGACGAAATACGCGAATTCAGGAGTACTGCGATGCGAATCGTGCTCGGCGTCCTCTCGGTGGTGCTGGCCCTGGCCTTCCTGGCGATCGGCGGGATGAAGATCTTCAACACGCAGGTGTTCGTCGCCCAGCTCGGCCTGCCGTCCGCGATGGTGGTGGTCATCGGCGTGCTCGAAGTGGCGGGGGCGCTGGGGCTGCTGGCCGGGTTCCGGATCCGGATCCTCGGTGCGCTGGCCGCGCTCGGCCTGGCGGTGCTGCTGGTCGGCGCCGTCGGATTCCACGTGCTGCAGGGCGACCTGCTGGTGAACGGGCTGCTGCCGGTCGTCCTGCTGGTGCTCGCCGCGGCCACCGCGGTGTTGCACTTCCGCCAGGGCGTGCGCGGCGGGTCGGCGGCGGCGGTCGCGGACTGACGCGGTCGCATGAGCAGCTGGGGCATCGACATCGGCGGCACCAAGATCGCCTTCCGGGTCGAGGGCGGCGCGCCCGAGCCGTACGAGACCGCGGTGACCTGGTCGGCGTCCGGCGATGTGCGGGAGGACCTCGACGTCCTGCGCGCGGGCGTGGCCACCGCCAGGGAGGCGGCCGGTGCACCGCAGCGGGTCGGGATCGCGCTCCCGGCCGCGGTGGACGGCGCGGGCCGGGTGACGAGCTGGCCGAACCGGCCACATTGGACCGGTCTGGACTGGGCCCGTGTGCTCGCCGAGCTGTTCCCCGGGGTGCCCGCGCGCACGGCCGACGACGGTGATCTCGCGGCGCTGGCGGAGGCCGACCGGGCGGGCAGCCCCGACGTGGTCTACTTCGGCGTGGGCACCGGGGTCGGCGGCGGCGTCGTGCTCGGCGGGCGTCCGGTGCCCGGCCCGGAGCGCGGTTCCTGCGAGCTCGGCCACGTGATCGCCGACCCGGCGGGGCCGCCGTGCGTCTGCGGTCGCCGCGGCTGCCTGCAGGCGGTGGCGTCCGGGCCCGCGATCCTGCGCCGCGCTGGTCGAGCGCGCGGCGAGGACACCGGTTTCGACGAGTTGCGCCGGGGTTGGCTCGACAGGCAGGACTGGGCGACGGCGGCGGTCGGAGCGGGATGCGCCGCACTGGCCTCGGTCGCCGTCAGCACGGCCGAACTGCTGCACCCCGAGCTCGTCCTGATCGGCGGCGGGTTCGCCGCGGGACTGCCGGGGTTCACCGATTCGGTGGCCCAGCACGTCGCCGCGCTGGCCCGTCCGGGACACCCGCTGCCGGAGGTCCGCCAGGCGGCGCTCGGCGGGCTGTCCTCCCTGCACGGAGCGCTCCTCCTGGGGCGCCAGGGCTGAGCCCGCTCTGAGCGGGATTTCAAGAGGTGGTGGGGGAACCCCGGGTGCCCCCACCACCTCCGCCGTCTAGTCCTCGACCACGCCCAGCAGCGCCCGGGCCGCGAGGCGGTAGCCAGCTGCGCCCAGTCCCGCGATCAGCCCGGTGGCCAGCGGCGCGATGACCGACTCGTGCCGGAAGCTCTCCCGCGCCCACACGTTGGACAGGTGCACCTCGATCCACGGGTTCGGGTAGTTGGCCAGCGCGTCGCGCAGGCTCCACCCCGCGATCATCAGCGCGCCGGGGTTCACGATGGCCCCCGCGGTTTCGTAGCTCTCGTGGATGGTGCTGACGAGGGCCCCTTCGCAGTCGTGCTGCACGGAGCGCACCCGCCAGCCCCGCGGGGCGACCTCCTCGGAAACCGCGGCTTCGATGTCGGCCAGCGTTTCGGTGCCGTACACCTCGGGTTCCCGCTTGCCCAGAATTCCCAGGTTCGGTCCGTTCAGGAGAAGCAGTTCTCGCAACGTCCACCTCGGTGGTCGGGACGGATTTCCGCGCGCGAGGAATGGTGCGCGGAGTGCTCGGACCTCCTCGTTATAGCACCGGTCGCGCTACTGGAGAACGCGCGCGACCCGGCTCCCCGGAATAAGGGGATTCTAGGGGGGTGCTAGGGGAGATGACGTGGTAGCGGGCCTGCGGTAGCGTGCTGGGCGTTCGCGGATGACTCGTCACCGACGCCCTCCAGGATCGTCGTCACCGGTTCTGCTGCCGCGATCGGTTTTGTCGCTGAACCGCGATCGGCAAATCGCCTCTTGTTCATTTCCCGGGTCTTGCAGATTCGAATTGGAGAACCATGAGCGGTGCACGGCAGGCATCGGAACTCCCGGCGTGGCCCCAGTACGACGAAGCGGAACGCGCGGGGTTGATCCGCGCGCTGGACCAGGGCCAGTGGTGGCGCATGGGCGGCGGCGAGGTCGACGCCTTCGAGCGCGAGTTCGCGGCGCACCACGGTTCCTCGCACGCCCTGGCGGTGACCAACGGAACCCACGCGCTGGAGCTGGCGCTGCAGGTGCTGGGCGTCGGCCCCGGCACCGAGGTGATCGTCCCGGCGTTCACCTTCATCTCCTCGTCCCAGGCGGCGCAACGGCTCGGCGCGGTCGCCGTCCCGGTGGACGTCGACCCGGAGACGTACTGCATCGACGTCGTGGCCACCGGGCGCGCGATCACCGACCGCACCAAGGCGATCATGCCGGTGCACATGGCCGGTCACTTCGCCGACATGACGGCCCTGCAGCAGCTCGCCGACGACGCGGGCGTGGCGATCGTGCAGGACGCCGCGCACGCGCACGGCGCCCGGTGGGAGGGCAAGCGGGTCGGCGAGCTCGGCTCGGTCGCCGCGTTCAGCTTCCAGAACGGCAAGCTGATGACCGCCGGCGAGGGCGGGGCGGTGCTGTTCCCGAACGCCGAGCTGCACGAGCTGGCGTTCCTGCGGCACAGCTGCGGGCGCCCGCCGACGGATCGGCACTACTTCCACAAGACGTCCGGCTCCAACTTCCGGCTCAACGAGTTCTCCGCGAGCGTGCTGCGCGCTCAGCTGGGCCGCCTGGAGGAGCAGATCGAGACGCGCGAGCAGCGCTGGCCGCTGCTGGCCAGCCTGCTGGCCGAGATCTCCGGTGTGGTGCCGCAGGGCCGGGACAAGCGCTGCGACCGGAACCCGCACTACATGGCGATGTTCCGCATTCCGGGGATCAGCGAGCAGCGGCGCAACGAGCTGGTCGACGTCCTGGTGGAACGCGGCGTTCCGGCGTTCGCGGCGTTCCGCGCCATCTACCGGTGCGACGGTTTCTGGGAGACCGGTGCCCCGGACGAGACTGTCGACGACATCGCGCGGCGCTGCCCGAACACCGAAGCGATCAACCAGGACTGCATCTGGCTGCACCACCGCACGCTGCTGGGCACCGAGCAGCAGATGCACGAGATCGCCGGGATCATCGCCGACGCCGTGGCGACGTCGTGAGCGGCGGGGCA
Source organism: Saccharopolyspora hirsuta (assembly GCF_008630535.1). Classification (GTDB taxonomy): domain Bacteria; phylum Actinomycetota; class Actinomycetes; order Mycobacteriales; family Pseudonocardiaceae; genus Saccharopolyspora; species Saccharopolyspora hirsuta. Next base: position 304,403 of record NZ_VWPH01000004.1, on the reverse strand, counting down.
GCACGGCCCGGCACCACCCGCGGTCCGGGTGCGCCCGGCATCCGGACCGCGGTGGTGGGGATGGGGTGGGCCGCGCGCAACATCTGGTTGCCGCGGCTGGAGCAGCACCCGGCGTTCACCACCACCGCGGCGGTCGATCCCGACGCGGTGGTGCGGGCGTCGGTCCGGCGCGAGCACCCGGACCTGACCGTCATGTCCACTGTGGACGAATTGAGCGCGGCGGACGTCGACCTGGCGGTCGTCGCGGTGCCCAACCACCTGCACAGCGCGGTGGCGTGCGACCTGCTCACCCGGGGGATCCCGGTGTTCCTGGAGAAGCCCGTGTGCCTCAACGCGGTCGAGGCGGACGAGCTCGCCGCGGCCGAGCGGTCCGGCGGTGCGGTCCTGCTGGCGGGCAGCGCCGCCCGCTGCCGGGCCGACGTGCGGGCCCTGGCCGAGCTGGTGCCCAAGCTCGGCACCGTCCGGCACGTCGGGCTGTCCTGGGTGCGCTCCCGCGGAGTTCCCAGCGCCGGCGGCTGGTTCACCGATCAGCGCACGGCCGGTGGTGGTGCCCTGGTGGACCTGGGCTGGCACCTGCTGGACGTGCTGACCGCGCTGCTCGGGCCGGTCGAGGTCGATCAGGTCGTCGGCGTTGTCAGCGACGACTTCCTGCACGACGGCGCGTGGCGGGCGGTGTGGCGCAAGGACGATCCGGTCGCCGCGGGCGGTGACGTCGAGGACACCGCGCGGGCCTTCCTGGTGACCGACCGCGGGACGGCGGTGTCGCTGCGGGCGAGCTGGGCCTCGCACGAACCCCGGGACGTCACCGCCATCCGCGTCGAGGGCAGTGCCGGTACCGCCGAACTGCGCTGCACGTTCGGGTTCAGCCCGAACCGGGACGGCGGGCCGGTGCTGACGCTGGTCCGCGACGGCGAACCGGAGCGGATCGACGTGCGGCACGAGGCGATCGGGGTCGAGTACCACCACCAGCTGGACGAGCTGGCGTCGTCGCTGGCCGATCCCGCGGCGCGCGGCCGCGCGATCGCCGAGGCCAGAAGCACGATCGGCGTGATCGACCGGGTCTACACCTCGGCCGGTCGCGCCCGGTCGTGATCCCGCAGCGGAGCTACCTGGAGGAATCGCGAGTGGACCGGAACACGACGATCCTGCGGGCGAGCCCGTTGCTCGCCCAGGAGCGCATCTCGGCCGTGGTGTTCGACCTGGACGGCGTGCTCGTGGACAGCTTCGCCGTCATGCAGGAGGCGTTCGCCGCGGCGTACGCCGAGGTCGTCGGCGACGGCGAGGCACCGTTCGAGGAGTACCGCAAGCACCTGGGCCGCTACTTCCCGGACATCATGCGGATCATGGGCCTGCCGCTGGAGATGGAGGAGCCGTTCGTCCGCGAGAGCTACCGGCTGGCCGGGCGGGTGCAGCTGTTCGACGGGGTCCGCGAGCTGCTGTCGGACCTGAGCGCGCTCGGCGTCCGGATGGCGGTGGCGACGGGCAAGAGCGGCCCCCGGGCCCGCTCGCTGCTGGACGGGCTCGGCGTCCTGCGGCACTTCGAGCACGTCATCGGGTCCGATGAGGTGCCGCGGGCGAAACCGGCCCCGGACATCGTGTTTCGCGCGCTGGACCTGCTGGGCACCCCGGCGCAGCGGGCGGTGATGATCGGTGACGCGACCACCGACCTGGCCGCGGCCCGCGGTGCGGGCGTCGCCGCGGTCGCCGCCACGTGGGGGGAGGCCGAAGTGGACCTCCTGCTGGCGGAGAACCCGGATGCGGTGGTGAACGCCCCCGGCGAGGTGCTGGCGCTGGTTGCCGCGTCGAGCTGACGCGATCACGCGGAAGGCCCCGGACCAAGTTCCAGGTCCGGGGCCTTCTGCGTGGCGGTTCAGCCGCGCGGCATCGCGGCGAGGGTTTCGGCGACCAGCTGTTCCGGCACGTCCTGCACCAGGTCCGGCCCGCCGGTGCCGTCGAGCACGAACGCCAGGCCGGAGGTGGCCTTCTTGTCCAGGCGCATCAGGTCGATCAGCTGCTCGGTGCCGACCTCGGCGGGCAGCCGCCACGGCAGGTCGTAGTGCCGGACGACGTCGAGGTGCTCGGCCGCGCGCTGCTCGGACACCCTGCCGAGCGCGGCGGCCAGGCGACCTGCGAACACCGTGCCGATGGCGACCCCTTCGCCGTGGCGCAGCGCGTAATCCGTCGCGCGCTCCAAGGCGTGCCCCAGCGTGTGGCCGTAGTTGAGCAGGTGGCGGCGCCCGTTGTCTCGTTCGTCGGACATCACCACCGACGCCTTGAGCGCCACGCTGGCGGCGATCTGCTCCGGCAGCGGCAGACCGCGCAGGTCGCCGGCGCCGATGAAGTGGCAGCGGGCGATCTCGCCGTAGCCGTTGGTCCACTCCCGGGCGGGCAGCGTGCTGAGCAGGTCGGTGTCGCAGAGCACCGCCTTGGGCTGCCAGTACGCGCCGACCAGGTTCTTGCCCTCCGGGAGGTTGACGGCGGTCTTGCCGCCGACGCTCGCGTCGACCTGGGCCAGCAGCGAACTCGGCAGGTGCACGACCGGCACGCCCCGGTGGTACAGCGCCGCCGCCAGGCCGACCGAGTCGGTGACGGTCCCGCCGCCGCAGGAGATCACCACGTCGGAGCGGGTCAGGCCGAACTCGGCGAACTGGCGGCACGTCGACTCGACCGTGGCCAGGGTCTTGTCGTGCTCGCCGTCCTGGGCCCGCAGCACCAGCGCGGGGATCCCGAGGTCCGGCAGGAGTTCCGGTGGCCGGGCGGTCACGATCGCGGCGCGCTTCGCCCCCAGCGCGGCCACCAGGTCGGGCAGGGTGTTCCGCACCCCGGAACCGATGTGCACGGTGTAGCTGCGTTCGCCCAGCTCCACCTCGATCCGGGTGGCTGCCAGCTCGGCGTGCGCGGTCATGGTCGGGCTCCTTCCAGTGCCAGTTCGGTGCGGCCGGGTTCCGGAGCGGGTGCCCGGTCGTCGAGCCCGGCCCGCAGCGCGGTCCGCAGCGTCCGGGCGGCGAGCGCCTGGACCGGTTCCGGGACGCCGAGCCGCAGGTGGGTGCGGCGGGCGTGGTCGAACAGCAGGTAGTTCAACGGCGGGGATTCCGAAGCGGTGGTGGCCGCGACGAGCGCGTCCACCGACTTGAGGTACTGCGACCAGGCGGACCCGGCCTCCTCGGCGGGCACCGCGGCGAGCACGTCGTCGAGGTGCCGGTCGGCCTGCTGCAGCAGTGCGACGCGCTGGTCCGGTTCGAGCGCGGCGGACCAGCTCTGCCAGCACTGGAACAGGAACGCCGCGCGCTTCGGCGCGGCGACGTGGCCGATCAGGCGGTGCAGGTGCAGGGCGGCGAACGGCACCTGCCGGGTGGCGGGCAGCCCGCCGTCGCGCAGGACCTGCAGCGCGAGTTCGCTGGCCGCTTCGGCGAGGCCCAGGGCGGTTCCGGACAACGCCGCGGGATCGGCGTCGAAATCGCCGGGGTGGATGCGGATCCGCTGGTGCTCGGCCGCGACCTCGCGCGCGGCTTCGGCGCGCGCGTCCCCGGTGGTGCGCGACCACAGGGCGAGAACGGGTTCGATGCGGTCGTGCCGTTCGAAGAACCAGCGGCTGCGCGCATCCGCTGCTCGGATGCGCGTCACGAGCCCGTGCAACGCCGGGACGAGTTCCTCGGTGGTGGATTCCTGTTCGGGGGTCTGGGTTTCGTGCACGAGAAGTACTGACCAGTCGCGCGTCAACGCAAAGCACCTCGGCGAATGTGCGGTCGGGACGGTGGGACGCGTCGGGGCGGCCGACCGGGGCGACCCGGTGGAAGAGCGGGGCCCGCGCATCTCCGAGGGTAGGTCCGAGCCGGGTTCCGGCGCGATGAACTGAAGCGGAAATCCCGTCGCAGCAGCAACTTAGGGACGTCGTAGGGGGGTGTGCAGGGGGCTGCTGGGCGCTTCGGTGCGGTAGGAATTGTGGCAGCTGGGGTGTTCTGAGCGCAGCGGGGCGCGTGAACGCGCCCCGCACCGTTGTTCCGCGAACCGGCGGGTGAACCGTGCCGAGAGCTTCGGAACGCGCCCGTTTCCGGTGTTGACCGAGGATATGGTGAAACATGCTGCGAACCGAGCTGGTTCGGCCGTTGCCTGAGCTGATCCGGGACAACGCCGTTCGATTCGGGGACAAGGTCGCCTTCCGGGATGCCCGGCGCGAAGTCGGCTACGCGGAGCTGGAGCGGCGCACTGGTCGGCTCGCCGGGAACCTGGCGCGGCTGCGGCTCCAGCCCGGCGACCGGGCGGTGATCTACCTCGGCAACCGGGTCGAGGTGGTGGAGAGCTACCTCGCGATCGTGCGCGCGAGCGCGATCGGGGTGCCGCTGAACCCGCGTTCCTCCGACGGCGAGCTGGCCTTCTTCCTCGACGACAGCGGAGCCCGGGTCGTCATCACCGACGGCGCCCGGGCCGAGCAGGTGCAGCGGGTGCTCGCCGACCGGGAGAACGTCCGGCTCGTGGTGGCCGACCAGGACCGGCCGTTCGACGCGCCCGCGGGCGCTGCCGCGTTCGAGGTGCTGGCCACCACCGAACCCCCGGAGCCCGCGCGCGACGACCTCGGCCTCGACGATCTGGCGTGGATGCTCTACACCTCCGGCACCACCGGCAAGCCGAAGGGCGTGCTGTCGACCCAGCGCAACTGCCTGTGGTCGGTGGCGGCCTGCTACGTGCCGGTGCCCGAGCTGTCCGCCGAGGACCGGGTGCTGTGGCCGCTGCCGCTGTTCCACAGCCTGTCGCACATCGCCTGCGTGCTGGCGGTGACCGCGGTCGGCGCTTCTGCCCGCATCGTCGACGGTTTCGCCCCGGACGAGGTGCTGTCGGCGCTGCGCGAGGAGCGGTCGACGTTCCTCGCGGGCGTGCCGACGATGTACCACTACCTGGTGCAGGCCGCGCGTCGCGACGGCTTCGAGGCACCTGCGCTGCGGATGTGCCTGGTCGGCGGGGCGGTGACCACGGCGTCGCTGCGCAACGACTTCGAGGAGGCGTTCGGCGCTCCGCTCGTCGACGCCTACGGCAGCACCGAGACCTGCGGTTCGATCACCATCAACTGGCCGCACGGCACCCGGGTCGAGGGCTCCTGCGGGCTGCCGGTGCCCGGCGTCAACGTGCGGTTGGTCGACCCGGACACCGGCCAGGACGTGGCGAACGGCCAGGAGGGCGAGGTGTGGGTCAGCGGACCGAGCGTGATGGTCGGCTACCACAACCAGCCCGAGGTCACCGCCTCGGTGCTGCGCGACGGGTGGTACCGCACGGGCGACCTGGCGCGCCGCGACGAGGCCGGGTTCTTCACCATCACCGGGCGGATCAAGGAGCTCATCATCCGCGGTGGCGAGAACATCCACCCCGGGGAGATCGAGGCCGTGCTGCGGGACGTTCCGGGCGTGGTCGACGTCGCGGTGGCCGGGAAGCCGCACGACCTGCTCGGCGAGGTGCCGGTGGCGTTCCTGGTCCCGGCCCCCGGTGGGCTGGACCCGCAGCGGTTGGTCGAGGCGTGCCGCGAGCACCTGGCCTACTTCAAGGTGCCCGAGGAGTTCTACGAGATCGACCGGATCCCGCGCACCGCGTCCGGGAAGATCACCCGCCACGTGCTCCTGGACCGCCCCGCGCGGTTGCGCGTGGCCGGGAGCACGCACTACGGGAACCTGCTGAAGGTCGACTGGACTCCGCTGCCCTCGGTGTCGACGGCCCCGGCGTCGGCCGTGCGCTGGACCGCGGTCGGAGATGTGGCGCTGCCCGGTGAAGCGGTCGAGCGGTTCCCCGATCTCGCCGCGGCGGCGAGTGCGGTGGCCGCGGACAGCGCGGTCGTGCTCGCGCTCCCGTCGGACTCCGAAGTGGACGGTGTGCTGGGTGAGGTTCGCCGCTGGTGCGCCGACGATCGGCTGGCCGGGACCAGGATCGTGCTGGTGACCCGCGGTTGCGCCGCTGTCGGCGGGGTGGATCGCGATGCGCCGCAGCAGGCGCTGTGGGCGCTGGCCGCGCAGGTGCAGCAGGAGCACCCGGGGCGGGTCGTGCTGGTGGACCTCGACGAGGACGGCGACATCGACCAGCACGCCCTGACCTCGGCCGCGACGTCCGGGGAGGGCTGCATCGCGGTGCGCTCCGGGGTGCCGCTGGTGCCGAGGCTGTCCCGGGTGGTGGTGCCGGAGGCGAGCGCGGGTGACCCGTTCGACCCGCGCAGCACGGTGCTGATCACCGGTGCCGACGGCGCGGAGGCGGCCGCCATCGCGCACCACCTGGTGTCCGGGCACGGCGTCCGGAACCTGCTGCTGGTCAGCGGGCACGGCGAGGGCGACGACGCGGCGCGCGAGCTGGCCGCCGAACTGGCCGACGACGGGGTCGTCGTCACGCTCCTGGCCTGCGACCTCGCGGACCGCGACGCCGTCGCCGCCGCGCTGCGCGGGGTGTCGCCTGCGCTGGGCGGCGTCGTGCACACCGCGGGACGCCGCGACCGAGGTGCCTCGGTGGCGGGTGCGCGCACTCTCGCAGCGCTGACCGAAGATCTCGAACTGGGAGCGTTCGTCCTGGTCAGCTCGGTCGCCGCGCCGGGCCTGCCGGTGGCGCGCGAAGCGGCCACCACCTCCGCCGGGCTGGAGTCGGTCGCGCGCCACCGCGCGGAGAGCGGCCGACCGGCGCTGGTGTTCGGCTGGGACCTGTCCGACGACGCCGACGTCCCGGGACTGGCCCGGCTGTCCGTCCAGGACGGCCTCGCCATGTTCGACGCGGCCCTGCAGCAGCCGGAAGTCGTGGTCGCCGCGGCCAAACCGGATGCCGAGACCGTCGGCGCGCCGGTGCCGTCGGTGCTGAGCGGGCTGTTCGACGTGGCGGTCGGCGAACAGGGCGGTGCGGACGAGGAGAAGGCCGAACTGCTCCGCGAGCGCCTCCGTGCTCGCCCGGAACCGGCTCGTCGCCGGATGCTCCTCGACCTGGTCAGGTCCGAGGTGGCGAACGTGCTCGGCGCGGACGTCTCGGCGGTGCGGTCGGATCGCGCGTTCAAGGACCTGGGGTTCAACTCGCTGATGGCGGTGAAGCTCCGCAACGGTCTCAGCGCTGGAACGGGGCTGCGGTTGCCCGCGGCCATCGCCTTCGACCACCCGAACCCGACTGCGCTGGCCGACCACCTGCGAGCCCTGCTGCTCGGGGTGTCGGAGGACTCGCCCGCCCCGCGGCCCGCCGCACGGGCAGCCGACGAGCCGATCGCGATCGTGGGGATGGCGTGCCGCCTGCCGGGCGGGGTGGGCTCGCCGGACGAGCTGTGGGACCTGGTGTCCTCGGGCGGCGATGCGATCTCCGGGTTCCCGGAGGACCGCGGATGGGACCTGGACCGGGTCTTCGACCCGGACCCGGAGGCCGCCGGCAAGTCGTACGTGCGCAGCGGCGGGTTCTTGAGTGGTGTTGGGGATTTCGACCCGGGGTTGTTCGGGATCAGTCCTCGTGAGGCGCTGGCGATGGACCCGCAGCAGCGGTTGTTGCTGGAGTCGTCGTGGGAGGCGCTGGAGGATGCGGGGCTGGACCCGCTTTCGCTGCGGGGGCGCGACATCGGCGTCTACTCCGGCGTCATGCGCCACGACTACGGAACCGGCCTGAGCGAGGTTCCGGCGGAGATCCAGGGCTACCGGAGCACGGGTGCGGCCGGGAGCGTGGCTTCGGGGCGGGTGTCCTACACCTTGGGTCTGGAGGGACCGGCGCTGACGGTGGACACGGCGTGCTCGTCGTCGCTGGTGGCGTTGCACTTGGCTGCCCAGGCGATCCGGGCGGGGGAGTGCTCGATGGCCCTCGCCGGTGGCGTCGCCGTCATGGCGACCCCGAGCGATTTCATCGAGTTCTCCCGCCAGCGCGCGCTCGCCACCGATGGCCGCTGCAAGGCCTTCTCCGACGATGCCGACGGCACCAGCTGGTCCGAGGGGGTGGGCGTGGTCGTGTTGGAGCGGTTGTCGGATGCGCGGCGCGCGGGGCACCGTGTGTTGGCGGTGGTGTCGGGTTCGGCGGTGAACCAGGACGGTGCGTCGAACGGCCTGACTGCGCCGAATGGTCCGTCGCAGGAACGGGTTATCCGTGCTGCGTTGGCGAATGCCGGGCTGGGTGTGTCCGATGTGGACGCGGTTGAAGCGCACGGTACGGGAACCTCGCTGGGTGATCCGATTGAGGCTGGTGCGTTGTTGGCGACGTATGGCCAGCGTGGTTCGGGTGAGCCTTTGTGGGTTGGTTCGTTGAAGTCGAACATCGGTCATGCTCAGGCTGCTGCTGGTGTGGCGGGTGTGATCAAGATGGTTCAGGCGATGCGCCACGGTGTGTTGCCCGCGTCGCTGCATGTGGATCGTCCGTCGTCGAAGGTTGATTGGGATGCGGGCGCGGTCGAGGTGCTCGCCGAGCAGCGGGACTGGCCGGAAACGGGACGTGTGCGTCGGGCCGGGGTTTCCTCGTTCGGCGTCAGCGGCACGAATGCCCACGTCATCCTCGAACAGGCACCAGCTCTCGAAGCACCGGATTCCACCGGGGGTGAGTCCGGTGCCGATCCCGACGTCGTGGTGCCGTGGATCCTTTCCGGGCACACGCCGGAAGCGCTTCGCGCCCAGGCGCAGCGGCTCGGCGCGGCAGTGGCGGCCTCCGGCCCCGGTCGCGTTGACGTGGGCCACTCGCTGCTGTCCCGCGCGAAGCTCGACCACCGCGCAGTGATCATCTCGGCCAGCAGCGCGGAAGCTGCTTCGGGCCTTGCGTCGGCCACGTCCGACGCACCCGCGGGCGTCGTCATCGGCTCCGCCGCAGCAGATGGCCAGCTCGCCTTCGTCTTCCCGGGTCAAGGTGCGCAATGGGTCGGCATGGGCGCGGAGTTGCTGAACGCATCCCCGGTGTTCGCGGAGGCAATGGCCGAGTGCGATGAGGCGTTGTCGGAGTTCGTGGACTGGTCGTTGGTCGAGGTGATTCGCGAGCGCGCCTCGCTGGATCGCGTCGACGTGGTGCAGCCTGCGTCGTTTGCGGTGATGGTGTCCCTGGCGCGGTTGTGGCAGGCGCACGGCGTTGTTCCGGATGCGGTGGTGGGCCATTCCCAGGGCGAAATCGCTGCCGCGCACGTCGCGGGCGCGTTGAGCTTGCGTGATGCGGCGCGGATCGTGGCGTTGCGGAGCCAGTTGATCGCTGGCGAACTGGCTGGTCGCGGCGGAATGGTCTCGTTGTCCTTGCCCGAGCCGGAAACCGCTGAGTTGATCAGCCGATGGCCGGGGCTGGACGTCGCGGTGGTCAACGGGCCGAGTTCGGTGGTCGTGGCGGGCGATCCGGTTGCGTGCGAGGAGTTGATCGCCGAGGCGGAGAGCCGGGAGATCCGGGTGCGTCGGGTTCCGGTGGATTACGCTTCGCACTCCGGCCACGTCGAACGTATCGAGGACGAGCTCCGCGCCGTCGTCGCGGATGTGGTGCCCAATTCACTCGATATCCCGTTCTTCTCCACTGTGGACTGCGCGTGGTTGGAGTCGTTGTCCGGGGACTACTGGTACCGGAACCTGCGTCAGCGGGTCCGCTTCGCCGAGGCCACCACGGCTCTCGTCGAGGCTGGCTTCCGCGCGTTCGTCGAGGTCAGCGCGCATCCGGTGCTGACGGTGGCGGTTCAGGAGACGCTGGAGCAGCATGATGTCGACGCCGTCGTGACCGGCACGCTGCGCCGGGACGAGGGTGGCCTGGTCCGGTTCGCCACGTCGCTGGCCGAGGCGTTCGTGCGCGGTGTCGAGGTCGACTGGACGCCGTTCTTCGACGGTCTGAACCCCCGCCGGGTGGACCTGCCCACCTACGCCTTCCAGCACCAGCGCTACTGGCTGGAATCCGGCGGACCGACGACGGCGGACGTGTCCTCGGCAGGTTTGGACACCGTGGACCACCCGCTGCTCGGGGCCCTGGTCAGCGCCCCGGATTCCGGCGAGGTGGTGTTCACCGGTCGGCTGTCCCTGCGGACGCACCCCTGGCTCGACGACCACCGGGTCGGCGGCACCGTGCTGGTGCCCGGCACGGCGCTGCTGGATGCGACCGGGTTCGTCGGCGGGCAGCTGTCGGCACCGGTGGTGGCCGAGCTGACGATCGCGAAGCCGGTCGTCGTCCCCGACGACGGGGCGACCGACCTCCAGTTCCGGGTCGGCGAAGCCGACGGCGACTCCTACCGCCAGGTGCGGGTGTACGTCCGCACCGGCGCGGACGGGGTCTGGGCGGAGCACGCGTCCGGCGCGGTCGCCGCGCAGGGCGATCAGGCGAACCCGGCGCCGCCGATCTCCTCCTGGCCCCCGGCCGGTGCGCGGCGGATCGAGGTCGAGGACCTCTACGACTCCCTCGCGGTCGACTACGGCCCGTCGTTCCGGGCGGTCCGGGACGTCTGGGTCGCGGACTCCCACGTCTACGCCGAGGTCGAGCTTCCGGACGGGGTGGCCGATGCGGACGGCTACGCCGTGCACCCGGCGGTGCTCGACGCCGCGCTGCACCCGCTCGGCGCGTCCGGGCTCCTCGACGACCCGCAGCGCGCCCGGCTGGCCTTCTCCTGGTCCGGGGTTCGCTGGTACGCGTCGGGAGCGCGGTCGATGCGCGTGCGCGTCACCCCCGCCGGGCCCGAGTCGGTGTCGATCAGCGGTGTCGACGCGACCGGCGCGCCGGTCGTCGACGTCGGCGGACTGGTCGTCCGGCCGGTCGAGTTCGAGCAGATCAGGGCCGCCTCGAACGCGGTCCGGGACATGCTCTTCGAGGTCGAGCAGGTGCCCGTTCCCGCCGCGTCCACCGAGGTGGCGGAGCCGACGTGGACCTCGGAGGTCCCCGCCGGACCGGTCGATCCGGTCGTGGTGCTCGCGCCGGAGGTGGAGTCCGGCGGTTCCCTCCCGGAACGGGTGCGGGTGACCGGGCTGCGGGTGCTGGCGGCGATCCAGGCGTGGCTGTCCGACCCGGCCAAGGCCGCCTCGCGGCTGGTGGTCGCCGTGGACGGGACCGACCCCGTGCAGCAACCGCTCGCCGGGCTGATCCGCACCGCGCAGTCGGAGAACCCCGACCGCTTCACCCTCCTCGACCTGGACCGGCTGGACGCCGACAGCGTCCGGGCCGGGCTCGCGGTCGCCGGGGACGAACCGCAGATCACCGTGCGGGACGGCCGAGCGCACGTCGCCCGCCTCAAGCGCGCCGAGGTGTCGGCCGAGGGCGGGGAATCGCCGCTGCGCGGTGGCACCGTGCTGATCACGGGTGCGACGGGCGGGATCGGTCGGCTGGTGGCCAAGCACCTCGCGGAGGCGCACGGGGTGGGCGAACTGGTGCTGGTCTCCCGCTCGGGCAGCGGCGGCGACTGGGTCGACGAGCTCGCCGCTGCCGGGGTGCGGGTGCGCCCGGTCGCAGCCGACGTCGCGGATCGCGAGCAGCTGGCGCGGGTCGTCGAACCGGTGGCGGACCGGCTGGTCGGCGTGGTGCACGCGGCCGGGATCGTCGACGACAGCATCGTCGCCGACCTGCGGCCCGAGCAGTGGGACGCGGTCATCCGGACGAAGGTGCACGGCGCGTGGCACCTGCATGAGCTGACCGAGGGCCTCGACCTGCGGGCGTTCGTGCTGTTCTCGTCGGCTTCCGCGACGTTCGGCGGTGCGGGCCAGGGCAACTACGCGGCCGCCAACGCGTTCCTGGAGGGCTTCGCCCGCCACCGCCGGACCCTGGGGCTGCCCGCGGTGGCGCTGGCCTGGGGACTGTGGGGCGAGGAGCACGGCATGGGCAGCCGGCTCAGCGAGACCGACCTGGCGCGCATGGCGCGCGGCGGCACCCGCCCGCTGTCGCCGGACCAGGGGCTCGCGCTGTTCGACGTCGCGCTGCACGCCGAGCAACCGGCTCTCGTGCCGATCCGGCTGGACCTGGCCGCGGTGCGCAGCAGCGGCGAGGTGCCCCCGCTGCTGCGCGGCCTGGTCCCCCAGCGGGCCCGCCGCGCAGCCGATCGGCAGGACGGCGCGGCCGACGAGTCCGAGCTGCGGCAGCGGTTGGCCGCGCTCGGCGAAGCCGACCAGAACCGGGTCCTGCTCGACCTGGTGCGCGCGGCCTCGGCCGCGGTCCTCGGCCACGCAGGGCCGGACAGCGTCGACCCGGCCCGGCCGTTCAAGGAGCTGGGTTTCGACTCGTTGACCGCCGTCGAGCTGCGCAACCGGGTCAACGGGAGCACCGGGCTCCGGCTCCCGGCCACGCTGATCTTCAACCACCCGACCCCGCAGGAGCTGGCCGACCACCTGCAGCGCCAGCTGGGCGTGTCCGCGGCGGAGGTGACCGCGACCGCCACGACGCGCACCGACCCCGACGACGACCCGATCGCCATCGTCGCGATGGGCTGCCGCTTCCCCGGCGGGATCACCTCCCCGGACGACCTGTGGCGCTTCGTGCTCGACGGGGGCGACGCGATCTCCGAGTTCCCGGCCGACCGCGGGTGGGACCTGGACGGGATCTTCGACGCCGACCCGGACGCGACGGGCAAGACCTACGTGCGGCGCGGCGGGTTCCTCGACGGCGTGGCCGATTTCGACGCCGAGTTCTTCGGGATCAACCCGCGCGAGGCGCTGGCGATGGACCCGCAGCAGCGGTTGCTGCTGGAGGTCACCTGGGAGACGTTCGAACGGGCGGGCCTGGACCCGTCGGCGCTGCGCGGCACCCCCACCGGCGTCTTCGTCGGGACGCACGGCCAGGACTACGGAGCAGGAGGGGGCGGGGCCGACGAGGGATACCTGGTCATCGGCACCGCCGCCAGCGTCCTGTCCGGCCGGGTGTCCTACACGCTGGGGCTGGAGGGACCGGCGGTGACGGTGGACACGGCGTGCTCGTCGTCGCTGGTCGCCCTGCACCTGGCGGCCCAAGCGCTGCGGACCGGGGAGTGCTCGCTCGCGGTGGCGGGCGGGGTCTCCATCATGTCCACGTTGGACGGTGTGGTCGGGTTCAGCAGGCAGCGGGGGCTCGCCGCCGACGGCCGGTGCAAGGCGTTCTCCGACGACGCCGACGGGTTCGGCATGTCCGAGGGCATCGGACTGATCCTGCTGGAGCGGCTGTCGGATGCGCGGCGCGCGGGTCGGCGGGTGCTGGGCGTGCTGGCCGGTTCGGCGATCAACCAGGACGGCGCGTCGAACGGCCTGACCGCGCCGAACGGCCCGTCCCAGGAGCGGGTGATCCGGTCCGCGCTGGCCAGCGCCGGTCTCACCGAGTCCGATGTGGACCTCGTCGAGGCGCACGGCACGGGTACCGCGCTGGGTGACCCGATCGAGGCGGAAGCGCTGCTGGCGACCTACGGTCAGCGCCGCTCCGGCGACCCGCTCTGGATCGGCTCGGTGAAGTCCAACATCGGGCACACCCAGGCCGCCGCCGGGGCGGCCGGTGTGATCAAGGTGGTGCAGGCGCTCCAGCACGGCGTGCTGCCCGCCTCGCTGCACGTGGGCAGCCCGTCCTCGCACGTGGACTGGGACTCGGGTGCCGTCGAGGTGCTCGCCGAGCAGCGGGTGTGGCCGGAAACCGGTCGCGCGCGCCGCGCGGGGGTGTCCTCGTTCGGGGTGAGCGGGACGAACGCCCACGTGATCGTCGAGCAGGCGCCGGACGACCCGACCCCCGCCCCGGAGGGCGCAACGCCCGACGGGCTCGTGCTTCCCTGGGTGGTCACCGGGCACACGCGGGCGGCCCTCCAGGCGCAGGCCGAGCGGGTGCGCGCCCACCTCGCCGAGCGGCCGGACCTGGATCGCGGCGACGTGGCGCGATCGTTGCTGTCCCGCGCGAAGCTCACCCACCGCGCGGTGCTCCTGACCACCGGCCGGGACGGGGCGCTGTCCGGTCTCGCCTCGGCCGCCGCGGGCGAGCCCGCTGCCGACCTGGTGACCGGCGTGGCTGGTGCGGGCGGTCGTCGGGTGTTCGTCTTCCCGGGTCAGGGGGCGCAGTGGGTCGGGATGGGTGCGGGGTTGCTGGGCGCGTCCCGGGTGTTCGCGGAGGCGATGGCCGAGTGCGATGAGGCGTTGTCGGAGTTCGTGGACTGGTCGCTGGTCGAGGTGATTCGCGGGCGTGGCTCGTTGGATCGTGTTGACGTGGTGCAGCCTGCGTCGTTCGCGGTGATGGTGTCGTTGGCGAAGCTGTGGCAGTCCTACGGTGTTCGCCCTGATGCGGTGGTGGGGCACTCCCAAGGCGAGATCGCTGCCGCGCATGTTGCGGGCGCGTTGAGTCTGCGTGATGCGGCGCGGATCGTGGCGCTGCGGAGCCAGTTGATCGCGGCCGAGCTGGCCGGTCGCGGTGGGATGGTGTCGGTTTCGCTTCCGGAGTCGGAGGCGGTCGAGCTGATCGAGCGGTGGCCGGGGCTTGAGGTCGCGGTGGTCAACGGACCTGGGGCTGTCGTGGTGGCGGGTGATCCGGTGGAGTGCGATGAGCTGATCGCTGAGGCTGAAAGCCGAGAGATTCGGGCGCGTCGGGTTCCGGTGGACTACGCCTCGCACTCCAGCCACGTCGAACGCATCGAGGACGAGCTCCGCGCCGTCGTCGCGGACGTGGTGCCCAATTCTCCCGATATCCCGTTCTTCTCCACTGTGGACTGCGAATGGCTGGACTCGCTTTCCGGGGACTACTGGTACCGGAACCTGCGTCAGCAGGTCCGCTTCGCCGAGGCCACCGCTGTGTTGGTGGAGTCGGGTTATCGAGTGTTCGTCGAGGTCAGTGCGCATCCGGTGCTGGCGGTGGCGGTTCAGGAGACGCTGGAGCAGCACGACGCCGACGCCGTCGTGACGGGCACGCTGCGTCGGGACGAGGGTGGCCTGGTCCGGTTCGCCGCGTCGCTGGCCGAGCTGTTCGTGCGCGGTGTCGAGGTCGACTGGACGCGGTTCTTCGAGGGCCTGAACCCCCGCTGGGTGGACCTGCCCACCTACGCCTTCCAGCACCAGCGCTACTGGCTGGAGCCGCAACTGCGCGTCGGTGACGTCGGCGGAACCGGGTTGTCCGTCGCCGAGCACCCCCTGCTGGCCGCGACGTTGAGCCTCCCGGAATCCGGTGAGGTCGTGTTCACCGGCCAGCTGTCCCTGCGCACGCACCCCTGGCTCGCCGACCACGCGGTGCACGGCACCGTGCTGGCACCGGGGACGGCGCTGCTGGAGCTGGCGGTCCGAGCCGGTGACGAGGTCGGGACACCGGTCGTGGACGAGCTGGTGATCGAAGCGCCGCTGGTGCTGCCCGAGCACGGTTCGGTGCAGGTCCAGGTCGGAGTGGCCGACGCGGACGAGACCGGGCGCCGCGCGGTCCGCGTGCACTCGCGGCAGGGCGAGGGCGCGAGCTGGGTGCGCCACGCGAGCGGCACGTTGACGGCCGCCGCAGCGCCCCCGAACCGGGCTGCGGTGCAGTGGCCGCCAGCTGGGGCCGAGCAGGCGCCGGTCGACGGGTTCTACGAGCGGATGGCGGAGTCCGGCTACGAGTACGGCCCGGCGTTCCGCGGCGTCGTCGCGGCGTGGACGCGGGGCCGCGAGGTCTTCGCCGAGGTGTCGCTGCCCGAGGAGCAGCGCTCCGGTGCGGCGGAGTTCGGCCTGCACCCGGCGCTGTTCGACGCCGCCATGCAGGCGGCGAACCTCGGTGCGGCTCCCAGCGCCGAACCGGGGCACGTGCTGCTGCCGTTCGCGTGGAACAAGTTCGCGCTCACCGCGTCCGGGGCGACCGCGCTGCGCGTGCACGCCGTGTGGACCCAGGACGACGAGGTCTCGGTCGAGCTGACCGATCCGGCCGGTGCCCCGGTCGGATCGCTGGGATCGCTCGTGCTGCGGCCGATCCCGGTCGCTCAGCTGGACGTGTCGTCGGCGACGGCGGGCGATGGTTTGCTGCGCGTCGACTGGGTGCAGGTGGAGCTGCCCGCTGCGGCGGAGACCGTGCGCGAGGAGACGATCCTCGACCTGACCGCCCACCGAGCCGGTCCGCAGCCGGAGGCGGCCCGCGAGCTGACCGCCGCGGCACTGGCCCGCGTGCAGGAATGGCTTGGCGCGGCGGAGGAATCCCCGCTGGTGGTGCTCACCTCGGACCCCGCGGGCGACCCGGCGGCGGCTGCGGTGTGGGGACTGCTGCGCTCCGCGCAGGCGGAGAACCCGGGCAGCGTGGTGCTGGTCGGCCTCGGCGACGCGCGGTCGGATCGCGGACTGCTGGCCCGGGCGGTGGCCAGCGGGGAACCGCAGCTGGTGATCCGAGCGGGCACGGCCGCCGCGCCGCGCCTGGCCAAGGCCGGTGCGCAGGACCGGGTCCCCGCAGCGCTGGACCCGCGCGGCACTGCGCTGATCACCGGCGGTACCGGGGTTCTCGGCGGGTTCGTGGCCCGGCACCTGGTGGAGGCGCACGGCGTGCGGAACCTGGTGCTGCTGAGCCGGAGCGGTCCGGACGCGCCCGGCGCCGGGGAGCTGGAAGCCGACCTGCGGAAGGCAGGCGCGGAGGTGCGCGTGGTCGCTTGCGACGCCGCCGACCGGCAGGCGCTCGCCGCGGTCCTGGACACCATTCCGCAGGACCGCCCGCTGACCGCGGTCGTGCACACCGCCGGTGTCCTCGACGACGGCGTGGTGTCCGCGCTGACGGCGGAGCGGCTGGACGCGGTCTTCCGGCCGAAGGTGGACGCGGCGTGGCACCTCCACGAGCTCACCAGGGACACCGACCTGGGCGCGTTCGTGCTGTTCTCCTCCGCGTCGGCGGCGTTCGGCGGCAAGGGCCAGGGCAACTACGCGGCGGCCAACGGGTACTTGGACGGTCTCGCCGCGCACCGGCAGCAGCTCGGCCTGCCCGCCGTGTCGCTGGCCTGGGGGCTGTGGAGCCAGGCCAGCGCCATGACCGGGCACCTCGACGCGGCCGAGCACGACCGGATGGCCGACGGCGGGGTCCTGGGCCTGTCGGCGGCTGAGGGGCTGGAGCTGTTCGACCGGGGCATCGAGGTCGGCGAACCCGTGCTGGCGGCGGTGAAGCTCAACCACGCGGGCCTGCGCAGCAGCGCTGCCGCCGGGGACCTCCCGCCGATGCTCCGCGGGTTGGTGCGCCACACCAGGAAGCAGGCGGCGGGCACGGCGTCCGTCGACGGGTTCGCCCAGCGCTTGGCCGGGATGAGCGCCGACGAGCAACTCCGCACGCTCGTGGAGTTCGTCCGGGGGCAGGCCGCGGCGGTGCTCGGGCACAGCACGGCGGATTCGGTTCCGGCGGACCAGGCGTTCAAGGAGCTGGGCTTCGACTCGCTCACCGCGGTCGAGCTCCGCAACCGGCTGTCCCGGGCGACCCAGCTGCGGATGCCCGCGACGCTGGTGTTCGACCACCCGAACCCGCTCGCGATCGCGGAGCACGTGCGCGACCGGCTGGGCGGTCCGGCCCCCGCCGGGACAGCCCTGCTGGACCGCCTGGACGCCCTGGAGCAGGAGCTGCTGGCGGCCGCCACCGCGCCGGGGGAGGAGCGCGACCAGCTCGCCGCTCGG
The DNA here is from genome assembly GCF_008630535.1 of Saccharopolyspora hirsuta. Taxonomy (GTDB): domain Bacteria; phylum Actinomycetota; class Actinomycetes; order Mycobacteriales; family Pseudonocardiaceae; genus Saccharopolyspora; species Saccharopolyspora hirsuta. Next base: position 286,965 of record NZ_VWPH01000004.1, on the reverse strand, counting down.
CTGCGGTCGCTGGCGGAGAAGTTCGGGGCCGCCGACGCGGCCGGGGAGATCGATGTCGACTCCGCCTCGGACGACGAGCTCTTCGACTTCATCGACAGGGAAATCGGAAACCAGTGACGGCCCGCGCCGACTCGGGAAGGCTAGACGATGTCGAATGACGAGAAGCTGCGCGACTACCTCAAGCGCGTGGTGGCCGACCTCCAGCAGACCCGCAAGCGGCTCCGCGACGTGGAGGAGCGCCAGGGCGAGCCGATCGCGATCGTGGGGATGGCGTGCCGCCTGCCGGGCGGGGTGGGCTCGCCGGACGAGCTGTGGGACCTGGTGTCCTCGGGCGGCGATGCGATCTCCGGGTTCCCGGAGGACCGCGGATGGGACCTGGACCGGGTCTTCGACCCGGACCCGGAGGCCACCGGGAAGTCGTACGTGCGCAGCGGCGGGTTCTTGAGTGGTGCTGGGGATTTCGACCCGGGGTTGTTCGGGATCAGTCCTCGTGAGGCGCTGGCGATGGACCCGCAGCAGCGGTTGTTGCTGGAGTCGTCGTGGGAGGCGCTGGAGGATGCGGGGCTGGACCCGCTTTCGCTGCGGGGACGCGACATCGGCGTCTACTCGGGCTTGATGCACCACGACTACGGCAGCACGCTCCGCGAGCTCCCCGCCGGGCTCGAAGGATATTTCGGCATCGGCAACTCCGGGAGCGTGGCCTCGGGCCGGGTGTCCTACACGCTGGGCCTGGAGGGCCCGTCGGTGACCGTGGACACGGCGTGCTCGTCGTCGCTGGTCGCGCTGCACTTCGCCGTGCAGGCCATCCGGGCGGGGGAGTGCTCGATGGCCCTCGCCGGTGGCGTCGCCGTCATGGCGGAGCCCGGAGTCTTCGTCGACTTCTCCCGTCAGCGGGGTTTGGCGGTGGATGGTCGGTGCAAGGCGTTTTCGGATTCGGCTGATGGCACGGGGTTGGCCGAGGGTGTCGGGGTTGTTGTGTTGGAGCGGTTGTCGGATGCGCGGCGTGCTGGCCGTCGGGTGTTGGCGGTGGTTAAGGGTTCGGCGGTGAACCAGGACGGTGCGTCGAACGGCCTGACTGCGCCGAATGGTCCGTCGCAGGAACGAGTTATCCGGGCCGCGTTGGCGAACGCCGGGTTGAATGTGTCCGATGTGGACGCGGTTGAAGCGCACGGTACGGGAACCTCGCTGGGTGATCCGATTGAGGCTGGTGCGTTGTTGGCGACGTATGGCCAGCGTGGTTCGGGTGAGCCTTTGTGGGTTGGTTCGTTGAAGTCGAACATCGGTCATGCTCAGGCTGCTGCTGGTGTGGCGGGTGTGATCAAGATGGTTCAGGCGATGCGCCACGGTGTGTTGCCCGCGTCGCTGCATGTGGATCGTCCGTCGTCGAAGGTTGATTGGGATGCGGGCGCGGTCGAGGTGCTCGCCGAGCAGCGGGAGTGGCCGGAGACTGGGCGTGTGCGTCGGGCCGGGGTTTCCTCGTTCGGCGTCAGCGGCACGAACGCCCACGTCATCCTCGAACAAGCACCTGCCGAGGCACCGTTGACAGCCGAGCGGGATGCCACTGACGCCGTGGTGCCGTGGATCGTGTCAGGACACACGCCCGAGGCACTGCGCGTCCAGGCGCAACGAATCGCTGCGGCAGCGGAGGAATCCGGTGCCGATCGCGTTGATGTCGGTTCAACGCTGCTCACCCGCGCGAAGTTGCCCCACCGGGCCGTCGTGGTGCACACCGACGAGAAGGAAGCACTGACAGGCCTGCACGACCTGGCCTCGGATGACCCCGGCGCCGAGGCTGTGTCGGACGTGGCCGACGTGGATGGTCGTCGGGTGTTCGTCTTCCCGGGTCAGGGTGCGCAGTGGGTCGGCATGGGCGCGGAGCTGCTGGACACATCCCCGGTGTTCGCGGAGGCAATGGCCGAGTGCGACAAGGCGCTGGCCGAGTTCGTGGACTGGTCGCTGGTCGAGGTGATTCGCGAGCGCGCCTCGCTGGATCGCGTTGACGTTGTCCAGCCCGCGTCGTTTGCGGTGATGGTGGCACTAGCGCGGTTGTGGCAAGCGCATGGTGTTCGGCCGGATGCGGTGGTGGGTCATTCTCAGGGTGAGATCGCTGCCGCGCATGTGGCGGGTGCGTTGAGTTTGCGTGATGCGGCGCGGATTGTTGCGTTGCGGAGCCAGTTGATCGCTGCCGAACTGGCCGGTCGCGGTGGGATGGTGTCGGTCTCCCTCCCTGAATCTGAAGTTGCGGAGTTGATCGGCCGCTGGTCGGGGCTTGAGGTTGCGGTGGTCAACGGTCCTGGGGCGGTCGTGGTCGCGGGTGATCCGGCGGAGTGCGACGAGCTGATCGCCGAGGCGGAGGAACGCGAGATTCGGGCGCGTCGGGTTCCGGTGGATTATGCCTCGCACTCCAGCCACGTCGAACGCATCGAGCAGCAGCTGTCGGCGGTGCTGGTGGACGTCGTGCCCGGTGCTCCGGAGATCCCGTTCTTCTCCACAGTGGACTGCTCCTGGGTGGCGGGCGAGTCGCTGTCCGGGAACTACTGGTACCGGAACCTGCGGCAGCGGGTCCGCTTCGCCGAGGCCACGGCGGCTCTGGTCGAGGCCGGTTTCCGCGCGTTCGTCGAGGTCAGCGCCCACCCGGTGCTGACGCTGGCGATCCAGGAAACGCTGGACCAGCACCCGGACGTCAACGCCGTCGTGACCGGCACGCTGCGCCGCGAGGAAGGCGGGCTGCGCCGGTTCGCCACCTCGCTGGCCGAGGCGTTCGTCCGCGGTGTCGAGGTCGACTGGACTCCGTTGTTCGACGGCCTCGCCCCGCAGCGGGCGGAGCTGCCCGGCTACGCCTTCCAGCACCAGCGCTACTGGCTCGAATCGGCCCCGCCCACCGCCGGGGACGTCGCCGCCACCGGCCTCGACGTCGTGGACCACCCGCTGCTCGGTGCCGCGGTCCGCGCGGCGGACTCCGACGAGGTGGTGCTCACCAGCAGGCTGTCGCTGCGGACCCACCCCTGGCTCGCCCACCACGCCGTGGTCGGCGCGGTCCTCGTGCCCGGCGCTGCCCTGCTGGAGCTGGTTTCGCGCGCGGGTGACGAGGTCGGGTGCCCGGCCGTCGACGAGCTGCTGGTCGAAGCCCCGGTGGTCGTCCCCGAGCAGTCCGCGCTGCGCATCCAGGTCAAGGTCGACGAGGCCGACGGGACCGGTCGGCGGGCGGTGCGGATCTACGCGCGGCCGGACGACGAGGAGTCCTGGACCCGCCACGCCAGCGGCGTGCTGTCGCCGGAGCCGGTCGGTGCGGCGGCGGTGCCGTGGCCGCCGGGCGGGGAGCCGGTCCAGCTGGACGACTTCTACGAGGGCATGGCCGAATCCGGCGTCGAGTACGGCCCGTCCTTCCAATGCCTGTCGGCCGCCTGGACCCGCGGCCGCGAGGTCTTCGCGGAGGTCGTCCTGCCCGAGGAGCACCACGCCGAGGCCCGCGAGTTCGGCCTGCACCCGGCGCTGCTCGACGCCGCCATGCAGGCCACCAAGCTCGGCCGCAAAGCGGGCACCGCCCCCGGGCACGTCCTGCTCCCGTTCGCGTGGAACGGGTTCGCCGTCCACGCACCCGGCGCGACAACGCTGCGGGTGCACGCGGTGTGGACCGGCGACGACAGCGTGTCCCTGACCCTCGCCGACGGGAGCGGGACGCCGGTCGCCGCCCTGGACTCCCTGGCGCTGCGGCCCGTCCCGGTCGAACGCCTGAGCACGCCGGGCGACTCCCTGCACGAGGTCGACTGGACACCGGTCACCGGAACGGGCACCGGACCGAAGCTCGTCGTCGCAGGCGGGCAGGGCGTCTCGAACGTGCCGACGTACCCGGACCTGGATGCGCTGCGCACGGCGATCTCCTCCGGCGAACCGCGGCCCGGCGCCGTCGTCCTCGACCTGACCGGCGCAGGCGATCCGGCACCGCACGAGGTGCGGGCTGCTGTCGGCCGAGCGCTCGAACTGCTGCAGGAGTGGTTGGCCGACGCCCCGGCGGAGGGCGCAGAGCTGGTCGTGCTGACCCGGGGCGGCGTGGCGGTCGCGGGGGGCGACGTGGTCCGCGCCGGAGCCGCGGCGGTCTGGGGGTTGGTGCGGGCCGCGCAGGCGGAGCACCCGGGACTGATCACGCTGGTCGACGTCGACAGCGCGCCGCAGGACGGTGCCGCGCTGGCAGGGTTCGCGGCCGCGGGCGAACCCCAGGTCGCGGTCCGGTCCGGGCGCGCGTTCGCACCCCGGCTGGCGAAGACCACCGGCGAGGTCGAACCGAAGCCGCTCGATCCGGAGGGGACGGTGCTGGTCACCGGCGGCACCGGAACCCTCGGTGCCCTGGTCGCACGGCACCTGGTGCGAGCCCACGGCGTGCGCAGCCTCGTCCTGACCAGCCGCCGCGGCCCCGCGGCCCCGGGGGCGGACGAGCTGGTGGCGGAGCTGTCCGAGCTGGGGGCCGAGGTGGGCATCGTCGCTTGCGACGCGGCCGACCGCGCCGCGCTGGCGGAAGTCCTGGCCGACATCCCGGCCGACCGCCCGCTGACCGGCGTGGTGCACGCGGCGGGCGCGTTGGACGACGGCGTCCTCTCGTCGCTGACGACGGAGCGGCTGGACGCGGTCTTCCGGCCGAAGGTGGACGCCGCGTGGCACCTCCACGAGCTGACCGCGGACCTCGACCTGGCGATGTTCGTGCTGTTCTCCTCGGCGGCCGGAGTGCTCGGCGGCGCCGGGCAGAGCAACTACGCGGCCGCGAACGGCTACCTCGACGGACTCGCCGCGCACCGCAGGCAGCTCGGTCTGCCCGCCGTGTCGCTGGCCTGGGGGCTCTGGTCGGACGCCACCGGCCTCACGTCGAAGATGTCGGACACCGACCACGAACGCCTGGTCCGGAGCGGACTGGTCGGCCTGTCCAACGACGAGGGCATGGCGCTGTTCGACCGCGCGCTGCGCGCCGACCGACCGCTGCTGGTCCCCGTCAAGCTCGACCTCGCCGCGCTGCGGGTCGAGGAGCCGCCCTCACCGCTGCTGCGCAGCCTGACCCGGACGCGGCGGCGGTCCGCTCAGCGACCGGGTGGCGCGAACGCCCTCGCGCAGCAGCTCGCCGGGAAGTCGGAGGCCGAGCAGAAGCGGACGCTGGTCGAACTGGTCCGCGGGCACGCGGCCACCGTCCTCGGCCACGCCACGGCGGACGCCGTTCGCGCGGACCGGCCGTTCAAGGAGCTGGGCTTCGACTCGTTGGCGGCCGTGGAGCTGCGCAACCGGATCGGTGCGGCGACCGGACTCCGCCTGCAGGCGACCGTGGTGTTCGACTGCCCGACCCCGAACGCGCTCGCCGCTCGGCTGCACGGCGAGCTCTGCGCGGAGCGGGCCGAACCCGGGGTCGACGAGGAACGCCTGCGCCGAGCGCTGGCCACCGCCCCGCTCGACCGGTTCCGGGAGCTGGGCGTGCTCGACGCCCTGCTGCGCCTGGTCGACGGCGAGCACGGCGAAGCGCCCGCGGAGCCGGAGGACGACGCGGCTTCGATCGAAACCATGGACGTCGACCAGCTCGTGGCCCGCGCGCTGGGCAGCTGACTCGATCGCGGTATTCGGAGGCAGAACGATGACGGGTTCGGACGACAAGGTCGTCGCGGCGCTGCGTGCCGCGATGCTGGAGAACGAGCGGCTGAAGAAGCAGAACAGCGCCCTGACCGCGGCCCGGCGCGAGCCGATCGCGATCGTGGGGATGGCCTGCCGCCTGCCGGGCGGGGTGGGCTCGCCGGACGAGCTGTGGGACCTGGTGTCCTCGGGTGGTGACGCGATCTCGGAGTTCCCGGCGGATCGCGGCTGGGACGTCGAGGGGATCTTCGACCCCGACCCGGGTGCGGCGGGCAAGTCGTACGTGCGCACCGGTGGGTTCCTGAGCGGCGCGGGTGAGTTCGATCCCGCGCTGTTCGGGATCAGCCCCCGCGAGGCGACCGCGATGGACCCCCAGCAGCGACTTCTCCTGGAGATCTCCTGGGAGGCCCTGGAGCACGCGGGACTCGACCCGTTGTCGTTGCGGGGACGCGATGTCGGCGTCTACTCGGGCTTGATGTACCACGACTACGGCACCCGGCTCCGCAAGATCCCGGCGGGGATGGAGGGATTCCTGAGCACGGGTGCCGCGGGGAGCGTGGCCTCGGGCCGGGTGTCCTACACGCTGGGCCTGGAGGGCCCGGCCGTCACGGTGGACACGGCGTGCTCATCGTCGCTGGTGTCCCTGCACCTGGCAGTGCAAGCGCTGCGCGCCGGGGAGTGCTCGATGGCCCTCGCGGGCGGAGCGGCGGTCATGGCGCAGCCGAGCCCGTTCATCGAGTTCTCCCGTCAGCGGGGTTTGGCGGTGGATGGTCGGTGCAAGGCGTTCTCGGATTCGGCTGATGGCACGGGCTTGTCCGAGGGCGTCGGGGTTGTTGTGTTGGAGCGCCTGTCGGATGCGCGGCGTGCTGGCCGTCGGGTGTTGGCGGTGGTAACGGGTTCGGCGGTGAATCAGGACGGCGCGTCGAACGGCCTGACCGCGCCGAACGGACCATCGCAGGAACGAGTTATCCGGGCCGCGTTGGCGAATGCCGGGCTGGGTGTGTCCGATGTGGACGCGGTTGAGGCGCACGGCACGGGAACCTCGCTCGGCGATCCAATCGAGGCTGGTGCGCTGCTGGCGACCTATGGCCAGCGTGGTTCGGGTGAGCCTTTGTGGGTTGGTTCGTTGAAGTCGAATATCGGTCATGCCCAGGCTGCTGCTGGTGTGGCGGGTGTGATCAAGATGGTTCAGGCGATGCGTCACGGTGTGTTGCCTGCGTCGTTGCATGTGGATCGTCCTTCGTCGAAGGTTGATTGGGATGCTGGGGCGGTCGAGGTCCTCGCTGAGCAGCGGGAGTGGCCGGAGACTGGGCGGGTGCGTCGGGCTGGTGTGTCCTCGTTCGGCGTCAGCGGCACGAACGCCCACGTCATCCTCGAACAAGCACCAGAGGTTGAGGCACCGGAGACCGGGAGCGATCCCGGGGGAGTGGTGCCGTGGATCCTGTCGGGGCACACCGCGGCGGCGTTGCGGGCACAGGCCGGTCGGCTCGCCGCGTCGGTGAGCACCTCGGATCTCTGCCGCGTCGACGTCGGCTGGTCGCTGCTGTCCCGCGCGAAGCTCGAACACCGCGCGGTGCTGATCTCCGACAACCGCCCGGATGCCCTGAACGCCACCTCCGCCTTGGCAGCCGTCGAACCCCGCCCGGACGTCGTGCAGGGCGTGGCGGGCGTGGACGGTCGCCGGGTGTTCGTCTTCCCCGGTCAGGGGGCTCAGTGGATCGGCATGGGAGCGGAGCTGCTGGATTCGTCCCCGGTGTTCGCCGAGGCGTTGACCGAGTGCGACAAGGCGCTGTCGGAGTTCGTGGACTGGTCGCTGTTAGAAGTGATTCGCGAACGCGGCTCGCTGGATCGCGTCGATGTGGTGCAGCCCGCGTCGTTCGCGGTGATGGTGGCACTAGCGCGGTTGTGGCAAGCGCACGGCGTTGTTCCGGACGCGGTGGTGGGCCATTCCCAGGGCGAAATCGCCGCTGCGCACATCGCGGGCGCGCTGAGTCTGCGTGATGCGGCGCGGATCGTGGCGCTGCGGAGCCAGTTGATCGCGGCCGAACTGGCCGGTCGCGGCGGAATGGTGTCGATCTCTCTCCCCGAGCTGGAGGCCTCCGCGCTGATCGGCCGCTGGCCGGGGCTGGAAGTTGCGGTGGTCAACGGACCTGGGGCTGTCGTGGTCGCGGGTGATCCGGTGGAGTGCGACGAGCTGATCGCTGAGGCTGAAACCCGAGAGATCCGGGCGCGTCGGGTCCCGGTGGACTACGCCTCGCACTCCAGCCACGTCGAACGCATCGAGCAGCAGCTGTCGGCGGTGCTGGCGGACGTCGCGCCCGGTGCCCCGGAGATCCCGTTCTTCTCCACAGTGGACTGCGACTGGGTGGCGGGCGAGTCGCTGTCCGGGAACTACTGGTACCGGAACCTGCGCCAGCGGGTCCGCTTCGCCGAGGCCGCCGAGGCGCTGGTGAAGTCCGGCTACCGGGTGTTCGTCGAGGTCAGCGCCCACCCGGTGCTGACGATGTCCGTCCAGGAAACGCTCGACCGGCACGCAGACGTCAACGCCGCCGTGACCGGCACGCTGCGCCGCGACGAGGGCGGCCTGGCCCGGTTCGCCACCTCGCTGGCCCAGGTGCACGTCCGCGGCGTCGACGTCGACTGGACGCCGTTCTTCGACGGCGCCCGACCGCAGCGGGTGGCGCTGCCCACCTACGCCTTCCAGCACCAGCACTACTGGCTGGAGTCCGACACGATGGAGACGAGTGTGCACGAGGAAACCGACGACGTGGTCGCCGAGCAGGGCGGGAACCCGATCGCCGAGCAGCTCGGCGGGCTGTCCGGGGACGACCGCAAGCAGGCGATCGCGGAGCTGATCCGGAAGGAGGCCGCCGCGGTGCTCGGCCACTCCTCGGCGGACACCGTCGAGGACGGCAGCCCGTTCTTCGAGATCGGGTTCAACTCCCTGACCGCCGTGGAGCTGCGGAACCGGCTCAGCGCGGTGTTCGACCTGACGCTGCCCGCGATGCTGCTCTTCGACCACCCCACCCCGGCGCTGCTGGCCGACCACGTCCACGAGCTCCTGGACACCGCTGCGGAGGCATCCGATGTTCGACGTTGACCAGTACCTGAAGGCGATCGGGTTCGCCGGGCAACCCCGCCCGGACGCGGAAACCCTCCGAACCCTCCACAAGGGACACCTGATGGCGATCCCCTACGACAGCTCGTGGAACGCCGAGCGGGGGATCTCGATCTGGCGGGACGTGGACATCGACGTCGACGCGGTGTTCGACGACATCGTGATCGGCGGGCGGGGCGGCAACTGCTACGAGCTGAACGGCCTGTTCCGCCGGTTGCTCGACGAGATCGGGTTCGACACCGCGGTGCTGTCGGCCGGTATCCGGCAGGTCGACGGGACGTTCGGCCCGGACCTGGAGCACGTCTTCAACCGCGTCGAGCTCGACGGCCGGACCTGGCTGGCCGACGTCGGCTTCGTCGGCCCGTCCTACCTGGAACCGCTGGTGCTCTCGGACGACGAGCAGCCGCAGTTCGGCTCCCGGTTCCGGATCGCCCGGCAGGACGACTACCGCGTGGTGGAGCGCAAGCCGCAGACCGGCGACTGGCAGCCGGTGTACCGGTTCCGCCCGCAGGCCAGGGACTTCCAGGAGTGGAGCGGTGATCAGCGCGAGCTGGTCGAGTTCGCCCAGCAGCTCGTCGGCGCGGGCACGGTGATCCGCGGCCGCGCGTTCGACACCGGGCAGATGATCCTGATCGGTCGGCGATACCTCGAGGTCGACAACGGCCACGACGCGATGCGGGTGCTGGTGGAGCAGGACGAGCTCGACCGGGTCGTGCGCACGATCCTCCGCGCCGACCGCTGATCCCCGTCCAGCGCACCCAGCGGAAAGGTGGGAGGGAACATGACGGACAGCGACAACCCGGCGGCCGAGCACTCGGACGTGCTGATCGTCGGGTACGGGCCGGTGGGCCAGGTGCTGGCGGTCCTGCTGGCGCAGCGCGGTTGGCGCGTCACCGCGGTGGAGCGGTGGCCGCAGCCGTACCCGATGCCGCGCGCGGTGTCCTTCGACGGCGAGTCGGCGCGGATCCTGGCCGCGGCCGGTGTCGGCGCGGCCATCCACGAGCACGGCGAGTCCTCGCGGGAGTACACCTGGACCAACGCCGCCGGTGACGTCCTGCTGCACGTCGACATCCCCGACCGGGGCTACTTCGGGTGGCCGGACTCCACTTCGATGTACCAACCCGGCATCGAGGCCGCGCTCGCCGAACGGGGCGCGGCCGTTCCGGGCCTGCGCGTGCTGCGCGGCCACGAGGCGAAGCAGCTGACGAGCGGCCCGAACGCGGTGGAGCTGGCGGTCGAGAACACCGACGGCGAGCAGTTCGCGCTGACCGCGGACTGGATCGTCGGGTGCGACGGGGCGAACAGCTTCGTCCGGCGGCGGATCGGCGCGACCAGCACCGACCTCGGCTTCTCCAACGACTGGCTGACCTGCGACGTCATCCTGCACGACGGGCGTCAGCTCAGCCCGAACAACCAGCAGGTGTGCGATCCGCACCGGCCCACGACGGTGGTCTCCGCCGGTCCCGGGCACCGGCGGTGGGAGTTCATGCGCCTGCCCGGCGAACCGGTCGAGCGGCTGCACGAGACGTCGGTGGTGTGGGACCTGCTGAAGCCCTATGCGGTCACGCCGGACAACGCGACGCTGCAGCGCCACGCCGTCTACACCTTCGAAGCCCGCTACGCCGACGTGTGGCGTTCCGGGCGGGTGCTGCTGGCCGGTGATGCGGCGCACCTGATGCCGCCGTTCGCCGGGCAGGGGATGTGCTCGGGGTTCCGGGACGCCGCCAACCTGGCGTGGAAGCTCGACCTGGTCCTGCGCGGCCTCGCCGACGAGGCGCTGCTGGACACCTACCAGGAGGAACGACGTGCGCACGTCCAGCACGCGCTGCGGATGTCGGTGGACCTGGGCAAGGTCATCTGCCAGACCGACCCCGACGCGGCCCGGGACCGCGACGAGGTCATGATCGCCTCGCGCCAGCGGGGCACCAGCGGCGTGCGGCCGCGCTCGTCGTTGCAAGCGCTGACCACGGGCCTGCTCGCCAGCACCGGCGGACCGGCCGGTGAGCTCGTCCCGCAGGCGGTCGTCGCCCGGGGAGGCGAGTCGGGGTTGTTCGACGAGCTGGTCGGGTGCGGATTCGTGCTGCTGGTGGGCGAGGGCGCGGACGAGGTCCTGGCCGGTGGTCTGCCGCCGCTCCTCCGCGAGCTCGACGTGCGGGTGGTTCGCGTGCTGCCCGCCGGAACGCCGGTGGCCGAGGTCGGCGAGGACGCGGTGGTCGACGTCGACGACGTGTACCTGCCGTACCTGGCGCGGTCGAACTCGCGAGCCGTCCTGGTCCGCCCCGACTTCTACGCGTTCGGCGGGGTCGACGACGCCGCCGGGCTCGCCGCCGCGGCGGACGAACTGCGCGCCGGGCTGATGGCCGCCGCGGTGACCGGGTGAACCGGGCAGCCCAGGCACGGAGCTGAAGGGGACACCATGATTCGACACACGTGGCCGGACACGACGACTTCACCAGCACCTCCCCCCACCGCGGCGGGAACGTTCGACGAGCGGATCCCGCCGCAGCTGCGCCAAGAGCTCGCCGCCGCCTTCGCGAGACCTGCGGCGCAACAACCCGAATGGCCGGACAGCACTGCTCTGCACGCCGCGCGAACTCTGCTGGGCGCGGCGCCTCCGGTCACCTCACCCGGCGAGATCCGCCTGCTGCGCCGCGAACTCGCCGCGGCGGCGGAGGGCCGGGCGTTCCTGCTGCAGGGCGGCGACTGCGCGGAGACCTTCGACGAGAACACCGAGGAGCACGTCTCCGGCACGGTGCACCTCCTCGACGAGATGGCCGGGGAGCTGTCCAGCACCGGCCTCCCGGTGATCAAGATCGGCCGCCTGGCCGGGCAGTACGCGAAACCCCGCTCGAAACCGGTCGACGTGCTCGGCCTGCCCGTCTACCGCGGCGACATCGTCAACGCGCAGGACCCCGTCCCGTCGGCCCGCGAACCCGACCCGAACCGGCTCCTGCGCGCGCACTCGCACGCCTGCCGGACCATGAACCACCTCAGGACCCTGCGGGCGGGCGACGTCTTCGCCAGCCACGAAGCCCTGCTCCTCGACTACGAAGGACCGCAGTTGCGCGCCGATCGCGCTGCGGCGGGGCAGGACGTGGAGGTCTTCGCCACCTCGGGCCACTTCCTGTGGATCGGGGAGCGAACCCGGCAGCTGGACGGCGCGCACATCGCGGTGGCGGCCCTGCTCGCCAACCCGATCGGGGTGAAGGTCGGTCCCGGCACCACACCCGACGAGATCGAGCAGTACGCGGACCTGCTGAACCCGGGGCGCGTCCCCGGCAAGCTGACCTTCATCAGCCGGATGGGGCGCGACCAGGTCCGCTGGGTGCTGCCGGAGCTCGTCGAGCGGATCCGGCGAACCGGCCACCCGGTCGTCTGGATGTGCGATCCGATGCACGGCAACACCCACGAGTCCGAATCGGGCTACAAGACCAGGGACTACGCCGACGTCCTGCGCGAGCTGGAGGTGTTCTTCGAGGTCCACCGGCGAATGGGCACCCACCCCGGCGGCGTGCACCTCGAACTCACCGCGTCCGACGTGACGGAGTGCGTCGGTTCCGCCTCGGGCGTGTCGGACACCGACCTCGCGGCCCGCTACGAGACCGCGTGCGATCCGCGGCTCAACCGCCGCCAGTCGTTGGACCTGGCCCGCGCCATCGCCCGGATGCTCCGCGGAGGCAGCGATGTCTGACGCCGAGCGACGGAGGATGCAGCACCTGGTGGGCCAACTGCGCCGCTCGGTGGACTCGCTGGTCCGGAACCACGACAACTGCCTGTCCGCGCGCCGCCTGCACAACGCGGTCGAACGCCTGGAACTCGACCTGGCCGCGGAATGCCCCCGCTCCTGCGCGGCGGAACCGAGCGCGCAGGCCGTCGTGCTGGTTCCGGACGAGCCCTACGACCCCGACCTGTGGCGGGACGCCGACGACGAGGGCATCGGTGGATTCCGCCGAGCACCCGGCGCGGGGTGAGCTCCGGTGATTCGGCGGACGTATGAGCGGAGGGTGCGGGGTGGGCGGATCTGAGATTTCCCGGATCACCGGTCGGACGCGCCTGTTCGGGGTGCTGGGCGACCCGGTGGAGCAGGTGCGGGCGCCGGAGCTGCTCAACCGCGAGTTCGAGCGGCTCGGCGCCGACGCGGTGCTCGTCCCGGTCCACGCACCGTCCGGCCGACTGACCGAGGTCGTGCGCGGCCTGCAGCTGATCGGCAACCTGGACGGCCTGCTCGTCACGGTGCCGCACAAGATCGCGGTGTGCGAGCTGGCCGATCACCTCAGCCCGGCGGTGGTGGTCTCGGGCAGCGCCAACGCACTTCGCCGGGAGCCGGACGGCAGCTGGTCCGCGTCGAACTTCGACGGCGCCGGTTTCGTCGCTGGCCTGGTCCACGAGCAACGCGATCCCGCAGGTCGGACGGTGACGGTCGTCGGGGCGGGCGGCGCGGGCAGCGCCCTCGCGGTGGCGCTGCTCGAAGCAGGGGTCGGTGATCTCCGCATCTGCGACCGCGATCCCGCCCGCCTGGCCGACCTGCGCGCCCGCGTCGAGGCGAGGTGGCCGCAGCGCGCCCGGTTCAGCGAAGTGCCGGACCTGCTCGGCGCCGATCTCGCGGTGAACGCCACCCCGCTCGGACTGCGCGAAACGGACGACCTTCCCTTCGACCTCGACGATCTGCCGCCGAACGCCGTCGTCGCCGACATCATCATGACGCCGCGCGATACCAAGCTCCTGTCGCTCGCGGCATCCCGAGGCCACCCGATCCACCACGGAATCCACATGCTCGACCACCAGATCCCGGCCTACCTCGACTTCTTCGGGCTCACCGACAAGAGCGACCCCGGCGGAGCACCCTGACCGACCACCGGCGCGGCCCCCGCGATCTTCCCGGTGGCGGGCCAGAGGTGCTTCAATCGTGCGGTGACCTCCAGCAGTCAGCCCCCGCACATCGTGACCAGCCACCGCGAGATCGCCGCCAGCGCGGAGCGGATCTTCGAACTGATCGCTGACCCGGCGCAGCAGCCGCGGTGGGACGGCAACGACAACCTCGCCGAAGCTGCCGAGGGCCAGCGCGTGCGTGCGGTGGGCGAGGTGTTCACGGTGACGCTCACCGTGGGCAGCGTCCGGGAGAACCGCGTGGTGGAGTTCGAAGAAGGACGGCGCATCGCCTGGCTCCCGTCGGAGCCGGGCGCGCAGCCGCCCGGCCACCTCTGGCGGTGGGAGCTCGAACCGGCCGGTGCGGGGCGGACCAAGGTCACCCACACCTACGACTGGTCCCGCCTGACCGACGAGAACCGCCTGCCCCGAGCCCGCGCCACCACAGCGGACCGGCTCCGGGCCTCCCTCGACAGGCTCGCCGAACTCGCGGAGTCGTGAACAACGCGTGCCGCTCCGAACGCGGGTGCCCGCTTTGCCCCGTGGCGCCGGGAGAACGTCGGGGCGTCAGCCGCGGTTGCGGGTCGCGATCAGGTCTTCGATGGAGATGAGCACGAGACCGTGCGCGTCGGCGAAGTCGCGCAGCTGCTGGCCGCGCATCATGGTGCCGTCGTCGTTGACCAGCTCGGCGAGCACACCGGCCGGGGGCAGGTCGGCCAGCCGGGCGAGGTCCACCGCGGCTTCGGTGTGGCCCGGGCGGTCCAGCACGCCGTTCCCGGCGGCTCGCAGCGGGAAGATGTGCCCGGGCTGGACGAGGTCGTCGGGCCGGGAGCCGGGATCGACCAGGGTGCGCAGGGTCTTGGCCCGGTCCGCAGCGGACACCCCGGTGCTGATCCCGTCGCGCGCGTCCACGCTGATGGTGAAGGCGGTGCTCATCCGGTCCCGGTTGCGGCTGGTCATCAGCGGGATCTCGAGCCGGTCGAGCAGGTCCCCGGCCATCGGGGCGCAGACGATCCCGGTGGTGTACCGGACGATGAAGGCGATGTCGGCGGGGGTGACCGTGCTCGCGGCGCAGATCAGGTCGCCCTCGTTCTCCCGGTCGGCGTCGTCCACGACCACCACGATCCGGCCCCGGGCGAACGCCCGCACGGCGTCCTCGACCGCGTCGAGCCGCAGCTCCGCCTGATCGACCGTTGCGCTAGCTGACATCTCCGGTGCCTCCGTTCCGGATCGCGCTGCGCACCGGGGGCACCTGCGGGCATGCAGCCGTCTCCGACGGGCCCACGACCCGTCGGCGGCATGCCCGCGCGCGCAGCCTTCCATCCGGACTTTCACCGTCGGTCCCGGAGTTCCACCGGGTCAACCGGCCGACGAGGTCGACCGGGTCGCGGACTGTCACCGCCGGTTCGGACTTTCACCGAGCCCCGGAGCGCACGTGGTTGTGACTGGCCGGGAGTCTGGCACACCACCACACCCCAGGCGAGCATGTGTCACCCAGCTCACCCCGGACCCGACCACCCGATCACCCCGGAAGAACACACACCCAGACCGCCATCACGGCCGCCCGTGGGGCGGTGACGACGGCAGCGAAGAGTCCGGCCGTCCGCACGAAGCGGGGCGACCGCTACGGCGGCCGTCCGTCGGGTGGTGACGACGGCAGTAAAGAGTCTGCCCGTTCGCACGAAGCGGGATGACCGCTACGGCGGCCGTCCGTGGGGCGGTGACGACTGCAATTTCGATTGAAATTGCCCACGTCGCCACCGCAGGTTCCGTCGAGAACGACGCAATTTCGATTGAAATTGCAGCCTCCCCAGGCCGACCACCCACCGCTTTGAACCTCAAGTAACCCACCGCCCAACGGCACCGCTCCGCCCCAACCCACCCGGGGTATCACCACCGATCCCCAGGCAGTGGTTCCGATGTCGCCCCGATCCCCACTCCTCCGGCACAAGAGCCGGGATTTCCTCCATTGGTTGCGATTTCCCGCGCGCGCCGGGGCCATCCCTGTACTTGCCGCGGGTTTCCGGGCATGGTCGGTGCTGGCCGCGCACGCAGTCGCTCGCTGCTTGACGAGGAGGACGGGGTGAGCGCTCGCAGCACGCTTCCGGAGTCCCTTCCGCCGCTGGCGTCGCCGGTGCCCGTCCGGTGGTCCGCGCAGTGGATCGGCAAGCGCACCGACCCCGCTCACCGGATCTCGCGGTCGGTGACCTCGGACCACGTGGCGCGGGTCGAGCCGGGGCACTGGATCGGCCAGTCCTTCACCGCGCCGGGGCCGTTCACGGCCGTGGGGTTCGACCTGGTCGGCGACCCGGGTGCGGAGGTGCGCTGCCTGGTGGAGCTGTGCGGCGCCGACGGTGCCGTGCTGGCCGACCAGGTCGTCGAGCGCGGCATCGTCCGCTGGGACCGCTTCGCCCACTTCCTCGAACTCCCCGACGGCCTCGGTGCCGGGGAGTACCTGCTGCGGGTCCGGCCCGTCGTGGGCCGCCTCGGGTGGCCGACGCTGTCCGGTCCCGCTCCGGAACGGCCGGACGACGGGGTGTCGCCGCTCCCGGTCGTGGGGTGGGCCGTGCGCGACGGCGTCCGGGAACCGGGGGTTCGGGTCATCGGCGTCGAAACGGTTCCCGCTCCCGATCCCGTGTTCCGCACCTCCTTCGAGGTTCCCGGGGAGGTGCGGGGAGCCCGGCTGAGCGCGGTCGGTCTCGGCTACGGGGAGTTCCGGATCAACGGCCGAGCGGTGACCGACGACGTGCTGGAACCGGCGCAGACGACGTACGACCGCACCGTCCTGTACCGCACCTACGACGTGACCGCGCTCCTGCGGGCCGGGCGGAACACGCTCACCGCGGAACTCGGCCGCGGTTTCTACGCCGCCAGGGGCGCGAACACCTGGGGCTGGAACTTCGCCCGCTGGCACCGCGAACCCGTGGTGCTGGCGCAGCTGGAGTACATCGACGGGGCGGGGGAGCGGCACGTCGTCGCCTCGGGCCCGGACTGGGAGGCGGCCGAGGGCGCGGTGACCTCCGACCTGCTCTACGTCGGGGAGACGACCGACCCCGGCCGTGCGCGCCGCGCCGAGTGGGAGCCAGCGCTGGTCGTGGAACCTCCGGGCGGGGAGCTGAAACCGGCGACCGCACCGGCGGTCCGCCGCGCCGACGTGCTCGCGCCGATGTCGAGCACCCCGCTGGCGGACGGCGTGGTCGTCCACGACTTCGGGGAGGTGCTCGCCGGGCGGATCCGCCTCATCGCCGTGGGCGAGGCGGGTGCGGAGATCGTCGTCCGGTACGCCGAACAGCTCGACGAGGACGGGTCCGTCCACAGCCGGAACCCGCTGGCCGCCGGACCTGCCCAGGTCGACCGGTTCGTCCTGGCCGACAGCGGAACCGGGGCCGCGTGGGAACCGCGGTTCAGCTACAAGGGGTTCCGGTACGCCAGCGTGCAGACCCTCGGGCGTGCGGCGGTGAGCGAGGTCCGAGCGGTCCGGCTGGAGACGCCGGTGGCGCGCGTGGGCGAGTTCGAGTGCGCGAACGACGTCCTGACCTGGATCGTCGACGCGACGGCGCGGACGTTCCGCAACAACCTGCACGGCGTCCCGACCGACACCCCGGTGTACGAGAAGAACGGCTGGACCGCGGACGCGCACCTGGCCACCGAAGCCGTGCTGCACCACGTGGATCTGCGCGAGTCGTTCGGCAAGTGGCTGGACGACCACGTGGACGCGCGCGACGAGCACGGCGTGGTGCCGCAGATCGTGCCCACCCCGGATTGGGGCCGCGCGGCGGACCCGGCGTGGAGCGCCTCGATGGTGCTGATCCCCTGGTACCTCTACCGCGAGTACGGCGACCGGACGTTTCTCGAGCGCTATGCGGAGCCGATCCGGACCTACACCGATCGGCTGCTCGACCTGGCGCCGGACGGCCTGTGGCCGCACCACAGCTGGGGCGACTGGCTCTCCCCGGGCCACCACTTCGCCCCGGAGGGGCCGGTGCCGACCGCGACGATGATGCTGCGGCACGTGGTCAGCCGGTGCGCCGACATCCTCGAGGTGCTGGGGGAGACCAGCGGCGCGGAGCGGTACCGGGCGGCCTCGGACGTGGTGGCAACCGCCTACCACCAGCGGTTCTTCGACAACGGCAGCTACCGGGCCCCGGGTGTCGGGTACCGGCAGGCGATGAACGTGCTCCCGCTGGCGTTCGGCGCCGTCCCGGCGGAGCACGTCACCGCGGTCGCGGAGGGCTTGTTCGCCGACGTCGAGCACCGCACCGGGGGACACCTGGACTGCGGTGCGGTGGCGGCGAAGCACTTGCTGCCGGTGCTGGCCGAGCACGGCCGCCCCGACCTCGCCATCACCGTGGCCACCCGGCGGGACCGCCCGGGCTGGGGCGTCTGGCGGGAGGCGGGAGCCGCAACCCTGATGGAGTCGTGGGACGAGACCGCCCGCTCGCACAACCACTACTTCCTGGGCGCTGCGGCCGCCTGGATCCAGCAGGCGGTCGGCGGGCTGCGCCCGACCAGCCCGGGGTGGGCCACCTTCGACGTCGCGCCGATCCTCGACGACCGCGTGGGATGGGCCCGCGCCGCGCACACGACGGTGCGCGGCCGCGCCGCCGTCGCGTGGCGGCGTTCGGGCGGGGTGTGGGAGCTGGACGTCGAGGTGCCGGAGACCGCGGTCGCCGCGGTCCGGCTGCCGGGCCATCCGGGCAGGCCCCTGCGCGGCGGGCGGCACGCGCTGCGGGTGCCGGTCGTGACGACGTGAGCCCGAGAGGAGAACCGATGTCCCAGCTCGCGCAACCACCGGGCCGCACGTGGAAGATCGCCACGCTCGCAGGCATGGCCTCCTACCTCGACGCCGGGGCGCTGGTCACCTCCGGCATCGTCCTCGGCGGCTCCTACACCGAGGCCCTCGCCCTCGACGCCGGGACCGTCGGCGCGCTTCTCGGGCTGCAGACCCTGATGTTCGCCCTCGGCGCGCTGTGCGGTGGTCGGCTCGGCGACCTGTTCGGGCGGCGCCGGGTGTTCACCCTGTCGCTGCTGCTTTACGCCGCGGGCATCGCGATGCTGCTCATCGCGTCCCCGCTCTGGCTGCTCCACGTCGGTGTCGTCGCGGTGGGCCTGGCGATCGGCGCGGATCTGGCCGCCTCGCTGGCGCTGATCAACGAGGAGTCGCCCGACGGCCACAAGGGGAAGATGGTCATCTTCTCCAACATCCTGTGGATCGGCGGGATCGTGGCCGCCATGGGGCTCAGCGCCGTGGTCGGGTCGTGGGGCGTTCTCGGCGGGCGCATCATGTTCGCGCACCTGCTGGTGGTGGCGATCGTCGTGCTCGTCCTGCGCTTCACGCTGCGCGAGTCCGCCGAGTGGGTCGCGGCGCGGAGCGAGGCAGCGGCCGGGGGAATCCAGTTCAGCCGCATCGGCCAGCTCTTCCGCGCCCCCGTGGTCTTCGCGGTCGTCGCGCTGGGCCTCTACTACGCCGCGTGGAACCTGGGTGCATCCACAATGGGCAGTTTCGGCACCTTCCTGTGGACCAACCTCACCGGCGGCGAGGTCGCGGAGTACTCCCGCCTGAGCCTGCTCGGCCTGCCCGTGGGCTTCCTGGCCGGACTGGTGTTCATGCGGGTGGTCGACCGCCCGGCGCGGTACGCGTGGTTCGCGGGCGGCTCCGCGCTGATCCTCGTCGCCTGGGCGCTGCCCGCGCTGTTCGGGGCGAACCGGTTCACCCTGGTCGCCGTGCTGCTGCTGTCCGGTCTCGGCAACGCCTTCTGCGGCGAGGGCATCTACAAGGTGTGGTCCCAGGAGCTGATCCCGACGCTGCTGCGCACGACGGCCACCGGGCTCACGATCGCCTTCGCCCGCGTCATCGCGGCGTTCGCCGCGTTCGTCACGCCCGCGATCGCGCTGGCCAACCCGGCGCTGCTGTTCTGGCTGCTGCTCGCCTTCACCGCGGCCGCGAACGCGATCGGCCTGTTCTGGGTGCCGCGGCTGCCGAAGGCGCGCGAGCTGGAGGACGTGCCGGTGGGCGGCGGGGCCCCGGCGTGAACCGGGGAGTCCACTGCGGATCAGGAGATGACGTTGCGGACGAAGGTGGTGGTGGTCTCCGCGTCGTTGACGTAGGCGTAGCGCTGGGCGCTGGAGTAGATGGCGTAGTCGCCTTCGGCGACGCGGGCCGGGCCTTCGTCGCGCTCGATCAGCAGGCGGCCGCGCGTCACGTAGACCATCTCGTGCCACCCGTCGGGATCGGGCTCGGCGTCGTAGCGGTCGCCGGGGGCGAGGCTCCAGGTCCACAGCTGCGCCTCGGAGCGCGCCGGGGTGCTGCCGAGCAGCACCGCCCGGCTGTCCGGGTGGCGGCCGGTCCACGCGGTCGCGTCGATCCGGCTGGTCGGCGCGCTCGGCGGGGTCACCAGGTCGACGAAGGTCGCCCCCAGCGCGTCGGCGAGCTTGTCCAGGCCGGACAGGCTGATGTTGGCCTCGCCCGCCTCCAGGTTGATGATCGTCCGCCGGCTCACGCCCGATGCGGCGGCGAGCGCGGCCTGGCTCAGCTCCGCCGCGCGGCGCAGGCGGCGCAGGTTCTCCCCGACGTGCACCAGGACGTCCGGACGCGGCTCTTGCACGTGCAGGATTCTACACATACCGTTGTGCAACATGCTGCACTTCTTCCGGCGGTTCCCGCTGCTGAGCAGGCACGAGGCCGCGCTGGTCGGGATCACCGCGATCTGGGGCGCGACGTTCCTGATCATCCACGTCGCGATGAACCACAGCGGACCGCTGTTCTTCGTCGGCGTGCGCTTCCTGACCGCCGCCGCGATCGGCCTCGTGGTGTTCCGGCGCACCTTGGCGGGGCTGACCCGGCTCGAGCTGGGGGCGGGCAGCGCGATCGGTGTGATGATCTTCCTCGGGTACGGGCTGCAGACCTGGGGGCTGCAGTCGATCAGCAGCAGCACCTCGGCGTTCATCAGCGCGCTGTACGTGCCGATCGTGCCGCTGCTGCAGTGGGCCGTGCTCCGCAGGGCGCCGCGGCTGATGACGCTGGTCGGCGTCGCGCTCGCGTTCACCGGTCTGGTGCTGCTGGCCGGGCCGGGCGCGGCCGGGATCTCCCTGAGCACCGGCGAGCTCGTCACGCTCCTCAGCGCGGTGGCCATCGCCGCCGAGATCATCCTGATCGGATCGTTCGCCGGGAAGGTCGACCTCGGCCGGGTCACCGTCGTGCAGCTGTTCGTCGGCGGTGCGCTGTCCCTGCTGCTGATGCCGGTGGCCGGGGAGCGGATCCCGGAGTTCTCCTGGGTCTGGCTCACCGCGGCGGTCGGCCTCGGTGCCGCGAGCTACCTCATCCAGCTCACCATGAACTGGGCGCAGCGCTTCGTCTCCCCGACGAGGGCGACCATCATCTACACCGGCGAACCGGTCTGGGGAGGTGTCATCGGACGCGTCGCAGGTGACCGCCTGCCCGGCTTGGCGCTCCTCGGAGCAGCCCTGATCGTCCTCGGGGTGCTCGTCAGCGAGCTGAAACCCCGCACGAAGGAGCGCGCCGAACCACGAACCCCGGACCGCGAGGAGGCCAGCGCTCGCAGCTGAGGCCGGTGATCAGGTGCCGGTCCAGTGCGGGGGTCGCTTCGCGAGGAAGGCTGCGACGCCTTCGGTTGCGTCGACGGAAGCTCGGGCGCGCTCTTTTGCGGTGGCGGTGTCCAGCCAGCGGTCCTCGTCGTCGGCGGCGTAGGCCGCTTCGACCGCGTGAAGGGTTTCCCGGACCGCGATCGGGGCGTGCCCGGCGATCCGCTGGGCGATGGCGAGGGCTTCTCCGAGCGCTGCTCCCGGTTCGGTCAGGCGGTTGACCAGGCCCAGTTCGTGCGCGCGCTGTGCCGGGAGCGGGTCTCCGGTGAGGAGCAGTTCCCTGGCCACGTTGAGCGGGAGCGCGCGCGGGGCGCGGAACAGGCCGCCGCATTCGGCGACCAGGCCGAGGCCGACCTCCGGGAACGAGAAGAACGCCGTCCGCGAGGCGACGATCATCGTGGTGGCCAGCGCGATCTCGAAGCCGCCGCCCGCCGCGGCCCCTTCGACCGCGGCGATCAGCGGTTTGCGCAGGCGGCGCCCGGCGATCCCGTACGGTCCGCCGCGCTCGGTGGGCTCACCCGCCCAGACGCGGATGTCGGTCCCCGCGGAGAAGAAGTCCGGGCCGCCGGTCAGCACGGCGGCCCGGACCGAGTCGTCGTCCTCGAACTCGTTCAACGCGGCGTCGAGCGCTCGCGTCATCGCGCCGTCGAAGGCGTTCCGGCGCTCCGGCCGGTCCATCGTGAGGACCAGGACCGCGCCCTTCCGCTCCGTTCGCACTGCCACGATGTCGCTCCTCAGCTCGGGTGCCGCAGCCGGGAGTCTAAGCCGGGGTTCAGCAGAAGCCGACCGCGTCGCCGGTCGGCTCGCCCAGGCGTGAGCCGATGTGGCCGGGGGAGTCCTCGAGGGCGTCCAGGCGGCGGTCGATCTCGGCCTGGACGACGAGCGCTTCGCGACGGTGCCGCCGCACCAGGTCCCAGCACTGCTGTTCGAGCGCGTGGTTCATGCAGAGCTCGGCCAGCTTGGCGCGGCGGTCGAGCTCGTCCAGGGTGCAGGCGGTCAGCGGTGCATCGTGCTGGAGAGGGGACATGATCACACCCCGATTCGTCGGTGGATGCCTGGTGGAGCTGCCTCCTACTGTGACGGCCGACACGGTTTCCGGGGCGGGGCGAACTACTCAATCATGCCCCCGCACCTGCCCTGAGTAGTGCGCTGACGCCGTACCCTGCGGGGTGGCCAGCACCGGAGGGAGCGTCGTGGAGTTCGAAGCACCGTTGATCACTATTGGCGAGCCGGGTTCGTTCGCGTGGAAGGTCTTCCACGAGCGGCACCCCGCGATGCTCGAACAGGTGTGCTCCGCAACGCCCTACGGTGCCGAGGTGCGGGACGAGCTGGCCGAACTGCTGAGCGAGACGACCACCGGGGTCGTCGCCCCGCTCGACGACCAGGCACCGGACCACGGCCGCTGGGCGTCGTGGACGGCCGACTGGGTGGGACGGCCGTGGCGGGAGACGCCGTTCCTGTGGGCGGAGAGCTACTTCTTCCGCAGGCTGCTCGCCGCGGTCGGGTACTTCGAACCCGGGCCGTGGTGCGGTGTCGACCCGTTCGCGCCGATGAAGCTCGCCGAGCTCCGCAGCGCCGCGACCGCTGAGACGCTCAAGGCCTTCGACGCCCTGCCGGGGCTCACCGCCGACGAGCGCGACGCCGCCGTCGTGCAGGCCGCGGTGTGGGGCAACCAGGCCGATCTCGCGTTCCAGCTGTCGACGGGGGTCTCCGGGGCCGCGGGGTTGGTGGCCGGTGGCAGCCAGGAGTTCTGGTCGCTGTTCGACACCGCCGGTCCGGTCCACCTGGTCGCCGACAACGCCGCTGGCGAGCTCGCGGCCGACCTGGCGCTGATCGACCACCTGCTCACGACCGGCCGCGCGGACCGCGTCGTCCTGCACGTCAAACCGACCCCGTACTACGTCTCCGACGCCACGCCCGCCGACGTGCTCGGCGTCCTGCGGCACCTGGTCGAACTCCCCGGCGAGGTCGGCGCGATCGGGCAGCGGATCTGGGAGGGCCTCCGGCACGGGCGGATCGAGCTGCGCGCCCACCCGTTCTTCTGCGCCCCGGTGGACTACCGCGCGATGCCGGACGACCTGCGGAACGAGCTGGCCTCCGCAGCGGTGACCATCCTGAAGGGGGACCTGAACTACCGGCGCCTCGTCGGCGACCGCTACTGGCCCGCCACCACACCGTTCGCCGAAGCGGTGTCGCACTTCCCGAGCCCGGTCGCCGCACTCCGGGTCCTGAAGTCCGAGGTCGTGGTGGGCCTCGACGAAGCAACGATCGCAGACCTGGGCGAAGGCCCCTGGCGCACCAGCGGCTCCCACGCCCTCATCCAAACGACCCGACCCTGAGCAGCACCTCGCGCGAAACCACCACTCCCGCAAGGCGACCACCACCGCTGCTCGGGTGTCGCCGGTCAGTTCGTCGTCAGGGCTCGGTCCAGGGTGGCGTGGCCCGCTGGTTCCCAGGTCGGTTTTCCGCCGGGGAGGCCGAGCCTGCCGTTGCGGCCGATCCAGATCAGGTTCAGCGCTCGCATGACGGCCCAGCCGCGGGCTCGGGCGATGGTGGCTTCGTCGGCGTGCTCGTAGGCCTCGAAGAAGCGCGTCGCCGCGCCCGCGGGCAGCAGGATCCACGCCGCGGACAGGCCGGTCGCGGGGTCGCCCGCGCACATGTCGCCGAAGTCGATCACCCCGGCGAGCGTCCCGTTGCGGACGACCACGTTGGCCGGGTGCAGATCACCGTGCAGCCAGATCGGCGGGCCCTGCCAGGCGGGTGCTGCGACGGCCTTCTCCCACGTCTCTCGCGCAGCAGCGACGTCCTCGCGGTCGGCGATGACCTCGAACCAGGATTTGGCCTCCTGCTGGAGATCGGCCAGCGGGAGGCCGCGCGTCGGGCTGGTCGGCGCGTCAGCCGGTGCCGGGCGGTGCAGCGCCTTGAGGAAGTCGGCGAGGACCTCGGCCGCGTCGAGGGCGGTGATCGGTGTGCGGTCGGCTGGTTCGCCCTCGACCCAGCGCGTGATCGTCCAGGTGCGCTCGAACAGGCTGGAAGGCTCGCCGGTGCGGACCGGGACGGGCACCGGCAGGGGCAGGCGTTCGGCCAGCACCGGCAACCACTTCTGCTCCGTGCGCAGCAGATCCGGCGCTCGGTCGGTGCGCGGCAAGCGGACGGCCAGTTCGTCGCCGAGGCGCCACTGCTGGTTGTCCCAGCCGCCGTCGACGTCCCGGAGTTCGAGGTCCGCGAGATCCGGCTGCTGCTCCCGGAGCAGCGCCCGCACCAGGTCCTGCTCGAACTTCAGCGCGTCCACCCGAAGAACCTCCGATCACCGGTGTCCGGGCACGCTAGCAGCTGACCCCGCCCCGGCCCCGATCAGCGCGGTGACCGACGTCGGCCCGCTGTCCGAACTCCTGAACCTGAAACGGCTGGACCTCTGAGGCGTCCCGGAAGACCTCGACCTGAGCCCCTTGGCGAAACGCCCGGAGCCCAGGGAGGGGTGGCTCAGCCCAGGGCGGAAGCACACCAGCGAGAACGCACCTCAGCCCAACCTCCGCATCAAAGCGTCTGAGCTGTCGGGAGCGGTTGTCGCTGGGGGACAAGGTTCGTGCACTCGTGGACAACCGGTGGGTGTCGCTGCGGGGCTAGGTTGCTGCGGGTTGGGGCGTGTTCGTGCGCCGGGGCGGGGTAGCGAGGAGACGATCGTGTCCGGAAAGGTCGTTGGGGCGCAGAAGTTGACCTACGTCGACGCGATCGCGCAGTCCGTGGGGTTTCTCGGGCCGGTGTTCTCCGGGTCGATCCTGCTGATCCTGCTCGTCGAGGGCGCTTCCGGGAAGACCGCTGGTGCGGCGGCTCCGTTGTCGGTGCTGATGGCCACGTTGGGGGTGCTGGCGCTCGGGTGGATCGTCGCGCAGTTCGCCAAGCGGATTCACGCCGCCGGGTCGTTGTACAGCTACGTGACCGCCGGGCTCGGGGTGCGGGTCGGGGGTGCGACCGGGCTCGTCTACTACCTGGGCGTGCTCATGCTCGGTTCGGCGCTCGGGGTGTACGTCGGCGGGTACGTGCACGACACCTTGCGGACCGAGTTCGGCAACGGGGTGCTGCCGGTGTGGGCCTGGCAGGTCGCGATGCTGGTGGTCGCGGTGTCCATCGCCTACGTCGGTGTGCACATCTCCATCAAGGCGCAGCTGGTGCTGGCGCTGGTGTCGATGCTGGTGCTGGTGGGGTTCTTCGTCTTCCTGATCTTCAACGCGGGCTCGGCGAACAGCCCGGTCGCCTTCACCCCGGCCGCTTCGCCCGACGGTTGGAGCGGTGTCCTCTTCGGCGTCCTGTACGGCGTGCTGCTGTTCACCGGGTTCGAGGCGGCGGCGAATCTCGCGGAGGAGACCGAGGATCCGGGCCGGAACATCCCGCGGGCTGTGGTCACCTCGGTCGTCATCGCGGCCGCGTTCTTCCTCCTCGCGACCTACTCGCAGGTCGCCGCGTTCTCCTTCGACCTGCGGCAGATCCAGGAGGCCATCAGCAGCGGGCAGTCGCCGCTGGTGTTCCTGGGCGGACCTGGCGGACAGGGCTCGGTGGCGCTGCGGCAGGTGCTGGAGCTGGTCATCCTGCTCGACATGGTCGCCGTGTACCTCGGGGTGGTGGTCTCGGCCAGCCGCGGCATCAGCGCGATCTCCCGGGACGGGTGGCTGCCGAAGCGGTTCGCGGCGACCAGCGCGCGGCGGGGCACGCCCGGCCCGGCCATCGGTGTCGTCGGGATCTTCGTCCTGGCCTGGATCGTCGTCTCCAACGTCGCCCCGGAACCGTTCGGGGAGCCGGGAGCGCCCGGCTACTTCTCGACGTTCCACTGGGCCGCCACGTTCGGCGGCTTCACGCTGATGCTCGTGTACCTGCTGCTGTCGGTGGGCGCCGTTCGCGGGCTGCGCGACCACCCCCGCCGGGCCTCGGTGTGGCTGGCCAGCACCGTCGGCACGGTGCTCACCGGGGGCGCGATCTTCGGTGCGCTCTACAAAGTTCCCGCGCCGACGGTGTGGGCGCCCTGCTCGTCGCTGATCATCTTCGGCGTCGCGCTTGTCGTCGTCACGGCAACGCGTCGTCGGCAGGCAGCGCTCAGCCCGGCCGCCAGCCAGTGAGTCAGCCGACCGGCGTTGTCCAGTCCTCGGCGAGGATGCGTTCGACGTTCCGCTCGGCGAGGGCGGTGATCGTGACGAACGGGTTCACCCCGGTGCTGCCGGGGATCAGGGAGCCGTCGGTGACGTAGAGGCCGGGGTAGCCGCGCACCCGCCCCCAGTCGTCGGTGGCCGCGCCGAGCACGAGACCGCCGAGCGGGTGGTAGGTGAACCGGTTCTCGAACGCGCGGGTGTCGCCGAACAGGTCCGTGCGGTAGGTGGTCCCGTTCGCGCGGTTGATCTTGTCGAAGAGCGCTTTCGCCTGCTGGATCGAGGTCTTCCCCTGCTCGGCGTTCCAGTGCAGGCGGGCGGTGTCGGTGGCCGGGTCGTAGCTGAAGTGGCCGCGCTCGGGGTTCTTCGTGATGGCCAGGTAGAGGCTGAGCCACAGCTCAACGCCCGCCGGGACCGGTGCGATCTCGGCGAAGACCGGGTGCTCGGGATCGTCCCAGGCGTCGATGCCGAGCGCTGGCATCCCGGACTGGGTGCGGCCGGTGCTGTCCCAGACGTGGTTGGCGCGGCCGACCATGACGTTTCCGTTCGGGCCCCAGCCCTGCCCGATCTCCGGGCCGAGCTCCGGCAGGGTCCCGGTGTCCCGCGCGCGCAACAGCAGTTCGGTCGAACCGAGGCTGCCCGCGCCCAGGAAGAGGCGCTCGGTGGCGATCTCCAGCCGCTCGACGACTTCGCCGGTTTCGTCGCGCCGGTGCACGGTCAGCGCGTAGCCGCGCGCGTCGCGGCGGATCGCCCGGACCTCGTGCAGCGCGCGGATGGTCACGTTGCCGGTGCCCAGCGCGTCGGCGAGGTAGGTCTTGTCGAGCGAGCGCTTGCCGTGGTTGTTGCCGTAGATCACCTCACCCGCCAGGGCGGAGCGGGGGACCTCGCCCGCCTCCTCCCGGCGCAGGTAGTCGAAGTCGTAGACGCTGGGCACGAAGGTCGTGGTCAGCCCCGCGCGGTGGGCGTGCTCGCGGGACAGCCGGGCGTACTGGTAGGACTCGCAGGTCTCGAACCACTCGGGGTCGACGTGGTTGACCCCGAGCGCCGCGGTGGCGCGCGGGAAGTACCTGCCGTACATCTCGTCGGGGTCGACGGAGGGCAGGACCTCCTCGAAGTAGCTCCGCTTGGGCACCACCGCCATGGCCCCGTTGACCAGCGAGCCGCCGCCGACACCGCGGCCGAGGTAGACCGACATGCCGTCGTGGTCGACGCGGTCGAGCACGCCCGGGTAGCGCTCGGTGTCGTGGTTGATCACGTCCATCCACAGCAGCGACGCCAGCGGTGCTCGGGTGCGGTTCTTCAGCCACATCGCGCGCCCGTCCGGCCGCAGCATGCTGCAGAAGACGTTGCCGTCCTCGCCCGGTGTGTCCCACAGCCTGCCCATCTCCAGCATCAGCGTGGGAACGCCCGCCTCGCCGAGCCGAAGTGCGGTGACGGCAGCGCCGTAGCCCGTGCCGACGATGACGGCGGGCAGGACGTCGCCGGTGGGCTTCGCGGCCGCCGCAGGAGCGGTGGTGATGGTGTTGAGGCCGAGCAGGGCCGCGGAGTTCAGCGCGGCGAAGCCGAGGAAGCGTCGGCGGGACAGCGGGGAGGTCACGCCCGCCATCGTTGCCGCGCGAGATCGCGCCGACAATCACCGATCTCGGCCAGCAGGCAAAACGTGAGGATTTTTCACCCTGCCGTGTGAGGTGGGGCGAGCTCCCCGATCGACGCGGAGTCCCGTGTGGACGCTAGGAGGACCCCGGGGCGGAGAGGCCGAACGATTCGGTCTTCCCCGGGTTCAGCTCGGCCTTCTCGCCGTCGACCTCGACGGGCAGCGGGTCGTCGTTCGCCTCGTCCGCGACGAGCGTCAGGCCGCTGCTGGTCAGCGTCGCGGTCAGGCCGCGTCCGCGCCAGCGCAGCGGGACGCGCATCTCGGTGATGTCCTCGGGCGCGCACGGCGTGAACCGCAGCCGGTCGCCGGAGGCGTCGGCGCCGAGGAATCCCCGGGTCAGGATCAGCCAGGCGCCCGCGCAGGCCGCGAGGTGGACACCGTTGCGGTAGTTGGCCTTGTGCGTGAAGTCCAGGTTGTAGCGCGCGGACGCGGCGAGCAGCCGCACCGCGCGCCGGGTGTCGCCCACCCAGGCCGCGGCGATGGCGTGCGAGGTCGGGCTGAGCGAGCTGCCGTGCGCGGTGCGGGGGTCGTAGAAGGCCAGGTTCGCCGCGATCTCGGAGCGGGTGAACTGCTCGGGCAGCAGCACCATCGTCTGCACGACGTCGGCTTGCTTCACCAGTCCGCTGGTCCGCCGCTCGTCGTTCTCCTTGACCGGCAGCGGCAGGTTGTGGCTCGGGGTCAGCTCGCACACCTCGTCCGGGAGCGCGAAGTAGCCGTCGAAGACCGGGATCACGCCGTCGTGCCGGGGTTGCGGGAGGTGGACCTCGGCCGCGATGCCGGTCCAGTCCGCCAGCAGCGCCTCGTCGACCTGCCTGGCCGCGAGCGCGTCGCGGACCTCGGGGTGGCGGGCGAGCAGCTCCCGGAGCGTGTCCGCCGCCCAGGACAACCCCCAGCTGACCAGCAGGTTCGTGCCGAAGTGGTGGTCGACCTCGTAGTGGAACTCGTCGAAGCCCATCACCCGCCGGACGGTCCGGCCGCCGACCTCCGGGTCGAACCGGAGCAGGCCCGCCAGGTAGCGGCCGGTCTCGGCGAGCAGCGGCACGCACTCCTCGGCCAGGAAGTCCTCGTCGCCGGTGATCTGGACGTAGCTGCGCAGCGCGTGCAGCACGTCGGCGCTGGTGTGCACGACCTGCTCACCGGCCCGCTCCAGCCATTCGTCGTCCCGCAGCACGTCGCGCACCAGGGACGGGGACCCGGAATCGCCGAAGAGGTCGGCCTCCTCGGGGAACCGGGCGCCGACGTGACCGGTCTTGCGGGCGTGCGCGACAGCGGCGTCCAACGTGGACACCCGGAACCGCAGCATGGCCTTGGCCGCGGCGGGATCGGTCCACGCGGCGTGCGGCAGCGCGAAGAACTCGGTGTTGTAGAAGAAGTGACCGGAGTGGTACTCGCTCGTCAGTCCCCGGGCGGGGACGTTGTGGACGTCGCTTCCGTCGTCGATGGAGCTCAGCAGCTGGAACTGCGAGTACCGGAGGCCCTCGACCAGCTGTGGATCGCCCACCACCTCCGCCTGCTGCTCCCAGCGCACCGCCCAGATCTCCTCGTGCTCGGCGATGATGTCCGCGACGTCGGGCGCTGAGTCGAGATTCGGCTCCCCGTGGGCGGCGTCGTCGTGCTCAGCGCGCACCACGGCGATCACGTCGGCGCGGAGTTCCTCGCCTGCCGAACGGGCGAAGCGCAGGCCCTCCGCCAGCCGGGTGCGGCCGACGACCAGGTCCCGGTACGCCGGATCGGCGAGGATCGCCAGGCGCTGGGTGAGCTGCTCCGGGTGGCCGAAGCTGCCCATCCGCAGATCCAGCCGCCCCGGCCGGTGGTCGTGCTCCAGGAGCTCGGTGTGGTGGATGCGCACCCGGGGGAGCTGTCCGCCGAGATCGCCGTTACCGGTCGACCAATCAGTCCCGGCGAGGATCGTCACCGGCGCGTCGTGGTCCAGTGCGGCCACCGCGATGCGGGTGAGGACGGTTCCGGTGAACTGCGCGGGCAGCAGCGTGGTCGTGGCGATCCTGGTGTGCCTGCCCAGCCCGTCCCGAAGTGTCAGCGCGGTCTCCTGGCGGGCCCGGCGGAGGTCGAGGTGCTGGTGGAACTCGGTGATCCGGTCCGGGGTGGCGAGCAGCGGCACCCCGTCCACCAGCACGCTGCGGAAGGTCGGGTTGGGCGCGTTGACGAGATGCCTGCGCACCGTCACGGACCGGGCGTAGAGGCGGCTGTGGAAGAACCCGGGGACGCCGCCGCCCGCCTCGAAGTCCACCGTCGCGCGCACGCCGATCCGCCCGTTGGACAGGGCGAACAGGCTCTCGTAGAAGCTGTCCTCCGCGCGGTCGTAGGCGTCCCGCCGGATCGTCCAGCCGGGGTCGCCCGCCGTGTTCGTCATCCTCGCGCACTCCCGGATTTCCACTGGTCTGCGATCATCGATTCCAAAGTGGACCGCTCGGGCCGCCACCCGAGCCGTTCGCGCGCCGCGCTCGTGTCGGCGAGGAGCCAGGGCTGGTCCGCTCCGTTGGCGGGCTTGTGCTCCACGGGCACGGAGGTGCCGACGACCCGCTCCACCGCGCTGACCACTTCGAGCACGCTGGCGCCCACCGCGCCGAGGTTGAACACCTCAGCCCCTCGGCAGGGCAGCGAGAGCGCCAGGGCGATCGCGTCCGCGACGTCCGCCACGTGCACGAAATCCCGCACCGCGGTGCCGTCCCCGTTGATGGGAAGCGTGGTTTCCTCCCCGGTGGCCACCGCCAGGGCCCGCGCGATGAGCGTGCTCCCGTCGGGTCCGCTGCCGGGGCGGACGGCGCCCGCCGCGTTGAACAGCCGCAGCGAGACCGCGGACAGCCCGCCCGCTGCCGCGTACCAGGAGATCGCCTGCTCGGCGGCGAGCTTGGTCGCGCCGTACGCGCTGCGCGGTTCGGTGGGGTGGGACTCGGCGATCGGTTCCCGGCCGCTGCGCCCGTAAACCGCGCCGCTGGAGAGGAACACCAGCCGCGCCGGGCGGTTCCCGGCGGTCATGGCGTCCAGCAGGTTCAGCGTCGCCACCAGGTTGTCCCGGTAGTAGCGGCCCACCGCGCCACCGCTGTCGCGCACCCGCGTCCGACCGGCCAGGTGGCAGACCGCGTCGGCGCCCGCGATCGCCTCGGTCGCCGCCGCGGCGTCGGTGAGGTCGGCGTACCGGACGAAGACCCCGGGCGGCCGGTCGACGGGGGTGCGGTGGCCGATCGCGGTCACCTCGTGCCCGTCCCGGTGCAGCCGGGCGAGCACGGCCTGCCCGAGGTACCCGGCCGCGCCGGTCACAGCGATCCGCATGTCGCTCCTCCGCGGGTCAGCCGCGCACCGGGACGCGCAGCCCGGTGGCCTGGTCGACCAGCGCCCGGTGCAGGTCGGCCCCGTCGAGCACGGCATCGGTGAGGTCGGCTTGCTGCAGGGAGGCGTACTCGAGGTCGGCGTGGCTCAGATCGGCCTCCCGCAGCGAGGTCCGCTTGAGGTGACCGCGGGCGAAGCAGGACCGGACCAGGACCGCGCGGTCGAGCACCCCGTCCCCGACGTTGACCCGGTAGCCGTCGACGTCGGTGAGGTCGGCCCCGCTGAGGTCGCAGTGCTCCAGCGACGGCGCGTAGGACAGGTTGGCGCCCGAGAGGTCCTCGCCGCGCAGGCTCGCGGTGACGGAACCCAGCAGTTCGTAGCTTTCCGCCCGCAGCGCGCACAACCACCGCCCCACGTCGGCATGGCGGAGGTTGTTCCGCGGACCGACCGGTTCCGCAGCGGAGAGCAGGCGGTACAGCACCGCCGTCGTGCGCGGAGCGCTGTCGGACGTATCGGGCGTCGGCCAGCGGTGAGGAGCTAGGGGCCAGTGCAGCCGCAGCAGATCGCCCAGGATCTCTTGGAAGAAGACGAGGTTCTCGGTGGCTGTGTCCACCAGCGGCCGGGGTGGGCTGAGCGGGTCGAAGGACGGCTGGCGGGCCAACTCGCTCAGCGCCTCGACCACCTGCGCCCGGTCGCCGGTGCTCGCAGCGGCGACCGCCTTGCCTGCGAAATCGGCCAACGGCCCGGTGGAAGCGTCCTCGTCGACCTGCTGGGGCAGGGTGAGGCGGAGCGTGCCGGGGAGCGCGTGGTGGACGGCGAAGCAGGCGTCGCTGACGTAGATCGCCAACCGCGTGCGCGGCAGCCGGGCTCGCAGCCGCTCCAGCAGGTTCCGCAGCATCACGCCGTCCAGCCGACGCCCCGCGAACCCCGCCAGGTCCGGGGCGTCCAGCACCAGGACCTCCGGCTGGAGCTCGGCGAGCTGCTCCTCGTCGAGCTCCCGGCCCGCGAGGGGGACGACCTCGGCGGTCAGGCCCGCCTCGGCCAGCTGCGCCGGAAGGTCCTCGTCCGGCCGCGCCCTGCTGCGGTGCGCGGTGACGATCAGCAAGCCGCCCGGCGGGAGCTCGTCGGTGAGCAGCGCTGCGGCGGAGGCGGGTTCGCGGGCGGCGACCGCCTCGACGACCTCGTCGGTCGGCCGCCCGTCGAGCTCCCCGGCCCAGCCCCAGCTGCCGGTGCGAGCGGTCATCGAGCACCCGCTCCGGGCCGCACCGCGCCCGCCAGGTTGCGGCCGATCAGGTCCAGCCACAGCACGTACTCGGCCGTCATGTCCAGATCGGACCAGTCCAGTTCGGACACGTCGGCGGTCTCCTCCTCCGCCCAGTAGCCGTGCGCCGACTGCCGCGAGGCCAGCAGTTCGCCGATCTGCTCGGCGATCTCGCGGTACCGGGGCGTGCCGGTGAGGCGGTGGAGCATCGCGGCGGCCACCCCGGCCTTGCCGCAGGAGGAGTCGAGGAAGGCGTCCTCGTTGCAGCGCTGGTCCATGTAGTCCATCAGCTCGACGGCGAGGTCGAGGTGCTTCTGCTCGCCGGTCGCCTCGTGCAGCGCGGTGAGGAACAGGCAGGGCAGGCCGATGAAGTACCAGTCGCCCTCCGCCTTCCGCACCGCGACGGCAACGGCGTCCTCGCTGGTGAGCACCCGCCCCTCGGAGTCGGTCACGGCGTGGAACGCGGTGTCCGGGTCGGGCTGGTTCTTCCACAGCGCGTGCACGAACTCCGCGGCGGACTTCGCGACCGCGAGCCGCCCCGTGTACAGCGCCGCCAGCCCGCTGATGCTGGTCGAGACCGAGTCGCAGCGGCCGTCGCCGGGGACGCCAGGGCCGTGCGACCGGAACCCGCCGGTGACCGGGTTCTGCATGGTCTCCACGAAGGACATCAGCTTCGCGGACAGGTCGAAGCGGCCGAGGATGTGCGCGCCGATGGTCAGGTAGCCGTTGGCGTAGAGGTAGTGGACGTCGAGGAAGAACCGCTCCTCGCGGGGCTGCGGGATGTCACCGTCGGCCTGGAGCAGCGAGCCGACGTAGTCCGCCACGCGCATGGCTGCCTGCGTGTGGCCCGCGACGTGCAGCGACCACATCCCCTTGTAGCAGGATTCGACGACCGGTGTGCGGCTCGGTAGTGCGCCGTCGGCCCGCTGATGTGCGACCAGCCAGTCCGCGGCACGCGCGCTCGCGCTCTTCAGGTTCAATTCCGCTGTTCCTTCCCGTGCACCACTTCGACCGGGAGCAATTCTTTCGCGTCCGGGAGGAGCCTAAAGCCCGCACCGCGGGCGCAAAATAGTCCAACCGGGGGTATCGGGATCGGAAGCCGGTTGTGGGAAAATTCTCCCCGGTTTCATTTTCCCGCGCCATTGATCGCGGGTCCCGTTCGAATACCATCGGGCCGGATTCGACATCCGGGCGGAAATGGCCCGATTCACGTGTACCGGCTGAAAGATGCGGGGAAGATGTCCTTGACCGATCTGCGCCACCGGGTGGTGGTGTTTCGCGCCGATGCCTCCACCGGGGGCGGAGCGGGGCACGTCGTGCGCTGCCTCTCGCTGGCCGAGGAGGTGGCCGCGCGCGGTGCCGAGGCGGTGTTCGTCGCCGATCTCGGCGACGTCGACTGGCTGCGGGCGGAACTGCGGGAGCGCGAGCTCGCGGTGCACGCCCCGCCGTCCGGGCCGGAGGCGTTCGCCGACCAGCTCACCTGGCTGGGCGCGGCAGCGGCGGTGATCGACTCCTACCACCTGGAGCCCGACCTCTACCGCGCGGCGCGGGAGGTGGTGCCGGTGCTGGCCAGCTACGACCGGTACTCCGGCCCGCTGCCCGCCGACGTCCTGGTCGACCAGACCTTCGGCGCGCACCGCGATCCGCTCCCGCCGGGAGGTGCGGTCGTCCTGCGCGGACCCGACTACGTCCTGCTGCGGGACCGGATCCGGGCCGCGCGCCCGGCGCTCCCGCCCCGCGCCCGGGAGCTCGGCGAACCGCCGCGCGTGCTGCTGGTCCTCGGCGGCACCGACGCCCTCGACGTGACCGGCGACCTCGCCCGGATCGTGCTGGCCTCCTGCCCGTCGATCCGGCTCTCGGTGATCGGCAGAGGTGTGCGCGCGGAAGAGTTCGACGTCGGCCCCGACCAAGCGGTGGAGGTCGTCCCGCCCACCCCGGACCTGCCGCGCCTGATGGCGGAGGCGGACCTGGTGGTCAGCGCGGCGGGCACCACCCTCGGCGAGCTCTGCTGCGTCGGCGCGGCGGTGGCCGCGCTCTGGGTGGTGGACAACCAGCTGCCCGTCTACGAGCACGCCGTCGCCGCGGGCTGCGTGCACGGCCTCGGTTCGCTCACCGACGTGCTCGGCGACCCCGGGGCTGCGGGCGCGAGCGTCCGGGAGCTGCTGGAGAACCCGGAGCGCCGCTCCGAGCTGGCGCAGACCGCGTGGCGGCTGGTCGACGGGCACGGCCGGAGCCGGGCCGTCGACGCGCTGGAATCCCTGCTGGTCCCCGTCGACCGGCGAACGCGTACGGCAGGAGGGTGATGGTGGCGAGGATCGACGAATCGCGGCTGCGGGACGTCATCGCCGTCGCGGCCGGGGTGAGCCCGGACGCGGTGGACGGGTGGCCGGCGGCCGAGGGCTGGGTGCGCAGGGCCGCGGCCATGCTCACCGACTACCAGTCCGGCATCCCGCTGGGCTACGTGCTCGGCGAGGTCAACTACCTGGGCAGAGCGTTCCGCAGCGACTCGAGGGCGCTGGCCGTCCGCCGCTACAGCGAGCCGCTCGTCGAGCGGATCCTGCGCGACTTCGCGGGCCGACCGGTGCGCGCTGTGGACATCGGGTGCGGCGCGGGAGCCGCGATCTGCACCCTGGCCAAGGAGCTGACCGGCGAGTTCATCGGCACCGACGTCGATCCGCGCGCCCTGGAGCTGGCCGGGGAGAACGCCGAGCGGCACGGCGCCCGGGTGGACCTGGTGATCAGCGACCTCTTCGACGGCCTGGACGGCCGGTTCGACGTGATCTACGCGAACCTGCCCCGGCAGGACCCGCGCACCCCGGTCCCGGAAGGGGACTGGGAGCCCTCGGTGGCGCTCTACGACCGGACAGCGCAGCCGCTGGGGCTCTACCGGCGCTTCTTCGCCGAGGTCGGCGACCGGTTGACCGAGACCGGTCGGCTCTACCTGGAGATCCCGCTCGACCCGCGGCTGGCGGAGCTGCTGCCGGGGGAGCGGGTGGTGGACGGCGACGGGGACGACTTCGCGCGGGTGATGACCACCGCCGACGCCCGGCGGCTCCCCGCCCTGGTCGAGCAGCTCACCTGGCCCGACGGGTGATGCCCCGGCCGGGCCCGGGAGGTTCCGGGCCCGGCCGGGGCCGTTCAGCGGGTCGAGCGCACTCCGGCGGGCACCTCGGCCAGCGTGCTGACCACCGGGAAGTCGGTGGTCGCGGGGTGCAGGCCGAGCCGGTCGAGCAGGATCGACCGCATGCCGACCTCCCGGCCCGCGACCACCCCGGACCAGGCGTCGTCCACCAGCGCGCAGTCGGCGGGCGGCACCCGCCAGGTGGCCGCCACCTGCGCCAGGGCCGCCGCCCTGGGCACGGTCCCGTAGTGGCCGGAGGGCCCCAGGCTGCGGTGCAGCCGCTCGAACAGCCAGTCCCCGCCGTCGAGGTCCATCAGGCGCTTGGCCAGCAGTTCGCCCGCGTTGCGGGAGGCCGTGCAGAACGCCACCGGCAGCTGCGCGGCCGCGGCGGCGTCGAGGAAGTCCGCGGCGTCGGGGAACAGCACGGTCTCCTCCGCCTGCCCGAGGAAGACCTCCTGCTTGACCGCCGCGAGCTGGTCGACCAGCGGTTCCGACGGCGCCACCCCCGCGATCTCCAGCGCGGCCCGGGCGCCCACGTCCCGGGGCCGACCGGCGATGTGGCGGTGGTACTGCTCGACGGTGATCGGGCAGCTCCGGTCCACCCCGGCCGACCGCAGCACGCGCTCCAGCCCGGTGCGCCAGGCGGGCAGGTGCGGGGTGTCCAGGAGCGTGCCGTCGATGTCGAGGACCACCAGAGCGGGACGCCTCATCGGTCAGCTCCTCGTCCTCGACAGCAGTCCGGCGGCCCTGGTCGAGGAGTCGAAGACGGCTCCGTCGGTCAGCACGAACGTGCCGCCCGCGGCCTCGACCGCGGCCACCTCCGCCGCGACCCGCGGGTCCTGCAGGTCCGCGTAATCGGCGCCCTTGAAGTAGTGGTCGGGTTTGAGCGCCTGAATCAGCGGAACTGCGGTGAGCTCCTCGTTGAGCACGACGAGATCGACGACTTCCAGCGCCGCGAGAACCGTGGTCCGGGCGGTGTCGTCGAAAATCGGCCGACCCGGTCCCTTGTTGATGGATTTGGCGGCGGTCACCGAGACGAGGAGGCGGTCGGAATGCTTCGCCGCCTGGCTCAGGTGATGGATGTGCCCGCTGTGCAGAATGTCGAAACAACCGTGGCACATGCCCAGGGAGATTCCGCTCCGCGCGAACTGCTCGCGCAATTCCAGGGCCTCCGGTATTGATATCTTCTTCGATGGGGACACGGCAACTCCTCGGCCGCTGCGGTTGGGTGGGTTCAGGTGGCGGTGCCGACCGCTGCGGCGCTGGTTCCGCGGTCGAGCAGGATGCGCTGGTAGTGCCGGAGGAGGCGGTCACCGGCGACGTCGCCGCCGAAGCTCTCCGCCAGCCAGGCCCGCCCCGCCCGGACCTGTTCGCGGTACCGCTCGGGGTGGTCGAGGGCGTCCCCGACCGCGGCGGTGAGCGCCCCGGCGTCCTGCGGGGCCGCCAGCAGCTCCGGGATCACCTTGCCCACCGTCTCTTGGAGCCCGCCGACCCCGTAGGCCACCACGGGGGTGCCGAGCATCATCGCCTCGATGGCGCTGCCGCCCAGCTCCTCGTGCACCGACGGCATGACGAGCAGGTCGATCTCGCTCATCACCAGCGGGATGTGGTCGTTGGGCAGGAAACCGGTGAAGGCGAAGCGGTCGGACAGGCCCGCCTTCGCCACCGCCTCGGCCATCCGCGGTCGCTGCGGGCCGTCGCCGACGACGAGGAACGCGAAGGACTCCGCCGGTCGCTGCGCGGTAAGCCGGCGGGCCACCTCGACGAAGTGGTCCCAGCCCTTCTCGTGCGCCACCCGGCCGACGTAGCCCACGACCTTCGGGGTTCCGCCGATCCCCGCCGCGCGCAGGCGCTCGCGCACCGGGGTGCCGGTCCGGACCGGGGCGTCCGCGTCGACGGAGTCCGGTACCACGTCGATGTCCACCGCCGCGGGCCGCAGCGCTTCGGCGACGGTGTCGGCGGTGCGCTTGGTGAGGGTGCAGACCCGGGCCGCCCTGCGCAGCGCCCAGCGCTCGACGGCCGCGACGAACCGGTGCTGGTAGTGGTCGAAGCGCGACATCGGCTTGTAGACGCCGATTCGGGAGCAGTGCAGCACGAGGCTGTAGGGGCGGCGCAGGATCGCCGCCGCGACCGGACCGGCCAGCAGCGCCCACAGCTGGCCGTCGGCGTGCACCTGGATCAGGTCCGGCCGCTGCGCGCGGCGCAACCGCGCGCAGGCGGCCATCGCCGCCAGGAACCAGGCGAGGTTCAGCCCCACCAGGCCGGTCAGCTCGGAGCGCAACCGGGGCAGCGGTGCCCTGGTGATCCGCACGACCAGCCCGGGGGAGTCCTCGCGGGTCCTGGGCAGCCCGGGGAAGCCGAGGGTGAACACCTCCTGCTGGACCCCGCGCCGCGCGAGCTGCCGGGACAGCCGCAGGATCTGCACCTGCATCCCGCCGACGGCGTCGAACTCGGCGGGCCAGCTGTCCACGCAGTCGTGGTGGAAGAACGGGGTGAGCCGCAGCACGCGCACGTCGTCACCTCCGTCCTAAGTGGATTCCGCCGGGCGAGCGGCGACCGCGGCCGGGTGCGCGAACTCGTCCACCACGGCGTCCGCGACGGACCGGTCGGCGA
The DNA here is from genome assembly GCF_008630535.1 of Saccharopolyspora hirsuta. Lineage (GTDB taxonomy): Bacteria > Actinomycetota > Actinomycetes > Mycobacteriales > Pseudonocardiaceae > Saccharopolyspora > Saccharopolyspora hirsuta. The sequence goes on along the minus strand of NZ_VWPH01000004.1, from coordinate 248,700 downwards.
CCGTGAGCGGCAGGCCCTCGGACTCCAGCGGAACGCCCGGGGCCTTGAGCAGGACCATGACGTAGCCCTCGCCCGCGCTGTTGAGGTAGCCGCGCTTGTTGTCGTACCGCAGGCGCAACCGCACGTCGTCTGGGTTGACGTCGGCGGGGAACCGCAGGTCGACGCCCACCTTGGAGATGAGTTCGCGGTGCAGCTCGACCAGCCCCCGGTCGGCCATCCCGAGCCGGTGGGCGATCTCGGCCTCGGCGAGCATGCCGAGCCCGATCGCGGCGCCGTGCGGGACCTCGCCCTTGGAGGCGTGCTCCAGGGCGTGGCCGATGGTGTGGCCGTACTCCAGCACCAGGCCCTGTCGGCGCTCGTGCATGTCGTTCTCGGTGACCTGCGCCTTGGCGGCGATGCTCTCGTGGATGATCCAGCGCATGACGTCGTCGTCGTAGTTCTCGTCCAGCGGCAGGTTCGCGGACAGCACGTCGATCATGCTGGGCCGGATCGCGAGCGCGTTCTTCACCACCTCGCACAGGCCCGACCTGATCTCGCGGCGGCTGAGCGTCCGGAAGAACGCCGTGTCGGCCAGCACCTCGACCGGCTGGTAGAAGGTGCCGACGAGGTTCTTGCCGATGGAGCTGTTCACCGCCTGCTTGAGCGAGAGCACCGAGTCCAGCATCGCCACCACGGTCGTGGGCACGTGCACCAGCCGGATGCCGCGGAACAGCAGCGCGGCCATCAGACCCGCGATGTTCCCGGTGACCCCGCCGCCGAGCGCGACGACGATCGTGCGCCGGTCGGCGCCCAGCCGCAGCGCGGCCTCGGTCAGCTGGTTGAGCGTGCCGAGTCCTTTGTGCTCCTCGCCTCCCCGGTGCACCAGCAGGTCGGCGGGCCCGGCCGACCGCCGTATTCGCTCGGTGAGGTCGTTGCCGTGCAGGCCCGCCACGGTGGTGTCGGCGACGACGAGGTAGCGGCTGCCCTCCAGCTCGCCGAGCCGGGCCACGATCTGATCGACGCAACCGGTGCCCAGCCGGTAGGGAAACCGCGCGCTTCCCATCGTTATGGTGGTCACGTTCATCCCAACTCCCCAACTCCCCAAGTACGCCTGGTTCTGCCGCGTCAGGAACCCAGTTCCGCGCTGTTGTCGAGGACCTTCCGCACGGCGGTCGCGATGTCCTCCACGTCCGAGGCGTCGCCGAGCAGCGCCGCGTGGTGGAGCGTGAAGCTGCGCTGCGCGACGCGTTCGCAGACCGGCAGCGGGAACCGGGACGGGTCGAGCTGCTTCTCGTGCTCGTCGCTGATCGCGTAGCGGCGCCTGCTCGCCGGGTCGTAGAGCTTGTTCAGCGACAGCGGCCGGTAGGTGGGGACCACGGAGAACCCCAGCTCCGCGGAGAGGGCGGCGTTGACCTTCGCGATGTCGGCGCCCACGAGGGCGTCCTCGGGCAGCCGCGCGGCGTAGACGTAGTAGGTCCGCGAATCGGTCCCGGGGGACGTCCGCTGGGGCTGGCAGCCCAGTTCGGCGAGCAGCTCGTCGAGCACGGCGGCGTTGCGGGCGCGCCGGGCGTTCTGCTCGTCGAGCTCTTTGAGCTGCTCGACCAGGACGGCGGCGTGGAACTCCGACAGGCAGCGGTTGTTGCCCATCAGCTCACCGGTCTCCACCAGCTCCATCGAACCCACCGGGGGAGCGGCGGCCGGATAGCACCGCCCGTCGGCCCGCAGGTGCTCGACCCGGCGCGCCAGGCCCGCGTCGTCGGTCACGACCGCGCCGCCCTCGCCGCTGGTCAGCACCTTGCTGTGCTGCATGCTGAAGGTGCCCGCCGCGCCGAAGGTGCCGACCTTGCGGCCGCGGTAGACCGCGCCGTGCGCCTGGGCGCAGTCCTCGATGAGGGCGATGCCGTGCCGGTCGGCGATGTCCCGCAGCGCGGTCAGGTCCGCCACCGCGGAGTACAGGTGGACCACGGCGATCGCCCTGGTCCGCGGGGTGATCGCGGCCTCCACCGCGGCGGGGTCCAGGCACAGGGTGTCGGGGTCGATGTCGGCGAGCACGGGCACCGCGTTGACCCCGATGACCGTCGAGGCTGAGGCCACCCAGGACAGGCCGGGCACGATCACCTCGTCACCGGCCCCGACCCCGCAGGCCTCCAGCGCGAGCATCAGGCTCGCGGTCCCGCTGGCCGCGGGCACGCAGTGCGCCGTTCCGCAGTACTCGGCGAAATCGCGGGCGAAGCGCCGTTCGAACGACTCGGAGCCCCGGTACGGCCCGCTCAGGGACCAGCGGGCGGAGGACAGCACCTCGGTCAGCGCCGCGCTGGTCCCGGCCGCGGGCTGCGGCCACAGCGGCCACGGCGCGGTCCGCACCGGCGTTCCGTCGTTGATAGCGAGTTTCTGTTGCACAGGTCGCCTTTCTCGAGGAGTTGAGGCAGGGAAGTGGCGGGGTGAACGCGCGCGGAGGCGTTCCCGCCGCCGGAGTGGCGAACGACGCCCCAGGCCACCGGAACTCCCCGCGCGAGCCGGTCCGGCCGGGCCTGGAGCGATGTGCAGTTGTCCCCCCTGGAGCCGAACAGGTTCCCCCCGAGGTGTCGGAAGATCAGGAGAGCAGCCGGGCGGCGGCTTCGCCGAGCAGCTTCACCACCTCGTCCACGTGCCAGCGGCCGCGCTCGAAGTCGGTGGCGTGCTGCGGGTTCCGGCCCTGGATCCCGGAGCGGGTCAGGTGGCACTCCTCGCCGGGCAGGTCGGACAGGTCCAGCGCGGACAGCCGGTCCAGGTGCACGTTCTCCGGGAACAGCGCGCCGTAGACGGAGGTCTCCAGCGCGCCCGCGTGGTCCATGTCCAGCCCGAGCTCCGGGTCGAAACCGCAGTCGTCGTCGGAACCGTCGAAGGTGACCAGCCCGCGCAGCCCCGTCTCGTGCCGGACCTGCTCCAGGGCGCAGGAGATCGGGATCGTCTGCTTGGTGGTCCAGTGCCCGGACACCACGATCGCGGCCTTGAAGCCCACAGTGGACAGTCCGCGCAGGACGTCGGCGTACAGGTTGAAGATCGTCTCCGGTCGCAGCCCGGGGTGGGTCGCACCGCGCCAGCTGCCCTGCATGAAGCCCCACGGGCTGCCCGGCAGCACGATCCCGCCGTGCGCCGCCGCGGCCCGCTCGCAGATCGCGGTGGCCTTGTCGGTGTCCACGCCGTAGGGCAGGTGGGCGCTGTGCCACTCCAGCGATCCGACCGGCACGTAGGCCACCGGTGCGGTGGCCAGGCGCGCGTCGAACTCGGCGGGCAGCAGCCGGTCGTAGCGGACCTCGGTGGTGGTCATCCCGCTACACCTCCACGTGCCGGCTGCGCAGGTCCGCCACCGACAGCCACATGTCGTTGGTGTCCGAGGTGTAGCTGAAGCCGTCGGGCACCGCGGTCCCGGAAGCGGCGCCGCTCCGCCCGGAGATCGCCGAGCGCACCACGTAGCGCTCGCCGAGCCGGACGGTCCGGCGCGCCTCGGACTCGGAGATCATCTCCTCGTGCAGCTTCTCGCCCGGCAGGATGCCGATCTCGTGGATCGGGCTGCCCGGTGCGATGGCCTCGGCGAGGTCGATGACGCGCATGCTGGGGATCCGCGGCACGAAGATCTCGCCGCCGGTCATCAGGTCGAAGGAGTCGGTGATGAACCGCACCGCCTCGTCGAGGCTGATCCAGAAGCGGGTCATCCGCTTGTCCGTGATGGGGATCGGCTGGCCCGTCGCGGCCAGCTGCTTGAACCGGGGGACCACGGAACCGCGGCTGCCGATGACGTTGCCGTAGCGCACGACGCTGAACCGGGTGGCCCTGCTGCCCGCGTCCTCGTTGGCGGCGACGAACAGCTTGTCGGCGCAGAGCTTGCTCGCGCCGTAGAGGTTGACCGGGCTGGACGCCTTGTCGGTGGACACGCCGATCACCCGCGAGACGCCGTTCTCCAGCGCCGCGTCGATGACGTTCTGGGTGCCGAGGACGTTGGTGCGGATGTACTCGATGCAGTGGCGTTCGGCCACGGAGACGTGCTTGAGCGCCGCCGCGTGCACGACGTGCTCGACCTCTCGCATGGCGGACCGCAGCCGCTGGCCGTCGCGTACGTCGCCGATCACCCACTCGATGCGGGGGTCGTGGCGGAACTCCTCGCGGAGCGTGTGCTGCTTGAGCTCGTCGCGGGAGTAGACCACGACGGAAGCGCATGCGAGCTGGTCCAGTGCGAAGCGGATGAACGCGCGACCGAGAGAACCGGTCCCGCCGGTTATCATCACCCTGCTTCCGGACAAGGCCTGGTGGGATGACACGTCTTCTCCCTCGAGGTGTACAGCAGTCCAGGTGGCGGAATCGCGGCAACCAGTTCCACCGCGGCGCGGCGGAGTTCCGCTGGTTTCCGCTCGATGTCGGGTACCGCGGCCGGGAGTTCTGCCGCGGTCGTCCTGCTCGGACGACTATTGCGCGAGAATGGTCCGCCCGGTCTTCTCGCGGTCGGCGAGTTCGACGGCGTCGGCGACGGCCAGGGCGGCCTTGGTGATGCTCCCCGGCGCTTCCGCCCCGCCCATGTCGGTGGGAATCCAGCCCGGGTCCACGCCGTTCACCAGCACGTCGTGGGGTCGCAGGGCAATGGCCAGGTTCAGGGTCATCGCGTTGAGCGCGGCTTTGGACATCCGATAGCAGGTGTACTCGCCGTCGAAGGTGTCCGCATTCGCGTCCTCGCTGGTCACGTTCACCACCGAGGCGCCGTTCGCCGCTTTCAGCAGCGGCAGGAAGGCCTGGACCACCAGCAGCGGCCCGCACGCGTTGGTCAGCAGCATCTGGACCGCGGTGCGCGGTTCCAGGTCCGGCAGGTGCTCTTCCCGGTGGGAGAACAGCCCGGCGTTGTTGACCACGGCGTGCAACCGGTCGGTCAGCCCCGCCACCGCCCTCGCCGCCGCGGCGATGCTCGCCGGGTCCGCCACGTCCACCGCGACCGCGTGCGCGGTGCCGCCTTCCCCGCGCAGCTCGGTGAGCGCGGCTTCGGCGGCGCGGGGATCGCGGCACCCCAGGAGGACCGACCAGCCCCGCCGCGCGAGCACCCGCGCGCTGCTCAGGCCGAGCCCGCGATTACCGCCCGTGATCAGCGCGTATCGCTGGTTGCGGCCCATCAGGACGTTGCGGTGTCGTGCGCCGGGCCCGGCCGGGTCCACCGGAAACAATTGTTGGAAATGATTTCCGGAAGGCCTCGTGAATTGTTGGCCGAGCGTCTGGGTGGAGGAAAGTGAAGTGAGCCCGAAAGGCTGAACATGATCATCAAGCTAGCAACGGCCGCACAGGGCGTCAAGCAGCCCGACAGCCGTTCGGGAAAGCGGAGGAACCGGACCAATTATTGCGCTCCGGGGTGGGAAAACCGGTAAAGCGCCACGTCGTCGCGTCCGTCGCCGCGAACTGCGGGTGAACTCGGGTCGCCGGTGGTGGGAATCTTTACGGGATTCAATTACCCGGTTCACTCAAACGTACCAGAATCTGCCCGAAATCGGGTCGCCGCGGATGTCCGAGCGGGTTGTTCGCCGTTCAAATAACTGCCCGGGCGGCGACCTTGACGCCGCCCGGGGGTGCTTCGGTAGTCTTGCCGGGAATCTCCTCGCGACCTGCCCTGTGAAAATTGAGCGGTCCGGGCAGCGGTCATTCGTGTCGGTGGCATTCTCGTCGTTGAAATCGCGCTCCCGCCGCGTGCCCGGGTGCGTTAAGGAGTTGCCCGTGAAGTTCGTAGCGGTGGATCAGGCCGCCCGCCAGGTGTTCGACGCGTGCATCATCGGCAGCGGAGCGTCCGGCGGCGTCACGGCCCACACGCTGGCGCAGCAAGGCCTGTCCGTGCTCCTGGTGGAGCAGGGCGACATCATCCCGCCCGGCGGCAAGATCGACGATCACCTGGACCCGGACAGCTGGGCCTACGCGTGGCGGCACGGCCGCTGGTGGGACACCGGATATCCCTGGTCCGCCCAGGGATTCGGCGGCGGCACCATCTTCTACGCCGGTGTTTCCTTCCGGTACCACCCCCGCGACTTCACGCCGAGCGACGAGTTCATGGGCTCCGCGGCGTACGAGCACTGGGGGCTGACCAGGCAGGAGCTCGACCCCCACTACGACTGGATCGAGGCGCAGCTGGCCGTGGCGGGGCCGTCCGGGGAAACCGTCGGGGAGTACCGATTTCCGCGCTACACCAGGGAACGCCTCCCGTACACGAGCCCGGGCCGGGTGCTCGCCGAGGCGGCGGAGAGCCTCGGCGGGAAACCGGTGGCCACCCCGGTGGCGATCAGCGGTGTCGCCGACCGCTTCACCTCCGGCTGCCGCCAGCTGACCCCGTGCACCGACAACCACTGCCCGATCGGCGCCAAGGCCGACGTCGCCTCCCGCCTGCTTTACGACTGCGGGGACGAGCTTTCGGTGCTCCTGCGCTCCAGAGCGGTGAAGCTGGTGGCCTCCCGGCCGGGCGTGGTCGGCTCGGTCGAGGTGCTCAGCGACGACGAGCGGAGCAGCACGACGATCCGCGCCCGCCGATTCTTCTTGGCCGCCAACGCGATTCAGTCGGCGGCGCTGCTGCTGCGCTCGTCGTCCCGGCTGGAACCGCACGGCATGGCCAACAGCAGCGGCCTGGTCGGCAGGCACCTGGCCATGAAGGTCAGCGGCTACCTGCGCAGCCACGTGCCGAGCCAGCACGGCTACCGCCCGCTGCAGCACCGCTACTCCAGCATGACCTTGCTCGACTCGATGTACGGACCGGAGTTCCCCGGCGGCATGGGCGGTCTGATCTACGAGGCCAACCCGTGGGACGGCGTCGAGGACAACGGGTTCATGCCCCTGCAGCTGGAGTGCAGCGTCGGCGACCGCCCCCGGGCCCGCAACCGGATCGGCCTGAGCAAGGAGCGGGACCGGTGGGGACTGCCGCGGGTGGTGATGAACTACGTCGCCGACAAGCACGACCTGGCCCGGCTGCGGGTGCTGCGCCAGCGCGCCACCGCGCTCCTGCGCTCGCTGGGCGGGAAGGTGCGGCAGGTCAGCACCAAGTACGAGCTCGGCAGCGCGCACCTGCACGGAACCCTGCGCGCGGGGAAGGACCCCCGAACCTCGGTGACCGACCGCATGGGGCGGCTGCACGACTACGACAACGTGTGGGCCGTCGACGGTGCGGTGTTCCCGTTCGCCGGGAACCTCAACCCGACCCTGACCATCCAGGCGAACGCCCGCCGGATCGCCTCCGCCATCGCCTGACCCTCCCTCCCCGGTCGCGCCCCGCGGCCGCCGTCGTCGACATGCGAGGTACAGATGAAACTCGGGAACGTACTGCTGGTGAGCCCGAAGACGTCCTTCGGGCGCGATCTGCAGCGCACCTACGCGGGCGGGCTCGGCACCGTGTGCAAGGACGAGGACTTCCTGCTGCCGCCGCTGGACCTGATGCGGCTCGCCGGTGTCCTCCGGGAGGGCGCCGACGAGATCACCATCGCCGACGAGGAGGTCACCGGCATGGTGGTGGCCGAACCCGGGAGCACCGTGATCTGCCAGGTCTCCCTGCCGAGCCTGCTGGAGGACGCCGACCGCATAGCGGGGTTCAGGGCGGCCGGTGCCCGATGCTTCGCCTACACCAGCATCCGCAGCCCCGCGCAGTGGAAGACGCTGTTCGAGCGCGGCGGCTGCGAGGGGATCCTGCTGCCGGAGTCCATCACCTTCGCCCTGGACGTCCTGCGCGGGGACACCTCCCTGCCGGGGATCGTCACGCCGGAGACCCAGCTGGACCCGCGGCACCACAAGCCGGAGTTCGGCGACCTGGCCGCCGAAGCGCTGCCCGCCCGCGATCTGCTCGACCACGCGCCGTACATGTTCCCGCCGATCGCCAAGAGCGGGATCACCAGCATCAACGGCAGCTTCGGCTGCCCGTACCCGTGCCGCTTCTACTGCCCGTACCCGCTCAGCGAGGGACGCAAGATCCGGACCTACCCGATCGAGCGGATCGTGGCGGAGTTCCAGCAGTGCGCCGAGCTCGGCATCACCGCCGCGGTCTTCCGCGACCCCGTCTTCTCCTTCCACCGGGACCGCACCATCGAGATGTGCCGGGCCATCGAGGCCGCCGACACCGGCGTGCCGTGGTGGTGCGAGACCCGCATCGACCGGCTCGACGAGGAGGTCGTGGCCGCGCTGGTCGACTCCGGCTGCGTCGGGGTCGAGGTGGGAGTCGAGAGCGGCGACCCGGAGATGCAGGCGAGCGCGGTGCGCAAGCGGCTCGACCTGGACACCGTCCGCAGGTTCCACGCGGTGGCCCGGGAGGCGGGACTCAAGCTCGTCTTCCTGTTCCTGATCGGGCTGCCGCAGGAGACCCGGACCTCCATCCGGCGCACCTTCGACTTCATCATGGAGCTGGGCCTGGCCGACAACGAGTTCAACATGAGCGTGATCACGCCCTACCCCGGCACCGAACTGCACCGGATCGCCCTGGACAAGGGCTGGATCGACCGGGTGGAGAACGTCTTCACCAGCCACAACGCGGTCATGCACACCGACCAGCTGACCGTGGAGGACCTGGAGGAGGCGAGCGCGCTCGTCAACGAGCTGCACGCGGTCTGCCGCCCGACGGCCACGGCGGAGGAGCGGGCGGACTTCCAGTCCAAGGTGCACGCCTGGTCCGAGGGCGCGCAGGTCTGAGGGGATGATGATGCGCAGGAAACGCGCGAATGAGCGGTCGGTGGCGCTGGTCGCGCTCGCCACCGCGGCGGTGGCGCTCTCGCCGGTGGTCCCCTCGGACGGCAGCGGATCGGCGGCCGCCTCCGGGCTTCCGGTGGCGGAAGCGGTCCGGACCGGCGCGGTCCGCAACGTCCTGCTGTTCATCGGCGACGGCATGGGCGATTCGGAGATCACGCTGGCGCGCAACTACGACCGCGGCGCGGCGGGGCGGCTGACCCTGGACCGGTTGCCGGTCTCCGGTTCCTACACCACCTACTCGGTCGGCCGGGGAGCACCGGACCAGGTCGAGTACGTCACCGATTCCGCGGCGGCCGCCACGGGGTGGGCGACCGGGTCCAAGACCTACAACGGGGCGATCGGCGTCGACGCCCGCGGCCGACCGCTGCCCACGGTCCTGGAGCTCGCGCAGCAGGGCGGCTACCGGACCGGGAACGTCACCACGGCCGAGGTCTTCGACGCCACCCCGGCCGCCATCTCGGCGCACGTCCTGGAGCGCGATTGCGCCGGGCCCGACGACATGCAGCCCTGCGCCCCGAACGCCGTCGAGAACGGCGGCCCCGGGTCGATCGTCGAGCAGCAGGTGGCGCTGCGGCCCGACGTGCTGATGGGCGGCGGTGCGGAGGCGTTCGCCCAACGCGTCAGGGCCGGGGAGTTCGCGGGCCGGACGGTGCGCCAGCAGGCCGAGGACTCCGGCTTCCAGGTCCTCGACCGGGCGGACCAGCTCGACGGCCTGAGCGGGGACCGGCCGGTGCTCGGCCTGTTCGCCGACGGCGGTCTCGCCCCGATCTGGACCGGGCCGGTGGCCAGGCGGGGCGGCACCGAACCCACCCGGTGCGCGCCCAACGCGGAGCGCCCGGCGGACGAGCCACGGCTGGCGGAGATGACCCGGGCGGCCGTGGACCTGCTGGACCGCAAGTCGGCGGGCCAGCAGCGGGGCTTCTTCCTCCAGGTCGAGAGCGCGGGCATCGACAACGCCGCGCACGACGCCGAGCCGTGCGCCCAGATCGGGGAGACCCTCCAGTTCGACGAGGCGGTCGCCGCCGGTCTGGAGTTCGCCGAGCACAACCCCGGCACCCTGGTCATCGTCACCGCCGACCACGCGCAGGCCACCCAGATCGTCCCCAACGGGGTGCCGACGCCGGGGCAGACCGCCACCCTGATCACCAACGAGGGCAGCCACATCACGGTCAACTACGCGACCGCGATGCCCGGCGAGTCCCAGGAGCACAGCGGGAGCCAGGTGCCCATCGCGGGCCAGGGGCCGCACGCGGCCGACGTCGACGGCGTGACGGACCAGACCGACCTGTTCCGCACCCTCACCGGGGCGATGGGACTGGGTTGACGACCCGCGCGGGGAGGGGATCGGTGAGCGGCATCCCGGTGCTGCTCACCGATCTCCGCGTTCGGCGACTAGCCGAAGTGGACGGAACGTGCGGGCAGGTTGTCCGGCTCGGCCAGCGCGAGGACCTTGTCGCACTCCGCGGGGAGGTCCTCGGTGCTGATCTTCCAGCCGTAGTCGTAGAGCTGGTCGGTGGCCGCGCAGCACAGGCTCGCCACGATCCAGCACGGCAGCACCTCGTGCTCGGTGCGGCTGAGCGGGCGGCGGCTCTGGTAGCCCTCCAGCACGGCTTCGAAGGCGGGCCGGTCCCAGGACTCGCGGAACCCGTCGCCCTCGGGGACCACCGCGCCGACGGAGATGAGCGACCACGCCAGATCGGACACGGCGGGCCCGCGGTGCACGTCGTCCAGGTCGACCAGAACCGCCCGGCCCGCGCGGGTGAGCAGGACGTTGCCCGGGCACGGGTCGCCGTGCAGCACCACGTCCGGCGGGGCCTCCGACGTCCGCGCCCGCTGCCGGGCGTCGGCCAGCTCGGCGGTCAGCGCGCGGTGGCGGTCGGCGCCCCGGGCGGCGAGCCCTTCGGCGAGCAGCGGGAGGTGGAAGCGGGCCTTGTCGAACCTGTCGTGCGGCTCCTGGTGCTGGAGCTCCACCCCGTCCAGCGCGCTGGCGGCGAGCAGGTGGAACTCGGCGAGCGCGGCACCGAGGTCCCGCAGGTCCGGGGCGGCGAGCCCGGGCGTGCGGCCGGGCGTCCACTCCCACATCTCGTACAGCGCCCCGTCGGCGCCGCGGACCGGGTTGGACGGCACCTCGCCGGGCAGCGCGGGCACCGGGCCACCGGCGTCGGCGAGGCGCCGGTGGACGGCGCAGTGCGCCAGGAACTCGCTCTCGCTCAGGTAGTCCCGCTTCTTCTTCACCACCAGGAGTTCCGATGCCGGTCCGGCCGGGCGAACGAGCCAGGTCGGCTCTCCGCCGCTGCGGAGATGCCGTTCCACCGACCAATTCCGCAGACCGATGCTGGCGAGCAACGACGATTCGTCGATATCCGATCCCACGGCGGGTGAGTGTACCGGTGATCGCGCGCAATAGAACCGTCGCGAGCGGGCTCGCGCAGATTTTTCGCGCGTTCCGATCGCCATTGGACCAAAAGGGCGACAACGGTGAATGGGCGGCCCTCCCGCGCTTGCCGGTGCCGCACCCCTGTGGCAGACTAAGATCAAATTGTCGGGCACGTTCAACCTGAGTTGGAAAAAGCTGCTGGGGGCAGGTGCGCGCCGAGCGCGGGGGATGGCGCCGTCGTGCTCACGTGCCTATCAGTTCCTTGTGCGACCGGCTTGACCAGTGAGGATCCGGGCTTTTGCATGTCGTCGAAAACGCAGGTCCCCGAACGGAATGAATCACGCAGCGCAGCAGCGACCCTGTACCGGTTGATCCCATTCGTGAAACCGGATATTCTCCTCGTCGGGCTGGCTCTGCTGTCGGCCACGGCGGCCACCCTCTGCGGTTTGCTGATTCCACTGGTCATCCAGTGGATCATCGATGGACCGGTGGCCCGAGGTGATCTGCTGGAACTGTTGTGGGCGTCGGTCGGAATTCTTCTGCTCGGCGCTCTGGAAGCGCTCTTCTTCCTGGGGCGGCACCGTTTGGTAATCGGTCCGAGCGCCCGGATGGAATCCCGGATGCGGAGCGCTCTCTTCGATCACCTGCAGCGGTTGCCGCTGATCTTCCACGACCGGTGGCACTCCGGTCAGCTGCTCTCCCGCGCGGTGTCCGACATCAGCACCATCGTGCGGTTCCCGCGCTACGCCCTGGTGTACCTGGTGGTGAACAGCTTCACCATCGCGGCGAGCCTGGTCGTCCTGTGCTGGATGTCCCCGCTGCTGGGCCTGGTCTTCGCGGTGATCAGCGTGCCCGTCGCCATCGGCTCCACGCTGTTCGAGTCCAGGTACAAGGCGCAGAGCCTGCGGGCGCAGAACCAGCTCGGCGACCTCACCACCCAGGTGGAGGAATCGGTGCTGGGCATCCGGGTGCTCAAGGCTTTCGGCCGCAGCGCGCAGGCGACGGCGGCGTTCCGGCGCCAGGCCGAGCTCCTGCGGAACACCGAGATCGGCAAGGTGCGGCTGCTCGGCGTGCTCACCGCCACCATCGTGGGGTTGCCCGAGATCGCGCTCGGCGCCGTGCTCGCCGTCGGCGGTTTCCTGGCCGCCCAGGGCACTTTGAGCGCCGGTGAGCTGGTCGCCGCGGTCGCGGTGGTCGCCTACCTGCAGTGGCCCCTGGAGTCCATCGGCTACCTGCTGGCCGAGGCCAACAGCGCCGCAGCGGCGGCCCAGCGGTACTTCCAGCTGCTGGACGCCCCGGTCACGATCGTCGACCCGCCCCGCCCGCAGCACCTGCCGACGCCGCTGCGCGGCCACCTGCGGTTGGAGAAGGTGAGCTTCCGCTTCCCCGGCGCTGCGGAGGACCTGCTCACCGAGGTCGACCTGGAGATCCGGCCGGGGGAGACGCTCGCCCTGGTGGGCGCGGCGGGCTCCGGCAAGTCCCTCCTGGTGGGCCTGATCACCCGGCTCTACGACGTGACCGGCGGCCGGATCACCCTCGACGGCGTGGACATCACCCAGGTGCCGCTGGCCGAGCTGCGCGAGGCGGTGGCGACGGTCTTCGAGGACCCCGTGCTGTTCTCGGGCTCGGTCGCGGACAACGTCCGCCTCGACCGCGAGCAGCTGACCGACGAGCAGGTGGACGAGGCGCTGCGGGTCGCCAACGCCGATTCCTTCGTCGCCGCAATGCCTTCCGGCGCGCGCACCGAGGTCGGCGAGCAGGGCTTCTCGCTGTCCGGCGGCCAGCGGCAGCGGTTGGCGCTCGCCCGTGCGGTGGTGGGACGCCCGTCCCTGCTGGTGATGGACGACCCGCTGTCCGCATTGGACGTCCACACCGAGGCGGAGGTGGAGGCGGCGCTGCGCCAGGTGCTGCGCGGGACGACGGCGCTGATCGTCGCGCACCGCCCGAGCACGGTGCAGTTGGCCAGCCGGGTGGCCCTGCTCAGCGGGGGCCGCATCACGGCGGTCGGTTCCCACCACGAGCTGCTGCGCACCTCACCGGAGTACTGGGCCCTGATGTCCTCCAGCGACGAGCAGACCTTCCAGACCGAGGCGGCGACATCATGAGCCAGCCCAAGACCATCACCGAGGACAGCGAGCAGGAGAGCCCGGAACGGCGGGAACCCGACGTGGAGGGCTACGAGGAGCTGGACCGCCAGGAGCGGCGGGAGCTGCAGAAGCGGTCCCGCCGACTGCTGGGCGACCTCCTCGCACCGCACTCGAAGGGCGCGGTCCTCGCGCTGGTGCTCGCGCTCCTGGACACCGCGGCCGAGATGGCGCGACCGCTGCTGATCGCCGCCGTGATCGACAGCGGCATCCCCGCCGCGGGCGGCGGCGATTACGGCCCGCTGGCCTGGTACGTCATCGGCTACGCGGCCTCCAGCGTGGCCTCGGCCGGGCTGACCTACGCCTTCATGACGCTGTCCGGGCGGATCGGCCAGGACGTGCTGCTCGACCTGCGGCACCGGCTGTTCCGGCACGTCCAGAAGCTGTCCATCTCGTTCCACGAGTCCTACCGCTCCAGCAAGATCATCTCCCGGCTGACCAGCGACGTCGAAGCGCTGAGCGAGCTCCTGGAAGAAAGCATCGAGGGCTTGTTGCGCGCGTTCCTGTCGGTCGTCACCATCGCGGTGCTGCTGATCTGGCTGGACCTGCCGCTGACCAGCGTCATCCTGCTCACCTTCATCCCGCTGCTGCTGGTGACCAGCGCCTACCGCAAGCGGTCCTACCAGCACTTCCGCCGGACCAGGACGACCATCGCCCGGGTGACCGGGCACTTCGTCGAGACGATGAACGGCATCCGCGCGGTGCAGGCCTACCGCCAGGAGGGCACCAACTCCCGCTCGATGCGCGAGCGGAACGCGGCGAACCAGGACGCGACGGTCAGGGCGGGCTTCGCGCTGGCCCACTCGACGGCGGCGATCAACTTCATCGGCAACGCCACGATCGCCCTCGTGCTGCTGGTCGGCGGCTGGCGCATCGTGCAGGGCGAGCTGGCGGTGGGGGTGCTCGCGGCCTACGTGCTGTACCTGCGCAAGTTCTACGACCCGGTGGACGACCTGGCGCGGTTCGCCAACTCCTACGCCTCGGCCTCGGCGGCGCTGGAGAAGATCTCCGGCGTCCTCGCGGAGCAGCCCAAGGTCGCGCACCCGCCGGAGCGGGAACCGCTGCGCATCTCCGACGCCTCCGTCGAGTTCCGCCACGTCGAGTTCCGCTACCCCTCCGGCGAGGAGACGGTCCTGCCGGACCTCGACGTGCGGATCCCGGCGGGGCAGACGGTGGCCATGGTGGGCGCGACCGGGTCGGGCAAGTCCACGATCGCCAAGCTGCTGGCCCGGTTCTACGACCCGGTGTCCGGCGTCGTCGCGATCAACGGCGTGGACCTGCGGGACATCCCGGAAACCGATCTCCGCGCGGCGATCGCGATGGTCACCCAGGAGTCCTTCCTGTTCTCCGGTTCGGTCGCCGACAACATCGCGCTGGGGCGGCCGAGCGCCAGCCGGGCGGACGTCGAGGCGGCGGCGAAGGCGATCGGGGCGCACGAGTTCATCAGCAAGCTGCCCGACGGCTACGACAGCGAGGTGAACAAGCGCGGCTGCCGCCTCTCGGCGGGCCAGCGCCAGCTGGTCGCGCTGGCGCGCGTCCTGCTCGCCGATCCCGCGATCGTGATCCTGGACGAGGCGACGTCCAGCATGGACATCGCCACCGAGCGCACGGTGCAGCGCGCGCTGCGCACGGTGCTGAGCGGCCGGACAGCGCTGATCATCGCGCACCGGCTGTCCACAGTGCTCACCGCCGACCGGGTGCTGGTGATCGAGCGGGGCCGGATCGTGGAGGACGGGCGCCCGAGCGACCTCATCGGCAACGGGGACCAGTTCGCGGCCCTGCACGAGGCATGGCTGATCAGCACGAAGGGGTGAGGAGTGCAGGACGACTCGTTCCGGTCCGGAAAACTGCTGCTGGTGTCGCCGCACCCGGACGACATCGCCTACTCCTGCGGCGGCCTGGTGGAGACGCGGATCGACGCGGCCCACCTGCTGACCGTGTTCACCCGTTCCGAGTGGACGATCTCCGAGCACCTGCGCGACGCGGGCGCGGACGCCCTGAGCGAGGTCCGCGTCGCGGAGGACCGGCGGTACTGCGCGGAGCGCGCCATCGACCACAGCTTCCTGGACTTCGCCGACGCCAGCCTGCGCGGCTACGACGACGAGCAGGAACTGCTGGCCAGGGCGGAGGACGACCCCCTCGCCGACGAGGTGGCCGGGAAGCTCGCGGAGGTGGTCCGGGGAGTCGCCCCGGACCTGGTGATCGCCCCGGCGGCGGTGGGCAACCACATCGACCACCTGCTCGTGCACCTGGCGGTCCGCGCGCTGGACGGCGATCACCGGACGCTGTACTACGAGGACATCCCCTACAGCGCGCACCACGCGCTGAAGACCGTGGAGCGCGAGCTGAGGGAGGTGCGGGGCCTGCGCCCGTTCCGGACCTTCGACATCTCGGCGGTGATCGAGTCCAAGGTGGAGGGCATGCGCGTCTACCGGAGCCAGACCGACGACCAGGGCGTCCAGGACATGCGCTTCCACGCGAGCCGCGTCGCGGCTCCGCCGGGTGAGTTCGGCGAACGTCTCTGGGAGGCCGCCGACTGAGGTACGCGTGCACCGCCCGCCTCGATCACCTGCCGAGGCGGGCGGTTTCGTCCTGCCAACACGCGAAACTGCCCGCCACGGCGAGGTGGCGGGCAGCTCCGCGGCGGATCAGGCCTCGATGTTGAACACCGATCGGGTGTTGGCGTCGACCCGGCGCAGCGCGACGTCCAGCGCGGAGTCGAAGTCGGCCAGCCCGAACTCGTGGCTGAGCAGCGGTTCCACGTTCACCTGGCCCGACTCGATGGCTTCGATCGCCTCCGGGAAGAGACCGCCGGGGCCCATCAGCCCGCGGAGGGTCAGGCCCTTCAGCACCGCGTGGTACGGCGCCATCGGCGCGGCCTCCTCGAGGCGGTACCCGACCAGACCGACCCGCCCGGTCGGCCGGACGACCTCCATCGCCTCCTGCACCGCGACCGGGTACCCGGAGGCCTCCAGCACCACGTCCGGTTCCAGCTCCGGCCGCTCCCGGACCAGGGCGGTCACCGAGCCCGGCGAGCCGTCCGCGACGGCGGTGGCGCCCATCTCGCCCGCCACGGCACGACGTTCCGGCACCGGATCGGCGGCGAGCGTCACCGTCGCACCCAAGTACCGGGCGACCTCGCCGAGCAGCAACCCGATGCCGCCCGCGCCGAGCACGGCCACCCGGTCACCCGGCTCGATGCCGATGGTGGCCGCGGCGTGCAGCGCGACCGCCAGCGGCTCCACCTGGCAGGCCGCGCGCAGCGACACCGAATCCGGCAGCGCGTGCAGGTTCCCGGCCGGGATCGTGAGGTACTCGGCGCAGCCGCCGTCCCGGGTGAACCCCAGCTCCTGCAGGTTCGCGCACAGCGACGGGCTGTTCCGCTGGCAGGTCGGGCACGAACCGCACGGCACGGTCAGGTCGCCGACCACCCTGGACCCGACCAGGTGCGAGTGGCCGGAGTCGCCGACGTCGACGACCGTGCCGCTCCACTCGTGGCCCGGCACGACCGGATAGGTGGAGCCGTGCCAAACACCGCGGTAGAAGGAGAGATCGCTGCCGCACAGCGAGTTGTAGGCGACGCGGACGAGCGCCTCGTCCGGTCCCGGGCGGGGAATTTCCTTGTCCACCAGGTGGGCGTGTTCGGGCGCTTCGAAGACGACTGCTTTCACGCAGACTCCCGGATTCAGGCTTCGATGAACCATGACGGGCTGGGCGCAACTGCCAGCCATGTGCAGTACCGGCAACCCTAGTGAGCGTTGACGATCATGCATAAGCCGCTGATCGGGTGACGGGATTTCCCTTTGCTGGCAAGGGGATTTTCGCGACACGAGGGCGTGCTGACCGAGCCGCCGGGGCTCGCCCGGGAGCCGTGTGAACAACGCGAACACCGCGAGAAGACCGGGGGTGAACGGGATTCGGTCGCCGCTCGTGCTTCCCGGGCATCATTTTCCCGGATTTCGCCGGGCGATTCTCCGCGCGGGGTGATCACCGTTTGGCGGATGCCGGTGCGCTCCGGCGCTGGATACCCTCCCGTGGGCGCGCGCTGAGGAACCGTCCGTCCCCGGTGCGACGGTGCCCGCCCACCCGATCTGAGCGGAATTGGGGGTCCACTCCGTGGCCGTGGAGGAACTCACCGCCCGACCGGCCGTGCTGCGCGCGCGCAACGCGGTCACCGCGGTGTTCGCCGTCAACGGGTTCGCCGCGTCCAGCTGGATGTCGCGCATCCCGGAGGCCCGCGACATGCTCGACGTCACGCCGGGGCAGCTGGGAACGCTCCTGCTGGCGATCTCGGTCGGGTCGATCACCGCCCTGCCGGTCGCCGGGGGTCTGGTCCGGCGGTTCGGCGCGCGAGCGATGGTCACCGGCGGCGCCGTTCTGGCCGCAGCGGGGGTGGCGTGCAGCGGCGTGGGCGTCGGCGTGCTCGGCGAGTACTGGGTGACCTGGATCGGCCTGCTCCTGCTGGGCCTCGGCTCGGGCGTCTGGGACGTCGCGATGAACGTGGAGGGCGCCGCGGTCGAGCGGGTGCTCGGCCGCACGATCATGCCGCGCTTCCACGCGGCGTTCAGCTCCGGCACCGTTGCCGGTGCCGGGGGAGGAGCAGCGGCAGCGGCTTGGTCGGTTCCGATGCCGGTGCACCTGAGCGCAGTCGCCGTCCTGGTCGCGGTGCTGCCCGCGCTCGCCGCACCGGCGTTCCTGCGCGAACAGCACGCGGAAGACGGCCGCGCTGGCGGGGCACGGAAGTCGTGGCGGGCTTGGGCGGAACCGCGGACGCTGGTGCTCGGCGTGATGGTGCTGGCCCTGGCGCTCACCGAGGGCACCGCCAACGACTGGCTGGCCATCGCCCTGGTCGACGGGCACGGAGTCCCGCACTGGGCCGGTTCCGCCGGGTTCGCGGTCTTCCTCGTCGCCATGACGACCGGCCGCGTCGCGGGCACGGTGCTCCTCGACCGGTTCGGCCGCCTGCGGATGCTGTGGGCGACGATGGCCACGGCGGCGCTCGGCGTGCTGCTCCTGGTCTTCGCCAGCTGGTTGCCGATCGTGCTGCTCGGAGCGGTGCTGTGGGGGCTCGGAGCTTCGCTGGGCTTCCCGGTCGGGATGAGCGCGGCGGCCGACGACCCCGAGCACGCCGCCGCGCGGGTGAGCGTGGTCTCCACGATCGGCTACACCGCGTTCCTGGCCGGACCGCCGCTGCTGGGCTACCTGGGCGACCACGTCGGAACGCTGCACGCGCTGCTCGTGGTCGCCGTGCTCCTGATCCCGTCAGCTCTGGCCGTCCCGGCGGCCAAACCCCGGCAGCCGCAGAGCTGACGGGCCGCAGTCAGGAGCGCAGCCGCGCGACGGCTGCCCGTGCCAGCTCCAGGAAGGACCGCTTGCCCGCCGGGCGGCTCGTCGCCTGCGCGAGGCGCTCTCGGAGCGCGTTCGCCTCCCGCGAGAGCTCGTCGATCTCGGCCTGCTTGGCGGCGATGGTCCTGGCCAGCTCGTCGGCGTCGGCGGCGTGCGCGGCCGCTTCGTGCTCGAGCTCGATCACCCTGGTGTACAAGGCGATCCGGTTGTTCTCCAGCGCGGCCAGCAGCGCGGACCGGCTGTAGGGCTGGAGGCTGTCGAGCAGGTCGGTGTCGGCCTCCGCGCTCGGCCGCAGCGCGATGCCCAGCCCGAAGACCGCCGGGATCACCTCCAGGTGCCAGTCGGGCGCCTCGGCCAGCGCGTCCTCGACGGCGGTCAGGACTCCGTTGCGCTCGCCACCGGCGTGCGTCGCCCAGGTGAAGGCGCCGCGCCCGATGAACCCGGCCGGGGTGAGCCCGTCGTGCCAGACGGTGGGCCCGTCGGCGGTCGCCGGGTGCCGGTCCGCGGGGTCCAGAGCGGACGGTTCGTAGTACATGTCCCGGCGCGCGCACGGCCACAGCAGGTCGTGCAGCACGACGACGGCATCCGGCGCGTTGGCGGTGATCCAGGCGAGCTCGGCGCGGACCGTGGCGTAGTTGTGGTCCCCGTCCAGCACGTACAGGTCGGCGATCGGCAGCTCGGCGAGCACCGCGGGGGACGGCTGCTCGGCGAGGTGCAGCGCGTCGTGCTCGGCGATCGCGGCGCGGAGTTCCGGCGTGGGATCGGGCTCGACGCAGTGGACCGCGGTCGCGCCGAGCTCGGCGTAGAGCGAGCTGACCCGGCCCGACTCCACGCCCACCTCGACGACGGTCGAGATGTGCCGGTGGGTGAAGACCTGCTCCAGGACTTCCCGGAACAGCGCCACGGAGTGCAGCAGCAGCGGTTGCTGCCGGGCGGCCCGCGCCTGCGCGTGCGGGTCGGTCCGGCTGCCCAGCTCGCTCATCAGCGCCCTCCCAGCTGCCGCAGCGCGATCCGGGCGGCGCCCGCGGCGACTCCCCGCAAGCCCCGCGCGCGGTACTCCTCGCGGGCCCGGCCGGTGACCCGGGCCAACCCCGAGGCGGGCGCGAGCCGGGGCGCGAAGCCGGACATCGACTGCGGCAGCACGGCGAACGCGATGGTGACCTGCGCGGAGGCGATCGGGCCCCCGGCACGGGTGGCCAGCGGGAGCCAGACCGCCGCGTGCGGGGCGTGGAACTCGACGAGGTTGCCGCCCAACCAGGTGCAGTCGGCGAAGACGAGCCCGGCGAAGTCCTCGCCGCGCTCCCACCGCAGCACCCGGGGGTTCGGGTCGCCGCTGACGAACGCGGTGACCTCGATCCAGTCGACGCGCACGATCGCGGGCCGCCCCGGGATGGCCAGCGAGATGTCGGTGGCGCCTTCGGATTCGAAGTTCAACCGCGCGAACGACAGCCCGTTGTGGTTGATCCGCACCCGCTTGCGCGGTCCGTCCCACCACTCGTCGTCGGGCGTGCGGAACCGCAGCCGGGTCTCGGCGGGCGGCCCGGACTGCTCGAACACGGCGGGGTCGACCGCGCCGCTGCGCACCGCGCGCACGGCCGCGCTCAGCTGCGGGTCCGAGGCGGCGAGCAGTTCCGGCCAGAACGCGTCCCGCATGTCCAGGTCGTCGAGGTCCGGCGGGGACAGGTAGGGCACTGCCGGGACGAGGTCGTCGGGCAGGATCCGGGTGACGACCGAGGACCCGAAGTTGTCCTCGTGCTGCCAGTTCCCGAAGACCGCCGCCTCGGCCGCGGTGGGCGCCTGCACCGCCGAGCACACGATCCCGGCCAGCCACCGCGCGGCGGCGTCGCTGGTGAGCTCCGGCCACGCCCCGTCGTTCTCGGCGACGTAGCGGTTCCAGAACTCCTGGAACGCCGCGATGCCGTACTGCACGGCCCGCCATTCGAGGTCCTGGGCCGGGCTGCCGCCCGGTGCACCGAGCTCCGGCGAGCCGTCCTCGGCGAAGTCCAGCAGCGAGCCGCACCGGGCGCTGACGCACTGCTCGACCACCTCGGGGCTGCGGCTGAGCGCGTGCACGACGTCCTGCGGGTGCCCCATCTGACCGAGGTAGGCCTCGCTGCGCAGCCCGGCCAGGTACAGCCGGGTCGCCCGCTCGTTGGTGGCGAGGTAGAAGCCGCTCGGCCGCACCCCCGTGCCGCTGCGGCGCAGGACCTGGTCGAGCTGGAACTGGATGGTCCCGCCCCAACCGAGGTCGACCAGCGGCAGCTCCGGCGCGTCCAGCGCACCGGCACGGCGCAGCGACAGCAGCAGCCGCTCGCGCGCTGCGGTCACCGTGCTCGCCAGCCGGTTGGTCAGGTGCGGCGATTCGGTCAGCGCGACGGTGACGCGGTCGACGACGTCGGGCTGGTTGAGCAGTGTGCCGAGCTGGTCGGCCAGCGACGGCACGTCGCCGGGGCGCAGCTTGAGCGAGGCCAGCAGCTGCCCGACGGTGAGCCGGTAGCTGCGCCGGATGAAGTCGCGCACCGAGTCGTGGTCGAAGCAGTCCAGCGCGGCGATCGAGGTGATGTGCCGGGAGAGCCAGATCGGCTTCGCGGTCACGTTCCACCCGCGCACCCGGGCGGCGTTGTTCACCAGCTCGGACAGCAGCTCGCCCTCGCGCATCGGGCACCACACCACCGGCGTGCCCGACGCGTGCGCCCGGCTGGCCACCCATTCGGCGAAGCCGGTCAGCACCGGGCCGAGCACCGCAGCCCCGTAGCGCCAAGCCGTCCGCACCGACGCACCGACGTCGCCGGGCGCGGTCTGCAGGGTCTTCGCGCGCAGGCTGGTCAGGCCGAAGTCGCCGTCCTCGGCGTGCACGAGCGGGCTGAACGGGCCGAAGGAGTCGGTGGACGCGCCCTCGCGGTCCAGCACCTCCGCGTACTCCTCGTCGATGCGCCGGTAGTGCACGGTGCGCACCCCGAGCTCGCCGGGCACCTCGTGGTCGGCGACCTCGTTGTCCCCGACGTGCACCACCTGCTCCGGGCTCATCCCGAGCTCGTGCAGCACGATCTTCCACAGACCGGACCCCTTGTCCAGCCCGTGCTGGTGCGAGCGGAACACCCGCGCGTCCCGCAGCGGCCCCAGCTCGGGGCGGTCGAGCAGGTGCGCCAGCTGGTCGGCGGTGAAGTAGGTGTCGGACACCAGCACGATCGGGATGTGGTTCTTGTCCGCGACCTGCACCAGGCGCGCGACGTCGAGGTCGACGACGGTCACCTCGCGCTCCAGCTCGACCTCCGCGCCGACGAGCTCCTCGAGCGGGGTCCCGGCGAACAGCGCCTGCGGCATCTCCCGCCAGATGTCGAACAGCGACACCTCGCCGCAGGCCGAACCGCTCGCGTGCCGCGCCCGCTGCTCGGCCTCGATGCGCATGCGCCGGAACGTCGCGTCGGTGACCCACTCCGGGCAGCGCCCCGAGCCCCGCAACCGCGCCCCGAGCATCCCGAACAGGTCGGTCGGCCGCGGCACCCGCCGCCACAGGATCGTGTCGAAGACGTCCAGCGACAGCACCGAGCAGGAACCGTCGGAGAGCAGCCGCTCCGCCCGCTCCAGCGGCGAAGCGCCTGCAGCCCCCATCGCGTCAAACAAAGGTCTCGATCTCCATTCCAGCGAACAGCACGAAATCCCGGTGCCCGACCGAACCCCAGACCCTGGCGCGCACCAGGGCAGCGTCGAGCGAAGACCGGGATTCCCGCGCGCCGCAGAGCGGGCGCGCCAAAACACGGTGATGTCGGGGTATTCCCACCCCGTCAGGGCCCGGACGGCAGTCCGGACCCGACAGTCCCCAGTGGACAAACGTCCCGACGTGGAGCGCGGCGACTTCGCGGAAGCCCCGATACCGGAAGTAACACCCCAGCTCCTCTTCGTGACGTTTGATCCGTATGTCCCATCTGTCACCACTATCGCCCGAATGGATCAGGACGTTCCACTCGCCGGAGGTAATTCACATCACGCAGAAGCACTTGGACAGCAGCCGCGGGGTGCGGGAAGACCTCGCCTCCCCGCACCCCGCGCCAGCTGGTCAGCGGTGCGCGGAGGGTAGTGGCACCTCAAGTCCGCCGGCGAAGTCGCCGTGCCATTCGGTGCCGTTTTCGAAGGCTGTGCCGTCGGAGCGGGCGACGTAGACCTGGGCGCGTCCGCCGCGGGTGAAGGTCACGACGTCGCTCTTGCCGTCGCCGTTGAAGTCGCCGACGCCGGGCCATTCGTCGCGGATGGAGAAGAAGTCGCTCCACCGGTCGTTGTCGGCGACGAAGCTCTCGCCGGTGGACAGTGACACGTAGACGTAGCCGGTGTTGCCACGCAGGAAGGTGACGATGTCGTCCTTGCCGTCGCCGTTGAAGTCGCCGACGGCGGGGATCTCACCGGCGGGGGAGAAGTGGTTGTGCCACTTCCAGCCGTCCTGGACGAAGCGGCTGCCGTCGGACAGCGAGACGTAGACGGCCCCGCTGTCGGTGAAGGTGATGATGTCGGCTTTGCCGTCGCCGTTGAAGTCGCCGACGGCGGGTTTCTCGGTGCCGAGTGCGAACCGGTCGTGCCACTTCTGCGCGGGCCGGAACTGGTGGCCGTCGGAGAGGGAGACGAACACGTCGCCGTAGGTGCGGCCGGAGAAGGCGAGGATGTCGTCCTTGCCGTCCCCGTCGACGTCGCCGACGGCGAGCTTCTGGTTTGCCAGCCCGAAGTGGTCGTGCCAGCGCTGGGTGGGGCCGAACTTCTGGCCGTCGGAGAGTGCGACGTTGACGGGCCCGTTGTTGAAGGTGACGACGTCGCTGATGCCGTCGCCGTTGAAGTCGCCGGTCAGCGGGATCGCGCCGTTGCCGGCGAGGTTGCTGCTCCACTGCGCGGCGGCACCGAACTTCTCGCCGTCGGAGACCGCCACGGAGGTGGTGGTCCCCTTGAAGGTGGCGATGTCGTCCTTGCCGTCGCCGTTGAAGTCGGTGACGGTCGCGGTCGGGCTCGTGGCCTTGACCGTGGTGGACACCGCGACCTGGTTGCCGTCGGCGTCGAGGACGGAGACGCGGTAATGCCAGGTCTGCCCGGCGGGCAGCGAGGTGTGCGTGAAGTGGTTGTCGCTGGTCTCGCCGAGCAGGTTGCGGGCCTCGATGGCGACGTTCGGGTCCTGGGATCCGTAGACGCGGTAGCGGGTCGTCATCGCGGTCCACGACAGCGTGATCGCGTTCTTGCTCGCCGGGGTGGCCTTCAGCGCCACGACCTGGCTGGCCATCCAGTCGGAGAGGTCATCGGTCCGGGCAGCGGTCGCCCCCGCCCGTTCGGAGGTCTCACCGATGCAGCCCGCCTGGTAAGAGCCGCTGGCAACGGCGACGAGCTCACCGTCGCGCAGCACCGGCCCGCCGGCGTCGCCCTTGCAGATGTTGGACTCGCCGCTGCCCCGCAGGTGCAGCGTGCCGGAACCAACGGAGTCCACAGTGAATTCCCCGGTGTGCGCGTCGGCAGGAACCCACTGATCGGCAGTGCGCCCGTAGCCGGACGCCTCGAGCTTCTGCCCCTGCGTCGGAGCCGCGGACGCCACCGTCACGGGGGCGACGCCGGAGATCGGCTGATCGAGGTGGGCGAGGACGAGATCGCGATCCTCACGCGGCACGATCCGGTCAACAGTCCGCTCGTGCGTCCCATTGATGGTTGCGGTGGTCGCGGTGTGCGGAGCCCCGGGCTCCACCTTCCCAGGCTTGCTGGGAACGGGCGCGAAACAGGCCGCAGAAGTCGCAACCCACTGCGGCGCCACCAACACCCCGGAACACGCGGCATCGTTGGTTCCGATGCTGATCTTGGCCAGGTAAGGCTGAGCACCGGTATCGGCGGTAGCACCACCAGAAACGGCATGCGCCGGAGCCGACACCAACGCGGCACCGGTCGCGGTCACCGCCACGGCCGTCAACAGCCGCGAACGGAACGGGCGAGTCATAAAAGCTCCTTGCATGGACTCAGTCACGAAGCCTGCAGCTCGACGAGGGTCGCCGGGTCGTCGCCAGGCGGAGCATTGCCTTCTCCGACAGGTTTGTGCCCGCCGGGCGGGATGTCGACGGCCTCGGTCTTCCCATTGACCGTGATGAGGGCGGCCACGTTGTGCTCGCCACCTCGGATCATGTAGACGCGAGGAATTTCGACGGTGATCCATCCTTGAGTTCCGATGACCTGGAAGCACGAGGTGGGAAGGGTGACGCTTTCCACCTTGATTAGCGGATCGCTGCTCTTACAGTCGGCAAAGACGATATGACCGTCACCTTTAATTAATCTGATTCCGCGTTCCGCGAAAATCTGGTCGGCGCCGGGGTAGCTGTAGTCCTCGATTGCGGGAACCAGCTCGGCTCGGCTGCCTCCGCGGCGAGCATGAACGCGAGCCAAGCTGCGACAGCTCGCCAAGCCGCAACCCAGGCTCGTGAGGCGGCGGCAGGTGCGACGCGTGCTGCCGAAGCGGCGCGGTTCGCCGGAACTGCTGCTCGTGAGGCGGGTAACGCAGCTGTCTCCGCAGCCAACGCGGCCGACAACGCAGCTGCAGCGGGTCGTGCCGCAGCACAAGCCGGCAAGCATGCCAGCGTCGCTGATGCCGAAGCGCGTCGCGCTCAAGCAGCCGGTCAGGCCGCGCAGGCACAGGCCAACCGCGCCCGAGCCGCTGCGAACTCCGCTGTGTCGTTGGCAAGCCGGTCCGCCCAGGCGGCAGATGAGGCCGCCGCAGCAGCCGCCTCGGCGGCTAAGCACGCCAACGCTGCTGCCGCCGCTGCCGATGAGGCGGCCGAACATGCTGGTGAGGCAGCCAATGCGGCTCAGCAGGCCACCGACCACGCGAATGCGGCTATCGAGGCTGCGAACGTGGCGATGGAGGCGGCGAACGAGGCCAGGACAGTAGTTGACCTCGCGCGTCAGGCCGAAGCCGACAGGATTGCCCGCAACCAGGAACACGCCGTCGAGATGGCGAAGGAGGCCCATCGCGTTTGGCAGGACAACCAGGACAAACAAGCGTGGGATGCGGCCGAGCAAACTCGCATCGATGAGCAGACGCAGGCGCTGCTGGAGGCTGCCACCGCTGAGGGTGCCGATCCGAGCACAGTGATCGCCAGCGGCCGTAAGGCCGCGATCAGCATCATGGAGCACGGTGGCGTCTGGAGCAGCAACGCGGCTGCCGACGCGCTGTCCGGAAGTGACGCGGACCTGCGAGCGTGGCTAGACCACGGCCGGGCCGAAGCGGCCATGCAGGACGACCGCACTCGTGTCGAGCGCATCGCCGAGTTCGGCGAGACCGCTGAACTGCGTGCGGCTGCCGAACAAGCGTTGAAGGGAACCGACGCCGACGTACAGGAGTTCCTGCGCACCCGCGACTACCCGGGTCGTGAGAAGCACGATCGGATCCGCACTGCGCAGGTCCTCGACGCCGCGGACGGGCCGGCGGTGCGCGCAGCAGCCAACGCAGCCCTAGACGGCACTCCGGAGGACGTCCGGAAGTTCTTGGACGAAGGCCAGTTCACCGCACGCGCGAAGGATCAGCGGATCCGCACCGCTCAGATCAAGGACGCTGGTGGACCTCGTGTCCAGGCGGCAGCCGAAGCAGCCTTGCACGGCCCACCAGCAGCAGTGCAGGTGTTCCTCGAAAGCGGCCAGTACACGGCAGCCGAAGAGGACCACAAGGCCGCTGTGCACGCCGCTGAAATGGAACGCCTGGTGCGACGGGGAATGCAGGCTGCCGCTGAAGCCCAGCAGCACGCGTTCAGGGCAGCGGAAGCCGCGGCAACGGCCCGCAACGCAGCCGAGGAGGCCGCCGGATACGCCAAGCAGGCCAGTGCATCGGCCGAACAGGCGGCAGGTTTCGCCGCCCAGGCCCAGCGCGCGGCCAACGACGCGAAGGCATCTGCCGACCGCGCTGCCAAAGCCGCGCAATCAGCTCTGGCCGCAGCCGATTCGGCGCAACACAGTGCGAACCGAGCAGCGTCCTACGCGGCAAGTGCCCGGCGATCCGCACTAGAAGCACGCGACTTCGCCGCCTCCGCCTACTACGCGGCCAACCAGGCTCGAGCCTGGGCTTACCAGGCAGGAAAGGACGCACAAGCGGCTGCCCAGGAAGCCCTGGAAGCCATCGACATCTCGATGGAAGCCTTCCGCGAGGAAGCAGAACAGCTGCGCCACAACCGCCCGGCACTCACCGACGAGCAGATCAAGCAGACCTACTCGAATGGCCTGATCTGCAAGTACACCTACATGGACGGCAGCCCGGCGCAACAACGATGCCTGAACCAGGCATCGAGCCCGGGGTTCGACGACTACATGCAACGCGACATGGAAATGCTCGCGATGGATTTCCTCGCGAACTACTTCCAAGCTGGTGCAGAGGCCGTCGGGGCGATGACGATGTTCATTCCGATGCCCGGCGGACAATTTTTGACCGCAGGAAAGCTCTCCTACTCGGGCGTGCGGAGCATCATGGCCTCCAACGTCCTCATTCTGAACAAATACGGCTTCGCCAGCAGTCACAAGGCGTGGGAGCACTACTACAAGCATGTGCTTGGGTATAAGTTCCAGAAAGTAAACGGAAAATGGAAGTGGGAACGGCATCCAGATAAGCCTGACGGCCCTGACATGCCTGAGTTTAAGAACAAGCCGGCAAGCTACTTTGCTGCTGCAAAAGAGTTGATGGGCGAGTTTAAGCCAGTGTGGGCGTTGGAAGATGTGCGCCCATGGGATAAGGCCCTCGTCAGGTATGATACTAGGACTGGCTATGTTGGTGTTCGAAAAAAGGGGGTCATTGCTACCTTCTTTAGGTCGGATGGTGACCCGCATCTGTACTATCTCAACCATGAGATTCGATAGTGATTTTGAGGAGAAAGTAAAGCAGGCTCAAATTAAGCAAGGTTGGGGGGGTGCTCTCCCCGGGCCGTTGTTGGTTGCGTGGGAAAGTCTTGTTGAGCAGTGTGAGTGCGGCTATGGAGACAACTTCGACGAGCTCATGCAAGACTTTCAGAATCGACAGAGGATTGACATCGTTCTGGAAGATGAGGATCTGGATGCCCATGCAGATATGGCTCGGTTCAGAGAGTGCGTGAAATCGCTGGATGACCGATTTAAGAGACTACAGCTCGATGAGCCGGTTTTTCCTTTGGAAAAGTATCCGTGGTGGGAATCGTACCCATTGAGGATTGGCAAAAAGGGTCTAGCTGAAGATTACTTGGATATGTTCGGCATCAGGATTGAGATAGTATCCTAGTGGGTGTTCCGGAGTTCCGAACGGGACTCCGGAACACGCCGCTTCTAGGGTGCTGAAGTCGAGGTTGTGCTTGCCTCGCACCAGGTCAACTTTCTTTAGGTTTACCGGGCAAGACCCGTTGGAGTACCACTGAGCCTTTTTCATCCTGATTTTTGCTGGTCAGGGTGGAGGGGGAGCTTCGGGTGTTGTTGTATCCGTCGGCGATCGACCTGTCCAGCTAAGGGCAAAGAGGGCTCCCTGGTGGCAGGCGTACCCGCTGCGGCTCGGCGGGAAAGAGCTGGCGGAGGACTACTGGGACATGTTCGGCATCAGGATAGAGGTAGTCTCGTGACGGTGTGCGCCGGAGATGTGATTCGGGAGTGATGGAGGAGGAAAATGACTCCACATGCCCCGCCTGCCCGTCAGCGGCCGCTGGAGCGGAACTTGTCGATCATTCGGCGGTCTCGTTTGGTGGGGCGGCCTGCTCCTCGTTCTCGGCGGGCCACCGGGGTCGCTGCTTCCGGGGGTGGGGTCGGGGTCCGGTCGATGTAGCAGGTGGCCGCGTCTGCTGCGCCGACTCGGCGTTGGATCACCCGGACCACTTCGACGGTTCGGGTTCGGTTGCCGACTCGGGCTCGCACCTCGTCGCCGGGGGAGACCGTGGTCGCCGGTTTGGCCGGGCGGTCGTTGACGCGCACGTGCCCGCCGCGGCAGGCCGCGGCGGCGTCCGGTCGGGTCTTGGTCAGTCGGACGGCCCACAGCCAGCGGTCGACACGGGTGGATTCCACAGCACTACATGATGGCACGGCTCGTCCGGGAGGTCCGGCGACCGGCCCGCTCCGCGATCAGCGGGGCCGCTGTCGGCCCAGGTGGCCAGCCTGCGGAAGCACTGTTGCATGTTGCATGCTACTCGCCCTAGATTGACCGGGTGACGACGGAGCAGCTCGACCCCGCTCGCTCAGCCGAGCAGCGCGCGCAGGCGGTCGGCGACGCCGTGGTCGTGGAAGTCGGATCGGCGGCGGGACTCCTGGTCGATGAGCAGCGTCGCCGTGTTGATGATGTGGCGGCTCATCGCCGCGCCGATGCCCGCCTCGTCCCCGGCCATGAACGCTTCGTAGATGTCGGCGTGGTCCTCGAAGCACTCGACGGGCGTGCGGGACGTCGGGACGGTGCCGACACCGCTCTGCAGGACCATGTTTCGCTGCTCGCGCAGCACGCTGGTGGCGCGGTCGTTGCCGCTCAGCTCGAGCAGGACGGTGTGGAAGTCGCGGTCGGTCCGCAGCGTCAGCTCGGCGTCGTCGGCCGTCGCCGCTTCGCGGAACCGGTCGTGCACCTCGGTGAGGCGCTGGCGGGCGGCGGGGTCGTCCTGGGCGAGCCGCGCGGCGCGGCGGGCCAGGGGGACTTCGAGCATGAGCCGGACCTCGAAGCCCTGCAGGAGTGTTTCGACGGACGTCGCGACGATGCGGATGCCGCGGTTGCGCTCGATCTCGACGAGGCCGAGCCGGGCCAGCTCGTGCGACGCCTCGCGGATCGGCGTTCTCGACACCCCGAGCTGCTCGCCCAGCGCTGCGGCGCTGTACAGCTGGCCGGGTTCGAGCTCGCCGCTCAGGATCGCCGCCCGGAGCTGGTCGAGGACACGACCGGTCACGGTGGTGACGTCGAGGGCTTTCACCTGGCCCATTCTGCCGGACGCGTCCCAGCGCGCTGGGACGCCCGGCGAACAACGGAGGAGTCGAATGGTTGAGACGCGACGGGTCGCGGTCGTCGGTGGCGGCATCATCGGTGCCGCCGTGGTGCGGGAGCTGAACCGGCGCCTCCCCGACGCCGAGGTCGTGCTCTTCGAGAAGGAGCGCCAGCTCGCGGCGCACCAGACCGGGCACAACTCGGGTGTGGTCCACGCGGGGCTGTACTACGAGCCCGGTGGGTTGAAGGCGCGCCTCTGCCGCCGCGGCGTGCAGCTGATGCGGGATTACGCGGCCGAGCGGGACATCCCGTACGAGCGCTGCGGCAAGGTGGTCGTCGCGCTCGACGAGGTCGAGCGCGGGCGGCTCGAAGCGATCTACGACCGCGCGACGCGGAACGGAGTTCCAGGCGTCCGGCTCATCAGCGGCGGCGAACTCCGGGAGCTGGAGCCGGAAGCGCGCGGCATCGCCGCCCTGCACTCGCCGGAGACCGCGATCATCGACTACGCCGCGGTCACGCGCGCACTCGTCGAGGACGCCCGGCGCGCCGGGGTGGACGTGCGGCTGGGCGTCGAAGTGCTCGGCGTCGACGCGGAATCCGGCGGGAGGGTGCGCGTTCGCACCAGCCGGGGCGACGAGCGGTTCGACAACGTGATCGCGTGCGCCGGACTGCAGTCCGACCGGCTCGCGCGGCGCTCCGGGGCCGCCAGGTCCCCGTCGATCGTGCCGTTCTTCGGGCAGTACCTGATCCTCGAACCGCGGTTCCGCGACATCACGCGCGGACTCGTCTACCCGGTGCCCGACCCGAAGTACCCGTTCCTGGGGGTGCACCTCACGAAGCGGGTCGACGGGGCGATGACGGTCGGCCCGAACGCCTTCCTGTCCTTCTCCCGCGAGATCTACCGCGGGCTGGGCATCGACGTCCGCGATGCGCTGGAAGTCGCCGCGGATCCCGGGTTCTGGCGCTTCGCGGCCGGGAACCTGGCCGGTGCGCGGCGAGAGCTGCGCGGCGTCCTGTCGGCGAAGAAGTTCATCAAGGACGCGGCGCGCTACGTCCCCGCGATCGAGGACGCCCGGTACGCGCGCCTGCCGCGCGGAATCCGGGCGCAGGCGCTCGACGCCGGTGGTCGGCTCGTCGACGACTTCGTGATCCAGCACGTCGGGCCGGTCACGCACCTCCGCAACGCACCGTCGCCGGGGGCCACGTCGTCGCTGGCGATCGCCGAGCACATCGTCGGCAACGTGATCGAGCGGCACGGGCTCGTGCCGCGTCGGTGACCGGGGGATTCCGCTGTGCGGAGATGCCCGGGGATCGGTGGTGGTACTGGGGTGGACTTTGTGCGGTGGGGGTTGCCTCGGGTGACGCAGTTCCAATCGGAACTGCGGTCGTCACCGCTGGTGGTACGGCGGGTTTGAGCTGGGGGATCTTACGAAAGTTGGGGGAGGGGGATGCCGAACGGGGGTGCTGATCGCTGCCGTTCGTGCGCAGTGGTGAGGGGCGCGCCGCTCCTAGCGTCGTGATCGAACGAGGTTTTCGGATCACGCGAGGTGGAGGTGCCGAGTGGCGCAGGTGGGCGAGGGGACTGGATCGGGGAGCGTTCTCTACGACGGCATCATCGGGTTCGCCGATGCCGCACCCGGTCCGGTCCAGTCCCTGTTGGCGCTCTACAGCAAGTTCGGGTTGTTGCTGGTGGGAGTGCTGTGGTTGCTCGCGTGGTGGCGGGCTCGGGCCACCGGGGACGCCCGTGCTGTCGCGGTGTCGCTGCTGGGGCCTGTCGCGACTGCGGCTGCTTATGCGGCCAGCGAGCTGGTGAAGCTGGTGATCAGGCAGGACCGTCCGTGCCGCGGGCTCGCGGAGGAGATGACGGTGCTGCCCTGCCCGGAGGTGGGGGACTGGTCCTTCCCCAGCAACCACGCCACCATCGCCGGGGCTGCAGCCGCGGGATTGGTGCTGGCCTGGCGGCGGCTGCTGCCGTGGGTGGCCGCGATGGCCGTGCTGATGGCTTTCTCCCGGGTCTTCGTCGGGGTGCACTTCCCGCACGACGTGCTGGTCGGGCTGCTCTTCGGTGCGGTCCTGTGCTGGCTGATCGTGCGGCTCCTGACCACGTGGGCCGCGCGGCTGGTCACCCGGTTCCGGGGCCACCGCGTGGTTGGACCGCTGCTGGTCGCAGCGCAGGCCCCGGGGACCGTGGAGCAGCCCACCGTCCGCATCCGGCGGGAACCGCGGCGTTGAGCCGCCGTCAGCGCAGCTCGTCGACCAGGCCCGCTTCGTAGGCGAGGATCGCGGCCTGGACCCGGTTGCGCACGTCGAGGCGGTTGAGGATCGCGCTCACGTAGCTCTTGATCGTGCCCTCGACCAGGAACAGCTCGCGGGCGATCTCCAGGTTGGACCGTCCCGCGCCGAGCAGGGCGAGGACCTGGCGCTCCCGGGGGCTCAGCTCGGCGACCGCCGCCCGGGCCCGTTCGGCGCGGAGCACCCGGTCGCCGCCGAAGTCGCTGATCACCCGGGCGGTTACCTTGGGCGAGAGGTAGGCGGCTCCCTCGGACGCCGCGCGGACCCCCGCGAGCAGTTCGCGGGGGTCGCCGGACTTCAGCAGGAAACCGCTGGCGCCGGCGCGCAGCGCGCGGGCGATGTAGGAGTCCTCGGAGAAAGTGGTGAGCATGAGGACCGCGGTGTCCTCCGTGGACCGGCAGATGGCCTCGGCCGCATCCAGGCCGTCCAGCCCGGGCATCCGGACGTCCACGACGGCGACGTCCGGTCGGTGGCGGGCCACCAGGTCGATCGCCCCGCGGCCGTCCGCCGCCTCGGCGACGACCTCGATCTCGGGGTCGGTCTCCAGGATTCCCCTGATCCCGGTGCGCACCATCGCCTCGTCGTCGGCGATCACCACTCGAATCATCAGCGCTCCTCAGGGGCTCCCGACCGATGGTATCGGCGCGCGGCGGGAGGCGCGGTGAGCGGACCGCGGTGGTTGTCCCGAATCGTCGCGGACCAGACGCGCGGGAACTTCGCGCTGTGGCTGGGATTGGCCGCGCTGGTGCTGGCCGAGCGCACCACGCAGGAGACCGGCGGTGCCCCGTGGTGGCTGGTGCTGGGCGGGGCCGCCCTGCTGGTCGCGGCCGGTGCGGCGATGCGCACCCAACCGCTGCTCTCCTGGCTGGTGGTCGTCGCGCTGGCGCTCGGGCAGCTCCACGGGACGACGCTGGGACCACCGGTCCTGCTGTCGTACCTGCTGGCGCTGGTCGTCGCCGGGCACGTGGCGGGCCGGGTGGTCGAGGACGTCCGGCGCCCGATGGCGGCCTTCGCGGTGGCCGTGGCCGCCGGGCTGCTGGCGGTCGTCGCGCTCGGGTACCTGCTGGACAGCCCGCTCCCCCGGGTGGCGAGCAACCTGGTGCACGCGCTGTACCTGCTGGGGGTACTGGTGCTGCTCGGCGTCCTGCCCTGGCTGACCGGTCGTTACCGGCGGCTCAACGCCGAACTCATGGCGGCTGGTTGGGAGCGCGCGAGGCAGCTGGAGCGGGAGCGGGCGATCGAGTCCGAGCGGGAACGGCTGCGGGAGCGGGCCCGCATCGCCCAGGACATGCACGATTCCCTCGGCCACGCGCTGAGCCTGATCGCGCTGCGCGCCGGAAGGGCGGAGGTGGACCCGGCCGGGGACGAGCAGCTGCGGACCTTCGCCGGAGAGGTCCGGGGCGCGGTCACGGCTGCGGCGGAGGAGCTGCACACCGTGGTCGGCGTGCTGCGGGAGGAAGGTGCCCCTCCCGCGCCGACCGAACCGGTGCACGAGACCATCGCGGAACTGGTCGACCGGACAGCGCAGTCCGGTGTGGACGTCCACCTGGAACGCGTCGGTGAACCGGTGCCGCTGCGCCGGATCGCCGACCGCGCCGCCTACCGCGCGGTGCAGGAGTCCCTGACCAATGCGACGAAGCACGCGCCGGGCGCCCCGGTCACGGTGCGGGTGGTGCACGGCGCGGACGAGACCGTCGTGGACGTGGTGAGCGGTCCGCCTGCCGACACGACTCCAGCCCCGATCCGGGGGAAGCGCGGCCTGATCGGGCTGGAGGAGCGGATCCGGATCGCCGGAGGCTCCCTGAAGGCCGGTCCCCACGAAGGCGGTTTCCGGGTGACCGCCACGCTGCCGCACACCGACCCGGGCACCGCGCCAGGCCCGGTGGTCGCGGAACCCGCCCGGTTCGACGCGGAGCAGCGGCGGATTCGGTGGCGGATCGCCAAGGGCCTCGCGCTGCCGGTGGGGGTGAGCACCGCGGTCGTCGTGGTGGTGCTCGGCCTCTTCACCGGGTGGGTCTACAACTCGGTGCTGAGCGAGGAAGCGTACGACCGGCTCGTCGTCGGGACGCCCCGGCCAGCGGTGGAGACCGTGCTCCCGGCGTTCGACCTGCGATCGCTGGAGATCGACGCCGAGCCCCCGCACCCGCCCGGATCGGACTGCGCCTACTACCTCACCAGCGACGTGATCGTCCCCGCCCCGCAGTCGGTGTACCGGCTCTGCTTCGCCGACGAGCGCCTGGTGAGCAAGGACGAACTCCCGGTCCGCAGCGGTGGGTAGCGTCAGGCCGTCGCTGCTGCGGCGGCTCGGCCTGCTTGGCGGCCCGAGAAGAGGCAGCCGCCGAGGAAGGTGCCCTCCAGGGCTCGGTAGCCGTGGACCCCGCCGCCGCCGAAGCCCGACACCTCGCCCGCCGCGTACAGGCCGGGAATGGGGGCCGCTCGTTCGTCCAGGACGCGGCCGGAGAGGTCGGTCTGGAGGCCGCCGAGGGTCTTGCGGGTCAGGATGTTCATCCTGATGGCGATGAGCGGTCCGGCCGCCGGGTCGAGGATCTTGTGCAGGGGCGTGGTGCGGGCCAGGAGGTCGCCGGAGTAGGCCAGCGAGTTGCGGATGCCCATGATCTGGTCGTCCTTGGTGAAGTTGTTGTCCACCTGGCGGTCCCGCGCGGTGATCTGGCGCTCCAGGTCGGCGGCGTCCACCAGGTCCGACCCGACCAGCCGGTTCATCCCGGCCACCAGCTCCGGCACGGTCTTCGCCACGACGAAGTCCTCGCCGCGGTCCAGGAACGCCTTGACCGGCGGCGGGGTCGAGTTCAGCAACCGGCTCGCCAGGTACCCGGCCAGGTCCTTGCGGGTCAGCTCCGGGTTCTGCTCGGAACCGGAGAGCACGAACTCCTTGTCGATGATCCGCTGGTTCAGCACGAACCACGAGTGGTCGTAGCCGGTGTCCTTGATCAGCTGCAGCGTTCCCAGGGTGTCGTAGCTCGGGATGCCGGGGTTCGGGAACCGGCGGCCGCGGGCGTCGAACCACAGCGAGGACGGCGCGGCCAGCACCCGGATCCCGTGCTCGGGCCAGATCGGGCTGTGGTTGACCAGGCCCTCCGTGTAGTGCCACATCCGGTCGCGGTTCACCAGCCGGGCACCGGCGCGCTCGCTGATCGCCAGCATCCGGCCGTCCACGTGCGCCGGAACACCGGTCACCATGCGCTTCGGCGGTGCGCCCAGCCGGTCCGGCCAGTTCTGCCGGACGAGGTCCTGGTTTCCGCCGATCCCGCCGGAGGTCACGATCACCACCGGCGCGTGCAGCTCGAAATCCCCGATCCTGGTGCGGGAACTCGGGGTTCCGCGCGGGGCGTCGCTGGGTTCCAGGACACCGCCGCGCACCCCGTCGACGGCGCCGTTGGTGACGGTGAGCTCGTCGACCTGGTGCCGGAACCGGAACGAGACCAGGCCCTTCTCGGCGGCCTCGCGCACCTTCTTCTCGAACGGCTCCACCACCCCGGGGCCGGTGCCGAGCGTGAGGTGGAAGCGGGGGACCGAGTTGCCGGGCCCGTCCGCGAGCTGGCCGCCGCGCTCGGCCCAGCCGACGATCGGCACCCACCGCACGCCCATCCCGTGCAGCCAGGCCCGCTTCTCCTCGGCGGCGAACTCCAGGTAGGCCTCGGCCCAGCGGGCGGCCCAGTAGTCCTCGCCCAGCGGGTCCTCGGGGCCGCGGTCGAAACCGGCGTTGCCGAACCAGTCCGCGCGGGCCAGCTCCAGCGAGTCGCTGATCCCCGCCAGCCGCTGCTCCTCGGAGTCGATGAAGAACAGCCCGCCGAGCGACCAGAACGCCTGACCGCCGAGGCTGGCCTCCGGTTCCTGGTCCAGGAGCAGGACTTTGCGGCCCGCGGCCGCCAGCTCCGCGGTGGCCACCAGTCCCGCCAGACCGCCGCCCACGACGATCGCGTCGGCGTCGGCACCGGAGGTGGTCGGCGCGGCGTAGGCCGCGCCTGCGGGCAGGGCCGCGCTGACCGCGGCCGCACCTCCGGTGATGAGCACCGATCGTCGGCTGATCCGGCCGTTCCCACGAGAGTCCATGAATTCCCCTGTCGCCGAGCTCGTCCCGCGCGCCCGACCGCAAGTTACCTGCGGGTAAGGCGCTGGTTACCATGCTGAACCCTCTGCGGGGGCAGTGGTGGTGGTGAGTTCTCCAGTCTTGGGAGGTCATCGTTGTGATCGAACCCAACGCGGTCCCGCGCGAGCTGCGCTGGCGCGGCGAGCCGCTCGACCGAGTGCTGGCCGCCGCCGCACCCGAGCTGGTGCCCGCGGTGCTCGACCGGGTGGTCGCCGAGCTGCCCGCGTACGCCGAGCTGCCCGAGGAGGAACTGCGCGGCGACATCACCCGGATCATCGAGCGGGGCATGGCGATGGTGGTGCGGATGCTGCGCCACGGCGGCGGTCCCGACCCGAAGTCGTTGGCAGACCTGCGCGAGGACGTCCTGCACCGGGCCGAGGAGGGCGTGCCGATCGAGGCGGTGCTCAACGCGCACAACGTGGGGGTGCGGGTGGCGTGGGAGCACTTCAGCGGGCAGGCGCGACCCGAGGACGTGGACACCTTGATCGGGGTCGTGGAGCTCGTGCTCCGCTACCTGCGCGAGATCACCTCGGTGGTCTCCTCCGCGTACTTCCAGGAGCGGGACGTCTTCCTGGCCGACGAGCACGCGGCGAAGCAGGACCTGCTGTCGGCGCTGCTGACCGGGAGCGACCCGGTCGACGCGGCGGCCCGGCTGGGCATCCGCCCGGCCGACGGCTACGCGGTGCTCGACATGGAGATCGCCGCGCACCCGGACGAGTCCGCCCCGGGCACCAACGCCGACGTGGTCCGGTGGCGCAAGCTCCGCCGGTTCCGCGCGGAGCTGGAACGCCGGTCACCGCAACCGCTGCTGGCGCGGCTCAACGGGTACGGCGGGGTGGTGCTGCTGGCCCGCGACCCGGATCTGCGCATCCACGACCTGGTCCTGGCCTCGGGAGCGGCGGCGGGCGCGGACGTGACGGTGGGGGTGGTTTCGGCGCCCGTCGCCGAGATCCCGGAGGCCGCGCGCACCGCGCACGAACTGCGCCGGATCGCGGTGGCCGGGCGCCCGCCGGGCGTGTACACGCTCGACGACCTCGCGCTGGACTACCAGCTCACCCGCCCCGGCCCGGCCCGCGACGTGTTGGTGGGAAAGCTCCGCGCGATCGAGGACGAGCCCGACCTGCTGGAAACCCTGCGCACCCACCTCGGCAACGGCCTGAACCGCCGCCGCACCGCCCGCCGCCTGCACGTCCACCCGAACACCGTCGACTACCGGATGCGCAAGGTCGCCGAGCTCACCGGCCTCAACCCGGCGGACCCCACCGACGCGACGCACCTGCGAGCAGCCCTCATCGCCCGCACCCCGCCCGGCCGCGAAACCTGAATTCGATCTCCTGCGGATGATCATTGCCGGAATCGTCTTCGCAGCTGATCGGCATTGCGACTCGGCGGTGCGGATCGGAATGGAGATCAATTTCGCGGTGTCGCTGACCTGCGTGTCACGCGGTCGTGAGACCCGGTGAGAACAATCCGAACCCCATGCGCCACAATTGTTGCGCATCGGCATCCCGCTTTTCCGTGCCCAGCTGCTCGCGCTGTTTTCGAGGTGGAGATCGTGCCTGAACACGTCGTGTCCCGTGACGAATGCGCACCGGCGCCCGCCAGGGGTGGACGAACGTACCCGGTCGCGGTCACCAAGGTCTCGGACCGCGGTCCCTGGGGCACGCGGAGGACGGCACGCGTCCTCCGCTCCACGGGCGTCATCTCGGCCGACGTCGTCGCAGGCGCCTGAACCCCCGAGCTCCGGCGTCAGCCCCAGCGGCCTTCCGGTACTTCACCACGTCCTCGCCAGAACCCAGAAGTCGGAGCTGCCCGGGCCTTCTCCCGTCGGCGGGTTCGCGAACACCGGTTGGCTCGACGGGGCGACGATCAGCTCGCACACCACCCGGCCCCGGACCTGGTGGAAGTTGATCCGAACTGTTGCCGCAGTCGGCGACGACAGGTTCGAGTCGAGCACCAGCTCGTACGCGTCCCCGTTCCCCTTGCCCAACGTCGCCATGTCCTCCTCGCCCCCGACGACGTCGCCGGAGTCACCCACGCCGATCAGCAGCGTGCCGCCTTCAGCGTTGAGGAGACCGCACACGGTCCTGACGATGGCGTGAGCCTTCTTCGGGGCGACCTCGCCGGTGCCCATGTTCCTGCGCGCCGTCGTCTTGAACTCGGCAAGGAGATCGTCCAGTAGGGGTTGGTGAAGTTCGCCCTGACGACCCGGTCGAGCTCGGCGCCGTCCCCCGCGGTGAGATCCGCCGTGCCGGTTGCGACGGGATCGGGACATGGCGTGGACGGTTCGCCCACACGGGGGCGGCAGATTCGGCGGCATGACGCACGTTCAGCCGATCAAAGCTGTTGGCGCGACCGGGAGGAGGGCGCACCTGTCCGCGTTGGACGGGTTGCGGGGTGTTTCGATCCTCGGGGTGCTGCTGTTCCACACCGGGCACCTGTCCGGCGGGTTCCTCGGGGTGGACCTGTTCTTCGCGCTGTCCGGGTACCTCATCACCGATCTGCTGCTGCGGGAGATCGCGGCGACCGGGTCGGTGTCGCTGGTCGCCTTCTGGGGGCGGCGGGTCCGGCGGCTGCTGCCCGCGCTGGCGGTGGTGCTGGTGGGGGTCGCGCTGGTCGTCTGGGCGGTGGGGCAGCCGGACGTGGTGCGGACGACGCTCGCGGACGGCCCGTGGGTGCAGCTGAACCTGGTCAACTGGCACCTGCTCGCGGAATCGGCCAGCTACTGGGACCGGTTCGGGCCGGACCGGGTCTTCGAGCACCTGTGGAGCATCGCCGTCGAGGAGCAGTTCTACCTGGTGTGGCCGGTGCTGGTGCTGGTCGTCGCCCGGTGGGGCGGCCGCGGCGTCGCGGTGGTCGCGGCCTCGGTCTCGGTCGTCTCGCTCGGGCTGATGATCGTGCTCGCCGATCCCGCCGACCCGACCCGGGTCTACACCGGCACCGACACCAGGGCGTTCTCGCTGCTGCTGGGGGCAGTGGTCGCCGCTCCACCGGTGCAGGCCGCGCTGGCCCGCGCGGTCGGCCGAGCTGCGGGCGCGGTGACGGCGCTGCTGGCGGTCGGGATCGGCGCGACGTGGTTCCTGGTCGACGGGGTGGATTCGTGGTGGCTGTTCACCGGCGGGCTCTTCGCGCACTCGTTGGCTGCCGCACTGCTGATCAGGTTGTGCGCGCAGGCACCGAGCACGCCGGTCGCCAAGGTCCTGGCGTGGCGGCCGCTGCGCTGGCTGGGGCTGATCTCCTACAGCCTCTACCTGTGGCACTGGCCCGTCATCGTGCTGCTCGGGCCGCACCTGGCGGATCAGTGGTCCCGGACCGCGGTGGTGTGCGCGGTGTCGATCGGCCTGGCCGCGTTGTCGAAGTACCTGGTCGAGGACCCGATCCGGTACCGCGCCGGGTGGGCTCGGGGATGGCGCGGAGCGGTCGCGTTCGCCGGGCTCATGGTCGGTCTCGCGGTGCTGTGGGTGGCGCTGCCCGCTCCGGCGTCGACCACCATCGACCTCACCAAGCTGGGGTGATCACCTGATCAGCGGGCAGGTCCGCCGCTCGTCGGACGCCGGGGTGGGCTGGACGAAGCGGACCTGCACCTCGGTGCTCCGCGATCCGCCGCTCTGCACGTGGACGCCCAGCGCCGTGCACACGATCTGGTCGATGCCGCGCGGGGTCACCTCGTCGATCGTGAGCGGCACGTTGAGCTGGATCACGCCCGGCGTGGTGATCACCACGACCCGCGTCACCCCGGTCTGGGCGATCTCCGTGTGCAGCTTCGAGACGCCGGGGCCCGTCAGCAGCAACGACAACGCCTCGGAGATCGTGCCCAGCCGCTCGGTCTGCCGCAGGGCCGGGCGGAGCTCGCCCCGGTCGTCGACGAAGTACAGCGTCACCCCGGGTGCCACCCCGGTCGGGGCTTCGCCGCCGTCGGCGACGCCGGAGGGCTGGACGCCGCAACCGGCGAGCAGCAGGACCGCCACCACCAACCAGATCCGCTTCACAGGTCCTCCTGATCTCGCGGCAGCCGCAGCACGAACCGCGCACCGCCGCCCTCGGCGTTGCCCGCGGTGAGGTCGCCGCCGTGCAGGCGGGCGTTCTCCCGCGCGATCGCGAGCCCCAGCCCGCTGCCCGGGGTGCGGGCGCGCGCGGCGTCGGCCTTGAAGAAGCGGTCGAACACGTGCGGCAGCAGGTCCTCGGGCAGGCCTGGCCCGCGGTCGGTGACCTCGATCCGCACCTGCTCGTCCGACGCCGAGATGCGAACCCGCACCGGTGGTTCGCCGTGCCGCAGCGCGTTCCCGACCAGATTGGCCACGATGACGTCCAACCTGCGGCGGTCCAGCCGCAGCACGACCTCCGCGGGCGCGTCCAGCTCGACCCGGTCCAGCCAGCCGCGGGCGCGCAGGCAGTCCCGCACGGCGCCGACCAGGTCGACCTCCTCGACCCGCAGCTGCGCGGTGCCCGCGTCGAAGCGGGAGACCTCCATCAGGTCCTCCACCAACCGGACCAGGCGGCGGGTTTCGGTGATCGCCAGCTGCGCGGACTCCCGGGCGTCGTCCTCCATCCCGTCGGCGGTGGTCGCCAGCACCTCCACCACCGCCGTCAGCGTGCTCAGCGGGGTGCGCAGCTCGTGGGAGACGTCGGCGGCGAACCTCCTGGCGTCGGCCTGCATCCGCCGCATCGCCGCCATCGACGTCTGCACCGACTCGGCCATCTCGTTGATCGTCGCGGTCAGCTCGGCCAGCTCGTCGGCGCCCTGGGGCGGTGTCCGCGCGTCGAGATCACCGTCGGCCAGCCGCCGCGCGGTGTCGCGGAGCTCGCGCACCGGGCGCAGCACGCTGCGCGCGGCCAGCAGCGCGAGCAGCACCGCCAGCGGCACCGCGAGCGCCGCGGTGATCACCGAGTGCCGGACGAGGTCGTCGATCTCCTGGTCGACCCCGGTCAGGTCGCGCGCGGAGTACACCTCGACGCCGGACGGGGTCCGGGTGCCGTCCGGTGCGGTGATCACGACGGGTGTGCCGACCAGCAGCCACGGCCGGTCGCGGGCGGTGATCCGCTGCGTGACCAGGCGGTTCCGGGTGCGCACGGCGGTGCGCAGCTCGTCGGTGATCAGCTCGGCCCCGGCGCCGTCGGCGGACCGCAGGTCCTGGTAGACCACCAGCGAGTTCGCGCCGACGGCCGCCCGCAGCCGGTCCAGCGCGCCCTGGTCCGGCGGGTAGGTCAGCTGGGGCGCGATCGGGGTGATCTGGCCGACGACGGTCTCGGTGTGCCGCTGCTGCGCCGAGGTGACCAGCGCGGCGCTCGCCGATCCGGCGCTCGACCAGGCCGCCGCGGCGGCCCCGAGCACGGTGACCAGCACGAAGGCCGCCAGCAGCCGACCGCGCAGCCCGCGCGGCCCCGGCCGCCAGGTCATACCGGCCCGAACCGGTAGCCGAACCCGCGCGCGGTCTGCACGTACACCGGCGACGCCGGGCTGGTCTCGATCTTCGCCCGCAGCCGCTGCACGCAGTTGTCGACCAGCCGGGAGTCCCCGAGGTAGTCGTGCTCCCACACCTCCTCCAGCAGCTGCTGCCTGCTGAACACCCGGCCGGGCGCCCGCGAGAGGGTCAGCAGCAGCCGCAGCTCGGTCGGCGTCAGCAGCACCGGTTCGCCGCGCAGCGACACGGTCAGCGACGAGGTGTCGATGCGGAGGTCGCGGTGGACCCGCACCCCGTCGGAGGTGCTGGTGCTGCGGCGGAGGACCGCGCGGATGCGCGCGTCGAGCACGGTGGGCTGCACCGGTTTGACGACGTAGTCGTCCGCACCCGCCTCCAGGCCGGTGACGACGTCGAAGTCGTCACCGCGCGCCGTCAGCATGATCACCGGCACCTCACCGGCGGCGCGGATGCGGCGGCACACCTCGAAGCCGTCGATCACCGGCAGCATCAGGTCGAGCACCACCAGGTCGGGCGGGGACGAGTCGAACTCGCGCAGCCCGTCCTCGCCGGTGTCCGCGGTGCGGACGTCGTGACCGTGCCTGCGCAGCGCGAGCTGCAGCCCGCGCCGGACCAGGGGGTCGTCTTCGATCAGCAGAATCGACGCCACCGGTCCATTATCGACAATTCCGCGCGGATCGGCCGCGCCGCCGGGGTCCTGCGACACAACCGCGACATGGCGGCGGAGGTGCCGGGACACGCGGTCGGCATCGTCGGACCCATGAGCAAGACGCGAAGTTTCGTGCTGGGTCTGACGGGCCTCCTGCTGCTGACCGCCGCCTGCTCCGGCGATCCCGCCACCACCGGCGCACCCGCCGGGCGGGGCGGCGGACTGTCCAAAGTGGTCCTCCTCGGTGACTCCGTGGCGGTGGGCGAGGCGCTGCCGATGGCGGCGGCGTTCGAGGCCAGCGGTGTCGAGTTCCAGTCGCTCGCCGCCGATGGCGGCGGGAACGTCGTCGGACCGTTCTCCGACGAGCACTGGGAGGAGCTGCCCGAACAGCTCGCCGCTGCCGAACCGACCGTGGTGGTCTACCAGCTCACCTCCTACGACTGGGGAAGCCAGCAGGAGCAGCAGGCCGCCTACGACAAGCTGCTGACCACGGTGACCGGGGTCGGTGCGCAGCTGCTCTTCGTCACCACGCCGCCGATCGAGCCCGACGACTTCTACGCACCGCACATGGCAGACCTGGAACGCGCTCCCGAGGTGGCCCGAGCGGTCGCGGCGGGGTCGTCCGGCCGGGCCGAGGTGCTCGACGCGGGCGAGGTGTGGGGCAGCACGTACCAGCAGGTCCGGGACGGCGTGGCCGACCGCAGCGCGGATGGCATCCACACCTGCCCGCAAGGTGCGGCCCGCTTCACCAACTGGCTGCTCGCCCGGCTCGCCGACCGCTTCCCGGGCTTCACCCCCGCGGAAGCGCGAACCTGGGCCAACACCGGCTGGGCGGCGGACGACCACTTCAAGGGCTGCTGACCGCGTTGCGATGGCCCGGGCCCGCAGCAACCCCGCTGCAGGCCCGGGCAACACCGCAGGTCCCGGCGGTCAGTCGGCCGTCGTGTCCGAGGGGCGTGCGGACTCCGCTTCCTCGGTGCTTTCCTCGCCACGACCCAGTTTCCGGAAGGCGAGCAGCGCCAGCGGGAGGCCCACCAGCAGGACCACGAGCAGCACCAGCTGGTCCGAGACGAGCGCCGAGGCGTGCTGGACCCAGGCCTGGACGGTGAACTGCGCGTCGATGCTGACGATCCCGCTGAGCGAACCGGTTCCGTCGGTGGTGAGGAACAGCACGCCGAGGGCGATGAAGACCAGGCCGGACAGCAGCGTGGTGCTGTGCACGCGGAGCGGGCCGAGCTCGAGCTCGCGGCCGCGCAGCCACCGGCGCCGACCGAGGTCGAAGCGGTCCCACAGGGCCGCGATCGCGAACAGCGGCACCGCCATGCCCAGCGCGTAGATGGCCAGCAGGATGCCGCCGTAGACCGGGCTGGAACCGGTCATGGCCATGGTCAGGACGCTGCCGAGCAGGGGACCGGCGCAGAAACCGGCCAGCCCGTACACGGTGCCCAGCAGGTACACCGACAGCGAGGAGGAGATCTTGATCCGCCCGCTCAGCCGCTGCGCCGCCGAGGAGCCGAAGCCGAACCCGAGGATCTGGCCGAGGCCGAGCAGGATCATCAGCGATCCGCCGATCAGCACCACGAGGTCGCGGTGCTCGTTGAACAGCGCGCCGACCGAGCCCGCGGCCACGCCCATCGGGACCAGGGTGGTGGCCAGGCCGAGGTAGAAGATGCCGGTGCG
This sequence comes from Saccharopolyspora hirsuta, assembly GCF_008630535.1. GTDB lineage: Bacteria > Actinomycetota > Actinomycetes > Mycobacteriales > Pseudonocardiaceae > Saccharopolyspora > Saccharopolyspora hirsuta. The sequence continues at coordinate 205,078 of NZ_VWPH01000004.1, read as the reverse complement.
CAGCAGCAGCCGGATCCGGTCGGCGAAGGCGTAGGCGAAGAACGCCGGTACCAGCATCGCCGAGCACGGGCTGAGCAGCGACAGCACCCCGCCGAGGAACGCGCCGAAGTAGCCGATGGTCATGCCTTGGCCCGTTCCGCCTCGATCACCGCGATGAACTGGTCCAGCGGCTGGGCGCCCAGCACCGGTTGGGTGTTGATGATGAACGACGGGGTGCTGGACACGCCGAGCGACTGCCCCTCGAAGGCGTCGGTCTGGATCTCCTGCACGATCGCCGGGTCGTCGCGGTCGGCGTTGAACTTCGCGATGTCCGGCACGCCCACCTCGCGGGCCAGCTCCTGGATCGTCTCCTCGGGGAACGACGGCTTGTCGCCGCCGTTGCCGCGCGCGTACGCGGCGTTGTGGAACTCCCAGAACAGGCCCTGGCGGGCGGCGGCGCGGGCGGCCTTGGCGACCGCCACCGACTCCTCGCCGAAGATCGGGAAGTCGCGCCACTCGAGGCGCAGGACCCCGGTGTCCACGTACCGCTCGATCAGCTCCGGCTTGACGTCGGAGGTGAACTTCGAGCAGAACGGGCAGCGGTAGTCCTCGTACATGATCATGACCACCGGCGCGTCGGTGCGCCCCATCGCGAACGGGTCGTCGGGCTGGCGCCGCTGCAGCGACTTCAACATCGTGGTGACCTCGTCGTCCTGCTGCTGCGCCGCGGTCGGCTGCTGGGCCTGCTCGGGAGCCCGTCCACCGCCGAACGCGCCCCACGCCAACGCCCCGACGACGACCACGAGCACCACCGCGAGCCCCCACCGGAGCGCTGGTGAGCCCTTCGAGGTCACCACTGCGAACCACCTCTTCTAATCAACTTAGTAGAATTCTTATGATGCATAGTAGGAGGGTGGCGCGGTCGCGCTCGCGACACCCCCGGCGAGGTGGATCGAGGCCGCGGGTGCCGGACTCGGCGGGCCGCGCCGGTGCGTTCGGCGGGATGCCGATGACCTACCCTGCCGACCGGAGAGGGGAGTTCCGATGCGCAGCCTGGGGCCGCTCGAGTCGGCCGTGATGGACCGCCTGTGGGAAGCAGCGGAGCCGCTGAGCGTGCGGGAGGTGCTGGAGGGTCTCCGCGACCGCGGGCTGGCCTACACCACGGTCGCGACCGTGCTGGAGAACCTGCACCGCAAGCAGTGGGTCGACCGCGAGCGGGTCGGCCGGGTCTGGTTCTACCGCCCCTGCCTGCAGGCCAGCGAGCACGCCGCGCTGCTGATGCGGGAGGCGCTCGCGTCCAGCAACAGCCCGCGCGCGACGTTCCTCAAGTTCGTCGACGAGATCACCGACGAGGAAGCCGCGATGCTGCGGGAGCTGCTCGCCGAGGAGTCGGAGGAACGATGACACCGCTGCTCGTCGCGCTGTTCGCCTACGTCGCGGCGCTGGCGGTGCTGGGACCCCGGCTGATCCGGGCCTGGCAGCGCTGGCAGTCCGCGGCGCCCCGGCTGGGGCTGGTCCTCTGGACCGCGCTGGCCACCTCGTGGGTCCTGGCGGTGATCAGCGCCGGTCTCGCCGCGATGGCGCAGCTGTCCGGCGGGTACGGTCTCGCCGGTCTGCTGCACGCCTGCCTGCGCGCGTTGCTGACGATCCTCGGCGTGCGCAGCTTCGCCGACGCGCCCGCCGCGATCGCGCTGCTCGGGTCCGCCGTGGTGATCGTGCGGCTGGTGGCCGTCGCCGCACGTCACGTCCGGCGGACCCGGCGGCACCGCGAGCTGCACCGGCAGGCCTTGCGCTGGTCCTCGCCCGCGGTCGTGCGCGACGGGGTCCGCGTGGCCGTGGTGGAGGCCGAGCAGCTCGCCGCGTACTGCGTGCCCGGGCGCAGCTCCACCGTCGTGCTCACCACGGGTGCGCTGCAGCGCCTGGTCCCGGCCGAGCGGGATGCCGTCATGGCGCACGAGATCGCTCACCTGCGCGGGAAGCACCACCTCGTGCTGGGGTGGGTGGCGATCCTCGCCCGCGCGTTCCCCTTCGTGCCGCTGTTGAAGGCGGCGTCGCAGGAGGTGGCCCGCCTCGTCGAGTGGGCCGCCGACGACCGGGCGGGTCGTCGGCACGGGAACCGGGCGGTGGCCCGGGCTCTGGCGGTGATGGCCACGAGCGGTCGCAAGTCGGCGGCTCCGGTGCCGAAGATGGCGCTGGCCGCGGCGAGCTCGGGTGTGCCGGAGCGGGTCAAGCGCCTCCTCCAACCGCGGGCTGCGGTGCGCGCGGCGCGCTGGCGGATCGTCGCAGCGCTGAGCCTGCCCGCGCTCGCGCTCGTCGCGGCGGCCGCGGTGCTCGTCCCCTGCGCCACGGCCGACCCGACCCCGATCTGCTCCGGACGCCCGAGCATCGCGGAATCCGCGCACCTGTAGAACGGGCGCATGCCCGAAGAAGGTGTGACGGCGCTGGTGGTGCCGGTGCCGGAGGTCGATCCGCTGCTGGCCGCGGTGGCGGCGCGGTTCCCGGACGCGGTGCGACCGCTGCCCGCGCACGTGACGTTGCTGTACCCGTTCGTCCCGGTCGACGATCAGGTGGTCGCCGACCTGGCCGAGGTGTTCGCGGGGCGACCACCGCTGCGGGTGGAGTTCGCCGAGTGCCGCCGGGCGGGCGGGTTCGCCGCCCTGCTGCCCGACCCGGCCGACGGGTTGTCCGCGCTGATCGGCGAGCTCCGCCGCCGGTGGCCGGACGTGCTCCCGTACGGCGGCCGGTTCGGCACCGAGGTCGACGCGCACGTGACCGTGGCGCTGAACACCGCGGAGCAGGTGGCGGAAGCGGTGGAGCGCGAGATCGTCCCGCGGTTCGCGCCGATCCGCGCGGAGCTGCGCGAGGTCTGGCTCCTCGTCTTCCGCGGCGGGTGGCAGGTGCACCGGCGGTTCGAGCTCACCGGCTGATCGGGCTACTCCGCCAGCGCGGCGTCGATGGCGTCGGTGAGGTCCTGGTAGGAGTTCGGGGTGAACCTGGTGCCGTTCAGGAAGAAGGTGGGGGTTCCGTCGACCCCGACGGCCAGCCCGTCGTTCCAGTCCTTCCGGACCCGCGCGGCGGTCTCCGGGCTGTTCAGGTCGGCTTGGAAGCGCGCCACGTCCAGCCCGATGTCGCGGGCGTAGCCGAGGAAAACCGCTTCCTGGGACTCCTGCTTCTCGCCCCACGCCCGCTGGTTGTCGAAGAGCGCCCGGTACATCTGCTCGAACTTCCCCTGGGCGGCGGCCGCCTCGGCGGCTCGGGCCGCCAGGTCGGCGTTCCGGTGGCTCGGCACCGGGAAGTAGCGGACGACGTAGTTGATGCGCCCGCCGTAGTCCGCGCGCAGCTGCTCCATCGCCGGGTACACCGCTCCGCACGCTTCGCACTCGAAGTCGAGGAACTCCACCAGGGTGACCTCGCCGTCCGCGGCGGTGGAGAGGTGGTGGCTGTCCTCCCGGACCAGCAGTTCGGCGGGGAGCGGCCCCGGGGTGGCCGGTGCGGCCGCCTCCGGATCGGCGGGTCGGTTCAGGAGCAGCAGCGCGAGGATCGCCACCACCGCGACTCCGATGACGACGAGGGTCAGCTGGAGGTTCCTGCTCATCGACCGCCCTTGCTCGTGCGTGCAGATCTCTTGCTCGGCGGCGCCGCCGAGCGCACTAAGCCTGATAGTAGATCAGCGGTGGTGTCCGGCGACGGGGTGGTCGGATCCGGAATTCCACGGCAGGTGGGGGAACATCTCGGCAGACCGTCCTCTGTGGATCAAGTAGAACGATCAAGAGGCGTACTAGAAGACCTAGTAGACATGGCTGGAGTGGTGCCGTAATCTTGCCGCGACCTTCCGCAGGTCGCTGTCGGTGACGGATTCGGGGGCCGTTCGGGTGGACTGCGGGCGCCGGGCGCGGCGCGCGTTGGCGGTGGGTCGCCAGGAGGGGGCGCGACGATGAGCTGAAAGGTGGCACGTGCGACACGATCGGGCGAGCGGTGGTACCCCCGCATCCATCCTCGCGGAGCGCTCCGCACCGCGGGGACGCCTGCAGGAAGACCCGGAAGAACGCCTCCTCGACGAGCGGCGTCCCGGTGTACGGCCGTCAGGTGTGGTCCGCGCGTACGTGACGATGCTGGGCGTCATGGGCGGTGCGATCGCCGCGGCCAGCGTGGTGACGACGCACGAGGCGCACGCCGCCGAGCACCTCGAAGGGGGCGAGCTCGGCACCATCACGCCGATCGCCTCGATCGCCCACGCCGTGGCCGACGGGTCGCCGGAGCAACCGGCTCGGCCCAACCTGCTGCCCGCGCAGTCGGCGTCCGACGGGCACGACGAGCTTGCGGGGCTCGGCAAGAGCATCCGCCTCGAAGAGGAGCGCGCGGCGGCGGAAGCCGAAGCGGCGCGCAAGCGCGAGGAGGCCGAGCGCGAGGCGCTCCGCAACCGCGTCGTCTGGCCGGTGCAGGGGCGGATCACCTCGAAACCCGGTGCGCGCTGGGGAACGACGCACTACGGCCTGGACATCGCCAACCGGATCGGCACCCCGATCCGGGCGGTCAAGCGGGGCACCGTGGTCGAAGCGGGCCCGGCCAGCGGGTTCGGGCTGTGGGTCCGGCTGCGCCACGAGGACGGCACGACCACCGTCTACGGCCACATCAACCGCGCCCTGGTGACCAAGGGCGAACGCGTCGAAGCGGGCGAGGTGATCGCCGAGGTCGGCAACCGCGGCCAGTCGACCGGGCCGCACCTGCACTTCGAGGTCTGGGACGCCGCCAGCCGCAAGATCAACCCGCTGACGTGGCTGCGGAACAACGGCGCCCGGCCCTGACTACTGCCGCACGACCGATTCCGGGGAGGAACCTGCCCACGCGGGCTGCGTAGGCTGCGTAGGCGGCGCCGTGGATTCGCGCGAGGTGCGGCTCCTCGACCAAGCGGACCTGGATCTCGACCGCGGCCACCAGGCACGCGAAACCGAGCAGCTGCAACCAGTTCGGGACCATCAGGCTCAACCCGGCCACGGCTGCGATCATCGCGGTGAAGATCGGGTTGCGCACCAGGCCGAAGGAACCGGTCGTGACCAGGCTCGTGCCCCAGCTGAGCTGGGGGCAGCGGGTGGCCGCTTCCGCCGTCTCGATCTGCAGGGTCGCGTGTTCGAGCTGGTACTTCTCGGCGAGCAGGCGCTGCGCGGTCACCAGGACCGCCGACGGATCGGCGTCGCGGTCGACCTTCAGGTGGGCCGAGGCGACCTCCATCCCGGAGGTGAGGATCCAGACGTGCAGGTCGTGGGCCTCCTGCACGCCGTCGAGCACGACCGCGCCGTCGTCGTGGCGTCCACCAGCGGCGTCAGCGCGATCGTCCGGCCCGACGGCGCGCTCGTCCGCACGACGGGGCAGTTCACCGCCGAATCGTTCGTCGAACAGGTGCCGCTGCGAACGGGCACCACGTTGGCGACCCGCCTCGGCAGCGTCCCGGAGCGGGCGCTGCCGGCGCTGGGGCTGATCGGTCTGGTGCTCAGAAGCCGAACGCGAACGGGCAGGTGACCATCGCCAGCACGGGCAGCAGCGCGATGCCCGCGAGCGTCGGCAGCGTCGCCGCGGTCAACCCGACCATGCCGGAGGCCAGCGCCCGCTTGGCCCGGCCCGGTGCCGTCCGGAGGCCGTTGAGGTGGTGCAGCCGGAGGGCGACGGCGCTGTTGGCCATGCCCAGCGCGTGCGACGGCATCGCACCGCCGCGCCCACCGGTCATTCGCAGCAGCGCCGAACGCACCGCGCTCGGGCCGTGCTGGTGCGCGGCGGAGCGGTCGGCGGCCAGCTCGACGGCGGTGCGCACCAGTTCCGGGGACCGCCGCATCAGCGGAATCCACGACGCCGAGCGGGACAGCGCCTCGGCCAGCCCGACCAGGAGGTGGTGGCGTCCGCGCAGGTGCGCGCGCTCGTGCTCGAGCACCGCGGCGGCATCGGCGCCGAGGTGGTCCCGGACCCCGTCGGTGGCGACCACGAAACCCGGGGTCCCGGCCACGCTGTAGGCCATCGGTTCGGGGTGGGGCAGCCACATGATCGGGAACGCGCCGGACTCGGGGCGCGCGGCGATGCGCAGCAGCTCCAGGTGGCGGCGGTGTTCGCGGCGCTGGTGCCGGGCGTGCCGCAGCAACCCGATGCTCACCCGGGACGACAGGCCCGCGACCGCGGTGAGCAGCAGGAGACCGGCGGCCAGGTGCACCTGGGGCGCGGAACCGTGCTGCAGGGCGGTCCAGCAGTGGTGGAGCAGCTGGACGAGCAGCGGCGCGGGGTCGTGGGCGGGCAGCACGGCGATCGTCAGCGCCGCGGTCACGGTGATGAACGTGGTGGCGACCAGCGCTCCCCACGTCATCAGGACGAGCTGCGGATCCACCCGCCGGTGCAGCATCCGGTTCAGCACGGCGGGCGCGCACCCGGCGACGACCGCCACGCCGAGCAGCAGTGCGACGGCCAGGATCATCGCTTGGGCCGTCGGCGCAGCCCGCGCCGCAGGGCGGCCGTCTCGTCGTCCGAGGCGGACTGCGCGAAGTGGAGCAGGACGGCTTCGGGGTCACCGCTGGAGTCGAGCAGCTCGCGCAGCACCCGCGCCGCCGCCTCCTCCCGGCTCTCGGCAGGGGTGTAAAGGTAGGCGCGGTTCTGCAGCTCGCGGTTCACCCAGCCCTTGCGGTGGAGGTTGTCCAGCACCGTCATCACGGTCGTGTAAGCGAGATCGCGCGTTTCGTTGAGCTTCGCGAGGACTTCGCGAACGGTCATCGGCGAATCGGACGTCCACAGCACGTCCATCACGCCGTTCTCGAGCTCTCCCAGGCCCTGCATGCCACCTCCCGTTCCCGGGGCTGAGGATACCGGGTTCGCGGAACTGGCCAGGGGAGGCGGTTCCGGGGTGACGCGCACCGCGATTTACTATCGTGACTAGTAGTTGAATGCCGGACCAGGAGGCGGGAGTTCTGCTGTGGACCTGACGGATCTCGCGATCTCCGGGCCGCTGCTGCTGGCGGCGCTGCTCGCCGTGCTGGCCGGTGCGGTCTCGTTCGCCTCGCCGTGCGCCATCCCGCTGGTGCCGGGATATCTCGCCTACCTCGCGGGCCTGGTGGGCGCGCAGGCGCCGCCGGCCGACCTCGCCGAGCGCGAGGCGCACCCTCCGGCGGGCCGGTGGCGGGTGGCCGGTGCGGCGCTGCTGTTCGTGCTCGGCTTCACCGTCGTGTTCGCCGCCGCGACGGTCACCGTCCTCGGCTTCTCGGACGCGGTGCTGGCCAACGAACTGCTGCTGCAGCGGATCGGCGGGATCGTCACCGTCGTGATGGGACTGGTCTTCCTCGGCTTCATCCCGCCACTGCAGTTCGGCTGGAAGCTGCGGCACACCCCGCGCAGCGACGGCCTGTGGGGCGCTCCGCTGCTGGGGGCCGTCTACGGTCTCGGGTGGACGCCGTGCCTCGGCCCGACGCTGACCGGTGTGATCGCGGTGGCCAGCGGAACGGACGTCGGTCCTGCGGTCTGGCGCGGGTTCCTGCTCGTGCTGGCCTACTGCCTGGGGCTCGGGCTGCCGTTCGTGGTGCTGGCGCTCGGCCTGCGCTGGGCGGTCCGGGCGGCCGACTGGTTGCGCAGGAACGTCCGCCGGGTGCAGCAGGTCGGCGGCGTCTTCCTCATCGTCATCGGCCTGGCCCTGGTGACCGGGCTGTGGGGTGAGCTCATCAACTGGATGCGCGGCCCCATCGCGGGATTCACGCTCCCGATCTGATCGGTGATCGAGCGCGCTCGTGGTGGTTGTGCTCGGCCGGACCGCGCGCTAGTGTCCTGAACGTGTTCAGTGAACATGTTCAGTCACGAGCGGAGAAGCGCGCGGAGACCAGGCAGAAGGTGCTGGCCGCGGCCGAGCGCCTGTTCCGCGAGCAGGGGTTCGGGGCGACGACGATCCGGAAGATCGCCGCCGAGGCGGGGGTCAGCACCGGGACGGTGATGTCGGTCGGCGACAAGGACGCGCTGCTCGTCGCGATCTTCGACATCTGGATCGAGGCCGTGCACCGCGAGCGGGCGGACGGCGGACCCCCGGCTTCCGCGGGGTCCGGGGTGGACGGCGTCATGGCCCTGATCGAGCCGTTCATCAGGTACTTCATGCTCGACGAGGAGCTCTCCCGCGAGTACGCGGCGATCGTCGTGCGCGGTGTGCACGAGTCCGAGATCTTCCGGGAGCTCGCGGATTCCCTGATCGCCGAACTCGCCGGAGCCCTCGGGCGGGCGGGCCTGGCCGAAGCCGACGCCGATCGCGGCGCGCGGGTCGTCTACTTCGCGTACCTGGGCATTCTCATGAACATCGCGCACGGAACCGTCCGGGAGCCGGACGCGGTCGACCAACTGCGCGAGGTGATCGGATTCGCGATCGCCCGAGGAGGGGGAGAGGCATGAACGGATTGCCCCACGTCTGGTGGCCCACGGCGCTGCTGGCGCTCGTGCTGCTCGGCGACGCCGCGATGTCGCTGAAGCCGCCGGGCTTCATCCAGCGGTGCCTCGAAGGGGTCCGGCTGCCGCGCGAGTGGTGGTGGACCCTCGTCGTGATCAAGCTCCTGGCGGCGGCGGGCCTGCTGGTCGGCCTGCGGTACCCGGGCATCGCGCTGGCCACCAACGCGGCGGTCATCGCCTACTTCGTCTGCGCGGCGTACGCCCACGTCCGAGTGCGCTTCCTCGGCCAGGAGTTCTGGCTCAACTGCCTGGGAATGCTGACCTTCTCCACGGCCGTCCTGGTGTTCTCCCACGCGGTGTAGCCGAGGTTCGCGGTCTGGCCACTGTGGACCTGTCCACGACGAAGACCTGCCGCTGGGAAAAGGGATTTCGGCGCTGCGTCGGCTACCGCTGCCGCTCGAACCAGGGCTCCAAGCTCGCGTAGGCGTCGCGGAAATCGGCGTGGCGGCGGGTGTAGTCGTCGTGGCGGCCCGGGTCCGGGGCGAACTCCACTTCCACAGTGGACAGATCGCGCGCGGCGCGGAAGTCGTCGAGGAGGCCGCTCCCCACGGCGGCGGTCACCGCCGCCCCGAGGCTGTTGGCCTCCTCCACGATGCTGCGGCGGCGAACGGTGGCGCCCCAGACGTCGGCCAGCACCTGCAACCACAGGTCGCTGGCCGCGCCGCCGCCGATCGCGTCGACGCGGGTGACCGGGTGGCCCGCTTCGCGGAACGCCTGGATGCAGGTGGCCAGGTTGAACGCCACGCCCTCCAGCACGGCCCGGGCCAGGTGGGCCTGGCCGTGGTGGCGGGACAGGCCGACGAAGGCGCCGCGCGCCGCGGAGTTCCAGTGCGGCGAGCGCTCGCCGAGCAGGTGGGGGAGGAAGAACAGACCGCTGGTGTCGGCGTCGGTGGCCTCGGCGAGCAACCGGGCGAAGCGGTCCTCCTCGCCGGGGTCGGGCCGGAGCACTCCGGTGATCCACTCCAGCGACGCCCCACCGGCCTGCATGGTCGCGGTCGGGACGTACCGGCCGGGCACCACGTGGTCGAAGGTCATCGTGCGCAGCTGCGGATCGTGCAGCGGCCGGGCCGCGGACATCGACACCCACGACGACGAACCCAGATAGGTGTAGGCGCCGTCCTCGGGATCGATGATGCCCGCGCCCAGCGCGGCCAGCGGGCCGTCCCCGCCGCCGAGCACGACGGGAGTGCCCGCGGGCAGCCCGATCTCCTCGGCGATCGCGGCCCGGACCTCGCCCACGCAGGTGGCTGAGGCGACGATCGGCGGGAAGAGCGAGCGGTCCAGCTGCGCGGCGTCGAGCACGGTCTCGGACCAGTCCCCGGCGTGCTGGTCGTAGGCGTTGGTGCTGGAGGCGTCCGACGGGTCGGTGCGCAGGACGCCGGTGAGCCGGTGCACGACGTAGTCCTTGGCCAGGCAGACGTGCGCCACCCGCGCGAAGTTCTCCGGTTCGTGGTCGCGGACCCACATCACCTTCGACAGCGAGTACGTCGGGTGCGCGCGGTGGCCGAGCAGCCGGTACGCCTCGTGCGGACCCAGCTTCGCGTTGAGCTGGTCGGCCTGCTCGCCGCTGCGGTGGTCCGCCCAGATCAGGGCCGGGCGGATCGGGCGGTGCTGCGCGTCGAGCAGCACCGCGCCCATCATCTGACCGCTGAACCCGACGGCCCGGACCTCGGCGGGCCGGGTGCCGGTGCGGGAGAGCAGCGCGGCGGTCGCCTCGCACACCGCGCGCCACCACGCGTGCGGGTCCTGCTCGGCGATCCCGCCAGCGCGGAAGTCGGTGCCGTAGCGCGTGGTCACCGCGGCCACGAGGGTTCCGTCGGTCGCGTGCAGCGACGCCTTGTTCCCCGTGGTGCCCAGGTCATGCGCGATGATCACGCCGCTTACCTCCCGCGAACCCGGCGGCGTCGCCGGGTGGTCGTGTCGAACGAGCTCTTAATGTCGTCCTGTCATGACAGGAAGTCAAGAACTCGGCCGCGGGGAAAGCGCTGTAACGGTTCAGGGTCTAGTCGGTGACCCGCATCAGGGTGTTCGGGCCGGTGTTCGCCGAGCTCTCCAGGTCGACGTCGAACCGGCTGCGGTCACCGCGGTGGAACGCCACGAAGATCTCCACCGGCCGGTCGTCGGCGCCGAAGCTGGTGTTGCGCAGCAGCAGGACCGGGTCGCCCTCCGGGATGCCGAGGTCGGCGGCCAGCTCGGCGCCCGCCTTGGCCGCCTCGACCGACCGCCTGCCGCGCTTGAGCCGGACGCCGTAGTTCTGCTCCAGCAGGGTGTACAGCGACTGGGTCGAGAGGTCCTCGTCCTCCAGGCCGGGGGCGATGTGGTGCGGCAGGTGGGTCACGGTGAACACCCAGGGCTCGTCGTCGACGAACCGCAGGCGCTCGATGGCGATCACCGGGGTGCCCGGCTCGAGGTCCAGCTCCGCGGCGACCTGCTCGTCGGCGGGCACGACCTCCATCCGCCGCACGTCGCTGCGCAGCGACGATCCGCGCGCGGCCACGTCGGCGTACAGGCCGGTGAGGGACTGGACGAGCCCTTCGGCGATCTTCGGCTTCGCGACGAAGGTGCCGCGGCCCTTGACGCGCTCGACCACGCCTTCGGCTTCCAGGTCGGACAGCGCCTGCCGCACCACGGTGCGGGAGACGTCGTAGGTCTCGCACAGCTCGTGGTCGCCGGGCAGCCGGTCGCCGGGTGACATGCCGCGCCGCTTGATGTCGCCGATCACGATCTGCTTGAGCTGGTAGTAGAACGGCAGCGGGGACGAGCGGTCGATACGTGTCACCATGTCATGAGAGGATATCAGGAATCACCTCCCGAGCTGGATGCGACTCTTGGCAACCTGTACGGACAGGATTACATTGCTGCTCCGGCGTGCACGTTGCGCCGTCCGCACCGTCCAGTGATCGGGAGAATCCGCATGCACGAACAGCTCGACCGCCTGCGCCGAACCGGGGTGATCGCCGTCCTGCGCGCGCCGTCCGCCGACGTCGCGGTGCGCGCGTCCGAAGCGCTCATCGACGGGGGTGTCACCGGTATCGAGATCACCTACAGCACGCCGGACGCGCCGACCGCGATCGGCGAGCTCCGCCGGGCCCACGGCGATGCGATCCACCTCGGCGCGGGCACGATCCGCACCGCCGAGCAGGCGGCGGAGGCCGCGGCCGCCGGAGCGCAGTTCCTGGTCAGCCCCGGCACTGATCCGGACGTCGCGCGGGCCATGGTCGGCACCGGGGCGGACGTGCTGCTCGGTGCCATGACGCCGAGCGAGGTCATGGCCGCGCACCGGCTCGGCGCGCACGCGGTCAAGATCTTCCCGGCCTCGCTGGTCGGACCGGCCTACCTGAAGGCGCTGCGCGGTCCGTTCCCGGACATCCCGATGATGCCGACCGGCGGCGTGGCCCCGGACAACATCGGCGACTGGATCGCGGCCGGGGCGGTGGCCGTCGGCGCTGGCGGCGAGCTCTGCCCGAAGGTCGCGATGCTCGCCGGTGACTGGGACGAGATCCGCGCTGTCGCGCGGAAGTTCGCGCTCGCGCACCGGGAAGCCGTCGCCTGATCCGCGGCGACGTCCCCCGAGAGACAACTCTTGACATCCTGTCATTACAGGACGACAGTTAACCCCGCTCTCAGACCGAGGAGGAAGTTCCGTGCCGGAGTTCGCCGTTCCCCCGATCGACCCGATGTCGATCACCTTCCAGCCGCCCACCGGCGGCATGACCCCGAGCGGTCCGGTGCTGAGCCGCCGCATGTCCGACCTGGAGGGCCTGTTCGCCGACACCGCGGCCTGGCGGGCGGCTCGCGACGAGGCCGACCCGGTCGTCTACGAGGTCGCGTCCTCCCCGGTGCCGGAGGCGCCCGGTGAGCTGCCGCAGTCGATCACCACGATCCACCCCGGCGCGGTCGGCGGCGAGTTCCACATGACCAAGGGGCACCAGCACCCGAACCCGCAGGGCGAGATCTACCTCGGGCTGTCCGGCACCGGCGGCCTGCTGCTGTTCGACGGCACGACGCCGAAGTGGATCCCGATGGCGCCGGGCGTCATCGGCTACATCCCGCCGGGCTGGGCGCACCGCAGCGTCAACACCGGCGACGAGCCGTACCGGTTCCTCGCGGTGTACCCGGGCGACGCCGGGCACGACTACGGCTGGGTGCTCGAGCACGGCATGGGGTGGCGCGTGCTGCGCGGTGCGGGCGAACCGCGGTTCGCCCCGTTCCAGGCCGAGCCCGTCGCGGGCTGACCCGAACCTGCAAGGAAGCGAACGAGGAGCTGCAATGGCGCGCACACGGTTCGTCTCATCCGGTGTGGCGGCGGCGATCGCGGTGGTCGCCGTCGGTGCCGGACTGGTCGGCGGGAAGGCCGCTTTCGGCCCGTCCGCGCAGGGTGCCGGATCCGGCACCAGCGGGGTCGCCGGCACCCGGATCGACGTGATCACCAAGGCCACCGATTCGGAGTTCTGGCAGTCGATGCTGGCCGGTTCCGAACGGGCCGGGGCCGACCTGGGGGTGGAGCTGGGGCTGTTCGGCCCCACCTCGGAGACCGACATCGACCAGCAGGTCAGCCTGGTGGAGAACTCGATCGCCCGCGGGGCCAAGGCCATCGTGCTCGCGTCGAACTCCTCCACCGCGCTCAACGGCGCGGTGGACCGGGCCCGGCAGCAGGGCATCAAGGTCATCACCGTGGACAACGCGATCACCACCGGTTCCGAGGGATTCATCGGCACCGACAACATCAAGGCCGGGCAGCAGGCGGGGCAGCGGATGTGCGAGCTGCTCACCGCCCAGGGCAGGCAGAACGGCAAGATCCTGCACGAGAGCTCGACCTCCGGCCAGCAGGTGCTGACCGACCGGCTGACCGGATTCACCGCCGGGCTCACCGAGAAGTGCCCGCAGGCGCAGGTCGTGCAGACCGCGGTCAACGACAACGACCTGAACAAGGCGGTTGGCCAGGTCAACGACGCGATCACCGGGATCCCGGACCTGGCGGGCATCTTCGCCGACAACAACACCTCCGGCACCGGCGCGGCGCGCGCGGTCGCCGAGCGGGGCGCGGCCGACCGGCTCGCGGTGGTGGCGTTCGACTCCGACCCGGCCGAGGTGGCGGGGGTGCGCAACGGCTCGATCGACGCGATCCTGGTGCAGAACCCGTTCTTCTTCGGCTACCAGGGCGTGGTGGAGGCGGCGATGTCCGCCGCAGGCAGCACCCCGCCGGTCTCGCTGGACCCCGGCGCCGTGGTCATCGACAAGTCCAACGTGGACAAACCGGAGCACGCCCAGCTGCTCGACCCGCCGAAGACCAAGGGCTGAGCCGTGGCCGAGACCGCTGTGATCAGCCTGCGCGGGGTGCGCAAGACCTACCGCGCGGTGACCGCGCTGGACGGCGTGGACCTGGAGGTGCTCCCCGGCGAGGTGCACTGCCTCGCCGGGGAGAACGGGGCGGGCAAGTCCACCCTGATCAAGATCCTCACCGGGGCGGAGACCCGGGACGCCGGCGAGTACCTGGTGTCGGGCGAGCCGATGCGCCCGGCGCTCACCCCCGCGGTGGCGCGCGACGCCGGGGTCGGCGTGGTCTACCAGGAGCTCAGCCTGCTGCCGGAGCTCACCGTGTCCGCGAACCTGTGCATGGGGCGCTTCCCGGCCCGCGCCGGGTTCCGCGACCTGCGGCGGCAGCGCGAGATGGCCACCGCGATGCTGGCCCGGGTGGGGCTGGCCGACCTCGACCCGGAGACCCGCGTCGCCGAGCTGCCGACCGCGACCCGGCAGCTGGTGGAGATCGCCCGCGTGCTCGGCCAGAACGCCGAGCTAGTGATCTTCGACGAGCCGACCACCGCGCTGTCCGAGCAGGAGGCGGCTGCGCTGCTCGACCGGATCCGCGCGCTGCGCGACGAAGGCGTGGCGGTGCTCTACGTCAGCCACCGCATGGAGGAGATGTTCGCCATCGGCGACCGGGTCACGATCCTGCGCGACGGCAGGTTGGTGGCCACCGAACCGATGTCGGACCACACCGAGGACACCCTGGTGCAGGCGATGGTCGGCCGCACCATCGAAAGCCTCTACCCGGGCGAGCGCGCCGAAGCCGGTGACGTCCGCCTGGAACTGCGCGGGGTTCGGCCGGTCGGCTTCGACCAGCCGGTGGACCTCTCGGTGCGCTCCGGCGAGATCCTCGGCCTGGCCGGACTGCTCGGCTCGGGGCGAAGCGAGCTGCTGCGGGCCGTGTTCGGCGCCGATCCGCTCCAGGCCGGTCAGGTGCTGGTGGACGGCAGACCGGTCGACACCTCGTCACCCCGCGCCGCGGCGCGCAGCGGGATCGGCCTGCTGACCGAGGACCGCAAGGAATCCGGGCTGATGCTCGGGCTGAGCATCGAGAAGAACGTGGCGATGGCCAGCATCCGGGCGGCCAGCTCCTTCGGCGTGCTGCGCCGCGGCAGGGTGCGCGAGCACGTCACCGCCGCCGCAGACGGCCTGCGGGTCAAGTTCGGCGACTGGACCGACCCGGTGTCCTCGCTCTCCGGCGGCAACCAGCAGAAGACGCTGGTGGCCCGGTGGCGGGCCACCGGGGCCAAGGTCCTGCTGCTCGACGAACCGACCAAGGGCGTCGACGTCGGCGCGAAGGCCGACATCTACCGGGTCATCGCCGAACTGGCCGCCGCCGGGCTGGCCGTCGTGGTCGTGTCGTCCTACCTGCCGGAGCTGCTCGGCCTGTGCGACCGGGTCGCGGTGGTCCGGCAGCGGCGCATCGCCGGGTTCGTCGACCCGGCCGAGGCCACCGAAGAGGACGTGCTGCACCTCGCGAGCCCGGTCGCGCAGGAGACCTCATGAGCCGCGAGACCGGGCGAGGGTGCCCGGCGAGAACACAGGAGATGCCATGACCGACGTCGCAAGCGCCCCCGCGCCGTCCGCGGCGGGCGGGAAGCGCAAGCGCAGGCCCAAGCCGCAACCGGACGAGTCGGAGATCCTGCGGCTGAGCCACCTCTTCGACCGCGGGTTCGGCGGCATCCCGGTGCTGCTGGTGATCGCCTTCGCGCTCAGCCTCGCCACCGATTCGTTCCTGACCGGCACGAACCTGGACAACCTGGGCCGCCAGGTGTCCATCTACGCGATCATCGCGGTCGGGCAGCTGCTGGTGATCCTCACCGCGGGCATCGACCTGTCGGTGGGCTCGGTGGTCGGCCTGGCGGGCGTGGTCGCCGCGACCGCGGTGTTCGAGACCGCGGGCGGCCTCCCGGTGGTGCTGGCCGTCGCCCTCGCGCTGGTCGTCGGCGCGGCGGCCGGTCTGGTCAACGGCGTGCTGGTGGCGGTGCTGCGGATGCCGCCGTTCATCGTGACCCTGGGCATGATGGGCATCGCCCGCGGCGCGACGCTGCTGCTCACCGACGGCCGCACGGTGCAGCCGCTGCCCGCAGAGTTCACCGCGATCGCCGGTGGTTCGGTGTTCGGGGTGTCGAACCTGACCTGGTTGATGCTGCTGGTGGCGGTCGTGATGGCCTGGCTGCTGCGGCGCACCGTGTGGGGCCAGTACGTCTACGCGGTCGGTTCGAACGTCGAATCCGCCCGGTTGACCGGGGTTCCGGTGCGATCGGTGCTGCTGTCGGCCTACGCGCTGTCCGGGCTGCTCGCCGCGTTCGCGGGTGTCCTGCTGGCCTCGCGGCTCGGCAACGGGGTCCCGACCTCGGGCACCGGCTACGAGCTGCAGGCCATCGCCGCGTGCGTCATCGGCGGGGCCAGCCTGTTCGGCGCCAAGGGCACCGCGCTCGGTGCGCTGGTCGGGGCGCTGGTGGTCGGGCTGCTCAACAACGGGGGCACGCTGCTCGGCGTCGACCCGTTCTGGCTGCAGATCGCGATCGGGGTGCTGATCCTGATCGCGGTGGGCGCGGAGAACCTGCGCGGCGGCAAGTCGCGCGGCCTGCCGGGGATGGCGGCGAGATGAGCGGCACGGTTCTGGTCACCTCCCGCTCGTTCGGCAGCGGTGCGGTGCCCTGCGCGGACGAGCTGACCGGTGCGGGCTTGCGCGTCGTCCGCGGGTCCACGGTGCACGATCCGGCCGAGTTGGCGGGTCCGCTGGCCGAGGCCGTCGCCTGGATCGCGGGCACCGCGCCCATCACCGAGGAGCACCTGGCCGCCGCGCCCCGGCTGAAGGTGATCGCGCGGTACGGCGTCGGGGTGGACAACGTGGACCTGGCGGCGGCCGCCCGGCGCGGGATCACGGTCACCAACACCCCGGGCGCCAACAGCGAAGCCGTCGCCGACCTGACGATCGCACTGCTGCTCGCGGCATTGCGCGGTGTGGCAGCCGGGGACCGCGCGGTGCGCGCCGGGTCGTGGCAGACCCGGCGCGGCCGGGAGCTCGGCACCCTGACGCTCGGGGTGGCCGGGCTCGGCCGGATCGGCCGGGGAGTGGTGCACCGCGCCCGGGGCTTCGGAACCCGGGTGCTCGGCCACGACCCGCACCTGGACCCGGTGGTGTTCGAGGTGCTGGGCGTGCGCAACGCCGGGCTGCGCGAACTCGCGGCCGAGTGCGACGCGGTGACCCTGCACGCCCCGGGCGGGCAGCAGCTGGTGGGCCGCGCCTGGCTCGACGCGGCGAAACCCGGGCTGATCGTGGTGAACACCGCGCGCGCCGACCTCGTCGACGAGCAGGCCGTGGCCGACGCCCTCCGGTCCGGGCAGCTCGCCGCGTACGCGGCGGACACCCTGGCGGGGGAGGCGGCTGGCGGGGAGAGCCCGCTGCTGGCCCCGGACCTGAGCGACCGGGTGGTGCTCACCCCGCACTTCGGCGCGCAAACGGTGGAAGCAGTGGACCGCATGGGCACGGGCGCGGTGCGCGCCGTGCTCGACGTCATCGCCGGCCGGACGCCGGAGAACCCCGTCCTGATCGAGGAGAAGACGGCATGACCGACCTGAACGACGACGCGGCGATGGGCTTCGTCGGGGTGAGCACCGGGCAGTCCTCGATCCGCAAGGTCTTCCCGGCCTGGGCCCGGGTGCTCGGGCTGCCGTCGGATCAGCTGGTCGGCTTCGACCTCCCGGTCGGGGCGAGCCGCGAGCAGTACCGCGAAGTGGTCAGCGCCATCCGCGACGACCCGGGCCTGCGCGGAGCGCTGATCACCACGCACAAGATCGGGGTGCACGACGCGGCCGGGGACATGTTCGCCGAGCTGGACCAGTTCGCCGGTCTCTGCGGGGAGATCTCCTCGGTGTCCAAGCGCGGCGGTGCGCTGATCGGACACGCGAAGGACCCGATCACCGCCGGGCTGTCCATCGAGGAGTTCCTCGCCCCGGACCACTTCGCCGCGACCGGCGCGGACCTGCTGTGCCTGGGTGCGGGCGGGGCGGGCACCGCGATCGCCTGGTACCTGGCGCGCCGCGACGACCGGCCGCGCCGGATCGTGTGCACCGACACCGACGAGCGCCGCCTGGCCGAACTGGTCGAGGTCCTGCGCCGGGGCGGGCTGGACACCGGGGGCGTGCTGACCGCGGTGGCGGACGGACCCGCCGACGAGCTGGTCGCGGCGTGCCCGGAGGGCAGTCTGATCGTCAACGCCACCGGTCTCGGCAAGGACCTGCCCGGTTCGCCGCTGTCGGACGAGGTCCGGTGGCCGCGCAACGCCGTCGTGTGGGAGCTGAACTACCGGGGCAGCCTGGAGTTCCTGCACCAGGCCCGTGCGCACGAGGAGTCGGCGCAGCTCACCGTCGTGGACGGCTGGCGGTACTTCATCCACGGCTGGTCGCAGGTGATCGCGGAGGTCTTCGACCTGGAGCTGGACGAGGAGACCGTCGGCGAGCTCGCCGCGGCCGCCGAGGCGGTGCGATGACGGTCCGCACCGTCCGCGGCGACATCCCGGCGCAGGCGCTCGGCCGCACCGACTACCACGAGCACCTGTTCCAGATCTCGCCGCTGCTGCCGGGCGACGAGCTCGACGACGAGCAGCGCAGCGGACAGGAGGCGCAGTCGCTGCGCGCGGCCGGGATCGAGGCGATGGTCGAGGCGACGCCGATCGGTCTCGGCCGCGACCCGGCCGGGATGGCCCGCATCGCCGAGCGCACCGGCCTGCACGTCGTCGCGACGACCGGTGCGCACCGGCAGGCGCACTACCCGGACGATCACCCGCTGCTGGCCAGCACCGAGGAGGAGTTGGCGGAGCGGTTCACCGCTGACCTGGTCACCGGGATGTCCTCTGTGGACGGCTCGCCGACCGGGGTATGGGCCGGGCTGCTGAAAGCGGGCATCGGGTACTGGTCGATCTCCCCGTTCGAGCACCGGGTCCTGGCCGCGGTCGCTGCCGCGCACGTGGCGACCGGGGCGCCGGTGATGGTGCATCTCGAACACGGCAGTGCGGCCTTCGAAGTGCTGGACGAGCTGCGCGGTCATGGGGTGCGCGCCGAGCGGGTGGTGCTCGCCCACGCCGACCGGAACCCTGATCCGGGCTTGCACGCGGAGCTCTGCGCAGCGGGGGCGTACCTCGGCTACGACGGCATCGCCCGGCACCGGGACTGGCCCGACTCGGTGATCCTGGACTGCCTGCTCGCCACCGCCGAACGCGGGGGTGCCGACCGCCTGCTGCTCGGCGGCGACGTGGCCCGTCGCAGCAGGTACCGCGCCTACGGCGGGATCCCGGGTCTGGAGTACCTGCCGAAGCGGTTCTTGCCCCGGTTGGTCCGCGAAGGCGGTGCCGAACTCGCGGACGCGATCATGCGCTCCAACCCCGCCCGGTTGCTCGACTGGCACGCGTGAGCCCCACCGCGCTGCGGGGAGGGGCAGCAGGGACCCGTTCAGAGCTCGGGCAGGTGGCTGATGTCGAGGTTGGTGCCAGCGATCTCGGTGCGCAGTTCGTTGAGGCGTTGGTACTGCTGCACCGCCGAGGTGCGTTCGGCGGCGGCGAGTTCCAGCACGAGGGCGTGCACGATGGTCAGCGGTGCGATGAGCTCGTTCGCCGCCCCTTCGGTGGAGTCGGGGAGCGGTAGCACGGTGTCGGCCCGGGTTTCCCCGGCCTCGTCGATGGCCTCGGTCAGCAGCACGCTGCGTGCGCCGATCCGGTGCGCGTGGTCTAGGACGACACCGATCTCGTGGAACAACCGCAGGGGCGCGACGACGACCACCGCGTGGGCGGGTTGCAGCCGCAGCAGGTCGTCGGCGAGGCGGAATCCGGTCGCGGTCCAGGAATCCGCCGGTCTGCCCGCGCGTCGCAGGCCCAGCGCCAGGTGTTCGGCGATGGCGGCGCTGGGGCCGATGCCGTAGGTCCAGATGTGGTCGGCCCCGTTGAGCGCTGCGACGGCGCGCGACCAGTCGGCGCTGTCGATGAGCGCGGGCACCTCGCCGAGCAGGGTCAGACCGGCGTCGATCACGGGTTGCAGAACGCCGTGCTCGGGGTGCAGCCGCTGCACGCGGTCGTCGAGGACCTGCGCGGGGTCGCGGCGGCGGGCCAGGTGGTCGACGAGGCTGCGCTTGAGGTCGTTGAGCCCGTCGAAGCCGAGCTTGCGCGCGGTGCGGATGACGGTCGCGTCGCTGGTGCCGGTGACTTCGCCGAGCTTGGCGGCCGAGGAGATCGCCGCCTCCTCGGGATGGCGCTGCAGGTAGTCGGCCACCGCCCGTTCGCCGCTCGCGAGCTTGCTCACCTGGTTTCGGATGCGTTGTCCCAGCGACTCGGTTCGTGAAGTGTTCACGTCGTCCATTGTGCCTCCACGAAGTGAATGCTACGTTCCTGGGCTGTTGGAGCCAAGGGTTCCCGACCTCCTGCGGAGACCGTGATGAAACCAGTTCAGCAGTCGCGCGTCGCAGTGATCGGAGTGGGCACGATGGGCAGCCAGCTGCTGCACCAGCTCGCCTCCGACGGCCTCGCGGTGACCGGCTTCGAGCAGTTCGACATCGGCCACGAGCGCGGCGCGGCGGGTGGTGAAACGCGCATCTTCCGCGTCGCGTACAAGGAGGGTGGTGACTACGTCCCGCTGCTGCGCGAAGCGCGCGCGGCATGGCAGGAGCTCAGCGCCCGCGCAGGTGTCCCGCTCTTCGAGCCGTGCGGCGCGATGACCATCGGGTCTGCCGAGGACGCCGACGTGCGCACCGTGGTCGACGTGACCGAGCAGTGGGGCCTCGACGTCGAGCGGCTCGACCACCGGGAGGCCGCCCGGCGGTTCCCGCAGCACCGGCTCTTCCCGGACGACGTCGTGCTGCTCGACCGCCAAGGCGGTCTGCTGCACCCGCAACGCGCGATCGCCGAAACGGCCCTGCTCGCCGAGAAGGCCGGAGCGAAGCTGCACACCGGCACCACCGTCGAGGACGTCGTCGAACGCGGCGACGGCGTGGCCGTGCGCTTCCGCCGCGGCGACGAGGTCCAAGTCGAGGAGTTCGACCAAGCGGTCGTGTGCACCGGACCGTGGATCACCCGGAGCGTGCCGGTGCTCGCTCGCGACGTGGAGATCCGGCGCGCCGTGCTGTGCTGGTTCGAGACCGCCGAGGGCTGGGGTCCCGCGCACTTCCCGGTGGGAATTCGGCGCAGCGGCGGGGAGAACACCTTCTCCTTCTTCCCGGACGTCGGCGGCGGGGTGAAGGTCAACCTGCACGTGCCGAAGTCCACTGTGGATGACCCGGACCTGCTGGATCCGGAGGTGGCGCCGGACTACGTCGCGAGGGTGTCCGCGGCGGTGTCGAACTGCCTGCGCGGGCTGCCTGCGCGCCCCACCGCGGTGCGGACCTTCGCGGAGGGCTACACCGCGGACAACCACGGCATCATCGGCCGGGACCCGGACCGGCCGAACGTGCTGGTGATGGGCGGCTTCTCCGGTCACGGCTTCAAGCTGGCGCCCGTGTTCGCGAGGGCTGCCGCGGATCTGCTGCGCTCCGGTCGCACCGACGTGCCGATCGACCACTTGTCGCTGTCCCGCCTCCGCTGAGGCGGATCGGCCCCTCTCCCCGAACGTCCCCGTGCCGCCCCGGCGGCACCTCCTCCGCAGTCCCGGTCCGGGACTCCCGCACCGCTCGTTCGAACGACCCTTGAGGAACGCCATGCTGCGCATCGGTATCGACGTCGGCGGCACGTTCACCGACGTGACCGCGCTGGACACGTCCACCGGCCGGTTCCACATCCACAAGCTGCCGTCCACCACCGACGACCAGTCGATCGCCGTCGCCGACGGCGTCCGCGCGGTGCTGCGCCTGTCCGGTGCGGACGCGGCCGAGGTCGGCTACCTCGGGCACGGCACCACCGTGGCCACCAACACCGTGCTGGAATCCAACGGCGCCCGCACGGCCCTGGTCACCACCTCGGGCCTGCGCGACGTCCTGGAGATCGGCCGCCAGCAGCGCCCCGACCTCTACGACCTGGACGCCGACAAGGCGCCACCGCTGGTGCCGCGATCCCAGGTGCATCCGGTGGTGGAGCGGATGTCGGCCGAGGGCAAGGTGCTCGAACCGCTCGACACCGACGACCTCGCCGCGGTGATCGACCGGGTGCGCGCCGACGAACCCGAGGCCGTCGCGGTGTGCTTCCTGCACAGCTACCGCAACGCCCAGCACGAGCTGGAGGTGGCGGAACGGCTGCGCGCGGCGCTGCCCTCGGTCTACGTGTGCGCCTCCGCCGAGATCGCACCGGTCTTCCGCGAGTACGAGCGGTTCTCCACCACCGTGGTCAACGCCTACGTCGGACCGCGCATCAACCGCTACACGTCGCGGCTGGCGGAGCGGATCCGGTCCACCGGAGTGCCGGTGGAGCCCAAGGTGATCGGTTCCAGCGGCGGCATGATGTCGCTGGCCTCGGTCGGCCGCTACCCGGTCACGACGCTGCTGTCCGGGCCGTCGGCCGGCGTGGTCGCCGCGGCGCACGTGGCCGCCCAGGCGGGCTTCGACGACCTGATCACCTTCGACATGGGCGGGACCAGCACCGACGTGTGCCTGGTGCGCGACGGTCGCGCGCTGGTGTCCGCGCAGCGGCGCATCAACGACCGCCCGGTGCGCACACCGTCGCTGGACATCCACACCGTCGGCGCCGGTGGCGGCAGCATCGCCCGGGTGGACACCGGCGGGGCGCTGGAGGTCGGTCCCCGCAGCGCCGGATCCCAGCCCGGACCTGCCGCCTACGGGCGCGGCGGGGTCGAACCCACCGTCACCGACGCCGACGTCCTGCGCGGGCGGTTGAACCCGGAGCACATCCTCGGTGGCGCGCTCGCCGTCGACCACCCGGCGGCAGCGCGGGCGGTGGAGGGCGTCGCCGCCGCGATGGGCGTGGACCGGGCGGTGGCCGCGCGCGGCATCGGCCGGATCGCGGCGGTCAACATGGCCGGTGCGGTGCGCAAGGTCTCGGTGGAGGCAGGCGAGGACCCGCGCGACTACGTGCTGGTCGCCTTCGGCGGCGCCGGACCGCTGCACGCCGTCGAGGTCGCGCGCGAGGTCGGCATGAGCACGGTGCTCGTACCGCCGAACCCGGGAACGCTGTGCGCGCTCGGGCTGCTCGTCACCGACATCCGCACCGAGTTCGCCAAAGCGGTGCTGGCCGACGTCGCCGACAGCGACCTGGACAAGCTCAACGAAGCGCTGCACGAGGTCCACAGCAGTGCCGTGGAGTGGCTGACCGCCGAAGCACCCTCCGATGTGGACACGACCATCACCGGTGCGGCCAGGATGCGCTACGCGCGGCAGAACTTCGAACTCCCCGTAGCGCTGCCGCAGCGAGTGATCGACGCGGCGCGGTTCGACGCCGCCGCGCTCGCCGAGCTGACCGAGGCCTTCCACGACCAGCACACCAAGAGCTACGGCTTCGCCCACCACGACGCCCGGGTGCAGATCGTGGAGGTGCAGCTGACCCCGGCGGCGGTGGTGGCCAAACCCGAACTGCCCGCCATCGAGGAGGGAACCGACCTCGCAGGCGCGCTGCTCGGGCACCGACCGGTCGACTTCGACGAGACCGGCCAGCTCGACACCCCCGTCTACGACCGGTCGGGCCTGCGCGCGGGCACCGTGCTGCCCGGCCCCGCCATCGTCGAACAGCTCGACACCACCACGGTCATCACCCCGTCGTCCACCGCGCGCGTCGACCGCTGCGGCAACCTGATCATCGAACTGGAGCAGCGATGAACACTCCCGACCCGATCACCGTGCAGGTCATCGGCGCGTCCCTGGTGACCGTCGCGGAGGAGATGGGCGCGGTGCTGCGCCGGGCCAGCTACTCGACGAACATCAAGGAGCGGTCCGACTGCTCCACCGCGCTGTTCGACGAACGCGGCGAACTGGTCGCCCAGGCCGAGAACATGCCGATCCACATGGGATCGATGACCGGCCTGATCGACTCGCTGGAGGCCTCCGCGCTGACCGCTCAGCCCGGCGACGTGTTCATCACCAACGACCCCTACCACGGCGGTGGCACCCACCTGCCGGACATCACGATGGTCAAGCCGGTGTTCGACGGCGACGAGCTCCTCGGCTACAGCGCCAACATCGCGCACCACTCCGACATCGGTGGCCGGGTGCCGGGCAGCAACGCGGGCGACTCCACCTCCCTGTTCCAGGAGGGCCTGCGGATCCCGCTGGTCAAGTTCGCCACCGCCGCCGGGGTCGAGCAGGCGCCGCTGGCGTTCGTCGAGCTGAACTCGCGACTTCCCCACGAGCGGCGCGGTGACATGCTCGCCCAGCTCGCCTCGGTGGAGCTCGGGGAGCGGCGGCTGCGCGAGGTGCACCAGCGCCACGGCCGCGATACCGTCCGCGCTGCGACCGCGCACCTGCTGGAGCACTCCCGGAAGCGGCTGTCGGCGGCCCTGCTCGAGGTCCCGGACGGTACTTACCGGTTCCGCGATCTCATGGACCCCAGCGACGGGCCCGCCACCGAGATCGCGGTGGCCATCACCATCGCCGGTGACCGGGTGGCGCTGGACTTCGACGGCACCGGACCGCAGAGCCCGGTCGGCATCAACGTGGTGCGCCCGGCGCTGGAGGCCACCGTCTACTACGCCTTGAAGGCGGTGCTGGACCCCGGCATCCCGCCCAACGGCGGGTTCTTCGACGCCGTCGACATCAGCGCGCCGCGCGGCAGCATCGTCAACCCGGTCGAGCCCGCACCGGTCACCGCCCGCACCGACACCTGCCAGCGGGTCGCCGACGTCGTGCTGGGCGCGCTGGCCGAGGCGGTGCCGGAACGAGTCCCCGCGGCCAGCCACAGCACCGTCACGTACGTGACGTTCTCCGGGGAGCATGACGGCGAGTTCTTCGTCTACCCGGAAGTGGTGGCCGGGGGTGGAGGCGCCCGGACCGGCAAGGACGGCATGGACGCGATCCAGGTGCACATCACCAACTCCTCGAACCTGCCCATCGAGGCGTTGGAGCAGGAGTACCCGCTGCTGGTCGACACCTACGAGCTGATCCCCGACTCCGGCGGCGCAGGTGCTCACCGCGGCGGCCTCGGCGTGCGCCGGGACGTGCGAATCCGCTGCGACCACGCCGAGTTCTCCGCGCACGCCGACCGGCAGGCATCCCGCCCGTGGGGTCTGCGCGGCGGTCAGGACGGCAGTCCCGGGCGGTTCGTCATCAACCCCGGCCGCGCCGATGAGCGCCAACTGCCGGGCGGTCGGATCTCCGGGGTGCAGCTGCGCGAAGGCGACGTGCTCCGGGTGGAGAGCCCGGGCAGCGGCGGCTTCGGGGATCCCGCGCAGCGTTCGCCGGAGCAGGTGCGGGAGGACCTGCGCAACGGTCGCATCACCGAACGGGCAGCACGCGAGCACTACGGATTCTGATTCCCGGCGCCGATTGGAGTGCAGGAATGACGACGACATCGACTGTCTCCGCACCCCCGGACAGATCCCTGGTCCGCAGGGTGACCTGGGCGACCTGGTCAGGTTGGGGACTGGACGGCTTCACCAACCAGATGTTCCCGCTGGCGCTCAGCGGCATCATCGCCGCGCTCGGCCTGACCACCGCCCAGGGCGGTCTGGCGACCTCCAGCGCGCTCATCGCCTCGGCGGTGGGCGGTGTGGTGGGTGGGCGTCTGGCCGACCGGTTCGGCCGGGTCCAGGTGCTGGTGCTGGTGATCAGCGCCTACGCCCTGTTCACCGGGCTGACCGCGACCGCGCAGAACTTCGAGCAGCTGCTGATCTGGCGCACCCTCGAAGGGTTCTTCTTCGGTGCGGAGTGGCCGGTCGGTGCGGCGCTGATGGCCGAGTACGCCGCACCGGAGCGCCGGGGCCGGGCGTTGGCCTGGATCCAGTCGGCCTGGGCGGTGGGCTGGGCGATGGCCAACCTCAGCTACGTGCTCAGCCACGCGTGGCTGCCCGAGACCATCGCCTGGCGGGTGATGTTCGCCGTCGGCGTCCTGCCCGCCGTGGTCGCCCTGCTGATCCGCCGGGGCCTGCGCGACGTCCCGACCAGCCGGGTGCGGCGCGGGCCGCGGCAGAAGGGGGTGTTCGGCGAGCTGTTCGCCCCCGGGCTGCGCAAGCACACCGTGCTGGGCACCCTCTTCGGCGCCACCGGACTGGCCAGCACCTACGCGCTGCAGACCTGGATCCCGCTGTACTTGAAGGAAGAACGCGGTCTGAGCGTGAGCAGCACGGCGCTCTACATCTGGTTCATGATCGTCGGCAACTGGCTCGGCTACGTGCTCGGCGGGCACGTGCACGACCGCATCGGCCGACGCTGGGCGTTCACAGTCTTCTACCTGGGCACTGCGGTTTTCGGCGTCCTGTTCATGGCTGTTCCCGTTACCGCGCTCTGGTACAACCTGCTGCTCGCAGCCGTGGTCGGGTTCTTCATCTCGGCTCAAGCATCGGGCAAGGGCGCGCTGTTCACCGAACTGTTCCCGGCACGGGTGCGCGGAACCGGGGCCGGGATCACCTACAACGTCGGCCGCGGCGTAGCGGCGTTCAGCCCGGCGCTGATCGGCTGGGCATCGGACGGGATCGGGCTGGGCAGCGCCATCATCGTGATCTTGATGGTGTGCACGGCGCTGACCGTCCTGTTCATCTGGCTGCTGCCCGAGACCAGGGGGCGAGTGCTCGACGAGCAAGCACCACCTAGTTGACGGCAATCCAGCACGTGGCGAACTCGATCGACTGCCGCCGGGACCCGTGCGGAGAGCTCCGCTGTCCACATTGGATCGTCCTGGTTGCTCACGGATGTTCAGTATTGACTGTCCCTGTTCGGTGTGACTAAATTCCGCTACCCGAGCGGAAGGGGCAGGAACCGTGGTCGAGAGCGCTCGTCCCGATGGCCCGAGCCGGTTGGTCGGTGCCGAGATCAAGCGGATCCGCGCCGAGCGCGGCCTGACGCTGCGGGAGCTGGCGGAGCGCTGCGGGCTGTCCCCGGGCTTCCTCTCGCTGGCCGAGCGCGGCGTCAACTCGATCTCGCTGACCTCGCTGTTCGCGCTGGCCAACGCGCTGGACGTGGATGCCGCCGAGCTGCTGGGCACGGCCGGGCGCCGCAGCCGGCGCGAGTACTCGATCGCCCGGCACGACGACCCCGACGCCACCCGGGTGGTGATGGGCGAGCGGGAGCACCGCGTGCTGACCGCGGACCTGCCCGACCAGCGCATCGAAGCGCTGGTCACCGCGGTGCACCCGACCGCCGGGCCATCGCCGGTCACCCAGCACGACGGCGAGGAGTTCTGCTACGTGCTGCGCGGCGAGCTGACGTTCCTGCTGGCCGACGAGACCGCGGTGCTCGCCGCGGGCGACTCGATCCACTTCAAGTCCAGGGTTCCGCACGCCATCCACAACCGCGGCACCGACGTCGCCGAGGTGCTCTGGACGGTCGACCGCCCGATGCTGCGGCGATCTGACGGCCCCGCACGCTGACCTCCCGCCGGTGCGCCCCTCCTTCGAAAGGCGGCCATGAGCGAGCAGACGAAGGTTTCCCCCGACGACAGAGCGTTCTTCGGCCACCCCCGCGGGTTGGCCACGCTGTTCTTCCTGGAGATGTGGGAGCGGTTCTCCTACTACGGGATGTCCGCGATCCTGCTGTACTACCTGTACGACCGGACCTCCGACGGCGGGCTCGGGATGGACAAGCCGACCTCGTCGGCGCTGGTGTCGATCTACGGCGCCCTGGTGTTCATGTCCGGCATCTTCGGCGGCTGGCTGGCCGACCGGGTGCTGGGCATGCGCCGCGCGGTCCTGGTGGGCGGGCTGCTGATCATGTGCGGTCACCTGGCGCTGACGGTGCCCGGCGGGTTGCCCGCGCTGCTGGTGTCGATGCTGCTGATCGTGGTCGGCACCGGGCTGCTGAAGCCGAACGTGTCGAGCCTGGTGGGGGAGCTGTACTCGCCGACCGACCATCGTCGCGACGCCGGGTTCTCCCTGTTCTACATGGGCATCAACCTGGGCGCCTTCCTCGCGCCGTACCTGGTGGGCACGCTCGGGCAGCAGATCGGCTACCACCTCGGCTTCGGTCTCGCGGCCATGGGCATGGCCGTCGGGCTGGTCGTGTACGCCCGGGGTCGGGCGCGGCTGGGCCAGGCCGGGGACGCGCCGACGAATCCGCTGCGCGCCGGCGAGCGGCGCCAGGTGGGGAGGCGCGCCGCGGTGGGAGTCGCGGTGCTGGTGGTGGCGGTCGCGGTTCTCGCCGTCACCGGATCGCTGACCGTCCAAGCGCTGATCAACGCCGTGTCGGTGCTCGCGGTGCTGCTGCCCGCGGCGTACTTGGTCATGATGCTGCGCAGCCCGCACACCGATGCCGTGGAGCGGTCCCGGTTGATCGCCTACATCCCGCTGTTCCTCGGCGCGGTGTGCTACTGGGTGGTCAACGAGCAGTCCGGCTCGGTGCTGGCGCAGTTCGCCGACACGCGGACCGATCTGGAGATCCTCGGGTTCGCGGTGCCGTCGTCGTGGTTCCAGTCGCTGAACCCGATCGCCACGCTGGTCCTGGCACCGACCTTCGCCTGGCTGTGGATCAGGCTGGGGGACCGGCAGCCCGCGACGCCGCGCAAGTTCGCCATCGGACTGCTGCTCGGCGGGGCGTCGTTCGTGCTGATGGCCGGGCCCGGTCTGCTGCACGGCGTGGACGCGTTGGCCAGCCCGTGGTGGCTCGTCGCGAGCTACTTCGTGGTGATCTGCGGATCGATGTGCCTGTCGCCGGTGGGGTTGTCGGCGACCACCAAGCTCGCCCCGCGGGCGTTCCTGGCGCAGATGATGAGCTTGTGGTTCTTGGCCTCCGCCGCGGCGGAGGGCATCAACGCGCAGCTGGTGCAGCTCTACCGCCCGGAGACCGAAGTCGGCTACTTCGCCGGGGTCGGCGCGGCGGTGATGGCCGCCGGGGTCGTCATGCACCTGATGACGCCGTGGGTGCAGCGGCGCATGGGCGGTGTGCGGTGAGAGGGAATCGGTCGGATCAGGAGGAGCGGAAGATGCGAGTGGCGGTCATCGGGAGCGGCATCGTCGGAGCGGCAGCCGCTTACGAGCTGACCCGGGCTGGAGCAGACGTGGTCCTGGTGGACTCGCTGACCCCGGGCCGTGCGACCTCGGCCGGGGCGGGCATCATCTGCCCCTGGTCGTCCAGGGTGGACGATCCGGACTGGTACCGGTTCGCCGTTGCCGGGGCGGAGCACTACCAGGAACTGCTGGCGGCGTTGGCGGCTGATGGGGAGACCGAGCTCGGCTACCGCCGGGTCGGCTCGCTGCGACTGGTCACCGACGACGAGGCGGACGAGGTGCTCCGGTGCGTGGCCGAGCGCGCTGCGGAGTCGCCGATGGCTGGCGACGTGGAGCTGATCAGCGCTCGCCGGGCCCGCGAGCTCTTCCCGCCGCTAGAGCACGACGGCCCGGCGATCCACATCCCCGGGGCAGCGCGGCTGGACGGCCGGTTGGTCCGGGATGCGATGCGCCGCGCCGCGGTTCAGCGCGGCGCCCGGACCGTCAACGGCACGGCCGCGATCGTCGCCGACAGCGCGGTGCGCGGAGTGCGGGTCGGGGACGCGTTCATCGAGGCGGATGCGGTGATCGCGGCGGCCGGTGCCTGGTCGCCGCAGCTGCTGGAACCGATCGGCGTCCAGGTGCGGGTCGTGCCGCAGCGCGGGCAGATCACGCACTTGCGGCTGCCAGGCGTGGAAACCGCGAACTGGCCGGTTGTGCTGCCCCGGTCGCGGCACTACCTCCTGGCCTTCGACGACTCGCGCGTCGTGGTCGGCGCGACCCGCGAGGACGGCGCCGGTTTCGACCACCGGGTGACCGCCGCGGGCCTGGCCGAGGTGCTCGGCGAAGCGCTGTCGGTGGCTCCTGGGCTGGCCGGTGCCACGCACGTGGAGACCCGCATCGGGTTCCGCCCGATGGGGCCCGACATCCGGCCGCTGCTCGGTGCGGTCCCGCAGGTCCCCGGGCTGGTCGTGGCCAACGGGCTGGGGGCCTCCGGCCTGACGATGGGCCCGTACGCGGGGGCGGTCGCGGCGCGGCTGGCCCGCCAGGTCGACCCGGGAATCGACCTGGCGCCCTACGACCCGCTGCGCTGAGGGGTCACCCCGGCCGCAGGATCAGGTGTCAGTGCGGGCCGGTGGCGCCGTACTCGTGATCGCCGCGGATGAGGTCGCCGGTGGTGAAGCGCTGGTTGGTGAAGGTTTCGAGCTCGGGGCGTTTCGGGGCGCCGGTGAGGATCCAGCGGGCGAGTTCCGCACCGATCGCCGGGGCCTTGCCGAAGCCCGAGCCGCTCCAGCCCGCCGCCAGGTGGAGGCCCGGCACCTCCGACGGTCCGAGGATCGGACGGCCGTCCGGGGTGATGTCCAGCGCGCAGGTGCGGCCCAGCCGGTACGGGGCTTCGGCCATCGCCGGGATCCGGCGGCCGAGCCGCACCAGGCCTTCGGCGACGAAGTCCGCATCGGGCTCGCCGAAGTCGGGGTCCGGGCCGTCCAGCCATTCGCGCTCCGGCGCGTGGCGGCCGACCAGGGTGCAGCGGTCCGCGGTGGGGCGCAGGTAGATGTCGTTGGCCACGTCCGTCATCGTCAGGTGGGTAGGGAGGTCGTAGGGGCGCTCGTAGAGCATCACCTGGATGCGAGCGGGGCGAATCGGCAGTTCGAGGCCCGCGGTCGCGGCCAGCTGCGGTGTCCAAGCGCCGGTCGCGAGGACGACGACATCGCCCCGCCGCGCACCGTCCTCGGTGCGGACTCCGGCGACCCGCCCGGAATCCTCCACCAGCGCTGAGACCCGCAACCGCTCGAAGCGCGCACCGCGGCGTTGGGCGGCCTGCTGAAGACTGATGATGGTGGCCGCCGGATCGGCGTAGCCGCTGCGCTCCTCGTAGGACGCCACGCTGATGGCCCCGGTCGAGATGGCGGGCTCCAGCTCGCCCAGCTGATCCGGCGTCAGCAGCTCGTCGGGCATCCCGCGCGCCCGGAGCATGGCGACGTTGGCCCGGACCGCTTCGGCATCGTTCTCGTCGGCGAGGTAGGCGAATCCGGTCCGGGTGAAGCCGCAGGCCCCGCCGATCCGGGTGGCCCACGACTCGAAGTACTCGGTCAGGCTCTCCCACGCCAGATCGGCTTCCACCGCGGTCGCGTGGTGGTCGCGGATGATCGCCCCGGAACGGGGTGTCTGCCCGCCGAAACCCCGGTCCGGATCCAGCACCACCACGTTCGCGCCGCTCTCGGCGAGGTGGAAGGCGGTGCTGGACCCGACCACGCCCGCACCCACCACGATGACGTCAACCATTGCGCACCCCTTCCGGATCGTCCGCCGCGGGCAGGCTGGCCAGCAGCTCCTGCGTCGAATATCCGCTGCCCACCGCCCAGTAGTGGGCGATCAGGCCGAGCACCGCCGCGACGGCGCTGTCCCACGGGAACGGCAGCAGCGGCTCGGCCACCGCGCCGTAGGCGCCGTAGTAGGAGACCAGGTACAGCGCCAGCGTCAGCGCGACGGCCCAGTTCGCCGCCCGGATCTCGCGGCGGCCCTCCAGGGTGCTCATCCGCCACAGCAGCCAGGTGAAGCCGAGGACCTCCGCGGTGGACAGCAGCCAGAACCCGAGGAACGGCAGGCTGTCGGTGCCGAGCGGACCGATCACTTGGGTGGCGATCCAGACCACGCCGAACACCCCGCCGAGCCATCCGGCGGCGGCCAGCGGCATCCGGCCCTGGCGCGGCCCCTGGTGGAGCGCGTAGATCGGCAGCGCCACCAGCACGGTGGCCACCACGCCCTGCAGCACCTCGTAGCCGGACCAGTACAGGATCATGCTCGCGGCGAGGAAGCCGAGCGGGGACAGCACTTTCGACCCGCGCAGGAAGAACGGTCGCGGCGCACCGGGCGCGACCCGGCGCATCACCTGCAGCTGCGGTGCCGCCGCGAGGTAGGTGATGACGGCAGTCGACGAGGTGTAGCCGATCAGCTTGTACCAGCCCGGGAAGGGCAGGAAGAACGCGCACCCGGCCACCAGGCAGGCGACCATGCCCAGCCACGGCACCCGGGTCCGCTCGCCGATCCGGGCGAACGCCTTGGGCATGCTGCCGTGCAGCGCCATCCCGTACAGGGTGCGGGCGGTGTCGCCCAGGTAGATCCAGCCGGTACCGGCCGGTGAGATCGCCGCGTCGATCAGCAGGAACACGCCGAACGCGCCGAGCAGCGCGATGCCGGTGGACTCCAGCGCCGAGTAGAGCGGCTGGTCGGCCCAGCGGCTGCCCTCCAACCCGGCCCAGTCGCCCGGCGCGATGCCCAGCGAGCCCCAGTCCAGGGCGCCGATGAAGGCCACCTGCAGCAGCACGAAGATGACCGCGCAGATGGCCACCGACCCGACCGTGGCGATGAAGATGTCGCGCTGCGGGTTGCGCGCCTCGCCGCCGAAGTTGACGCCCTCGCGGAAGCCCTGGAAGGCGAACACGATCCCCGAGACGGCGATGGCGTTGAACACCGCACCCCAGCCCTGCGGTGCGAATCCGCCCTGGCCGGTGAAGTTCGACCCGTCGAAGACGGCGAACAGCAGCACGAACGTCAGCACCGGGACGATCAGCTTCCACCAGCTCACCCACTGGTTGAACTTGCCGAAGAACCGGACGCCGAAGACGTTGACGCAGAAGAACAGCAGCATCACCACGACCGACACCACGCGACCGGTCCCGGTCAGCGTGGAACCGTCGTCGCCCTGGGCGGTCAGCTCGACACCGGTCCAGGTCGCGACGTAACCGGCGGCGTACTGCACGACCGCCAGCGCCTCGATGGCCACCGTGGTGACCCCGCCCAGCAGCATCGACCAGCTCAGCAGGAACCCGAGGTAGCCGCCGTGCGTCAGGTACGGGTACCGCGCGACGCCGCCGCTGCGCGGCAGCATCGAACCCGTCTCGGCGTAGTTCAGCGCCAGGAACGAGATCAGGATCGCGGTGAGCACCCACGACACGATCACCGCGGGCCCGGCGACGGCACCGGCGGACAGCACCGCGAACAGCCACCCGGACCCGATGATGGAACCGATCGAGATGAACAGCAGCTGCTGCACGGACAGGTCGCGCCGGAGCTTCGAGTCGTTGCGCTCGAAGTCGTGGATCTCGGCCATTCGCACCCCCGAACTGGTCGCCGTCGCCGGGCGTCCAGCAGTATGCGCCGCCGGACGGAGTGCTTGAACCCGTTGGCCGCAGCGGATTCCCGGGCTGAGCGAAAGCGGCGCTGTCGGTGCGAGTGGTCCATTTCGGACTTTCCCGGCCGAGTTCCCGGTCGGCGCCCACCCGCCGGAGCGGGCGGGCACCGGTCCCGGGATCAGGCGTGGGGGACGGGGGCGTTCTGCGCGACGAGTCCTTCCGCGCGCAGGGCGGTCCAGAACTCCGCCGGGACGGACTCGGCGTGCGCGGCGACGTCCTCGGCGATGCGGCTCGGTCGCGTGGCGCCGGGGATCGTCGCGGCGACGGCGGGGTGGGCGAGGGAGAACTGCAGTGCCGCCGCCTTGATGCTCGTGCCGTGCTGCGCGGCGAGCGACTTGATGCGCTCCACCTTCTCGACGATCGCGGCGGGGGCCTTCTGGTACTCGAAGTGCTGGCCGCCCGCGAGGATGCCGGAGCTGTACGGGCCGCCGACGACGATGTCGACGCTCTGGGCCTCGGCGGCGGGCAGCAGGCGCTGCAGGGCGCGGTCGTGGTCGAGCAGCGTGTAGCGGCCGGCGAGCAGGAACCCGTCGGGCTTCGGCTCGTCGAGGTCGAGCGTCATCTCCAGCGGCTCGACCTTGTTGACGCCCAGGCCCCAGCCCTTGATGACGCCTTCGTCGCGCAGCTTCTGCAGGACGCGGAAGGCGCCGGTGCGAGCGGACTCGTAGGCGGCGACCCACTCGTCGCCGCCGAGCGGCTGCACATCTCGCAATCGCCGCTCAGCAGGCAGATCGCGCAGCTGGAGAAGAACCTGGGACTCACGCTCTTCGAGCGCTCCCAGCAGCGAATCCGGCTCACCCGGGACGGCCAGGTGTTCCTGGTCGAATCCCGCGCGCTGCTGCAGCACGCCGACCGCTTGGAGAACCTGGGCCGCAGGCTCGGCCGCGGCGAGGAAGGCGGCCTGTGCATCGGCTACGTCGCCGACGCCATCCACACCGGAATCCTCCCCGGTGCGCTGCGCGCGCTGCACGACGCACAGCCGGACGTGCACATCGCGCTGTACAACCTCTCGCCCGGCGCGCAGTTCGAAGGACTGCGGCAGCGCAGCCTGGACATCGCACTCGTCCACCAGCCGCCGCCCGCGGACGACCCGGACCTGGTGGCCGCGCCGCTGTTCCGGGACCCGTTGCTGCTCGCCGTGCCTGCGAAGCATCCGCTCGTCGGCAAGGCGGAAATCGCGCCCGGTGACCTCGACGGCCTGCCGTGGATCGCGATCGAGAACGCCCAGGACCCCGCCTGGCGGGACGCCTTCGTCGCATCCTGCGCCGCGGCGGGTTTCACGCCGGACATCCGCCTCGACGCCGCGGAACCGCTGACCGCGCTCGGGCTGGTGGCCTCCGGGCTCGGGCTCGCGCTGGTGCCGAAGAGCATGGCGAGTGCGACCACGGAGGACATCGAGGTGCGCGAACTCCCTTGGCACGACGGTTGTGTCCAGCTGTGGGCCGCATGGCACCACATCGACCTGCGTCCCGTGGTGACCTCCTTCCGCACCACCGTTCTCGGCACGCGCAGCGCCGAGTAGCGAACCGAATCGTCCATCGTGGATTCTGTCCGCGATGGACGATTCAGCGCCGTCCTTCAGCTGGTGGGGAAGTGCGGCAGCACCTCGTGCGCCAGCTCCTCGAGCACGTCTTCGGCGGGGCGGTCTCCGGGACGGATGTTGAAGGAGACGTGCGCGACGCCGAGCTCACCCATCGCGCGCAGCTGCTCGATGAGGGCCAGCCGGCCGGTCCGCACGCCGAGTCGGAGCGGGGTGGCCTCGGCGGTCGGGTCGTCGAGCAGGTCGAGCTGCATCGGGGTGAGGTACGGCTTGGCGGCACTCCCGGTGAGCTGCCGCCACTCGGCTGTCTTCTTGCGCAGCGCTCCCAGCTGACGGGGGTAGTTGAGGGACGCGTCCGCGTTCTCGGCGATCCACTCGGCGGGCTGCTGCGCGCTACCGGCGATGGCGATCGGGATCGTCGAACCGGTCGGCTTGGGCAGCACTTCGAGCCGCCGGTCGGCGGTCAACCCGAGGTCCGGGAGATCGATGCCCTCGCCAGGGGAGCGTCGTGCCCAAGCTGCGCGGAGGATCTCCACGCCTTCGCGGAACGCGGCTCCGCGGGCGTGGAAGTCCAGGCCGAACAAGGGATATTCGACCGGCCGGTCACCGCTGGCCAGGCCGAGCACGAACCGTCCTCCGGACAGCACGTCGACCGTGGCGGCGGCCTTGGCGACCAGCCAGGGCTGGCGCAGGGGCAGTACGACCGCGCCGGTGCCGAGCACCGCGCGTTCGGTGATGGCCGCCAGGTGGCCCAGGTGCGTGAAGGTCTCGAAGACCGAACCCGCGTCGCCGAACTGGACCGGGTCGTACAGCGGGACGTCCCGCACCCACAGGGCGGCGAAGCCGAGGTCGTCGGCCAGCTGGGCCAGGCGGGCGTGTTCGGACAGGTCCGGAACGCCGAAGGGGCGGCCGTCAGCGCGATCGGTGCGGAGCCGGGTCTCACCCCAGTCGTTGTCCAGCGGGAGCTCGAGACCGAGCGTCGGCAGGCCGGTCGGGCCGACGAGGCGGTCCAGCGCGGTGGGTTCGGAAGGCATCGTGTTTCCTGCGGGGCAGCGTCGGGGAGGCCGCACGGACCGTGCGGCCTCCCCGACGGGCGGTCAGTTCAGGGTGTCGGGGTCCGGGCCGGTGCGCAGGCCGCGGTCGAGGCCGGCGATCGCGGTCATCTCGTCCTCGGACAGGGCGAAGTCGAAGACGTCGATGTTCTGCTGGATGCGGGCCGGGGTGACCGACTTCGGGATCACGATGTTCCCGAGCTGCAGGTGCCAGCGGATGACGACCTGGGCGGGCGACTTGCCGTGCCGCTCCGCGATGTCGGTCAGCGTGCTCTCGCCCAGCATCGCGCCCTGGGCCAGCGGGCTCCAGGCCTCGGTGGCGATCCCGTGCTCGGCGTGCAGGGCGCGCAACTCGCGCTGCTGGAGGCCGGGGTGCAGCTCGACCTGGTTGACCACTGGGACCAGCGAGCTGTTGTCGATCAGCCGCCGCAGGTGCGCCGGCTGGAAGTTCGACACACCGGCGGCGCGGACGCGGCCGTCGGCGACCAGCTTCTCGATGGCCTTCCAGGTGTCCAGGTACCGGTCGCGGGCCGGGGTGGGCCAGTGGATGAGGTACATGTCCACGTGGTCCAGGCCGAGCTCGGCCAGGCTGCTGTCGAAGGCCGCGAGGGTCGAGTCGTAGCCCTGGTCGTCGTTCCACAGCTTGGTGGTGATGAACAGCTCGTCGCGGGGGATGCCCGAATCGGCGATGGCGCGGCCGACACCGGCCTCGTTGCCGTAGATCGCGGCGGTGTCGATGGAGCGGTATCCGGCCTCCAGGGCGGCGGCGACGGCGGCCGTGGTCTCCGCGTCCGGTACCTGGAAGACGCCGAAGCCGAGCTGCGGGATCTCGATGCCGTTGTTGAGGGTGACGTTGGGAACCATGGTGCGGAACTCCTCGTGATCTTTGCGGATCGGGTCAGTGCTGGGCGGTGACCGGCTCGGCGTGCTCGGTCGCCGGGGCGGCTGCGGCTGCCCGGGTGCGGCGGTCGAGGAAGGCCGCGAGGAACGACAGCAGCAGCGCGGTGGCGGCGAGCAGGGCCCCGACCCAGTTGGGCGAGGTGTAGCCGAACCCGGCGGCGATCACGACACCGCCGAGCCAGGCGGCGAGGGCGTTGCCGAGGTTGAAGGCGCCGATGTTGGCCGCGGAGGCCAGGGTCGGCGCTGCGGAGGCCTGGTCGAGGATCCACTTCTGCAGCGGCGGCACGGTCGCGAAGCCCAGGGCGCCGATGACGGGCAGGGTGATCGCGGCGAGGACCTGGCTGTGCGCGGTGGCCGTGAACAGCAGCAGGGTGCCGGACAGGGCCGCGAGCGTGACGAACAGCATGGGCATCAGGGCCTTGTCGGCGAACTTGCCACCGAGCAGGTTGCCCAGGAACATCCCGATGCCGAACAGCACGAGCAGCCAGGTCACGCCGCCCGCGGAGTAGCCGGCGACATCGGTCATCATCGGTGCGATGTAGGTGATCGCGGCGAACACGCCGCCGTAGCCCAGGACGGTCATCGCCATGGCGAGCCAGACCTGCACGTTGCGGAACGCGGCGAACTCGGTGCGGATGTTCGCGGCCTCGGGCTTGCCCTGCTCCGGGACGAGCGCGGCGACGCCGAGGAGCCCGACCACGCCGAGCAGCGCGACGATGCCGAAGGTGACCCGCCAGCCGAAGACCTGTCCGACGTAGGTGCCGCCGGGGACGCCGACGATGTTGGCGACGGTCAGCCCCATGAACATCAGCGAGATGGCCGAGGCCTTCTTGGCCGGGGCGACCAGGCTGGCGGCGACCACCGACCCGATGCCGAAGAACGCGCCGTGCGCGAACGAGGCGACGATCCGGCCGATGAGCATGACGCCGAAGGCGGGGGCGGCGGCCGAGAGCGCGTTGCCGACGATGAAGACGCCCATCAGGAACAGCAGCATCTTCTTGCGGGACACCTTGGTGCCCAGGACGGTGAGGATCGGTGCGCCGATGAGGACGCCGAGCGCGTAGCCGGACACCAGCCACCCGGCGGCCGGGATGCTGACGCCGAACTCCCCGGCGACCTGCGGGAGCACCCCCATGATCACGAACTCGGTGGTGCCGATCCCGAAGGCCCCGATGGCCAGGGCCAGGAGCGCGAGAGGCATGTCGAGGCCTTCCTGCCTGGATGCGTGTGTGACTTACAGGCGTCGACAATAGTTGCACACGCGGACTATTTCAAACGATGCGTATTGTGATGTGGCAGATAGTTGCGCGCGCCTCATAGGTGTGTGCGCCGGTCGTCAGGACGTGCTCGTGGAATCCGCGCCGCCACTCGGGGTTCCGAGCGGGCGCTGCCAGATCACCGCTGTTCGTCCAGCAGCTCCAGGAACGCCCGCGCGGCGGGGGAGATGCCGGACGCGAGCGACACCGCCTGGACCGTGCGCGGTGCGATCCCGACCGTCGGAACGCTGTCCACGGTGGGCATCCGGGCGGCGACGGCGGCGAAGACCACGCCGAGCCCCAGGCCGCGCGCGACGAGCTGTTCCAGCATCGCCGTGGTGTCGGCCTCGAAGGCCACGTTGCGGGTGACCCCGGCCGCGGCGAACGCGGCGTCGTTGTGGCCCCGGATGCCGGAGCGGAGGGGCATGTCGACCATGTCCTCCTCCGCCAGCTGCGCGGGCGTGACCTCGGCGGCCCCGGCCAGCCGGTGGCCGCGCGGGACGATGGCGACGAGGTCGTCGTTGCGGAGCACGCGCCCGGCGAACCCGCGCGGGAGCTCACCCGGACCGATGTCGACGAAGGCGACGTCGCAGGTGCGCTCGCGGACCTGCTGCAGCTGGTCCCTGACCAGGGAGGAGCGCAAGGTCACCCGAACCGCCGGGTGCCTCTCCCGGTAGGCGGCCAGCAGGTCGGGCAGGTTCACCGCGGTGAGCGGGGCGATGCTGCCGATGACCAGGCTGCCCCGGATCTCGCTGCTGCGGGCCACCGCTTCGCTGCGGGCGCGCTCGGCAGCGGCCAGCGCCTCCCGGGCCGGTCCCAGGAACCCCTCACCGGCCGGGGTGATCTGGACGCGGCGGCTGGTGCGCTCGAACAGCCGGACACCCAGCTCGCTCTCCAGCCGGGCGATCTGCTCGCTGAGCGCGGACTGGACGACGAAGCAGCGTTGCGCGGCCCGGGTGAAGCTGCCGGTCTCGGCGACCGCGACGGCGTAGGCGAGCTGGCGGAGTTCCACCCATCCATCGTGATCCCCGATCGGTTCCATGGCAACAACCTGTTGGAACGATGGATGCGAACCGGGAGAGCATCGGCGCGAGGCCGGATCCGACCAGCACCGAGCCCACCCATCGGAACTCCCGGAAGGAAAGCCGTGGCTCCCTCCGCTGCTCAGCAGCCGCCGCTCCACAACGCCGCACCGAAGGTCCGCCCGCGCACCGCCGACGGCCCGGGGCGCGGCACGGTCCTGCTCATGTCAGCCGCCGTCGGTCTGTGCGTGGCGGCCAACTACTACGCCCAGCCGCTGCTGGACACCATCGCCCGCGACCTGGGCATGACTGCCACGTCGGCGTCGCTCGTCGTCACGGTCGCCCAGGTCGGTTACGCGCTGGGGCTGGTGCTCCTGCTGCCGCTGGGCGATCTGCTGGAACGCCGTCGCCTGGTGTGCGGGTTGACGTTGGCGACGTCGATCTCGCTGGTGCTGACCGCGATCGCCCCGAACGGCGCCCTGCTGCTGGTCGGTACCGCGCTGACCGGTCTGCTGTCGGTCACGGCGCAGATCCTCGTGCCGTTCGCCGCGGACCTCGCCTCGCCGCGCCAGCGCGGCCGGGTCGTCGGGACCGTGATGACCGGTCTGGTGCTGGGCATGCTCCTCGCCCGCACCGCGTCCGGAGCGCTGGCCACCACCGGGGGGTGGCGGACGATCTACTGGGTTGCCGCGCTGGCCATGCTCGTCCTCACCGCGGTCCTGCACCGCGCGCTCCCGCAGTTCCGGGGAACCGCGGCGTCGAGCTATCCGGAGCTGATCCGCTCCACCGCCCGGCTGCTGGTCGAGGAGCCGGTCCTGCGGGTGCGCGCGGTGATCGGGATGCTGGCCTTCGCCTGCTTCAGCGTGCTCTGGACCTCGCTGGCCTTCCTGTTGTCCGGACCTGGTTTCGGCTGGTCGGAGGACGAGATCGGGCTGGTCGGCCTGTTCGGCGCCGCGGGTGCTGTCGCCGCGCAGCTCGCCGGGAGGCTGGCGGACCGCGGACTGACGACGCACACCACGATCGTCGGCGCGGTCGCGCTGATCGCGTCCTGGGGGCTGCTGTTGCTGGGCGCGCACCACCTGGTCCTGCTGATCGCCGGGATCGTCCTGCTGGACCTGGCGCACCAGGGCGTGCACATCGCCAACCAGTCGCTGATCTACGCGCTGCGCCCGGAAGCGCGCGGGCGCATCACCTCCGCGTACATGACGTGCTACTTCGCCGGTGGCGCGATCGGCTTGGCCCTGGCCGGGGCGGTCCACGCC
Source organism: Saccharopolyspora hirsuta (assembly GCF_008630535.1). Taxonomy (GTDB): domain Bacteria; phylum Actinomycetota; class Actinomycetes; order Mycobacteriales; family Pseudonocardiaceae; genus Saccharopolyspora; species Saccharopolyspora hirsuta. The sequence goes on along the minus strand of NZ_VWPH01000004.1, from coordinate 165,110 downwards.
CGAGCCGGGTGGGGCGGGGTGTGCGTCCTGGGCGCGGTGCTGGCCACCGGGCTCCTGCTGGTGTGGGCGGTGACCCGTCGACCCGAGCTGCGGGCGGTCGCAAGTGCCGTGCTCATGGCCGCCGGGCTGCTGGCGCTGATCGCGGCGGTGGTGCGCCTCGGGATCTGATGCGCCGGTCAGGGCAGGATCGAGTCGACGTAGCCGCCGTCGACGCGCACGGCCCCGCCCGTGGTCGCCGAGGCGAGCGGGGAGGCGAGGTAGACGACCATGTTGGCGATCTCCTCGGGTTCGATCAGCCGCTGCAGGAGCGACTGCGGCCGGTTCGCGCGCATGAACTCGCGCTGCGCCTCCTCCCAGGGCAGGGAGCGGTCGACGAGCTGGTAGACGAAGTCCTCCACACCACCGGTGTGGGTCGGACCGGCGATGACCGAGTTGACCGTCACGCCCGTTCCGGCGGCGGCCTTGGCGAAACCGCGGGAGGCGGACAGCAGCGCCGTCTTGCTCATCCCGTAGTGGATCATCTCCTCGGGGATGACGACGGCGGAGTCGCTGGCGATGTTGAGCACCCGCCCCCAGCCCCGGTCGACCATCGCGGGCAGCAGCAGGCGGGTCAGCCGCACCGCGGCGAGGACGTTGACCTCGAAGTAGCGCCGCCAGTCGTCGTCGGTGATCTCCAGCGCCGGGGTCGCGCCGAAGATCCCGAGGTTGTTGACCAGGACGTCGACGTCTCCGGCCAGCTCCACGACCCGGCTGGCACCGTCCTCGGTGGTCACGTCGGCCGCGGCCGCGCGGACCACCGCCTCCGGGACCTCCTGGCGGATCCGGTCGACGGCGTCGGTGACGGTCCGCTCCGTGCGGCCGTTGACGACGACGTCGGCCCCGGCCGCGGCGAGACCGCGCGCGATGGCGAAACCGATGCCCGCCGAGGATCCGGTGACGAGGGCTGTCTTCCCGCTGAGGTCGATGCGCATTCTTCGCCTCTCCGATCGGCTGCTTTCCCGGCGGATTCTCCCGCATCAGCGCGGAGCGGTCTCGGCGAAATCGCGCAGGACGGCGCCGGTGATGTCCGGGGCCTCGAACATGGGGGTGTGGCCTACGCCGTCGAGGATCTCGATCTGAGCGCGGGGGATCCGGCGGTAGTCCTGCGCGGACGAGGGCTGCCACCGCCGGTCCTGGGCTCCGAAGAGAACCAGGGTCGGCAGGTCCGCGGCGGCGAGCCGGTCGGGGAGCTGCCGTTCCGCCAGGAACTCGTCGACCGCCTCGTCGGTCGCGGTGAGGCCGCGGTAGGTCATGCCCCGGACGTCGGTGACGAGCTGCTCGGGGATCCGGACATCGCGGGTGAAAGCGGTGCTCAGCGCGTTGCGGAGCATGCCATCGGTGCGCAGTCGCCAGAGCAGCTCGCCCACCACCGGGGTGGTCATGAGGTCGGCGGCGATGCTCTCGCCGAGGAACGCGTCCGCGCGCGGGCCGCTGTCGATCAGGGCGACTGCGGCGACCAGGTCGCGGCGTCGCTCGGCCAGCGACGTGGCGACCGCGCCGCCGGTGGAATGACCGACGACGGTCGCTCGGCGCACTCCGAGCCGATCGAGCACCGCACCCACCCGGTCGGCTTGCTCGGCTATGCCGTAGCCGGTGGTCGGTTTCGCCGATGTGCCGTGCCCGAGCAGGTCCACCCGTACTACGTGCAGGTCTCGGAGCGCTGGCAGCACCGGTTCCCACCACGTCGTCGAACCGGCCAGGCCGTGCAGCAGGACCACCGCGGGTGCGTCGGACGGACCGCTCTGCACGACGTGGATGTCCCCACCGGGCAGGCGCACGATCTGCTCGCCGGTGGCTTCGGCGGTTTCCCCGCGCACCGCCACCGAGTTCCACGCGAGCAGGGCGGCGAGCCCGCCCGCGGTCAGCACCGCGATCCACCGGCGGCGAGCGCGCGGGGTGATCGTCTTGTTCACAGGGCCTCCGTTCGTCGTTGCGGGGCACCACTTTTCCGCTGCGGGCGCGGCGGGTCTTGGAGAAATGTCCGCGCCGCTCGGTACGTTCGATGCGTGCGACGAACGGCAGATCCCACCGCTGGCTGGGAGATCGCGCGGCCGCCGCGGGTCGCGCTGCCCGGGGTCGACATGGCGGGGTTCCGCATCCGCGGCCCGGTCGGGATCCGGGCCATCCCGCACCCGGCCGTCACCGTGGGCGTCGAGTTCGGCGACCGCACGTTCGACATCCACGGCGAGACCGGCCGGACGCGGGCGGGGAGCCTGGCGGCCGGGCTCGCCTTCGGTGCCTTCCGAGTGCGCGCCGAGGGCATCGCGTGCGTTCAGATCCGGCTGTCCCCGCTCGTCGCGCATCCCGTGCTCGGACTCCCGCTCTCAGAGCTGCGGGGGAACGTCATCGGTCTCGACGACCTGTGGGGTTCGGACGTGCTGCGGTTGCGGGAGCGGTTGAACCAGGCGAAGTCCTGGCAGGAGCGGTTCGCCCTGATCGACGCGGAGCTGTCCGGTCGGCTTCGTGCGGGCCGGGAGGTCGAGCCCGAGGTGGCCTGGGTGTGGCGGCAGATCATCGCCAGCCGTGGTCGGGCGCGGGTGCGGGATCTCGCGGACCGGACCGGGTGGAGTCGGCAGCGCCTGTGGTCGCGGTTCGGCGCGCAGATCGGCCTGACCCCGAAGCGCGCCGCCATGCTGGTCCGCTTCGACCGCGCCGTCCACCGGCTGGTTCGCGGGCACGGCCCCGCGCAGGTGGCTGCGGAGGGCGGCTACGCCGACCAGTCCCACCTGCACCACGACGTCCGCGCGTTCACCGGCACCACCCCGGCCGCCGCGGCGGACGAGCCCTGGCTGGCCGCCGACGACACCGCCTGGCCTGGTGCGGGTAGGGGCGGAGAACATAGGGTGGATTGCACGTAAGTGATCGATATAAGCTGCAAACAATCAGCTTGTGACAAACATGTGCAGTCTCGGTGTGCGTGGCCGTGCGGGAAGGTGACTCATGGACCTCAGGACAGGTGTGCTCGGGTGCGGGCTCCGGGTGGGCATCGCCGATCACGCCCACCAGCCCGGTGCGGGGTCGCGGATCGTCGCGGTCTGCGATCCGGACCCGGAGCGCGCCGCGGCCGCCGCGCAGCGCTACGACGGCGACGTCCGGCGGACGAGCACGCTCGACGAGCTGCTGGCGTGCGAGCTGGACGCGGTGTTCGTGGTCAGCCCCGACCACCTGCACGAGGAGCACGCGATCCGCTGCCTGGAGGCCGGGGTCGCCGTCTACCTGGAGAAGCCGCTGGCGATCAGCGCCGAGGGCTGCGACCGCGTCCTGGCCGCCGCGCAGCGCACCGGCGGCAAGCTCTACGTCGGGCACAACATGCGGCACATGCCGGTGATCCGCACCATGCGCGACCTCATCACCTCCGGCGCGATCGGCGGGGTGAAGTCGATCTGGTGCCGCCACTTCGTCGGGCACGGCGGCGACTTCTACTTCAAGGACTGGCACGCCGACCGGAGCAAGAGCACCGGCCTGCTGCTGCAGAAGGGCGCGCACGACATCGACGTCCTGCACTGGCTGGCCGACGGCTACAGCAGGCGCGTCAACGCGATGGGCGCCCTGACCGTCTACGGCGACATCACCGACCGCAACGCGCAGGAGACCTACAAGACGGGCCACGACTGGGCCGAGTACGAGCGGAACTGGCCGCCGCTGAGCCAGACCGGCCTCAACCCGGTGGTCGACGTCGAGGACCTGAACCTGGTCAACCTGCAGCTGGACAACGGCGTGCTGGCCAGCTACCAGCAGTGCCACTACACCCCGGACTACTGGCGCAACTACACCGTGATCGGCACCGAGGGCCGCCTGGAGAACTTCGGCGACGGCGACGGAGCGGTGGTCAAGGTGTGGAACCGCAGGCACCGCGGCTACGCCCCGGAGGCCGACCGGGTGGTGGAGGTGGAGCGCGCCAGCGGCGGGCACGGCGGCGCCGACCCGCGCATCGTGGCCGAGTTCCTGGAGTTCGTGCGCGCCGACGTCCCGACCGTCACCTCGCCGATCGCGGCCCGGGAAGCGGTCGCCACCGGCTGCGCGGCGACGGAATCCCTCTGCAACGGCGGAATTCCGGTCGAGGTGACCCCGCCCGACACCGCGCTGCTCGACCACTTCGAGAAGCCCGGCCGTTCCTGACCGGTGCCGCGCCCGCCGCCCTCGGCGGGCGCGACAGGCCGACGTCGCGAGCGAATCACCGGTCGATCATCAGCTGGACACGTGCGGATCGGCTTGTCCTGCCCGGAGTTCCGCGATTTCAATGGAAATCGGAGGTCCGATTTCCATTGAACTTGTTCATCCTGTCCGTGGACCGCAGCCGCGAAGGGCGTCCGGCACCGATCGCAAGGTGTCGCATGCGCCGCAGGCGCATAGCCCACCCTCGCAGCTTGCACCGCCGCGGGTTCACGGTGCCCACCCCTCTGGGGTTCCTTCCGGCGAGGACGGCCCTGACGCCGTGTATCGGGTCATATATCAGTCAGGGCACCCGGAGTCCAGGCGGGCGCTGAGGTTCCGCCACCGGCACCGCCACGCAGAACGAGGTTGGAAAAACCTCACTGAAATCGCGGAAGTCACCCGCAGGAACAACCGAACGTGCGTCGGGCCGCGCCGAGAACTCGCCGCAGGACCTGCAGGTCGTCACACGGTCATGCGGGTCGTTGTGTGCTGCAGTGGTCGTGAGTGCGAAACAGCGCTGGAACACTGTTACGCACTCACGACCTCACGCGGGCCGGGGAGCGGTGGTCAGCGCTTCGCGGGGTCGGCGAGGGCGACTTCGGGGGCGAAGTGGCAGTGCGAGACGTGGCCCTCGCCCAGGTCGTGTCCTGTTGGGACGGTGGTCGCGCAGTCCGGGCGGGCCATCCAGCAGCGGGTGTGGAACGGGCAGCCGGGTGGCGGTGCGATCGGCGACGGCGGGTCGCCTTCGAGGACGATGCGCTCCTGCTCCGGTTCGTCGTCGAAGCCTGGGCGCGGGATCGCGGAGAGCAGCGCCCGGGTGTACGGGTGCGCGGGGTGGTCGTAGACCGCGTCGCAGTCGCCCTCCTCGACCACCCGCCCCAGGTACATCGTGGCGATCCGGTCGCAGAAGTGCCGCACCACGTCGAGGTCGTGCGCGATGAACACCACCGTCAGCGACAGCTCGCGCTGCAGTTCGGCGAGCAGGTTGAGGACCTGCGCGCGAACCGAGACGTCGAGCGCGGAGACCGGTTCGTCGCAGATCAGCACCTCCGGGTTCAGCGCGATGCCGCGGGCGATGCCGATGCGCTGGCGCTGGCCGCCGGAGAACTCGTGCGGGTACCGGTCGAGGTGGTCCGGTCGCAGGCCGACCTGCTCGAGGAGCTGCTCCAGCCGCGGCCGCAGCCCCGTCCCGGGCACCGCGTCGCGGTGGATGCGGAACGGCTCGGCCAGGATCGAACCGACGGTCTTGCGCGGGTTGAGCGAGGCGTAGGGATCCTGGAACACCATCTGGATGTTGCGGCGCATCCGGGTCCGCTCGGCGCCCTTCGCGCGGTGGACGTCGGTGCCCCGGTAGCGGACGTGCCCGCTGGTGGGCTTCTCCAGCGCGGTGAGCAGCCGGGTCAGCGTGGACTTGCCGCACCCGGACTCGCCGACGATGCCCAGCGCTTCGCCCTTGTGCAGCTGCAGGCTCACCCCGTCGACCGCCTTGACGGTGGCGGAGCCGAGCCCGAACCGGCCGCCGCCGCGCTTGCGGTAGTGCTTGGTGACGTCCTGCACGTCGAGGATCTGCTCGGTCACGACGAGACCTCCGCCCAGTAGTGGCACCGGGTCTGCCTGCCGTCGTCCAGCAGCAGCAGTTCCGGCTCGACCGATTCGCACTGCTCGCGCGCGATGCCGCAGCGCGGGTGGAACGCGCATCCCGCGGGACGTTCGGCGAGGCTCGGCGGCAGACCGCCGATCGCGGGCAGCGGACCGCCGCGGTGCGACCGCCGCGGGATGGACGCGACCAGCCCCCGGCTGTAGGGGTGCACGGGCGCGGTGAACAGCTCGCGGATCGGCCCGTGCTCGACGACCCGCCCGGAGTACATGACCAGCGCGCGGTCGGCCATCCGGGACGCCACCCCGAGGTCGTGGGTGATCAGCACCAGCGCCAGCCCGCGCTCGGCCTGCTGCTCGGCGAGCAGGTCGAGGATCTGGGCCTGCACGGTGACGTCCAGCGCGGTGGTCGGCTCGTCGGCGATCACCACGTCCGGGTCCAGCGCCAGCGCCATCGCGATGAGGATGCGCTGGCGCATCCCGCCGGAGAACTGGTGCGGGTAGTCCCCGGCGCGGCTGGCCGCCGCCGGGATCCGCACCCGGTCCATCATCTCCACCGCCCGCTGCCAGGCCTGCCGCCGCGTCGCGCCGCGGTGCAGCCGGTACAGCTCGCCGATCTGCTTGGCCACCGGTTGCACCGGGTTCAGCGCGGTGAGCGCGTCCTGGAAGATCAGCGACACCCGCGATCCGGTCACCGCGCGGCGCTGCCGGTCGGACAGCGCGAGCAGGTCCTGGCCGCCGAGTTCGACGGTGCCGCCGACGACCTCGGCCGGCGGGGTGTCCAGGATCCCCATGATGGCCTGCGCGGTGACGCTCTTGCCCGAGCCCGATTCGCCGAGCACGGCGAGGGTTTCGCCCGCGCCGACGGAGAAGCTGACGTCCTGGACGGCATGCAACCGGCCTGCGGGGGTGTGGAAGTCGACGCTGAGGCCGCGCACGTCGAGGACCGCGCGCCGGTCGGCCGGGGCGTTCATGATCGCTTTCCCTTCGGGTCGAGGCTCTCCCGCAGGCTGTCGCCGAGGACGACGAACGCCAGCACGGCGCCGGTCAGGAACAGGGCGGGGTAGAGCAGCAGGTGCGGGCTGGCCTGCCACTGGGCCTGGGCGGTGGACAGCTGCAGCCCCCACGAGATCGCGGGCGGCTGCAGCCCGATGCCGAGGAAGGTCAGCGCCGCCTCGGCCGCGATGATGCCGCCGATCTCCAGAGTTTTGAGGACGATCAGCGAGGTCAGCGCGTTCGGCGCGATGTGCGTGCCGAGGATGCGCAGGTGGCTGCCGCCGAGCACGCGCGCGGCCTGCACGTACTCCAGGTTGCGGATCTCGAGCACCGAGCCGCGCATGTAGCGCATGCCGCCGGGCCAGCTGAACACGATCAGCACCAGGCTGACCGTCCAGACCGTGCGGTCCTCGAACAGGTTGAGCACCACGATCGCGGCGATGATCATCGGCAGCCCGAACACCACGTCGGCGATGCGCGAGACCACGCCGTCGACCACACCGCCGAAGTACCCGGCCAGCGCGCCGAGCACCGCGGCGATCGCGAAGGTGACCACCGTGACGATCAGGCCGATCGCGATCGACGGCCGGGCGCCGTGCACGACGTTGGCGAAGTAGTCGCAGCCCTGCATGTCGAAGCCGAACGGGTGGCCCGGCGCCGGACCCGCGCCGCTGAGCCGCAGCTCGCAGTGCACCGGGTCGGCGGAGGTGAACAGGCTCGGCCAGACGGCCATCAGCACGTACCCGGCGGCGATCAGCGCCGCCACCGCGAACAGCGGTGCGCGCAGCGGTTTCGGCAGCCGCCCGACCAGGGTGAACCTCCGGCGGGGCGCGGTCGGGGCGGGGGAGAGGTCGGTTCGGTCAGCCATTGCGCACCCTCGGGTCGATGAAGCCGTAGCTGATGTCCACGAGCAGGTTCACCAGCAGGTAGATCAGGATGATGAAGGTCGCCACGCCGACCACGATGGTGCCCTGCTGGGTCTGCACCGCCTGCACCAGCAGGCCGCCGATGCCGGGCAGGTTGAAAACGCTCTCGACGATCACGGCGCCGCCGAGCATCGCCGCCAGGCTGAGCCCGAGGTAGGTGACCACCGGGATCATCGAGTTGCGCAGCGCGTGCCCCCACACCACGCGGCCCGGCGAGGCGCCCTTGGCCCGCGCCGTCCGGATGAACTCCGCGCTCAGCGTGTCGACCAGGCTCGACCTGGTCAGCCGCGCGAGCGGCGCGGCGGCCTCCAGCGCCACCACCAGCGCCGGGAGGAGGAAGCTCTGCGGCCAGCCCTCGGCGATCCCGGCGATCGGGAACCACTCCAGCTTCAGCCCGAGCACCAGCTGCGCCAGGAAGGCGATCACGAACCCGGGCAGCGCCACGAACAGCACGGTGAACGCCAGCGCCAGGTGGTCGCCGGTGCGGCCGCGGTGCAGCGCGCCGAAGATGCCGACCGCGAGGCCGATCAGCAGCTTGAGCACCCAGGCGGTCAGCGCCAGCTGCAGCGTGGTCGGCCACCGCTCGGCGATCATGTCCAGCACCGGCCGGTCGAAGAAGTCGGTGCCGAAGTCGCCCCGCAGCAGCCCGCCCATGTACAGCAGGTACTGGGTGATCAGCGGTTCGTCCAGGTGGTACCGCTCGCGCAGGGCCTCCACGGTGGAGGGAGGCAGCGGGCGGTCACCGGCCAGCGCGGCGATCGGGTCCCCGGGCATCGCGTACACCAGCGCGAAGATCAGGAACGTCACGCCGAACAGCACCGGCAGCATCGCCGCGACGCGGCGGACGAGGTATCCGAGCATGCGGCCTCACTCCTCGCGGCCGGGGCCGCACTCGAACGCGGTCAGGTAGTACTGGAGGTCGCCGCCGAGCGTGCCCGGCGTGGCGCACGGGGTGTGCGCGGCGTAGATGGCCGGGTAGTACAGCGGGATTCCGGGCATGTCGTCGAGGATCAGGTCCTCGGCGCGCTGCCAGTACCCGGCGGCTTCCAGCTCGTCGCCGCTGCCCAGCGCCTTGGCGATCAGCTCGTCGGCGGCCGGGTTGTCGTACTGCGTGTACTCGTTGCCGTCGCCGCCCTCGCGGAACATGCCCAGGTACTGGTCGGGGCTGGGGTAGATGTCGCCCCACAGGCTCAGCGCCGGACCGGTCAGCGTGCCGCTGTTCTGCGCCTGCTTGAGCTGCGCGGGCAGCACCGGCCGCAGCTCGACCTCGGCCCCCAGCTCCTGCCGGAGCGCGTTGGCGATGGCCAGCGCGATCTGGGACATCTCGGTGCCGCCGCCACCGCCGGTGTTGGAGTACCAGATGACCACCGGTTCCTTGAAGCCACCGGCCTCCGCGACGAGCTGGCGCGCCCGCTCCGGGTCGTACCGGCAGGCCTCGCACGCGTCGGCCCGGTAGGCGGGGCCGACCGCTTCGACGATCAGGGAGCGCGCGGGCGTCGCCGAGCCGCGCAGCAGGGCGTTGGCCATCGCGTCGCGGTCGATCGACAGCGAGATGGCCTTGCGCAGCCGCGGATCGCGCAGCGACTCGACGTACTCGGGGATCAGCATCTGGGTGATCTGCCGCTGCTGCGGGATCGCGAACAGGCCCTCGTCGCCGAGCTGGTTGCGGGCGTCGTCGAGCAGCCCGCCGGGCAGGTTGCGCAGCACGTCGAGCTGACCGGCCTGCACGTCGCGGTAGGCGGTGTCCTGGGACTGGTAGATCTTGAAGTGGATCTCCTCGGCCGCGCCCGGCGGCACCTCGCCCTGGTAGCCGTGCCAGCGCTTGAGCACGATGCGCTCGTTGCGGTCCCAGCGGACGAACTGGTACGGGCCGTTGCCGATCGGGGCCTGGGAGTAGCCGGTCGGATCGGCCAGTCCCTCCTCCGGGATCGGGCACGCGCTGTAGGAGGCGATGATCTTCGGGAAGTCGTAGTCGGGCTGGCGGAGCGTGACGCGCAGGGTGAGGTCGTCGACCACCTCCAGCCCGCGCAGGGTGTCGCGCGTCGGCTGGTCCTCGTTGAGCTCGGCGTAGCCGTCGATGACGCTGAAGGTGGAGCTCGCCTTGTACGCGTTGGGCCCGTAGGCGACGGCGTTCCAGGTGTCGGCGTAGGTCTGCGCGGTGATCGGCTCGCCGTTCTGGAAGGTCCGGCCGGGGCGGAGCTTGATCGTCCACACCAGACCGTCGGCGGTGTCGACGCGCTCGGCACCGCGCATCCGGACGTCACCGGCGTCGGCGATCCCCAGCCCGGTCAGCGGCTCGCACAGTCCCATGTAGACCTGGCTGCCCGAGTCCTGCTGCGAGTTCAGCTCGTCCGGGTCCGGGTACTGCGCGACCCGCAGCACCCGCCCGGCGTCGGTGTCGTGCGCACCGCAGCCCGCCAGCAGCACCAGGCACATCCCGGCAGCGAGCACCAGCCGCCTCCGGAGCTTCTGCGCCATCTGTCGCTCTCCTCAACCTTTGCGCATGGCTGCTCGTTAACCGGATATATAGAGCAACTTCATGCAAGTTGGGTCATTATTAACGCGCCTCGTGGCGCCTGTCACTACCTCCGGGTGCATTGGTCGAACGCCGACGCGGGACCGTGACTTCGCGTGCTCGACGTGTCACGCGCGGCTTTTCCCCGGCGGCGGTTCCGAGGGCGGGCGTGAAGATCTTGTGATCGATGTTGATTGAATCGATCCTTGTTGAATCACTTTTGTGCATCTAGGCTGGCGAACTGGCGGGCGGCGGCGCTCGCCGCGGGAGAACGACGGGTCTGGGAGGACTTGATGGCGTCTGGCGGATACCTCGTGGACGGCGAGATCGACAGCCAGCCGGAGTGCTGGTCGCGCGCATCGGAGCTGGCCCGGGAGGTGGCCGGGGTGCTGCCCGCGCGCGGCGAGCGGGTCGCCGTGGCAGGGTGCGGCACGTCCTGGTTCATGGCCATGGCCTGCGCGGCCCTGCGGGAGGCCGCCGGTCACGGTGAGACGGACGCCTTCCCCGCCTCCGAGATGCCGGTCGGCCGGTCCTACGACCGCGTGCTGGTGATCACCCGCTCGGGCACCACCACCGAGGTCCTCGAACTCCTGCGGCGACTGCGGGGGACAGTTCCCACGGTGGCGATCACCGCGGTTCCCACCGCGCCCGTCGCGGAGGCCTGCGACGAGCTGGTCGCGCTGGAGTTCGCCGACGAGCAGTCCGTGGTGCAGACCCGCTTCGCGACCACCGCGCTCGCCCTGCTGCGGGCCTCGCTGGGGGAGGACCTGACCGGGGCCGTCGCGGACGCCCGCGCGGTGCTGGACGTCGAGCTCGGCGCGCTCCCGGCGGCCGAGCAGATCACCTTCCTGGGCCGGGGCTGGACGGTCGGCCTGGCGCACGAGGCGGCGCTGAAGGTGCGGGAAGCCGCAGGCCTGTGGTCCGAGGCCTACCCGGCCATGGAGTACCGGCACGGCCCGATCAGCATCGCCGAACCCGGCCGCGCGACCTGGATGTTCGGCGAGCCGCCGACCGGGCTCGCCGACGAGGTGGCCGCGGCGGGCGCGGACTTCCTCGGCAGCGGGCAGCGCGATCCGATGGCGCACCTGGTGCTGGCGCAGCGGGTCGCGGTGGCCGCGGCCGCCAAGCGCGGGCTGGACCCGGACCACCCGCGCAACCTGACCCGGTCGATCGTCCTGGACGAGGTGTGACCGAGGGCCTGCGCGGTCCCGTGGTCGGTGTCGACGTCGGCGGGACCGAGACGAAAGCGGTCCTGCTGGACGCCTCGGGAGAGGTGCTGGCGCAGCGGCGCGGCGCGACACCGCCGCGGGCGTCGGACACGGCCCAGCGGGTGCTGGACCTGACCTGCTCGCTCGTCGGTGAGCTCGCCGAACACGCCGCGCCGGTCGCCGTGGGCCTCGTGGTTCCCGGGATCGTCGACGAAACCCGCGGTGTTGCGGTGCTTTCAGCGAACCTGGGGTGGTCGGACGTGCCGTTCGCCCCGCTCCTCGGGGCGCGGCTCGGACTGCCGGTCGCCTTCGGCCACGACGTCCGGGCCGGAGCGCTGGCGGAACACCGCTCCGGCGCGGCGAGGGGAGCGGCGGACGCGGTGTTCCTCCCCGTCGGCACAGGTGTTTCGGCGGCGCACGTGCGCAGCGGCCAGGTGCACTCCGGAGGCGGGTACGCGGGGGAGGTCGGGCAGGTGCCCGTCGAGGTCCGCGGTCAGCGGGTCCGGCTGGAGGCCGTCGCCTCCGCGGGCGCGATCGGCCAGCGCTACCGGGAGCGGACCGGGAATCCGGTTGCGGGAGCGGCGGACGTCGCGCGGCTCGTCGAGGGCGGGGACCCGGCCGCCGCCGAGGTCTGGGACGAAGCCGTCGAGGCGCTGGGGCACGCGCTGATCTGGCTCACCGCGCTGCTGGCGCCGGAGGTCGTGGTGGTCGGCGGTGGTCTGTCGCAGGCCGGGCCGCTGCTGTTCGACCCGCTCGCGCGCCGGTTGGCAGCGGACTGGTCCCTGGCCAGCGCGCCGGAGGTCGTGCCCGCCGAGCTCGGTGACCGCGCGGGAAGCCTGGGGGCGGCGCTGCTCGCCGCCGACCTGCTGGAGCACCGGAATCCGGTCATCAACCGCACGGAAGAGAGGTAGCAGTCATGCCCTTGGTCGGCACGGGCAGCGTCGTCGAGGCCGCCGTCCGCGGCGGTCTCGGGGTCGGTGCGTTCAACGTCATCGGGCTCGAGCACGCGGACGCCCTGGTGGCCGGAGCGGAGCGCGCGGGTGCCCCGGTGGTGCTGCAGATCAGCGAGAACTGCGCGCGCTACCACGGCGCGCTGGAACCGATCGCGTGCGCGACGCTGGCCCGCGCCCGCAAGGCGGAGGTGCCGGTGGCGGTGCACCTGGACCACGCCGAGTCCGAGGAACTGGTGGACGAGGCGATCGAGCTCGGGTTCGGCTCGGTGATGTTCGACGCCTCGAGGCAGGGCTACGAGGAGAACGTGGCCCGCACCCGCGCGGTCGCGGCCCGCTGCCACGACGCCGGGCTCTGGGTCGAGGCCGAGCTCGGCGAGGTCGGCGGCAAGGATGGCGTCCACGCCCCGGGCGCTCGGACCGATCCGGGCGAGGCCGTCGACTACGTGGCCGCCACCGGGGTGGACGCGCTGGCGGTGGCGGTCGGCACCTCGCACACGATGCTGACGCGCGATGCCGCGCTCGACTTCGACCTGATCCGGCGGCTGGGCGAAGCGCTGGACGTTCCGCTGGTGCTGCACGGCTCGTCCGGCGTGTCCGACGAGGATCTGGGCACCGCGATCCGCAGCGGCATGACGAAGATCAACATCTCCACGCACCTGAACAAGGCCTTCACCGAGCCGGTGCGGGAGGTGCTGGCGGAGAACCCGAAGCTGGTCGACCCGCGCAAGTACCTCGGCGCCGGGAAGAAGGCCCTCGCGGCGGAAACCGCGCGGCTGCTCGGAGTCCTGCGGCCGTGATCATCACCGTCACCCCGAACCCGGCGCTGGACGTCAGCTACCGGGTGGCGCACGTCCGCCCCGGGACCTCGCACCGCGTCCGCAGCGTCCACGAGCGGGCCGGTGGCAAGGGCCTCAACGTCAGCCGGGTGCTGCACGACCAGGGCCTCCGCACGCTCGTGACCGCGCCAGTCGGCGGCGCGCGCGGCGACGCGATCCGCGACGACCTGACCGCGGCGGGGATCGAGCACCTCCTGCTGCCGGTGCCCGGCCCGACCCGCCGGACCGTCGCGGTGGTCGCCGAGGAGGACCCGTCGGGCGAGGCGACCCTGTTCAACGAACCCGGCAACCACCTGGCAGAAGCGGACTGGCAGCGGCTCAGGGACCTCATCGGCACGCGGCTGCCCGAGGCCTCGGTGCTCGTGTGCTCGGGGAGCCTGCCGCCGGGGTGCACTGTGGACAGTTGCGCGGAACTGGTCTGCGACGCCCACGCCCGGTCGGTCCCCGCGATCGTCGACGCCACGGGTCCCGCGCTGCTCGCCGCCGCAGAAGCAGGGGCGGACGTGGTCAAGCCCAACGCCGCCGAACTCCGCGAAACGACGGGGCAGCACGACCCGATCACCGGAGCCCGCCACCTGCGCGACCGCGGCGCGGCGGCGGTGATCGTCTCCCTCGGCCCGGACGGGCTGCTCGCGTCCACCGAGGAAGGGCTCTGGCGCGCGAAGCCCCCTCACGCGGTGAGCGGCAATCCGACGGGTGCCGGTGATGCGGCGGTGGCGGCCCTCGCCGCGGGCATCCTGCGCCGCGAACCCTGGCCCGAGCGGCTGCGCAACGCCGTCGCGTGGTCGGCAGCCGCGGCTGCGGCGCCGGTCGCGGGAACGCTCGACCACCGTGTGCTCGGCGACATCACCGACCGCATCACGGTGGAACCGCTGGCCAGCTGATCGAGGCTGGGGGATCGGTGGTGAGCGGGGCTTGTCCTGAGGAGCCTCGGTTCCCTGCGGAGGCGGATCCACCTTTTGGTGACGTTGCCGGTCGGGCGCGATTTCTCACGAAATCGGCACCGTCTCGACGAAACCTCCAGTTAGCACCGAAGCCGATTTCGAGAGAAATCTCCGCACCCACCACCGGAACGACGGCCGTGCGATCAGCGCCCTGGCTCCGCCGACGGCCCTGCTCGCAGTCACTCGGGTCCCGGTATCACGACCTTGGGCGCAGCGGTGAGGGGCGCGATTTCGATTGAGATTGGCGCACCTCGCCACCGCGGGCTCCGTCAAGAACCGCAACGCAGCCAATTTCGATTGAAATCGCATCACCCAACGCAACCACCCACCGCTTTGAACCCAAACCCAACCCCCCCACCTCACGGCACCAATCCTCCCCAACCCAACCCGGATATCACCACTGATCCTCCGGTACCGCCTCCCCAGACGCCCGCAGATGCGACAGGAGAGCCCGAAATTACCGTCGTTCTCGACGGATCCTCCAGGTGAGAGCAGTGCCGCAGGTTGTGTTGGTCAGGCGAGGAGTTCGCGGGCGTCCGCCCACATGCGCTCGATGATCTCGCCCGCCGGTGCTTCCCGGGCCAGGGCTGCACTTTGGCCCGCCCAGTAGTTGACCCGGTCGACCCCGGGCGCGTCGCCCTTGCGCCACTGGCCCACCAGGCGTCGCTGCACGGGGTAGGGCGCGGGTGCCGGAGCTCCGTCGTCTGCCCACGCCGTTACGAACGGGGTGGGCACCGCGCGGCCGAGGCGGCCGCTGTAGGCGCGGGTGGTGACCGTGCGCTCCGGTGGGAGTCCGTCCAGCGCGGCGGACCAGTCTTCGTTGATGTTCGCCTCGGGGGAGCGCAGCAGCGCGGTGCCCACCTGGACCGCGCTCGCGCCGAGCGCCAGCGCTGCGGCCACACCGCGGCCGTCGGCGATGCCGCCCGCCGCGATCACGGGGACTCGCAGGTGGTCGACCAGGTGCGGGAGCAGGGCGAACAGGCCGACATCGGTCCGCTCGGCGGCCTGCGGGTCGAAGCTGCCGCGGTGCCCACCGGCTTCCATGCCCTGGGCGACGACTGCGTCCGCACCAGCCTCCTGGGCGGCCAGGGCGTCGGCGAGGGTGGTCGCGCAGGCGAACCACGCGATGCCCGCGCGGTGCAGGCGTTCGACGAAGTCGGGGTCGAACAGTCCCATGATCGAGGAGATCACCGCTGGTCGGGCCGCCAGCATGGCCTCGCACTGCTCGGCGAAGACCGGGCTCGGCGCCCCTGCCGCGCCCGGGGTGCCGAAACCGGCCAGGAACCGCTCCGCGGCCTGCTGCCGCTCCGGCGCGTCGACCGGCTCGTCCGGGATCCAGATGTTGAGCTGGCACGGGCCGTTCGTCCCGGCGCGGAACCGCTCCATCCAGCTGCCGATGCGGTCGGGCTGGTCGAGCACCACGCCGTTGGCACCCATCCCACCGGCTTCGGCCACCGCGATCGCCAGCTCGGGCGGGCAGGCACCGGCCATCGGAGCCTCCAGGATCGGCACGCGCAGCCCGAACCGCGCGCAGAAGTCCTGAACCCGTTGCTGCGTCCGCTGTGCCGCCACCGCTGCTCTCCCCGCTGTCGACCCGAGTGTCCGGTGCAAGGAGGACGCTAGGCTGCGCACGGCATCGTGTCCAACGATGAGTGGCGAACGCAGCCATCGTTGCCCGCGAACTCCCAGAGGTCAGGGGTGCAAGCGTGGAGTTGTCGGACCTGCGGATCTTCGTCGCCGTGGCGCGCACCGGCGGGATCACGCGCGCGGCGGCGGAACTGCACACCGTGCAGTCCAGCATCAGCGCGCGAATCGCCGGACTGGAGCGGGAACTCGGCGCGCCCCTGCTCCGCAGGCACGCCCGAGGTGTCGCCCTGACCGCGGCGGGGGAGCAGCTCCTCGGCTACGCCCGGCGGATCACCGCGCTGGCCGACGAGGCCAGCCGCATCGTGCGGGACGAGACTCCGCGCGGCCCGCTGCGGATCGGAGCGATGGAGACCACGGCGGGGCTCCGGCTGCCACCCGTGCTGGAGTCCTACACCGCGGCCTGGCCGGAGGTGGACCTGTCGGTGCTGACCGGGCCCACCGACTCGCTGGTGGCGCTGGTCAAGGACCACGCCCTGGACGGAGCGCTCGTCGCCGGCCCGGTCGACGACCGCGACCTGCACGAGGAGGAGATCGGCACCGAGGAGCTGGCGGTCGTCACCGCCTCGCGGCACCGCGACCTCGACGACGCGCTGCGCGGCCCGAACGGTGCCCGCCTGCTCGTGTTCCGCGCGGGGTGCTCCTACCGGCGCGGTCTGGAAGCGGTCGTCCGGGCGCTAGGCGCGGAACCGAAGGTCCTCGACTACGGCAGCGTCGAAGGCATCCTCGGGTGCGTCGCCGCCGGGCTCGGAATCACGATGCTGCCCCGGGAGCTCGTCGAGCGGTCCGCGTTGCGCCCCCGGCTCCGCCTGCACCGGCCGTCGCCCGCCGAAGCGACGGCGACGACGGTGTTCGTCCGCCACCGCGACGCGCACGCCACCACGGCGCTGACCGAGTTCCACCGGCACCTCCGCGAAACCTGGCGCGACGCCCCGCGGGCCGCGTCATGACGGTGCGGTGTGCGCGGTGGAGCTGCGGATGACGAGTTCGCTGGGGAACAGCTTCTTCCGCGGTGACAGGGAGCGGTCCTCGACGCGTTCCAGCAGCAGGTGCACGGCCGCGCGGGCCATCTCCGCGATCGGTTGGCGGACCGTGGTGATGTCGTAGGAGTCCCACGCGGTCATCGCGATGTCGTCGTACCCGACCACCCACACGTCTTCGGGGACGCGCCGCCCCAGGGACACCGCGCCGTCGACCGCGCCGAGCGCGGTCAGGTCGTTGGCGCAGAAGACCGCCGTGGGCGGGTCGTCGCGGGTGAGGAGCTCGCGCATCGCCGAGCGGGCGAGGTCGTGGGCGAACCCGCCCTGGGCGGTGAGCTCCGCGGCCAGCGGTCGGCCGAGCTCGGCCAGGCGCTCGCGGAACCCGCGCTCGCGGTGCCGGGCGGTGCTGGTCAGCTCGGGACCCTGCAGGAAGCCGATCCGGGTGTGCCCGGTGGCGACCAGGTAGTCGGCCACTGCCCGGCCGCCCGCGAGGTTGTCGGTGGTGACCTGGTCGCACTCCAGCGAGTCCAGCCCCCGGTGCAGCAGGACGATCGGATCGCCCCGCCGGAGCGAGTCGGCGAGCCGCTCGGACCCCTCGGTGACGGTGGTGAAGATCAGCCCGTCCACGGTGCCCTCGTCGAGCGCGAGCAGGGCGCTGGAGTCGCCGGGATCGGGGGCGTTCCAGAGCACCATGCGCTGCCCCGCCTCGTCCAGCGCCCGGCCGACCGCCTCCAGCAGCTGCGGGTAGAAGGGGTTGGTGATGTCGGCGACCACGACGCCGACGGTCGAGGTGCGCCGGGTCCGCATGGTCCGCGCCGCGGCGTGCGGCCGGTATCCGGCCTCCTCCATCGCGGCCAGCACGCGCTGCCGGGTCGCCGCGGCGACCTTGTCGCTGCCCTGCAGGACGCGGGACACCGTCATCTGCGAAACACCGGCCAGCTGCGCCACGTCCCGGCTGGTGACCACCGAGCACCTCCGAGGTCTGGATCGAGGGAGTTCGAACTGCGGGTTTACGTAAACATGCTAGCGGTCTACGGTGCGATGTGTACGTAAACATCGAAAGGGATCACGTCATGGCTCTCGCCCTCAAGGCTCCGGCCACCACCTCGGCGGCCACCACGACCTCGCTGCCCGACGTGCAGGAGAAGGTCGCGGCGATCATCGCCGACATCCGCACCCGCGGTGACCGGGCCGTGCGCGAGTACTCGGGGAAGTTCGACGGCTGGCAGCCCGAGTCGTTCCGGCTCTCGGCCGAGCAGATCGAGGAGATCGTCGCCCGCGTGCCGCAGCAGGTCATCGAGGACATCGAGTTCGTCCAGCGGCAGGTCCGCGGCTTCGCCGAGCGGCAGCTGGCGTCGATGCAGGAGTTCGAGGTGGAGACCATGCCCGGTGTCCACCTGGGGCAGAAGCACATCCCGGTCTCGGCCGCGGGCGCGTACGTGCCCGGCGGGCGGTACCCGCTGCTGGCCTCGGCGCACATGACGATCCTGACCGCCAAGACCGCCGGGGTGCCGCGGGTGGTGGCCTGCACGCCGCCGATCCGCGGCGAGGTCCCGGACGCCACCGTGGCGGCCATGCACCTGGCCGGTGCCGACGAGATCTACCTGCTCGGCGGCGTGCAGGCGGTGGTGAGCATGGCGCTGGGCACCGAGACCATCGCGCCGGTGGACATGCTGGCCGGTCCGGGCAACGCCTTCGTCGCGGAGGCCAAGCGCCAGCTGTACGGCGAGATCGGCATCGACCTGTTCGCCGGTCCCACCGAGGTGCTGGTGGTGGCCGACCAGACCGCCGACCCGTTCGTGGTGGCGGTGGACCTGCTGAGCCAGGCCGAGCACGGCCCGGACTCGCCGGCGGTGCTGATCACCACCTCGGAGGAGCTCGGTCGCTCGGTCATCGAGCACGTCGACCGGCTGCTGCCGGAGATGCCCACCCGCGACAACGCCGAACCCGCCTGGCGCGACCACGGCGAGGTGCACGTCGTGGAGAACCTCGACGCGGCCTACGAGCTCGCCGACACCTACGCCAGCGAGCACGTCCAGATCCTCACCGCGCAGCCTCGCGAGGCGCTGGTGAAGATGCGCAACTACGGCGCGCTGTTCCTCGGTGAGGGCACCTGCGTGTCCTACGGGGACAAGGTCATCGGCACCAACCACGTGCTTCCCACCCGGGGCGCGGCCCGCTACACCGGCGGGCTCTGGGTCGGCAAGTACCTCAAGACCGTGACGTACCAGGAGGTCACCGACCCGGCGTCCAGCGCGGAGCTCGGCGAGGTGTGCGGCCGCGCGGCGCGCGTGGAGCTGTTCGAGGGGCACGCCCGCTCCGGTGACGTCCGGGCCGCCAAGTTCGGCGGGGCGCAGCTGCCCTGGGCACCCGACGCGTTCGCCCGATCCTGACCAGCCGCACCGAAAGGCGCACCGCCATGTCCTCCAACGCAACGACGCGTGCCGGGGCCTCGTCGGCGTCGAGAACGCTGACGTCCAGCACCATCGGCAGCGTCATCGAGTGGTACGACTTCACCATCTACGGCACCGCCGCGGCGCTGATCTTCAACCAGCTGTTCTTCAGCAACATCAGCGCGGCGGCGGGCACGTTGGCGGCGTTCGGGACCTTCGCGGCCGGGTTCATCGCCCGCCCGGTCGGTGGTTTCGTGGCCGGGCACTACGGCGACCGGATCGGTCGCAAGGCGACGCTCGTGATGACCCTGACGCTGATGGGCGGGGCCACCACGCTCATCGGGCTGCTGCCCACCTACCAGCAGATCGGCATCGCCGCGCCCGCGCTGCTGGTGCTGCTGCGGTTGGTGCAGGGCTTCGCGGTCGGCGGGGAGTGGGGCGGTGCGGTGCTGATGGCCGTCGAGCACGCGCCCGACGGCAAGCGCGGCCACTACGGGGCCTGGCCGCAGACCGGCGTGTCGGCCGGACTGCTGCTGGGCACCGGGGTGTTCAGCCTCGTCTCGCTGCTGCCCGAGCCGCAGCTGCTCAGCTGGGGCTGGCGGATCCCGTTCCTGGTGAGCATCCTGCTGGCGCTGGTCGGGCTGTACATCCGGTTCCGGATCACCGAGTCGGAGTCCTTCGCGGCCGCGGTGGAGTCCGGCGGGCCGTCGCGCCGCCCGCTGGTCGAGGTGCTGCGCACCCATCCGAAGCAGATCCTGATCGCGATCGGGGTCCGCTTCGCCGAGGGCGGGAACTACTACGTGTTCACCGTCTTCATCCTCACCTACCTCACCCAGCAGCTGGACCTGCCGCGCCAGGCCGGGCTGACCGGGGTGATGCTGGCGGCCGCGCTGAACATCGTCGCGCTGCCGCTGTGGGGTTCGCTGTCGGACCGCGTCGGTCGCCGACCGGTGTTCATCGGCGGTGCGCTGTTCATGGCGGCCTACGCCTGGCCCTTCTTCTGGCTGGTGGACACCAGGTCTCCGGCGCTCATCGCGCTGGCCCTGGCCATCGCGCTCGCGGTGCCGCACGGGGCGGTGTTCGCGCCCATCGCGGCGTTCTACACCGAGCTGTTCGAGCCGCACGTGCGCTACAGCGGGCTGTCCATCGGCTACCAGATCGGCAGCGTGCTGCTGGGCGGATTCACGCCGCTGCTGGCGACTTCGCTGATCCTGTGGTCCGACGGGGCGTCGTGGAGCGTGGCGGCGCTGGTCGCGGCCGGGGCGCTGATCGCAGCTGCCTCGATGTTCGCCGCACCGGAGACCTTCCGGCGCAGTCTGCACGCGACCCGGAAGACGCCGGAGCAGCGCGTCGACGCGTGATCCGCTGGTGAAGCCGTCCGCCCGGGTGGGCGGACGGCTTCACCGCACCAGGGATTCGTTGGTGCGCCTCGGGATTCGCGGCGCAGCGGGGAGTGGCACGGCAGACGGGCCGTCCTCGCCGGAAGGGGGCACCGCGAACCGCGGCGGTGCCGGTTGCGAGGGTGGGC
Source organism: Saccharopolyspora hirsuta (assembly GCF_008630535.1). Taxonomy (GTDB): domain Bacteria; phylum Actinomycetota; class Actinomycetes; order Mycobacteriales; family Pseudonocardiaceae; genus Saccharopolyspora; species Saccharopolyspora hirsuta. The sequence continues at coordinate 144,397 of NZ_VWPH01000004.1, read as the reverse complement.
TGTGCGTCAGGCGGCGCACGCGACACCTGGCGACCGGTGCGGATCGCGCTTCGCGGCTGCGGCCACCGACCGCGATTTCCATGGAAATCGAGTCGTCGATTTCCATGGAGATCGCGGATCCCCCGGCGGACGCTCTCGGCAGCGGCGGGGTCGGATGGCAGCATCGGGGCATGACGCGGTCGTACACCCTGGTCCAGCTCCGGTACTTCTGCGCGGTCGCCGAGCTGGAGAACATGACCGCCGCGGCCGCCGCGCTCAACGTCACCCAGTCCACGCTGTCCTCGGCGGTCGCCCAGCTCGAGCAGGTCATGGGCACCCCGCTGTTCACCAGGCTCCCGCGCCGCGGGCTGCGGCTCACCCCCGCCGGTCGGCGCCTGCACGAGCGCAGCCTGCTGCTGCTGGAGGACGCCGACCAGCTGCCGGGGTTGGTCCGCGAGGAGGGCCCGACGCTGGCCGGTGATCTGACCGTCGGGGTGTTCGGCCCGCTCGCGCCGTTCCGGGCCTCGCTCATCTTCGAGGAGTTCGAGCGCGAGCACCCCGGCGTCAACCTGTCGTTCCTGGAGGGCGACCAGGAGTTCCTGCGCCGGGCGCTGCGCGACGGCAAGTGCGAGCTGGCGCTGATGTACGACCTCGGGCTCGGCGGCGAGCTGCCGCGCCGGGTGCTGCGGCGGATCCCGCCGCACGTCATCGTCGCGCCGGACCACCCGCTGGCCGCCACCCCGGAGCAGCCGGTGAGCCTGCGCGCGCTGGCCGACGAGCCGCTGATCCTGCTGGACCTGCCGCACAGCCGGGAGTACTACCTCAGCCTGTTCAAGCTCCTCGGCGCGGTGCCGAGGATCCGCCACCGCGCCAGCGGGTACGAGACGGTCCGGGCGTTCGTCGCCCGCGGGCACGGGTACTCGGTGCTCAACCAGCGGTTGCCGCACGACCTCACATACGCGGGCAGCCCGGTGGTGCCGCTGCCCGTCGTCGAGGAGCTGCCGCCGATCGAAGTGCTGCTGGTGCGGCCCGCCGGGACCCGGCCCACCCTCAAGTCGCGCGCCTTCGAGGAGATCTGCCTGCGGGTCTACGGCGTGGCCCCGGTGGTTTCCATCGACTGAACCGATGGCGCAGTTCCGGTCGAATCTGTTGGACAGATCACGTCCGGCTCCCCAGCATGGTCACACCTGCGACGGTCCGTCGCCCCACCGCCTGTTGGGAGCAGCCACCATGAGGACGAGCGCGCACGCCCGCGACCGGGCCCCCACCAGAACGACGGGCGTGCAGAAGCGCGTCCTCGCCGGTGGGAGCGTCGGCCAGTTCATCGAGTTCTACGACTTCACCCTCTACGGCCTGTCCGCGGTCACCCTCGCCGCGCTGTTCTTCCCGGGGGAGAGCCAGCTGGCCAGCATGCTGTCCACGTTCGCCACCTTCGGCGTCGCCTTCTTCGTCCGCCCGCTCGGCGGCCTGTTCTTCGGCGCGCTCGGCGACCGCATCGGTCGGCGCAAGGTCCTCTACATCACCCTGCTCACCATCGGCGCGGCGACCACGCTGATCGGCCTGCTGCCCACCTACGCCGCGATCGGCGCCGCAGCACCCGCTCTCCTGGTGCTGTGCCGCCTCGCGCAGGGGTTCTCCGCGGGTGGTGAGTCGGTGGGCGCCCCGGCTTTCGTGTTCGAGCACGCCCCGCTGGACCGGCGCGGGTTCTGGCTGTGCATCACCATCTCGGCGACAGCGCTGCCCTCCGTGGTCGGCGGGACCCTGCTCTTCGTGCTGTCGCACTCGCTGAGCCCCGAGGCGTTCCTGTCCTACGGCTGGCGCATCCCGTTCCTGCTGGCGCTGCCGATGGCCTTCATCGGGCTGTGGATCCGCAGCCGGACCGAGGAGAGCCCGGCGTTCCAGCAGGTGCTCCGCAAGGCCGAGCACCGCGAGCACTCGCCGGTCCGGGAGGCGTTCCGGGAGAACAAGGTCCGGATGCTGCAGGTCGTGCTGGTGATGGGGCTGACGGCGCTGGGCTTCTACTTCCTCAGCGGCTACTTCGTGTCCTACCTGCAGGAGTCCGGCCTGAGCCGGGAGGAGTCGCTGCTGACCAACGCGGCGGCGATGCTGCTGTACGCGGTGCTGCTGCCCGTCGGAGGAGCGGTCGGCGACCGAGTCGGCCGCAAGCCCATGCTGGTGGCCGGTTCGCTCGCCATCGCGGTGCTGGCCGTACCGTCGTTCAGCCTGGTCACCAGCGGTTCTCTCGGTCTCGCGCTGCTCGGGCAGTCGCTGTTCGTCCTGTGCCTGGTCACCTACGGCGGCGGGTGCTACACGTTCTTCGTCGAGGTCTTCACGACTCGCACGCGGTTCACCTCTGCGGCGGTGAGCTACAACGTCGCTTATGCGGCGTTCGGCGGTACTGCGCCGTTCGTCGGCACCTACCTGGTCGGCAGCACCGGGTTGGACTCGGCGCCCGGCTGGTACATGGCCGCTGGCGCGTTGATCGTCTTCGTCCTGCTGATCGCCACCCGGGTCCCCGAGACCCGGCGGCGCGTCGATGGGGAGGTTGCCCTGTGAGCACCGAAGCGTTCCTGACCGACTTCCACCAGGTGGCCGCGATCGGCGCCACGCCCGCTGGCGGCGTGGAGCGCCAGGCGGCCACCCCGGAGGACAAGGAGATGCGGGACTGGTTCGTCGCCTTCGCCGCGCAGCGCGGCTGGCCGGTGCGGACCGACTCCATCGGCAACCTGTTCGCGCTGGTGGAGTGGCGGCCGGGCGCGGACTACGTCCTGGTCGGATCGCACCTGGACAGCCAGCCGCTCGGCGGCCGGTTCGACGGCGCCTACGGCGTGATCGCCGCCCTGCACGCGGCGGACCGGCTCGCCGCCCGGGTGGCGCAGGGCGAGCCGCCGAAGTACAACCTCGCGGTGGTCGACTGGTTCAACGAGGAGGGCAGCCGGTTCGCGCCGTCGATCATGGGCAGCTCGGTGTTCGCCGGGCTGATGGACGAGCAGGAGATGCTGCAGGTCGCCGACCCCGACGGGGTCACCGTCGCCGAAGCCCTGGACGCCATCGGCTACCGCGGCACCGATGAGCGGCCGACGCCGGTCGCCTACGCCGAGATCCACATCGAGCAGGGCCCGGTCCTGGAGCGGGAGGGCATCGCGCTCGGCGCGGTGGACCGCAGCTGGTACACGCAGAAGCTCGACGTGGAGGTGCTGGGGGAGCAGTCGCACACCGGCGCGACCGCGATGGCCGACCGCCGCGACGCGCTGGTCGCCGCGTCCAAGGTCGTGGTGCTCGTGCACGACGTGACCGCCGAGTTCGAACCGGAGTCGATCGTGTCCTCGGTCGGCCACCTCACCCTCGAACCGAACTCGCCGATCGTGGTGCCCCGCCGCGTCCACCTCGTCGCCGACATCCGGGCCAACGCGCCGGAGATCGTCCAGGAGGCCCGCGCGCTGCTGCTGGAGCGGATCGCGGCGGTGGCGAGCGAGCACGACCTGACCATCGACGTCCGCGACTTCGACGTCCGGCCGGTGCAGAGCTTCCCGGAGCAGGGCCTGGAGATCTCCGAGAAGGTCGCCGCCGACCTGGGGGTGGGCATCCGCCGGATCAACACCATGGCCGGGCACGACTCGGTGGCGATGAACCGGATCGTCCCGGCCCTGATGCTGTTCATCCCCTCCATCGACGGCGTGAGCCACTGCGAGCGCGAGTTCACCACCGACGACCAGATGGCCGTCGGTGTCGACGCGCTCACCGAAGCGACCTGGGAGCTGCTGCAGGGCGGGCTCGACGAGGAGGCTGGCCAGTGACCGGTTCCCACGGCGAGCTCGCCCACCTCGACGCCGTCACCGCGCTGCGGGCATTTCGCAGCCTGGAGCTGTCCCCGGTGGAACTCCTGGACGCCGTCGTGGACCAGGCGGGCCGGGTCAACGGCGACCGGGAAACCGGCATCAACGCGTTCACCGAGACCTTCTTCGACGAGGCGCGGGCGGAAGCGGAACGCGCGGCGACGGCGTACCTCCGCGCGGCCCGCGACGAGGAACCCACGGCCCCGCTGCTCGGGATCCCGGTGGCGACGAAGGAGAAGCACAACCTCGCCGGACGCCGGATCGAGCAGGGGCTGGCCGCGCACGCCGGGCGGGTGGCCGCGGAGGACCACCCGGTGGTCGAGCGCATCCGGCGAGCGGGCGGGATCATCCACGCCCGCACGACCACGCCGGAGTTCAGCTGCGCCACGGTCACGCACAGTCCGATGTGGGGAGTGACCCGCAACCCGTGGAACCTGGCCACCACGCCGGGAGGTTCCTCCGGCGGTGCTGGAGCAGCCCTGGCCGCGGGCATGACGACGCTGGCCACGGCATCGGACATCGCCGGTTCGACGCGCGTGCCCGCGGCGTTCACCGGAACCGTCGGCTACAAAGCGCCGTACGGCCGGATACCGGGCCTCCCACCGCTCAGCGCCGACTGGTACCGCGGCGACGGACCGATGGCCCGCACCGTGGCGGACACCGCGCTGCTCGCCTCGGTCATGTCGGGCCAGCACCCGGCCGACCACGCGTCGTGGGGCCCGCAGGGAGCAGCGATCGAGCTGCCCGAGGACCCGGTGGGCGCGCTGCGCGGCACGCGGATCGGACTTTCGTTGCGGCTGGGCGACTTCCCGGTGGAACCGGAGGTCGAAGCGGCCACAGTGGACGTCGCAACCCGCCTGGAGCGGGCAGGTGCCGTCGTCGTACCGCTGGACCTGCCGTGGACCGGCGACCAGGTGATGCGCACGATCTTCGCCCACTTCGGCCACATCCTGGCCCCGGCCGTGGAACGGGAATCCGGCGGCGTGGAGACCCTCGCCCCGTACGCCCAGCGCTTCATCGCCGACGCCCGCCGAGCGGCGGAGCGAACCAGCCTGCTCGACTCGCTGGCGCTCGACGCGGCGATGCAACGAGAACTGGCCGCGGCGATGGCCGAAGTGGACGCCCTGATCTGCCCGACCAACGCGGTCACGGCCCTCTCCGCCGAAGGCGACTACCTCAACGGCATCGACATCGCCGGACAACACCACGACCACTACTGGCAAGCCCACCTGACGAGCCCGTTCAACGTCGCCAACCGCTGCCCGGTCCTCTCCGTCCCCAGCGGCAAGGCCGAGAACGGAGTCCCCACGGGAATCCAGGTGGTGGGCCACCCCCACGAAGAACAACAGGTGTTCCGCATCGCAGCAGCGATCGAAGCACTCACCCCCAGAATCCAGTGGCCCACGCTCACCCCAACCGCGTGACCGCCCGTGCGCACGGCCGTCCGAAACCCCGTATCACCTCCTAGGGCGTGGTGGTGACGACTGCAGTTTCGATTGAAATTGCCCCACCTCGCCACTGCCGGCTCCGTCGAGAACGACGGCAATTTCGATTGAAACTGCAACACCACCCAAAGCAACCACCCACCGCTTCGAACCCAACCCAACCCCGCACCCCTCCTAGCCAGGACCGCGAAGCACCACCACCGATCCCCGAGCACCTCCACCCCTCCGACTACACGCTTGTGCAGTGACCTACACGCGCGTACAGTCCGGCGTCGGAGGTGGCCATGACCGACCCTGAAGACCTCACCGCTCGCGCCCGGATCCGGGATGCCGCGCTGCGGCACTTCGGCGAGCACGGGTTCGACCGCGCGACGATCCGGGGGATCGCGGAGACCGCAGGCGTTTCGTCCGGGCTGGTGCGCCACCACTTCGGCTCCAAGGAGGCGCTGCGCGAGGCGTGCGACGCCCACCTGGCCAAGGCGCTGAACAACCTCAACGACCAGGTCAGGGCCGACGAATCCCCCGGCGGCGTCAACTACGTGGCGGTCGCCGGAGCCGTCTTCGGGCCCTACCGGAGCTACGTCCTGCGCGCTCTGACCGAGGGCCGGGCCGCTCCGCTGTTCGACAAGCTGGTCGAGCTGGGCGCCCAGTGGCTGGCCGAGGCCGACGAGAAGCGGGCCGATCCGCCCGAGGTCCCGCGCCAGGCCAGGGCGACGGTGGGGGCGGCGATGGCGTTGTCCGTCGCGGTGCTCCACGAGCACGTCTCGCGAGGTCTCGGTGTCGACGTGTTCAGCCCGGAAGGGGCCGACCTGCTGGCCCGGACCTTGCTCGAAGTCTACTCCCACCCCTACCTGAGCCCGGAGGAGGCGGCCGAGATCCGGTCCCGCCTGCCCGAGGGCGGAGAGAGCTCCCGATGACAGCTCCGATAGAGGTCCGCGGACTGGTCAAGGCCTTCGGCCGCACCACCGCGCTGGACGGGCTCGACCTCACCGTGACCGCTGGCGAGGTGCACGGGTTCCTCGGCCCGAACGGTGCCGGGAAGAGCACCGCGATCCGGATCCTGCTCGGCCTGCTGCGCGCGGACGCGGGCAGCGCCCGGCTGTTCGGCGGCGATCCGTGGCGCGACGCGACCGGGCTGCACTCGCGGCTGGCCTACGTGCCCGGCGATGTGACGCTGTGGCCGGGACTTTCCGGGGGCGAGATCATCGACCTGCTCGTCCGGTCGCGCGGCAGCGCCAGCCGCGCGCGGCGGGAGGGGCTGATCGAGCGGTTCGACCTGGACCCGCGGACCAAGGCCCGCGCCTACTCCAAGGGCAACCGGCAGAAGGTGGCGCTGATCGCCGCGTTCGCCTCCGACGCCGAGCTGCTGGTCCTCGACGAACCCACCTCGGGGCTGGACCCGTTGGTGGAGCAGGTCTTCCGCGATCTCGTCCGCGAGGAGCGCGGCGCCCGGACGGTGCTGCTGTCCAGCCACGTGCTGACCGAGGTTGAGGACCTGTGCGACCGGGTCACCATCATCCGCGACGGCCGCACGGTGGACACCGGAAGCCTGGCCGAACTGAGTCACCTGGCCCGGACCTCCGTCGAGGCCGAGGTCGCCGGACCGCCCGCTGGGCTCACCGACCTTCCCGGGGTGCACGACCTTCGGGCCGACGGCGACGTGGTGCGCTTCGAAGTCGACGCTGCGGCTCTCGGCCCGGCGCTGCGCCAGCTCGACGCGCTCGGCGTCCGCCGCCTGGTCAGCCGACCGCCGACCTTGGAGCAGCTGTTCCTGCGCCACTACGAGACGGCCGGGCAGCGATGAGCGCCGGGACGGTGAGCCTGGTGCGGTTGGCGCTGCGGCGCGAGCGCACCATCGCGCCGTGGTGGATCGTGCTGCTCATCGCGCTGGCCCTGGTGCTGGTCTCCTACATCGAGCGCGCCATGCCGAGCCCGGAGCGGATGGCCGAGTACGCAGACCTGATCAACCGCAACAACTTCTTCCGGGCGCTGGGCGGCGGATTCGTCGTCCCCGACCTCGGCTACCTCGCGGCCTGGCGCAGCGGCGGTTTCCTCTACCTGTTCAGCGCGCTCGCCGCCGTGCTGGTGGTCGTCCGGCACACCCGCGCCGACGAGGACGCCGGGCGCATCGAGCTGCTGCGCGCGGGGGCGGTCGGCCGCCGTGCTCCGCTGACGGCGGCACTGCTGGTGGCGAGCGGGATCAGCCTCGTCGGTGGCGCGGCCACCGCGATCGCGCTGATCGGCATCGGGCTGGACCCGGCCGGATCGCTTGCCTACGGCGCGGCGGTCAGCGCGTCCGGAGTGCTGTTCGGCGCCATCGCCGCAGTGCTCGCCCAGCTCAGCCGGACGGCCCGCACCGCGCGAGCGCTGAGCTTGCTCGTGCTCGGAGTCGCCTACGTCCTGCGCTACGCCGGTGACGCGTCCGAACTGCACTGGATGAAGTGGGCCTCGCCGCTCGGCTGGATCCACGCGGTGGAGCCGTACTGGAACAACCGGTGGTGGGCGCTCGTGATTCCGGTCGCGGTGGCCGCCGCGCTGACGACGACCGCCTACCGCCTGGTCGAGCACCGCGACCTTGGCGCCGGTGCGTTCCCGGAGCGCAAAGGTCCGGCGACCGCGCCCGGTCTGCGCGGCCCGATCAGCTTGGCGTGGCGGCTCCAGCGCGACCTGCTGCTCAAGTGGGTCTTCGCGGTCGCAGGTTTCGCCGCCGCAGCCGGTGGGGTCAGCACGTTGATGCACCAGTGGACGCAAGCCCCCGGCGTCACGACGGACAACCTGCTCCGCGCCTTCGGCGGCAGCCCCGGCGCCGGTCTGGTCGACTTCGGGCTGTGGGCCATGATCCTGATCTTCGCCCACACCATCGCGCTGTACCCGGTGCTCGTGGTGCAGCGGATGCGGGCCGAGGAGCGCTCCGGCCGCGCGGAGCTCGTGCAGTCCACGCCGCTGACCCGAATCCGTTGGGCCGCAGGGCATCTGGTGGTGCTGGGCCTCGGCACCGCAGCTGTGCTCGCGACGGCCGGAGGGGTGTTCGGCGCGTTCTTCGGCTTCCTCGTCGGCGATCCCGCGACCGACGTCCCGCGCGTCCTCGCCGGAACGCTGGGCACCCTCCCAGCCGTCTGGCTGGTCGGCGCGATCTGCGTGCTCGCCTACGGAGCGGTGCCCCGCGCTTCCGCGGCGATCGGGTGGGCGGTCTGGGCAGCGGTGGCGGTGCTCGGCCGCGCCGCCGGTCCGCTGTACGGCCGTTGGGGCGGAACGCCCTTCGAGCCCTTCCACCACATCCCGAACACCGTCGCCGGAGCCCCCTTCGACCCCGCACCGGTGCTGATCATGCTCGTGCTCTCGGCGCTGCTGGCCGGGACCGGGCTGCTGGCCCTCCGCCGCCGCGACTTCGGCTGATCAGCGCATCCTGCCGACGGCCCCGTAGCCGTTGGCCGGGGCCTCCTCGGTGGGCTCGGGCCAGTGGTTGATCGGGGTGAGGCCGGGTTCGACCAGCTCGCACCCGTCGAGGAGCGCGGCGATCCCGGCGCGGTCGCGCAGGACCAGCGGTGTCGTCGTGCTGCGGTAGACGTTCTGACCGCGGTGCGCCTCGCTCTCGGTCATCGTGATGGTGGCCGCGTGCGACAGCGCCAGGTAGCTGCCCGGCGCGCAGGCCTCGCGGTAGGTGCGCAGGATCCCGGCCGGGTCGTCGGAGTCGGGCACGAAGTGCAGGATGGCCACCGCCAGCACCGCCACCGGCCGGGAGAAGTCCAGCAGCCCGGAAACGCCCGGCGCGGACAGGACTTCGGCCGGGTGGCGGATGTCGGCCTGGGTGACGCTGACGTGCGGCTGGTCGACCAGCAGCGCGCGGGCGTGCGCGACGGCGACGGGCTCGTGGTCGACGTAGGCGACCCGGGCGTCCGGGGCGTGCTGCTGGGCGATCTCGTGGACGTTGCCGACGGTCGGCACCCCGGATCCCAGGTCCAGGAACTGGTCGATGCCCCGCTCGCACAGGTACCGCACCACCCGGCCGAGGAACCAGCGGTTCATCCGCGCGAACCGGCCGATCTCCGGGGTGATCGCCAGCGCCTTCTCGGCGGCCTCCCGGTCGACGGCGAAGTTGGCCGCGCCGCCCAGGTAGTAGTCGTACATCCGCGCCACGTTCGGCGACGAGGTGTCCACCTCGGGTGTCGGCTGCGCGTCATCGCGGTCCACGGTCGCTCCTCCCAACGCCGGGTCCGCGACACCCTAACGCCCGGGAGATCGCCCGCCACACCTTTTCCGGCGGGTGCGGGTAGGTCCGCTCGAACGTCAGCAGGCAGCGTCCGTCGTCGGTTCGGGGCAACCGGTCCTGTTCGTGCGCCCCGTGCTCGGCGGATCAGCTCCGGTGCGGGTTCTCCATCGGGATGCCGTCCGGGGACAGCGGTGGGGCGGGCAGGTCGGCGCTCGAGGTGAGCGGGGCCGCGCCCTTCAGCGCCCGCCCGGCCGGTTCCCCGATCAGCAGCGTGCTCAGGAGGCCGACCGCTCCGGCTCCGATGAGGTAGTAGCCCGGCCAGTCGAGGTTGCCGGTCGTGGTCACCGCGACCCCGATGATGGTGGGCGCGGTGCCCGCGAACGCCGAGACGAACACGTTGAAGATGATGGACAGGCTGCCGTAGCGGACGAAGGTGGGGAACAGCGCGGGCAGCGTCGACGGCGTCACCGCCGCGAAGCACAGCAGCGCGAACCCCATGATCAGCAGCCCGAGGAGCTGGCCGGGCAGCCCCGCGCGCAGCAGCCACACCGCGGGCAGCCCGAGCGCGATCAGCGAGATGCTGCCGGTGAGCAGGATCGGCTTGCGGCCGATCCGGTCGCTGAGCTTGCCGACGAACGCGATCGCGCACAGCATCGCGAGCATGACCAGCACCTGGAGCGAGGCGGACAGCGCGCCGCTGGCGCCGATCTGGCCGTGGCCCGGCAGGGTTCTCGTCAGGTAGGTCGGCACGTAGTTGGTCAGCACGTAGTTGGTGGTGTTCCAGGCGACGATCAGCCCGCCCGCGACCAGCGCCGCCGAGCGGCACCGGGTCAGCAGGATCTGGAACACGCGCCGCAGCGCCATGGTCGCCATCGCCGGGGAGCGCTCCATCAGCTGCCGGAACGCGGGGGTCTCCTCCAGGCGCAGCCGGAGGTAGATCCCGACCACGCCGAGGGGGAGGGCGAGCAGGAACGGCAGTCGCCACCCCCAGGCCAGCAGGTCCTCCTCGGGCAGCACCGCGACGAGGACGGCGGACACACCGGCGCCGAGCGTGTAGCCGACGAGCGTGCCGAACTCCAGCCAGCTGCCCAGGAAACCGCGCCGCCGGTCCGGCGCGTACTCGGCGATGAGGGTCAGCGCCCCGGTGTACTCGCCGCCCGCGGCGAAGCCCTGCAACATGCGGATGAACAGCACGAGCACCGGGGCCGCGATGCCGATCGCGCCGTAGCCGGGGACGACCCCGAGCAGCGCGGTCGCGATCGACATCAGCAGGATGGTGGTGGCCAGGACCCGGGTGCGGCCGATCCGGTCGCCCAGCGGGCCGAAGATCACCCCGCCGAGCGGGCGCACCGCGAACGCGGCGGCGAAGGTGCCCAGGGTGAGCACCGCCGCCCACTCCCCGGCGTCGGGGAAGAACACCTGGTCCAGCGCGACCGCGGCGAGGTAGGAGTAGAGCCCGAAGTCGTACCAGGAGGCGATGTTGCCCAGCGTCGCCGCCGTGGTGGCGCGGCGGATCGTCTGCGCGTCCTCGATGGCCAGCTCGCCGCCCACGCCGCGCGGTACGGGCGGCCCGTTCACCCGGCCGCCCCGTCCTGCCGGGTGCGCGACCTGGCCGAACCGAGGAGCTGACGCATGACCACCCCTGATCCATACGACTGATATATCTGTTCACGCTAACGGTGGCACCACGGGCGGTCAAGGGTTCGGCGGCCCGGCGAGGTGGCGCAGCCGCTCGTGGACCTCCTCGGCTGCTTGGCTGAGAATCCTTGCCACGTAGGGGAAATCGGCCGTCTTGAGGTGTTCGTCGTCGGCCGACGCGCTCAGCGCTCCGGCCAGTCGCCCGCCCGGTCCCCGCACCGGGACCGCGACCGAGCGGAGGCCGCGCTCGAACTCACCGCTGGCCGCGGCCCACCCGCGGTCGCGGACCCGGTTCAGGTCCGCCGTCAGGGCGCCGCGCGTGGTGATGGTGTTTGCGGTGAACCGGGGCAGCGGCTGCCGAAGGACCTCCTCGAGGTCCTCGAAACCGAAGCTGGCCAGCAGCACCTTGCCGCTGGCCGTCGCGTGCAGCGGCACGCGGAGGCCGATCCAGTTGCGCTCGGTGCTCGGCTCCTGCACCACCGCGGTCGCGCCGCCGCTCTCGAGGACGCTCAGGCTCACCGTTCCGCGCAGTTCGGACGCGAGGCGGGCGCAGATCGGGTGGCTCTCCCGCGCGATGTCCAGCTGCGCGGTGGTCGCCCCGGCGAGCCGGACGATGCCGAACCCGAGCTGGAACTTCCCGCGGGTCCCGGTCTGCTCGACGAACCGGAACTTCTCCAGCGCGGTCATCAACCGGGAGGCGGTGGACTTGTGGACGCCCAGCTCGCGGGCCAGCTCGGTGACCCCGGACGGGCCGCGCTGGGCCAGCAGCACGAGCATCGACAGGGCCCGGTCCACGGCTTGGGTGGGCGTCCGGGGCTCGGCGGCGGCTGCGACCTTGCCGTTGTTGTGCATGCTGCAACTCCGAACTCGCGGCGGATGATCTCGGTTTGGCCAATTGACGGGAAACGGCGCGTGCCGGATGCTCTGTTGCGAATCACACGTCGTGTTCCGCAATCAGCAACAGGAGCAACGATGATCTTAGTTGGCGCGGTGGCCGACATCCCGGTCGGAGAGTCTGTACGCGTGCAGGGCAGCGTGGCAATCGCGGTGTTCAACGTGGATGGCACCTTCTACGCGATCGACGACACGTGCACCCACCAAGATGCTTCGCTGTCGGACGGTTGGCTCGAAGATTGTGCGGTCGAGTGCCCCTTGCACGCCGCATGTTTCGACCTGCGCACCGGAAAGCCCAGCGGGCCGCCCGCCCGGAAACCGGTGCGCACGCACCAGGTCGTCGTCACCGACGGGCAGGTCTACGTGCTCGAGACGGTGGAGGTCGGGGCCGAGGTCGCCGGAGCGCTCGCGGAAGAGGTCCGATGATGCGGACGATTGCTGTTGTCGGGGCCTCCCTCGCGGGGCTGACCGCCACCCGCGCGCTGCGCGATCAGGGCTTCGAGGGGCGCATCGTCGTGGTCGGCGACGAGGTCCACGCCCCCTACGACCGCCCGCCGCTGTCGAAGGAGTTCCTGGCCGGGACCTACTCGGAGGACGACCTGAAGCTGTCGACGCCGGAGGACGACGCGCTGGAGGCGGAGTGGCGCCTCGGGCGCACCGCGACCGCCCTGGACACCGGGGACCGGTCGGTGGTCCTCGACGACGGCGAGCGGATCGCGGCCGACGGCGTGGTGCTGGCGACGGGTGCTCGGGCGCGGAGCCTGCCCGGCGGCCTGCCGGAGGGCGTGCACACGCTCCGCACGTTCGACGACGCGGTGGCGCTGCGCGCGGAGCTGGTCGCCGGAGCTCGCCTGGTGGTGATCGGGGCCGGGTTCATCGGGTCCGAAATCGCCTCCACCGCAGCGGGTCTGGGCGTCGAGGTCGACGTCGTCGAAACCGCCCGGGTGCCGCTGATGAAGCCCCTCGGCACCGAGATGGGCGCGGTCTGCGCCGGGCTGCACGCCACCAAGGGCGTGCGGCTGCACACCGGTGTCGCGCTCGCCGAGCTCGTCGGCGACGAGCGGGTGACGGCCGTCCGCCTGACCGACGGGCGCGAACTGCCCGCCGACGTGGTGGTGGTCGGCATCGGGGCCGAGCCGTGCGTGGAGTGGTTGCAGGGCTCGGGCATCGACCTCGACGACGGCGTGGTCACCGATGCGCAGGGCGCCACCAACGTCCCCGGTGTCTTCGCGGTCGGGGACTGCGCCAACTCCCACCGGGCCTTCCTCGGTACCACCCGGCGCCTGGAGCACTGGACCAACGCCGTGCAGCAGCCGGTCGCCGCGGCGTCGGCGCTGCTCGGCCAGACCTACGCGCCGCCAGCGCACCACGAGGTGCCGTACTTCTGGTCCGACCAGTACGGCCACAAGATCCAGTTCGCCGGTCACCGCACCGCCGGTTCCCGGATCGAGGTGCTCGAGGGCAGCCTCGAAGCGCTCGACTTCCTCGCGGTCTACCGGGCCCCGGACGGGAACCCGGAAGCCGTGCTCGCCATCGACCGCCCCCGGCCGTTCGGGCGGTGGCGCCGCCAGCTGGCCGGGGCCGCGCCCGCCCTGCGCTGATCCCAACCCGCCCCGAGCGCGGTGCCCGCCGGGCCCGCGCCGACCTCACATCGCCGCTCCGCAGGAAAGGACCGTTCGTGAGTTCCGTCGAAGTTCACAGCCAGCAGCAGCCGGAACCCGCCGCCAGCCTGATCCCGACCTTGCCGGGTTCGCACTACACCGACGAAGCGGTCTTCGAGCTCGAGAAGTCCCGCATCTTCCAGCGGAACTGGTTCGCCGCGGCCCGCAGCAGCGACCTGCCGACGGCGGGCAACTTCCGCAACGTCGACGTCGGCGGGGAGAGCGTGCTGATCGTGCGCGGCCGCGACGGCGCGCTGCGCGCCTTCCTCAACGTCTGCCGCCACCGCGGCGCACGCCTGTGCGTGGAGGAGTCCGGCTCGGTCCGGCGCTCCCTGCAGTGCCCGTACCACGCCTGGACCTACGGCCTCGACGGCAAGCTCGTCGCGGCGCCGAACCTGAACTCGATGCAGGACGTCAACCGCGACGAGTACGGGCTCATCGGCGTCCACCTGCGCGAGTGGCTCGGCACGGTGTGGGTCTGCCTGGCCGACGAGCCGCCGTCCTTCGAGGACACCGTGCAGGGCGCGGTCACCGCCCGGCTCGGCGACCCCGGCACGATCGACGGGTGGGGGATCGACGACCTGGTGGTCGGCAAGCGGATCACCTACGACGTCAAGGCGAACTGGAAGCTCATCGTCGAGAACTTCATGGAGTGCTACCACTGCGCGACCATCCACCCCGAGCTGACCGAGGTGCTGCCCGAGTTCGCCGACGGCTACGCGGCGCAGTACTTCGTGGGCCACGGCGCGGAGTTCGGCGAGGACATCACCGGGTTCACCGTGGACGGCCAGGGCGGGTTCGAGACGCTGTCCGGCGTCGACGAGGACCACGACCGGCGCTACTACGCGATCACCATCAACCCGCAGGTGTTCATCAACCTGGTGCCCGACCACGTGATCTTCCACCGGATGTACCCGGTGGCGGTGGACCGCACGATCGTGGAGTGCGACTGGCTCTACACCCAGGAGGTCATCGACAGCGGCGTCGACCTGTCCCGCTCGGTCGAGCTGTTCCACCGGGTCAACCAGCAGGACTTCGACGCGTGCGAGCGCTGCCAACCGGCGATGTCCTCGCGCGCCTACGCCGCGGGCGGCGTGCTGGTCCCGAGCGAGCACCACATCGGTGAGTTCCGGGACTGGGTGACGGCCGCCATCTCCGACTGAGACCGCCGCGAATCCGGCACCGGGAACTCGGCGCCAACTGCGCTCTGGACTGATATACCACGGATATGTCAAGCTGCGGATGTCGCAGTACCAGTCCGGTACCAGTGCCGGATTCGCGGCACCTCCCGGCGGGCCGGATCCGGTCCGCCTCCTCCCTCCCAGCCTCCCGTCGACGAGCAAGACGAAGGAGAACCACCGCATGTCGCAAGAAGTCCGCGGAGTCGTCTCGACCGCGCAGGGCAAGCCCGTCTCCGTCGAGACGATCGTGATCCCGGACCCGGGGCCCGGTGAGGCCGTGGTGCGGGTGCAGGCCTGCGGGGTCTGCCACACGGACCTGCACTACCGGGAGGGCGGGATCAACGACGAGTACCCCTTCCTGCTGGGCCACGAGGCCGCCGGGGTCGTGGAGTCGGTCGGCGACGGCGTGGTCGACGTCGCGCCGGGCGACTACGTGGTCCTGAACTGGCGCGCGGTCTGCGGCCAGTGCCGGGCCTGCCGCAAGGGCAAGGCGCAGTACTGCTTCGACACCCACAACGCGACGCAGAAGATGACGTTGGCCGCGACGGGGCAGGAGCTGAGCCCGGCGCTGGGGATCGGCGCGTTCGCGGAGAAGACCCTGGTGGCCGCCGGGCAGTGCACCAAGGTCGACCCGCGGGTCGAGCCGCAGGTGGCGGGGCTGCTCGGCTGCGGGGTGATGGCCGGGATCGGCGCCGCGATCAACACCGGGGGAGTGGGCCGGGGCGACTCGGTCGCGGTGATCGGGTGCGGCGGCGTCGGCGACGCCGCCATCGCCGGGGCCCTGCTCGCCGGGGCGACCACGATCGTGGCGGTGGACCGCGACCCGCGGAAGCTGGACAAGGCCCGGGAGTTCGGCGCCACCCACGTCGTCGACGCCCGGGAGGCCGACGTCGTCGCGGAGATCCGGAACTGCACCGGCGGGTTCGGCGCCGACGTGGTGATCGACGCGGTGGGGCGGCCGGAGACCTGGAAGCAGGCCTTCGAGGCCCGCGACCTGGCCGGGACGCTCGTGCTGGTCGGCGTGCCGACGCCGGACATGGTGGCGCCGGAGCTGCCGCTGATCGAGTACTTCGGCCGCGGTGGCGCGCTGAAGTCCTCCTGGTACGGCGACTGCCTGCCCTCCCGCGACTTCCCGGCGCTGGTCGACCTGCACCTGCAGGGCCGGTTGCCGCTGGAGAAGTTCGTGACCGAGGAGATCGCCCTGGGCGACGTGGAGGCCGCGTTCGACAAGATGCACCGCGGCGACGTCCTGCGCTCGGTGGTGGTCCTGTGAGCCCGATCGAGCACCTGGTCACCTCGGGCACGTTCTCCCTGGACGGGGGGACCTGGGAGGTCGGCAACAACGTCTGGATCGTCGGGGACGACCGCGAGGTCCTGCTCATCGACCCCGCGCACGACGCCGACGCGGTCGCGGCGCAGGTGGCCGACCGCCGGGTGACGGCGATCGTGTGCACCCACGCCCACGACGACCACATCAACCAGGCGCCCGTGCTGGCCCAGCGCTTCGGGGCGCCCGTCCTGCTCAACCCGGACGAGGCTCCGCTGTGGAAGCTGACCCACCCGGAGCACCAGCCGGACGAGGAGCTGCGGGCGGGACAGGCGCTCACCGTCGCAGGCATCGAGCTGGAGGTCCTGCCGACGCCGGGGCACTCGCCGGGCTCGACCTGCCTGCACGCGCCCGAGCTGGGGGTCGTGTTCACCGGGGACACCCTGTTCCAGGGCGGGCCCGGCGCCACCGGCCGGTCCTACTCCAGCTTCGACACGATCATCGCGTCGATCAGCCGGACGCTGCTCGCGCTGCCCGGTGAGACGACCGTCCACACCGGACACGGCGGCTCGACCACCATCGGTGCCGAGGCGCCGCACCTGGAGGAGTGGATCGCCCGGGGGTACTGAACCCCCGCCGCCGAAGGAAGTTCTCCGCAGGGGCCGTTGACCGTCGAGACAACGGCCCCATGCGTGGCCATCAACTGATATATCAATCGACCAGCACAGGAGGACGGCCGCATGTCCGTAACGGTTGATCGTCAACAGGCGCCGAGCGCGCTCGGGCTGCCGCTGGCGGAAGCGGACCCGGAGGTCCACGCGGCCGTCACCCGGGAGATCGCCCGGCAGCGCGGCACGCTGGAGATGATCGCGAGCGAGAACTTCGCGCCGCTGAGCGTGATGCAGGCGCAGGGCTCGGTGCTGACCAACAAGTACGCCGAGGGGTACCCGGGGCGCCGCTACTACGGCGGTTGCGAGAACGTCGACGAGATCGAGCAGTTGGCGATCGACCGGGCCAAGGCGCTGTTCGGGGCCGACTACGCCAACGTGCAGCCGCACTCCGGCGCTCAAGCGAACTCGGCGGTCATGGCCGCCCTGCTGGAACCGGGGGACACCTTCCTCGGGCTGGACCTCGCGCACGGCGGGCACCTGACGCACGGCATGCGCCTGACCTTCTCCGGCAAGTACTTCGACGCCGTCGCCTACCACGTGCGCGAGGACGACCACCTCGTCGACATGGAGGAGGTCGAGCGGCTGGCGAAGGAACGCCGCCCGAAGCTGATCATCGCGGGGTGGTCGGCCTACCCGCGGCACCTGGACTTCGCGGAGTTCCGGCGGATCGCAGACGAGGTCGGGGCCTACCTGATGGTGGACATGGCGCACTTCGCCGGGCTGGTCGCCGCCGGGCTGCACCCGTCGCCGGTCCCGCACGCGCACGTGGTCACCTCGACCACGCACAAGACCCTCGGCGGCCCGCGCGGCGGGGTCGTCCTCGCGCAGGGCGACCTGGCGAAGAAGCTCAACTCCAGCGTCTTCCCCGGCTTGCAGGGCGGGCCGCTGGAGCACGTGATCGCGGGCAAGGCGGTGGCGTTCAAGCTCGCCGGGGAGGAGGCCTTCCGCGACCGGCAGGAGCGGACCCTCGCCGGGGCGCGGATCCTCGCCGACCGGCTGCTGGTCGAGCCGAACGTCGGCGTGGTCTCCGGCGGCACCGACGTCCACCTGGTGCTGGTCGACCTGCGCAACTCCGAGATGGACGGCAAGCAGGCCGAGGACCGGCTGCACCGGGTCGGCATCACGGTCAACCGCAACGCCGTCCCGTTCGACCCGCGCCCGCCGATGGTGTCCTCCGGGGTGCGCATCGGCACCCCGGCGCTGGCCGCCCGCGGCTTCGACGAGGAGGAGTTCACCGAGGTCGCGGACATCATCGCGCTGGCGCTGCGCCCCGAAACCCCGGAGATCGGTCTCGACGCCCTCGCCGAGCGGGTCGCGGACCTCGCCGAAAGCCGTCCCCTCTACCCGGAGCTGAAGGCATGAGCACGAAAACCACACCGCCCGGTGCGGACCTGCCCGAGCACCCCGACTTCCTGTGGCGCAACCCGGAGCCGAAGAAGTCCTACGACGTGGTCATCGTCGGCGGTGGCGGGCACGGTCTGGCCACCGCGCACTACCTGGCGAAGAACCACGGCATCACCGACGTCGCCGTGCTGGAGAAGGGGTGGCTCGCGGGCGGCAACATGGCCCGCAACACCACGCTGATCCGGTCCAACTACCTGTGGGACGAGTCCGCGGCCATCTACGAGCACGCCCTGAAGCTGTGGGAGGGGCTGGAGGACGACCTCGGGTACCCGATCCTGTTCTCCCAGCGCGGTGTGCTGAACCTGGCGCACACCGAGCAGGACGTCCGCGACTCGATCCGCCGCGTGGAGGCCAACAAGCTCAACGGCATCGACGCGGAGTGGCTGACCCCGGACGAGGTCAAGCAGGTCTGCCCGATCGTCAACACCTCCGACGACATCCGCTACCCGGTGCAGGGCGCCACCTACCAGCCCCGGGCCGGGATCGCCAAGCACGACTACGTCGCGTGGGGCTTCGCCCGGCGGGCCGACGAGGCCGGGATCGACCTGATCCAGGACTGCGAGGTCACCGGCTTCGACGTCGACGGGGACCGGGTGACCCGGGTGCGCACCACGCGCGGCGACATCGCCTGCGGCACCGTCGCCCTGTGCGCGGCTGGTCACACCTCGGTGCTGCTGGACAAGCTCGGCGTCCGGACGCCGCTGCAGTCGCACCCGTTGCAGGCGCTGGTGTCGGAGCTGCTGGAGCCGGTGCACCCGACGATCGTGATGTCCAACGCCGTGCACGTGTACGTCTCGCAGGCGCACAAGGGCGAGCTGGTGATGGGCGCGGGCGTGGACTCCTACAACGGGTACGGCCAGCGCGGGGCGTTCCACATCATCGAGCGGCAGATGGCCGCGGCGGTGGAGCTGTTCCCGGTGTTCGCCCGGGCGCACCTGCTGCGCAGCTGGGCCGGGATCGTCGACGTCACCCCGGACGCGAGCCCGATCGTCGGGCGCACCCCGTATGACAACGTCTACGTCAATTCCGGTTGGGGGACGGGCGGTTTCAAGTCCACGCCGGGGCTCGGCTGGTGCTACGCGCACACCATCGCGCACGGCGAGCCGCACCCGTACGTCGCCCCGTTCTCCCTGGACCGCTTCACGACCGGGGCGCTCGTGGACGAGCACGGCGCCGCCGCCGTCGCCCACTGAAACGCGAGGACTGCCATGCAACTGATCCACTGCCCGTGGTGCGGCCCCCGCGAGGAGGTCGAGTTCCACTACGGCGGCCAAGCCGACGTCGCCTACCCGGACAACCCCGCCGACCTGTCGGACCAGGAGTGGGCGGAGTTCGTGTTCTACCGCGACAACCAGAAGGGCCCGTACCCGGAGCGCTGGAGCCACAGCGCGGGCTGCCGCCGCTGGTTCAACGCCGTCCGGGACACCCGCACCTACGAGTTCCTCGCCATCTACAAGGTCGGCGAACCCGTCCCCGCAACGACGCACTGGAGCAGTCAGGTGCCAACTTCAGTCCAGTCCAACCGCACCTCAGGGGACCGTGACGCAAACCAGCCACAAGAAACCGCCAAACGTGAGATCGCTCTGGACGCAACCACCACTGTGAATCGCGGAGAGGCGGAACTGCATCGCGGAGAGGCGGGACTGGTATGAGTCGGATCGAGGGGTATGGCCGCGTTGATCGCAGCCGCACGCTGACCTTCACCTTCGACGGTCGCACCTACACCGGGCACCCGGGGGACACGCTGGCCTCGGCCCTGCTGGCCAACGGCGTCCACCGCATCGGCACCAGCGTGAAGCTGGGGCGGCCGCGCGGGATCGGGGCGGCCTGGGTCGAGGACCCGACCGGGCTGGTGCAGGTCGAGGAGCCGTTCCCGGAGCCGATGCTGCAGGCGGCCACCGTCGAGCTGACCGACGGGCTCGTCGCCCGCGGGGTCAACGGTCAGGGGACGCTGGCCGAGGTCCCCGACCCGGCGCGTTACGACCGCAAGCACACCCACGTCGACACCCTGGTGATCGGGGCGGGACCGGCCGGGCTGCTGGCCGCGCGCAGCGCCGCCCGGGCTGGGGAGAGCGTCGTGCTGGTCGACGACCGGCCGACCCCCGGCGGCAGCCTGACCGGCACCGAGCGGATCGGCGGGGTGCCCGCGCTGGAGTTCGCCGCGGAGGTCGTCGCCGAGCTGGCGGCCAACCCGGAGGTGCTGCACCTGCAGCGCACCACCGCTTTCGGCCAGTACGACGACGGGTTCGTGCTCGCGCTGGAGCGCCGCACCGACCACCTCGGCGCCGACGCGCCCGCGCACCGCAGCCGCCAGCGGGTGCACCGGATCCGCGCGGTGAAGGTCGTCGTCGCGACCGGCGCGCACGAGCGGCCCATCGTGTTCGACGACAACGACCGCCCGGGCATCATGCTCGCCTCCTCGGCGCGGGACTACCTGCACCGCTACGGCGTGCTCGCGGGCCGCGAGGTCGTCGTCTTCACCAGCGACGACTCCGCCTACGCCGCGGCCGTGGACCTGGCCGACGCGGGAGCGGCGGTGACCGTCCTCGACGCCCGGGACACGCCGCCCGCGGAGTGGGAGGCGCGGGCAGCGGAACGGGGGATCTCGGTTCGTCCGTCCACTGTGGTCGCAGGGACCGAGGGCGAGGACCACGTCCGCGCGGTGGTCGCGCGCAACGCCGACGGCGAGGAGCGGATTCCCGCGGACCTGCTGCTGGTCTCGGGCGGCTGGAACCCCGCCGTCCACCTGTTCAGCCACATCAGGGGCGCGCTGACCTACGACGCCTCGCTCGGCGCCTTCCGCCCGGCCGGGAACCTGCCCGGCGTCACCGTGATCGGCGCGGCCAACGGCACCTTCGACCTGGCCGACGTGGTGCGCGACGGAGCCGGGGACGAGGCGCCGGTGGTCGGGGCGGAACCGGCCCGCACCCCGACGGCGGTGCTCTGGCGCACCGCCGGGAACCCGGACCGGCAGTTCGTCGACATCCAGCGCGACGCCACGGTGACCGACATCGGCCGCGCGGTCGGGGCCGGGCTGCGCTCGGTGGAGCACGTCAAGCGCTACACCACGATCGGCACCGCGCACGACCAGGGCAAGACCTCGGGCGTGATCGCCTCGGGCATCACCGCGGAACTGCTCGGCCGCCCGATCGAGGAGCTGGGCACCACCACGTTCCGCCCGCCCTACACGCCGGTCGCGTTCGCCGCGCTGGCCGGTCGGGAGCGCGGCACCCTGTTCGACCCCGAGCGGATCACCGCCGTGCACCCCTGGCACGTCGAAGCCGGTGCGGTGTTCGAGGACGTCGGGCAGTGGAAGCGCGCCCGCTACTACCCGAAGCCCGGTGAGGACATGGAGACCGCCGTGCTGCGGGAGTGCGCCGCGACGCGGTCCTCGGTCGGCATCCTCGACGGGTCCACGCTGGGCAAGATCGACGTCCAGGGCCCGGACGCCGCGGTGTTCCTCGACCGCCTCTACACGAACATGATGAGCACGCTCAAGGTCGGCCGGGTGCGCTACGGCGTCATGTGCGGCAACGACGGGATGGTCTTCGACGACGGCACGGTGCTGCGGATCGACGAGAACCGCTTCCTGGTCACCACCACGACCGGCGGCGCCGCCGCGGTCCTGGACTGGATGGAGGAGTGGCTCCAGACCGAGTGGCCCGAGCTGCGCGTGCACCTGGCGTCGGTCACCGAGCACTGGGCGGTCTTCCCGGTGGTCGGCCCGCGCTCGCGGGACGTGCTCGCCCGGGTGTTCCCGGACCTGGACGTGTCCAACGAGGGCTTCCCGTTCATGTCCTGGAAGGACACCGAGCTCGACGGGGTTCCGGTGCGCATCGCCAGGATCTCGTTCTCCGGCGAGCTGGCCTACGAGGTCAACGTCAACTCGCACTACGGGCTCGCGCTGTGGAAGCGGCTGCTGGCGGCGGGGGAGAGCTTCGGCATCACGCCGTACGGCACCGAGACCATGCACGTCCTGCGCGCGGAGAAGGGCTACCCGATCATCGGGCAGGACACCGACGGCACCGTCACGCCGCACGACCTGGGCATGACCTGGGTGGTGTCGAAGAAGAAGACCGACTTCATCGGCAAGCGGTCGTTCTCCCGGCAGGAGAACCAGAACCCGCTGCGCAAGCAGTTCGTGTCGCTGCTGCCGACGGACGGGACCACCAAGCTGCGCGAGGGCTCGCAGGTCGTGGAGCGCCGCGAGGACGGCACCCTGCCCGAGCCGCCGGTCCCGATGCTCGGCCACGTCACGTCCAGCTACCGCAGCGCCGAGCTCGGGCGGCCGTTCGCCCTGGCGCTGGTGAAGAACGGCCGCGCCCGCATCGGCGACCTCGTGCACGTCCCGGTGGACGGCCGACTCGTCGAGGCCGAGATCGGCGACACCGTGCTGGTGGACCCGGAAGGAGCACGCCGCGATGGCTGAAACCCTGCACCCGACGCACCCGCTGGAACCGTGGCGCGCGGCGCTGGCGGAGCTGACCTGGGCGATCGACGGGCTGGTGGTCAAGCCCGAGGAACCGGCGGCCGCAGCGGACGTGCGGATCGACCCCACCGGTCCCGGGGCGGAGGCGGTGGAGCGCGCGCTGGGCGCGGCGCTGCCCGTCGAGCCCAACACCTGGACCGCCACCCCGGCGGGCCAGGCCATCTGGCTCGGCCCGGACGAGTGGCTGGTGACGAGCAAGATCTCCCGCCCGCACGAGCTGGAGGACTCGCTCGGCAAGGTCGTGGCCGAGCACGACGGCGCCGCCGTGGACGTCTCCGCGCAGCGCACCGCGATCCGGTTGAGCGGCGAGCTGGCCCGCGAGCTGCTCTCCTTCGGGTGCTCGATCGACCTGCGCCCCTCGGCGTTCCCCCGCGGATCGTGCGCGCAGACCACCATCGGGCAGGCCGGGGTGCTGATCCTCGCCCTCGGCGACGGCGACGACTTCCGGCTGTTCGTCCGGCCGTCGTTCGCCGGTTACCTCGCGGACTGGCTGCTCGACGCGGCCCAGGAATTCCGCTGACCCACTCCCCCAGGCACCTCCGAGCGGTCACCGCGGACCGTCCAGTTAGGAGAGACGTCATGAGCACCACCCCACGCGTCGTCGTCATCGGAGCCGGGATCGTCGGTGCCAACCTGGCCGACGAGCTCACCCAGCGCGGGTGGACCGACATCACCGTCCTCGACCAGGGGCCGCTGCCGCTGGCCGGCGGCTCGACCTCGCACGCACCCGGTCTCGTCTACCAGACCAACGGATCGCAGACGATGACCAAGTTCGCCACCTACACCGTGGAGAAGTTCAAGTCCCTCGACGTGGACGGCGCCTGGTGCTTCAACCAGGTCGGCGGCCTCGAGATCGCGACCACCCCGGAGCGGCTCGCCGACCTGCACCGCAAGCAGGGCTGGGCCACCTCGTGGGGGGTGCCGGGCGAGGTCGTCGACCCGGAGCGGTGCGCCGAGCTGCACCCGCTGGTCGACCCCGAGCGCGTGCTCGGCGGCTTCCACACGCCCACCGACGGCCTGGCCAAGGCACCCCGCGTGGTCACCGCGCTGATCCGCCGCGCGGAATCCCGCGGCGTGGTGTTCCGCGGCTCCACCCGGGTCGTGGAGGTCCTCCAGCAGGGCGGCCGCGTCACCGGGGTGCGGGTGGACGACGGCACCGAGATCCCGGCCGACGTCGTGGTCTCCTGCGCCGGTTTCTGGGGCAAGGCCCTCGGCGAGCTGGTCGGCATGAAGGTGCCGCTGCTGCCGCTGGCCCACCAGTACGTGCGCACCGGGCAGATCGCGGAGCTGGTCGGCCGCAACGACAAGCTGATCGAGGCCCGGTCGCCGATCCTGCGCCACCAGGACCGCGACCTGTACTTCCGCGAGCACAACGACTGCCTCGGCATCGGCAGCTACGCCCACCGGCCGATGCCCGTGCAGCTCTCCGAGCTGCCGGAGGCGGGCGACGAGGCGGCGATGCCGTCGATGCTGCCGTTCACCGAGGAGGACTTCGCGCCGTCGTGGGAGCACAGCAAGGAGTTGCTCCCGTCGCTGCGGGACGCGAAGATCGACACCGGGTTCAACGGCATCATGTCCTTCACCCCCGACGGCGGCCCGCTCGTCGGCGAATCCCCGGACCTGGCCGGTTTCTGGGTCGCCGAGGCGGTGTGGGTGACGCACTCCGCGGGCGTGGCCCGCGCCGTCGCGCAGCTGCTGACCGAGGGCCGCAGCGAGCTGGAGCTGCACGGCTGCGACGTCAACCGGTTCGACGAGATCGAGACCACCGACGCCTACGTCGAGGAGACCTCGCAGCGCAACTTCGTGGAGGTCTACGACGTCCTGCACCCGCTGCAGCCGAAGCTCTCCCCGCGGGACGTGCGGGTCAGCCCGTTCCACGCGCGGCAGCGGGAACTGGGCGCGTTCTTCCTCGAATCGCACGCCTGGGAGCGGCCGCACTGGTACGAGGCCAACGGGCGGTTGGTGAAGGAGCTGCCGCCGGAGTGGCAGCCGCCGTCGCGCGACGCGTGGTCGGCGATGTTCCACTCGCCGATCGCCGCCGCGGAGGCGTGGAAGACCCGCACCGCGGTCGCCATGTACGACATGACCTCGCTCAAGCGGATCGAGGTCAGCGGACCCGGGGCCGTCGCGTTCCTGCAGCGGCTGACCACCGGCAAGATGGAC
Organism: Saccharopolyspora hirsuta; assembly: GCF_008630535.1. Classification (GTDB taxonomy): domain Bacteria; phylum Actinomycetota; class Actinomycetes; order Mycobacteriales; family Pseudonocardiaceae; genus Saccharopolyspora; species Saccharopolyspora hirsuta. The sequence goes on along the minus strand of NZ_VWPH01000004.1, from coordinate 119,559 downwards.
AAGTCCGTCGGCTCGGTGACCTACGCGCTGGTGCTGGACCGGGCCGGTGGCATCCGCTCGGACGTCACCGTCGCCCGGCTCGGCGAGAACCTGTTCCAGGTCGGCGCCAACGGCAACCTCGACCTGGACCACTTCCGCAGGCAGGCGCCGGACGACGGCAGCGTGCAGCTGCGCGACATCACCGGCGGGACCTGCTGCATCGGCGTGTGGGGGCCGCTGGCCCGCGACCTGGTGCAACCGCTGAGCCGCGACGACTTCTCGCACGAGGCGCTGAAGTACTTCCGCCTCAAGCACGCCCAGATCGCGGGCATCCCCGTCGTCGCGATGCGGCTGTCCTACGTGGGCGAGCTCGGTTGGGAGATCTACACCAGCGCCGAGTACGGGCAGCGGCTCTGGGACGCGCTGTGGGAGGCCGGGCAGCCGCTGGGCGTCATCGCCGCCGGTCGGGCCGCGTTCAACAGCCTCCGGCTGGAGAAGGGCTACCGGTCGTGGGGCGCGGACATGACGACCGAGCACAACCCGTACGAGGCCGGTCTCGGGTTCGCGGTGAACAAGAAGAAGACCGACTACGTCGGGTACGAGGCGATCGCCGCTCTGAGCCCGGAATCCGTCACCCGGCGGCTGGCCTGCCTGACCGTCGACGACGGCCGGAGCGTGGTGCTGGGCCACGAACCGGTGTTCCTCGACGGCGAACCCGCCGGGTACGTGACCTCGGCGGCGTTCGGGCACACGATCGGCAAGCCGATCGCCTACGCCTGGCTGCCCGCGTCGGCGGTGGAGGGCACCTCGGTGGAGATCCAGTACTTCGACCGGAAGGTGCGCGCCACCGTCACCGCCGAACCGCTGGTCGACCCGGAGATGACCCGCATCCGCCGGTGACGGCCCCGAACCGGGGTGCGCGGTCCTGCGGCCGGTGACCGCGCACCCCTCCCACCCCTGCGGGCCCAGCCCGCCGAGCAGGAAGACCGATGCCATGCGCATGGACACCCTCGAGACGTTCCTGGGCTCTCTCGCAGCTCGGCTCCCCGCCCCGGGCGGTGGGGCGAGCGCTGCGCTGCACGCCGCCCAGGCCGCTGCCCTGACCGCGATGGTCGCCCGGTACAGCGACGGGGAGAAGTACGCGGAGCACGCCGCGACGGTCAACGCGGTGCGGGAGGCCTCCGACGAATTGCGCGAGCGCGCGCTGACGCTGGCCGAGGACGACGCTGCGGCTTTCGGTGCCGTGAGCGACGCCTACGGCTTGCCGCGGTCCACAGAGGACGAGAAGGCAGCGCGTTCGCGGGCGATCGCGGCCGCGCTGGTCGAGGCGGGCCGCGTTCCCGCGAAGGTGGTGGCGGTCGCCGGTCAGGTCGTCGACCTGGCCGAGCAGCTGCTGCCGATCGGAAACCGCAACGTGATCAGCGATGTCGCCGCCGCAGCGGACGCCGCCCGCGCGGCGGCGACCACGGCGCGGGTCAACGTCGAGGTGAACCTGGCCGGGATCACCGGTGCCGGGGAGCGCTCCGAGCTGACCGCCGCCATCGCCGACGTCGACGACATCGCCGCCCGCGCCGACAAGGTCACCGCGGCGGTGCGGGAGGTGATCGCGCGATGACCCTCGTCTCCGACGAGACGACCACGGCCGTGCTCAGCGGTGCCGAGCTGGCCAAGGACATCCGGGCCCGGGTCACCGCCACCGCGGCGGAGCTCACCGACGCCGGTACCCCGCCGCGCCTGGCGGTCGTCGTCGCCACCGACGACGAGTCCACCGCCTGGTACGTGCGCTCGATCGCGAAAGCCGCGGCCAAGACCGGGATCCGGTGCGACGTGGTGGATCTGGGTGCGGACGCGACACCGGAGCGCATCCGCGGCGAACTCACCGCACTGAGCGAGGAGCCGTCGGTCCACGGGATCGTGCTGCAGACCCCGCTGCCCGGTGGGGCCTGCCTCGAAGAGCTGGCCGCCGCGATCGCCCCGGAGAAGGACGTGGACGGCGCCAACCCCGTCTCGCTGGGGCGGCTCAGCGCCGGGCTGCCCGCTTTCGCACCGGCGACCGCTGCCGCGGTGCTGGAACTGCTGGACCACTACGAGATCCCGCTGTCCGGACGCCGGGCCGTGGTGGTGGGCCGGTCGAACGTGGTGGGCAGGCCAGCGGCCCAGCTGCTGCTGCGGCGCGACGCGACGGTGACCGTGTGCCACCGCTACACCCGCGACCTGGCCGCGCACTCGCGGCAGGCGGAGGTCCTCGTGGTGGCCGTGGGCAGGATCGGCCTGATCGGCGCCGAGCACATCAGCCCCGGCGCGGTCGTGATCGACGTCGGCACCAATCCCACCGAGGACGGCGGACTGGTCGGCGACGTGGACGAGAGGGCGGTGACCGGGCTGGCGGCGGGGCTGACCCCGGTGCCCGGTGGTGTCGGGCCGGTGACCACGGCGCTGCTGCTCCGGCACACCGTCGAATCGGCGTGGCGGAGCACCGCGTGACCGGGCCGCCCACCACCGGAGCGCCTTCGACCGCAGCCGCGCGCCTGCTGCGGATGTTGCACGGCCCGCGCAAGCTCGTGTGCGGAATCCTCAACGTGACACCGGATTCGTTCTCCGACGGCGGCGCCCACCGGGACCGCCGTGCGGCCGTCGACCACGGGCTCCGCCTGATCGAGGAGGGCGCTGACGTCCTCGACGTGGGAGGCGAGTCCACGCGTCCGGGAGCCCGGCCGCCGAGCGTTGCCGAGGAGCTGGACCGGGTCGTCCCGGTCGTCGAGGAGCTGGTGCGGCGCACCGGGGTTCCGCTGTCCGTGGACACCTCCCGCCCGGAGGTGATGACCGCCGCGGTGGCCGCGGGTGCGACGCTGATCAACGACGTGCGCGCGCTGCGCTACCCGGGTGCGGTCGAGACGGCGGCCGAGCTCGGCGTGCCGGTCTGCCTGTCGCACATGCTCCGGCCGCCGCACCTGATGCAGCAGGACCCCAGCTACGCCGACGTGCTCGCCGAGGTGGCGGACTTCCTGCGGGAGCGGATCGAGGACTGCGCGAGCGCGGGCATCCAGCGCGACCACGTGGTGGTCGACCCGGGTTTCGGCTTCGGCAAGACCTTGGAGCACAACCTGGTCCTGCTGCGGTCGCTGCGCGTGTTCGCCGAGCTCGGCGTGCCGGTGATGGCCGGGCTGTCGCGCAAGGCGATGCTGGGGCAGATCACCGGCCGACCGGTGGGCCAGCGGGAGGCCGCTTCGGTCGCCGCGGCCGTCCTGGCGGCGCAGCGCGGCGCGAAGGTCCTGCGGGTCCACGACGTGGCGGCCGCGGTCGACGCGCTCAAGGTGCTCGATGCCGTCGAGGGCTGAGCGGGAGCGATCCGGGCGGTCAGATGATCGCCCGGATCGCCTTCTCGAATCCGGTCACGTGGTCGCGGGCGATCTTCTCGGCCTTGCGGGGCTCGCCCGCGGCCACCGCCTGCAGCAGTCCGACGTGCTCTTCGACGTGCTGGTCGAAGTGCGTGATGCGGTCCAGGAAGACGCAGAAGATGCGGGTGGCGAGGTTGTTGTAGCGCACCAGCGTGTCTTCCAGGTGGGGGTTGCCGCCCGCGCGGTAGATCGAGCGGTGCACCCGCAGGTCCCACTGCATCAGCTCGTGGCGGGACAGGGCCAGCACGTCCTTGTCCTGGATGGTGTCGGCGAGCTCGGCGAGCTTGGTGCGCATGACCTTCGGGGCGTGCTCGGCGGCGCGGCGGGCGGCCAGCGGTTCGAGCTGCACTCGGATCTCGGAGATGTAGGCGAGGTCGGTGATGTCCACGCCGGTCGCGAAGGTGCCGCGCCGCGGGTAGGAGATCACCAGCCGATCGACTTCGAGGCGCTTGAGCGCTTCGCGGACGGGGGTGCGGCCGATGCCGAGGGACTCGCTCAGCGCCAGGTCGTCGATCGGCGCCAGCGGCGGGATGTCCAGCATGATCAGCTGGTCCTGGATCGCGGCGTAGGCGCGTTCGGCCAGCGACGTGGGCGGCGGTTCGAGCTGCTGCGGGGCTGTGGTCACGGTCCTCATCTTAGGGCCTGGGATTCGGTATGAGGCATACCCGAACTTCTTTCCCACAACTCTTGCATGAAATTGATATATTAGTCCAACATCTGAGGGGCGATGATGCGACCCTGGAGCCGCAGATGACCATCTCCGTGTTCGACCTGTTCAAGGTCGGGATCGGACCGTCGAGCTCGCACACGGTCGGTCCGATGCGGGCCGCTTACCTGTTCGTCACCCGGCTCCGCGAGTCGGGAGCCCTCGAAAGCACGGCGCGCGTGCGCTGCGAGCTGTTCGGCTCGCTCGGCGCCACCGGGCACGGGCACGGCAGCGTCAAGGCGGTGGTGCTCGGCCTGGCCGGGGAGCAGCCCCACCTGGTCGACCCGGTGGCCGCCGACCCGGCCGTGGCGGCGGTGCGCGCCGACGGGCGGATCAGCCTCGGCGGCAAGCGCGAGATCGAGTTCTCCGCCGAGGACGACGTGGTCCTGCACCGCCGCAAGCGGCTGGACTTCCACAGCAACGGCATGGTCTTCGAAGCCCGCGACGGGACCGGTGCGGTGCTCGACCGCCGCGAGTACTACTCGGTCGGCGGTGGGTTCGTGCTCGACGAGGACGAGGCGGGCAGGCCGGTGCTCGTGGCGGACAGCACCCCGGTGCGCTACCCGTTCACCACCGGTGACGAGCTGCTGGCCCTCACCCGCGAGACCGGGCTGCGGATCAGCGACATCATGCTCGCCAACGAGCTGTCCTGGCGCGGGGAGGACGAGATCCACGCCGGGCTGCTGCACATCTGGGCGGTGATGCGCGAGTGCGTGGAGCGGGGCACGCGCACCGGGGGAACGCTGCCCGGCGGGCTCAAGGTCCGCCGCCGCGCGGCGGCGCTCCGCGCGCAGCTGGAGGCCAACGCCGACGAGAACGACGCACTGCGCGCGATGGAGTGGGTCATGCTGTTCGCCCTGGCGGTGAACGAGGAGAACGCCGCGGGCGGGCGGGTGGTCACCGCCCCGACCAACGGCGCCGCCGGGATCGTTCCGGCGGTCCTGCACTACGCCCGGAAGTTCCTGCCCGGGTTCACCGACGACGACGCGGTGCGGTTCCTGCTGACCGCGGGCGCCATCGGCCTGCTGTTCAAGGAGAACGCGTCCATCTCCGGTGCCGAGGTGGGCTGCCAGGGCGAGGTCGGGTCGGCGTGCTCGATGGCCGCCGCCGGGCTCGCCGAGATCCTCGGCGGCACCCCGGAGCAGGTGGAGAACGCCGCCGAGATCGGCATCGAGCACAACCTGGGCCTGACCTGCGACCCGGTCGGCGGGCTGGTGCAGATCCCCTGCATCGAGCGCAACGCCGTGGCCTCCGTCAAGGCGATCACCGCGGCCCGGATGGCCGTGCGCGGCGACGGGGCGCACCACGTGTCCCTGGACAAGGCGATCAAGACCATGCGCGAGACCGGCGCGGACATGAAGGACAAGTACAAGGAGACCGCCCGCGGAGGGCTGGCTCTCAACATCGTGGAGTGCTGAGGAGACCGTCGTGAGCGACACCTTCACCCTGACCTTGAGCTGCCCGAACCGCACGGGGATCGTGCGCGCGGTGAGCGGGTTCCTGTTCGAGCGCGGCTGCGACATCGGCGAGCACCGGCAGTTCGACGACTCGGTGCGCAACCGGCTGTTCATGCGCACCCAGGTCGCCGCACCCGAGGGCACCGACCTGGCGCGGCTGGCGCGCGAGTTCGAGCCGGTGGCCGCCGACTTCCAGATGACCTACGAGTTCAGCCCGAACACCAACGCCCGCATCCTGGTCATGGTCTCCAAGCTCGGCCACTGCCTGAACGACCTGATCTACCGGTGGCGGGCCGACAGCCTCGGCGCGGACATCGTGGCGGTGGTCTCCAACCACGAGGACCTGCGCCCGATGGCCGAGACCGCCGGGCTGCCGTTCGTGCACATCCCGGTCACCCCGGACACCAAGGAGGAGGCGGAGGCCCGGCTGCTGAAGCTGGTCGAGGAGTACGAGGTGGACCTGGTGGTGCTCGCGCGGTACATGCAGATCCTCTCCGACGAGACCAGCAAGGCGCTCTACGGTCGCGCGATCAACATCCACCACTCGTTCCTGCCCGGCTTCAAGGGCGCCAAGCCCTACCACCAGGCCTACGAGCGCGGGGTGAAGCTGGTCGGCGCGACCGCGCACTACGTCACCTCGGACCTGGACGAGGGCCCGATCATCGAGCAGGAGGTCATCCGGATCGACCACACCTACGATCCTCGGGCGCTGCAAACCGTGGGGCGCGACGCGGAAGCGCTCGCGCTGTCCCGCGCGGTGCGCTGGCACTGCGAGCGCCGAGTGCTGCTCAACGGCCACAGCACCGTCGTCTTCCCGTGACGGCGAACCGCCCCGACCACGCCGTCGCGCGGGTCGGGGCGGTTCCGTGCGGGAAGGAAGTCCGAAGAGGACAGTGCTGCGGCATGAAGGCACCCCGCCGGGGCGGCGGGGTGCCTTCCGGGGATTCAGGAAGTCCTGGTGCGTTCCGGCGACTCCTGGTCGGACGCTCCTGCGGTGCTGGGATCGACCGCGAATCCGCTGACGGGCTGGGACTCGTCCACCTCCTCTGCGGATCCGTCCGGGGCTGCGCTGCGCACCTGGAGCTGGAACTCCCCGTTGTAGCGGGCATCTCCGGTGCGGACCGCGGCTTCGATCACCTCGGTGCCCTTCTCGGAGCGCAGGATCAGCGGGTCGCTGCGCAAGTCCTTCGCCAGCGACGCGCACAGCGCGACGATGACCACGGTGAAGGGAGCCGCCACGATGATCGTCAAGTTCTGCAGCCCGGTGAGCGCGTTGTCGCTCCCACCGCCCACGATCAGCATGACGGCGGCGACGGCTCCCGTCGCCACGCCCCAGAAGATCACCACGGAGTTGCGCGGTTCGATCGATCCGCGCTGCGACAACGTGCCCATCACCACGGACGCGGCATCGGCGCCGGAGACGAAGAAGATCGCCACCAGCACCATGACCAGGACACCGGTGACCGCGCCCCACGGCAGGTGGGCCAGCACGTCGAACAGCTGCGCCTCGGGCGATCCGGTGGCGACCGCGCCGCGGCGCTGCACGTCGATCGCGGTGCCGCCGAAGATGGCGAACCAGATGACGCTGACCGCGGACGGCACGAGCACCGCGCCGCAGACGAACTGGCGGATGGTGCGGCCGCGGCTGATGCGCGCGATGAACATGCCGACGAAGGGGGTCCACGAGATCCACCACGCCCAGTAGAAGATCGTCCACGACGACAGCCACTCGTGCATGGCGTCGCCGCCCGTCGCCCCGGTGCGGGCGGTCATCTCGGCCACGTCGCGGAAGTAGCTGCCGATCGAGGAGGGCACCAGGCCGAGGATGAACACGGTCGGTCCCACCGCGAGCAGGAACACCGCGAGCACCGCGGCGAGCACCATGTTCGTGTTGGACAGCCACTGGATCCCCTTGGCCACGCCGGAAACCGCCGAGGCGACGAAGGCGGCGGTCAGCAGGGCGATCACGGCCACCAGCAGGCCGACGCCGGGCGAGTCCGGCAACCAGCCGCTGGCGCGGAGCCCGCTGCCGATCTGCAGCGTTCCGAGCCCCAGCGAGGCAGCCGAGCCGAACAGCGTGGCGAAGATGGCCAGCACGTCGATCAGCTTTCCCAGCGGCCCCTGGGACTTCCGCACGCCCAGCAGCGGGGCGAACACCGAGCTGATCAGCTGGCTGCGCCCGCGCCGGAAGCTGCTGTAGGCGATGGCGAGCCCGACCACGGCGTAGATCGCCCACGGGTGCAGCGTCCAGTGGAACAGCGAAGTGGCCATGGCGGTCTCGACGGCCGCGTCGCTGTTGGGCGGGACGGTTCCCGGTGGTGGGGCGGAGAAGTGGGCCAGCGGTTCGCTGACGCCGTAGAACATCAGCCCGATCCCCATGCCCGCGCTGAACATCATCGCGACCCAGGAGACCGTCTTGAACTCGGGGCGTTCGCCGTCCGCGCCCAGCGGGATCCGCCCGTAGCGGCTGGCGGCCAGCCACAGCGCGAAGACCACCAGAGCGCTGGCGACGAGCACGAAGGCCCAGCCGCCGTTGGTGATCAGCCAGGCGAGCGCGGCCGAGGACACCTCGCCGAGCAGGTCGGTGCGCCACAGGCCCCAGCCGACGAAGGCCAGGGCCAGCAGGGCGGAAACCCCGAACACGGTGCGGTCGACACGAGGTGCGCCGGGGGAGGGATCTGGTGGTGCGGTGGGATTGCGCGGAGCCATGTGGATCGACGTCCGACGGGACGTCGCCTCCTCTCATCGCGTCGGGAGGACGTTTTTCGCGAACTCGCCAGCGCGGACCGAACGGAGAAAGCGGGTCGTTCGCGGCATCTTCGACGGCGAGTCGCGGTCGAATGCGCTGATGGGCGGCGGAGGGCCAGCCGCAGCGCGAATGCGCTAGACCATGCCGCGAGGCCGACCGGGTGTCAAGCAACTCCGCTGAGCCGCGGTGCTCTGCGTGCCGAAAAGACCGCTGCAGGAGGGTGATCGCGATTCGCGGAGAGGGTCGTCGAAGTGTTGCACATTGAAGGACAAGGAATTCGACCGACGGAAGAGCATCGCGCCCGTCGGACCGTCCTTTGTGGTCAGACCTGGTCGCGCGGAGCGGGTTTTGCCTGCTCGCGGCAACCGGTGCTGGCGAACCGCCGCAGTGCCACGTGGGATCGCTCCGCTGAAGCGCCGGTCCCGCTGCCTTGACAGGCGGTGCCTCCGGCTTCATGGTGTGTTCCTCGAAGAGAAACGGTGTGCTCATCGCGCAACACCGAGACGTTCACCTCCCGCACCGGCGGTCCCGAGGTGTTGTGCCGAGCCGTCCCGGTACGAGTTCAGATCCGCCAACCCCGATCAGGACGGGTTGCCCTACCACGCGAGTGAGGTTGCCATGACGACGACCGGACCGACGGAGAGCTTGCTGGCCACCCCGGCTGGCCAGTTCTACACCGATCCGGCGATCTTCGCCCTGGAGCAGTCCCGGATCTTCGAGGCGCGCTGGTTCTGCGCGGTGCGCAGCGACGACCTGGCGGGGCCGGGCGCGTTCCGCACCGTGCAGGTCGGCCGGGAGAGCGTGCTGATCGCCCGCGGGCGCGGCGGTGAGCTCAACGCCTTCCTCAACGTGTGCCGACACCGCGGTGCGCAGCTGTGCACGGAGGAGTCGGGTCAGGTGAAACGCTCCTTCCAGTGCCCCTACCACGCGTGGACCTACGCCCTGGACGGCAAGCTGATCGCCGCGCCGAACCTGACCAGCATGCCCGACGTGGACCGCACCGAGTACGGGCTGAACCGGCTTCACCTGCGCGAGTGGCTGGGCTACGCCTGGGTCTGCCTGGCCGACGAACCGCCTTCGTTCGAGGACACCGTGATCGCCGACGTCGGCGAGCGGCTCGGCGACGCGGGGGAGATCGACGCCTACGACATCGCCTCCCTGAGCCTGGGCGCGCGGATCAACTACGACGTCAAGGCGAACTGGAAGCAGGTCATCGAGAGCTTCATGGAGTGCTACCACTGCGCGACCATCCACCCCGAGCTCACCGAGGTGCTCCCGGAGTTCGCCGACGGCTTCGCCGCCCAGTACTACGTCGGCCACGGCGCGGAGTTCGGTTCGGACGTCGAGGGCTTCACCGTGGACGGCAGCGCCGGGCTCGACCGGCTGCCCGGCATCGGCGAGCACCAGGACCGCCGCTACTACGCGATCACGGTCAAGCCGCAGGTGTTCATCAACCTGGTGCCCGACCACGTGATCCTGCACCGGATGTTCCCGGTGGCCCCGGACCGCACGCTGATCGAGTGCGACTGGCTGTACCTGCCGGAGGTCGTCGAGTCCGGCCGCGACCTGTCGCACTCGGTCGAGCTGTTCGACCGGGTCAACCGGCAGGACTTCGAGGCGTGCGAGCGCTGCCAGCTGTCGATGGACTCCCGCGCCTACGCCCGGGGTGGTGTCTTCGTGCCCAGCGAGCACCACATCGCGGCCTTCCACGAGTGGGTCCAGGAGCAGATCGCCGAGTCCTGAGATCCGTCCCGGGTCACCCCGCGCGGAGGCCGACGCGCGTCGCGAGGCGGGAGATGTAGGCGGTGACCGCTTCGGCGGGGGCGTCGGGAAGTCCGAACAGGACCTCGGTCACCCCGCATTCCGCCCAGGCGTCCAGCGTGCCGGGGTCAGGTTTGCCCGCCAGCGCGATGACGTCGGGCGCACCGTCGCGCCCGGCTTCCCGCCAGAGCTCCCGGAGGCGCCGCACTCGGTCCTCGACGTCGTTCTCGCCCGGTGTGGTGATCCAGCCGTCGGCGTGCTGCACCACCCAGGCGAGGTTGCGCTCCGTGCCGCCCGCGCCGAGCAGCACCGGGATGTGCCCGTCGCGCACCGGTTTCGGCCAGGCCCAGCTCGGGCCGAAGTGCACGAACTCACCCTCGTAGCTGGCTTCCTCCTGCGACCACAGCGCCCGCATGGCGTCGAGGTACTCGCGCAGCGCGGTCCTCCGCCGCCCGCCGGGGATGCCGTGGTCGGCCAGCTCGTCGGTGTTCCAGCCGAAGCCGGTGCCCAGCACGGCGCGGCCGCCGGAGAGGTGGTCGAGCGTCGCGATCGTCTTCGCGAGCGAGATCGGGTCGTGCTCGGTGGGCAGCGCGACGGCGGTGGACAGCGCGATCCGCTGCGTGACCGACGCCGCCGTCGCCAGCGCGACCCACGGGTCGAGCGTGCGCCGGTAGCGGTCGTCGGGCAGCTCGCCGGTGCCGGTGCCCGGGTGGGCGGCCTCCCGCCGGACCGGGATGTGGGTGTGCTCGGGGACGGCGAAGGAGTGGAACCCCGCCTCCTCCGCGGCCCGCGCCACCTCGGCGGGCGAGACGCCGCGATCGCTGGTGAACAGCACGACGCCGTATCGCACCGGCATCCCTCCTCCGCTCCGACCCGCCCCGATTAGAACATGTTTCACTCCGTGGGGGAACGTCTCAGGAGCGACCGCCGGGGTGGGGGAGGGTGGCCAGCAGCTGCGCCTCGGTGGCCCGGACCTGCTCGGCGAGACCGGCCAGGACCGACTCGGGGGCTTGGCCGTCGGTCGGTGCGGGCGCTGCCCGGTCGTCGAGCGCGTCGAGGGCGGCGTTGAGCCGGTCGGGATCGGAGTCGGGATCGAGTGCGGCGGTGGCGGCGAGCGTCGAGAAGTCGCGCAGCGCGGCGCGGAAGCGGTCCAGCTCGGCGAGCTGGTCGTCGTCGAGCTGTTCGCGGTCGGGGGTGAGCTCCGCGCGGGCCTGCGCGGCGGCGCGGTGCAGGGCGAGCGTTTCCGGGCTGGTGGCCGATCCGGTCATCGCCCGCAGGGCCGCCGCGGTCTTTGCCCGCGCGGCGACGATCCGGCGCTGCAGCGGTTCGGGTCGCAGGCCGGGGACGACGGCGAAGCCGACGAGGACACCGATGAGCACCGCGACGAGCGTCAGGGCCGCGTACTCGACCAGGGTGCGGACCGGGTCGGTGTGCCGCAGCGACGTGTTGAACCCGACCGTCACGACGACCATGAACGTGTAGGCCAGCGCGGGCCGCGCCATCATGTTCCACAGCGCCACGACGAGCGCGGCCAGCGCGACCACGGGGAGGTACGCGGCGGGCACCACCAGGATGCTCACCGCGGTCAGGGCGGCACCGCCGATCAGCCCGAGGACGCGCGGCCGGGCCTTGGTGAGGGTCTCGCGCCAGCTCGCCTGCAGGATGCCGAACGTCGTCAGCAGCGCGGTCGCCACCAGCGGATCACCGGCGGGCAGGTGCGCGGTGATCACCAGGATCAGCAGCAGCCCGAACGCCGTGCGCACCGCGTGCCGGACCTGGATCGAGCGCAACCGCACGGAGGGCCGCAGGACGGCGTCCCGCAGCCGGTGGTGCCGGTCGGCCGACGGCACCCGCGAGGTGTCCCGCTGGTCCACGGCCCGCTCGACGGCGTCCAGAGCGGCCGCGGCCTCGGCGGCGAACGCGGGAACCGCCGGGCTGTTCTCGACCGGCTGCGCGGCACCGGGGCGCTTGGCCCGCAGCCGCTCAGCGATGTCGCGGGCTCTGGCGCGCAGCGCGTCCAGCGCGTCGTCCACCTGCTCCGCGCGCTGGACCGCCTCGGCGGCGTGCAGGGCCAAGCGGTAGCGGGACGCCGCGCCGAGCGCGATGCCGAGCCAGCGGCGGCGGCCGTCGGCCAGCCAGGTGTCGAAGGCCGCCGCCGTGGCGGGGACGTCGGCGACGAGGACGTCGGCGATCTTCTCGCGGGTCGCCTTCGACGGGTCCGGCAGCCCGAGCAGCACCCGCAGCACGACCGCGATCACCACGCCGGTCACCGCGGCGACGACGACCTGCCAGGGACCGGCCGGTCCGATCAGCGCCATGCCGTAGGCGAACAGCGCGACCATGCCCAGCCCGAGCCCGACGGTCACGAACCGCGGCCCGCGCAGCGGCAGCAGCGCCGCGACGAACACGATCACCACGAGGACGGCGATCGCGGCGGGCCGGGAGACCTCGCCGAGCAGCCGCGGCACGATCGCGGCGAACAGCAGCAGCGGGCTCAGCGCGGCGGCCAGCCGCAGGTCGGCGCGCAGCGGGCCGCCGAGGAACGCGATCAGCGAGTACATGGCGACGAACCCGCCCACCACCGACGCCGACCCGGCACCCACCGCGTAGCCGACGAGGAACGTCGGTGCCAGCGCCACCGCGAACAGGACGAGCAGCAGCGGGCTGCCCTTGGCCGGGGCGGAGTGCGTGGTGCTCATCTGCTCCCTCGGAGGTGCACGCGGACCGTCGTGCCCTCCATGATCGCCCGTCCGGGTGTTCCCGGCACGCGCTGGTCAGCTCCGGCGGACCCCGCACTCCAGGAGGGTGTGCTGGGTGGACTCCAGCCGGGCGGTCGAGAGCACGTCGAACCCGGCCTCGTCGAGCAGCGCCCGGAGCCGGTGCTCGTCGAGCACCGGGACGTCCGAGCCGCAGAACACCGCGCGGGTCAGCGACGACCAGTCCTCCTCGTGGTGCGCCAGCGGTTCGAGGACCAGCAGCCGCGCCGCCGGGCGGGTCATGGCGTCGGCGATGGTGCGCAGGATCCGCACCCGGTCGGCGTCGCTCCAGTCGAAGAGGACGTTCTTGAGCAGGTAGCGGTCGCTGCCCGCAGGCAGGTCGGCGAAGAAGTCCGACGGCGCGAAGGACAACCTCGCGATGAGGTCCTGGTCCCCGGAGCGCCGCAGGTCTTCGGCCCCGCGTCGGCACACGGTCCCGCGGTCGGCGACCACGCCGCTCAGGTGCGGGTTGGCGCCGAGGACCTCGCGCAGCAGCGCGCCGGAGCCGCCGCCGACGTCCACGACGGTGCTCAGCCCGGAGAAGTCGTGGTGGCGCACGAACTCGGCGGCGACCGGGCGCGCCAGCTCCGCCATCGCGGCGTCGAAGACGCGCGCGGCGTCGGCGTCCCGCTCCAGGTGGACGTACAGCGGCACGCCGAAGACGTGCTCGTACCCGGACTCACCGGTGCGCACGGTGTGTCCGAGCCCGGCCCACGCGTCGTCGTAGGTCTCGGCGAACAGGGTGAAGACGTTGCGCATCGTGCGCGGGTGATCGGAGCGCAGCTCCGCGAAGTCCTCCCGGAGCGCGAAGGCCTCGCCGTCGCGGACGACGACCCCGGCGGAGACGAGCATCCGCAGCAGCCCCCGGAGCATCGCCGGGTCGACGTCCAGGACGGCGGCGAGCTCGTCGAGCTTCCGGGGTCGGTCGGCGATCAGGTCGGGTATCCCCAGCCGGACCGCCGTCGAGATCGACCTCGAGTACCAGCCGCTCATCGCCAGCTCCACCAGGTTCACTGCCGCTCCTGCCCTTCGGTCGTTCCCGCACTTCGGACAGCCAGATGATCGGGGAGCCCGGGAGACCCGGCCACCAACGTCACCCGGCCCGGTTGGTGATCGGAGGGCACCCGAACGGTCCACCCGGGGCACCTCATTGGGTAGGTTCTGCTCCAACTGGAGCAACGACGAGGAGAGGGCAGATGACGAGCGAACCCGCGAACGTGGACCTGAGCTTCGGACTGGCGGACAAGGTCGCGGTGATCACGGGAGGGGCTTCCGGAATCGGAGGCGCGATCGCGGCGGCCTACGCCGTCAAGGGGGCCCGGGTCGCGATCCTCGACCTGCAGGAAGAGGCGGCGCAGGCCCGCGCCGAGGAGATCGGCGGTGGCGCGCGGGGCTTCGCCTGCGACGTCTCCGACGCGACCTCGGTCGAGACCGCGGTGAGCGCCGTGGTGGCCGCCTTCGGGCGCGTCGACGTCCTGGTGAACAGCGCGGGCGTGGCGCTGCTGGCCCCGGCCGAGGAGCTCGGCCAGCAGGCCTGGGACAGGACGATGGCGGTCAACCTGACCGGCACGTTCCTGGTCTCGCAGGCGGTCGGCAAGCACATGCTCGCCGCGGGCTGCGGGCGGATCATCAACCTCGCCTCGCAGGCCGGGAGCGTCGCGCTCGACCAGCACGCCGCCTACTGCGCGTCCAAGTTCGGCGTGATCGGCCTGACCAAGGTGCTGGCCGCGGAGTGGGCCGGTCGCGGTGTCACGGTCAACTCGATCTCGCCCACGGTGGTGCTCACCGAGCTCGGCCGCAAGGCCTGGGAGGGCCCGAAGGGCGACGCGCTGAAGGCGCTCATCCCCACCGGCCGGTTCGCCCTCCCCGAGGAGATCGCGGCCACGGCGGTCTTCCTCGCCTCCGACGCGGCGGCGATGGTCAACGGGACCGACCTGCTGGTCGACGGCGGCTACACGGCGCGCTGACCCCGGCGCGCGTTTCCGTCCGATGTGGACAGGCGTGGTCAGCCGGTCTGCTGCGCTGGTTTGCGGTAGTCGCTGGGGCGGGTGCCGCGCAGGCGCTTGAAGGCCACGCTGAGCGCGAAAGCGTTGGCGTAGCCCACCTTCCGCGCGATCGAGTCCACCGTCTGGTCGGTCTTGCGCAGCAGGTCGGCGGCCAGGGCGATCCGCCAGTTCGTCAGGTAGGCCATCGGCGGTTCGCCGATCAGCGCGGTGAACCGGCGGGCCAGCGCCGCCCGCGACACGCCGACCTTGGTGGCCAGCTCCGCCACCGTCCACGGGTGGGCGGGCGTGTCGTGCAGCAGCCGCAGCGCGACGCCCACCACCGGGTCGTCCAGCGCGCGGCACCACGCCGGGGCATCGGCGTTCGGGTTGTCGAACCAGCTGCGCAGGGCCGAGACGAGCATCAGGTCCAGCAGCCGGTCCAGCACCAGCTGCTGGCCCGGCCGGTCCCGGGCCACCTCCTCGGCCACCTGCTCCGGGGACGGGAAGGGGCGCTCCTCGGCCGGGACCACCAGCACCGGCGGCAGCGCCTGCAGCAGCCGCTCGCTGAGCTCTCCCCGGCGCTCGAACGCTCCGCTGAGCAGCACGGCGGCGGACTCGTCGGCGGGTTCGCCGCAGGTCCGCGCCAACCCGGACGCCTGCTCGACGCCCTCGACCGACGAGCAGTAGTCGGCGCTGGTCACCACCGCCTCCGGCGTGGAGGTGGGCGAGTCGGCCACCGCGTGGGGCACGTCGCCGCGCACGACGGCGATGTCACCGGCCTCGATGCGCACCGGTTCGTGCTCGTCCGGGACGATCCACGCGTGGCCGCGCAGCATCGTGGCCAGGGTCAGCGGTGCTCCGCTGGCCATCCGCAGGGCCCACGGCGGTCGCATGATCGCCTGCCGGAAGACGGCGCCGCGCGCCCGTACCTCCGCCAGCAGCTCCGACACGGCGTCCATGCCCCCAAGTGTAGACGCGCGGACATCGAGGGGAGCTTGTTAGCCATGGATCCTCTCGATTTCGGCTGGTTGGCTGGGGTCATGTCTGAAAAGCCAATTCTTGTCACCGGGGCGACCGGGAAGTCCGGCAGCCGGGTCGTCGCCCAGCTGCGGGCCAAGGGGGTGCCGGTGCGCGCCGCGTCCCGCAGCGGCGAGCACGTCTTCGACTGGGCCGACAGCGGCACCTGGGACGCCGCGCTGGAGGGCGCCCGGTCCGCCTACGTCGTGCAGCTGGACGGCACGCGGCTCGTCCGCCCGTTCGTCGAGAAGGCGGTGCAGCACGGCCTGGAGCGGATCGTGCTGGCCTCGGGGCGCGGCATCGAGGACCCGAACTACGCCAAGGACCCCGGCGGCGTCCGGGACGCGTTGCTCGACAGCGAGGCCGCGGTGAAGGAGAGCGGTCTGGAGTGGACGATCAGCCGACCGGGCTGGTTCGCGCAGAACTTCAGCGAGGGCTTCTTCGCCGACGCGATCCGGGCTGGCGAGCTGCGGCTGCCCGGCGGCGACGGGGCGGCCAGCTTCATCGACGCCGAGGACATCGCGGCGGTGGTGGTCGCGGCGCTGACCGAGGACGGGCACTCGGGGCAGATCTACGAGCTGTCCGGGCCCCGGGCGCTCACGCTGGCCGAGGCGGTCGCCACCATCTCCGAGGCCGCCGGTCGCGAGATCCGCTACGTGCCGCTGTCGGTCGAGGAGTTCGTCGCGGAACTGGTCGAGCAGGGGCTCCCGGCCGCCGACGCGGAGGGCTTCGCCGACGTCGTCGAGCCGCTGCGGACCGGCAAGGACGAGCACGTCTCCGACGGCGTGCAGCGCGCCCTCGGCCGGGAACCGCGGTCCTTCGCCGAGTTCGCCAAGGCCACCGCCGCGGCGGGAGGGTGGTCGGCCTGACGCCTTAGCGGTTCTCGCCAGGGCGAACCGCTGGGCTGCGGGTTGATCCCGCGCGCTGGAGGGCCGTGTTCGCGCTTCGCGCGGACCCTCGGCGCGCGGTCGCGGCGTGCCGCCCCGTTCCGCGGACGGGGGTATCGCGGAAACGGATGCCGTGCCGGAGATCTCCGGTCGGCGACCGAATTTCCGCGTGCGCGGGCGGGCGCGGCACGCCGTTGACGCGAAATTTCCCCGGCGGTTTCCCAAACACCACACCTGTCGCATTTTCGGCGGCGGCAGGTGCGACTCGTCGTGTTCGGACAGGTTCACGAAAACCGTTGCCACGGCAAGGAAATCTCGCGACTTGATAGGCTGAACGGGTGATTTCGCGCTGGTTTTCCCGGATGTGGAACCATCCGCGTCGGCCAATACGTCTACCTGGTGTCGCGATCGGGAAATCGCGAGCCGTTGGTGGAATCCGCTTCAGCGATGCGGGAGTGGCACGGACAATGCCGAAGCACGGACTGGGGAGTTGAGAATGGCCGAAGCGCGCATAGTCAACGACGATTCGTCGGTGACGCGCCAGGACTACGACGTGATCGTCGTGGGCGCCGGGTTCGCAGGAGCGGCCGCAGCCCGCGAGCTGACCGCGAAGGGGCTCAAGACGCTGGTGCTCGAGGCGCGGCACCGCCTCGGCGGGCGCACCTGGACGGACACCTTCGCGGGCCAGAGCGTCGAGCTGGGCGGGCAGTTCGTGTCCCCGGCGCACCCGCTGGTGATGGACGCGATGCGCCGGTACGGCATCGGGACCGTCAGCGCGCCCGCGGTGACCCGCGCGGTGATGCCGACGCCGAACGGGCCGGGCAACTTCACGATCGAGGAGCTGGTGGCCCGCCAGGGCGGGCTGCTGGACAAGCTGTTCGAGGGGTCGGAGGAGTACTTCCCCAACCCCGGCGAACCGCTCACCCGGGAGGACCTGGTCGCCAAGGTCGACCACCTCTCGCTGCGGGACCGGATCGAGGAACTGCAGCTGTCGCAGGACGACCAGAACTGGATCACCGGCATCACCGCGGGCCAGTCCGGCGGCTCCAGCTCCTTCGGCGCGCTGACCGCGCTCGCGCAGTGGTGGGCGCTGGCGGGCTGGGACCCGGCCAAGTGGTACACCAGCCAGTCGCTGCGCCCGGCCGGTGGCATGTCGGCCTTCATCAAGGCCCTCATCGACGATTCGAAGGCGACGGTCTGCCTGAACACCCCGGTCCGCGCGGTCAGCCAGGACGCGGACCGGGTCACCGTCACGGCCGGTCTCGGCCAGAGCTACACGGCCAAGACCGTGGTGATGGCGGTGCCGCTCAACGTGTGGCGGACGATCAAGTTCCTGCCCGGCCTGCCGGAGGTGCACGCCACCGCGACGGAGCAGGGCGTCGGCGTGCCCAACGTGCGCAAGCTGTGGCTGCACGTGCGCGGGGTGCCCGACGACGTGACCGTCAGCGGGGTCGAGGGCGACCAGCTGGTCACCGTGATCTCCCAGGGCAGGCTGGACGACGGCCAGCTGATGTTCGCCATCAACGCGCTGCCGGTCCTGGACATCCGCGACCGCTCGGCGGTCGAGGTCGCGCTGAAGGAGGTCCTGCCGGAGGCGACCCTGGTCGACTTCCGCGCCCAGGACTGGGGAAGCGACCCGTACGCGCTGGGCGCCTGGGCGCTGCGCAAGCCCAACCAGCTCACCGCGCAGCTGCCCGAGATCCAGCAGCCGCACGGCCGGATCGCCTTCGCGACCTCCGACATCGCCAGCGGCTGGATCGGGTTCGTGGAAGGGGCTTTCGAGTCCGGTCTGCGCGCCGCCGAGCAGGCGGCCGCGATCGTCGGCTGACGGAGCTCGCGACACCTGGCCGGGTCCCCGCCGATCACCGGCGGGGACCCGGCCGCCGCTACCCGACGTCGGGCAGCGCGGTCAGCATCGACTCGATCAGCGCGATCTTGCGCTGCGCGGACTCGTGCTGCGCCGGGTCGCCGACCAGGGCTTCGACGGTCGTCCTCCCCCGGTACGAGTAGATCTCGTAGAGATAGGTGGAATCCGACCGGACCGGGCTGAGCAGGCTCGCGTCCTGGACCTTGTTGTACAGCGAGCCGCGGAACCTCTCCAGCGTCAGCCCGGCCGGGCTGCGCAGCGCCGGGATCGTGCCGATGTTGCTCGTCAGCACGCTTCCCGGCGTGGACGGCCCGGTCAGGTGGTCGAGGAATCCCCGGATCTCCATCGCGGTCCGCCGGATGCTCGTCCCCTCGTCGAGGGCTTCCGGGAGACGGGTGGCGACAGCGCGCGCCAAGCCGAGGAGATCGGTCTCGGTGTCCTCGGCGGCGGTGAAGCCGACGAAGCTGAGCACGTTCGTCCCTGCGGTCGTCTCCACCGGCGGCGACAGCCGCTTGCGCATGTCCACGGTGATGAAGTACGGGATCTCGCTGATCGACCGCTCGCGCTCGGCGGCTTCGGCCCGGATGATCGCCGCCGAGACGAGCGCGTTGAGCGTGAGCTTCGCGCGGTGGCCGAGGTCCAGCAGGCTCGCGGTGTCGACGTCGCAGCGGACGAACCGGTTCGCGAACGCCGGGAGGTCGGCCGGAGCGGGCGCGGCCGGTTCCCCGGTCGGCGGGTCGGGGTAGGCGTAGTCACCGATCCCGCGGTCGGCGAGGATCTTCTCCACCGCGTCCGGGTAGCCGCGGGTGCCGAGGTCGGCTGGCCTGCCCTCGACGATGTCGGTGTAGCTGGACCAGAACGCCTCCAGCACCGCGAGCCCGTGGTGCCCGTCGGCGATCGCGTGGTGGACCACCAGCGCGACGGCGGCCCGGTCGCCGTCGCGGACCACGTGGACCGCCGACAGCGCGTCGTGCGGGTCCACGTCGAACCCGGCCAGCGGCTCGGCGATGTCTCCGTCGCGGACGCCGACCTCGGGCGGCGAGTCGTCTCCGGCGACCAGGACCTGGTGCCCGGCGACCGAGCGCAGGCGCGCGGCCAGCACCGGGTAGGCGCGCCGGATGGCTTGCAGCGCAGCGGAAAGCGCGGGCACGTCCAGGTGCCCGCTCGCCTCCATGACGTAGCCCACGTAGGCCCCGAGCCCGGTGTACCAGCTCTCCGTGGGGGAGAGGCAGCGGACGGGCGGGGCGAGGCTGGTCGTCTCTGTCATTCCTGCGGATCTCCTTCGGTCGAGGCAGTGCGAACGGGCGCGCGTCGACGTCCGTTGTGGACAGTCGCGCTTCGGTGCTGGGAGACCTCGGCGCGATGTCCGCGGAGGGGAGGCGGAACTGCCGTGCGGCGGGCGGATCTCGGCGCTGATTCGAATGGAGCAGCGCGACCAGCCCCCGGGCGCCGTTCAGCGCACCGGGTACCGCTCAACGGGTCTTCTCGCTGAAATTGCGCCTCGAAGCGCTGCGATCATTGCCAGGACCAAGCTATCGCGGGAAAATCCAGAATGTGCCGGGACCGGCTCGGCGCCGGTGTGATTCACGTCATGTTGCCGGTCGGGCGAGTGCTGTGCCGGACTGAAATGTGGCCGCTGCGCGCTGAAAACTGTTGACCGGCATAAACTTTCCGTGCTAGGCTGTTGATCTTGTGGCGCGGGTGCGGTGAGTTTCTCGGAGTGCGAGTCCTAGGGGGTTGGGACTTCGATGTCCGACACGGGCCCGATTTCTTCCGGTGGTGCTGGGGGTGGTGCTGATGAATTGCGGAAGCGATTGTGGTCGGCGCTGTGCTCCGGGCTGGTGAGCAGCGAGCGGTCGAACACCGACCCGCGCCGTGAGCTGGCGATCCACCTGGCGGGCGGGGAATCCGCCGACACCGCTCTCCCGAGCGTGCCGAAGCTCGTCCCCGGCGGTTTCGACCTCTACGAGTGGAGCCTGGGGCGGGGCAGCTTCACCATCGCCGACGCCACCTCGGAGTTCGGCTGCGGTGCCGACGAGATCGAGGTGATCGTCGGCAACCTGCTGGCGCTGCACCTCGTGCACCGGTTCCACGGTCGCGACGACGGTTTCGTCCCCGTCGACCCGGTGATCGCCGCGACCAGCCTGCTGGCCCCGATCGAGGTGGAGCTGCTGGACCGGCAGACCTCGGTGAACCAGTTCCGGATCGAGCTGGAGCGGATGGCCGCGCTGTTCCGGGCCAGCCCCTTCGGCAGCCGGCAGAGCGCGACGGTGGACGTGGTCCAGGACGTGGAGGTGGTGCGCAGCCTGCTGCGCAAGGCCGCCGCCACCTGCACCTCGGAGGTGCTGAGCATGCAGCCCGGCGGTGGCCGCTCGGCCCACGAGCTGGCGGAAGCGCGCGAGCGGGATCTGGAGCTGTTGGGCCGGGGAATGCGCATGCGGGTGCTCTACCAGCACACCGCGCGGTTCGACCAGGTCACCCGGGAGCACGTCGCCCTGCTGGCCGGGGCGGGCGCCCAGTTCCGCACCGCTGAAGCGCTGTTCGCCCGGATGATCGTGTTCGACCGCAGCGTGGCGTTCATCCCGGCCGACGACGTGGTCCGGGGTGCGGCCGCGGTGGTGCGCGACCCCACGCTGGTCGGCTTCTTCTGCTCCTGCTTCGAGCACGCCTGGGTCGCCGCGAAGGACTTCGACGCCCGGAGCCGCGCGGTGGACTCCATCGGCGACGACCTCAAGGGCGAGATCGTCCGGATGCTCATCGACGGGGCCAAGGACGACGCCATCGCCCGGCGCCTCGGCCTGTCCGTGCGCACGACGCGCAAGCACATCGCCCAGCTCATGCAGCGCTACGACGCCGCCAGCAGGTTCCAGTTCGGGTACGCGGTGATGAAGCACAACCTGTTCCCGGAGAGCTGAGCCCGGCCCGCGCTGCGGTCACCAGCGGCCCCGCCGGGGGCGAAAAGCGTTGCGCGCACCCGGTTTTGACTCCCCGTTTACCCCGCGGTATTTTGCGCTCGGCTGAAAATCGTGTTAAGGGAAGCCTGAATCGGCCGTTTGCCCGCTGCCGGTGCTGTCATCAGGGCTATTCACCGCAGCCGCCGCACTTCTCCGGAAATGGAACTGCAGGATCATGAGCCCGTTCTCGGCTGGAGGGCGCGCGGCGGCCAGCTGCACAATCGTGATCGACGACGATGTCATGAACGCTGTTCGAAATGAGTGGTGCGGACTGGAGGCGGGAAGTGGTGCAATTCGTTCATCCTTCGGCGCGCGGGGCCGATTCCGCGCACGAGCGCGATACGGGTTGGGGGATAGGCAAGCCGTGAGTCTCCGGCATTTTCGGAGATCCGGCCCTTTCGCGCTGAGGGGGAGACATGCGATTCCAGGTGTTGGGCCCGCTGCAGGTGCACGACGGCGACCGCTCGGTGCGGGTGAACGGGGTGCGGCAACGCGCCACGCTGGGCTTCCTGCTGCTGCACCGCAACGAGATGGTGCCGGTGAGCAGGCTGATCGACGCCGTCTGGCCGACGAAGGTGCCGCCGACCGGGCGGCAGATCCTGCACAACGCGATCTTCCGGTTGCGCGGCATCCTCGCCGCCGCGCGGAGTGCGGCCCGCCCCGTCGAGCTGCTGCGCGACGGGCCGGGGTACCTGCTGCGCGTCGACGAGGAGTCGCTGGACCTGGCGACCTTCCGGTGCTTGGCCGACCGCGGCCGCGCCGAACTGCGGGCCGGTCGGGCGGAACGGGCGGGCGCGACGCTGCGCGCGGCGTTGCGCCTGTGGCGCGGCCCGGTGCTCACGGATCTGGCCGAGCACGGATATGCCTGGCCGGAACTGCGGGCGCTGCACAACGAACGGATGGCGGTGCTGCTGAACCGCATCGACGCGGACCTCGCGCTGGGCCGCTGCGCGGACGTGATCGGCGACCTGGAGCGCTTGGTGGAAGCCGATCCGCTGCACGAGCAGGTCTGCGGCCGCCTGATGCGGGCGCTGTACGAGACCGGGCGGCAGGCCGAGGCGCTGAGCTTGTACCGCAGGACGCGAGCCGCCCTGATCGGTCAGCTTGGCCTGGAGCCGAGCCCGCAACTGCGCGAGCTGGAGCACGCCATCCTCAACCACGAACTCGAACCCGTGCCCGCCGGGGAGCTGGTCCCCGGCGCCTGCGGGCGCGGCTGAGGCCGCCCCGAGATCACGGACCCGGCAAGACGGAGAGAATGGGAGATCGCCGGATGGCGCAGATGTCATCGGCCCTGGTGGAGTCGGTCGAGCGCTCGACGCTGACGGAGCTCAAGGACGTCAGCATCGACGACATGATCGACTACGTGCACAAGGACCTGAAGAAGCTGCCGGACTACATCGACCTGTACAAGCGGTACTTCACGCACCGGTGGAACGCCTACGACCTCGACTTCAGCCAGGACGTCATCGACTGGCGGGAGAAGATGACCGAGGTGGAGCGCAAGGCCTTCACCGAGATCGCCGCGGCGTTCCACCACGCGGAGCGCCAGGTGGAGGTCGAGCTGCCGATCTTCATGCTCACCGGCAGCGAAGAGGCCAAGATGTACCTCTGCACCCAGCTGGAGGACGAGGCCCGGCACACGCTGTTCTTCGACCGCTTCTACCGGGAGGTCGTCGGGTTGTCCGGCGATTCGGTGGAGGAGCTGCTGACCTCCTCCTTCCCGCACGTGCCCGAGACGTTCGTGGGCGCCTTCGGCCTGCTGTCCTACCTGGCCGAGGACCTGCGCCTGGACCCGGAGAGCCCGGCCAAGCGGGTGCGGTACGCCACCTCGTACTTCCTGTGGATCGAGGGCGTGCTGGCGCTGACGATCATGAAGCTGACCCTGACCTACTGCCGCAACAAGGGATATCTGCCCGGCTACTACACGGGTTTCATCGCCTCCTGCCGGGACGAGGCCCGGCACGTCCAGTTCGGCATGCGGTTCCTGCGCGACTCGGTGCAGCAGGATCCGCGGCTGCTGCACGAGATCCACGAGACGTTGCGCACCGAGCTGGCGATGAACGGCGGTGCGAGCGTGCCCGCGCCGCTGGAACCGCTGGGCTTCTCCGAGGAGGAGGTCGTCCAGTTCATGATCCGGCAGGTGAACAACAAGCTGTCCGATGTGGGCATCTCGCTGCCGCCGGAGATCCAGGAGATGGTGAACAACATCCAGCCCGAGATCGCGGGAGGCTGACCGATGACCGCCGTGCAGACCTACCGGTTCCTCAGCGCGGAGTGGGCCGAGGCCGCTCGCGACCGGATCGACCGCGGGCCGAGCGAGGAGACGTTGGCCCGCAAGCAGGACAGCTACTGGGAGTGGATCGCGGCGACGCGGGGACCGTACTCCTTCACCTGGGCGCTGGGGGTGCAGGAGCGCGACGGCAGCACGTCCTACCTGCAACTGACCTGGCGGGAGGGGGAGTGCGCCGCGGCGGAGATCATCGCGCCGGGCGAACCGGTGGCCGCGGACTTCGTGATCGTCGGGACCCGGGACACCTGGCGGCAGTTCTTCGCCGGGCAGCTCAACCACCAGCGGATGGTGGTGGACAAGCAGCTTCGGCTGGTCCGCGGTGACGCCCTGGTGTTCTTCCGCGGGGTCTTCTTCTTCATCGAGAGCCTGGCCGCGCTGGAGCTGGTGCCCACCAGCTTCGACTGACCGCGCACCCGGCGCCGACCG
This sequence comes from Saccharopolyspora hirsuta, assembly GCF_008630535.1. Classification (GTDB taxonomy): domain Bacteria; phylum Actinomycetota; class Actinomycetes; order Mycobacteriales; family Pseudonocardiaceae; genus Saccharopolyspora; species Saccharopolyspora hirsuta. Next base: position 95,327 of record NZ_VWPH01000004.1, on the reverse strand, counting down.
CACCCGCGGTCGGCGCCGGGGCGTCAGCCGAGCAGGTCCGCGGTGGCGGCGAACGACCCGTAGCGGCCGCGGTGGAACACCAGCGGGGCCTCGTCGCCGGTCGCCGCCAGCCGCACCACCCGGCCGATCACCACCAGGTGGTCCCCGGCCGGGTGCTCGGCGGTCACCGCGCAGTCGATCCGCGCGATCGCCTCGGACAGCTGCGGGCCCCACGGCGAGGGCGTCCACCGGACGTCGGCGAACCGGTCGACGCCCCTGGCGGCGAACTGGCGGCACAGCCGCTCGTGCCGGACTCCCAGCACGTTCACGCAGAACCGCCCGGACTCCCGGATCACCGGCAGCGTCGCGGAACCGACCGCGGCGCCGAACAGGACCAGCGGCGGGTCCAGGGAGACCGAGGTGAACGAATTGCACGCCATTCCCGCGGGCCGGTCCTGCGGCCCGGTGGCGGTGATGACCGCGACCCCGGTCGGGAACCGCCCCAGAACACTCCGGAACTGCGCTGGATCGATGGCGGACATGGGCACCCCTCGCATCGGAACCGCTCTCAGGCGAACCCTAGGGGGACCGGTGTTCTGCGGGCTTGGTACCGGAGCCCAGAACAGGAGCCGGAATTTGGCTCCGCGGCGCGGTGGGGGAGCGGGCGGATTCATGTTCACTGAGGGGCGGAAATCCGGGGGACGGCACGAAAAGGACGGAGAGGTGAGCAGGATGTCCGCAGAGCTCGATATGCGCTACGCGCCCGAACTCCAGAAGCTCGTCGACGAGGCCCACGACCTGATCCCGCTGCTGCGCGCCGGTTCGGCCCGCGGCGAGGAGGACCGGACCCTGGTGGCGGAGTGCGCGGACGCGCTGCGCGACGCCGGGTTCTTCCGGATGAACGTCCCCGAGCGGTTCGGCGGGGACGAGCTGGACATCCGCAGCCAGGTCGCGATCATCGCCGAGATCGGCCGCGGGGACGCCTCGGCGGGCTGGCTGGTCAGCATCACCAGCGCGGCCGAGTCGCTGGGCGCCCTGCTCCCCGAGGAGGGGGCGAAGGAGGTGTTCGGCGCTTCGCCGGACGTGTACGTGTGCGCCAACGGCGGGAACCACACTGCCACCGCGACCCGGGTGAGCGGTGGGTACCGGGTTTCCGGGCGGTTCCCGACGATCTCCGGCTGCGAGATCGGCGACTGGATGATCCTGGCGGTGGTGCCGGTCGTCGCCGACGGCGAACCCACCGGTGAGCTGCTGTCGATGGCGGCCCCGCCCCGGGCCGGGCGCATCGACCGCACCTGGAACGTGGCGGGCATGCAGGCCACCGGCAGCCACACCGTGGAGTACGACGAGCTGTTCGTGCCGGACAGCCGGACCGTCGCGCACGGCGTGAGCCCGGAAGGCGGGCTGACGAACTTCCCGAGCCTGGAGAGCTTCGCCGCGGTGGCGCACCGGTCCATCGCCTCGCTGGTGGGTGCGGCGCACGGCGCGCTGGACACCGTGCGGGCGACCCTGGACAAGGGCAAGCCGCTGGTCGACACGATCTACACCAACTCGCTGGAGTCGCCGGTCGTGCAGCAGTGGCTGGGCCAGGCCACCCACCACGTCGACACCGCCTACCAGCACCTGCTGACCGCTGCGGACATCTACGACGCGGCGCGGGCGGCCGGTTCCATGTCGCGCGAGGACCGCACCCGCGCGCGGATGCACGGGACCTCCGCGCTGGAGGCCGCGCGGCAGGCGGTGCTGAAGTGCGTCGACCTCGGCGGGACCAGCGGGTTCTCCAGCACCAACCCGCTGCAGCGGTACTGGCGGGACTTCGAGGTGGGCAGCCACCACATCCACTTCTCCAAGTTCGTGTCCTTCGAGGACTACAGCCGCTCGCTGCTCGGCACCGAGCCCGCGGTGTCGGTCATCCACTGAGAACTGCGACGGCTCGCCCGCCGGGGAACCGGTGGGCGAGCCGTCGCGCGGGGTCAGTTGGAGCCGAAGCGGTTGTCGATGGCGAACTTCCACTCGCCGTCCTCGCGGACCAGCACGTCGGTGGCCCGGCCGCGCTGGGTGGTGCGGGTGCCGTCCGGGCCGAGCTCCTCGATCGACCACGCGGTCACGATCATGGCGACGTCACCGGCCAGGTAGGTGTGCAGGATCTCGAACTCGACCTGCGGTTCGGCCGCGGCGAAGTACTCGCCCAGCGCCGCGCGCAGGTCGCCGGTCTTGGACAGGGCCACGCCCCGCTCGACCACGGTGGCGCCCGCGTCGATGTAGTTGGCGAGCAACGCGTCGACGTCACCCGCGTTGAACGCGTCGGTGTACCTTCTCTGCAGTTCCGCGAACATCCACCGCTCCTCTGCACCGGGGAAATCGTGCCGAACTGCGACAGAGATTAGTGCGCCTATCGCCTCCCGCCATAACCCACCGCTAATTCTCGGCTAATCCGCGCACTGGTTATCGACGAATTAGCGGCGGGTTATCCCGGTGGGAAAGGATGTGTTCAGTCCGACGCGGGAAAGAGGGGCTATGACGTCCGAGGTCAAGGAACTGGTAGACGGTGTTCTGCACAGGGCGACGGCCGAAGTCGGCCTCGACGTGGAATACGTGCGGGCCCGCGGGAACACGGTTTTCGCGAGAGGCCGGGACGGCACCGGTGTTCCGGTCGCCGACTTCCTCGGCGGGTACGGGGCGCTGCTGCTCGGCCACAACCACCCGGACCTGGTGGCGCACCTGGCGAACCTGCTCGCGCAGGAGACCCCGGTGCTGGTGCAGCTGTCGTCGCAGCCCGCGGCCGACGAGGTCGTGCGCACGCTGAACCGGGTCCTGCACCGGGAGTTCGATGTGGACGAACCGTACTTCGGGGTGTTCGCCAACAGCGGGGCCGAGGGCATCGAGGTCGCGCTGAAGCACGCCGAGTTCGACCGCGGGCAGCGGGTGGACGCGATGCGCGCCGAGATCGACGAGAACATCGGGGCCGCGCTGTCCGCCGGGCTGGCGGGCGCGACCGTCGACGGATCGGTGCTGGGCCTGCCCGTCGGCTCCGCCGTCGACGAGGTGGTGGAGGAGATCCGGGTGCGCAACGCCGCCGCGTTCGCCACCGGGCCGCGGCTCATCGCGCTCAGCGGCGGGTTCCACGGCAAGCTGGTGGGTTCCGGCCAGCTCACCCACAACCACGACTACCGGTCGCCGTTCGCCTCGCTGGCCGCGCAGGCGACCTTCGCCCCGGCCAACGAGCCGGAGGCGCTGCGGGCGGTCTTCGAGGACGCGCGCGTCACCGCCTACGACCTGCGGATCACCGAGACCCGCGCCGAGGTGGTGCGCCGCGACGCGCCGGTGTTCTGCGCGCTGCTGGTGGAACCGGTGCAGGGCGAGGGCGGCATCGTGCCGCTGACCGCGGAGTTCGCCAAGCAGGTCCAGGAGCTCGGCGCCGAGTTCGGCTGCCCGGTCGTGGTGGACGAGATCCAGAGCGGAACCGGCCGCACCGGAACGTTCTTCGCCTCAGCCCAGCTGGGGTTGCTCGGGGACTACTACGTGCTGTCCAAGAGCATCGGCGGCGGGCTGGCCAAGCTCTCGGTGACGCTGGTGCGGGCGGCCCGCTACCGGCCCGAGTTCGAGATGGTGCACAGCTCGACCTTCGCCAAGGACGGCCTGTCCACCTCGGTGGCCGCCGCCGTGCTGGAGCTGCTGGAAGCCGGGGACGGCGCGCTGTACCGGGTGGCTGCCGAGCGCGGTCGGCGGTTGTCGGCGGCGCTGCACGAGGTTCGGGCGGAGTACCCCGAGATCATCACCGACGTCCGCGGCCTGGGGCTGCTCCAGGGCGTCGAGTTCGGCGACCTGTCCACGTCCGGTTCCACCCTCGCCGCGCAGCTCCAGGCGCAGGGGCAGTTCGGGTTCCTGGCCAGCGGATTCCTGCTGCACGAGCACCGGATCCGGCTGTTCCCCACCGGCAGCGCCCCGAACACGCTGCGGCTGGAGCCCTCGGTGCAGGTCACCGACGAGGAGATCGACCGGCTGGCCACCGGTCTGCGCGCGCTGTGCGCCCTGCTGCGCGCCGGTGACGACCAAGGCCTGACCGCGTTCATCGCCAAGCGGGAATTCTAGAGATGGCTGGCACCGCGCGGATGCTGCTGTCCGCGGACCCCGGTGCGGTGGGTGAAGCCGCCTGCCGCGCCGAGGTGCTCGACGAGGTGGCGGTCTACTGCGGACGTGAAGGGGTCGGCTGGGCGGTGTGCACCGGGCGCGACCTGCTGGCCGCGCTGACCCGGGAGCTGGCCGAGTGCAACGGCGTCCGGCTCACCCCGAAGGACCACGAGTTCCTGGAGCTCATCGCGCTGTGGTGCGCGCTGCGGCTGTGCGGGGTGCAGCGGATGCCGGACTCGCTGACCGCGGACGTCGAGTCGGCGGTGCGGACCCACGTGGAGCGCGGCTTCGAGCTCGACGGGCCGATGACGCTGATCCGCATGGCGCACGCGCGGATCACCCAGGACCTGACGACCAGCTGCGGTCGGCTGGGCGAGGCGCACCGCCCGGTGGCGCTGCTGTGCGAGCTGTCCGAAGTGCTGTTCGACGCCGTGGAGACCCTCTGCCGCCTGGTGTCCACCCGGTTCCTGCGGGAGCGGGAGCAGTGGCACAGCGGGCTGGTCGCCCAGCGCCGGGACCTGGTGCGCGGCGTGCTGCGCGGGGAACCCGTCCCGGTGGACAAGGCCACCCGCAGGCTCGGCTACGACGTCACCCAGCAGCACCTCGCCGTGCTGGTGTGGTCCGAGCAGGACAACCGGCGGGCCGCCGACCTGGAGCGCACCGCGGTGCGGCTGCTGAGCCGCGCGGGTTGTGCGGCGAAGCTGCTGATCCCGGCCGGGGCCGCAGGGCTGTGGGCTTGGGGAGCGCAGCCGTCGCCGGGGGCCGAGCTGGGCGGGGAGCCGCTGCCGGAGGCCGTGCAGGCGGCGGTCGGGTTGCCCGCCGCGGGGCTGGCCGGTCTGCGCACCTCGCACCTGCAGGCCGTGACCGCAGCCCGGATCGGCGCCCGCACCGGGACGTCCTCGGTGCACGAGTACCGCGCGCTGGAGTTCGTCGCGCTGCTGGCCGCCGACGAGTCGGCCGCGGCGTCGTTCGTGGCGCGCGAGCTGGGGCCGCTGGCCGCGGACACCCCGTCGGCGCGGGTGCTGCGGACGACGTTGAAGAGCTATCTGGACGAGGACCGGAGCCCGTCGGTCGCGGCCCGGCGGCTGCACGTCGCGAAGAACACCGTGCTGTACCGGGTGAAGAAGGCCGAGCAGCTGCGGGGACGTCCGCTGGAGGACAACCGGTTGCAGGTGCACGCCGCCCTGCACCTGGCCGAGGTCCTCGGCACCGGCGTCTCGCAGCCGGTCGGCATGGCGGCCACCGCCTGATCACGTCTTTCGGTGCGAAGGGGAGCAGATGAGCACGTCCAGCGCGATCGCCGTCATCGGCCTGGCCTGCCGGTTTCCCGGCGCGTCGGATCCCGCGGCGTTCTGGCGGCTGCTGGCCGAGGGGCGCAGCGCGATCGTCGACGGGCCGCACGGACCGGCCGGGGTGCTGGCCGACGCCGACCGGTTCGACGCCGAGTTCTTCGGCATCTCGCCGCGGGAGGCCGCTGCGATGGACCCGCAGCAGCGGGTGCTGCTGGAGCTGGCCTGGGCTGCGGCCGAGAACGCCCGGCTGCGACCGGAAGCGCTGCGGGACAGCCGGACCGGGGTGTTCGTCGGCGCGATGGCCGACGACTTCGCGGTGCTGGCCGCCCGCCGCGGTCCGGACGCGGTCACCCGGCACAGCCTGACCGGGGTGAGCCGGGGCCTGCTGGCCAACCGCATCTCCTACCACTTCGGGCTGCGCGGCCCGAGCCTGACCGTCGACTCCGGGCAGTCCTCCTCGCTGGTCGCGGTGCACCTGGCGGTGGAGAGCCTGCAGCGCGGCGAGTCCGAGCTGGCCGTCGCCGGTGGCGTCAACCTGAACCTGGCGCCGGACAGCACGGTGCGGGCGCAGCGTCTCGGCGCCCTGTCCCGCGACGGCCGCAGCTTCACCTTCGACGCGCGGGCCAACGGTTACGTGCGGGGCGAGGGCGCGGCGGTCGTGCTGCTCAAGCCGCTTCGCGCGGCGGTCGACGACGGCGATCCCGTGCACGCCGTGATCCTGGGCAGCGCGGTGAACAGCGACGGGGCCAGCGCAACCCTGACCACGCCGACCGCGGTCGGCCAGCGGGAGGTGGTGGCCGCGGCCCAGCAGCGGGCCGGTGTCGCGGCGGGCGAGGTCGACTACGTGGAGCTGCACGGCACCGGGACCAAGGTCGGTGATCCGGTGGAGGCGGCCGCGCTGGGCGCCGCGTTCGCTGGCCGGGACGTCGCACTGCCCGTCGGCTCGGTGAAGACCAACATCGGCCACCTGGAGGGCGCGGCCGGGATCGCCGGTCTGCTCAAGGTGGTGCTGTCGCTGCGCAACCGGGCGCTCCCGGCCAGCCTCAACTTCGCCACCCCGAACCCGGACATCCCGCTGGACGAGCTCGGCCTGCGGGTGCAGCAGGACTTCGCCGAGCTGCCCGCGCACGGCCGGGTCGTGGCCGGGGTGTCCGCGTTCGGCATGGGCGGCACGAACTGCCACGTGGTCCTGGCGACCGCGCCCGAGACCGCCAGCGACGACGAGCCGAGCAGAGAGCCGCCTGCGGTGGCCTGGCCGGTGTCGGCGGAGTCCCCGGCCGCCTTGCGCGCGCAGGCCGCGGCCTTGCGCGCCCACGCCGAGGGGCTCTCCCCGGTGGACGTCGGGTTCTCCCTGGCCACCACCCGCACGCACTTCCGGCACCGCGCGGTGCTCGTCGGGCGGACCTGGGAGGAGCTGCTGACCGGGTTGGACGCGTTGCGGTCGGACCTGCCGTCGCCCGGGCTGATCCGCGGCGAACGAGGTGCGGGGACCGGTGGCACCGTGCTCGTGTTCCCGGGCCAGGGCGCGCAGTGGGCGGAGATGGCGGTCTCCCTGCTGGAGGAGTCCCCGGTCTTCGCCGCCTCCCTGCGGGAGTGCGCGGCGGCGATCGAGCAGCACGTGGACTGGTCGGTCCTGGACGTGCTGCGCGCAGTGCCGGGCAGCGCTCCGCTGGAGCGGGTCGACGTGGTCCAGCCGGTTCTGTTCGCGGTGATGGTGTCGCTGGCCGCCCTGTGGCGGTCGGTGGGCGTGCGCGCTGACGCGGTGATCGGCCACTCGCAGGGCGAGATCGCGGCTGCGGTGGTCGCCGGTGCACTGTCCCTTTCGGACGGTGCTGCCGTGGTCTCGTTGCGCAGCAAGGCGATCGCGGAGCACGGTCGACCGGGTGCCATGATGTCGGTGCCGCTGCCCGCGGAGCGGGTGCGCGGCGACCTCGACCAGTCGCTCAGCGTGGCGGCGGTCAACGGCCCGGCCAGCACCGTCGTGTCCGGGGCGACCGGACCGCTGCGCGCGCTGTTCGAGCGGTACACCGCCGACGGCGTGGACGCCCGGATGATCCCCGTCGACTACGCCTCGCACTCCGCGCAGGTGGAGGGCCTGCGCGCCGAACTGCTGTCCGCGCTGTCGGGCATCACCCCGCGCACGGCCGAGATCCCGTTCTACTCCACCGTCACCGGGGACCTGCTGGACACCGCCGAGCTGACCCCGGACTACTGGTACCGGAACCTGCGGCAGACCGTGGAGCTGGAGCGGGCGGTGCGCGCCGCGCTGCGCGACGGGATGCACGCCTTCGTCGAGAGCAGCGCGCACCCCGTGCTGGCCTACGGCATCGGGCAGATCATCGACGACACCGGCACCGATGCGCTGGTGCTCGGCACGCTGCGCCGCGAACAGGGCGGCATCGACCAGTTCCTGCGCGCCTTCGCCGGGCTCCACGTGCACGGTGACGTGGACTGGTCGGCCGTCTACGCGCCGCTCGGGGCGCGGGTGGTCGAGCTGCCCACCTACCAGTTCCAGGGATCCCGGTACCGCCTGGACGACGCACCGCCGACGCACCCCGCTCCGGCGGAGGAGCGCGCGGAACTCGTCGAGGTGCCCCGGGGCGCCGACGTGGCGACTGCGGTCCGGCAGAGCGTGGCGACCGTGCTCGGCTACTCCGCGGCCGACGAGGTGCCCACCGGGCGGTCGTTCAAGGAGCTCGGGTTCGACTCCGCGGGCGCGATCGAGTTCCGCGACCTGCTCGGAACCGCGCTGGGGCGGCGGCTGCCGGTGACGCTCACCTACGACCACCCCACGCCGGACGCCGTCGTCCGGTCGCTGTCCGGCGAGGCCGCCGAGGAGGTCGCGAGCACCGAGGCGGCCGATCAGGAGCCCATCGCCATCGTGGCCATGAGCGGCCGGTGGCCGGGCGGTGCGGACACCCCGGAAGCCCTGTGGCAGCTGGCGGTGGACGGCGTCGACGCGATCGGGCCGTTCCCGGACAACCGCGGCTGGGACCTGGACGGGCTGTACGACCCGGACGGCAACCGCCCCAACACCTCCCGCACCCGCGAGGGCGGGTTCCTGTACAGCGCCGACCGGTTCGACGGCGCGTTCTTCGGCCTGAGCCCCCGCGAGGCGGCGGTGATGGACCCGCAGCAGCGGGTGCTGCTGGAATCGGCCTGGGAGCTGTTCGAGCGGGCCGGGCTCGACCCGACGGGCCTGCGCGGCAGCCGGACCGGCGTGTTCGTCGGCATGATGCCGCAGGAGTACGGCAGCCGGATGCACCGGACCCCGCAGGGGCACGAGGGGCACGCGCTGACCGGGGCGACCTCCAGCGTGGCCTCCGGCCGGTTGTCCTACGTGTTCGGCCTCGAAGGCCCGGCGCTGACGGTGGACACGGCCTGCTCGGCGTCGCTGGTGTCGGTGCACCTGGCCGTGCAGTCGCTGCGCCGGGGCGAGAGCGGCATGGCCGTGGCCGGTGGGGTCACCGTGATGTCCACGCCGGGCATGTTCACCGAGTTCAGCCGCCAGGGCGGGCTGGCGCCCGACGGCCGGTGCAAGCCGTTCGCCAGCTCCGCCGACGGCACCGCGTGGGCCGAGGGCGTCGGCTTGCTGCTGCTGGAACGGCTTTCGGACGCGCGCCGCAACGGCCACCGGGTGCTGGCCGTGCTGCGCGGCACCGCGGTCAACCAGGACGGCGCCAGCAACGGGCTGACCGCGCCGAACGGGCCGTCGCAGGAGCGGGTGATCCGGGCCGCGCTCGCGGACGCGGGGCTCGAACCGGAGGACGTGGACGCCGTGCAGGCGCACGGCACCGGCACCGAGCTCGGCGACCCGATCGAGGCGCAGGCGCTGATCAACACCTACGGTTCCCGACCCGCCGACCGGCCGCTGCTGGTCGGGTCGGTGAAGTCGAACGTCGGCCACGCGCAGGCCGCCGCCGGGGTCACCGGGCTGATCACCATGGTGCACGCGCTGCGGGCGGGGCTGATGCCCGGAACCCTGCACCTGGACGAGCCGACGCACCACGTGGACTGGTCGGCGGGCAGCGTGCACCTGCCCGCGGCGGCGCAGCCGTGGCCGGAGGTGGCGCGGCCGCGGCGGGCCGGGGTGTCCGGGTTCGGCATCAGCGGCACCAACGCCCACGTGATCGTCGAGCAGGTCGAACCCGAGCCGCCCCGGGAGCCGGTCGCGCCCGGTGCGCCGCTGCCGTGGGTGCTGTCCGGCCAGGACGAGCAGGCGGTGCGCGATCAGGCCGCCGCGCTGGCCGACCACCTCCGCGCCCGGCCGGAACTGTCCGTTGTGGACGTCGGGTTCTCGCTGGCCACCACCCGCGCGCAGTGGGATCACCGCGCCGCAGTAGTGGGGGCCGACCGGGACGAGCTGCTGGCCGGGCTGCGGGAGCTGGCCGAGACCGGGGCCGGGATCGCCCGGGCGCGGTCCACCGGGCTGGTCCACCAGTTCTCGGGCCAGGGCGGGCAGCGCGCCGGAATGGGGCAGCAGCTGCGCCGGGCCCACCCGGCGTTCGCCCGGGCCTGGGACGCCGCGGTGGACGCCGTGGACGCCGAACTGGACCTGGACACCCCGGTGCGCGCGGTGCTCAGCGGCGACGACCAGCTGATCGACAACACGCTCTACACGCAGGCGGGCCTGTTCGTCCTGCAGACCGCGCTGCACCGGCTGTTCGAGTCCTGGGGCCTGCGCCCGGACCTGGTGCTCGGCCACTCGGTCGGGGAGATCGCCGCCGCGCACGTCGCCGGGGTGCTCGACCTGGCCGACGCCGCCCGGCTGGTGGCCGCCCGCGGACGACTCATGGCCGCGCTGCCCGCGGGCGGGGCGATGGTGGCGGTGGAGGCCACCGAGGACGAGGCCGCCGAGGCGGTCGCCGGGCACGAGCTGCTGGCCGTTGCGGCGGTGAACGGGCCGCGCTCGGTGGTGCTGTCGGGCGACGGCGAGCAGGCCCGGCAGGTGGCCGAGCGGTTCTCCCGGTCGGGCAGGCGGACCAAGCGGCTGCGGGTCAGCCACGCGTTCCACTCGCCGCTGATGGAACCGGTCCTGGCCGAGTTCCGCGAGGTCGTCGGCGGGCTGACCTTCGCCGCACCGGACCTCGCCGCGGTGTCGACGGTGACCGGCCGCCCGGTGCGCGACGAGTGGAGCGACCCGGAGTACTGGGTGCGGCACGTGATCGCCCCGGTCCGCTACCACGAGGCCCTGTCCCAGGTGCCGGACTCCGCCGCGCTGCTGGAGATCGGCCCGGACGGCGTGCTGACCGCCCAGGCGGCGGACCGGACGGCGGTGGCCGCGCTGCGCTCCGGGCAGGACGAAGCGCGCACCGCTGCGGCTGCGCTCGGTGCCCTGCACGTCGCTGGCCGCAGCCCGGACTGGTCGGCCGTCTGCGGGCCGGACGCCCGCCCGGTGGAGCTGCCGACGACGGTGTTCCGCCGCCAGCGGTACTGGCTCACCGAGAGCGCGGACCACGGCGGGCAGGACCACCCGCTGCTCACCGGCACGGTTCGGCTCGCCGACGGCGGCCTGGTGCTCCACGGTCGGCTGTCGCTGGACCGCCAGCCCTGGCTGGCCGACCACGTCGTGCTCGACCGGATCCTGTTCCCCGGCACCGGTTTCGCGGAACTCGCGCTGCGCGCCGCCGAGGCGTCCGGTTGCGGCACCGTCGAGGAGCTCGTCCTGCAGGCGCCGCTCCCGCTGACCGCGGACACCACGACCGAGCTCCAAGTCGTGGTGGGCCCGGCGGACGAGTCCGGGCGGCGCACCCTGGCCGTCCACTCGCGGACCGGGGACGAGGACTGGGTCCGGCACGGCTCGGGGCAGCTGAGCGCGGCGCCGCCGACGATTCGATCCACTGTGGACTGGCTGCCGCCCGGTGCTGAACCGGTGGACCTGGCGGCGCTGTACAGCGCGCTGGGCGAAGGCGGTTACCAGTACGGACCGGCCTTCCAGCGGCTGCGCGCGGCCTGGCGCTCGGGTGACGAGGTGTTCGCCGAGCTCACCGCGCCCGAGGACGCGGGTTTCGGCCTGCACCCGGCGCTGCTCGACGCCGCACTGCACCCGCTGGTGGCAACCGGGCTCGCCGCGGACGGCAGCCTGCGACTGCCGTTCACCTGGTCCGGCATCGCGCTGCACCGCCGCGCCACCACCGAGCTGCGGGTGCGGATCTCCCCGGGGGACGACGACACCGCGGCGATCACCGTCACCGACCCGGGCGGCGACCTGGTCGCCGAAGCCCGCGGCCTGCGCCTGCTCCCGGTGCAGCTCGGGGCCGCCCGCCCGGCGATCCCGTACGTCGTTCGCTGGCGGCCCGCCGAGCTTCCCGGCGCCGGGCCCAGCCGCATCGCCCGGGTGACCGGCCTCGCCGAGCTGACCGAGGTTCCCGGGACGGTGGTGCTGGACGTGCGCGCCCTGTCCGACGTCCGCGCGGCGCTCACCGGTGTCGCGGCCGAACTCCGCGACTGGCTCGCGCAGGAGCGCTACGCCGAAGCCACCCTCGTCGTGCTCACCGGCACGGCGGTGCCAGCTGCGCCGGAGGACGTGCCGGACCTGGCGGGGGCGGCGCTGGTCGGCTTCCTCCGCACGGTTCAGGCCGAGCACCCCGGGCGGATCGTGCTGCTGGACCTCGACGAGCACGCCGACAGCGATGCGGCGATCCCCGCCGCGCTCGGCAGCGGCGAGCCGGAACTGGCCGTTCGGCAGGGCGAGGTCCTGGTGCCCCGGCTGGCCCGGCACACCGCCGGTGAGCACACCGAGCCCGAGTTGCCGCCGGACGGGACAGTGCTGATCACGGGCGGTACCGGTGCACTGGGTGCGGCTGTCGCGCGGCACCTGGTCGTGGAGCACGGTGTGCGTCACCTGCTGCTCACCAGCAGGCGCGGTGCCGATGCGCCGGGCGCTGCTGAGCTCGCCGCTGAGCTCACCGGGCTGGGCGCCGAGGTCGAGATCGCGGCGTGCGACGCGGCCGACCGCGAAGCCCTGGCAGCACTGCTGGACTCGGTGCCCGCGCTCAGCGCTGTCGTGCACGCAGCGGGGGTGCTGGCCGACGGGGCGTTCGAAGCGCTGGCGGAGGAGGACCTGGACGCCGTCCTGCGGGCCAAGGCGGATTCCGCGTGGAACCTGCACGAACTCACCGCGGACCGACCGCTGAGCGCCTTCGTGCTGTTCTCCTCCGCAGTCGGCGTGCTGGGCAATCCCGGCCAGGCGGCCTACGCCGCGGCGAACGCCTTCCTGGACGCGCTGGCCGCGCACCGCGCCGCCAGCGGGCTCCCCGCAGTCTCAGCCGCATGGGGCCTGTGGAGCGGTGGCATGGCCGACAGTCTGTCCGAAGTGGACCTGGCTCGCCTCGGCCGTCGCGGGCTGGCGACCATGCCGCTGGCCCAAGGGCTGTCCTACTTCGACGCCGCGCTCGGAGCCGACGTGCCGACCGTCGTCACCGCCCGGTTGGACCTGGCGCGGTGGACCGCCGACGGCGGCTCACCGATGCTGCGCGACCTGGCAGGTGTCGGCGGCCGCGCACCCGCGGTCGGGCCGACCCTGGCCGCCGAGCTCGCCCCGCTGACCCCGGAGGAGAAGCAGCAGCGGCTGCTGGAGCTGGTGCTGCGCACGGCAGCCGATGTGCTCGGGCACGACGACGCCGACGCGGTCAAGCCGGACGTCGGGTTCCTGGACGGGGAGTTCGACTCGCTCAGCGCGGTGGAACTGCGCAACCGGCTGGGCAACCGCACCGGGCTGCGGCTGCCCAGCACGTTGGTGTTCGACCACCCGACGCCGCTGGACGTCGCCGACCACCTGCTCGCCGAGCTGACCGGGGCGGCGGTGCCCGACGTGCTCGCCGAGCTGGACCGGATGGAGGGCGCGTTCCGGGCGCTGGAGACCGGTTCCGGCGGTGGTGACCGCGCGGCCGTGGTCCGGCGGCTGACCGACCTGCTCCACCGCCTCGACGGCGACGCCGCCGACATCGCCGAGGCGTCCGAGGACGAGCTGTTCGCACTGATCGACGAGGAACTCCAGCTCCCCTGAGCACGAGGAAGGTGAAGCACCGTGGCGGAAGCCGAGAAGCTGCGCGAGTACCTCAACAAGGTCACCGTGCAGCTCAAGCAGGCCCGCAGCCGCGTCCGCGAGCTGGAAGCCGCGGCCGGCGAACCCGTCGCCATCGTCGGCATGAGCTGCCGCTACCCCGGCGACGTGCGCGATCCGGACGACCTGTGGGAGCTGGTGGCCGAGGGGCGGGACGCGGTCACCGGCTTCCCGGTCAACCGCGGCTGGGACCTGGACGCCCTGCACGACGCCGACCCCGACAAGCCGGGCACCACCTACCTGCGGGAGAGCGGTTTCCTGCACGACGCCGACGAGTTCGACGCGGAGTTCTTCGGCATCTCCCCGCGCGAGGCGCAGGCGATGGACCCGCAGCAGCGGCTGCTGCTGGAGGCGGCGTACTCGGCGCTGGAGAACGCCGGGCTGGTGCCCGGTTCGCTGCGGGGCAGCGACACCGGCGTGTTCGTGGGCATCATGGCGCAGGAGTACGGGCCGAGCCTGCTCAACCCGGCGGTGGCGGAGGCCGACGGCTACCTGGTCACCGGCAACCAGCTCAGCGTCGCCTCCGGCCGCATCTCCTACACCCTCGGGCTGGAGGGCCCGGCGGTGACGGTGGACACCGCGTGCTCCTCCTCGCTGGTGGCGATGCACATGGCGGTGCAGGCGCTGCGCAACCGGGAGTGCGGGCTGGCGCTGGCTGGCGGGGTGGCGGTGCTGTCCACGCCGGGCTTCTTCATCGACTTCAGCAGGCAGCGCGGTCTGGCGCCGGACGGCAGGTGCAAGTCCTTCGCCAAGGCCGCCGACGGCACCAGCTGGTCGGAGGGCGTCGGCGTGCTCGCCCTCGCCCGGCTCTCCGACGCCCAGCGGCTCGGCCTCCCGGTGCTCGCCCTGATCCGCGGCAGCGCGATCAACCAGGACGGCAGGAGCAGCCAGCTCAGCGCGCCCAACGGTCCCGCCCAGGAGCAGGTGATCCAGCGGGCGCTGGCCGCAGCCCGGGTTGCGGTGTCCGATGTGGACGTCGTGGAGGCGCACGGCACCGGCACGCCGCTGGGCGATCCGATCGAGGCGCGGGCGCTGCTGGCCACCTACGGGCGGGATAGGCCCGCGGACCGGCCTCTGTGGTTGGGCTCGCTGAAGTCGAACATCGGGCACACCCAGGCCGCCGCCGGGGTCGGTGGCGTGATCAAGATGGTGCAGGCGATGCGGCACGGCGTGCTGCCCCGCACCATCCACGTGGACGAGCCGACCCCGGAGGTGGACTGGTCCTCGGGCGGCGTGCGGCTGCTGACCGAGGCGCGGCCGTGGCCCGAGGTGGACCGGCCGCGCCGAGCGGCGGTGTCGTCGTTCGGGATCAGCGGGACCAACGCGCACCTGGTCCTGGAGCAGGCGCCCGACTCGGAACCGGAGTCCCGGAGCCTGCCGGAGGTGGTGCCCTGGGTGCTGTCCGGGCGCAGCGAGCAGGCGGTGCGCGAGCAGGCCGCGCGGCTGGCCGAGCACGTCGCCCGGCACCCGGAACTGCACCCCGCGGACGTCGGCTTCTCGCTGGCCACCGGCCGGGAGCGGTTCGACCACCGGGCCGCGGTGGCGGGCGACCGGGACACCCTCCCCGCCGAGCTCGCGGCGGTGGCCGACGGGCGGGCCGAGGTGCACCGGGCCCGCTCAGGGGACGTGGTGTTCGTGTTCCCGGGGCAGGGCGCGCAGTGGGCGGGGATGGCGGCGGAGCTGCTGGAGTCGGCGCCGGTGTTCCGGGCCGCGGTCGCGGAGTGCGATGCGGCGTTGTCGTCCTTCGTGGACTGGTCGGTGCTGGACGTGCTGCGTTCGGTCCCGGGGGCGCCGGATCTGGAGCGCGTCGACGTGGTGCAGCCGGTGTCGTTCTCCGTGATGGTGGGTTTGGCCGCGCTGTGGCGGTCGTACGGGGTCGAGCCCGCGGCGGTGGTCGGGCATTCCCAGGGTGAGATCGCGGCGGCCGTGGTGGCGGGCGCGCTGTCGGTCGCCGACGGCGCGCGGATCGTGGCCCTGCGCAGCAGGCTGATCGCGCAGGAGCTCAGCGGCAAGGGAGGCATGCTGTCCCTGGCGGTGTCCGCGGAACGGGCCGAGGCGCTCGCCGGGGACGCCGATCTCGCCGTGATCAACGGACCGGCCGCGGTGGTCGTGGCCGGGGCTCCCGAGGTGCTGGCGGCGGTGGCCGCCGACTGCGAGCGGGACGGCATCCGGCACCGGGTGCTGCCGGTGGACTACGCCTCGCACAGCGCCCAGGTCGAGGACCTCGAGGACCGGCTGCTGGCCGAGCTGTCCGGGATCGCCCCGGTGTCCTCGGCGGTGCCGTTCTACTCCACGGTCACCGGCGGGCCGGTGGACACCGCCGAGCTGACCGCCGAGTACTGGTACCGGAACCTGCGCCGACCGGTGCGGTTCGCCGACACCGCCCGGACCATCGCGGCCGACCGGGCACCGGCGGTCTTCGTCGAGGTGAGCACGCACCCGGTGCTGGTCTCCAGCATCGAGGACACCCTGGCCGAGGAAGCGGTGAGCGCGCTCGGCACGTTGCAGCGCGACCAGGGCGACCTCGCCCAGTTCCTGTCCGCCCTCGGGCAGGCGCACAGCCGAGGGGTGGTCGTCGACTGGACCGCCGCGTACGGGCCGGACCCGGTCCGGGTCCCGCTGCCCGGCTACGCCTTCCAGCGCCAGCGCTTCTGGCTCGACCCCGCCCGGTCGGGCGGCGACCCCGGCGAGCTCGGGGCGTCCGCCACCGGCCACCCGCTGCTCACCGCGGCGATCACCGCCGCGACAGGGGACGGTGTGCTGCTCACCGGGCGGGTCGGCCTGCGCGGCCACCCCTGGCTGGCCGACCACGCCGTGCGGGGCACCGCCGTCCTGCCCGGGGCCGCCCTGGTCGAGTTCGCGCTGCTCGCCGGGGACCACCTCGGACTGACCACTGTGGACGAACTGGTCGTCGGAGAACCGCTGGACCTGACCGAACCCCGCCAGCTCCAGGTGGCCGTGCAGCGCGACCCGGACGGCCGCTGCCCGGTGACGATCCACTCCCGCGCGGGCGAGGGACCGTGGCAGCTGCACGCCAGCGGCGTGCTGAGCGCGGAACCGGGCCCGGAGCCCGCGGGAACCGACCAGTGGCCGCCGGACGGTGCCGAGCCGCTGGACATCACCGGGGCGTACGCCGAGCTGGCCGAGCGCGGCCTGCGGTACGGGCCCGCCTTCCAGGGGCTGACCGCGGCCTGGCGCCGCGGTGACGAGCTGTGCGCCGAGGTCGAGCTGCCCGGCGAGCCGACCGGGTTCGGCATCCACCCGGCCCTGCTGGACTCCGCGCTCCACGTGTTCGCCCACCAGGAGTTCGCCGACGGGATCCGGTTGCCGTTCAGCTGGCGCGGCGTCCGGTTGCACGCGGTGGAGGCGACCCGGCTGCGGGTCCGGCTCGCCCCGGCGGGGGAGGGCGCGGTCGAGGTGCGGGCGACCGACCCGGCCGGGCGGCCGGTGTTCACCGCGGACTCGCTGACCACCCGACCCGCCCGGCGGCTCGGCGCCCCCGGCGCGGACCTGCTGCTGGCGGAGACCTGGCGGCCGGTCGCCCTGCCCAACGCCACCGGGACCACGACGTCCGGGCTGGACGACGAGCGACCCGGTGCGGTGGTGCGCTGGCAGCCGAACACCGGGGCCACCGTCCGGCAGGCGGTCGAAGGAGCCCTCGACGCGGCCCGGAGATTCCTCTCCGAGGACCGGTTCGCCGAATCCACCCTCGTGGTGAGCACCCGCAACGCGGTGGCGGCGACGGAGGAGGACCACGTGGACCCCGCCGCTGCGGCGGTCTGGGGATTGCTGCGGTCCGCCCAGTCCGAGCACCCGGGCCGGATCGTGCTGGTGGACGCACCGTCCGATGTGGACGTCGCCGGGGTGCTGTCCGCCGGAGAACCGCAGCTGGCGGTCCGCGACGGCGGCGCGCTGGTGCCGCGGCTGACCCGGCTCGCCGAGCCCGGTGACGGGGAACCGACCTGGCGGCCCGGGAGCAGCGTGCTGATCACCGGCGGTACCGGCGCGCTCGGCGCGGCGCTGGCCCGGCACCTGGTCCGCGAGCACGCCGTCGGGCACCTGGTGCTCACCAGCAGGCGCGGCCCGGACGCGCCTGGTGCCGGAGAACTGGTCGCCGAACTTGCCGAGCTGGGCGCCGAGGTGCGCGTGGTGGCCTGCGACGTGGCCGACCGGGACGCGGTGCGGGATCTGCTGGCGGACCTCGACCGGCCGCTGACCGGCGTGGTCCACACCGCCGGGGTGCTGGACGACGGGCTCGTCACCGCGCTGACCGCCGAACAGGTCGATCGGGTGCTGCGGGCCAAGGTGGACGCCGCCTGGAACCTGCACGAGCTCACCGGCGACCTGGACGCCTTCGTGCTCTACTCCTCGCTGGCCGGGTTGATCGGCAGCTCCGGCCAGGCGAACTACGCGGCGGCCAACGCCGCGCTCGACGCCCTGGCCCGGATCCGCCGCGAACAGGGGTTGCCCGCGACATCGCTGGCCTGGGGGCTGTGGGCGCAGGCCAGCGGCATGACAGGTCACCTCGGTGAGGTCGACCGCGCCCGCCTGGCCCGCGACGGCCTCGCCGCCATCGACACCGAGGCGGGGCTGGCCGCCTTCGACGCCGCCGTGCGCGCCGACGGGCCGGTGCTGGCCATCACACCGCTGGACCTGAGCGCGCTGCGGACCAGCGACGCGGTTCCGGTGCTGCTGCGGGACTTCGCGCCCACCACGCGCCGCCGCGCGGCCTCCGGCGGGACCGCAGGGCTCGCCGACCGGCTGCACCCGCTCGCCGAACCGCAGCAGCGGGCGGCGCTGCTGGAGCTGGTGCGCGACCAGGTGGCGCACGTCCTGGGGCACGCCGACCCGGCCGCCGTCCCCGCCGACCAGGCCTTCCAGGACCTCGGGTTCGACTCGCTGACCTCGGTGGAGCTGCGCAACCGGCTGTCCAAGGCGGTCGGCGTCCGGCTGCCCGCCACGCTGGTGTTCGACCACCCGACGCCCGCCGCGCTGGCCGAGTTCCTGCGCACCAGCCTCGGCATCGGATCGACCGCGGCGGTCGCCCCGGTCGGCCGGGCGGCGGTCGACGAACCGGTGGCGATCATCGGCATGGCCTGCCGCTTCCCCGGCGACGTGCGCGACCCCGAGCAGCTGTGGGAGCTGCTGGAGCAGGGGCGCGAGGGCCTGTCGGAGTTCCCGGCGGACCGCAACTGGCCGCACCTGGAGACCGTGCGCGCGGTGCGCGGCGGATTCCTCGCCGACGCGGCGGACTTCGACCCGGCGTTCTTCGGCATCTCGCCGCGCGAGGCGCTCGCCATCGACCCGCAGCAGCGGCTGCTGCTGGAAACCGCGTGGGAAGCGGTGGAACGCGCGGGCATCGACCCGGCGTCCCTGCGCGGCAGCAGCACCGGGGTGTTCGCCGGGTCCATGTACCGGGACTACAGCGCGCGCTTCACCGGCAGCTCGGGCGGCTACGAGGACGTGCTCGGCGCGGCCAACGCCGGAGGGGTGCTGTCCGGTCGACTTTCCTACGTCCTGGGCCTGGAGGGGCCCGCGATGAGCATCGACACCGCGTGCTCGTCGTCCCTGGTGGCCATGCACCTGGCGGGCCAGGCCCTGCGCGGCGGGGAGTGCGACCTCGCGCTGGCCGGTGGCGTCACCGTCATGGCCACCCCCGAGACGTTCGTGGAGTTCAGCAGGCAGGGCAACCTCGCGCCGGACGGGCGGTGCAAGGCCTTCGCGGACGCCGCCGACGGCACCGGGCTGGCCGAAGGAGTCGGACTCCTGCTGCTGGAACGGCTTTCGGACGCGCAGCGCAACGGACGCCAGATCCTGGCGGTGATCCGGGGCAGCGCGGTCAACCAGGACGGCGCGAGCAACGGGCTCACCGCGCCCAACGGCCCCTCGCAGGAGCGGGTGATCCGCGCTGCGCTGGCCGCCTCCGGGCTCGAACCGTCCGATGTGGACGTGGTGGAGGGGCACGGCACCGGCACCGCCCTCGGCGACCCCATCGAGGCGCAGGCCCTGCTGGCCACCTACGGGCAGGACCGCCCGGACGACCGCCCGCTGTGGCTCGGCTCGATCAAGTCCAACTTCGGCCACGCCCAGGCGGCGGCGGGGGTGGCCGGGGTGATCAAGGTTGTGCAGGCGATGCGCCGCGGTGTCCTGCCGAAGACCCTGCACGTGGACCGGCCCAGCGCCGATGTCGAGTGGGGCTCCGGTGCCGTGCGGCTGCTCGCCGAGGCGCAGCCGTGGCCGCAGGTCGATCGGCCGCGCCGGGCGGGGGTGTCGTCGTTCGGGATCAGCGGCACCAACGCGCATCTGATCGTCGAGCAGGTGGCCGAGCCCGAGGAGGAGCGCAGCGCCCCGCCCGCGGCGCCCGCTCCGCTGGTGCTGTCCGCCCGGACCACCACGGCGCTGCGCGCGCAGGCGGGTCGGATCGCCGCATTCCTGCGCGAGCGCCCCGGGGTGCCGGTAGCCGACGTCGCCCTCTCGCTGGCCACCACCCGCACCGCGTTCCCGCAGCGTGCGGCCGTGATCGGCGCTGACCGGGACGAGCTGCTGGAACGGCTGGCGGAGTTCGCCGCGACCGGGGTCGGCACGACCGCGCGGCCGGGCGGGCTGGCCTTCCTGTTCTCCGGTCAGGGCGCGCAACGCGCCGGGATGGGGCAGGAGCTGCACCGGGCGTTCCCGGCGTTCGCCGAGGCGTGGGACGCCGCCGCCGAGGCGGTCGGGCTGCCGATCGCCGATGTGGATGCGGACTTGGTTGACCGGACTGATTTCGCGCAGGCGGGTTTGTTCGTGCTGCAGACGGCGTTGTTCCGGTTGTTCGAGTCGTGGGGTGTGCGGCCGGATTGGCTGGTCGGGCACTCGGTCGGGGAAGTTGCTGCGGCGCACGTCGCCGGGGTGCTGTCGTTGCGGGACGCGGCGCGTTTGGTGGTGGCTCGTGGCCGGTTGATGGCGGCGTTGCCGCAGGACGGCGCGATGATCGCGGTGGAGGCCACCGAGGACGAGGTGCTCGCGCTGCTGGACGGGGAGGACCGGTTGGGCATCGCCGCCGTCAACGGCCCGAACGCCGTGGTCGTCTCCGGCGACCGGGACCGCGCCGAAGCGATCGCGGGCCTGCTGAAGGACCGGGGGCGGCGGGTCAAACCGCTGCGGGTCAGCCACGCCTTCCACTCGCCGCTGATGGAGCCGGTGCTGCCGGAGTTCCGCGAGGTCCTCGGGGAGCTGAGCTTCGGCGAACCGGCCATCGCGATCGCCTCCGCGGTCACCGGCCGCCCGGTCGAGCACGAGATGTCCGGCCCGGAGTACTGGCTGCGGCACGTCGTCGCCCCGGTCCGCTTCCACGACGCGCTGACCGCGGTCGACGAGCAGTCGGTGACCGCCTACCTGGAACTGGGCCCGGACGGCGTGCTGGCCGCGCAGGCCCAGCGAGCGCTCGACGACCGGGTGGTGGCGCACGCCCTGCGGGCCGACCAGGACGAGGAGCGCACCGCGATGGCCGCCCTCGGGGCGCTGCGCACCGCCGGGCACGAGCCGGACTGGGCCTCGGTGCTCGCCGGAGCCCGGACCGTGGAGCTGCCGACCTACCCCTTCGAGCACGAGCGCTACTGGCTGGACAGCGCACCGGCGACCGGCGTTCCGGCGGCCGTCGGCCAGCAACCCGCCGACCACCCGCTGCTGGGCGCGGCCGTTCCGCTGGCCGAGGACGGCGCGCTGGTGCTCACCGGGCGGCTGACCCCGGAGGCACCGGCCTGGCTCGCCGAGCACCGCATCCTCGGTCGGGCCGTGGTGCCCGGCACCGCGCTGGTGGAGCTGGTCCTGCACGCCGCGGCCCAGGTCGGTATGGCATCGGTGGCCGAGCTGGTCCTGGAAGCCCCGCTGGAGCTGGACGGCCCGCGCCAGATCCAGCTGGCGGTCTCCGAAGTGGACGGCAGCACCCGGGTCCGGGTGCACTCCAGGGCGGACGGGGCCTGGACCGCGCACGCCACCGCCACCCTGACCAGCACCCCCGTCCCCGCCCCGGAGCCCATCGAGGAGTGGCCGCCCGCCGAGGCGGTCCCGATCGACCTGACCACCCTGCACGACGACCTGGCCGACCGGGGCCTGGACTACGGGCCGACCTTCCAGGGCCTGCGGGCCGCCTGGCGGCACGGGGCGGACCTCTACGTCGAAGTGGCCGTGGAGGAGGACGGGTACGGCGTGCACCCGGTCCTGCTGGACATGGCGCTGCACCCCGCGGCGCACGCCGATTCCCAGCCGCGCCTGCCGTTCACCTGGAGCGGCGTCCAGCTGCACGCGACCGGTGCCCAGCTGCTGCGCGTGCGGCTGACCAGGTCGGACGAGGACTCGCTGGCCCTGCACGCCGTCGATCCGGCCGGGCAGCCCGTGCTGACCGCGGAGCGGTTGACCACGCGCCCGATCAGCCCGGAGCAGTTCAGCACCCGGGCCCCGATCACCGGCGCCGTGCACGAGCTCACCTGGCACCCCCTGGCGACACCGGAGGCCTCGGGGGCGGGTGTGCGGGTGGTCGAGCAGCCCGAACCGGCCGCTGACCCGCTCGTCGCCGTCCGGGAAGCCCTGCGGGAAGTCCTGAGTGGACTGCGGACCGCGCTCGCCGAGTCCGACGAGCCCGTCGTGGTGCGCACCAGCGCAGCGGTCGCGGTGGACGAGCAGGAGGTGCCGACGATGGCCGGGGCGGCGGTCTGGGGGATGGTGCGCTCCGCCCAGGCCGAGCACCCGGGCCGGATCGTGCTGGTCGACGCCGAGCCCGGTGCCGAGGTCGACCTGGCCGGGCTGGCGGCGGCCGGGGAACCGCAGATCGCGGTGCGCGCCGGTCGGGCGAGCGTGCCGCGGCTGGCCGCGGTGGACCCGGAGCTGAGTGGTCCGCTGTGGACGGATCAGCGAGTGCTGATCACCGGTGCGTCCGGTGCGCTCGGTTCGGCGATCGCGCGACACCTGGTGCTCGACCACGAGGTGCGGCGACTCGTGCTGGTGAGCAGGCGAGGTGCTCCCGACGAGCTGGTCGGCGAACTGTCCGCCCGCGGTGCCGAGGTCACCTCGGTGGCCTGCGACGTGTCCGACCGCGCCGCGGTGGCCGATCTGCTGGCCGAGCACCCGGTCACGGCCGTGGTGCACGCGGCCGGGACGTTGGACGACGGAATGCTGACCGGTCTCGCCGAGGAGCAGTTCGAGACCGTCCTGCGGTCCAAGGTGGACGGTGCCTGGCACCTGCACGAGCTGGCCGGGCCGGTGGCGGAGTTCGTGCTGTTCTCCTCCGCGGCCGGGGTGCTGGGCGGCCCGGGCCAGGCCAACTACGCCGCGGCGAACGCTGCGCTGGACGCGCTGGCCACCCACCGCGCGAGCCGCGGGCTGCCCGCCCGCTCGCTGGTCTGGGGTCCGTGGTCGGGCGGCGGCATGGCCGATCGCCTGTCGGACACCGACCAGGTCCGGATGCGGCGGGGCGGGCTGCTGCCGATCACCGAGCGGGACGGCACCGCGCTGTTCGACCTCGCGCTGGCCACCCCGCGCCCGGTGGTCGTGGTTGCCCCGATCGACCGGACCGCGCTGCGCTCCGCGGAGGTGCCCGCCGTGCTCCGAGGGCTGGTGCCCGCAGCCCCGCGCCGCGCCGCGGGACCGGCGCTCGGGCTGGCCGAGCGGCTGCCGCAGCTGGGCGAGCGGGAGCAGAACCAGCTGCTGCTGGAGGTGGTGCGCGCCGAGATCTCCCGGGTGCTCGGCCACCGCGACCCCGCCGGGATCGGGCCGGACCAGGCCTTCGCGGACCTGGGCTTCGATTCGCTGACCGCCGTGGAGCTGCGCAACCAGCTCGCGGCCGGGACCGGGCTGCGGCTGCCCGCGAGCCTGGTGTTCGACCACCCCACACCCGCCGCGCTGGTCAAGCACCTGCGGGCGCAGCTCGCCCCGGAGCCCGCCGACGTGGTCCGGCTGAAGATCGACGAGGTGGACGCGCTGCTGGCGGAGGTGGCGCAGGACGCCCGGGGGCAGGTCGCCGATCGGCTGGCCCAGCTCCTGCAGCGGTGCCGGGACGTCGGCGGCGCTGCCGAACCCGATTTGGACGGTGCGAGCGATGCGGAGCTCTTCCGCCTCGTCGACGCGACCGGAAAGGACTGAGCGGATGTCCAACGAGGCGAAGCTCCGCGAGTACCTGAAGAAGGCGATCGCCGACACCCGGCAGGCCCGCACCAGGTTGCGCGAGCTGGAGGACCAGGTCCGGGAGCCGATCGCGATCGTCGGCGCGGCCTGCCGGTACCCGGGCGGGGTGAGCTCGCCGGACGAGCTGTGGGAGCTGGTGCGCACCGGCGGGGACGGCATCGGCGAGTTCCCCACCGACCGGGGCTGGAACACCGAGCTCATCCACCACCCGGACCCGGAGCGCAGCGGCAGCACCTACACCCGCAACGGCGGATTCCTCTACCGGGCGGGCGAGTTCGACGCGGAGTTCTTCGGCATCTCCCCGCGCGAGGCCACCGCGATCGACCCGCAGCACCGCCTGCTGCTGGAGGTCTCCTGGGAAGCGCTGGAGCACTCCGGGATCGACCCCAGCAGCCTGCGCGGCAGCCGCACCGGGGTGTTCGCCGGTGCCATGTACCAGGACTACGCGCCGCCAGCGGGTCAGGCGCCGCCGGAGGCGGAAGGCCTGCTGGCCGCCGGGACGGCCGGGAGCGTGGTCTCCGGTCGCGTCGCCTACACCCTGGGTCTGGAGGGACCTGCCGTCACCGTGGACACGGCCTGCTCCTCCTCGCTGGTGACCATCCACCTGGCGGCGCAGGCCCTGCGCGCGGGGGAGTGCGACCTCGCGCTGGCCGGAGGCGTCACGGTGATGGCCACTCCCACGGTGTTCCTGGAGTTCAGCAGGCAGCGCGGGCTCGCTCCGGACGGCCGCTGCAAGGCGTTCGCCGCTGGCGCCGACGGAACCAGCTGGTCGGAGGGCGTCGGGCTGGTCGCGCTGCAGCGGTTGTCCGACGCGCAGCGCTCCGGCAAGCGGATCCTGGGCGTGATCCGGGGCAGCGCGGTCAACCAGGACGGCGCGAGCAACGGGCTCACCGCCCCCAACGGTCCGTCGCAGGAGCGGGTGATCCTGCAGGCGCTGTCCGCCGCCGGACTCTCGACGTCCGATGTGGACCTGGTGGAGGCGCACGGCACCGGCACCCCGCTCGGCGACCCGATCGAAGCGCGGGCGCTGCTGGCCACCTACGGCCGCGTCCGGCCCGCGGACCGCCCGCTGTGGCTGGGATCGGTGAAGTCCAACCTGGGGCACACCCAGGCGGCGGCCGGGGTCGCCGGGGTGATCAAGGTGGTGCAGGCGATCCGGCACGGCGTGCTGCCCAAGACCCTGCACGTCGACGAACCGACGCCGGAGGTGGACTGGTCCGCGGGCGGCGTGCGGCTGCTGACCGAGTCCCGTCCGTGGCCGGAGCTGGAGCGGCCCCGGCGGGCGGGCGTGTCGTCGTTCGGGATCAGCGGCACCAACGCGCACCTCGTCGTCGAGCAGGCCCCGGAGCCGGACCCGGCCGAGCCCCGGGACCTGCCGGAACTCGTGCCGTGGGTGATCTCCGGCCGGACCGAGGACGCGGTGCTGGCCCAAGCGGCGAAGCTCGCCGAGCACGCGGCGGAGCACCCCGACCAGCACCCGGCCGATGTCGGCTTCTCGCTGGCCACGACCCGGGCCCAGCTCGGCGTGCGGGCGGTCGTGCTCGGCCGCGACACCGGCGAGCTGGTGGACAAGCTGCGCGCGGTGACAACCGAGGACACCGCGCGGACCGTCGGAACCGACCCGGACGTGGTGTTCGTGTTCCCCGGTCAGGGTGCGCAGTGGGCGGGGATGGCGGCGGAGCTGCTGGAGTCGGCGCCGGTGTTCCGGGATGCGCTGGTGGCCTGCGATGCCGCGCTGTCGTCCTTTGTGGACTGGTCGGTGCTGGACGTGCTGCGTTCGGCTCCGGGTGCGCCGGATCTGGAGCGGGTGGACGTGGTGCAGCCGGTGTCCTTCGCCGTGATGGTCGGCCTCGCCGCGCTGTGGCGGTCGGCGGGAGTCGCGCCGTCCGCGGTGGTCGGGCACTCGCAGGGGGAGATCGCGGCGGCGGTCGTGGCGGGTGCGCTGTCCCTCGACGACGGTGCCCGCGTGGTCGCCCTGCGCAGCCGGGCCATCGCGGAGGAGCTCAGCGGCAAGGGCGGCATGCTGTCGCTGGCCGTCTCCCCGGCGGAGGCCACCGAGCTGGCGGCGGGGCTGGCCGACATCGCCGTGATCAACGGCCCGGCATCGGTCGTGCTGGCCGGGGAACCCGAGGACCTCGCCGCGCTCGCCGCGCGGTGCGCCGAGCGCGACATCCGGCACCGGTTGCTGCCGGTGGACTACGCCTCGCACAGCGCTCACGTGGAGTCCGTCCGGGACCGGCTGCGCGAGCAGCTCGCCGACCTCGCCCCCGGCGCTGGTGAGGTGCCGCTGTACTCGACGGTGACCGGTTCGCTGGCCGACACGACCGCCATGACCGCCGACTACTGGTACCGGAACCTGCGGCAGCCGGTGCTGTTCGCCGACACCACCCGGGCCGTCGCCGGGGACTTCGGGCCCGCGGTGTTCATCGAGGTCAGCGCGCATCCGGTGCTGGTGTCCAGCATCGAGGACACGCTGGCGGACGCGCCGGTGGCGGTGCTCGGCACCCTGCGGCGCGACCAGGGCGACCAGCGGCAGTGGCTCAGCGCCGTCGGTCAGGCGCACGCCCACGGGGTCACCCCGGACTGGTCGGCGCTGCTGGGCCCGGCGGTGCCCGTGGAGCTGCCCACCTACGCCTTCCAGCGCCAGCACCACTGGCTGACCGGCACCGGCTCCACCGACCCGGCCGGGCTGGGGCTGGCCCCCAGCGACCACCCGCTGCTGGGCGGTGCGCTGCGGCCCGCCGAGGGCGACGAGGTGGTGTTCACCGGCCGGATCAGCCTGGCGACGCAGCCCTGGCTGGCCGACCACACCGTGCTGGGCACCGCGATCCTGCCCGGATCGGCCCTGATCGACCTCGCCTTCCACGTCGGCGACCAGCTCGGCACGTCTACAGTGGAGGAGCTGATCACGCACGCCCCGGTGGTGCTGCCCGCGGACGGGGCCATCCAGCTGCAGCTCGTGGCGACGCCGGGCGAGGACAGCTGCACGCTGACCGTCCACTCCAGACCGGACGTCCCCGACGCCCCCTGGACGCGGCACGCCAGCGCGGTGCTCACCTCCGGCGCCGAGCTACCGGACGTCGAGGACGCGGCGTGGCCCCCGGAGGACGCGGAGCAGATCGACGTCAGCGAGGTCTACCCGGAGCTGGCCGAGCACGGCCTGGACTACGGGCCGCTGTTCCAGGGCCTGGTCGCCGCCTGGCGGCGAGGGGGCGAGCTGTACGCCGAGCTGGAGCTGCCCGCCGAACCGACCCCGGGTTTCGGCATCCACCCCGCGCTGCTGGACGCCGCGCTGCACCTGTACGCCCACCACCACCTCGGGGCCGGGCGGGCCGCGCTCGCCTTCGCCTGGTCGGGCGTCCAGCTGCACGCCACCGGCGCCACCGCGCTGCGGATCCGGCTGACCCCGCTGGGCCCGAACAGCGTGCGGCTGCACGCCGCGGACCCGGCGGGCACCCCGGTGTGCACAGTGGACGAACTGACCACGCGGCCGGTGATGCCGGACCAGCTGACCGAGCCCAGCGGCCCGTCCGCCCGCTCGTCGCTGTTCCAGCTGACGTTCGCGCCGGTCACCCCGAGCACCGAACCACCGGGCGAGTACACCGTGCTCACCCCCGACACCGCGGGCGATCCGCTCGCCGCCGCGCACGCCGCCACCCGCGAGACCCTGCGCGCGCTGCAGGAACTGCTCGCCGGGGAGGAACTCGTCGTGGTGCGCACCAGCGGTGCGCTGGCCGTGCACCCGGGGGAGATCGTCAACCCGGCCGCAGCGGCGGTGGCGGGACTGGTGCGCACTGCCCGCACCGAGCACCCCGACCGGCTCGTCCTGGTGGACACCGCGCCGGACGCCGAGGTGGACCTCACCGGAGCGGTGGCCACCGCGCTGGCGGGGGACGAGCCGCAGATCGCCGTGCGGGGCGACGCCCTGTTCGTCCCCCGCCTCGCCGCGCAGGACTCCGAGCTGGAGCAGCCGCGCAGCATCGACCCGGAGGGCACGGTGCTGGTGACCGGCGGAACCGGAGCGCTGGGCACGATCGTCGCCCGCCACCTGGTGACCGAGCACGGTGCCAAGCACCTGCTGCTGACCAGTCGCCGCGGCGCCGCGGCGCCCGGCGCGGCCGAGCTGGTGGCGGAGCTGTCCGAGCTCGGCGCCGAGGTCACCGTGGCCGCCTGCGACGTCGCCGACCGGCAGGCCCTGGCGGAGCTGCTGGCCGCAGTCCCGGCCGAGCACCCGCTCACCGCGGTCGTGCACTCCGCGGGCGTGGGGGACAACGCGCTGGTCACCGCGATGACCGAGGAACAGCTGACCGCGGTCCTGCGGTCCAAGGCGGACGCCGCGTGGCACCTGCACGAGCTGACCGCCGAGCACGACCTGGCGGCCTTCGTCCTGTACTCCTCGACGGCCGGTGTGCTGGGCGGTCCCGGCATGGCCAACTACGCCGCGGCGAACGCCTTCCTGGACGGCCTCGCCGCGCACCGCGCCGGGCTGGGACTGCCCGCGCTGTCCCTGGCGTGGGGGCTGTGGGAGGTCACCGAGGGGATGATCGAGTCCCTGTCGGCGGCCGACCACGCGCGGATGGCCCGGGACGGCCTGCGGCCCGTCACGGCAGCGCACGGCATGGCCGTGCAGGACGCCGCGCTCCGGATGGACGCCCCCGCGCTGGTGGCCGTCCCGGTCGACGTCGCCGCCCTGCGCACCGCGCCGGAGGTGCCCGCACCGCTGCGCGGCCTGGTGCGCGGCGCGGTCCGCCGGACCGCAGCGGGGCGGCGGGCCGGTGGCAGCGCCCTGGCCGCCCGGATCTCCCGGCTGCCCGAACCGGACCAGCGCGCCCAGCTGCTCCAGCTGGTCACCGAGCACATCGGCACGGTCCTCGGCCACGCCGATCCCTCCGGCATCCGCGCCGACCAGGCCTTCGGGGAGCTGGGCTTCGACTCGCTGACGGCCGTCGAACTGCGCAACCGCCTTGGCTCGGCCACCGGTCTGCGCCTGCGGGCCACGCTCGCCTTCGACTACCCGACACCGGCCGCGCTGGCCGACCACCTGCGCACCGCGCTCCTCGGGGAGCGGGCCACCACCGAGGTCGCCGCGCCGGTGGCGGCCGCCGCGGACGAGCCGATCGCGATCGTGGGCATGGCCTGCCGCTACCCCGGCGGGGTGCGCAACCCCGACGACCTGTGGCGGCTGGTGGTCGACGGGGTGGACGCCATCGGGGAGTTCCCCACCGACCGCGGCTGGGACGTCGACGGGCTGTACGACCCCACCGGGGAGCGCCCGCGCAGCAGCTGCGCCCGCACCGGCGGGTTCCTGGCCGACGCCGCCGACTTCGACAGCGACTTCTTCGGCATCAGCCCGCGGGAGGCGGCGATCATGGACCCGCAGCAGCGGGTCCTCCTGGAGTCGGCCTGGGAGGTGCTGGAAGCCGGTGGCATCGACCCGTCCGGTCTGCGGGGCAGCCGCACCGGGGTGTACGTCGGTCTGATCCGCCAGGAGTACGGCCCCCGGTCGGACGAGATCGGCGAGCAGCACGAGACGCACTTCCTCACCGGCGGCGCGGCCAGCATCGCCTCCGGCCGCATCGCCTACGCGCTCGGCCTGGCGGGCCCGGCCATGACGCTGGACACCGCCTGCTCGTCGTCGCTGGTCGCCACGCACGTGGCGATGCGCGCCCTGCGCGGCGGGGAGTGCGATCTCGCGCTCGCCGGTGGTGCCACCGTGATGGGCACCCCCGGTCTGTTCACCGGATTCAGCAGGCAGCGGGGTCTGTCCCCGGACGGTCGGTGCAAGGCCTTCGCGGCCAGCGCCGACGGGACCGGATTCGCCGAGGGCGTCGGATTCCTGCTGCTGGAACGGCTTTCGGACGCGCAGCGCAACGGACGCCGGATCCTGGCGGTGATCCGGGGCAGCGCGGTCAACCAGGACGGCGCCAGCAACGGCCTGACCGCGCCGAACGGCCCTGCGCAGGAGCGGGTGATCAGCCAGGCGCTGGCCGCCGCTGGTCTGCGACCGCAGGACGTGGACGCGGTGGAGGCGCACGGCACCGGCACCACGCTCGGCGACCCCATCGAGGCGCAGGCATTGCTGGCCACCTACGGGCAGCGCCCAGGGGCGAGCCCGCTGTGGCTGGGCGCGGTGAAGTCCAACATCGGCCACACGCAGGCGGCGGCCGGGGTCGCCGGGGTCATCAAGATGGTGCAGGCGATCCGGCACGGCGTGCTGCCCAAGACCCTGCACGTGGACGAGCCCACCGCGCAGGTCGACTGGGGGACCGGTGAGGTGGCGCTGCTCACCGAGAACCAGGAGTGGCCGGACCCGGGGCGCCCGCGCCGGGCCGGTGTCTCCGCCTTCGGGATCAGCGGCACCAACGCCCACCTCGTCCTGGAGCAGGCACCGGAGCAGCCCGCGCCGACCACCGGCGAACGGCCTGGACCGGCGCTGTGGGTGCTGTCGGCCCGCACCGACCAAGCATTGCGCGCGCAGGCCGCCCGGCTGACCGAGCACGTGCGGCAGCACCCGGTGGACGTCGGGTGGTCGCTGGCCACCACCCGCGCCGCGCTGGACCGCCGGGCGTTCGTGGTCGGCGAGGACGTCGACGAGCTGGTGCACGGCCTTTCCGCCATCGCACCGTCCACAGTGGTACCGGGCGGCACGGCCTTCCTGTTCTCCGGCCAGGGCGGGCAGCGAGTTGGCATGGGGCAGGGCCTGCGCCGGGCACGTCCGGCGTTCGCCGAGGCGTGGGATGCGGCGTTGGCCGCGGTGGAGGCGGAGTGGACCGGCGCATCGGTCGGCGAGGTGCTGGCGGGCGATCCGGAGCTGCTGGACCGGACTGATTTCGCGCAGGCGGGTTTGTTCGTGCTGCAGACGGCGTTGTTCCGGTTGTTCGAGTCGTGGGGTGTGCGGCCGGATTGGCTGGTCGGGCATTCGGTGGGGGAGATCGCTGCGGCGCACGTCGCCGGGGTGCTGTCGTTGCGGGACGCGGCGCGTTTGGTGGTGGCTCGTGGTCGGTTGATGGCGGCGTTGCCGCAGGACGGCGCGATGATCGCCATCGAGGCCACCGAGGACGAGCTGCGGGCCGCCGTCGACGGGGTGCCCGAGGTCGGCATCGCGGCCGTCAACGGACCGCGCTCGGTGGTGCTCTCCGGCGACGAGGAGCGGGTGACCGCCATCGCCGGGCAGTTCACCGGCCGCCGGGTGAAGCGGCTGCGGGTCAGCCACGCCTTCCACTCGCCGTTGATGGCCCCGATGCTCGACGAGTTCCGCACCGTCCTGGACGGGCTGACCTACGCCGAGCCCCGGTTGCGCATCGTCTCCACCGTGACCGGAGAACCCGAAGACCAGCTGGGACCGGACTACTGGCTCCGGCACGCGCAGGACACCGTCCGCTTCGCCGACGCGGTGCGCGCCGTGGACGCCGAAGGGGTCACCAGGCTGCTGGAGCTGGGGCCGGACGGCGTGCTGATGGCGCAGGCCGAGCAGGTCCTCGACAGCGGGAACCACGTGCTGACCTCGGCCTTGCGCGCTGGCCGGGACGAACCGCGCACCGCGCTCGCCGCACTCGGCACGCTGCACGCCGCCGGGATCAGTCCTGAGTGGACAGCGGTGTTCGGCCCGGCGACCGCCGTCCCGCTGCCCACCTACGCCTTCCAAGGACGGCGGTTCTGGCTGGACACCACAGGAGAACCGGTGCCCGCGGACGGCTCGGCGCCCCGTGACCGAACGCCGCAGCACGCCCGGGAACCCGTGCCGAGCTTGCCGGACCGGCTCACCGGGTTGTCCGCCGCCGACCAGGAGGAGCTGGTCCTCGACCTGGTCCGGGAGCACGCGGCGGCGGTGCTGGACCACAGCGGTCCCGCCGACGTCGACCCGGACCACCCGTTCCAGGACCTCGGCTTCGACTCGGTCACCGGCGTGGAGCTGCGGAACCGGCTCGGCGCCGCCACCGGCGTGCGGCTGCCCGCCACCACCGTCTTCGACCACCCCACGCCGCGCGCGGTCGCCGGATACCTGCGGGAACAGCTCGCCCCCGACGACGATCCGCTGCCCGGGCTGCGGCGCGGGCTGGACGACTGGCAAGCCCGGCTCGCGGGCGCAGACCTGGAACCGGACGGCCGGGCGGCCATCGCCGTACGGCTGCGGGAGCTGCTCACCGAGCTGACCGGGGAGCAGACCGGGCCCGGCGAGCTGGCGGCGGCCTCCACCGACGAGCTCTTCGACTTCATCGACAACGAACTCGGCCGAGCCACCAGCCCGAAGGAGAACGTGCCCGATGTCCGATGACGAGAAGGTCGTCGAGTACCTGAAGTGGGTCACCGCGGACCTGCGGCGGACCCGCGCGCGCCTGTCCGACCTGGAGGAGGCGCAGCGCGAGCCGATCGCCATCATCGGCGCGGGCTGCCG
The DNA here is from genome assembly GCF_008630535.1 of Saccharopolyspora hirsuta. Lineage (GTDB taxonomy): Bacteria > Actinomycetota > Actinomycetes > Mycobacteriales > Pseudonocardiaceae > Saccharopolyspora > Saccharopolyspora hirsuta. The sequence goes on along the minus strand of NZ_VWPH01000004.1, from coordinate 63,307 downwards.
GTTCCCGGGCGGGGCCGACGGGCCGGACCGGCTGTGGCGGCTGGTGGTCGACGAGCAGGACGCGATCACCGAGTTCCCGGCGGACCGCGGCTGGGACGTCGCCGGGCGGTACGACCCGCAGCCCGGCAAGCCGGGCAAGACCTACACCAAGCACGGCGGGTTCCTGCCCGGGGCCGCCGAGTTCGACGCGGAGTTCTTCCGGATCTCCCCGCGCGAGGCCACCGCGATGGACCCGCAGCACCGCCTGCTGCTGGAGGTCGCCTGGGAGACCGTGGAGCGCGCCGGGACCGACCCGCGGTCGCTGGGCGGCAGCCGGACCGGGGTGTTCGCCGGGATCGCCGCGCAGACCTACAACCAGTCGCTGGACCAGCAGGACTACGCCGGGCACCTGGCGACCGGCGTGGTCAGCAGCATCGCCTCCGGCCGCATCGCCTACGCGCTGGGGCTGGAGGGCCCCGCGGTCACCCTGGACACCGCGTGCTCGTCGTCGCTGGTGGCCGCGCACCTGGCCGTCCGGGCGCTGCGCGCGGGCGACTGCGACCTGGCGCTGGCCGGTGGAGCGACCGTCACCGGCAGCCTGGACGGCTGGCTGGAGTTCAGCGCGCAGGGCAACCTGGCGCCGGACGGCCGGTGCAAGTCCTTCGCCAAGGCCGCCGACGGCACCGGCTGGTCCGAGGGCGTCGGACTGCTGCTGCTGGCCCGGCTGTCCGACGCGCAGCGGCTCGGCCACCCGGTGCTGGCGCTGATCCGCGGCAGCGCGATCAACCAGGACGGTGCCAGCAACGGCCTGACCGCGCCCAGCGGTCCCGCGCAGGAACGCGTCATCCGGGCGGCCATCGCCGACGCCGGGATCGAATCGTCCGATGTGGACCTCCTGGAGGCGCACGGCACCGCGACCACGCTGGGCGATCCGATCGAGGCGCGGGCGCTGCTGGCCACCTACGGGCGGGACAGGCCCGCGGACCGCCCGCTGTGGTTGGGCTCGCTGAAGTCCAACATCGGGCACGCCCAAGCCGCCGCCGGGGTCGGGGGTGTGATCAAGGCGGTGCAGGCCATCCGACACGGTCTGCTGCCCAAGACCCTGCACGTGGACGAACCGACCCCGGAGGTGGACTGGTCCTCCGGTGCGGTCGAGCTGCTGACCGAGGCGCGGCCGTGGCCCGAGGCGGACCGGCCGCGCCGGGCCGGGGTGTCGTCGTTCGGGATCAGCGGGACGAACGCGCACCTGATCCTGGAGCAGGCACCCGAACCGGAACCCCGCGCGACCGCGCCGGAATCCGCCGCCGTTCCGCTGGTGCTGTCCGCACCGACCGGGCAGGCGCTGCGCGCGCGGGCCGCCGAGCTGGCCGAGCACCTGGCAGCGCAGGACGCCAGTCCCGTCGACATCGGATTCTCGCTGGCGACCACGCGCACCCACTTCGACAAGCGCGCTGCGGTGGTCGGCACCGACCGGGCGGAGCTGGTCGCGGGGCTGCAGGCGGTCGCTGAAGGGGTGAGCGAGGCGCTGACCGGCGACGGCCGCGCGGGCAAGCTGGCTCTGCTGTTCGCAGGCCAGGGCGGTCAGCGCGCGGGCATGGGCCGGGAGCTCTACGCCGCCCACCCGGTGTTCGCCCAGGCCCTGGACGAGGCGATCGACGCGCTGGACGCGGAACTGGACAGCCACGCCGAGTTCTCGGTGCGCGAGGCGCTAATGCACCGCGACGAGCTGCAGGACCGCACGATGTACGCGCAGACCTCGCTGTTCGCGCTGGAGACCGCGCTGTTCCGGCTGGTCCGCAGCTGGGGCCTGCGCCCGGACTGGCTGGCCGGGCACTCCGTCGGCGAGATCGCCGCGGCGCACGCGGCGGAGGTGCTGCCGCTGGCCGACGCCGCGCGGCTGGTCGCCGCCCGGGGGCGGCTGATGGACGGCCTCGACGCCGGTGGCGCGATGATCGCGGTGGAGGCGACCGAGGCCGAAGCGGAGCAGGCCGTGGCGGCGGAGCCGCTGGTCGGCATCGCGGGCGTCAACGGGCCGCGCTCGGTGGTGGTCTCCGGTGCCGGGCCGCGGGTCGAAGCGGTCGCCGCGCGGTTCGCGGAGATGGGCCGCCGGGTCAAGCGGCTGCGGGTCAGCCACGCGTTCCACTCCCCGCTGATGGAGCCGATGCTGGCGGAGTTCCACCGGGTGGCCGCCGGGCTGACCTGCGCCGCACCGCGCATCCCGATCATGTCCGCGCTGACCGGGCGACCGGTGGACCTGTTCGGGCCGGACTACTGGACGCAGCACGCCCGGCACACCGTCCGCTTCCTCGACGCGGTGTCCGAACTGGACGCCGCCGGGGTGTCGGCGATGCTCGAACTGGGGCCGGACGGGACGTTGTCCGCCCAGGCGCAGCGCATCCTGGACGACTCGCCGCGCGACGGGCACGTCGTCGTGCCCGCCCTGCGAGCCGGGCAGGACGAGCCGCGCACCGCGGCCAGCGCGCTCGGCAGCCTGTACGTGGCGGGCATCAGCCCCGACTGGTCCGGCGTGTTCGGCGAATCCGCGAAAGCGGTGGAGCTGCCCACCTACCCGTTCCAGCGCCAGCGGTACTGGTTGCCAGCGGGAGCCCCGTCCGGCGCGGGAGACCTCGGGCTGAACCCGGCCGAGCACGCGTTGCTCGGCTCGTTCGTCCCGCCCACCGACGGGTCGGAGGTGCTGTTCACCGGCCGCCTGTCCACCGGCGCGCACCCCTGGCTGGCCGCCCACCCCGAGGTCGCCGACGCGGTCGTGGTCGAGCTGGCCCTGCACGCCGCCGACAAGACCGACTGCGACGTGGTGCGGGAACTCGTCCTGCACCACCCGATCCGGCTGGCCGCGGGTGCGGCCACCGCGCTCCGGCTGTCGGTGGAGTCCCCCGACCCCCTCGGGGAACGCCGGTTCGCGGTGCACGCGCGGGAGGACGTGGAGGACGGCGCGTGGGAGCGGGTGGCCAGCGGGGCGTTGGCCCGGCAGGTGGCGCTGGCCGAACCCGCCGCCGACTGGCCGCCGGACGGCGCGATCGCCGGAGGGCCGGACCCGACCGCGGTCCTGCAGCGCGGCCGGGAGCTGTTCGCCGAGGTCGCGCTGCCCGACGAGCACGCCGGTGCGGTCACCGGGTTCGGCATCCACCCGCTGCTCCTGCACGCCGCCCTGCTCCCACACCTGCGCGACCCCGCGCTGGTTCCGCGCCGTTGGCGGGGGATCCGCCTGCACGCGACGCGGGCGAGCAGCCTGCGGGTGCAGCTCACCACGACCGGTGACGACGAGTTCGCGGTCCGCGCCGCCGACCCCACCGGACAGCCGGTGCTCACCGTCGAGGCGATCGGCACCGAGCCGATCACCCCCGGCCAGGGCGCGGAGCGCGACGCGGTGTTCCAGGTGACCTGGGTGCCCACCGCGCTCCCCACCCCGGCCCACCAGCCCAGCTGGGCGCGGCTGAGCTCCCCGGAGGACCGCGACCGGATCCGCCGCGACCCACCGGAAGTGCTGCTGCTCGAACCGCACATCGTTGGTGCGCAAGCAGATCCGGTCGCCCCCACGCACAGCGCGCTGCGACGAGCCCTGGCCGAGCTGCAGGACCTGCTGAGCGATACCGGGTTGACCGGCACCAAACTCGTCGTGCTCACCCGGGGCGCGGTCGCCACCACCGACGCCGAGCAGGCCGACCTGACCGGTGCCGCGCTGTGCGGGCTGGTGCGCTCCGCGCAGTCGGAGCACCCGGACCGGATCGTGCTGGTGGACGTCGAACCCGACCTCGAACCACCCGTCGAGCGGGTCCTGGCCGCTGCCCAGGCCGTCGGTGAGCCCCAGTTCGCCCTGCGGTCGGGTCGCGCGCTGGTGCCCCGGCTGGCGCGGCTGCCGCTGCTGCCTCGGCCCGCGGCTTGGCGGACCGGGGGAACGGTGCTGATCACCGGTGGTACCGGCGCGCTGGGTGCGACCGTCGCCCGGCACCTGGTCACCCGGCACGGGGTCCGGCACCTGCTGCTGACCAGCAGGCGGGGCCCGGCCGCGGCGGGAGCCGCGGAACTGGTCGCCGAGCTCGAAGCGCACGGCGCCCAGGTCACCGTCGCCGCCTGCGACGTCAACCAGCGGGAAGCCGTGCGACAACTGCTGGACGGGATCCCGGCCGCCCACCCGCTGTCGGCCGTCGTGCACACCGCGGGTGTGCTGGCCGACGGACTGCTCACCTCGATGACCGAGGAGGACCTGACGGCGGTGCTGCGGCCCAAGGTGGACGCCGCCTGGCACCTCCACGAGCTCACCGAGGACGCGGACCTCTCCGCGTTCGTCCTGTTCTCCTCGGTGACCGGGGTGATGGGAACACCGGGCCAGGCGAACTACGCCGCGGCCAACAGCTTCCTCGACGCGCTGGCCGCGCACCGCGCGGCGCGGGGCCTGCCCGCGGTGTCGGTGGCCTGGGGCCTGTGGGAGGGCGCGAGCAGCATGACCGAACACCTCACCGAGGTGCACCTGGCGCGCATGGCCAAGGAAGGTCTCCTGCTGCTGCCCGCCGACCTGGGCATGTCGGTGCTGGACGCCGTGACCGCTCAGCCGAACCCCGCGGTGATCGGCATGCCGGTGGACCTCGCCGCCGCTCGGACCCACCCGGCGCAGCCAGCGCTGATGCGCGGCCTGACCGGAACCCGCAGCCGCCCGGAAGCCGTCGCGGCGGGCGCGGTGGACAGCGGCGCGCTGCGCACCGAACTGGCCACATTGGACGAAACCGCGCGCCGCGAGCTGGTGCGCCGCATCGTGCTGGACCACGCCACCGCGGTCCTGGGCCGGGACGAGCAGCTGGCCGCCGACCAGGTGTTCCAGGACGTCGGCTTCGACTCGCTGACCGCGGTGGACCTGCGCAACCGGCTGGCCAAGGCGGTGTCGGTCCAGCTGCCCGCCACCGCGGTCTTCGACCACCGGACCCCGGGAGCGCTGGCCGATCGGGTGCTGGCCGAACTGCTCGGCACCGCGGCGGACACCGGCGGCGTCGACTTCACCGGCGAGGTCGGCCTGGCACCGGACGTCACCGCGGACTCGGCGCCGCACACCGCCGAGCCGGAGCACGTGCTGCTCACCGGGGCGACCGGTTTCCTCGGCTCGTTCCTGCTGCGCGACCTGCTGCGGCGCACCAGCGCCCGGGTGCACTGCCTGGTGCGCGGCGCCAACGATCAGGAGGCGGCGGACCGGCTGCGGCGGGCGATCGAGTGGTACGAGACGGGAGTCGACCTCGACCGGGTCGAGATCGTCCGCGGCGACCTCGGGGAACCCGGGCTGGGCCTGACCGCGGAGGCCTTCGACGAGCTGGCCCGCACCGCGGACGTGGTGTTCCACGCGGGCGCGAACGTCAACTGGATCTACCCGTACCCGGAGCTGAAGCAGGTCAACGTCGGCGGCACGGAGGAGGTCCTGCGGCTGGCCGGTCGGCACCGCACCGTGCCGGTGCACTACGTCTCCTCCACCGGCGTGTACGCCCAGCCACCGGGGGCGCACGTCACCGAGCTGGACCCCGCCGGTCCGCCGGAGGCGCTGAGCAACGGCTACCGGCAGTCCAAGTGGGTCGCGGAGGGCATGATCGAGCTGGCCAGGCAGCGCGGGATCCCGGTCTCGGTGTACCGGGTGGACTCGATCTCCGGCGACCGCGAGCGCGGCGCCTGCCAGACCCAGGACTTCGTGTGGCTGAGCGTTCGCGGCATGCTGCAGGCCGGGGCGGCACCGGCCGGTGCCGCCTTCGGCTTCCACCCCACGCCGGTGGACTTCGTCAGCGGCGCGATCGTCGCACTGTCCCGGCGACCCGAGAGCCTCGGCGAGACCTACAACGTGTCCAACCCGGACACGCTGACCTTCGCGCAGGTCGTCGACCAGCTGCGGGACCTGGGCTACCAGCTCGCCGAGCTGCCGCCCGAGGAGTGGAGCGAGCTGATCCGCCGCGACCCGGCGAACTCGCTGACCCCGCTGCTCGACGTTTTCGAGACCGCCTTCACCGGCGGCGGATACCCTGACATGGACACCAAGAAGCTCGACGCGGCGCTGTCCGGCACCTCGGTCGGCTGCCCGCCGGTCAGCCGGGAGCTCGTGGACGTCTACCTGCGGTTCTTCATCCGCAGCGGCTACTTCCCGGCACCGCCGAACGGAGGGGACGAGGGATGACCGCCACCGGCGCCGCCGACGCGTGGATCCGCCGCTTCCACCCCAAACCGGACGGCCGGGACCTGCTCGCGTGCTTCCCGCACGCCGGTGGGTCGGCCAGCTACTACTTCCCGATGTCGGCGGCGCTGCCCGACCGCACCGACATGCTGGCCGTCCAGTACCCGGGGCGGCAGGAGCGGCGTGCGGAACCGCTGATCGGCTCGGTCGACGAGCTCGCCGACCGGGCCACCGAATCCCTGCTGCCGCTGCGAGGTGCCGCGCTGTCGCTGTTCGGCCACAGCCTGGGCGCCAGCGTGGCGTTCGAGGTGGCCCGGCGCTTGGAGCAGCGCGGCGTCCGGGTCCGGGCGCTGTTCGTGTCCGGCAGGCGCCCGCCGTCCCTGCACCGGCCGGACAACGCCCACCAGGCGGACGACCGCGCGCTGGTGGCCGATCTGCTGGCCGACGGCGGGATCCCGGACGCCGCCGCCCTGGACCCGGAGATCGTGCAGCTGGTGCTGCCCGTGGTGCGCAACGACCTGCGGGCGGCGGCGACCTACACCTACCGGGGCAGCGGCAACGACCTGACCTGTCCGGTCGTGGCGCTGACCGGGGACCGCGACCCGAAGGTCACCGTGGCCGAGGCCCGGGGCTGGGCGTCGCACACCACCGGGCCGTTCTCGCTGCGGGTGTTCCCCGGCGGGCACTTCTACCTGCTGGAGCACTGGCAGGCCGTGGTGCGGGCGATCTCCGACGAGCTGGGGGACCGGTAGGCCTCAAGCGGTCCGGTGCGCGTCGAGCCAGTCCACGATCTCGTCGAGCACCTGGTCCTGCTCCGGCTCGTTGTGGGATTCGTGGTGCAGGCCCTCGTGGATGCGGAGGGTCAGGTCCGCCGATCCGGCGCGGTCGCGCACCAGCTCGCTGGCGGTCGGCGGCATCAGCCGGTCCGCGCCGCCGTGCAGGACGAACAGCGGCATGGTCAGCGACGGCAGGCGCTGCGGCATGGCTTCGGCGGTCCGCATGATCTCCACGGCCGTCCGCGCCCGCATCTTCCCGCTGTGGTTGAGCGGATCGGCGCGGAAGGCCCGGACCACCTCGGGATCGCGGCTGATGGTGTTCGCGTCGATGGTCCGCACTCCCAGGTCGGGCAGCAGCTTCGACAGCAGCGGCGCGAGCACCCGCTCCGGCGCGGACACCGGCCCGGCGTCGAGCGCCGGGGCGGAGATCACGGCACCGGCGATCCGGTCCAGCGGTGTGCCGGTGAGGTACTGCAGCGAGATCAGCCCGCCCATGCTGTGCCCGTGGACGAACAGCGGCACCCCGTCGTGGCGCTGCGCGGCCAGCCGCACCAGGAGGTCGACCCCGGCGACGGCGGCGGCCATGCTGCCGATGTTGCCGCGCGCACCCGGCGACCGGCCGTGCCCGGGGTGGTCCAGGGCGTACACCGCGTAGCCCGCCGCGTTGAACCGCTCCGCGACGTGCCGGTAGCGACCGCTGTGCTCGTGCACGCCGTGGACCAGCACGACGACCCCGGCGGGTCGCTCGACGGTCCAGCTCTGCCAGTACTGCCCGGAGGGCAGGGTTCCCTCGGAGTGCGATGCCTTCGGCAGCGCGTCGTCGTGGGGCTTGGTCATCGAGCACCTTCCCGGCCGTGCGTGCGAACTTCCGCGCCAGCCTCGTCGGCTGATCGCCCCCTGGCAACTCCGCGGGCGCTTGACCTGATCTTCTCGCTGAGCGCCCGGGGGAGTTTCGTGCGCTTCGCCGGGGGTTTTGGGTTCAAGTGCGGCGACCGCATACCCCATAGGGGTATGGTGCGGATCACGTTGCGCGAGTGCTCGAGCGTCGGCATAGTTCCCGGTGTTGAACCAATACCCCCTAGGGGTATATATGAGGAGGTCCCGATGAACGAGTCGACGCACGCCGGTCACCACGCGCACACCGCTGCGCACCGCGGGCACGGGGGCGCTCCTGAGGGGCTGCAGATCACCGAGGACGGCTACACCTTCGCGCCGGAGACCGCGCGGCTGACCGCCGGGGCCGCCGCCGACTACCGGTTCCGCATCCTCGGACCTGACGGGGCGGCGGTGACCGCGCTGGCCGAGGTGCACGGCAAGAAGATCCACCTCATCGTGGTCCGCCGGGACCTCACCGCCTTCTGGCACCTGCACCCGGTCGAGGACGGCGCCGGGACCTGGACCGTGCCGCTGGACCTGGCGGAAGCAGGGGAGTACCGGGTGCTCGTCGACTTCCAACCCGAGGGTGCCGCCGGGCTCACGCTCGGCGCGGACCTGGCGGTCGCCGGTGACTACCGACCGCGCCCGGTGCCGGAACCCGCCGCGGTGTCGGCGGTCGACGGCTACGAGGTCGTGCTCGACGGCGAGCTGGTGCCGGGCCAGGCCAACCGCATCGCCCTCGCGGTGCACCGCAACGGCGAACCGGTGACCGACCTCCAGCCGTACCTCGGCGCGTACGGGCACCTGGTGGCCCTCCGCCTCGGCGACCTCGCGTACCTCCACGTCCACCCGGACGGCGGCGCGACCCGCCCGGGGCCGGAGATCGCCTTCCACGCAGCGGTCCCGGGCCCGGGAACCTACCGGCTGTTCCTCGACTTCAAGCACGCCGGAGAGGTCCGCACCGCCCAGTTCACCGCTACCGCCAGCTGAACAGCGCCCCCGGAGGTCCACCACTCGGGTCGGTGAGCAGTCAGGCGCGGGCGGTGCGGGCGACGGCGGGGATGATCGCCAGGGCGAGAACTCCGCCGGTGATCGCGAGCACCGAGTAGCTGGTGGCCGCGACGACCATGCCGGACGCCATGCCGCCACCGGCTCCGGCCAGGGCGATCGACACGTCGATCTTGCCCTGCGTCCTCGCCCGGGTGGCCAGCGGGACGGTGTCGGCGATGATCGTGGTGCCGCTGATCAGGCCGAAGTTCCAGCCGAGCCCCAGCAGGCCGAGCGCGACCGCGAGCAGCCCGGTCGAGTCCGGCGGCGCCAGGGCCGCGAGCAGCCCCGCGCCGAGGAGGGTGACCCCGGAGGCGGCGGCGACCGCCAGCCGTCCGAAGCGGTCGACGAGCAGGCCGCTGAACGGCGACGGCAGGTACATCCCGGCCACGTGGACGGCGATGACCAGCCCCGCCGCGCCGACGTCGTGGCCGTGGTGCTGCATGTGGATCGGCGTCATGGTCATGATGGCGACCATGACGAGCTGCGTCAGCACCATGACCGAGGCGCCCAGCACCAGGTGGGCGCGGTGGTTCCCGGTCGCTGCCGGGTCCTGCGACTTCTCGGCGGGCTGCGGGGTTTCCGCGGCTGCCGCGCGCGCGGTGGTCAGGGGATCGGGGCGCAGCATGACCCAGAGCACGGCTGCTGCCGCCGCGTAGGCCACCGCCGCGAGGGCGAAAGGACCGGACAGGCGCGGGATGTCCAGGGCTTCGGCCAGTCGGCCGGTCGCCGTGACCAGGTTCGGCCCGGCGACCGCTCCGACGGTGGTGGCCACCAGAACGGTGCTCACCGCCCGGCCCCGCTGGTGCGGCGGGGCGAGGTCGGCTCCGGCGTAGCGGGCCTGCAGGTTGGTGGCGCTGCCCGCGCCGTAGACGAACAGCGAGAGGAACAGCAGGACGACGCTGCCGGTGGTGGCGGCGATGACGACGCCGAGGCTCCCGACGGCGCCGGTGGCGTAGCCCGCGGAGAGCCCGACGCGGCGGCCGAGGCGTTGCGAAGTGCGTCCGATGAGGACCGCCGCGGCAGCGGAGCCGATGGTGAACAGCGCGCTGGGCAGCCCGGACAGGCTGGTGCTGTCGAGCATGTCCTGCGCCAGCAGCGCACCGACGGTGATACCGGCCGCGAGCCCGGCTCCGCTGAGGATCTGGGCCGACACGAGCACCGCGAGGATGCGTCTCTGGGCGGGGTGGGCGGCAGCGCGCACGGAAGGCCTTTCGGGCGGGGCGGATCAGCGGGGCTTGGCGTCGGGGAGCGGGGTCGGGTCGTGGACGGTCGCGGTGATCCGGTCGGACAAGCCCTCCCGGTCCGCCTGAGCGCGGAGGCGGGCCAGTCCGTCGCGGCTGGAGTCCACGGCGTGCACGGCGAAACCGCGGCGGGTGAAGTGCAGGCTGTCCCGGCCGTGACCGGCGCCCAGATCGAGGACGGTTCCGGCGGCGTGCCGCGCGGGTTCGGACGGCTCGTCGCCGTACATGTGGGGATGGGCTTGGCAGCGACCAGGTTCGCCTGCTTGAGGGTCTGCAGGTGCGCGGAGGCGGTGGTCATGGCCAGCTGCGCCGAGCGCGCCAACGCCTCGGCGGTGCGCTCGCCCTGCGCGAGCAGGTCGAGCAGCTCCAGCCGCTTCCCGCTGGCCAGCGCCTTGCCGACCCGGGCGAACTGGTCGAACAGGGCCGCCTTCGCGCCTCGGTCGCCCATGATTGCTCCGATCTTCCACGGAGTAGTGTACGAAGGTTGTTTTGCCGGTTGTTCCGCATCGTGCTCGGCGGATCTGCGAGTTCATCCGATCCGTCGATGAGCAAGTCCCCAAACCCGCGTTCCTGCTGCGCAGAAGATGAACACGGAGTGTTGTCCCGGTGTTTTCGCGGGTGATGCACGGTGGGCTGTGACGGTGCTGTGACGGGGTGGTGACGGGCGGCTGGCCTACTCGCCGTCAGCGGTTCGCGCCGCTGTCGGAATCTCGTGAACGCGAACTAGGGGGAACCATGTTCGAACACCTGTCGGTCGAGCTGCTGCCGGAGCGCAAAGCCCTCGGTGGCGGTTGGTGGAACGGCTTCGGCGACATCGACCAGAACCTGGACGTGTGGCAGGACGTCGACGTCGACGTGAACAACTGGTCCTTCGCCGGTGACGTCAACGTGACGGCCTTCAACAACGCCAACATCGACCAGAACGGCTTCTGAGTCGGCAACCCCAGTTCCTGGCCGCCCACCGCTGCTGCGCTCGGTGGGCGGCCAGGTTCGCGCGGGTGCGCGCCGCCACCGGGTCCGGCGATCGTGTGCGGCGTTCACCGCGAGGACCGTCTCAGCGCACGACGAGAGCGAGGTGCTGCTGGTGTCGCGCACGAACTCCTGACCCGGATCGCGTTGCGGCCGGGCGGTTTTCGGCCGCGACCGCCTTCTGCGGACGCTTCGTCGAAAACGGCCTTCGGCGTCGCCCGGTGTTGTTACCGTGGCGCGCATGTTGATCAACGAACCCCGCACCCGATTACGCGTGCGCGAAGGCCGGAGGTGACCGCATGAGCTCGGCCGGATGCCCCACGCTCGACAACCTCGACGACGGGTCCACCGCATTCCTCTTCGAAGCCGTCGATCTCGGGATGGAGTACGCGAAGTTCGAGGACGGCTTCGTCCCGCTCGCGACCGTCCTGGGGCCGGGCGGTCAGAAGCACATCTGGAAGCTCGTCGGCGACGAGGACGGGTCGTGGACGCAGGAGCAGGGCGTGGCGCTCGGCCGCGAGAAGCTCCACGACCTCGACGAGGACGCCCACTGCGTGACGCTGATCTACGACGGCTACTTCACCGGCGACGGCGGGCGGACCGAAGCGGTGTTCGTCGAGGCCTACCAGCTGGGCCGCCCGGCAGGGGTGCACATGTGCCAGCGCTACGAGCGGCGCGGCGGCGACGTCCACCTCATCGGCAACCCGATGCTGCTCGACGACGTGGTGCCACCGCTGGTGTCGCCGGACCGGCAGCCGGTCGAGTACCCCCACCTCGGCCCGGAGGCCAAGGAGTTCGCGCTGGGGGCGATCGCGGTCGGGATCGAGGACGTGGAGCCGGAGGCGTGCGTCGTGCAGCCGTTCGCCGCGGTTCTGGCCGAGGACGGCTCGCGCGACCTGTGGCGCCTGGTCGACGACGAGCTGGACCCCACGGTGGGCGGCAGCCTGGACCTCGGCCGAGACCAGTTGGCTTCGCTGGACCGGAGCACCCGCTGCGCCGCGCTGGTCTGGGGTGGCGACATCCCGGACGACGAGGACCAGGAGGGCGCGGTGTTCGTCGAGGCCTACGAGCTGGGCCGCCCGGCGGGGGTGCGCTTGGTGCAGCCGTACCGCCGGATCGACCACGACCGCGTCGCGCTGCTGGGCGGCCCGCAGGTCCTGGAGGAGTCGGAACCCCTGGTCCCGCCGGTCGAAGCGCCCCGCTCCGAGGCCTTCGCGCGCCTGCAGGAGATGGCCGCGCGCAAGCGGAGCTGACCGCTGCTCGCTGAGGCGGACGTGTCCGGTGGTCATCAGCGATGACCACCGGACGCGCGGTCAGCGCGCCTGGCGGCGGGACTGCCGCAGCTCCTGGTTGACCGCCCAGGCGTCGGCCACCGGGCCGAGGTGGCCGAGCTTGTCCGGGTTGAGCACCCCGCGGATGGCCTGGACCTTGTCGTCGAGCACGTCGAGGACCAAGGCGTTGAGCACCTTGCCGTGGCGGTCGCGGAAGACGGCGCCGGGCTGGCCGTTGATCTCGCGCGGCTCGAAGGTCACCTCGATCCGGAGCAGCGGCGGGAAGGCCGTGCCCAGCAACCGGGCCACCTTCTCCGCGCCCACGACGGTCCGGGCCAGCTGCGGGGCCTTGCCGCCGCCGTCGCCGACCAGTTGCACGTCGGCGGCCAGCAGGTCCTGGAGCCCGCCCACGTCGCCGTTCTGCAGCGCGTCGAAGAAGCGGGTCGCCAGCTCCTGCCGCCGCTGGCGGTCCGCGGCGAACCGGGGCCGGCCGTCCTGCATGTGCTGCCGCGCCCGCACCGCCAGCTGTCGGCACGCCGCCTCCGACCGCCCGACCGCTGCGGCGACGTCGTCGAAGCCGAAGGCGAACACCTCCCGCAGGACGAACACCGCCCGCTCCAGCGGGCTGAGCCGCTCCAGCAGCAGGAGCGCCGCCATCGACACCGAATCGGCCAGTTCGGCCGACCGTCCCGGGTCCTGGTACGGGTCCTCCAGCAGCGGCTCGGGGAACCACGGCCCGACGTACTCCTCCCGCCGCACCCGCGCCGAGCGCAGCACGTCGATCGAGATGCGGGTGACCACGGCGGACAAGTACGCCTTGGTCGACTCGGGCCGCGTCGTCGAGCGGTCGAAGCGCAGCCACGTCTCCTGCACGGCGTCCTCGGCCTCGCCCACGCTGCCCAGGATCCGGTAGGCGATCGAGAACAGCAGCGGCCGCAGCTCCTCGAACTCCTCGACCTTGTCCACTCCCACTCCGTTCTCCCGTCAGCTGATCCCCGGATGATCCTCCGACCGGCGGCCTCCGGTGCACGCCCTCCGCGATTTCAATGGAAATCGGACCTCCGATTTCCATTGAACTTGTTCATCCTGTCCGTGGACCGCAGCTGAGAAGGGCGAACTGCACCGGTCGGCAGGTGCCGCATGCGCCGCTAGGCGCATAGCCCACCCTCGCAGCTTGCACCGCCGCGGGTTCACGGTGCCCACCCCTCTGGGGTTCCTTCCGGCGAGGACGGCCCTGACACCGTGTATTGGTCATACATAAGTCAGGGACCCCGGAGTCCAGGCGGGCGCTGAGGTTCCGCCACCGGCACCGCCGCGCAGAACGAGGTTGGAAAAACCTCATTGAAATCGCGTCGGTCCGGGTCGGGTCCGTCCTCAGTGGAACTGGCCGGGCTCGTAGTTGCCCGCCGGTTGCCGGGTGATGATGTTGAGCCGGTTCACCATGCCCATGAAGGAGATCAGGACCACCAGCGCGGTCAGCTGCTCCTGGTCGTAGTGCTGGGCGGCGCGCTCCCACACCTCGTCGTTCACCCCGCCGGGCACCTCCGCGGCCCGGGTGCCCGCTTCGGCCAGTTCCAGCGCGGCGCGCTCGGCCTCGGTGAAGACCGTGGCCTCCCGCCACGCCGCGACCAGGTTCAGCCGCACGGCGCTCTCACCGGCGTGCGCGGCGTCCTTGGTGTGCATGTCGATGCAGACGGCGCAGCCGTTGATCTGGCTCACGCGCAGCGCCACCAGCTCCGTGGTCGTGCTCGGCAGCGGCGATTCCTTGAGCGCCCGGCCCGTCGACATCACGTACTTGATGATCTTGCCCGCGGTCGGGCTGGCGAGGTAGTCGAGTCGCGCGTCCATCGTGTGCTCCTCCGTGGAGTTCCGGTCCCTGCACCTCCCGAGACGAGATGTCCCGGCGCCCTGTGACATCGGCGCGTGTGACCCGCGTCTCGCGCTCCAACTCTCTCGCGATGAATTCTTGCGTGGAAGAGAAGTGTCGAGTAGTGTCTTGCTCGTAAGAGATCGGCGGGGTGTTTGGTCGCCCGTCTTCGTGTGCAAGGAGTCATGTCGTGGGCAACGTCAAGGTCAGCATCATCTACTACTCGTCGACCGGTACTGGTACGGAGATCGCGAACACGTTGGCCGCGGAGGCTGAGGCGGCGGGTGCGGAGGTGCGGTTGCGGCGGGTGGCCGAGCTGGCTCCGGATGCGGCGATCGACAGCAATCCGGCGTGGCGGGCGAATGTGGAGGCGACTCGTTCGGTTCCGGAGGCCACCGCGGATGACGTGGTGTGGGCCGATGCGGTGTTGTTCGGTTCGCCGACCCGGTTCGGCAACATCTCTTCTCAGCTCAAGCAGTTCATCGACACGTTGGGTGGGCAGTGGGCGCAGGGTCTGCTGGCGGACAAGGTTTACAGCGGGTTCACCTCGACCTCGACCACGCACGGCGGTCAGGAGTCGACGCTGCTGGCGCTGTACAACACCTTCCACCACTTCGGTGGGATCGTGGTGGCTCCGGGTTACACCGATGGTGCGAAGTTCGCCGACGGCAACCCGTATGGCACCAGCCACGTGGACGCGCAGGGCGCGAACAAGGTCGATGACACCACGCGTGCGGCTGCGGCTGTGCAGGCCCGCCGTGTTGTGGGTGTGGCCCAGGCCTTGAAGAACGGCCGCGCCTGACCGAACCTCCTCGGCTGGGCATCCGGCGAACCCGGGTGCCCAGCCGAGGAGACCACCCGATCCCCACCGGCCCGAACCGCAGGAGGCGGTCATGTCGATCAGCACCACAGGTCTGCACCACGTCACCGCCATCGGCGGGAACCCGCAGCGCAACGCCGACTTCTACCTGCGCACCCTGGGGCTGCGCCTGGTCAAGACCACGGTGAACTTCGACGATCCCGGCACCTACCACCTGTACTACGGCGACGCCGAGGGCAGGCCGGGAACGCTGATGACCTTCTTCCCGTGGGACGGGGTCCCGGACGGCCGCCGGGGGACCGGCCAGGCCACCACGACCGCGTTCTCCGTCCCGGCGAACTCGATCGGCTGGTGGCAGCAGCACCTCGAAGCGGCCGGGGTGCGGACCAGCCGGATCACCAACTCCGACGAGGAGGACGCGCTCAGCTTCCAGGACCCCGACGGCCTGGGGCTCGCCCTGGTGGCGCACCCGCAGGGCGACCCGCGCGACCCGTGGGACACCCCGCTGGTTCCGGGCGAGCACGCGATCCGGGGCCTGCACTCGGTGACCATGACCGTCGCGAAGGAGGACGCGACCGCTGCGACGCTCGTGGACGACCTGGGGCTGCGGTTCGTGCACCAGGACGGCAACCGGCTGCGCTTCGCCGCCGGTGACGGCGGCCCCGGTGCGCTGGTCGACGTCCAGGTCTCCCCGGACGCCCCGCGCGGGCTGGTCGCCGGTGGCACGGTGCACCACATCGCCTGGCGGGTGCCCGACGACGCCACCCAGCTGGCGTGGCGCGAGGAGCTCGTGGGCAAGGGCTACGACGTGACGTCCATCCTGGACCGGCAGTACTTCCACTCGATCTACTTCCGCGAACCCGGCGGCGTGCTGCAGGAGATCGCCACCGACGCCCCCGGGTTCGGCGTCGACGAACCGCTGCTGGAGCTGGGCCGCGCCCTGAAGCTGCCGCCGTGGCTGGAGCCCAAGCGCGAGGAGATCCAGGAAGGGCTGCCGGAGCTGGACCTGCCGGACGAGAACAACCCCGAGGTCGCCGAGATCCTGGCGGAGCGCCGATGAGCACCCCGGCCTGGCCGCACCGCTTCCACGAGGGAGATCCGGACGAGCCGGTGCTGCTGCTGTTGCACGGCACCGGCGGGAGCCCGGACGACCTGGTGGGGCTGGCGAAGGAGATCAGCCCGCGCTCAGCACTGCTCGCCCCGGCCGGGCCGGTGTCGGAGAACGGGATGGCGCGGTGGTTCCGGCGCCTGCGCGAAGGCGTCTTCGACCACGAGGACGTAGTGCGCCGGGCCGACCAGCTCGCCGAATTCGTCCGCGAAGCGCGCACCAGCTACCAGCTGGGGACGCGGCGGCTGGTGGCCGTGGGCTTCTCCAACGGCGCGAACATCGCCGCCGCAACCGCGCTGCTGCGGCCCGACGCGATCACGGAAGTCGTGGCGTTCGCGGCGATGCTGCCGGTCCCGGAGCCGCCCGCGCTGGACCTGACCGGCACGCGCGTGCTGCTGTCGAACGGGACGCGCGACCCGATGGCGCCGACGGAGTCCGCGGAGGACCTCGTGGCGAAGTTCGAGGAGCGCTCCGCCCGCGTCACGGCCCACTGGCACCCGGGCGGGCACCAGATCACGCTCGACGGCGTGGCCGCGGCCCGCGACTGGCTGCGCGAAACCCCTTGAGCAGCAGGGCTTCCCCGTCCGACGAGGGGCTGGACGGGGAAGCCCTGCGCGGTCACATCTTCTCCGCGCCCGCCTTGATCGCCTCGCGGATGCGGTAGTAGGTGCCGCAGCGGCAGACGTTGCGGATCTCGTCCAGCAGCGCGTCGTCGATCTCGCGCCCTTCCCGGCGGGCCTGGTTCACCTTCGCCACGGCCGCCATGATCTGCCCCGGCTGGCAGTAGCCGCACTGCGCGACGTCGTGCTCCAGCCACGCCTCCTGCATCGGGTGCAGGTCCTTGCCGACCGTCTTGGGCAGGCCTTCGATCGTGGTCACCTCGTCCTCGGGGGAGAGCTCGCCCACGGGCACCGCGCAGGGGTTGAACGCCTTGCCGTTGATGTGCGACGTGCACGCCTTGCAGACGTTGATGCCGCAGCCGTACTTGGGGCCGCGGATGCCGAGCAGATCGCGCAGCACCCAGAGAAGGCGTTCGCCGTCGTCGGCTTCGACCGTCACCGTCTCGCCGTTGACCTTGAAGGTGTGGGTGGGCATCAGCGGGGACCTCCTGGACTCAAACCTGTGTGGCGCGGACCGGGAACTGCTCAGTAGGTGTGGCTCAGGCCGTCGGTCGGCGACGCGGGCACCGGCGGGACGAAGGACTTCGGCTCGAAGTGCAGCGGGTCGTGGTGGTTGATCGGGAAGTACTGCGGCAGCTTCCCGACCGCCCGGGCGTAGGCGCAGGCCGTCGCGGCGAACGCGGAGGCGACCCCGGCCTCCCCCGCGCCACCGGGCGGGTTGTCGCTCGGCATCACGAAGACCTGCATCTCACGCGGGGTGTTCCACTGCCGCGTGTAGGCCGAGTTGTCCCAGCTGGCTTCGAGGAAGTGGCCGTCGACGAGGTGGCTGGAGTTGGTCAGCGCCAGCGCGATGCCGTCGCAGATGCCGCCCTGCATCTGGGCCTCCACTCCCTTGGGGTTGATGGCCAGCCCCGGGTCGATGGCGAAGGTGACCTTCCTGACCAGCGGACCGGTCACCGCGTCGCGCACCTTCCGGTTGACCGTCTCCGGTCGGCAGTCGATCTCCACCAGGCAGGCCGACGCGCCCTTGTACTCCTCGTGGATCGCGATGCCCTGCGCCGTGCCGGACGGCATCCGCTTGCCCCACCCACCGGCCTCGGCGACCTTCTGCAGCACCCGCTTGACCCGCTCCTTGCGCAGGTAGGCCATCCGGAACTCGTAGGGGTCCTTGCCCAGCTTCTTCGCGATCTGGTCGACGACCAGCTCGTTGGCGGCGCGGACGTCGGGGGAGTAGACGTTGCGGACCGCGCTGGTCGGGAACCGGTCGTAGGAGCCGGTCTCCATCAGCTTCTGGTTGATGACGCCGAAGTCGTAGGGCATGAACTGGGTGGTCTCGAAGATCGTCTCGGCGAGGCTGAGGTTGCCCGCGATCGGGAGCTTGCCCGCGGCGGCCGTGATGGCCTCGCCCAGGCCGTGGGTGAAGTCGACGGCCACCCCGGTGTGCCGGTGCTCGAAGCTGAGGATCTGGTCGCCCAGGTGCGCGACGCGGACCCGCGCGGTCACCATCGGGTGCGACCGGCCCTGCCGGGGCTCGTCGGCGCGGTGCCACATCAACCGGACCGGTGCGCGGCACGCGCGGGAGACGATCGCCGCTTCCAGCGCGCCGTCGAAGAACAGCTTGCGCCCGAAGGAACCCCCGCCCTCGACCACGTTGAACGTCACCTTGCCGCTCGGGATGCCCAGCGTCGCGGCGATCTCCTGCTTGGCCGCGATCGGGGACTTCGCCGAAGCCCAGATGGTGGCGCTGTCCTCGCGCACGTCGGCGACGGCGGAGTTCGGCTCCAGCGGGGAGCCGCTGCGGAAGTAGAAGGTGAAGTCGAAGTCCATCGTCTCGGCCAGCGCGGGCAGCTGCGGCACCACCATAGGCAGCTCGGCGGACTTGATCTCCGCGCGGATCGAGTCGTCGGAGGCGTCCTCCGCCGTGCCGGGCTTCCACTTCACCCGCAGCGCGCGGATGGCGTCGATGCACTGGCCGAAGGTGTGCGCCCGGACGGCGACGCCGCTCGGCACGATCTCCACGTGCGTGACCCCGTTCATCGCCTTGACCTCGGCGGAGTTCAGCACCTCCGCGGCGCTGCCGCCGATCGTCGGCGGGCGGCAGATCATCGCGGGCAGCGCGCCCTCGACCTGCAGGTCCATCGCGAACTGCTTCTGCCCGGTCACCGCGGCGTAGGCGTCCTTGCGGTTCTGCGGGGTGCCGACCACGCGGAACTCCGACGCCGGTTTGAGCTCCACCTCGCGCGCGGTGGTCCGCGGCACCGCGGCCTTCGGCACGAGCTCCCCGTAGGGCAGCTTGCCGGTGCTGCCGATGATCTCGCCGGCCTTGGTGGTCAGGTTGCCGACGGTGTCGCCGAGCAGCGCGGCCGCGGCCTCCAGCAGCGCCTGCTTGGCCAGCGCGGCGGCCACCCGGACCGGCGTGTACATCGCGAAGATGGTGTTCGACCCGCCGGTGAGCTGGTTGAACAGCAGCTCGGGGCGCGCGGGCGCCAGCGTGATGCGCACCTTGTCCAGCGGCAGCTCCAGCTCCTCGGCGATGATCATCGCGATGGACGTGGTGATGCCCTGGCCCACTTCGGCGCGGGGTAACTCGAAGGACGCCGTGCCGTCCTCGTGCACCTCGACCTTGATCAGCTGCGAGGTGGGCTGCGCGGCAGCGGTGAGCACGTCGTTGAGGTCGTACAGCTCTGCGGGCACCGGCGCGGTGACCGCGCCCGCCTGCCCCGGTGAACCGAGCAGTCCCACGTTCGCGGCGGCGACCAGCCCGGTACCGCCGATCAGGTAGCCGAGGAACTTCCGTCGCCCCATGCTCGTCCCTGGCTGTGACATGCCGTCTCCCGTCGCGTTGCCGGATGAGATTTCACGCGAGCTGAGCGTGACCGAACTTCTCGCCGCTAACTGTTCAGATCTTGTACACGGGTCCGGCGGGGTCCACCGGGGTCCCGCGAGCGGCGGGTCGAGTTCGGCTCCTTCCGGCGAGCATCGGTGGGACGGGCGAGGTCCGGGGCTACCCGGTCATCGCACGAGCTGGCCGCCCACCGCGCGCAGCAGCGGTGGGCGGCCAGCGATCAGGACGTCCGTCAGCGGGCGTTCTGGTCGATGTTGGCGTTGTTGAAGGCCGTCACGTGGACATCGCCGAAGCAGGAGTTGTTGTCGACGTCGACGTCGACGTTCTGCGTCAGGTCCAGGTCCTGGTCGATGTCGCCGAAGCCGTTCCACCAACCGCCACCGAGGGCTTTGCGCTCCGGCAGCAGCTCGACCGACAGGTGTTCGAACATGGTTCCCCCTAGTTCGCGTTCACGAGATTCCAACAGCGGCGCGAACCGCTGACGGCGAGTACGCCAGATCTCCGTCACCACCACGTCACCCGGCCGTCACGCCCCGCTCCCGCTGGTCCCCGACACCCCCGGATCACGCTCCGTATCTGGATTCTGACCAGGGAAAACGAGGGTTCGGGAGGGGGCTTGTCCACGGATCGGATGAACTCGGGAGGCGGGTCAGAGCCAGCCGGGCAGAACGAAGATCGCGCAGGTCAGGACCGGGGCGATCACGATCATGCTCATGCCCCAGGCCATCAGTCCCTTGAAGGTGGCGTCGCGCTCCGCTTCCGGGGTGTTGGCGACGACCAGGGCGCCGCTGGTGGAGAACGGGGAGGAGTCCACCACCGACGAGGAGAGCGCCAGGGCGATGATCAGGCCGACCGCGCCGACCTGGCCGGTCTGCAGGAACGGCACCGCGAGCGGGATCAGCGCGCCGAGGATGCCGGTGGTGGAGGCGAACGCGGACACCCCGCCGCCGATCAGGCAGATCACGAACGCGGCCAGCAGCGGGATCCCGATGCCGACGACCCCGTTGCCGAGGAACTCGATGGTCCCCACCGACTCCATCAGGCTCACGTAGGTCACCACACCGCAGACCAGCAGGACCGTCGGCCAGGCGACCTCGGACACGCACTTCTTCGCGACCTCGGGCCACAGCAGGACGATGACCGTGGCGATGCTCAGCGACAGCAGGCCCACGTCGAACTCCAGCGCCAGCGCGCCGACCGCCAGCGCGACCAGCCCGGTGACCGTCGTGATCCGCTGCGCGTTCGAGGTGGTGGTGCTCGTCCGCGTCGCGGTCGTCGTGCCCGAGCCGCCGGAAGGTTCGTCCGGTTGCTCGGTGCTGACCCGGCGACCCAGCAGCCGCCGCCCGCCGAACAGGTAGAACACCGCGACGCTCAGCAGCGCGTTGAACAGCAGCGAGCTGATCCACAGCAGCACCGGGTCGCCCGGCAGGCCGCTGCGCTCCACGACGCCGTTGGTGATGCTGCCGAAGATGCTGATCGGGGAGAACCCGCCCGCGCTCGCCCCGTTGATGATGAGCAGACCCATGAGCAGCGGGCTGATCCGGTAGCGGGTGGCGAAGTTCAGCCCGATCGGCGCCATCATGGCCACCGCGCCCGGGACGACCGCGCCGACCATCGTCAGCAGGGCGGTGATCACGAACATCACCCACGGGATGAGGGCGATCCGCCCGCGCACGGCCCGGACCCCGCTGTGGATGAGCCAGTCGACCGTGCCGTTGGCCTTGGCGATGGCGAACAGCAGGGTCACGCCGACCAGGGTGACGAACAGGTCGCCGGGGAACCCGGCGAACAGGTCGTCGCTGGACTGGCCGAACACGAACGTGCCGAGCAGGAAGGCGCCCAGGAACGCGACGGCTCCCATGTTCACCGAGCGCAGCGTGGCTAACGCGAAGATCAGTACCAGGCCGATGATCGAGACTACCTGTGTGGACATCGACACTCCTCGAGGCTGACGGTGGCTCGCAGGGGGTGGTGGATGTGCGGGATCTCGTTGGTGCGGCGCGGGAAACCAGCCGCGTGCGGTGCGCGGGGGGCGTTCAGGAAGTCGTCCGGGGCGGCACCACCCCCTCGGCGTCGGCCAGCGCCTCGCGCACCAGCTCCACCGGGTGCCAGGCGGTGCGGCCCGCGCCGTGGAAGATCTGCTGGCGGCACGACACCCCGGTGGCGGCCACCACCGCGTCGGGTTCGGCCGCCAGCGCCGGGAACAACCGGTCCCCGCCGACGGTCATGGAGGTCTCGTAGTGCTCGGCCTCGAAGCCGAACGAGCCCGCCATCCCGCAGCAGCCCGCGTCGATCTCCACGACCTGCGCGCCCGGGATCCGGCGCAGCAGGGCGAGGGTGGCAGCGGTGCCGACCTCGGCCTTCTGGTGGCAGTGGCCGTGGAACACGATTCGCCGCCCGGCCAGCCAGGAATCGGCGCGCAGCGCCAGCCGACCGTCGTCGATCGCCTCGACGAGCAGCTCCTCGACCTGCTTGACCCGGTCGGCCACAGTCGCAGCGCCCGGCAGCAGCGCGGTGTGCTCCTCGCGGAGCATCAGCACGCACGACGGTTCGCAGCCGACGATCGGCGAGCCCGGCGCGGTGTCCCGCTGCAGCGAAGCGACCAGCGCTGCGGCCTTCTGCTTGGCGTCGTCCAGCATTCCCTTGGACATGCTCGACCGCCCGCAGCAACCACCGGCGGCGAGGTCGACCCGCCAGCCCGCCCGCTCCAGCAGCTCGACACCGGCCCGGCCAATGTGCGGTTCGGTGTAGGTGGTGAAGGAGTCCGCGAGCCACGTGACCGCGCCGAGCGCTCCGCTGCTCGCCGCGGGGTTCCGGCGGCGGAACCAGCGGATCAGGTTGGTGCGCTGGAACTCCGGCAGCGGGCGGGCCGCGGTGATGCCGAGCGCGCGTTCGGCGAGTCGGCGCAGGAAACCGATGCGGCCGGGCAGGTTCGACAGCGGCGCGGTGGCCGAGCCGAGCCGGTTGAGCGCCCGGATCGCGGAGAACACCCGCGACCGCAGCGGGGTTCCGTGGATCTCGTGGTGGTGCGCGAGCGTTTCGGCCTTCAGCGAGGCCATGTCCACGCTCATCGGGCACTCGCTCTTGCACGCCTTGCACATCAGGCAGAGGTCGAGGATCTCGTGCAGGCGCTCGTCGCCGAGCGCGGCGTGCGGGTCCGGTTCGGACAGCGCCTTCACCAGCGCGTTGGCCCGGCCGCGGGTGGAGTGCTCCTCGTTCTTCGTCGCGATGTAGGACGGGCACATCACGCCCGCGGTCGACTTCCGGCAGGCGCCGATGTTCATGCAGCGGTCCGCCGCGCCGCGCATCCCGCCGACGACCTCGAACTGCAGCGAGGTCCGCAGCGGCGGCGCGGGCGGCAGCGCGTCGCGGTCGCGCAGGTTCTCGGTCATCGGCGGCGCGTCCACGATCTTGCCCGGGTTCATCACCCCGCCGGGGTCGAAGAGGCGCTTGACCTCGCGCATCGCCTCGTAGAGCCGGTCGCCGAAGATCTCCCGGTTGAACTCGCTGCGGGCCAGGCCGTCGCCGTGCTCGCTGGAGTTCACCCCGCCGTACTCGGCGACCAGGTCCTTGACCGCCTCCGCGACGGTGCGCATCCGGGCGACCTCGGCCGGGTCGGTCAGGTCGACGAACGGGCGGATGTGCAGGCAGCCCACCGAGCAGTGCCCGTAGAACCCGGCCCGCATGCCGTGCTCGTCCAGGATCTCCTTGAACCGCTTGGTGTACTCGGCCAGGTGGACCGGGTCGACCGCGGTGTCCTCCACGAAGGCCAGCGGGCGGCGGGTGCCCTCACCGGCGGCCATCAGCAGGCCGAGGCTGGACTTGCGGACCTTCAGCAGCGCCCCCTGCTCGGCGGGGGTGACCGCGCGCAGCGTGTGGTAGCCGTGCCCGCTGGCCTGCCAGCGCTCGTCGAGCTGGTCCAGCTTGGCGATCAGCTGCGCCTCGTCGTCACCGGTGAAGGACACGAACAGCAGCGCACCCGGATCGCCGACGAGCACTTCGCCGAGGTCGGCGAACTCGATCTTCTGCCGGGACAGCTCCAGGATCGTCCGGTCCATCAGCTCGACCTGGTGCGGGTCGCAGGCCAGCGCGTCGGTGGTGGCCGAGATGGCGCTGGCGGCGTCGGTGAAGTGCCCGACGGCGTAGACCGTCCGCGCCGGTCTGGGCACCAGGTCCACCAGCGCCCGGGTGGCGATGACCAGCGTTCCCTCGGCGCCCACCACGAACTTCGCCAGGTCGAACGGCTCGCCGCCGAGGTACTTCGCCAGCCGGTCGAGCCGGTACCCGCAAGCGCGGCGCCAGAACGCGGGCATCTTCGCCTCGACGACGTCGGCGTTGGCCGCGACCAGCTCCGGCAGCTCCCGGTAGAGCCGCCCCTCCAGGGTGTCCGCCGCTGCCCGGCGCTCCCGCTCGGCCTCGCCGACGGGCTCGAACCGGGTGCGCGAACCGTCGGCGAGCACCACGTCCAGCGCCCGCACGTGATCGATCGTCATGCCGTAGGTCAGCGAGCCGCTGCCCGCGGAGTTGTTCCCGACCATCCCGCCGATCGTGGCCCGGTTGCTGGTCGAGGTGTCCGGGCCGAACATCAGCCCGTGCGCGGCGGCGGCCTGGTTGAGCCGGTCCTGCACCACGCCGACCTCGACCAGCGCGGTGCGCGCGACCGGGTCGATCTCCAGGATCCGGTTCATGTACCGGGACATGTCCAGCACCAGGCCGGGACCGACGGTCTGGCCGACCAGGCTGGTGCCCGCGCCGCGGGGCACGATCGGCACGCCGAGCCCGGCGGCGATCCGCACCGCGGCGGCGACGTCGTCGGCGTGGCGCGGGAACGCGACGCCCAGCGGCGTGATCGAGTACATGCTGGCGTCGCGGGAGAAGAGGTGGCGGGTGTAGTCGTCGAAGGCGACCTCGCCGTCGAGCTCGGCGCGCAGCGCGCGCTCCAGACGTGCACCGAGGGCGGCGGAGGTGCCGGTCGTCGAAGCGGTCATCTCACGTCCTTTCCGAGGAGGTCAGCCGCGCAGCACGTCGAGGGCGGCCCGGAGCCCGGAGGGGTCGACGGGCACCCCGGCCAGTTCGAGTCCCATTTGGACACCCGCGAGCGTTCCGGCCAGCGTCAGGTCGTTGAGGTCGCCGAGGTGGCCGATGCGGAACACGCGGCCGGTGAGCTTGCCCAGCCCGGCGCCCAGCGACATGTCGAAGCGGTCCAGGATGATCTGGCGGACCTTGTTCGCGTCGTGCTCCTCGGGCAGTAGCACGGCGGTCAGCGAGCTGGAGTGCTCGCGCTCGTCGGCGCACAGCACCTCCAGACCCCAGCCGCGCACGGCGGCCCTGGTGGCTGCGGCGTGCCGGTCGTGGCGCGCGAAGACGGCGGGCAGCCCCTCGGATTCGAGCAGGGACAACGCCTCCCGCAATCCGTAGAGCAGGTTGGTGGGCGGGGTGTACGGGTAGAAGCCGCGCTCGTTGGCCTCGAGGAACGGCGCCCAGTTCCAGTACGACTTCGGCAGCCGCGCCCGTTCGGCAGCGGCGAGCGCCTTCGCGCTGATCGCGTTGAAACCCAGCCCCGGCGGCAGCATCAGCCCCTTCTGCGAGCAGCTGACCGTGACGTCCACGCCCCACTCGTCGTGCCGGTAGTCGATGGACCCCAGCGAGGAGATCGTGTCGACCAGCAGCAGCGCGGGGTGTCCGGCTTCGTCGATGGCCGCCCGGATCTCCGGCACGCGGCTGGTGACGCCGGTGGAGGTCTCGTTGTGCACCACCATCACGGCGGCGATGCGGTGCTGCTCGTCGGCGGCCAGCCGCTCGGCGACCACCGCCGGGTCGACGCCGTGCCGCCAGTCGCCGGGGACGAAGTCCACGACCAGCCCGAGACCTTCGGCCATGTCGCGCCACAGGGTGGCGAAGTGGCCGGTCTCGAAGGCGAGCACGCGGTCGCCGGGCGAGAGGGTGTTGACCAGCGCGGCCTCCCAGGCACCGGTGCCCGAGGACGGGTAGATCACGACCGGGCCGCTGGTGCCGAACACCGGCTCGACCCGGCGCAGCACGTCGAGCGCGAGTTCGGCGAAGTCCGGTCCGCGGTGGTCGATCGTGGGCTGCGCGAGGGCGCGCAGGACCCGGTCGGGGACGTTGGTCGGTCCGGGGATCTGCAGGAAGTGCCGTCCGCTGCTGGCGCTCATCGCACACCGAGCCCTTCTGTGCCGTGAGGTGGTACGCTGTGCCGATTTGAAGCGCCGAGAGGGTAGGCGGCCGGAAATGGGGGGTCAAGACGGTGCGCAACGTCCGGAACGCGCTGCGGGTCCTGGAAGAGGTCGCCGCGCGGCAGCCGATCGGGGTCGGTGAGCTGGCCCGCGTGCTGGGCATGCCGAAGAGCACGGTCCAGCGCGCGCTGCTCACGCTGCACGAAGCGGGGTGGATCCGCCCGGCCGAGGGCGAGGTCAAGCGCTGGGCGCTGACCACCAAGGCGCTCGCGATCGGCGGGCGCGCCAGCGGCGACCTGGGGTTGCGCGATGCGGCCCGGCCGATCATGGAGGACCTGCGCCGCCGCACCGAGGAGACGATCCACCTCACCGTTCCCGAGGAGGACAAGGTGGTGCTGATCGAGCGGCTGGAGACGTCGAAGCCGCTGCGCATCAGCATGTCGCTGGGGCACGCGCTGCCGCTGCACGCGTCGGCCAACGGCAAGGCGGTCCTCGCGCACAGCAGCGCCGACGTGCTCAAGCGCGTTGTCGCGGACGAACTGCCGCGCTATACCGACAGCACGATCACCGACCCGGACCAGATGCTCGCCGAGCTGGACCGCATCCGGGCGCGCGGGTACGCGGTCAACCACGGGGAGTGGCGAACCGACGTCGGCTCGGTCGCGGCGGCCGTCGTCGAAGGGCCCGGCAAGCCCGTCGCCAGCCTCAGCGTCAACATCCCGATGAGCCGCCTGACCGGGGAGTCCGAGGAGGCGCTCGGACGGGCGGTGGGCGAAGCGGCGAAGCTGCTCGCCGCCCGGCTCGGCTACGAACGGGAGTAGCCCGGCCGCGGCGAGCGCCGCGGCCGGGCTGGCCGTGCGAGGTCGTTCCGCGCGCTAATGGCCGCCGGAACCGATGGTCCGGCTGATCCAGTCGGCGTGCGCCACGACGCTGGTGTAGATGCCGGGTTTCTCCGCGCAGTTCTCGGCCTGCCCGCGGCTGGTCGCGCCGACCAGCGCGTACCCGCTGCCCTCGCGGACCACCGCCGGGCCGCCGGAGTCGCCGTAGCAGGCGCTGGCCTTGCCCCCCTGGTTGTCGATGCACAGCTCGCGGGTCGAGTCGAAGGGGTTGTCCGAACTGGTGCAGTTCGCCGGGGCGGTGGTCTTGGTGTCGAGCTCCTTCAGCTTCACGGGCGGTTCGCCGCATTTGGGCGTTCCGCAGGTCTGGCCCCAGCCCAGCAGGTGCAGCGCGGTGCCCGGCTGCGGCTGCTCGGCGGCGATCTCGACCGGTTCGGACTGCGCGGGCTCGGACAGGTGGACCAGGGCGATGTCGTAGCCGGCCTGCTGCTGCTTCGACTTCGGGTGGGCGATGAACTTGTCCGGTTTGACCAGTTCGCCGCCGCTGGTGCGGTCGGACGTCCCGATCCGGTACTGGACGTCGCCGGGCTTCTGCCCGTCCACGCAGTGCGCGGCGGTGACCAGCCACTGCTGGTCGATCAGCGATGCGCCGCAGTGGTGCTGGCCGTCGGTGGACTGCATGGACGCGATGAAGCTGTAGGTCTGCGCCGGTTGGGTACCTCCGATGATGAGCGGCGTGGCCGCGGCGTTGGCCACCGGTGTGGCGAGTGCGAGGCCGACCAGCGTCGTCGCGGCCAACGCGAGAAATCCTCGAATCAGAGAACTTCGGGGCATGTTCTCTCCTTCCGGCCCAGCCCTGCGCCGGGGGAGAGCGCTGTGAGCTGGGGCGTTTGCGGTACGCGGAGATACTCCCCGCCGAGAGGGGCATTGGCATTACTCCGAATGGGTTAATCGCGCGCAGTGTTCGATCGGCTATCGAGCGTGTGCACCTGAGGTGATCTACCGGTGAAAATCATTGTCCGGCAAGGGATCTTCGTTCCAGTTGCTGTCCATTGTGGACGAACGTGATCGAGTCCGTCGTCCCCTCGCGATCCCGAGGTGCCCGTGCAGCGCCCGGCCACCCGTCGTGGTGCCTCGCAGGTCACGTTCCGCGGAGGGCGCGGCCGCGGCCCCGTCGCCTCCTCGGTAGCGTGGGACGGATCGCGACGCCGCCCGACCTGTGAGGACGCTGTCAGTGCCAGACCACGAGAACGCCACGGTGCGCTTGCGCGGGGTGCGGGTGCACAACCTGCGCGACGTCGACGTCGACTTCCCGCGCGACGCGCTGGTCGCCGTCACCGGGGTCTCGGGGTCGGGCAAGTCGTCGCTGGCGTTCGGCACCGTCTACGCCGAGGCGCAGGCCCGGTACCTCGAGTCGGTCGCCCCGTACGCCCGGCGGCTCATCGACCAGGTCGGGGTTCCGGACGCCCGGGAGATCACCGGACTGCCGCCCGCCGTGGCGTTCCAGCAGGCCCGCGGCGCGGTCCAGGCCCGGTCCACGGTGGGCACCGTCACCGCGCTGTCGAACTCCCTGCGGATGCTGTTCTCCCGCGCGGGCACCTACCCCGAGGGCGCCGAGCGGCTGGACTCCGACGCCTTCTCGCCGAACACCCCGGCGGGGGCGTGCCCGAGCTGCCACGGGCTCGGGCGGATCCACGAGGTCAGCGAGGAGTCGCTGGTGCCCGACCCCGGGCTGTCCATCCGGGAGAAGGCGATCGCCGCGTGGCCCGGTGCCTGGCAGGGCAAGAACTACCGGGACATCCTGGCCGAGCTCGGCTACGACGTGGACCGGTCGTGGCGCGAGCTGCCGCAGGCCGATCGCGAGTGGATCCTGTTCACCGACGAGCAGCCCGTGGTCACCGTGCACCCGCAGCGCGAGGCGGGCCGCATCCAGCGCCCGTACCAGGGCACCTACCAGAGCGCCCGCCGGTACGTCCTGCACACCCTGGCGACCACCCAGAGCACGACGCTGCGCAACCGGGCGCTGCAGTACGCCGAGGTGCTGCCCTGCCCGGCGTGCGGTGGTTCGCGGCTGCGGCCCGAGGCGCTGGCGGTGACCTTCGCCGGGGCGAACGTCGCCGAGCTCGCCGCGCTCCCGCTCACCGTGCTCGCCGCGAAGTTGCGCAGCGAGCAGGACGACGAGGTCGCGCGGGTCATCGTCGCGGACATCCTGGCCCGCATCGAGGCGCTGGTCGAACTCGGCCTGGGCTACCTCGCGATGGACCGCACGACGCCGACGCTCTCGGCGGGCGAGCTGCAGCGGCTGCGGCTCGCGGCGACGCTGCACTCCACGCTCTTCGGCGTGATCTACGTGCTCGACGAGCCCTCGGCCGGGCTGCACCCCGACGACACCCGGGCGCTGCTGCGAGTCCTGGACCGGATCCGGGACGGCGGGAACTCGCTGCTGGTCGTCGAGCACGAGCCGGAGGTGATCCGCCACGCCGACTGGCTGATCGACGTCGGCCCCGGCGCGGGGGAGCACGGCGGGCGCGTGCTGCACAGCGGGCCGCTGGCGGACCTGGCGGACTCGGCGGAGTCGGTCACCCGCGCGCACCTGCTCGACCCGCCGGTCCCGGTCAGCCGCCAGCGCACGCCGAGCGGCCGGATCGAGCTGCGCGGCGTCAGCCTGCACAACCTGGTCGAGACCGATGTGGACTTCCCGCTCGGCGTTTTCACCGCGGTGACCGGGGTTTCCGGCTCGGGCAAGACGACGCTGGTCACCGGTGTCCTGGCCGCGGCGGTCCGGGACCACCTCGGCGCGGCCAGCTCGCGCCCGGACGACGAGGAGGAACCGGAAGACCTGTCCGCGCGCCACGTCCGCGAGATCGCCGGGCTGGACGCGGTCAAGCGGCTCGTCGAGGTCGACCAGCGGCCGATCGGGCGCACCCCGCGGTCGAACCTGGCCACCTACACCGGGCTGTTCGACGGCGTGCGCAAGCTGTTCGCCGCCACCGAGGAGGCCCGCAACCGGAAGTACTCCGCGGGCCGGTTCTCGTTCAACGTCGACGGCGGGCGGTGCGAGACCTGCCAGGGCGAGGGCGCGGTGGCCGTCGAGCTGCTGTTCCTGCCCAGCAGCTACTCGCCCTGCCCGGCCTGCCGCGGCGCCCGGTACAACCCGGAGACCCTCGAGGTCCGCTACCGCGACAAGACGATCGCCGACGTGCTCGCCATGACCGTCGAGGAGGCCCGCGACTTCTTCGCCGACGTGCCCGCGGTGGCGCGCAGCCTGGACACCCTCCGCGACGTCGGGCTGTCCTACCTCACCCTCGGCCAACCGGCCACCGAGCTGTCCGGGGGCGAGGCGCAGCGCATCAAGCTGGCCTCGGAGCTGCAGCGAACCCGCCGCGGCCGAACCCTCTTCGTCCTCGACGAACCCACCACGGGCCTGCACCCGGCCGACGTGGAGGTGCTGATGCGCCTGCTGCACGCGCTGGTCGACGCGGGCAACACGGTCGTGGTGATCGAGCACGACATGTCCGTGGTCGCGGCCGCTGACCACGTGATCGACCTCGGCCCCGGCGGCGGTGACGAGGGCGGTGCGGTGGTGGCCGCCGGAACCCCGGCGGAGGTGGCCCGCGCGGACGTCGGTCGCACCGCGCCGTACCTGCGCGCGGCCCTCGGCCAGCGGTGAACCGCCCGCTACAAGCGGCGCAAGGCCTTGCCGATGGCGGCGATTCCCTCGTCGATCTCGGTGGTCGTCCTGGCGGCGTAGCCCAGGACGAGTCCCGGTGGATGCGGGCGCTGGGCGTGCCACGACAGCGGGTGGACCTTCACCCCGGTCGCGAGCGCGGCGGTGGCGAGGTCGCGGTCGGAGAAGTCCGCGTCGAACGTGGCCAGCAGGTGCAGCCCGGCTGCCGCGCCGTGGACGGTCGCGCCCGGCAGGTGCGCCTCGATCGCCTCGACCGTGGTGTCCCGGCGTCGTCGGTGGCGGCGGCGCAGGTGGCGCAGGTGGCGTTCCAGGTCACCCGATTCCATCAGCTGGGCCAGGGTGAGCTGCGGTAGCGCCGCGTTCCCGAGGTCCGCGTACCGCTTGGCGGCCACGAGATCGTCCCGGTAGCGCTCCGGGGCCAGGACCCAGCCGATTCTCAGCGCGGGGGCGAGGAGTTTGGAGATGCTCCCGGCGTAGACGACCTCCTCGGGAAGCATCGAGCGGAGGGCGGGGACCGGCGGTCGGTCGTAGCGGTGCTCGGCGTCGTAGTCGTCCTCGACGATCAGCCCGCCCCCAGCAGCCCACCGCATGAGCTCGCGGCGTCTGTCGCCGCTGAGCACCACGCCGGTGGGGAACTGGTGAGCGGGGGTCAGCAGCGCGGCGGGCGCGCCGGAGGAGCGCAGGTGGTCGATGCGCAACCCGTCGCCGTCGACCGGGATCGGCGGAGTGCCCACCTGCTGGCTGTTCAGGTGCTGGCGCGCTCCGAGCGATCCGGGGTCTTCGACCGCGACCTCGCCGATACCCGACTCGCGGAGCACTTGCGCGGTCAGGGTGAGCGCCTGGGCGGTGCCTGCGACGATGAGAACCTCGTTGGGGGACACCAGGATTCCACGAGTGCGCGCCACCCACGAGGCCACCGCCGCGCGCAGCGCGGGTGTGCCGCGGGGGTCGCCGTATCCGAAGCCGGAAGCCGCGAGCTCGCCGAGCGCGGCACGTTCCGCCCGCAACCACGCAGCTCGGGGGAACGCCGTCAGGTCGGGCGTGCCGGGGGACAGGTCGATCCGGGCGGGCACCGCCCGCAAGGCGTCGAAGACGTCGGCACCGGGTGCGGCGGTGAACAACGCGGCCCCGGAAGGGGTTTCGTCGGGGGTCGGGGGCCGGGGCGCCGAAACCGGGGTGGCGACGACGATCGTCCCGTTGCGCCCACGGCCGGCCACGTGACCGTCTTCGCCCAAGCGCCGGTAGGCCTCGGTGACCGCTCCGCGGGACACGCGCAGTTCCGCGGCCAGCGTCCGGGTGGCGGGCAGCCTGCTGCCCACCGGCAGGCGGCCGTCGGCGATGGCGATCCGGAGCCGGTCGGCCAGCCACGTGGACAGCCCGCCCGCCGGGGCGTCCTCCGCGTTCAGCTGCAGGAAGTCCGCGCCCGGGGTTTTGGACCAGTCGGAAGAGCCATCATTGGACCTGGGCATCGGACCATTGTGGCGCGAGGGTGGGGGCAGGCGCCGAGCGGGAGCCGTCCTGCCGGGAAGATGCGGAGAAGGAGCATGACGATCGACTACGTGCACGGGTACTCGGAGCTGGAATCCCGTCGGCTGGGCGACCAGGCCAACGCGTTGGCGGCGCTGTTGCACGGAGGAACCTCGTACCCCGCGGGCAGCCGGGTGCTGGAAGTCGGGTGCGGCATCGGCGCGCAGACCGCGCACCTCGTGGCGAGCAGCCCCGGCGCGCGCATCGTCGCGGTCGACGTGAACGAGGCTTCCCTGGCGCAGGCCCGTGATCGGGTGCTTGCGACCTCGCCGGACGCCGAGGTGGAGTGGCACTGCGCCGACCTGTTCGAGCTGCCCTTCCCCGACGCGTCCTTCGACCACCTCTTCGTCTGCTTCGTCCTGGAGCACCTCGCGGACCCGCACCGGGCCCTGGTCGAGCTGCGCCGCCTGCTGCGGCCCGGTGGCACCATCACCGCGATCGAAGGCGACCACGGGTCGGTGCTCTTCCACCCCGACAGCGCCCACGCCCGAGCGGCGATCGACTGCCAGGTGCGGCTGCAGGCGCTCGCCGGTGGTGACGCGTGCACCGGCCGAAAGCTGCAGCCCCTGCTCGCGAACGCCGGGTACGGCGGCATCACCGTCCGCGCGCGACCGGTCTACGCGGACCAGAACCTGCCGGAGCTGGTCGAGGGATTCACCCGCAACACGTTCATCGCCATGGTCGAATCCGTCGGGGACGACGCGCTGGCGGCCGGTCTCACCACCCCGGACGACTGGCACCGGGGCGTGGCCGACCTCCGGCGGACCGCCGAAGCGGGCGGCACCTTCCAGTACACGTTCTTCAAGGCAGTCGCGGTGAACGGTTCCTAGGAGCCGACTACCGCTTGGCGAAGACCAGGAGCAGGATCGCCAGCGCGATCAGGCCGACGAGGACCGCGAGGGCGATCTTGACCTTGCTCCACGGGCGTTCGCCCTGGATCTCGCCGGTGCGGCCGTTGATCAGGATCTGCCAGCTCTTGCCCGCGTACATGTAGGTGGCGACCCAGATCGGCAGCAGCATCAGCTTGAAGGTGACGTTGGTGAAGTTGGTGTTGACCCGCTCCACCCGCTGCGCGTCACCGCCGATGTCGCGTCGGCAGTCCTCGCGGATCACCTGCGACATCCGCGACTTGGCCTCCTCCAGCCCGTGCTCGGGCTCCACGTCGTAGCGCAGCGCGTAGTAGCCCGCCAG
Source organism: Saccharopolyspora hirsuta (assembly GCF_008630535.1). Lineage (GTDB taxonomy): Bacteria > Actinomycetota > Actinomycetes > Mycobacteriales > Pseudonocardiaceae > Saccharopolyspora > Saccharopolyspora hirsuta. The sequence continues at coordinate 30,289 of NZ_VWPH01000004.1, read as the reverse complement.
GTACTGCGGCTGGTACGGCTGGGCCTCGGGCAGCGGCCACGGCCCGAGCGCGTCCACGTGGTCGACCGGCAGCACCAGGCTGGCGGGCACCAGGACGTCGTCGAACGCGCGCGAGACCTGGCCGGTCACGCCGTACCAGCGGGTCCGGCGGACGCGCCGGGTGTTGCCGTTGCCGTCCCGCTGGGTGACGTAGTAGTGCTCGCCGCGCTGGCCGTGGTACTGGGAGAACGTCTCCGAGTCGAACGTCCAGTGCGGCACGTAGGTGCCCTTGGTCGACTCGGCGCTGACCACCTTCTTGAACGAGTTCGGGGCGAACCAGCGCGACGACACCCACTTGCCCAGCGAGGTCCGGATCCCGTCGTGGTCCACCGCGAACGGCAGCACGCCCTCCGGCATGATCTGCCCGGTCGCGTTCGGGTCCAGCACCAGCGGCGAGCCGCAGAACTGGCACAGGCCCGCGGTCGCGGTGGTCTCGGTCCGCGCCGAGCAGCGCTGGCAGACCAGCGTGTAGGGGGCGAGCTGGCCGACCGGCTTGCGGGGCAGCGCGGCCAGCTCGTCGATCGCGATCTCCCGGATCTGCTGGCCGCTGGGCCGGATCTCCTGCCGGAACCCGCAGTAGGGGCACTGCAGCACGTTCGTGCCGGGTGCGAACTCGACGCGGGCACCGCAACCACCGCAGGGGTAGCTGGTGGCCGAGGTGGCCGGTCTGCCTCCTCGCGGGTCGGACATCGGTTCCCCCTCGGGTCCGGGATCAGGCCTGCGGCGGCAGCGGCGGCGGCAGCTGGCCGAACAGCGACCCCAGCGCCGGGACCTGGCGCGCGGCCGCCCACTCCGGCATGCCCTGCTTCCACACCAGGGTGTCCGGGGTCAGCGTGCCGTTGGCGACCTGCTGGCCGAGCGCGGCGAAGTCGAACGGGCCGAGCTGCTGGCCGTTCGCGCCGAGGTACCACTGCTCCTGCGGCGGCAGCGGCGGCGGACCGGCCGGTGCGGCCTGCGGCTGCGGGGCCTGCGGCGGCTGCTGCGCGGCGGCAGCGGCCTGCTGGCCGAGCGCCATGCCCATCCCCATGCCCATGCCCGCACCGGCGCCGCCGTCGTTCTGCGCGGCCTGCTCCATCGCGTTGGCGGCCTGGAACTGCGCGTACTGGTCGAGGTTGCCAGCGATGCCCATCTGGGTGCGCTTGTCGATCATCGCCTCGACCTCGGGCGGCACCGAGACGTTCTCGACGATGAACCGCGAGATCTCGATGCCCAGCGGGCGCAGCTCCACGTTGAGCGCCACCGCGACCCGGTCGCCGATCTGCTCCTGGTGGGTGACCAGGTCGAGCATCGGAACGCCGGAGCTGGCCAGCGCCGGGCCGAGCTTGCCGATGATCATCTGCCGGATGTGGTCCGAGACCTCTTCGGTGCGGAACGCCGGGTCGGTTCCGGCGAGCTCGCGCAGCAGCGAGACCGGCTCGATCACGCGCAGCGCGTAGCCGCCGAAGGCGCGCAGCCGGACCATGCCGAACTCCGGGTCGCGCACGATGACCGGGTTCTGCGTGCCCCACTTCAGGTCGGTGAACTGCCGGGTGTTGACGAAGTACACCTCGGCCTTGAACGGCGAGTTGAAGCCGTGCTTCCAGCCCTTGATGGTGGACAGGACGGGCATGTTCTGCGTCTGCAGCGTGTACATGCCGGGCGGGAAGGCGTCCGCGACCTGCCCCTCGTTGACGAAGACGGCGACCTGCGACTCGCGCACGGTGAGCTTGGCGCCCATCTTGATCTCGTTCTCGTACCGGGGGAAGCGCCAGACGATGGTGTCCCGGCTGTCGTCGGTCCACTCGATGATGTCGATGAACTCGCCGCGGACCTTGTCGAAGAAACCCACCGGAACCCCCGCCGACTGCTTGGACTGCCGCCGTACCGTAACAAACCACCCACCCGGCGAATCGCGCGATCAGGTGGAGCGGGTGGCGTGCCGCTGATCACAGGGCGAGGACGCGGGAGCGCTGCGCAACCAGGAGTAATCGTCTGGCGCTGCGGGGTGATCGGTGCGCCGATCCGCCGTACGCGTTCGCGCCGAGCGCCGTCTTGTCCGCCGCCGCACCGGAGGCGATCGTGGTGGCAGCTGCTGCGATGCGGAGACGGTGATCACGATGAACGGTGGCCAGCGGATCGGCCGGGGCGGTTTCCTCCGGCTGATCGGCCTGGGAATCGCCGCGGTCGGGGTGGGCTCAGCCCTGCCTGTGCGCGCTGAGGGGGCGGCCCCGCAGTCGCTCGCGGCCTACAGCGGCAACTTCAGCTCCGCCGTCGAACTGGCCGAGCTGGACCTGACGACCGGCCAGCTGACCAGCACCGGATCGGTGTCCGGTGTGGACAGTCCGGCGTTCCTGGTCCTCAACGCGGACGGGACCAGGATGTACGCGGTCAACGACACCGAGGACGGCCGGGTGACCGCGCTGTCCGTGGAGCCGGACGGCGGGCTCGTCGTGCTGGGCAGCCAGCCCGCCGAGGCCTCGATGCCCACCCACCTCGCGGTGCACCCCGGCGGGGAGCACCTGGTCGTGGCCAACTACGGCAGCGGCAGCACGGCGGTCTTCCCGATCCTGGCGGACGGAACGCTCGGCCCGCAGACCGATCTCGTCCAGTACGAGGGGAGCGGCCCGGTTCCGGGACGCCAGGAGGGCCCGCACGCGCACATGGTCGCCATCACCCCCGACGGCCGCCACCTGCTGGTGCCGGACCTCGGCGCGGACCGCATCCACGTGCACGCCCTCGACACCAGCGCCGGGAAGCTCGAACCGGTCGGCGAAACCCCGCTGGCCCCCGGCGCTGGCCCGCGACACCTTGTCTTCCACCCGGAGTTGCCGTTCCTCTACGTGGCGAACGAACTCGACTCCACGGTGACGGTCTGCGCGTACGACGCCGACCGCCCGGAAGTGGTGCCGGGCCAGGTGATCTCCACCGTCCCACCGGGCGCCCCGGACAACTTCCCGGCCGAGATCCTGATCTCGCCCGACGGCCGCTTCGTCTACGTCTCGAACCGCGGCCACGACAGCATCGCCCGCTTCGCCGTCGAACCCGGCGGAGAACGCCTCCGCTTCCTGGACGCGGTCCCGTGCGGAGGCAGCTGGCCCCGCCACATCGCGCTCACCCCGGACGCCCGCTGGATGCTCGCGAGCAACCAGTACTCGAACACGGTGACGACCTTCCAGGTCGACCCCAACACCGGAGCCCTCTCCCCGGCGGGCGAGCCGTTCCCCACCCCGAGCCCGGTGTGCCTCCTGCTCGGCGGAACGCGCTAGGCCGTGTCGTGAAAGCCAGCCCGGGCGTCGCGGGTGTTTGGCAGGATGCAGGGTCGTGAGTGATGATCTGCGAGGCCGGAGCGCCTACGTCCTGGAGAAGACCTACTCCGGTCAGATGGACTGGAGCTTGTTCTTCGTCTACTCCCGCCGCGAGCACATCCGCGCTCTGCTGCAGGACATGTTCGTGGACAACCCGGACCCGGACGTGGTCGACGGCCAGATCAGCAGTCACGACGGCGGCGAGACCGCAGACCTGTGGCTGATCGAGCACGGTCGGCGCACGGGCCATGTCGACCTGCGGCCGTTCATCCAGGAGAGCGCTGAAGGCGAGATCACCATCGACTGGCCCGCGTTCGACGCCGCGGTACCGGCCGCCCTGGCCGGACCACCCCTCCGGCACGGCGAAGAACTCCAGCTGCGGGATGTGCGGACGGATTTCCAGAACACCACCAGCGAACTGCTCACCATCTACCCGGACGATCCCGTCAGCTACGGGATGCAGGTGTGGGTGGAGGGGGACATGTCCGGTCAGCCCTACGAGGTCTTCACCGACCCGGACCCGAAACCCGCGTAACCCGGGGCCGTCCTCGGCCGCTCCCTAGGTCCCGGACACGAGATCTCAACGTCCGAAAACGGCGCTCCCGCCGACGCCCGGAACTCCAACGCCGTGCGCTCGTCCGAAATCGGGTCCGTGCTGCGGAGTTCGAGGCCGACGTCGGTGGCCAAACGCCACACCTCGTCCTCTCGGACTGTCCGGTGACGGCCCCATCTACTGGGTTTGGTGAAACGGGGGCATGCGGCAAGTGGGCGACCAGGGCATCGAAGTGGAAGCTCACGAAACCAGCGCGGGCGCTTCCACCGACTCTCGGTCGCCCGCGGGGGCAACCTGATCGGTGCCGTCGGCGTCTTCCAGGGGTAGGGGTTCACCGGCTGAGAGGAAGCGATGTCGAGGCGGAGCGGAGCGACGGTGGTCGCCGCGGTGGTCGCGGTCGTCGGGGTGGCGGGCACGGCGTTGGCGGAGGGCAGCTGGACCGGGGAGGAGTTCCCGGGCAGGCCCGACATGGCGTCCTACGTGACCACCGTGTCCAGCGGTGGCGGGCAGACCTGGGCGTTCGGCAGCTACAGCCCGCCCGGGTCGCCGACGTCGATCACCGCGCAGGGCTTCCACCGCGAGGAGAGCGGCCGCTGGGTCGAGGTGCCGCTGCCGGACATCGGCGACGTCGTCTCCTCCGCGGTGACCGGGCCGGACAACGCCTGGGTGGTCAGCCGGTTCTCGAAGGTCAGCAGCGGCGGGACGCTGCACTGGGACGGGCGGGCCTGGACCGAGGTGCCGCTGGAGGTGCCGGACGCGCCGCGCGTCTCGCCCAGCGACGTCGCGGCGGTCGGGCCCGACGTCTGGGCCATCGGCAGCGCCTACCGCGACGGCGAGGACCCGATCTCGCGGAGCTTCGCCGTGCGCTGGGTCGACGGCGGCTGGCAGGGGGTTCCGCTGCCGCCCGGGACCGACGAGCAGAACTTCGCCAGCATCGGCGGGGCGGCGCCGGACGACCTCTGGATGGCCGGTACCACCGTCGGCCGACCGCAGCAGCTGGTCTCGATGCACTGGGACGGCGCGCAGTGGAGCCACGTCCCGGTGCCGCCGCTGGACACCGCGGAGTCCGACTACCTCACCGTGCACGACGTCGCGGCGTTCCGGCCGGACGACGTCTGGCTCTCCGCGACCCAGACGCCTTACGACACGCCCGAAGCCAGCCAGCCGGTGCTGATGCACTGGAACGGCGCGGAGTGGAGTCGGCAGGAGGCCCCGGCGCAGGTCCGCAAGCTCGGGAAGCTCGTGCAGGCCGGGGGAGCGCTGTGGAACCTCGGCCCGGACGCGCTGCTGCGCTACGACGGCACCGGGTGGCAGCAGGTCGACGGGCCGCAGGAGGGCGCGCTGACCAACGGTGCTGAACTCCCGGACGGACGCCTGGTCGGCACCGGCAGCGGCGGTGACTCGTACGAGCCGCAGCCGTTCGCCGTCGTGCAGAACCGCTGACGCGGGACCGGCGCCGTCACGCTTCCCAGAGCTGCTCGGCCCGCTTCTTCAAGGCGTGGGCGACCGCGTCGAACCCGGCCTTGATCCACGGGCCGGTCGTCTCCAGCATCCGGGCGGCGTGCTTCCCGCTGAACGCGTCGGTGGTGCGGTAGCTGCAGCGGTGCTCGCCGAGCGGGGTGATCCACTGGTCGCGGACCGCGAAGATGCCGGGGATCTCCGCACCGGTGTCGTAGCGCAGGTGGTGCGGCGGGTCTACGACGCGGACGTGCTCGCGGTTGACGAAGGTGCCCGCCGCGCCGTCCGGGTTCGGCAGCGTGAGGTCGATCGGTGCGCCGACCTCGAGCGTGGTCGCGACCTGCACGGTGTAGGGGTTCCACTCCGGGTAGCTCGCGTAGTCCACCAGCACGTCCCACACGAACCGGGCGGGGGCGCCGATCTCGACGGTGACGGACTCGATGACGGTCGGCTCGCTCATGACGGCATGTACTCCCCGCCGTTGACGTCCAGCGTCGCGCCGGTCACCTCGGAGGCGTGGCGGGACAGCAGGAACAGCACCGGGCCCGCGCAGTCCTCGTCGGTCGGGATGCGGCCGAGCGGGTTGCGCGCGGCGATCTCGTCGTAGACCTCCTGCTCGGCCACCCGCCGTTCGTCCGCGGTCATCTTCAGGTAGAACCGCACGCCTGGGCCGTCCAACCAGCCCATGATGGCCTGGTTGACCCGGATGCCGTGCTCGCCGAGCTCCAGCGCGAGCGACCGGGTCGCCGCCGACATCGCCGCCTTGGCGACCGCGTAACCGCCTTCGCCGCGCATCGGCTTGCGGGTGGTCATGGTGCCGATGTTGACCACCGACCCGCGGCCTGCCGCCTTCATGTGCGGGACCACGGCGCGGGTCATGTTGAGGGCGCCGAACAGGACGATGTCCATCGTGCGGCGGACCGCCTTCTCCGGGGTGTCGAGCAGATCGGCGAAGCCGGGGTGCCCGTAGGCGGAGTTGACCAGCCCGGTGATCGTGCCGAACCGGTCGACGGCGGCATCGACCAGCCGGGCCACGTCGGCCGGTTCGCGGACGTCGCACGGCACGCCGAGCGCTTCGCCGCCCGAGTCGGTGATCTGCTGCACCTGCTGGTCGATCACCTCGGTGGACCGGGCCGCCAGCACGACCTTCGCGCCTTCGGCCGCGGCACCGGCCGCCAGCCGGGCGCCCAGCCCCGGGCCGACGCCGGAGACGACCACCACTTCGCCGTCGAGCATCATGAGCGGACCTCCTGGTAGAACGCGAAGTCCTGCGCCAGCTGCTCCGGCGAGAGCCCGAAGTCCTCCGCGGTGTAGGAGTGGGCCGCGTGCCGCTCCCGGCGATCGCGGTCCACATAGGACTGAAAAGCCGCGTCGTCGGCGGCGTCGGCCGGTAGTCCCAGCGCGTCCAGCACGCTGCGGGCACCGGCGACCGGCTGGGTCAGCATGGTGTCGAACTGGACGTCCACGAACCGCTCCGGGCGCTTCGCGCGCACCGCGCCGAACTCGCGCAGGCTCGCGGTGAACCGGTCGCTCCAGTACCGGCCGATCGCGACCGGGTCGGTCTCGTCGCTGTACTGCGCGGACATCGTGCGCACCATCGAGGCGTAGGACGGCACCGCGCGCACCGGGGAGCGGTGCGTCATGACGATCCGGCAGCCGTCGAAGGTGTCCAGCACGGTGTCCACCGCGGTCAGGTGGTGCGGCGACTTCAGCACCCACCGCTTGCCCGCCCGCGCCGGGTCCTGCCACTGCAGCACCTGCAACCACTGGCGCAGCTCCGCGTAGGCCTTGCGCTGGTCCGCGGCGCGGAGCCAGTCGCCGTAGCTCGGCACCCGGTAGAACGAGTCGAAGCTCATCGAGGTGAACGACCGGTCGACCAGGATCACGTCCTCCTCCGGGCCGTCCCACTGCACCGTGTGGATGTCCCCGAAGTCCGGTGAGAGCTCGAGGAACGCCTTCATGCGCTGCTGCGCGCGGTGCTTGCGCTCAGCCGCGTCCGGGCCCTCGCCGGGGAACGGGATCGGGTAGGAGGTCTCCCAGGACAGCGTGGCGGTCAGCTTCGGCGACGAGGCGAGCAGCCGGTGCAGCAGCGTGGAACCGGTGCGCGGCAGGCCGCAGATCACCCCGGCCACGACCGGTTCGACGTCGTGGATCTCCGGGTGCTCGCGCTGCAGGGCGCGCAGCCGCAGCCGGTCCACCAGCAGCGCGGTGAGCCTGCGCCGGGTCAGCTCCAGCCCGAGCTCGGACAGCCGCGCCTCGCCGTTCAGCGCGGTGACCAGCACGCGCAGCGGTTCGAGGAACCAGTCGTCGCCGAACTCGGACAGCCCTGCTTTGGATCGCGCGGCGGCCAGCAGGTCGTCCACGCGCAGTTCTGCGGTCATCGGTCCTCTCCGGTGCTCGACGGGGTTCTCGCCAGCGAGTCCAGGTCCACCACCCGGCACCGCGGGATCGGGTGCGCGTCCGCGCCGAGCCAGCGCAGCAGCGCGGTCCCGCTGCGGTGGCCGCAGGTGTCGATCCAGTTGCCGACGCCGGGATCGCGGTCGGCGACGACGATGGTCAGCGTCCCGCCGTCGAGGGTCGCGGTGTGCTTGTTGACCGAGATCCGGCGGCGGTGGTCCAGCGACTCCATCCACCAGTTGTTCAGCTGGAAGTTCCAGTACGGGCAGTCCGGCACCTCCGTCTCGATCACCCACGCCTGGTCCGGGCGCAGCGTCCAGTAGCCGTGCAGGTAGTAGATCTCCGGGTCGCCCCCGGCCCGCTGGAACATCTCCTGGCCGAAGTCCGGCAGCTCGTTGGGCCTGGTCATGAACAGCTCGGTCCAGTCCGCGAAGGTCGCGGCGGTGCCGTGCACCGACAGCGCTGCCCGGCGCAGCGCGCCGACCAGGAACTCGGGGGACAGCGGGGCCGGACCGGCCGGGGCGTCGAGCCGTTCGATGTGCCACTGACCGGGCGTTTCGGTGCTGCGGTCCAGGTAGGTCTGCCGCACCACCAGGCCGGTGGAGTCCGGTGCCAGCGGCAGCCAGTTGCGGCCCTGCTCGGTCGCGCTGGCGATGATCTCGACGGTCCCGTCGGGCTCCACGACCAGGTCGGCGTCGGTCAGCTCGCCGGTGGAGGCCATCGTGCCGTCCTTGGCGTACCGGTTGGCCTTGGACCCGATGCTGAAGTAGGCGATGGTGCCGCGCTTCCCGGTGATCCGGTAGCTGCGGTCGCCGCGGATGTTGGCCGACAGGTACACGTTGTCGGGGTTGTCGGCACCGATCTTGACCAGGTCCAGCTCGTGCAGCCGCGGGAAGTCCGGATCCGCGTTGTCCACGCAGGAGTAGAGCATCTCGCGGGTGAGGCGGCTCAGGTAGCGGAACCCCTCCGCCCGGTCCAGCGGGGTGTCCGGGGCGGCGTCGCGCAGCACCACCTCCCCGGCGCGCTCCAGCGCCCGGCAGAACTCGGACCAGTCCTTTGCCAGTCCGAGGTTCGTGGTGGTCGCGTCGGAGGTCGAGTTGCGGTTGGGCGGGGCTGGCGTTGACGCGGGGTTGCTCATGACGACTCCCGGGTAGAACGCGTTCTAGGTTCACGCTACGCGAAAACGGGCGATGTTCAAGACTCGATCACGCCCATCGCGCGCAGCTTCGCGAGCACTGCTCCGGCCGACTTCTCGGCGCTCGAGGTGGATGTGTCCAGTCGCAGTTCTGGTTCTCGTGGTGGCTCGTACGGTGAGTCGATGCCGGTGAAGTCGGGCAGCTCGCCCTGGCGGGCTTTGGCGTAGAGACCTTTCGGGTCGCGTCGTTCGGCGACCGCCAGGGGGACGTCCACGTGCACCTCGCAGAACTCGCCGGGTTCGACCAGGCTCCGGGCCAGCGCGCGCTCGGCGCGGAACGGGGAGATGGCGGAGACGAGCACGATCAGCCCGGCGTCGACCATCAGCGCGGCCACCTCGGCGATGCGGCGGACGTTCTCCACCCGGTCCGCGGCGGTGAAGCCGAGGTCCCCGTTCAGGCCGTGCCGGACGTTGTCGCCGTCCAGCAGGAAGGTGTGCGCGCCGAGGCGGTGCAGCTCGCGCTCCACCAGGTCCGCGACGGTCGACTTGCCCGCCCCGGACAGGCCGGTGAACCACACGGCGCAGGGGCGGTGGCCGTTGCGGGCGGAGCGCGCCGCCTTGTCCACGGTCACCGCCTGCCACCGCACGTCGGCCGAGCGGTCCAGCGCGCGGTCGACCAGCCCGGCGCCGACGGTCCGGTTGCTCACCCGGTCCACCAGGATGAACGAGCCGAGATCGCGGTTCACCCGGTACGGCTCGTAGGGCACCGGGCGGTCGAGGTGCACGTCAGCCGAGCAGATCTCGTTGCACCGCACCGTCGTCGCGGGTTGGTGCGCTTGGGTGTTGACGTCGATCAGGTGGTGCGGGCGGTCGACGGTGATCCCGACGGTGCTGGCGCCGAACTTCGCCAGGTACGGCGCGCCGGGCCGCAGCTCCTGCTCGTCCAGCCACACCAGGTGCGCCCGGAACGAATCAGCGGCCTCGGCCGGGGTCTCCGCCGCGAGCACGCTGCCCCGGCTGACGTCCACCTCGTCGGCCAGCACCGCGGTGACCGACCGCCCGCGGACCGCTTCCGGCAGATCGCCGTCCATGGTCACGATCCGCTCCACCGCGGACTCCTGGCCGCCCGGGACCACCCGGACCCGGTCACCCCGCCGGAGGGTGCCGCGCAGCACCCGCCCGGAGAACCCGCGGAAGGCCTCGGTCGGGCGGTTCACCCACTGCACGAGCAGCCGCGCCGGGCCCGCGTCCGCGCCGTCCCCCACCTCGACGGACTCCAGCCACTCCAGCAGCGCCGGGCCGCGGTACCACGGGGTTCGCGAGCTCCGGGCGACCACGTTGGTGCCCTCGACCGCGGACACCGGGACGCAGGTGACGTCGGTGAGGTCCAAGCCCGCGGCGAACGCGCGGTACTCCGCGCTGATCTCGTCGAAGACGTCCTGGGAGTAGTCCAGGAGGTCGAGCTTGTTCACCGCGAGCGCGACGTGCCGGATGCCCAGCAGCGCGACCAGGTTCGTGTGCCTGCGGGTCTGGGTGAGCAGGCCCTTGCGCGCGTCGAGCAGGATCACCGCCGCGTCCGAAGTGGACGCACCGGTGACCATGTTGCGGGTGTACTGCTCGTGGCCGGGGGTGTCGGCGACGATGAACCGCCGCCGCCCGGTGGCGAAGTACCGGTGGGCGACGTCGATGGTGATGCCCTGCTCGCGCTCCGCGGCCAGGCCGTCGACCAGCAGCGCGAAGTCCAGCTCGGGGCCCCGGGTGCCGTGGCGCTCGGAGTCGGCGGTCAGCGCGGCCAGCTGATCGGTGGGCAGCGCGCCGGACTCGTGCAGCAGTCGGCCGATCAGCGTGCTCTTGCCGTCGTCGACGCTGCCGCAGGTGATGAACCGCAGCAGGTCGGTGGTCGAGGCCATCAGAAGTACCCCTCCTGCTTCTTGCGCTCCATCGAGCCGGACCGGTCCCGGTCGATCACGCGGCCCTGCCGCTCGGAGGTGGTCGCGGTCCGCATCTCCTCGACGATCTCGGGCACGGTGCGGGCCCGGCTGGGCACGGCGCCGGTCAGCGGGTAGCAGCCGAGGGTGCGGAAGCGGACGGTGCGCAGCTCGGGCACCTCGCCGTCGGCCAGCGGCATCCGGTCGTCGTCGACCACGATCAGCGTGCCGTCCCGGACCACGACGGGCCGCTCGGCGGCGAAGTACAGCGGCACCACCGGGATCCGCTCCCGCTCGACGTAGCGCCACACGTCGAGCTCGGTCCAGTTGGACAGCGGGAACACCCGGACGCTCTCGCCCGGGCCGGTCCGCGCGTTGTACAGCCGCCACAGCTCCGGTCGCTGGTCCTTCGGGTCCCACCGGTGCTCGGCGGTGCGGAAGGAGAAGATCCGCTCCTTGGCGCGCGAGGCCTCCTCGTCCCGGCGGGCGCCGCCGAACGCGACGTCGAAGCGGTGGGCGTCGAGCGCCTGGCGCAGGCCTTGGGTCTTCCACAGGTCGGTGTGCACCGCCGAGCCGTGGTCGAACGGGTTGATGCCGCGGGCCAGGCAGTCCGGGTTGCGGTGCACGATGAGCTTCAGCCCGAGCTCTCGCGCGGTCCGGTCCCGGAAGGCGATCATCTCCCGGAACTTCCAGGTGGTGTCCACGTGCAGCAGCGGGAACGGCGGCGGCCCCGGGTGGAACGCCTTGCGGGCCAGGTGCAGCAGCACCGAGCTGTCCTTGCCGATCGAGTAGAGCAGCACTGGGCGCTCGCCCTCGGCGACGGCTTCCCGGAACACGTCGATGCTTTCGGACTCCAGCCGGTCCAGATGGTCGAGCACGGCGCCACCCCCGTCGGGTCGCTCACGTCGTCGTGAGGCGACGGTAGCGGCAGATTGAACAACGTTCAATACTCGGAATGAACGTTGTTCAGCGCTGCGCTAGGGTCGGGGCATGGCAGTGAGGGGCGAGCCGGACCGGGCCGCGCGGGGTGACGCCGAGCGGCGGCGGCACGACATCCTGGCCTCCGCGGAGCAGCTGCTGGAGGAGTCGGGCTACGCGGCGCTGACGGTGCGCGCGATCGCGGCGGGTGCCGGGGTCAGCGCCGGTACCGTCTACCAGTACTTCAGCGGCAAGGAGGACGTCTTCGTCGCGCTGACCGCCCGTCGGCTCCAGCGGGTGCAGGCCGCGCTGGCGGAGGTGGACCGGGGGATCGGCATCGCCGGGATCCTGCGGGAGGTGCTGCCGGAGATCACCGAGCTGTGGCGGCGGCTCGGCCGGTCCGCGCCGCAGTGGGAGGCGAAGGTCCTGGCCGGGGGCAGGCGCAGCAAGGGCGTGGTGACCTCGGCGACGGTGTACCGGGAGACCCTCGACGCGCTGGCCGGTGCGTTGCGGGAGGCGGCCGAGGTGCGCGGGCAGACCCTGGTCGACGACCCGGCCCTGCCGCACTGGGTGTGGGATGCGCTGGTCGGCGTCGCGGACGACCTGCTGCTCGGCGGTGCCCGGCAGAGCCGCGTCCGCCCGGAGCGGCTGGTCGAGTTCGCCACCGGAGCCATCGAGCGCAGCATCGTCGTCTAGCTCGACCGGGGCCCGGTGCTGGGCCGGGCCCCGGGGTGCATCAGCGGTTGTAGACGGCCACGTAGTCGACCAGCATCGGGTGGCCCGGCTCGGTGGCCGCGGTCGGGGTGGCGAAACCGGCGTCCTTGTCCGGGAAGGCCCCGCCCATCGCCACGTTGAGCAGCAGGAAGAAGCCCTCGTGCGAGGTCATGTTCGCCCAGCCCTCCGGGCTGATCTGCGCCTCGCTCACCGAGTGGAACTGCTCGCCGTCGACGTACCAGCGCAGCTCCTCGGTCTCGCCGGTGCGGTCCCACTCGAAGCGGTAGGTGTGGAAACCGGCCTGGCAGGTCTCGCCGGGGCACGGGCGGCTGCCGCCCAGCCCTTCGGTCTCGTTGCAGGAACCACCGGGGCTGACGTCGCAGTGCAGGACGCCGTGCGTCTCGTTCTTGCCGTTGACGTTCTCCATCACGTCGAACTCGCCGATCCCGGGCCAGTTCCAGTAGTTCCCGCGGTAGGGCGAGCCCAGCGCCCAGAACGCGGGCCAGTACCCGAGCGCGGCCTCGCCGGTGGTGTTGGGGACCTGCAGGCGCGCCTCGATGCGCAGCGCGCCGCCCTCCGCGGCCTTGAAGTCGGCGCGCTGCGTCTCGATCCGCGCCGAGGTCCAGTTGCCCGCGTCGTCGCGCAGCGGGGTGATCCGCAGGTTCCCGTTGCCGTCGTGGGCGAGGTTGGCCGGGTCGCCGGTGTAGGTCTGGATCTCGCCGGTGCCCCAGTTGGCCGGGCCGCCCGGGTAGGAGGTGCCGGTGTCGACGATCCAGTCCGGCGAGGGCGGGGTGCCCGCGCCGCCGGTGAAGTCGTCGCCGAAGGTCAGCGTCCAGCCCGCCTCCGGCGGCGGGATGTCGGCCGAGGCAGGTGGAACGGTGATGCTGGCGATGCTCAGGCCGAGAGCGAGGGTGCCCGCGGCGATGCGGTGTCGCGTGGTCATGGCGGTCCTCCGCGTTGGTGGTCGTCGGATGCGCGCAAAGCGCTTAGGAGGACCACGGCCGTGCGGGCCGACATCGTTCACGCACGTGCCCAGTGTCGCAACGAGCGATCCGGCAGATGGCCCAGCAGCCTGATCCGGCCACAGTGGAGGGTGCTGCGCCTCGGACCGCGGTGGGAAGCGCGTTCTTCGAGTGGAGCCGGGTGAGTCGTGCGAACCTGAGGTCCGAACTCGTCGGGACGGACCGCAGCGGTGCGGTGGAGCGAGCGGGGTGTCGGTATGCGCAGGACGATAGTGCTCACCGCTGTCGTGGGTGCATTGGCGCTGGCCGCGGTGGGGTGCGGGGAGCCCGCGCCGCAGGCCGAGGTCGACTTCCACGAGTGGAGCTCCGCGCCGGACTTCCGGGCGGGCGCGGCCGAGGGGGCCAGCGTCGACGGGGACACCGTCCAGATCGGCAGTCCGCTCGGCACCGTCCAGCACCCGGCGCCGGACGGAGGGCTCCGCGACTACGAGTACGCCAGGTGGACCTCGCCGCTGCACCGGCTCGGCTTCCCCGCCACCGAGCTGGTGACCTCGTGGAACGCCGCGACGCCGCCGGGCACCTGGGTGCAGGTGGAGATGCGGGGGCGCACCGCCGGTGGCGCGGACACCGGCTGGTACGTGATGGGCCGGTGGGCGTCGGGGGACGCCGACATCCACCGCACCAGCGTCGACGGCCAGTCCGACGCGCAAGGGGCGGTTTCGGTGGACACCTTCACCGCGAACCCCGGTGCGGAGCTGGTCGGCTACCAGTTGCGCGTCACCCTCCACCGGGCCGTCGGCACCTCCGCGTCGCCCGCGCTGTCGCTGGTCGGCGCGATGGCCTCGGCGATCCCGGACCGGTTCGACGTCCCCACCTCGGGGCCCGGCGGGGCGTGGGGCGTCGAGCTCCCGGTGCCGCGCTACTCGCAGAACATCCACAAAGGACACTACCCGCAGTACGGCGGGGGCGGCGAGGCGTGGTGCAGCCCCGCTTCCACGCAGATGGTCGTGGAGTACTGGGGAAAGCACCCGTCGGAAGCGGATCTCTCCTGGATCGACCCGGACCACCCGGACCGGGTGGTGGACCACGCCGCGAGGCAGACCTTCGACCACGCCTACGACGGCACCGGCAACTGGTCGTTCAACGCCGCCTACGCCGCCACCTACGGTTTGGAAGCGCGCATCACCCGCCTGCGGTCGTTGGCCGAGGCCGAGCAGTACATCCGCAGCGGCATCCCGTTGATCACCTCGCAATCGTTCCGGGAGGGCGAGCTAGACGGCGCGGGATACGGCACCGAGGGCCACATCATGGTCCTCGTCGGGTTCACCGAGAACGGCGATGTCGTCGTCAACGACCCGGCGTCGTCCGACGACGCCGCGGTGCGCAACGTCTACCCGCGCGAGCAGTTCGAGAACGTCTGGCTGCGGACGAAGCGGAAGGACGAGAACGGCGAGGTCAAGAGCGGTACCGGCGGGATTTCCTACCTCATCGTCCCGGCCGGTCGGGCATGACGCCGGTCGCCCGGCGGTGCTCAGGACGGTGTTCCGGCCCAGGCGGAAAGCGCCTCGTGCCGCTCGTCGCGGCGAGCAGCGATGTCGGCGGTGCGCGTGGCCCAGGCGATGTGGCCGTCGGGACGCACGAGGACCTCGATCACGCCGTCCAGATCCGCGTGGTCGTCCAGCTTCGAGACGGAGACGGCGCTGACGCGGGAACTCCAGCCCGTCCCGAGCTCCGGATCGCCCGCGAAGTCGAGAAGCGCGAACCGGCCCTCGGGCAGCAGCTCGTAGACCCGCGTCGCCCCGGACGCGGTGGCGCTCAGCCCGATGTCGGGCATTCGCCGTCCCACCAGCGGATCGGCGTCGGGGCTCGTCGGCGGGTAGGCGGTGCCGAGCGCGGAAACCTGGGCCGCGAGCCTGCGGTTGACCTCTTCGATGCTCAGGAGGTCGTCGAGGAGTTCGCGCAGCGCCGCACCGGGCCGCTGGTACTGCGGGACCAGCGTCAGCTCCGCGAGCAGCGTCTGCACCTCGGTGTTCTCGGTAACCGCCCGGCCGACCGGGTGGCGCTCGTCGTGGTAGCTGTCCAGCAGCCCGGGCGGTGACCAGCCGTTGACCGCGGCGGCCAGCTTCCAGCCGAGGTTCACGGCGTCCTGGAGGCCGGTGTTCAGCCCCTGGCCCGCCGCGGGGAAGTGCACGTGGGCCGCGTCGCCCGCCAGCAGGATCCGGCCGGAGCGGTAGCGCTCCGCGAGGCGGGTGGCGTTGCCGAAGCGGGAGAGCCAACGGGGCTCGGCGACGCCGCAGTCCGAGCCGCACACCCTGATCAGGGACGCGCGGAACTCCTCCAGGGTCACGGGCTCGCGGGACGGCACCCGCATCCGCTCCGGATCCAGGTAGACCAGCCTGGTCAGACCGCCCTCCAGCGGTGCGACCAGGACGCCGCGAGCCCGGGCGGCACCGAGGACCGCCGGGTCGTCGTCGATCGCGGCGAAGTCGCCGAGCACACCGGTGAGGGTTTCGTCCGTGCCCGGGAAGCCGATCCCGGCAGCCTCCCGCGTCCGGCTGCGCCCGCCGTCGCACCCGACCGCGAACCGAGCGCGGTGGGTCTCGACGCCCCGGCGGCCCAGCACCTGCGCCTCGACGCCGTCGCTGTCCTGGCTCAGATCGACGAGCTCGGATCCGTACCGGATCTCCACGCCCAGCTCGCGGGCCCGCTCCGCGAGCAGGGCCTCGGTGCGGGCCTGGGCGAGGAAGAGCGTGCAGCCGAGCCGGGAGTCCAGCGCGGAGAAGTCCAGGTGGGTGGGGAGCTGGGCGAAGTGCCAGCCGGGCGCGGTCCGGCCGAGCGGCAGGAACCGGTCGAGCAACCCGCGCTGGTCCAAGAGCTCCAGGCTGCGCGGGTGCAGCGTGAGCGCCCGCGAGTTCCGCTGCGGCTCGGCGCGGCGCTCCAGGACCCGGGTCCGCACACCGCCCAGCGCGAGCTCGCACGCGAGCATCAGCCCGGTCGGCCCCGCGCCAACGACGATCACATCGACGTCCATCGGTGTCGTCCTCCTCAGATTTGTGAACAGCGTTCACGTGAACGATGTTCACTATAGTGACGTCCATGAGCTCCCCGTCAAGACCGGCCCGGGGCAGGCCCCCGCGACTCGACCGCGCGCGCACCCTGCAGACCGCCCTCGACCTGCTGGACCGGTCAGGGCTCGACGCGTTGACCATGAGGCGGCTCGCCGATGCGATGGACGCGCAGGCCGGTGCGCTGTACCGGTACTTCGCCACCAAGCAGGACCTGTTGGCGGCGATGGCCGAGCGCATGATGGACGGCGTCGCGGACGCCGCGGCGCGCAGCGGCGACTGGAGCGATCAGCTGGCGGCCCTGGCCCGCGCGATGCGCACAGCCCTGCTCGCCCGTCGCGATGGTGCGCGGGTGTTCGCCGGTACGCACTCGACGGGGGAGAACGTCCTGGGTTTCGCCGACGCGGTCGTCGGCGTCATGCGTGCAGCAGGTTTCTCCGACGACGACGCGGCGCGGGCGCTCTACACCGTGGTCAACTTCACCGTGGGCCACACCCTGGAGGAGCAGGCCGCCCTCCAGCAGGCGAGCAGCCCTGACGTCCTCGCCGAGGCGGTGGCGACCGGGACGTACCCGCACCTCGCGGCCAGCCTGCCCGCGCTCACCAGCACGGACTTCGCCCGGCTCTTCGAGTTCGGCCTGGACCTGCTCATCGGGGGACTGCGGGCGCGGCGCTGAACCACCGCCGACGGGGAGCGGAGGTGGACGGGAATCGAACCCGCCTGACCGAGGTACTCGGCCACGTCGGTTTTGAAGACCGCGGGGGCCACCAGGCGCCCTCACACCTCCGACGTCGACGATAAGGCGGGCAGCGCGTCCGGGCTTCGTGACAGAACCATGACATGACCAGCACCTGGCGCGGACATCACCGGGCGATGCTGGCCGGGTGGTTTTGGAACCGACGCGCCCGATCCGGGTCGCGCACAACGGGAACGGGCTGCTCCTGGCGGCGTCGGCGTGCCTGATCGGTCTCGGCGCGATCTGCGCGCTGTTCGTGTGGACACCGCCCGGCCAGCTGCTCGACCAGCAGTTCCTTGCTGGCCGTCGACCAGATCGCCTGCACGGCCGCGGCCGACGGAGGTCAGGTGATCCTCCTCGGCGGCGACCGCGACCCGCTGACGTGCTCGTTGCGGCGCTGAGCCCGTTCGGAAGTCCACAGTGGATCGGGCAGGTCCCCTTCGTGCCTTTGATCACTCGGGCGCTGCCGCCGCCTTGCTTAGGTTAGGCTAACCCAAGCGGCTTGGTGGAATCGGCCGCTGGAGGACTCACGACGGAGGAGGAGCTCGTCGGCATGGCTGGATCCGCAGTACCCCTCGACCTGCCCGTTGTCGACGAACCGTCCGCCCCGGCGTGGCCGGACGGCTCGGCGCAGGTCCTGGGGCCGCTGCCCACGCCTGCTGAACTGGCCGAGCGGTTCCCGTGCGACGAGCGCCTGCGCAGCCAGGTGGCGGCGCACCGGCGAGCGGTTCGGGAGATCGTCGAGGGCGTCGACGACCGGCTGCTGGTCGTGGTCGGTCCGTGCTCCGTGCACGACCCGGAGGCCGGGCTGCACTACGCGCACGAGCTGGCGAAGGCCGCTGCCGCGCACGATCAGGACCTCCTGGTGGTGCTGCGCGCCTACTTGGAGAAGCCGCGCACCTCGGTCGGTTGGAAGGGTCTGCTGCACGACCCGCACCTGGACGGCCGGGGCGACCTGGCCGCCGGGCTGGCGATCGGCCGCGACTTCCTGGTCCGCGCGGCGGCCACCGGCCTCCCGCTGGCCTACGAGTTCGTGGACCCGTTCCTCGCCCCGTACGTGCTCGACCTGGTGTCCTGGGGTGCGCTCGGCGCGCGCACGGTCGCCTCCCAGCCGCACCGCCAGCTCGCCTCGGCGCTGCCGATGCCGGTCGGCATGAAGAACGCGGTGACCGGGGACGTCGACGTCGCGATCGCGGCCGTGCGCGCCGCGCGAGCACCGCACACCTTCCCCGGCATGGCGATCAGCGGAGCGCCCTCGGTGGTGGTCGGTGCCGGGAACTCCGCCTGCCACGTCGTGCTCCGCGGGGGTGCGCGGCCCAACTACGACGCCGGGTCCGTCGGTGCGACGCTCGACCAGCTCGACGCCGCGGGCCTGGGGACCGGCGTGGTGGTGGACGCCTCGCACGGCAACAGCGGGAAGGACCACCGGCGTCAGCCGGGCGTGGTCGACGACCTGGCGATGCAGGTCGCGGCCGGGAACCGGGGACTGCGCGGGGTGATGATCGAGTCCTTCCTGGGGGCGGGCTGCCAGGACGTCGGGGCGGAGCCGCTGCGCTACGGCGTCAGCGTCACCGACGGCTGCCTGGACTGGCCCACGACCGCGGACTGCCTGGCGGTCCTCGCCGAAGCCGCGCGCCGCAGGCGGCGATAACGGCTGGTCAGAAGCCCTGATGATGGGCTCGACGGCGTTGGTTCTGCGATCCTGGGCGCATCGCTGTGGTCGATTTGTCCGATTATCGACGATCGAGGGGGTCGCATGCGCGCGGAGCAACCCGTGGTCGTCGGTGTGGACGGCTCCGAGCAGTCCGTCGCAGCGCTGGCGTGGGCGGTCGGGGAAGCAGAGCTCCGCGGGGCGGCGGTGCGCATCGTCGTCATCGACGACAGCGCGGCCGGGAGCATCGCAGATCGGTTCCGCAGCACGAACCTGGCGACCGAGGTCAGCGCGGAGATCGCCTGCGGCCGACCGGCGACCGAGCTGATCCGGTGCTCCGAACGCGCCCAGCTCCTGGTGCTGGGCGCGCGCGGGCGCGGGATGCTGCTGGGCTCGCTGAGCACCAAGGTCGCCATGCACGCCCGCTGCCCGGTCGTGGTCGTCCGCGAACACCGGAGCGGCAGCGGTCCGGTGCTGGTGGGCGTGGACGGCACCCCGCACGGCCAGCACGTCCTCCAGTTCGCCTTCGAAGCGGCAGCGGCCCGCAGGGCGGAGCTCGCGGTGATGCAGGTCTGGGAGGCCCCGGGCGCGGAGGGCTCAGTGGTGCTGGCACCACCGGAGGAGCTGGCCGAAGCCAGGGGAGAGGCCGAGCGCAGCCTACGCACCCAGCTCGCGGGGTGGCGCGAGCAGTACCCGGACGTCGCGGTGCGCAGGCACACCCCGCGCGGCCACCCCGTCGCGGCGCTGACCGAACGCGCGCGCGAAGCGCAACTGCTCGTCGTGGGGCACCGGAACCGGAAGGGCCTGTTCGCCGCGCTGCTCCTCGGCTCGGTCGCCTCCGGAGTCCTCCACCGGGCGCACTGCCCGGTCGCGGTGATCTGCAGCGACATCCGCTAGCGCCGAACGCGCTGCGCCCCAGCGGTGTCAGCGATCGTTCGGGTTGTTCACCAAGTAGTTCAGGAAACCGGTCGCCAGCGAACCGGAGCGGGCGTCGTCGTAGGTGTAGCCGTACCCGGCCTGCCGGAACGGGTACCGCCCGATGCCGGTGGCCTCCTCCGGGGCGGGCTCGCCGTCGATCCGCAGCGGGCGCACGCCGGGGTGGTCGGCGGCCGCGCCGACCTCGGCGAAGCCGAACCCGCCCGGGTTCTCCGCGACGCTGCGCAGCGAGTCGGCCCGCGGCTGGCAGGAGCCGTCGGACGGGTTCTCGCAGGCGGCTTCGGGTTCGTTGAGGATCCGGTAGCGGAGGATCCGCTTCGCGCTGCTGTCGCCGAGGTCGGCGACGGCGATCGGCACGTCGTTCCCGCCGACCTGCGCCCACGAGGTGATGCGCCCGGCGTAGATGTCCCTGATCTGCTGCCGGGAGAGGTCGCTCACCCCGGCCGCCGGGTTGGCCACGAAGGTGAACACGGCCGAGGCGAACAGCTTCTCCCTGAGGTGCGGGAGGTCGCGGCCGCGAGGACCGTCCGAGATGGCCAGCAGCTCGGGGCGGGTGCGGTCGTCCTGGCCCCGGTCCAGCGCCTCCACCTCGGCGACCAGGCGTTGCAGCCCCTCGGCCGACCCTCCGGTGTCGATCCGGATCCGGCTGCCGGGGCACGTCGCCGCGTAGTCCTCGGCCGCCTTCCGCAGGACCGGTTCGTAGACGGCCGATCCGACGACGGTGAGCTCGCCGTCGGAGCACGACAGGCGGTCCGCGACCCGGTTCACCAGGACGGCGGCCGGGGCCAGCGGGGCCAGCGCCAGCACGCAGACCAGGGTGATGGTGTCCCGCAGGTTCCGCCGCCGGGCGGCCGCCCCGGTCCCCTCGGTCATCTCGGCATCCTCCACCGCTCCGCACGGCGCGCAGCGACGCCCATTATCCCCGGTGCAGGTGCACGAGGCGGTGCGCGGGGGAGACGTTCATGATCGCGACCACACGGGTTTCCCCGTCCGGCGCAGCTGGTTTCGCGTGGCGGTGGGTTGCGGCGCCGGAGAACACAGCGAGCCCGCCGCGCGGCTGCAGTCGCGCGGCGGGCTCGGCCCCTTCGTGCGTCACGCGGATCGGCTGGACTGCGCAAGCCCTGGTCGGTGGGCCGGTCCGCGCGGCGTCTCTCAGTCGTGCACGATCACGCCCCGGATGTTCTTGCCGTCGCGCAGGTCCTGGTAGCCCTCGTTGACCTGTTCGAGGCTGTAGCGGGTCGTGATCAGCTCGTCCAGCTTGAGCTGCCCGGCGTCGTAGAGGCGCAGCAGGCGCACGATGTCGTACTGCGGGTTGGACGAGCCGAACAGGGTGCCCTTGATCGTCTTCTCGTTCAGCGTCAGGTCGGCGCCGGAGACGTGCACCGTGAGCTTGGCCGGATCGGCCAGCCCGGTGATGACCACGGTGCCGCCCTTGCCGATCGCCGCGGTCGCCTTGGCCACCACGGTCTCGTCCACGGTGCCGACCAGGATCAGCGCCGCGTCCGCGCCCTGGCCCCAGGTCAGCTCGGTGATCTTCGCCTGCGCCTCGTCGGCGTCGGCGAAGGCGTGGGTGGCGCCGAACTCCAGCGCCTTCTCCCGCTTGAACTCCAGCGGGTCGACCACCACGACGTACTTGGCACCCGCCTGCACCGCGCCCTGCACGGCGTTGATGCCCAGCCCGCCGATGCCGTAGATGACCACGGTGTCCCCGGCGCGGACGTTGCCCGCGTTGACCGCCGTGCCCCAGCCGCTGGGCACCCCGCAGCCGACCACGACCGCGGTCTCCAGCGGCAGCCAGTCGTCGACCTTCACCACCGAGTGCTGCGAGATGGTGGCCCGCTCGGAGAAGGTGCCGAGCATGCACATGGCGCCGATGTCCTCGCCGTCGGCGTGGAACCGGTAGGACCCGTCGGGCATCGAGCCCTGCAGGATCGTCGCGCCCATGTCGCAGAGGTTCTGCCTGCCGGTGGAGCAGTAGCGGCAGGTGCCGCAGTTGGGGATGAAGCTGCACACCACGTGGTCGCCGGGCTTGACCTTGGTGACGCCCGGCCCGACCTCCTCGATGACCCCGGCGCCCTCGTGGCCGCCGATGATCGGGAAGCGCGGCGGCAGGTCGCCGTCGGTGAGGTGCAGGTCCGAGTGGCACAGCCCGGCGGCGGTGTACTTGATCAGCACCTCGCCCTCCCGCGGGCCGTCGAGGTCCAGCTCGACGATCTCGAACGGCTTGCCGACATCCCGCAGGACTGCTGCCTTCGTCTTCAATTCCGGCCTCCGATCACAGCGACGTTGACTGCTTTGGTCCGGGTGTTGCGGTCGATGGCTCCAGCTCCCAGTGCACGCCGTCGACCGGCTCGCGCGGAACCGCCGAACGGGAGGGTCCCGCCGATCCGACGTCGAGCCGCTCGGCCGCCCGGTGCGGGCCCCGCGTCCGCACCCGGCGACCGGCCGCCGCGGCGGCCGGCGGTCCTCGGCGTCCTCCGACCGCTGCCACCCGGCCTCCTCGCGTCGTCGTGACCCGGCTCATGATCGCGGACGGAGCGGCTCGTCAACTGTTCAACTTCTGCACACCTCAGCGCGGCAGGCCGAAGGCCCGCATCCGGCTGTACAGGGTGGTGCGGCTGATGCCGAGGCGCTGCGCGGCGTGCACCTTGTTGCCGCCCGTGACCCGCAGCGCCTCGGCGATGGCGTCCCGCTCGGCGCGTTCGCGCCCGGTCAGCCGCGCGCCGCGCCCGGTGTTGCGGTAGGCGGCGGGCAGGTCGGTGACGGTGATGTCGCCGGTCGTGCGGTGTTCGGCGGTCACCCGGAGGACTCCGCGCAGCTCGCGCAGGTTTCCCGGCCACGGCTGCGCGATCAGCGCCTCGAGCGCGCTCGGGGTGATCCGCAGATCGGCCCCGGGGCGGAGTTCGGCGAGCATCGCGCGGGCCAGTCCGGCGAACTCGTCGTCCCGGTTGCGCAGCGGCGGCAGGTCCACCCGGGCCGGGCAGATCGCGGCCGCGCTGCGCACCCCGTCGGGCAGGTCGGACTGCGGGGCGGAGGTGAGCACCACGCGCGGTCGCTCCGCGAGCCTGCGGGCCAGCCGGGCGCACAGCGCGTCGGGCAGGAGCTCGATCCGCTCGACGATCAGCGCGTCCGCCGTCGCCGAGTCCAGCCGCTCGGCCCACTCCCGCTCGCCCAGCACGACCAGGTCCGCGGCGTCGAGGACGTCCGCGCGGGGGCCGACGACGAGGTGCGCGGCGCGGGTGCGCCCGGAGCCCGGTTCACCGGCGATGAGCACCGGTTCGCCGCAAGCCCGCAGCTCCGCCAGCCGACTGTCCAGAGTGGACCTGCGTGGTCCGGTGGTGCGACCGCGCGGAACCCGGGTGCGGGTGCGCGGCGTCAGCTCGACGAGCACGCCGTCCGGCGCGCTGCCGACCTTCAGCGCGCGCAGGCTGACCGGCGCGCCCGACCCCAGCACCAGGTCGCGCGAGAGTTCGCCGGAGGTGGGCGCGGTCTCGGCGATGTCGCGCAGGACCGCGTGGTCCGAGGGCTCCAGCAGGTCGAGGGCCGCCCGGTTGCTCAGCACGACCTCGTCGCCGAAGGCGACCACCGCCCGGCACCGCCGCCGGGTGGCGTGCTGGAACGCCTGCAGCAGCCGCTTCTCGGACTGCCGCGCGCCCTCCCACAGGCGCTGCTCGATGTCCTCGACGGCGCGCTGCAGCAGCGGCGCGAACAGCGGGTTCGCCTCGGGGCCCACGCCGGTGATGTCCAGGACGCCTTCGATCCGCCGGGTCACCGGGTTGCGGATCGGGTGGCCGTAGCAGCTGAACATCTTCAGCGCTTCGACGAAGTGCTCCCGCCCGTGCACGGTGACGCCTCGCATGACCTCCAGCGGCGTGCCCAGCGCGTTGGTGCCCGCGATGTCCTCGGTGAACTGCGCGCCCGGGACCGCGCTGATCCGGTCCAGCGCCCGCTCGGTGCGCACGTCGGTGAACCGGCGGTCCACGATCCGGCAGGCGCTGTCGGCGAGCGCGACGCAGAAGGTGGTGCCGGTCAGCCGCACCGCGAGTTCGTCCAGCACCGGGGTGGCCGCCACCAGGAGCCTGCTGCGGGGGTCGATCTCGGCGATGGTCAACCGGTCCAGCGGCGACTCCGGTCGCAGCCCGCTCAGCGTGGCGCGGCGCCAGGACGACGCGATCTCGGCGCGCACCGCACGGCTGGCCTGGGCAGTGCTTGCGTTCACCGCGTCCTCCCGGCGATGCGCGGAGGCGGGCCGGGCCCACCCGTGTTAACGGAAGTTAACGACGGATTATGTGTGACTCCCGCCACCTGGATCAAGCCCCTGCGTCCGTTTGCGCGACACCGACCGCTCCGACCTGCGGTGGTGTGCCGGGTGGCCGTTGCTGGCGCATCGCCGGTTCACGCTGCGGAACGGGCGGGTCGCGCGCTCTTCTGGTCCTATGTGGACGAACGGTTCCGGGTGCGTGCGGGCCGGTTGGCGGACAGGATCGGTGGTGCTGGCGTTTCCAACCGGGAGAGGTGGCCGATGCCCGAAGCGGAACTCGTCCTGATCGGCGGGAACGTGCTCACCATGACGACCGGCCAGCCGCGCGCGAGCGCGCTCGCGGTGTCCGGCGGCCGGATCGCCGCGGTCGGCTCGGACGAGGAGGTGAAGCGCTGGTGCGGCCCGGGTACCCAGCTCGTCCGGCTCGGCGGCCGGACGGTGCTGCCGGGTTTCGTCGAGGCGCACGGGCATCCCACGCTGGAGATGGTGATCGCCGGTCCGGACGTCCTGGACATCCGCCCGGTCACCTGCGCGACCGCCGAGGAGGTGCTGTCCCGGTTGCGAGCAGCGGTGGCCACCGCCGAACCCGGCTCCTGGGTGGGGGCGTTCGGCTGGGACCCGCTGCTGCAGGAGGGCCTGCCGACGATCGGCCGGGACTTCCTGGACGAGCTCAGCCCCGACCTCCCGCTCTCGGTGATGCACAACAGCGGGCACAGCGCCTGGGGCAACACGCTGGCGATCGAGCGAGCCGGGATCACCCGGGACACCCCGGACCCGTTCGGATCCCGGTTCGAGCGCGACGACGCGGGGGAGCCCACCGGCGCGGCCTTCGAGGCGCCCGCGACCGCGATGGTGCTCGGCGGCGCGATCCGCCCGCCGAACGCGGACAACTTCGCCGCCCTGATGCGCCACGAGCACGACCGGCTCGCGCGGGCGGGCATCACCACCGTCGCGGACCTGGGGTTCCGCCGCGACGCCCGCGAGCGCGTCCAGGCCTTCTGCCGCTCCGGCGAGGCGAAGGTGCGGATGCGGGTCTACGAGGTGAGCGTGCCCGAGAAGCGCACGGACGTCGTTCCCGGCGAGGACCGCGACGAACCGATGTTCCAGCAGGTCGGGATCAAGATCTGGGCCGACGGGTCGCCGTGGGTCGGCAACATCGCCACCAGCTTCCCGTACCTGGACACCCCGCAGACCCGCGCGATGGGGCTGTCCCCGGGGCACCGCGGCGGCACCAACTACACCCGCCAGCAGCTCACCGAGGTCGTCGGGGCCTACTTCCCGCCCGGCTGGCAGATCGCCTGCCACGTGCACGGCGACGAGGCGGTCGAGATGGTGCTGGACGTGTTCGAGGAAGCGCTCGCCGCGCACCCGGAGCGGACGGACGCGCGGTTGCGGCTGGAGCACTGCGGTGCCATGACCCCCGAGCAGTACCGGCGCGCCGCGCGGCTGGGCGTGACCTGCAGCCTCTTCGTGGACCACCTGTACTACTGGGGCGACGTGCTGGTGGACGGGCTGTTCGGGGCCCGCGCCGAGTCGTGGACCTGCGCGGGAGCCGCGCTGCGGGCCGGGGTGCCGATCTCGTTCCACAACGACTCGCCCGTCACCCCGCCGGAACCGCTGCGCAACGTCCAGGTCGCCGTCACCCGCACCAGCCGCAGCGGGCGCGTCATCGGACCGGAGCACCGGATCACGGTCGAGCAGGCGCTGCGGGCCGAGACGATCGACGCCGCCTGGCAGCTCTTCGCCGAGCACGAAGTGGGGTCGCTGGCGGTCGGCAAGCGGGCGGACCTGGTCGTCCTGGACGCCGACCCGCACGCCGTGCCGCCGGAGGAGATCGGCGACATCCCGGTCCGCGCGACCTACCTCGACGGCCGCTGCACCTTCCAGCGGTGAGCGGGATGCCGAGCGCGCCGGACACGCCGGTCCCGCAGCGGTGGCCGGTGAAGGTGGCCGACAGCCACCACCGGCGCGCGTACGCGCTGGTCGGCCTGTCGCTGCTGTCCGCCCTGCAGGTGCTCGACCCCACGCTGAACTCGCTGGCGCTGCCCGAGGTGGCCGGGGAGCTCGGCATGGACCCGAGCGTGCGGTCCTTCGCCTCCAGCGTCGGCACGCTGCTGCTCGCGGCGGCCATGCTGGGGATCGGGATCCTCGGCGACCTGCGCGGACGACGCCGCGTGCTGCTGGTCGGCACGCTCGGCATGGCCGTCGGCGGGGTGCTGTGCGCGACCGCCCCGGTGGCCGGGCTCTACGTGTTCGGCCGCATGGTGATGGGGGTGAGCACGGCGGCGAGCTTCGGCATGAGCCTGGCGATCCTGCCGACGCTGTTCCGGCCCGAGGAGCTGCCACGGGTGTTCGGCGCGTGGTTGGGGGTGCAGTCGGCGATCAGCGTGCTCGGCACGCTCGGCAGCGGTGCCCTGCAGGCCGCGCTGGGCTGGCGCGCCACCTGCCTGATCATCCCGGTCCTGGCCGTGGCGTTCACCGCGTTCGGCGCGCTGGCGGTGCCGGAGAGCCGGGCGGCGCACCCGCGGCGCTTCGACGTCGTCGGCGTCGCGCTCGCCGCCGTGGCGCTGATCTGCCTGATGGGCGGGTTCACGCTGGCGGGCGAGCTCGGCTGGGGCAATCCCGTGGTGCTGGGCGGTCTGCTGCTGGCGGTGGTGCTGCTGGCCGCGTTCGCGCTCTGGGAGGCGCGCAGCGCTCAGCCCGGCTTCCCGATCCGGCTGTTCGCGGTGCCCGCCTTCACCGCGGCCTGCGTGGTGGGGATCGTGTTCAACTTCGCCAACGGCGTGATCGCGATGCAGTTGCCGACCGTGCTCGAGAGCGTGCTGGGCCGCAGCGCTTTCGTCGTCTCGATCGCCTTGACCGTGATGTCGGTGGGGATGCTGTTCGGCACCCTCGCGGCGGGCGAGGCGCAGAAGCGCCTGCACCTGAGCGCCCGCACGATCTTCACCAGCGGCCTGCTCACGATCGCGCTGGGCATCCTGCTGCTCGGGCTGGTGCGCACGACCACCGGCTCCTGGTACTTCGGCGTCTGCGCGTTCGTCGTGGGCTTCGGGATCATGTGGGCGCAGAACTCCGAGTCGGCGGTGATCATGTCCGCCGCGCCCGCGGAGATGGTGGGTTCGGTCGGCGCGGTCAAGCCCGCGGTCGGCCAGTTCGGCATGGGGCTGGGGCTGGGCGTCGTCGTGCCGATCGTCGTGGGCGTGCTGCGCTCCTCGGGGGCCACCGGGCGCGAGGCCATCATCGCGGGATTCACCGAGGTGATGCTCTGCATCGCGGGCTTCGTCGCGCTCTGCGCGATCGGCGTGCACCTGCTCATGGTCAAGCAGGGACGCCTGCAGAGCTTCGGAGCACCGCCGACCGGCTGACCGGGCGCGGATCTCGTTGGTGCCCGGCCGGTTCCGGGTCTTGACCGGGGGTGAGCGGGTGCGTAGCTTGCATCGAGCAAGCGCTTGGTTTGCCCGGGAGAGCGGTGGTGCCGATGGCGGGGCGGGAACCGGTTGCTCCCGGGGCGGAGGAGGAGCGCGATCGCGCTCGTCAGGTGCGCAGGGTGGCCGTCTCAGGCCTGCTCGGCACCGTCATCGAGTACTACGACTTCCTGCTCTACAGCACGATGGCCGCGCTGGTCTTCGGCACGCTGTACTTCCCGGCGTCGAACCCGGCCGCCTCGACGATCGCGGCCTTCGGCACCCTCGCGGCCGGGTACGTGGCGCGGCCGCTCGGCGGCCTGCTGTTCGGGCACTTCGGCGACCGGCTCGGCCGAAAGTCCGCCCTGGTGACCAGCATGGTGCTGATGGGTGTGGCGAGCGTGCTCATCGGCGTGCTGCCCACCTACGCGACCTTCGGGCTGGCCGCGCCGATCATGCTCGTGCTGTTGCGCGTCGTGCAGGGCATCGCGGTGGGCGGTGAGTACGGCGGAGCCGCGCTGATGGTCATCGAGCACGCCGACCCGCGGCGGCGCGGTGCGTGGGTGGGCATCATGCAGATGGGCTCACCGCTCGGGTCGCTGATGTCCAACGGTGCGGTGGCGCTGGTGACGCTGCTGCCCAAGGACCAGTTCCTGGCGTGGGGCTGGCGGATCCCGTTCCTGGCCAGCGCGGCGCTGCTCGTCCTCGGGCTCTACGTCCGGCTCAGCGTGGTGGAGAGCCCGCTGTTCCGGGAAGCCGTCGCGGCCGGGAAGGTCCGCGCGCGGGAGCCGGTACCGCTGGTGCGGGTGCTCAAGAAGCCGCGCGCGGTGCTGCTCGCCTGCGCGGCGGGCATCGGCCCGTTCGCGCTGACCGCCCTGATCGGGTCGCACAGCGTGGCCTACGCCTCCGGCCTCGGCTACGAGCTGCCGGACATCATGCGGGCCCACCTGCTGATCAGCCTCACCGGGCTCGTCGGCATCCCGCTGTTCTCGGCGCTGTCCGACCGCGTCGGGCGGCGCCGGGTGCTGCTGGCCGGGGCGATCGGCGCGGTCGCCTTCGCCTTCCCGATGTACGCCCTGGTCGGGACCGGCTCGGTGGCGGCGATGACCGCCGCGCTGGTGATCGCCCAGGTCTTCCAGAACCTGATGTACGCGCCGCTGGCCCCGATGCTGTCCGAGATGTTCGGCACCCGCGTCCGCTACACCGGGGTGTCCCTCGGCTACCAGGTGGCCAGCCTGCTCGGCGCCGGGTTCACCCCGATGGCCGCCGCCGCGCTGGTGGCGGCCACCGGCGGGTCGAGCCTGCCGCTGAGCTGGATCATCGTGGTCGCGGTCGGGATCAGCACCACCGCGGTGCTGCTGATCGCCGAGACCCGCGGCCGGGACCTCCGGGACGAACCCGCGGAGCAGGGAGGGGAGCAGTGGGACGCAACCAGCGGTCCGAAGTCCAGATGACACCGGAGGAGATCGCCGCCTTCGTGTCCGCCCAGCGCACCGCCACGCTGATCACGCTCGGCCCGAGCGGGCACCCGCACGCGGTCGCGATGTGGTTCGCCGTCGTCGACGGCACCCTGTGGTTCGAGACCAAGGCCAAGGCGCAGAAGGCGGTCAACATCCGCCGCGACCCGAGGGTCACCGTGCTCATCGAGGACGGCCTGACCTACGACGTGCTGCGCGGCGTCTCGATGGAAGGGCGGGCCGAGCTCGTCGACGACGCCGAGGCGCTCTGGACCGTCGGGGTGGACATGTGGGAGCGCTACCACGGTCCGTACGGCGAGGAGGTCAAGCCGCTGGTGGAGACGATGCTCCACAAGCGCGTCGCGGTGCGGTTGCACGTCGACCGCACGCGGTCCTGGGACCACCGCAAGCTCGGCCTGCCCCCGATGCCCCTCGGCGGCACGACGGCCGCCTCCCACGACGGCCGGTGAACCCCGCTGGCTGCGGTGTCGAGCGGTGAGGAGAATCGGCGTGGAACGCTGCTCCGCCCCTCCGGACGACGTGCAACCGGCAGAACATCGAGGAGAGGGGCCGTGACATGGGTGCCCTGCAGCTCGTGCTGGGGCTGATCTGCCTCGCCGCGACGGTCGTCGCGGTGGTGATGGTGGTCAGGACCGTTCGACGGATGGTGTCGTCCATCCGGATCGGCCAGCCGGACCCGACCCGCACGGGCCCGGTCGCGGCGCGCCTGCGGAACGTGGTCGTGGAGGTCCTGGGCCACACCAGGATGCTGAAGTGGGGGCACGTCGGCGTCGCGCACTGGCTGGTGATGGCCGGGTTCATCGGGCTGAGCCTGACGGTGCTGGAGGCCTACTTCGAGGTGTTCCACCCGCCGTCCCACCTGCCCCTGATCGGCACCTGGCCGGTGTGGAACCTGGTGGTCGAGCTGCTCGGGATCGGCACGGTCCTCGGCGGTTTCTGGCTGATCGGGGTCCGGCAGGTCAACCACCCGCGGCGCGCGGATCGGGTGTCGCGGTTCCTGGGCTCCAACTTCGGGCAGGCCTACTTCGTCGAGGCCGTGGTGGTCCTCGAAGGGATCGGCATCATGGGCCTGCGGGCGTTCAAGCAGGCTTCGGGCCTGTTCGAAGCCCCGGTGTGGGCTGCGCCGGTCACCCACGCGCTGGGCGGGATCCTGCCCGCGAGCACTGCGGCGGTGTCGGTCTTCGCCGCGTTCAAGATCCTCTCGGCGATGATCTGGCTGATGGTCATCGCGCGGATCATCACCATGGGCATCGCCTGGCACCGGTTCAGCGCGTTCTTCAACATCTACTTCAAGCGCGAGGACGACGGTGGTGTCGCGCTGGGTGCGGTCAGGCCGATGATGTCGGCGGGCAAGCCGCTGGACTTCGAGG
>NZ_VWPH01000039.1 GCF_008630535.1 Saccharopolyspora hirsuta | reverse complement strand
GAGTCATGACACCGCTGATGACCACGACTGTGGACACGACCCCCGCACCGGGTGTGGTCGTGTCTGCGGGGATGCCCGCGCGGGCCGAGTCCGCGTCCGGTCTCCCCGTGTCGTGGCCTGCCCCGGTGTCGTCCTACACCGACACTGAACTCGCCGCGCGGATCGGGGAGATGGAACAGCAGATCCGCCGCGCCCGCATGGAACAACTGGAACTGATCGCCGAAGCCGACCGCCGCCGCCTGCACACCACCCATGGCGCGCGTTCGACTCAGGCCTGGCTGACCAGCCTGCTCAACATCGACGGACCCGAAGCCACCACCCGAGTCCGCCTCGCCACCGCCACCACCACCAGCGGCGAGACCACCACGGAAACCGACACCGCCCACGCAGATTCGTCGGCGCCCGCATCCGTGCGTCTACCGGTCACCGGTGAGGCGTTGGCGGAGGGCGTGATCGGCTTGGAACACGCCAAGGTCATCTCCCGTTGCATCACCAAACTCCCCGCCCACGCACAGCACCGCGTGGGTGAGGTTGAGCGATTGCTGGTCGAGCACGCCTGCCAACAGTCCCCGCGAGACCTCGCGAAGCTGGCCGATCGGATGCGGTACATGCTCGACGGCGACGGCGCGGTCCGTGACGAGCAGGCCCAGTACGAATCCCGGGAGCTGCACTACGCCACGGCTCGTGACGGCATGCTGGTGATCAAAGCCCGTCTGGACCGGGAAACCGGCGCGAAGTTCGTCACCGCCCTGCAACCCCTGGCTGCACCCCGCCCCGAAACCAACGGGGTCAAGGACCCGCGCACGGTCGGGCAGCGCAACGCCGACGGCCTGGCCACCCTGCTCGACCTCGCCCTGGACAACGACGGCATGCCCCGCACCGGTGGGCAGCGACCCCACCTCACGGTCACCATCGACTACAACGACCTCCAGCAGCAGGTTCAAGCCGCCCACACCACCGCCCCCGGTGGTGCGGGCATGCTGGACGGCACCGGCCAGTACCTCAGCCCGCAGACCATTCGCCG
>NZ_VWPH01000038.1 GCF_008630535.1 Saccharopolyspora hirsuta | reverse complement strand
CAGCGGAGAAGTCGTTACGCCATTCGTGCAGGTCGGAACTTACCCGACAAGGAATTTCGCTACCTTAGGATGGTTATAGTTACCACCGCCGTTTACTGGCGCTTAAATTCTCCGCTACACCCCACAAGGGGTTCACGGGTCCTCTTAACGTTCCAGCACCGGGCAGGCGTCAGTCCATATACATCGCCTTACAGCTTCGCATGGACCTGTGTTTTTAGTAAACAGTCGCTTCTCCCTGGCCTCTGCGACCACCACCAGCTCCAGAAGCACGTTCCTTCACCAGCAGTGGCCCCCCTTCTCCCAAAGTTACGGGGGCAATTTGCCGAATTCCTTAACCACAGTTCACCCGACCGCCTCGGTATTCTCTACCTGACCACCTGTGTCGGTTTCGGGTACGGGCCATGCACACACTCGCTAGAGGCTTTTCTCGACAGCATGGGATCACTCACATCACCACAACGGCTACGCATCACCCCTCACCCTATTGGTGTGCGGATTTGCCTACACACCGGGCTACAGGCTTACACCAGTACAACCACTCACTGGCAGAGCTACCCTCCTGCGTCACCCCATCACTTAACTACCGCCCCATCAGGTCCCATGCACTCCCCATGCTCATCCGAAGACTCACACGAACAGCGGATGGTTAGTATCAAGGATTTCGTTATGGACGCGTATGCACGGGTACGGGAATATCAACCCGTTATCCATCGACTACGCCTGTCGGCCTCGCCTTAGGCCCCGACTCACCCTGGGCGGACGAACCTTCCCCAGGAACCCTTGGTCATCCGGCGGAAGAGATTCTCACTCTTCACTCGCTACTCATGCCTGCATTCTCACTCCCACACACTCCACCATCGGTTTCCACCATGGCTTCACCGCGTGCAGGACGCTCCCCTACCCAACCCAGACATACATCTGGATTGGCATGGCTTCGGCGGTGCGCTTCAGCCCCGCTACATTGTCGGCGCAGGACCACTTGACCAGTGAGCTATTACGCACTCTTTCAAGGATGGCTGCTTCTAAGCCAACCTCCTGGTTGTCTCAGC
>NZ_VWPH01000037.1 GCF_008630535.1 Saccharopolyspora hirsuta | reverse complement strand
TGGTTGTTGTCTCAGACACCATATAGTGAGTGCGAGCAATCTTCGTGAGCAAGTCCTCGGCCTATCAGCACCAGTCAACTCCACACCTTACAGTGCTTCCATATCTGGCCTGTCAACCCAATCATCTCTTGGGGGCCTTAACCCACAAACGGGTGGGAGACCTCATCTAGGAACAGGCTTCCCGCTTAGATGCTTTCAGCGGTTATCCCTCCCGAACATAGCCAACCAGCCACGCCCTTGGCAGAACGACTGGCACACCAGAGGTTCGTCCATCCCGGTCCTCTCGTACTAGGGACAGCCTTCCGCAAGTCTCCTACGCGCGCGGCGGATAGGGACCGAACTGTCTCACGACGTTCTAAACCCAGCTCGCGTGCCGCTTTAATGGGCGAACAGCCCAACCCTTGGGACCAACTCCAGCCCCAGGATGCGACGAGCCGACATCGAGGTGCCAAACCATGCCGTCGATATGGACTCTTGGGCAAGATCAGCCTGTTATCCCCGGGGTACCTTTTATCCGTTGAGCGACACCGCTTCCACCAGCCAGTGCCGGATCACTAGTCCCTGCTTTCGCACCTGCTCGACCCGTCAGTCTCACAGTCAAGCTCCCTTATACACTTACACTCAACACCTGATTGCCAACCAGGCTGAGGGAACCTTTGGGCGCCTCCGTTACCCTTTAGGAGGCAACCGCCCCAGTTAAACTACCCACCAGGCACTGTCCCCGATCCGGATCACGGACCCGAGTTAGATGCCCAGAACGACCAGAGTGGTATTTCACCAACGACTCCACACCCACTAGCGTGAATGCTTCACAGTCTCCCACCTATCCTACACAAGCCGAACCAAACACCAATACCAAGCTATAGTAAAGGTCCCGGGGTCTTTCCGTCCTGCCGCGCGAAACGAGCATCTTTACTCGTACTGCAATTTCACCGGGCCTGTGGTCGAGACAGCGGAGAAGTCGTTACGCCATTCGTGCAGGTCGGAACTTACCCGACAAGGAATTTCGCTACCTTAGGATGGTTATAGTTACCACCGCCGTTTACTGGCGCTTAAATTCTCCGCTACACCCCACAA
>NZ_VWPH01000036.1 GCF_008630535.1 Saccharopolyspora hirsuta | reverse complement strand
CACCCGAAGCCCATGGCCCAACCCTTGTGGGGGGAGTGGTCGAAGGTGGGACTGGCGATTGGGACGAAGTCGTAACAAGGTAGCCGTACCGGAAGGTGCGGCTGGATCACCTCCTTTCTAAGGAGCACATAACACCCCAGCCTTTGGTTGGGAGTGTTCACAATTGACGAGGCGAATGTTCTCGTGTTGTGACGCTCGATGGATTGTGGAACACACTAACGTTTTTACAGGACAGTCCGCTGTTGGGTGTCTGAGGGAACACATCGTGTGTTTTCTTCTGGTTGTTGTTTGAGAACTGTATAGTGGGTGCGAGCATCTTTGTGGCCAAGTTGTGTAGGGCACATGGTGGATGCCTTGGTACCAGGGGCCGATGAAGGACGTGGGAGGCCGCGATAGTCCTCGGGGAGTTGTCAACCGAGCTGTGATCCGAGGGTGTCCGAATGGGGTAACCCAGCCCGAGTGATGTCGGGTTACTCATGCCTGAATGTATAGGGTATGAGGGGGAACGCGGGGAAGTGAAACATCTTAGTACCCGTAGGAAGAGAAAACACTGGTGATTCCGTGAGTAGTGGCGAGCGAAAGCGGAGGAGGCTAAACCGTGCGCGTGGGATACCTGGTAGGGGTTGCGTGTGCGGGGTTGTGGGGCACTACTGGGCGGGTCTACCAGTCCGCCAGCATGTCCATGTCTGCTAGTTGAACGGTTTGGGAAAGCCGGCCGTAGACGGTGAGAGCCCGGTAAGCGAAAGCAGTTGTGGTGTGTGTGGTGGTGTTCCCGAGTAGCAGCGTTTCCGTGGAGGGTGCTGTGAATCTGGCGGGACCACTCGCTAAGCCTAAATACTTCCTGGTGACCGATAGTGGATAGTACCGTGAGGGAATGGTGAAAAGTACCCCGGGAGGGGAGTGAAAGAGTTCCTGAAACCGTGTGCCTGCAATCCGTCAGAGCAACCGTTGTAGTTGTGATGGCGTGCCTTTTGAAGAATGAGCCTGCGAGTTACTGCTGCGTGGCGAGGTTAACCTGTGTGGGGTAGCCGGAGCGAAAGCGAGTCTGAAGAGGGCGTGTGAGTCGCGTGGTGTAGACCCGAAGCGGGGTGATCTACCCATGGCCAGGGTGAAGCGCGGGTAAGACCGTGTGGAGGCCCGAAC
>NZ_VWPH01000035.1 GCF_008630535.1 Saccharopolyspora hirsuta | reverse complement strand
GGGTTGGGAGGGCGCCCCTGTGTGTGGTGTTGGGTCAGTCGTCGTTGCTGGTCTTGAGGCCCTTGGAGATGAGGTCCATGACGCTGGAGTCGGCCAGGGTGGTGACGTCGCCGACTTCGCGGTTCTCGGCGACGTCGCGCAGCAGGCGGCGCATGATCTTGCCGGAGCGGGTCTTGGGCAGCTCGGGGACGATCATGATCTGGCGGGGTTTGGCGATGGGGCCGATCTCGGTGGAGACGTGCTCGCGCAGCTCCTTGAGGGCTGCCTCGCCGGAGGCGGCGTCGTCGACCCCGCCGCGCAGGATCACGAAGGCCACGATGCCCTGGCCGGTGGTCGGGTCGGAGGCGCCGACCACCGCGGCCTCGGCGACGTTGGGGTGCGAGACCAGGGCGGATTCGACCTCGGTGGTGGAGATGCGGTGCCCGGAGACGTTCATGACGTCGTCGACGCGGCCCAGCAGCCAGATGTCGCCGTCGTCGTCGTACTTGGCGCCGTCCCCGGCGAAGTAGTAGCCCAGGTCGGCGAACTTCGACCAGTAGGTCTCCCGGTAGCGGGCGTCGTCGCCCCAGATACCGCGCAGCATCGACGGCCAGGGCTTGTCCAGCACCAGCAGCCCCCCACTCCCGTGGGGCACCTGCTCCCCGGCCTCGTTGACGACCTTGGCCGAGATCCCCGGCAGCGGGCGCTGCGCCGAGCCCGGCTTGGTCGCGGTCGCCCCCGGCAGCGGGGAGATCATGATCGCGCCGGTCTCGGTCTGCCACCAGGTGTCCACGATCGGGGTGCGGTCACCGCCGATGTTCTTGCGGTACCAGATCCAGGCCTCGGGGTTGATCGGCTCACCCACACTCCCCAACAACCGCAACGACGACAGGTCGTACTTGGCGGGGATGTCCGCACCCCACTTCATGAACGTGCGGATCGTGGTCGGCGCGGTGTAGTAGATCGTCACCCCGTACTTGGCCACGACCTCCCAGTGGCGGCCCTCGTGCGGGGAGTTCGGGGTGCCCTCATAGATCACCTGCGTCGCCCCGTTGGCCAGCGGCCCGTAGACGATGTAGGTGTGCCCGGTGACCCACCCGATGTCCGCGGTGCACCAATACACGTCCGACTCCGGCTTCAAATCGAACACGGTGCGGTGGGTGTAGGCCGCCTGGGTCAGATACCCGCCGGAGGTGTGCAGGATGCCCTTCGGGCGCCCCGTGGTGCCCGAGGTGTAGAGGATGAACAACGGATGCTCGGCATCGAAGGCCTCCGGCGCGTGGGTGTCGGGCTGGCCCTCCAGCACCGCATCCCACCACTTGTCCCGCTT
>NZ_VWPH01000033.1 GCF_008630535.1 Saccharopolyspora hirsuta | reverse complement strand
CTCCTTAAGTTGGTAGTTGATCTGCCGATGGGTAGATCACCCGGGCGGGCCGGGTGAGGCTGTAGTTTCTTGCCGGCCTTGGTGGTGCGGCTCGAAGGGAGTGGCCGCCCGGCCCGCCTGGACGTTCCTGGCCGCTGATTGAGAACTGCGAATCATCGCTGGGTTTAAGGAGATGACGGCGGGATCGTCCGAGGGGTGACCTGCAAGAACGAGATGGTGGAGGCCGCGGTTGCGGGTGTGGGTTGGTATCGACGTGGGTAAAGAAGTCCACTGGGCGTGGGTGGTGGATGACGAGGGCACGTGCATGTTGTCGCGCCGAGTCGCCAACGACGAGACGGACCTGCTGACCTTGATCGCGGAGGTCACCGAGCTGGGCGCCAACGAGATCACCTGGGCTGTCGATCTGACCACAGCGGAATCCGCCTTGCTGTTGGCGATCCTGTGGAGCCACGGCCAGAAGGTGCGCTACCTGCCCGGCAAAGCCGTCAACCGCGCCGCCGCTGGATACCGCAGCGAAGGCAAGACCGATGCCAAGGACGCTCGCATCATCGCCGACCAGGCCCGAATGCGTCGTGACCTGATCGAGCTGCGCGCCCCGGAGGAGCTGGTCGTCGAGCTGCGGATGCTGAGCACTCGTCGCGCCGATGTGGTCGCCGACCGCACGCGGACGATCAATCGACTGCGCCAGCAACTCACCGCGATCTGTCCCGCCCTGGAGCGTGCCGCCGACCTCACCGGCCAGCGCGGATGGATTCGGCTGCTCGCTCGCTATCAGCGTCCCAAGGCCCTGCGCCGGGCCGGAGTAGCGCGCCTGAGGCGTCTGCTGGTCGGCATGGGCGGACTGCGCGAGTCCACCGCCGCGGCCATCGCCGAAGCCGCAGTGCAAGCCGCGAAGTCGCAGACCACACGGCTTCCCGGCGAAGACGTCACCGCTGAGCTGATCGCGGGCCTGGCCGAGGAGGTGATGCGCCTCGATGAGCACATCGCCGAGCTGGACGCTGCCATCGAGGCCCGATTTCGCCGTCACCGGTTGGCCGAGGTGATCACCAGCCTGCCCGGCATGGGCTTCCGGCTCGGCGCCGAGTTCCTCGCCGCCACCGGAGACATGACGTGGTTCGCCTCGGCTGACCACCTGGCCGCCTACGCCGGACTGGCACCGGTGCCCCACGACTCCGGCAAACGCACCGGACGCCTGCACCGCCCCACGCGCTACAACCGCGCCCTGCGGCGCGTGTTCTACATATCCGCGTTGACCAGTATCCGCTGCGACCCCACCTCGCGTGCCTACTACGACAAGAAACGGGCCGAGGGCAAAAGAGCCAAAGGCGCCATCCTCGCCCTCGCCCGCCGCCGCGTCGACGTGCTCTGGGCACTCATCCGCGACCACCGCACCTGGCAGCCCACGATGCCATCGATCGCCGCCCAAGCGGCTTGACAACATCATTGAGACTCCCTTC
>NZ_VWPH01000032.1 GCF_008630535.1 Saccharopolyspora hirsuta | reverse complement strand
ACTATAGGTGATCACGTGGGGTCCTGGTCCTACGAAGACGATCTTGTGGTGAGACTTCTTCTACCAGGACCCCACGCCCACACCTCTTCAGCCCCTCAGCCACCCCCACCCCACTGAGATCACCTCAATGGAAATCAGACATCCGATTTCCATTGAAATCGCGTCCCCCGGAGTGTCGGGGCACGACATGCCGGTATGTGTCCGCACGACACGGGAGAGTTCCGCACTCCGGGGTCACAGTTTCAACCTGAAACTGTGGTCCCGCCTGGGTGTGGTGCGCAGTTTCAACTGAAACTGCGGTGCCCGGGAGATCGGTCAGGTGACTCCGGTGATGGTGAGGTTCGGGCGGCCGTTGTGGTCGGTGAGGTGGGCTTCGACGCCGAAGACGTCGGCGAGGAGACGCTCGTCGAGGACTTCGGCGGGCGTACCGGTCGCCGCGATGCGACCCGTGTCGAGGACCGCCAGGCGGTCGCAGAACTCCACCGCCAGCCGGAGGTCGTGCAGCGTCAGCAGGATCGTCAGGCCGTCGGCCGCGAGTTCGCGCAGCAGGGCCAGGACTCCGTACTGGTGCCGCAGGTCGAGGTGGTTCGTCGGCTCGTCGAGGACGAGGACCCGGGGCTGCTGGGCGAGCGCCCGAGCGATCGACGTGCGCTGCCGCTCCCCGCCCGACAGCAGGCGCACATCGCGTTCCGCCAGGTCGAGCAGGCTCGTGGCCCGCAGCGCGTCGTCGACGATCTCGCGGTCCGCCGCGCCCATCCGGTCCAGCAGGCCGAGGTGCGGAATCCGGCCCTGCGACACCACTTCCCGGACGGTGAGCGCCGCGCGCGCCTCCGTCTCCTGCGTGGTCGCGGCCAGCACGCGGGCCAGCTGACGCCGCCCACCGGCCGCCACCCCGGCGACCTCGACCGTCCCGGAAACAGGCTGGACGGCTCGGTAGAGCGTGCGCAGCAGGGTCGTCTTGCCGCTGCCGTTGGGGCCGACGAGGCCGAACACCTCGCCGGGCCGCACCTCGACGTCCACATCGGACAGAACCGGTCGACCGCCCAGGTCGACGCGGACCCCGCAGACCCGCAGGCTCATGCGATCCTCCGTCGCCGCCGCAACATCACCAGGAACACCGGGCCGCCGACCAGCGCGGTGAGCACCCCCACCGGCAGCTCCCCCGGCGCGACGACCAGCCGCGCCACCAGGTCCGCCAGCACCAGGAACACCGCGCCGAGCAGCGCCGACACCGGCAGCAGCCGGTGCGCCTCGGAACCCACCAGGAAGGTGGCCGCGTGCGGCACCAGCAGTCCGACGAACACGATCCCGCCCGCCACCGAGACCGCGGTCCCGGCCAGCAGCGAGATCGCGACCAGGCAGAACGTCCGGAACACGCGCGCGTTGATCCCGAGCGCCGCCGCAGCGTCGTCACCGCTGTGCAGGACGTTCATCCACCGGCCCGATGCAGCCGCCGTGATCAGCCCGAGCGCGAGCACCGCAGCGGGCACCGGCAGCGACTCCCAGCGCACAGCGCCGAGCCCGCCGCTGATCCAGAACAGCACCTGCTTGGCCTGGTCGCCGGTGCCGAAGGCGTGCAGGACGAACGACGTCATGGCGAACGCCACCTGCCCGACGGCCAGCCCGCCGAGCACCAGCGTGGTCACCGACCCGGAGCGCCCGGACACGGCCAGCACGGTCAGCAGCGCGACCAGCCCGCCGAGGAAGGCCACCACCGGCAGCCCGACGGCCCCGGCCCCGATGCCCAGGACGATGGTCAGCGACACCGCGAACCCGGCCCCCTCGGAGACGCCGAGCAGGTACGGGTCGGCCAGCGGGTTGCCGGTGACCAGCTGCGCGACCGCCCCCGACAGCGCCAGCGCCGCGCCGACCAGCATCCCGCCGACCACCCGCGGCATCCGCGAGTCGAAGACGATCGCCGCCCGCGCCGGGCTCCAGTCCGGCTCGATCCACGGCACCACCGGCTCCAGCACGATCCGCCACACCTGTCCCAGCGGCAGCTGCACCGACCCCAGCGACACCGCGAGCCCGCCGATCACCACGAGCGCGACCAGCAACCCGATGTAAACAATCCCGCCTCGCAGTCCCGCCTCTCCGCGCTTCACTGTCCCGCCTCTCCGCGATTCACAGTGGTGGTTACGTTCGGCTCGGATCTTGCGTTGTGGGGGTTTCTCGTGGCCGGGTTGCGTCACGGTCCCCTGAGGTGCCGCTGGGGAGGACTCAGGACCGGGAGTTTCAGGGCGGCTGCTCATGCGCCGTGGAGGTCTCGGGCCA
This sequence comes from Saccharopolyspora hirsuta, assembly GCF_008630535.1. GTDB lineage: Bacteria > Actinomycetota > Actinomycetes > Mycobacteriales > Pseudonocardiaceae > Saccharopolyspora > Saccharopolyspora hirsuta. The sequence continues at coordinate 1,396 of NZ_VWPH01000032.1, read as the reverse complement.
GGCGCTCGACGGCGGCGGGGAACCTGATGCCCTCGGTGAGCTCGACCAGCGGGATGGTGCTGAACCGGTGGTTCCGCACCGCTGGTGCGCCCGAGGCCAGCGGGTGGCCTTCGAGGTAGGACTGCTTGTGCTGCACCGGGGCTCCGAGGTAGTCGACCAGCACGATCGCTTCCGGGGCTCGCGCGGCGACCTGCTCCCAGCTGACGTCCTCGAACACCTTCGGCACGTCGCTGAAGACGTTGCGCCCGCCCGCCCGGGTCAGCGCGTCGTTGCCGACGCCGTTGCCACCCAGGGTGAACGCGGCCTGCTCGCCGGAGTCGTACACGAACACGTCGACCGGCTGCACGCCCTGCAGCCGCTGCTCGACCGCGCGCACCCGGCCCTCGATGTCGGCGTTGAGCTTGCGCGCGTTGTCCTGCAGCCCGAGCGCTTCGCCGAACATCGTGATGTCGGCCAGCAGCGTGTCCATCCCGCTCGGCGCGCTCGCGCAGGACTCCGACAGCAGCAGCGTGTTGATGCCGCTCTTCGCGAACGCCTCGCGGCCGCGGCCCTCGGCCTCGTCGAAGGCGCTGGCGTAGCCGCCGACGACCAGGTCCGGCTCGGCTTCGAGGATGCGCTCGTAGGACGGGTACCGGTCGGACAGCAGCGGCACCTCGGCGTACTCGGCGGCCACCTCCGGCGGTGGCACGTGGTCGTCCGGGAAGGCGGTGCCGACCAGGCGGTCGCCCAGCCCGAGCGCCAGCAGGACCTCGGTCGCGTGCTGGTTGAGGCTCACCACGCGCTGCGGTGGGCGCGCGAAGGTCTCGACGCTGCCGCAGTTCTCCACCCGCAGACCGTTCTGCTGCGATTCGGCGGGGGTGCAGCCGGTCAGGAACAGCGCGGCCAGGAGCAGTGCGAATGTGCGGCGCATCGTGCCTTCCGAGGTCGTGCGCGGTTGCGCGAGACCAGGACCGCACGCGGGCGTCCCAGACCCCGACCGCAGACCGCGACAGTCGTTGGAGCCATCCCTCGCGATCGGGCGATCGGGCTCGCCGCGACGTGCGCGGCCTACCGTTGCGGGTCAGCGCCGGACTTCGACCGGCTTCTCCCGTTCGCGGGGTCGAAGGGGATGCTGCCCCACCCACCGAGCCGGGTCAACCGACCGGTTTCTCCCCGAAGTCGTGTTCTCGCAGCTCAGCAAGGCCCTTCGGGCAACTCGCCCGGCAGGTGAGATCAACGCCTCCCTCCGGACTAGTTGCAATAGGGTGGCAGTAGCTAGAGTCTGTCGATAGCGAAGGGAGTCTCAATGATGTTGTCAAGCCGCTTGGGCGGCGATCGATGGCATCGTGGGCTGCCAGGTGCGGTGGTCGCGGATGAGTGCCCAGAGCACGTCGACGCGGCGGCGGGCGAGGGCGAG
>NZ_VWPH01000031.1 GCF_008630535.1 Saccharopolyspora hirsuta | reverse complement strand
CCTCGCCCTCGCCCGCCGCCGCGTCGACGTGCTCTGGGCACTCATCCGCGACCACCGCACCTGGCAGCCCACGATGCCATCGATCGCCGCCCAAGCGGCTTGACAACATCATTGAGACTCCCTTCGCCGAAAGACTGGTATCCCTACGTACTGAAACACGGATTGATCACCGTGCGGTCACCAACCGATCGTGTTTGCACGCGGCTGTGCGCCACCAACCTCCGTCGACAGCCGCACAACTGGCAAGGGAGCAACCAGATGCGACACGATCGCAAGATCCGGCTGACCACCGCGCTCGGCGCGGGTGCGCTGGCCGCGGCGATGATCGCCGCACCGGCCGCCGCGGCCCAGCCCACCGGGGAGATCCGCCCCAGCGCCGCCCCGGTCGCCGACAGCTACATCGTGGTGCTGAAGGACGACGTCGCGAGCGCGTCCGCGACCCGCAGCGCCGCGGCCCGCCTCGCCGACACCTACGGCGGCACCGTGACCGCGACCTACACGTCGACGATCCGCGGCTTCGCCGTGCGGCTCGACGAGGCCGCGGCCGAACGGCTGGCCGCCGACAAGTCGGTCGCGTACGTGGAGCAGGACGGCATCGCCCGGATCAGCGGCACCCAGCAGAACGCCACCTGGGGCCTGGACCGGATCGACCAGCAGCGGCTGCCGCTGGACAACAGCTACACGTACCCGAACACCGGTTCCGGGGCGACCGCCTACGTCCTGGACACCGGCGTGGACAAGAGCCACCCCGAGTTCGGGGGACGGGTCAGCGACGGCCGCGACTTCATCGACAACGACGGCGACGCCTCCGACTGCCAGGGGCACGGCACCCACGTGGCGGGCACCATCGGCTCGAAGACCTGGGGCGTGGCCAAGGAGGTCGAGCTGGTCAGCGTGCGCGTGCTCGACTGCCAGGGCTCCGGCCAGTACTCGCAGATCATCGCCGGTGTCGACTGGGTGGCCCGCAACGCGGCCCGGCCCGCGGTGGCGAACATGAGCCTCGGGGGCCCTTCCAACGGATCGCTCGACAGTGCGGTGCAGCGGGCGATCCAATCCGGGATCACCTTCGCGGTGGCGTCGGGGAACGACAACACCAACGCCTGCAACACCTCCCCGGCCCGGGTTCCCTCGGCGATCACGGTGAACGCCACGGACAGCCGGGACAGCAGGTCCACGTTCTCGAACTACGGCAGCTGCACGGACATCTTCGCGCCCGGCACCAACATCACCTCGACCACCAACGGCGGCGGATCGGGTGCCATGAGCGGGACGTCGATGGCCACCCCGCACGTGGCGGGGGCGAGCGCGCTGTACCTGACGGCGAACCCGTCGGCCACCCCGGACCAGGTCGCCCGAGCCCTGGTGAGCGGCGGAACCCAGAACGCGGTGAACAACCCAGGAGCCGGATCGACGAACAGCCTGCTGTACGTCGGCTTCATCGACTCGGCTCAGCGGTGAGCTACTGACGGAGGACGGGCCGTCCGGTTCCACCGCGCCAGAACCCGACGGCCCGGATTCCGCTGAGAGCCCCACCCCGCACGATGGGCAGGCACCCCGAAGCCTGCCCATCACCGCTTCCGCCCGAGCAGTCCGCAGTTTCAACTGAAACTGCGATTCCACTGTAGACCCAGCGGGATGCGGGCGAGGCTCCGGACTGGCGCGGGGAGCGGATTTCCACCGGTTCTCCGCACGGGAGTCGGGGTCAGCCGAGCCGGACGACCGCTCGGGCCTTGGCCAGCACCTCGACGTCGCCGCAGGTGGCCGTCAGGTCCACGGCGACCTGCCGGCCCGGCAGCTTCTCCGCCACCCGACCGGCGACCAGGACCTCCACACCGGTGTCGTCGTCGGGCACCACCACGGGTTTGGCGAAGCGGACGCCGTACTCCACCACCGCACCGGGATCGCCCACCCAGTCCGTCACCAGGCGGGCCGCCTCGGCCATGGTGAGCATGCCGTGCGCGATCACGTTCGGCAGTCCCGCCTGCCGGGCGATCCGCTCGTTCCAGTGGATCACGTTGAAGTCCCCGGAGGCCCCGCAGTACTTCACCAGCGTCAGCCGCTGGATCGGGTACCGCTCCAGACCGATCTCGGTGCCGACGGCCACCTCGTCGTAGCGCATCCTCACTCCTCCGCCCCGGCCGCGGTCCCCCGCGACACGATCACGTTGACCGCGGTGCACACCAGTTCGCCGCCCGCGTCGCGGATCTCGGTCTCCACCCGCACCAGCTCGTTGCGCCCGGCGTCGCGGATCTCCGCGATCCGCCCGGTCGCGGTCAGCACGTCACCGGCGCGGATCGGCCGCTCGTAGCGGAACTTCTGCTCGCCGTGCACCACCAGCCGCATGTTCAACCCGAACTCGGGCCGCCGGATCGGGTTGCTCTCCGCAGCGGCCCCGGCGGCCACGATCCCGAAGGTGGGCGGCGCGATCACGTCCGGATGCCCCAGCGCCCGCGCGGCTTCCGCGCTGCGGTACGCGGGGTTCGGATCCCCGATCGCCTCGGCGAACTCGCGGATCTTGCCCCGCGTCACCTCGTAAGCCTCGCCCGCGCTGAACTCGTACCCCACGAACTCCCTGTTGATCGGCACACCTCTCCCCTCACTCGATCACTACTGATTTAGCCTGGTCAGGTGCCGTGAGTACTTTGTGGGGCTATAGCGCCAGAAAACACTCACGGGCCTTGAACTGGCCGAATGCCCAGTCCCGAAGGCATCGCAGCTGCGCGGCCAGAGGCAGGTCACTTCAGAGCCCGGCCAGCTCAAGCGGCCCTCAAAGGCGTTCGATGATGGTGACGTTGGCCGTGCCACCGCCTTCGCACATCGTCTGCAGGCCGTAGCGACCGCCGGTGCGTTCCAGTTCGGACAGCAGGGTAGTCATCAGCTTCGCACCCGTCGCACCCAGCGGGTGGCCGAGCGCGATCGCTCCGCCGTTGGGGTTGACCCGGGCCGGGTCGACGTCGATCTCCTTCAACCAGGCCAGAACCACGCTGGCGAACGCCTCGTTGATCTCCACCACGTCGATGTCCGACGCGCTCAGCCCCGTCTTGGCCAACGCGTGCTTGGTCGCCGGAATCGGTGCGGACAGCATGAAAACCGGGTCGTCGCCGCGCACGCACATGTGGTGCACGCGAGCCCTCGGGCGCAGCCCGTGCTCGGCGACCGCCTGCTCCGAAGCGATCAGCAACGCCGCCGCGCCGTCGGAGATCTGGCTCGCCACCCCAGCGGTGAGCCGACCGCCCTCGCGCAGCAGCTTGAGCCCTTCCAGCTTCTCCTTGCTGGTGTCGCGCCGCGGTCCCTCGTCGTGCTCGACGCCCGCGATCGGCGCCAGCTCACCGGCGAAGTGGCCGGAGTCGATCGCGGTCACCGCGCGGCGGTGGCTGGTCAGCGCGAACTCCTCCATGTCGTCGCGGGAGATCTGCCACTTCTCGGCCATCAGCTCCGCACCGCGGAACTGCGTGACCTCCTCGTCACCGTAGCGCTCCTGCCACCCGGTGGAACCGGAGTTCGGCCCGTAGGCCACCGGGAACCCGAGCTCGGCCGCGCCCCGCAGCGCGCTGCCGATCGGGATCGCGCTCATGTTCTGCACGCCGCCGGCGATCACCAGCTCGGAGGTGCCGCTGAGCACCGCCTGCGCGGCGAAGTGCACCGCCTGCTGCGACGAACCGCACTGCCGGTCGACGGTCACCCCGGGCACGTGCTCGGGGAACCCGGCCGCCAGCCAACCGGTCCGTCCGATGTTCCCGGCCTGCGCGCCGACCGCGTCGACGCACCCCCACACCACGTCGTCCACGGCTGCCGGGTCGATCCCGGTGCGCGCCACCAGGCTGCGCAGCACGTGCGCGGAGAGGTCCGCCGGATGGATCCCGCTGAGCCCGCCACCGCGCTTGCCCACCGGGGTCCGCACGGCATCGATGATGTACGCCTCGGCCATGACCGTCCTCTCCGCCGCCCGGCCGATCCGCCCGGAACCCCCGGCAGCGCAACCTGATCCACGAGTACCCGCGAGTCTAACGAAACAAGCAAGCGTTTGGTAGACGCACGAGGACCGACCCGCGACCGCAGGGCCCCGAACAGCACGGTGCCGCGATTTCCATTGAGCCTTTTTCATCCTGATTTTTGCTGGTCAGGGTGGAGGGGCTTGGGTGTGAGTGAAGCTCCTGGTAGATGGATCGTCGACCAAGATCAACCCAGGACTGCCAGGAGCTTCGGGT
>NZ_VWPH01000030.1 GCF_008630535.1 Saccharopolyspora hirsuta | reverse complement strand
ACCCGAAGCTCCTGGCAGTCCTGGGTTGATCTTGGTCGACGATCCATCTACCAGGAGCTTCACTCACACCCAAGCCCCTCCACCCTGACCAGCAAAAATCAGGATGAAAAAGGCTCATTGAAATCGCATCCTGCCTGTGGACCGCAGCCGCGAAGAACGACCGGCACCGATCCCAAGGTCCTCGCATGCGCCGCCAGGCGCATACCCCACCCCCGCAACTCGCACCGCCGCGGGTTCTCAGCGTTCGCCCGGCGAGGACGGCCCTGACGCCGTGTATCGGTCATACACAAGTCAGGGGCACCCGGAGCTCAGGCGGACGCTGAGGTTCCGCCACCCGCACCGCCACGCAAAACGAGGTTGGAAAGCCTCGAGGTCAGACGTGCGGGAGGGTTGGGCCGAGGAGGCTGAGGAGGAGGACGAGCCAGGCGAGGACGATGCCCGCCGCCGTGCCGTAGGCGACCCAGCGCCAGACCGCGATGTTGCGGCCCAGCCAGATCGAGGGGGCGAAGCCCGCCGCCACCGCCAGGTTGACCACCGCCGCCAGGACACCGCTGACGTCCGCCAGGCCGAGGGTCACCACCACCAGGGTGACCGTCGCAATCGCCCCGACGATGGTGCTCACCACCAGCCCCGGGCCCCACGGCGTCGGCTCCTCCGCGGGCACCGGGACCGCGAAGCGGTGCGGGGGCGCGGGTCGCGGGCGGCCGATGCGGTCGAGGCGACCGCTGAGCGGGTCGAGGTAGCCGACCTGGCCGCCGGTCTCAGCGGCGAGCCGCATCGCCAGCTGGCGCCCGCGCTGGGAGATCAGCTCGCGGTCCGCGGCCGCGGTGTCCTCCTCGTGCGCCGCCTCCGCGACGTGCGCCCATTCGTGCAGGGCTTCGACCAGCGAGTCGGGCAGCCGCAGGCGGCTCGGGTCCACCTCCTGGTCGGCGTCGCGCACCAAGACCGCGCGGCCGGAGCGCGCGTGCAGTTCCCAACCGGACTCGCGCATCACACCCCGCTCATCGCGTGGAAGGCGATCGCCCCGGCCGTCGCGACGTTGAGCGAGTCCACCCCGCTGGCCATCGGGATCCGCACCGCCAGGTCCGCGGCGTTGATCGCCTCCTCGGTGAGGCCGGGGCCTTCCGAGCCGAGCAGCACCGCGACCCGCCCCTCGTCCAGCGCCGCGTCGCGAAGAGATTTCGCGTCTGCCCGCGGGGTCAGCGCCACGATCCGAAAACCGTTGTCGCGCAACAGCTTGAGATCTTCCGGCCAGGACTCCAGGTGCGCGAACGGCACCCGGAGCACGTGCCCCATCGACACCCGAACGCTGCGCCGGTACAGCGGGTCCGAGCAGCCAGCGCCCAGGAGCACGCCGTCGAGGTCGAGCGCGGCGGCGTTGCGGAACAGCGCACCCAGGTTCTCGTGGTCGCCGATGCCCTCCAGCACCGCCAGGCGGCGGGCCCGCCCGATCAGCTCGGCGGGCGGGACCGCCGGGGCGCGGTCGGCCACCGCCAGCACGCCGCGGTTGAGGTGGAATCCGACGACCTGCGCCATCACGTCGGCGCTCGTCACGTAGGCGGGCACGTCGAGGGCGGCGGTGGCATCGGCCAGCTCCTCGATCCGGCGGCGCACCCCGAACAGCGCCCGCACCGGGTACGGCGAGGCGAGCAGCCGCTCGACCACCACGACGCCTTCGGCGATCACCAGCCCGCGACCGCCCGGCCGGTCCGGTCGGCGGTCCGCGCGCGACAGATCGCGGAAGTCGTCGACCCGCGGATCGTCGGCCTCATCGATCTCGACAACGTGCGCCACGTACCGCATTCTCGCACCCGCCCCGGCCGCGCCGCCGCGGTCGGTCCTCCCCGCGCCGGAGTACGTTCGGGGTATGGCTCAGCTCGGCAGCACGACACTCGACGTCTTCCCCATCTGCCTCGGCGGCAACGTCTTCGGCTGGACCGCCGACCGCGACGAGTCCTTCGCCGTCCTGGACGGCTACGCGGCGGCGGGCGGCAACTTCATCGACACCGCCGACATGTACTCCGCCTGGGCACCGGGCAATTCCGGCGGCGAATCCGAGACGATCATCGGCGAGTGGCTGCGCGCCCGCGGCAACCGCGACGACGTCGTGGTCGCCACCAAGGTCGGGCGGCTGCCGCAGCGCCGCGGCCTGTCGGCGGCGAACATCAAGGCGGCTGCGGAAGATTCGCTGCGCCGCCTGGGCGTCGACCACATCGACCTCTACTACGCGCACGGCGACGACGACCCGACGATCCCGCTTGCCGAGACCCTCGGTGCCTTCGACGCCCTGGTGCGCGAGGGCAAGGTCCGCTACATCGCGGCGTCGAACTACACCGCGCCCCGGCTCGCCGAGGCGCTGGCGGTCTCGCGCCGCGAGGGACTTGCCGAATTCACCGCGCTGCAGCCGAAGTACAACCTCGTGGAGCGCGACGAGTTCGAGGGCGAGCTCGCGGACCTCTGCGCCGCGGAGAACCTGGGCGTGGCACCGTACTACGCCCTCGCCAAGGGTTTCCTGACCGGCAAGTACCGCACCGCGCAGGACGACTCGGGCAGCCCGCGCGCGGAAGGTGCTCGTGCGCACCTGCACGAGCGCGGTCTGCGGGTGCTCGCCGCGCTGGACGAGATCGCAACGCAGCGTAACGCCCCGGTGGCGTCGATCGCGTTGTCCTGGCTGCGCGTGCAACGCACCGTCACCGCCCCGATCGCCAGCGCCCGCACCACCGATCAGCTCGCCGACCTGCTGCTCGCCGCCGAGCTGGAGCTCACCGCGGAGGAGGTGCAGCGGCTCGACGACGCCTCCGCGTGATCACCCGCCTCCCCGCTCGGTGACACCGTTTTGGCCGCTGGTTCGGCGGGTACCGATGTGTCACGGTGGTTTCCCCAGCGCTGGGCGCTGACGTGCTGCCGATCGAGCGGAGAGACGGCATGGGACGGCACGTGGACGACCGAGGCTTCAAGCCGGTGGACCGGCAGCGGTATCGGAACAAGATGCAGCGCGGCCTGGACGCCCTGGCCCGGATGCTCGCCGACGGGAACTTCTCCTTCCCGCACCAGCAGATGGGGCTGGAGATGGAGTTGTGCCTGGTGGACCGGAACATGGAACCGTCGATGTCCAACGCCGAGGTGCTGGAGAAGATCGGCGAGCCGGCGCTGTTCACCACCGAGCTCGGCCAGCAGAACATCGAGCTCAACGTCGAGCCCCGGGTGCTGGCCGGGGACAGCGCGCTGAAGCTGGAGGAGGGGATGCGCGCCGCGCTCCGGCGGGCCGATGCCGGGGCGCACGACGCGGGCGCGAAGATCGTCATGATCGGCACGCTCCCCACGCTGCGCAGCGCCCACTTCGACCCCGGCTGGCTGTCCCGCAACCCGCGCTACTCGCTGCTCAACGAGCAGATCTTCCTGGCCCGCGGCGAGGAGATGCTGCTGGACATGGAGGGCGAGCCGCTCGGCGAGTCCTACCACGTCGAGCGGCTGCGCTCCTACGCCGACTCGATCCTGCCGGAGTCGGCGTGCACCTCGGTCCAGCTGCACCTGCAGGTCGCCCCGGAGGACTTCGCGCCGCACTGGAACGCCGCGCAGTGCCTGGCCGGGGTGCAGGTGGCGATCGGCGCGAATTCCCCGTTCCTGCTGGGCAAAGCTCTCTGGCACGAGACCCGGATCCCGCTGTTCCTGCAGGCCACCGACACCCGGCCGGAGGAGCTGAAGAACCAGGGCGTGCGGCCGCGGGTGTGGTTCGGGGAGCGGTGGATCACCTCGATCTTCGACCTGTTCGAGGAGAACGTCCGGTACTTCCCGGCGCTGCTGCCCGACCCGGAGGACGAGGACCCGGTGGCCGCGCTGGACGCGGGCCGCGCCCCGACGCTGGCCGAGCTGCGGCTGCACAACGGCACGATCTGGCGCTGGAACCGCCCGGTCTACGACCTGGTGGACGGGGTCCCGCACCTGCGCATCGAGAACCGGGTGCTGCCGTCGGGCCCGTCGGTGGTGGACATCATCGCCAACGCGGCGTTCTTCTACGGCGCGCAGCGGGCGCTCACCGAGCAGGACCGACCACTGTGGACGCAGATGTCCTTCGCCGCCGCGGAGGAGAACCTGTTCGCCGGGGCCCGCAGCGGTTTCGACGCCCACCTGTACTGGCCGGGCATCGGCTGGGTGGCCCCGGACGAGCTGGTGATGCGCCGCCTGCTGCCGATGGCCCACGAAGGCCTCCGCGCGTGCGGGGTCTCCGACGAGGCCCGCGAGCGCTACCTCGGCGTGATCGAGCAGCGCTGCCTGGCCCGCCGCAACGGTGCGACGTGGCAACGGGAAACCGTGGCCCGCCTGGAAGAACGCGGCGCGGACCGCCCCGCGGCCCTCACCACCATGCTGGAGCACTACATCGCCCTGGCCGACGCCGGGGACCCGGTCCACACCTGGCCGGTCGGCTGACCCCCGCCTCCGGCCCCGAGACTCCCCACCTCGCACCGCGCCCCGCGGAACCCGGTCCTCCTCCGCCGTACCGGCCCGGTGGACGCGATTTCAATGAGGTGATCTCAGTGGATTCGGCCGTGTTCGTGGTGGGTGAGGACGAGTGCGGCTTGGGCGATGTGGCCGGTTTTGCGGGGGCTGGCGGTGATGCGTTGCAGGGTGCGCCAGCGTTGGGTGAGCAG
>NZ_VWPH01000003.1 GCF_008630535.1 Saccharopolyspora hirsuta | reverse complement strand
TGGAAGAACGCATCGGCAAGCGCATCAACGTCGAACGCGTCGACGAAGCACTCGGCACCGCACCGTCGAAGATCGCCACCGGCTGCCCGTTCTGCAAGGTCATGCTCTCCGACGGCCTGACCGCCCGACAGAGCGAGAAGGTCGCCTCCGAATCCGTCGAAGTCGTCGACGTCGCCCAGCTCCTGCTCTCCGCGGTGAAACGCGGCGAGAACAAGGACACCGAAGACGCAGCTGCCGCCAGCAGCTGACGGTTCCACCGCGAGGGCCTCTCCAGACGCCTGGAGGGGCCCTCGGCTTTTCCGGAGTATCGACCAGCGCGGCCACCTCCGGGAGAGCCGCGCACGACGTGGACGTCAGCGCGCTTCAGGGGGAATCGGATCCGCTGCGTGCTCCTCGCCCAGCACAGCCTCGACCTCCACCAGTTTCCCCTGCTCCAGCAGCACAAGTGCGAGTTGGCCGCGCACGTCCAGGAAGTAGGGGTGGTCAACGCCCCAAACCCGGTCCGCCACCGCCAGGACAGCGAGCAGCTCCGACTCCGCGCGCTCCAGCTCGCCCCGGTCCGCCAGCACGCCCGCGAGGTTGGACCGGGTGATCAGGGTGCGGTGGTGGTCGTCGCCCAGGGTGTCGACCGCCCAGTCCAGCAGCTCGCGGAGCTCGGCCTCCGCCACCTCCAGCTCACCCGAAGCCCGCAGCACACCGGCCAGTTCGCTCCGCGTGGTCATGGTGAGGATGTGCTCCGCGCCGAGGGTTCGCCGACGCAGTTCGAGGACCTCCCGGTACTCCGCCTCGGCTTCCGCCAGCCGACCGCGGGCCCGCAACGCCCCGGCGAGGCTGTGCCGCATGCTCAGCGTTGTGGAGTCCGTCGCGCCTAGGGCTTCAGCCGCCAGCTCGGCCACCGCGCGGAATTCGGCTTCCGCCCGCTCCAGATCGCCGCGAGCGCGCAGCAGGTCAGCCATGTTGTGCCGCATGCCCAGCGTTCTGACGTCGTCCGCGCCGAAGACGGCGGGCACGGACTCCAGCGCGATGCGGAACTCCTCCTCCGCCGCAGCCAGATCACCCCGGCTGAGCAGCATCGCGGCGAGGTTGTTGCGAGTGCCCAGGAGGGTGCCGCGCACCTCGGAGCCCGTCTCCGGGAGTCTGGACAACGCGGTTCGCGCCAGGTCGATGCCGTGCAGCACGAGCCCGTCGGTGACGCAGAACCTGGTCGCCCGCTCGCACGTCAACGCGACCAGGACGAGCACCGCATCCCGCACCCCGTCCGGAACGTCGAGCGTTGACGCGCAATGCGGGAGCAGCAGCCGCCAGCGCGGCCACGTACCGGGATCGGTCACCTCGAGGTTCGCGGCCGCGGCCGACACGAGCGCGATCGAGTGCGCCGCGCTGTTCGCGCGTGCCTGCGGGCATCCGAGGTAGCGGTTCGTCTCGCGCACGACCGGGTGCAGGCGCAGGACCGGGTTTTCCGCGCCGTACGAGCTGTCGGAGGCCACCAGGCCCGCACCGGCCAGCGCTTTGATCACCGCGGCCAGGTGAACCGCGGTCATCCCGGCGAAGACCGGGGACATCGCCAGGACTTCGGTGCGGAGCACTTCCAGCGGGATCGGCGCGTCGGCGAAGTGGGACAGCAACCGCAGCAACGGGCGAGCGGTCGGATATCCGCGCTCGGCGAGCAGATCCAGCGACAGCTCCCAGGTGCGGTGCAGCGTCTCGCGTTCCGCCAGCGGGTACGGCGTCTCCGGGAGTTCCGTCACCTCCGGCCAGCGGTCGTCGAGCGCCGCCCGGTAGCTGGCGAAGTCCACCGGCAGATCGAGGCCCGGCACCTGCGGCATCGTTGCGACGACGGCCAGGTACTGACCCGCCAAGTGCAGCGCGAGCGGGAGCCCCGCCAGGCGTTGGGCGAGTTCACCGGCGCTCTCGGCTGAACCGGCATCGGGTGCGCGGTCGAGCAGCATCTGCGCGCCGTCCGCGACCGGCAGCGTCTCGATCGCGTGCAGCCGGACGAGGCCGCCCCAGGACTGCGGGTTCCCGTCGCGGCTCGTGATCAGCACGCCGCTGGTCGCGCGCAGCCAGCCGGTCTGCTCGGCGATCGGCCGCCCGGCCCCGAGCACGCGCACGTCGTCGGCGTTGTCCAGCACCAGCAACCACCGGGACCCGGTCCGGGCCAGCTGCCGCCACAGCAGGTCCGGGGCATGACCGCGCCCCTCCCACGCCTCGCGCACCTCCTGCGGGCTCGCGCCCGCGCGCAGCGCGACCTCGCGCAGCCCGTCGTGCAGGCTCCGCTCCGACGACGCGTCGACCCACCAGGTCTCCGCCCCGAGCTCCGCCGCCACCCGCTGCGCCACCGTCGTCTTGCCGTAGCCGCCAGCGCCGTGCAGGACGCAGCTCTGCCCGGCCCGCAGCTCCTCGACCACCTGCGCCACCAGGTCGTCGCGACCCCGCACGTCGTGCGTCAGCGCTGGTGGAGCCAGGGAACCCAGGCCCGGACCGGTGGTGCTGGCGTGGATGTGGACGTCGCCGTGGATGTGCCCGGCCTGCACCGCAGCCCCGACGTTGCCGCTCACCTCGTTGCGGACCGTTGGCTCCTGCATCCCACCCCCAAGATCAGCCCCAGGGTAGCCAGGCGCACACATCGAGTTGCGAATTCCGGCGTCATATGCCGTCGGCCGCCGCGTCCCGGTATCGACCGGAACCGGATGCGGAGGAATGATGGCCGAGACGCCCGAGGTCAGCGACGCCGAGTTGGTCGAGCTGGTCCGTTCCGGGGAGAAGGGCGCCTACGCGCAGCTCTACCAGCGGCACGTTCGGGCCGCCTACAAGACGGCGCGGCAGCTCTCGCGTTCCGACACCGAGACCGACGACCTGGTGTCCGAGGCGTTCGCCAACGTCCTCGACAGCCTCACCACCGGCGGCGGGCCCACCATCGCGTTCCGCGCGTACCTGCTGACCACGCTGCGGAACCTCGCCTACGACCGCTCCCGGACCGCCCGGAAGGTCCACCTCGTCGAGGACGTCCAGACCGTGGCGGGGCACGAATCGGTGGACCCCGTCGAGGACTCCGCGGTGGACGCGGCGGAGCGGACGCTCGCGGCGAAGGCCTTCGCCCGGCTCCCGGCGAACTGGCAGAAGGTGCTCTGGCACACCGAGATCAAGGGCCGGACGCCCGCCGAGGCCGCGCCGCTGCTCGGGCTCCGCCCTAACGCGGTGTCCGCGCTGTCCTACCGGGCGCGCGAGGGCCTGCGCCGGGAGTACTTGAACGCGCACCTGGCCGAGGTGTCCGACCCGCGCTGCCGGACGGTGATCAACCGGCTGGGCGGTTGGGCCCGCAACGCGCTGTCGAAGCGCGACGAGCTCATCGTGGAGTCCCACCTGCGCGACTGCTCCCGGTGCCGAGCGCTGGCCAACGAGGTCGCCGAGGTCAACAGCGGCATCCGCGCGATCATCGAGCCCCTGGTGCTGGACGAGGCCGAGCCGCCCGACGTCCCCCGGCGACCGCTCAGCCGGAAGGCGCAGCACCTCCCGCCCTGGCTGTTCCTCCTGCTCAGCGCCCTGGTCCTGGCCATCGCGATGGCCTTCGCCTGGTCTAACCCGGTGTCCCCGAGCAGCCAGCACGCCCGCACCCTGAGCGGAGCGGGCACCAACTTCGCGAGAAATTGACGTCCACCCGGCTCTGGCCGCAGGAGAAGTTCGGCCGCCCGGGGGTCGTGAGTGCTTTCTGGTGCCACAGCCCCAGAAAGCACTCACGCACCCATCACCGCAGCGACGCGAAGAACTCCCGCACGTCGCGGACGTAGACGTCCGGTTCCTCCATCGCCGGGAAGGTGCCGCCGCGGTCGTACTCCGTCCAGCGCACGACGTTGTTGATGCGCTCCGCGAACGGCCGCACCGGGGCGAGGACGTCCTTCGGGAACACCGCCACGCCGTGCGGGACCGTGCCGCCGGTCAGCTGCTCGATGACGCCTTCCGCCTCCGCCTTCCCCGAGTTGTCCGGGGTCTCCACGAACGACCGCGCCGCCGAGCCCGCCGTGTTGGTGAGCCAGTAGAGCATCACCGTGGTGAGGATGCGGTCGCGGTCGATCGCGTCCTCCGGGGTGTCCTCGCAGTCGGTCCACTCCTTGAGCACCCCGACGATCCAGCCCAGCAGCCCCGCCGGGGAGTCCGCCAGCGAGTACGCCAGGGACTGCGGCTTGGTCGACTGGATCAGCTTGTAGCCGTACAGCTCGTCGGTGTAGCGCTGCCACCGGGCCATCCGCGCGCGGTCGGCGTCGGTCAGCTTCGCGAACTCGTCGGGGTCGCCGGACGGGAAGGTGATCATGCCGTTGGTGTGCAGTCCGACCACCCGCTCCGGCTCGTTGATCGCCAGCGTGCGGGAGATCCACGTGCCCCAGTCGCCGCCCTGCAGGCCGTACCGCTCGTAGCCGAGGCGGCGCATCAGCTCCGCCCAGGCCCGCGCGACGCGCTCGGCGCCCCACCCGGTGTCGGACGTCGGCCCCGACAGCCCGTACCCCGGCAACGACGGGACGACCAGGTGGAACCCGGCCTCGGTGAGCGGCGCGATCACGTCCAGGTACTCCGCGACGGAGCTCGGCCAGCCGTGCGTGATGAGCAGCGGCAGCGCGTCCGGCCGCGGCGAGCGGACGTGCAGGAAGTGGATGTTCGCGCCGTCGATCTCGGTGGTGTGCTGCGGGAATTCGTTCAGCCGCGCCTCCTGCGCTCGCCAGTCGTAGTCGTCGCGCCAGTACTCCGCCAGCTCCCGCAGGTAGCCCAGCGGCGGGCCGTAGCTCCAGCCCGGTCCGGGGACCTCGTCGGCCCAGCGGGTGCGGGCCAGGCGCTCCCGCAGGTCGTCGAGGTCGCGCTGCGGGACGTCGAGGCGGAACGGGGTGATCGCCATGCGCACTTCCTTCCGTACTGTGTACGGTAACTAATACGCACAACCGGGCCGCGTTGTTCCCGGAACCCGGAAAAAATCTTCAACCGCAGGTCAGGCGCCCCGTCGCGGTGCGGCTGCCACAGGTCGCCGACAAACGACGAGGGCGGCCCCCGACCGGGGACCGCCCTCGCTCCAGGACCTGGGTCAGCTGCCCATCTCCTCCAGGGAGCGGCCCTTGGTCTCCTTCAGGTACTTCACCACGAACACCACCGAGATCAGCGCGAACGCGGCGTAGATGAAGTAGGTGACCGGCAGGTTCCAGTCCCGCATGCTCGGGAAGCTCACCGTCACCAGCCAGTTCGCGATCCAGTTCGTCGCGGTGCCGAGGGCCAGCGCGGCGGCGCGGATGCGGACCGGGAACATCTCGCCCAGCAGCACCCACATCACCACGCCCCACGACGCGGCGAAGAACAGCACGAACGCGCTCGCCGAGACCAGCGCCACCGCACCCCACTGGAACGGCAGCTGCGCCTCCTCGCCGACGACCTCGGCGAAGCTGAACGCCCAGCCGGTCACCGCCAGCGACACGGCCATGCCGACCGAACCGATCACCAGCAGCGGCTTGCGGCCGATCTTGTCCACCAGCGCGATGGCCACGAAGGTGCCGACGATGTTCACGATCGACGTGAACAGGCTCAGCAGCAGCGAGCTGCTCTCGTCGATGCCGACCGAGTGCCACAGCGACGACGAGTAGTAGAAGATCACGTTGATGCCGACGAACTGCTGCAGCGCGGCGATGGCCATGCCGACCCACACGATCGGCAGCAGTCCGAGCCGCCCGCGCAGATCGCTCAACCGCGGCTTGCGCTCCCCGCCGAGGGCGGCCTTGATCTCGGCGACCTTCTCGTCCGGGTCACCGGACTCGACCTGCGCCAGCACCTCGCGGGCCCGGTCGAGCTTGCCGACGGCCACCAGGTAGCGCGGCGACTCGGGAATGGTCGAGGCGACCACCAGGTAGACCACCGCGGGCACCGCGGCGGCCCCGAGCATCCACTGCCAGGCCTGCAGCGGCCCGAGCATCCCGGACGCGCTACCGCCCGCGGCCTGCGCCAACGCGTAGTTGACCAGCTGCGACACCGCGATCCCGAGCACGATCGCCAACTGCTGCAACGACCCCAACCGCCCGCGGTAAGCGGCGGGCGCCACCTCCGCGATGTAGGCCGGTGCGATCACCGAGGCGATGCCGATGGCGACGCCGCCGACCACCCGCCAGATCGCCAGGTCCCAGATCGCGAACGGCACGGCCGAACCGACGGCGCTGATGATGAACAGGACGGCGGCCAGCTGCATGACCCGGATCCGCCCGATCCGGTCGGCCAGCCCGCCGGCGATCCCGGCCCCGACCGCCGAGCCCAGCAGCGCGGAGGACACGGTCAGGCCGGTCAGCGCGGAACCGACGTTGAAGTGCTTCTGGATGGCGTCGACACCGCCGTTGATCACCGACGTGTCGTAGCCGAAGAGGAATCCGCCGAGCGCAGCTGCCCCGGCGATCATCACCACGTGCCCGAGGTGCTCGGTGGCAGCGCCCGAGGCACGCGACTGCATTGCGGACATCGAGTACTCCTGCTGCCCGCACGTCGACCGCTCCGTTGCGAATCGTTCCAGAACGTCGGGCGGAGGGGATCCTAAGTTCTGAACCCCCATCTTGCTTATTCGATTCAGGGTGAAGTAGCTCACCGTCACCGAAAGCGCAGGAAGTGCCAGGTGGCTATGACACCACCAGGTAAAACAAGATCAACAACGACCGCGCAGCGTCACCGCTTGGTCTCGGAGCGCTTGAAGTTCAGGTACGCCCGCGACGGCGTCGGCCCCCGCTGCCCCTGGTACCGCGACCCGGCCTCCTTCGACCCGTACGGGAAGTCGGCGGGGCTCGACAGCCGGAACAGGCACAGCTGCCCGATCTTCATCCCCGGCCACAACGTGATCGGCAGGTTCGCCACGTTCGACAGCTCCAGGGTGATGTGCCCGGTGAACCCGGGGTCGATGAACCCCGCGGTGGAGTGCGTCAGCAGACCGAGCCGCCCCAGCGACGACTTGCCCTCCAGCCGACCGGCCAGGTCGTCCGGCAACCGCACGGACTCGAACGTCGCCCCGAGCACGAACTCGCCCGGGTGCAGCACGAACGGATCGTCGTCCGGCGTCTCCACCAGCGAGGTGAGCTCGTCCTGCTGCTGCGACGGATCGATGTGCGTGTACCGGGTGTTGTCGAAGACCCGGAAGAAGCGGTCCAACCGCACGTCGATGCTCGACGGCTGGATCATGGCGGCGTCGAACGGATCGAGTTCGAGGCGCCCCTCGTCGAGCTCTTTGCGCAGGTCCCGGTCACTCAGCAACACGCCCACAGCGTATCGGGAGCCCGGTTACGATCTTCGCGCCCCACCGTGTTAGGCTGTCATCGCCTCGAACAAGAGGTAACGCGGATGTAGTTCAATGGTAGAACATCAGCTTCCCAAGCTGAGAACGCGGGTTCGATTCCCGTCATCCGCTCGGAGCTGGGAGCCCCGTGTCCACGGAGAGCGCGGACCGGGGCTCCTCGCCATTTCATTGGGGGGTTCGAACCCCCCAAACCCCCCACGGCGCGGGGGTCGCCTCCCGAGTGCTCCCTGCGATGAGTGCCGTACCCGGCCTGGGCTGCCGACCAGCCTTCTGCCGAAGCAGCAGCGCGGAGTAGCTGGGGCGTGGCACGGGCCGTCTCCCGGTGAGTTCTTTGCGGCGAGTGCTGTACCCACCTTGCTTATTGACCAGCACTCACGAGGCACCGGGACAGCCGCGGCGCGGCCTGACGTGGAAGCTACGCCACCACGCCACCAGAACTCCCGTGATCAGCGCCTTGCCTTAACCTTGGCACCCGCCAGGAATTTTATCTATCCAGAACAACCCCTACAGCTTTGGGAACGAATCGCGCACGAGTGGAATCCGCGGTACGTCTCACCACCTTCGCCTGGCGAACTCCTGAGAAGCACCAAACCAGCAGACCATAACCAAAATTCCAAGAGTCACGCGTACTCGTCGCGTTTCACCTCGACCGGCTGATCAAGTTGTTGCTGGCGCTTATTCTGCTCGTCACGAAGGGATTCAACCGTGGATGCGAAGTTCATATAAGCTTTCCGCTCGTCCATATTGGCATACTTGCCGACACGCAACTCCACGGACTCAACCTCGCGCTCGATGGCGTCCGCAGTCTGCTGCAGGTTGAAACTACGCTCCCTATACTTAAAGTAACCAGTGAACCCCGCCGCTAGCCCGACTACCGCACTGATTCCAACCGCAACCCATCGAACCTCCGCAAACGAAACCGAAGCAGTTGTCACTGCGGAAGTAAGCACAGAGCCGATGATGATCACACTCTGTAGGCGATTGTGCACCTTCCTGTACTTGTTCGCCTCGTCCCTGTACTGCGAGATCACTTCTGGCAGCTCGTCCCTGTAGCGCTTCTGTTCTGCCAGGACCTTGTCGACGTCGTCGCTACTCGAACCCGGATAACCCCTTTCGCTTTTAACTCGCCTATACACTATGTGTATCTTGCGTATCGTTACACGAATCTTCCTAATGGTTCTGTACTGCCGATAGATCAGCACCGGCGAAACCGCCAACGACGCCACAACAAGGACAGCCAGCAGATTTTCCCAGCCTTGAATCCAAGCTGGCTTCCAGATCATTCCCATAAACAGGAATGCCAGCATCGCGACGCTCGCGATGATCAACCACAGTATGGATATCTTGCGCCAGAGCAGCTTCAAATCAAGAAGCTCTTCCGCGTCAATTATCCTACTTTTGATATGATCCAAGTTCCACGAGGTGCTGTCCGAATCAGAGAGCCGAGCAAGCTTGGCCAGAGGACGACCCTCTTGAAACTTACTTACCTTGTCCCTTAAATTTCCCCACAGCGACACACTTGGATCGTATTGCTCACAGGAAAATCAAACGCCGTCCAGTAGAGTGAAACTTTCAAGGTGGGCACGACCCCACAGGGCTGGTCCGGTCCTTGTCACTCGCCGGTTTGTGCGTGGGCTTGTTCTGTGACGATGTCGAGGTGGCCTAGGTGGCGGGCGTACTCCTGGAGGAGGTGGAAGAGGATTCTCTCCAGGGTTGCCGGTTCTGCTCCTCGCCAGCGGGGGCCCGGTTGGCCGCGCTCCGACAGATCCGTCGTCGTGATGACCGTTGTCGTGTGGTGGCCTTGGGCTTGGAGGTTTTGCAGGAGTTCTTCGGCGGTTTCCGAGGGGTCTACGTACCAGCGGTCGTCTTTCCGGTCTCCCCAGGGGTTTTCGGTCCTCCTGCCTTGGAAGCCCCACTCGATCCAGCGGAATTCCACGTAGGTCAGGTGCTTGACCAGTTCCAGGGGCGTCCAGCCGGAGGGGACTCGGCTGGTGCGGAGTTCGTGCTCCGGCAGGGAGCGGATCTTGTCGATCACTCGGGAGCGGAAGAAGTCCAGGTAGCCGATGAAGACCTCGGCGCGGGAGTTCGCGGGGTTCGTCGGCTCCGGGAACGGGAGGGGGCTCACAGGAGGCGGGTTCCGTTGGGGACCGGGTGGGTGAAGCCCGCCAGGACCACGCTGCCGTTCTCGTCGTGGGCCCCCGTCACCAGGACCTCCGACTTCACGCCCGCGATTCGCTTCGGGGCGAAGTTGCAGACGCACAGGACCTGGCGGCCTCGCAGGTCTTCCGGGGCGTAGTGGTCCGTGATCTGGGCGCTGGAGGTCTTCACGCCGAGGTCGCCGAGGTCGACCTTCAGGACGTAGGCCGGTTTGCGGGCCTTCTCGTTGGGTTCCGCTTCGACGATCGTTCCGACGCGCAGCTCGACCTTCTCGAAGTCGGACCACTCGATCTCCGGCACCGGGCACCTCCCGCTCGGATCTCCTCGCTGCGCGCAGCCTACGCGGCGGCGAGAAGCCGCGAGTTCGCGGTTCTTCGCCGCCGGTCGGACGTCCGGGTCAGAGGTCGAAGACCACGCCCGTCTCGTTCTTCATGGCGCAGGCGTTGGGGTAGCTCTTGGTGTAGCTGACCACGTTGCCGCGCCACTTGCCCTCGAGCTTCGCCGTCACCGGCAGGTACTCCAGGGTGCAGGCGCGGGCCAGGTTCACGTTCATCCGGCGGAAGTCGCCCTGGACCAGTTCGAGGTCGCTGCAGGCCTTCTGCGCGAACTTGTGCGCACCGCCCGCCGGGTGGCACTCCAGGATCGTCGTGCGCTGCACCGAGGAACCCTCGGTGTTCAGCGAGAGGTGGAGCACGCTGGGGAGTTCACCCTGCGCCGGGGCCGTCGTCGCGGAGGCCACCGCGGCTCCGGCGATCAGGGTGGCGGCCAGCAGCACTCGGCGGATCTGCTTCAGCAAGACTGTTCCTTCGCTCGTCGGGGACGCGGAAAGCACCCGTTTCCGCTGACATTTCCGGGTGAAACGGGTGCGACGCTAATGGACTACCTGGCGTAATTTCGGTTAGCCCAACAGGGCGATCACGTTGGTCGGTCGCCATCCGGACGGGACCACCAGGTGCCTTCACCGCGTGACAGATCCGGCAGCCAGAGCTGGATCTCGGGCACCTCGCGCGCCGGGACCGAGCCCCGGATCGACCACGCCGCTCCCGCCTGGACCACCTCCGCGATCTCCGCGCGGTGGGTGCTCAGCCGCGCTGTGGTCTCGGCCAGCACGTCCAGCGGGACCTCCAGCTCGAACTCGTGGCACGGCTCGTAAACCCGCGTGCCCGCCTGCTCCAGCGCGCGGCGCAGCACCAGCGGCACCAGGCCGCGGAAGTCGGCGGCCGTGCTCACCGGGCCGACGAAGCCGGAGCGGGTCATGGTCACGGCGCAATCCGTCACCGCCCAGCCTTGCGGGCCGCGCGCCATCGCGGCGTGCACCGACTCCTCGACCGCGCGGTGGAACGCGAGGGGCAGTGCGCCCAGCTCGGTCTCGTGGTCGAAGACCACCCCGGTCGGCCGTCCGGTGGGCGCCACGCGGAGTCCGATCGTCGCCCAGAAACCGCTCGGGCCGGGCGCGCGGTGGCCCATCTCCTCGACCGCTTCGCCGACGCCGACCGGTCGTTCCAGGAGCACCACCCGGCTCGGTTCGAAGACCGCCGCCACGCCGAAGTCGTCGGCCAGCGCGGACGCGATGATCTCCTTCTGCACCTCGCCGTGCAGCAGGACTTCGGTCGCCCCGCCGGGCAACGACCTCGCCTCGATCAGCGGGTCCTGCTCGGCCAGCTGCTGCAGCGCGGCGTGCAGCCTCGGACCTTCACCGGGTTCGCGCGCGGACCACGGTGCGCAGGGTCGGGCGGGTGAACCGGGGGCTCGGCACGTCGCGGTCGCCGAGCCGGTCGCCGATGCGGATGCCGGGGAACCCGGTGATGCGGCCGATGTCGCCCGCCACCATGCGGTCCGCCGCGCGCCCCACCACCTCCAGCCCGGTGAGCTGACCGGTGAGTTCGGTGCCGGGGTCCCGGCGGAAGGTCACCCGCTGGCGCGCGGTCAGCTCACCGGCGAACAGCCGCAGGTAGGCGGTCTTGCGGCCGGACCGGCGCTCGATCGCGAAGATCGTGCCCTGCGGGGTCGTGCCCGGATCGTGCGCGGGCGGCAGCAGTTCGGCGATGCCGCCGATCAGCGCGGGGACGCCTTGTCCGGAGAGGGCCGATCCGAAGAACACCGGGTGCACCGCACCGCGCGCGGTCTGGTCGGCGAGCGCGGCGCGCAGTTCGGCGGGCGTCGGCGGCGGGCCGTCCACCACGCGCGCGAGCAGTTCGTCGTCCTGCTCTGCGAGCACTTCCGCGTCCAGCGGTGTTGGAACCGCGCGGGCGTCGGGCGTGCCGATGTCGTGCACCTCGCTCATCGCGACCACCGGCGCGTGGCGAGCCACCTCCGCCAGCAGCTCGGCCGCGCGGGCACCCGGCCGGTCGATCTTGTTGACGAACACGAGGGTCGGCAGCCGGAGCTCGCGCAGGACGCGCAGCAGGACCCGGGTCCTGGCCTGCACTCCCTCCACTGCGGACAGCACCAGGACCGCGCCGTCGAGCACGCCGAGCGCGCGCTCCACCTCCCCGGCGAAGTCGGAATGACCGGGGGTGTCGACGACGTTGACCTGGGTGCCGCCGACGGCGAAGGACACCACCGCCGATCGGACGGTGATGCCGCGCTGCCGCTCGACCGCTGCCGTGTCCGTCCGGGTGCTGCCCGCGTCGACGCTGCCCAGGCGGTCGGTGACGCCGGTGTCGAACAGCAGGCGCTCGGTCAGGCTCGTCTTACCCGCGTCGACGTGTGCCAGGATTCCGATGTTCAGGATGCGCATGGTCCTCGAAGTGCTCGTTCCGCTGGGGAAGTCGGGGCATTTCGAGGAGTCGGCGCATGGGTTCCTCCGCCGCTGGACGACCGGTCGCCGGACAGTTTCCGCGCGTCGGCGCGGGAGGGCAATCGAATTTCAGGGGGACGCGTGCGGTTGACCGAGGAGTGGCCGGAGCACCGGCCTGCCGTGTTCGGGGTGGTGTTGCGGGTGGGTCGGCAGTGGTCGCTGAACCGGGTCGACATCGTCGAGGTCGGCGGCGAGCCCGCGCTGGTCGCCTACCGGGACGGCCGCGTCCACAGCGTCGACACCATCTCCGTCGCCGACGGCCGGATCAGCGCGTTCCGGCGCCAGCTCAACCCGCGGAAGCTGCGCGCGGTCACGTTCGCGCGGTCCGAATCGTCTCCCTGGTGAACGCTTGATGGGAGAGGAAACCATGGCACGACTGGATCTCGGCAAGACCGCCCCCGAGCCGTACGCGGGGTTCAAGCAGGCCGACGCGGCGCTGCGGAAGGGACCGCTGGACGAGACCGTGCGCGAGCTGGTCAAGATCCGGGTGTCGCAGATCAACGGCTGCGTGTTCTGCGTCGACATGCACAGCCGGGAAGCGCTGCGCACCGGTGAGGACCAGGACCGGCTGCTGCAGCTGCCGGTGTGGCAGGAGTCGGAGCTGTTCGACGAGCGGGAGCGGGCCGCGCTCGCCTACGCCGAGGCGGTGACCCGCCGCGAGCACGTCACCGACGAGCTGTGGGACTCGCTGCGCAAGGCCTTCCCGGACGAGGCCGAGCTCGGGCACCTGGTCGCGCAGGTCTCGCTGATCAACGCGCTGAACCTGATCGGGGTCCCGCTGGAGATGAAGCCGCCGCGCCGGTGAGCGGTCGTGAGTGGGAAAGCCGCCTCCAGCCGGTTTTCCCACTCACGACTCACTCGACGATCAGGTCCTCGCGGATCGGCTGGTCGTTGTTGACCGCTTCGAACAGCTCACCGGCCTTCTGCTTGTCCCAGCGGTGCGCGGAGGCGTCGGTGACCGGGACCGTCGTGGTCACCACCCCGCCCGAGGAGATGCCGCGCATCGCCCACGCCAGCGACAGCAGGTCGCCGGGGCCGTCCGGTTCGAGCATGGTCAGCGCTCCCGCGCCGCGGTCGGCGAGGGCGTAGGTCCGGAACGGGTTGATCAGGGTGCCGAAGCTCGACGCCTCCTCGACCAGCGCGCCGATGAACTTGCGCTGGTTGGCGACGCGGTCGAGGTCCGAGCGCGGCGTCGCGTCGCTGTAGCGCATGCGGACGAACGTCAGCGCCTTCTCGCCGTCCAGGGTCTGGCAACCGGCCTGCAGCGTCTGGCCGGTCTTGGTGTCGTGCATCTCCCGGTCCAGGCACAGCTCCACACCGCCCACCGCGTCGACCAGCCCGGCGAAGCCGCCGAAGCCGATCTCCGCGTAGTGGTCGATCCGCAGCCCGGTCGCCTGCTCCACGGTCTGCGCCAGCAGCTCCGGGCCGCCGAGGGCGAACGCCGCGTTGATCATGGTCCGGCCGTGGCCGGGCACCGGGACCTGGGAGTCGCGCGGGATGCTGATCAGCGTCGGCGGGGTGCCGTTGTCCGGCACGTGCGCGATCATGATCGTGTCCGTGCGCTGGCCTTCGGCCTCGCCGACGTGCAGCGTCTCGGCCGTTTCCGGGTCGAGGCCGTCGCGGCTGTCGGAGCCGACGACGAGCCAGTTCGTGCCCGCGCCCGCGGCCGGGCGGCCCGAGTAGTCCGGGAAGGCGCTGATCCGGTTGATCGACGAATCGACGTGGAACCAGAGCCATCCGCCGAACACCAGCGGGAGGAGGACCAGCACCAGCAGCACCAGGCCCTTGCGGCCCCGCCGCCGACGCGGTGCGGGCCCCCGGACGTGAGCCGGTGGCGGTGCGCCCCAGTCGTTCCGCATGCGTTGGGTGTTCATACCCGTCCAGACGTCCCACGGCGCTTGCGGTTGCCACCCCTCCCGGAAAAGGGGCGCGCTACCGTGCCCGGCCGTCACCGAAGGCGTTCCAGGTCGGCGACGAGCCGCCCTTGCACCTGTCCGAGGCGCTCGGCCACCGCTGGACGACCGTTCGCTTGGCCGACCTGCTGCGGCAGGCCGGGTTCACCGTGACGGCCCGCTGGAGCGCGAGGCCGATCCGACCGAGCGCACCCCGCAGGCGCACGTCCTGGCCCGCCGCAGCTGACGGTCCATCCACTTTGGACTAACGCCAGAGGTCGGTGCTGCGGCTGGTGATGAGGTCGGTGATGCGGGCCAGGAATTCGGCGGCTGGCTGGGGATCCAGGCGGCGGCCGTCGCGGAGGCGGGCGGAGACCAGGCCGTCGGCGGCCTCCTTCGCGCCGATCACCAGCTGGTACGGCACCAGGCGCGCTTCTCGGACGCGAGCGCCGAGACTTCCCCGGCCGGGGGCCGAAACCTCCGCGCGGAGGCCTCTTTCCAGGCACTGCTGGGCGAAGCGCTGCGCGTGCGGCAGTTCGGCGTCGGAGACGGGCAGCACCGCGAGCTGGGTCGGGGCCAGCCAGGCCGGGAAGGCACCGCCGTGCCTCTCGACGAGGTGGGCGACAGCCCGCTCCACGCTGCCGATGATGCTGCGGTGCACCATGACCGGGCGGTGCTTGGCGCCGTCCGCGCCGGTGTAGTGCAGGTCGAACTGCTCGGGCTGGTGGAAGTCGACCTGCACGGTGGACAGGGTCGACTCGCGGCCCGCGCTGTCGGCCACCTGCACGTCGATCTTCGGGCCGTAGAACGCCGCCTCGCCCTCGACGGCTTCGTACTCCAGCCCGCTGCGCTCCAGGACCTCGGTCAGCAGCGCGGCGGCGCGGCTCCAGTTCTCCGGCGCGGCAACGTACTTCCCGCCCTCGCCCGCCAGCGAGAGCCGGTACCGGGCCGGGCGGATGCCCATCGCGGCGTAGGCGTTGCCGATCATCTCCAGCGCGGCGGAGGCCTCGTCGGCGACCTGGTCCAGGGTGCAGAAGATGTGCGCGTCGTTGAGCTGGATCGCCCGCACGCGGGTCAGGCCGCCGAGCACCCCGGACAGCTCCGAGCGGTACATGCCGCCGAGTTCGGCCATCCGCAGCGGCAGCTCCCGGTAGCTGTGCGAGCGGGACCGGTAGATGACCGCGTGGTGCGGGCACAGGCTCGGGCGCAGCACGACCTGCTCGCCGCCGAGGTCCATCGGCGGGAACATGTCGTCGCGGTAGTGCGCCCAATGGCCGGAGATCTCGTACAGCTCGCGCTTGCCCAGCACCGGGGAGCTGACGTGCCGGTACCCCGCCCGCCGCTCGACTTCGCGGACGTACTCCTCCAGGGCGTGCCGGACGACGGCGCCGTCGGGCAACCAGTACGGCAGCCCGGCGCCGATCAGCGGGTCGGTGTCGAACAGCCCCAGCTCGCGGCCGAGCTTGCGGTGGTCGTGCATGGTGGTCTCCTCACCGGGATGAGGCGGGTGACCACACGACGAAGCTCCGGGGCACCCGCCCCGGAGCTTCGGAAAACAGCAGTCAGCGCGCCGGGACGTCGTCCGGCGTCGTAGTCAGACCAGCGCGCTTCACGACGACGACGTTAGCAGAGCCCCTCGGCGGGCTGCGACGGGTTTTTGCAGGTGCGGCGCTCTTGGGCTGGCACCTCGGGGATCGTGGTGATACCCGGGCAACGCCGAGGAGACGAGGTGCGGTTGTGGAGGGGGCTGGTTTCGGGTTCGAAGCGGTGGGTGGTCGGCTTGGGGAGGCTGCGATTTCAATCGAAATTGCAGTCGTCACCACTCCTCGGACGGCCGTGATACCGGGCTGGCCTCGGTGAGGTCTGCCAGCTCGTTCGGCGACGCGGGCATGTCCGCCAGTGTCGACCCCACCGGAACGGTCCACATCGGACGCTCGGGGCGCGGCAGGAGTGCCGCGCCCCGCCTGCGGTTCAGTCGCGGAGGGTTTCGACGGTGGGGACGACCAGGCCGAACAGGTCGTTGATCGTGGTCAGGGCCGCGGTCTGGAGGGCCGCGGAGGGCACGGGGGTGCCGTCCGGGGCCGGGAGGGCGCGGGTGGCCGTCGCCTCGGCGACGACCGTGGGCCGGTAGCCGAGGTTGAAGGCACCCTGGGCGGTGAAGGTGACGCACATGTGCGTCATGAAGCCCGCCAGCACCAGGTCGCCGCCGACGTCGAGGTCCTGCAGCGTCTTCTCCAGGTCGGTGGCGTGGAAGGAGTTGGGGAACTGCTTGACCACCACCGGCTCCCCGCCGATCGGCGCGACCTCGTCGCTGATGGCACCGATGTGCGCGCGGATGTCGTAGGGCGAACCCTCGCCGCCGTCGTTGATGACGTGGACAACCGGCGTCCCCGCCTCTCTCGCGCGCTCCAGCAGGCGAGCTGCCGCGGCCAGCGCTTCCTCCGCGCCGTCCAGGGCCATGACCCCGGTGCGGTAGGTGTTCTGGACGTCGATCAGGATCAGCGCGGACTCGCTCAGCCGCGGCGGCCGGGGGTCCAGGCCGATCACGTCGCGCAGGGTCTTGGATGTCATGGAACGTCCTCTCGTGAAATGGGCATGCGAAGTAGTCCCCGGGTGCCGGGGGATGCTCGGCGAGGTCAGGCGGCTGGGGTGCGGAAGCGCCTGCGGTAGGCCGCCGGGGTGGTGGCCAGCTGGCGGCGGAACGCCCGGTGCAGGGTCTCCGCCGACCCGAGCCCGGCGGCCGCCGCGACCTGGTCCAGCGGCAGGTCGGTGGTCTCCAGCAGGCGGCGCGCCAGCTCGACGCGGGCCGCTTCGACGTAGCTGGCCGGGCTGGTGCCGGTCTCCTGCTTGAAGACGCGGGCGAAGTGCCGCTCGCTCAGGCACATCCGGTCGGCCAGCGCCCGCGCGGACAGGTCCGCGTCGAGGTGGTCGGCGATCCACACCCGCAGCTCGTCGATGTCCCGGCGACCGGCCGGTCGGCTCAGCGGCACGGAGAACTGGCTCTGCCCGCCCTGCCGCTTCAGGTACATCACCAGGTGCCGGGCCACCGCCAGCGCGGTCTGCTCGCCCAGGTCCTCGGCCACCAGGGCCAGCGCCAGGTCCAGGCAGGCGCTGATCCCCGCCCCGGTCCACAGCCGACCGCAGTCGGTGCGCACGAAGATCGGGTCGGGGTCGACCGCGACGTCCGGGTGCTCGGCGGCGAGCTGGGCGGCGGTCGACCAGTGGGTGGTCGCCGTCTTCCCGTCCAGCAGCCCGGCCGCGGCCAGCACGTGCGCTCCCACGCACACCGACGCGACCCGCTGGGCGTGCGCGGCGGTCTCCCGCACCCACGCCACCACCTCGTCGTCGATGCGGGCGACCGGGCCGTCGTCGGTCATGTCGACCGCGCCCGGCACCAGGAGCGTGTCCACCTCCGCGCCGACGTCGGCGAACGCCGCGTCGGCGACGATCCGCACCCCGGCCGACGTGCGGACCTCCCCGGCGACCGGCGCGGCGAGGCGCACCTGGTACCCGGCCCCGGCCTCCCGGTTGGCCAGCGCGAAGACCTCGGCCGGGCCGGTGACGTCGAGCAGGTCGACATCCGGGAAGACCGCGATGACGACGCGGTGCGGAACGGACATGAACCCATCCTCACCGCCCCGCCCGGTGTCCTCAATGACGATCTCCTGTCACATCCGGCCATCGCTGCCGCCCGTCGGTGTCGGCGATGAAGACGACGGCGTCCGCGCCGTCGAGCTCCGCCGGTTGCAGCGGGAGGTGGCCGCGCACGATCGGTTCCCCCGCAGCGATCGACGGGGGAAGCGCAGCGCGCAGGGCCGCTGCCGGGAACAGGGCGCGGCGCTCGGTCGCTTCGGCCAACGCACCTTGGAGGGTGCCCGGGACGCTGCGGGGGTTGGCGTCGGTGGCCACGAACGCGTAGCGGTCGCCGAGGGTGCGCGCGACGAGCGCACCGGCGCTGCCGCCCGCGCGCTGGAGGTGCGCGTTGTGCGCGAACACCAGGCTCGGCCCGCGGTGCTGCTCTTGGGCGACGATCGCCAGCAGGTTCTCGGCCATCATCTCGGCGCGCACGCCGAGCAAGGTCGCGATGCGATCGGGCCCGGAGCTGGCCATGGCCGCGTGGTAGCGCAGCAGGCCCTGGGCGGTGCGCGCGTGCGCGGCGACGTCGGCAGTGGGGCGCAGGGTGCGCAGCGCGCTGGCGAGGTCGTCGGCGATGCTGCGCAGGGCGCGAGCGCGGTCGGAGTTGCCGATGGACGCCGCCGGGTCGTACATCGCCGCCTCGTTCGTCCAGTCCGCGTCGTCACCGAGCAGCGCGTCCAAGTCGCGGACCGACTCCGGCCGCAGCGCGGCGGGCAGGTACTCGACGACCGAGCACAGCGCCTGCCGCGGGCTCGGCGCACCGGAGAACTCCACGGGCGCGTCGAAGCCGTAGAAGCGGACCCTGTCCTGCGGCGCGCGGTCGGCGTTGTGCGCGCGGAGCCATTCGAGGAGTTCGCGGTTTCCCGGCACAGCACCGAATCCGTGGCTGAACCCGGTCGCGAGCACCTCGTCGAGGTCCATCCCGGCACCGGACACGTAGTCGTCCACTGTGGATGCCGCGAAGTAGTCGGTCTCCAGCGCGATCGACCGGTAACCCCGCGCCACGAGCTGGGCGAGGAGTTCGTTGCGCAGCAGCGGAAACGCCTCGATCCCGTGCGCCGGCTCGCCCAGCGCCAGCAGGGTCGGCGAGCCGAGCAGATCGTCCACGGCGCGCCCCAGGCTCGCCGAATCGTCGAGCTGGCGGCCGATCTCCAGCACCATGAGCACCCCTTTCCGGAACAACACCACCTTCGACCGTATCGTTGAAGATCCGAGTGAAACTCGGGCAAGTTCCACCTGGCCATCGACGCTCGAAGCCTCAATCGGAGGTGCCGGTTGCGCCCCATCGACCTAGCCCGCGAGCACGGGTTGTCCGCACAAGCGGTCCGCAACTACGACGAGGCGGGCGTCCTCCCGCCGACCGAGCGCAGCGAGACCGGCTACCGCCGCTACACGCCCCTGCACGCGCAAGCCCTGCGCGCCTTCATCGCGCTGCGCCGCGGCCACGGGCACCAGCAGGCGATCGAGATCATGCGCGCGACCCACCGCGGCGACACCGAATCCGCCTACCGGCTCATCGATTCCGCGCACGTCGAGCTGCTCGCCGAACGCGACACCCGCACCGAGGTCGCCGCGGCCCTGGGCGCCCTGTCCACCACACCCCCGGCCCCGGTCCGCCCGCTGACCGTGGGCGAACTCGCGCACCGGCTCGACGTGCACCCGGCCACGCTGCGCTCCTGGGAAGCCCAGGGGATCCTGCACCCCGAACGCGACCGGGCGACGGGCTACCGCGAATACGGGCCGGACTCCGTGCGCGACGCCGAGATCGCGCGGCAACTGCGCCGCGGCGGCTACCCGCTGCCCAAGGTCGCGCAGTTCATTGCGTCGCTGCGCGAAGCGGGCGGGGCCGACGCGCTGGCCGCCTTCCTCGACGCCTGGCAGGAGCGGCTGACCACGCGCAGCCGCAACCTCCTCGCCGGGGCGGCCCAGCTCGACGCCTACCTCACCATGCTCGGCACCGGCTGAGCCGCGCTGCGCCTGTCGACTGCCCAAACCACCAGCGCGCACACCGCGAACCCGGCCCCGAGCAGACTGGATCCGCCCCACCCGCAAGCGGCGAAGACGGCGGTGGTCGTGGCCGCGCCGAGCGCGGAACCGAGCGAGTAGAAGACCATGTAGCCGCCGATGACGCTGCTCGTGCGGTCCGGGTGCGCGGCTGTGAGCAGGTGCTGGTTGCTCACGTGCACGGCCTGGACCGCGAAGTCGAGCACGACGATCCCCGCGACGAGCAGCCACAACGACCACGGCAGCTGCGCGATCGACGCCCACGACAGGACGAGCAGGACGAGCGCGAGCCCGGTGACCGCCCGCCCGGAATCCGCCCACCGTCCGGCCCGCGCCGCGCCGAGCGCACCGGCGAGACCGGCCAGGCCGAGCAGCCCGATCTGGCTCTCGCCGAGCACGCCCGCCAGCGGCAGGGACAGCCCGCTCCACAGCGTCCCGAACGACGCGAACAGGAAGAACGCGATGAGCCCGCGCGTCAGGAAGAGACGCTGCCCGAACAACCCGCCGAGCGAGGCGACGGCCCGCCCGTACCCCGCGGCCCGGCTGGCTTCCGGGGGCAGCACGACGAGGACGAGAACCGCCAGCGCGAGCGCCAGCACCGCGAGCACGGCGTAGACGCTCCGCCAACCCCACACCTCGGCGAGCGCGCCGGTGACGACCCGCGCGCCCAGGATGCCGACCACGACGCCCGAGGTCACGACGCCGATGTTCCGCCCGCGCTCAGCAGGTGCCGAGATCGACGCGGCGTAGGCCACCGCGGTCTGCACCACGACCGCGAACACCCCGGCCACCGCGAGCCCCGCGAACGCCACCCACGCGACCGACGCCGAAGCCGCCAGGACCATGCCCACCGCGGTGAGCGCCAGGTGCCCGGCGATGAGCCGACGCCGGTCGACGACATCGCCCAGCGGCACCAGCAGCACCAGCCCGACCAGGTAGCCGATCTGACCGGTCGCGACGATCCACCCGGCGAGCTCCGCCGGTACCCCGAGCTCGCGCCCCATCGGCTCCAGAACCGGCTGTGCTGCGTAGATGCTCGCCACGGCGACACCGCACACCACCGCGAGCAGCAACCGACGCCCCACGTCCAACCCCAATCAGTAGCAATTCGCAACCGATCGAGACCGTACGGCACAATGGTTTCAATCTGCAACTCATCGGGAGGTGCCGTGCCGCCGAACTGGACCGACCCGGACTGCCCCGTCGCCCGCGCGCTCGACCTCGTCGGCGACCGGTGGAGCCTGCTCGTCATCCGCGACGCGATGGACGGGGCGCGCTCGTTCACCGAGTTCCAGCGGCGCACCGGCATCGCCCGCAACATCCTCACCGACCGCCTCCGCAAGCTGACCGCCCACGGACTCCTCGACCAGCGCACCGCCCCCTCGGGCCGCCGCCGGGAGTACGTGCTCACCGACACCGGCCGCGACCTCTTCCCGGTCGTCCTCACCCTCCGGCAGTGGGGCGAGCGCCACGCCTTCGAACCCGGCGAACCCCGCTCCGCCCTCGTCGACCAGCACGGCACCCCGGTACCGGAGATCGCACCGACCAGCGCCGACGGCACCCCGCTCAACGCGGAGAACACCCAGGTCCAGAAGATCCGCTGACGGCCCGATCAGAGGGCGGCGGGTTCCCCGGGTAGTTCAGGGCCGGAATTTGCAGTTCCGGCAAGCAGCACGGCGAGCACCCGGTCTCGTTGCACGGCACCGGCGTGGAGGTCCAGACAGTTCTGCGTCATCCCCGCCGCAGCGGCGGCGAGGAACGGTACGTCGGCCCACGACAGGTCCGGGCGCACGGCGCCAGCCCGCTGTGCCCGTTCGGTCACCCGGCGGATGAGATCGCGCAAACGTTCGCGCGCCTTGTCGGCCTCGGGACTTCCGCCCTGCGCGGCCAGCGCGTCCGACAGACCCTTGTTCTCCACCTGGGACAGCGTGAACGCCCGCAACAGCCGGGCGAAACCCTGGCCCGGATCGGGATCCTCGAGCGCGGCTCGCGCCTTGTCCTCCAGTTCTTCGACAACCTCCAGCAGGATCGTCTCGAGCAACGCCTGTCGAGACGGGAAGCGCCGGTAGAACGTGCCCGGTCCGACACCGGCCCGCTTGACGATCTCGTTGGTCGACACCTCGAGCCCGACTTCCGCGACGGCCTTTCGCGCCGCCGCGACCAGCGCCGCCTCACTTCGCCGGGCGTCCGCCCGCAGTCTTCCCATGCACCCAACGCTAGACGGAGAAGCCCTCTCCGTCTAGCGTTGGGGAATGACCAGACGAATGTGGCTGCTCACCGGCGCGTCCGGCGGACTGGGCTCGGCGCTGGCGCGTGCGGCATCCGCGGGCGGGGACGAGGTATTCGCGATCAGCCGCAAATCCGTGGACATCAACGACCCCGAGCAGGTTCGGCGGGCTGTGGCCGAGGCCGTCGCTGCTCTCGGCCGGATCGACGTCGTGGTGAACAACGCCGGGTATGCGGCGGCCGGCGCCTTCGAGGAGCTGTCCGCCTCGGCGCTGCGCGAACAGTTCGAGGTCAACTTCTTCGCGGCCGCCGACGTCCTGCGTGCGACGTTGCCGTACCTGCGGGCCGCTCGCTCGGGTCATATCGTGCAGATCAGCTCGCTGGCCGGTCAGATCGGCGCCCCTGGGATGAGCGCGTACACGGCGAGCAAACACGCGCTCGAAGGGTTGTCGGTATCGCTCGCCGAGGAGTTGGCTCCGTTCGGCATCCGCGTCAGCATCGTCGAACCGGGCGCCATCAACACGGGCTTTCGCCGGAGCTGGGCCGAACGCGAGCGTCCCGGGACGATCGCCAACTACGACGATCTCGCCGCCCGGCTCGACCACATCGGGCGCGACGCTCGGCGGCCGACCGAGCCGGAGGAAGTGGCGGCCGCGATCATCGCGCTGGTCGACCTGCCGGAACCGCCGTTGCGGCTCGTCGTCGGCAGCGATGCCGCTGCCGGAATCCGCGCCGCCCGGACCCGCCAGCTGGCTGAGTTGGAGACCCGATGGATCGCCTGACCGGCAAGACCGCGTTGATCACCGGCGGCAGCGAGGGAATTGGCCTTGCCATCGCCACGGCGTTCGCGCGGGAAGGGGCGAACCTCGTGCTCCTCGCGCGCGACAGCCGGAAGCTCGACGCCGTGACGTTGCCGAACACGCGCACCGTTGCCGTTGACCTCAACGACGAGGACGCACTCGTCGCCGCTGTCGGATCCCTGGACGTCGACGTGCTCGTGAACAACGTCGGCGTCTCGCACATGCCGCCGCTGTCCGAGCTCACCAAGCCCCAGTTCGACGCGATGGTGCACCTCAACCTGCGCGTACCGGTGCTGCTGACCCAGTTGCTGCGCGAGCGGCTGAGCGCGATCGTGAACATCTCCAGCTACTGGGCGGACAAAATGGTCGCCGGGCGCCCCTCCTCGGTCTATTCGGCCACCCGCGGCGCGCTCAACTCGCTCACCAAGGCACTGGCCAACGAACTCGGTCCGCATGTCCGGGTCAACGCCATCGCACCCGGCTCGATCCGCACGCCGACGTTCGAACGCACCTACCTCGCGCAGATGACCTCGGAACAGCGCGCGGATTACGAGCACTACGTCCACGACGCGTATCCGGCCCAGCGGATCGGCGAACCCGAGGACGTGGCCGAAGCCGCCGTCTACCTCGCCTCAGACGACGCCCGCTGGGTGACCGGCACAGTGCTGCAAGTCGACGGCGGACTGACGGTCAGATAGGTTTCGTAGCACTTCTCCGGCGGCGCGGTCGGGTCAACGGCCCGCGCCCTCGGGCCGCTTGTGACCGCCACCGCCATCTGGCTCCAGCGGTGACGGCCATGGCGGCCTCGATGAGCTCAAACGGCTCAGCGACCGGGCACTCGCCGCTGTCCGCGCCGAATGCATGACGTCCCACGGCAGCGGCACGGAGTTCCCCGTCAGCGCGTTCTAAGCCGCGGTGAGCTGTGCGCTGGTCGAGTTCGGCCCGGCGCAAGCGCGACATGCCGCGCAGCTCCTCGTCCTGAATGAGAAAGCGAAGTCAGCTTCGAGCAGCTACCCGACGAGTGCGCTACTCCTGGGCCATGTCGACGAAGCGGCTGTAGTGGAGCTGGTGGGCCACGGTGACCGTGGCCGTCGGACCGGCGCGGTGCTTGGCCAGGATCAGGTCGGCCTCGCCCATGCGCGGGTCGTCGCGCTCGAACGCGTCCGGCCGGTGGATCAGGATCACCATGTCCGCGTCCTGCTCCAGGCTGCCCGATTCGCGAAGATCGGACAGTTGCGGCTTTTTGTCCGTTCTTTGTTCCGGGCCTCGGTTGAGCTGGGAGATCGCGACCAGCGGGACCTCGAGCTCCTTGGCCAGCAGCTTGAGGTTCCGGGAGAACTCCGAGACCTCCTGCTGACGGGACTCGACGCGCTTGCCCGAGGTCATCAGCTGCATGTAGTCCACCACGATGAGCTGGATGTCGTGGCGCTGCTTGAGCCGCCGGGCCTTGGCGCGGATCTCCATCATGGTCAGGTTCGGCGAGTCGTCGATGTAGATCGGTGCCTCGCTGATCTCGCTCATCCGCCGGGCCAACCTGGTCCAGTCGTCGTCGGTCATCCGACCACCGCGCATGTCGCCCAGCCGGATCCGCGCCTCGGCGGAGAGCATGCGCATGACGATCTCGGTGCGCCCCATCTCCAGCGAGAAGATGACGCTCGCCATCCCGTGCTTCACCGACGCTGACCTGGCAAAATCCAGTCCCAGGGTGGATTTGCCCACACCGGGACGGGCCGCGACGATGATCATCTGGCCTGCGTGGAGGCCGTTGGTGAGGGCGTCGAGGTCCGCGAAGCCGGTGGGGACCCCTTGGGATTCGCCACCTCGGGACGCGATCGCGTCGATCTCGTCCATCGTCGGCTGGAGGAGTTCTTCGAGGGCGTGGTAGTCCTCGCTCGCCCGGCGTTCCGTGACGTCGTAGATCGCCGCCTGGGCGCGGTCCACGACCTCTTCGATCGGGGCGCCCTCGGAGCCGTGGTAGCCGAGCTGGACGATGCGGGTGCCCGCCTCCACCAGGCGGCGCAGGACCGCCTTCTCCGCGACGATCTCCGCGTAGTAGCCCGCGTTCGCCGCGGTCGGGACCGTGGCGATCAGCGTGTGCAGGTAGGGGGCGCCGCCGACCTTGAGCAGCTCCTGGCGGCGCTCCAGCTCC
Source organism: Saccharopolyspora hirsuta (assembly GCF_008630535.1). Classification (GTDB taxonomy): domain Bacteria; phylum Actinomycetota; class Actinomycetes; order Mycobacteriales; family Pseudonocardiaceae; genus Saccharopolyspora; species Saccharopolyspora hirsuta. Next base: position 545,822 of record NZ_VWPH01000003.1, on the reverse strand, counting down.
GCGGACACCGTGATCGCGTCCGCCGGTTCGCCGCGGCCGTAGAGGTCCAGGATGCAGTCGTAGATCGCCTGGTGCGCCGGGCGGTAGAAGTCGTTCGGGCTGAGCGCCTCGACCACGTCGGCGATCGCGTCCTTGCTCAGCATCATGCCGCCGAGCACGGACTGCTCGGCCGCCAGGTCCTGCGGGGGTTGCCGCTCGAAGGTGCCGCCGGCGGGGCCGCTGCTGCTGCCGCCGTCGTCGTCGTCGAAGTAGGGGTCTTCGGGTTCCTCGGGCACCGCCACCTGACCCGGTCACCTCCTCCGGAAGACCATCGCGCGCGGTGGGCGCGCGGGCACGCGCGCGAAGCTAGATCGCCCGCTCGGAGCAGGCAAATCAAGCTGTGGACAAAGCTCGGGACAACCTGTGGATAGATCGAATCGACCTGGGGATAACTCGCCGCAGCCTTCCGCGCAGCTGGGGACAACTTGGGGACAACTCGTCAGAAGTGACAAGAATCCCCAGGTCAGAGGCTGTGCGTAGGCTGTGGAAGAAATCCGTGGAAAAGTGTGGGCGTGTCGCGCTGCTCGGCGTGTCGGGACCGGTGGAACTCCGTCGTCACCGTGACCGCCGGTGCGCGCGCCGACCTCGGCACCGCCCACCCGTCACCCGGAGGTCGGAGTGGGCGGTGCCGAGGGTCGAACCGGTGCTACCGGGTCACTGCTCCTTGGTGACCTGGACGCTGACGTTGGCCGCCACGTCCGGGTGCAGCTGCACGTCGACGACGTGCTTGCCCAGCGACTTGATGTGGCCGCGCAGGCTGACCGAACGCTTGTCCAGGTTCGGGCCGCCCGCCTTGCGGACCGCGGCGACGACGTCGCCGGTGGTGATCGAGCCGAACAGCTTGCCCTGCGGCGAGACCTTGGCGGTCAGCGTGACCCCGCCCAGGTTCTGCAGCTGCTGCTTGAGCTCGTGGGCGTGCTCCAGGTTCCGCACCCGGCGGTTCTCCTGGACGCGGCGGATCGTCTCGATCTGCTTCTGCGCGCCCTTGGTGGCCACGATGGCCAGGCCCTTGGGCAGCAGGTAGTTGCGCGCGTAGCCGTCCTTGACCTCGACGATGTCGCCGGACTCGCCGAGGTTGGAGACGTCAGCGGTGAGGATGATCTTCACGACGTGGCTCCTTTCCTGATCAGCGAGCGGTCGAGGTGTAGGGCAGCAGCGCCATCTCGCGGGCGTTCTTCACCGCGATCGCGACGTCGCGCTGGTGCTGGCTGCAGTTGCCGGTCACGCGACGGGCACGGATCTTGCCGCGGTCGGAGATGTACTTCCGCAGCAGGGTCGTGTCCTTGTAGTCGATCTGCGCCGCCTTGTCCTTGCAGAAAACGCAGACCTTCTTCTTCGGCTTGCGCACGGGCGCCTTGGCCATCGGTCTTCCTCCTGAACGAAAACTTCGAGAGCGTTGTCGCCGCGCTTAGAACGGCGGCTCGTCGCTGAACCCACCGCCGGAACCGGCAGGTGGTGCGGAACCCCACGGGTCGTCGGCCGGCGGACCGGCCGGGCCGCCACCGCCGCTGAAACCGCTGCCGCCCCGGCTGACCTTGTTGACCTTGGCGGTCGCGTAGCGCAGGGACGGACCGATCTCGTCGACCTCGAGCTCGACGACGGTGCGCTTCTCGCCCTCCTTCGTCTCGAAGGAGCGCTGGCGCAGCCTGCCCTGCACGACCACCCGCATGCCGCGGGTCAGCGACTCGGCCACGTTCTCCGCTGCCTGCCGCCAGATGTTGCAGCGCAGGAAGAGGGCTTCGCCGTCCTTCCACTCGCCGGTCTGGCGGTCGAAGGTCCGGGGCGTGGAGGCGACCGTGAAGTTCGCGACCGCGGCACCGGACGGGGTGAAGCGCAGCTCCGGGTCGGCGGTCAGGTTGCCGACCACCGTGATTACCGTTTCACCAGCCATGACCTGGGGACTCCAGTCTGGTCGTTAGCGGTTCGGGCCGGATCAGGCGTTGGCCTGAGCAGCGCGGGCCTTGGCGGCGCGCGCGGCCTTGCGGGGCTCGACGACCTTGCGCAGGACCTTGGTCCGCAGGATCGACTCGTTGAGGTTCAGCTGCCGGTCCAGCTCCTTGATGGTGGCCGGCTCGCTGTTGAGGTCCAGGACGACGTAGATGCCCTCGGAGTTCTTGTCGATCTCGTAGGACAGCCGACGGCGGCCCCAGACGTCGACCTTCTCGACGGTGCCACCGTCGTTGCGGACGACGTTGAGGAAGTTCTCCATGGACGGAGCGACGGTGCGCTCGTCCAGGCTCGGGTCCAGGATGACCATGAGCTCGTAATGACGCATGAAGACCATTCACCTCCTGTGGGCTCACGGCCATGGGCTCTCCATGGCAGGAGGGTCGTTCGCGTCGACGAACTGGACAAGGCTAGCAAGGCCCGCCGACGCCCGAGCGGACGGGGCGACGCGCCAGAAGTGCGGCTTGCTCACCGCGCACAGAGGGGTCGCAGTTTCAATTGAAACTGTGGTCCGGCGTGGGGGCGGATTGCAGTTTCCATTGAGCCTTTTTCATCCTGCCCGTGGACCGCAGCCGCGAAGGGCGAACGGCACCGACCGGCAGGTGTCGCATGCGCCGCCAGGCGCATAACCCACCCTCGCATCGCACCGCCGCAGGTTCACGGTGCCCACCCCTCCGGGGTTCCTTCCGGCGAGGACGGCCCTGACGCCGTGTATTGGCATACATAAGTCAGGGCACCCACAGCCAGGCGGGCGCTGAGGTTCCGCCACCGGCACCGCCACGCAGAACGAGGCTGGAAAAACCTCAGTGAAACTGTGGTCACTGGCGGCGGAGGACCCAGCTGCGGACCAGGGCCGCGGTGGCCACCGCGAGGGCGATGGAGGCGAGCAGCACCGGGACCGCGACGCGCTCGGTCACCTCGGTGGGCAGCGCTTCGGCCCGGCCTGCGGCGAGGACCTCGTCCTGCTGCTCGCGGGCCTTCTGCTGCTCGGCGTTCTGCTTGACCAGGTCCCCGATGTTGGGCGTCATGCCGGGTGCTTGGCCGTAGTGGCCCTGCGCCCAGGTCAGCGCCGAGCCCCGCAGTTCGGGCGGCAGGACGCTCATCGCCGACGGCGCTCCGCCGGGCTGCGGGACGAAGGACCTCGGGTCCGGCGGGAGCAGCTCCGGGCTCGGCGCGGGCGGAGGCGGCGGCTGCTCCGACGACGGGGGTGGCGGCGGAGGTGGCTGCTCCGAGGACGGCGGCGGCGGGGGCGGCGGTTCTTCCTGCTCGGGCGCTTGGGCGTGCACGGTCACCGCGTTGCCGAGGGCGACGAGGTTGGTGAAGTGCCAGCGCACCGCGTCGACCTTGTCCTCCGGCAGGCCGATCTCGGCGAGCCGCGGTCCGGCCGCCTCGGCGATGTCCTTGCCCGAGTAGAAGGTGCGGCCCTCGGGAGCGGTGCCGAGCGTGATCGGGCTCAGCGCCGCGAAGCGCTCGCTGGCGTCCTTGGCCTGGCCGAAGGCCAGCGGCATGGCCAGCAGCACCGCTTCGCGGACCTTGAAGTCCAGGGTGCTGGGCTTGACCGCGACCTGCTGGCCGGGCACCGCGTCGACGATGGCCAGGGGCTTGTCGACGATCAGCGGTTCGACGGCGTGCGCGGTCCCGGCGCCGAGGAAGGTGCTCGCGGTGAGGGCGAGGCCGACGAGTCCGGCCGACAGGCCCCGGCTGCGGACCTTCGGCTTGATCAGCGGGTTGGGCCCCCGTCCACCCATGGCTCGCCTCCCCAGGATGCGCGATTCGGTGATCACTGTCTCAGACGTGAACCTCTCAGATCTGTACAACGGTTGAACACCGCCATTGGTGACGGGCCGGTTCCGTTTCCACCTCGTGGGATGCGGGCCGTGTCGGCGGGACGCCTAGACTTCGGGCATGCGTATCGGCGCCCACGTCCGCGATGACGACCCGTTGACCGCCGCCGCCGAGCGCGGTGCGGAGGTCGTGCAGTTCTTCCTCTCCGACCCGCAGGGCTGGAAGGCCCCGAAGCCGCACCCGCAGGCCGAGCAGCTGCGCAGCAGCGACCTGGCGGTGTTCATCCACGCACCGTACGTGATCAACGTGGCGTCGTTGAACAACCGGATCCGGATCCCGTCGCGCAAGGCGGTGGGCCAGCAGGCGAAGGCGGCGGCCGAGGTCGGCGCGCAGGGGTTGATCGTGCACGGCGGGCACGTGACCAAGGACGACGAGCCGGGCGAGGGCGTGGCGAACTGGCGCAAGCTGTTCGAGCGGCAGGCCGCGGACGGCGGGTTCGAGGTGCCGGTGCTGATCGAGAACACCGCGGGCGGGGCGAACGCGATGGCGCGGAAGTTCGACGCGCTGGCCCGGTTGTGGGACGCGGTCGGCGAGTTCGGCGCGGGGTTCTGCCTGGACACCTGCCACGCGCACGCGGCGGGCGAGGAGCTGCTGGACGTCGTGGACCGGGTCAAGGCGATCACCGGCCGGATCGACCTGGTGCACCTGAACGACTCGCGGGACGAGTTCGGTTCGTCGCGGGACCGGCACGCCAACATCGGCGCGGGCACCATCGACCCGGACCTGCTGGTGGCGGTCTGCGCGAGCGCGGGCGCCCCGGTGGTGGTGGAGACCCCGGACGCGGGCCAGGCCGACGACATCGCCTTCCTGCGCGGCAAGGTGCAGTGATCTTCTCGAGGTAGCGGACGGGCGGAGGGATCGGCATCAGCAGGACGGCTCGCGGGCTGACCATCTCCGGTCTGGTGGCGCTGTGCGTGCTGACCGCGCTGTCGTTGGCGCTGGGGTACGCGAACAAGGCGCGCTGCACCGGTCCGGAGTTCGACGAGTGGGGGCGTTCGGAGCCCGCGTACCAGGAGCGGGCGTACGGCGACGTCTGCTACTCCGACATCCAGAACCTGTGGATCGGCCGGGACATCGACCGGCACGTGTTCCCGTACGTGCACGGCGGGATCGAGCCGGACGGTTCGCTGTACGGCGGGGTGGTCGAGTACCCGGTGCTGTCCGGGGTGCTGATGTGGGCGGGGGCGTTCTTCGTCGACACCGATGCGGGTTTCCTCGCGGCGTCGGCGCTGTTGATGGCCCCGTTCGGGCTCGCGACCGCGTGGTGGCTGGGCCGGTTGAGCGGGTGGCGCGCGCTGTTGTGGGCGTTGTCGCCGCCGCTGGTGCTTTACGCGTTCCACAACTGGGATCTGCCGGTCGTGGCGTGCGCGGTCGCGGCGGTGTTCGTGGTCCACCGGTGGACGTCGGTGTCGTTGCGGCGGCGCGCGACGGTGGCCGCGGTGATCCTCGGTCTCGGGTTCGCGCTGAAGATCTACCCGGCGCTGTTCGTGCTGCCGCTGGCGTTGCACGTGCTGACCAGCGGGCGCGAGCGCTGGGACGTGCGCGGGGCGCTGCAGGTGGTGGGGGCTTCGGTGGCCACCGCGGTGGTGGTGAACGTGCCGTTCATGATCGCCGGGTTCGGCGGGTGGGCGGCGTCGTTCGAGTTCCAGTCGCGGCGGCAGGTGGACATCAGCACGAACTCGATCTGGTACTGGGGTTTCCGGCACTGGACGGATTCGGCGGACTTCCAGTCGGCGATGGGCGTGGTTTCTCCGCTGCTGGTTCTGCTGTCGTTCGCGATCGCGTGCGCGGTGGGGTGGCTGCGGTTCGAGCGGTGCGGGACCTACCCGTGGGTGCCGGTGTCGGCGGCGATGCTGTGCGGGTTCCTGCTGCTGCACAAGGTGCACTCGCCGCAGTACACGTTGTGGCTGCTGCCGTTCTTCGTGCTGGTGAACGTGCGCTGGGGGTGGATCGCGGCGTACCTGGTGGCGGACGTGGCGATGGGGATCAGCATCTTCCGCTGGCTGTACCTGAACATGACCGGTGAGGCGAGCGGCATCCACGACGGTTTCACCGCGCAGGCGCTGATGATCGGGGTGTGGGGCCGGGCGGCGCTGCTGGTCGGCCTGTTCATCGCGTTCCTGTCCGCGCGGTCCACTGTGGATTCACCGGGCGCGCGGCGCGTTCTGCCTGGTCGCGCGGCTCCCGAGGTTCCGTCGCGGGCTCAGGAGGCGTAGCGGGTCGCGAGGGCGGTGACGGTTTCCGCGACGGCCGCGCGGAGTTCGGGCGGGTCGAGGACTTCGGCTTCCGCGCCGAGGCGGAGGACGTCGTGGACGGCGACGGCGGTCTTCTCGACCGGCAGGTCGACCTCCACCCAGCCCTGCTCGTCCGGGGGACCGGCTTCGGCCAGGGCGCGGGTGCCCTTCGCGCCGAACTGCGCGGGCAGGAGGCGTTGCGCGGTCGGTGAGATCCGCAGCCGGGCCGTTCCGCGCACCATCGAGGCCTCCATCCGCCGGGACGATTCCGCCCAGCTCGCGGCGAGGTCGAAACCCGTTGGGCGGGTGAAGGTCCCGGGCCCGGTCCGCACGTCGAGGAAGCGCGAGATGCGGTAGGTGCGGACGGCCTCGCCGGTGCGGGCCACCAGGTACCAGATGCCGCCCTTGAGCACGATGCCCAGCGGGTGGAGTTCGCGGTGCACTTCGCCGTTCCAGCGGCGGTAGTGCGCGTGCAGGACGCGCTGTTCCCAGACCGCGCGGGCGATCTCGGCCAGGTGCGGCACTTCGTCGGCGTCCCGGAACCAGCCCGGGGCGTCGAGGTGGAAGCGGTCCTGGATGCGGCGGGCCCGCTCGGCCAGCTCCGCGGGCAGCGCGGCCTGCACCTTCAGCTGCGCGGTGGCCAGCACGGCGCCGAGGCCGAGGTCGTGCGCCGGGCCGGGCGCGCCGGACAGGAACAGGGAACCGGCTTCGGCGTCGGTGAGCCCGGTGAGGCGGGTGCGGTAGCCGTCGAGCAGGCGGTAGCCGCCGTCGGGGCCGCGGTCGGCGCAGACCGGCACGCCCGCCGCGCCGAGGGCTTCGACGTCGCGGTAGACGGTGCGGACCGACACCTCCAGCTCGGCGGCGAGCTCGGTCGCGGTCATCCGGCCGCGGTTCTGCAGCAGCAGGAGGAGGGTGAGCAGGCGGTCGGCGCGCATGCCGGGAATCCTGCCGCGGCTACCTGACAGGAGGTGTCAGGTACGGCGTCGATGCTGGTGGCAGCACTGATCGGGAGGATTTCCATGCAGACCACCGGCCACTTCACCGTCGCCCGCTGGGACGAGCGCATCATCGGCGCGGACGAGCACCCGAAGCTCGCGCACGCCTCGATCACCAACACCTTCACCGGCGGCATCGAGGCGACCGACGTCGCCTGCGAGTACACCCTCGTCTACAGCGGCGACCTGACCGGCGCGTTCACCGGGATGCAGCTGGTGCGCGGCGCCCTCGACGGGCGGAAGGGGTCGTTCGCCGTCCAGGAGCGCGGCCACTTCGGCGCGGACGGCAAGATCCGCAGCACCTTCGAGGTGGTGCCGGGTTCGGGCACCGACGAGCTGGCCGGGCTGCGCGGCACCGGCGAGTACACCGCCGAGCACGGGGTGCCCGCGGTGCCCTTCACCTTCGACTACGAGCTGGGCTGAGCGCCGTCGTCGGCTCACCTCGTGCAGGTGGGGGGCACGTGAGTGTTTTAGCCCCAGAAACCGACCAGCGCAGACGGAGCCGGGAACGACTTCGGGCGCAGCTCCGGGGAGGAGCTGCGCCCGAGGTCAGCGGGGGTTCACCGGTGGATCAGAAGGCGGACTCGTCGAGCTCCATCAGCGAGTTGTCGGCCGCCTCGATGATCTTGCGGCGACCGGTCAGCTCCGGCAGCACGTTCTTGGCGAAGAACCGGGCCACCGCGACCTTGCCCTGGTAGAAGGGCTCGTCCTTGGCGGAGGCGCCCGCGTCCAGCGCGGCCAGCGCGATCTCGGCCTGGCGCAGCAGCAGCCAGCCGATGAGCAGGTCGCCCATGCTCATCAGGAACGACACGGCGTGCTGGCCGACCTTGTAGATGTTCTTGACGTCCTCCTGCGAGGAGGTCAAGAACTCGATCATCGTGCCGAGCATGCCCTGGGCGTCCTGCAGCGCCCGGCCGACCAGCGCGCGCTCCTCCTTGAGCCGCTCGTCGGCGTTCTCGGCCTCCAGGGTCGCCTGGATCTCGGCGGCGACGTGGCCGATCGCGGCGCCGTTGTTGCGGACGATCTTGCGGAAGAAGAAGTCCTGCGCCTGGATCGCGGTGGTGCCCTCGTACAGGCTGTCGATCTTGGAGTCGCGGATGTACTGCTCGATCGGGTAGTCCTGCAGGAAGCCGGAGCCGCCCAGGGTCTGCAGCGACAGGGACAGCATCTCGTAGGCCCGCTCCGAGCCGACGCCCTTGACGATCGGCAGCAGCAGGTCGTTGACCTGCTCGGCGGTGCTGAAGTCGGTGCCCTCGTGCTGGCCCTGGAAGACCTGGTCCTGGAAGGAGGCGGTGTAGAGGTACACCGACCGCAGACCTTCCGCGTAGGCCTTCTGCAGCATCAGGATGCGCCGCACGTCGGGGTGGTTGGTGATGGTGACGCGCGGGGCGGTCTTGTCCGCGGCCCGGGTCAGGTCCGCGCCCTGCACGCGCTCCTTGGCGTATTCCAGCGCGTTGAGGTAGCCGGTGGACAGGGTGCCGATGGCCTTGGTGCCGACCATCATCCGGGCGTACTCGATGACCTGGAACATCTGCGCGATGCCGTCGTGCACCTCGCCGAGCAGCCAGCCCTTGGCCGGGACGCCGTGCTGGCCGAAGGTCAGCTCGCAGGTGGCCGAGGCGTTCAGGCCCATCTTGTGCTCGACGTTGGTGACGAAGGCGCCGTTGCGCTCGCCGGGCTCACCGGTGGTGCCGTCGAAGTGGAACTTGGGCACCAGGAACAGGCTCAGGCCCTTGGTGCCGGGCTTGGCCTCGATGCCGGGGCCCTCGGGGCGGGCCAGCACCAGGTGCATGATGTTCTCGGTCATGTCCTGGTCGGCGGAGGTGATGAACCGCTTGACGCCCTCGATGTGCCAGGAGCCGTCCTCCTGCTTGACCGCCTTGGTGCGGCCGGCGCCGACGTCGGAGCCCGCGTCGGGCTCGGTGAGCACCATGGTGGCGCCCCAGCCGCGCTCGATCATCAGCTCGGCCCAGCGGCGCTGCTCCTCGGTGCCGTTGCGCCACAGGATCGTCGCGAAGTTCGGGCCCGCCATGTACATGTAGATCGCCGGGTTGGCGCCGAGGATGAGCTCGGCGGCCGACCAGATCACGCTCGGCGGGGTGCCGTAGCCGCCGAGCTCGTCCGGCAGGCTCAGCCGCCACCACTCGCCGTCGATGACCGCCTGGTAGGACTTCTTGAAGCCCTCGGGCAGGGTCACCGAGTGGGTGGCCGGGTCGAACTGGGCCGGGTTGCGGTCGCCTTCCACGAAGGAGTCGGCCAGGGGCCCGGTGGCGAGCTCGTTGAGTTCGGTGAGCACGCCGCGCACGGTGTCCTCGTCGGACTGCTCGAAAGCGCCCTTGCCCAGCCGTTCCTGCACCTTGAACAGCTCGAACAGGTTGAACTCGAGGTCTCGTACGTTGCTCTTGTAGTGGCCCATGGAAAGGCTCCCTCTTGCACGCTGCTGCGGGTGGGCCCGGCTCGAGCCCTTACTCGTCGGTAACAAGAGGGTATTACCTGGCGGTAACTTCTGCCAAGCGGGTCTTCGCTACACCACCCGGGCGGGCCAGTTGAGCTGGCCGTTCACCGCTGTCGCGGGATCAGCAGGTAGCTGAGCTCGGCGAGGACCCGCGTGTTGTGCGCGTAGGCGCGCTTGACCTCGGCCACGATCCGATCCTCCTCCGCCGCGCCCCAGCCCGCAGTGTCCAGAAGGGTGCGATAGGCGTCCTTGAACCGCGGGCCGTCCGGGATCCGTTCGAAGGTCAGGAACGCAAGACCGGCGTCGTCCGACCGGCCCAGGCGGCGGCGCATGATCCCCCGGATCGCCTGCCCGCCGGAGAGGTCGGCGAGGTAGCGGGTGTAGTGGTGCGCGACGAAGCCGCCCGGCCAGTCGAAGCAGATCTCGCGCATCCGGGCCCGGTACTGCTCGGTGGCGGCGCTGGGCGCGATCTTGCGCCGCCAACCGCGGCCGAAGTAGTGCTGCAGGTCGGCCTCCAGCGCGGGCAGCCGCCGCAGGCGGTCGCTGACGAAGGGACCGGCGACCAGGTCGCTTCGCATGCGCTCGGCGGCCTCCTCCAGCACCTCGTAGGCGAAGTAGTGCTGGGCGAGCAGCATCGCGAAGTCCTCGCCCCCGAGCTCACCGGCCAGCAGAGCCCGGACGAAGGGCTGGGCGTGCGCCCGCTCGTGCTCGATCCGGGTCTCCAAGCGCAGCCGCTGAGCGAAGTCGCTGCGGACCGGGATGGCCACCATCGGCACTCCTGACTTAGGCAAGCCTTACTTAACTTCACTCTAGATCGCGGGACCGGTGCTGCCAAGCGCCGGTTCCCGGTGATCTCGGCTTCACCCGGGCGGACGCGGCACAATTCCGGCTTGACCCTCACGTCGCGTGAGGCCGCAGGCTCGTCCCCGAGGAGGTGAGGACCGTGCCCTACTCGGTCGGCGAAGCAGCTCGGATCTCCGGCGTGACCGTGCGAACCCTGCACCACTACGACGAGATCGGACTGCTCACCCCGAGCGCCCGGACGGCCGCGGGCTACCGCAGCTACTCCGACGCGGACCTGGACCGGCTGCGCCGGATCCTCGGGTACCGGGCGATGGACCTCGGCCTCGACGAGATCGCGACCGTCCTGGACGAAGGCACCGCTCGCGCGCACCTGGAGCGGCAGCGGGAGCTGCTGCTGGAGCGCATCGAACGGCTGCAGCGGATGGTCGCGGCAGTGGACCGCGAACTGGAGGCGAGCACGATGGGCGTCGACCTGACGCAGGAGGAGAAGTTCGAGCTGTTCGGCGACTTCGACCCGGACGACTGCGCGGAGGAGGCCGAGCAGCGCTGGGGCGGCAGCGAGGCGTACCGCCAGTCCCAGGAGCGGATGAGCCGCTTCACCAAGCAGGACTGGCAGCGCTTCATGGCCGAGCAGCAGGAGGTCGGGCAGCAGCTGGCGGAGGCCAAGCGGTCCGGCGCGGCCCCGGACAGCGAGCGGGCGATGGACCTGGCGGAGCAGCACCGGCAGCACATCACGCGGTGGTGCTACGACTGCACGTACGAGATCCACCGCGGTCTCGGCGACATGTACGTGGCCGACGAGCGCTTCACCGCGACCTACGAGCAGCTCGAACCGGGCCTTGCGGCCTACATCCGCACGGCGATCCACGCCAACGCCGACCGGGCGGAGGCGTAGCGGCTCGTGAGCGGCGATGGCCGTCCTTACGACCGTCAGCGCTCACGACCACAGTTCCTGCTGTCGTGAGCGGCGATGGTCGTCCTTGCGGCCATCGCCGCTCACGAGCGGGACAGGTCGGTCCGGGTACTGTTCGGGGACAGGTCGAGCACGTGCGGGAGGGGTCATGGGGTCCGCTTTCCCCGCGGAGCTGCGCCCGGCTCGCAAGCCCCGGACGCGACCACCGCGGGACGTCCTCGCGGTGGTCGCCGCAGGTGGCACCATCGGCTCGCTGCTGCGCTACGGCGCGTACCTCACCTGGCCCGGCCCGCTGTCGACGCTGCTGGTCAACGTGCTCGGCTGCGTGGCCATCGGCGTGCTGATGTTCGTGATCACCGACCTGGTCACCGCGCACCGGCTGGTCCGGCCGTTCCTCGGCGTCGGGGTGCTGGGCGGGTTCACCACGTTCTCCACCTACGTGGCCGACGCGGTGCACCTGGTGCTCGACGGTCGGCCCGCGCTCGCCCTGGTCTACCTGGCCGGGACCGTGCTGGCCTGCTTGCTGGCGGTGGCCGCCGGACTGCTCGCCGCCCGGTCGGTGGCCCGCGCGTTCGGGAGGGGGAACCGGTGATGCGACTGCGGGGCCAAGCCGTCCGGCTCACCGCGATCGTCGGCGAAACCGACACCTACCAGCACAAACCGCTCTACCACGAGATCGTGCGGCGGGCCAGGCAGGCCGGGCTGGCGGGGGCTTCGGTGTTCCGCGGCGTGGAGGGCTTCGGGGCGTCCTCGGCGATCCACACCGCGCGGCTGCTGTCGCTGAGCGAGGACATGCCGGTCGCGGTGGTGATCGTCGACGACGAGCAGCGGGTGCGGGACTTCCTGCCCGAGCTCGACGAGCTGGTCGCCGAGGGGCTGGTGCTGCTCGACGAGGTCGAGGTGATCCGCTACGCGGGACGGGAGCAGCGGTGACCTTCGTGCTCGTCGCGATCGGTGGCGCGCTGGGCGCCTGCCTGCGCTTCCTCACCGACCGCTGGGTCCAGGCCCGCCACGACACCGGGTTCCCGTGGGGCACCTTGACGGTCAACGCGGTCGGTTCGCTGATCATCGGGGTCCTCACCGGTGTGGCGCTGTTCGGCGTCCGGGCACCGGAGCTGCAAGCGCTTCTGGGCGTCGGGTTCTGCGGGGCGCTGACCACCTTCAGCACCTTCGGCTACGAGAGCGTGCGGCTGCTGGCCGACGGCGCGCGGCTGTACGCGGTGCTCAACGTGCTCGGGACGGTGCTGGCGGGCATCGGTTCCGGGGTGCTCGGCGTGGTGCTGGTCGCCGCGGTCCTGGCCTGATCGCGCTGCCCCGGCGCGCGGGCGGCGGGAGAATCGGGGCACACGCGGGGAGGTGGATCCGATGAGCGACACCACGATCATCAAGGTGGACGGTGCGCACTCGCCGCGCGGCTCCCAGGGCCAGTACTACCTCGCCGAGGGCGTCGGCCTGGCGATGCGGCTGTGGCGCGGGGAACCGCCCGGCCTGGAGAAGGAACCGGCCGCCCGGGACTACGAGACCGTCGGCTACGTGATCAGCGGCCGCGCGGAGCTGCACAGCGAGGGCCAGATCGTGCTGCTGCAGCCCGGGGACTCGTGGATCATCCCGAAGGGCGCCGAGCACCACTACAAGATCCTGGAGGAGTTCACCGCCGTGGAGGCCACGCACCCACCTGCGCAGGTCCACGGCCGGGACGAGAAGCCCGCCTGATGGTCGAGGTCGAGACCGTCGCCACCGCATCGCTGGGCGATCGCAGCTACCTGGTCTGCGACGGCGGGCGGGCGGCGGTGATCGACCCGCAGCGCGACGTCGACCGGTACCTCGCCGCCGCGGGTCGGCGCGGGGTGCGCATCACGCACGTGCTGGACACCCACCTGCACCACGACCACCTCTCCGGCGGCCTGGAGCTGTGCCGGTTGACCGGCGCGGAGTACGGGGTCGCGGCGGACGAGCAGGTGGCCTTCGCGCGGCCGCTGGCGGAGGGCGACGTGCTGGAGGTGTCGCCGCAGGTGCGGCTGCGGGTGGTGGCCACGCCCGGGCACACCTTCCACCACCTGTCCTACGTGCTGGAGAACGCCGACGGCGCGGTCGGGGTGTTCACCGGTGGGTCGCTGCTGTTCGGCTCCACCGGGCGCACCGATCTGCTCGGCCAGCAGCACAGCGAGGACCTCGCCCGGCTGCAGCACGCCTCGGTGCGCAAGCTCGCCGAGCTCCTGCCGGAGGAGGCGCAGGTCTGGCCCGCGCACGGTTCCGGGAGCAGCGCGACGATCGGCCAGCAGCTGAAGGTCAACACCGCGTTCCACCTCGACGAGGACGCCTTCGTCGAGCACGCCCTCACCGGGCTGGACCCGTTCCCGGACTACTACGCCCAGCTGGGGCTGCGGAACCGGGCCGGACCGGACCCGGTCGACCTGCGCGAACCGGCCCGGCTGCGGCCCGCCGAGCTGGCGCGGCAGCTGCGCACCGGGGACTGGGTGGTCGACCTGCGCCCCCGCCGCGAGTTCTCCCGGGCGCACCTGGCGGGCGCGATCTGCCTGGGCCTGGACGGACCGCTGGCGCACTGGCTGGGCTGGTTGATCGACTGGGCCGACCCGGTGACCCTGGTGGGCACGACGTCCGAGCAGGTCGCCGCCGCCCAGCGGGAGCTGGTGCGCATCGGCCTCGACCGCACGACCGCGGCGGTCGGTGCCCCGGACGAGCTGGCCCCGGACCCGAACCTGGTGCGCGGCCTGCCGTCGGCGACCTTCGACGACCTCGCCGAGGCGGGGCCGGGCACGGTGGTGCTGGACGTGCGGATGCGCCGCGAGTGGCGCACCTGCCACCTGCTCGGCGCCGCGCACATCCCGCTGTTCGAGCTCCGCGACCGTTCCCGCGAACTGCCCGACGGCGTGGTGTGGGTGCACTGCAGCGCGGGCTACCGGGCCGCCGCGGCGGCATCGCTGCTGGCCCGCGAAGGGCGCGAAGTGGTGTTCATCGACGAGGACTTCACCGCCGCCCACCAGGCCGACCTCCCCCTCGCCTCCGACCGCTGACCTCGCCCGGACCCCCGGGTGATCCGGACTCCAGCTGGCTCCTCGCGGTCGCGCCGCCCTTGGTGGGCTTCTCCGCCTCGGTGTTCCTGCTGTTCAGCGGCGTCGGCTGCGGCCGCTCCCGGCCGCCCCGTTCGGCTGAACCAGGCCTACACTCGACACACGAACTTCCGGTGAGTTGCGGGTGGTCGCGATGACAACCCGGCGGGCGGGCAGGCTTCCCGACGACCTGACGAGCTTCGTCGGTCGGCGCGGAGCGATCACGCAGGTCAAACGACTGCTGTCGACCTCCCGGCTGGTGACCCTCACCGGCGTGGCCGGGGTCGGCAAGTCCCGCCTGGCCACCCGCGTCGCGCGCGATCTGCGCCGCGCCTTCCCGGACGGGATCTGGCTGGTGGAGCTGGCCGAGGTCCCCCCGCGCGGCGACCTCGCCCAAGTGCTGGTCAGCGGCCTCGGCCTGCGCGGCGACCAGACCGCCTCCGCCGAGGACGTGCTGGCCGAGCAGCTGGCGGACAAGCGGATGCTGATCCTGCTGGACGGCTGCGAGCACCTGCTGGAGGAGTGCGGTCCGCTGGTCGGCGAGCTGCTGGCGTCCGCCCCCGAGCTCCGCGTGCTGGTCACCTCGCGGGCGCCGCTGGCCATCGCCGGGGAGCAGGTGTGGTCGGTGCCGCCGCTGCTGATGCCGCGGCTGGACCAGGAGGGCCGGGTGGTGCAGCGGGCCGTCGGGCACGAGGCGCTGGAGCTGTTCGCCGACCGCGCCTCGGCGGTGCTGCCGAACTTCACCGTCGGGCCGGACAACGAGGCCGACGTGGTCCGGCTGTGCCAGCAGCTGGACGGGTTGCCGCTGGCGATCGAGCTGGCCGCGGTGTGGATGCGGTCGTTGTCGGTGCCCGAGATCCTCTCCCGGCTCACCGACCGCTACCGGCTGCTGACCTCGGGCGATCGCAGCGCGGCGCCGCACCACCAGTCGCTGCGGGCGGCGATCGAGTGGAGCTACGACCTG
This sequence comes from Saccharopolyspora hirsuta, assembly GCF_008630535.1. Taxonomy (GTDB): domain Bacteria; phylum Actinomycetota; class Actinomycetes; order Mycobacteriales; family Pseudonocardiaceae; genus Saccharopolyspora; species Saccharopolyspora hirsuta. The sequence continues at coordinate 530,555 of NZ_VWPH01000003.1, read as the reverse complement.
TGCTCCCCGGTGGAGCAGTCGGTGTGGGCGCGGCTGTCGGTGTTCGCCGACGGTTTCGAGCTGGAGGCGGCCGAGGCGGTGTGCGTCGGCGACGGCGTGACCGTGGAGGACGTGTTCGTCGGGGTGGCCGGACTTGTCGAGAAGTCCGTGCTGGTCAAGGAGGACCGGCAGGACTCGCGCACCCGCTACCGGCTGCTGCGGACGATCCAGGAGTACGGCCGGGAGCGGCTCGGCGGCGGCACCAAGGAGCTGGTGCTGCGCCGCCGCCACCGCGACCACTTCCTGCTGCTGGCCGAGCAGGTCGACGCGGAGTGGCTCGGGCCGGACCAGGTGGAGTGGCTGGCCCGGCTGCGGCAGGACCGGGAGAACCTGCGCGCCGCGCTGAAGTTCTGCTGCACCGAGCCCGGCGAAGCCGACGAGGCCCTGCGCATGGCAGCGGCGCTGCGGTTCTTCTGGATCGCCGGTGCCTCCCTGCGGGAGGGCACCGCCTGGCTGGGCGAGGCCCTGCAGGTCTCCCCCGGACCGGGCCCGCAGCGGGCCCGCGCGCTGCTGGTGGACGCGCTGGTCAGCGGCTGGCAGGGGGATTCCGACGCGGCGCTGGACCTGCTGGCCGAGGCGCAGGGGATGGCCAGCCAGGTGCGGGCCGACGCGGTGCTGGCCCTGGTCCCGCACACCGCCGGGATCATCGACCTGGTCCGCAACCACCACGACACCGCGCGGGCGCGGTTCACCGAGGCGCTGGAGCAGGAGGAGGTCCTGCACCACGACGGGCTGGCGATGGTCAGCATGGCCGCCCTGGCGGTGCTGCAGGTCTTCGAGGGCGAGCTGCAGCACGCGCTCGAGCTGTGCCAGCGCTGCCGGGAGATCTGCGAGGAGCACGGCGAGAAGTGGGCCCGGTCGTGGTGCGAGCTGGTGCTCGGGCTGGCCCGCTGGCGGCTGGGCGATCTCGACGCTGCCGTGTCCCACCTGCACGAATGCCTGCGGATCAAGCACCAGTTCGGCGACGTGCTGGGCGCGCTGCTGGCGATCGAGATCGAGTCGTGGGTGGCCGCGGCGCAGGGCCGGGCGGCGCGGTCCGCGCAGCTGAGCGCCGCGGTGAGCCGGTCGTGGCAGCCGATGGGCAGCCACCTGTTCGGCATCCGCCCCTACCTGGCCTGGCACGCGGAGACCGAGGCGCGGGTCCGGAACATGCTGCCCACCGGTGAGCTGCGCGCCGCGCGGCGGCGGGGCTCGGAGTGCACGGTGGACGAGCTGATCCAGTTCGCGCTGGGCGAGCGCAACCCGGCACCGACGGCGGACGCGCCGGTGCGGCTGACGCCGCGGGAGCGCGAGGTGGCGCGGCTGGTGGCGCAGGGCCTGTCGAACCGGCAGATCGCCGAGCAGCTGGTGATCTCGAAGCGGACCTCGGCCAGCCACATCGAGCACATCATGGCCAAGCTCGGTGTCACGTCGCGCGCGCAGATCGCAGTGTGGGTCGCCGAGCAGCCGTGACGCTCAGGCGGCTGCGCGGGGCGCGATCAGACGGGCGCGCCGGGACGCGGAGCAGACCACCTGGTGCGCGGGCGCCGACAGGCCGAGGCGCGGCGGGCTGATCCAGCGCGGGTCGTGGACCGGTGGCAGCGCGAGACGGGTGCCGACCGGGACGGCGGTGAGCTCGGGCAGGTCGGCCGGGATCTCGGCGTGCGGGTCGGGCTGGGTGAACAGCACCCAGTCCGGACCGTCGGCGAGCACCGGACCGGCCTGCAGGTGCACGGCCAGCACGTGGTGCACGTGGGCGGCGAAGTCGACGGGCGCGCGCAGCGCGCTGACGCGGTCGCCGACGAGGAGCGTGGTGCGGTGGGTGCGCGGGTCGTGCTCGACCCGCCATCCGGCTGCGTGGTACTCGGAATGGCTGGACATGTCGGTGGTTTCGCGGGCCTTCTGCGGATCGGGGGACGGGAGAACGCGAAGTTCGGGGTTCAGCGAGGTGGGTGGCGGCGGCTCCGTTGCCGCCTGGTCGGACGGGTGGCACCCACCTCGCTGACGGGAGGCCGGGCGGCAGCCAGCTGGGGCAGGTGCTGTCGCCCGGTCGCCGGGACCTCCTCCCTGTTGCGGCTTCGCCGACAGCCCGCGTCGTCACCCCGGCCGGGTGGGCCAGGACCGGGGCGGCGGGTTTCCGGGCTGCCCTGCAGGTCCTTCGCGTTGGTGCGCCGCTGGTCAGCGGCGCGGCGCCCGTGTCGGGCGCAGCGAAAGCATGGACCAGCGGCACTGGTGCTCGAAGCGGGACAAGTACCCACGGGCATACCTAGGCCCGCGCGACTTCACCCGTTAGGGGGTCCCGACACAGGTGCAGAACCTTGCTTGCGCTACCCGGGATCGCCGTGCTCACTCCCTACCCTCGACGTGATCCGCACACCTGAGCGAAAGGAGCGCACCATGCGCACCGTCTTCATCCACGGCGAGGTCGACCGGTTCGAGGCCGCCCGGGCCGAGCTGATCGCCCGGTTCACCCGCAGCCGCCCCGAGCTGGGCGCCGAGCAGCTGCTGGACCAGCTGCTGACCGACAAGTTCCGCCGGGACGGCTTGCTGGCCTGGTGGTCCGAGGAGGAGCTGGCCAGGTTCCTGGTGGAGGTGGTACCGCGCCGGGTCGTGCTGGCGGACTGGTCGCTCGCACCGGACTTCCTGCACCAGTGGATCGGCTTCCTCGCCGAGCACGACCTGCTGACCGGCCCGGACCCGGTGTCCGACCTGCACGAGGCGGTCGAGCGCGCCACCCCGGACTACCTGGCGGCGATGGCCGAACCGTCCGAGTGGGGCTCGGAGAAGTTCTGGGCGGTCGCGATGCGGGAGCTCGGCGTGGACACCGAGGACCCGCGGGCGGTGGCGGAGTTCTTCACCGCGGTGGAGGCCGACGAGGTCGACGTGGACCACGACGTGCTGGAGGAGATCGAGCGCCGCGAGGCGCTGGAGCCGGGCGACCAGCCCGCGCTGTGGCTGCCCCCGGTCGAGCTCGCGGTCCTCGAACCGCACCGGGCGATCGCGGCGGGATCGCCGATCGTGCAGCGGATCCGGACCGTGCTGGACTGGATCGGCGACGGCCGCGATCCGTCCGATGTGGACGACCTGGTGGCCGCGCTGGACGGCCGCGCGGAGGACGCCGACCTGCTGCTGGAGTGGGCCGAGCGCGCCGGTCTGGTCCGCCCGTCCGGCGATCTGCTGGTGCGCACCCTGGTCGCCGATCCGCTGCTGACCCGGCCGGAACTGCTGTGGACCCGGCTGTGGCAGCGGTTCGTGCTGGTGGACGACGTCTTCCGGGAGCAGCTGGACGTGCTGGCCGACGCCGATGCGCTGCCGGAGATCGTGCAGGCGGCGTTGAGCGTGCTGTACGCGCGGACCGACGCGGTGCCGCTGGAGCTGATCGTGACGATGACCTGCGAACTGCTCGACGAGGCGGAGCCCGAGGCGCACGAGGCGGTCCGCGACGTCGTTCGCCGGGTGCTCGCCCAGTGGGAGTCGATGCAGGCGGTCCGCACGCACGTCAGCACCGAGGACGACCGCACCGTGGTCGAGCTGCTGCCCGCAGGGCTGTGGGCGGCTCGGGAGTCGTTGCGCGCCTTCGGTTTCCGCGTCCCCTCCGTGGACGACCTGGTGACCGCGCCCGCGGAGCTGCTCGCCCTCGCCATCACGGACACCCCCGCCGACGCGCAGCAGGTGCTGATCTCGCGGTGGATCGAGCAGCGCGGTGCCCGGCAGGCGAGCGGTGAGCTGGCGGCGCTGCTGCGCCGGGTGGACGACCCGACGGTCCGGCTGTCCGCGCTGGCGGTCCTGGAGCACACCGGCGCGGAGGGCGTCGCGGCCGCCCGCGAGCTGGTCGAGGATCCGGTGGCGGGCCCGGCGGTGCGGGTGTGGCTGCAGGCCGGGCCGTCGAACGCCGGCGTGCTCCGCCCGGGCGACGAGCTGCTGTGCGCGCTGGACGGCATGGCGGCCGCGCTGGACGAGGACACCGAGCTGTTCCTGACCGAGTTCGACCGGCACCCGACGTCCGACCAGCTGTCCTTGATCACCGAGATCGCCGGGAGCCAGCACGCCAGCGCGGCCGAGGTGCTCGCCGTCATCGCCGAGCACCACCCGGAGGAGGTGATCGCCACCGCGGCTCGCGCCGGTTTGAGCAGCTGATCCGGGTGCGGACCGGCCGATCGGGCGAACCGGCCCGGCCGGAGTTTCAGCTGGTCGGCCGCTTGCGCGGTGAGCTCGCTCATGTTCGTTTGGGATGCTAAGTAAAAATTGTTAGCATTGCAAATGAAATCATTTCCTGCTGCGAGGGGTGTCGGCCGATGAGCGCCGGGCATGACGTTCGGTTTCTCGACGTGTTCAAGGGGCAGCCGAAAGCGGTGTGGATCACCGCCTTCGCCGCCGTGATCGCCTTCATGGGCATCGGTCTCGTCGACCCGATCCTGCTTTCCATCGCCGAGGCACTGCGTGCCGGGCCCGAGCAGGTCACGCTGCTGTTCTCGTCCTACCTGGGCGTGCAGGTCGTGGCGATGCTCATCACCGGCGCGTTCAGCGCCCGCTTCGGCGCGAAGCGGACGGTGGTCACCGGGCTGGTGCTGATCGTCGTCGCCACGCTGCTGTGCGCGATGGCCAGCTCGATCGGCCAGCTCGTCGCGCTGCGCGCGGTGTGGGGCCTGGGCAACGCGTTCTTCATCGCCACCGCGCTGTCGGTGATCGTCGGCGCCGCCAGCGGCGGCCAGGGCGCCGCCATCATGCTCTACGAGGCGGCGCTCGGCATCGGCCTGTCCACCGGGCCGCTGCTGGGTGCGCTGCTGGGCAACATCTCCTGGCGCGGGCCGTTCGCCGGGACCGCGGTGCTGATGGCGATCGCGCTGATCCTGTCCGCCGGTTTCCTGCCGAAGGACGGGGACCGCTCCGAGCGCGCCGAGGTCCGGCTGCTCGACCCGCTCCGCGCGCTCGGCCACGGCGGACTGCTGCGGACCGCGCTGGGCTCGGCCTTCTACACCGCCGCGTTCTTCATCGTGCTGGCCTGGGCACCGTTCGTGCTGGAGTTCGGTGCGATCGCGGTCGGCCTGGTGTTCTTCGGCTGGGGCCTGTGCGTCGCCGTCGCCGGTGTGTTCCTGGCCCCGCGGCTCGCGGCCCGCTTCGGCGAGGTCGGCGGCACCATCATCGCGGTGCTGATCTTCGCGGTCCTGCTCGGCGTGATGGCCGTCGGCTCCAAGCCCGTGGTGGTCGTCGCGGTCATCCTCAGCGGCCTGGCCTCCGGCCTGCTGAACACCCTGTTCACCGGTACCGCGATGAGCATCAGCAATGCGCCGCGCCCGGTCGCCAGCGCCGGTTACAACTTCCTCCGCTGGCTCGGCGGCGCGGTCGCGGCCACCTTGGTCGGGCACGTCGCCACCTGGTTCGGCTCGAACCACGCCCCGTTCGCCGTCGGCGCGGTGCTGTGCGTGATCGCGGCCGGTCTGCTCTCCCTGGAGCTGCGCACCAGGGGCAACGCCCACCAGGTTCCCGCCGAGGCCGCGCTGGTCGGCGAGGAGTTCTGAGCCCACTTCGACCGAACGGGCCGTCCACCGAGGTGTGGGCGGCCCGTTCGCCGTTGGCAAGCATTCGTCGGGAATTCACCTGTTTTCCGCAAAGCTCTTGCCGTTCGTTCGCCTTGGCATACGCTCCAAGCCGTTTCCCGATCTGCTTGGAGGTACCGGTGCCACCACAGCCGGACGAACGCCGACTCCTGCCCCTGCTCTCCACCGGTCGGGCGCGCCTGACCTGCCGGTACCGCTGCGGCGACCAGTGCTCCGAGCACCCGCCGAACCCCACGGACAACCCGTACTTCGGCGATCTGCTGACCGCCGCGCTGAACCGGCGCGGGTTCCTGCGGGCGGGCGCGGTGGTCGCGGCATCCGCCGCGGTGCTCCCCGGTCTCAGCACCCGGCCCGCCGCGGCCGCCCCCGGTCCGCCGCCGGGCCTGGACTTCACCCCGGTGCAGCCGAACAGCGCGGACGCGGTGGTCGTCCCGGACGGCTACCAGCACGACGTGGTGATCCGCTGGGGCGACCCGATCCTGCCCGGTGCGCCGGAGTTCGACTTCGACAACCAGACGCCCGAGGCGCAGGAAGCCCAGTTCGGCTACAACAACGACTTCTGCGCGCTGCTGCCGCTCGACGGCGACCGGCGGCTGATGGTGAACAACCACGAGTACACCACCGAGGAGTTCCTGTTCCGCGGCTACGACCCGGAGAACCCGACCGAGCAGCAGGTCCGCATCGCGTGGGCGGCGCACGGGCTGTCCGTGGTGGTGCTCGAAACCGGCGACGGCGCGCCGAAACCCGTGCTGGACCGGCGCAACCGCCGGATCACCCTGAACACCCCGTTCGAGCTGCGCGGCCCGGCCGCGGGCAGCGACCTGCTGAAGACCCCGGCCGACCCGACCGGAACGCGCTCCTTCGGCACCATGAACAACTGCTCCGGCGGCGTGACCCCGTGGGGCACGATCCTCTCCGGCGAGGAGAACATCCACCAGTACTTCGCCAACGCCGACCAGGTCACCGACCCGAAGACGCGGGAACGGCTGGCCCGCTACGGCATCAAGGGCGCCGCCACCGAGCGCAAGTGGGAGCGCTTCGACTCCCGCTGGGACCTCGCCCAGCAGGTCAACGAGCCGAACCGGTTCGGCTGGATCATCGAGCTCGACCCGTACGACCCGGGGTCGACGCCGGTCAAGCACACCGCGCTCGGCCGCTTCAAGCACGAGGGCGCCAACATCCGCATCGCCGACGACGGCCGCGCGGTGGCGTACATGGGCGACGACGAGAAGTTCGAGTACCTGTACCGCTTCGTCTCCGACGGCAAGGTGAAGCGCGGCAGCAGCGCGCACGCCCGGCGGCACAACATGTCCCTGCTGGACTCGGGCACCCTCTACGTCGCGAAGCTCACCGGCGACAGCCCGGGCGAGATCGACGGCACCGGAAAGCTCCCGGCCGACGGCGAGTTCGACGGCACCGGCGAGTGGATCCCGCTGGCGCACAACGACACCAGCTTCGTGGAAGGCATGACCGCCGAGGAGGTCTACGTCTTCACCCGGCTGGCCGCCGACCAGGTCGGCGCGACGAAGATGGACCGCCCGGAGGACGTCGAACCGCACCCGAAGACCGGCCGCGTCTACGCCGCGCTGACCAACAACTCCGACCGCGGCCCGGACGGCAAGGCGCCCGCCGACGAGCCGAACCCGCGCACGGCCAACAAGCACGGCCAGGTCCTGGAGCTCGACGACGACCCGGCGGGCACCCGCTTCACCTGGCGCCTGCTGCTGGTCTGCGGCGATCCGAACGACCCCGGCACCTACTTCGGCGGTTTCGACAAGTCCCAGGTCAGCCCGATCTCCTGCCCGGACAACGTGACCTTCGACAGCCACGGCAACCTCTGGATCAGCACGGACTCCTCGGAGGCCCTCGGCGCCAACGACGGCCTCTACGCGGTCCCGCTGGAAGGCCCGCACCGGGGCCACGTGATGCAGTTCCTGTCCGTCCCGCGCGGCGCGGAGGCCTGCGGCCCGATCGTCCAGGACGACCTGGTCATGGTCTCCGCCCAGCACCCGGGCGAGATCGACGGGGCGAGCGCGGACAACCCGGCCTCCCACTGGCCCGACGGCGGCAACTCCCAGCCCCGCCCGTCGGTGGTTGCCGTCTGGCGCTGACCGGTTGAGGGGCACCTGCCCGGAGGTGCCCCTCAACCATCCACATAGGTCAGTCCTGGGATCCAGCCGGTCACCACGTCGCGCGCGATGCTCGCCACCGACCGCCCGTCCGTCGGGATCCGGATGACTTCCGCGGACGTGTGCTCGTCCAGGTGGCGTGCGCTGCGAGCGCTTCCCGCCAGCTCTCGTTCCAGCCCCGAGCCGATTTCCCGGCGCATCAGGCGTTCTCGGGTCGTGGCGTCGGTGGCGGTGAGGAGCACCCGGGTGGTCCGGACGTCCGGGCCCAGGGCTCGTGCGAACAGCCCGGCTTCCGAGGGCAGCACGGATGCGGTGTTCGTGTAGACGAGGCGGCGGTAGCCGAGCCGCGCGAAGTTCGCCCACACTGCCGCCAGGTTCCGCTCGGTGATCTCCGAGCGGTCCGGGTCGCCGGGCGGGGCCGGGTGGACCTCACCCATGAAATCGCCGTCGACGACCGCGTGCGCCACCGCCGCCTCGCGCAGCAGCGCGGAGACCTCCCACGCCACCGTCGTCTTGCCGACACCCGCCCGGCCCCCGATGAGCAGCACTTCCGCTGGGGTCATGCGAGGAGGTTGTCAGCGCGGACCGCAGCGGGGCGACCGGTTTTCGCGCGCGAACTGATCTCGATACCAGCGGCCGCCCCGGAACTGCCGATGCCGCCCTCCCGTCCCACCGCTCGGTGCGTCGACCCGCCCGGTGGTCGGCCCGAGAGGAGGGCGAGGAATGTATCCCGACTGGTTGACCGCTGGCCTGACCTTCCCGGACGGCGGCCTGGTGGAGCACCTGACCGCGGCCACCGAGCTCGTCCCGGAGGCGCTGCGCAACGACAGCGGGCAGGCCGCCGAGCTGGCCGACTGCATCGCCGACGGGTACCACCACTTCTGGATGAACGCGCTGCACCTCATCGGGCACTGGGCGGACGAGGTCGGCCGGGCCGACGAGCTGCCGACCGAGTTCTGGGTGCGCGTGGCGCAGGCCGCGCACGCCGTGGAGTTCCCGCAGTTCGTGCCGTACTGCCTCGGCAAGGCCAAGGGCTTCCCGCACCAGGACCCGGGCGACCTGATGGCGGCGTTCAGCACCCTGCCGTCCGTCGTCGAGGTCCCCGAGGACCTGCGCGAACTCTGCCTCGAAGCGGCCGACCACCTGCACGACGACGACCCGGCGACGTCCCGGATGGGCCTGGACGAGCTGGCCGCGCACCTGCGCGACGGTGCGTACGACCGGCTCGGCGAGCCCCTGAGCGAACTGTTCTCGGACGCCTTCGACGACCTCTTCCCACTGGTCACGAGCCAGGACTTCCCGGCCGAGCACGCCGAGCACGCCTGGGCGGTGATCGGCGCGAACCCGTTCCGCGTGGTCCTCGGCGACGGGATGTTCCCGACCACCGAAGCCCACCCCTGGTGGCGGGCGCTCTGAGGAGCCAGCGGCTCTACCAGGCGAAACAGCGGCCGTAACTTCTTCCGGAAAAAGTTGGCGGCACGTGTCGATCCGGGGCTGGCTCGTTCGACGCATGGGTGAAGGCACCCCGAAGAGCCTGAGAGGACACCAGCCATGAGCGTTCAGACCGAGACCACCGCCACCACCAAGACCGCCGCCGTCGCCGCCACCGCGGACCGCGTCCGCCCGTTCGTGCTCGCGCTGTTCCGGGTCGTGGTGGGCTTCCTCTTCCTCTGCCACGGCCTGCAGGGATTCGGCTTCTTCGGCGGCATCGACGGCGCGGGCACGGCGGTGCCCTTCGGCCAGTGGCCGGGCTGGTGGGGCAGCCTGATCGAGGTGGTCGGCGCCCTGTGCGTCATCGCCGGTTTCGGCACCCGCACCGCGGCCTTCGTGCTCTCCGGCGTGATGGCCTACGCCTACTTCGTCTACCACGCCCCGACCGGGCTGCTCCCCCTGCACAACATGGGCGAGCTGGCGGCCCTGTACTCCTGGACCTTCCTCCTCCTCGCGGCCTTCGGCCCCGGAGCCTTCGCCCTCCGCCGCTGAAACCCGAGCTGAGGGGCGCCTCCCGCCAACCCGGCGGAAGGCGCCCCTCAGACGTGCTCGGGCACCCGCCGATTTCGCGCGAAATCGGCAGAACCGCCACCCGCTACTTCGCGAACAGCGGGATCAGCACGTCGTCCACGATCTCCACGATCACCTCGTCCGGGATCGGGGTCCCGCCGAAGAGGAACTGCTGGCGGATCATCGCCTGGCCGACCTCCAGGCGGCGAGGCGGGATCTCCGCCGCCACCTCGCCGCGCTCGGCCGCCCGGCGGACGATCTCCTCCACCGTCCGCCGACCGCGCGCTCGGGAGAGCTGGCGCAGCCGCACCATCCGGTCCTCGTCCGCCAGCACGTCCCCGAGCAGCCCGCGCATCGCCTCGCCCGCCGGACCCGCCAGCACCTCGGCGTTGTGCCGCATCATCGCGAGCAGGTCGCCGCGCAGGGTGCCGGTGTCCACCACCTCCGCCGGTTCCGGCCAGGTGCTGTAGACCGCGGCGAGCACCAGCTCCATGCGGCTCGACCACCTCCGGTACAGCGATGCCTTGCCGGTCCTGGCGCGTTCCGCGACGCGTTCCATGGTCAGGCCCGCGTAGCCGACCTCCGCCAGTTCGGCCAGGGTCGCCGCGAAGATCGCGGCGGTGAGCTCGTCGCCGCGGCGGCGGGGGAGCTTGCGGTGGTCGGTGCTGGTCATGCCGCGGACTCCTCGGAGTTCGCCGGGACGACTCGCCCGGTGCCGCCGTCGACGGTGACGACCTGCCCGTCGGTGATCTCGCTGGTGCCGGTCGCCGTGCCCATCACCGCCGGGATGCCGTACTCGCGGGCCACGATGGCGGCGTGCGAGGCGGGACCGCCGGAGTCCACGACCACCGCCGCGGCGCGCTGGAACAGCGGTGTCCACGACGGGTTCGTGTACCGGCAGACCAGCACGTCTCCGCTGTTCAGCCGGGAGAACTCGGCGGGTTCGCGGATGACCCGGGCCGGACCGGTGGCCCGACCGCCGCTGGCCGGGGTCCCGGTCACCAGCGCGTCACCGCGGTCCTCGTGCGGGAAGATCAGGCCCGGGTCGATGAGCCGCACCCCCGCCAGCTCCTCGCGGCGGGCCGACCGGGCCGCGACGAGTCCGCGCAGCCGCTCCGCCCGGGCCGGGTCGTCGGTCGCCTCCAACTCCTCCAACCGCAGGTGGAAGACCTGCTCCGGCTCGTCGAGCACGCCAGCGCCGACCAGTCGGCGGCCGATCTCCAGCAGCGACCGGCGCAGGATCGGCTGCGGCATCGTGAAGTAGAAGTGGCTGTCCTCGCGGAAGGCAACGCCGTCGCGGGCGCGTTGCACCCACCGGCGGAGGAGCGGACTGCGCAGCTCGCGGTCCGCGTGCTCGGCGGGCTTGGGATCCGCGGCGGCCAGCACCTTGACCAGCCCCAGCACCGTTTCCGGCGATTCACCCCAGGTCGGCGGCGTGACCAGCACCGGGGTCTCGGTCTCGCGGTGGCCGTACTCGGCCAGGAACGCCGCGAAATCCGCGTGGAACTCGGGGAAGTCGGCCAGCTTCGCCGGGTCGAGACCGTCGACCGCCGCCTTCAGCTGCGGGTTCTCCCGCACCTGCGCGGCCAGGGATTCCAGCGCGCGGTTGGCGTCGGAGGTGCGGGTGCGCGCACCCGCGATCAGCTCGCCCATCAGCTCCGAACGACCGATCACCTTGAGCGCCACCAGCAGCCGCGCCAGCGACAACCCGGTGGCCGGGAGGTAGTCGATGCGCAGGTCGGCGACCGGTTCCACCGCGTCGAGCGCCCTCCTGGGCACGCGGACCAGCTCCGACCACGGCATCGCGGCCAGGTCGAGGGCGGCGAGCTCGCGGACGTCGGCCCGGAACCGGATGAACCGCGGGTCCGCCGTCCAGCGCGCCGGGTCGTAGCGGCGGGCGCGGGAGAGCAGCTTGAACGGCGCTGCCAGCACCCCCAGCGAAGGGCGCGGCGACGGCGGGATCAACCGGTCCACCACGCCGTCGACCTCCGGCAGGAAGTCCTCGAACGCGCCCCGGATCCCGTAGGCGTTGGTCACTCGGGCCATCAGCCCGGCGGGGCCGCGCGGTACCCATGTCGACATGTCGATCGGGTACGGCCGGTGCGGAATGTACTCGAGCAGGATCGAGCCGAGCTTGCGCTGCCGCCAGTTCAGCTCCAGCGGCGGCGGTGGCAGCGCCGTCATCGGCCTGGCCTGCAACAACAGCACCCGACCGGCGGCGCATGCCCACTCGATGTCCTGCGGACGCCCGAAGTGCGCGGCGACCCGGGTGCCGAGCCGCGCGAGCTCCGCGAGGACCGCGTCGGGCAGCCGTTCAGCGGCGGCACCGGTCTGCTCGGTGACGCCGCCAGTCGCCGCGCTCCTGATCACCACCTCGCGGCGACCCGCCGACCACTCGTGGACCTGCCCTTCCGGGCTCAGGACGTAGTGGTCCGGCGTGACCAGGCCGGAGACCACCGCTTCGCCGAGTCCGCTGCTCGCGTCGACCACGAGCTGCTGCCGATCCCCGGTGACCGGGTTGGCGGTGAACATGACCCCGGCGAACTCGGCGTCGACCATCCGCTGCACTACCACGGCGATGCGCACCTCGGCGGGCGAGATGCCGCGCTTGGCGCGGTAGGCGATCGCGCGGTCCGTCCACAGCGAACCCCAGCAGCGGCGCACGGCATCGAGCAGCGCCGCCTCACCGACGACGTTGAGGTAGGTGTCCTGCTGCCCGGCGAACGCGGCCCCGGGCAGGTCCTCGGCGGTGGCGCTCGACCGCACCGCGACCGGCCCGCCACCCAGCTCGCCGTACGCGGCGACGATCGCCCCGGCCAGCTCGTCCGGCACGGTCACCGCTTCGAACTCGGCCCGCAGCGCGGCCGCGTCGCCGACCGCGGTCAGGTCCGCCGACTTCACGACCTCGGCGTACGCCTCGGTGGTGATCACGAACCCGTCGGGGACGGCGAACCCGGCGTTGACCAGCTCGCCGAGGTTCGCCCCCTTGCCCTCGGCAGCGGCCAGGTCGCCGCGGCCGAACTCCCGCAGCGGAAGGACCAGCTCCACGACGACCCCCGATCCCGGCGCCCGAACCGCGCCAACTAGAAGACGGCCCGTTCACTATGAACGGTAGCCCGGAGTAATTGAGAACGCAACGTTCACTATGCGGGTGCCGCCTGGACCTGCGGCGCGGCCGGGTGATCGGCGGTGATACCGGGGTGGGAGGGGTGTCGTTGCGGACGTGGTCGGGTTGGGGTTCAAAGCGGTAGGTGGTCGGCTTGGGGTGATGCAATTTCGCCTGGCGAGGACGGCCCTGACGCCGTGTATCGGTCATACATCAGTCAGGGCACCCGCAGTCCAGGCGGACGCTGAGGTTCCGCCACCGGCACCGCCACTCAGAACGAGGCTGGAAAAACCTCAATCGAGATTGCCGCCGTCACCACCCCTCGGCAGGTGCGAGGGGTGGTGTGGCCAGCGGTCAGGTGGTTTCGGCGTAGAGGCGGGCCCAGTCCTCTGCCTGGAGGTCTCTCGGGAGGGCGGGGAGGTTGCGGACTCGGTGGCCGGTGACGTTGCGGACGATCTCGGTCGTGCCTCGGCCTCGGCCCGTGAACACGGCTTCGACGAATCGTTGGTAGCGCCGCTGTTCGCCTCGCGGCAGCAGGGGTTGGAGCCTGCGGCGCACTTTCAGGATTCCGCCGTCTACCGCGGGCATCGGGCGGAACGAGCGTGCCGGGACCCTGCCTCGGAGCTGGAACTCGTACCAGGGGGCCCACTGGGCGTTCAGCTGGTTGGCGCCCTTCGCGCGCTTGCGGGCGACGTCCCACTGCACCAGCAGCACCGCTTCCGACCAGGACTTCTCGGTCAGCAAGCGGCGGGTCATCGACGTCGTGAGGCCGAACGGCAGGTTGCCGACCACCGCGTGCTCCGCGGTCGGGAAGCGGTAGTCGAGCATGTCGCAGCGGACCACGCGGACGTCCGGGAAGGCGTCGCGGAGGCGGTCCGCCCAGTGCGGATCGAGTTCCACCGCGGTCACTTCGCGTCCACTGCGGACCAGGTCGCGGGTGATCGCGCCGCTTCCGGCGCCGAGTTCCACGACCGGGATCGGGGTTGGTTCCAGGAGGTCGACCAGGCGGCGGACGACGCCCTCGTCGATCAGGAAGTTCTGGCCGAGTTCGCGGCGCGCGCGATCGCGCGCCGACCTGCGGCGGGTGGGCATGGTGAGCTTCTCCTGCGCTTCGCGGACCGGTGGGAACCGGGCCCCGCGAGCGCAGGTCGGCGTGGTGGTTCAAGGCACGGCGAACCGCGCGTCGGAGCGGGAGCCCGGACGCGGACGGCGGCGCGAAAAGCGGTTGCTGCGCCGCCTAAGCGGAGCGCAGCCGCGTGAAGGCGCAAGCGGCAGGACTGGCCATGCGGTGGAAAGTAGCAACGCGCGCACTTCGGCCGATACCGATTTTTCCGCCCGGCGCCGTGCCAACATCTCAGAAGCCCCGACCTCGGAGGTGCGCGTGCGGATCTACCTCAGCGTCGACATGGAAGGCATCACCGGGCTGGTCGACGCCCAAGACGTCCAGCCGACCGGCCGGGACTACGAGCACGGCAGGCTGATGATGGCCGAAGACGTCAACGCGGCCGTCCGAGGTGCGCTCGCCGCCGGGGCCACCGAGGTCACCGTGAACGACGCGCACGGCCCGATGCGCAACCTCCGCTCGGACATGCTGCACCCCGCTGCCCGGCTGATCCGCGGAAAGCCCAAGGCCATGGGCATGCTCGAAGGCCTGGACAACACCTTCGACGCCGCGCTGTGCATCGGCTACCACTCGCGGGCAGGCACTTCGGGCGTGCTCAGCCACAGCTTCACGGGCGCGATCGAGGACATCTGGCTCGACGACCGCCCCGCCGGTGAGATCGGGTTCTCGCACGCCACCGCCGCCGCCCTCGGCGTTCCCGTGGTGCTGCTCTCCGGCGACGACACCGCCTGCGCGGAGATGGCCGAGTGGGACCCGCGCGTGCGGACCGTGCCGGTGAAGTACGCGCGCGGGCGCTTCGCGGCCGAGCTCCGGCCGCTCGCGGAAGCCCGCGAGGCCATCGAATCCGCCGTCACCGCCTGCCTGACCGGCGAGCTCCCGACGCCGTCCGCACCGAGCACCACGACGCTCGTCGTGCGCTGGCAGTCCGCCGCGGTGGCCGACGTGCTGCGGAACCTGCCCGGCGTCACCGGCCGCGACGACCGCACCGTCACGATCAGCGGTCCGGTGGACGACGTGTACCGGCAGTTCCGGGTGTGGTTGAACGTGGCCAGCGCGCTCTAGTTCGGTGATCGACCGACTACCCGATGTCGCCCCTTTCGGCAGATCAGCGGCCGGTTTCGATAACTCTGCGTCGCAAGTTCGGCCGCTGTTCACCTTCGCGTACTGGAACCATCGCCTGATCGACCTAACGTCCGGTTGTTCCCGATGAGCATTTGGAGGTCCGCTTGTCTCCCCGACCGGACAACGGGCGGGTCATCCCGCTTCCGCTGCTTCCCCACCACTCCGCGAACCGCGCCTCGGTGACCTGCAAGTACCGGTGCGGCAACGCCTGCGCGCACGAAGCGCCCAACACCTCGGACAACTCCTACTTCGGCGACATCGTCGAAGGCGTGCTCAGCCGGCGCAACGCGCTGAAGGCCAGCGGTGCCTTCGCGCTGGCCGTCGGCGGCGCGGCCGCGCTGTCCGGCACCGCGGCCGCCGCTGCGCCCGCGCCGCTGCGCGGACCCGGCAGCGGGAGCATCCCGGGCACCGACTTCACCCCGGTCGCCCCGAACACCGAAGACGCCGTGGTCACCGCGGAGGGCTACGAGCAGGGCATCGTGATCCGCTGGGGCGACCCGGTGGTGCCCGGCGCCCCCGAGTTCGACTTCAACAACCAGACCGCTGCCGCGCAGGAGCAGCAGTTCGGCTACAACAACGACTTCGCCGAGCTGGTCCCGCTGGACGGCAGCGGCCGGAGCAACCTGCTGGTGGTCAACCACGAGTACACCACCGAGACCCACATGTTCGCCGGGTACGACGAGAACAACCCGACCGAGGAGCAGGTGCGCATCGCGTGGGCGGCGCACGGCCTGTCGGTCGTCTACGTCGAGCGGGAGAACAACGGCGGCCTCAAGGTGCAGCCGAGCCGGTACAACCGCCGCATCACCCTGAACACGCCGTTCGAGCTGCGCGGACCGGCCGCGGGCAGCGACCACCTCAAGACCTCCGCCGACCCGACCGGCACCAAGGTGCTCGGCACGCAGAACAACTGCGCGGGCAGCTTGACTCCGTGGGGCACGATCCTGTCCGGCGAGGAGAACTTCAACCAGTACTTCGCCAACGCCGACTCGATCACCGACCCGACCGCCAAGAAGCGCCTCGCCCGCTACGGCCTCAAGGGCGCGACGAGCACCCGCAAGTGGGAGAAGTTCGACAAGCGCTGGGACCTCGCGCAGGAGCCGAACGAGGCCAACCGCTTCGGCTGGATCGTCGAGATCGACCCGCACGACCCGAACTCCACCCCGGTCAAGCACACCGCGCTCGGCCGCTTCAAGCACGAGGGCGCGGCGGTCAAGGTCGCCGAGGACGGCCGCGTGGTCGCCTACTCCGGTGACGACGAGCGCTTCGACTACATCTACAAGTTCGTCTCCAACGGCAAGATGAAGTCGGGCAAGAGCGCCCACGCCCGTCGGCACAACATGACGCTGCTCGACGACGGCACGCTCTACGTCGCGAAGTTCACCGGCAACAGCCCGGCGAGCGAGATCGACGGCACCGGCAAGCTGCCCTCCGACGGCGCCTTCGACGGCACCGGCGAGTGGATCCCGCTGGCCAGCGGCGACAAGTCGTTCGTGCCCGGCTTCACCGCCGAAGAGGTCTACATCTTCACCCGCCTCGCCGCCGACGCGGTGGGCGCGACCAAGATGGACCGCCCGGAGGACATCCAGCCGAACCCGGTCAACGGCCGCATCTACTGCGCCCTGACCAACAACTCCAACCGCGGCTCGACCGGCAACGCCGCGCCGGACGAGGCCAACCCGCGGGTCGGCAACAAGCACGGCCACGTGCTGGAGATCGACGACGACGCCACCGGCACCAAGCTGCGCTGGAACCTGCTGCTGGTGTGCGGCGACCCGAACGACCCGAGCACCTTCTTCGGCGGCTTCGACAAGTCGCGGGTCAGCCCCATCTCCTGCCCGGACAACGTGGCGTTCGACCGGCACGGCAACCTGTGGATCTCCACCGACGGCAACGCGCTGAAGAGCAACGACGGCCTGTTCGCGGTGCCGGTGGACGGCCCGGAGCGCGGCTTCGTCAAGCAGTTCCTGACCGTGCCGAACGGCGCGGAGACCTGCGGCCCGGTGGTCCGGGACACCCTGGTGACGGTGTGCGTGCAGCACCCGGGCGAGCTCGACGGCGCCAGCGCGGACAACCCGGCATCGCACTGGCCGGACGGCGGCAACTCCCAGCCGCGCCCGTCGGTCGTGGCGGTGTGGCGCAAGGACGGCGGTGAGATCGGCCGACGCTGATCGCACCTTGCGAGCGCGGGGGTCCCCGGCACCGACCGGGGGCCCTCGTTGCGTTTCGGGGCTCTTGTGATGACGTCGCCACCCGGACTTCGGCAGCGCGATCGTTGCCCCCGCCGACCGGTCCGGGCCCGGTATCACCGCCTTCGGAGAGGTGCCGAACGGGCGCGATCTCGCGCTCTTGCGTCGTGTTCGCAGGTGCGCCGGGGCTTGTGCTTCGGCGGTAGGAATCGGTCGCCCTGGCGTGCCGAAGGATGCGGTGGGGCTGGTGAGCGGGGCTTGTCCTTGGGAACCTAGGTTCCCTGCGGAGGCGGATCCACCTTGTGGTCGTCCTGCCTGTCGGGCGCGATTTCCCGCGAAACCGGCACCGTAGGCATCGAAACCCGCGGTTGGCGACGCAGCCCTCCGACGTCACCACCAGGACGACGGCCGTGCGATCAGCGTCCTGGGCTCCGCCCGTCGACCGCTATCGCGGCCGTCCGAGGAGTGGTGACGACTGCAATTTCGATTGAAATCGCCCACGTCGCCACCGCAGCCTCCGTCGAGAACGACGCAATTTCGATTGAGCCTTTTTCATCCTGGCCGTGGACCGCAGCCGCGAAGGGCGACCGGCACCGGTCGGCAGGTGCCGCATGCGCCGCTAGGCGCATAGCCCACCCTCGCAGCTTGCACCGCCGCGGGTTCTCAGCGTTCGCCTGGCGAGGACGGCCCAACTGCCGTGTATTGGCATACATCAAGTTGGGCACCCACAGCCAGGCGGGCGCTGAGGTTCCGCCACCCGCACCGCCACTCAGAACGAGGTTGGAAAAACCTCATTGAAATTGCAGCCTCCCCAAGCCGACCACCCACCGCTTCGAACCCAAACCCGGCCACGTCCGAAACGCCACCCCCCACCCCAACCCCACCCGGGTACCACCACCGAGCACCAATTCCCCGGGAATCCTCGAAATTGGCACCCCTCCCAGGGAGGCCGCCTTCCGCAGGTGGTCGCCCGTGAGTGCTTTCTGGTGCCAGAACACCAGAAAGCACTCACGACCTTGGTAGCGTCCGCCGCATGCCACCGGCCGTCATCGTCGCCCACGATCCAGCGTGGCCAGCACGAGCGCAGCAGCTGCTCGGCGAAGTGCGCGCCGCGTTCGCGCCGCTCGACGAGGCCGACCGCTTCGTCTACGAGCACATCGGCTCCACCGCGGTGCCGGGCCTCGCCGCGAAGCCGATCGTGGACCTGCAGGTGCGGATGCCGTCCCTGCCGGGTCTGGCCGAGCTCGCCGATGTCCTCGCACCGACGCCTTTCGTCCCCGCTCACGGCGCGCGACCGGATTCCCCGGGGGTTCACCGCGACACTCCCAGGCCCGGTGATCGCGCTGATGCCGCGCGCTACGAGAAGCGGCTCTTCCACGCTCCCGCCGAAGCCGCCATCCTGCACATCCGCCGGACCGATTCCCCCTTCGCGGAATTCGTCGTCGAGTTCCGCGACTGGCTGCGCCACCACCCCGACCAAGCGCGCCGCTACGAGCAGATCAAGCGCGCCCTGGCCGAGCAGCACGCGGACGCTCCGGACTACGACGACTACACACGCGCGAAGTCCGACTTCCTGAACGAGATCCAGCCGCAGCTGCGCGCCTGGGCGCGGAGCCGGACCTCCTCGTGAAGCCGGGCAGGCGGCAGGTCGCCTGCCCGGCCCGGCTCAGGCGATGCGCCACGCGATCAGCGCGGCGGCGAGGAGCCCTGCCAGTGCCAGCGCGCAGCTGACGGCGAAGGAGTGGACGTCGGACACCGCGGGTGCGAACCCGATTCCGATGTAGAGCGTGACGCCCGCCGAGCCGCCGAGCTGATCAGCGGCGCGCTGGACGCCCGAGGCGACGCCCGCGTCGTCGTCGGTGACGCCGGTGACCGCCGCGTGCTGGAGGCCGACCAGGCCGAAGCCCATGCCCGCGGCGATCAGGACCATCGCCGGGATCGTCTCGATCGCGCCCGCGCCGAGCTGGGCTCCCGCGGCGATGGCGACCATGCCCGCCGCGGTCGACGCGATGCCGACGACCGCGCAGGTGCGCGAACCCCAGCGCCCGACGATGCGGGGCACGAAGGTCGCCGCCGCGACCAGCGCCACCGCCAAGGGGAGCAGCGCCACTCCCGCGGCGAACGGCGTCAGGCCCGCGCGCTGCTGGAGTTGGAAGGTGAACAGCAGGAACGACGTGGACAGCGCGGCGCTGAGCAGCGCAGTCGCGAGGTTCGCGCGGACTCGTGTGCGGTTGCGGAAGAACGACATCGGGATCAGCGGGTTCGGCGCTTTGCGCTCCACGACGACGAACAGGACGCCTGCGAGCACCGCGCCGATCAGGGCCAGCGGCGCCAGCCCGCTCTCACCCGCCTCGACGACTCCGAGCACGAAGAGCAGGGGAGCCGCCGTGAGCAGGAACGACCCGGGCAGGTCGAGCGGCTTGCGCTCGCCCGGTGGGTCCGCCGGGACGAGGACCAGCGCCGCGCAGACCACGTACACCGTGAACGGGACGGCGACCAGGAAGATCCACCGCCAGCCGAGCAGTTCGGTGATGACGCCCGACAGCACGAATCCCAGGACGAGACCGGCGCTCGCGACGACCGCCCACACGCTCAGCGCACGCGTTCGGCGCGCTCCTTCGGGGAAGGTCAGCACGATCATCGCCATCGCCGCCGGGAGCGCGATCGCCTCGCCCGCGCCCTGCAGCAGTCGCGCGACCACCAGCAGCGGGAACGTCTGCGTCAGCCCGGCCAGGAGGGAGGCCCCGCCGAACACCGCGGTGCCGACCAGCAGCACCCGGCGTCGGCCGAGCACGTCGCCCAAGCGGCCGCCGAGCATGAGCAACCCGCCGCCGGTGACGGCGTAGCCGACGACCACCCAGGTCAGGACGCGTTCGTCCACGCCGAACTCGGCGCCGATCGAGGGCAGCGCGATGTTGACCACCGTGACGTCGACGGCGATCAGGAACTGGAGCATGGCCAGGGATCCGAGGACGAGCCATGGCCGCGCGCCGGTGGACCGGCGCTGGACGGGGATGTCCGTTTGCAAGGAGAACTCCGTTGCTCGAGGTGAATCCGAGCAGCACGAAAGAGCCGCTTCGGTCTGGACGCGAAGCGACGGAACGTTCAGGAGGACCGCGCCGCCGCTAGGAGCGGGGCGTGCGGGTCACAGCAGCAGCGGCTGCGGCAGAAGCTCCGGACATGGCACCGAGGCTATCAAGACCGGCCAGGCCCGGTCGCGGCATTTTTCCGCCGCCGGATCACCGCCAGCGCTGTGCGCGGCGGCTAGTGTCGGCCCGTGTTCCGGGATCAACTCGCGTTCGCCGCCGCTGTTCGCCGTTCGCTCACCGACGCGGTTCCCGGCTCGCGCGTGTCGTTGATCGGGTCGCTGGGGGCGGGCACCGCCGACGAGCACAGCGACATCGACCTCGCCTGGGTCGTTCCGGACGGGACGGTGGCGCAGTGCGTCGAGCGGTTGCCCGGGCTGCTCGGGAGCGTGGCCGAGGTCGCATCGGTGCGGTCGTCGCCGGAGTTCCAGCGGTCCACCGTGCGTCGGTTGATCTTCGCGCGGTTCCGCGGAGTTCCGCTGTTCTGGCGGCTGGACCTGGCAATCTGGGCGGCATCCCGGGCCTTCGACGAGACTGCCGACGTCGACAACCCGGACGCGCGCGGGACGGAGTGGTCGCTTCCGGAAAGCGCTGCGATGAACGCGATCGGCGCGTGCAAGTCCGTGCTGCGCGGTCAGTTCGAAAATGCGGATGGATTGCTGTCACGCGGTTTTCAGCGCATCGGCGCCCCAGATCCCGGTGGCGACTGGCACGACCGGTTCGCTGAGCTCGTGCGAGCGGTGGCCGAGCGCGACCCCGGTCTCACCGAGCTCAGCCGGGAGATCGTCGGTTTGGCGGCCGAACTCCGCTGAACCCCGCAGCAGCGGGGGTGCCGCCTGGGTTGGTGCGCCGATGTCGGTTGTCGCTCCGTCCTAGCATCGCGTCATGCGCGCAGTCACCATCGTCGATGGTCGGTTCGAGCTCCGACAGCGCCCGGAACCCGTGCTCCAACCGGACCAGGTACTCATCGGTGTCCGCGGCGCCGGGCTCAACGCCGCGGACCTGCAGCAAGCGCGCGGGGACTACCCGGCGCCCGTCGGCTGGCCCGCCGACATCCCGGGGTTGGAGGTCTCCGGCGAGATCCTCGAAGTGGGCTCGGCGGTGCGAGACGTCCGCGCGGGCGAGCGCGTGATGGCGCTGGTCGGTGGCGGTGCGCACGCGGAGCGCATCGCCGTCCCCGCAGACCTGCTCCTCCCGGTGCCGGACACCCTCTCCTGGTCGCAGGCCGGTGGGTTCCCGGAGGCCTTCAGCACCGCGTGGGACGCGCTCGTCACCCAGGCCTGCACCACCGCCGGAGAACGGGTGCTGATCACCGGTGCGGCTGGCGGGATCGGCACCGCGATGATCCAGATCGCCGCGATCTCCGGTGCCGATGTGGTCGCGAGCGTGCGGCGCACCGAGCTCCACGACAAGGTCGCATCGCTCGTGCCGGAGAACGACCGCCTCGCGGTCGTCACGCCCGACGGCGAAGCCGACTGCGGGCCGTTCGACGTCATCGTCGAACTCGTGGGTGGCGACGACTGCCTGGACCGCGTGCAGCTGCTGCGGACCGGCGGGCGGGTCCTCGTCGTGGGCGTCCAGGGCGGCATGACCGCTCCGCTGAAGATGTTCGACCTCATGCTCAAACGCGCCCGCCTCATCGGGACGACCATCCGCGGCCGCAGCCCCGCGGAGAAGGCGCTGCTGGCGCACCGCCTCCGCACCCACGTCGTCCCGCTCCTGGCGCAGGGGCGCATCCAGGTGCCGCTCGAAGCGACCTACCCCCTCCAGGGTTACGAAGACGCGTACACCCGCCTGTCCGGTCCGGGGAAGTTCGGGAAGATCGTCCTCACGCCCTGAGCGGGTCAGGTGCGGTCCGGGGAGTCCGTGCGCGGGGCGGCTTTGAGGGCGACCACGGTGATGGCCGCTGCGATCATCACGATGCCGACCACCCACAGGCCGGTGCGCTGGGAGCCGGTCGCGTCCTTGAGGGCGCCGGTGATGTAGGGCGCGGCGAAACCGCTGATGTTTCCCAGGGAGTTGATCAGCGCGATGCCGCCCGCAGCCGCCGCACCGGCCAGGAAGTTGCTGGGCAGCGCCCAGAACGTCGGGAGCGCCGAGCAGACGCCGACCGCGCACACCGTCACCGCGACCATCGCCAGGAACGGGTTGCCCAGGTACAGCGCGATCGGGATGCTCACGCCGCCGAGCAGCAGCGGCAGCGCGACGTGCCACACGCGTTCCCGCTTGCGGTCGCCGTGCGCGCTCCAGACCACCATCGCCACCGCGCCGATCACGTAGGGGACCGCCGTGATCAAACCGGTTTCCATGGTGGACAGCTCGGTGCCGTACTGCTGTTCGAAGCCCTTGATGATGGTGGGCAGGAAGAACCCGAGCGCGTACAGGCCGTAGGCGATGCCGAAGTACACGAACGCCAGGGCCAGGATCCGCGGGTGGGTGAGGGCCTTGCGCAGCGGCCAGCTGTGCTCGGCCTCGGTCTGCGCGCGCTCCGCCGCCAGCTGCTCACCCAGCCAGGTGCGTTCCTCGGCGGTCAGCCACTTCGCCTCCGACGGGCGGTCGGTCAGGTAGAACCAGGTGACGAACGCCAGCAGGATCGCCGGAACGCCCTCGACCAGGAACATGAACCGCCAGCCGGACAGGCCGAAGATCCCGTGGCCGCTGCTGATCAGCACGCTCGACACGGTGGCGCCGATCGCGCTGGACACCGGCACCGCGGTCATGAACAGCGCGACCGCCTTCGCCCGCTGCGCGGCCGGGAACCAGTACGTCAGGTACAGGATGATGCCCGGGAAGAACCCGGCCTCGGCCACGCCGAGCAGGAAGCGCAGCACGACCAGGGTCGTGGCGTTGGGCACGAACGCCATCGCGGTCGCCACCGCGCCCCAGGTGATCATGATGCGGGCGAGCCACTTGCGCGCCCCGAAGCGGTGCAGCGCGAGGTTGCTCGGCACCTCCAGCACCAGGTAGCCGATGAAGAAGATGCCCGAGGCGAAGCCGAAGACCGTCGCGGTCAGGCCGAGCTCGTCGTTCATCCCGTTCGGGCCGGCGAAGCCGATGTTGACCCGGTCCAGGTAGTTGACGAAGTACAGCAGGCACAGGAACGGCATCAGCCGCACCGCGACCTTGCGCAGGATCCGGTTCTGCACGGCGGCAGGGGCAGCCTCGACTCCGCTCACGCGAGTGACCTAAGCCCCATCCCCCCTTCGGGTCAAGGGGCTGCCCGCTGGTTGGGACGGCCGGTGACTGCGCCACAACCCGCCGACGCTACCGTTGAGGCATGCCCGAACGCCCAATTGCCCTGGTCACCGGTGCCTCACGAGGCATCGGTGCCGCCGTCGCCCGCTCGCTCTCCGACACGCACGATCTGCTGTTGGGCGGGCGCGACGCCGACGCGCTGCAAGCACTCGTCGACGAGCTCCCCGGCGCCAAGCCGTGGCCGGTCGAGCTCACCGACCACCAGGCCGTCGCCGACGCGGTCGCCGACATCGACCGGCTCGACGTCGTGGTGCACAGCGCCGGTCTGGTCGAGCTGGCCACGGTCGCCGACGCCACCAGCGACTCCTGGCGGCGCACGTTCGAGCTGAACCTGTTCGCGGTCACCGAGCTGACCCGGCTCCTGCTGCCCGCGCTGCGGGCGAGCAAGGGCCACGTCGTGCTGGTCAACTCCGGCGCCGGGCTGTCCGCGAAGCCGAACTGGGGCTCCTACGCCGCGAGCAAGTTCGCGCTGCGCGCCTTCGCCGACGTGCTCCGCGCCGAGGAAGCCGCCAACGGCGTGCGGGTCACCTCGGTGTTCCCCGGTCGCACCGCCACCGACATGCAGCGCAGCGTCCGGGAGCAGGAGCAGGCCGAGTTCCAGCCGGACCACTACCTGCGCCCCGAGTCGGTGGCCGGGCCGATCGTGTCCGCGGTGCGCGCCAGCGCCGACGCCCACCTCACCGAGATCGTCATCCGGCCGTCCTGACCGCGCCGACACCTGCGGTGGCAGGGCCTCAGCTCCGGCCCGGCGAAGGTCGGCGGCGCTGAGGCCCGCCGTGCCGAACGCCGACGCCCGCAGCACCGCCCGGCTGCGGCTCGGCCCCCGGTACCGCTCTGTCCGGCTGAGTCTCAGCCTTCGATTCGGCCCTGTCCGGCTGCGGCCCGCTCCTGCGCGGCCCTAACCCCGTACGGTTCAGCCCTCAGCTGCCGGTTCAGCCCAGCTGCGGCCCTGACCTCGCGCGGCCCGCCCCGGTACAGCCCCGGCCCTGGCGCGGCTCCGACTCCAGTGCGCTCAGCCCCGGATGTGCTGCGCCGCGGTGCGGGCGGCCGCCTGCACCGCTCGGCGGTCCACCTGCGTGGGTTCCCGGTCGCGCAGCACTCGCTCCCCGGCGACCCAGACGTCCCGGACGCAACGCGAGCCCGCAGCCCACACCACGTTCGCCAGGATCTGGTCGTCCGGCACGTCCAGCCCGGTGGCGAACGCCGGGTTGTCGACGTTGAGGTGCACGATGTCGGCCCACCGGCCCGGCTCCAACGAGCCGATGTCGTCCCGGTGCAGCGCCTCAGCCCCACCCCGGGTCGCGGCGAGCAGCGCCGTGCGAGCGCTCAGCGCGGTCGCGTCACCGGTCAGGGTGCGCGCGAAGAGTCCTGCCAACTGCACCTCCTCCCACAGATCCAGGTCATCGTTGCTGGACGGCCCGTCGGTGCCCAGGCCGACCGGGACACCCGCGGCCAGCAGGTCGACCAGCCGCGCCGTCCCCGAAGCGAGCTTCGCGTTGGAGCCGGGGCAATGCGCCACCCCGACCCCGCGGCGCGCGAACAACGCGATGTCCTCATTGGACAGATGCACGCCGTGCGCGGCGAGCACCCGGCCGTCGAGCACACCGAGCTTCTCCAGCAGTGCGGGCACCGAACCGAACTGCTGCCGCTGCTCGACGTCCTCGGCGAGGGTCTCCGCCACGTGCGTGTGCACCAACGCCCCGCGCTGCTGCGCCTGCTCACCGATCGTCTGCAGCGCCTCCGGCGGCAGCGTGTACGCCGAGTGCGGCCCGTAGGCCAGCTCGACCCGGTCGCCCGGCCCGAACCGCAGCCCGTCGGCGTCGATCCACCGGTTGATGCCGTCCACCATGCCCTGCCAGCCACCGAGCTTGTCCAGCTCGGGAGTGGCGATCACCGCCGAGGCGAACACGACGCGCGACCCGACCGCGAGGGTCGCGTTGACCACCGACTCCCCGTCGAAGTACATCTCGGCGCTGGTCGTGACACCCGCCCGCAGCATCTCGACGCACCCGAGCTCCATACCGGCCCGGATGTCCGACGGCCGCAGCCTCGCCTCCGCGGGCCAGATCACCTCGCGCAGCCAGCGCAGCAGCGGAAGCTCGCCCCCCATCCCCCGAAGCAGCGTCATGGGGCTGTGCGCGTGCGCGTTGATCAGACCCGGCAGCAGGATCCCGCTGCACTCCCGGACATCCGCGTCGTTCGGCCGCTCCGGCGCACCGGTGCGCGGGCCGCAGTACGCGATGCGGCCGGTGTCGTCCACGTCCACCACCGCATCCCGGATGACCGAGCATCCCGGGTCGCAGGGCAGGACCATGGGCGCGTGCAGGCGTAGTGCGATCGGCATGCCCGCATTCTGCCGGACATCTACCCGGCGCCTAAGCCGCTCATGAGCTGCATCATGATCACCCCCGCCAAAGCCGCGATTCCGGTCAGCACTGCCACGAGAACGGTGTCCTGGGTTCGCTTCGTCATGACTCCAGAGTCGCGAAGTCCGCGCCGCGTGACCTCGGCTGATCGGCCAGCCGCCCTCCTTCGATCGGCCATTGCCACGACCGTCCCGAACACCGACTGGCCGACCCCGGCAGGGTGAGGGCCGTCATGTCCCGTCGGGTGCCCCGGTCTCGATCAGCCGACCGCCGTCCAGCCGCAGCCAGCGCCCCACCGCGATCTCCGCGAGGAACCGCTCGTCGTGGCTGACCACCGCGAACGCGCCCTCATAAGCGTTCAGCGCACTCACCAGCTGGCCCACGCTCACCAAGTCCAGATTGTTGGTCGGCTCGTCGAGCAGCAGGAGCTGCGGCGCCGGTTCCGCGCTCAGGACGCAGGCCAGCGTCGCGCGCAGCCGCTCGCCGCCCGACAGCGCACCCACCGGCAGGTGCACGCGGGAGCCGCGGAACAGGAACCGGGCCAGCAGGTGCATCCGCCGCGACTCCGGCATCTCCGGCGCGAACTCCGCCAGGCACTCCAGCACCGTGCGGTCGAGGTCCAGCAGGTCGAGCCGCTGGGACAGGTAGGCGATCCGGCCGTCGGTCCGCTTGATCTGCCCGAGCTCCGGCTCCAACCGGCCTTCGATCAGGCGCAGCAGGGTGGACTTCCCGGCCCCGTTCGGGCCGGTCAGCGCGATCCGCTCCGGCCCCCTGATCGACAGGTCGACGCCCGCCCCGGCGAAGAGCTCCCGCCCGCCGCGGCTGACCTGCATCCCCTCGCCGAGGAACACCACGCGCCCGGCCGGAACGCGGGTGCCCGGCAGGTCGAGCGCGATCTTCTGCTCGTCCCGCAGGGTTCGGCTCGCCTCGTCGAGGCGGGCCTTGGCCTCGTCGACCCGGCTGGCGTGCACCTCGTTCGCCTTGCCCGCGGTCTCCTGGGCGCGCCGCTTCAGACCGCCCGCGACGATCTTCGGCAGACCGGCGCTGCCGATGTTGCGGGCCGCGTTGCTGGCCCGCCGCGCGGCTCGTTCGCGGGCCTGCTGCATCTCCCGCTTCTCCCGCTTGAGCTCCTGCTCGGCGTTGCGGACGTTCTTCTCCGCGACCTCCTGCTCGGCGCGCACCGCCTCCTCGTACTCGGTGAAGTTCCCGCCGTAGAAGCGGATTTCGCCGCGGCCGAGCTCGGCGATGCGATCCATCCGGTCGAGCAGCGACCGGTCGTGGCTGACCAGCAGCAAGCAGCCGTTGAACTCCTCGAGCACACCGGCGAGCTTGCGCCGCGCATCGCGGTCGAGGTTGTTGGTCGGTTCGTCCAGCAGCAGCACGTCGGGCCGCTTGAGCAGCTGCGCGGCGAGGCCGAGCGAAACCACCTGGCCACCGCTGAGCGTGTGCAGCTGACGGTCCAGCTGGACGTCGGCGAGGCCGAGCTTGTCCAGCTGAACCCGCGTGCGCTCCTCGATGTCCCAGTCGTTGCCGATGGTGGTGAAGTGCGCCTCGTCGACGTCTCCGGACTCGACCGCGTGCAAGGCCTCCAGCACCGCGGACACCCCGAGGACCTCGGCGACGGTCAGATCGCCGACGAGCGGGAGGTTCTGCGGCAGGTAGCCCAGGACTCCCCGCGCGGACGCGGTTCCGCGACTGGGTCGGTATTCACCGGCGATGAGCTTGAGCAGGGTGGACTTGCCCGCCCCGTTGGGCGCGACGAGGCCGGTCCGGCCGCCGCCCACCGTGAACGACAGCTCCTCGAACACGGGGGTGTCGTCCGGCCATGAGAAGGAGAGGTTCGAGCAGGTGATGAATGCTTCGGACATGCGAGAGCCCTCGGATGCGAGCGGGCGCGCTGAAACAGCCCGCAGGGGGACAGGATTCAATGGCACGACGAGAACAGCCACCGCAGCGCGCTGGGCGCGCCCGCTCGTGGCCGATCACCGCCGGGGATCACCCGGAGATGTCGTCGTCCCCCACGCCTGCCACTGGCACTCCTCGGTTCGCGGTCACTCGCAGCCCGGGAGCCTAACAGCTGCCGCCCCGGGACGCGGACTCATTTTCCGGCCGCCGACGCGGCGCTCATTCACCGTCCATCAAGCCGCTGCGCCAGGCCCACGCCGCCGTCTCCACCCGGTTCCGGGCCTTGATCTTGCTCTGCGCGGAGGCGAGGTGGGTCTTCACCGTCGACAGCGACATGAACAGCTCCTGGCCGATCTCGCCGTTGGTCAGGCCGCGCGCCGTCGCCCGGACCACGTCGAGCTCGCGCTCGGTGAGATCCACCTCCGGCTGCGCCCGGCGCTGCGCCTGCTGCTGCGGCTGGGCGAAGTGCTTGAGCAGCCGCACCGTGATCTGCGGCGAGACCAGCGCGTCCCCGCGCTGGGCGGCGCGGATCGCCTCCAGCAGCAGCGTCGGACCGGCGTCCTTGAGCAGGAAGCCGCTCGCCCCGTTGCGCAGGGCGCGGTCGACGTACTCGTCGAGGTCGAAGGTGGTCACGACCACGACCTTGATCGGCTCGGCCACGTCGGGACCGGCCAGCTGCTTGGTCGCCTCCAGCCCGTCGATGCCCGGCATGCGGATGTCCATCAGGCACACGTCCGGGCGCTTCTCCCGCGCCACCCGCACCGCGTCCACGCCGTTGGCGACATCGGCCACCACCTCGATGTCGTCCTGGGACTCCAGGATCATTCGGAACCCGGCGCGCACCAGCTCCTGGTCGTCGGCGATCAGCACCCGGATCATCGCTGCCCCTCTTCTCCGCTCTGCTCGTCCAGCGGCAGCACGGCCTCGACCCGCCAACCGACGTGCTCGCCCGGTCCGGCGTGGAACCTGCCGCCGAGCAACTCGATCCGCTCCCGCATCCCGACCAGACCGTATCCCCCCGAGCCGCCGACGGGTTGGCCGCGCACCCCGGAGCCGTCGTCGGTGATCAACGTGTACAGGTTCGCGTGGTCGGCCCACACCTTGACCTGGACCAGGCTCGCGCCCAGCGCGTGCTTCTCCGAGTTCGTCAGGGATTCCTGCACCACGCGCAGCGCGGAGCGCGCCACCTCCTGCGGGATCTGGCGGTCCACCAGGTCGACCTTCAGGTCCACCCGCGGCGGGCGGGTGTGCTCCGTGGGCTGGCGCTGGGCCGACTCCACCAGCGCCCGCAGGTCGGCCTCGAGGTCGGTGGTGGCCTGCTCCGTCGCGGCCGAAGCCCCGGCCGGTTCGGTGCTGCGCATGCTCGCCACCAGCCGCCGCATCGCGGTCAGCGCCTCGGTGCCGCTCTCCGAGATCTTGGCGAGCGCGTCGGTCGCCGCCTTCGGGTTCTTCTCCGCCACCATCTGCGCCGCCTGCGCCTGCACCACGATGCCGGTGACGTGGTGCGCCACCACGTCGTGCAGCTCGCGCGCCAGCGCCATCCGCTCCGCCTGCTGCGCGCTCTCCACGGCGGAGCTCACCGACCGGGCGCGCTCCTCGTCCCTGGCCCGGAAGTACATCCCGGTGCCGACCGAGATCACCAGCAGCAGACCGCCCATGAACACCGCGGTCAGCGCGTTGCGCGAGACGCTTTCGTTGAAGAAGGCGCTGCTGCCCCGGTACGCCGGGGTCATGAACACGGCGAACAGCGTCACCACGACCAGCGTGCCGGTGGCCCGGATCGCGCGTTGGATCTCCGCGTGGCGGACCACGTAGGTCACCAGCAGCATCCCCGCGCCGGTCGCCGCCAGGGACACCGGTCCCAGCAGGTTCCCGCTGCTGCCGGTCAGCCCCAGCACCCGCATCACCAGGACCGTCAGCACCATCGTCGCCGCCCCCAGGTAGGCGGACTCGACGGGCCGCAGCGGGGCGAACGCGGCGAGCACCGCCATGACCAGACCGCTGAGCAGCACCACCAGGTTCGACAGGAAGCTCAGCTCGCCGTTCTTGGTGAACTCCAGGAACAGCAGGATGCTCAGCGCGGCCATCACCGGCCACTGGCGACGCGTCAGCTCCTGCATCGGCGAGCCCTGGAAGCGGCGCTGACCGGGCCAGTTCCCGCGCAGGTAGAGACCGGTGCCGGTGACCAGGAGCAGCTGCAGGAACCCGAAGGCCAGCGTCTGCTCGAAGTCGCCGCCGCCGTAGTTCGACGCCCGCAACCGGAGCACGGCCGAGGTCAGGCAGGTCAGCACGAGCACGGCGGTGACCGGGACGGCTTTGCGCAGCGGGCTGGACTTGAAGTTGTAGAGCACCAGCAGCAGGCCCGCCGCGTTCTCCGTCGGCAGGATTTCGTCCAGCCCGAGCGAGTGGATGTGCGAGCGGTTCGCCATGAGCACCGCGGTGTCGCCGAGCAGGACCACCGCCGCGAGCAGTCCACAGCGGACCGGGTACCGCCGACCGAGGACGGCCAGCAGCGCCATCGCGGTGATGCCCGGGATCACCAGCGCGTCCCGCTGGTTGCCGGTGGCGCTGATCAGCACCAGGGAATCGCCCGCCCAGACCAGGCCGAGCAACGCCGCGAACATCCACTGATCGCGCAGCAGGCTGCCGAACCGGCGCCACCAGGGGGCGTCCGGTCCTGATCCGGTAGCCGTCACGAAACTGCTCACGCTGAAACGGTAGTCGGTGCGCCCGCCCGGGCACCTTGGCCGATCGGTCCGAACAACCTGGCCGATCGGCCGACCTCCGCTCGTGGATCAGCGGCCCGCAGGCCGATCCGGAAACCGCTGCCGAAGACCACTCTTGGATTCAACGCGGCAGCCCGCCTCAGCGGCGCCCCTCTCATCCGAGCAGTGCATACACGAGCAGGAGGAAGACATGTCGGCTCCCATGGCCGCCCAGCGGCCCGGAGACCCGTTCCTGGTGGGACGGGGGCTGGTGAAGAACTACGGCGCGCACCGCGCGCTGGCCGGGGTGGACATCTCGCTCCGCGCCGGCGAGGTGGCCGCGATCGTGGGGCCGTCCGGGTCCGGCAAGACCACGCTGCTGCACGTGCTGGCGGGCATCCTCCGCCCGGACGGCGGGGAGGTCCTGCTCGACGGGCACCGCATCGACCAGCTCGGCGAGGCCAAGCGCAGCGCGCTGCGCCGGCACGAGTTCGGGTTCGTGTTCCAGCAGGGCATGCTGGTCGGCGAGCTGACCGCGGCCGAGAACACGGCGCTGCCGCTGCTGCTGGCCGGGGCCAACCGCAAGCAGGCGATGGCCGGTGCGCGGGACTGGCTGGCGAAGCTCGGCCTCGGCGGGATGGAGGACCGGCTGCCCGGTGAGCTCTCCGGCGGTCAGGCGCAGCGGGTCGCGATCGCGCGGGCGCTGGCCCACCGGCCGAAGGTGATCTTCGCGGACGAACCCACCGGCGCGCTGGACACGCGCACCGGCGAGGAGACCACCCGGGCGCTGTTCGACGCCGCAGCCGCCACCAACGCGGCGGTGGTGATCGTGACGCACGACCGCGACCTGGCGGCCAAGGCGGGCCGCGTGGTGGAGATCCGCGACGGGCTGATCGCCGGTGGGGTGATGGCCGCATGAATCCGGTGCAGTTGGCGCTGCGGGTGCTGCGCGTGGACTCGCGCAGCCGCCTGTCCGCCGTGCTCACCGCAGCGGGGGTCGCGGTGGCCACCGCGCTGATCCTGTTCCTGGCGACGCTGCCGAACGCGACGGACGCCCGGCTGAAGCGGTCGGCGT
Source organism: Saccharopolyspora hirsuta (assembly GCF_008630535.1). Lineage (GTDB taxonomy): Bacteria > Actinomycetota > Actinomycetes > Mycobacteriales > Pseudonocardiaceae > Saccharopolyspora > Saccharopolyspora hirsuta. The sequence continues at coordinate 498,917 of NZ_VWPH01000003.1, read as the reverse complement.
GGCAGGAGGGCGCGGCGGAGCCGCACGGCGTGACGATGGTCACCCGGGACTTCTTCCAGAACGAGACCGTCATGCGGCTGGACGTCACCGGCGCCGCCGACCCGGCGAACCCCGCGCCGAAATACCCCGGCCCCGGGCAGGTGCTGCTGTCGCCGCGGTTGGCCGACCTGGCAGAGCGGAACCCGAGCCACGATCTCGCCGACCGGTTCCAGGGCGAGGTGATCGGCACGATCGACGAGCAGTGGCTGAAGTTCCCCGAGCAGCTGGTCGCCGTCGTCGGGCACCCGCCGGGGACGCTGGACCCGGAGGAGGCGAGGTACTCCGGCTACGCGGCCGACACCAGCGACTTCCTCCTGCGGTTCATGGCCGGGGTCGGCATCGTGCTGCTGGCGATCCCCAGCATGGTGCTGGTCGCCTCGGCGGCCCGCCTGACCGCGGCCCGTCGCGAACGCCGCCTGGCGGCGCTGCGGTTGGCCGGTGCGACACCGGGCCAGGTGATCGGCGTGGTCACCGCCGAGACGGCGGTCGCCGCCGTGGTGGGCACCGTCGCCGGGCTGCTGCTGAGCTGGCCGCTGCGCTACCTCGGCGTGATGGTCCCGTGGGGCGGCGGCACCTGGCTGATCAGCGACTTCACCCCGTCCCCGGTCACCGTCGCGCTGGTCGGGCTGCTGATCCCGACGATGGTCGTGCTGGCCGCGGTGCTGGGGTTGCGGCGGGTGGTCCGGGCGCCGCTCGGCGCGGCGATGAGCCACGCGCGGAAGCGGCCGAAGGCCTGGCGCCTCCTGTCGCTGGTGGCCGTGGCCGGGTTCTTCCTCTTCGGGCTGTACACCGCCAGGGAGACCGGCGGGCTCGGCGTGCTGCTCGCCTCGCTGGCCGCGGTGCTGCTGTCGGCGTCCATCGTCGGCCCGTGGCTGACCGGCATGCTCGGTTCGCTGTTCGCGTCGATGTGGCGGAAGCCGTCGGTGCTGCTGGCCGGCAGGCGGCTGCGCAGCGACCCGCAGGCGGCCTACCGCTCGGTGTCGGGCATCGTCCTGGCGGTGTTCGTCGGCTCGATGGCGCTCACCCTGCTGCCGAGCTTCGAGACGTTCGCCGGTGGTGGCCGCTCGTTCAAGGACTCGGTGCTCTTCGTGGACGTCCCGACCGCGAGCGCGGCCGAGCTGGAGCAGCGCGTCAAGGACCAGCTGGCGAGCAGCGGTTCCGCCGCGACGGTGGTGCGCGCCGAGAAGGTCGTGCTGGAGGCACCGGACGGCTCCAGCGCGAGCGGCCTGGTGATGAGCTGCCAGGACGCGGCCGCCACCACCCGGTTCGGCGTCGGGGCCTGCGCCGGGCCGCCCGCGATCCGGGCGGACGCCGGTCAGCAGCTGCCGAACACCGGCCTGAAGGTCAAGTCCAGCCCGCCGGTGGAGGCCACCGACCCGCAGGTGCAGGAGATCTCGTTGCCGGACGGGGTCCCGGTGCGCCCGCTGGGCAGCCAGGACCCGGAGCTCGGCGGCTCGGTGCTCATCGATCCGGCGCTCGTGCCCGCGTTCACCGAGCACGGGGAGAGCACCCTGGCGATCAACCCGGTGAACGAAGCGGACCGGGAGAAGGTGCGCACGGCGCTCGCGACAGCCCTGCCCGGGGAGAGCTTCCACAGCCGTGAGCTGCGGCTCCACGAGCAGCAGACGATGCTGGGCGACCTCAAGCGGATCACCGCGATCGGGCTCGGGCTGACCGCCCTGCTGGCCGGGGCCAGCGCCGCGATCACGGCGGCGTCGTCCGTGGTCGACCGGCGGCGCACCTTCAGCGCGCTGATCGCCGCGGGCACCCCGGTCCGGATGCTCGGACGGGCGCTGCGCACCGAGGCGGCGCTCCCCGCGATGGTCGCGACGATCGGGGCGGGGGCGGCCGGGACCGCGGTCGCCGCCGGGATCTTCACCCTGTTCAGCGGGGACACCCCGGTGGTGCTCTCCGGCTGGCTGCTCGCGCCGGTGGTGATCGGGATGGTCGTCGCGGTGATCGCGGCCTCCAGCAGCGGGCCGATGCTGCGCCGGATCGGCGCGGAGCGCATCAGCGAGGAGTAGCCCAGCAGCAGGTCGGTGTGCGGGCGCGGTCGGGGACGGCCGTGCCCGCACACGCGTCTCGGCGGCCAGCCGATCGGCCGGTCCGCCACCTCTCGGGACTGGCCGATCGGCCACCCGGACCGACCACCTGACCGATCCGCCGGACCCCCGGCAGAGGAGACGCTTGTGGTGTCAACGCGGAAGAGGCGCGGTCAGCGAGCGCCAGGAGCCAGGAAGGTCGGGGTCGACATGGTCACCACCATCTTTTCCGTCATCGGAGCCGTCCTCGCAGTGGCCGTGCTGCTGCTCATGTCGATCAGCTCGGTCCTGCCGGAGCTGCTGGAGCGCTTCGCGCGCCGCAGCTCGGACGAGGCGGTCACTCGCCGGACGGATCTGTCCCGAGGCAGCGCCGGTTCAACCGGGACAGTTCGTCGTAGCGCGGCCGCTTCGGCGCGGGGGACTGGAAGCCACTCGGTGCTCCCTGCCGGGCACGCCGGGCCGCTTCCTTGGTGACGCTGAACATCGGCCGGGAGGCGCTGGTGCGCGGTCCGGAGCGCAACCAGGCCAGGCGGTGCAGGGCCTCGCTGTGGTGATCGGTGATCGTGACCCGCGCGGAGTCGAACGAGTACAGCACCGCCCGGTTGATCTCGACGATCGCCCGGTCCCGCCACAGGGTTCGTTCGGTCGAGGTGTCCATGCCCAGCCGTTCGGCGACGTGCCGGGTGATGCCGTAGGCGTTCTCGTCGGCCAGGCCGCGGGTGCCGATCTCGGTCCCCACGAACCAGGTGTTGAACGGCGCGGCCGGGTACCGGATGCCGCCGATGTCCAGCTGCATGTTGCTGATCAGCGGAACGGTGTGCCACCGCAGTCCCAGTTCCACGAACCACGGGTGCTCCGGGTGTTCCAGCGGAACCTCCTGCACCACGTCGCGGGGCACGGTGACGAGCTTGACGCCCTCGTGGGCGGTCTCCACCACCAGCGGCAGGTGGTCGAAGCGACCGCGCTGGTTCGGCGGTTTCCAGCCCATCCGCTGGACCTCCGCGGTGAAGCCGCTGTAGCGGGCGTCGCCGAGCACCCCGCCGCCGGACATCGCGTAGCCCGCGTAGCGCACCACCTGCTCGTTCCAGATGCGCGGCCCGGGGCTGCCCGGGGCGTCCGGGGCGAAGACGGTGATCAGCGGCTGGATCCGCCCGGCGTTGGTGGCCAGCCGCAGGTGTTCGAAGCACTCGCTGGCGATGGCCGAGGCGTTGCGCAGCCCGCGCAGGTCGCGGACCTTCAGCCGGCGCCACGGAACGCCGCTGGTGCACCAGCCGCTGTCGCGGAGCGCGACCCGCGCGCCGTAGGCGAGTTCCGGCCCGGTGTGCCGGTAGGTGCCGGTCTCGGCGATCGAGCGGCGCACCTCGACCAGCCGTTCGGCCAGCGATCCGGCCTTCGGGTGCGCGTCGTGGAAGGCGCGCAGGAACTCCTCGGCGGCCGAGACGTCCGTGGTCGAGTCCATCCGGACGAGCGCACTCGATGAGCTGCCACCGGACTCGCCGACCTCGCGCGCACCGTCGAGTTCCGGCTCGGGCGGGCGTTGCTGGATCGGGATCACTTCATCACGGGTAACCGTCACGGGCCGGAAACGTAGTCGCGATCGGTGCTTACTCGTCACTCCAGCAGCACTCTTCTTTCTGGTGAACTTCCCGGCCACGATGACAGCTGGAACCACTGGGCGTAAACGGCTTCGACCGATCGGCACCCAAACTTGATCGCTCAATCAAGCGAATTGTTATCTGTTGATCTTCAGTTCCGGCGATCCGGATGCGCGCGCCGCGGGGCGGATCGCGAGGTCCGGAAAGCGCCAGCCACCCGCCCGCGGAACGGCGAGGCTGGTGGCATGACCGACCAGAGCAGCACCAGAACGATCTTGCAGCGCATGTACGCGGCCGAGGCCGAGTACCTGTCGGCGGGCGGGCCCGGCCGAGCCGACTTCGCGCTGCTCGCCGACCACTTCTCGCCGGACGTCGTGCTGCACCAGGCCGAAGCGCTGCCCTACGGCGGAACCTGGCGCGGCCACGCGGGCATGGAGCTCTTCTTCATCGCGATGAGCCGGACCTGGGAGGTGTTCGAGTTCGCCGAGCAGGAGTTCGTCGCCGCCGACGAGCGGACGGCGGTGGTGCTCACCCAGGTGCGGGCGCGTTCCCGCGCCACCGGTCGCGAGCTCACGTTCCCGATCCTGCAGACCATCACCGTCCAGGACGGACGGATCACCGAGATCCGCCCGTTCTACTGGGACACCGCAGCGGTCGCCGAGGCCTGCACACCGGAGCCGACCAGCCCCCGCAGGAGCTGACCGAGCGGAGACCCGGGCACCAAAACCGTCACGCGGGCGCGCGCACCATGAACACGTCCACCGGGTCCTCGGACTCGACGGCGAACCCGTGCCGCTCGTACAGCCGCCGGGCCGGGCTGCCCTGCAGCACGTTCAACCGGACCAGCGTGCCGTCGCGGTCGCACCGCTCCAGCAGCCGCCGCAGCACCCCCGAACCGATCCCGCTGCCCTGCAAGCGCGGGGCCAGGTAGAAGTGCTCCAGCCAGTGGGCGTCCTCGGCGGGCCGCAGCGCCACGCAGCCTGCGAACGCGCCGTCCACCTCGATCACCTGGGTGCACGCCGGCTCGAACCCGTCGCGCAGCCGCTGCCGGACGCGCCGTTCGTCGTACCGCCCGAGCCGCTCCAGATCCGCCCGCAGCACCACGGCGCGCAGCTCGGCCACCGCCTCGACATCGGCCTCCGAAGCCGCTCGAACGTCCCAGCTCACCACGGGCGCCAACACTACTTCGCCCGTCGAAGCCGACCGGCCTAGCGGCCGACGGAGCCGTCGATGTGCTCGCGGAGGATGTCCGCGTGACCGGCGTGCCGCGCGGTCTCCTCGACCATGTGCACCAGCACCCAGCGCATCGACGGCGGCGGGGTCTCGCGCAGCGAGCGGGCACCGGGCGCGTCCAGGTCCGCGCACGCCGCGATGATCTCGTTGCTCCGCCGGATCGCGTCCCGGTACGCGCCGATCAGCTGGTCAGCGGTCTCGTCCGCGGTGGGCGGCGCTTCGTCGTCCCGGAACGGGACGTCCGCACCGAGGTAGGCCCATTCGAACCAGTTGGCCTCGACCGCGGTCAGGTGCTTGATCAGCCCGAGGAGGCTGGTCCCGGAGGGAACGCCGGGGGTGCGGGCCTGCTGGTCGGGGAGGCCGATCGCCTTGGCGACGACGGCCTCCCGCAGGTAGTCGAGGAAGGCCAGCAGGGCCGTCTTCTCGTCGGAGTTGATGCTCGGCGGCCGGAAGTCGCCGCGCGGTGCGGTGTCCGTCACGCCGCGACAGTACGCGGCGGGATCAGCCGAACGCCCGGTCCAGAGGCGTTCAGATCCGCTCGAAGATCAGGTCGCGGATCTCCCGGCCTTCCTCGTGCGCGCGGTTCTCGAACTTCGTGACCGGCCGCCACTCCGGCCGCGGCGCCCAGCCGCCGGGTTCGTCGGCGTAGCGGTTGCGCAGCTGCGACTCGCCCGAGCAGACCTCCATCATCTGCTCGGCGTAGTTCTCCCAGTCGGTGGCCAGGTGCAGCACGCCGCCCGGCTTGAGCCGGGAGGCGATCAGCGCCACCGACTCGGGCTGGACCAGCCGCCGCTTGTGGTGGCGCTTCTTCGGCCACGGGTCGGGGAAGTAGATGCGGACCTCGTCCAGCGAGCCCGGTTCGAGGTGGTCGCGCAGCAGGACGATCGCATCGCCGCGCAACAGCCGGAGGTTGCTGACCTCGAGCTTCTCCGCGCGCAGCATGAGCTGGGCCAGGCCGGGCTTGTAGACCTCGACCGCCAGGTAGTTGACCTCCGGCTGGGCGGCCACCAGCTGCGCGGTCGTCTCGCCCATGCCGGAGCCGATCTCCAGCACCACCGGCGCCGTGCGGCCGAACCAGGACGCCAGGTCCAGCGGCCCTTCCGGCAGCGCGGTCACCTCCGACCCCAGGTCGGCCCAGTGGCGGTCCCAGGCCCGCTGCTGGCCCACCGTCATCCGCTCGCCCCGCTGGACGTAGCTGACGACGGTACGACGGAAGGGAACCTGCTGGTCAGACGCATTCACGGGGACTCAGTATCGCAAACCGGCCACCCGCGGTGAGCAGCGCGGTGCCGGTCACCAGGATTCGATCTGCGGCAGCATCGCGACCAGCCCGGCGACGCCCTTGATCGGGATCGCGACGGGCTCGGGGTCCTGGTGCGCGGGCACCACGTTCAGCCAGCCGTTGTGCTCGTCGGTGAGCGCCACGGTGGTCGGCATCTGCATCGGCGCCCGGTCCGACGGCGCGTACTCCCAGTACCCGGCCTCGCCCGTGCCCGCCCAGGGCACGAACACCCAGCCGGGGCGGGACCGCAGGACCGCGTGCACCTCGTCCTCGATCTCGAACGCCGCCTCGCGCGACGGCAGTTCGCCGCGGTCCAGCGCCCGCAGCCACCACGGCGCGGGCAGCTGGCGCTTGGCGCCGTGCAGCTTGCGGAACAGCTCGAGCACCTGCCGCTCCGGCGCGGTGTGGATCCAGCTGCGGCGCAGCGACGCGGGTTTGGCCGCTTCGAGCGCTGGTGGGTGCGCTTCCGTCGCCAGGGACCACTCCAGTCGGGGGACCGGTTCCAGCTGGACGTCGTCCGCCGACCGTTCCTGCCCCGTCTGGATGACCGAGCCTTCCTGCGGTTGCACCATGGGCCCACCCCTCTGCTGTTGAGAAAGTTGCGAGCCGCCAACTCGCCCTAGACCAGCTCATGCCCCCAAGCGACGCTGGTTCGGGACATCCCTCACTCAATGCCTTACCACAACGGATGCGATCAATGACAACATGTAGTCAATTGTGTCCGAATTCACACATTCCAGACCGCGGCGGATCGCCTCCCCGACCCGCCCCCGAGACCGATGGAGTGGCGAGATGGCCGATCAGATGATCCAGCGGGTCGAGATCGACGGCGGCGTCGTCGTCGGGGTGGACAGCTCCGCGTCGTCGGCGCGGGCGCTCGTGGTGGCCGCCGAGGAGGCCAGGCGGCGCAACACCACGCTGCACGTGGTGCGCGCGTGGAGCCTGCGGACCGCGCCGAGGCCAGCGGACTGCCCGCCGAACGCGGTCCCGAGCATGGACGAGTTCCAGCAGGAGGTGCGGGCGGACACCGAGCGGATCGTGGCCAGCAAGCTCGGCGAGCACGAGGGACTGCCGGTGGAGTTCCACATCGTCCACTCGCCGTCGCCGCAGGCGCTGCTGTCCGCGTCGAAGGGCGCGGACCTGCTGGTGGTGGGCCATCGCGGGCGCGGCGGGTTCGCCGGGCTGATGCTCGGTTCGGTCGCCGAGCAGTGCGTCCGCCACGCGGCGTGCCCGGTGCTGGTAGTCCGGCCGAACGTCTAGCCGAAGCGGTTTCGCCCGTCCTCGGCCGATCGCGGAAAGCACAGGGCCCGGGCCATCCCCCGAATGACAGCCCGGGCCCTCCCCCGTCCCGACCGCCGGCGCCCCCGAGCGCTGCTGCAGTCGGTCGATTTCACTTGTGCCAGCCAGCCGTGCCATCGCCAGCTCCGCACGATGTCCACTGAGGACATTCCGTGCCGCAACGATCATGCGCGTCGAGTGGGCGACGGCTGCGGCTCGATCTTGCCGTCGATCCTATCGGTTGACGTGATCAGACTCTCGGCCGGGCCGGGTAACGTTTTGCTATCCGCCGCCCAACTGGGCATTTCCACAGTTGATCATGGTGGGTTCCAGCAAGATCGATCCGCGCTGGTCAGGCGTCCCGACGCCGCACCACCACGAGGGCGATCACCCAGACCGCGAGCACGACCGCCGCGAAGTAGCCCAGCGAACCCCACGGTCCGAGCGGCATGCCGGAGTCGGGCGTCCCGGTCAGGAAGTTGCTGGCGTGCATGAACGGCATCCACTCCTGGACGGTCTCGCCGATCTGCGGGATCAGGCCGACCAGGCCCTCCACCAGCAGCGACCAGATCAGCAGCAGCGTCACCGCACCGGCGGTCTGCCGCAGCAGCGCGCCGACCGCGACCGCCAGCACCGCGCCGAGCGCGAACACCAGCCCGACGCCCGCGACCATCCGCCAGTCGTCCGCGGTGCGCAGCGCCAGGTCCGCCTGGGACGCCAGCACCGTCGACACGCCCCACGAACCGAACGCGGCGATCTCGCCGATCACCAGCGCCACCAGCGCGACGAGCACCGTCTTGGCGGTCAGCGCGGCAGTGCGGTTCGGCACCGCGAGGAAGGTCGAGCGGATCGTGCCGAAGCGGTACTCGGTGGTGATCGACAGCGCGGCCAGCACCAGCACCACCATCAGGCCGAACTGGTACCCGGCCTGCGTCATCTTCAGCGTCATGTCGTCCATCTGGGACGCGAACAGGCCCGCGAACCCGATGGTCAGCGCCAGCGCGAGGGCGGAGCACCACCACGCCGAGCGGGTGGAGAAGAGCTTGATCCGTTCCACGGCGAGCAGGGTCATCGGGCCACCCCCGGAGCGGTCGGCGCGGGCGCGCCGAGATTCGTCTGGTATTCCACGGAGTCGCTGGTCAGCTGCATGAAGGCGTCCTCGAGCGAACCGCGCTGCGCGGTCAGCTCGTGCAGCACGATCTGGTGCTGAGCGGCGAGTTCGCCGACCTGCTCGGTCTCCGCGCCGTCGATCACCAGCGTGTCGTTGGCGGTGGCGCGGGCGCTCAAGCCCTGCGCAGCGATCAGCTGCTGCAGCTCGGAGGCGCGCGGTGAACGCACGAGCACGCTCTGCGAACCGGCGTTGTCCACGAACTGCTGGGTGCTGCACTGCGCGATCAGCTCGCCGCGGCCGATCACCACGAGTTCCTGGGCGGTCAGCGACATCTCGGACAGCAGGTGGCTGGAGACGAAGACGGTGCGGCCCTCCGCGGCCAGGCCCTGCATGAACCGGCGGATCCAGTGGATGCCCTCCGGGTCCAGGCCGTTCACCGGCTCGTCGAACAGCAGGATCTTGGGGTCGCCGAGCAGCGCACCGGCGATCCCGAGCCGCTGCGACATGCCGAGGGAGAAGCCCCCGGCGCGGCGGTTCGCGGCCTCCTCCAGGCCGACCATGCCGAGCACCTCGTCGACGCGGCGCAGCGGAATCCCGTTGGACTTGGCCAGCCACTTCAGGTGGCTGCGCGCCGAGCGGTTCGGGTGCACCCACTTCGCGTCGAGCAGCGCACCGACCGTGCGCAGCGGGTGCTTCAGGTCCTGGTAGTGCTTCCCGTCGATGCGGACCTCACCCGCGGTCGGGCGGTCCAAGCCGAGAATCATGCGCATGGTGGTGGACTTCCCGGCGCCGTTCGGACCCAGGAAGCCCGTGACCTGGCCGGGCTTCACCGTGAACGACAGGTCGTTCACCGCGACTTTCGGGCCGTATCGCTTGGTGAGGCCGATCGCCTCGATCATGATCACTCCTGTTGCCGAGGACAACGCTGGCGGCCCGGACCGGGCCACGACAGCAACGATGCCCGCTCAGCGGGTGCGCGGGCATCGGACCGGTGTATCGACCTGGGGTCAGACCCAGGTCGTAGACGCCCCTGACCGGAGGATGACCCGCAACGGAGCGAATTCGGGCGAAGACCTAGCGGAACCAGCGGCCGAGGGCCTTGGCCAGGCCGTCCTCGGCGACCGGGAGGGTCACCTCGTCGGCGGCGGCGTGCACGGCCGCCGGGCCCTGGCCCATCGCGACGCCGTGCGCGGCCCACCGCAGCATCTCGACGTCGTTGTCCCCGTCACCCGCCGCGAAGGTGTCCGAGCTGAGCACGCCCAGCTCGGTGCGCAGCTTTTCGAGCGCCGAGCCCTTGGAGACGCCCTCGGGCGTCACGGTCACCCAGGGCTCGTAGTGGTCCAGGGTGTAGGTGCACGACGGCAGTTCGACGCCGGAGAGGTGTTCGACGAGCTCGTCGGGCTGGTGACCGGGCCAGCTGGCGATCAGCCGGGGCACCGGGACGGCGGCCAGTTCGTCCACTGTGGCCAGTTGCTGCGCGCCCTCCAGCTGGTGCGGCGGGAACTCGGCGGTCACCCGGTTGCCGACGCCGAGGTCCTCGGCGGCGAAGATCACGCCCGGCAGCCGGTCCGCCAGCTCGGCCAGCACCGGGGCCAGCTCGAAGGTCTCCACCGACACCGGTTCCCGGCTGGCCACGTCCAGCAGCACCGCGCCGTTCGAGCACAGGGCGAAACCGCTGGTCAGCTCCAGTTCGTCGAGGACGGGTGCGACGCCGAGCACGGTCCGGCCGGTCGAGACGACGACCCGGCCGCCGTCGGCGATGGCGCGGTGCACGGCGGCCTTCACAGCGGCCGAGATCAGCCCGGTTTCCGGGTCCAGGAGGGTTCCGTCGACGTCGAGGGCGATGAGTCGGGGTTTCCACGCGGCGTCGGTCACCCCGGCAGGCTAGGCCCTCTTCCTCGAGCCGCGTGAGCTGGCCTTCTCTTTTGGTGAGTACGTTCACAACCGGCACCGCTGCGGGTTCACGGTGCCCACCCCTCCGGGGTTCCTTCCGGCGAGGACAGCCCGGACGCCGTGCATTGGTCGCAGCCAGGCGGCGCTGGGGTTCCGCTACCCGCGCACGCGAAGTTCACGCTTCGCCGGGTTTGACCAGACCCGTCTCGTAGGCGAGCACCACCGCCTGCACGCGGTCGCGGAGGTCCAGTTTGGACAGGATGCGGCCGAGGTGGGTCTTCACGGTGGCCTCGGACAGGAACAGCTTGCCCGCGATCTCGGTGTTCGACAGGCCCTTCGCGACCAGCACGAGCACCTCGCGCTCCCGCTCGGTCAGCGCGTCGAGCACCGCCGCGTCGCGCAGCTCACCGCCGCCGTCGCCGAGGAACCGGTCCAGCAACCGCTTGGTGACGCTCGGCGACACCACGGCGTCCCCGCTGGCGACCGAGCGCACCGCGCTGACCAGGTTCTCCGGCGGGGTGTCCTTGAGCAGGAACCCGCTGGCCCCGCTGCGCAGCGCCGACAGCGCGTACTCGTCCAGGTCGAAGGTGGTCATCACCAGCACCTTCGCCGCGTCGGCGGCGACGATCCGGCGGGTCGCCTCGACGCCGTCGAGCACCGGCATCCGGACGTCCATCAGCACCACGTCCGGGCGCAGCTCCTCGGCGAGCTTGACGGCGTCCTCCCCGTTGCCCGCCTCGCCGACGACCTCCAGGTCCTCCTGCGCGTCGAGCACCATCCGGAACCCCATGCGCATGAGCTCCTGGTCGTCCACCAGCAAAACCCGAGTCATGCCCCAGACCGTAGCTGTGCCGGTCCGGCCCGGCGGCCCGACCCGCACCGGTTCGTCGCCACCCGGAGAAATGCAGTTTCAATGAGGTTTTTCCAACCTCGTTCTGAGTGGCGGTGCCGGTGGCGGAACCTCAGCGCCCGCCTGGACTCCGGGTGCCCAACTTTATGTATGCCAATACACGGCAGTTGGGCCGTCCTCGCCGGAAGGAACCCCAGAGGGGTGGGCACCGAGAACCCGCGGCGGTGCAAGCTGCGAGGGTGGGCTATGCGCCTAGCGGCGCATGCGACCCTCCCCGACCGGTGCCGGTCGCCCTTCGCAGCTGCGGTCCACGGGCAGGATGAAAAAGGCTCAATTGAAACTGCGGTCCCGCGGCGCGTCGGGCGCCGGACACGCCGGGGGGGGTGTGGACAGGCCGTCCGAACTGCACGATTTCAACGGAGATCGGAGGTCCGACTTGCCTTGAAATCGCGGTCAGTCGCGGTTCGGGGGTTCGAGGGGGAGCAGGGCGTGGACGCGCCAGCCGCCCTCCGGGCGGGGGCCCGCCTCCAGGGTTCCGCCGTAGACCACCGCGCGCTCGCGCATGCCGATCAGGCCGTTGCCGCCCGAGGCCAGACCGCTGGGCAGCGACGCCTTGCCGGTGCTGACCACCTCGATCTCGATGCGGCGTCCGTCGTTGACCGCCCGGACCTCGGCCTTCGCGCCGATTCCGCCGTGCTTGACCACGTTGGTCAGCGACTCCTGCACGATGCGGTACACGCTGAGCCCGATGCCCGCGGGCAGGCCGGTGAAGTCGCCGGTCAGCTCCAGCGAGGTGGTGACGCCGAGCGCGCGCACCCGGTCGACCAGGTCGTGCAGGTTGCCCGCCGTGGGCTGCGGGATGCGGTCCGGTTCCTGCTCGTCCGGGTTGCGCAGTACGCCGAGCAGTCCGCGCAGCTCGTTGAGCGCTTCCCGGCCGGTGCTGCTGATCGTGCGCATGGCCTGCTCGGCGAGCTCCGGCTTCTGGCGCAGGGCGTAGCTGGCGCCGTCGGCCTGCGTCACCATCACGCTCACCGAGTGCGCCAGGACGTCGTGGATCTCCCGCGCGATGCGGTTGCGCTCCTCGGCGACGGCGATGCGGGCCTGCTGGTCGCGCTCGATCTCCAGGTCGCGAACCCGCTTCTCCACCTCGGCGAGGTACGCGCGGCGGGCGCCGATGAACGCGCCCATCGCCCAGCAGAAACCGGCCAGCATCGTGAAGAACACGACCTGGACGATGACCAGCTGCATCGGGTTCTCGGTCGCGTCCAGGCCGGTCAGCAGCTCGGCCAGGAACAACGCGCCGACCAGCACGGTGTACAGCGCCGCGACGCGCCGCGTGGTGCAGGCGACCAGCGTGTAGATCATCATGCACTGGACCAGCGCGCCCACGGGCGAATCGTCCTGCACGGCCACGAGGAGCGCCGACGCGAGCAGCACCACGTAGGCCGACCGGATCGGCCAGATGCGCCGGACCGCGATCGGGACGGTCACCAGCGCGTGCACCGGGAGCAGCAGCCAGAACACCAAGCCGTAGCCGCGGTTGTCCGTGGTGCTCGAGTCGGCCACCTGCAACAGCAGCATGAAGGCGGCGATCGCGCCGTCGCCCACCACCGGATGCGCCTGCAGCCACAGGCTCAGTTTCCGCACGCGCCCGAGCCTAGAACGGTCCGACCTGCGGTGACGTCATGCCAGCGGCTCGATTCGCATCCACCTGTGGTCGTACGTGCGCCCCCGTCGGGGGACCGCTGCGTGGCAGGATGTAGCGGCGCAGAGCGCGCAGTTCGCATCGGCATCGAGAGGTCCGCGTTGAGCACGGCATCCGAGCAGCACTGGCCCGGCCCGCTGTCCGCTGCGGTCGCCCGGTTGTGCACCGGGCTGCAGCCGCAGGTGTCCGAGCAGACCGCGGCGGGGTTCGCGGAGGTGCTGCGCCGGTTGTCCGCGCCGCTGCAGGTTGCCGTCGCGGGGCGCATCAAGTCCGGCAAGTCGACGCTGGTCAACGCGCTGATCGGGCGCCGGGTGGCGCCGACCGACGTGGGCGAGTGCACCCGGCTGGTGACCCGCTTCCAGTACGGCACGGTGGACCGAGTCGAGGTGGTCTTCCGCGACGGCAGCAAGCAGGCGGTGCCCTTCGACGCCGACGGCGGCATCCCCGCCGACCTGGGCGTGGACATCGACCAGGTCTCGCACCTGGAGGCCTACCTGACCAACGCGGTCCTGCGCGACCTGACGGTGATCGACACCCCCGGCCTCGGTTCGATGGACGCCGCGTCCGTGGCGCGCACCGAGGAGCTGCTGGGCGCGGGCAAGGACGAGGACGGCGAGCTGGACCCGGTGTCGCGCAACGCCGTCGCCGGGGCCGAGGCCGTGCTGTACGTGGTCACCCAGGGCGTCCGCGCGGACGACGAGCACGCGCTGGCGTCGTTCACCGCCGCCACGGCCAGCCGCGAAGCCGGACCGGTGAACGCGATCGCGGTGCTGAACAAGGCCGACACCATCGAGGCGAGCACCGTGGACGGCGCCGGCGACGACGTGTGGAAGGCCGCGACGCTGCTCGCCGAGAAGCAGGCCGAGCTGCTCAAGCCCAAGGTCGCCGACGTGCTGCCGGTGATCGGCCTGCTCGCCGAGACCGCGGAGTCCGGCGGGTTCACCGCCGCCGACGCCGAAGCCCTGCGCGAGCTGGCCAAGCTCGACGAGGCGACCCGCGAGACGCTGCTGATGTCGGCGGACCTGTTCACCAGCTGGGAGTGCGACGTCCCGGCCGGGACCCGCAGCCGCATCCTGGAGCGGATGGACCTCTACGGGATCCGCTGCGCGCTGGAGGCCATCGACGCGGACCCGGAGATCACCGCGGGCGCGCTGCGCCGCCGGTTGCTGGACTCCTCCGGGCTGGCCTCGGTGCTGCAGCGGCTGGACACCGTGTTCCGCGCTCGCGCCGACGGGATCAAGGCCGCGGCCGGGCTGGCGTCGGTGACCGCGCTCTCGCACGCCTCCGGCGATCCGGGCGAGCGGCAGCGGGTGCACGACGCGATCGAGGTGCTGCTGGCCAAGCCGGAAGCCCACCAGCTGCGCGTGCTGGAGGCGTTGACGCTGGTCGCGGCCGGTGCGGTGACGATGCCGCCGGACCTGGCCGAGGAGGTGATGCGGGTCGGCAGCAGCACCGACGCGGCCGAGCAGCTGGGCCTGCCCGGGCGGCACCGCAAGGAGCTGACCGACTACGCGCTGGAGCGGGCGAACTGGTGGCGCTCGTTCTCGTCCTTCGGCGCCACCCCGGCTCAAGGCCGCATCGCGCACGTGGTGCACCGGGCGTACTTCCTGCTCTGGCAGCAGCTCCGGTCGGGGTGATCGCGGTGTGGAACTGGCGGCGGAAGAATTCACCGGAAAGTGGAACCGACGAGGTCACCGACGCGTCCGACACCGACGAGGGCACTTCGGACGTGGAGTTGGGGACAGACATGACCGCCGTGACCGCGGATCCGCTCGGCCAGGCGCTGGCCGAGCGCGCGACGCTCATCCAGCTCTGCATGTACGCGCTGGACCGGGCCCGCAGCACGGGCGTGGTCGAGCGGCTGGCCGAAGGGCTGAGCGGTATCGGCGTGTCCCCGCTGCGCCCCGACGGCACCCGCTTCGACCCCGCGCTGCACGAGGCGGGCGGCACCCTGCCCACCGACGACCCGGCGCTCGACGGCGTGATCGCGGAGACCGAGGTCCTCGGCTTCGCCGACCGCGACCGCATCCTGCGGCCCCCGATCGTCACCGTCTACCAGCTGCGCAGGCAGTAACCACCCGCGCTCCACCTGGTGGTCGCCGGGGTTCGACGGCCGTCGGTGCAGGTGGCGATCTCGCGCGAAATCGCCGCTTCGCACGCGTGCCGAACGCCGGTTTCGCGCGAAATCGCCGGTCCGCGCTCCGGGTGGGTTCGCGGAAGTGGTTTCCGGGGGCGGGTCGGGTCGGGGAGAATTCGCTGGTTCGACCGGATCGCGGGAAAGGAGCTGGGCGCGGATGACGGCACCCGGCGTTGCGGTGGCTGCGGCGCTTCCGCAGCAGGTCAAGCAGACCAGGGACAAGCTCATCGGGCTGCTCCGGGAGATCGCCCCGGACGGCGCCGAGTGGGTCGAGCAGGTCCGCCGCCGCCGTCCCGCAACGCCCAGCGTGGTCGTGGTCGGCGAGACCAACCGCGGCAAGAGCTCGCTGGTCAACGCGATGCTGGCGCACCCGGGGCTGTCCCCGGTGGACGCCGACGTGGCCACCGCCACCTACCTGCAGTTCGAGCACGGCGAGCGGTGGGCGGCGCACGCCTGCTACCCCGGCCAGCAGGACCCGGTGCCGTTCGACCTGGCCGAGCTGCCGAACTGGACCAGCGCGGGCCGCGACCTGCCGGACGGCCAGCTGCCGCCGCGGTACGTGCGGATCACCGCGCCGCTCGACGCGCTGGCGAAGGTCGCCGTGGTGGACACGCCGGGTGTCGGCGGGCTGGACGAGGTGCACGGCGAGCTGGCGATGGAGGCCGCCGCCTCGGCCACGGCGCTGCTGTTCGTCGTCGACGCCTCGGCCCCGTTCACCCGCGGTGAGCTGGAGTTCCTGCAGAAGGCCGGCGAGCGGGTGGAGACCGTGGTCTTCGCGCTGGCCAAGACCGACCAGTACCGCGGCTGGCGGCAGGTGCTGGAGGAGGACCGGAAGCTGCTGGTCGAGCACGCGCCGCGGTTCGCCGAGGTGCCGATCTTCCCGGTGTCGGCGCGGCTGCAGGAGATGGCCGCGAAGGCGCCGAGCGAGCAGGCGGCGGAGATGCTGCGGGAGAAGTCCGGCATCGCGGAGCTGCGCAGCGAGCTGGAGCGGCTGATCGGCGGCCGGTCCAACATGCTCGGCGAGGCCAACACGATGCGCGCGCTGTCCACTGTGCTCGGTGAGCAGGTGGTGAAGCTGGAGGCCGAGAAGCGCGCGCTGACCGTGGGCGAGGACGAGGCGGAGTCGCTGCGCGCCCGCCGCGACGAGCTCACCGCGTCCCGGCGGTCGTCGACCCGCGGTTGGCAGGTCAAGCTGCGCGGCGAGGTCCAGCGCACCCGGGTGGAGACCAGCCACGAGGTGACCCGCCAGGTCCGCGAGGTGCAGAACTGGTTCCGCCGCGCCATCGACAGCGCCGACCGCCAGCAGCTCGCCGAGCTGCCGCGCCAGGTGGACGTGGCGCTGCAGATGGCGTCCACGCGCGTCGCCGCGGCGCTGTCCGCGCGGCTGGCCGGGGTCGCCGAGCAGTCGCTGAAGGAGCTGTTCTCGGCCGAAGAGCTCGACGTGATCCGCTCGCAGTTCGCCCGCGGCGCGCAGGCGCCGATCGCGCTGCGCCCGCCGGACAAGCGCCCGCCGACGGCCGAGGACAAGCTGCTGGTCTTCATGGGCGTGTCCGGTGGCCTCGGCGTGGGGCGCGCGGCGGCGATGCCGCTGGCCGGGCTGGGCATCGCGGCGCTGAACCCGGTGGTGCTGCCGGTGACGATCGTGCTCGGCCTCGGCGCGGGCTGGTGGATGGCCCGGACCCGCAAGCACGCGGCGGACAAGCAGCACATGAAGCAGTGGCTGACCGAGGCGATCGCCGACGCCCGATCCGCCCTCGACCAGCTGGTCGCCGAGCAGCTCATCGAAGCGGAGCAGCAGCTCTCGCTGGCCCTGGACGACGCGCTGACCAGGCGCATCGAAGCGATCGAGGCAGAGCTCCGCGAGGTGGACAAGGCGCTGAAGATGGACGCCGCGGAGCGCAGCCGTCAGCTCCAAACGGTCAACCGCCGCCTCGCGGAAGCCACCACCGGCCGCGAACGAGCGGAATCCCTCCTCGCCAACATCCGAAACCTCCGCGACACCGCAGCCTGATCAGGAGTTCCGGAGCTTGGCGGCGTTGCGGTACCGGCGATCCGCCCAGGCCTGACCTGCGGTCAGCCCCAGCAGGAAGAGGAGCGCGACGGCGCCGTAGAACACGGCTGCTCCCACGTTGCCGTCGCGGATCTCCTGCGCCACGAGGAGAACGCTCAGTGCGGTGAGGCACAGGAAGAGGACGGTACTCGACTTCTTCCGCCGGGGAACGGATTGCACCTGCTCAGCGAGCTGGACGGCGAGAGCATTCGTCTCCGGATCGGTGCCCAGCGCGCCTTTGCGCACCAGCCGCCGCGCAGCGTGCATCCGGGCCGGGTCGGTGTCCGGCGGCAGCGGCTTCATCCGGCGCAGGAGGCGGACCACGAACACCGACATGACGCCGCCCCACAGGCCTCCGACGATGACGACGGCGAGAACGGCGACGGGCCAGGGCAGAGCACCGGAGCGACCGCTCGGCGCGAAGACCGTGAAGACCCCGACCAGCAGCCCACCGATCGCGCAGCTCACCGCCGCGTAACGCTTGGGCTTGTTCTGGGCGTACAGCTGAACCCGCTCCAGTACGTACCGATCCACGACCACTTACCCCCAAGTCATGTGGAGGCACCTCCGAGCCGACGGCTGGCTCGAAGGTGCCGTTCACCTCAGAACTCCGACGCGTCGAACCGGTCGGAGCGAACGGCGGCGAGGAAAGCCCGCCACTGCCGCTGGTCCAGGGCTAACAGGCCGCCGTCGCGGTCCTTGGTGTCCCGCACCCCGACCTCATCAGCCCCCAGGCCGACCTCGACGCATTCAGTTTGCGTCCCGCTGTGGCTGGACTTCCGCCAACCCACTTCGACGCAGTTGCTGCTTGGGCCGCTGTGGCTGGACTTCCGCCAAACTTCCATCCGGATCTTCACTTCCGCGAGTACTCGGTGATCACCTTGATGCTTTCGGTCTCCGTCAGAGCGCGGTCGCTCAGGTCGTCGAAGACCCCGCTGAGCCCGGAGGCTAGCTCGCGGTCGTGGCTCAGGTGACCACCAACAGCGTGCTCCTGGTAGACCGCTGGTTCCCAAGTACCAGGCGGAAAGTCGAGCAGCACGAAGGCACCGGTCATGGACCTGTGCAAGCCCGCGCTGAACGGAAGCACCTGTATCGAGATGTTGGGGCGCTTCGCCATCTCGATCAGATGAGAAAACTGCTCACCTGCGACGTCCACCTGGCTCGCGCATCGGGCAAGAGCTGCCTCCGAAATCACGCAGGCGTACTCGACGACCGGCTCGATCGTCAGCCTCTCCTGACGTTTGAGTCTCAACGCGACCTGAATCTCCAAGTCCTCAGGCGCCGTCACATGGTTGCCCAGCCGGTGGATCTCGCGGATGTACTCGCTGGTCTGCAACAGGCCGGGCAAGATCTCGATCTCGAAGGTGCGGATTCCAACGGCGTCGGACTCCAGCCCGACGTACTCCTGAAACCAGCTCTGCAGGCGATAGGACGACCACCAACCGCGCTTGCGGGCTGCTTCTCGGGTTTCTTCCATGCTCGCCCGCCGGTCTTCGACCACCCCGTAGTGGTCCATCAAGACCTTCAGCTCGGCCTTCGACGGGACTGTCCGTCCGTTCTCCATGTGCCGGACCTTGGCCACGGAACAACCCAACAAGCTGGCGATCTCTTCAGCCGGGAGGCCGTGGGCGTTTCGCATCTTCCGCAGCTCGGCGCCGAGAGTCTTGCGCCGCATCGTCGGACTGGACATATCCGAAGCCTAGTCACGATGCCTGATCACTCAACTGTGCGATACAAAACTTGATCGCTAAAAAGTAGCGTAGATACAAGCGATCAAGAAGGAGGGCGAGATGCTCGAAGCGGCTGGGGTGGATTGGTTCTGGCGGCCCGTGGGGGTTGGGCGGCACGCGTTCGACGTCGCCGCGAAGCGGGGCGAGCCGCACGACCCCGTCACGTCGTTCTGCGGGGTCGAGGTGGAGGCGTGGCAGGCGCAGCGGCTTCCGCCGGAGTCGGAGTGGATCCGCGAGGACACCTGCATGGACTGCTGGCGGCGGATCAGCGCCCGGTGGTCGTGAGTGCAAAAACCGGCTCCAGCCGGTTTACGCACTCACGACACCTGACCTGCAGAAACACAACCTTCAGCGAACAAGGGGTGACGACGGATGTTCTGGCTTCAGGTGACCACGCTCGTGCTCGTCAACGTCCTCATCGCGAGCATGCTGCTCATCCGCCCGCCTCGGGCGCAGCACAGCGGTTCGGGTGATGGGGCGCTCAACGTCTGGCAGTTGATCGAGCAGGTCGAGACCGAGCGACAACGGCAGGCCGTCCCGACCGGGCGGCACCACCTCGCGCCCGAAACGCTCGCCCGTCTCCAGACATGATCCCGGCGGAGCCGTGAGGACCCCGCGGCTCCGCTGCGCAGACCTGGTCCGGCCGTCCCTCCCCGCGCCGGATCAGACGGTGGCCGGGCGCTCCGCGCCCCCGACCCGGCGCCCGGCCACCCCTCAACCCCGCTGCGGCGCCCGCTACTTCCCTGGTCCGGGAGGGCGACCGGCGGTTCCGCGCCGGTCTTCCGCGATTTCAATGGAAATCAGATGTCCGATTTCCATTGAAATCGCGTCGGGACGGGCGATGGCCACCGCTGGTCGGGGTCCGGTGAGCGCTGCGAGGAGGCCGCCGCACGCCGCATCTTGTCCGCACCCGCCTCGACGGGGTGTGCGATGAAGGGCATCTTCGACCCGACTTCTGGCGGCGGATCAGCTCGCGGTGGTCGTGAGCGCGTAACGGTGTTCGAACACTGTTGCGCACTCACGACCGCATCTGACCTGGGCGCGGCGGTCGCGGGTGCGGAAAGGCCCAGGTGCTTCTCCTGCGGAACCTGGGACCTCTACCCTGCGTCGTAGGTTCTGCAGTGATCCGTGGCTGAGGGGTGGCGACGTGTACATCGAGGAGCAGGGGGCGGGCGACGGCGACATCAAGGTCACCGTCGAAGGCGAGGAGTACACCGCCGAGGCCAACTACGACCTCAACGGCGACGGGGTGGACGACACCGTCGCCGTCATGACCGACGACGGCTACGTCGCCTACATCGACGAGACCGGTGACGGCCAGGCCGACGTCATGCAGACCATCAACGCCGACGGGGTCGTCGTCGAGCAGGCCCGCTACGACGCCGGGACCGGCAAGTGGACCGGCGAGGCGCCGCAGCAGCACCCCGGCGGGATGGACCCGCAGCAGGACCAGGGCCGCGCGATGGTCATCGACACCCCGCAGGGCGACGTGGCGGTCGGCCCGGCCACCGAGGACACCAACTCCGACGGCATCGCGGACACCGCCGTGGTGGAGACCGAGTCCGGCGGCACCATGCTGGTCACCGACGTGGACGGCGACGGCTCGGCCGACCAGGTGGTGGAGATCAGCGGGACCGGCGAGGTGACCATCTCGCACCACACCGGCGACGGGCAGTGGACCGTGGTCGAGCAGGGCCAGGTGACCGGCGACGGCCAGTACGCGCCGAGCCCGGCGACCGGCGCCACCGACGACGCGACCTGGAACCTCGACGCCCAGCCCGTCGCGCACGAGCAGGCCGGTGCCGGTGCTACGGGCGCTGGTGCGTCCGGCGCCAAGGGCGCCCGCGCCGACTCCGACGACCTCTGGGGCTGAGCCTCCCGCAGAATCCGCGCCCTCCGGACCTTCGGGACGTTTCCGCAGGTAACGCCCCGTGAGCGTTTCGTGGCGCTATAACACCCCAAACCACTCACGACCCAGAACCCGCCCGGACGCCACCCCGGGCGGGTTCTGCCGTTTTCGCGGCACCCCACCGACCGCCATCCGGCCGACGCCCCCGGTTCACCCCGCGTTCGCGAACGCGTCCGATTCGCCGGAAATTCTCTGTTCACAGGGCTCGACGACAACGGGATCTCCGCTCGCGCCACTCGAAAGATCCCAACTGAATCGATTCCCTTATCGTTCTTGTGAGAGAACGAACAGGGCTGATCTCCATCGCACGGCGCTGTCCCCGCTAGCCTCGATGCATCCCTTTTCAACCTCGCCCGGCCTGCGGGACGGGCGAAGCATTCCCTGCAAACGCCGACGGACCCCGTCGGCGACAAGTCCGGGCTGTGGCGCCCAGTCAGGAGACACGACGCGATGACCGCATTGACCATCCCCGGTCTCGACCAGGCACCGACCAAACACGAGCGCCTGCTGTCGTGGGTGCGCGAGGTCGCCGAGCTGACCACGCCCGACCGCGTGGTGTGGTGCGACGGCTCGCCGGAGGAGTGGCAGCGGCTGACCGACCAGCTGGTCGAGGCCGGCACGTTCACCCGCTTGGAGAAGAAGCCGAACTCGTTCTACGCGGCGTCGGACCCGTCGGACGTGGCGCGCGTCGAGGAGCGGACGTTCATCTGCTCGGTCGAGGAGAAGGACGCCGGGGTCACCAACAACTGGATGGACCCCAACGAGATGAAGGCCATCATGACCGAGCTCTACCGGGGCTGCATGCGTGGTCGGACGATGTACGTCATCCCGTTCTGCATGGGCCCGCTGGACGCCGACCCGCCGCGGCTGGGCGTGGAGATCACCGACTCCGAGTACGTCGTGGTGTCGATGCACATCATGACCCGGATGGGCGCGAAGGTCCTGGAGCGCCTGGGCACCGAGGGTGACTTCGTACCCGCGCTGCACTCGGTGGGCGCGCCGCTGGAGCCCGGCCAGCAGGACGTGCCGTGGCCGTGCAACGACATCAAGTACATCACCCACTTCCCCGAGGAGCGGATGATCTGGAGCTTCGGCTCCGGCTACGGCGGCAACGCGCTGCTGGGCAAGAAGTGCTATTCGCTGCGGATCGCCTCGGCGATGGCCCGCGACGAGGGCTGGCTGGCCGAGCACATGCTGATCCTCAAGCTGATCTCGCCCGAGGACAAGGTCTACTACGTCGCGGCCGCGTTCCCATCGGCCTGCGGCAAGACCAACCTGGCGATGCTGCGCCCGACCATCCCGGGCTGGAAGGTCGAGACCCTCGGCGACGACATCGCCTGGATGCGCTTCGGCGAGGACGGCCGCCTGTACGCGGTGAACCCGGAGGCCGGTTTCTTCGGCGTCGCGCCGGGCACCAACCGCAAGACCAACCCGCACGCGATGACCACCATCGAGCAGGGCAACTCGCTGTTCACCAACGTCGCGCTCACCGACGACGGCGACGTGTGGTGGGAGGAGATGGAGGGCGACCCCCAGCACCTCACCGACTGGAAGGGCAACGACTGGACGCCGGAGAGCGACACCAAGGCCGCTCACCCGAACTCCCGCTACTGCACGCCGATGTCGCAGTGCCCGATCCTGGCGCCGGAGTGGGACGACCCGAAGGGCGTGCCGATCTCGGCGATCCTGTTCGGCGGTCGCCGCAAGACGACCATCCCGCTGGTCAACGAGTCCTTCGACTGGCAGCACGGCGTGTTCATGGGCGCCACCCTGTCCTCGGAGAAGACCGCCGCCGCGGCGGGCAAGGTCGGCGAGGTGCGCCGCGACCCGATGGCCATGCTGCCGTTCATCGGCTACAACGTCGGCGACTACTTCCAGCACTGGGTGAACATCGGCAAGGAGGCCGACGCCAGCAAGCTGCCGAAGATCTTCTACGTGAACTGGTTCCGCCGGGGCGAGGACGGCCGCTTCCTGTGGCCGGGCTTCGGGGAGAACTCCCGCGTGCTGAAGTGGATCATCGACCGCCTGGAGGGCAAGGCGGCCGCCACCGACACCGCGATCGGCCGGGTCCCGTCGGCCGCCGAGCTGGAGCTGACCGGGCTGGACACCCCGGCCTCCGACGTCGACGAGGCGCTGAAGGTCGACGTCGAGGAGTGGAAGGCGGAGCTGCCGCTCATCGAGGAGTGGTTCGACACCATCGGCGACGCGCTGCCGAGCTCGATGCGCGACGAGCTGGAAGCGCTCAAACAGCGTCTCGGTAACTGACCGAGCGACCCCCGGACGGGTGGTTTTGGCGGGGCAACGTGGGAAGCCCCGCCGCCACCCGTCCGGCCCGTAAGTTCGGCTAAGCGTGCGCAATCGTGCGGCGTTTCCCCAAAGAACGTGAAGTTCTTTCGGGGAAACGCCGTTTTTGCGCGCCGCCCAGGTGGATCTACGCAGCCCGGTGGAGTAAATCGGGGAATCCCAAACGATCAGCAACCCGACGGACACTGGACGCGTCCCAGTGATTACCGCCGAGAAAAAGGGCGCCGAACCGAGGGGGTGTGTCATGGTCCACTTGGCCATGCTGGCGTTGTCCCTGATCGCGGTCGCTGCGGTGTTCCTCGCGCTGCGCACCGAGGACGACGAGTCCGGCGAGAAGTCCGAAGCCGGCGAGATCGACCGGATTCGCCGGGACCAGGTCGCGATGGCGAAACGAGCACATACGCCATGACCTGCACGGTCTGCGCTCAGGCGCAGGCGGCGGTGGCAAGCCGCCTCCAGAGCACAAAACCGCGGGCGGCGCCGGGATTCCCGGGCCGCCCGCGGTGTTCTCGGATCAGCTGACCGCGCGGTTCACCGCGTCCAGCCGGTCCAGCACGGTGCCGCCGCTCGTCGCGGCGAACGTGCTCGGGCCCGGTTCCGGCAGCGGCACGCCGTCGCAGGTCATGTCCTCGGGCACCTGGCCGTCGACCAGGTAGGCCTCCACCGCGTCGTCCACGCACGCGTTGCCCGCGCCGTAGACGCCGTGGTCGCCCTCGTCGCGAACGGTGATCATCCGCGAACCCGCGAACTTCCGGTGCGCGATCTCGGCGCCCTCCAGCGCCGTGGCCGGGTCGTTCTCGGACTGCAGCATGAGCACCGGCGGCAGGCCTTCACCGGTCGGCTGCGGCAGGTCGACCTGCGGGCGGTCCCAGAACACGCACGGCTGGAAGATCGTGTAGTAGCCGTAGAACGGGTACTTCCTGCCCTCGACGCCGGAGTGCGCCACCACCGAGCCGGGGCTGCCGCGGAACGCGGTGTCGTTGCAGCGGATCGAGTACAGCGTGGCGATCATGCTGTCCTGCGGATCGGCCAGCATCGGCGTGCTCCGCTCGCGGACCGCGGCCACCGCCGGGTCGGTCGCGCGGCCCTCGCGCAGCTGGACCAGGGCGTCGCCGACCACCGGGAAGGCGAACTTGGAGTACATGCTCTGCAGCAGCATGGCGTCCAGCACGCCGTGGTCGACCGGCGCACCACCCGGCACCGGCAGCGGGTTCGCCTTCAGCTCCGCGCGCAGTTCGTCCACAGTGGCCTGAACCTGCTCGGGCGTGGCGCCGAGGTGGTAGGTGGCGTCGTGCGCGGCCAGCCACGGCCGGAGGTCTTCGCGCCAGCGGCGCTCGAAGGCCATCGGCTGCCAGGAGAACACGTCCTGCCAGCTGCCGGTGAACTCGGTGTTGGAGTCCAGCACCAGCTTGTCCACCGAGCCCGGGAAGTAGGTGGCGAGGTAGGCGCCGAGCCAGGTGCCGCCGGAGACACCGTACCAGTTGATCTTGTCGTGCCCCTCGACCTGGCGCAGCAGGTCGAGGTCGGCGACGGTCTGCTCGGTGGTGACGTGGCGGCCGAGCTCGCCGCTGTGCCGCTGGCAGGCCTCGGCGGTGTCGCGGGACATCCCCAGCATCACCGCGATGTTCTGCGGGTCGCGGTCGTGCGGATCCGGCTGCGGCACCGGAACGTCCTCGGCCGGTCCACATGAGACGGTGCTGCTGGCGCCGGTGCCGCGCACGTCGATGCCGTAGATGTCGAAGTTGGCGGGCAGTTCCGGACGTCCGTTCGCCAGCATCGCCAGCGGCATGTTCAACCCGGCTCCACCCGGCCCGCCGGGGTTGGTGAACAGCGCCCGCCCGGCTGGCCCGCTCTCGGGGGACAACCGGCTGACCGCGATGCTGATCTCCTTGCCGTTGTCGGGGTCGTGCCAGTCCATCGGCGCGGTGAACGTGCCGCACTGGAGCCGCTCGGACCCGGGTGGAAGTTCCGGCGGCAGCTCGCCGTCGAAGCAGGGCGCCCACTGGATGCGCTGCTCGGCGAACTTCGCCGGAACCTCGAACGTCGGCGCGGTCGGCTGCGCCAGCGCTGGTTGGCCGGTCGCGAGCAACGCCCCCAGCACGGCGGTGGCCCCTAACGCACGTGTTGCGCTTCGCATGCAGTCCCCTCCTGCAGTGACCAACGGTGGTTCGAAGATCACTCAATCAAGGGAACGTGCGCCCGGGTACTACTGTTCAACACCACTTCCCGTGACAAATGTCAGGTCGGGGTGGGGTGCGGCTTGGAGCTCTGGGGTGAGGTGTGGTGATGCCGGGGGATCGGTGGTGATACCGGGGTTGGCCTGGCGATGAGGGGTGCGGTTGGGTAGGGGGTTGGGTTTGGGTTCAAAGCGGTGGGGGGTTGCGTTGCGTGGTGTTGCAATTTCAATCGAAATTGCCACCGTTCTCGACGGAACCTCCAGTGGCGAGGTGAGGCAATTTCAATCGAAATTGCGGACGTCACCACCCCTCGGACGGCCGTCCGAACTGCGACGTCACCACCGAGCTGGAGGTCAGTGCTTGATGGCTCCGGCGAGGTTGAAGGCTCCTCCGAGGGCTCTGGAGACCAGGAGGTAGAGGACTATTACCGGGGTTGTGTAGAGGATCGAGTAGGCCGCTAGTTGGCCGTAGGCGATCAGGCCTCCTTGGCCGAAGAAGGTGAACACCCCTACCGAGGCCGGTTGTGCTGTTGGGTCCAGGAGGAGGACGAAGGGGACGAAGAAGTTTCCCCACGCCGTGATGAAGGTGAAGATCGCTACCACGCTCGTGCCCGGGACGATCAGCGGGAGGACTATCGTGCGCAGCGCCTGCATCGCCGAGGCCCCGTCCACCCAGGCCGCCTCCTCCAGGCTGATCGGCACGCCGTCCATGAAGTTCTTCGTCATCCAGATCGCGATCGGCAGCGAGGTGGCCGCCAGGAACAGCGTGGTGCCGAACATCGAGTCGATCAGCTCCAGCTGCACGAACATGCTGTACACCGGGACCATCACCGCGGTGATCGGCAGGCCGGAGGCGAACAGCACGACGTACAGGAACGGCCGCCGGAAGCGCAGCTGGTAGCGCGACAGCGGGTACGCGCACAGCACCGCGGCCACCACCGAGATCAGCGCGGCGCCGCCGCACATCAGCAGTCCGTTCCACAGTGGACGTCCGCTCTGCTCCCAGGTGAGCACCTGCGCGAAGTTGTCCAGCGTGAAGTTCTCGGGCACCTTCGCCGTCAGCGCCGCGTCTGCGTCGAAAGCGGCCGTGAGCAGCCACAGCAGCGGCGCCAGGAACGCCAGCGCGACCACCGCGAGGACCAGGTGCACCACCACCGACACCGAACGCCGCCGCGCCACCGTCACCGTCACCGCAACCATCAGGCTCCGTCCCCCCGGGAATCCGGATCTCCCAGGCTCTTGGCGTACACCGCGGCGAAAAGCCCGCCGATCAGCAGCAGCACCAGCGATATCGTCGCGCCGTAGCCGATCTCGTGGAACTCGAACGCCGAGTCGTACATCAGCAGCGGCAGGGTCTGCGTCGCCGCGTTCGGGCCGCCCGCGGTCAGCACGTAGATCAGCGTGAACAGCCCGATGGTCTGCAGGGTGATCAGCATCAGGTTGGTCAGCACCGAGCGGCGGATGATCGGCAGCGTGACGTGCCAGAACCGGCGGAACGGACCCGCGCCGTCCATCTCCGCCGCCTCCACCAGATCGCTCGGCACCTCGGACAGCGACGCCTGGTAGACCAGCATCGAGAACGCGGTGCCGCGCCAGACGTTGCCGAGGATCACCGCCAGCATCGGCACGCTGTAGAGCCAGTCGCGCGGTTCGAGACCCACCGCGACCAGCAGGTTGTTCAGCGTCCCCTCGGAGTTGAGGAACGCGTAGACCGCGAACGCCGCCACGAGCTCCGGCAGCACCCACGCCGACACCACCACGGTGCCGACGCCTGCGCGCAGCCAGCGGTTCCGGTGCTGGGTGAGCACCGCGATCAGCATGCCCAGGCAGTTCTGCCCGATCACCGCCGAGCCGACGGTGAACACCACGGTCAGCCAGGCCGAGTGCCACAGCGCCGGATCGCTGAACAGGCGGCGGAAGTTCTCCAGCCCGACGAACTCCGGATCGGTCGCCGCGGCACCGGTCAGCGCCGCGTTGGTGAACGAGACGTAGAAGCTCCACAGGACCGGCCCGGCCACGAACAACCCGAGCAGCAGCAGGGCGGGTGCCATCGGCACCAGCCACTGCCGCGCCCGCACCGCCATCAGCCCGCCCTGGTGCTCGTCGGCTGCACGATGCGCGCGACCTGCTGCGCCCACTGGTCGGCGACCTCGTCCGGCGGCTTGCCCGCCACCACGTCGAGCACCGACTGCTGGATCTGCTGCGAAACCTTCGGGTACTCCGGCAGCGCGGGCCGGTAGTGCGTGTTGTCCAGCAGACCGATCCAGAACGCGTTCAGCGGGTTCGCGCCGAGCACCCGCGGGTCGGCCGCGGCGTCCTCGCGGGCCGGGAGGTTGCCGCTGGCGGCGGCGTACTCGACCACGTTGTCCTTGGCCATGGCCTGCTTGATGAACTCGAACGCGTCGTCCTTCTTCTCGCTGGACGAGCTGATCGCCAGCGTCCAGCCGCCGGAGAGCGTCACGGTGCCCGGCGCCTGGCCGTGCTGGGTGGGCATCGGCGCGGCGGCCATCGTCCGGGCCCAGTCCTGCCACCCGGAGTCCTGCCAGTTGCCGGAGGCGAAGCTGCCGTCCAGCCGGATCGCGACCTTGCCGTCCCGGATCAGCTCGTCGCGCTGCACCTTGTCGTACTGCGCGTCGGCGATCTGCGCCTTGCTCTGCGTCAGGTCCTCGGCCAGCGCGGTGGACAGGAAGCGCATCGCGTCGGCGAAACCGCGGTTCGGCGCGATCCACTTCCGCTGCTGCTCGTCGTAGAGGGTGCCGGTCTCGGTGCCGTACAACAGCATCGCCACCGTCTGCATGCTCACCGACTCGCCCTCGGCCTTGCCCAGCGCGAGGTCCATCGCGATCACGTCCGGGCGCTGCCGCTTGACCTGCCGGGCGGCCGCGAGCACGTCGTCCCAGGTGCGCGGCTTCCAGTCGGCGGGCAGGCCGACCTCGGCGAACAGCTCGCGGTTGTACCAGAGGCCGCGGGTGTCGGTGTCCAGCGGAACGCCGTAGGTCTTGCCGTCCTGGGCCTTGCCCGCCTGCTTGGTGGTGTCGATGTAGGAGTTCCAGTCCGGCCACTGCGCGAGCCGGTCGTCCAGCGGTTCCAGGTACCCGGCCGCGACGTCGGAGTTGACGTTGAAGCTGTCCTCGTAGAGCACGTCGGGCGCGGTGGACGGGGACCGCATCCGCAGCTGGAGCTTGGACAGGTACTCGCCCTCCGGGGCGACCACCGGGTCCAGCTTCACCGTCTTGCCCGGGTGGGCCTGCTCGTACTGCTGCTTGACCCGCTGCATCCACTGGTCGACCTGCAGCGTGTTGCCGTAGCGGTGGTAGGCGACGCTGATCGTGTTCGGGTCGTCGGCGGCGCCGCCCCCGCAGGCGGCCAGCGACAAACCCAACGTCGCGGTGATGAGCACGGACATCGCTGTGCGCCGTTGCATCGCGAGCCTCCTGCCAGCAGTGGTTGCGCGCGGCTTGAGATCCGGATCACACTCTGGGTAGTTAATTCCATTCGATGGAACAAGTCAACGATCTCCCCGCCCCCGACGAGGAGCGTCCATGGCGAAAGCGTCCTGGCAGGGCACCAACCTTCCCCGCGTGGGCGGATTCAACCGGGCCGTCGTGCTCGACACGATCCGCCGCCGCGGCGAGATCAGCCGGGTGGAGCTCGCCCAGCGCACCGGCCTGACGGCGCAGACGATGTCCAACATCGTCCGGGCGCTGATGGCCGACGGGCTGGTCACCGAGAACGGCCACGCGCCGTCCACCGGGGGGAAGCGCCGGGTGCTGCTGAAGGTCGTGGCGGACGCCTACTCGTCGGTGGGCCTGCACCTCGACCCGGAGCGGATCACCGGAGTCCTGCTGGACCTGGCGGGCGGGGTGCGGCTGCGCAGCACCCGCCGACTTCCCGACGACGCCGCACCGGAAACTGTCGCGGCGGCGTTGGCGCGGACGTTGCAGCAGCTCGTGCGCCGGTCCGGCATCGACGAGAGCCGGGTGCTCGGCGTCGGGCTCGCGGTGCCGGGACCGCTGGACTCGGCGCACCGCCAGGTGCTCTCACCGCCGAACCTGGCCAGGTGGGGCGCGGTGCCGCTGGCCGACATCGTCGCGGAACGCGCGGGTCTGCCGGTGGTGATGGACAACGACGCGACGGCGGCGGCGATCGGCGAGCGCTGGGCCGGTGGCGAGCACCGGTCGGGCTCGTTCGTCTACGTCTACTGGGGATCCGGGGTGGGCGTCGGCGTGGTGCTCGACGACCAGGTGCACCGCGGGGTCAGCAACAACGCGGGCGAGATCGGCCACCTGAACAGCGGCGGCGGACGCGGATGCCATTGCGGCAGAAGGGGATGCCTGGAGACGCACTGCTCGATGCGCGCCATCGTCGCGGACTGGCGGGCGGCGGGCGGCGAACCGACCGGGACGGCGATCGCGCAGTCCTACGAGGAGTTGTGCCGCCGCGCCGCGGACGGCGACGCCGTGGCGGTGAAGGTCCTGCGCGCGGCGGCGACCAGGCTCGGCCAAGCGCTGGCGGCGGTGGTCAGCGTCCTCGACGTGGACCGCGTCGTGCTCGGCGGCCCGGCGCTGCGCCACGTGTCGGACCTGGTGCGCACGCAGGTGTCGAAGGTCCTGTCCAAGCAGGTCTGGGCACCCGAGGTCCGCCCGGTCCAGGTGTCCCCGGCGCTGATCGGCGAGGACGCCGGAGCGGTGGGCGCGGCCTCGCTGGTGCTCGACCACGCCTACTCACCCCGCCTGGCAACGCTGCTGGGGTCGGGGTCGGATCCGTCCTAGTCCTGGTCGCGCCGGGGCGGCGTGCTCGTGTAGTCCTCGATCAGCTCACCCGACTCATTCCACCGCTGGGTCTTCAGCACATCCCCGAACTCGTTGAACTGGTCGTACCGCGCGAGCTGCCCGGACGGGTACCACTCGCGCCACTCGCCGACCGCTTGGCCGTGATCGCACTGCCCCTCCGACTGCTTGCTCCCGTCGGGGAACCACTCGAACTGCGGTCCGTGCTCGATCCCGTCCTGGTAGCTGGTCAGCTCGATCATGGTCCCGTCGGCCGCGTAGTCGACGACCTCGCCGGTAAAAGGGACTCCCCGGTAGGACGTGATCATCCGATCGTCCATCGAGGTGTCCGCCCTGTTGACGCGTGTCTCGTTCACCAGTGCCCTCGTCGTCGCTCTCACAGGCCGCTGTCTGTTTCGACCGAATGCTTGCTGTCAGGGTATCGGTAGTCGTTCGGGTTGTAGGAGAAGCGACCCGTGTAGCTGGGCACGCCGCGCAGCACGGTGTCGCAGTTCGCGCAGGCAGGCGCCTCCTTGCCGATGGCCATGTTGCCGCCGTCCCTGATCCAGCGCGGATCGAACCGCATCTCCTCGAGGGATTCCCTGGTCGGCGGCGCCCCACCCGTCTCACGTGCCAGGCGTTCGCGCTCCCAGAGCAACTCGTTGGTGGCCTTGACCTCGGCATGGCGCTGCGGCGTGTCGTGGTGCGCTCGCCCGTCGAAGACGGCGTCCTTCCCGTCGCGCCCCTTGGCGATGGTGGTGTCGGATTCCTTCACCGGGTACTGCCAGTGGCCGAGGTCCTCGAAGTTCTTGCGCAGGACCGGGTGGATGTCCTCCGGCTTCAGCACGTCGTTGGGACGCCCGTTGACGCCTTCGATGATCGTTCCGGTGCGCAGGTCGATCGCGACCGCCGAGCACGGTCCTTCCCGCCTCCCGGTACCGGGTGCGATCGCTTCTGCGCGCTGCTCCGAGAGCTTCTGGACGTACTCCTTGACGGGGACGGGCTTGCCCTCCGAGTCCTTGACGTGGGTGATGAGCCCCTTCTCGTTGCGCGTGACCCGATCTTCCGACAGCGTCTCCACGTGGGCGCCGCGCCTGCGGTCGTCGGGAGGCCCGTCCGGCTTGTGCTCCGGTGCCTTCCCGGGGTCCTTCGCCGGCGTGCCGGAGTAGTCGAGCGGCTTGTCCGTCGGCTTGTCGGCGGCCGGCGGCTTGTAGGGCTCCTGCTTCGGGGGTTCGGCCTTCCCCTTGTCGTCGGGCTTGTCCTGCGCGGGCTTGCCGGATTCCCCGTCCTTGACGTTCGACGCCTGGCTGCCGGTCGAGCCCGTCGGCGCGGGCGCGTCCGAGCCGCCGCCGTGCTTGCGCCCGGTCGTCAGGCCGAGCGGGTCGGCCTCCCGGTGCGGGTTCCCGACGTAGGCCACCGGGTTCGGCGCCGGGGCGAGGCCGAGCGGGTCCTGGCTGAGGTAACGGCCGGTTGCCGGGTCGTAGTACCGGTAGACGTTGTAGTTCAGACCGGTTTCCGCGTCCGCGTACTGACCGGGGAAGCGCAGCGGGATCGTGGCCGTCGGCGTCGGGCCGGGCAGCACGCCGCCCCACAGGCTGGTGCGGTCGCGCCAGGCGAGCGTGCCGTCCGCGGCGACCAGGTCCGTCGGCTTGCCGACCGCGTCGGTGACGACCGAGTGGAACCGCTCCGCCGCACCGCTGCGTTCGAGCTGCGCCACCACGGCATCGGCGTCGGGGTGGTGCTCCCACGTGGTCACCGACCGATTCCCCCGGGCATCGGTGTGGATCTGCTCGATCAGCGCGCCGCCGTCCCAGACGAAGTCGACCTGCTCCGCCACCGCGGGACCGTTCGGTCCCGGAGCCACCCGCTGCTTGGCGATCCGACGGCCGAGCGGGTCGTACCGGTAGCGCCAGACCGCGCCGTCCGGAGTCGTGATCCCGATCAGCCGGTCGTAGGAATCCCATTCGTAGCGCCAGCTCCGGCCCGGCTGGACGGACCGGAGCACCAACCGCCCCTGCGGATCGTACTCGTAGCCGACCGACCCGGCCGCGACCAGCGTGTTGCCGCGGTAGCGGCGCGGCCCGGCCTCGGCGTGGGGAAGCCCTTCGGAGGCGATGACGTTGCCCATCCCGTCGTACCGGTAGCGCTCCCGCCGGTCCGGAGTGATCACCTCGACGACCCGGCCCGCCGGGTCGAGCTGGAATCGGGCTTGTCCGAAGATGTTGTCCGCCGCGCCGACCAGGTGGCCGTCCGCGCGGTGCTCGAACCGGCGCTGGACGACGCGGTGCCCCGCCCCTCCGGTGACGGTTTGCGAAACGAGCAGCTCGCCCTCGTAGGACTGGTCCAACGACACCGAGCCGTCCACCGATCGCCGGACTTCGCGGCCTGCTTCGTCGTACTCGAAGCTCATCGCGTGCGCGTCGATGGACAGGGCGCGAGCGGCACCGCTGTCGTCGAAGGCCCACACGCTGTCCACACCGGACGGTGTGGTGCGGGAGCGCGTGCCGTTCTCGTCGTCGTAGGTGAAGGTGACCGTGCGGCCGTTGGTGGTCTCGGCGGTGATCCGGCCCTGGTCGTCCCATTCCCGCGTGAGCACCGCGTCTGCGGTCTCCGCACGGACCAAGTTGCCGACCGGGGAGTAGGCGTAGCTGGTGACACCCGACGGCGCCCGCCACTCGACCAGGTTCCCGAGCAGGTCGTGGACGTACTCGGTCACCTCACCGACCCCGTTGACCGAGCGCACCAGCTGCCCCGCCGCGTCGTAGGCGTACTGCAGCACGCGACCGTCGAAGTCGCGCTCCTCGACCACGCGTCCCGCGAGGTCGTAGGTGTAGTGCCAGGTCTGCCCCTGCGGGTTGGTGACCGACAGCAGGTTCCGCTCGGTGTCGAAATCGCGCACCGTGCGCGCCCCGGTCGGATCGACCTCGGCGGTCACCACCTCGAACGGCCCGTACTCGCTGGTCGAAACGCCGCCCAGCTCGTCGGTGCGGGCGATCTGGTTGCCCTCGGGGTCGTAGCGCCACTGCTGCCTGCCGCCCCGCGCGTCCACCTGCCAGGACGGCAGGCCCTCGATCGTCCAGCCGTGCCGGATCCGCGCGCCACCAGCAGTGGTCCGCTCCGTCACCCGCCCGAACAGATCGCGAGGTGGTTCCGGTGCGGAATCCGGTGCCGCGGCACCAGCACCGCCGACGGGTCCGGACCCCAGCACGTCGAGGCTGAAGTCCGGCGCCGCGCCGACCTTCCCGCCGAACGGGTCCGGTCGCTCTCCCGGCGCGTAGCTGCGGGTCCAGGTCCGCTCGCCGTCGTGCACCGCGATCGACCCGATCGAGCCCCCGTCCCAGAACAGCTCGACGACGCTGCCGTCCGGCCGGGTGATCGCGCTGGGGCGCTCGTGCACGTCGTACTCGTAGCTGGTGGTGCGGCCGAGCGGGTCGGTGCGGGACAGCAACCGGTCGTAGCGGTCCCACTCCGAAACCGTGACGCCGCCCAGCTGATCGACCTCGCGCACGAGCTGCTTGGCGTCGTTGAACGTGTACTCGGCGACCCCGCCGAGCGAGTTGGTGTGCCGGGTCGTCCTCCCGTCGTAGGAGATCGTGGCGTCGAAGAAGCCCTTGTCGCCCACGGTGCGGATGCAGCGGCCGTGCTCGTCGTAGATGTAGCGGAACCAGGACCCGTTGCGGTCCTGCCACCCGGTCAGCCGGTCCGCGTCGTCGTAGTCGAACCGCAGCGGGATGCCGGAGGAGTTGACGACCTCGGTCAACCGCCCGCGCGCGTCGTAGCCGTACCGCACGACCAGCACGTCGAGCCCGCGCTGGTCGTCCAGCACCCGGACCGCAGTGGGCTTGCCCTGTTCGCTGTCGATCGCCACGTGGTAGCCGTCGGAGTGGCGCAACTCCTTCGGCGGGCCGTAGGGGGTGTGCTCGATGTCGATCCGGCGGCCATCACCGTCCTCGATCCGCAGCAGCGGGAGAACGCTGTGCCGCTTGGACGGCTTGCCGAAGTGCAGCTGCTGGGTCGGTTCGGCGAGGGTGTAGCCGTCCTCGCCCAGGGTCAACGGCCAGCGCGGGCCGTCGATCGGCAGCACCGGGGAGTCCGTCGTCGGCAGCGGGTAGACCAGGATCATCCCGTCCGCGGAGAAGTAGCAGACGTGCTCGTCGTCGATCTCCAGCCGCTGGTCGAGCGTCGAGCTCCAGGTCGGGCCGAACCACCGCCCGGCCCGGTACGAGGAGACGTGCATCCGCTCCAGGACCAGGTTCAGCGGTCCGAGGATCTCCAGGTCCGTCTCGGTCATCACCACGTGGCCGGTGGCCAGGTCCACCGGCTCCGTGCCGCCGGTGCACAGGCCGTCCGCCGGGATCGAGCGGTCCCTGGGGTTGCCCGGCTTGTTGCTGGAGCTCGGCGTGTTGCCGGACGGCGTGGTCGTCGCGGGACCGCTGCCCGGCGTCGGACCGCCGTCGGGGGACTTGGCGTTGGGGCCGTCGGGCTTGGCGTTGGGGCCGTCGTGGGACGTCGACGACGTCGAAGCCGGACCGTCATTGCCCTGCGAGCGGGTCGGGGCGGGGACATCACCGGAGCCGCCCGTGTGGCCCGGACCGTCGTTGCCCGCCGAGCGGGTCGGGGCGGGGACATCACCGGAGCCGCCCGTGTGGCCCGGACCGTCGTTGCCCGCCGAGCGGGTCGGGGCCGGGCTGTCCGGCTTCGGCGCGCTGCCGCCCTTGTCGTTCTTGATCTTGTCCAGGGCCTTCTTCGCGTCGCCGAACGAATCGCCCAGCTTCTTCACCAGCGGCGAGAGCGCCTTCATCGCCTTGACCAGCTTGGTGGTCAGGTCGGCGATCTTGGCCACCGTCTTGGCCACCGCCGCCACCACCTGCGGGACCACCCAGGCCATCGCGATGCCCAGCGTCGCCAGGACCTGCAGCGCCCACGAGATCAACCGGCCGACGAGTTCGGCGATGATGTCGCGGACCAGCGTGCGGACCGCGGCGACGACCTCGCCCGCGGTGCTGATGCCGTTCGAGGCGCCCTCAGCGGCCTTCTGGGCGGCCTCGATGAGCTTCCCGGTGTCCTCGCTGCGCCGCCGGTAGGCGTCCGCGGCTTCCCCGGTCCACCCGGCGACGTCGCCGCTGACCAGGTTGGCCATCTCGGTGTTGACCTCGCCCAGCTCCTTGGCGACGTTGCTCCACGTCTCCGAGTGCGCCTTGATCTGGTCGGCGTCGCCGGTCAGCGCGTCCAGCGCGTCCGACAGCGGCCCCACGTGCTCCATCAACCAGCCGACGCCCGCGGCGATGATGGACCCGAACGGGTCCATCGCCATGGTCAGCGCATCCAGGCCGGTGCCCACCGCACCCATCACCCCGGATGCCCAGTCGCCGGACTCGATGGCCTGCTTGGTGTCGTTGACCGATTCCAGGATCGGCACGCCGCTGAACGACTGCGTCGAATCCTTCCGCTCGGCGACCAGCGGGTTCGTCACTTCAGAGCTCCTGGGGGTCGGGAATCAGTCGCGCAACGGGTCGAAGTCGGGGCCGAAGTCGTCGTCGTCCTCGTCCTCGAAGGCCGGGCGCTTCTTCGGTGCCGCGGGCGGGTTCGGGCCCGCGACCGGCGGGGCGGGCGGCGGCGGGGGCGGGGTCGGCTCCTCGTCGTCGGCCGGTCCGTCCCACGTGGAGGAGACCTCGGGTTCGGCCGGTTCGTCCGCGGGCTGCTCGGGGAAGCGCTGGCGGAGGTTGTCCAGCATCATCGTGCGGGTTTCCAGGTCCTCGTCGCCGAGGTGGGCGGACATCGTCTCGCCGACCTTGTTCGCGATGTCGGACTGCGCGCGGTGCATCGTGGACAGGATCTGCGCGGCCAGCTCGCTCGGCTGCATCGAGCGGACCTTGTCGGTGAACTCCAGGTCCGTCACGCTGCCGTCGGCGCGGACCGTCACCTTGATGCGGCCGTCCGGGCTGGCCGCGGTGAGCCGCAGCTGCTCGGTCTCGGCCTGCATCGCCTGGTAGCGCTGGGCCTTCTCCTCGAAGCTCTTCGCCCACTCCTGGATCCGCCGCTCCGCCTCCTCCGGGTCGGCCCCGATCGCAGCGAACCCGCCTCGGCTCTCGCCCGGCATTGCACAACCTCCCAAGAACTCTTCGTCTGCGATCCGCCCCGGACTCCGGACGGCGGTGCACCACCAGCGGCTCGCGCCGCTCCTAGACCGACGTGTCGTCGCGGTAACTCGCGGGACGCAGCGGCTCCACCGGCTCGCTGTAAGCGGGCGTGCCCTGCTGTGTCGGCCGCATCGGCTCGCTGTACATCGGAGTCCCCTGCTGCGCCGGAGAGCCCGACACCGAGGTGCGCACCGTGTCGGTCATCTCCGGCCCCTCTGGGGCGATCCGGCCGGACGGCGCGCTGAACCCAGTCGGCGCATCCGAACCGGACGAGAAGCCCACCGGGGCAGTCCCCCCGGCCGGGCCCGCAGCGGGGACCACACCGCGCAGCGCGACGGCCGACTCCTTGACCCGGACGGCGTCGTCGAACTGGCTGAAGTTGTCCGCACCCGCCTGGTCGGTCTCCTGGTACTCCTTGGCCGTCTGGCGCACGTTCTCCGCCGTGGTGGTGATGCCCTCCTTGACGGCCTTGAGCGCGTCCATCCCCTCCTGCTCCATCGGGCTGATGATGGGCGGGAGGAAGGAGCACAAGAGGCCGTAGGCGTCGTCCGACATCGCCTGCTCAGCGGCGGAGATCGCGGTGTCCACCCGGTCGGTCAGGGCTTCCAGGTGGCTGGCGTGCGCGGTCAGGTCCTCGGCTTCGACCTGGAACGTCATGGTGGTTCCCCTCCGGCTCGTCAGTCGAGCTTCGCCAGGACTTCGGCCAGGCGGTGCTCGATGCGGCGGTTGTCGGCCGGGGCGATGCTCAGCCAGGAGTCCTCGCTGACCATCAGGTACCGGCCCTCGTTGGTGTCGAACCAGGTGACCAGCGTCGAGGACCGCACCGACCGGTGCGTCACGCCGAACTGCCCGCCGCCGACGCGGGTTTCGGCCAGCTCGGCCAGCGCCGCGGCGTCCGGTCCGGACAGCCCCGCCCGGACCAGCGCGGTCTCGTCGTCGTAGTCCCCGCCGAACGGGTCGTCCTCGTCCTCTTCGAGCGCGCTGGTCAGCTGCTCCTTGGGCAGCGACAGCGAGCGCTTGGTGCCGGGTTCGCCGGGCGGCAGCACGCTCACCGCGGACAGCGCCAGCGCGGTGGGGCGGATCTCGGTCAGCGTCAGCTGGTCCCCGGACAGCTGGGCCAGCACCCCGGAGCGGCGGGTGGCCGCCGCCAGGGCCTGCACCGGCTGCCCGACGTAGCCGACCACGTCCACCGAGGTGACGTGGTCCACCAGCAGCCGGAGCATCGCCGCGAGGTCCTCGTCGAGCTCGTCGCCCTTCGCCAGGCCCCGCCCGGCCAGCGCGCGGAACGCGTCGGCGGCCAGGTCGGCGCGCTCCTCCATCGTCCGGCCCAGGCTGGGCACCTGCAGCGGGAACTGCGGGCGCCCGAGGCCGAGAGCTCCGGTGACGAGGTCGAACTCGGCGGCGGTCAGCACGAAGTTCGGCGCTGTCGTCGTCATCATCCCTGGTCCTGCCGCTTCTTCCGCTTGCCCTCACCGATCACCGGCGGCGGCAGGTCGGCGCCGGGCACCTCCACGACGGGACCGCCCTGGACGTACTTCACGTTGCGCTCCCGGTCGTCCTCGCCGCGGCCGCGCTGGGCACCCATCGGCCCGGCACCCATCCCGGCCGCACCGGCGGCACCGGGCTGGCCGGGCGCACCGCCCGCGCCCCGGGGGCCGAACCCGGCTTCACCCGGACGCCCGGTACCCGAGGTGCCACCGGGGGCGAGGTTGGACGAGCTGCCACCGGCACCACCGCCGACGCCACCACCGGCGCCCAGGCCGGGAACCGCACCCGGACCACCGCGGAACCCGCCGGCGCCGCCGCCACCGGGGCCGGTCGGGCCGGGACCGCCGCCGACGGGGCCACCGCCGGGGATCGGCGGGATCTGGCCCTGCCAGCCGTTGCGGTCGCCGTTGCCGGGACGGTTGTTGCCGGGCTGCCGCGGACCGGGTCCGCCGTAGGGCATGCCGTCCGGGCCCTGGAACGGCCGCGGCTGGTACAGGTGATCGCCACCACCCGGGCCGCCCGGGAGGGGCGGCGGCTTGAAGCTCTGCGGGCTCGTGCCCTGGGGACTCGTGCTCTGCGGGTTGGTGCTGCTGGGGTTGTAATCACCGAGCGGCGGCACGTTCTGCGCCGGGGAGATCTTCGGCATCGGCATCGCCTTGGTCGGCCCGTCGATCCCACCGGGACCACCGGACCCGCCGACACCACCGGGACCGCCGTCCAGCTTGGGCATCGGCATCGCCTTCGTCGGCCCGTCGATCCCACCAGGTCCGCCGGGAGCACCGGGACCGCCAGGTCCGCCCTGCACCGGCGCGTCCGGGACACCGGCAGCAGCCGGGTTCGTGGCCCCCGGCGGCATGCCGCCCGGCGTCTCCCCGTCCGGCGCACCGGGCGCTCCGGCGGGCGCCGCGTCCGCCACCGGCGTCCCCTGCTGCTGCGGGGTGAGGCTCTCCGGCGCGACCCGGGCCTGCAGCATCCGCTGCTCCTCCACCGGGTTCGGCGGCGGCGTGAAGCGGGGCGTCTCCGCGTCGATGGTGCGGGACTGGGCCTCCATGTTGGTCATGACCTGCACCGCGAGCTCGTGCGCGGAGGTGGCCTTCGCCTGGTGGGCCTGCAGGTCGTTGGTGGCCCTGGCGAAGCTCTCCAGGTCGTTGCTGGCGTAGCTGCTCATCAGCGCGGCGGTCAGCACCTCGCCGCCCTTGACGGGCTCGGGCATCTCCGCCTTGGCGACCTCCATCACCCGGCCCTGCGCGGAGATCCGAGCCGCCAGAGCACCGGCCGTGTCACCGGCCTCGAGGTTCCAGTCGGCCAGCTCCTGGATCGCGGCGCGCGCCGCGTCCGCGGCCTGGCCCTGCCAACCGCTCTCGGTGCCGCGCACCTTCTCGGCCATGCGCTGCGCGGCTTCGCCGATGTCGCGGCTCAGCAGGTTCCACTCGTCGGACAGCTGCCCCACCCGACCGGGATCGTTGTCGGTGTGCACCGCCGCGTAGAGCTCTTCGTGGCTGCGCGAGGCCCAGTTCTGCGTTTCGGTCAGCACGATGTCCGGTTGTTCCGGACTGCTCATCGGCTGGGTCATCTCCGCCCTTCATCCCCTCGACCGCGGCGGTCGCACCCCAGCGACGCCCGACCCATCACGCGCGGTTCCGGAACGCGTCGTCGGCGATCTTCCGGAAGTCGTCCGCGGCGCGCTCGTCGGCCTGCTCGTAGGTGCGCATGGCGGCGTTGATGGCGTCGCGCGCTTCCTCGAGGACCGCGCGGTACTTCGTCAGCACGTCGCTGAAGGAGTTCTCGCCGCCCTCGGCGCGGGAGGCGAACTTCGCCGCCATCGCCTGGCCGACCGGGTTCTGCCCCAGCGGCGCGTTCGCGGTGAGGCCGCTCGCGCGGGACAGCCAACCATCCACTGTGGACATCTGGTCTTCCAGGGCGGTGCGGATCTGCTCACCCGCGGCCGGGTCCAAGCGCAGGTCGTTCGACTCCACCGCTCGGCGCAATTCCTTGATGCTCGCGGCGGAACGGGCCAGCGTGCGAGTCGCCCGGACCTCTTCGGCTTCGCTCATGACTCCCCCGGACACAACATCACCGCACTATGATCACAGGTGTCGCCAACGCCGGCCCAACGTCTCGCCAACGCGATGGGGCAGCAGGTCCGACGCAACACCCGAACGAGAGCGGATGTCTTCTCCGAGATCAACACCACAGCTGCGGATTCGCCTGCTGGGGCCCGTGGAGATGCTGCGGGCCGACGGCAGCGCGGTCCCGATCGGCGCCGCCAAGCGGCGCAGCGTCCTCGCCGCGCTGGCCATCGACCTGAACCGCGTCGTCTCCGCGGACCGGTTGATGGACATCGCGTGGGAGGGCGACCCACCGCCCACGGCCAAAGCCGCGCTGCAGGGCCACGTCGCGAAGCTGCGCAAGGACCTCGGCAGCGATGTGGAACTCGTCACCCGAGCGCCCGGCTACCAGCTGATCGCGCCGCGCTCCGCGGTGGACATCACGCAGTTCGAGGACCTGGTCGCCGCGGCCCGCACCGCGCCCGACGCCGAAGCGGTCGAGCTGCTGGACGCGGCGCTGTCCCTGCACCGCGGCGCGCCGCTGGCCGACGTCGCGGCCGAGCGGCTGCGCCGGGAGGTCGTGGACCGGCTGGACGAGTCGATGATCAACGCGGTGCACGAGCTGGCCTGGCGGCTGCACCGGATCGGCCGCGCGGTCGAGGGGATCAACCCGCTGCGCGAGGCGGTGGCGATGCGGCCGCTGCGCGAACCCCTGGTGGAGCTGCTGGTGCTGAGCCTGCACCAGGCGGGCCGCCAAGCCGAGGCGCTCGACGTCTACCACGAGACGCGGGCCCGGCTGGCCGAGGAGCTCGGCGTCACCCCCGGCCCCGGCCTGCAGGCCGCCTTCCACCAGGTGCTCGGCTCCGCGGACGAGTCGGAACCGGCCGCCGTCCCGGCGCAGCTGCCCAGGGAGAGCACCGGGTTCGTCGGGCGCGGCGCGGAGCTCGCGGAGCTGGACCGGACCCGCGACGACAGCGCGGTGCGGATCCTCACCGGACCGGCCGGGGTCGGCAAGACCGCGCTCGCGCTGCGCTGGGCGCACCGGTCGGCCGGGAAGTTCCCGGACGGCTGCCTGTTCGCCGACCTCCGGGGGTTCGACGGGGGCGCCCCGGTGGAGCCCCGCCGCGTGCTGAGCGCCTTCCTCCGCGCGCTCGGCGTCCCGGAGACGCGCATCCCGGACAACACCGACGAGCGCGCCGCGCTGTACCGCTCGGTGCTGGCGGGCCGCCGGGTGCTGGTGGTCCTGGACAACGCGCGCTCGGCCGCGCAGGTCCGGCCGCTGCTGCCCGGGGCCGGGTGCTCGGTGCTGGTGACCAGCCGGAGCAGATTGGACGGCCTGTCCGCCACCGCGGGCGCGGTGCAGATCCCGGTGCCGCCGCTGAGCCGCGAAGCGGCGGTCGACGTCCTGCGGCTCGTGCTCGGCGACGCGCGGGTCGACGCCGAGCCGGAGGCCGCCGTCGAGCTGGCGGAGCTGTGCGACCGGCTCCCGCTGGCGCTGCGCATCGCCGCCGCCCGCCCCGCGCACCGCACGATCCGCTCGCTGGTCACCGCGGCCGCCGGGCGCCACCGGCTGGCCGCGCTCTCGCTGCCGGACTCCGGCGAGGGCATCCGCGCCGCGCTGGCCGGGAGCTACTGCTGGCTCGACCCCGCGTCGGCCCGGCTGTTCCGGCTGCTGGGCGAGCACCCCGGCGACAGCGTCGACTGCTTCGCCGCCGCAGCGCTCGCGGGCACCCCGGCGCACGAGACCTTCTCCCGGTTGGAGCGGCTGGCCTCGATCCACCTGCTGCACGAGACCGACCAGGGCCGCTACCGGTGGTCCGACCTGGTCCGGCTCTACGCCGCCGAGGTCGCCGAGGAGGAGCCGGTGGCGGAGCGCAACGCCGCGTTCACCCGGCTCCTCGAGCACTACATGCACATCGCGGACCGCGGCCTGCGGTACGTCGTGGACTCGCCGTGGCACCGCTGGGTGACGCCGACGC
The DNA here is from genome assembly GCF_008630535.1 of Saccharopolyspora hirsuta. GTDB lineage: Bacteria > Actinomycetota > Actinomycetes > Mycobacteriales > Pseudonocardiaceae > Saccharopolyspora > Saccharopolyspora hirsuta. The sequence goes on along the minus strand of NZ_VWPH01000003.1, from coordinate 457,159 downwards.
CCACCGAGCTTCCCGAAGTCCGGACCGCGCAAGCCGCCCTGACCTGGTTCCGGGCGGAGGAGACGAACCTCCACCAGGTGCTCGAAGCGGCGATCTCGCGCGGCGAGCACGAGCAGGCGTGCCACCTGGCCCTGTCCCTGGAGCGCTTCCACCACCGCCTCGGCGACCGCGCGGCCCAGACCGAGCTCTCCCGCCGCGGCCTGGGCATCGCCCGCGATCTGGGCGACGCCCGAGCGCAAGCGATCTTCTCCGCGCACCTCTGCGAGGACCTCGCCTCGTGAAAAACCGCAACTTCCATTGAGCCTTTTTCATCCTGCCCGTGGACCGCAGCCGCGAAGGGCGAACTGCACCGACCGGCAGGCGCCGCAGGCGCATAACCCACCCTCGCAGCTTGCACCGCCGCGGGTTCTCAGCGTTCGCCTGGCGAGGACGGCCCTGACGCCGTGTATCGGTCATACATAAGTCAGGGCACCCACAGCCAGGCGGGCGCTGAGGTTCCGCCACCGGCACCGCCACGCAGAACGAGGTTGGAAAAACCTCAATGGAAGTTGCGGTGCAGGCGCGGGAATCAGGCCCCGGGGTTCGACACGCGGTCCGCGACGACGCGGCCGAAGGCGGCCATGCCGCGGGCGTTCGGGTGCAGCGGAGCGGCTTCCGAGGTCGGGACGATGCCTTCGAAGTACTTGTCCTGCGGGGCCGCGCAGATGTCGTGCCCCTCGCTGACCGGACCCAGGTCGACGAACTCGGCGCCGTTCGCCTCCGCCCGCTCCCGCAGCACCGCGCTCAGCTTGTCCACACTGGACTGGACGTAGTCGGCGTCCCTGGCCCACAGCGGCTGCATCGGGTAGCAGCCGCCGGGCCGCAGGTAGGTGCCGTAGCCGACGACCACCACCTCGGCGTTCGGCGCCCGGTCCCGGATCTCCGCCAGCATCCCGTCGACCTTCGGGACCAGCGCGTCGATCCGCTCCGCCAGCTCGTCGCGGCCGCCAGCGGTGAAGCGGTCCGCGCAGGACTCGCCGACCGGTTCCGGCAGCAGGTTCAGGCAGGACACCGCCGCCTGCACCAGCTCCACGTCGTTGCCGCCGATGGTGACCGTGACCAGGTCGGTGCGGCGGCTGAGCGCGTCGTACTGCGGCGGCAGGATGCCGTGCTGGCGCCCCGAGAAGTCGTCGATCTTCGCGCCGGAGCAGGTCACGTCGGTCAGCTCGGCGCCGAGCAGCGCCGCGGCGACCTGCGGGTAGTTCATCTCGGAGCGGAAGCAGAGCAGGTTCGGGTCCTGGTTCGGGATGAGCGGGCCGGCGGCGGCGGAATCGCCCATCGCGACGTACTCGTAGCCGTCGGCCGCGTGCGCGGTCGGCGCGAGCAGGGCCGCCGCGGCGGCCAGGGCGAACCCGAGCTGGGGGAGACGACGGAATCGGACCACGCGAACCTCCGTGCCGTGGCGGGAACTGGGCCGCACCTGATCTAGCACGGAAGACCCATCCCGGCCCGAGATTTCACCCGAAGATCGGGTGGCACGTCGTCCCGGTCGCAGACCCCCAGGTGACACCGCTACTTCCGGCCCGCGCAGAGGTGTCGATCTCGGACGAAGCTGGCGCAACGCCCCGTCACGGGTCGCGGCGGAGGGCTCGGGTGATGCCCGCGGCGACCGTGGTGGCCAGGATCCAGCCCGCGGCGATCAGCACCACCGTGATCCACTCCGAGTTGCCCTCGGCCCGCCACATCACGTCGTGGCCGAGGTTGATGATCGGCACCAGCTGGTCCACCGTGTACAGGAAGGGGTTCCACACCGGGTGGTCCTCCTCGTTGATCGGCACCAGCTCGTGGAAGCTGAACCAGCTGGTGCCCGCCGCGGTCAGCAGCACCAGCCAGATCAGCGCGCGCAGCGGCCGGAAGCCGTAGCTCACCGTGACCAGCTGCAGCATGCTCCACAGCCGCACCGGCAACCGGAACACCGGCCGGGTCGCCGCCGCGATCGCCTGGTAGCGCCGCCGCTGCTTCTCGATCAGCACGGTGACCGCGTGCTCCTCGTTCCCGTTGCCGCGGAACACCTTCGCCAGCTGGTCGTACGGCCCCGGCTGGTACCGGCCGCCGGAGTTGGCGCGCAGCCAGCTCAGCCGCTCCAGCACGGTCGCGCGGTCGGTGGGCTCGATGGTCTCGGTGAAGTTGTCGTAGCTGAAGTCCTCGACGTCCACCCCGCCGGAGGCCGCCCACAGCGCCGCGTTGTCCGCGAGCAGCTCGCACTGCGCCTGCCGCAGCATGATCCGGCCCTGCGGCGCGATCTCCGGCAGCAGCGTGAACTCCTGCACGACCAGGCCGAACGCGTTGATCGCGTTGCGGCTGGAGCCGTCGCCGAGGCGGCAGCCGAAGAAGTTGGCCTGCCGCCCGATCTCCGCGCGCCGCAGCTGCACCTCGCCCTCGGCCAGGAACGGCCTGCTGCCCGCCGCGCACACCAGGTCGCGCGCGATCTGCGCGGCGCGCAGGTCCACCGACGGCTTGTAGGCCATCTTGTGCCGGTGCCACGCGGGTTTGGTCAGCTGCGCCGAGCGCAGGTCGACGTTGGCGCCGATCCGGGCGCCCTGCAGCTGCAGCGACCCCGAGATGTCGGTCTCCCGGCAGTCCAGGTTGCTGCCCACGCTGATCCGGCTGGCCTGCAGCACGTCGGTGCGCGGACCGCGCAGCCGCGCCCGGTTCAGCTGGAAGCTCCCGGCCACCCGGACGTCGACCATCCGCACCTGGCCGTGCAGGTCGGCGCGGGAGGCGTCCACGTTGCCGAGCACCTCGGTGCCGTCGATGTGCAGCGCGCGCAGCGGCTGCTCCACCGCGGCCTTCGCCGACCGCGACCAGCCCAGGTCGATGTTCGCCCCGGCCATCCGCAGGTCGCCGCCGATCCGCGCGCTGACCATCCGGATCGTGCCGCCGCTGCGGAACCCCTGGTCGATCTGCACGTCCCCGCGGATGTCGCCGCGGTCGAAGATCAGCGTGCTGGTCGGGTCGTCGTGCTTGGACTCGCCGCGCCGCGGCGGCATCACCCCGGGTTCCAGCACCGCGTCGCGCAGCCGGACGTCGCCCGCGATGTGCGCGCTGGGCAGGAACAGCACCCCGGCCACGGTGAACGGCCGCTGGCTCGACGGGTCGACGTCGAGGCGCAGGCTGCCGCCGATCTGGATCCCGTTGGCGTTCAGGGCGACCCGGCCGCGGTTGCGCAGCGCGCCGCCGGAGAGGGTGAGGTTGCCGCCGACCTTCGCGCCGGGGATGCGGATCTCCCCGGAGGTCTGCAACCGCAGCCCGATCAGCGCGCCGGACACCGCCAGCCGGTCGCCGTAGATGGCCCGGCCGCCGGGGTTGCGCAGCTCGCTGTCGTTGAACAGCAGGGACCCGCCGAGCTGCGCGTCCGCGAGGTCGATGCCACCGGTGCTGGTGCAGTTGCGCAGCACGGTGTCGTTGCTGGTGCTGAGGTTCCGGGCGTTCAGGCCGGGCAGTCGGCAGTGCCAGAGCACCAGCCCGGCGATGGAGGCCTGCCGGAGGTCGGGGACGAGCTCGAACCGGCAGCGCACGAACTCCAGCAGGTACGGCAGGTCGGTGGCGCGCAGGTCGACGCGCCCGGTGATCACCGCGTTCTCGACGGCGATGACCGGCTGCTGCCCGGTGCGGCGGGAGAACGGCCGCCAGCCGGTCTCCTCCAGCGACTCCACCAGACGGCGGCTGAGGTACTCGCCGCGGATCACCCGCTCCGGGTCGTGGTTGACGGCGTGCACGTCCAGCGGCGGACCGGTGTCCGGGAGAGCGCGGTCACCTCTGCTCTGCCGCAGCAGCTCCTCGAACCGCTGCTCGGCAGCGGTCAGCGGACCGTTGCTCTCCCACGGCTTGACCACCGCCACGTGTTCCCCCGACCGTGTCCCGTTCCGTTGCTCCACACGAAAGGTAGTCGATCAACTACCTCGATAACTCCGACGTGCGATCTCGGCCGGAGGTTGCGAACGGACCAGCAGTGCAGCCGGATGGCCTAACCGGACGTTCCACGTGAAACCGCGACGGCCCCGAACGCCGCAGCCCCCGGCGCGTCGGGCATCCGACATGCCGGGGGCTGGGGACAACTCCGCGATTTCAATGGAAATCGGATGTCCGATTTCCATTGAACTTGTTCATCCTGTCCGTGGACCGCAGCCGCGCCACCCGCACCGCCACGCAGAACGAGGTTGGAAAAACCTCAATTGAAATCGCATCACTCCGCGGGAGCCTCGGGGTGGGTGTGGGTGGGGTCGAGGACCCGGGCCAGGAAGGTGCGGGTGCGCTCCTCCTTCGGGTTTCCGATGACCTCGGACGGCGGGCCCTGCTCGACGATCACGCCGCCGTCCATGAACAGCACCCGGTCGGCGACCTCGCGGGCGAACTGCATCTCGTGGGTCACCACCAGCATCGTCATGCCCTCGTCGGCGAGCTGGCGCATCACGCCGAGCACGTCGCCGACCAGCTCCGGGTCCAGCGCCGAGGTCGGCTCGTCGAACAGCATCACCCGCGGGTTCATCGACAGCGCCCGCGCGATCGCGACCCGCTGCTGCTGGCCGCCGGAGAGCTGCGCGGGCATCGCGTCGGCCTTCTCCGCCAACCCGACCCGGTCCAGGTTCTCCCGCGCGACCTTCTCGGCGGTCTTCTTGTCCCGCCCCAGCACCTTGCGCTGCGCGATCGTCAGGTTGTCCAGCACGTGCAGGTGCGAGAACAGGTTGAACTGCTGGAACACCATGCCGACGTGCCGCCGCGCGCCGTCCAGGTCGGTGTCCGGGTCGGTGAGCTCGGTGCCGTCCACCACGACCTTGCCCGCGGTCGGCTCCTCCAGCAGGTTCACGCAGCGCAGCAGGGTGGACTTGCCGGACCCGGACGGCCCGATGATGCACACCACCTCACCGCGCTCGACCTGCAGGTCGATGCCGCGCAGCACCTCCAGCGAGCCGAAGGACTTGCCCAGTCCCGAGAGCTCGATAACCACGTCGCTCATGCCCCGGCACCTCCGTGGCCGCCCTTGGTCCGCACCCCGCTGCCGTACTTGCGCTCCAGCAGGTTCGACACCCGGGAGAGCGGGATGGTGATGATCAGGTAGCAGAGCCCGGCGATCAGCAGCGGCGTCAGCGACGCGTACTCGTTGAGCGCCGCCCGGCCGTACTTGGCCAGCTCGTACTCGTTGCTGGCCAGGCCGAGCAGGTAGATCAGCGAGGAGTCCTTGGTCAGCAGGATCAGCTCGTTGGTCAGCGGCGGCAGGATGATCCGGAACGCCTGCGGCATCACCACGGTGATCATGGTCCGGGTCGGCGACATGCCGAGCGAGCGCGCCGCCTCGACCTGCCCCTTCGGCACCGCCTGGATGCCCGCCCGGATGGTCTCGGCCATGTAGGCGGCGCCGACCAGGCCGAGGGCCAGCATCGCGGTGGAGTAGATGTCGAACCGCAGCTGGAAGGCGATCGGCACGCCGAAGCCCAGCGCGATGAACACCAGCAGCGCGGGCAGCCCGCGGAACAGCTCGATGTAGCCGGTGGCGATCCAGCGGTAGGGGCCGACCGGCGACATCTTCATCAGCGCCAGCACGATGCCCAGCGCGAGGCCGAAGGCGAAGCCGAGCGCGGTGTAGATGATGGTGTTCACCAGGGCGGTGGTGATCACCGCCGGGAACTGCGCGATCGCCACGTCGACGTTGAAGAACGCCCGCGCGATCGAACCCCAGTCCGCGATCACGGCCACCACGACGAGGACCACGGCCAGCACCGCGTACTGGATGCCCCGGTTCAGCCTCGCCCGCTGCCGCCGCCCCAGTCCCGACCTGGGTCGCTCGGTGTCGGTTGTCATGAAGTCTCCTGATCAGTGTTCGGGGTCGGCGGTTGGAGCATCCGCCGACCCCGCTGCTGAGAACTCGAAGAGCGCCGAGCTCACTCCGGCTTCTTGCCGAACCACTTCTCGTAGATCTTGTCGTACTCGCCGGTGTCCTTGAGCTTCTTCAGGGCGGCGTTGACGCGCTCCTTCAGCGCGGTGTTGCCGGTCGCCATGCCGATGCCGTACTGGTCACCGGTGGTGAACTCGGTGGTGATCTCCACCTCCGGGTTGTTCTTGACGAAGTCGGCCAGCACGCTGTTGTCGTTGATCGCCGCGTCGACCTGGCCGGTCTGCACCGCGGTCACCGACAGCGGCAGGTCCTCGAACTGCACGACCTCGTAGCCGTTGGCGGCCTTGTTGTCGTTGGCGTAGGTCTCGCCGGTGGTGGACAGCTGCACGCCGAGCTTCTTGCCGCGCAGGTCCTGCAGGCCGTGGATGTTCGCGCCCTTCTTGACCAGCAGCGCCTGGGTGGCCTCGAAGTACGGGTCGGAGAAGTCGAAGTTCTCCTCGCGGGCGGGCGTGATGCTCATGGCCGCGGCGGCGACGTCGCAGCGCCGGGTGTTCAGGTCCTCGCCGGACTGGATGCCCTCGAAGGGGGTGTCCACGATCTCCTGCTTGAGGCCCATGTCCTTGGCGATCGCGTCGACCAGGTCGACGTCGAAGCCGACGATCTTGCCCTGGTCGTGGAACTGGAAGGGCTTGTAGTCCATGTGCGTGCAGGTGGTGAGGAACCCGGCCTTGATCACCTCCACCCCGCCGTCCGCGGTGCCGCCACCGGCGGTGGTGGACTCGGCACAACCCGCCGCGGCTGCGGTGGCGAGGGCGAGAGCGGGCAGCAGAGCCATCGCTCGAAGTGTTCTGCGACGCGCCACGATGTCACTCCTAGTAGGTGAGGACCTGAGTTATCGAATGGTGCCACCCGATCGGGCGTAATCCCAATGCCGAATGTTGCGAAGCCATCAAATTTTCCGGCCGCCCCGACCACCTCCGACCGCCAGGACCGACAAACCTGGCGGTCCGGCGCCGGGACGACGAGAGGAATTCCGCCGAACCTCCCACCTGCCCGTGGGTCATTTGCCCACCTCGACCGAGTGGCCCTCAGTCTCATGTGGCGCGCGCCACTGGTCAACCGGGGATTCCGGCCCGGTCGAGCGCCCCGCGCGCCCGAAATCATGATCACTCTCCGTGCACAGATCAACGGCACGGGTGAAACCGGGTCCGGTGTCGAGAAGTTGCCAACTAGTCCATCCAGCGGTCGAGGGGATATCCGCTGGTGAGCAGACTGCAACGGGTGTCGAGCCGTTCGGCGCGAAACCCCCGAAGGAGGTCACGATGTTGCGTCGTTCGACCGTGCTCTGGTTGGTGGCCGCGCTCGCGGCAGCCGTTGCCGCGGTGCTGCCCGCGGCGCACGCGCAGGCCCCGGCCGCCCGATCCTTCGACGTGCTCCAGCTCAACCTCTGCAACAGCGGCGACGAGGCCTGCTTCTCCGCGGGCAAGGCGGTCGACGCCGCGATCCAGGCCATCCACCAGCGGCGACCGGACGTGGTCACGCTCAACGAGGTCTGCGCCTCCGACATCACCCGGATGACCGCCGAGACCGGCTACCGCTGGGAGTTCACCCCGGTCGGCGACGCGGGCACCGGTGACCCGGCCCGGTGCCGGGACGGCCGCGGCGACTTCGGCGTGGCGATCCTGGCGCACCCCGACGTGGGCGCCCCGGGCAAGCCGGTCGAGCAGCAGTTCGCCGCGCAGGACACCAGCGGCGTGCAGCGCGTGCTGCTGTGCGTGCCGTACTCGCAGGTCTCCGCGTGCACCGCGCACCTGTCCGAGACCGACGGCCAGGTGGCGGCGGACCAGTGCCACGAGCTGGCCGGGGTCGCGACCGCGCTGGGCGCGCAGGCGGTGCTGGGCGGGGACCTGAGCCTGGTCGCCGGTGGCGCCCCCGACGTGCAGACCTGCGTGCCGGAGGGCTGGTACCGCAAGGACGACGGCAGCGTCCAGCACGTGTTCGCGATGGACACCTTCCACTTCGAACGTGCGGAGACCCTGCCGATCGAGGGCACCGACCACCCCGGCCTGCTCGTGCAGACCACCCGCTGAGACGACGAAGGCCCCCACCGGTCGGCGGGGGCCTTCGGGTCGGCGATCACGGGGGCGGCGGCGGGGCCCCGCAGTGGATGATCGGCTGCGGTTCGTAGCGCGTGCGCTGGGTCTCGCTGCGCGTCTGACCGGTGCTCAGGTCCCGGATGGTCCGGGTGTCGGTCACCGTGAAGCCGGGCGTGCCCTTGCTCGGGCTGCACGGCTCGCCCGGGGGCACGACCTTCTCGTGCGGTTCCGTGGGGTTGGTCCGCTCACCGGTCTGCGAGGACACGTCGAACTGCTTGGTGCCCCACAGCTTCACCGTGATCGACGACGGCGTCCAGTGCGTGGTGATCATGATGCCGCTCTTGGACACGTTCTTGAACTTCACGTCGATGATGCTCGCGCCGCTGGGGCTCTGGAACACCGTGGCCTCGCGGCCCGCCGGGTAGCGGCTGATGTAGTAGCTGTGCGCCTTGTGCTCGACGTCCTGCATGCCCGCGAAGTACGAGGCGTTGTACAGGGTGGTGGCGAACTGCGAGATGCCGCCGCCGACCGCGCGCCCGGGTCGGCCGTCCTGGATGATCCCGGACTCCACGTAGCCCTGCGCGGTGCCGCGCGGGCCGGTGTGGCCGTTGAGGCTGAACGTCTCGCCCGGCTTGATGATCGCGCCGTTGACCTGCTCGGCGGTGCGGCGGATGTTCACGCCGGAAGCGGGTTCGAAGCCCCCGGTGGTGAACTCGCCGACCACCTCCTTGATGCCGAGCTGGTTGGCCTGGTCGGTGGTGAACTTCGCGGGCTGGTGCTCGTAGACGGCCTGCACCGAGCGGTTCTGCGGCGCGCGCAGCACGTCCATCAGCCGCTCGAAGCTCTTGTCCCAGTTCACCCCGATGCCGTCGGTGGACGGCTTGACCACGGGCTGGCCGCCCTCCAGCACGATCTCGGCGTCCTTGCCGGGCTTGATGGTGCCGGCCAGCTGCGGTTCGACGGCGCCGATCACGGTCGGCAGGTCGATGTTCGCCTTCAGGCCGCCCTCGTCGCCCGGCTCGAACCGCAGCGCGGCGGCGATCGCTTCGGGCGCCAGGGTCGCGTCCCTGCCCTCGCCGCGCACCGTGACCGGCGACTTCACCGCGGGCTCGGCGATCTCGCGCAGCGCCCGCTGCACGCCTTCCTCGGTGGTGCTGACCGGCTTCTCGGTGAACGGCAGCCGCACCGGACCGTCCTCGGCCCAGTGCACCAGCACCTCGTCGGTGGCCCGCTGCACGTCGACGAACTGGCCGGTCACCGGCGAGACCGGCACCGGCTTCGCGCCCTCGAAGCGGATGGTGCCCTCGGCGGGCTCCCGGTCCAGCTGCGGCCGGGTCTGCTCCAGCGCCGCCACCAGCTGCTCCCGGTCGCCGTGGCTGACCGGCGCGACCTCGCGGGTGGTGAACAGCGAGGACAGCCGGGTGAACGGGTTCAGCGGCTGCTCCCCGGCCTCCTGCACGGTCGCCGCCCAGTCCATCTGCAGCCCGGCGTCGGCCGGGTTGATGGTCGCCGAGCGGTCCCCGACCTGCAGCTGCACCGGCTCGTCGAGGCCCGGCCCGAGCTCGGAGCGGAGCGCGCTCTCGGCCGCGGCGGGTTCCATGCCGCCGATGTCGACCCCGGCCACCACCGTGCCGCGCGGCACGGTTCCGCTGGTCAGGGCCAGGTCACCGACGTAGAGCAGGGCCAGCGCGCCGACCGCGGCACCGGCCGCGATCCCGGCGCGGATCAGGCCGCGCTTCTTGCGCTCGGCCGCCGGTTGCGGCGGGACGACCGCGGTCCAGCCACCGGCCCCGGCGTCGACCTGCGGGATCGCCTGGGTCTCGCCGATCGGGAAGCTGGTGAAGTCGGCGGGCACCGCGGCGATCTGCGCGGTGCGCTCGGCGTCCGACTCGGGCTGGATGCGCTGGGTGCTCTCGTCCGCTGCGGGCACCGGGGGGATCCGGGTGGTCTGCTCGACCTCGCTCTCCGGCTGGGCCGGGGGCTGGTCCGAACCGGTGCGGAGCCGTTCGGTGGACGGGTCCGCACCGCTGGGGTGGTCGTGGTTTTCCGGCACCGATTCCCCTTCTCCTGTCGGTCCTGCGGTGGGGGCGCCTGGGAGTCGTCGGCTCCTGCATTTCGCCGACCGACCGGGGTTGGGCGTTTACAGGTACAGCCCGGTGCCCTGCTCGGTCTGCTCGGTGGCCACCGCGTGCAGATCGCGCTCGCGCATCACGAGGTAGGCCTGGCCCTGGATCTCGACCTCGAACTGCTCCTCGGGGTTGAACAGCACCTGGTCACCGACCTTGACGGTGCGCACGTGGCTGCCCACGCCGAAGACCTCGCCCCAGACGAGCCGCTTGGCCACCTGGGCCGTCGCCGGGATCACGATGCCGCCGGAGCTGCGGCGCTCCCCGGACTCCGGGGAGATGCGCACCATGACCCGGTCGTGCAGCATCTGGATTTCGAGCTTGGCATCGGTCACCCGAAAAGTTTACTTGCCGCCACCGGATGACCGACCGGCCAGGGCGGGTGTTATGCGCCTCCTCCCGCCACCACCCCCGAACGACCCCGCCGAAACCGCCGTTTCCGCTGTTCACGGCCTTGCTTCTGGCGGGCTCCGAACGCCTCGGAACAGACGGTGACGCGGAGTTCTGCCGGGTACGCGCCGTGCCCGGCGGAACTCCGCTTCACCCGATCTGACGAAGGAAACGGCCGCTGTCCGCGCAGGGCGAACACTCACCCGGACCGAGCGCAGCCCGCCGGATCCGAAGAAAGCTCGGGCGGGCGGACCGCTCGCGTCCCCTCCTGAAACGAGCGGCCCGCCCGACCAGCACACGGCCGCGGGCGCGCGGACCGTTCAGCTCTCGGTGTCGAGCCCGCCCATCACCAGCGGGAGCCGCTTCGGCCCGGTCGCCGAGATCTTGATCGGCACGCCCCAGTCCTGCCTGGTCAGGCGGCAGGCCGGGTGCTCGACGGAGGGGTCGTCGTCGCAGCTGGCGGCCTGCGCCACCACGTGCAGCACGCCCTGCTCGATGCCGTCGGCCAGCACCAGGCGCCGGGTCAGGTCGGTGCCCGCGCCCGCGCCCTCCAGCAGCAGGCCCTCCGGCGAGGAGCTGATCTCCAACCGGGTCGACGGCCCGTACCGCTCGTCGAGCTTGGTGCCCGGCGGCGGGGTGAACACCACCGCGAGCTCCACCTCGCCCGGGGCGATCTCCGTGGCGGGCCGCTTGACCTGCTGCGACGCCCCTTCCACCAGCCGCGCGGCGACGCCGGGCGGGACGGGCCGCTCCAGCCGGTGCGCGGCGGAGGCGACCACCACCAGCTCGCCGTCCACCACCGCGGCCCCGGACGGCTCGGCCACGTCGGTGGCCAGCGTGGAGACCTCGCCGGTCGCCGGTTCGTAGCGCCGGACGGCACCGTTGTAGGTGTCGCAGATCGCGACCGATCCGTCCGGCAGCACCGCCACGCCCAGCGGGTGCTGGAGGAGCGCCTGCTCGGCGGGGCCGTCGGCGTGCCCGAAGTCGAACAGCCCGGTGCCGACGGCGGTCCGCACCGCGAACCCGTCGCCGTCGGCCTCGACCCAGCGCAGCGCGGAGGTCTCCGAGTCGGCCAGCCACAGCCGGTCGCCGCCGTCGGCCAGCCCGGACGTCTGGGCGAAGAACGCCTCCTCGGCGGCCCCGTCGCGCAGCCCCTCCACGGTGGTCCCGGCGAACCGCCGCACCGCGCCGGACACCGGGTCGAACAGCCCGAGCGTGTGGTTCCCGGCCATCGCGATCACCACGCCCCCGGCGGGCTCCCACCAGGCGACGTCCCAGGGGCTGGTCAGCGGTGTCTCCGGGCCCGGCCCGGAGTCGCTGCCGTCGCGCCACTGCTCGCCGGTCCCGGCCAGGGTGGTGACGTGCCCGTCCGCGAGCCGCACGCCGCGCAGCAGGTGGTTGACGGTGTCGGCGACGACCACGTCGTAGCCGACCTGCTCGGCGACCTGCGGCGGCAGCAGCGCGAGCCCGCCCGGTTCGGAGAACTCGGGCGCAGCGCCGTCGGCCCGACCGCGCTGTCCGGTGCCGATGCGCCGCACGACGGTCTCGCCGTCGGCGGCGAACTCCACCAGCGAGTGGTTCGCCGAGTCCGACACCAGCAGGTTCCCGCTCGGCAGCGCGATGACCTTGCCCGGGAACCGCAGCGTGGTCTCGGGAGCTTCGGGCGGCACGTAAGGACCGTCGCCGCGGTGCAGCGTGCCCTTGGCCTCGTGCTCGGCGATCACCTCGGTGATGACGCTGCGCAGCGCCTCGACGTGCCCCTCACCAGCGGCGACGTGCACGACGTAGCCCTCGGGGTCCACCACGACCAGCGTCGGCCAGGCCTTGACGGCGTAGTTCTGCCAGGTGGTCAGCTCGGGGTCGTCGAGCACCGGGTGGTGCACGGCGTACCGCTCGACGGCGGCGGCCAGCGCGGCGGGATCGGCCTCGTGCTCGAACTTCGGCGAGTGCACCCCGACGGTGACGACCTCGGCGGCGAACTCGGCCTCCAGCGGCCGGAGCTCGTCCAGCACGTGCAAGCAGTTGATGCAGCAGAACGTCCAGAAGTCGAGTACCAGGACCTTGCCCCGGAAGTCCTTGAGCCGTAGCTCCTCCCCGCCGGTGTTCAACCACCCGCGCCCGACCAGCTCGGGGGCGCGGACACGGGCACGCGGTTTCTGCTGCTCAACACTCACGCCCGGAGTCAACAACACGCCCCCCGGGAGCTGTTCCGAGGGGCCCGCTGTCCCACCAGGTGGACGGTCAGGCGGGCTGGAGCTTGTCGAGGACTCGGGCGCGGAGGAGTTCGCACTCGCCGCGGAGGCGGGTGAACTCGCGCGGGCGTTCGATCACGACGCCGGGGGTGACCACTGCGCCCGGCAGCTCCGACATCAGCGGCCGTTGCGGTCCTTGATGTAGAAGGGCGCGGCGGCCAGGGCCGGGACCAGGGCGCCGAGCAGGATGATCACGATTTCCATTGTCGACTCCCTTCGTGCACGGATCCCCGGGAACAACGCCCGGTTTCGACGGGTTCATCAGTGGTGGTGGCAGAGGTGCCGGAATTGGAAAGCCCCGCGATGCTGCCAGGTCGGGGGTCCGACAGCACCGCGGGGTCATCCTGCATATCGACGCCCGGCCGCCGCTCGTTACACCCTTACTCACATGTGTCCTACGTCACGCTAATGCGCCCGATCCGGTGGGCCTCATCGGCCTCTATCTTGACGTCTAGCAAGATCTCTAGATTTGCTTATAAAGCTGGATGCGCTACCGGAGAGATCCGGTGTTCGACCCTGTGAACTGCGGATATGCCGACTGCGCGCCCCGGGTCGGCGGAGCGCTGCTCGTCGCGCACGCGGTCGGCGCGGTGTTCCGGTCAGTCCTGGGTGAGCAGGTAGCGGCCGAAGTGCGGGACGGTGAAGGCGATCAGGCCGCGCTCGCCGGAGTAGACCAGGCCCTTCTTGATCAGGCTGTCCCGCGCCGGGGACAACGACGACGGGCGGCGCTCCAGGTACTGCGCGATGGACGCGGTCGGGGCCGGTTCGTCGCGGCCCTCCACCAGCTCCGCCATCGCCCGCAGGTACTCCCGCTCCGCCGGGGTGGCCCGCTCGTAGCGGGAGCCGAAGAACCCGACGGCCAGCTCCGACTCGGCCTCCGGCGCGGCCAGCCGCACGTCCTCGGCGCTGATCTCGCTGCGCACCGCCGCGTCCCAGGTCGCCTTCCCGTACGACTGCACGAAGTACGGGTAGCCGCCGGAGATCGTGAACAGCGCATCCAGGGCGTCCGGGGTGATCTCGGCCTCCTCGCGCTCGATGGGCGCGAGGACCGCGCGGTCGGCGTCCGAGCGGTCCAGCCGGTCGATCCGCACGTACCGGAACAACCGCTCGGAGTAGGACTTGCTCGCCGACAGCACCGCGGGCAGGTGCGGCAGGCCCGCACCGACGACCACCAGCGGCGCCCCCGACTGGGACAGCTCGTGGCAGGCCGCGCACAGCGCGGAGACGTCCTCGGTCGGCACGTCCTGCATCTCGTCGATCAGCAGCGCGATCCCGGCGCCGACGTCCGCCGCAAGTTCCGCGACCTCGGTGAACAGCTCCACCAGGTCGATCTCGATGTCGCCGGAGTCGGCGCGGCCCTGCGCGGCGGGCACGTCGATGCCCGGCTGCCACCGGTCGCGGAGCTTGGCCCCGTCGGGATTGGCCTTGAGCGCGAAGGCCTTGAGCACGGCGAGGACCTGCTCGACGCGGTCCGGCGCGCGGTGGCGGACCGCCAGGTCGCGGATCGCGCGGTGCAACGCCGCGGACAGCGGGCGCCGCAGCCCGGCCTCCGGGCGCGCCTCGACCTTGCCCGCGCCCCAACCGCGCCGCAGCGCCATCGACCGCAGCTCGCCGAGCAGCACCGTCTTGCCGACGCCGCGCAGGCCGGTGAGCACCAGGCTGCGCTCGGGGCGACCGCGGGCGACGCGTTCGAGCACGACCTCGAAGGCGTCGAGCTCGCGATCGCGTCCGGCCAGCTCGGGCGGCCGCTGCCCGGCACCGGGGGCGAAGGGGTTGCGAACCGGGTCCATAGCCCTCGGACTGTATCCAGCCGTCTAGTGCTGCCCCGATATTCGGCGAGAAATCCCCATCGGCGTGTTGCCGATCCACCGACAAGTCGACAAATCCACACCCGTCGCGCGAAATATCCGACTGTCTAGCGCAGAACCTAGAGATCCCGAGAAAATCCGAGGCGGGCTGTGATCTTCCGCGTCGGCTGCTGCGGTCCGGTGGGCTCGGGTCGAGGATCTGGGCATGGGATGGCGGCAGGCACTCGGGGAAGCACTGGACGCGCTGGGGATCGGCCGCAGCCCGGACGAGCTGGTGGTGACCGGCGAGCTCGGCCACCTGGCATCCCGGCTCCCGGTCGAGGACACCGCGATCGCGTGCATCGGAGCTGCGCTGCTCGCCGCTGATCGCGGGCCGGTGGAACTCGCCTCCGAGCACGTCGCCGCCGCAGTGCGCAGCGAAGCGCACCTGCGCCTGAACGGCCGGTCGCCGCAGGACGGCTTCGCCCCGATGTCCCGGTTCTGGCGGGCGTCCGACGGCTGGGTCCGAACGCACGGCAACTACCCGTGGCACCGCGGAGCGCTGCTGCGCGCGCTCGGCACCTCCGACGGCGTCGCCGCGGTGGAGTCGGCGATCGCGGGCCTACCGGCGCGCGAGGTGGAGTCCCGCGTGGTCGGCGCAGGCGGCATCGCCGCCGCGGTGCGGAGCCCGGAGCAGTGGCGCGCCGAAGCGCCGGGACGGGCGGTGGACGCGCAACCGCTCGTCAGCGCCCAGCGGTCCGGCGATGCGGCGCCCCGGCGCGGCCGGTTCCGGGTGCTGGACCTGACCAGGGTGATCGCCGGGCCGGTGTGCACCCGGTTTCTCGCGGCGCTCGGCGCGGACGTCCTGCGCATCGACCCGCCGCACCGCCCGGAACGCCCCGGGAGCTACGACACGCTGCTCGGCAAGCGCAGCGCGGTCCTCGACGCCCGAACGCCGGAAGGCCTTGCGCGGCTGCACGAACTGCTCGGCGGAGCGGACGTCCTGGTGCACGGGTACCGGCCCGGCGCGCTCGAGCGGTTCGGGTTGGGGTTCGAGTCGCTGGCCGAGCGGCATCCCGGACTCGTGGTGGTTTCCCTGTCCGCCTGGGGGAGTTCGGGACCGTGGGGTGATCGGCGCGGGTTCGACAGCATCGTGCAGGCGGCCTCCGGCATCGCGACGGTCGAGTCCACTTCGGACGGACCGGGTGCGCTGCCGTGCCAGCTCCTGGACCACGGCACCGGGTACCTCTGCGCGGCAGCGGTCCTCGACGGCCTCCGCCGCCAGTCCGAGCTCGGCGGGACCTGGCTGCGGGAGCTCTCCCTGGCCCGCACCGCGCACTGGCTCCTCGACCAGCCCCGCGCTGAACGCCCGACGACACCGACGGACATCGAGCCCTGG
Organism: Saccharopolyspora hirsuta; assembly: GCF_008630535.1. Lineage (GTDB taxonomy): Bacteria > Actinomycetota > Actinomycetes > Mycobacteriales > Pseudonocardiaceae > Saccharopolyspora > Saccharopolyspora hirsuta. Next base: position 441,237 of record NZ_VWPH01000003.1, on the reverse strand, counting down.
CTGACGACTCTGGACACCCCGGACGGCCGGATCGCCGCCGTCGCACCTCCTGGCCGGATCGACGGCCGCACCCTCACCTGGCCGTTCCTCCAGCCCTACGGCGCGGCCGAACCCAGCTGGTGACCCCGGCCATCGGGCCTTCCTCCGCAGGTGGAGACCGCCCGAAAACCGGTGGCGCGGGGTTGGACGATGGGGGCATGGGTTCGTTCGAGGAGCTGGTGGCCGAGGGCGAGGCCGCGCCGGTCGAGGGCTGGGACTTCTCCTGGTTGGACGGTCGGGCGACCGAGCAGCGGCCTTCGTGGGGCTACCAGCGGTTGCTGGGCCAGCGCTTGGCGCAGGCGTCGGCGGCCCTCGACGTCCAGACCGGGGGCGGGGAGGTGCTGGCCGGGGTGCCGAGCTTCCCGCCGGTCGTGGTGGCCACCGAGTCCTGGCCGCCGAACGTCGCCAAGGCCACGCGGCTGCTGCACCCGCTGGGCGCGGTCGTCGTCGCGGATCCCGACGAGCCGCCGCTGCCGTTCGCCGACGCCGCGTTCGACCTGGTGACGAGTCGGCACCCGGCCACCGTGTGGTGGTCGGAGATCGCGCGGGTCCTGCGGCCGGGCGGGACCTACTTCGCCCAGCACGTGGGGCCGGGGACCATGTGGGAGCTGGTGGAGCACTTCCTCGGCCCGCAGCCCGAGGCCCGCCGCAAGCGCGACCCGGAGCTGGAAGCCGCGGACGCCCGCGCCGCCGGGCTGGACGTGGTGGACGTGCGCTGCGAGCGGCTGCGCGCGGAGTTCTTCGACGTCGGCGCGGTGATCTACTTCCTGCGCAAGGTGATCTGGACGGTCCCCGGCTTCACCGTCGCCGCCCACCTCGACCGGCTGCGCGACCTGCACGAGCAGATCCAGCGCGACGGCGCCTTCGTCGCGCACTCCACCCGCACCCTCGTCGAGGCACGCAAACCCGCCTCGTGAGCGGCGATGGCGGCAAGGACGACCACCGCCGCTCACGACCGGTCGAGCGTCAGGGGCGTTCCAGGATCGCGGTCATGCCCTGGCCGCCCGCCGCGCAGACGGAGATCAGGCCGCGGCCGGAGCCCTTCTCGGCGAGGAGCTTCGCCAGGGTGGCCACGATGCGACCGCCCGTCGCGGCGAAGGGGTGCCCCGCCGCCAGGGACGAGCCGACCACGTTCAGCTTCGCCGGGTCGATCTCGCCCAGCGGCGCGGAGCGGCCGAGGCGGTCCTCGCAGAACTCCGGGTCCTGCCAGGCCTTCAGGGTGGCCAGGACCTGCGAGGCGAACGCCTCGTGCACCTCGTAGAAGTCGAAGTCGCCGAGTCCCAGTCCCGCGCGGTCGAGCAGCTGCGGCACCGCGTACGCCGGGGCCATCAGCAGCCCCTCGTCACCGCTGACGTGGTCCACCGCCGCCGACACCACGTCGCCCAGGTACGCCAGCACCGGGAGCCGCCGCTGCGCGGCCCACTCCTCGCTGGCCAGCAGCACCGTGGCGGCACCGTCGGTCAGCGGCGTCGAGTTGCCCGCCGTCATGGTCGCACCCTCGCCGCGGCCGAACACCGGCTTGAGCTTGGCGAGCTTCTCGACCGAGCTGTCCGGGCGCAGGTTCTGGTCGCGGGCCACGCCCTGGTAGGAGGTCAGCAGGTCGTCGAAGAAGCCGCGCTCGTAGGCGGCGGCGAGCCGCTGGTGGCTGCGCGCGGCCAGCTCGTCCTGCGCCTCGCGGCTGATCTCCCAGGCCAGCGCGGTCTTCGCGGCGTGCTCGCCCATGGACAGGCCGGTGCGCGGTTCGGCGTTGCGCGGGATCTCCGGCACGACGTGCTGCGGGCGGACCCCGGCCAGCGCCTTGAGCCGACCGGCCGCGGTCTTGGCGTGGTTGGCCCGCAGCAGGACGCGGCGCAGGTCGTCGTTGACCGCGATCGGCGCGTCGCTGGCCGAGTCGACGCCACCGGCGATGCCGACCTCCAGCTGGCCGAGGGCGATCTTGTTGGCCACCGACACGACGGCTTCCAGCCCGGTCGCGCAGGCCATCTGCACGTCGTGCGCGGGGGTGCGCGGGTCCAGCTTGGAGCCGAGCACGGTCTCGCGGGCGAGGTTGAAGTCGCGGCTGTGCTTGAGCACCGCACCGGCCACGAACTCGCCGATCTGCTCGCCCTGCAGCCCGAAGCGCGCGACCAGGCCGTCCAGCGCCGCGGTGAGCATGTCCTGGTTGCTGGCGCGGGCGTAAGGGCCGCCGGAGCGGGCGAACGGGATCCGGTTGCCGCCGATGATCGCGACTCGTCGAGCGGTGGCCATGCCTGACTCCCTGGTTGCTGCGTCGTTCCCTGGTCAATCTAACCTACCCGCGGGTAGGTTAGACGTCGAGCTACCGACATCCGTGGGAGTGGCAATGGCCGACCGGTACCAGCAGTTCACCTCGTCCGCGCTCGGGCGGCAGGTCGTCAAGCGACTCGGGCTGCCCGCACCGACCCCGCTCCGCCGCCACCGGCCGGGCGACCCGGTGGTCGCCGGTCCCGTGCTGCTCGGCGGCGCCCCCGGCTCCCGCCTCGGCGACGCGATCGAGGCCGTCACCAAGGACGTCCAGGCCCAGGTCCACCGCACCCCCGCCGAGGGCGAGCGCTACGCGGCGCTGGTCTTCGACGCGACCGGCATCCGCAGCAGCGAGCAGCTGCACGAGCTGTTCGAGTTCTTCGGCCCGACGATCCGGCAGACCGACCGCTGCGGCCGGGTGATCGTGCTCGGCACGCCGCCGGAGAACATCGCCGACCGGCGGGAATCCGCTGCGCAGCGCGCGCTCGAGGGTTTCGTCCGCTCCGCGGGCAAGGAGCTCAAGCGCGGCGCGACCGCGCAGCTGGTCTACGTCGCCGAAGGCGCCGAGGGCGCGCTGGCGTCCACGCTGCGCTTCCTGCTGTCGGCCAAGTCCGCCTACGTCTCCGCGCAGGTGGTGCGGATCGGCCCGGCCGAGATCCCGGACGTGGACTGGGAGAAGCCGCTGCAGGGCAAGGTCGCGCTGGTCACCGGCGCCTCGCGGGGCATCGGCGAGGCCATCGCGGAAACCCTGGCGCGCGACGGCGCGCACGTGGTCTGCCTGGACGTGCCCGCGCAGGGCGGTGAGCTGGCCGCGGTCGCCAACCGCATCGACGGCTCGACGCTCCAGCTGGACATCACCGCCGACGACGCGCCCCGGCGGATCGCCGAGCACTTCGCGCAGCGGCACGACGGCCTGGACGTCGTGGTGCACAACGCGGGCATCACCCGCGACAAGACGATCGGCCGGATGTCCCGGCAGCAGTGGGACGCGGTGCTCGCGGTGAACCTGACCTCGCAGGAGCGGATCGACGAGGTCCTGCTCGCGGACGGCTCCCCGCTGCGGCCGGGCGGGCGGATCATCGGCGTGTCCTCGATGAGCGGCATCGCGGGCAACGTCGGCCAGGGCAACTACTCGGCGTCCAAGGCCGGGGTGATCGGGCACGTGCAGGCCTTCGCCCCGCTGGCGGCCGAACGCGGCGCCACCATCAACGCGGTCGCGCCCGGGTTCATCGAAACCCGGATGACGGCGGCGATCCCGCTGTTCGTGCGCGAGGCGGGGCGCCGGATGAACAGCATGTCGCAGGGCGGCCAGCCGGTGGACGTGGCGGAGACCATCGCCTGGTACGCGAACCCCGCGTCGGCCGGGGTGAACGGCAACGTCGTCCGCGTCTGCGGCCAGAGCCTGCTCGGCGCCTGAGCGGTCGTGAGTGCGAAAGCCGGTTGGAGCCGGTTCTCGCACTCACGACCTCGTCAACGGAACGGAGCTGCCCATGCCTGAAGTGAGCACCGCGCCTTCGCTGACCGCGCTGTACGCGAAGGCCGTCGCGACCGGCCCCGCGCGGCGCGGCGACCGGCTGCCGGACACCGAGTACGTGCGGCGGGACGTCGCGATCGACCGCGACCACCTCGCCGAGTACGACCGGGTGTGCGGGTTCGGACTGCGCGACGAGCTGCCGATCACCTACCCGCACGTGCTGTCGTTCGGCCTGTCGGTGCGGCTGATGACCGACCCCGGTTTCCCGTTCCCGCTGGTCGGGCTGGTGCACGTGGCCAACAGCATCCGCCAGGAGCGGCCGCTGCTGGTGACCGACGCGCTGACCCAGCGGGTGCGGCTGGCGGACCTGCGCCCGCACCCGAAGGGCAAGCAGTTCGACGTGATCACCGAGACCGAGGTGGGCGGCGAGGTGGTGTGGCGGGAGACCAGCACCTACCTGCGCCGCGGCGGGAGGTCCGAGGACGCCGCCGGGCAGCGCGCGGCCGACCTGGCGGGGGAGCCGACGGCGACGTGGCGGGTTCCCGGCGACATCGGACGCCGGTACGCGGCGGTGTCCGGCGACCGCAACCCGATCCACCTGAACTCCTTGGCGGCCAAGGCCTTCGGCTTCCGCCGCGCGATCGCGCACGGCATGTGGTCGGAGGCGCGCTGCCTGGCGGCCTTCGCGGAACGCCTCCCCGGTCAGTGCACAGTGGACGTCGAGTTCCGCAAACCGCTGCTCCTGCCCTCCACTGTGGACTTCGCGGCCCGCCGAGAGGAGTCCGGCTGGGCCTTCGCCCTCCGCTCCCGCTCCGGCAAGCCGCACCTGCTCGGCTCGATCCGCTAGTCCGATGCGATTTCAATGGAAATCGGACCTCCGATTTCCATTGAAATCGCGGGAGTTCGCCCCGGACCGGACGACGTCCACGGGTTCCGGCACGCCGACGAGCGCGAGTTCCGCCGCACTCGGACGTGCGATTTCAGCGGAAGGTGCGCCGGGTCAGGACTTCGGGGTCCAGGAGCGGCCCTCGACGAGGTCGCTGAAGCCCATCCAGACCATGTTCATCAGGCGCATCGCCATGCCGTCGGCCGCGTGCTCGGGGTGCTCGAACCACCACTCCACCAGCGCCTCGCCCGCGCCGACCAGGGCCGCCGCGAACGGTTCCGTCTGCTCCGCCTGCATCGGCTGCGCCGAGCCCTCCGTCGCCCGCGCCAGCAGCGCCGCGATCAGGCTGGTCGCCCGCTCCCGCCACTCGGAGAGCTCGCTGACGAACGGGTCGCCCTGCACGTTGGCCTGCCGGTGCAGCACCGACCAGCCCGCCTGGTTCTCCTGCACGTACTCGAAGAACACCCGCAGGCCGCGCCACAGCTGCTCGGCCGGGTTCAGCCCGGCTTCCACCGCGGTGCCGATGGCCTCGATCAGCCGCGCCGCTTCGCGCCGGATGCAGGCGACGAACAGTTCGTCCTTGGTCCCGAGGTAGGCGTAGAGCATCGGCTTGGAGATGCCCGCGACCTCGGAGATCTCGTCCATCGACGCGGCGTGGAAGCCGTGCGCGGCGAACACCTCCACCGCGGCGTCCAGGATCTGCCGCTCGCGGACCGCCCGCGGCAGGCGCCGCGACCGGGGGCGGCCGTTGTCCTGAACCATCTCACCTCGCACGCTGGTCTGCTCCAGCTCAGGCTAGATCAAAACCGGTCCCCGCTGGTCGCTTGCCTTCGAACCTACTCGAACGTAGTCTTACTCGCGAGTAGGTAAGCCTGAGACACTGTCGGCGAAGCCGTCCGCGCTCGGGCAAGCGGCGCCAGCCGCTTGGAGCTCGTGCCCGAAGGGACCGGGCTCTGAGTGGTTTCCCGGCGAGGACGGTCCCTCCGCCGTTGTACGGGACATACATCAGGAGGGACACCCGCAGCCCGGGGGAGCACTCAGGTTCCGCTGAGCGACCACCCGAGCAGAACGACCGCAGACAGGCATTGAGAGGTGGCGAAGATGCCCGAGACCGATCCGATCGCCGCGCTCGGCGAGGTCGATCCGAAGAAGATCGGCAAGGACGAGTTCGTCATGCTGCTGGAGGCCGCCTCCGAGATCGCCGGCAGCGACACCGAGGTCGACCTCAGCGCGCTGCGCCCGGAGCAGTTCGCGCGGCTGATCTCGCGCGCCTCGGACGACCAGGTCGAAGCCGTGATGGCCCGCCCGGAACTGCGCGAGCGCATCCTCGACGAGGTGTTCCGCCGGATGGGCGAGCACTACAAGTCGGACAAGGCGGGCAAGACCGAGGCCGTGGTGCGCTGGCGGATCGGCACCGACGACGACCTGCTGCGCTACGAGTGCGTGCTGGCCGACGGCAGGTGCGAGGTCAGCAAGGACCCGCAGCGCGAACCGCGGGTCACCATCACGGTCACGCCGACCGAGTTCCTGAAGCTGGCCTCCGGCAACGCATCCGCCCCGATGCTGTTCATGAAGGGCAAGCTCAAGGTCGCCGGGGACCTCGGCTTCGCCGCCGGACTCACCAAGCTCTTCCAGATCCCCAAGGCATAAGCCCGGCAACGACTTCCCGAGGAGCGGAAGACGATGACTTTTTCCCTGGAACTCAGCGAGGAGCAGCAGGAGCTGCGGGACTGGGTGCACGGCTTCGCCGAGCAGACCATCCGCCCGGCCGCGCGGGAGTGGGACGAGCGCGAGGAGACGCCCTGGCCGATCATCCAGGAGGCGGCCAAGATCGGGCTCTACGGCTTCGAGACGCTGGCCACCTTCTGGGCCGACGACACCGGCCTGTCGCTGCCGATCGCGAACGAGGAGCTGTTCTGGGGCGACGGCGGCATCGGCATGGCGATCTTCGGCACGACCCTCGCGGTGGCCGGGATCTTCGCCGCGGGCACCCCCGACCAGCTCGCCGAATGGGTCCCGCAGTGCTACGGCGACGTGGACGACCCGAAGGTGGCGGCGTTCTGCTCGTCGGAGCCGGGCGCCGGTTCCGACGTCTCGGCGATGCGCACCCGCGCGGTCTACGACGAGGCCAAGGACGAGTGGGTGCTCAACGGCCAGAAGGCGTGGGCGACCAACGGCGGCATCGCCAACGTGCACGTGGTGCAGGCGGTGGTGGACCCCGAGCTGGGTTCCCGCGGCCAGGCCGCGTTCGTGGTCCCGCCGGGCACGAAGGGCCTGGAGTCGCCCAGCAAGATCAAGAAGCACGGGCTGCGCGCCTCGCACACCGCCGACGTGTTCCTGGACGACGTCCGCGTGCCCGGCAGCTGCCTGCTGGGCGGCAAGGAGAAGCTGGACGAGCGCCTGGCCCGGTCCCGCGAGGGCACCAAGGCCAGCTCGCAGGCGGCGATGAAGACCTTCGAGCTCTCCCGCCCGGCGGTCGGCGCGCAGGCGGTCGGCATCGCGCGGGCGGCCTACGAGACGGCGCTGGAGTACGCGCAGCAGCGCGAGACCTTCGGTCGGCCGATCATCGAGAACCAGTCGATCGCCTTCACCCTGGCCGACATGCGGATGGAGATCGACGCGGCCCGCCTGCTGGTGTGGCGCGCGGCCTGGCTGGGCCGCAACGGCGGCTTCACCGCGGGCGAGGGCTCGATGTCCAAGCTCAAGGCGGGCCGGGTGGCCACCTGGGCGACGGAACGGGCGATCCAGATCCTCGGCGGCAACGGCTACACCCGCGAGTTCCCGGTGGAGCGCATGCACCGCGACGCCAAGATCTACGACATCTTCGAGGGCACCGAGCAGATCCAGCAGCTGGTGGTCGCCCGAGCCATCTCCGGCAAGCACATCGCCTGACGCGACGCGGCCCCGACCGGGTGGTCGGGGCCGTCGTGGGTCTTCGGGGCGCCGCAGGCCGAGGGAGGGGTTGCGGCCTGCGGCTGTCCTCGGGTCAGCTCCAGTCGGTCACGTACTCGCCGTCGTACCAGCCGCCGATGCACGCGTGGGTGCCGTACTCGAACTGGACGACGGATCCACCGGCCCAGAGGCAGTCGGACGCGGTGACGCCCCACGAATCCGCGAGGGCGGGTGCGGCCGTGGCCAGCAGCATTCCGAGGCCGAAGCTGGAAGCGACGACAGCCTTCTTGACGCGGTTGCCCATGATCACCGTCTCCCTTCGGGGGATACCGGGACGGGGTGCCCCGGCACTTCGATGGTCAACACCAGCGCCCGCGCACTGCTGGGCGATTAGTCCGGCCGGGCGGGTTACCCACGCTCGGGAGCCCCGCCGCGGCGCAGGACGCGCCGGACCGTGCCGGACCGGGAAGCAGGACCAGCCGATGAGGCGGGATTAGCCGTCGCGCAATCGCCCGGCGGCGGACGACCGAAGTGGCACCGGGTGGTGCTCGCGCCCGAAAACGCGGCCGAACCGGACGATCGGGCGACGGCCGGACCAGGCCCCACCCGGTGGAGTGGCGCTCGCCACGGTGCGGAATTGCACAAAGTGTGCGCGGGTTGAAGTGCTGCGAGGCACCATTTCGTGGGCCCTTGCCCAGGTCGAAACTGGGCAGGTGCACCATGACGCTAGTCCGAATGGATGAATGTGGGCGCGGACCGCATCACCAACGAGGTCGGTGCGCGTCACATCGGCGCAGCGCGGAGCCGGAAGTGGGCACCGGGCTGCACCGACGAGCTCCGCGGGGAGGGCTCGCCAACGGGCAGCGGGCAGCGGAGCTGCTGGCGGCCCGGCCACAGCTTCGAGAGTGAACGGGAGGGCGAAGCGGTGAAGAAGACCACCCCTGACCTGGAGACACCCATCTTCCGGGAACTGAACGAAGAACTCGGCGCGCTGCCGGAGATCGACGTCCACGACTTCGACGAGCACGCGTTCGACTTCCTCCGCGAGTACGACGCGAAGGCCGCGGAGGAGAAGACCGACGAGCCGGCCGAACCGGTCGCCGCCACGTCGGGCTCCGGCTCCAGCTCCCGCCGCGGTGGCCGCCGCCGCAAGGGCGACTGACCCACCCCCGAGACCCCGGAACGGCCTGCTCACCCCGCTGGGCGAGGTGAGCAGGCCGTTCGTTGTCGGTGACCGGTGTCACCATGTCGCGCATGTCGACATGGCAGGAGTTCGCCGAGCAAGCACCGGAGATGGCCGCCCGGGTTCGGGCGCGGTTGGAGTCGTTCCAGCACCACGTGCTGGCCACGTTGCGGCGCGACGGTTCGCCGCGGGTGAGCGGCACGGAGGTCGCCTGGCGCGGGCCAGACCTGACGTTCGGTTCGATGCCGGGTTCGCGCAAGGCCGCGGACCTGCTGCGCGATGCGCGGTTCGCGCTGCACGCCAACCCCGGCGCGCCGGAGGACATCATGGGCGGGGTGGACGTGAAGCTGGCCGGGCGCGCGGTGGAGGTCACCGGGGACGAGCACCGGGCCTGGATCGAGGAGGTCAAGCCGCCGTCACCGGACTCGCACCTGTTCCGCCTGGAGCTCACCGAGGTCACCACGACCGGCGTCAGCGAGGACCAGACGCACCTGGCCATCACCCGCTGGACCCCGGCTGGCGGCGTCCAGACCTTCAAGCGCACCTGACCGGGGAGGAGCGCCGATCTCGCGCGAAACCGGCGCTCCCCGCGATCAGTAGGTGATCGCCATGGCGGGGTTCGCCAGGAGGGCGCCCACGTCCGCGAGGAACTGGGAGCCCTGCTGGCCGTCCACCACCCGGTGGTCGAAGCTCAGCGCCAGCTGGCAGACCTTGCGCGGCACCACCTGGCCGTCCACCACCCACGGCATGTCGCGGACCGCGCCGAGGGCGAGGATCGCCGATTCGCCCGGGTTGAGGATCGGCGTTCCGGTGTCCACGCCGAAGACGCCCACGTTGGTGATCGTGAACGTGCCGCCCAGCATGTCCGCCGGAGTCGTCCTGCCCTCCCGCGCGGTGCTGGTCAGCTGCTCCAGCGCCTGGGCCAGCTCCTTCAGCGACTTCTGGTCGGCGTCGCGGACCTTCGGCACCACCAGGCCGCGCGGCGTGGCCGCCGCGATGCCCAGGTGCACGTAGTCCTTGTAGACGATCTCCCCGGCCGCCTCGTCCCAGGTCGCGTTGACGTCCGGGGTCCGGCGGGCCGCCAGGCAGACGGCCTTCGCCGCGAAGGCCAGCGGGGTGACCTTGACGTCGCGGAACTCCGGGTGCGACTTGAGCTGCTCGCGCAGCTCCATCATCGGCGTGACGTCGACGGTCAGGAACTCGGTGACGTGCGGGGCGGTGAACGCGCTGTTCACCATCGCCTGCGCGGTCGCCTTGCGGACGCCCTTGATCGGCACCCGCCGCTCGCGCGCGCCCGGCTCGGCGACCGGCGCGACCGGCGCGGCGCCCGCGGCGGACTGCACGTCCTCGCGGGTGATCACGCCGCCCGAACCGGAACCGGTCAGGCCGTGCAGGTCCACGCCGAGGTCCTTGGCCAGCTTGCGCACCGGCGGCTTGGCCAGCGGCACGTAACCGCCTGCGGGGGCCGCGGGCTGCGGCTCGGGCTTCGGCGGGGCCTCGACGACCGCCGCCGCGGGCCGCTGCCCCTTGCGGGGACGGCGCTTGGCGCTGGTCGTGCGCGGGCCGTAGCCGACGAGCGTGGCGATCCGGCCGTTGGACTCCTCGCCGATCTTGCCGCCGTCCTCGCCAGCGGGCTCGGCGCCGCCCATGTCGATCGCGATGATCGGCGAGCCGACCTCCACGGTCTGCCCCGGCTCGGCGAGCAGTTCGCGGACCGTGCCCGCCCACGGGCACGGCAGCTCGACCGACGCCTTCGCGGTCTCGATCTCCACGATCACCTGGTTCACGGTGACCGCGTCCCCCGGCTGGACGCGCCAGCCCAGGATCTCCGCCTCGGTCAGCCCCTCACCGACGTCGGGCAGCGGGAATTGCTTGATGGCCATCGAAACGACTCCCCTTGTCTTTGAAGCGGCGAAGCCGCTTGGCCCACCTCCGCAGAGCGACCACCGGCGGGTTCTCAGACGTCGTCTGGCGAGGACAGCCCGTTCGCCGTGTATATGGACATACATCAGAACGGGATCCCGCAGCCAGACGGCGTCTGAGGTTCCGCTACGGGACCACTCGCGCAAAGCGAGCCCCTCTGCAAAACCCTCAGTACGCCAGCGAGCGGTCTACTGCGTCGAGCACCCGGTCCAGGTCGGGCAGGTAGCCCTCCTCCAGCTTGCTCGGCGGGTACGGGGTGTCGAACCCGGTCACCCGCAGCACCGGGGCCTCCAGCGAGTAGAAGCACTCCTGCTGCACCCGGGCGGCGATCTCCGAGGTGATCGACGACTCCGCGGGGGCCTCGCTGACCAGCACCAACCGGCCGGTGCGGCGGACCGAGTCGAACACCGGCCCCAGGTCCAGCGGGGACAGCGAGCGCAGGTCGACGACCTCCAGCTCGGTGCCGTCCTCGGCGGCGGCGGTCGCCGCGTCCACGCAGGTGCGCACCACCGGTCCGTAGCCGACCACGGTGACCGCGGACCCCGGCCGCACCACCTGCGAGCTGAACAGCGGTGCTGGCGGCGTGCTCGGGTCGAGCTCGGCCTTCTCGTAGTAGCGGCGCTTCGGCTCGAAGAACAGCACCGGGTCGTCGCACTCGATGGCCTGCTGCAGCATCCAGTAGGCGTCCACCGGGTTCGAGCAGGACACCACCTTCAGCCCGCCGACGTGCGCGAACAGCGACTCCGGCGACTCCGAGTGGTGCTCGACGGCGCCGATGCCGCCGCCGAAGGGCACCCGCACCACGACCGGCACCTTCACCTTGCCCTGGCTGCGGTAGTGCAGCTTGGCCAGCTGGGAGACGATCTGGTCGAAGCCGGGGAAGATGAACCCGTCGAACTGGATCTCGCACACCGGGCGGAAGCCGCGGATGGCCAGCCCGACGGCGGTGCCGATGATCCCGGACTCGGCCAGCGGCGTGTCCAGCACGCGGTGCTCGCCGAAGTCCTTCTGCAGGCCGTCGGTGATCCGGAAGACGCCACCGAGCTTGCCCACGTCCTCACCCATGACCAGCACCTTCGGGTCGCGCTCGAGCGCGGCGCGCAGGCCCATGTTCAGGGCCTTGGCGATGGTGACGGTCTGGGTGCCCGCCGCAGCGGTCGGGCGTTCCAATGCGGGCGCGGCCATCAGCGCACACCTCCTGCCATCGCTTCGTCGGCGAATCCGGCCAGGTACTGCAGGTAGGCCTCGCGCTGGGCGGCCACCTGCGGGGTCTCCTCGGCGTAGACCTCGGAGAACATCCGTTCCGGTGGTGGTTCGGGGATGTTGAAGCAGAAGTCGCGGAACCGCGCGGCGAGCTCGTCGGCCTCGGCCTCCACGCCGTCGAAGAAGTCCTGGTCGACGCCGTGGTCGCGGACCAGGTGCACGCGCAGCCGCTCGATCGGGTCCTTGAGCTTCCACGCCTCGTGCTCGTCGGCGAGCCGGTAGCGGGTCGGGTCGTCGGAGGTGGTGTGCGCGTCCATGCGGTAGGTGAACGCCTCGATCAGCACCGGGCCGTTGCCCTGGCGGCACTCGTCCAGCGCCCAGCGGCTGACCGCGAGGCTGGCGAGCACGTCGTTGCCGTCCACCCGGATGCCGGGGAACCCGTAGCCGCTGGCGCGCTGGTAGAGCGGGACGCGGGTCTGCCGCTCCAGCGGCTCGGAGATCGCCCACTGGTTGTTCTGGCAGAAGAACACCACCGGGGCGTCGTAGACCGCCGACCACACCATCGCCTCGTGCACATCGCCCTGGCTGGTGGCGCCGTCGCCGAAGAAGGCCATCGTGGCCTCGCCGTTGCGGTCGCCGACCTTGCCCTCGAAGCGCTGGCCCATCGCGTAGCCGGTGGCGTTCAGGCACTGGTTGCCGATCACGATGGTGTAGAGGTGGAACCGGGTGCTGATCGGGTCCCAGCTGCCGTGGTCGGAGCCGCGGAAGATGCCGAGCAGCTGGGTCGGGTCGATGCCGCGGCACCAGGCGACGCCGTGCTCGCGGTAGCTGGGGAACGCCATGTCCTGCGGCTGCAGCGCCCGGCCCGCCCCGATCTGGGCGGCTTCCTGGCCGAGCAGCGGGACCCAGATGCCCAGCTGACCCTGCCGCTGCAGCGCGTTGCCCTCGCGGTCGGCGCGGCGCACCAGCACCATGTCCCGGTACAGGTCGCGCAGCTGCGCGGTGGAGATGTCCAGTTCGAAGTCCGGGTGCTCGACCCGCTGACCTTCGGGGGTGAGGAGCTGAACCAGATCAGCTCCGCCTTCGCTCGTGGCGCGCAAACCGGCGATCACCTGCTCCCGTGTGGGTTTCGCTGCGGTGGCGGCAGGGGGGCCGGTGGTGCCTTCGGTTTCCGGTCGCGTCCATTGCTCGGGGGACATGCGTGATCTCCTCGTCTCGCGCCGACCACGCCGCTTGTGGCGACGTGACCGACAGCCCTGGCCGCGACCTCCGGTGACCTGGTGGGTCACCCGGTTGCGCGGCCGGGGCAGTTGGATCGCTCCCCGCCATCCTGGCACGAAACCGGCCCACATCGTGAGCCCTGCCACAGGGGCCCGGTCCGACCGCGGCGCGATCGGCCAGCTCCCGCCCGATCACCGTAGTTCGCCGCCGATCTGGGCAAATCCGCAGGTCATCGAAGTAATGGAGGTCCGACTAACGCTTTCTGGACCATCGCAGTGCCGATATTGGGAGGATGCATCGGAAACACCTTCAGGTTCTTTGTCCGTTTTGTTACCTTGATCGGCACCTGCTCCCGTCCAGGAAGGGCCAGCACCGTGGGCAGTCCCGAGGCACCCCCGGTCGGCAGCGCGGCCAGCGCCGGTGACCTGGTCGAGCTCTCCCGCATCATCCGCGCCCTCGGCGAGGCGCTGACCCGACCGGACTGCGACAAACTGGACGGGTGGCCGAGTACGCGAACCTGCTGACGCTGCCGGACGAGTTCGCGCTGCTGCTGCACAAGCCCAACGGGTCCTGCTACGTCAGCGCGAGCCCGAACGCCGCCACCGCGGCCGCCGAGATCGGCGAGCTGGTGCTGCGCGGCCGGATGGTGCCGCACGGCACCGCGGTCCAGCTGCGCGACACCGCGTCCAGCGGGCAGCCGTGGATGGACCGGCTGCTGGCGGAGTTCCAGCGGGCGGCCGGGCGCGAGAACCACCCGGTCGAGCTGGGCTGGTGGCTCGCGCTGCGCTCCACCGCGTTCGCCGCGCACCGGTCGGTGCTGGTCGAGCGCGGGGTGCTGCGGGTGGAGCGGCGGAAGTTCCTCGGCGTGCTGCCCGACGACCGCTACCACCCCGACCGCGCGATCCGGACCGCGCTGCTGACCGAGCTGCACGCCCTGGCGCGCGAGGAAGTGCTGGTCGACGGGCGGTTGGCGCTGCTGGGGACGCTGGTGCACCGCAGCGGTCTGGTCCACGCGCTGGACTTCCACCGCGCGGAGCGCAGCCGCCTGCGGGCGCTCGCCGACCGCGAGGACCTCGGCGACCACGTGGGCCCGGAGGTGACGGCGACCCTGCTGGCCCTGACGGCGATCCCCACCGCGACCGCACTGCCGTCGTGAGCGGCTGGGAACCACGGTTTCAGTGAGGTTTTTCCAACCTCGTTCTGCGTGGCGGTGCAAGTGGCGGAACCTCAGCGCCCGCCTGGCTGTGGGGTCCCTGACTGATGTATGCCAGATTCCCGGCCACGGCGATTCGCAGTTTCAACTGAAACTGCGGCCCCGGGGGCGGCGCGCGCTGCCAGACTGGGCCGATGACCTCGCTCACCCTGCCGGAGGAGTTCGTCCTGCTGCTGCAGCGGGACAACGGCTCCCACCACTCGTCGGCGGACCACACCGGTGCGGCCGAGCTCGGTGAACTGGTGCTGCAGCGCCGGGTGTCGTTCACCGGCAAGAAGATCCAGGTCGACGACCCGAGCCCCAGCGGCGTCGGCTGGATCGGCGAATCGATCGGCTACCTGCAGCGGAAGGCCGGGCCGCGGCACAAGCCGGTGGCCGCGACGACCTTCATCCAGAGCCGCCGCGGCGCGCGCAAGCGGCACTGCGCCGCCCTGGTGCAACGCGGTCTGATGCGGCACGAGCAGCGGTCCGCGCTGTTCATCCCGTACGACAAGTACTTCCCGGACCAGACGGCCCGCACCTCGCTGGTCGAGGAGATCCGCTCCGCCGCCCGCGGCGAGCAAGAGCTGGACAACCGGTTGGCGCTGCTCGCGGCGCTGACGCACGCGACCGGTCTGGTCCGGCACCTCGGCTTCGAGCGCGCGGAGCGCAAGCGGCTGAAGGAGATCAGCAAGGGCGAGGCGCTGGGCAAGGCCGTCGAGCAGGTGGTCGCGGCGGCAACCGTGGCGATCACCACCAGCGCCATCGCGGCGAGCTCGGCAGCGGTCACCGGCGGGAGCTGAGCGTGATCCTCTCCGACGAGCTGGCCCTGATCGGGCACACCCCGGAAGGAGCCCGCTACGGCGGGGCGCCCCGCGTCGCGATCGCCGCCGGGGAGGTCGGCGAGCTGCTGCTCCAGCAACGGCTGGTGCCGGACGGCCGGTTCCTGCTGGTGCGCGATCCGACGCCGACGGGGCACCCGGTGCCGGACCAGGTCCTCGGCCAGCTGGTGCACCGCCGCAGCCCGATGCGGCTGGGCACCCTGCTGGTGGACCGGGCGAACTGCTACCCGGCGAAGATGAACCACCTGGTCAGCACCGGTCTCGTCCGGGCCGAAGCGCGGGGGAGCGTGTTCGCCCGGCACCGCTACGTGCCGGAACCGAACCTCCGCAACGCCGTGCTGCTCCGGCTGCAGAACATGCTGACCGGCGCGGCGGCACCGGACCCGCGCACGGTCGCGCTCGCCGGGATCGTGCACGGCGCCGCCCTGGGGACGGAGCTCATCCCGTTCGCCGACCACCGCGCCGCCCTCGCCCACTTCGGCGAGCGCGAACCGCTCGGCAGGGCGGTCCAGGAGGTGCTCGCGCGGTCCAACACCGCGGCGGTGGCGGCCACGGTGATCGTCACCAGTTCCTGACCTGCTGGGCAGTTCCGGCCAGGACCGGGGGCCGGGGTTCCGCGGGCATAGGATCGCGGCGTGGATCGTGTTGCCGTTGCGAAGACCGTTGATCGGGTGTGGGACGAATCCGTCCTGCCGAGCCTCTCGGAGCTAGTGGAGATCCCAGCAGTCTCCCCCGCCTTCGACGCCGGCTGGGCCGAGTCCGGGCACCTCGACGCCGCCGTCGAGCACGTGCGCCGGTGGATCACCGCGCGCGGGATCGAGGGCGCCGAGGTCGAGGTGGTGCGGCTGCCCGAGCGCACGCCGCTGCTGCTCGTGGACGTCCCGGCCACCGAGGGCGCCGCCGAGGGGACCGTGCTGCTCTACGGGCACCTCGACAAGCAGCCGCCGATGGGCGGCTGGTCCGAGGGCTTGGGCCCGTGGACGCCGGTGGTCCGCGACGACCGGCTGTACGGCCGCGGCGCGGCCGACGACGGGTACGCGGGGTACGCGGCGGTCACCGCGATCGAGGCGGTCCGCGCGCACGGCGGTGCGCACGCGCGCTGCGTGGTGCTGCTCGAGACCGGCGAGGAGTCCGGCAGCCCGGACCTGCCGGCCTACCTGGAGCACCTGTCCGAGCGGCTCGGCGACGTGTCGCTGGTGGTGTGCCTGGACTCCGGGGCCGGTGACTACGACCGGATGTGGCTGACCACCTCGCTGCGCGGCATGGTCTCGCTGGAGGTGACCGTGCAGGTGCTGGAGAGCGGCCTGCACTCCGGCATCGCCAGCGGCATCGTGCCCAGCTCGTTCCGCGTGCTGCGGCAGCTGCTGGACCGGCTGGAGGACTCCGCCACCGGCGAGATCCTGGTGCCCGAGCTGAACGTGGCGATCCCGGAGAACCGGATCGCCGAGACGCGCTCGTCGATCGCGGCCGCGCCGGGCCTGGTGCGCAACTCGGTGCCGTGGCTGGACGGCCTGCGACCGGTCGCCGAGGACGAGGTCGAGCTGGCGCTGAACAACTCCTGGCGGCCGACGCTGTCGATCATCGGCGCCGAGGGCCTGCCGGGACCGGGCGACGCGGGCAACGTGCTCCGGCCTTACACGACCGTCCTGCTGAGCTTCCGGCTGCCGCCGACCGCGGACCCGGAAGCCGCGCTGCGCGCCGTGCGGGAGAAGCTGACCACCGACGTGCCCTACGGCGCGAAGGTGACCTTCGGGCACACCGAGGCCGGGCTGGGCTGGAACGCGCCCGATCTCGCGCCGTGGCTGGAGACCGCGCTCGACCAGGCCTCCGACGAGGTGTTCGGCGCGGAGTGGCGGACGATGGGCCTCGGCGGCTCGATCCCGTTCATGGGCCTGCTGCAGGACGCCTACCCGGCGGCGCAGTTCGTGGTGACCGGTGCGCTCGGCCCGGACAGCAACGCGCACGTGCCGGACGAATCGCTGAACCTGCCGTTCGCCGCGAAGATCACCTCGGCGATCGCCTACGTCCTGGACGCGCACGCCAACCGCTGACGTTTCCCCCGGGTGGCGCAGTTCCGAGCGCGCCACCCGGGGGACCGGGCGGACCGACCGCTCGGCACGAGGTGGAACGCGCGGCGGGGCGCGGGAGCGGATGCCCCCGCGGTTTCCGCTGGTGGACAGGGGGTTTCGGGGTGGTGCGAGAACTGGTCGGGGTGGTCAAGGAGTACGGGTCGCGACCGGTGCTGCGGGGCGTGGACCTCGCGGTGGCGGCCGGTGAGGTGGTCGGTGTCCTGGGCACCAACGGTTCCGGGAAGTCCACGCTGCTGCGCATCCTCGCCGGGATCTCCCGACCGTCCTCCGGAACCACCTCCGGACGACCGCGCACCGGCTACGTGCCCGACCGGTTCCCCGCGCGGCAGCGGATGAGCGCCCTCGCCTACCTCTGCCACCTCGGCCGGATCAGCGGGCTGCCCGCGGCCGAAGCCCGGCGGCGCGCCGGGGCGTGGCTGGAGCGCTTCGCGCTGGCCGGTGGCCCGGACACGCCGCTGCGGGACCTGTCGAAGGGCAACGCGCAGAAGGTCGGGCTGGTGCAGGCGCTGCTGCCGGAGCCGGATCTGCTGGTGCTGGACGAACCGTGGTCCGGGCTGGACGCGGCGACCCGCGCGGTGCTGACCGAGGTCGTCGGCGAGGCCGCCGCCGCGGGCACCGCCGTGGTGTTCACCGACCACCGCCCGGACTTCGTGCAGAGCACGGCCACCCGGTCGCACCGGCTCGTCGACGGTCGGCTCCAGCTGCTCGATGCCGAGGTGTCGACCTGCCGAATCCTGTTGCGCGGTGGGGAGGACGCGGACTGGGCCGGGCGGCCGGGCGTGGTGGCGGCGCGGCGCGACGGCGACGTCGAGCTGGAAGTGGCGGTGGCGGAGCGGGAATCGCTGCTGCTCGAAGCGATCCGGCGCGGCTGCGCGGTGATCGCGGTGGATTCCCGCGCGGGGCGACGATGATCGCGCTGATCCGCTACCGGCTCGCCGAGCTCGGGCACTCCCAGCGCTACCTGCCGCCGGTGTTGCTCTACATCGGACTGCTCGCGGTACTCCACAGCGACAACGCCGGTCCGGCGCTGCCCAGCTACGCGGTGACCGCCGCCGCGCTGCTGGTGGTGGCGGCGTGGCTGACGATCGCGCTGGTCGACGTGGAGGACGTCGTGCAGCGCACGGTCACCCGCGCGCACGTCGGCTCGGTGCACCGGATGCTCGTCGGCACCGTGCTGACCGTGCTGTGCTGCGCGGGCGGGCTGGCGGTGCTGACCACCGCCTGGTCCCAGGTCTCGTCGGGATTCGCCCACCCGGCAGCGGATCTCGCGATCGGGCTGCTCGCGCACGTCGTGTGCGCGGCGTTCGGCATCGCGGTCGCGCTGCCGTGCTCGGGACTGGTGGTCCGCCGGATCGGCTACACCGCGATCGCCGCAGCGGCGCTGCTGGCGATCACGCTGCTGGCCGAGCGGCTCCCGCTCGCCCACCCGCTCCTGCTCGGGCTGAGCTCGGCGTCGGCGCCACCGGCCCTGCTGATCCAGTCCACCCTCACCGCCGCAGGACTGCTCGCCGCCAGCACGGTCCTGGTCGCCGCCTGGGTGGTCCGCCGCGGCTAGCGCTTCGGGATGAGGATCCAGAGGACCAGGTAGACCACGAACTGCGGGCCGGGGAGCAGGCAGGACAGCAGGAAGAGGATCCGGACCGTGGACGGCTTCATGCCGAACCGCTGGGCGAGTCCGGCGCACACCCCGGCGATCATCGCGTTGTCCCGCGGGCGGGCCAGGGGCATTCGGTAGGTCGTCATGCCTCCAGGCTCCCCTCCGAGGGGCGGTCGCGCGTCAGGGTGGACCCGGAGTTGTCCCCGACCCGCGCTCAGCCGGTCGGGGTCGGGGTCTTGGCCCGGCGCTCCGGGGTCCTCGGCGCGGGGAGGACGAAGCGGTCCGGGGCTCCGTCGAGGACACCGCCGCACGGGTCGTCCAGGGCGTCCGGGACGCGTTCCGGGCGGACCGCGAGGGTGGCGCGGACCTTGTCCCGGGCCGGGTCGAGGATCTCCCGGACGATCAGGACGCAGAGCGCCACCACCACCGCGTCCCGGATGACGACCGCGCCCAGGAACCAGCCCTCGGGCAGGCCCTTGTTGGCCGTGCCGAGGTAGTAGTACATGCGCGGGGCCCAGACCGCCGCGTCGACGAGCATCCAGGTCAGCAGCAGGCGCCAGCGCGGGATCGCCAGGACCGCCAGCGGCACCAGCCACAGCGAGTACTGCGGGCTCCAGACCTTGTTGGTCAGCAGGAACGCCGCCACCACCAGGAAGCACAGCTGCGCCAGCCGCGGGCGGGTCGGGGCCGCCAGCGCCAGCCACGCGATGCCCGCGCAGGCCAGCAGGAACAGCGCGAGGCTCACCGAGTTGAGCACGGTCGGGATCGCGCCGTTCGGCAGCTCGCCGTCGAAACCGGCCCAGCCGGTGAAGTGCATCAGCACGTTGTACAGCGAGTCCGGGTCGGCCGGGCGCTCGTTGTTCAGCCGGAAGAACTCGCCCCAGCCGTCCGGGTAGAGCACCAGGACCGGCACGTTCACCGCCAGCCAGGCCAGCGCCGCGGCCAGCACCGCGCGCACCGCATCCGGCACCTTGCCCGCCCGCCAGGCCAGCACCAGCAGCGGGCCGAGGAAGAACAGCGGGTAGAGCTTGGCCGCTCCGCCCAGGCCGATCAGCACCCCGGCCAGCACCGGCCTGCGCCGCGCCCACGCGAGCAGGCCAGCGGTGCCCAGCGCGGTGGCCAGCGCGTCGAAGTTGGTGAAGACGTGCACGAAGACCAGCGGCGAGAGCGCGGCGAGCGCCACGTCCCACATCCGCCTGCGGCACAGCGCCACCAGCGCCCAGATGGTCACCAGCCAGGCCGCGGCCAGCCAGAACGCGGAGAGGTTGAAGTACAGCACGCTGGTCAGGCCGCCGGGCAGCAGGCCGAGCCCGGCCAGCGTCGCCCACCCGTCGGCGGCCCGCGCGTTGACCCACTGGAACAGCCCGGTCAGCACCGGGTACTCCATGTACCGGACCTTCTCCTGCGGGGTCCCCCGGTTCTCCAGCCACGGCGTCTTGTACGGGAACGCGTCGTCGCGCGCCAGGTCGCCCATGCCGTAGCGCGGGATGATGTCGGTGTAGCACATGGCGGTGTACTGCTTGTTGTTCCGCCAGTCCAGCTGCGGGCCGCTGCCGGTCTCGTAGGTCAGCTGGCAGGGCGCCTTGAACAGCCACGCCGCGGCCAGCACCAGCACCGCGAACAGCAGGATCACCCGCAGCGGCGTCCAGAACCACTGCCTGCCGACCTGCGCGTGCCGCCCCAGCCGACCGCCGAACGGGCGGCTGATCCGCTGCGCCAGCGGCTCCGACCAGGTCGGCGCGACGCGGTCGGCGGGGCCGAGCGAGTCGCCGTCCACCGCCGAATCCGGACGCCGACCGGGGATCGGCGGATCAGTGCTGGCGGGCTCGGTCGAGGTGGACACGTCCGGATGCTACTTGGCGCGGAAGACGCACGAGGGGCACCCGCCGCAGCGGATGCCCCTCGTGCGCGTACCGGATCGTCAGCCGTAGTTCCTCGGCCTGTCCGTCGGAGCGACGTTGTTCGGCCCGTCGCCGCTGTCGCCGTCACCGTTGTCCTGGCCGGGCGGGCACGGCGGGCTGAAGATGCCGCCGCAGTCGCGGCTCGGTCGGCCGTTGCTCGAGGTCGGGTCCTGGGACTCGCTCGGGTCCTGGGACTCGCTCGGGTTCTGCGACTCGCTCGGGTTCTGCGACGAGCTCGGCGGCTCGCTCGACTGCGTCGGCGGGGGCGGCGGCGGGACGTCCGCGAACTGCCCGATCTTCTCGCCCTCCGGGATCTTCTCCACCTTCTTGCCCTGCAGGTAGGAGTTCATGAACTTCTGCCACACCAGGGACGGGTACTTGCTGCCGTAGAAGGTCTTGCCGCTGGAGTCCTTCAGCGGCTTCGGATCGCCGTCGTTGTTGAGCATCGCCACCGCCGTGGAGATCTGCGGCGTCGCGCCGATCATCCAGGCGTTGCGGTTCAGGTCCGTGCGACCCCACTGGTGGGTACCGGTCTTGGCCCACACCGGCCGGTTCCCGTTGAGCGGCACCTTGGAGTGCGAGGCCACGTCCTTCATCGACTCGGCGACGTTGTAGGCGATGTCCTTGCTCTCGTCGGCGTCGCTGCTGAACGCCGGCTCCGGCTTCGGGATGTCCAGCTCGCGCGCTCCGGTCACCGAGCTGAACGCCTCGGCCACGAAGTGCGGCTTGACCTTCTGGCCGCCGTTGACGAACGAGCCGTACGCCGCGGCCATGTCCGTCGGGAGCACCGGGTACATGCCCAGCGCGATACCGGCCTCGACCACGCCGTTGTTGGACAGCTGCGTCGAGTCCGAGATGCCCGCCTGGTGCGCGACCTCGGCGACCTTGGGGGTCCCGACCTTGTTCGCCAGGTGGACGAACACGGTGTTGACCGACTTGGTCATCGCCTCGCGGATCCCGCAGTGCGTCGGGACGTCGCAGGCCACGCCTTCGGAGTTCCGGAAGGGGCTGCCCGCGATGATCTGGTTGTCGCTGCCGTCGTAGTACTCGCCGATGCCCAGGCCCTCCTCCAGGCCCGCCGCCACCACGAACGGCTTGAACGACGAGCCGGGTTCCTGCGGTTGGCTGGCCCAGTCCAGGTCGCCGCGTTGCTCCTTCGAACCGTAGTAGGCGAGCACCCCGCCGCTCTTCGGGTCGACCGCGACCAGCGAGGTCCGCAGCGAATCCGGCTGCTCGTCCATCACCGAGTGGACGGCCTCCTCGGCCTTCTTCTGCGCGTCCGGGTCGATGGTGGTCTTGATCCGGTAGCCGCCGCGGGACAGCTCGTCCTCGTTCAGCCCCTGGTCGGCCAGCTCGGTCTTGACGGCCTTCCAGATGGCGTCCTGCTCGGGGGTGAGCTGGGTGTCCTTCCGCCACTCGAAGCGGGGGAGGGCTTCGGGGTACTGCATGGACTCCCGCTCACCGGGCTGGAGGAAGCCGTTCGCCTCCATCTGCCCGACGACGTAGTCCCAGCGCTGCTTGGCCTTCTCCGGGTTCAGGCCGGGGTCGTTGCTGTTCTTGCCGTAGGGCGCCTGCACCACACCGGCCAGGACGGCGGCCTCGGCGTTGTTCAGCTGGCTCGGCTCCTTGCCGAAGTACGCCTTCGCCGCGGCCTTGATCCCGTTCGTACCGCGGCCGTAGGTGGCCGTGTTCATGTACGCCAGCAGGATCTCGTCCTTGGACTTCTGGTTCGTCAGCTTGTACGCCAGCACGACCTCTTTGATCTTGCGGACGTAGGTCGGGTCCTTCTTCAGGTCCTGGTCCAGCTTGAGGAACTGCTGGGTGACCGTCGAGCCACCGCCGACGCCGGAGCCGGTCACCATGAAGTAGGCCGACCGCATGATGCCCATGAAGTCGAACCCGGGGTTGTCGTAGAAGGAGGCGTCCTCCGCGGCGATGGTCGCGTTGCGCATCGCCGGGGAGATCTCCCCGATGTTGTTCACCACCTCGCGGGTGTCGTTGTTGGTGACGCGCGCCATCGGTTCACCGTTGGCGTACAGCAGGTCGATCGGCCGCTCCGAGTCCATCACCTTGGCCTGGTCCGGCGCTTCCCACGCCATGTAGCCGTAGAGGAACACCGCGACCGGCGTCAGGACGAACAGCGCGGCGGCGACGTAGCAGGCTCGCCGCACCCGCAGCCAGAGGCGGCTGCGCTTGGCTCGCTGGGCGCTCATCTCGTCGTCCGGGTCGTCGTCGGCCGGGCCGAAGTCGTCGAATCCGTCGTCGCCATCGCGATCATCCCCGTAGCGGGCGTCGCCGCGCCCGTCGTCGTAGTTGTCGTACGGGTCGTCGTCGTCCTGGTAATCGTCGGCGTAGTAGTTGTAGGTGCCCTGCTCCTGGTGCGTGAGCAGCTGCGGCTCGCGGGGGTTCCCCGCACCACCGCCGTTCGCACCCGTCGCAGCACCGGCAGCAGCGCCACCGGCCGCGCCAGCAGCACCTGCGGCACCGCCCGCACCACCGGCTGCTGCACCGGCCGCACCGGCACCCGCGGCCATGCCCGCTGCCGCAGCAGCGCCCGCCGCGCCCGCGGCGGCAGCGCCGCCCGCGCGACGGCGGTCGTCCTCGCGACCCGACGCCTGCGGGATGTTCTGCGTCGGCTGCTCCGCGCTCGGCGGCTGCGGCGGCCGACCGGGCGGCGGGCCCTGGCGGGTCGGCTGCGCGCCCGGCGGAGGCGGCGGCCCCTGCCGCCCGCCACCCGGGGGCGGCGGCCCCTCCCGCCCGGCGTTCTGCGGCGGTCCGCCCTGGCCGCCGTTCGGCGGGGGCGGCACCGGGGAGTACGCGGTCGGCAGGTCGAGCTTGCGCCCGCCGTCGGCCGAATCGTCCGAATCCCCGCTCAGCCGCTTGGACAGCGCGGAGTCGTCGTCATCGTCGTCGAACGAGGGCGTCCACGCGCCGGTGCGCTCCTGCGCCGACTCCTCCTCGGGCCACTTCGCGGGCACCGCGGGCTGCTGCTGGGTCTCCTGCGCGTCCGGGTTGCCGCTCGGCCACTGCTGGTTCGGCGGGCGCTGCGGGGGCGGGGGCGGCGGTGGGCCCTGCCGCGGGCCGGGCCGCGGTTCCTCGCTCGGCCACGCCGGACCGCCCGGGCCCGGCGGCGGGCCGGGGCGCTGCGGGGGGCGCGCCTGGTCGCCGGGGCGCGGCGGACCGGGGCGCTGGGGCGGGGGTGGCGTGCCACGACCGTCGGGCTGGGGTTGCCTTGAGTGGCGGCCTCGGGAGTGGTCGTCACGCTCGTCGTTCACGAGTGGGCCTCCAGGACTTGGCGTCGGGCGACGCCGGGTGATGCGTTCACGTCGGGGTTGCGCCGCACCGGGCGCGCGGCCGTGTTCGGGGGCACGACCGCATTCACTCCGCTGCAGTCTTGCGCCGGGAACGCCGCTCGTTCAAGCCGCCGGTTCCCAGGACGTAGGACTGCACCAGGTGGTTCCAATTACATGTGCGGCATACCTCTACGACGTGGACGGTGAACTCCTCGAACACGGCGGCCATCCGGTCCAGCTCCTCGGGCGCCCGCGCCGAACCCGACGCGTGCTTGAGGGCGTCGCCGAAGACCCAGGAGACCAGGGTCAACGGCTCCTTCCGACAGACCGGGCAGGTCACCCCGCTCGGCTCACCGTGGAATTTCGCCGCCCGCAGCAGGTACGGGTCGGCGTCGCAGACCTCCATCACCCCGACGCGGCCAGCGTGGACCTGCGCGAGCAGCGCCCTGCGCTGCAACGCGTAGTCGACCACTTGCCGTTGGGTCCGCACGCCCACAGGGTACGTGGCGGTGACGACTACTCCATGCGCCGTTCAGGGCAGGCGCGCCCACCGCCCGCCACGTGCAGTGACGACGGCCACCTGAGGACCGCTCGATCGTGGTCGCCGATATATCGGCGCGATACAATCCGCCGGGTGGCCTAGCGGGAGGTGCGCACGGCGCGCGCAGTCCGGTTCCGCACGAGGCCGCCGGTGATTTCGGCCGAGGAGGTGCGGATGCTCGAACTCGCCGTGCTCGGACTCCTGCACGAGGCCCCGATGCACGGCTACGAGCTGCGGAAGCGGTTGCACGACACACCCGGTGCCTTCCGCGCGCTGTCCTGCGGAACTTTGTACCCGACGTTGCGCAGGCTCCTGCGCGCCGGACTGATCGAGGAACAACCCGAGGAGTCCGACGCGCGCAGCTGGGGGCGGCGGGCACGTCGCGTGTACCGGATCACCCCGGCCGGCGAGTTCCGCTTCACCGAGCTGGTCGGCGACTGCGGACCGCAGGCGTGCGACGACACCGCGTTCGGCGTGCACATGGTGTTCTTCTCCCGCACCCCGGCCGAGGTCCGGCTGCGGATCCTGGAGGGCAGGCGCCGCCGCGTCGAGGAACGCCGGGAGGGCCTGCGCAGCGCGCTGGCGCAGGACGACCGGTTCGACCGCTACACGCGGGAGCTGCACCGGCTCCGACTCGACCACAGCGAACGCGAGGTTCGCTGGCTCGACGAAATCATCGAACACGAACGCGCCGAGCAGACCGCTGCGGCGCGCGAGCAAGAACTGCAAGGACACGACAGATGACCAAGAAGGAGGGCCCTGCCATGGGCGGAGCCGGTCGAACGGTGCGAGTGGCGATCGTCGGCGTCGGGAACTGCGCGGCATCGCTGGTGCAGGGCGTCCACTACTACGCCGACGCCGACCCGAACAGCCGGGTGCCCGGCCTGATGCACGTCGAGTTCGGCGAGTACCACGTGCGGGACGTCAAGTTCGTGGCGGCCTTCGACGTGGACGCGAAGAAGGTCGGCCGGGACCTCTCCGAGGCCATCGTCGCGAGCGAGAACAACACGATCAAGATCGCCGACGTGCCGCCGCTGGGCGTCACCGTGCAGCGCGGCCACACCCTCGACGGCCTGGGCCGGTTCTACCGGGAGACCATCGAGGAGTCCGACGAGCAGCCGGTGGACGTCGTGCAGGCGCTCAAGGACGCCGAGGTCGACGTGCTGGTGTCCTACCTGCCGGTGGGTTCGGAGGAGGCCGACAAGTACTACGCGCAGTGCGCGATCGACGCCGGGGTGGCCTTCGTCAACGCGCTGCCGGTGTTCATCGCCTCCGACCCGGAGTGGGCGCAGAAGTTCACCGACGCGGGCGTGCCGATCGTCGGCGACGACATCAAGTCGCAGGTCGGGGCGACCATCACGCACCGGGTGCTGGCCAAGCTGTTCGAGGACCGCGGGGTGCACCTGGACCGCACGATGCAGCTCAACGTCGGCGGCAACATGGACTTCCTGAACATGAAGGAGCTGGAGCGGCTGGAGTCGAAGAAGACCTCCAAGACGCAGTCGGTGACCTCGCAGGTGGACCGCGACCTGGGCAAGCGCAACGTGCACATCGGTCCGTCGGACTACGTGCCGTGGCTGGACGACCGGAAGTGGGCCTACATCCGGCTGGAGGGCCGCGCCTTCGGCGACGTGCCGCTGAACCTGGAGTACAAGCTCGAGGTGTGGGACTCGCCGAACTCGGCGGGCATCATCATCGACGCGATCCGCGCGGCCAAGATCGCCAAGGACCGCGGCATCGGCGGCCCGATCCTGTCGGCCTCCTCCTACTTCATGAAGTCCCCGCCGGAGCAGTACTCCGACTCCGCCGCCTACCAGGCGGTCGAGGACTTCATCGAGGGCAAGGTCGAGCGCTGAGACCGGAAGGGGCACCCGCGCCGCGCGGGTGCCCCTGTTCTCATCGGGGTCTCCAGACCCACGCGGTACCTCCCTTCTCCGACGTTCAGGTCTCCGAACCTTGTTCTGATCTTCTGTCTTTGAAGCGGCGAAGCCGCTTGGCCCACCCTCGCAACCGGCATCGCCGCGGGTTCTCAGCGCTCGCATGGCGAGGACGGCCCTGACGCCGTGTATTGGACATACATAAGTCAGGGACCCCGCAGCCAGGCGGGCGCTGAGGTTCCGCCACCCGCACCGCCACGCAAACCAGCCACTGGAAATTCAGTTTTCAGTGCTGCAGCTGCTGCTCGGCCCTGGCCAGGACCGAGTGGACCGGGGCGTGGCCGTCGGTGGTGACCCAGGAGACCCGGAGGCCCGGGCGGACGCGCTTGCGGCCGACGCGCATCGGCCAGCCCGCCACCTCGCGGGCCTGCTCGGCGATCGCCTCGCCGGTGCCGCTCGGGTGCTCGGCGACCACCGCGAACTCGTCACCGCCGTAGCGGGCCACGGTGTGCTCGTCGCTGAGCCCCTCCCGGAGCCGTCCGGCCAGCGTGGTCAGCAGGTCGTCGCCGCGGTCGAAGCCGTGCTCGGCGTTGAAGTCCGCCAGCCGCTGCACGTCGATCAGCACCAGCGTGGACAGCGTGCCGCGGCTGCGCGCCCGCACCAGGGACTGCTCCAGGCGGTCCAGCAGCAGCACACGACCGGGCAGCCCGGTCAGCGGGTCCAGCAGGCCGCGGCTGTGCGGGACGTCGGTGTGCACCGACTGCAGCAGGATCAGCACGCGGCTGCGGCCCTGCACCTGCACCGCGTGGTAGTCCGCCCAGATGCGGCTCAGCGGCTGGCCGCTGCGGGCGATCACCATCGGGATGGACAGCGGGGAACCGGCGCGCAGCACCTGCCCGGCCAGCTCCGCCCAGTCCGGCATCGCCGCGCCGGTGTCGTCGCGCAGGTGCCAGCCCGCGGGCCGGGCGCCGGTGAGCAGGTCGGCCTTGGCCAGCTGCATGAGTTCGGCGGCGACGTCGTTGGTGGCCAGCACCTGTCCGCGGTCGTCGGTCAGCAGCACCCCGACGTTGAGCCCGCTGATGTAGTCGTCCCACACCGACGCCAGCTGAGCTGACGCGGCCACTTCGACGACACTCATTCGGCCCCCTCCTCCCCACCAAACGGAGCAGTCCGTCTGAGCCTCCCCCTCCACCGATGCCGTTTTCAAGAGCACGGCGGCCACCCGTAATGGTGGTATTCACGCTGGACAGATAACGCTGAGTCAGTTCTTCACGATCCATTTCCGGAGGGTTCACCTCGCCGATCGGCACTTGATGATTCGAGCAGGTGAAACATTCGCAGTGGTGCCGATCCCAAACCGGCCCCGCGACGCCCCTCCGCAACCCCCGGATCTCTACGCTTGTCGGGGGCGAGGTTCAGCCGAGGAGGACGACGAATGCCGGTGACCGGGAGCGCGCGAACACCGCTGGCGGAACGGTTGCGCGAGCACCGGGCGCTGCTGGCGGTCATCGCGGTCGCCGAGCTGATCGCGATCGTGGTCGTGTCGACCGTCAACACCCACGACCACATCGACGGCGAGGTGTACCGGCTCGGCGCGCAGGCGCTGCTGGGCGGTCGCGACCTCTACAACAACCTGCCCGCGACCGAGTCCGGGCTGATGCTGCCGTTCATCTACCCGCCGTTCGCGGCGATCGTGTTCGCCCCGCTGGCGCTGGTCCCCAAGGCCGTCTCGACGGCGGTGATCATGCTGGTCAGCCACCTCGCGCTGCTGGCCGCCCTGTACGCGGTGCTCAAGGCGGCGCCGTTCCTGCGGGCGCACAGCGAGCGGGTGCTGCTGGTCACCGCGGCGGTGCTGCCGCTGGCCACGATCAGCGAGCCGGTGCTGGAGACCATCACCTACGCGCAGATCAACATCGTGCTGATGGCGCTGGTCGCGGTGGACTGCCTGTGGCGGGTGGACGGGTCGAAGAAGCTGCCCTACCCGCGCGGGCTGCTGATCGGGCTGGCCGCCGGGATCAAGCTCACCCCGCTGGTGTTCCTGCTGCTGCCGCTGCTGCGCCGGGACCTGCGGACGATCGCCACCGCGCTGCTGACCTTCCTCGGCACCGCGCTGCTGGGCTTCGCGCTGACCTTCGACAACGCCCGGCGCTTCTGGCTGCAGGAGATGTTCGCCAGCAGCAACGTCTCGTTCGGCCCGAAGTTCACCGGGGACGCCTCGATCTACGCGGGCAACCAGTCGCTGCGGTCGCTGCTGACCAAGATCGGCGTCCCGCACCTGACCCTGGTGTTCGTCGCGCTGGCGGTGATCGCGCTGGTGCTGGCGGTGCTGGGGATGCGGCACGCGATCCGGCAGCGGGACCTGCCGACCGCGGTGGTGATCAACGGCGTGCTCGGGCTGCTGCTGTCGCCGATCTCGTGGTCGCACCACTGGGTCTGGGCGATCCCGGGGCTGGTGCTGCTGTTCGGCGCGGCCTGGGCGCGGCGGGACTGGGCGCTGCTGCTGGCGACCGCGCTGATCACCGGGTTCTTCATGATGGGCCCGCACTGGAAGGTGCCGCAGGGCAAGGGCCTGGAGCTGACCTGGAACCTCCCGCAGAACCTGATCGGCAACGCCTACGTCTACTTCGGGCTGGCCTTCCTGCTCTACAACGCGATCCTGTGGTGGCGCGCCCGCCGCTCCCCCGTCGGGGACGCCCCCGCGCCCGAACCCCCGCTCACCGCCCAGGCCCGCTGAGCCCGGCACTGATGTCAGGGCCGCCCGTGAGCTGCCGAAGCAGTCCCCAGCACCGAAGCAGCTGAGGCACGAAAAAACCGGGGCGGGAGCTCGCTGCTCCCGCCCCGGTTTCCGGTTCTGCGGATCAGATGCGGCTGAAGACGATCGTGTCCGCGTTGTCGAAGCCGCGCGGCGAACCCTCCTGGGTCAGGCCGGGCAGCGGCAGCGTCTGGTCCTGCACCGCGGTGATGTTCGGCAGACCGCCGCCGAGCACCGGCAGGGCCATCTCACCGCCGCGCGGCGCCGGGTCCGGGCGCAGCGGGCTCTGGGTGACGAGCTTGTGCTCCGGCGTCGCGGCCTGCAGCTCGTCGACGACCTCCACCGCGACCGGGGACTGCAGCGGCGCGTCGCTGAAGCGCGGGGCCGGGTCGTCCAGCGCGGCGGCGATCCGGTTCACGGTGGGCACCGAGGTCTGCCCGCCGCCGAGCGCGTTGAGGTTGCCGACCACCGGCAGCGGGGCCTGCACGCCCGGGGACTCGCTGCGCTGCGCGGTGCCCGGCGTCCGGCTCAGCTCGACCAGCGAGAGCCCGCTGAGGTCGGGCAGCTCGTTCGCCTTGGCCTGCAGCTCGCCCGGCACCTCCAGCGGCACGAAGTCGGCGCGCGGGGCGGGCTGGGCGGCCACCGCGGCCAGCGCGCGCGCCAGCACCTCGCCCGGGACGGTGTGCAGCTCGTTGCGCAGCCCCGGCAGCTCGGCGGAGGTCAGGTCCACCTGGTCCGGGGCGAGCAGGCCGCCCGACGGCGGGGTGAGCACGCCCTCCCACAGCTCGACGATGCCGTTCGCCGGGCCGAAGCCGTCGAAGTAGACCAGGTCGTCGTGCGGGGTCAGGAGATCTGCAGGGACATCCAGGACCGCACCAGGCCGAAACGTCCCCTCATCGAGGGCGGCCGCACCTCCTCGGATCACCTCGCCGATGGGCCCGGCCCAGCTCAGCGAGCGGTGGAAGCCCTCGGCCGGGGTGACCGGCCGGTTGCCGTCGAACGGCGGCAGGCCCGCCTGCTCCAGCGGGCGGGCGTCCGCCGGGTCGGCGACCCAGCCCGCCAGGTGCAGCGGGGCGACCTGCGGCGCGGTGTGCCAGTCGCGCAGCGCAGGCATCTCCTGGGTCATGTCGTTCTCGACGGCGGGCAGCAGGTCCCGCACCGGGTCCAGGGTGCCGGCCAGCGCGGTCACCTGGTGCGCGTCGCGGGACTCGACGAGCGGCGCGTTCAGCTGCGCGTGCTCGGGGAACAGGTCGCCGGACAGGCAGCGCCCGTCCGCGCCCAGCGCGTTCGCCGCCTCGCCCAGCGGCGAGCTCGGACGCTCCGGGCAGGCCTGATCGGCGGATGCGACGCCGCTGCCGACGGCCAGCATCCCACCGGTGACCAGCGCGGCCTGCACACCGCGCTTCGCCCAAGTCTGCATGGATTGCTCCTTCACGAGGTTTCCCCTGCGGGGAGGGATTGCGTGCGCCACGCCGCCGACCGGGTGCGTGCAGCACGGCGGCGGGCATTTGCGGGAATTGCCTTCGGGTTCGCGCGGCCGGGTCGCGGCGGGGTCCGCCGCACCGGCTGGGGCCGCGCGCTCAGTCGGGGGTGGTTCCCGGCTGCGGCTCGGGGACGCTGACCAGCGTTCCCGCGAGGTCGCAGGCGGGCGTTCCGGCGAAGGCCGGGACGCGGACCGGCGCGGCCGGGTACCAGCCGAGCGCGGTGGTGTTGTGGTGCGGCCCGTCGGCGCTGCCCCCGAGGCCGGGCGCGCCCGGGGTCGAGGGCAGCACGAAGGGCGCGGAGCGGACCGGGACGCCCGGCTGCGCCGGGGGCTCCTCCGGTGCGGGCGGCGCCAGCCGCTGCGGTTCGGCCGGGCGCGGCGCGGGGGTGGGCTCGGCGATCTCCGGCGCCGGGGTCGCGGCGGCGGCGACCGGTGGCGCGGCGAGCGCTGGCCGGACGGTTTCCGCCGGTGGCGGCGGTGGCACCGCCGGTCCGCTGTCGGTGGCTGGGTCCGGGGTGCTGGTCTGGGTGCCGGTGACCGCGAGCGCGTCGCTGGCGACCTGCCCGACCTCGGCGGCGGGCTGCTGCAGCACCTCGGTGACCGGTTCGGCCGCGTCGAGCAGCTTCCCGGCCGGGCCGGAGCTGACCAGCCGGAGCGGGTCGAGCCGGGTGAGCGAGAACGCCTCCGGACCGGACCGGCCGGTCTCCGGGGAGTCGGCCGCGGCGCGGTCGGCCTCGGTCTCGGCCGCGGGCTGCTCCGCCGCGTCGGCGGGACCGTGGTCGAGCAGCCAAGCCGCGGAGGTTCCGGCGACCGTCGCGCCCGCCACCACCAGCGCACGACCGAGCAGCCGCCACGGTCGGGCGGCTCCCGTCGTGCGGTCGCGGCGGGACATCTCGGGGCCAGAACCTCCTCGGCTCAGCGGTGACTCCCCACAGGACTCGATCTCCTGCTTGCCGTCGCGCACTCTTTCAAAACAACCGCCGCAGGCGTAAGCGCTGGGCGACAGCTTCGCTACATCGTGTTACTGGCGTCCGGACGACGTTGCGGGCTGTGGTCATATGCCGACCCGACCTCCCGGTCGGCGCTACGGTGACAGGGTGAACGACTTCAAGATCGCCGAACGGGACGACGCGGCCAGATCGCTGCCGCGCGTGCTGCGGGTTTCGGCCGCGCTGAGCTGGCGGGCGCTGGTCATCCTCGGCGCCGTGTACGTGGTCGGCCTGATCCTCGGGCGGATCTACGTCGTCGTGATCCCGGTGGCCATCGCGATGCTGCTGTCCGCGCTGCTGGCCCCGGTGGTGTCCGGGCTGGCGCGGCGCGGCGTGCCGCGGGCGCTGGCGACCGCGCTGGTGCTGGTCGGCGGCCTGGCCGTCGTCGGCGGCGTGCTCACCTTCGTGATCAACGCGTTCATCGAGGGCTTCCCGGACCTGCAGCAGCAGGTCATCGCCTCGCTCACCGCGCTCAAGATCCAGCTGGCCGAGGGCCCGCTGCACATCAACGACGCCCAGATCGACAACTACCTGCGGCAGGCGCAGGAGTGGTTGCAGGCCAACCAGGCGATGCTGACCAGCGGCGCGCTGTCCACCGCGGGCACCTTCGGCAACTTCCTGACCGGCCTGGTGCTGGCGCTGTTCACGCTGATCTACTTCCTGCACGACGGCCGCCGGGTGTGGCTGTTCGTGACCAAGCTGGCCCCGAAGCACGTCCGGCACAAGGTGGACGTGGCGGGCTGCCGCGGCTTCGAGTCGCTGGTCGGCTACGTGCGGGCGACCGCGATGGTGGCGGTGGTCGACGCGCTGGGCATCGGGCTGGGGCTGGTGGTCCTCGGGGTGCCGCTGGCGATCCCGCTGGCCGCGCTGGTGTTCCTCGGCGGCTTCGTGCCGATCGTCGGCGCGGTGGCCTCGGGCGCGGTCGCGGTGCTGGTCGCGCTGGTGACCAAGGGCTGGGTGACCGCGCTGATCGTGGTCGGCGTGGTGCTCCTGGTGCAGCAGCTGGAGGGCAACGTCCTGCAGCCGCTGCTGCTGGGGCGCGCGGTGCAGCTGCACGCGCTGGCCGTGGTGCTGGCGATCAGCATCGGCGCCGTGGTCTCCGGCATCGTCGGCGCGCTGCTGGCGGTCCCGCTGGTGGCGGTCCTGAACGCCTCGATCCGCTCCCTGGTCGGCGAGGACGACGAGGAGCCGGAATCCCCTCCGGAACCGGCGGACGAGGACGCGGCCGAACGCCCGAAGGACGACGAGGAACCCGAACCCGCCCCCACCGCCGACCGCTGACGTCCGGCGAATCGCAGTTTCAGTTGAGCCGTTTTCATCGCTGTCTGCGAACAGCAGCTGCGAAGGGAGATCGGCACCGATCGCAAGGTGTCGCATGCGCCGCAGGCGCATAACCCACCCTCGCAACTCGCACCGCCGCGGGTTCACGGTGCCCACCCCTCCGGGGTTCCTTCCGGCGAGGACGGCCCTGACGCCGTGTATCGGGTCATACATCAGTCAGGGCACCCGGAGTCCAGGCGGGCGCTGAGGTTCCGCCACCGGCACCGCTGCGCAGAACGAGGCTGGAACCTCGTTGAAACTGCGGTCCGGCTCAGGCCAGGGTGACGGCGTTGCGGCCTGCCGACTTGGCCGCGAGGAGGGCCGCGTCGGCCGCGATCAGCAGGTCGGTGAGCTGGTAGCCGAAGCGGGTCGTGGTGGCCACGCCGATGCTCACCGTCAGGTCGTCGATCTCGCGCAGCTCCCCGCCGGTGTCCCGGGCGGGCACCGACAGGGCCGCCGTCGAGCGCCGGATCCGGTCGGCCACCGCGCAGGCCAGGTCCGCGCCGGTGGCCGGGAGCAGCACCACGAACTCCTCGCCGCCGAACCGGCCGACCACGTCCTCCCGCCGCACGCTGCTGCGCAGCATCATCGCGACCGCGGCCAGCACGGTGTCCCCGGCCAGGTGGCCGATCTCGTCGTTGACCCGCTTGAAGTGGTCCAGGTCGAGCACCAGCAGCGAGACCGCCTGGCCGCGGGTCTGCGCCCGGGTCAGCTCGGTGCGCGCCAGCCGCTCCCAGTGGGCCACGTTGGCCAGCCCGGTCTTGGGGTCGTGCTGCGCCGAGCGCCGCCACTGCGGCAGCTGCCCGGCCAGGTCCAGCAGCACCATCGGCGGACCGGCGAGCAGCGCGCTGGTCGGCTCGTAGCTCATCGCCACCGCCAGCAGCCCGCCGAGGCTCGCCGCGACGATGCCCAGCAGCACGTCGATCGGTTCGCCGAGCACGTGCTGCCGCGGCGCCTCCGGGTTGCGCAGGCGGATGCCGATGGCGACCAGGAACGCGCGCACCAGCAGCAGGACGGCCCCGGCCAGCACGAACTGCACCGCGCCCCACGAGGGTTCCGCCCAGCCGATGGCGAACCGCGCGGACAGCGTCGCGATCGTGGTCGCCGCCGTGGTGAACAGCCAGCGGTGCAGCTCCGGGCGGCCGTCGAGCACCCCGTGCAGGGTCGGCCCGAGCAGCAGGAGCACCAGCAGGTTGGGCGGCAGGACGAGGATCCCGGTGGCCAGGTAGGCGATGTGCAGCGTCCACGGGTTGCGCCGGATCTGGCGCTTGACGTTGATCGACACCGAGGTGACCACGATGACCGTGCCCGAGGTGGCGGCCAGCATCACGAAGCTCAGCAGGTCCTGCGGCCGCGGGTCGCGGCTGGTGGCGACCACCAGCGCGATCAGGACCAGCGCGACCGCCTGGACGCACAGCACGTGGGCGATCGCCGCGGGCCGGAGTCGCCACAGCAGCCAGCCGCCCATTCGATCACCTCCCGTGCGCAGCCTTGCACAGCGCGTGGTCACCGCGGTGCCCGCCACCCGGACTCTTCGGGTAGACGTCCGTGGTGATCACAAACACGCAGGGTGGTCGATCCGGCGGTCTCCGCGAACCGCGCGGTACGGCAGGATGGTCCGCTGGGAAGGAGCGAACTTGACCAGTCCGCCGTCGAACGAACCGCGGGTGACCGACGGGCGCTCGCCGCTCTGGCGCGGGCACAACGTCTTCCGCGTCGTGATGTTCCTGTACGCGTGCGCGTGGGTCGGCGTCCAGTACCACGAGTACGAGCGGTCCTGGCTCGCCGTCGTGGTCATCGTGCTGATGGGCCTGTGGACCGCGTTCACCGTCTGGCGCTACTCGAAGCCGACGGGCCGCACCAACCTGCTCGTCGCGCTGGACCAGGTCGTGGTGACCGCGCTGTTCATGAGCAACGAGTTCATCCTCACCGAGGAGCAGATGGCGGCCAGCGACCCGACGGTGGTCACCGCCTGGCACCCGACGATGATCACCGCGGCCGCCGCGCAGTGGGGCATGCCCGGCGGGCTGGCCACCGGGATCTTCGCGGCGGGCTGTAACTTCCTGCTCCGCTGGAAGACCAGCCCGGACATGGCGCTGGACACGGTGCTGCTGATCGGCGTCGGCGCGGTGATCGGCATCGCCGCCAACAGCGCCCGCAGCACCACCGCGCGCCTGGCCCGCGCGCTGCGCGCGGAGGCCGCGACCGCGGAGCGCGAGCGGCTGGCCCGCGACATCCACGACAGCGTGCTGCAGGTGCTGGCGCGGGTGCGCCGCCGCGGCGCGGAGCTGGGCGGCGAGGCCGCCGAGCTGGCGAAGCTGGCCGGGGAGCAGGAGATCGCGCTGCGCGCGCTGGTCGCCACCACCCCGCAGGAACCCACCGAGAACGGCGAGACGGACCTGGCCGCGCGGCTCCAGGTGCTGCGCACCGGGCGGATCCACGTGTCGGTCCCGGGCAACCCGGTGCTCCTGGAGGAACCGCTGAGCTCGGAGCTGTTCGCCGTGGTCCGCGAGTCGCTGGCCAACGTCGACAAGCACGCCGGTCCGGACGCCCAGGCCTGGGTGCTGCTGGAGGAGCTGCCGGACGAGGTCGTGCTCAGCGTCCGCGACGACGGGCCGGGCATCCCCGAAGGTCGGCTCGACGAGGCGGCCGCCGAGGGGCGGCTCGGGGTGGCCAAGTCGATCCGCGGCCGCGTGGCCGGTCTAGGTGGCACGATCACCCTGGACACCGAGCCCGGCGAGGGGACCGAGTGGGAGATCCGGGTTCCCCTGCCCGTTGCGAAACCGGCCAAGCGCCGCAGAGGAGGAGAGCGATGAGCGAGCCGCCCGTGTCCGTGATGGTCGTCGACGACCACCCGATGTGGCGCGACGGGGTTGCCCGCGACCTGACCGAGCGCGGCTTCGAGGTGCTGGCCACCGCCAGCGACGCCGCGTCCGCGCTGCGCATCGCGCGGACGGTCAAGCCCGACGTGGTGCTGATGGACCTCAACCTGGGCGACACCTCCGGGGTGACGGCGACGCTGCAGATCACCCAGGAGATCCCCGGCACCCGCGTGCTGGTGCTCTCGGCCAGCGGTGAGCACAGCGACGTGCTGGAGGCGGTCAAGGCGGGCGCGTCCGGGTACCTGGTCAAGTCGGCCTCGGCCGAGGAGCTGGTGGACGCGGTGCAACGCACGGCGGCCGGGGACGCCGTGTTCACCGCCGGGTTGGCCGGGCTGGTGCTCGGGGAGTACCGGCGGATGGCGATCACCCCGGACTCGGAGACGCAGGCCCCGCAGCTGACCGACCGGGAGACCGAGGTGCTGCGGCTGGTCGCGAAGGGCATGACGGCCCGGCAGATCGCGAAGAAGCTGGTCATCTCGCACCGGACGGTGGAGAACCACGTGCAGTCCACGCTGCGCAAGCTGCAGCTGCACAACCGGGTCGAGCTGGCGCGCTACGCCATCGAGCACGGCCTCGACCAGGAGGCCTGAGCGCGTTTCCGCTGTTCAGGAGCCCCGCAGCCGGTCGTCGGCGTGCGGGGCTTTTCGTTGGGTGAGGGGTAGTCCGTGCAGGATTTTCCGGATTCACCCGATCCATCTAGGAAAGCTCTTGTCGAGCACGGGTTTCCCCTGGTCGGGCGCGGTACACGCAGTGTCATCGCCGGATCGGGCGGCGGGACGGCGACACCGCGTGACGCGCTGGTGACGGCCTGGTGACGGGCCTCTGGCGTACTCGTCCCCAGCGGCTGAGCCGCAGTCGAAATTCCGTCGAACGAACAGGAGCAAGCCATGTTCGAGACCCACGAGTTCGCTGAACTGCTGCCCGAGCGCAAGGCCCTCGGCGGCTGCTGGTGGGACAACCTGGGCGACATCGACCAGGACCTGACCGTTGACCAGAACGTCGACGTGGACGTCGACAACAACTCCTTCGCCGGTGACGTCAACGTGACGGCGTTCAACAACGCCAACGTGGACCAGAGCGCCCACTGACTTGCCAGTAGCTGATGAGTTCCCGGCCGCTCACTGCTGCTGCGCGCGGTGAGCGGCCTGGGTCCACGTCCACGGAGGAGAAGGACATGCACGAACTCGAGCTGTCGAGCCAGTCGGTGGAGCTCCTGCCCGCGCGCGAGGCGCTCAGCGGCGGCGGCAACTTCGGTGTCGGCGACATCGCCATCGTCAACCAGTTCAACATCATCGTCGCGGTCAACTTCGGCGGTGACATCGCACAGGACATCGAGGCCAGCAACGTGGCCGACATCGACTTCAACCACTGACGAGCCGCCAGGCCGGGAGCGGAGCGACCCGTTCCCGGCCGGCTGCTCGCCCTGAACCGCACGCCGGTGCGCGCGCTGACCGCCCGCGCGCCGGGAGCCCGCCCCCGGGCGGGCTCAGGAGGGTGTCATGTCAGAAGTTTCCGACGTCGAGGCCGTGGACTCGACGGATGAGAGCGCGGTCCCCCGGCTCGTCGACGGCGTGGCGCTGCTGGGCGAGTACGAGGGCGGCGGGTACGAGGAGCCGCGCTACCTGGTGTCGCGGGCCGACGGGCAGATGGTGCTGGTCTCCCCGCTGCTGCACGAGGTGGCGAGCCGGTTCGACGGGGAGCGGAACCTCCGCGAGGTCGCCGACCGGGTGAACCAGGACCTGGGCGCGGAGCTCACCGCGGCGGACGTGGCGTTCCTCGTCGACGAGAAGCTGTACCCGATGGGCATCGCCACCACGTCCGAGCCGCTGCCGGACCCGCCCCGCTCGGACCCGCTGCTGTCGCTGGTGTTCAACACCCAGCTGCTGCCGCCCCGGGTGGTCCGCGTCATGGCGGCGATCTTCGCGCCGTTCTACCGGCCGGTCGTGATCGCGCTGATGCTGGCCATGTTCGTCGGCGTCGACGTGTGGCTGGTGATGTCCGGCGGCATCGACGCCGCGTTCCACCGGTCGGTCGGCGACCCGGTCCTGATGCTGACGCTGATGGCGCTGTGGGTCGTCGCGACCCTGTTCCACGAGTTCGGCCACGCCGCCGGGTGCCACTACGGCGGTGCGAGACCGGGCGGGATCGGCGTGGGCATCCTGATCCTCTACCCGGCCTTCTACACCAACGTCACCGACGCCTACCGGCTCGACCGGCGCGGGCGGCTGCGCACCGACCTGGGCGGGATCTACTTCAACGCGATCTTCATCGTGGCCGTGTTCGGGCTCTACCAGCTGACCGGGATCCCGGCGCTGGTGGTGTTCATGGTGCTCAACCACCTGCAGATCCTCCAGCAGCTGCTGCCGCTGCTGCGGCTGGACGGCTACCTGATCCTCGGCGACCTGGTCGGGGTGCCGAACCTGTTCGCGTTCGTGGGCCCGGTGTGGCGCCGGATGCGCGGGAAGCCGGTGGACGACAGCGCGGCGATGCACCGGGCGCTGCGGCCCCGGGTGCAGATCCTGGTCACGGCCTGGGTGCTGATCGTGGTCCCGCTGCTGCTCATCGGGTTGACGCTGCTGCTGATCCGGCTGCCGTTCTACCTGGCGACCGGGACGACCAAGGCCGTCCAGTACGGGGAGGTCGCGCTGAGCGCGGGCGGCCAGGGGCACGTCGGGATCCTGCTGCTGGCGATCCTGTCGATGCTGATCCTGCTGGTGCCGTGGGTCGGCGGCACCGCGTTCGCGATCCGGACGGGTCGGCGGATCACCCGGGCGGTGCGCAGGTCGCGGGCCCGGCGGCGGACCCGCCCGGCGGCCCGGCACCGCAAGCACTCCGGACGGTGGCGCCCGCCGAAGGCGGCGTGAGTCCGGTTCCGAAAAAAGGGGGGAGGGCGAGCTCCGGTACCGCGCGAGCGGGACCGGGGTTCGCCTTTTCGCGTGGTCCGGAGCAGTCAGCGGCCAGCGGAAACAGGGTCGGAAGTCACGTTGGGTAGCGCCGTAACAGCCGACCGGAACCACCCGATGGGAGCGGGTGTGGGCTCCCCGGTCCCGGTGCGCGAAGCCGGTGATCGGGCGGGGAGGGCCCGCTTCAGTCCGGTCGAGGGGGGAACGATGAGCGGTGGCACGGTGCAGCCGGTGGAACGGCGACGGACGCGCACGCCAGCGCAGCCCGATCAGCCGTTCCGGCTGACGCTGCTGGGTGGCTGGGAGTTGCAGGCGGGCGGCGAGGCGGTGGCGATGTCCAGCAGCGGACAGCGCCTGCTGGCCCTGCTCGCGCTGCGCGGGCGCACCCAGCGGGACTACGCCGCGGGCATCCTGTGGCCGGAGAGCGACGACCAGAGCGCGCTGGCCAACCTGCGGACCACGCTGTGGCGGGTGCGCCAGCGGGCCCGGGGCGCGGTGATCAGCACGCAGCACGAGATCGAGCTGGCACCGCTGGTCTCGCTGGACATCGACGGCCTGGTGGCCGCGGGCCGCTACCTGCTGGAGGACGGCTCGGGCGATTCACCGGCCGACTGCGCGGAGATCGGGCGCGCCCTGGCGGGCCACGAGCCGCTGCTGCCCGGCTGGTACGACGACTGGGTGCTCACCGAGCGGGAGCGCCTGCAGCAGCTCCAGGTGCACGCGCTGGAGGTCGCGGCCGAGCGGCTGGTGCAGTCCCGGCACCTGGCCAGCGCCCTGGAGATCGCGCAGGCGGCGACCCAGGTGGAGCCGTTCCGCGAGACGGCGCACTGCGCGGTGGTGAAGGTCCTGCTGCAGCAGGCCAACCCGGCGCAAGCGGTCCGCCACTACCGCCGCTACGAGAGCCTGCTGGACCGGGAGCTGGGCATCCGCCCCTCGGACCACCTACGCGACCTGGTCCGCCCGGTCCTCAGCACCACCTGACGGCACGCGATTTCAATGAGGTTTTTCCAACCTCGTTCTGAGTGGCGGTGCCGGTGGCGGAACCTCAGCGCCCGCCTGGCTGTGGGTGCCCAGCCTTATGTATGTCCAATACACGGCGTCAGGGCCGTCCTCGCCAGGCGAACGCTGAGAACCCGCGGCGGTGCGAGTTGCGAGGGTGGGTTATGCGCCTGGCGGCGCATGCGACACCTGACGGCCGGTGCCGGTCGCCCTCCGCAGCTGCGGTCCACGGCCAAGATGAACAAGTTCAATGGAAATCGAATACCTGATCTCCATTGAAATCGCGGCGGGTTCTCCACAGCCGTGGCGTGTCGGGGTGCGACACGCCGACCGTGCCCGATTTCAATGGAAATCGGAGGTCCGATTTCCATTGAAATCGCGGGCACCGGAGTCAGGTGGCGAGGACGGACCTGACCGCCTCGCGGGCCTGAGCCGGGGTGGCCGCGGCGAGGGCTGCTTCGGCGGCTTTGCGGAAGGTCGGCATGGGGTGCTTGGCGAGGGCTGCGCCGACCGCCGGGACCGCCGCCCCGGCCATCGACAGGCTGGTCGCGCCGAGTCCGGCCAGCACGCCCGCCAGCAGCGGGTCGGACGCCGCTTCGCCGCACACGCCGACCGGTTTGCCCAGCTCGCGCCCGGCCTCGCCGACCTTCGCGATCAGCCGCAGCAGCGCGGGCTGCCACGGGTCGTTGAGCTCTGCGAGCGCCCCGGCCATCCGGTCCGCGGCGAACACGTACTGGGCCAGGTCGTTGGTGCCGATGCTGACGAAGTCGACGGCGGACAGGATCTCCGGGGCGCTCAGCGCGGCGGCCGGGACCTCGATCATCACCCCGGCGCGGGGCAGGCCCGCCGCGCGGACCCGGTCGGCGAACCAGGCGGCTTCCGCCGCGGTGGCGACCATCGGCGCCATCACCGAGACCTCGGCGCCGGAGTCGGCGGCCGCCCCGGCGATCGCGGCCAGCTGCCGGTCCAGCACGTCCGGCCGGTCGAAGGCGACCCGCAGACCGCGCACGCCGAGCGCCGGGTTCGGCTCCACGCCCATGTCCAGGAACGCCAGCGGCTTGTCCGCCCCGGCGTCGAGGGTGCGCACGATGACCGGCTTGCCCGCGAACGGCGCGAGCACCTCGCGGTAGGCCGAGCGCTGGGTCTCGACGGACGGTTCGTCGTCGGCCGCGAGGTAGCAGAACTCGGTGCGGAACAGCCCGACGCCCTGCGCCCCGGCCGCTGCCGCCGCGGTCGCGTCGGCGCTCGACCCGACGTTGGCGACGACCTTGACCGGCTCGCCGTCCGCGGTGGCGCCGACGCCGTCCCACTCGGCGGCTTCGGCCCGCTCCGCGGCCTGCACCGGCACGTCCTGGTCGCTGAGCTCGACCTCGCCGCTGTCGCCGTCGACGACAGCTCCTACGGCGGGCGCGTCGAGCACGCCGCGGACCGCGACCACGGCCGGGATGCCCAGCGCCCGCGCCAGGATCGCGGTGTGGCTGGTCGGACCGCCTTCCTCGGTGACCAGCGCGAGCACCAGCCCGGGGTCGAGGTCCGCGGTGTCGGCGGGGGCGAGGTCGCGGGCCAGCAGCACGCTCGGCCGCTCCAGCTCGGGGACCCCGGGCGGGGTCACGCCGTGCAGCGAGGCGATGATCCGGTCCCGCACGTCCTGCACGTCGCGGACTCGTTCGGCCATGTAGCCGCCGGCCGCGCGCAGCGCTTCGGCGAACCCGTTGGCCGCTTCGAAGACCGCGCGCGGCGCGGGCAGCGAGCGGGTGGTGACCTGCTGCTCGGCCTGCGATATCAGCGCCGGGTCCATGGCCATCGCGGCGGTGGTCTCGAGGACGGCCTTGGCGTCGCCCTCGACGCGGGCGGCGCGCTGGAACAGCTGCTCGGCCACGGCGTCGGCGGCGGGTCGGATGCGCGCGGCCTCGGCGGTCGGGTCGGTCGGCGCGGGGGTGGCGGGCGGTTCGGGCAGTGGATCGGCGACCCGGGCGACCGGTCCCGAGGCGCGGCCGGAGCTGACTCCGACACCAGTCAAACGCGACATGGTCTAGACCATACCTTTCCGAGGCCTTCTGCATAAGCCGCTCCGACGCGAGGCGGGGACCCCCACCCGACACGGCGCGTCAGATCGACCTCTGCGGCGATCGTAGGCACCGATACACCGTTCGGCGCGACGCGAGACCGGGCGCACCCACGCGCGGTGAGCTCAGTGGTTCTTACGTCACCCGAACGTCGCAGCACATTGATTACCGATGAGTAACAACTGAGTAGAGGTACGGATCCCGGCAATACCCCCGGAACACCAGGCTGTGGGGCATGGCAATGAGCACTCAGATCACCGAAGTGGCCCCGACCACCGACTGGTTCGCCGACCCGCTGGCCGCGCTCCTCAGCTTCTTCTCGGCCCAGCTCCCGGACGGCACCGAGACCCCCGACACCGCCGACCGCATGCTCCCGCCGCCGACGGACGAGTGGCGCGACTGGGCACCTCCCGCCGCGGGGGAGACCGTCGACACCAGCCAGGCCGCCCCGGAGCGCACCCCGGTCGCCTCGACCGGGACGGCGGACTGACCGACGCACGATGCCCGCGAAACAACGCCGATCAGAACCCGAACGGCCCGTTCCCCTCCGCCGAGGAGAACGGGCCGTTCGTCGTTCCGGCGGGCCACTGTGGAGCTTCTGGGGGTCCACCGTTCGAGCTAACTTGCCACCGGATGCGGATCTTTTCCGCATTGCCCGGCGTCAGACTGAACGGGTTGCTGCTCGCCGGTATCGCGCCACCGACGATCGCAACCACCCGAGGGCCGACCGCAAAGCCCCCCGTGCGGTCGGCCCCCGGTGCGTTCCGGGTCAGTTCTCCTTGCGCAGGCCCATCGCCTTCAGCGCCCCGTCGACCAGACCGGGCTTCTGCTCGGGCAGCAGGTGCGGGGCGTGCTCGCCGACCGCGTCCAGCACGCTGCCCGCCGAGGGGTTCACCGCCTGCCACTCGCCGACGACCACCGTCGGCACGGTCTCGTTGCCGTCGGCGATGCCGCGCACGGTCGCCGCAGCCTCGGCGTCCTCCCAGATGTTCACCTCGGTGAACTCCAGCCCCTGCCGGCGCAGCCCGGCGCGCAGCGAGGTGCAGAAGGGGCAGCCCGGGCGGGTGTAGACGACGACTTCCTGCACTCCGGCGGTCATGGTGCCTCCAGGTCGGTTGCTTCGGGCTCGATCAGTCTGCCCACGCGCTGCAACGCGGCGGGCGCCGGGATCATTCGCGGCGCGCTCGCATCCGGTGCGAATGCGAAGGATGATCGACGCGGCGCACCCGATCCGCGCGCCGGATGGGACACAATCACTGCGGCCCCACCGGCGTCCACAGGAGGAGTGCCACATGACCGGGGTGACCCGGCGCGAGCGACTCCGCGCCGCCACCGAACTGGAGATCCGCCAGCACGCGCGGGCGCTGCTGGTCGAGCGCGGCAGCGACGCGGTCACCCTGCGGGCCATCGCGCGGGAGCTGGGCATCACCGCCCCGGCGCTGTACCGGTACTACGAGTCCCGCGAGGACCTGCTCCGCCAGCTGTGCGACGACATCTGCACCGACCTGGCGACCGAGCTGCACGCGGTGTCCGCCGGGGCGGGCGAGGAGTTCCTGGACAAGATCTTCGCGGTCTGCCGCG
Organism: Saccharopolyspora hirsuta; assembly: GCF_008630535.1. GTDB lineage: Bacteria > Actinomycetota > Actinomycetes > Mycobacteriales > Pseudonocardiaceae > Saccharopolyspora > Saccharopolyspora hirsuta. The sequence goes on along the minus strand of NZ_VWPH01000003.1, from coordinate 397,846 downwards.
CGTTCCGCTGCTGGGCGCTGGCGCACCCGGAGGAGTTCGCGCTGGTCTTCGCCACCCCGCAGGCGGAGGCGGAGCAGCGGCGCCCGGACCAGTTCGGCGACGTCTTCCTCGGCATCGTCGGCCCGTTCCTGGCCGAGGGAGCGGTGCTGGCCGACCCGGCGGCGCTGCCGTTCGAGCTGCCGGACCTGACCGCCCACCAGGAGTCGCTGGCGGCGGCGTTCTCCACCGCGGGCGTCGAGCTGCCGCCGGAAGCCCTCCGCCCGGACGTGGTGCACTTCCTGCTGCGCTGGTGGGTCCGCCTGTACGGCCACGTGGCCCTGGAGGTCTTCGGCCGCTTCCCCTTCGACCTCAAGCACGCCGACCGCCTCTTCGAAGCGATGCTCCGAGAGCTCACCCACGAAACCGGCCTGGCCTGACGCGTCAGCACCAGACGCCGTGTTGCAGGACGTGGTGATCGAGGGTGACGTCGACCTTCGGGTGGAACTCCTCGACCAGGTCCTCGACGGCGAGCCGGTGCTTGCCCACGTAGGGCGGCGGCACGGCGGCGAGCTTCCGGCGCGTCCGTTCCTCCAGGTAGGCACGGCATCACGCAGAACTACATCAGCAACGTCGAACACGGACGACGAACGATCTCCGAAGACAAGCTGACACAGCTGATGGACGTGTACGGACTGCCCGACGAGGAACAGCGCGAGCTGATCGCGCTTCGCCGAACCTGCGAAGGGCGGGGCTGGTGGGCGCGCTACAGCGGCATCTACTCAGCAGAGCTGCTCCGGTTCTTCGGGTACGAGCACGGCGCTGAAGAGATCCGCACCTACGAGCACTCAATCGTCTCGGGCCTGCTCCAGACCGAAAGCTACGCCCGCGCGGTTCACCGCGGCGACGGGGCAAACCTGCGAATGTCCGAAGTGGAACGACGGGTGGCCGTGCGGATGCGCCGGAAAGACCGACTGCTCGGCGACGACCCACTCCGGGCAACGATCGTCATGAGCGAAGCTGCGCTGCATCAGCAAGTAGGCGGCACTGCGATCCTGGAAGAACAACTCCGGCACCTGCTTGATCTGATCGACAGGTGTCCGGATACCCTGGACCTCCGGGTCATCCCGTTCACCGCGGGCAGCTTCGGGGCCTTGGGAAGCTCGACGTTCCACGTTCTCACCTTCCCCAGTCCTCGCCTACCACGACTGGCCTGGCAGGAAACCGCTGTCTCCACGGACCTCATCGCCGACCAAGCGATGGTCGCTCAGTACAGCGCCACGTTCGACGAAGCAGGAACGTTCGCGCTGGATCGACATGCCACGGGCGAGCTGATCCGCGAGCGCTTGGGAAAGCTAACCTGAAACGGTGACGAGCTTAGAGGCCAGGCTGCAGGGCGAGCCGTGGTTCACCTCCAGCTACACGACGAACGCTCAGGCATGCGTCGAGGTCGCGATGGCACCGGAGGTCGTCGGGGTTCGGGATACCAAGGACCGCGACGGCGGAACGCTGCTGTTCCCGCGCCGCCGCTGGGCCGACTTCGTGAACTCGGTCAAGAAGTAGTCAGACCGAGGCAGGCGGAGCGGGAGGCCACCGCCTCACAGGTGCGGGTGGTGGTCGATGACTCGGGTGTGCTGGGCACGCAGCGGAAACGGGCCGTGCGTTGGCACAGCCCGTTTCCGCTGCTGGGGAAAGAGAACGGCGGCCCGTGGGGTGCTCGGGCCGCCGTTCCCGTCAGGGGTTCGTCACCGCCGAGACCTTGCCCTTGTGCAGGTTCTTGATGACGTTGAGGGCGTCGGGGTACTTGTACGAGCCCGACTCGAAGAGCAGGTAGGCCTCGTCGCCGTGCTGGGTGATGCCCTCGACCATGCTCGGCGCGCGGTAGCACTTGGTGGACGGGCGGTCGATGTCGGTCGCGCCCTTGTCCACCACGTAGAGGTTGCTGCGGTTGTCGCGGCCGTAGGACGTGCTGAACACGAAGTGGTCCTTGGTGACCATGAGGCCCTGCGTCTTCTTCGGCACCTCGTAGGTCTTCTGCTCGGTCAGCGAACCGTCGTCGCCGACCTGGTACGACTGCATCGTGCCGCGGCCGGTCTCGTTGAACTTGCCCGCGTAGACCGTGCCGCCGTCCGCGGCCAGGAACGACGCCGCGGGCACCTTGCGGGCCTCGCCGACCTGCTTGAGGTACGGGGTCCCGCCCTTCTTCATCGCGTCCCGCAGCTCGGAGAGCTTGTACTTGCGGATCGTGTGCTCGCTGCCGGAGTTGCGGCCCTGCACGAAGGCCCAGCCCTTGCTGACCGCGATGCCGCCGACGTGCGATTCGGCGATGGCGACCGTGCCGACGTGCTTGCCGCTCTTCGGGTCGATGCCGATGATCAGCGCGTCCTGGCCGGACTTCCCGTAGGAGGTGACCAGCAGGAGGTCGTTGCCCGCGCCGTCCCAGCCGTTCCACGCGGCGAGGCCCTGCGGGGTGGACTTGTCCAGCGCCGGCACCGCCGGTCCCTTGCCGAACGCCTTGTCGTAGACCTTCGACGCCGACGGACCGGGGTAGAACGGACCGTCACCGCTGGCCGCCGACTCGCACTCGATGCTCTTGTCGACGGCACCGTCCGCGGCGGCCGTGCTCGTCGCAGCGGCGCTCAGCAGGAGCGCACCGCTCACCGCGGTGATGGTGACCTTCCGGAGCAGGTGTTTCATCGTGCCTCGCAACCGTCTCGGCATCGCCTGGTCCCCGGTGAGACGCAGCCGAGCCGATTTGGTTCCCGGGAGAACCCACATTTCTCCGATCGGACGACCGGTGTGATCCGCAGTCTCAGCGGAAACCGCGGTTTCACGGTGCGCCGGGCGCCCGGGCACACCGGACTTTGTGGACAGATCACCTGGAGAACTTCCGCGATTTCAATGGAAATCAGAGGTCCGATTTCCATTGAAATCGCGGATCAGGTCAGCGCTGGGAGCGGTCGTGGGCTCGTTGGGCGTCCTGGCGGTCGGCTTCGGCGCCGGTGGCGATCGGGGCGGTGAGCCACTGGCGCGGGATGCCGAAGGCCGCGACCAGGTCCACCGCGTGCGGGCGGAGCTGGCGGCACAGCTCGTTGACCGCCTCGGTGATCGCCTTCGAGCGGCGCGGCGAGATCCGCTCGTGCTCGAGGAACCAGCCGCGGTCCTCCTCGATCGTGGACAGCACGTAGAGGTCGCACACCTTGTTCAGCAGCGCGGCGGTCTCCCGGTCGCGGCAGCGCTCGATCGCACCGACGAACGCCTCCAGCACCAGGCGGTCCACGTGCACCCGGCCCGCGCGCAGCACGTGGTCCTGCGCGTTGTTGAACACCTCGAAGGCGTTGCTGCGGTTGGCCTTCCGCAACCGGCGGCCGAGACCGTCCAGGACGTGGCGCTCGCGGTCGTCGAACATCTTGAGCTGCCAACCGCGGTCGAGGATGTCGTCCTTGCCCGAGCCGTCGATGATCCGCTGCACCAGCGAGCGGGCCGCGGTCCGCTCGACGACCGCGCCGACGAACTGGTCGGCGAGGAACTTGGCCATGCCGAGCGTGCCGAGGTCCTCGAACTGGTCCTTGTAGTTGGTCAGCAGGCCCTTGGCGACCAGCTGCAGCAGGACCGTGTTGTCGCCCTCGAAGGTGGTGAAGACGTCGGTGTCGGCCTTCAGCTGCGCCAGCTGGTTCTCCGCCAGGTAGCCCGCACCGCCGCACGCCTCGCGGCAGGTCTGGATGGTGCTGGTGGCGTGCCAGGTGGTGATGGCCTTCAGCCCGGCCGCGCGGGACTCCAGCTCGCGCTGCGCCCGCTCGTCACCGGGCACGTCGTGCAGGCTGGCGACCAGCTCCTCCTGCGCGAAGTGCAGGGCGAAGGTCTTGGCCAGCGCGGGCAGCAGCTTCCGCTGGTGCGCCAGGTAGTCCAGCACCACGACCTCGTCCTCGGTGCCGGGGCGCCCGAACTGGCGGCGCGCGTCGCCGTAGCGCAGCGCGATCTCCAGCGCCAGCTTGGTGGCGCTGCCCGCGGTGCCCGCCACCGAGACCCGGCCGCGGATCAGGGTGCCGAGCATGGTGAAGAACCGCTTGCCCTTGCTGGCGATCGGGCTGCTGTAGGTGCCGTCCGGGGCGACGTCGCCGTAGCGGTTGAGCAGCGCCTCGCGCGGCACCCGGACCTGGTCGAAGACGATCCGGCCGTTGTCCACGCCGTTGAGCCCGGCCTTGCGGCCGCAGTCGGTGATCTGCACGCCGGGCAGCGGGTTCCCGGCCCGGTCCCGGATCGGCACCAGCAGCGCGTGCACGCCGTGGCTCTCCCCGCCGGTGATCAGCTGCGCGAAGACGACCGCCATCCGGCCGTCGCGGGCGGCGTTGCCGATGTACTCCTTGCGCGCCGCCTCGTGCGGCGTGTGCACCACGAACTCCTGCGCCTCCGGGTCGTAGGTGGCGGTGGTGCGCAGGTTCTGGACGTCCGAGCCGTGGCCGGTCTCGGTCATCGCGAAGCAGCCCGGCAGCTCCAGGCTCATGATGTCCGGCAGGTAGCGCTCGTGGTGGCGCTCGGTGCCCAGCGCGACGACCGCCCCGCCGAACAGTCCCCACTGGACACCGGACTTGACCATCAGCGACAGGTTGCCGGGCAGCATCTCCAGGGACACCACCGAACCGCCGGTGTCACCGCTGCCGCCGTGCGCGGCCGGGAACCCGAGGGCGGGGATGCCGGTCTTGGCCAGCTGGCGCAGCTGCTCGAGGGTGTGCGCGCGGTGGCTCTCGGTGTCGAGGTCGTCGGCCGGTGCCAGGTCGACGTCGGCCAGCGCCTCCCGGACCTGGTCGCGGACGTGCTTCCAGCGCCCGTCCAGCAGCGTCGTGAGCTCGCCTGCGTCGAATCCCATCGCGGCCTCCACTCGTCGGTACCGACTGCTCCAAGCGTAGTTACCGACGAGTAACCCCGCCATGTGAGCTACCTCGCCGACGAGGTTTGACCTTCACCCCGGGGAAAGCTGCAGGGTCTGGGGCACCCGGCACGAGGAGGGAACCGTGGACGAACTGAGCATCGGCGAGTTCGCGCAGGCGTCGGGACTCACCCCCAAGGCGCTGCGGCTCTACGACGAACTCGCGCTCCTGCCACCCGCGCACGTCGACGCGCGCACGGGCTACCGGACCTACGTCCCGGCCCAGCTGGCGACGGCCCAGCTGGTCGCGCGGCTGCGCGCGCTCGGCATGCCGCTGGCCAGGATCCGGGTGGTCCTCGACCTCCCGCCGCTGGCCGCGGCCGCGGAGATCTCCTCGTACTGGCGCCAGATCGAGGCCGAGACCGCGGCCCGCGGCGAGCTGGCCGCCGCCCTCGTCGAGGAACTGTCCCGGAAGGACGCTGACATGGCCGAGATGCCGGAGTGGGAACTGCACTGCGCCGCCCGCGCAGACCGCGGACTGGTGCGGGAGACCAACGAGGACGCGGTGTTCGCGGGCACGCGGCTGTTCGCGGTCGCCGACGGGTTCGGCGAGCAGGGGTCGGCCGCGAGCACCGCCGCGCTCACCGCGCTCGAACCGCTCGACGCCGGAGAAGCCGGTGACCTGCTGCGCGTGCTGGGCGACGCGACGAAGGACGCGCAGCGAGCCGTCGACGAGTCGGCGCCGGACCACGGCGGCACCACCCTGACGGCCATGCTGTGGTCGGGGACGGGATTCGCCCTGGCGCACACCGGCGACTCGCGCGCGTACCTGCTGCGCGGCGGCGAGCTGACGCAGATCACCCACGACCAGACCTTCGTGCAGTCGCTGGTGGACGAAGGTCGGCTGGCCCCGGAGGAAGCCGCAACCCACCCGATGCGCGCCCAGCTGCTGCGCGCGCTGGTCCGCGGCGGCGCGGTGGAACCGGACCTGCATCTGCGCGAGGCGCACGTCGGCGACCGCTACCTGCTCTGCTCGGACGGCCTGCACGCGGTGCTGAGCGAGCAGGACCTGCACGACGTCCTCGACTCCGCGGCAGCGCCGCAGGAAGCGGTCGACCGCTTCGTCCGCCAGGTCCACGACGCCGGAGCCCCGGACAACGCCTCCTGCGTGGTCGTCGACGCCGTGGCGCGCGGCTGAGCGGGGGTCCCGGCACATGCAGAAGCCGCCCCGCTGCGATGGCGGGGCGGCTTCCGGGGGTCGTCAGGCCACGACGTTGACCAGGCGGCCCGGGACCACGATGACCTTGCGCGGTTCCTTGCCGTTCAGGGCGGCGACGATCTTCTCGTCCGCCAGCGCCGCCGCCTTCACCGCGTCCTGGGCCGCCGAGGCGGGCACCACGACGCGGGAGCGGACCTTGCCGTTGACCTGGATCGGGTACTCCGCGGTGTCCTCGACCAGGTACTCCTCGTCGGCCACCGGGAACGGGCCGTGCGCCAGGCTCTCCTCGTGGCCCAGCCGGGACCACAGCTCCTCGGCCAGGTGCGGGGTCAGCGGCGCGACCATCAGCACCAGCGGCTCCACCACCGCGCGCGGGGTGCCCGCAGCGGCCGAGTACGCCTTGGTGATCCGGTTGTTGAACTCGATGAGCTTCGCCACCGCGGTGTTGAACCGCAGCTCCGCGTAGTCCTCCCGGACCCCGGCGATGGTCTTGTGCAGCGCGCGCAGCATCTCGACGTCCGGCTGCTCGTCGGTCACCCGCAGCTCACCGGTGTTCTCGTCGACGACGTTGCGCCACAGCCGCTGCAGGAACCGGTGCGAGCCGACGACGTCCTTGGTCGCCCACGGCCGCGAGGAGTCCAGCGGGCCCATCGCCATCTCGTACAGCCGCAGCGTGTCCGCGCCGTAGGCGTCGGCCATCTCGTCCGGGGAGACGGAGTTCTTCAGGCTCTTGCCCATCTTCCCGTACTCCCGCCGGACCTCCTGGCCCTGGTAGAGATATCGGACGCCGCGCTCTGTGCTTTCTTCGGTGACCTCCTCGGCCGGGACGTACACGCCCCGCGAGTCGGTGTAGGCGTAGGCCTGGATGTAGCCCTGGTTGTACAGCCGCCGGTACGGCTCCTCGGCCGACAGGTGGCCCAGGTCGAACAGGACCTTCTGCCAGAACCGCGAGTACAGCAGGTGCAGCACCGCGTGCTCGACGCCGCCGACGTACAGGTCCACGCCGCCCGGGTCGCTCGGGCCGTGCTCGGCCGGGCGCTTGCCCATCCAGTACTGCTCGTTGGCCGGGTCGACGAACCGCTCGGTGTTGTCCGGGTCGATGTAGCGCAGCTGGTACCAGCAGGAACCGGCCCACTGCGGCATCACGTTGGTGTCCCGCTCGTAGTGCTTCAGCCCGTCGCCCAGGTCCAGCTCGACGTTCGCCCACGCGGTGGCCTTGGCCAGCGGCGGCTCCGGCTTGCTGTCGGCGTCCTCCGGGTCGAAGGTGCGCGGCGAGTAGTCCTCGACCTCGGGCAGCACCACCGGCAGCTGGTCCTCCGGCAGGCCCAGCGGCACGCCGTCCTCGCCGTAGACGATCGGGAACGGCTCGCCCCAGTAGCGCTGCCGGGCGAACAGCCAGTCGCGCAGCTTGTACTGGACAGTGCCGCGGCCGTGGCCCTGCTCCTCCAGCCAGCTGATGATCGCCTTCTTGGCGTCGTCCAGATCCAGGCCGTTCAGGTCCAGCCCGATCTCCGGGTTCGCCGAGTTGATCCGCGGCCCGGCGCCGGTGTAGGCACCGCCCTCGAAGTCGGCGGGCGGCTGCACGGTGCGCACGATCGGCAGCCCGAAGACCTCGGCGAACTCGTGGTCGCGGGTGTCCTCGCCGGGCACCGCCATGATCGCGCCGGTGCCGTAGCCCATCAGCACGTAGTCGGCGATGAACACCGGGATCTGCTGGCCGTTGACCGGGTTGGTGGCCCAGGCACCGGTGAAGACGCCGGTCTTCTCCTTGTTCTCCTGGCGGTCCAGGTCGGACTTCATCGACGCGGCGCGCCGGTACTGCGCGACGGCCTCCGCCGGGGTGGCCGCGCCACCGGTCCAGCGGTCGTCCACCCCGGCGGGCCAGGCGTCCGCGGTCAGCTCGTCGACCAGCCCGTGCTCCGGGGCCAGCACCAGGTAGGTCACGCCGAACAGGGTGTCCGGGCGGGTGGTGAAGACCTCGACGTGGTGCGCGGAGCCGTCCAGCGGGAACACCACGTTCGCGCCCTGCGAGCGGCCGATCCAGTTCCGCTGCATGGTCTTGACCTTCTCCGGCCAGTCCAGCCGGTCCAGGTCGTCGACCAGGCGGTCCGCGTAGGCGGTGATCCGCATCATCCACTGCTTCAGGTTGCGGCGGAACACCGGGAAGTTGCCGCGCTCGGTCAGCCCGTCGGCGGTGACCTCCTCGTTGGCCACCACGGTGCCCAGGCCCGGCGCCCAGTTGACCGGCGCCTCGGACACGTAGGCCAGCCGGTACGAGTCGATGATCTCGCGCTGCTCGGCCCGGGTCAGCTCGGCCCACGGGCGGCCGTCCGGGGTGGCCCGCGCACCGCTGGCGAACTGCTCCTCCAGCTCGGCGATCGGCCGCGCCCGGCGCGCCTCGGTGTCGTACCAGGCGTTGAAGATCTGCAGGAAGATCCACTGCGTCCAGCGGTAGAACTCGACGTCGGTGGTGGCGATCCGGCGGCGCTCGTCGTGCCCCAGGCCCAGGCGGCGGATCTGCCGCAGGTACCGCTCGATGTTCTGCTCGGTGGTGGTCCGCGGGTGGGTGCCGGTCTGCACCGCGTACTGCTCGGCGGGCAGGCCGAACGAGTCGAAGCCCATCGTATGCAGCACGTTGCGGCCCAGCATCCGGTGGTAGCGGGCGTAGACGTCGGTGCCGATGAAGCCCAGCGGGTGGCCGACGTGCAGCCCGGCGCCCGAGGGGTACGGGAACATGTCCTGCACGAACAGCTTGTCCTCGGGCACGTCACCCTTGAGCGACCCGGCCGGGTTGGGCGCGTGGAAGGTGCCGCGCTCCTCCCACCGCTGCTGCCACCGCTGCTCGATCTCGACCGCCGTCTCCGCGGTGTAGCGGTACTGCGGAACCTCTTCGGTCGAGGTCTCTGCCTGGCCACTCATCGGTTCATGTCCTTCCCTGCCCATCGCCCTCGATCGCGCGAGTCGTGCGCTCCTAGTGTGCCGCCTGCGGAAAATGGAAAACCCCCCAGGCCCTGCCGGGCATGAGGGGTCGCCGCGCTGACGTCGTCTAACCGAGCGTCAACGCGGCCTCGCAAGGAGCAGCCTCGCGCACATGCCACCCAGGGTAGCCGAGGTCCCCAAGCACCTTCCCCACCGCGGCTCAGCGGAGGGCGAGGGTGATCAGCTGGGTGGTCTGGGCGGGGGAGAAGTTGTCGTCGCTGACCAGCACCAGGCTGCGGCGGCCGTCCGGCAGCCGCGGGCCCCAGCTCATGCCCTCGACGTTGTCCACCGTGCTCAGGCCCAGGTCGGCCAGGTCGGCCACCAGCTCCTTGCGGACCGGGCGGACCTGCGCGCCGACCAGCGAGTCGACGTCGCGCACGTTCGTGGCGCCGCGCAGGTCGACCTGGTAGAGCCGGACCGAGTTGCCGACGCCGGTCACGAACGAGCGCTCCAGGACCAGGTACCGGCCGCCCCGGTCGGCCAGGATCGCGGTGACGCCGTTGTTGGCGAAGCCGCCGGTCGGCGACTCGGCGAACACCGGGTCCAGCGGGTAGGCGTACTGGCCGAGGACGTGGCCGCTGCGGGTCTGCACGGTGATCCGGGACAGCGCGCCGTGCTCGGCGGTCGGCGACTCGCCGTCCTCGATCAGCGGGCCCTCCATCGCGCTGACCACCAGGGAACCGCCGTTGGCCAGGGTCAGCCCCTCCAGCACCTCGTTCTGCTTCGGCCCGGTCTCCGGCCGCATCCGCAGGTTGTCCGCGATCGGCAGGTCGCCGGTGAAGGTGCCGTCCGCGCTGGCGCGGCGGATCGCCGGGTCGATCAGCTGCTGGGCGCGCTCGCCCTCGCTGGTCCACCAGATCCCGCCGGTCCGCGGGTCCCAGCGCACGTCCTCCGGGTCCACGGAGCCCTTCGGGTAGGTGGTGCCGTCCGGGCGCAGCAGCGGCGCTGTGCCGGTCAGCCGGAAACCGCCGCCCTCGAAGCGGCCGGTGTAGATCCGGGCCGGTTGCTTGTCGGAGCGGTCGTCGCTGATCAGCACCCACTGCCCGGTGCGCGGGTCGTGGTCCAGCCCGGACAGCCCGCCGACGGTGGTGCCGTCGAACTGCATCGCGTGCGGCAGGGCGGTCTCGCCGACCAGCTCGACCCGGTCGGGCCCGGCCGCTGCCGGGGCCGCCGCCGCGACCAGCAGCGCGGTGGCCAGCAGCCCGCTCAGCACAGTTGTCTTCGCCATGCGCGCCAGCACACCCGATCAGGGTGTCCGGCAGGTGGCGATCACGTTGCGCCTCGGCCCGCCGGTCCTCCTGCAGTTTCAACTGAAACTGCGGTCCGGGACACCGGTTGCCGCACCGTGATGCAGGTCAAGTCGGGTGTTCTCCTAGTCTGATGTGGTGCTCGCTGTTCAGGTGATCCTCTGCGCGATCTTGGTCCTCGGCGGAGCGGCGCTGCTGCTGCTCGGCTTCCGGGGGCTGCGGGGACAGCTGCCCCGCAACCGCTACGTCGGTGTCCGCACCCCCGCCGCGATGAGCAGCGACGAGGCCTTCGAGCTGGCCAACCGGGCGGCCGCGCCCGCGATGCTGGCCGGTGGCGCGGCGGCCGTGCTGGCCGGGGTGTCGGTGCCGATGCTGGCCTCGACGTTCTCCGTGGTGATGATCTCGGTGCTCGGTCTGGTCGGCGCGTTCGCGCTGATGACCGCGGGCGGCGTGGTCGGCAACCGCGCGGCCGAGGCGATGCCCGCCCCGGCGCCCGCCGCCGGTGGGTGCAGCGGCTGCGCCTGCGGCGGCTGCAGCGCCCTCCCGCGCGACTGAGCAGGACACGGCCCGGCAATGCCGACCGGGCCGCCGCCCGCGTGGCACCGTGACCCGCATGCTGAGGTGCACCCGCTTCCACTCCGGCGGATCGTCGGCGATCGCCGAGGACGACGTGCTCGACTCCCTGCGGAACCCGCCGGAGGACGGCTTCGTGTGGCTGGAGGTGCCGCCGACCCGGTCGGACGTGCTGCGCGACGCGGCCCGCGTGCTGGACCTCCCGCGCCTGGCCGTCGCGAACGCGGCGCACCCGCACCAGCACGCGCGGGTCGAGCACTACCCGGACTGCGACCACGTGATCCTCAAGGTGCTCAGCTACACCGAGGCGACCTCGGCCGTCGGCACCGGTGAGCTGATCATGTTCCTGACCTCGAAAGTCCTGATCACCGTCGTGCACGGCCCCGAGGACCCGACCGCCGGGGCGCACCGCCGGGCCGCCGACCACCCGGAGCTGTTCGACTCCGGACCGCGCGCGGCGGCCTACCTGCTCGCCGACACCGTCGTCGACGCCTACCTGACCGCCTCGGCGGAGCTCCGCGCCGACCTGACCCGGCTGGAGCAGCGCGTGTTCGCCCCCGGCCGGGACGACGTGACCGAGGACCTGTACGCGCTGAAGCGGGAGGTGCTGACGGCCCGCGACGCCGTGGAGCCGCTGCTGCCGGTGGCGCACCGGCTGGTCCAGCCGGACAACGGCGAGCCGGGCCTGCTCGGCCAGCACTTCCGCGACGTGGCCCACCACGTGCTCCGGGCCGGTCGCGACCTGCGGTCCTGCGACGAGCTGCTGACCTCGGCGCTGGACGCCCAGTTCTCCCGGGCCGGGCTCTGGCAGAACGAGGACATGCGCAAGATCTCGGCCTGGGCGGCCATCGCGCTGGTGCCCACCATCGTGGGCGGGGTCTACGGGATGAACTTCGAGCACATGCCCGAGCTGCACTGGGCGTTCGGGTACCCGCTGGCGATCGCGGTGATCCTCGCCGTCTGCGGCTGCCTCTACGCCGCGCTCCGCCACAACCGCTGGCTCTGAGTTGTCCACAGGGAGTTGTCCACAAGGTTGTGGACAACTGTGGATACCTGGGGACAACCTCGCGGCTACAGCTCGGCGTAGCAGCTGAGCAGGTTGCCGTCGGGGTCGCGGAAGTCGAAGTAGTCCACCGCGCCGGGGACGTGCTCGAGCGGGCCGACCTCGACCCCGAGCCCGGCCAAGCGGTCCCGCTCCGCGGCGGCGTCGGCGACGCTGAAGCGGGTCACGACCTCGGCGCCGGAGCGGTCGGTCGCTTCCTCACCGAGCTGCAGCCAGATCGAGCCCAGCTGGAACTCCACCACCCCGTCCGCCGGTTCGAGGTCCGGACCGCCGAGGTCGAACACCCGCTGGTACCACTCCACCGCGCGACGCAGGTCGCTGACCGGGAACCCCACCGTCACTCCCCGCACATCCATGCGGGCATTCTGCAACCGCCGACGATCACCCGTCCAGCGGTTCAGTTGAGGCGGACGTCGCCGGGGTGGGTGGCGAGGAACGCCAGCGGCGGTCCCTGGCGGCGCAGCACCCGGCCCCACAGCTCGGCGCCGGGGTCGGCGATCACGTCGTCCGGCAGCGCCGGGACCACGATCCAGTCGCCGCGCTCGATCTCGCCCGCCAGCTGCCCCGGCTCCCAGCCCGCGTAGCCGGCGAAGAAGCGCAGCCCGCGCGCCTTCGGCACCAGGTCGTCGGGGTCGCCGTCGAGGTCGACCAGCCCGACCGGGCCGCGGACGCCGACCATGCCCGCGACCGTCCCGGTGTCCTCACCGGCGCGCAGGGCGGCCAGGCAGATCGCGGTGCGCTGCTCGACCGGCCCGCCGACGAACAGCGCCTGCGGCTCGCTCGCGTGCTGCGCCCACTTCGGCAGCACCTCGCCCACGGTGACCTCGCTCGGCCGGTTCAGCACGACGCCGAGGGTGCCCTCGGCGCGGTGGTGAATGACGTACACGACGGTTCGCCGGAAGTTCCGGTCCAGCAGCTGTGGGGCGGCGACGAGCAGCGTCCCCGGTTCCACGTCCGCGTCTGATCCCACCATCGCATGATCTCACTGGTTGCCCGAGCACGGACCCACCTGGACCGAACATCGCCCCGCGAACCGCTCGATCCAGTAGCACTCACTGTTCAACACTCACGCGCAACAGCGAGAAGTACTGCCCAGTATTATTACCAACCCTCTGACCTGCGGTTTCAGGAACTGGGAACGTCGATGCCCTGCTCGCGGGCCCACGCGTAGAGCTCCGCGACGGCCTCCTCGCGGGACATCGGTCCGCGGTCCAGGCGCAGCTCCTTCAGGTGCTTCCAGGCCTTCCCGACCACCGGTCCGGGGTCGACGCCGAGCAGCCGCATGATCTCGTTGCCGTCCAGATCGGGCCGGACCTTCGCCAGGTCCTCCTCGGCCGCGATCCGGTCGATGCGCTCCTCCAGGTCGTCGTACGCGCGCTGCAGCGCCGCCGCCTTGCGCTTGTTGCGGGTCGTGCAGTCCGCGCGCACCAGCTTGTGCAGCCGGGGGAGCAGCGGGCCCGCGTCGTTGACGTAGCGGCGCACCGCCGAGTCGGTCCACTGGCCGTCGCTGTAGCCGTGGAACCGCAGGTGCAGGAACACCAGGTCGGCGACCTGGTTGATCACGTCCTTGGGGTAGCGCAGCGCGCGCAGCCGCTTGCGGGCCATCTTCGCGCCGACCACCTCGTGGTGGTGGAAGCTGACCCCGCCGCCGGACTCGAAGCGCCGGGTGCCCGGCTTGCCGATGTCGTGCAGCAGCGCGGCCAGCCGCAGCACCAGGTCCGGCTCGCCGTCCGGGTCGGCCGCCCGCTCCAGGTCGATCGCCTGGTCCAGCACCGTCAGCGAGTGCCGGTAGACGTCCTTGTGCTGGTGGTGCTCGTCGATCTCCAGCTTCATCGCCGGGACCTCGGGCAGCACGTGGTCGGCCAGCCCGGTGTCCACCAGCAGCTCGACGCCGCGCCGCGGGAACTCGCCGCACAGCAGCTTGGACAGCTCGACCTGGACCCGCTCCGGGGTGATCCGGACGATCTCGGCGGCCATGTCGGTCATCGCCCGGACCACCCGGTCGCTGGCGGTGAACCCGAGCTGGGAGACGAACCGGGCGGCGCGCAGCATGCGCAGCGGGTCGTCGGCGAAGGAGTCCTCGGGGGCGGCCGGGGTGTCCAGCCGCCGCGCGGCCAGGTCGGCCATCCCGCCGTGCAGGTCGACGAACGACCGGCCCGGCAGCTCGATGGCCATCGCGTTCACGGTGAAGTCGCGGCGCACCAGGTCGCCCTCGATGGTGTCGCCGAAGGCCACCTCGGGGTTGCGGCCCACCCGGTCGTAGGTGTCGGCGCGGAAGGTGGTGATCTCCACCGTCGTCCCGTGCCGGTACGCGCCGAGCGTGCCGAACTCGATCCCGGTGTCCCAGATCGTCTCGGCCCACCCGCTCAGCAGCTCGCGGACCTGCTCCGGCCGCGCCTCGGTGGTGAAGTCCAGGTCGGTGCCCAACCGCCCGAGCAGCGCGTCCCGCACGCTGCCGCCGACCAGGAACAGCCGGTGCCCGGCGGCGGCGAACCGCTCGGCCAGCTCCTCCGCGACGGGCGCGACCCGGACGAGCTCGACCACGGCGTTGCGCTGCGCTTGGCGTTCGCGCGCCTGCAGCTCGGCGGACGTGGCGGAGTCGTGGTGCGAAGGAGAGGACACGATTTACCAGGATATCGACCGCGACCCCCGCCCCAGCACCCCTCCGCAACCACACCCAGAACCGGACAACAAACCACAAACCACAAGAGAGCAAGCCACAAACCCACAAGAAAGCGAGACGACCTCTCAAACCAGCCAACGCCTGACCCGGCAGCCGAAGGCCAGCAATAGCGGCGAGGCGACTCCGCAGATCAGCCACCGTCAGGCAAGCGGCGAAGCCGCTTCCAGCGGTAAACAGCGACCGCGAAGCACGACCGGCACCGATGACCAGGTCGTCGCATGCGCCGCAGGCGCATAACCCACCCTCGCAACTTGCACCGCCGCGGGTTCTCAGCGTTCGCCTGGCGAGGACGGCCCTGACGCCGTGTATTGGGCATACATAAGTCAGGGCATCCGCAGTCCAGGCGGGAGCTGAGGTTCCGCCACTTGCACCGCTGCGCAAGCCGACCAGCTCCACCCGAAGACCCTGATCGCACTACCATCGGCTGCATGCCCCCGTCGCCCGGCCGCTCCGGCGGTGCTCAGCCGGGGCGTCGGAACCGACGCCGGCGGCGCAGGCTGCGGACCGTCGACGAGACGTCCGCCGGTGGGCTGGTGGTGAACGGCCGCGAGGGGCGCGCTGCGATCATCGGGAGGCTGGACCGCAAGGGACGACTGCTGTGGTCGCTGCCGAAGGGGCACATCGAGGCCGGTGAGACCCCGGAGCAGACCGCGGTGCGCGAGGTCGCCGAGGAGACCGGGATCATCGGTCGGGTCGTGACCGCGATCGGCACCATCGACTACTGGTTCGTCGCGGGCAACCGGCGCATACACAAGACCGTGCACCACTTCCTGCTGGATGCGGTGGGCGGTGAGCTTTCCGACGAGGACGTGGAGGTCACCGAGGTGGCGTGGGTGCCGCTTGGTGAACTGGACGAGGTGCTGGCCTACGCCGACGAGCGTCGGCTGGTGCGCCGCGCGCTGAGCCTGCGCGGCGACGGTGCGGGCGGGACGAGCGATCGGCTCGGGGCCCGTCCGGTGCGAGGGAGCGGGACGGAGCCGGGGTGAGGTTTCTGCTGGCCGCGGTGGTCGCGGTGCTGGTTTTGGCGGGGCTTCCGGTGGCCCAGGCGCCGCGGGCCGCGGCGCAGGGCGACAACCCGGTCCAACTTGACGTGACCAATGTCACACCTTCGGTGGTCGCGGACGGCGGGCCCGGCGAGGTCGTCATCTCCGGGCGGTTGACCAACACCAGCGGCAACCGGATCGACGACATCGAGGCGCGCGTGCAGCGCGGCGACCCGACCAGCTCCGAACCGGCCGTGCAGCGCGCCATGCGCAGCGCGACGTCGACGGTCACCGAACCGGCCTTCAGCCCGGTCGCCGACGGCCTGGCCCCGGGGCAGCAGATCCCCGTCGAGCTGCGCATCCCGCTGACCGGCCCGAACTCGCTGCAGCTCACCCAGCCCGGCGTCTACCCGCTGCTGGTCAACGTCAACGGCGTGCAGGCCGTGGGCGGCCGGGCGCGGATCGCCGAGTCCCGCTTCCTGCTGCCGGTGCTCAGCACGCCGGGCAACCCGGCGCCGCCGCCCCAGCACCCCACCGACGTCAGCATGCTGGTGCCGATCGTCGACTACCCGCGGCTGGTGCGCGAGGCGCTGCCCGGCATGCGCCCGGTGCTGGTCGACGACACGCTGTCCACCTCGCTGGCCCCCGGCGGTCGGCTGTACGAGCTGCTGCAGGCGGTGACCGACAGCGCGCCCGCGGGTTCGCCGCTGGGCAGCGCGCTGTGCTTCGCCATCGACCCGGACCTGCTGATCACCGTCCGCGCGATGCAGGGGCCGTACCAGGTGCAGCAGCCGAACAACACGCTGGCCGAGGGGATCGGCACCGGCGCCGCGAACCTGTGGTTGAGCAAGCTGCGGGAGGCCACCTCGGGCCGCTGCGTGATCGCGCTGCCCTACGCCGACGCCGACGTGGCGGCGCTGGCCCGCGCCGGGCTGCCCGACCTGGTCAACATCGCGATGGACGGCGCCGACCTGCTCAAGGACAAGTCCCTGCTGGGCGTCGAGCCGCGCAGCGTGCTGTGGCCGGTCGAGGGGGCGCTGGCCGATCCGGCCAGCGGCGACCTGCCCCGCACCGTGCTGGTGGAACCGCAGGCGTTGAACATCCCGGCCGGTTCGCTGGACCCGGTGCGCATCCGCGGCCGGGACATGACCGCGGTGCCGATCGACCCGCTGCTGACCAGCGCGCTCGACCCGCTGCGCGACACGCCGCGGAAGACCACCGACCTCTCGCCGCCGGGCGGGCAGCTGGAGTCGGCGCAGAACGCGCTCGGCGCGCTCACCTTCCGGGCGACCCGGGGCTCGGTCGGCGACGCCACCTCGGTGCTGGTCCCGCCGCGCCGCTGGAACCTCCGCGGCGACGACCTCCGCACCCTGCTCGACGGCATGCAGCACCTCACCGACGCCGGGCTGATCCGCCCCCGGGCGCTGCCCGAGCCGTCCCCGGCGACGCTGCCCGAAGCCGACCTCAACTACCCGGTGGAAGCCGGTGCGGCGGAGGTCGCCCAGCCGGTGCTGAAGCAGCTCGCCGAGCAGAACTTCAAGGTCGGCGACCTGTACCGGTCCTCCCGGCGGGACCCGTCCACCGACGTGGAGCCGGGCCGGATCACCACCCCGCTGGTCAACGGCCTGCTGCGCGGCGCGTCCAGCGCGTGGCGCGGGAAGCCGAACGCGGCCGCCCACTGGGTGGACCTGGGCCGGGGCACCATCGAGGAGATCCTCGACAAGGTCCGCATCGAGGAGTCCCAGACCCCGCTGGTCGGCGCCTCGCCGGACAGCCCGACCCCGCTGGTCGTGGTCAACGAGCTGCCGATCACGGTCGCCGTGGTGTTCCGCATCCCGCAGGTGCCGGGCGTGCAGGTGCAGGACGACTTCGGCGGGGTGGCCACCATCCCGGCGAACGGGCGGCGGGGGTTCTGGCTGCAGACCACCGCGCAGCGGGCCGGCACGTTCACCCTCGACGTCACGATGACCACCGAGCACGGCACCCAGTTCGGCAGCACCAAGCGGCTGTCGTACCAGTCCGGCAACTACGGGCCGCTGATCCTGATCATCACGCTGAGCGCCGCCGCGCTGCTGGTGCTGATGTCCGCGCGGCGGATCTTCAAGCGGCTGCGGGCCAGGCAGCGGCGCCGGGCCGCGGAGCAGTCCGGCGAGACCGACGAGACCCCCTCGGCGGACCCGCCCGAGACCGCGCAGATCGCCACCACCGAAGGTGATCGAAACCCGAGCTGAGATCCTGGGCGGAGTGCCGTCCCGTCACCCTTTCGGGGCGGCGCGCCGCGGAGTCGACAGGACCGGGCGGGCAGCTCCCGCGCGGGCGAAGGATTGAGGCAGTGAACCGAGACAGGGATGCCGGGCGGCCGGGCGGTCGCGCGCCGCAGCCGGGGACGCGCCCCACCATGCCGATCCGCCGACCGGACACCGCCCCGCCGCGCCCTGCCCCGCCGCGGGCGGCGCAGGGCGGCTGGCACGTCGCGGAGACCCAGCCGATCCCCGCGGTGCCGCCGGAGCCCGGGATGAGCCAGGCCGCGGAGCAGGCCACCGAGCAGACCCAGGTGATCCGCCCGGTCTCGCCGGGCAAGGGCAAGCCGTCCCTGCTCAAGGCCAGCGGCTCGATGGCCGTCGCGACCCTGACCAGCCGGATCACCGGCTTCCTGTGGAAGCTGATGCTGGCCGCGGTGGTCGGCTTCGGGGTCGTCAACGACTCGTTCAACGTGGCCAACACGCTGCCGAACATGCTCTTCGAGCTGCTCATCGGCGGCGTGCTGACCAGCGTCGTGGTGCCGGTGCTGGTGCGCGCCCGGAAGGGCGACGCCGACGGCGGCGAGCGGTTCGTGCAGCAGCTGATGACGCTGGCCGCCGTGGTGCTGGCCGTGGGAACGCTGCTGGCGATGATCGCCGCCCCGCTGCTGACCGTGGCGCTGGTCTCCGACTCCGACGCCTCGAACCGCGACCTGGTCACCGCGTTCGCGTACCTGCTGCTGCCGCAGATCTTCTTCTACGGGATCAGCGCGCTGGTCGGGGCGGTCCTGCAGGCCAAGCAGATCTTCAGCCCGCCGGCCTGGGCGCCGGTGGTGAACAACCTGGTGGTGATCGCGACCATCGGCGTGCTCGCGCTGATGCCCGGCGAGATCTCGCTGGACCCGGTCTCGATGACCGATCCGCAGCTGCTCGTGCTCGGCATCGGCGTCACCCTCGGCGTGGTCTGCCAGGCGGTGGTGCAGCTGCCCGCGCTGCGCAAGACCGGGTTCCGGATGCGCTGGCGGTGGGGTTGGGACCGGCGGCTCTCGGAGTTCGGCGGCCTCGCGCTGTGGATGCTCGGCTACGTCGCGATCAGCCAGCTCGGCCTGGTCGCGCTCAGCCGGGTGGCCACCGCGAACGCCCAGGGCGCCTGGTCGACCTACAGCTACGTGTGGATGCTGCTGCAGCTGCCGTACGGGGTCATCGGCTTCTCGATCATGACCGCGATCCTGCCGCGGATGAGCGCGGCCGCCGCGGACGGCGACCACCAGCGCGTCATCGACGACCTCTCGCTGGGCAACCGACTGTCCACTGTGACCCTGCTGCCGGTCAGCGCGGTGATGACCGCGCTCGGCGTGCCGCTGTCGCTGGCGCTGTTCGCGGTGAAGTCCGACATGTCCGGTCAGGCCACCACGCTCGGCCTGGCGCTGGCGGTCTCCGCGTTCGGCGTGCTGCCGTACGCGCTGACGATGATGCAGATGCGCACGTTCAACGCGCTGAACGACGCGCGCACCCCGACGCTGATCATGGTCGTGATGACCGCGGCCAAGGTGCTGATGGCCGTCGCGCTGCCCGCGGTGCTGGAGCCGGAGCAGATCGTGTTCGGGCTTACCTTCGTGAACTCGTTCACCTTCATCATCGGTTGGCTGGTCGGCGAGATCTGGCTGCGCAACCGGCTCGGCCCGCTGGGCAGCCGCCGATTCCTCAAGACCCTGGCGAAGACCCTGGTGGCTTCCGTCGCAGGTGGACTGCTGTGCTGGGGGAGCGTGGTCGGGGTGGACGCGCTGATCCCCGGACCGGCGGGCGCCGGGACCGGGTGGCTGCAGCTCCTCGTGGGCACCGCAGTCGGTTTCGGGGCGATCTTCGGGCTGATGTCGGTGCTGCGGGTGGCCGAACTGCAGCCCGCCATCGGGCGGCTCACCGGTTTGCTGCGTCGTCGCTGACTTTCGCGTCACGTACCCTCGGTGTCGAAGTCTCCTCCCGTGCGGGGAAGAGGGGTGGTACGCATCCCCTTGCGGACCGGGAGGAGCGGGAGAGGGAAGGTGACCAGCAAACCCACCGAGCAGATCGCTGCGGACCGCGACGATTCCGGCGACGAGGGTTCGGCCGAGCAGGCGCTGACCCCTGGCCGGGTGTTGGACCACGGCCGGTACCGGCTCCTTTCCCAGGTCGGCGCGGACAACCGCTGCAACGCGCAGCTCTGGCGCGCCAAGGACGGCGTGCTGGGGCGGGACGTCGCGCTGACCATCCTGGTCGGCGACCGCTCGGACGCCGAGGCGGCGTCCAACGCGCGGCGCACCCTGGAACGCGCGATGCACGCGAGCACGTTCAACCACATCGGCGTGGCCCGCGTCCTCGACGTCGTCACGCAGTCCTCGAACGACCCGGACGGCGTCCTCGGCATCGTGATCGCCGAGTGGACGCACGGCACGGACCTGCTCGACCTGGTCGCCGAGGGGCCGCTGCCGCCCGGCACCGCGGCGCGGCTGCTGCAGCCGCTGGCCGCGGCGGTCGAGGCGGCGCACCACGCCGGTCTGGTGCTCGGCGCCGACCACCCGCAGCGGATCCGGGTGACGCCGGAGGGCGAGATCCGGATGGCCTTCCCCGGCCCGATGGCCCAGGCCACCTCCAGCGACGACGTGCGCGGCCTGGGCGCCGCGCTGTACCTGCTGCTCACCGGCCGGTGGGCGCTCGGCGACGCGCCGGAAGGACTGCCGGTCGCGCCGACCGGCCCGGACGGCGCCCTGGTCGCGCCGCGCACGCTGCGGCCGACCGTGCCGCTGGAGCTGTCCACCGTGGCGGTGCGCGCCCTGGGCAACCCGGACTCCACCGGCACCACCGGCGGTGTGCGGACCGGTGCGGCGGTGCTGCGAGTCCTGGAGCAGCACGCCACCTTCGAGACGCCCAGCACCGCCGGGCAGAGCTCGTCGAGCGAGAGCAACGAGGTCTGGCGGCGCGAGGACCCCAAGCCGGACGAGGCCAAGCGCAAGAAGCTGATGATCAGCGTCGGCGTGCTGGCGGTGGCCACCCTGCTGGTGATCGCCTGGATCGCCACCTCGCTGATCGGCGTGTTCACCGAGTCCAACCGCAACAGCGGTACGGGCCAGGTGATCGGCGAGTCGGGCAACCACCCGGGCGGCGAGCAGCAGCCCCCGCCCCCGCCCCCGGCGAGCCCGGTGCAGATCACCGGCGCGGAGCCGTACAACACCAACGGCCGTCCGGACACCCCGGGACGCATCCCGTACCTGTACGACGGCGATCCCGGGACCTACTGGGCGACCTCGAACTACCGGCAGCAGCTTGGCCCGGGCGGCATCAGCGACGGCACCGGGGCGGTGCTCACGCTCGCCCACCCGTCGGTGCTGCAGGAACTCGTCATCAACTCGCCGAGCGCTGGTGCCAAGGTGGAGGTCCGGCAGGTCAACGGGACGCAGAACCTGAACGACACCAAGGTGATCGGCGAGGGGCAGCTGAACGCGGGCGAGACCACGATCAAGCTGAACCCCGACTCGGCGTCCCAGGAGATCCTGGTCCTGATCACCCAGCTGCCGTCCAGCGGCGGTGGGTTCGTCGCCCAGATCAACGAGGTGAAGGTCACCGGCAGCGCGGCCTGATCGTGAGCGCGAACACGGGCTCCGGCCCCGGTTCGAACTCACGATCAGTAAAGTGCTGAACCGTGTCTGTCCCCGTGAGATCGGACGCCGAACTCATCGCGGCGCATACCAGCGGAGATCCGCACGCGTTCTCCGAGCTCTTCCGCCGGCATCGGGATCGGCTGTGGGCTGTTGCGCTGCGCACCATGCGCGACCACGAAGACGCCGCCGACGCTCTTCAGGACGCGATGATTTCCGCCTTCCGAAACGCCTCGTCGTTCCGCGCCGAATCCCAGGTGACCACCTGGCTGCACCGGATCGTGGTGAACGCCTGCCTGGACCGGATCCGGCGCAGGCAGGCCCGCCCGACCGTGCCGCTGCCGGAGACCGGTCCGGCCGAGCCCGCGGTGCCCCGCGACGCCATCGCCGAGCAGGACACCCGGATGGCCGTCCAGGACGCGCTGGCCGAGCTGCCCGAGGACCAGCGGTCCGCCATCGTGCTGGTCGACGTCGAGGGCTACTCGGTGGCCGAGACCGCCTCGATCCTCGGCATCGCCGACGGCACCGTGAAGAGCCGGTGCGCACGGGGGCGCGCCAAGCTCGCCAAACTTCTGGGACACCTGCGGAACCCAAGTGCAGATGCGAACGTCCCAGATGACGCGATGGCCATGCGTCGACGGGAGGGACGATGAGTGGCGAACACCGGCGCACGGGGGCGCCGCAGGGGCCACCGTGGTCCCTGGACCTGCTGGCCGATCTCCACGCCGGGGTGCTCGACGAGCAGACGGCCGAGGAGCTCCGCAGCCAGGTCCAGGACGACCCGGAGGCCAGGGAGATCCTGGCGGCGCTGGACGCCACCAGCGCGGAGCTCGCCGAGCTGCCGCCGCTGACGATCCCCGAAGACGTTTCGGCACGCATCGACGCCGCGCTCGAGAACGAGGTCCGGGCCTGGGCCGAGCAGCAGCAGGCCGCCGCACCGGCGGCACCGCCCGCTGAGCAGGGCGGACAGGTGATCGACTTCGCGGCGGCCAAGCAGCGCCGCAGGCGGCGCTTCACCCTCGGCGCCGGGCTCGTCGGCGTGGCCGCCGCAGCAGCCGCCGTCGTGTTCTCGGTGCTGCCCACCAACACCGAGAGCGGAGTGCCGCAAGCACAACCGCCGTCCCCGGCGCCCGGCGGGAAACCGCCGCTGGCGCTGCAGGGCGGCGAGGTCAACCTCAGCGGCGCGCAGTTCGCCGAAACGCTCACGCGCCAGGACTACCTCGGGGCGCTGAGCGACCCGCAGCAGCTCCTCGGCTGCCTGCAGGCGAACGGCGTCAGCAGCGGCAAGCCGCTCGGCGCCCGGGAGATCACGCTGGACGGCAAGCCCGCGCAGCTGATGGTCCTGCCCACCGGCGAGACGGGCCAGTTCCGCCTCTTAGCGGTCGCCCCGGACTGCGGTCCGAACAACCCGGCCAAGATCTCCGACAGCACCTTCGGCGGCTGATCGCGGCCCCGCGCAGTTTCAGTTGAAACTGTGAATCTTCACGGGTGGGGGCCGCGGTTTCAATTGAAACCGCGGCCCCCACCGGCGCACGTCAGCGGACGTCCGGTTCCCGCTCCCCGGGACGCGAGCTGGCTCCGCTGTGCCCTGGAGCACCGGCTTCCCGTGATCGGGAACAGAGCCGAATAGGATCGCGTTGAGCCGGATACGGTCGCGCGCCGAGCGCGGCGGGGACGCTACGACGGAAGGGGCGCGGTGACTGGCGACGTCCGCAACGTGATCATCGTGGGCTCGGGCCCGGCCGGGTACACCGCAGCGGTGTACGCCGCGCGGGCGGAGCTCGAACCACTGGTCTTCGAGGGGACCCAGTTCGGTGGTGCGCTGATGACCACCACCGACGTGGAGAACTACCCCGGCTTCAAGGACGGGATCATGGGTCCCGACCTGATGGAGCAGATGCGTTCCCAGGCCGAGCGCTTCGGCGCCGAGCTGCGCGCCGAGGACGTGGAGCGCCTCGACCTCGAGGGCGAGATCAAGACCGTCCTGGCCAACGGCGTGGAGTACCGCGCCAAGGCGGTCATCCTGGCCATGGGCGCGGCTGCCCGCTACCTGGGCGTCCCCGGCGAGGAGCGGCTGCTCGGCCACGGCGTGTCGGCCTGCGCGACCTGCGACGGCTTCTTCTTCCGCGACCAGGACATCGCGGTGATCGGCGGCGGCGACTCGGCGATGGAGGAGGCCACCTTCCTGACCCGCTTCGCGCGGTCGGTGACGATCATCCACCGCCGCGAGGAGTTCCGCGCCTCCAAGATCATGCTGGAGCGCGCCCGCGCCAACGACAAGATCAAGTGGCTGACCAACAAGGCGGTCACCGAGGTCGTCGGCGACGGCAGCGTCAGCGGGCTCAAGCTGCGCGACACGGTCACCGGCGAGACCTCCGAGCTGGACGTGACCGGCATGTTCGTGGCGATCGGCCACGACCCGCGCAGCCAGCTGGTGCGCGACCAGGTCACCGTCGACGGCGAGGGCTACGTGCAGGTCCAGCAGCCCACCACGCACACCGGCGTGCCCGGCGTGTTCGCCGCGGGCGACCTGGTGGACCACACCTACCGGCAGGCCATCACCGCCGCCGGATCGGGCTGCGCCGCGGCCATCGACGCCGAGCGCTGGCTCGCCGAACACGACACGCCGGCCGCTGAGGTCGCCTCCGAGCTCGTCGGCGGCGGCTACGGCGCGGCGAACTGAGCTGACAACCGAGAGGGAGATGACATGGCCGGCAACACCGTGACCGTCGACAAGGACAGCTTCGAGAGCGCGGTCCTGAAGAGCGACAAGCCCGTCCTGGTGGACTTCTGGGCCACCTGGTGCGGCCCGTGCAAGATGGTCGCCCCGGTCCTCGAGGAGATCGCCGCGGAGCACGGCGACAAGATCACCATCGCCAAGCTGGACATCGACCAGAACCCCAGCGTGTCCCGCGACTACCAGGTGATGTCCGTCCCGACCCTGCTGCTGTTCAAGGACGGCCAGCCGGTCAAGCAGATCGTCGGCGCCAAGCCGAAGGCCGCGCTGCTGAACGACCTCGCCGACTACCTGTGAGCTCGCTCGCCGAGTCGGCCCGTCGGGGGCTGTGAAATCGGACTCCATCCGAGGCAACCGAATAACGCGGTCCCGCCGTCCAGTCGATATGACAGTGACGGCGGGACCGTGTTTTTGCGCACCAGGAGAGATCGCGCACCCACGCACCGTTGTCGCACGTCCGCCTGCTGGTCCTGGGCCGCAGCGCCGAGTCCGGGCGCACAAGGCACAATTACCCGACGGGTTCGTCTTCCCGGGCCCGTCACGCGAACGGGACATCGGGACGTACCCGACCATCCTCCGCGCCGGTCCACCCGGCGCCTGAATCGAGCGAGGAGTGC
Organism: Saccharopolyspora hirsuta; assembly: GCF_008630535.1. Taxonomy (GTDB): domain Bacteria; phylum Actinomycetota; class Actinomycetes; order Mycobacteriales; family Pseudonocardiaceae; genus Saccharopolyspora; species Saccharopolyspora hirsuta. Next base: position 373,030 of record NZ_VWPH01000003.1, on the reverse strand, counting down.
ATGCAGCTGCTCCACCGCGGTGACGTCGGTCCGGCCGTTGCCGAGATCAGGAACACCCTTGCAGCGCTGGGTCTGCTGGCGGCCAACGGCCGAACGGATCCGGCGCTGTTCGACCACGCGGTGGAACAGGCGGTCCGGGTCTTCCAGCAACAACGCGGGCTGATCACCGACGGCGTGGTGGGCCCGGCGACCTACCGCGCGCTCACCGAGGCCCGCTGGCGGCTCGGCGACCGCTCGCTGGCCTTCCTGGTGTCCAAGCCGATCAGCGGCGACGACGTGTTCGCGCTGCAGGAGCGGCTGCTGGAGCTGGGCTTCGACGCGGGCCGCCCGGACGGCATCTTCGGCCGCGAGACCGAGCAGGCCCTGCGCAGCTTCCAGCGCGAGTACGGCCTGAACCCGGACGGCATCTGCGGGCCGAGCACGCTGCGCGCGCTGCGGCAGCTCGCGCCGAAGGTCCGCGGCGGTCGGCCGGTGTACCTGCGCGAGCAGGAGAAGGTGCGGCGCGCCGGGCCGCGGCTGCGCGGCAAGCGCATCGTGATCGACCCGGGCCACGGCGGCGCGGACCGCGGCGCCTGCATCGGCGACGTCTGCGAGGCCGACCTGACCTGGGACCTGGCCCGGCGCCTGGAGGGCCGGATGGTGGCCACCGGCATGGAGGCGCTGATCACCCGCGGGCCCAACGCCTGCCCGCCGGACGCCGACCGCGCCGCGTTCGCCAACGAGGCGGGCGCGGACATGTTCCTGTCCCTGCACATCGACGCCAACGCCTCGCCGCTGGCCGAGGGCGTGGCGAGCTTCCACTTCGGCACCGGCAACGGCACCACGTCGACCGTGGGGGAGGCGCTGGCGGGCTTCCTGCAGCGCGAGATCGTCGCGCGGACCGGGCTGAAGGACTGCCACACCCAGGCCAAGACCTGGGACGTGCTGCGCCTGACCCGGATGCCCGCGGTGCGCATGGAGCTGGGCTACCTGACCAACGCCCGGGACCGCTCCCGCCTGCTGGACCCGGCGTTCCGGGACGTCATCGCGGAGGGCCTGCTGGTCGCGGTGAAGCGGCTCTACCTGCTGGGCAAGGACGACCAGCCGACCGGCACCTTCACCTTCGACGACCTCCTCCGCCACGAGCTCGCCCGAGCCGAGGGCGCCTGACCTGCGCGATTTCAATGGAAATCGAAGGTCCGATTTCCATTGAACTTGTTCATCCTGCCCGTGGACCGCAGGCGCGAAGGGCGAACTGCACCGCTCGGCAGGTGTCGCATGCGCCGCCAGGCGCATAACCCACCCTCGCAACTCGCACCGCCGCGGGTTCTCAGCGTTCGCCTGGCGAGGACGGCCCTGACGCCGTGTATTGGCATACATCAGTCAGGGCACCCACAGCCAGGCGGGCGCTGAGGTTCCGCCACCGGCACCGCCACGCAGAACGAGGCTGGAAAACCTCACTGAAATCGCATCCGAGGTCGATTTGTCGACTTGGTGATCTGGCGACTCAGGCCCCACCGATGACGGGCTCGGCCGTCTTGATCGTCACCGAGCTGAGCAGGCGCTCCAGGGCCGCTTCGACGTCTTCCTTCCAGGAGATCGCCGTGCGCAGCTCCAGGCGCATCCGCGGCCACTCGGGGTGCTGGCGGACGGTCTTGAACCCGACCTGCTGCAGGAACCCGGCCGGGATCACGCAGCTCTCCGCGGTGCCCTGCAGGTCGCCGAAGGCCTCGACGGCCTTCACCCCGCGGCGCGTCAGGTCCTTCGCCACGTTCTGCACCAGCACCCGGCCGAGACCGCCGTGCTCGAACTCCGGCAGCACCCGCAGCGCGGTCAGCAGCACCGCGTCCGCGCTGACCGGCGCGGTCGGGAAGGCCGCTGCGCGCGGCACCGCGGCGGGCGGGGCGTACATCGCATAACCGGCCGGGATGCCGTCGACGTAGATGACGCGGCCGCAGGAACCCCACTCCAGCAGCACGCTGGAGACCCAGGCCTCCTTCTCCAGTTCGGTCTCGCCGAACTCCTCGGCCTGCTCCCGGATGTGCGGCGCGAGCTCCCAGAACACGCACCGACGACACCGCTTGGGCAGGTGGTCGAGGTTGTCCAGCGTGACGCCGACGACGCGTCGCGACACCTGACCTCCTGGAAGAACCCGCACGAACCCGCACCGCAGGCGGGAATGTGGCCAGGATAAGCGCCCGCGCCCCGGCACCGGAAGCTCCGCCGAGCACCGACAGCGACCCGATGGGGTGAGATGGGTTACCGACGGGTCAGTTTGTACGAGGCGCTCGTTACATCTGAGCGGGTCCCGGACGATAGGACCTATAGAATCGCCGGAATCGTTCGCGGCCCGGCCGGGGACGAGCAGTGCGCACAACCGAAACCGGAGCGCGATATGACGGATCACGGAAGTCAGCCGAACCCGCCGGAGAAGCCCGCACGCAACCTGGACGCGTACCGGGCGCACTACGCCGAGCGGACCGCAGGGATGACCGCTTCCGAGATCCGAGCTCTCTTCGCCGTCGCCAGCCGCCCCGAGGTGGTCTCGCTGGCCGGCGGCATGCCGAACCTGGCGGCGCTCCCGCTGGACTCGCTGGCCGCCGAGGTGGCGCGCCTGGTCGCCGAGGACGGCCAGGTGGCGCTGCAGTACGGCTCCGCCCACGGCCTGCCGGAGCTGCGCGAGCAGATCTGCGACGTCATGGCGCTGGAGGGCATCTCCGCGCACCCGGACGACGTGATGGTCACCGCGGGCTCCCAGATGGCCCTGGACATGGTCACCCGGATCTTCTGCGACCCCGGTGACGTCATCCTCGCCGAGGGCCCCTCCTACGTCGGCGCGCTCGGCTCCTTCGCCGCGTACCAGGCCGAGGTGGTCCACGTGGCGATGGACGACGACGGCCTCGACCCGGCCGCGCTGCGCCAGGCCATCGCGGACGTGACCGCGCAGGGCAAGCGGATCAAGTTCCTCTACACCATCCCGAACTTCCACAACCCGGGCGGCATCACGCTGGCCCTGCCGCGGCGCGCTGAGGTCCTGGAGATCTGCGCCCAGCACGGCATCCTCGTGGTGGAGGACAACCCGTACGGCCTGCTCGGCTTCGACGGCGAGGCGCTGCCCGCGCTGCGCAGCATGGACGCCGACAACGTGGTCTACCTCGGCTCGTTCTCCAAGACCTTCGCCTCCGGCCTGCGGGTCGGCTGGGTCCTCGCGCCGCACGCGATCCGCGAGAAGCTGGTGCTGACCGCCGAGTCGGCCACCCTGTGCCCGCCCACGCTGAACCAGATGATCGTGTCGCGCTACCTGAGCACGCACGACTGGCAGGGGCAGATCAAGATCTTCCAGGAGCAGTACCGCGAGCGCCGCGACGCGATGCTCAGCGCCCTGGAGCAGTACATGCCGCCGGGTTGCACGTGGACGCGACCGGACGGCGGGTTCTTCGTCTGGCTGACCGTGCCGGAGGGCGTGGACACCAAGGCGATGCTGCCGCGCGCGGTGACCCAGCGGGTCGCCTACGTCTCCGGCACCGGCTTCTACCGCGGCGGGTTCGGCAGCCGCCAGATGCGGCTGTCCTACTGCTACCCGACGCCGGAGCGGATCCGCGAAGGCGTGCGCCGGCTGGCCAACACGCTGACCGAGGAGATGGAGCTGGTCCGCACGTTCGGCACCGTGCCGCAGCGCAGCGTGCCGGGACCGCAGGCCCCGTCCCCCGACACGGCGTAGAGTTTTCCCGGTTTCCGAATGGGTCCACTGTGCACGGGATGTCCTCGGTGCACAGTGGACCGCTACTTTTCAGGGGTGTTGTTGAGTGTCTGATCGCTGGGTCGCCGTGCTCGCAGGTGGGCTTTCGCACGAGCGCGAGGTGTCGCTGCGCTCCGGGCGCCGGCTGTCGGCGGCGCTGCGCTCGGTGGGCACGACCGTGGCGGAGTGGGATGCCGACGCCCGGCTGCTGTCCCGCATCGAGCAGGAGCGGCCCGACGCGGTCGTGGTCGCGCTGCACGGCGGCGAGGGCGAGAACGGCGCGGTGCAGGCCGTGCTGGAGATGCTCGACATCCCCTACGTCGGCACCGGCCCGCACGCGTGCCGCCGGGCGTGGGACAAGCCGACAGCGAAGGCGGAGCTCGCCCGCGCCGGGCTGACCACCCCGGACTGGGTCGCGCTGCCGCACGCGACCTTCCGCGAGCTGGGTGCGCAGGCCGTCCTGGACGCGCTGGTGGCCAAGCTCGGCCTGCCGCTGATGCTCAAGCCGGACCAGGGCGGTTCGGCGCTGGGCGCGCACGTGGTGCGCGATGCCGCCGAGCTGCCGTCGGCGATGGTGGGTGCGCTGTCGTACGGCGACACGGTGCTCGTGGAGCGGTTCGTCGAGGGGACCGAGGTGGCGATCACCGTCATCGACGGGCCGGACGGACCGGAGGCGCTGCCCGCGGTCCAGATCGAACCGGCCGACGGCGTCTACGACTACACCGCCCGCTACACCGCCGGGCTCACGAGCTACCGCACGCCCGCCGAGATCCCGGCGGAAGCGGCTGCGGCGGCGGGGGAGCTCGCGATCGCCGCGCACCGCCTGCTCGGCCTCCGCGACGTCTCTCGGACCGACGCGATCATCGACCGCGACGGCACGCCGCACTTCCTGGAGGTCAACGTGTCGCCCGGGCTGACCGAGACCTCGCTGCTGCCGATGGCGGTCGAGGCCGCCGACCGGTCGCTGGGGGAGGTCTTCGCCGGGCTCGTCGAGCGGGCGATCTCGCGAGCGCGCTGATGCGATGTTTCACGTGAAACGAGGGCCGGTCTCCCGCGGGAGACCGGCCCTCGTCGTTGGTGCGATTTCCATTGAAGTTGGACGTCTGATTTCCATTGAAGTCGCGGGAAATCAGTCACCGACAGTCATCGTCACCGTGACGAAAGGCCTCGGTGTCATTCCTCGCGGAGTCCACGAGCCTGTTCACCCAAGATCAACTCCGCGACCCGCTCCAGGTCGTCCACGGAGCCGAACTCCACGATGATCCGCCCCTTCCGGCGCCCGCGCTCGACCTTGACCCGGGTGTCGAAGTGGTCGGACAGCCGATCGGCGAGCCGGTCGAAGCCGGGGGCCTGGATCGGCTTCTTCGCCTCCGCCTTCTTCTTCGGCGCCTCCCGCTTGGCGAGCGTCACCTGCTCCTCGGTCGCGCGGACGGAGAGTCCCTCCGCGACGATCCGCTTCGCCAGCTCCTCCTGCTGCCCGACGTCCTCCAGGCTGAGCAGCGCGCGGGCGTGCCCGGCCGACAGCACCCCGACGGCCACCCGCCGCTGGACCTCCAGCGGCAGCTTCAGCAACCGGATGGTGTTGGTGATGACCGGGCGGCTGCGGCCGATCCGGTCCGCCAGCTCGTCGTGCGTCACGCCGAACTCGTCCAGCAGCTGCTGGTACGCCGCCGCCTCCTCCAGCGGATTGAGCTGGACGCGGTGGATGTTCTCCAGCAGGGCGTCCCGCAGCATCGCGTCGTCCTGCGTCTTGCGGACGATCGCCGGGATGAACTCCAACCCGGCCAGCTGGGAGGCCCGCCACCGGCGCTCGCCCATGATGAGCTCGAACCGGTCGGCCTCCAGCTCCCGCACCACGATCGGCTGCATGAGGCCGAACTCGCGGATGGAGTGCTGGAGCTCGTGCAGCGCCTCCTCGTCGAACACCTGCCGCGGCTGCTTCGGGTTCGGCGTGATGGCGGAGATGGCGATCTCGCGGTAGACCGCACCGGCGACCTCGCCGCCGCTGGTTTCACGTGAAACCTCGGGGGTGGGGGGCTCCGGCCGCTCGAAGGCCGGTCCGCCGCGCACCGGAGCGCCGCGCAGCGCGGCACCGTCCGCCCCCGCCGGGGGACCGCTGGGAATCAGGGCGGCGATGCCGCGCCCCAGACCGCCTCTGCGCTCGCTCATGCCGTTGTCCTCTCGACACCCCGTTCAGCGATCTCCCGCGCCGCGTCCAGGTAGCTCATCGAGCCGCGCGAGCCCGGGTCGTAGGTCAGCACCGTCTGGCCGAAGCCCGGCGCCTCGGAGATCTTCACGCTGCGCGGGATCACGGTCCGCAGCGCCAGGTCCCCGAAGTGACCGCGCACCTCGGCGGTGACCTGGTCGGCCAGCTTGGTGCGCCCGTCGTACATGGTCAGCAGGATGGTCGACACCCACAGCGAGGGGTTCAGGTGCGACTGCACCAGCTCGATGTTGCGCAGCAGCTGACCGAGCCCCTCCAGCGCGTAGTACTCGCACTGGATCGGGATCAGCACCTCGTGCGCGGCCACCAACGCGTTCACCGTGAGCAGGCCGAGCGACGGCGGGCAGTCGATGAAGACGTAGTCGGGCGCGAGCTGGTTGACCGCCTCGGAGTTCAGCGCCTCCTTCAGCCGCCCCTCCCGGGCCACCATGGTGACCAGTTCGATCTCCGAACCGGCCAGGTCGATGGTCGCCGGGACGCACCAGAGGTTCTTCGACTGGGTGCTCTGCGCCGCCGCGTCGGCCACGCTGATCTCGCCGAGCAGGACCTCGTAGACCGACGGGGTGCCGGAGCGGTGCTCGACACCGAGCGCGGTGCTGGCGTTGCCCTGCGGGTCGAGGTCGATCACGAGCACGTTCAGGCCGTGCAGCGCCAGACCGGCCGCGAGGTTCACCGTGCTCGTCGTCTTGCCGACGCCGCCCTTCTGGTTCGCGACGGTGATGATGCGCCGATGGGTGGGGCGGGGGAGTTCCAGCGTCTCCGGGTGCAGCACCCGGGTCGCCCGCTGGGCCTCCTCCATGATCGGAGTCCAGCCGATGTCGTCCTTCCCGAAGCTCATCGCGGGATCCCCGCTCGTCGGCCCGGAAGGGAACCGCATGCCGCCGACCGCACGGCCCCTCGTTTCACGTGAAACACGACCCGCTCCGTTTGACTCCGGATTCACCGTCCACGATCCTTTCTCGTTCGACGCACACCGTCACGACGCCGACCGGACGCTTTTCGGGTCGCCGCGACCCGTTCCACCACGACGACGGTCGTCGGCACTTCGAGCGCACCGACGCCGCACGAAACCACTTCGCCACGACCGCCACCGGCCGCGGCGATCGCCGCCGCATCCCGCTCCAGCTCCTCCGTCGCGCTCTCGCCCTTCATGGCGAGCAGGCGGCCGCCCTGCCGCAGCAGGGGGAGGCACCACTTCGCGAGCCGTTCCATCGGGGCGACGGCGCGCGCGGTCACGACGTCCTGATCGGCCAGTCGTTCGCGCACCGGGCCCTCCTCGGCACGTCCGCGCACCACCTCGACGGTGAGCTCCAACTCGGTGATGACTTCCTGCAACCACGCCACCCGTCGAGCCATCGGCTCCAACAGGGTCAGGTTGAGATCCGGGCGGGCGATCGCCAGCGGGATGCCCGGCAACCCTGCCCCAGAGCCTACGTCCAACACCCGGCAATTCGGTGGCAGCAACTCCGCAATCACAGCAGAGTTCAGCAGATGTCTTTCCCAGAGTCGGTCCAACTCGCGCGGACCGATGAGTCCGCGGCGGATCCCGTGCTCCTGGAGCATCTCGTGGAACCGCTCGGCCAGGTCCAGCCGATCACCGAACACGACCCGCGCCGCCGCAGGCTCGGTCAAAGCATTCACCCCGATGTTTCACGTGGAACCAAGGATTCTCCGACCAAGCCTGCCGGATAGCACTCCGCAATCACCATCAACCCCTTCCGGCGCGTCCGAGGGCGCTTCTCCACCGGCGCGAGCGACGCCGTCACACGCCCCCGTACCGACCGGCAGGGGAGAGGGCTTCATATCCGGTGAGATCGCCCCAACCCGTCACACCGAGGACTAATGTCACGGTGACGTTAGTGCGTCGGCGACGTTTCACGTGAAACAGGACGCGAAAACAACAATGCCCCCGTCCGGCGAGGACGGGGGCATTGAACGGGGGGCTTCCTGCTCGTCGATCTTCGTTTGAACCAACCGCAGCCGCGCTGCTCACCTGGCCAACAACCGAGAAGGGTGCATGCGCCGCAGGCGCATGCACCCTCGCAGCCGGCACCGCCGCGCAAACCAGCCACTGGAACTCTGACTAGCTCTTGAAGACGACCACCTTGCGGTTGGGCTCTTCACCCTCGCTCTCGCTGTGGACGCCGTCGATCGCCGCGACCGCGTCGTGGATGATCTTGCGCTCGAACGGGGTCATCGGGCGGAGGCGGGCCTCCTTGCCGCTCGCCAGGACCTCCTCGGCGGTGGTGCGGCCGAGCTCGCTGAGCTCCTGGCGGCGACCCGCGCGCCAGCCCGCCACGTCCAGCATCAGTCGGCTGCGCACGCCGGTCTCCTGCTGCACCGCGAGGCGGGTGAGCTCCTGCAGCGCCTCCAGCACCTGGCCGCGGCCACCGACGAGCTTCTCCAGGTCGTCGCCGCCGTCGATGCTCACCACCGCCCGACCGGCCTCCACGTCGAGGTCGATGTCCCCGTCGTAGTCCAGCAGGTCGAGCAGCCGCTCCAGGTAGTCACCCGCGATGTCGCCCTCCTGCACCAGCAGGGTTTCGGTGTTGGAGGGGGCCTCGGCGGCTTCGGTCTCGGTCGCTGCCGGGCTCGACTCCTGCACGGTTTCGGACACTGGGTGTCTCCTCTCCAGGGTTCGCGCCGCACTCACCGGGACTCGCCCGGCTTGTCCGTGTCGCGAGAACGGTCTTCGATCACCCCGGGGATCTCACCGGGTTGGTCCTTGGCCGCGTCCGCGGCGGTGTCGGCATCCTGCGCGGGGGTGACGTCCACGGCGGTGGACTCGACGACCGCGGGCGCGCTGGCCTGCGCCGCCTCCTCGCGGTCGATCCGGCTGTACACCACGCGCTGCTGGGCCAGCGTCCAGAAGTTGTTGGCCAGCCAGTAGATCAGGATCGCCAGCGGCAGGAACGGGCCGCCGATGAGGGCGAACATCGGGAAGACCCACAGCGTCATCCGGTTCATCACCGCGGCCTGCGGCTGGGCCGCCGCGTCCGCCGTCTGGCGCTGCACGGAGTGGCGCGCGGTGAAGTGCGTGGCGATCGCGGCGGCGATCATCAGCGGCACGCCCACCAGCATCATCTCGATGCGGTCGGTGCCGAAGGCCTCGAGCACCTCGGGGGACTGGCTGATGGTGTTGGACAGCTTCGCGCCGAAGAAGTCCGCGGCCACGAAGGACGCCACGTCGTTGGCGTCGAAGATGTAGTTCGACGGCGCCCCCGGCTTGAACCCGTTGAGCACGTGGAACAGGCCGAAGAACACCGGCACCTGCACCAGGATCGGCAGGCAGCCGCTGAGCGGGTTGAAGCCCTGCTCGGACTGCAGCTTCTGCATCTCCATCGCGAGCTTCTGCCGGTCGTCGCCGTACTTGGCCTGCAGCTCGCGGATCTGCGGGGCGAACTCCTGCATCTTCTTCATCGACCGCACCTGGTGCACGAACGGCTTGAACAGCAGCGCGCGCAGCGTGAAGACGAGGAAGATGACCGACAGCGCCCAGGCGTAACCGCTGGCCGGGTCGAGCACGAAGCCGAAGACCTTGTGCCAGAACCACAGGATGGCCGACACCGGGTAGTAGATGAAGTCCAGCACGCGGGCTACTCCTCGGCAGATTTCTCGGGTGCTCGGGCAGGGGTTCGCGCCGCGGCGCGCTCACGAGGTGGCGGCACCGGGTCGATCCCCCCAGGGTGCCAGGGACCGCAGCGCAGCAGTCTGCGCAGGGTGAGCCAACCGCCGCGGAACAGGCCGTGCACGGTCAGCGCCTCGACCGCGTACGTGCTGCAGCTCGGGTAGAACCGGCACATCGGCGGCAGCAGCGGGGAGATCACCTTGCGGTAGGCGTGCACCGGGCCGAGCAGCACCCAGGCGAACGGGCTCGGGCGCCGAGCGGGCGCGCGGAGCCGTTCATCGTGCTGCTGGTCCTGAGCCATCACCTGGAACCTGTCGCCGGACCATCGGGGGACAGGACGCGGAGCTTCCGGAGAGCCGCGTCCAGGTCCGCGCCGAGTTCGCGGCTGGACGCCTCGGCCGCCGCTGGTAGGGCTCGGACCACCACCAGTGTGCCAGCGGGCAGCGCCGCCAGGCGGTCACGCATCAGGTGCCGCAGGCGGCGCGTGACCCGGTGCCGGATCACCGCCGTGCCCACGGCCTTGCTCACGACAAAACCCACCCGGGTCGATCCAGTCGATTTCCGGGTGGGTGCCGTATTCGCCTCGGCTTCCGGTAAGGCCTCGCCGCGGTACCGCCCGGGCTCCGGCGCCTGGTCCGGACGCAACGCGTGCACGACCAGGCGGGAGCGCCCGGACCGGCGACCACGACGGACCACCAGGCGGAACTCCTGGCTCCTGGTCAGCCGGGCTGCCGCGGGAAGCACGGCCGGACGCGATCAGGCAGTCAGGCGCGCGCGGCCCTGGCGACGGCGCGAGGCCACGATGGCCCGGCCGGCGCGAGTGCGCATGCGCAGCCGGAAGCCGTGCTTCCTGGCACGACGGCGGTTGTTCGGCTGGAAAGTGCGCTTGCCCTTGCTCACGGTCGGATCTCCCGGTTACTACAGGCACCGATGGCCACGGTGAACCACGGTTCGGTCAAGGTGTCCCTGTTCCTTCCCGAGCCGCGCCTCGCCAACCCGTGCGAAGATCGGCGGTACCGAGCGGCGCACGACGCCGGAATCACGGCGCAGCGACATGCCCGCTCAGGAAAGCGGGGGACTGTACGAGGGTACGCAGTGCCCTCGGAGGGCGCACTACCGGGGTCGGGATAAGGCCGGACCGGCCCGACCAGGCTGCCACATCCCGATCTTGCCGACATCGGCGGGACTTGCTTGTGAGCGCCGCGCGACCTTGTTAGCGTGCCCCTCTGCGATGCGCGGCTGGTGGGTGGGAGCACCGGTCGCTGGGGGAGCTCTGACCTCGGTCGCAGCGGTACGACGGCCCCAGGGGGCGACACTTCGGCGGCCTGCCGTACCTTCATACACAAGTTGTGGACAACTCTGTGGAGATCTTCGGCGAACAGATGATCCCCGGAGTTCGGCCCCACCGTCCCGTGACGTCGCCGCCGCACCCGAGCACTGTGGGAGCCAGGCCCTCGGGACCGCGGTCGGGGGCTGCGCGAGCGAGGGGAGGGGAGCAAGGCGGTGTCCGACCACCAGGCCGATCTCGTTCGAGTTTGGGGCGAGGTGGTGCAGGAGCTGTCCTCCGGCACGCTCTCACCCCAGCAGCGCGCCTGGATGCGCGTCACCCGTCCGATCGGACTGCTGGACGGTACTGCACTGCTCGCCGCGCCGAGCGACTTCGCCAAGGAAGCCATCGAGCGCGCGCTGCGCGACCCCATCACCGACGCCCTGTCCCGCCGCCTCGGCCGGGACGTGTCGCTGGCGGTGAAGGTGGACACCGCGGTCCCGGCACCGACCAGGCCCGTCGCCGCGCCCGCGCCGACCGAGCAGTGGACCGGCCGGGTGCCCACCGGTGAGCAGCCCGCCACGCCCTACTTCACCACCACCGGTCTCGGGCGCGCACCGGAGAACTTCAGCGCCGCCGAGAGCTTCCGGTCGCCGGAGAACTTCGGGAACACCGCGCACACCGGCTCGATCCCCAGCGGGGAGGGTCGGCACGCCGCGCCCGAGCCGAAGCCGGAGATCGACTTCCCGACCGCCGAGTTCAAGTGGCCCAACGGGGAGGTCCCGCAGCCGCTGGAGTCCGGCGGCGAGGCCGAGGAACCCGAGCCGGAGACCGAGGAGACCGAGCCCGAGGAAGCCAGCAGCGGGGAGAACTGGCCGACCTTCGGCCGCGCCGGGCAGGCGCTGGCCGAGCCCCAGCCGGGCCAGCCGTTCACCGCGCCGAAGAACCCCTCGCCCACCTCGCAGACCAGGCTGAACGCGAAGTACACCTTCGACACCTTCGTCATCGGCTCGTCGAACCGGTTCGCGCACGCTGCCGCGGTGGCCGCCGCAGAGGCGCCCGCCCGCGCGTACAACCCGCTGTTCATCTGGGGCGAGTCCGGCCTCGGCAAGACGCACCTGCTGCACGCGGTGGGGCACTACACGCAGCGCCTGTTCCCCGGGATGCGGGTGCGCTACGTCTCCACCGAGGAGTTCACCAACGACTTCATCAACTCGCTGCGCGACGACCGCCAGGTCGCGTTCCAGCGCCGGTACCGCGACGTCGACGTGCTGCTGGTGGACGACATCCAGTTCCTGGAGGGCAAGGAAGGGACCCAGGAGGAGTTCTTCCACACCTTCAACACGCTGCACAACTCGAACAAGCAGATCGTGGTGTCCTCCGACCGGCCGCCGAAGGGCCTGCGCACCCTGGAGGACCGGCTGCGCACCCGCTTCGAGTGGGGGTTGATCACCGACATCCAGCCGCCGGAGCTGGAGACCCGGATCGCGATCCTGCGGAAGAAGGCCGCCCAGGACCGGATGAACGCGCCCGCCGACGTGCTGGAGTTCATCGCCTCCCGCATCGAGCGCAACATCCGCGAGCTGGAGGGCGCGCTGATCCGGGTCACCGCGTTCGCGTCGCTGAACCGGCAGCCGGTGGACCTGCAGCTCGCCGAGATCGTGCTGCGCGACCTGATCCCGGACTCGCAGACCCCGGAGATCACCCCGCCGACGATCATGGCGGTCACCGCGGACTACTTCGGCGTGACCATCGACGACCTCTGCGGCCCGGGCAAGACCAAGGCGCTGGCCCAGGCGCGGCAGATCGCGATGTACCTGTGCCGCGAGCTGACCGACTCCTCGCTGCCCAAGATCGGCCAGTACTTCGGCGGCCGCGACCACACCACGGTGATGTACGCGGACAAGAAGATCCGCAAGGAGATGGCCGAGCGACGCCGCGTCTACGAGCACGTCCAGGAGCTCACGGCCAGGATCAAGCAGCAGTCCCGGTAGTCCTTGGCTGCTCGGTGGCCGGTCCGCTGTTCTCTTCTCCCGAGGTGCGCCGCTGGGCCTAGCTGAGCGCTCGCGACGGCGCACCCCAGATCTCTCCGCCGATGCCGGTGCGAGCAGATCGTTCACCTCTCCTCACCGCCGCGCCCCTGACGGCGCGCGTTGAGCGATTTCCGACCGCTGCGGCTCCTGCCTCGCTCAACGCGGCATTCGACGCGCGGCGGTTGAACGCGTCCGGACGGGCGGTCGGCCGCTGCCGGGCGATCTCCGGTCGGCCGGTGCGACGACACCCGGGGCCGACGCGAATCTTTTCTGCCCGACCACCCCCGCGCGACGCACCTGCTCCAGCAGAAAGGTTCCGCGCGGATGCGGCGGGCCCAGGGGGTGGGTCGGGGCTTCGCCGACCGCGGGGGAAGGTCCGCCCCGCGACCGCGCACATCTTTCTGCTGACCCCCTCTGCCCCGAGACACCCCCTCCAGCAGAAAAGTTCTGCCGCCGAACGGCGGCTCCGTGGGCCTCGGCGCCAACCCGGCGAGGGGGTTCGGGCGTCGTACCAGGCGTGGACGACCACGTTCCGGGGTTGGTCGAGCGCGCTGCGCGCACGCGGAAGGCGTTGCGGGCTCGAACTTTTCTGGGAAGCGGGGTGGCCTTCGCCTCACCCCGGCAGCAGAAAAGTCCGCCGGAGGGGGAGCTGTCCACATTTTCTGCATCCCCAGGGCTGACCTGGAGTTTTCCCCAATCCATCCACAAGCTGTGCACAGGTGGTGGCGGTCTGCCCACAACCTCGACGGGGGTTGACCACAGACCTCTCACAGGTTTGCCCACAACCTGACCGGTGGAACCGCCGAAAACCACAGGGGCTGGGTACAACCAGGGGGTCCAACTGTGGATGGGACTGTGGACAACTGGGGATAGCTGTGGACTGTCCGGGGGAGGGTCGAAGTTGTCCACCACCCGGTTGTCGCAGTCCCCGGTTACATCCCGTGCTCATCCACACCTGGCCACGCCACCCGACCAGCCCAAACACCACTTGTCCCCACAACTCACAGCCCTTACTACTACTGCGGTCATTTCTTCTCTTGAAAGAAAAAAGAGAACAGAAGTAAGGGCCGGTGGATAAGTGGACAACTCCGCTCAGCGGGCCGGGACGGACCGGCGAACTGCTCGGACCCGGATGCGGAGATCGCGGCGCACGCTCTACGGTGGAACTCCCGCGGAGGCAGCCCCGACGAACTTCGCGCCGCAGTCCTGATGCTCGGGCCGGTCGGTGCCTCGGGGCGTCCGTGCGGGGACCGCTCCACCCCGTGCGGGGCCGGAGCACCACGACACGGCAAGAGCCTTGGAGCTCGGAAGCAGTTCTCGGCAGCCGGCTCACGGCTGAAACCGAAAGGACACCCATGAAGATCCGCGTGGAACGTGACGGTCTCGCCGACGCCGTCGCTTGGGTCGCGCGCAGCCTTCCGTCGCGGCCACCGGTTCCGGTGCTCGGCGGGGTGCTGCTCGATGCGAGTTCCGGAGAGGCGCTGACCATCTCCGGCTTCGACTACGAGGTCTCCGCACAGGTCACCATCGACGCCTCGATCGACGCCAGCGGCAAGACGCTGGTCTCCGGGCGGCTGCTGGCCGATATCACCAAGGCGCTGCCCGCGCGCCCGGTGGAGCTCACCGTCGACGGCTCGCGCGTCACCATCACCTGCGGCAGCTCCAAGTTCAGCCTGCCGACCATGCCGGTCGAGGACTACCCCGAGCTGCCCGCGATGCCCGAGCACGTCGGCTCGGTGCCCACCGACCTCTTCAGCGAGGCCGTCGGCCAGGTCGCGGTCGCGGCGGGCAAGGACGACACGCTGCCGATGCTCACCGGCATCCGGATGGAGATCAACGCCGACAAGCTGACCATGGTCGCCACCGACCGGTTCCGGCTGGCGATGCGCGAGATCACCTGGGAGCCGGGCACCACGATCGCCGACACCGCGGTCCTGGTCCCGGCCAAGACGCTCGCCGACTCGGCGAAGACCCTCGGCGCCGGGGCGAGCAAGGTGGAGATCTCGCTGGCCTCCGGCGACGGCCTGCTCGGCCTGTCCGGCACCGCCCGCCGGAACACCACCCGGCTGCTGGACGCGGAGTTCCCGAAGTACCGCCAGCTGCTGCCCGCGGAGAGCGCGGTGACGGCCAACGTCGACGTCGGCCCGCTGGTCGAGGCGATCAAGCGCGTGTCGCTGGTCGCCGAGCGCGGCACCCAGGTGCGCCTCGAGTTCTCCGACCGCGTGCTGCGGCTGACCGCCGGTGGCGACGACGAGGGCAGCGCGGAGGAGGAGCTCGCGGTCGAGCTCTCCGGCGAGCCGCTGACCATCGCGTTCAACCCGGCCTACCTGCTCGACGGCCTCGGTGCGATGAAGACCGATCGCGCCCAGCTGCAGTTCACCACCGCCAACCGCCCGGCGCTCATCAAGCCGGTCGACGAGGATGGCAACGTGGCGGAGGGCTACCTGTACCTGCTGATGCCGGTCCGCCTGCCGGGCTGATCCATTTCAACGGCTGCGCGGCTTGCGCAGCGGTGCCGGTAGCGGAACCTCAGGCGCCGTCTGGACCCCGGGATCCCCGACTCACGACCAATACACAGCGCTGGGGCTGTCCTCGCCAGACGACGTCTGAGAACCCGCGGCGGTGCAAGTGGCGTGGGTGGCTTTGAAAAGCAGAATCGAAGCCGGGGCTGGGTCACATCCGGTGCCCGGCCCGACCGGGGTCGCCACCGGCGGTGGTTAGGCTCCGGTCAGATCGATTCAGCTGGTGCGGTCCACCCACGCGCGCCGACCAACCCAGTGGAAACACAGCTCGCAGAGGAGATCCGGTGCAACTCGGACTTGTCGGTCTCGGCCGAATGGGTTTCAACATGCGTGAGCGGCTGCGCGCCGCTGGTCACGACGTCGTCGGTTACGACCGCAACCCGGACGTCAGTGACGTCGCCTCGGTCGCGGAGCTGGTGCAGAAGCTGACCGGCCCGCGGATCGTGTGGATCATGGTGCCGCACGGCGACCCGACCCGGCAGACCGTCGAGGAGCTGGCCGGGCTGCTGTCCGCCGGTGACCTGGTGATCGAGGGCGGCAACTCGAAGTTCACCGACGACCAGGCCAACGCCGCGCTGCTCGCCGAGAACGGGATCAAGTACGTCGACGTCGGCGTCTCCGGCGGCGTGTGGGGCGCGAAGAACGGCTACGGCCTGATGGCCGGTGGCGACGCGGAGGACATCGAGCGCGCCATGCCGATCTTCGACGCGCTGCGCCCGGAGGGCCCGCGCGAGGAGGGCTTCGCGCACGCCGGTCCGGTCGGTGCCGGGCACTACGCGAAGATGGTGCACAACGGCATCGAGTACGGCCTGATGCAGGCCTACGCCGAGGGCTTCGAGCTGCTGTCCGCCTCGGACGTGGTCACCAACGTGCCGGAGACGATCAAGGCGTGGAGCCGGGGCACCGTGGTCCGCTCCTGGCTGCTGGACCTGCTGGTCCGGGCGCTGGACGAGGACCCGGAGCTGACCGAGCTGCGCGGCTACGTCAACGACTCGGGCGAGGGCCGCTGGACGGTCGAGGAGTCGATCAACAACGCGGTGCCGACCCCGGTGATCACCGCGTCGCTGTTCGCCCGCTTCGCCTCCCGCCAGGAGGACTCGCCCGCCATGAAGGCGGTTGCGGCCCTCCGCAACCAGTTCGGCGGCCACGCGGTCCAGAAGAACGGCTCGGAGAGCTGACCGCTCCTGCGCAGGCCGGGTCGATTTGTCGACAAATCCACCCGGCCTGCGCGGACGGACGGCACCGAGGCAACTTGTCGACAAAACGCCAAGGAGCGCCCGGTAGGCCACAAGCCGACGACGGGCAAGCGGCGCACGCCGCTTTCAGCGGTAAACAGCTACCGCCACGGGCGACCGGCACCGGTCGGTGAGGGTCGCATGCGCACAGCCCACGCTCGCCACTTGCACCGCCACGCACATCTCCCGAGCTTCAGCGAAGTAAGTTGGATCGTCGTGTACGTCCGTCATTTGCAGGTGACCGACTTCCGGTCCTGGCCGCACGCCGACCTCGCGCTGGAGCCGGGGATCACCGTGCTCGTCGGGTCGAACGGGCAGGGCAAGACGAACCTGGTCGAGGCGATCGGCTACGTCGCCACGCTCGGATCGCACCGCGTCGCCAGCGATGCGCCGCTGGTCCGCGACGGTGCGCCGCGCGCGGTGGTGCGGGCCGCCGTGGTCAACAGCGGTCGTGAGCTGCTGGTCGAGCTGGAGATCACCCCGGGCAAGGCCAACCGGGCGCGGATCAACCGCGGCGCGGCGGGCAAGCCCCGCGACGTGCTGGGCATCTTGCGCACCGTGCTGTTCGCGCCCGAGGACCTGGCGATCGTCCGCGGCGATCCGGGCGAGCGCCGCCGCTTCCTCGACGAGCTGCTGGTCGCCCGCTCACCCCGGTACGCGGGCGTGCGCTCCGACTACGAGCGGGTGCTCAAGCAGCGGAGCGCGCTGCTGAAGTCCGCCGGTGCCGCGCGGCGCGGTGGGGGCAAGGCGGATCTGCGGACGCTGGAGGTCTGGGACGGGCACCTGGCCCGCTTCGGCGCGGAGCTGCTGGCCGGTCGGCTCGATCTCGTCGCCGCCATCGCACCCCACGTGACCAGCTCTTATGCCAATGTCGCCGCCACCGACGAGGCCAGCGCGCCGTCCGGCCGGGTCGCCGACGTGCGCTACCGCAGCAGCCTCGGCGCTTCGCTGCCCGAGGGCTGTGGCGAGCCGATGGGCAAGGCCGCCGACGTCGGCGAGCTGGAAGCGGCGCTGCTCGCCGAGCTGGAGCGGGTCCGACCGCAGGAGATCGAGCGCGGCGTGTCGCTGGTCGGGCCGCACCGCGACGACCTGGAGCTGCTGCTCGGCGAGCTGCCCGCCAAGGGCTACGCCAGCCACGGCGAATCGTGGTCCTTCGTGCTGGCGTTGCGGCTGGCTTCCTACCACCTGCTCACCGAAGATGGCGCGGAACCGGTGCTGATCCTGGACGACGTCTTCGCCGAGCTGGACCGGCGCCGGCGGGCCCGGCTGGCCGACCTGGTCGCCGGGGCCGAGCAGGTGCTGGTGACCGCGGCGGTGGCCGAGGACGTGCCGCCCGAGCTCACCGGTGCGCGATTCGACGTCCGCGAAGGCGAGGTGCGACGTGTCCAGTGACCGCACGCAGCCGTCCGTTTCACCGAGCGTGACGAAAGGGGTCGCTCAGTCCACTGATCCACCCACAGCTGGGGATAACTCTGTGGATGGTGTGGATAACTCGACGCCACCGAACGGCGCCGACGGTGCCCCGCTGAGCGGTCCGGACCTGGCCCGTGCCGCCCTGCAGGCGGCTCGCGAGCAGTCCGCCGCTCGCCGCCAGGGCGCCAAGAAGAAGGGCGGCAAGATCCGCCCCCGCCGCCGTCGTGGCTGGTCGGGGCCCGGTCCGGACGACAGGGACCCGCAGCCGCTGGGTCGGCTGGCGGCCCGCATCGCGGCGGAGCGGGGCTGGACCGAGCACCTCTCCGGCGGCCAGGTGTTCGCCAAGTGGCCCGCGCTGGTCGGCGCCGACGTCGCCGAGCACACCAAGCCGGTGACGCTCAAGGACGGCGAGCTCACCGTCCAGGCGCAGTCCACCGCCTGGGCCACCCAGCTGCGCCTGCTGCAGCGGCAGATCCTCAAGCGGATCAGCGACGGCGTCGGCCGCGACGTGGTCCGCCGCATCAAGGTGCAGGGCCCGGCGGCGCCCAGCTGGCGGCACGGCCCCCGGCACATCTCGGGGCGCGGCCCGCGCGACACCTACGGTTAGGCCGTCCGCGCCGGGGCAGCCGGGCGGGCGGCCGATCGCCGCCGAGATCCCCCGGCTGTCTCTCGCGGCTCTCGGATGGTGGGTTGATTCGAGTTCTTCGCTCTGTGAGCAAGTCAGGGGTGTCCTTGCCCCACTTCTGTCCGGGGAGACCAGTAGAATCAAACCGGGTGTGGCCGAGGCGCACGCCAGGAAGCGCATCGGCGTGGTGCGCGGCACCGGTCGAGCAGGCCGGTAGCGGCGCCAGCAGACGAGAGTCGCCCCGAAGTGGTCAGCGGTGCGGGACGGGGCGCGTTCGAACCGGCATCGACCGATCACCCTGACAGCACAGTCGGCTCAAGGAGAAATCGAGGCCCGTGGCACCGAAGAAGAGCGATTACAACGCTTCATCCATCACCGTTCTTGAGGGCCTTGAGGCCGTCCGCAAGCGTCCGGGCATGTACATCGGTTCGACCGGTGAGCGCGGTCTGCACCACTTGGTGCAGGAGGTCGTGGACAACTCGGTCGACGAGGCGATGGCCGGGTACGCGACGACCGTCGAGGTGACCCTGCTCCCCGACGGCGGCGTGCGCGTGGTCGACGACGGCCGCGGCATTCCGGTGGACATCCACCCGGTGGAGAAGAAGCCCACCCTCGAGGTCGTGCTGACCGTCCTGCACGCGGGCGGCAAGTTCGACAGCGACGCGTACGCGGTCTCAGGTGGTCTGCACGGCGTCGGCGTCTCGGTGGTCAACGCGCTGTCCACGGCGCTGGAGGCTGAGATCCACACCGGCGGTTACGTGTGGCGGCAGCGCTACGAGGACTCCAAGCCCGTGGCCGAGGTCGAGCGCGGCGAGAAGACCGACAAGACCGGCACCAGCATCACCTTCTGGGCCGATCCGACGATCTTCGAGACCACCCGGTACAACGCCGAGACGATCGCGCGCCGCCTGCAGGAGATGGCCTTCCTGAACAAGGGCCTGACCATGATCCTGCGCGACGAGCGGGTCGAGGAGGAGGACGCGGCGGGCGAGGACGCCAGCGGCACCACCGCCCGCGCCAAGGAGCGCGTCTTCCACTACCCGGGCGGTCTGGAGGACTTCGTCCGGCACATCAACGCCACCAAGGAGCCCATCCACAAGAAGGTGGTGTCCTTCAGCGCGTCCGGCGACGGGCAGGAGCTGGAGATCGCGATGCAGTGGAACTCCGGCTACAACCAGTCGGTCTACACCTTCGCGAACACCATCAACACCCACGAGGGCGGCACCCACGAGGAGGGCTTCCGCTCCGCGCTGACCCGCGTGGTCAACGCCTACGCGCGGGACAAGAAGCTCATCAAGGAGAAGGACGGCAACCTCACCGGTGACGACGTCCGCGAGGGCCTGGCCGCGATCGTGTCGGTGAAGGTCCGCGAGCCGCAGTTCGAGGGCCAGACCAAGACCAAGCTGGGCAACACCGAGGTCAAGTCCTTCGTGCAGACCACCGCGTTCGAGTGGCTGACCGACTGGTTCGAGCGCAACCCGGCCGAGGCCAAGGTGATCGTCAACAAGGCGGCCTCCTCGGCGCAGGCGCGGATGGCCGCGCGCAAGGCCAAGGAGCTGGTGCGCCGCAAGAGCGCGATGGACATCGGCGGCCTGCCGGGCAAGCTGAAGGACTGCCAGTCCAACAACCCGGAGGAGTGCGAGCTCTACATCGTGGAGGGCGACTCCGCGGGCGGCTCGGCCAAGGAGGGCCGCGAGTCGCGGTTCCAGGCGATCCTGCCGCTGCGCGGCAAGATCATCAACGTGGAGAAGTCGCGGATCGACAAGGTCCTCAAGAACAACGAGGTCCAGGCGATCATCACCGCGCTGGGCACCGGCATCCACGACGAGTTCGACCTGGCCAAGCTGCGGTACCACAAGATCGTGCTGATGGCCGACGCCGACGTCGACGGCCAGCACATCCGCACCCTGCTGCTCACCCTGCTGTTCCGCTTCATGCGCCCGCTGATCGAGAACGGCCACGTGTTCCTCGCGCAGCCGCCGCTGTACAAGATCAAGTGGCCGCGCTCGGAGCCGGAGTACGCCTACAGCGACCGCGAGCGCGACGCGCTGCTGGAGGCGGGCGCCGCCGCCGGTCGCAAGCTGCCGAAGGACGACGGCATCCAGCGCTACAAGGGTCTCGGCGAGATGAACGCCGACGAGCTGTGGGACACCACGATGAACCCGGAGACCCGCCTGCTGCTGCAGGTCTCGCTGGACGACGCGGCGACCGCGGACGAGCTGTTCAGCGTGCTCATGGGCGAGGACGTCGAGGCCCGGCGCTCGTTCATCACCCGCAACGCCAAGGACGCCGGCTTCCTCGACGTGTGACGCCGACGCGCAGGCACACCACCGAACTCCTCGAATAGCAAGGGACGAGCATGACGGAAATCCTGCCGCCGGAACACGGCCGGATCGAACCGGTCGAACTCCAGCAGGAGATGCAGAACTCCTACATCAACTACGCGATGAGCGTCATCGTCGCGCGCGCCCTGCCGGACGTGCGCGACGGGCTCAAGCCGGTGCACCGGCGCGTGCTGTACGCGATGTACGACTCGGGCTTCCGCCCGGACCGCGGTTACGTGAAGTGCTCCCGCGTCGTCGGCGACGTGATGGGCAACTACCACCCGCACGGCGACTCGGCGATCTACGACACCCTGGTCCGCCTGGCCCAGCCGTGGTCGATGCGCCACCCGCTGATCGACGGCCAGGGCAACTTCGGCTCGCCCGGCAACGACCCGGCCGCCGCCATGCGGTACACCGAGTCGCGGCTGGCCCCGTTGGCGATGCACATGCTCGCCGACATCGAAGAGGACACCGTCGACTTCTCGGACAACTACGACGGGCGCACCCAGGAACCCGACGTGCTGCCGTCGCGGTTCCCGAACCTGCTGGTCAACGGTGGTGGCGGCATCGCGGTCGGGATGGCGACCAACATCCCGCCGCACAACCTGCGCGAGGTCGCCGACGGCGTCGTCTGGGCGCTGGAGAACCCGGACGCCGACGACGAGCAGCTGCTCGAAGCGCTGATGCAGCGGATCAAGGGCCCGGACTTCCCGACCCACGGCCTGATCCTCGGCACCAACGCGATCGCCGACGCCTACCGCACCGGCCGCGGCTCCATCAAGATGCGGGCCGTCGTGGACGTGGAGGAGGACAGCAAGGGGCGCACCACGCTGGTCGTCACCGAGCTGCCCTACCAGGTCAACCCGGACAACCTCATCGAGAACATCGCCTCGATGCACCGGGAAGGCAAGATCACCGGCATCTCGGACATCGCCGACGAGTCCAACAGCCGCCGCGGCATGCGGATCGTCATCACGCTCAAGCGCGACGCGATCCCGAAGGTCGTGCTGAACAACCTCTACAAGCACACCCAGCTGCAGACCACCTTCGGCGTCAACATGCTGGCCCTGGTCGACGGCGTGCCGCGCACGCTGCGGCTGGACCAGGTGATCCGGTACTACGTCAAGCACCAGGTCGAGGTCATCGTCCGGCGCACCAAGTTCCGGCTGAAGAAGGCCGAGGAGCGCGCCCACATCCTGCGCGGCCTGGTCAAGGCGCTGGACATGCTGGACGAGGTCATCGCCCTGATCCGGCGCTCGCCCACGGTGGACGACGCGCGCACCGGCCTGATCGAGCTGCTCGACGTGGACGAGATCCAGGCCAACGCGATCCTGGAGATGCAGCTGCGCCGCCTGGCCGCCCTGGAGCGGCAGAAGATCATCGACCAGCTGGCCGAGATCGAGCGCGAGATCGAGGACCTCAAGGACATCCTCGCCAAGCCGGAGCGGCAGCGGCAGATCATCCGCGACGAGCTGATGGAGATCGTCGACAAGTACGGCGACGACCGCCGCACCAAGATCGTCCCGTTCGAGGGCGAGGTCTCCATGGAGGACCTCATCGCCGAAGAGGACGTCGTCGTCACCATCACCCGCACCGGCTACGCCAAGCGGACCCGCACCGACCTGTACCGGGCGCAGAAGCGCGGCGGCAAGGGCGTGCAGGGCGCGCAGCTGAAGCAGGACGACATCGTGTCGCACTTCTTCGTCTGCTCGACCCACGACTGGATCCTGTTCTTCACCAACAAGGGCCGGGTCTACCGCGCGAAGGCCTACGAGCTGCCGGAGGCCAACCGCACCGCGCGCGGCCAGCACGTGGCGAACCTGCTGGCGTTCCAGCCGGACGAGCAGATCGCCCAGGTCATGCAGATCAAGGACTACACCGCCGCCCCGTACCTGGTGCTGGCCACCAAGAAGGGGTTGGTCAAGAAGTCCCGGTTGACCGACTTCGATTCCAACCGATCGGGTGGTCTTATCGGCGTCAACCTCAAGGAGGACGACGAGCTGGTCGGCGCGGTGCTCTGCTCCGCCGAGGACGACCTGCTGCTGGTGTCCGCCGAGGGCCAGTCGATCCGGTTCCACGCCACCGACGAGGCGCTGCGGCCGATGGGGCGCGCCACCTCGGGCGTGCTGGGCATGCGGTTCAACGACGGAGACGAGCTGCTGGCCATGGGCGTCGTGCGCGCCGACCGGTACGTGCTGGTCGCCACCGACGGCGGCTACGCCAAGCGCACTCCGATCGACGACTACCCGGTGCAGGGTCGCGGTGGAAAGGGTGTGCTGACTCTCCAGCACGACAACAAGCGTGGCAGGCTTGTGGGGGCGCTCATCGTCGAGATCGACGACGAGCTCTACGCGATCACCTCGAGCGGTGGGGTCATCCGGACCACCGCCAAGGAGGTCCGCAAGGCCGGCAGGCAGACGAAGGGGGTTCGTCTGATGAACCTCGACGAAGGTTCCACGCTGGTGGCCATCGCCCGCAACGCCGACGAGGCCGCCGACCCGGACGCTGCGGGGCCGGAGCAGCAGAAGTAAACCTGTGGGAGACCACGCCGCACACCGCCGACGATCACCGAAGGATCGCTCGTGACATCTTCCGAGAAGCCGGAGTCCTCGGGCCCGCAGCAGGACGCGGACCAGGCTTCGGTCAGCACGCAGACAGTCGACAGCACCGCCGGGTCGGACACCGGGTCCGACTCGGCGGCCGCCGAGGCCGCCAGCGCCAGCGGTGAGGAGCTGAACGGCACGGAAACGCCGCCGCCGTGGCAGCGCGCGTCGGCGTCGTCGACCGGGGCGGACGCCACCGAGGCCGCCCCGGAGGCGGCTTCGGCGCCGGACGTCGACGACACGCAGACCATCCCCAAGCAGTTCGCGGACCAGGAGACCGTGCGCACCAAGGTGCCGCAGTCCGCCCGGACCACGGTGTCCTTCACCGGGGCCGGCACTGGTGCCGCGGGGGCCGCGCGCAACGCGTCGACGCCGTCGGCGCGACGCCCCAGCCGGGGGCCGCGGCGGGCCAGCCTGCAGGTCAAGCGGGTGGACCCGTGGTCGGTGCTGAAGCTCGCGCTGGTGCTCAGCGTGGCGCTGTTCTTCGTCTGGATGATCGCGGTCGCGGTGCTCTACGGCGTCCTCGACGGCATGGGCGTGTGGGACCAGCTCAACGGCACCTTCAGCGAGCTGACCCAGCCGGACGACGCGGCGGCCGAGCCGCTGATCAGCGCCGCCCGGGTGTTCGGGGTCGCCTCGATCATCGGCGCGATCAACATCGTGCTGGTGACCGCGCTGGCGACGGTGGCCGCGTTCATCTACAACGTGGCGGCCGACTTCGCCGGTGGCGTCGAGATCACCCTGTCCGAGCGGGAATGAGCCGCTGACGTGGCGATTCCGGTCCACCGGGCCGGAATCGCCACGCCCCGGCGGGCGCGAAGCGACCCCCCGTTCGAAGGGGCGCGAGGCGTCATGTAGTCTTTGAACCACAACAACAAGGGCCTATAGCTCAGGCGGTTAGAGCGCTTCGCTGATAACGAAGAGGTCGAAGGTTCAAGTCCTTCTAGGCCCACTGCAAACCCTTTCAACATCCCGAGACGTCACGGGCCGCGCGCCGCGTGCAAGGAGGCGACCGGAAGTGAAGAAGCTGCTCGCACTCGCCGCAGTTGCTGGAGTCGTGCTGTTCGTCGTCCGGCGCAACCGCGCTGCCAAGGCCGAGGCCGACCTCTGGCGCGAGGCCACCGCCGAGGCCTGATCGCCCGGCGAACCACCTGAACCAGCCCGGTCCGGTCCGCCGAGCCGGGCTGTTCTCGTCGCCAGCACCACCGATCCGGTCGCGCGGCGACGGCCAGGGGACGTAGCTCAATTGGCAGAGCACCGCCTTTGCAAGGCGGGGGTTAGGGGTTCGATTCCCCTCGTCTCCACCGAATGTCCTGTTCAGGGCCGACTTTGTCGGCCCTTTCCCGTTTTTCTTCATTTCTGTACGGGGGCCGAGCCCCCGTAGACCCCCACGGTGCGGGGGTTGCTTCTCGTCGGCTCCTTGCCTAAGCAGCGTTCCCGGCCTGCTCATGGACCAGCTCTCTCCGGACCGCTCTGCCGTTCGGGCTTGGGCGGGGTTGTGACTTTCGCTCCAGTCCTCCAGTCTCCAGCCCTCCAGTCCCTGAGCCCTCCTCCAGCCTTCAGAGTCGGTTCTGGCGTGGTGGTCACTGGTTGCGTAGGTGGGTTTTGTACCAGTTGAGGGTGGTTTGGAGGCCTTCTTTTAGGGGGGTTGGGTGGCGGTTGAAGTGGGTTTCGAAGTTCTTCGAGACCATGTTCTGGGGGATTTCGTGCTGGTAGAAGAGTTCTGCGTACTCGTTCATGAACTGGGCGTCGAACGGGCCTGTTGGGGTTGGTCCTTGGAGGACCTTCGTGGTCAGGGGCTTGCCCGTTAGGTGCTCGACCAGTTCGTGGATCTGCTTCGTGCTGGTCGCTGGGACCGTTGGCAGGTGCCATGCTCGGCCCGTTGCTTCTTCGGTTGCGGTGCCGAGGTCGACCAGGGCTCGGGCTACGTCCGGCAGGTAGGTGTAGCTGTGGGGCAGGGTGATGTCGCCGAAGGCGAGCGCTGGTTCTCCTGCGAGGGCTGCTGGGAAGAAGGTGGCTCCCAGGGTGGAGAGCAGGACCCTGGGGCCGTAGAAGTCCGCTGAGCGGCCCAGTACCACCTGGGTTTCGCCTGCGCGGTGGGCTTCCAGGTAGGTCTTGTCCAGGGCCGCTCGCATTCGGCCCTTCCGGCTCGTCGCCGCCCAGGGGGTGTTCTCCGTGATCGCTTCTCCGTCCGCTTCGCCGTAGGGGTAGAGGGTGTCGAGGACGACCAGGCGGGCTTCGTGGTGCGTTGCAGCTGCCAGGACGCTGTTGGCTATGCCCGGCATCAGGTCGAGTTGCAGGTGGTACGGGACGTTGACCGCGTGGTAGATCGTTGCGGCCCCTTCGGTTGCCGCTATCGCTTGGTCCGGGTTGGCGACGTCTGCCTGGACCACCTCGACTCCGGCCGGGGCGTTCTTGATCGGGCTTCGGTTCACGTGGCGGACTCGGAGGCCGCGGGTGAGCAGTTCGTCCACCGTTGTTGTGCCTGCTGGGCCAGCGCCGAGCACCACGTGCAGATCTGAGGTCATCTCTCCTCGCAATCGTGAGTGACTGTTCATTTACTTTTGAAGGCAGCGCGAGGCGTTTCCGCGCTGCGGGGTGGGGTCAGGGGGTCGGGGTGTGGCGGATGCCCGTGGTGAGGGTCTTCGCCCAGGTCTCGTCCGTGCTGAACGCGTCGATCGCGGTCAGCAGGTGGCAGAGCTGGCCTCGGGCGATGAACTCCTGGGCCTGCTCTGCCGTCGCTCGGGCTCTGGACATCGCCAGGTCGGTGATTCGGGCGTAGCCGGTGCGGACTGCTGCCGCGATTTCCGGGACCTGGGTCGCGGCCAGGGCTTGGACCTGGACCAGGAGCAGGTCGCGGTCCGCGATCAGCTCGGCGTAGCGGGCGCCCATGCGGCCGAGGGTTTCAGCGGGCTCCGCTGCTCCGGCCTGGTCCGCTGCTTCTTCCAGCGCTTCGGTGATCCGGTCGTAGCAGTCCTCGATGGCGGCCACGAAGAGGTCGACCTTGCGCGGGAAGAGCTTCATGACGTACGCGGAGGAGATCCCCGCGTGCTCGGCCACCTTGGTGACCGGGCTGGTGGTGTAGCCGGAGCGCGCGAACACGGTCACCGCGCTCCGGATGACCGCGCGTCGGCGCTCCTCGGCCGTCGACCTCGAACCGCTCATGGTGAGTGACTGTACATTCACCTTCTTCGGGCGGCAAGCGGCTGGAGATCGGGCGGCTTTCCCTTCCGGCTAGCGGAAGGCGGTGTGCCGAGCGGGGTGGTTGAGCGTGCAACATCCCTGCACCGGGATTTCTGCAGCGCAGCAGGGAGGTTGGGCGATGGCCGGGCGAAGTTTCACGGGGCGGAGCGGGTGGGTGCTGCCGCTGTGCTGGACCGCCGTGCTGCTGGACGGGTTCGACCTCGTCGTGCTCGGCAGCGTGCTGCCGGTGCTGCTGGAGTCGCAGCAGTGGGGGCTGACCGCCGCCAGCGCTTCCGTGGTGTCGACCGCCGGGTTGGTCGGGATGACCATCGGTGCGCTCGCCATCGGGACGGTCACCGACGTCATCGGTCGGCGCAAGGCGCTGATCTTCGCGGTGACCAGCTTCTCGCTGCTCACCGCGCTGTGCGCGGTCGCGCCCTCGGTGTTCGTGTTCGGCCTGCTGCGGTTCCTCGCCGGGCTCGGCCTCGGCGGTTGCCTGCCGACCGCGATCGCCCTGGTCACCGAGCACGCTCGCGCGGGCAAGAGCGGGAGCGCCACCACGACGATCATGACCGGCTACCACGTCGGGGCGGTGCTCACCGCGCTGCTCGGGATCGCGGTCCTGCCCAGCTTGGGGTGGCGCGCGATGTTCGTCATCGGGGCGGCTCCGGCGCTGGTGCTCGTGCCGCTCATGCTGCGCCACCTGCCCGAGTCGGAGTCCTTCCAGCGCGCCAAGCCGGAGCACGGGATCAGCGGCGGGGCGGAGGCTGTCGCCTCGCTGTTCCGCGGCGGGTTCGCCCGCGCCACCATCGCCTTCTGGGTCACGTCGTTCATGGGGCTGCTGCTGGTCTACGGGCTCAACACCTGGTTGCCGCAGATCATGAAGTCCGCCGGTTACCCGCTCGGCGCGGCGCTGGGGTTGCTGCTGACGCTGAACATCGGCGCGGTGATCGGGCTGCTGGTCGCCGGGGCGGTGGCCGACCGGGTCGGGCCGCGGCTGTCCACCATCGGCTGGTTCGCGGCGTCGGCGGTGTTCCTGGCAGCGTTGAGCATCAAGCTGCCCGGCATCGGCGTGTACGTCGCGGTGCTGATCGCCGGTTGCTTCGTGTTCAGCTCGCAGGTGCTCGTGTACGCCTACATCGGTCGCGTCTACCCGGCGGCGAACCGGGCGACCGGGCTCGGCTGGTCGGCCGGGATCGGGCGCATCGGCGCGATCTGCGGCCCGCTGCTCGGCGGTGCGATGCTCACGGCGGGCATCGCCTACCCGTGGGGCTTCTACGCCTTCGCCGCGGTCGGCGCGCTGGGAGCTGTCGGAGCCGCGTTCGTCCGGCGCCCCGAGGTCCCGCAGGCGCAGGAGAGCACGGCGTCCCAGCACGCCTGACGGCGATCGCGCGATCAGCGCTCGGCGGCCGCCTTGATCCGCTCCACCGTCTGCTGCATGGCCTCCTGGAGGCGGCCGCGGCGGAACTCGATGAACGTCGCCGCCTTCTCCGGCGGGAGGCTGTCCCGGATCGCCAGCAGCCGGGTCGGCGGGGACTTCATCCGGTAGCGCTGGGTCAGCGCGCAGCCGCCGCTGGTCGGCTCGATCTCGAAGGACCACACCGAGTTGTCCGAGGTCGGGGAGTAGCTGAGCACCGCCCAGGCGAAGCGGCGCCTGGGCTCGGCCGCGACCACCTCGCACTCGGTGGTCCAGGTCTGGTCGCGGAAGCGGTTGTGCCCCTCGAACCGGGCGCCGACCGCGCCGGGCTCGCCGGAGGTCCACTCCCCGCCTACGCACTCCGGGCTCCACTCGCCCATCCGCGTGATGTCGCTGGCCACCCGGTACACCGCCTCGGCGGTCGCGGCCACCTCGACGGTCGCGTGCAGATCGAAACTCGTCGTTTCCGCCATGCCTGCATCCTGGCCCCGCGCGCCCGCTCCCGATCTGTGATCCAGGACACGCGGTGAAGGGCACCTCCGGCGGAGGTGCCCTTCACCGGTCGGGCGCTAGTGGGAGCGTTCCGAGGTGGGGTGGTGCTGGCCGTCGGTCTGGGCCGGGACCTCGGGGCGGTCCGCGCGGTGGCGGGCCGGGGTGTCGCGCCGGGTGAGGTCGTTGTCCGCGGAAGCGACCGGGAGCTCCTCCGGGCGGCGGGAGAACGCCACCGCGGCGGCCGCCGCCAACCCGGCCAGCACCAGCAGCACCCACGGCCACTTGCGGCGCTTCGGCTTGCTCGGGTTGATCCGCGCGGCCAGCTCCTTGCGGGCGGCCGTGGTGTTCTTGGCCAGCTGCTTGCGGGACTCCGCGGCCTTCTTCTCCCACTGCTTGCGCGCCTTGCGGCTGCGCTTGGCGAGTTCCTTGCGGGACATCCCGGTGGCGCGCTGCGCGATCTTCTCCTGCAGCTCGTCGGTCGAGATGCCCCGGTTGGCGAGTTCCTGCTCGGCCAGCGCGGCGGCGTGCTTGGAGAACGCCACGCCGACCTCGCTCGCGCGCTTCGCACCGCGGCGGGCGGACTTGATGCCGGTCCCCACCGCCTTGCCCACGCTCTCGCCAGCTCGGGCCATCGCCTTCACCTCATCCATCCTGTGCCTCCTCGGGGCCCTGTTCGATCGAGCGGCTCGCGCCGCTCGCACCGTCGGGTTCTCGGCGTTCGTCCGGCGAGGACAGCCCGACGCCGGTCGGACGCGCGTCGGGAAGGGATCCCGCAGCCCGGGGCGCTAGCGGTACCGCTGTGCGAACCACCCCTGAAACCCCCTCGAGCCCGGCGTCCACCGGTCGACGTGCTGGCCGCGTCGAGGCCCATACTGCACCCAGAGACCGCGATCGGCCTGTTCGATGGCAGGATGGTCGGGTGGCTGAAGACAACGGATCGCTCGTTGGGACGACGGTGACCGCCACCCTGCACACCTCGCAGGGGGACATCCGGATCAACCTGTTCCCCGACCAGGCGCCCAAGACCGTCAAGAACTTCGTGGGTCTCGCCGAAGGCACCAAGGACTACGCAGCCCCGAACGCGAAGGGCGAGAAGTCCGGCCCGTTCTACGACGGGGTGATCTTCCACCGCGTCATCGACGGATTCATGATCCAGACCGGCGACCCGACCGGCACCGGCCGGGGCGGCCCGGGCTACCAGTTCGGCGACGAGTTCCACCCGGAACTGCAGTTCACCAAGCCGTACCTGCTGGCCATGGCCAACGCCGGGCCGAACACCAACGGCTCGCAGTTCTTCATCACGGTGGCCGCGACCACCTGGCTGAACTACAAGCACACCATCTTCGGCGAGGTCGCGGACCAGGAGTCCCGCAACGTCGTCGACTCGATCGCGCAGACCGCGACCGGCGCGGGTGACCGCCCGGTGAACGACATCATCATCGAGAAGGTCTCGATCGAACGCGGCTGACCACCGCCAACCCGAGCAAAGGGCAGGGTCCGACACGTGACTGTTCCGCCCGGATCTCAACCGGGGGCGGACGGGGCGCCGCCGCAGCTGCCTACCTGCGTCCGGCACCCCGACCGCCCGACCGGGCTGCGCTGCACCCGGTGCGAGCGCCCGGCGTGCCCGGAGTGCCTGCGCGACGCCTCCGTCGGGCAGCAGTGCGTCGACTGCGTCGCGCAGGGCGCGCGCAGCACCCGGCAGGCGGTGACGGTCGCCGGGGCTCGGCTGTCCGACAAGCCGATCCTGGTGCCGGTGCTGATCGCCGTGAACGTGATCGTCTTCGCGCTCACCGCGGTCCAGGCGGGCAGCATCGGCTCGAACTTCACCGCGCCGCTGTTCGACGACTTCGCGCTGTGGCCGATCCTGGTCGCCGGTGGTCAGTGGTGGCGGCTGCTCAGCGCCGGGTTCCTGCACATCGGGTTGCTGCACCTGGCGATGAACATGATCGCCCTGTGGGTGATCGGTCGTGACCTGGAGCTGCTGCTCGGCCGGGTGCGGTTCGCCGCGGTGTACGTCCTGTCGCTGCTCGGCGGCAGCGCCGCGGTCTTCCTGTTCGGCGACGAGCTGAGGCCGGTGGCCGGTGCGTCCGGCGCCGTGTACGGGCTGATGGGCGGGATCGCCATCGCCGCGCTGCGGCTGAAGGTCAGCTTGCGGCCGGTGCTGGTGGTCATCGGGCTGAACATCGTGGCCAGCGTGGTGATCCCGGGGATCTCGCTGCTCGGTCACCTCGGCGGCCTGGTGCTCGGCGTGCTCGCGACCGGCGCCCTGGTCTACGCGCCCCGCAACCGGCAGGTGCTGATCCAGGCCGGTGCGCTCGGCGTGCTCCTGGTGGTGCTGCTCGCGGTGGTGATCACGCGCGACGCGCAGTTCGGCAACGTGGTCTGCTTCGGCTCCGGGGCCGAGACGCGCTGCGGCGTGCTCGGCTCGTAAGGCGGTTCAGCCCCGCCAGCTGCGCAGGGCGTCGGCGACGTCCTGCGGGTCCGCGCCGAGGTCCAGGCGGGTGAGGATGACCAGGACGTCCGCGTCGAGCTCCAGGGAATGCACCTCGCGGCCGAAGCGGCGCTGGCGGAGGACCCGGATCGACACCGCCGACCAGGGCCAGTGCCGTCGGCCGCCCAAGCTGCGGACGGTGATCCCGCTGCGGTTCGCGCTCAGCCGCGGGCGGCAGATGGTGGCGTGCGCCGAGGCGGCGGCGAAGGCGAGCACCAGGACCCCGACGAACAGCCGGTCCACCGCGGCCTCGGCGGCGAACCACCAGATGACAGCTGCTGCGGTCAGCACCCAGCCGGTGGCCACCAACCCGATCGGGGTCGACCACTGCTGCGATCCGTTGGGCTCGTCCACCGTTATCCACCCGCTACCGATGAGTTATCCACAGGAGTTATCCCCACTGGGGATGACTTACACCCGTGTTGTTCGCTGACCGTGCGTCAATCCCCCGACGAGATGAGTGAGGCCCGAAGGGATTGCGCCCTCCGGGCCTCGACCACGCATCGCTGCGGTGCGGTCAGCGCCAACGCATCGTCATCAGCAGGCCGACGATCATGAAGGCGAACCCGACGGCGAAGTTCCAGCCGCCGAGGTCGGCCATGAACGAGATCTTCTCGCCCGCGATGTAGTTGATCACCAGCCACAGCAGCCCGATGATCATCATCCCCAGCATCACTGCGACGTAGATGGGGTGCGACGGACCGACCGCCTTCGCCTTCACCGGCGTGCGGCGATCAGTCACCGGGGTGGGTGAGTCCTTCTTGCGGACCTTGGACTTCGGCATGGTGTCCTCGCCAGGTGGTGCGGCCGCGGGTGCCGCGTGCTCGGGCGGTCGCCGACCCGCGAAACCAGCTGCGGATCGGTTCGTTGTTCCAGGTACCACGTTAACGTAATCACAGAGCTGATCTAGAGCCCGCCTGTGGTCATTTCGCCCGGAGACGATCCGGTCCGAGCTGTGACGGAGAACATGCCGTGGAGCACCCCGAGGCCCCGCCGCCGGAACGCCGACGCGTCCGCTCCGCGCTGCGGGTGCTCGGCGAGCTGCTGATCACCGCTGGCCTGGTGCTGCTGCTGTTCGTGTTCTACGCGGTCTACGTGACGGACTGGTCCACCGCGCGCGAGCAGGCCGCGGCCACCGACCAGCTGCTGACCCGGTGGCAGCAGCCGCCGCCGGCCGCGCCGCCACCTCCGCCGAGCACCGGGGAGGGCTTCGCGCAGCTGTACCTGCCGAAGTTCGGGCCGGACTTCCGGTTCGCCGTCCTGGAGGGCACCGACAGCAGGACCCTGTCCGCGGGCCCGGGCCACTACACCGGCACCGCCTGGCCCGGTGAGCGCGGCAACTTCGCGGTGGCCGGGCACCGGATCGGCAAGGGTGCGCCGTTCAACGACCTGGACCAGCTGAACTCCTGCGACCCGCTGGTCGTGGAGACCGGGACGCGCTGGTACGTCTACCGCGTGCTGCCGATGGCCGACGAGGTAGCCGGTTGGGACGGGCACGGCGGGGACCCGCGCTGCGCGGGCGTGGCGCCGATCGGCGGGCCGTACGAGCAGGCGCACGGCCGCCGCATCGTGCTGCCCTCGCAGGGCGAGGTGATCCACCCGGTGCCCGGCCAGCCGGTCGACCTGCTGCCCCCGGACGCGCAGACCAGGCTCATCACGCTGACCACCTGCCACCCGGAGTTCTCCGCGGAGCAGCGGCTGATCGTGCACGGCGTGCTCACCACGGAGTACCCGAAGGACCCGGCGCACCCGGAGCTGCGGCCCGCTGAGCTGGAGGAACGCTGATGTACGGGTGGATCTGGCGCCACCTCCCCGGCGGCACCGGCGCGAAGGCGGTGCAGGCGGTGCTGCTGGTAGCGCTGGCCGTCGCACTGCTGCTGTTCGTGGTGTTCCCGTGGCTGGACCCGCTGCTCCCGTTCAACGAGGTGACCACTCACTAGAAGCACTCTGGCGAACTCGTCTTGCGTGGCGGTGCGGGTGGCGGAACCTCAGCGCCCGCCTGGACTCCGGGTGCCCAACTTTATGTATGCGAATACACGGCAGTTGGGCCGTCCTCGCCAGGCGAACGCTGAGAACCCGCGGCGGTGCAAGCTGCGTAGGTGGGCTAAGCGGCTTCGCCGCTTCAAAGACAAGGACAGGAACAGGTTCAAAACCGGAAGGACGGGACCTGGCGGGCGCGCGTACGCTGGCGGCGTGCGCGTACTCGTCGTCGACAACTACGACAGCTTCGTCTACAACCTCGTGCAGTACCTCGCGCAGCTGGGCGCGGACTGCGTCGTGCGCCGCAACGACGTCGTCACCGACGACGACGTGGCGACCGCCGACGGCGTGCTGCTCAGCCCCGGTCCGGGCACGCCGGACCGCGCCGGGCGCACGATGGAGCTCATCCAGCGCTGCGCGGCGGAGCGCAAGCCGGTGCTGGGCGTGTGCCTCGGGCACCAGGCCATCGGCGCGGTGTGGGGCGGGGTCGTCGAGCGGGCGCCCGAGCTGCTGCACGGCAAGGTCAGCGAGATCCACCACTCCGGCGCCGGGGTGTTCGCCGGGCTGCCGGAGCCGTTCATCGCGACCCGCTACCACTCGCTGATCGTCCGCGCGGACACCATCCCGGACGACTTCGAGATCACCGCCCGCACCGCCTCGGGCATCGTGATGGGCATGCGCCACCGCGAGCTGCCGGTCGAGGGCGTCCAGTTCCACCCCGAGTCGGTGCTCACCGACGGCGGCCACCGCATGCTGGCGAACTGGATGGCCACCGCGGGCCACCCGGTGGACGAGCACCTGGTCGCCGACCTCGAGCGGGGCATGCGCGAAGTCGCCGCAGCCGCCCAGCGCTGACCGCGAACGACGAAGGGCCACCTCCCCGGCGGGAGGTGGCCCTTCGCGGTCTTCGGGTCAGTCGAACGGCGGGAAGAGGCCGCCGCCGTTGCCCGGGCTGGTGGTCGGTGAGCTGGTGTACTCGCCGACGTAGATCGTCACCGTCTGGTTCCGGCTGATCTTCTGGCCCGCTCCCGGCGAGGAGCTGACCACCTTGCCGTCCATGTCCTTGTCCGCGGTCTCCTGGCTGACCTCGTTGATCTCACCGGTCCAGCCCTGGGCCTGCAGCGCCGCCCTGGCCTCGCTCGGGGACATGCCGGTCAGCGACGGTACCGTCATCTGCTGGCCGTTGGAGACCACCAGCACCACCTCGGACTTCGGGCGGACCTTGGAGCCGCCCGACGGGGTCTGGTCGATCACCGTGTCCGTCGGCTGGTCGGAGTCCCGGGTCTGCTTCTTGACGGAGAACCCGGCGCCCTCCAGGTAGGCCTTGGCCGTGTCGAAGGGCATGCCGCGGACGTCGCGGACCTCGACCGTCTCGATCTCCACGCCGATCACGACGTTGATCGTGGTGCCCTTGGCGACGGAGCTGCCCCGGCTGTCCCAGTCCATGATCTTCTGGACCATCTTGGGGTCGGAGGTCTCCCGGCGCTCCGGCGAGAGGCCCAGCTTGAGGCCGAGCGAGTCCAGCTTCTGCTGCGCCTGGGACATCGTCAGGCCCTCGAGGTCCGGGACCTGCACGCTCTCCGGGCCGGTGCCGGAGCACAGCACGATCTCGGAGGTCTCCTTGTTGAGCTGCGCCGGGTACTCGGGCCGCTGGCTGACGATCTTGTCGATCTCCTCCGGTTTGGAGGGGCACGGATTGACCTTGACCCGCCAGCCCAGCTTCTGCGCCTCCTCCTGCGCGCGGATCTTCATCATGCCCACCAGGTTCGGCACCGGCTCCGTCTTCGAGCCGCTGTTGCCGACCAGCAGGGTGATCGCCCACGCGGCCAGCGCGAAGACCGCCACGCAGGCCACCGTGACCGCCGCGACCGTCCGGGTCCGGCGGCGCTTGCGCTCCTTCTCGTCGTCGACCGGCTCCTCCGGGTCGCGGTCCACCGACCGGTGCCGACCCGGCGACATCAGCTCGGTCGCCGAGTTCTGGGTCAGCATCGCGGTGCGCTCTTCGTCCGACATGATCATCGGAGCCTTCGGGCGCTGCCCGGACAGCACCCGCACCAGGTCGGCGCGCATCTCCGCGGCCGACTGGTAGCGGTTCGCCGGGTTCTTGCTCAGCGCCTTGAGCACCACCGCGTCCAGCGAGGCGGGCACCGTCGCGTTGACGTCGGAGGGCTTGCGCGGCTCCTCCCGGACGTGCTGGTAGGCCACCGCGACCGGGGAGTCGCCGGTGAACGGCGGTTCCCCGGTGAGCAGCTCGAACAGCACGCAGCCGGAGGCGTAGACGTCGCTGCGCGCGTCCACCGCCTCACCGCGGGCCTGCTCCGGCGACAGGTACTGCGCGGTGCCGATCACCGCGGCGGTCTGGGTGACCGCGGCCTGGCCGTCGGCCAGCGCGCGGGCGATGCCGAAGTCCATCACCTTCACCGCGCCGGAGCGGGTGATCATGATGTTGGCCGGCTTGACGTCCCGGTGCACGATGCCGTGCCGGTGGCTGAAGTCCAGCGCCGCGGACGCG
The DNA here is from genome assembly GCF_008630535.1 of Saccharopolyspora hirsuta. Taxonomy (GTDB): domain Bacteria; phylum Actinomycetota; class Actinomycetes; order Mycobacteriales; family Pseudonocardiaceae; genus Saccharopolyspora; species Saccharopolyspora hirsuta. Next base: position 337,360 of record NZ_VWPH01000003.1, on the reverse strand, counting down.
TCCGCCATGACCTCCATCGCCCGGCGCGGCGCCAGCGGACCCTCGGTCTTGACGATGTCGCGCAGCGTCCGGCCGTCGACGTACTCCATCACGATGTACGGCAGCGGCCCGCTCTCGGAGTCCGTCTCACCGGTGTCGTAGACGGCCACGATCGCCGGGTGGTTCAGCGCGGCGGCGTTCTGCGCCTCGCGCCGGAACCGCAGCTGGAACGTGGGGTCGCGGGCGAGGTCGGCGCGCAGGATCTTCACCGCCACGTCCCGGCTCAACCGGGTGTCGCGGCCGCGGAACACCTCGGACATGCCGCCGTAGCCGAGCGTCTCACCGAGCTCGTATCGGTTGGACAGAAGTCGGGGTGAACTCATCGAAGCGTCGTTCCGATCCTTGTCAACGATCGTCCCATCATGCCGATCCGCCCCCGCCGGTCGACGCCGACAGGGCGAGTGGTGGTTCCCCGACTCCGGTGCCCGGCGGGGCCACCGGGTCCGGTTTCCGCAGCGCAGTGTGGCTCAGCGCCGCGGTGGAATCCAGGCCGTGAGCTTGCGCACCCAGGCCTTGGTCCCGGTTGACGATCCAGTACGTGGTGAAGCCCACCGCGACCAGCACCGCCACCGCCAGCACCGCCACCAGCACCCAGACCACGACCTTGTTGGCCGAGGACGTCGGCGGCGGCTGCGGTGGTGGTGGCAGCTGCGGCGCCGGTGCCTGCGGTGGGATCAGCCCCGGCGGATAGGTGTTGCCCATCGGCGGGAGCTGCGTCGGCATCGGGTGGACCCCGGTGTTCACCGGCACGCCCAGCTGCTGCCGCTGCTGCGGCACGACCAGCGACGACGGCGTCGGCAGCGGTCGACCGGCGCGCACCGCGGCGACCGCGGCGGCGAACTCGCCGCCGTCGGCGTAGCGGCGCCGCGGGTCCTTGGCCATGGTCGCCTCGATCAGCGCCCGCACCCCGGGCGGCACGTCCGGCGGCAGCGGCGGCGCGATGTCGCGGATGTGCATCATCGCGACCGTCACCGCGTTGTCGGACAGGAACGGGCGGTGCCCCATCAGGCACTCGTAGCCGACCACGGCCAGCGAGTACACGTCGCTGGACGGGGTGGCGTCGTTGCCCAGGGCCTGCTCCGGCGCGATGTAGTGCGCGGTGCCCATCACCATCCCGGAGCGGGTCACCGGCGCCGAGTCGGCGGCCTTGGCGATGCCGAAGTCGGTCAGCTTCACCTTGCCGTCGGGCGTGATCAGGATGTTGCCGGGCTTGACGTCGCGGTGCACCAGACCGCGCTCGTGCGCGGCCTGCAGCGCCTGGCCCGCCTGCTCCAGCATGTCCAGCGTGTGGTCGGTGTTGATGCGGCCCTCGCGGGCGAGGATCGCCGCCAGCGGCTCGCCCTCCACCAGCTCCATCACCAGGTATGCGGTGTCCTCCGGCCCGTCCGGGATCGCGGCGGTCTCGCCGTAGTCGTGCACCGCGGCGATGCCCGGGTGGTTCAGGGACGCGGTGGTGCGCGCCTCGGTGCGGAAGCGGTGCAGGAACTCGGCGTCCCCGCACAGCTCGGCCTTGAGCACCTTGATCGCCACGGTCCGGTCCAGCCGGACGTCCACCGCCTCCCACACCTCGCCCATCCCGCCGACCGCGATGCGCTTGCCGAGGCGGTACCGGTCGGCGAGTAACTGGCCGGAGGTCAGCACGGGTCAGCCACCCCCCTGCAGACCGGCCCGGATGACCTCCCGGCCGATCGGGGCGGCGATCGAGCCGCCGGTGGCCTCCGCACCCTCGTCGCCGCCGTTCTCCACGATCACCGCGACCGCGATGGTCGGGTTCTCGGCGGGCGCGAACGCCACGTACCAGCCGTGCGGCTTGTCACCGGGGTCGCCGTGCTGGGCGGTACCGGTCTTCGAGGCGATCTGGACGTTGGAGATCTTGCCGGAGCCCCTGGTGTTCTTCTCCGACTGGATCATCATCTCGCGGAGCATGTGCGCGATCTCCGGCGAGACGGACTGCTTCATCTCCTCCGGCCGGAGGGTGTCCAGCTCCGACATGTCCGGGGCGCGGGTCGCCTTCACCAGCTGCGGCTTCATCAGCTTGCCGTCGTTGGCGATGGCCGCGGTCATCATCGCGTTCTGCAGCGGGGTGACCCGCACGTCGCGCTGGCCGATGCCGCTCTGGTACAGCGCCGCCTGGTCGGCCATCGCGCCGAGGTCCGACTTGGCCACGCTCATCGGGATCTGCAGGTCGTCGCCGAACCCGAACGCGGCGGCGGTCTCCCGCAGCTTGTCCGCGCCGAGCTCACCGGCGATCTTGGCGAACGCCGTGTTGCACGAGTACGCCACGGCGTCGGTCAGGGTGTCGCCCTTGCACGTGTTGCTGCCGTAGTTGGGCAGCGTGGCGCTGGCGGTGCCGGGCAGCGGGATGCGCGCGGCGGTCTCCACCTTGCTGTTCGGCTTGTAGCCGTTCTGCAGCGCGGCCGCCGTGGTGATCATCTTGAACGTCGAGCCCGGCGGGTAGATCTCGGAGACCGCCCGGTTGGACATCGGGTTGCCCGGGGCCTCGCTGAGCTCGTTCCACCGCGCTGCGACCTCGTTGTTGTCCGTCGAGGTCAGCAGGTTCGGATCGTAGGACGGCGCGTTGACCATCGTCAGGATCTCGCCGGTCCGCGGGTCCAGCGCCACCACCGAACCCTCGTAGCCCTGCTTGGTCAGCTGCTCGTAGGCGACCTGCTGCATGGCCGGGTTGATGGTCAGCTCGACGCTGCCGCCGCGCGCCTCCTTGCCGGTGATCATGTCCGACAGCCGGTCGAACGCCAAGCTGTCGTCCTTGCCGGTGAGGATCTTGTCCTGGGCGCGCTCGATTCCGTTGGAGCCGTAGTAGAACGAGTAGAACCCGGTCACCGGGGCGTACAGCGGCCCGCTCGGATAGGTGCGCAGCCACTTGTAGCGGTTGTCGTCGTTGGGCACGGACCTGGCCAGCGACTGGCCCTGGGCGATGATCTGGCCGCGCTCCCGGCCGAACTCCTCGTACAGCGTCCGCTTGTTCAGCGGGTGGTCGCGGAGTTCGTCGGCCCGGATGACCTGGACGTAGGTCGCGTTGCCCATCAGCAGCACGACCATCACCATCATGGCCAGCGCCACTCGGCGCAGTGGCTTGTTCATCGGGGACGCTCCACCAGTTCCGTGTGCGCTTCCGCGATAGGCGCTTGCTTGGGCTTGGGCTTGGCAGGCGTCTGCGGTCGGCGCGCCGCGTCGGAGATCCGCAGCAGCAGTGCGATCAGCATGTAGTTGGCCAGCAGCGAAGAACCGCCGTAGGCCAGGAACGGCGCGGTCAGACCCGTCATCGGGATCAGGCCGGTGACGCCACCCGCGACCACGAACAGCTGCAGCGCGATGGTGAACGACAGACCACCGGCGAACAGCTTCCCGAAGGAGTCGCGCACCGCCAGCGCGCTGCGCAGCCCGCGCATCATCAGCAGCAGGTACACCATCAGCAGCGCCATCAGCCCGACGAGGCCGAGCTCCTCACCGATGGCGGAGATGATGAAGTCGCTGACCGCCCACGAGGTCATGTTCGGCCGCCCGGACCCGAGCCCGGAGCCGAGCACCCCGCCGTTGGCCATGCCGAACAGCCCGGTGCGCAGCTGGTCGTTCGCGTAGCCCTCGGCCAACGGGTCCAGCCAGGTGTTCACCCGGGCCTGGACGTGGTCGAACAGGTTGAACGCGACGATGCAGCCGAGGGCGAACATCGACAGGCCGAGGAAGACCCACACCGCGCGCTCGGTGGCGATGTAGATCATCACCAGCACGATGCCGAAGAACAGCAGCGAGGTGCCCAGGTCCTTCTCCAGCACCACGATGCCGATGGACAGCACCCAGGACACGATCACCGGCATCAGGTCCCGCGGCCGCGGCCAGTCGATGCCCAGGAACCGCTTGCCCGCGGTGGTGAACAGCTCCCGCTTGGACACCAGGAACGAGGCGAAGAAGACCAGCAGCAGGATCTTCGCGAACTCACCGGGCTGGATCTGCCCGAGCGGGCCGAGCCGGATCCACAGCTTGGCGCCGTTGGCCTCCGAGATGCTCGCCGGGAGCAGACCGGGCAGCGCCAGCAGCGCCAACCCGATGAAACCGCACGTGTACCCGTACTGGGCCAGCGTGCGGTGGTCCTTGACGTACACCAGCACCAGGACGAACAGCACCACGCCTGCCGTGCTGTACATGATCTGCTTGCCGGTGAAGGGCCCGCCGACGACCTCGGCCAGGTCGAGCCGGTGCAGCATCACCAACCCCAGCCCGTTGATCAACGCGACCAGGGGCAGGATCAGCGGGTCCGCGTACGGCGCCCAGCGGCGCACCGCGAAGTGCGCCGCGCCGAAGAGCACCAGGAACGCCGCACCGTAGAGGAAGAGCTCCTTGGTGAGCGTCTGCTCCTGGGAGATCTCCACGATGAGCAGCGCGAAGGTGACGATCACCGCAGCGATAACCAGCATGAACAGTTCGGTGCCCCGCCGAGTGAGAACTCGCGGGGCGCCGCTGGTCGCTCCGGTCTGAGCGGCCGGTTCGGGCATCAACTCACCATCCGGCAGGTCACGCCCGGCTTCTGCTCCTCCGTCTGCAGCGGGGTTGCGTCATCCGGGGCGGGTGCCTCGGGCGGCTGCGGCTGGTCGGGCGGCAGGCCCGCACCCGGTGGCTGCTGCCCGTTCGGCGGCTGCTGCGTCGGCGGCTGCTGAGCCGGCGGCTGCTGAGCCGGCGGCTGCTGAGCCGGCGGCTCGGGCTTCTTGCACTCGGGCAGCAGCGCGGTCATCCGCAGCCGGCGCATCGCCTCGCGGGCGTCCTGCAGGCCGTTGACCTCGGTGATGCCGTTGCGCACGTCGCCCCGCTGCGCCTCCTGCAGGTCGGTCACCTTGATCGGGGTGCAGTCCGCGGCCGAGTCCGGCGGGCAGGAGGTCTCCACCTGCCAGTTCAGCGAGACGCCGAGCACGCTGCCCTGCACGCCCTGGTAGATCACCACCTCGTCGGCGCTGTTCGCACCGATGTAGTACTGGTTGAGCACCCACCAACGCCCGACCAGTGCACCGCCTCCGAGCAGGATGAGCACGCCGCACGTCACCAGCAGCCAGCGCAGCCAACGCCGCTTGCGCGGCTGCTCCGGCGGCGGTGAGGTGGGCTCGAAACGCTGCGGCTGCGGCCGCGGCATGGTCACCGCGGACGCGCGCGCCGCCGACGAATCGGGTTGCGGATGCTCATCGCCATTTCCCGCCGCGCCCCCGACGATCGGGGCGTCGTCGCCGAACTCGACGTCGACGACGTCGGCGATGATCACGGTCACGTTGTCCGGACCGCCGCCCTTGAGGGCGAGTTCGATCATCCGGTCCGCGCACTGCTGCGGGTCCGGGATGCGCAGGGCCTCCGCCAGCGTCTCGGTGCTCACCGGGCCGGTCAGCCCGTCCGAGCAGAGCAGGTAGCGGTCCCCGGCGCGGGCCTCCCGGATCGCCAGGCTCGGTTCCACCTCGTGGCCGGTCAACGCGTGCAGCAGCAGCGAGCGCTGCGGGTGGTTGGCGGCCTCCTCCTCGGTGATCCGGCCTTCGTCGATCAGCGACTGCACGAAGGTGTCGTCGTGGGTTATCTGGGTCAGCTCACCGTCGCGGACCAGGTAGGCCCTGGAGTCGCCGATGTGCACCAGGCCGAGCTTGCTGCCCGCGAACAGGACAGCGGTCAGCGTGGTGCCCATCCCTTCCAGGTCCGGGTCGTTGGCCACCAGCTCGGCGATGGCGCTGTTGCCGGTCAGCACCGCGTTGCGGAGCTCACCCAACAGGTCGTCGCTGGGTTCGTCGTCGTCCAGCGGCGCCAGCGCCGCGATGACGACCTTGCTGGCGACCTCCCCGGCGGCATGGCCTCCCATGCCGTCCGCGAGGGCGAGTAGTCGTGGGCCGGCATAGACCGAGTCCTGGTTGTTGGAACGAACCAGGCCGCGGTCGCTGCGGGCTGCGTAGTGAAGGACGAGGGTCATGAGCGCAGCTCGATCACCGTCTTGCCGATTCTGATCGGAACGCCGAGCGGGACCTTGGTCGGCCCCGTGACCTTCGCCCGATCGAGGTATGTGCCGTTTGTGGAGCCTAGATCCTCCACGTACCAATCGGAGCCCCGGAGCGACAACCTCGCGTGTCGTGTCGACGCGTAGTCGTCATCGAGGACCAACGTGGAGTCGTCCGCCCGGCCGATCAGGATCGGCCGACCGTCCAGCGAAATGCGCGTGCCGGCGAGCGCGCCGTGCGTCACCACCATCTGGCGTGGCGCCTTGCTCCTGCCCCTGGCCTTCGCCGGAGCCCGACCCGCACCTGGCATCGGGACCCGCATCCCGGACGCCGAGTAGAGGTCCGAACGAACCACTCGAAGCGCAGCCAGCACGAACAACCAGAGCAGGGCGAGGAACCCTGCTCTGGTCAGCTGCATCACCAGCTCTGGCACTTGTTGTGAACGCTCCTACTCGTGTCGTTGACGCGGTCCGCTGGCTCAGGCCTGCTGAGCGCGGAAGATCAGGGAGGAGTGGCCGACCCTGATCACGTCGCCGTCCGCCAACTGCCAAGTCTGCACCGGAGTGCCGTTCACCGTGGTGCCATTCGTGGAACCGAGGTCGGCCAACATCGCGCTCTGGCCGTCCCAGGTGATCTCGATGTGCTTGCGGGACACCCCGGTGTCGGGCAGCCGGAACTGCCCCTCCTGGCCGCGGCCGATGATGTTCGAGCCCTGCTGCAGCGTGTACGAGCGGTTCGAACCGTCGTCGAGGTGCAGCGTCGCGGTCATCATGCCGCGCGGGCCGCCCTGCGGGTAACCACCGGGAGCGCTCTGCGGGTAGGCGCCACCGGGCTGCTGCCCGTAGCCGCCCTGGTCCGGGAAGCCGCCCGACTGCGGGTAGGCGCCGCCCGGCTGCTGGCCGTAACCCTGGTCGTACCCGGCGGGCTGCCCGTAGCCCTGGTCGTACCCGGCCGCCGGGGGCTGGCCGTAGCCCTGGTCGTAGCCGGGCTGCTGCCCGTAGCCCTGGTCGTAACCGGCGGGCTGGCCGTAGCCGCCCTGGTCGTAACCGGGCTGCTGCCCGTAGCCCTGGTCGTAACCGGCCGCCGGGGGCTGGCCGTAACCCTGGTCGTAGCCCGGCTGCTGGCCGTAGCCGCCCTGGTCATAGCCGGGCTGCTGGCCGTAGCCCTGGTCGTAACCGGCGGGCTGGCCGTAGCCGCCCTGGTCGTAACCGGGCTGCTGCCCGTAGCCCTGGTCGTACCCGGCCGCCGGGGGCTGCTGCTGGCCGTAGCCGCCCTGGTCGTAGCCGGGGGCCGGGGGCTGCTGGCCGTAGCCGTAGTTGGGGTCCTGGCCTTGGCCGTAACCCTGGTCGTAGCCGTACTGCCCCTGCTGGTTGTACGGATCTCCCTGGGGGTAGTGGCCTGGTGGCTGGCTCATGGGTCGGTCTCCTGCGGTACGCGGTTGTGCCGGCCGTCGAGTCACGTCGGGGTCGACGGTCGAACTGATTCGAAACTGTCCCGTGTGCAGCGTCTCAGAGCGCTCCAGGGAGACTACGACGTCACCATATGTGTCCCACCCCTGCTCGGTGAGATGCTCCTGAACGCAGTCGGCGAGGAGGTCGGTCACCCGGTCCTCGTCGTCGGTGAGCCGATCGTGATCGGACGGGCTCAGTTGCACAACGTAGTTGTTGCACGCGAGCAGCCGCCCCCCGGCGAGCTCCCGGACCTGCAGCTCGGCGTCCCGCTGCAGCGCCTGGGCGACCTCCTGGGGTACGACCTTCCCGCCGAAAACGCGCGCGAAGCCGTTGCCGACGATGCCTTCGAGTCGGCGCTCAAAGCGCTGCACGAGGCCCACGGCAATTTCCTTCCACGCGTACGACTCCTGGCACCCATCGTATCTGGGTCAACGGGCCGAGACACCGCCCAGTTCCCAACAAGTCCGACCCCCCGTCGAAGCCCCTCGTCAGCCCGTGCTAATCTACTTCCGCCAACAGGGCAGCAGGGAAGCGAAAGCGACCCCGGTGCCGAAGGCCGGAAGTAGGCAGTGTAAGCTTCCAGCCAAGCCACGGGCGAGTGGCGGAATGGCAGACGCGCACGGTTCAGGTCCGTGTGTCCGAAAGGACGTGAGGGTTCAACTCCCTCCTCGCCCACTCGGAAGGCCCCCGGCTCATGCTTCGCCGGGGGCCTTCTTCGTATTTCTTTACGGGGGCCGAGCCCCCGTAGGCCCCCACGGTGCGGTGGGCACCTTTCTTCTTGCTCCTTGCGATGGGTGGCGTTCCCGGCCTGGGTTGGGGACCAGCGGGTTGGTCACCTTGTGCGGTGGGGTGACCGGCCTCTCGTTTTGTCTCTCGTTGCTCGCCTTGCGGCTTCGGTGGTTCGCGGGCTGCGGTTCGCGGTGGTCCTTCTCCTCCTCCTTCTCCGGTTCTGAGGTGTTGGGGTGTGGGGTGTTTCTCGGTTTTCGGGGTGGGGTCGGGTTTTGGGTTTGGTTTGTCCGGTTTGGTGGTTGTGCTGGGGTTTTTCGGTGTGAGGTTGGTCTTTTCGCTGGGGAGTGGGGTTTGTCATGTTCGGGGCCCGGGTGGGTTCAGCGGACAGCGAACAGTTCGGTCTCTTCGCCGCAGCACGTCGGCGTGGTCGACCAGGTTCGGGTTGGTCGACCACGCGCGGCGTTGTCGGGTCAGGCGGAGACGGTGGCTCCGCCTTCGGGGCGGTCGGTGGAGAGGGTGAGGTCCTTCCAGGTGTCGATGTCGTTCTGGACCCGTTGGCGTCCGGCCGTGACCAGGCGCAGGGCGTCCGAGCCGAGCAGGAGGTGCACGGGTGGCTCGTCGGCTTCGAGCACGGTGAGGATGGCTCGGCCTGCGCGGTCGGGGTCGCCGATCCCCTGGCCTGCCAGGGCTTGGCGGCGGGCGCGGATCGGGTCGAACAGCTCGTCGTAGTCGGGGATGCTGCGCGGCGTGCGGGTCAGCGACCGGCCCGCCCAGTCGGTGGCGAAGGCGCCGGGGGCCACCGCGGTCACCCGCACCCCGAACTGCGCGACCTCCTGCGCCAGTCCTTCCGTGATGCCCTCCATCGCGTGCTTGCTGCCCTCGTAGAAGGACAGGCCGGGGAACGTGGTCATCCCGCCCATCGAGGTGATCACGAAGATGTGGCCGCTCCGCCGCTCGCGCATGCCGGGCAGCACCGCCTTCACGGTCGCCACCGTGCCGAACACGTTGACCTCGAACTGGCGGCGCAGGTCGGACATCGGGGATTCCTCGAAGGTGCCCTCGACGCCGTACCCGGCGTTGGCCACCAGCACCTCGATCGGCCCCAGCGCGGCTTCGGCGGCGCGCACCGTCGGCTCGATCCGGTCCTCTTCGGTCAGGTCGAGGATGAAGGCCCGGGCGCGTTCGGCGTCCAGGGCCTGGAAGGCGGCCGCGTGCTCCTCGGTGCGCACCGTGCCAGCGACCCGGTGCCCGGCCGCCAGCGCCCGCCGGGCGATCGCGAGTCCGAGCCCGGTGCTGACACCGGTGACCAGGAACGTCTTGCTCATCAGCGATTTTCCTTTCGGTGACGGCTCTCAGGCCGTGATCGGGCGCCGCCGGGCGCGTGCGCGCACGGCGTTGTCGACTCCGAGTGCGCGGTGCACTCGTGTCCGGGTGATGGGGATGTGACGGCCGGTCAGGTGTCCGCGTCAGCGCTCCGGGGCGCCGCGGGCTGGCGTCCCCAGCTCGCGAGCAGCCGCAGGCGCTCCTCGCTGGGGGATCCGGTCGGGGCGGCGTAGACCAGCATCGACAGGCTCGGGTCGGCGACCGGGGTGAAGATCTCGAACTGCAGCTCCAGGTCGCCGACGAGGTGGTGGTGGATCCGCTTCGTGCCGGTGCTGCGCTCGTGGACGCGGTGCTCGGACCACCACGCCGGGAACTCCGGCGACCGCACCATCAGCTCGCCGATCAGGTTGGCGATGCGCTGGTTGCGGGGCTGGTCGGCAGCGGCCAGCCGCAGCACGCGGACGTGGTCGCGGGCCACCCGCTCCCAGTCGCGCCAGACCAGGCGGGCTCGGGGGTCCAGCAGCGTCCAGCGGACCATGTTGCGCTCCCGGCGGGGCAGCGCGGCGATGTCCGGGAACAGCAGCTCCCACAGCGAGTTCCCGGCGACGATCTGGAGATTGCTGTCGCGGACGTAGGCCGGGCACAGGTCCATCGACTCCAGCACCTGCCGCATCGCAGGCCGCAGTCGCGCCGAGCTTTCGCCGCGGTCCCGCACCCCGGACGCGGTGCCAGCGAGGGTGAACAGGTGCCGCCGCTCGACGTCGTCCAGCTGCAGGGCGTCGGACAGGGCGAGCAGCACCTGCTCGGAGGGCTGTCCGACGCGGCCCTGCTCGAGCCGGGTGTAGTACTCGGCGCTCACCCCGGCCAACCGGGCGACCTCGCCGCGCCGCAGACCGGCGACGCGGCGGACGACACCGAGCTCGACCGGGAGCCCGATCTCCTCCGGTGTGAGCCCGGCGCGGCGGGCGCGGAGGAAGTCGCCCAGTTCCTTGTTGGCCATGCCTCGAGTCTGGGCTCGCCGCGGGCGCCCGCCAACGGGATGGGTGGCCCTGCGAGGACCACCCGGACCGGGCGGAACTCTGTTGCGGGGTGGGATTCGTCATGTTCGGGGGCTCGGACGGGTTCAGCGGACGGCGAACATCGGGTTGGGGAGGGGGTGTGGTGATCGCCACTCGGGGGCGGATTGGGGGTTGGCGGGGTTCTGCCAGGTTTTTCGGCGCGGGTGGCCGCCGGGCTGGTGCGGTTCGGGCCTTCGCCGGTGCCGGTTCGCTGCTGTGCCGGGTGCTCGCGCTGGTCGCCGGAATTAGTTGATCTTGTACGGTTCTGCTGTGGCAGCGCAGGTCATGGGGTTGGACGAGATCGCCGAGCTCGCGGCGCGGGCGCACCGGGAACAGGTCGACAAGGCCGGACGGCCCTACGTCGAGCACCTCGCCGCCGTGGCCGCCGGGGTGCGGGACCGCGGCGGCAGCGAGGCGCAGATCGCGGCGGCCTGGCTGCACGACTCCGTCGAGGACGGGGCGGTGACCGAGCAGTGGCTGCGGCAGGCCCCGCTGCTGGCCGAGACCAAGGACATCGTGCTCGCCGTGACCAAGCGGCCCGGCGAGGAACCCGCCGAGTACGCCGCGCGGATCCTGGAGACCCCCGGCGCGCTGCTGGTCAAGGAGGCGGACCTGACGCACAACGCCGATCCGCGGCGGCTGGCCGCGCTGGACGCCGCGACCCAGGAGCGGCTCGCGCGGAAGTACGCGCGGATGCGGGAACTGCTCGGGCTCGGATGATCGGCGCGGGCTTGGCGAAAGCGATCGACTGTGCTGGGCTTGGGTCCAGCGGGTGACACCCGAGCGGCCCGGGCCGCTCCACGGGAGGCGACATGGCGGGAAACAGTCGGGATCCTGGCCGATCGGTCACGGCGCGCGCCCTCAGCGTGCTCACCGCCTTCGACATCGACCACGTCCGGCTGACCCTGACCGCCATCGCGCGGCGGGCGGAGATCCCGCTGGCCACCGCCCACCGGTTGGTCCGCGAGCTCGAGCTCTGGGGCGCGCTGCAGCGCGACGGCGACGGCCGGTACTCGATCGGCCTGCGGTTGTGGGAGATCGGGCTGCTGGCACCGGTCAACACCCGGCTGCGCGAGGTCGCCCTGCCGCACATGCAGGAGCTCTGCCGCCACACCCACGACAACGTCCACCTGGCGGTGCGCGCCGGGCTGGAGGTCGTCTACGTCGAGAAGCTCACCACGCCCCGCGCGGTGCCGATCATCTCGCGCAGCGGTGGGCGGCTGCCGCTGCACTCGACGGGAGTCGGCAAGGTGCTGCTCGCGCACGCCCCGGCGACGGTGGTGCACGAGTGCTGCGAGCGCGGCCTGGCCCGGTACACCGCCTACACGATCACCGAGCCCGGTCGGCTGGGGCGCGAGCTGCAGAGCGTGCGCAGCCGCGGTTTCGCGCAGGCCAACGAGGAGATGACGCTCGGGAACTGCTCGGTCGCGGTGCCGGTGCTCGACGCCGGTGGTTCGGTCGTCGCCGCGCTCGGCGTGGTGGCGCACAGCGTGCGGGCCGACGTCGGCAAGCTGGTCAAAGCACTGCTGCCCGCCGCGGAGGGGATCCGGCAGCGCCTGCTGGAGCTGGAGCGCACCGAGCTCGACCTGCTGTCCCGGTGAGCTCGGGCGGCGTGCGTCGTACCGCCATCACCTGAATGGCGGCATCGCTGGACTGAAGTCCAGTTGTCATTCATCGACCAGTCACCGACCGATGTCCGCCGCCGGTCGCAGCGGCACCGGATGAGCAGCGCAGAACCCGCCCCGAGCTGTTTTAGTCAGCACGTGGCCCCGCCGTCGGTGGCCGTGGAGTGCAAGCGCAGTTCATGAGGGAGGCGGAACGCCGTGACCGGAATGCCGGGACGTGCCTGGACCGAGGACGAGGTCCGAGCCTGCTCGACGACGCAACTTCGGTCCCCGCTGGGACCGGTCGCCTCCATGGGCCGGCTCGCGCAGCGCGCGGTGGACATCCTCGGGTGGGCGGGCAGCGTGCTGCCGCCGGTGAAGTTGTACGGGCGGCAGGTCATCGCGACGGCCGAGCTGCTGCCCGACGCGCACGCCGAACGGCTCTGCTTCGGCAGCGGCCCGGTGCTGGACCGCGCGGAGATCGCCACCTGGGTGTGGCCGGAGATGGACGGCCGGGTGCCCCCGCCCGCCGCGGAGCTCTCCGGCGTGCTCGCCCCGGCCCGGCACTGGCGCAGCGCGCTGACCGCCGCGGTGCCGTTCTCCCGGTTCACCAGCGCGGCGATCGTGGTGCCGCGCAACGTCGCGATCGCCCCGGACTTCACCGAGACCTGCCTGATCCGGGCCCGCCAGTTCGGCATCGCGGTGCTCAGCGCGGACGGCGACGACGTGCAGGTCGAGCTCGAGGGCCGCTGCTTCGCCGACGCGCCGCCGGTGGAGCACACCGCTGTGTCGCGCTGGGTGAACGAGGTGGTCTACGAGCAGCTGCTCGCCACCGAGGCCCCGGCGCCCACGCGGAGCTAACCCCTGGGGGACGCAGTTCCAGCCGCCCGCGCCGAGTAACTCCGGCTGGAACTGCGCCATACGTCGGTGGAGCGAGCGGCCCGCCGGTACCACCGGTTGTGGTGGGCGGGCCGTTTCTCCACACTCCACAGCAGTTGTCCACAGCCTGTGCCTAGTTGTCCACAGGTTGTGGTTGATCGGTGCAGATGCCGTCGGTGGCCTACGTTGGACGGCATGCGAATCGTGATTGCCGGGGCCCACGGGAAGATCGCGCGGCACCTCGGGCGGGGCTTGGTCGAACGCGGCGACTCGGTGCTCGGGCTGGTCCGCAACCCGGACCACGCCGCGGACCTGCGGGCCGACGGGGTGGAGCCGCTGGTGGCCGATCTGGAGGAGGTCGACGCGGTCGACCTGGCCGGGTCGCTGTCCGGTGTGGACGCCGCGGTGTTCGCCGCCGGTGCCGGTCCGGGCAGCGGCGCGGCCCGCAAGGACACTGTGGACCGGGCCGCGTCGGCGCTGCTGGCGGATGCCTGCGAGGAGGCCGGAGTGCGCCGGTTCCTGCAGGTCAGCGCGATGGGGACCACCAAGCCCAATCCGTCCGACGTGGACCCCGTGTTCGGCGCCTACTTGGACGCCAAGCGGGCGGCGGAGGCGGATCTGCGGGCCCGCCCGCTGGACTGGACGATCCTGCGGCCGGGTCGGTTGACCGACGATCCGCCGACCGGTCGGGTGACGCTGGCCGCGGAGGTCGACCGCGCCGAGGTGACGCGGGCCGACGTCGCCGCGGTGCTCATCGCGCTGCTCGACGAACCCGCCTCGGTCCGGCGCGAGCTGGCTCTGGTCAACGGTCCGACCCCGATCCCCGACGCCCTCCGCCAGGCCCTGGGCTGATGCGATTTCAATGGAAATCGGACACCTGATTTCCATTGAAATCGGGGTCCTCCTGTGGACAAGTCGCGGAGTTGTCCACAGGGCCGAGGACGCGGTCCAGGTAGGCGTTGCGGAAGACGCCGCCGGGGTCCAGCTCGGCGCGGAGGCGGCGGAAGTCGTCGAAGCGCGGGTAGCGCTCGCGCAGCGCGGCGGCGTCGAGCCGGTGCATCTTGCCCCAGTGCGGTCGGCCGCCCGCCGCACCCGCGATGTCCTCGAAGGCGTCGAACCACCGGCGGTGCGGCATGCCCTGGAACTGGTGGATCGCGATGTAGGCGGTCGGGCGCTGGTAGGCGGTGGACAGCCAGATGTCGTCGGCCGCCGCGACGCGCACCTCGACCGGGAACATCACCGGATCGGCCAGGTCGCGCGCGGCCGCCCGCAGCTCCCGCAGCACGTCGCGCAGGGCTTCCTGCGGGATCGCGTACTCGGACTCCACGAACCGGACGCTGCGCGGGGTGGTGAAGACCCGGTGCGACCGGTCGCTGTAGGAGCGGGCGGACCAGGTCGAGGCGCAGATCCGGTTGAGCGGCCGCACCAGCGCGGGCACCGCGCGGCCGAGCTTGCAGACCGCGCCGAACAGCCGGTTCTCCAGCACCTCGTACTCCAGGAAGTGCCGGACCGGGTGCAGCGGTCGCGGCGGCCCGTCGTGCCGGTCGTTCCGCTTGACCAGCGTGTTCGAGCTGTGCGGGAACCAGTAGAACTCGACGTGGTCGTGGTCGGCGGCCAGCTGGTCGAAGCGTTCCAGCACCTCGTCCAGCGGCGCCGGGTGCTCCTCGGCGGCGAGGGTGAACGCGGGGACGCAGCGCAGGGTCACCGAGGTGATCACGCCGAGGGCGCCGAGGCCGACGCGCGCGGCGGCGAACAGCTCGGGGTTCTCGGTGGCCGAGCAGCGGCGTTCGCTGCCGTCGGCGAGCAGCAGGTCCAGCGCTTCGACCTGGGTGGCCAGCCCGCCCAGCCCGGCGCCGGTGCCGTGGGTGCCGGTGGAGATGGCGCCGGAGATCGTCTGCTGGTCGATGTCGCCGAGGTTGGCCATCGCCAGGCCGAGCCCGTCCAGCTCCGCGTTGAGCTGGTGCAGCGGGGTCCCGGCGCGGACCGTGACCAGCCCGGTGTCCGGTTCGGCGCGCACGATGCCGGTCCAGTGCGAGAGGTCCAGCGCACAGCCGGTGCCCGGTGATCCGATGCTGGAGAACGAGTGCCCGGTGCCCAGCGGGCGGACGGTGCGACCGGCTTCGGCCGCAGCGCGGATCGCGGCCGCCGCTTCGGCGGTGTCGCGCGGCGCGAGGACGCTGCTCGGCGTGCCGGT
The DNA here is from genome assembly GCF_008630535.1 of Saccharopolyspora hirsuta. GTDB lineage: Bacteria > Actinomycetota > Actinomycetes > Mycobacteriales > Pseudonocardiaceae > Saccharopolyspora > Saccharopolyspora hirsuta. Next base: position 322,105 of record NZ_VWPH01000003.1, on the reverse strand, counting down.
GGCGGTTCGGGCCCAGTTGGTCCAACGCTGCATGCCCACCTCCTTCGGGTGCATACGCCGAGAAATTATGTGAAAGAGATTCACATAACAAGACCCTTCCGCTTACCGTTGTCGGCGTGCCCCGGTTAGACGAGATCACCAGCGAGCTCGATCCGCCGTTCGCGGTGGTCGACCTCGACGCGTTCGACCACAACGCCGCCGACCTGGTGCGGCGGGCCGCCGGTCGACCGATCCGCGTGGCCACCAAGTCGGTGCGCTGCCGCGAGCTGCTGAGCCGCGCGCTGCGCACCCCCGGCTTCGCCGGGCTGATGTGCTACAGCCTGGCCGAAGCCCTGTGGCTGCACCGCGAAGGCGTCAGCGACGACATCCTGGTCGCCTACCCGACCGTCGACCGGGGCGCGCTGCGGGAGCTCGCCGCCGATCCGGCCGCGGCCGCCGCGATCGCGCTCGTGGTGGACTCGCCCGAGCACCTGGACCTGATCGACGCCGCGGTCGGCGCGACCCGACCGGACATCCGGCTCTGCCTGGAGGTCGACGCCTCCTGGCGACCGCTGCCCGGCCTGCACATCGGCACCCGCCGCTCCCCGGTGCACAGCGCGAACCAGGCCCGCCGGGCTGCCGGGGCCATCCTGCGCCGCAAGGGTTTCCAGCTCGTCGGACTGATGGCCTACGAGGGCCAGATCGCCGGGATCGGCGACGCGCCGACCGGACGCCCGCTGCGCGGGGCCGCCGTGCGCTGGCTCCAGCGCCGGTCCGCCGCCGAGCTGGTCGAGCGGCGCGCCGCGGTGGTGCGGGCGGTGCGCGCGCTGACCTCGCTGGAGTTCGTCAACGGCGGCGGGACCGGCAGCCTCGAACGCACCGCAGCGGAACCTGCGGTCACCGAGCTCGCCGCCGGTTCCGGGCTGATCGGCCCGTCGCTGTTCGACGCCTACCGCGCCTTCCAGCCGCGGCCCGCGGTGCAGTACGCGCTGCCGGTCGTGCACCGGCCCGCGCCGCGCATCGCGACCCTGTTCGGCGGCGGCTACCTGGCCTCCGGCCCGCCGGGCCCGGACCGGGTGCCGGTGCCGAGCCTGCCGCGCGGCTTGCGGCTGACCGCGGCGGAGGGCGCTGGCGAGGTGCAGACGCCCGTCGTCGGGGCGGCCGCCGACCGGCTCCGGCTCGGCGACCGGGTGTGGTTCCGGCACGCCAAGGCCGGTGAGCTCGCCGAGCGCTTCACCCACTACCACCTGATCGACGGCGAGCAGCTGACCGCGGTCCCGACCTACCGGGGCGAGGGCAAGTCCTTCGGCTGAGAGCCTGTGGGGGTTGCGTTGTTCGGGGTTCGCTTAGCGGAACCTGAGCGCTTCCCCGGACTGCGGGTGCCCCTCCTGATGTATGTCCAATACGCGGTGGAGGGGCCGTCCTCGTCAGGAAACCGCTCAGAACCCGCGGGTGGTCACCCTGAACAGCCACTCCAAGCGGCTGACGCCGCTTACCCGAGCGCGGACGGCTTCGCCGGCAGGTCTAACCCTCCGGGATCCGGTTGGAGAGGTAGCCGCGGACCATCTCCTTGGCCTCGGCCACCAGCGTCGCGTCGCCTGCCGGGTCGCGGCGGAAGGCCATGTGCAGCACCGCGTCCGCGGCCTCGACCGCGACCGCGAGCGGGAGCACCAGGCGCTGCGGGTCGAGGCCGAACTCCTCGGCGATCAACCCGATCAGCTTCTCCGCGATGACCGCGTTGTTGTCCTTGCCCGGGTCCAGCAGGCGGAGGTCGACCACGTCGCCGAAGTGCAGGCGGCTGAAGGCCGGGACCTCGCGGTGCATGGTCAGGTAGACGTCGAAGACCGCGTCCACCGCGTCCCACCAGTGCTCCAGCTCCAGCTGGTCGAAGCGGGCGGACACGGTGCGCACGAAGCGGTCCAGGTTGCGCAGCGTCAGCTCCTGCACGACCGCCCGCTTGTCCGGGAAGAACTGGTAGAGCGATCCGACCGCCACGCCGGCGCGTTCGGCGATGAGCGTGGTCGTTAACCCGTCGTAGCCCACCTCGTCGATCAGCTCGGCGCAGGCTGCGAGCATCTTCTCCACGCGTTGTGCACTGCGCTGCTGGACCGGCTTGCGGCGCAGTGGGGCGACTTCGGCTGGCAAGGCAACTCCTTGATCATGTTCACTGACCATCTTGCCGACCACGACCGTGATTCTCTTTCAGGGGAGGCCCTGGGAGATGTGCCGAGTCCGACCCGGCGGTCTGGTTCACCGGTGAGATCCGGGGGCTTCCCCGGATGTCGGTGATGTCCCAAGTTTCCCGGCCCGCGGGGTGTCGTGCGCTCCGGACATGCCGAAGACCGTATCAATCGAACGGGTGATTCCTCGGGCAACGACTTGACCAATCGGGCTGTTTGGTCATCGGCCGGGTGACAGCCACACCGCTGACCTGCGGATCCGCCCGCGTTACACGAATTGAATATGCATTGAGTCATGTTGTCAGCGCGCGACGTCACTATCTAGGGTGATCGGGTCGTCATTCTCCGTGACAGAAAGGTCATTGTGGGTTACTGCGCGGCTGCCTCTCGTTTTCCCGTCGTTCGTCGTGCTGTGCTTACCCGGTGGACTCCGACCTGGGGGAGCGCGAGGACCTGCACCAACCCTGCCACGGGTACCCGTGCCTGTACCGCTGCCCCGTGCGCGACGCGCACCGCGACGTCGTGACCGCGCGCTTGACCGCGGAACCGGCCCACCACCCGGGCCGGTCGCGCGCGACCGAGGACGCCCCGGCGCTCCGGCACCCGCTGACCACCTCCGCGGCGAACGAGCTGCTGGCCGACGGCGGCTACGGGCTGCGCGTCGAGCGCGCCGCGCGCGGGGACCTCCTGCTCACCGGCATCGGCAGCGGGGTGCCGCTGGGCGGTGAACCGGACTGGGCCGACCTGTACCGGGCGCTGGTCCGGCTGCGCCGCACCCGGAAGGTGTTCGACGCGAGCTGGCTGCAGCGGTTGACCCGGTCCCTGGTGGCCGCACCGGATCCGGGGCGCTGCACCAGGGTTCCGGTGGACCGCGTCGAACTGCTGCCGGGCGCCGACCCGGAGTTCACCGCGAGCCTGCTGACCGCGGTGACCGGACCGGACCTGGCCGTGCAGCTGCCCGACGGGCAGATCAGCGTCACCGACCGGGCGCGCACCGTGCAGCTGCGGGCGGTCGCCTCGCGGGACCGCGCGCAACGGCAGCTCCGCTGCTGGGAGCGGTTCTCGGCGGTGGTCGCCGAGGACCCCAACCTGCGGATGCACTGCGCGGCCCAACCCGTTCCGGGCGCCGTGGTCGACACCGAGACCGGCGCGGCGGCGCTGCTCCGCCTCGCCGAACCGGCGCCCGCGCACCCGTCCCACCCCGGCGGCACCATCGCCGTACCGCTCTCCGCGCTGCTGCGGCCGGACGCCGACGGCACGCCGGAACTGCTCCGCGTGGTGCTGGACAACCGCTTCGAATGGCGCGAGGACGAGCTCGAGTACTTCCTGGAGCACTTCGTCCGACCGCTGCTGCGCACCTTCCGGGTGGCGCTCGACGTCCACCGGATCGGGCTGTTCGCGCTGGACGAGACCGGGCTGGCCGTCGAGCTGTCCCCGGAGCTGCAGGCCACCGGCCGGATCGTGGTCACCGACCAGGAGCGGGTCAGCTGGGAGCCCAACCGCGCCGAGGTGGCCTCCGGGGTCCGCGCGCTGGTCGGCACGCTGGACCGGCTCAGCACCGGGTTCGCCGAGCTCGGCGGCGGTCGCCGGACCGGGCAGATCCGGCACGCGGTGGACCGGGTGATCGCCGAGGAGCTGCGCTACCTCGACCCGAGCACCGCGGAGCTGCTCTCCGGCGAGCAGCCGCTGCAGTGCTACGCGCACACCGTGCCGGAGGAGCAGGACGCGGTGCTCCGGTCGGTGCTCGACGAGGTCCAGCAGCGCACCCGGCAGCGCCGGTGGAACCCGGACCTCGCGAAACCCGCGGTCGCCATCGACGTGGACCTGTGCGGGCTCGTCCCGCTGCAGCGCGTCCTCGACGCCGCCCGCGCGACCGCCGGTCCGCGGCCCGGCGCCCCGGAGGGCATCCTCGAGCTCGCCAGCGCCGGGACCCTCCCGGTCCTGCCCACCCACTCGCCGGAGACCTGGGACGACTTCGTCGAGCGGAGCGGGCTGGGCGAGCGCTACCCGGCGGTGGACTGGGCCGGGGTGCGCGCCGACTTCGTCCGCGCGTTCCTGGCGCGCCCGCGCGAGCGGCTGCGCACCGACAGCGTCAACGCGGGCCTGGCCCGGTTCGTGTGGGACGTGCAGGACGCCGGTGGGCAGGTGGTGTTCTACACCGGGCGCAAGGAGCGGTACCGCGAGCAGACCGAGGAGGTCCTGGCCGCGGCGGGGATCGCCGAGGTGACCCTGTGCTGCCGTCCGGAGGACGGCGGCTCCGCGCTGAAGGCCGCCGAGCTCGGCGAGATCGACGTGGTCGCGGTCTTCGACGACGAGCGGGCCGACCGGGGCGCGCTCAGCGCGGAGTTCGGCGGCGCGCGGACGATCGCGGTGCAGGTCCCCGGGTTCGCCGCCGGGCGCCGGGCGGACCGCGACGAGGTGATCGCCACCTTCGAAACCCGCCCGCGCCCCGACGAGCGCATCGGACCGCGCCTGTCCAACACGCACTCCCTGGAGGAGCTGCAGATCGGCGCGCTGCGCAAGAACCGCTTGGCGCAGCGCTGGGCCGTGCACCTGACCGCCCAGGAGACCCGCGACATCGTGGACTCGGTGCTCGCCGACGTCGACCGCGCGGCGATGCGGACCGGGGGTGCCGCGGCGGCGAAGTTCGGCCTCGACCGGCCGGGTCCGGCGGACCCCGAGCAGGTGCTCGCCGCGGTGCACCACGTGCTCACCCGCAAGCAGTTCTTCAAGGGATCCCGGTCCAACTACCAGCTCGCCGACCTGCGCGCGGACGTCGAACCGCTGGTGCGGCGCGGCGAACCGATCGAGGTGGTGCTGCTCGGCTTCCCGGTCAAGCAGTGCCTGAACCGGCTCAAGGCGGGCGGTCCGCTGCCCGACCTGGCCGAGTTCGGCGCGATGGCCCGGTTGCGCGAGATGCAGCAGGCGATCAGCGCGGTGCACCCGCCCGGCCTGCACTTCAACATCCTCACCGACGGGCGGCACTTCCGGAGCCGCCCGGCCGCGATCACCGACGCCTACCAGCGCAAGCTGCGCGAGTACGCGGACCTGGCGGGCATCGGGGACCGGACCCTCGTCGAGGACGTCGACGTGGTCGCCGAGCAGCGGCTCGGCCCGGGGTTGCCCGCGCAGCGGGCCGAGCGGATCGCGAAGTACCGGCGGCTGCTCGGCGAATCGCTGCGGGAGTTCGACATCACCGACAACCCGCTGCGCACCCTGGAGCGGGTGCACCGGTGGACGGCCGGGGCCGACGACTTCGCGCCGCACGTCATCGGGCTGTTCCGGGAGATCCTGATGTCGATGGTGTACTCGGTGCCGGTGTCGGTGCCGACCGGCGTCGACCGGCTGGAGTGGTCCACCGCGATCTACGCCGACGTCTACAACCTCGGCGACCAGAGCGTGTCCGCCGAGGTGCGCCAAGCGCGCTGCGCGGTGCTGCGCCGGGCGTGGCACACCGTCATCCGCTACATGGCGACCATGCAGGTGGACGAGGAGTTCGGCTACGAGCGGATGATCCCGAACCGGGTCCGGCTGACGCTGAGCGCGGTGCGCAAGGGCTGCCCGGGCTTCACCTACCTCGGCGGCTCGGGGCTGCTGCCGTGGCAGGGCACCGGGGTGCTGGACCCGCGCGGCAACGTGGCGGTGGACTTCGCGATCTCCTTGCTGGACCAGGGTTTCGTCCCGGTCTACTCCCCGCTGCTGGGGCCGCGGCAGCCGTGGGCGATGGTCCCGGCCGACCGCACGCACCCGGCCGAGCCCCAGCACGTCCCCGCCCCGCGGGGCGCGGCGCCGCAGCCCGGCCTGCGGCTGGACGAGCACTTCACCGCGAAGGCCCGCCTCCGCCGCAAGTGACCGGCGCCGATCGTCCACACCGGATCGTCCTGAAGAACGGGAAAGAGCCCTGGCCGCTCGGTCGGGGAATCGAGCTGCCAGGGCCTTTCCACCCTCGCTCCGGGGCCGTCCGGGGAAACGGGTGCCGGAGCTGTTGGAGTCCGCGGACCGGCACCGGTCGGGGGGAGGGGAGTGCGTCAGCACCAGCCCGCGGAAGCTGTGGAGTTCTTCTCGGTGGCGGCCGATGCGCGGTGGTCGAGGTCGGGGAAACGCGACCAGTCGCCCATCGGCCGCCACCTGGCGGTTTCTCGGTCTTGTCCGGGGTCGGGGAGGAGGTGTTGCTGTCCGGGACCGAGTCCGCCGGCTTTACGGCACCGGCGCCACCGGGCGCAGAGCGTGCGCCGGGCGCTGGTGCCGTGCGGGACGGGGAGCCAGGGCACCGGCCACCAGGTGCTCGTACGCCGAGCGCCACACCGAGCACGGTGCTTTCTGCGGGCGCCAACGGCTGGAGCACTCCGGGCAGTTGCCCTTCTCGTCGGCTTCGTGGGCGGTGAGCAGCGTTCGCCACCCCTCGGTGAGCCGGGGGAGTTCGGAACGCGCCACGGAGAGCAGGGAGGTGGCGTCCGCCCGGTCCGCGAGCTCGCTCAGCATGTCGAGCCGTTCGCGAACCGCGCTGCGCAGCACCTGACCCAGGATCTCGTCCACTGAAACGTCACCGTCACTTTCTCGCCTGCGTCGCGGCATCCCGCAACGCTGTTGACAACTGGCGCACGCCCAGCGCGGAGAGCACTGCGGCGTGGCCGGGCGGTCCGACGAGCTCGACCTCATCCCGATCGACCAGCACGGCCAGGGTCCGGTGGGCGTTCGACAGGTCGCGGCAGTCCACCTGCCACCACCGCCGGTGTTCGGCGGACGCAGCAGCGGACTCGGCCGTTCGGCCGATCCCGGTCTCCCGCGCCTGCTCGTCCACTTCGCTTCCCGTCCCGTCCGTGCTCGGTTGCTTGCTGATGACTAGATTGGTCCCAGTCGGCCGTGTTCGCCTAGTCGTCGGGCGGTGACCGGGCCAATGGCGACGACGAGCGGTCGGCGAACTTCAGCGCAACCGATCACCTCTACCGAAACGGACTTCACCGGGTTGCCGCAGTGCCCTTACTCTGCGACCAACGCCCGTGCAGAGCGTCAGGGGGTCTAAATGAACATCATCGGTTCTAGCGGCTCTCCCGTTACACCCGACGTCTGGAACGATCGGGAGATGCGGGATGCCCTGGCCCGGCGGGACGTCAGCGAGATCTACAAGCAACTGCGCCGACGCGGTGTCTCGCAGCGCCAGATCGCGGCCTCCACCGGCCAGTCGCAATCCGAGGTGTCCGAGATCCTCAAGGGTCGGCAGGTCATGGCTTACGACGTGCTGGCCAGGATCGCCGACGGGCTGGGTATCCCGCGGGGCTACATGGGCCTCGCTTACGACGGGGCGACCGCGATGCGGGTCGCTAACGCGACCAACGCCCTCGAAGCTGAGGAGGACGAATCGGTGAAGCGGCGGAAGTTCTTGTCCCACGCCGCCCAGGTGACCATGGGCGCTGCCGTGTTCGGGGAGGCCAGCAGCTGGCTTCCCGCGAACGCGCAGACACCGGCGCCGGCCCGGATCGGCATGACCGACGTGCAGCAGATCCAGGCAGCCACCAAGGCCCTGCGCGATCTCGACTACCGCTACGGCGGCGGCACCTGCCGCGACGCCGTGGTGGCCCAGCTGTCCTGGGCGCAGCAGCTGCTCGACTCGACCTCCACCGACCTGGTGCGCAAGCAGCTGTTCGTCGCGCTGGCCGACATGCACAGCCTCGCCGGGTGGACGTCCTTCGACGTGGGCCTGCTGGACCCGGCGCGCGGGCACTTCGGCAAGGCGCTGGAGTTCGCCAAGCAGGCCGACGACCACGGGCTGCTGGCCAGCGTGCTGTACCGGATGGGCCGGGTGTACCTGCACCACCAGGAGCCCAACGAGGCGTTGAAGCTGTTCCAGCTGGGCCAGATCGCCGCGCAGGAGTCCGGTTCGGCGCTGACCGTCGCCGTGCTGTGCGCGAACGAGGCCTGGGCGTACGGGATGCTCAACAAGCCCGACCAGGTGCAGAAGATGGTGGGCCGCACGAAGGACGAGTTCGCCCGGGCGCAGGCCAGCGAGGCGCCGGACTGGGTGCGGTTCTTCAACGAGAACGACCTGCACGGCATGATCGGCTCCGCGCACGACGCGCTGGCCGTGTTCGACCCGAAGAAGCACGCGTCGATCGCGGTCGCCGAGACCATCAAGTGCAACGAGGCCTACGGCGCGGACATGCAGCGCACCCACGTCTTCGGGCTGAGCCTGCAGGCCACCAACCACTTCCGGGCCGGTGACGTCCAGGAGGGCATCAAGGTCGGTCGTCGCGCGCTGCAGCACGGGGAGCGGGTCAAATCCGCTCGGGTCGCCGACCGGCTGAAGCCGTTGGAGCTGGAAGCGGCCAAGCACCGGGCAAACTCCGACGCCCGCGACCTGTTCGACGAGGTCCGGCAGTTCCGGCAGTCGTGAGGCTGCTGGGTCGCGACCGGTGCGTCGGTTTGAGAACCATGAACATGCAGACATACCAGGTGGAACAGGGTCAGCGAGTCCCGCCTGAACTGGGCCTGGCGCTGGCCGAGATCTGCGCCTCCGTCGGACTGGACCCGCGGGGTGCGCGACTGATCCGATTCATCAACAACGGGGTTTTCCTGCTCCGCGACGATCCCGTCATCGTCCGCGTGGTGCTGTCCCCGTCGTTCGGGTACCGAGCTTTCAACGCAGTCGAGGCCGCGCGCTGGTTGGCCGTGCACGGGGTTCCGGCGGTGCGGTTGCTGCCCGGTTTCGAGCAGCCGGTCCAGGTGGGGGAGCACTTGGCGACGCTCTGGCGGTACGTGCCGGAGCTGGGACCGGTGCCGAGCGGGGCGGACCTCGGCGAGCTGCTGCGGCTGATGCACTCGAAACCGCTGTCGCCGACCTTCCTGGACTGGCAGCCGATGGCCGACATCCGGCGCCGGTTGACCGACGCGGTGGACATCGACCCCGCCGACCGGTACTTCCTGGAGCAGCGCGCCGACCACGTCGAGGAGCGGTTGGCCGAGCTGCGGTTCCCGCTGCAGCAGTGCGTGATCCACGCGGACGCGCACCTGGGCAACGTGATCGGTGGTCCGGACGGCCCGCTGCTGTGCGATCTGGACTCGCTGTGCATCGGCCCGCCGGAGTGGGACCTGACGCCGCTGGCGGTCGGTCGGCTGCGGATGGGGCAGCCGTCGGCGTGGTACGAGGACCTGGCCGCCGCGTACGGCTTCGACGTCACGGAGTGGGAAGGCTTCCCGGTGCTGCGGGAGCTGCGCGAGCTGAAGATCACCACCGGGGTGCTGCCGATCGTGCGCAGCAATCCGGGGCTCCGCGACCAGCTGCACCGGCGGTTGCGCACGATGCGCGACGGCGATCTGGCCGCGCAGTGGGCGCCGTACAGCTGACCGCTACCGGGATGTGCGCCCGAATGGGCGATCTTGACCCGATCGCCACGCTCTTTTGGTCATTCTTGGTGACGACGCTGACCCGAAGGGGTAAATCATACGAGGGAACTGATCCGTCAGGGCGTTGCAACTGGATGGGTTGTCGATGATGGTCGCGGAGTTCTTGCTGGGGAAGTTGTTCCCGCGCTGGCGCCGGATGCGCGCGTTGCGCTCCGCCCAGGTGCTCGACGACGTGGTGAACTCCCAGGTCGCGTCGCTGCCCCTGCTGCCGGCGGACCTCCGGCGGCGGCACGCCGACCACCTCGCCGAACTGGTGCTGCTCGCCCAGGTGTACCGCTGCTACGCGAAGGGCTGGATCAGCCGGCGGGAGCTCGAGCGCCGCGGTCGGGCCGCGCTGCTCCGCCTCGAAGAACCCGGTGGACTCGGCGTCGGTGCAACTCACCGACGCTGAATGACCGCTCGGCGACCGGCGCGTCATCGTTGACGCGCGGCGCTGTCCGGCCCTCCTTCCTGGTGCTTCGCCGATCGGCGCAGCCGCGTTCGGTCCGGCCGAACTCCGCATCTTCCCTGGTAGCAGCCGGTTTTTCGGCTGACCGGGGCGTTTTCCCCGTCCGGACAGGACCGTCCGGGCGGTGCGCAACGCCACGCGCTCGGGCGCGGTGACCAGCACCGCGTCCGCTTCGAATTCGTTTCACCGCAGTCGAATTCTCGTCGCGCTCCGGCGAATTCGCTCGCCGAAGTCGCCGAAAATCCTTGATGGGAGATGATTTTGTGCCGTCCGGAAGAAATGTCGGAGTTCCGCACCGGGTTGCGGAGGGTGCTCGCCGACGACGCGCTGCTGCGGTTGTACTGCGCCCCCGCACCGCAGAACTGGCTCGCCCTGGGTGAGCTGGCGCGCAGCGACTTCCCGGGTGATGTGCTGGCGCTGAAGCGGCTGGTGGCCGACCAGCCACCGGACTGGCGGGCGCGGGACCACCTCGCCGAGTTCGTGGTGCGGCCGCTGCTGATCACCTTCCGCGGCCTGCTGGCCAGGGGTTTCCTGCCGGTGGGCGAGGTGGGTGTGGAGCTCGGCGCGGAATCCTCGGCCACCGGCCGGATCGTCGTCGAGGGGATCCGCCCGGCCACCGGTGCGGAGGTGCCGGTGGCGATCACCGCGCTGGACGGCCAGCTGGACGAGCTGGCGGTGGCCGCGGTGCTGGTCACCGGCGACGAGCGGGACCGCATCCGCGGCGCGTTCGACGAGGTCGTCGCGCAGGAATTGCGCAACCTGTCGGTGGAGACCGCGGCCGCGCTGGCCGGGGACCACCCGTGGCGGAAGTTCTTGCACGTCGTGGAAGCGGGCCAGCACGACGTGCTGCGCCAGGTGCTCCGGGCGGTCCGGGAGCGCAGCGCGCGGTGCCGCCGCGAGCGCGGGCTGCCGCGCCCGCTGGTCGCGGTGGACCTGGACTTCTGCGCCGTGCACCCGGAGCAGCGGGTCCGCGAGGCGTTGCGCCGGGTCGGCGGCATCGCGGAGTTCGCCGATCCCGACCGGCTCGCCGTGCTGCCCGGCCTCTACCGGTCGGGATGGCCGTCGTTCCTGGCGCGGAACGGATTGCGGGAGCGGTACCCCGAATTCGATTGGGACGAGCTGTACACCGAGTTCCGCCGGAACATCGCGTGGGACGGGGAGGCGCTGCGGACCGACGTCCTCGCGCCGGGGATCAAGCGGTACGTGCGGGACCTGGAGCAGGCCGGGGCCCGCGTCGTCTGGTTGACCGGGCGCCGGAACCGGGTGCGCGCCGCGACCGAGGAGTTCCTGACCGGCTGCGGTCTCGGGCACCTCGACCTGCGCACGTCCGACGACGACCCGGCGCGCAGCATCGCCGAGCAGAAGGTGGCCGCGCTGCGCGAATTCCGCGAGCACGAGCTGGTCGCGGCGTTCGACGACTCGGCCACCAACCGGGCCGCGCTGCGCTCAGCCTTCCCGTCCGCGCTGGTGGTCCCGGTCCGCGCGCCGCTGTTCACCTCGGACGACGCCGACGGCATCGCGACGTTCGAGTCGCTGCCGCACCCGGTCCCGCTCGGCCGCGGTCACGCCCGCGAGGCGCAGCTGTCGCACGCGACCTCGGTCAGCGCGTTGCGGGTCGGGGAGCTGAGCACCCGCCCGACGATCTGGGACCGCGGCGCGGAGCTGACCGCAGCGGACCAAGCGCGGATCGTGGATGCGCTGGTGGCGACCGCGGTGACCAGCGGTCGGAAGCTCGGCGGGGAGGTCGCCGCCGGGACCGATCCGGTCCGCGCGGTGTGGCAGGTGATCACCGCGAAGCCGTTCGGCGCGTCGAGGTCGGCGTACCCGCTGGCGGCCGCGGAGCGGGACCTGCGCGCGCCGGTCGAGGCGGGCGAGCCGATCCGGTTCGTGGTGGTGGGGCCGTCGCTGAAGCAGGACGGCTCGCGGCTCAAGGCGCTCGGCGGGCTGCCAGACCTGGCCGAGCTGGCGATGCTGGTCCGGCTGCGGCAGCTGGACGCGGCGGTCCGGCAGGTGCACCCGCCGGGGGTCCGGGTCCGGGCGCTCACCGACGCCAGCCACTTCCGGTTCCGCGAACCGCACCGGTGCGCGGCCTACCACCAGGAGTTCGCCCGGCAGGTGGCCGCGGTCGGCGCGGAGGACCTGGTGGTGGTCGAGGACTTCGACGACGCGGCGGACGCGCACCCGGCCTGCGGTGACCGGACCCAGCGCCCGGACCTCCTGCGCGCGCACCGCGAGCGGTACGAAACCGCCTTCGCGGGCCTGGACATCCGCCGCAACCCCCGCGCGGTGCTGGCCGAGGCGGCGACCCGCGACCCGTCGGCCCCCGGCCAACCGAGGTTCGCGGAGCTGTTCCGGTCGGTCCTGCACGCGGTGGACGTCCCGTGCCGCGGCGGCGATCCGCTGGCCTGGTCGCAGCGGATCTACGCGGACCCCTTCGACCTGACCGACCGCGACGTCCCGCCCGAGGTCCGCGGCGCCCGCGGCGAACTGCTGGTCTCGGCCTGGCACGAGACCATCACCTACCTGGCGAACAAGCACGTGGACGCCGACCTCGGCTACGAGGTCCTGTGGCAGGACGACGTCCGGATGAGCCTGTCGATCCGCCCGGCCCCGGGCAGGCTCCGCTTCGTCCCCCTCGGCGGTTCGGGGGTGATGCCCTGGCACGGCACGGCGGCCCTGACCGCCAACCAGGAGGTGGCGGTCGACTACGCGATCTCCCTGGTGGACCAGGGCTTCCGCCCCCTCTACGCCCCGGGGACCCCGCCCCGGAGAGGCCTCCGCCAACCCTGGCTCATGGCCCCGCCCCACCTCCTCGACGGCTCGGGCCGCCCGACCGAAGCCCTCCTGTCGGGCATCCGCCTCCGCGCCAAGTAGGTCCAGCCGTCCAAGCACTCGTGAGTGGTTTGCGGTGCTATAGCCCCGCAAACCACTCACGACACTTGACCAGCCAAAACGCTCCGGCTCGTCGGCTGCACGACTCCGTGCGGCGCGAAATCGCCCTGAACGAGGTGAGGGGCACCCGCGACCGAGCAACCGGGTCGCAAGTGCCCCTCACCGATCAGCTGATCAGGCCTTGGGCTTGCCGAGGCGGAGCGCCAGGACGAGGCCGAGGGCCACCACGATCACCGCGCCGACGATCCAGGGCCAGATCGGCATGCCGCCGGACTCGCCCTGCTGCTGGTCCGGCTGCTCCGCGTTCTGCGGGGCCGGGGCCGGGGTGCCGTTGCCGGCCTGGGTCAGGTTGAACGTCACCTTGCCCGGGACCGGGTGGCCGTCGTTGGACAGGATCCGGTAGCCGACCGTGTAGGTCCCGGCCGGGCCGAGCTCGCGGACCGGGGCGAACACCGAGTTGCCCTCGACCCGGACCTCGCCGTCGGTCCAGTAGGTGCCGTCGGGGCCGACCACGTTGACCGTGTTGTAGCCCGCACCGGAGCGGACCGGCTGGTCGAACGTCAGCCGGATCTCCCGCGGCCCGACCGACAGCTGCGCGCCGTCCGCCGGGTCGCTGTTGACCAGCACGTTGTGCGCGAGCGCGGTGCCCGCGCCGCCGAGCAGCGCGGCCACGGCCAGCGCCGCGACTGCGATCAACCGCTTCACGACTCGTCCTTCCCGGTCGATCCGGCACCGGCCGACCCGGCGCTGCGGCTGCGGGCCAGGGCACCGGCCCCGATCCCGACGCCCAGCGCCCCGACGAGCAGCCCGGCGCCGCCGAGCCAGCGGGCGGTGTCGTCACCGGCACCGCCCGCGGCCTGCTCCTCCGAGCCGCTGCCGTGCGAGTGGCCGCCCTCGGCGTCCTCGACCAGCTTGAGCGTCGGCGCCGGGTGCTCCGGCTCCTCGCCGTTGGGCGGGGTCGGCGTGTCCCACTTCACGACCTCGCCGTTGTCGTAGGTCTGGAAGGTGGGCATGACGAACTCGTCCACGTCGTCCGGGAGCGTGCCGAGGGTGGCCTCGAACTCGTTGAACTCGTTCGGCCCGATCCGGTTGCCCGGCTGCGCGGTCCACGTGATGCTGCGCACGGCTTCCTTGACCTCGGTACCCGCCACCTGGACCGGGGCGATCTGGACCCGCTCGACCTCAGCGGTCCAGCCCGGCATCGGCTTGGTGCGCACCGAGCTCAGCGGCTGCGCCTCCGGGAAGGTGACTTTGACCTGCACGGTCGAGGCGTTCGGCCGCTCGTTCGGCACCCGGAAGGCGATCTTCGCGTGACCGCCCTTGGCGGCCTCCCCCGGCTGCGCGCTGACGTGGGCGAACGCGGGCGCGGCAGCCAGCAGCGCGGTGAGCCCGCAGGCAGCGGTCAGCGCCGCGGAGCGCGCCGCAAATCGTTTTGTCGACATGTTTACTTGGAATCTCCTGCAATTCGGCGGTCGCCGATGATCGGAAAATGACGGAACGACAACGATCAGGCGGCGAATTCCGCCTGATCGGGAGCAGGAGATCCCGGGGGTCCGCGGCGGGCGTGGATCCGCTGGTAGAGCAGGTGCGCCAGGGGACGCACCGTGATCACCGGGATGCAGACCGTGTGCACCTCGGTGACGGTGGGTAGCGGCCGCGGGCGGCGCGGCAGAATCGAACGGAGCAGCCTCGCGACTACGAAGAGTGCTCGTTCCGCCCGGGCCATCAGCAGCCCGGTCACCAGCACGGTGCCGATGTGACCGAGGGTCATCTCCAGCGGCGAGTACGGCATGCCGATGGCACCCGGTCCGTCCTGGTGGGACGCCACGAGCTGGAGAAATGCGTGAAGTGACAGCTGGCTGACGCCGAGTGCCCCTAGAATGCCCCACGACCCGCGCTTGCGATCAGCGAGCGCCACACCGGCGCCGGCCAGGAGGACGGTGATCACAACGGTCGAGCCCAGATCGGGTAACGACCCGCCCGCGGCCACGTGAGCGGCTACGGACAGTGATGCCGACGTCGTGGCCAACGCACCGCCGCGCAGGACGCGAAGTGCGCCCTGCGTAGGGGTGAGACCGGCTGCCACAGCAGCCCAGTCTAGGTGTCGGTTCGGCCACGCTGACCGCGGGCGAGCTTGCCATGTTCACCCAATTGGGTCACGGTTTATCGGGTTGCAGACGGTCCGGGCACGGCTGCGCGCAATGCCGGGCGCTGAATCGGATCGTCGTGACTGACGACGGAGAGGAGGGGGCGTCGCCGAATGTCGACGCCGGAACCTGTGTCGACCGAAACAGAACGAAGTGGTGACTCCGCCAAGGGGAACCATACGAGTGAGCTGCCCGCGAACACCGAGTTCCTAGGCAAGCCGCGAACGGACTGGGTCGTGTTCGGTTTCACCGCTGCGATCATGTTCGCAGTGGTGATCTGGGGTGCCGTCGGCACCGACTCGCTGAGCACCGCCTCGAAGGCCGCGCTGAACTGGTTGTTGACGAACACGGGCTGGGGCTTCGTCCTCGCCGCCACCGGTTTCGTCATCTTTGCCCTTTTCCTGGCGTTCAGCAAATACGGCCGGATTCCGCTCGGCAAGGACGGCGAGAAGCCGGAGTTCCGGACGGTCTCCTGGATCGCGATGATGTTCAGCGCCGGTATGGGCATCGGTTTGATGTTCTTCGGCGTTAGCGAGCCGCTCGGGCACTTCGTCTCCCCGCCGCCGGGCACCGTCCCGCCGGAGAGCGAAGCGGCGATCGAGACGGCGATGGCGACGTCGCTGTTCCACTGGACGCTGCACCCCTGGGCGATCTACGCGGTCGCCGGTCTGGCGATCGCCTACAGCAGCTTCCGCCGCGGCCGCAGCCAGCTGATCAGCGGCGTGTTCCGCCCGCTGATCGGCAAGCGCAACGCCGAGGGCCCGATCGGCAAGCTGATCGACATCCTCGCGCTGTTCGCCACGCTGTTCGGCTCGGCGGCGTCGCTGGGCATCGGCACGCTGCAGATCAGCGCCGGGATGAAGGCCGCGGGGTGGATCGGCGAGGCCTCGTCGACCGTCCTTGTGGTGATCATCGCGGTGCTGACCGTGTGCTTCATCGCCTCCGCGGTGTCGGGCGTGGCCAAGGGCATCCAGTGGCTGTCCAACATCAACATGGTGCTGGCGGCGCTGCTGGCGATCTTCGTGTTCGTGGTCGGCCCGACGGTGTTCATCCTGGACCTGCTGCCCACCGCGATCGGCTCCTACATCAGCGAGTTCGGCGAGATGTCCTCGCGGGCCGGGGCCACCGGCGGCGAGGAGATGCAGAACTGGCTGGCCAGCTGGACGATCTTCTACTGGGCGTGGTGGATCTCCTGGACGCCGTTCGTCGGCATGTTCATCGCCCGCATCAGCCGCGGCCGCACCATCCGGCAGTTCGTCGGCGGCGTGCTGCTGGTGCCGAGCGTGGTCAGCCTGGTCTGGTTCGCGATCTTCGGCGGTGCCTCGATCGACAGCCAGAAGGCGGGCAACGGCGTCTACGGCGACGGCACCGCGGAGGCGCAGACCTTCGCGGTCCTGGAGCACCTGCCGCTGACGCTGATCACCTCGGTGCTGGTGATGATCCTGGTGGCGATCTTCTTCGTCTCCGGTGCGGACGCCGCGTCCGTGGTGATGGGCACCCTGTCCCAGCGCGGCTCCATCGAGCCGAGCCGCTGGGTGGTCATCTTCTGGGGTGCCGCGACCGGTGCGGTGGCCGCGATCATGCTGGTCATCGGTACCGCCGGTGGTGACGCCGAGAAGGCGCTGGACGGCATCCAGAACCTGACCTTCATCGGTGCGCTGCCGTTCGCGGTCGTCATGGTCCTGATGTGCGTGGCCCTGCTCAAGGACCTGCGCAGCGACCCGATGACCCTGCGCGACGCCAAGGGCGCCGAGGTCCTCGAGCAGGCCGTGATCATCGGCACCGAGGAGCACGAGGGCGAGTTCCAGCTGGTCACCACCCCGGTCGAGGACGACGGGGCGACCGGTGGGACCAAGGCCGAGGAGAAGTAGCGAGTCCTTCCGGCCGAAGCGTGTGCGCGCCCGGCTGCTGCGGCGGCCGGGCGCGCACTGCGTTCACCCCCTGGGGCTTTTGTCCCGTTCCCCCGGGGTGGCGGAACTGCACGGGTCGCGCGTGATCGGCTCCGGGTCCCGGTTCAGCCGGAACCCCCGGAACCGGCCGGGTGCGACCGACCCCCCGAAAGGAGGAGGCGCCGCTCGTTCGGCGCCGAGATCTGTGTCGACCGAAGTACTAGAACGATCGGACGAACCGGCCGGGGCGGTGAGCACCAAGCTCGCCGACCAGCCAGGTCGGATGGACTGGGTGGTGTTCGGCATCGCCGCGGTCGCCGCGGTGGCGTTCATCGCCTGGGGCGTGATCGACCCCGATTCGCTGAACGCCTTCTCCAGCACCGCGCTGAACGTGCTGGTGCGCGACGGCGGCTGGGTCTTCGTCATCGCGGCCACCTCGTTCGTGGTCTTCGCCCTGTGGCTGGCCTTCAGCAAGTACGGGCGGATCCCGCTGGGCGAGGACGGTGAGAAGCCGGAGTTCCGGACCTCGTCCTGGATCGCCATGATGTTCGCCGCCGGGATGGGCATCGGCCTGATGTTCTTCGGCGTCAACGAGCCGCTGACGCACTTCGCCAGCCCGCCGCCGGGCAGCGTGGAGGCCAGCACCGACGAGGCGGTCGGCGTCTCGATGGCCACCTCGCTGTTCCACTGGACGCTGCACCCGTGGGCGATCTACTCGGTGGTCGGCCTGGCCATCGCCTACGCCAGCTACCGGCGCGGGCGCAAGCAGCTGTTCAGCTCGGCGTTCGTGCCGTTCTTCGGCAAGCGGGCGTCGGAGAGCGTGCCCGGTCGGATCATCGACTCCCTCGCGGTGTTCGCGACGGTGTTCGGCACCGCCGCCTCGCTGGGCATCGGCGCGACCCAGATCGCGGCCGGGCTGCAGCAGGTCGGCTGGGTGGACGCGATCGGCGACACGCTGCTGGTCGGGATCATCACGGTGCTCATCGCGGCGTTCGTGGCCTCGGCCGTCTCGGGCGTGGCCAAGGGCATCCAGCTGCTGTCCAACAGCAACATGGTGCTCGCGCTGCTGCTGGCGATCTTCCTGTTCTTCGCCGGTCCGACGGTGTTCATCCTGGACATCATCCCGCTGTCGGTGGGGTCCTACCTCGGCGACTTCGGGGGGATGATCTCCCGCACCGGCGCCATCGGCGGCGAGGAGATGCAGAGCTGGCTGAGCGGCTGGACGATCTTCTACTGGGCGTGGTGGATCTCCTGGACGCCGTTCGTCGGCATGTTCATCGCGCGGATCAGCCGCGGCCGCACCATCCGCCAGTTCATCGGCGGCGTGCTGCTGGTGCCGAGCGTGATCAGCGTCGTCTGGTTCGCCGTCCTGGGCGGCACCGCGCTCTCCCAGGAGCGCGAGGGCGCGGCCCTGTCCGAGGCGGCCGGTGGCGAGGACCAGCTGTTCGAGCTGTTCCGCAACCTGCCGCTGTCCGGGGTGGCGAGCGTGCTCGCCATGCTGCTGATCGTCAACTTCTTCGTCACCAGCGCCGACTCGGCCTCGGTCGTGCTCGGCTCGATGTCGCAGCGCGGCAGCACCCGGCCGGGCAAGGCGGTCGTGGTGTTCTGGGGCGTGGTCATCGGCGGCGTCGCCACCGTGATGCTGCTGACCGGCGGTGAGGACGCCCTCGACGGGCTGAAGAACACCGCCATCATCGCGGCCGCGCCGTTCGTGATCGTGCTGCTGTTCATGTGCATGGCACTGGTCAAGGACCTGCGCAGCGATCCGATGATGCTGCGCGACGCCAAGGGCGCCGAGGTCCTCGAGCAGGCCGTGATCACCGGTACCGAGGAGCACGACGGCGACTTCCAGCTGGTCACCACACCGGTGGAGACCGATGAGGAGCCCACCGCGACCTCGGCGGGCGGGAAAGAGTAACGAGTGAACTTCCTGGACTACGTCGCATCCAGGTGGCAATCGCTGCTGGTGGACTCCTACCAGCACGTCAGCATGGTGCTGCAGTGCATCGTGCTGGCGACGATCGTCGGAGTCCTGGTCGGGGTTGCGGTCTACCGCAGCCCCGCCGGGGCGGCGATCGCCACCGCGCTCTCCAGCGCCATCCTGACCATTCCGTCGTTCGCGCTGTTCGGCCTGCTCATCCCCGTGCTGGGGCTGGGCGTGGCACCGTCGGTGCTCACGCTCGTGCTGTACGCGCTGCTGCCGATCGTGCGCAACACCATCGTCGGGCTGTCTACAGTCGATCAACCGATCTTGGACGCGGCCCGCGGTATCGGCATGAGCCGGTTCGGCGTGCTGACGCGCGTCGAACTGCGGCTGGCCTGGCCCGCGATCCTCGCGGGCATGCGGGTGAGCACCCAGATGCTGATGGGCATCGCGGCCATCGCCGCCTATGCCAAGGGACCCGGCCTGGGCAACCTGATCTTCAGCGGACTCGGCCAGCTGGGCGGCGCGAACGCGCTGAACATGGCCATCGCCGGCACCGTCGGCGTGATCGTCCTGGCCCTGCTGCTGGACGCCGTCTTCGTGCTGATCGGGCGGCTGACGACTTCGAGAGGTATTCGTGGCTGACGACAACAAGACCCCGACCAGCGGGCACGGCGTGGAGATCTGCCTGGAGGAGGTCTCCAAGCGCTACCCCGGCCAGAAGCTGCCCGCCGTCGAATCGGTGACCATGACCATCCCCGCCGGTGAGACGGTGGTGCTGGTCGGACCGTCCGGCAGCGGCAAGACCACCACCATGCGGATGATCAACCGGTTGATCGAACCGACCTCCGGCAAGATCACCATCGGCGGGCAGGACGTGCTGGGCCTGGACCCGGACAAGCTGCGCCGCGAGATCGGCTACTCGATCCAGCAGGCCGGGCTGTTCCCGCACATGACCGTCGGCGAGAACGTCGGCATGGTGCCCGGCCTGGTCGGCTGGGACAAGAAGCGGATCAGCGAGCGCATCGACGAGATGCTCGACCTGGTCAACCTGGACCCGGCCGAGTACCGCGACCGCTACCCGCGGCAGCTCTCCGGCGGTCAGCAGCAGCGCGTCGGCGTGGCCCGGGCGCTGGCGGCCAACCCGCCGGTGCTGCTGATGGACGAGCCGTTCGGCGCGGTGGACCCGATCACCCGGGGTGTGCTGCAGGACGAGCTGATGCGCCTGCAGGCGGACCTGGGCAAGACGATCGTGTTCGTCACGCACGACTTCGACGAGGCGGTCAAGCTCGGCGACCGGATCGCGGTGCTGGGCGAGCGGTCCAAGATCCTGCAGTACGACACGCCGGACGCGATCCTGGCCAACCCGGCCGACGACACGGTCGCCGGGTTCGTCGGCGCCGGTGCCGCGCTCAAGCAGCTGACCCTGCGGCGGGTCCGGGAGATCGAGGTCGGCCAGGTGCCGACCGCGAAGGTGGACGAGCAGCCGTCGGTGCTCAAGGAGAAGCTGGGCACCCGCCGCGGCGCGATCGGCCTGGTGCTGGACAAGCGCAACCGCCCGCTGCGCTGGGCCACCGCCCGCGAAGCCGGTGCGGTGTCGTCGCTGGACCGCGCCGGTCGGCCGGTCGAGGACAGCGTGTCGCTGGCCTCCACGCTGCAGGACGCGCTCGAGGCGATCCTCACCGACGACGACGGCGTCGCGGTGGTCACCGGGTCCCGCGGCGAGTACGTCGGCGTGGTCGACATCGACACCGTGATGAACACCATCAAGGCGCTGCGCGAAGAGCACGCCGACGATTCGGCCGGGGACGAGTGATGAGCAGCCAGTTCGCTTCGGACTCCGGATCCCGCACCGCGGAGCGGTTGCGCCTGCTGGCGCAGCCGGTCGCGGTGGTGGTGCTGGTCGCCGCGGTGCTGGGCTGGGCGTTCAGCCAGGACAACGACGAGGTGACCGCGCGCAGCATCAACGCGCCGTTCATCCTCGGCCTGACCTGGGCGCACTTCCTGATGAGCTTCGCGGTGGCGCTGATCGTGATCGCGGTGGCGGTGCCGCTGGGCGTGCTGCTCAGCCGCCCGTGGGCGCGCAGGGCGGCGCCGGTGGTGATCGGCATCGCCAATATTGGCCAGGCCGCCCCGGCGGTCGGTCTGCTGGTGCTGTTCTTCCTGTTCACCGGTGGTGCCACCGGGTTCTGGATCGCGGTGCTGCCGATCGCCTTCTACGCGCTGCTGCCGGTGCTGCGCAACACCATCGTCGGCCTGCAGCAGGTGGACCGGTCGCTGATCGACGCGGGCCGCGGCATCGGCATGTCCGGTGCCGGGGTGCTGCTGCGCATCGAGCTGCCGCTGGCCGTGCCGTACATCCTGGCCGGTCTGCGGACCGCGCTGGTGCTGGCGGTGGGCACCGCGACGCTGGCGCTGTTCGTCGGTGCCGGCGGCCTCGGCGAGATGATCGACACCGGTTACAAGCTCAACGACTGGACGGTCATGATCGTCGGCTCGGTGCTGGCCATGGCGCTGGCGCTGCTGGTCGACTGGCTGGGCGCGCTGGCCGAGACCTACCTGTCGCCGAAGGGGTTGCGATGAAGCTTCGAACGTCGCGCCGCGGCGCGCTGAAACTGGCCTCGCTGGCGATGGCCGGGGTCCTGCTGTCCGGCTGCGGGCTGAGCTCGGGCAGCTCGGTGCCGCTGGCGGTGGAGCCCGGCTCGATCCAGCCGGTCCCGGAGCTGGAGGGCGTGACCATCACGGTGGGGTCGAAGAACTTCACCGAGCAGATGGTGCTCGGCTACATCGCCGAGTTCACGCTCGCCGCGGCCGGGGCCGACGTGCGGGACCTGACCAGCATCGTCGGGTCGTCCACGGCCCGCCGCGCGCTGCAGAGCGGTCAGATCGACGTCCTGTGGGACTACACCGGCACGTCCTGGATCAGCTACAACGGCAACAACGACCCGATCCCGGACGCCCGCGCCCAGTACGAGGCGGTCAAGCAGCAGGACCTGGAGCGCAACGGCATCGCCTGGACCGCGATCGACTACAACGTGGACAACACCTACGCGTTCGCGGTCAACCAGGACGCCGCCAAGCGCCTGGGCGTGGAGAAGCTGTCGGACATCCCGCGGGTCATCGCCGAGCACCCGGAGGACGCCACGTTCTGCGTGGACACCGAGTTCGCCAACCGCAACGACGGCATGCCCGGGGTGGAGCAGGAGTACGGCTTCACCGCGGACAAGTCCAAGGTGAAGACGCTGACCGAGGGCAGCATCTACCAGGCGACCGCGAACGGCACCTGCACCTTCGGCGAGGTGTTCACCACCGACGGCCGGATCAAGGCGCTGGACCTGAAGGTGCTGCAGGACGACAAGCTGTTCTTCCCGCGCTACAACATCGGCATCACCACCCGCGATGAGCTGCTCAAGCGATACCCGCAGATCACCGCGATCTTCGAGCCGGTGTCGAAGGTGCTGACCAACGAGGAGCTGGTCAGGATGAACGCCCAGGTCGACGTGGAGGGCCGCGACCCGGCCGACGTCGCCCGCGACTGGATGGCCGAGAAGGGCTTCGTCAAGATCCCCGGCCGCTGACCCGGCCCCGCGATCTCAGCGGAACTCGGATTTCCCTTGAAATCGCGGGGACTCCGCGCAGCACGGATCGCAGTTTCAATTGAAACTGCGACTCGAAGAGAGGGGCACCTGCGCATCGGCAGGTGCCCCTCGTCGTGTTCCGGGGTCAGCGCCGGGGCGGGACGCCGAAGCGGGTCAGCAGGTCGTCCTCGATCTGGCCGAGCTCCGCGTCCACCGCGCGGTGCGCCGACCGGCGGCGCTGCGCGGGCATCCGCTCCGCCGCCCGCACCGCGGTCGTCAGCTGCATCAGCCGCGCGCCCGTCCGCTCCGCGTACTGCTCCGCGGCCAGCCGCGCCTCCTCGTCGCCCGCCTGCTCGCGCAGCGCGCGCAGGGCGTCGGAGTCGCCCGCGATGCGGGCGTGCAGCGCCGCGCCGTGGCCGGTGTAGGTGCCGAGGTCGTCCACCGGGACGCCGAGGCGCCGGGCCCGCGCCCGGTCGTAGCTGTCGCGGACGGCGGACGCCGCGCGGATCGCGAACGGGACCAGCACCGGGCCGACGACCTTGGCCACGCCGATTACCTTCTTGGCGTTGCTCGGCGTGATGCGTCCGTGCTCGCCCTTCTTGATCGCCTTGGCGGCCCGCTTGTCCGCCTTCTTCGCCGCCTTGGCCGCCCTGCGGTGCTCGGTCGGGGTCCGCTTCGCGGCCCTGCGCCGGTTCGTGCGCTTCCTCACCGGGATCTCCTGTTCGGCGGTTGGCGTTTCCGATCACTCTAAGAGCGCACCCGCGATCCCGGCCTGAGCTGGCGGTGCGATTCCGCGGAAATCGGAGCTCAGAACTCCCGGTTCGGGTGAGGCCGGCTCGCGGACCGGTGCGAAACCCGGAACCGCGCACGGTTGCGCACGACCGCAAGGGTCACGCTTCGTGCGCGGAGCGTACGACACCGCTCGGTCGTGTAGCCGGGGGGATGGCCGCACCTGTCATGCCGACGGCATACGCTTCACCCGTGAAGGAGAAGGTGCTGCTCGACGCAAGCGTGGTGACGCGCTGCCGTCGACGCGTGCACCTGGAGAACGACCCCGCGATGCAGGACCAGCCGCCGGCGCCGCTGGACCTGGGCATCGAGCAGCGCATCGCCGACGCCGCCGAGCACCGCCGCGCCGTCGCGAAGCTGCTCAGCAGGCTGCACGGTCCGGACTGGACGGAGATCCCGCGCGGCGCGGCCCGCGACCGCGCGGAGCTCACGCTGGCCGCGATGCGCGCCGGGACCCGCTACATCTCCGCCGCCCAGCTGCCGTCCGACGAGGTCAGCGGTCGGCGCGGCACGGTCGACCTGCTGGTGCGCAGCGGGGACGGGTACGTGCCGGTGCTGGTGGTGCGGCACAAGATCACCGATCCGGGCCGCGGGGCGCAGGTGTCGCCGGTGGAGCGCCCGGTCCCGGAAGCGGCCTCGACCGACCAGACCCGCAAGGTGCGGGCGCAGCCCCGCGACCAGCTCCGGCTGGCGCACGCGGTCCGGCTGCTGCAGGCCTGCGGGATGAGCGCGGCCGGGCACCGGGGCGGCGTGATCGGCGTGGAAGCCGACGTGGTGGTCTGGCACGACCTGGCGAACCCGAACTGGCCGGGCGGGCGCACCGCGCTGACCGAGTACGAGGTCCGGTTCGCCGACCGGTTGGCGGTGGCCACGGCGGCGAACGAGGGCGCCGAACCGCTCGCGGAACCGTCCCGGATCAACGAGTGCAAGGGCTGCCCGTGGTGGCCGGTCTGCGAGCAGCAGCTGCGCGACCGCCGCGACGTCAGCCTGGTGGTGCGCGGCGAGGACGCCACCGCGCTGCGCGACCTCGGCGTGTCCACAGTGGACGAGCTGGCGGCGGTGCCGCTGGAGCGGGCCGACGAGCTGCCGCTGACCGGGGTGCGCAACACCGACGCGATCCTGCTCGCCAAGGCGTGGCTGCAGGACCTGCCGCTGGTGCGGCGGGTCAGCGACGTGTCGGTGCCGCGGGCGGACGTGGAAGTCGACGTGGACATGGAGAGCTACGGCGACTCGGGCGCCTACCTGTGGGGCTGCTGGCTGTCCGGCGCGGACATCGGCGACGAACCCGGCTACCGGGCGTTCGTCAGCTGGGAGCCGCTGCCGTCCGACGACGAGGGCCGCTCCTTCGCGGAGTTCTGGACCTGGTTCTGCTCGGTGCGCCGCCGCGCGTACGAGCGCGGCCTGAGCTTCCGCGCGTACTGCTACAACGAGCTGGCGGAGAACCGCTGGATGCTGGCCTCCGCCGAGCGGTTCGCGGGCAAGCCCGGCGTCCCGTCGGTGGCCGAGGTCCGCGAGTTCATCCGCTCCGCGGAGTGGGTGGACCTGTTCGCCTCGGTCCGCGAGCAGTTCCTGTGCCCGAACGGCAAGGGCCTGAAGGTGATCGCCCCGAGCGCCGGGTTCGGCTGGCGGGACGCCGAGGCCAGCGGCGAGAACTCGATGCGCTGGTACCGGGACGCGGTCGGCCTCGGCGGCACCGTCCCGGTCCTCTCCCAGCGCGACCGGATCCTCCGCTACAACGAGGACGACGTCCGGGCGACCTGGACGATCCGCCGCTGGATGACCTCCGAAGCGGTCCGCGAGATCCCCTTCGCCGAAGACCTCTGACCCCGGCGTCCGGAGCTACGGCACGATGACCGCGCGGCCGGTGATCTCCCCGGCGCGGAGGCGCTCGTAGACCTCCGGGGTCTCGTCCAGGCCGAAGGTCTCCACGTGCGCGCGCAGCGCACCGGACCGGGCCAGGTCCAGCACCTCGATCAGCTCCGAGCGGCTGCCCCAGTACGGCGAGGCGACCGAGACCTCGTACGGCAGCAGGCCGAACCCGACCGGCAGCGGGGCCCCGCCGATGCCGACGATGGTGATGTCACCCGCGATCGCCACCGACTGCGCGGCGAGCTTCACCGTCGGCGCGATCCCGACGAAGTCCAGCACCACGTCCGCGCCCAGCCCGCCGGTCAGCTCCCGGATGCGCGCCGGTGCCGACTCGTCGGAGCGGGCCACCTCGTGCGCGCCCACCTTCCGGGCCAGCTCCAGCTTCTCGTCGGTGAGGTCGAGCGCGATCACCCGGGCCGCGGTGGTGGCGCGCAGGATCTGCACCGCCAGGTGCCCGAGCCCGCCCGCGCCGATGACGACCGCGGTGCTGCCGCCGACCAGCTTCGGCACCGAGCGCTTGATCGCGTGGTACGGGGTGAGCCCGGCGTCGGTCAGCGGCGCGGCCTGCACCGGGTCCAGCCCGTCCAGCGGGACCAGGTGGCGGACGTCGTCCACCAGCAGGTACTCGGCCATCGCGCCGGGCCGCCCGAGCCCCGGCGGCCGGATGTCCAGCTCCTCGTTGCGGGTGCAGTAGTTCTCCTTGCCCTGCGCGCAGTTCCGGCACACCCCGCAACCCCACGGCCCGTACACCGCGACGGACTCGCCCTCGGTCACCCCGCGCACGCCCGGCCCGAGCTCCGCGACGGTGCCGACGCCCTCGTGCCCGAGGACGAGCGGCAGTTCGAACGGCGACTGGTCCGCGGACCAGCTCATGACCTCGAGGTCGGAGTGGCACATCCCGGCCGCGGTCACCCGCAGCAGCACCTGGCCGGGGCCCGGTTCGGGCTTGGGCACCTCGACCACCACGGGCTTCGTCCCGACCTGCTGGTACTGAACGGCCTTCATGAGCTGGCCCATCGTGAACTCCTTACGCGGTTGGCCCGAGGAGCCCATCTTGCGCCGACTCGCGCCCCGCCACCGCTCGAACGGCCGTCACGGGCCACGCGATCAGCGCGGAGCCATCCGGAGGGCGCCCTCACACCGCGCAAATTACCCCCACTAGGGAGACGCCCCAGTGGGTACCGGAAACGTTGCGTTGACCAGGCGCGATGTAGTCAGCGCCGCAGGTGGAACCGTGGTCTACACGGTCAAAGTTGATGGGGTTTTCGTGGGGTACGTCGGTGATGACCGGTCTTGGCGTGGACACGGCTACGGCCAGCGTCAATGGTGGTGGTGCTACCGGTTGACCGGTGACCGTTGGGCTAGGGCCAACAACGGTGACCGGCCGTGCCGGACACGCAAGGCCGCCCTGTCCGCTCTGTTGGCCGTGGCCGGACAGGAGTCCGGACAGTGAGGGTGTTAGGACGTATCCGGCTGAGCCGGTTTCGGGGGTTGGAAGACGTCACGACGTCGCCGGAGCGCCAGAAACTCAACATCAAGCGTTGGGCGAAATCGAACGGACACAAGATCATCGGTTGGGCTACTGATCTTGACCTAGGCCGCAGTGTTGACCCGCTAGAGGCTCCCGACCTTGGGAAGTGGTTCCACGATCCCCAGCGGATCGATTCGTGGGACATTATCGCCGGGTACCGGCTGGACCGCATCGCCACTGGTTCGATTTACCTGAGCAAGGTAATGGAGTGGTGCCAGGAACGCGGCAAGTCGATTGTTTCGACGTCCGAGACATTTGATCTCAGTTCCGGCCCCGGTCGTATGATTGCGTTCATTCTCGCCGAGGTTGCCGCTGGTGAGCTTGAGGCGATCCGAGAGCGCACCACCGACACATTCGACTTCAACTATTCTTTGGGCAAGTACCGAGGCGGGGCGGTCCCGTACGGGTACAAAATCGAAAACGGCGTCTATGCCATCGACCGCTACGCCCACAAAGTACTGAACGAAATCATTGATCGGATCATCGACAAACAGTCGATCCGTTCGGTTCGCATGTGGCTAAACGATTCCGGGATTCCGAGTCCGAGCGATCAGCGCAGGATTAATAACGGTGAGAAGCCGAAAGGCTCCCCGTGGCGAGACACTCCGCTTAAAGACATGCTCAAGTCTGAGGCGATGCTCGGTTACGCGATTCGTCGTGACGCTGTGCTCGGTGCCGATGGTAATCCGGTTCGGGACAAGAAAGGAAACAAGAACTACGGGGAGTTCTACGCGGTACGGGATGAGTCCGGTGCACCAGTGAAGCGAGCGAAGGGGCTGGTAACCCGCACTCGGTTCGACGAGCTGCAAGCGGCTTTAGGCGAGAATATCCGTAGCGCTCCGAAACGGCGTAAGACTCAGACACCGCTGTTGCTGCAAGTCGGTTTCTGTTCAGGTCTGCGTGGGAATGGCACGTGCGGTACTCCATTGGACCGCTCGATTACGTCTCGGGGTGTATTCCGGTACCGATGCCGTTCTGTTGGTTCGGGTATCGGATCCTGCGGTACTCTCTCGGCTACTGCCGAGTCGGCAGAGCAAGCGTTGCAAGAAGTGTTGTTGGAGTCGTTCGGAACGCTGCCGATGCGCAAGCGGATTTACGTCCCCGGAACCGACAACACCAACGAGCTAGCAGAAATCGAAGCTGAGCTGGATTCGATCGCTGGCCTAGTCGGTACCCCGGCATTCCGGGGTAAAGCGCTGGATAGGCTGAACAACCGAATCGAGGCCCTAGACGCTCGCCGGAGCGAGCTGGAGGCCAGTCCGGTGGTTGCGCCTGGCTACCGATACGAGGACACGGGACAGACGTTCTCAGAGGCTTGGGAAGCGATGACCGTTGACGAACGGAATTCGTTCCTGCGCCAGTCCAAGGTCCGTGCGGAATGGAACGGGGTAGATTGGCGCTACGACCTCACACACCTGGACCGGTTGCTCTCGGGTATCGACCCGCAGCTATCCGCCGAGGACTTCCTACAGGAAATAAGCGCTGAGCAAGCGGCCAACAGAGCCGCGCTAGGTATCGCCCTGGACTGACCTACCCCAGACACGAGAAAGCCCCCGGTTTCATCCGGGGGCTTTCTCATTCCTGCGTTTCTCTTGCATGCTCCAGCATCTCCGCCGGACTCATGCCAATATCAACCTGAAGCACTTCCTTTAGAACAGCTGCGGCTTTCTCGGTGATCTTCCCGCCAGCCCTTCCGGGGCTGCGCTCAAGGAAGCCCTTGCGGGTCGCTTGCCATAGATGGTTCTTGATCGCGCTAGCGGACTTCCCGGTCAGCTCTGCCAGGTGCGCCAGCGGCTTGTCCTGCCCCTCGTTCACGCTGCCGACGTAGACCCGCGACAGCAGCGCCAGGTATTCGGGAGTGATGCCGCCCTGCGCAGCCTCTAGAAGCCGCTCATTTAGCTTCTGGGCGGATTCTTCCCGACTCTTGGCCCACCGGTCGGAGCTGGCGAGCTGATCCCGCAGCGTCTCGACGGCGCCCCGAAAGTCGATCTCTCGGAGCAGCGTGGAACTGATCCCGCCCGCCGGATAGCCGGTATGCCCGGCGGGCCGGATCACGAGCATGCCGGGGCCGCCGGTCGTGACGCCTTCAGGCCACTCCATCTCGCAGAGCCACTCCATGTCGGGGCCGAGGTCCTGCACGACCGTGCGTGCCCGTTCGGTGCTCATACCAAGAGCCTATCAGCATCGCCCAACCTTGCCGGTTAACTGGTTTGACTGACCAGTTAGACCAGGCGTACTGTTGTCGCTGTCCGGCTCACGGGGTCCGATCCCCCGGCCCGAGACAAGGCCCAAGCGATCACGCGGGACCAGAGAACCGCCGACGCAGTCGGCAGGCTCAGGCGACAGAAGTGGTGAGCGGACGGCTACCGAATAGCAGGGTGCGGCAGGAGCGTCGTATCGAATGACACCGCACCCAAGGGGCACCAGAACCCTGAACAAGCACATCCCTTGCACGTTGGCCAACACCGCAGCCCGTCAACAGCGGCAATACCCGGTGCCCAGCGTTGTACGCCAGTCGAAAGACCATGACGCCGAAGTAAGGGAAGCCCAAGCAATTAATGAGCCATAGGCGAGCTGATCAGCTCGCTTTCCGTCACGGCAGAAAGGTGGGGCCAAAGATGGCGACCACTCGAAAATTGATTGCACGGCTCGAATTCTTCATTGAGGCATGGCTCTGGGATGACCCCGCCAGTATCAATAAGATCCTTGAAACGAAGATCAGCCCTTTGGTGGAGATCGATGATCCGTGCCGTGCCCCTGTGTTCGAATTCCTGGCGGACAATTGCACGAAAGAGACCGACTGGGCAACCGTGGAAGACGATGACGATTGGGCCGGGGACGGATACGTCTTCACCCGCTACGCGGTCTTTCCGGTCTGCCCCGGTTTGGGCGTAGATCACCTGTGCAAGGCCGAACGGACCGAATAAGAGGAAATCGGCGGAAAGGAGTCCTAGGTGGACGACGACCGATTGACGCGGGTGAAGAACGGCCCACGCGTGAGCTATGCCACGTCAGGGGCGCGGAACACGCGGTTTTTGACGATGCCGATCCCATATACAAAGGGAGCGGGAGAGGGGGAGTGAAGCTCCGAACGAGCACCCTCACAGGCGACGGCCCCGAGGTTACTCCATCCGAGTGAACTACGGCACATCTACCGCCAGAAGCGGCGGACTCCGAAGATGTGGCACCCATAACTTATTGGAGCAGGAGAGAGGGAGCGAAGCGACCGATCGACTGCGACCTACCTAAGCCGACTTAAGAGCGAGCCTGACGGCTCGCTTACGTAGACCTACTAGTAGGGCAGCGCGTCAGCGCTGACCCTGCCTAGTCAACTTAAGAGCGAGCCTGACGGCTCGCTTAGCAGACTCCGGCAGAATGCGCCCTGCCGGTAGAGCGCGCGTCCGACCCTCGCGCGCAGCTCCGGGGGGCGGGGTGGTGCTTCCTCACTCACCGGCACTATCCCGGACCCTGTTTTATCGGGTCGCAGGCTTCCAACCGAACAACTGAGGTCAAAGGGTATTTGCTCCAGAGATAAGCCCCGGGTTTAGCCCGGGGCTCTTCTCTTGTGCCGAAAACTGATTGCCAATCAAAGGAGGTGAGCCACATGCAAGAGGAGTGGAAGAGCTGCGGTCACGAGAAGACCGCGCGGAACACCTACACATCGAGCGGTAGCCCGCGCTGCCGAACTTGTTACAACCGGTGTATCCGGGACTACCGCCGCAGGACCGCAGCGGCACTAAGAACCACACAGACCGCTGAAACGGCCTAAGAAGCGCTGAGAGGGTCAGGCATGCATGTCATCGCTGAAGCCGCATTTGTCGCCCTGGTGGCCTACCTGGGGCTAATTAGGACACAGATGGAACACGTTCGCAGAGACCTAACGAAAGCGAGGTACGGCCGATGAACACCCCCAAGCCGTCCGTGAGCTTCGGCCAGTGGCGGAAGACAGTCTATCGCCGGAACAAGTGGGACGTGACTACGCCTGCTTGTCGGCAGGCACAGATCGGCCACGAACTAAGAATTACTGATGATGACAAGGACAACGAGAATGTTCGATCCGCTCAAGACTGAGTTTGACCACGAGCCTGAGACCGCCCCGCCGCCGCTTAAGCCTCAGTTCTCCACGTTCGATCCGTTTGCCCCAGAGAACCAGCCAAAGCCCGCCCCGGAACCAGTAGAGGCCCCTGAGGGGCCCTCAGAGCCTCCTAAGCCTGAACCAGGGGTAGAGCGACCGTCCCCTGATCCGGTCGCTCTACCAAGGAATCCAGAAGAGGCAGAGAAGAAGGCCACTGGGAAGACCAACAAGCAAGGCCGGTCTATTCCAACGCCGAAGGTTCCGACTCGTGACCCGAAGAACCAGAACGAGCACATGTCTAAGATCTTCCACTCGAAGAGGCTGCGGGGGATGCCAGCGGCTCATCATGTGGCGCTGGCGTTCGCTCAGTTCATGGGCTTGGAGCACAAGAGTCAGTACGGCAAGCCGACCGAAGCGGCGGCCCGGTTCCTCTGTGAGATCACGGGCATAGCCTCGGAGAACACCATCAGGCGTGCGATCACGCACGCCATCGAGTGTGGTTTCTTCCGCCGTGTCGACAACGGCAACGGCGGTAAGGGTGGCACCAACCGGGCGGTGTACGCCCCGGCCGTGCCTGACTTCTAAGACCTCAATTAAAGACCTCAAAATCTGAGGACACTACTCTAGTATGTATCTGGAAGAAATACATGCTGAGAGAGCAACGACCAGGCCTGCGGCCTGGTCTTTTCATATCCACCTCTGGACGGACGGAACGAAGTGGAGTCTAGGGGGAGCCCCTAAGACCCCAAAATCTGAGGTCTTCGGGAGATGGGGTCTGTAAGACCTCAAAATCCGAGGTGTTAGGGGTTCAGCATGATTCAGTTCGAGGTTTTCCGCCGTTGGTCGGACCAGACTCTGACCTGGAACGGGTACGTAATCGGGACCTGTCCCCGGTGCCTTCGAGCGCACCGGTTCAACGATCCGCAAATCGGGCAGATTAACCGCCCGGATAATGGCTGCCGGGAAGCCCATGAAGAAGGTTGCGTGCTCAGGCTTAGTTCTGAGCCAATGAGCAGTCTACGAAGACCGCTGAGATCAACTGATGATCCATCGGACCCGCTTACACCTTGGGTCCGGATCAAGCCGTACTCCGATCACCCCCCCGTTCTAGGGGCAGCGTGAACAAGCCGCACGCCAAACCACACATGATTCGATGGAGCCCCTATTGGCTCCGACGACGAAAGGGAAAGAGCAATGAACGAGATGCGCGATCACGCAGCGGCGAACGAGCGTCAGACACGGGCGGTGTCCGGGGCACGAGCGATTGACACTATCGCTGCCGGTTACACCGACGACCGCCCTGCCGAGCCTAGCGAGGCTGAGCAGGTCGAACACCTGAAGTCGGTTGACAACCTCAATCCAGTTACCCGGATGACTCTGGGCTACCTGATCAACCGCAGCAACTGACGAAGACCAAGAAAGAGGGTTAAGGACATGGCTACCACCAAGACGCCCAGCATCGAAGAGCTCGAAGCCCAGCTGGCTGCCGCCAAGCAGGCAGAAGCGGAACTGAACGAACGCAGGATGCGCGCCCAGCTTGAGGCAGAGCACACGTGGTACCTGGGATACGTTCGCAACTATGACGCCCTTGAGGACTCCTTGATGGGGCGCGAGAAGGAAGCACAGGAACTCGCCCGTAAGGCTGTTCTGGACGGGGATCACCGTTGGATGACCTTGTGGGCGGAATACCGCTCTATTCGCCATGAGCGGGCGTCGCTGCGGTCGATTTACCAGAACGCCCAAACATCTACCGGCGTTGGCCAGACTAAGCCCGACCTGACCTATTACGAGGCGGACCCGTTCGCGTGGGCTGCGGAGATCCTTGAGCGTGAGGCCGCGCTCATCGCGGAAGAGCGCGCGCAAGAGAAGTGGGACGAGTTGCACCAGGTTCGGCAGGATGCGATTGCTACGGTGAAGTAACCAATGGCAAACGACGCATACGATCCGGGGCCTAACGGTGACTATCCGCACTGGGGCAGGTGTAAGACCTGCGGCCGATACATCGGACATCCACCGTATCGGCAGAAGGTCAACGGCAACACGAATGAGAAGGTGCTGATTAAGTTCAGCTATCCCGTTGATGCTTCCCAGGTCTGCGAGGATCTGACTCACCCGGGCCGTAACTGATTCCGTGGGGGGGTCTTGGAGTTGCCCGGACTCTGGGACCCCCACGGGGGCATCCCCTCCCCTCCCGGTCTGGGGACCGGGGTCCATAGCAGCTGCGTTTCTATGCTTAGCATGCATGCCTGATTTTTGGAGAAAGCAATGCCCCAGAAGGCACCAACCGGCCTTGGAACGGCCGGTAGAAAGCTCTGGAGGTCTATGACGAACGGAATCGTTTACAGGCCCGATGAGCTCGCAATTCTTGAGTCTGCCTGCCGGATGGCGGACCGTGTTGCCGAGTACGAGAAAGCCGTAGAAGGCGAGCCGCTGACCGTTCGAGGGTCAGCAGGGCAGCTCGTTATCCACCCCCTCAGAGGCGAAATCAGGGCCTTGCAGACGGCCCAAGCCAGTCTTTTGGGCCGGATTTCCGTCCCTGATGAAGAGGAAGAAGAGCAGTCCCGAACCCTATCCCGCTCCCAGGTCGCCCGTAAGGCTGCCCAGGCCCGTTGGAGGCACTGATGGGTAAGCGGGTCAACACCAACAAGGGACCGACGCAAGACCAGCTGAACGAGTCGTACCGAGAGTGGTTTCACCAGAGGTACGGCCGGTACCCATCGGTCGGTAGCGGCGACTTCCCGTGGTTAGAAGAGCTGACTGACGACGACGTAGAGCAGAGGTACCGCAACAGGTGCCGCGAGTGGGGCCTGAGGATAGACCCCGACGTCATCCGTAGCATCCACGGGCTCAACTGACAAACCCCTCCTTCGGGAGGGGTCTTCGCCCCGAACTCAAGCAACAGAATGCCCCCTCCTGGTCCTTTATCGGCCACGGAGGGGGCTATTTGTGTTTTCGCAGGTCAGACTAGGTGAATGTAACCGCCGGCGGTTACATTTCCCCTGTGGGCGGATGACTAAGGGAAACCTCTATCGATGCTGATCGATCACGAGTTTAGGTAGCGACATTAGGAACTTGTGCCGTTGCTGTTCCTCGTGTTCTGCGCATGACTCGGTGAACTCTTCGATAGTGGCCCAGTGCTCGGCTGCAAGGTGTTCGGCGTGCACGAACACACCAGCGGCCATCGCCTGATACGCGGTGAGGTGCATTCGGCGGACCAACTCACCGCCAGCGTAGATGTAGACGTGATCCCCGGCACGGACGTGCCAAGGCAGGTTCTTAGGCGGAAAGAACGTCACAGCCGCACCCGCTTCCGGCGCTTCACCATCTCGCGGTACTGCTGGCGTTTCCGGCGCTGCTCTTGCCAGCGCCACAACCATGTGCGCATGTGGTGCCTCCCGAATTGTCTACCTTGATTATCGGGGGCTCCGGTTAGCTGGTGTAGCTTTAGTCTCGTGCTCGCATAAACTGATCAGCGGCTGTTTCGAGAATCTGTCTCGCATCGTCGCCAGACACGGCGCGCTCGCGGAAGTAGTCGAACAGGTTCAGGTGATACGAGACGTCTTGGGGGTCTCGTAGGGCGACCTCGCCCGAGAACAGTTCGACAATCACCAATCGGTCGTCGTAGACGACGAACACGTTTAGGGGCGACGCTCTGACGGTCACCCCACCAGGGATGATCGATAGGTCTAGGTTCTGCCGGTCGAGCAGTCCGGCCATGTGTCGTAGCTGGCTTGCCATTACCCCTGGTTCGGCACGCTGCCAGCTAATCGCTTGCTCGGTCAGCAGAAAGTGGAATCGCCGGGATTCATCCTCTAAGACTTCCTGGCTGTCCAGACGGGCCTTTACGGCCCGTTCTATGTTCCGGGCAGGATTACCCTCGACCGCTGGCGTTAGGACGGCACGGGCGTAATCAGGGGCTTGTATGAGGCCAGAAGGGATGACCGGCAGGAACTGCCGGACCGTAGCCGATGAAGCGGCAAGCGCCTTTAGTTCGGCCTGCTTGCGCCACAGTCCGACACGCGCGTACGAACGCCAAGACGCGTAATCAACGTTCGCCGCCCGAGCGAGCGAGAGAAGTTCGGTAGCGACTTCCGACGGGACGCCTAGAGCCGTGACGATTCGCTCAACGTCTACGACAGTGGGTAGGACCTTGCCGGATTCAATCCGGCTCACCTTGGACTGAGACATAGCCGCCCGAGCGGCTAGCCGTTCCCCGGACAAGCCAGCCGCTTTGCGTAGCTCCCTCAATGCCTCGGCAAGGTGTTTTCTGCCTTGGTCCCTACTGTCAGGCTCTAGCATTCCACTCGCTCAACGACACGGCGTGACTCAATGCCGTGTCTCGCCACTTGAGGTACTGGTCTAGGTTCGGGTCTTCCAGCTTGTCAACGTTGTTCAGCGTTCCATCTGGGTTGAAGTTCAGATCAACCACCAACGAATCATCGAACAACCAGAAGTCTTGCGCTGGCAGGTCCAGATCTAGGTCGGTCAAGTCGAGGACACGGATGTCCTCCCCGGCCGCGATGTTGCCCGGGATGCCCCAATCAAGTTGGTACCGCTGGTACTCGGTCAGCGGTTGCCGAACGGTCCGGACACGGCCGATGGCCTTACCTGCCGACACCAGAGAGCGGACAGTCTCATGCCATCCCGCGTTATGGCCCTCGGGTTTCGGTTCACCCGCACGCCACCGACGTAGGTTCTCCTGCTCGTTCGGCATGGTGTAGGTCGGCTGGCACTCGAACCGCCATGCCGACCGCTCGTAGCCAGTGAGGTACCGGCCGAACTGTTCCCCGTCCAGGAGCACTACAGAGCCTCCCTAAGCCGCTGGACCGTCTCCGCACTGCCAGATTCCACCAGCGCGGCTACTGCGGCTAGAACGATGTCAGGCGGCAACTCAACGGCTGTTTCCCCCTCGCCTAGCTCCAGGCCCTCAGCAGCGGCCACAGGGTCGCCCTGGACTACGGCCGTACCCCGGTCGGACACATAGACGGCTGGACACGTGCCGTTGTCACAGCCGGATACCTTGTGCAGTCTCATGCTCACCAGCCTTAGCGATCAGGCAGGGAGGATCAAGGCTGCACCGTGGTCTAGTCGCGATGTCGCATAACCCGGTCCGCTACCCCCGGACCGTGCCAGACAACGCGTCTGGTTCCTGGGCACCTGAATATCGTTGCTAGGCAACAGAAAGAGCCCGCCGGGTAACCGGCGGGCTCTGCGTTCGTGTAGTCTCTGCGTCAACGGGGGTAATTCATACGCAGCGCGCCGTCCATGCGGATGACCTCGCCGTTCAGGTAGTCGTGCTCGACGATGTTCAGCGCCAGCTGGGCGTAGTCCTCGGGGGTGCCGAGGCGCTTCGGGAACGGCACGCCGTCGGCCAGGCCCTGGCGGAACTCCTCGCTCACGGTGGCCAGCATCGGGGTGTCCACGATGCCGGGCGCGATGGTCATCACCCGGATCCCGGCCGAGGACAGGTCGCGCGCCGCGGGCAGCGTCAGGCTCGCCACCCCGCCCTTGGACGCCGCGTAGGCCGCCTGGCCGATCTGACCGTCGAAGGCGGCCACCGAGGCCGTGTTGATCACGACGCCGCGCTGGCCCTGCTGGTCGGCCTCGGTCTCGCGGATCGCCGCCGCGGCCAGCCGCAGCACGTTGAAGGTGCCGACCAGGTTCACCTCGATGACCTTGCGGAACAGGTCGATGTCGTGCGGGCCCTGCCGTCCGACGATGCGCGCCGACGGCCCGATCCCCGCGCAGTTCACCACGATCCGCAGCGGCTTCCCGGCGCCCGCGGCCTGCTCCACCGCGGTCTGCACCTGCTCAGCGTCGGTGACGTCGGCGGCGGTGTAGGTGACGCCGTCGACCACCGGCGCCTTGCCCACGGCGTCCGGCAGGTCCACCGCGAACACCTGAGCCCCGCGCCCGGCGAGTGCTCTGGCGGTGGCCGCGCCAAGGCCGGAAGCCCCGCCGGTGACGATCGCCGCGGTGTCGGTGATCTGCATCTGCTCGTTCCTTTGCGTCCGGTGCTGGTACCCGGGCATGTCTAACACCTGGGAACTTCCTTGCCCAGCATCTGACGCGGAACGGGCAGGGGGCGAAGCGCCGGTCAGCGATGGCGGCGCACCTCCCGGTCGGAGGCCGCCTCGACGAGGGCCAGCAGCGCCACCAGGGGCAGCGCGGCCAGCAGCGCGAGGCCGATGAACAGTGCGGCGAACCCGATGAGCTCCATGCGAAGAGCGTGGTCCGCTCACCGCGCCCGCCGCGTCTGCCACCAGTGCGGAACTCCGGTCCGTCCGAGCGAAAACCCCATCACCGAACGTGATCGGAATCACGTCAGAGCGGCGGGCAGATGGCGTTGAGGACGTCCAGGTCCTCCTGGGTGGGGCGCCACTGACCGGCCACCGCGTTGGCCTGGACCTGCTCCGGCGTGGTCGCGCCGGTGATCACCGAGCCGACCACCGGCTGCGCGGCCAGCCAGCCCACCGCCACCGACGTCATCGGGATGCCGCGCTGCTCGGCGAAGGTCCGCAGCTGCTCGATGCGCTCCCACGGCGCGTCCATCAGCATCTGGTTCCGGTTGGCCAGCCGACTGCCCGCCGGCGGCTCCTGGTCCTTCCGGTACTTGCCGGTCAGCAGGCCGTTGGCCAGCGGGAAGTAGGGGATCAGCCCGACCCCGAACCGCTTGCAGGCCGGGATGATCTCGCGTTCGGCCTCGCGCGCCAGCAGCGAGTAGTGGTTCTGCGTGGACACCGGTCCGGTCAGCGCGGTCGAGGACGCCAGCCAGGACGCGTCGGCGAGCTGCCACCCGGCCAGGTTGCAGTGCCCGACGTAGCGGACCTTGCCCTCGCGGACCAGGTCGTCGAGCACCGACAGGGTCTCCTCCAGCGGCGTCAGCCGGTCCGGCCGGTGCAGCTGGTACAGGTCGATCCAGTCGGTGCCCAGCCGCCGCAGCGAGGACTCCACCGCCCGGCGCACGTAGCGGCGCGAGCCGCGCGCGGCGAAGTCCGGGCCGTTGCCGCCCTGCATGTCCATGCCGAACTTGGTCGCGATGATCGCGTGCTCCCGGCGCCCGGAGAGCGCCTGCCCGAGCAGCTCCTCGCTGCGCCCGCGCGGCGAGCCGTACACGTCGGCCACGTCGAAGAAGGTGATGCCGGCGTCGAGCGCGGTGTCGACCACCGCTCGCGCACCGGCGAGGGACTCGGTCGCCGTTCCGGGGCGGCCCAGGTTGTTGCAACCGAGACCGACCGCGCTGACCACCAGACCGGATTCGCCCAGGCGTCGCTGTTCCACGCCGGTGACCATAAACGGCTGGTCACCTGCACGTCACCCTGGACGTACGGCGCGTGAACGTTTGCCCAAGTCGGTTCCACTCGTCGAGCGATGTGCCACGATGCCGGTGGGGGTCAGCGGCCGCCCGGCCGCGCGCGCGAAGGGGTGTGGGGACTGGTGTTCGCCCGTCGGATCGTCGTCGTCGGAACCGGGTACGTGGGGTTGACGACCGGTGCGTGCTTGGCATCGCTGGGCCACCGGGTGGTGTGCAGCGACGTCAACGCCGAGAAGGTCGCGCAGCTGTCCCGCGGTGAGGTCCGGATCCACGAGCCGGGGTTGGCCGAGCTGGTGCAGGAGGGCATCGCGGCCGGTCGGCTGGAGTTCGTGCTGGGCTCGGCGGGCGCGGTCGCCGACGCCGAGGTGGTGTTCCTGTGCGTGCCGACCCCGATGGGCTCCGGCGGCGGGGCCGATCTGGCGGTCGTGGAGTCGGTGGCCCGCGAGGTGCGCGAGGTGCTGCCCGCGGGCTGCGTGCTGGTGACCAAGTCGACGGTGCCGGTGGGCACGTCCGCCCGGCTGCGCGAGCTGGTCGCCCGGCCCGACGTCGCGGTGGTGAGCAACCCGGAGTTCCTCCGCGAGGGGTCCGCGGTGCACGACTTCCTGAACCCGGACCGGATCGTGGTCGGCTCGGACACCCAGGACGCGGCCGAGCGGGTGGCGGCGCTGTACGCGCGGCTCGGCGCGCCGACGGTGCTCACCGACGCGGCCAGCGCGGAGATGGTGAAGTACGCGGCGAACTGCTTCCTGGCCACCAAGCTGTCCTACGTGAACGCGATCGCCGAGCTGTGCGAGCGGCTGGGCGCCGACATCACCGACGTGACCGAGGGGATGGGCTACGACCGCCGCATCGGCCAGGCGTTCCTGCAGCCCGGCCCGGGGTGGGGCGGCTCCTGCCTGCCGAAGGACACCGCGGCGCTGCTGCAGGTCGCGGAGGCCGTGGAGTTCGACTTCCCGCTGCTGCAGGCGACCATCTCGGCCAACGCGCGGCAGCGCGAGCGGATGGTCGCCAAGGTCGTCGAGGCCTGCGGCGGTTCGCTGACCGGCGTCCGGATCGGGCTGCTGGGCCTGACGTTCAAGGCGGGCACCGACGACCTGCGCGACTCGCCCGCGCTGGAGGTGGCGCGGCTGCTGGCCGAGCGGGGCGCGGAGCTGGTGGCCTTCGACCCGGGGCTGCGCGGCGACGAGCCGGAGCTGCCGTCGGCGGTGGCGCTGGTGTCCGACCCGTACCAGGCGGCGAAGGGCGCGGCGGCGCTGGTGCTGCTGACCGAGTGGCAGGAGTTCCGGACGCTGGACTGGACCCGGGTGGCGCACGAGCTCGACGGCCAGGTGGTCGTGGACACCCGCAACCACCTGGACCCGGACGCCCTGCGCCGCGCGGGCCTGAGGTGGCGCGGCGTCGGCCGCACCCCGGTCGGCTGACCGGCGATCCCGCGCCCGGACCACCGTCATCGGCACCGTTCTAGCTGGTCAGGTTCCGCGAGTGCTTTGCGGTGCTATCGCCCCGCGAAGTGCTCACGTGCCGCCACCAGCGGAAACCCCGTTCCGCACCTGCGATTGTTATTTCGGCTATCGATCAACCGGGTGATGGGACCTTAAGGTAGTTGACGTGTTCACCACTCGCCCGGAACTCGCCGGTACGCACGGAATGGTCGCCTCCACGCACTGGCTCGCCTCCGCCGCGGGCATGGCGGTGCTGGAGGACGACGGCAACGCGTTCGACGCCGCGGTCGCGGCCGGGTTCGTGCTGCAGGTCGTCGAACCGCACCTCAACGGTCCGGGCGGGGAGGTGCCCGCGCTGTTCGCCACCGCCGACGACCCGCGCCCGCGCGCCCTCGCGGGCCAGGGCCCGGCGCCCGCTGGGGCGACCATCGAGCACTACCGCGACGAGCTCGGCCTGGACCTGGTGCCCGGCACGGGACTGCTGGCCACGACCGTGCCCGGCGCGTGGGACGGCTGGCTCCTGCTGCTGCGCGACCACGGCACCAAGTCGCTGCGCGAGGTGCTGAAGTACGCCATCGGCTACGCCCGCGGCGGCTACCCGATCGTGGAGCGGATCAGCACCACGATCGACACCGTGCGGGAGATGTTCCGGGAGCACTGGCCCACCTCGGCGAACCAGTGGCTGACCGGCGGCGCCGCTCCGGCTCCCGGCAGCGTGCTGCGGAACCCGGCGCTGGCCGACACCTGGGAGCGGCTGCTGGGCGAGGCCGAGGCGGCCGGGTCCGACCGCGAGGCGCAGATCGACGCCGCCCGCCGCGCCTGGTCGCAGGGCTTCGTCGCGGAGGCGGTGGAGAAGTTCGCGCGGATCCCGCACCGGGACAACTCCGGGCGCGACCACGCCGGGGTGATCACCGCGCAGGACATGGCCGAGTTCGAGGCGGGTTACGAGACGCCGCTGACCGTCGACCTGCCCGGCGGCTGGACGCTGGCGAAGTTCGGCATCTGGTCGCAGGGCCCGGCGCTGGCGCAGCAGCTGCGCCTGCTGGAGGGTTCGGCCGACCGGATCAACTACGTCGACGGGATCGCCGACGCCGACACCGTGCACCTCGCCGTCGAGGCGGCCAAGCTCGCCTTCGCCGACCGCGAGGCCTGGTACGGCGACTCGGCCGACCCCGGGGTGCTCGCCGACCTGGTGTCCCGCGAGTACGCCGCGGAGCGCCGCGAGCTGATCGGCGACCGGGCGTCGCTGGAGCTGCGCCCCGGCTCGCCGGGCGGTCGGCGGGTGGCGCTGGCCGCGCACGTCGCCGAGGGCCGCGGGGTCGACGGCGCGAAGGACCCGAGCGGCGTCGGCATCGGCGAGCCGACGGTGTCGCCGACCGGGGAGAGCCGCGGCGACACCGTGCACATCGACGTGGTGGACCGCTGGGGGAACATGCTCTCGGCGACCCCGTCCGGCGGCTGGCTGCAGTCCTCGCCGATGATCCCGGAGCTGGGCTTCTGCCTGGGCAGCCGGGCGCAGATGTTCTGGCTGGACGAGGGCCTGCCGAACTCGCTGGCCCCGGGCAAGCGGCCCCGGATCACGCTGAGCCCGTCGCTGGCGCTGCGCGGCGGGGTGCCGACCCTGGCGTTCGGCACGCCGGGCGGTGACCAGCAGGACCAGTGGCAGCTGTGCTTCTGGCTGGCGCACGTCCACGGCGGGCTGAACCTGCAGGAGGCGATCGACTCCCCGGCCTGGCACACCGGTGCCTTCCCGGGCTCCTTCTACCCGCGGGCCTGGGAACCGGGCCGCCTGGTGGCGGAGTCCCGCCTCGGCGCGGAAACCCTGGCGGAGCTCCAGCGCCGCGGCCACGACGTCCTCGACGCGGGCCCCTGGGCCCTCGGCCGCCTCTCGGCGGTCTCCCGGGACCCGGAAACGGGCCTCCTCCGAGCCGCGGCCAACGCCCGCGGCGCCCAGGGCTACGCCGCAGGCCGCTGACCGGACCTGCAGTTTCAAGTGAAACTGCGCCTCCCCGGTGCGTCGGACACCCGACACGCCGACGGGGTGTCGGGATTCCCGCGATTTCAATGGAAATCGGACCTCTGATTTCCATTGAAATCGCATCCTGCCCGTGGACCGCAGCTGCGAAGGGCGAACTGCACCGGTCGGCAGGTGTCGCATGCGCCGCAGGCGCATAACCCACCCTCGCAACCGGCTCCGCCACTTGCACCGCCACGCAGAACGAGGTTGGAAAAACCTCATTGAAATCGCGCACCTCCGGTGTGTCGGGCGCCCGACGCGCCGGAGGTCCTCTGTGGAGGGTCAGGCCGCTCGCAGGGTGCGGCCGAGGAGGAGCATCCGGAGGGTTCGGGCCGTGGCGTCGGCGATCAGCTCCGGGGCTCGGGTGATCGCGTCCGCCAGGTCGACCGGGCCGGTCAGGATCCCGGTGATCGCGTCGATGCCGTGGTCGTAGCTGGTGTCCGCCCCGGGGCCGATGGTGCCGCACAGGGCGATCACCGGACGGCTGTGCAGCTTGGCCCGGCGGGCCACCTCGGTCGGGATCTTGCCCAGCGCGGTGGACGCGTCGATGGCACCTTCCGCGGTGATCACCAGGTCCGCGTCCTCCAGTCGCCGGTCCAGGTCGGCGCTCTCGAGGAACACGTCGAACCGGGACTGCAGCTGCGCGCCGAGCACCCCGGCCAGCCCCGCCGCCAGACCACCCGAGGCACCGGCACCGGGCAGCGCGGAGCAACGGGTGCCGCTGTGCTTGCGCAGCAGGTCCGCCCAGTTCTGCATGGCGGCGGCCAGCTGCTCGACCTGCTCCGGGGTGGCGCCCTTCTGCGGCCCGTAGCGGCGGGCGACGCCGTTCGGCCCGCACAGCACGTTCTCCGGGTTCACCGCGACCACGACGTCCACTTCGGACAGCCGCGGGTCCAGGCCGCTGACGTCGATGTGCCGGGCGCGCAGCAGTTCCGCGCCGCCCTCGCCGATCTCCGCGCCGTCGGAGTCGAGCACCCGCGCGCCCAGCGCCCGCAGCGCACCCGCACCGCCGTCGGAGGTGCCGGAGTCCCCGCAGCCGATGACGATCTTCTCGACGTCGGCGTCGAGCGCGGCGGCGATCAGCTCGCCGACGCCGCGGCTGGTGGTCGTGCCGGGGTCGCGCTGGTCCGGCGGCACCAGCGAAAGCCCCGCCGCGGCGGCCATCTCCACGAAGGCGGTGCGCTCGCCGAGCAGCGCGTAGTGCGCCGCCACCGGCTCGCCGACCGGACCGGTGACGGTGACCGGCACCAGCTCGCCGCCGGTGGACCGGGCCAGCAGCCGCGCCGAACCTTCACCGCCGTCGATCAGGGGGATGGTGTCGACGATCGCGCCCGGCACGATCCGGCGGATGCCGGTGCGGATCGCCGCGGCGACCCCGTCGGCGTCCAGGCACTCCTTGAAGCCGCTCGGGGCGACGACGAAGCGCAGCATGACAATCTCCTCCACTGTGGACGTTCAGATCAGCGGCAGGCCGAGCAGCGGCCAGCCGTGGAGCGCGAACAGCACGACGAGCGCGGCGATCGCGGGACCGAGGAATGCGGACAGCTTGAGCAGGTCGCGCGGCTCGTAGGTGGGCACCTGCTCGAGCCGGGCGAACATGGCCACGGGCTTGGCCGAGGACGGCATGGTGTGGCAGAAGCCCGCGGCCGCGGTCGAGGCGAAGGCCAGCGCCACCGGGTTCATCCCGACGGCGACCGCGGCGGGCACGACCAGCGGGATGAGCA
Organism: Saccharopolyspora hirsuta; assembly: GCF_008630535.1. Lineage (GTDB taxonomy): Bacteria > Actinomycetota > Actinomycetes > Mycobacteriales > Pseudonocardiaceae > Saccharopolyspora > Saccharopolyspora hirsuta. The sequence goes on along the minus strand of NZ_VWPH01000003.1, from coordinate 278,905 downwards.
CCGAGGACCGCGCGGAGCGGGACTGCACCACCAGGTGCGCAGCGGTGCTGAGCACGACGACGGTGATGAGCAGCGTCATCGGGCTGCCCGCGTCGAGGACCAGCGACGCCAGCCACTCGGCGGCGCCGGACGAGGTCAGCGCCGTGCCGAGCGCAGCGGTGGCGGCCATGAACAGCAGCAGCGACCAGGGGATCTCGCCGATCGCCTTGCCCATCCGCACGGTGCCCAGGCGCGGCGAGGTGATCAGCAGCGCCCCGCCCAGGGCGACCAGCGCCGGGGGCAGGTCGTGCAGGGACTCGGTGCTCCACAGGACCACCACGGCGCCCAACAGCGTCACGGCCCGGATCTCGGCGCGCTGCATCTTCTCGGGAACGGACAGGCGGATCCGCAGGTCGGCGGCGTCGATGCGCAGCGAGGTACGGCGGTCCGAGTGCTTCGTGAAGAGCAGCAGCACCAGCTCGGCGGCCAGGTGCGAGCTGATCGCCGCGAACGGCAGGCCCCACAGCAGCCACTGCCCGAAGCCGATGCCCTCGTCGACGGTGGCGTCCAGGATCTGGCTGGTGATCAGGTGCGCGCCCGCGCCGACCAGCGTCGCGACCGCTGACAGCAGCACCACGGTCGGGAACAGCACGGCCAGGGCCCGCACCAGCCTCCGCTGCGCCGCGAACACCTCGGCCAGCGCCGTGAAGATGGGCAGCACCAGCGCGGCCCGGCCGCTGGTGCTCGGCACCAGCAGCGCGGTGACCAGCAGCCCGAGCGTGATCAGGTGGACCATGCCGCGGGCGGACCGGGCGCGGCCGACGAGCGCGACGGCCAGCCGGGCGGGCAGCCCGGTCCGGTTGATCCCGGCAGCCATCACGAACGCCGCCACCAGCAGCCAGATCTGGTCGTCGCCGAGGGCTTCGAACAGCTCCTCGGCGTCCAGCGCGCCCAGCACGACGAGCGCGGCGGCCGCGGTCAGCGCGACGAACGTGTCGTCGAGGCGGCTGCTCATCCACCCGACCACCGCGGCGGCGAAGATCAGGATGGTGGTCAGCCCGGTCCGGTCCAGCTCGCCCGGTCCGGAGGTCTCCGGCGCGGTGAACACGGCCGCCACCGCGAACAGGAAGAGGGCACCGGCGGTGATCGCGATGGCCCAGCTTCGCTCGGTCTGCGGCTCGGACGACGTGCGGACGGTGCGCATCGGCTTCGTGGCGTAGTCGATGCGCCCCCGCCGGGTGTCCTGGTCGCCGTTCATGGTGACCACGATCGGGTGTGCTGCTGAGGCGGGCGTGAACAGTTCATGAGGGGACGTTCATGTTTCGCCGGACGGGTTTTCCACACCCCTGTGGACAACTTTGTTCACGGGGGTGTGACCAGCGAAAACAACCTCACGGGCGGATGCTGTGGCGCACGAGTTATCCACAGCTGTGCACAAGTCAGCGGCGGGTGCTGACCAGCACCAGACCGACTCCGATCAGCGCCATCCCGCACCAGGCGCCCACGGCCAGCCGCTCGCCGACGACGAGCACGCCGAGGACCGCGGCGACCACCGGTTCGAGCAGGCTCAGCGTCGTCGCCACGCTGGTGGACGTGCGGCGCAACCCGGCGCCGAACAGCACGTACGCCAGCCCCATCGGGATCACCGCCAGGTAGCCCGCGACGAGCAGCCCGGACGGCGAGCCGAGCAGCGGCCCGCCGGTGAGCGCGAGCACCGGGAGCAGGACCAGCGCACCACCGCCGAACATCGCGCCCATCACCGCGCGCGAGCCGAAACCGCGGCGCATCATCCGGGACGCCGACCACGAGTACACGACGTACGCGGCGCCGCCGAGCAAGCCGAGCAGCACACCGAGCGCTGTGCTCGTGCCGCCGCTCCAGCCACCACCGGTGATCAGCAGCAGGCCGAGCACGGCCAGCGCGGCGGACACCGCCCACCGGCCGTCCAGCCGGACGCCGTCCACCACCCGCTCCAGGATCGCGGCGAACACCGGCGCCGAGCCGAGCGTGACGACGGTGCCGACCGCGACCCCGGCCAGCGCCATCGACGAGTAGAACGCCAGCGGGTAGACCGCCACCGCCAGCGCACCCACGACCAGCAGACCGAGCTGACCGGAGCGCAGCACGGCGAACGCCGAGCGGCCCGCGAGCGCGAGCAGCAGCAGACCGCCGAAGCCCATCGTGGCGGCGCCGATCGACAGCGGGCTTGCCCCGGCCGGGGCGAAGCTGGCCGCGGTACCGGTGGTGCCCCACAGCGCCGAGGCGAGCAGGACGGGGAGGGGACCGGACAGGAACGAGGTCCGGGCGCGCGCGGGCGCGTCGAGAAGTTCGTTGGACACGGTGAACTCTTCCGTTCGAGGACCGACAGGACGCGTCGAACGGGGGCGCGTGCGTGCAGCGGGTTTCCGGACGCCGGTTTCAGGCAAGACCGACGGAGGACTGCACAGCAGGGTGAGGCGACGGCCGGTTCAGCCGTCGGGAGCGCCGCCCGTCAGCGGGACGGCGGCGGGGTGACGCGACGCCAGTACGAGTTCACGGGGACACCCTAGCGGGCCGACCGGGTGTTCGGAACGTGCTCCGCACCGCACCACCGGCCCCGCCGGGCCCTGGACGTTCCGCGGAGGTCTGCGATGGCGATCCTGCACACCGACATCCCGACGCGCTCCCAGGTCGATGCGCTGCTGACCGCGCGCAACCCGCACAGCGCGTCGCTGTACCTGCCCACCGATCCGGCGTCCAGCGGCGACGCGGAGCGCGTCGAGCTGAAGAACCTGACCGGCGAGGCGCTGGAGCAGCTCCGCGCGGCCGGTGCGGACAAGGACGAGGTCAACGAGCTCGCCGACCAGCTCGCCGACCTCGCCGACGACGAGGCGTTCTTCCGCTACCAGGCGCGCAGCCTCGCGGTGTTCGCCACGCCGAAGTCGATCACCACCTTCCGGCTGCCCAACCACCTGCGCGCCGCGGTCGAGGTCTCCGACCGGTTCCACCTCAAGCCGCTGCTGCGCTCCACCAGCTTCCCGAGCACCGCGCTGGTGCTGGCCCTGGCGCAGAACTCGGTGCGGCTGCTGGAGGTCCTGCCGGAGCTGGACCCGGTGGCCATCGAGGTGCCCGGGATGCCGACCGACATCGACAGCGCGGTGGGGCGGGCGTTCCCGGCCGACCGCTCGCCGATCCGCCGACTGCAGGCCGACGAGGGCAAGAAGGTGCGGATCCGCCAGTTCGCGCGCCAGGTCGACCGCGCGCTGCGGCCGGTCCTGCGCGGCGACGTGCCGCTGATCCTGGCCGCCACCGAACCGCTGCAGAGCATCTTCCGCTCGGTCAGCGGCGCCCCCGAGCTGGCCCCGGTCGGGCTGACCGGCAACCCGGAGGAGAGCACCGACCGCGAGCTGGCCTCGGCGGCCCGCAGCGTCCTGGACGACCTGCACGCGGACCGGCTGCGCGCCCTGCACCGGCTGTTCGACGAGCGCGTCGGCCAGGGCCGGGCGGTCAGCGACATCGCAGACGTGGCCCGCTACGCGACGATGGGCGCGGTGGACACGGTGTTCGTGGACATCGACAACACGACGCCGGGCGTCATCGACGAGGCGGGCTCGGTGCAGTTCGAACCGGCCGGGGCGTCCACCTACGGCCTGCAGGACGAGATCGCCCGCCGCGTCTGGCTCACCGGCGGCGACGTCCTGGCGGTCCGCCGCGACGACATCCCGGCCGGGGCCGAAGCCGCCGCCATCCTCCGCTACGCCCCCTGACCGGGGGTGAGGCGATTTCAAGGGAAATCGGACATCTGATTTCCATTGAACTTGTTCAACCCCGGCTGGGGACAGCAGCCGCGGAGGGAGACCGGCGCCGATCGGGAGGTGTCGCATGCGCCGCAGGCGCATAGCCCACCCTCGCAGCTTGCACCGCCGCGGGTTCTCAGCGTTCGCCTGGCGAGGACGGCCCGGCTGCCGTGTATTGGCATACATAAAGCCGGGCACCCGCAGTCCAGGCGGGCGCTGAGGTTCCGCTACCGGCACCGCCACGCAGAACGAGGTTGGAAAAACCTCATTGAAATCGCGCAGCACGTCCGGGGTCAGGTGCCGAGGCGGTAGCCCATGCCGCGCACCGTGGTGATGCGGGTCGCGCCGATCTTGCGGCGCAGGGCCCGGACGTAGACGTCGACCACGTTGGAGCCCGGGTCGAAGTCGTAGCCCCACACGTGGGACAGGATCTGCTCGCGGCTGAGCACCTGGCCCGAGTGCCGCAGGAACAGCTCCAGCATCGCGAACTCCCGCGCCGTCAGGTCCACCGTGCCGTCCGGCACCTGGGCGCGCCGGGTGCGCAGGTCCAGCGAGAGCTCGCCGTCGCGCAGCACCGTGACCTCCGGGACCCGGTCCACCGGGCGCAGCCGCAGCCGCACCCGAGCCAGCAGCTCCTCGAACCGGAACGGCTTGGTCATGTAGTCGTCCGCGCCGCCCTCCAGCCCGGCCACCGTGTCGTGCACGGTGTCCCGCGCGGTCAGGATGATCACCGGGACCGTCACGTGCTGGGCCCGCGCCGCGCGCAGCACCGAGAACCCGTCCTTGCCCGGCAGCCCCAGGTCCAGCACCACCAGGTCGAAGTCGCCGGTGAGCAGGTAGTCCTGGGCGGCGTCGCCGTCGCCGACGACGGTGGTGGTGAAACCGTTGGCGCGCAGTCCCTTCTCGATGAACGCAGCGATGCGCGCCTCGTCCTCCGCGATCAGGATCTTGCTCACAGCGCCGCCTCTCCGCGATTTTCAGTGGTGGTTGCGTTGGGGAGGGATCTCGCGTTCCGGGGTTTCTTGTGGCTGGGTTGCGTCACGGTCCCCTGAGGTGCGGTTGGGCAGAGCTGGGGACTCGTCCTCGGGGTGCTCATGGAGTGGGCTCCTCGGTCGGGATGCGTGGTGGGGTGGCGGGTAGTTCGAGGCGGAAGGTGGCGCCGCTGCCCGGTTCGGACAGGACGCGGACCCGGCCGTGGTGGGCGTCCGCGATGGCCTTGACGATCGCCAGGCCGAGCCCGGCGCCGCCCTTGCCCTTGCCGCTGCCGTGGGTGAACCGGTCGAAGATCTTCTCCACCTCGGCCGGGTCGACGCCGGGACCGCGGTCGGCCACCCACAGCGAGACGGTGCCGCCGTCCAGCGACGAGCCGATGCGGATCTCCGAACCGGGCTCGGTGTGCTGCACCGCGTTCTGCGCGAGCTGCACCATCGCCTGGGTGACGCGCTGCTCGTCGACCACCACGTCGCCCTCGCCGATGTCGGCGAGCACCCAGCGGCGGTCCGCCAGCGACCGGACCTTCGCCTCGATGTCGCTGGTCAGCTCGGCCAGCGGCACCGGGGCGGGGGTGACGAAGTCCGGCCGGTCGGCCTTGGCCAGCATCAGCAGGTCGTTGACGATGCGGGTCATCCGGTCCAGCTCGTCGGTGCACAGCCGCACCACCTCCTCGCGCTCGGCGGGGTCGTCGCCCAGCAGCTCGAGGTTGCCGCGCACGATGGTGATCGGGGTGCGCAGCTCGTGCCCGGCGTCGTCGACGAACTGGCGCTGGATGCGGAAGGCGTCCTCCAGCCGGTCGAGCATCGCGTTGAACTGGTCGGCCAGCGCCGCGATGTCGTCCCGGCCCTCGACCGGGATGCGCCTGGTCAGGTCGTGCTCGGTGATCTCGGCGGCGGTCTGCCGCACGGCCCGCACCGGGGCCAGGATCAGCCCGGCGACCACCCACGACGACAGCGCCGCGATCAGCACGCCGACCCCGCTGACCAGCAGCAGCAGCTGCACGGTCCGGTCCGCGTCGGCCATCGCCCCGTCCGCGTAGCGCTGGACGATGAACCACGCCGAGTCGCCGTGCTGCGATTCGGCCTGCACCTTCACCCAGTGCATCCGGCCCAGCGGGGTGTTCTCCTCGCCGTAGTTGCTCGGGGTGTCCACGATCCGCTGCACCATCGCCGGGTCCTCGGCGAACCGCTCGATCTCGTCGTCCTGCTCCTGGGCCAGCGTGCGCAGGCCGGTCGGCGTCCGCCACACCCCGATCAGCGCCTCGTCCCGGTCCGGGTACTGGCGGCGCAGGTAGGAGTCGAACAGCGCGTCGGGGGCGCTGATCAGCTGCCCGGTGCTCGGGTCGCGCCCGGTGGCGGCGAACGTGGAGAACTCGTGCGCCTCCTGCTCCAGCGAGGCCGCGATCTGGTCGTTGACGTCGTTGTGCAGGAACGAGCGGACGATCAGGATCACCGCCAGCAGCACCACGACCAGCACCAGCAGCAGCCAGCCCATGATCTGCGCGCGCGCCGGGACCCGGGTGCCGCGGCGGGTGGGGAGCTTGCGGAGCGACCGCGTCGGCGCGGGCTCAGTCGTCGTCATCGTCGTCGTCATCGTCGTCGTCCGGCGCGGGCGGCGGGATCTCCGTCGCCGGTGAGGACGGCGCCGTGGTGGTGGGGTCGGGTCCGGGCGAGCTGCCGATCTGCACGGTGGCGGGTACGTGGGGAGTGCGCGGTCCGTCGGTGAGCGCGAAGCTCACCAGCACCGCGGCGATGGGCAGCGCCATCGCCGCGAGCAGCAGGACCGCCTTGGGAACCGACCTCATGCCGTCCACTCTGACCCTCCTCCCCGGAGACGGACATGAAAGCCGGATGAGAGGTTTTTCATCTGCGCCCGATCGACACCCTCCGCCCCCGGAACGCGACGCGGCGCAACGGGTTCGGACGTATCGCCGCGGAGCGCCGATCCGGGCGATAGCCTGCGGTACGTGTCGAAGGACCCGAAGGACGAGCGGCTGATCGAGTGGACCGGGGAGCGGTGCGTGCCGTGGACCGATGACGTCCAAGTCATCTACGAGCACTACCACCGCTACGCGCTGGCCGCCCGGTTCGCGCGCGGCAAGCGGGTGCTCGACCTCGCCTGCGGCGAGGGCTACGGCACCGCGCTGCTGGCCGCCGAAGGCGCCGAGGTGGTGGGCGTGGACGTCGACGCCGACACCGTCGAGCACGCGCAGCGCAAGTACGGCGGCCGCGACATCAGCTTCCAGGTCGGCTCGATCACCGACCCCGACCTGCTCGCCGACGCCAAGCCCTTCGACGTGATCGTCTGCTTCGAGGCCATCGAGCACGTCGAGGACCACGACGCGGTGCTGCAGCTGGTCAAGTCCCGACTCGCGCAGGGCGGCCTGTTCCTCAGCAGCACCCCGGACACCGCGGTCTACTCGCACGAGCACGGCAACGAGAACCCGTACCACGTCAAGGAGCTCACCGCCGACCAGTACGAAACCCTGCTGGAGGGCGCGTTCCGGCACGTGGCGGTGCTCAAGCAGAACGTGACCGTCGGCTCGCTGGTCACCCCCGCCGACCCCGGCGACCCGGACACCGCGATCGAAGGCGTCCGGCTGCAGACCATCGCCCCCGGCGCGGACGGCTGGACCGTCCAGCAGGGCGTCCCGCACACCTACCTGCTGGGCGTCGCCTCCGACAAGCACCTGCCGAAGCTGCCCGCCGCGGCCGTGCTCACCGACGCCGAGCTCACCCTCGCCCGCCGCGGCAACGCGGACGTGGCGCCGATCATCGAGCAGCGCGACGCCGCGGTCGCCGACGTCGCCAAGCTCAACGAGCTCTACCAGCGCAGCCGCGGCGAAACCGACGAGCTCAAGAACGCGATCGCGCGGCTCGAAGAGCTGCGCAAGAGCGAGGAGCAGCGCGCCGACCAGGGAGTTCGCGAGCAGGCGAAGCTGCGAGCCGAACTCGACCGCCTCGGCGGCGAGCTGCGCGAGCGCCAGCAGAGCGCGGAGCGCGACGCGGCGCGCATCGAGTGGCTGCGCGACACCGTCGCGCGGCTCGAAGGACGCGTAGCGGACGCCGAGCGGCAGGCGGCGGAGCTCAGCGCGGCGAACGCCGAGCTGGCGGCGCAGAACTCCGCGCTGGTGCAGCGCGCGGTGACGAAGTACCGCAAGGTCGTGGAGCGGGTGGCGCCGCGGGGGACCGCGCGGCGCGACGCCTACGAGATCGTGCTCGGGCGCAAGCCGGGGATCCCGCAGGTCGAGGAGGTCGTGGAGACCGGTCCGCTGTCGGTGCCGCGCAGCGACCAGCCGCTGGTCAGCGTGATCGTGCCGGTGCACGGCAAGTGGCCCTACACCCGGCAGTGCCTGCGGTTCCTCGGCGGGCACGTGGTCTCCGTGCCGTTCGAGGTGATCGTCGTCGACGACGCGTCCCCGGACGACAGCGCCGAGAAGCTCGCCGCCTGCGAGGGCGTGCGGCTGGTGCGCGCCGAGCGCAACCTCGGGTTCATCGGCGCCTGCAACCTCGGCGCCGAGCACGCCCGCGGCGAGTACCTGTTCTTCCTGAACAACGACGCCGAGGTCACCGAGTCCTGGCTGGACATCTTGATGGACACCATGCGCTCCGACGAGCGCATCGGGCTGGTCGGCGCCAAGCTCGTCTACCCGGACGGTCGGCTGCAGGAGGCGGGCGGCATCGTCTGGTCCGACGGCACCGGCTGGAACTACGGCCGCAACACCGACCCCGGCGGCGCCGAGTTCAACGTGGTCCGCGACGTCGACTACTGCTCCGGGGCCGCGATCCTGGTCCGCAACGACGTGTTCCAGCAGGTCGGCGGCTTCGACACGCGCTACGCCCCGGCCTACTACGAGGACACCGACCTGGCCTTCGCGGTCCGCGCCGCCGGGTACCGGACCGTGGTGCAGCCGAAGGCGGTCGTGGTGCACCACGAGGGCGTGTCCAACGGCACCGACCTCAGCACCGGGGTGAAGAAGCACCAGGAGATCAACCGCCGGGCGTTCGTCGAGAAGTGGGCGGACACGCTCGCCGCCGAGCACCTGCCGGAGGCCTCGCCGCGCAACCTGTGGCTGGCCCGCCACCGCGGCACCCGCGGCCACCACGGGCCGATCGTGCTGGTCAAGGACCACCAGGTGCCGCGCCCGGACTTCGACTCCGGTTCGGTGCGGATCCGCCGCGTGCTGGAGCAGTTCGTCGAGCTGGGCTGCCGGGTGGTGTTCTTCCCGGCCAACCACGCGCCGCTGGAGCCCTACACCACGGAGCTCCAGCAGCTCGGCGTCACCGTCCTGCCCGCGCCGGAGCTGCAGCAGGCGTTCCTGCACGAGGCGGGTTCGGAGATCTCGCTGGCGCTGCTGTCCCGCCCGCAGGTCGCCTGGAGCCTGGTGGAGGAGCTGCGCACCTGCGCGCCGCAGGCGGTGATCGCCTACGACACCGTCGACGTGCACTTCCTCCGCCTGGAGCGGCAGGCCGAGGTCGCCGAGCAGCAGGGCGACGCGGACAAGGCGGAAGCGCTGCGCCGCAAGGCCTTCGCGTCCCGGCAGATGGAGCTCGGCCTGACCAGGGCCTGCGACGTCACGCTGGTGGTGTCGGAGGCGGAGCAGGCGCTGCTGCGCGAGCTCGTCCCCGAGGCCGACGTCCGCGTGCTGTCCAACGTGCACGAGGTGGACTGGAGTCCGGCGCAGCCGAGCGGCCGCTCGGGCGTCCTGTTCGTCGGCAGCTTCGACCACCCGCCGAACGTCGACGCGGCGCGCTGGGCGGCCCGCGAGATCATGCCGCTGGTGCGCGAGAAGTGCCCGGACGCGGTGCTGCACGTGATCGGGAGCAACCCGACCGACGAGGTGCGCGCGCTGGCCGGACCCGGCGTCGAGGTGCACGGATGGGTCGCGGAGCTGGACCCGCACTACGCGCGGAGCCGCGTGACGCTGGCGCCGCTGCGGTTCGGCGCGGGCGTCAAGGGCAAGGTCGGCGAGAGCTTGAGCCTCGGGGTGCCGGTGGTCGGCACGTCGGTGGCGGTCGAGGGCATGCACCTGGAGAACGGTCGGCAGGTGCTGGTCGCCGACGACGCGGCGGGCCTGGCCGACGCGGTGGTCCGCCTGCTCACCGACGACGAGGACTGGCAGCGCCTGGCGGAGGCGGGCAAGTCCGGCATCGCTGCCCAGTTCGGCCCGGACGTCTCCCGCGCAACCCTGCGAGAGCTCCTCAAGACCGCCGACCACGAGGCCTGACGGCCGAGGGCGTCGCGAGTGCGCAGACCGGCTCCAGCCGGTTTGTCCACTCACGACCAGAACGGCCCGTCCACCTCGGCAAGCGAGGTGAACGGGCCGTTTCGCCGGGCTCCGTCAGCTGCGGACGGTCGGCGGGGTGTGGGCGAGCTGCTGCTCGAGCACCGTCTTGAACTTCTGCTCGGCCTGGTCACCGCTGGAGTCGATGATCACCACCCAGCCGTGCGCCACGTAGGCGGTGCGGAAGGTGCTGCCGGTGGAGACCACCTCCACGCCCTTGTACGAGAGGTCCTCGTCCACGGCCAGGCCCTGCTGCGCGTCGAGGTACTTCTCCACCACGGTCTTGGCCGCGTCCTGGCTCGGCATGCGCAGCGCGAGCAGCGTGACCTGCGGCGGGCCGTCGGTCTTGGTGAACCAGCCGTCGGTCAGGCCGTTCTGGATCGCGGTGTCCAGCACCGCCTGCGGCTGCAGCACGCCGGACTTGTGCCCCTGCAGCGCCGGGAGGTCCAGCGGGCCGTTCCACGGGTGCGGCGGGCCGTCCACGCCGACCAGCACGTCCTGCGGGTTGGCCGGAGGGGTCGGGTTGGCCGCGGGCGGCTCGGGCAGTTCCTTGGTGGTCGGGGGCGGCGGGGCCTGCTCGGTGGGCGTCGGGTCGGCGGTGGTGGTCGTGTCGTCGCCGCCGCTGGTCAAGTAGAAGATCAGCGCGACGATCAGGCCGACCACCAGCACACCGCCGATGGACAGCCCGGCGATCAGCTTGCCCTTGCCGGACTTGCCCGCGCTGTCGAAGACCTCCGGGCCCTGCCGCATCCAGGCCGCGTCGCCGTGCTCCGGCTGCCCGCCGGGCAGGTCGTCACCCCACGGGGTGCCGGTGCTCTCCACCGCGCCCCAGCCCTGCTGCGGGCCCCACTGCGGCTGCTGCGGCGGCTGGGCCGCGGGCCACTGCTGCTGCGCCTGGCTGAGGTTGACGACCTGGGTGCTCTCGGAGTCACCGGGAGGCTGCGGCGCACCCGCGACCGGGTTCGGCACGACCTGCGTGGCCTCGCCCCCGGCGTTGGCCTGCTGCTGTTGCTGGGCCTGCTGCGCCCCCTGCGCAGCGGCGTCCCCCCAGCTGAAGGCGGGCGGGAACGGGTTGGGCTGCTGCTGCGGCGTTCCCCCGGCCGGGGTTCCCGGGTGCTGCTGCGGAACGCCCCCGGACGGGGTACCGGGGTGCTGCTGCGGGAACCCGCCGGAAGAAGGTCCGGTTTGCCCACCTTGCGCGCGGCCGAGCACGGCGTCCCGTCGCTGGCGGTACTCCTCGGCGGAAATCCGTCCCGCCGCGAGTTCGGCGTCGAGATTCTGCAGCTCGTCTTGCCAGGTCACCGATGCGCCCTTTCCCGGAATTGAACAGCGAACGCCCCCACATGCGATCGATCGCCATTCTGGCACCCGTTCGGCGGGGCGGGGGGCACCGGCCGGATAACGATCCGGCTCCCGGTCTGGTCGTCGCGGGCCACCAGCAGGTAATGGGTCCCCAACCGCCGCGCCCCCAGCTAGGCTACGCAGCGTTGACTTCACTGGTGGGGACTTTGACTTGATGGGGTGATCTGGGTGGGTGATGCGCGGGTCGTGCACACCCGTCCGGAGTTGTTCGCCGATCCGGCCCACGGCTTCGCCTGGATCCGGATGATCGGCGCGGTGCTGGTCATCTACGGTCACAGCTCGCCGCTGGCCGGCACCGGGGTGCTGTTCTCGGAGGACTGGGCGCTGCAGCCCGACGAGGGGGTCCTGATGGGCTTCTTCGCGATGAGCGGCTTCCAGATCACGGAGAGTTGGCTCCGCGATCCGCACCCGGGCCGGTTCGCGGCGAAGCGGGTCCTGCGCCTCTGGCCGCCGATGCTCACCGTGACGTTGGCCATGGCGCTGGTCATCGGCCCGATGGTCACCACCCTGCCCGTCGGCGAGTACTTCGCCGCGCAAGGCACCTGGGGCTACATCGTCAACAACGCGGGGTTGCTCACCCTCCAGCACGAGCTGCCCGGCGTGTTCGAGGACAACCCGTGGCCGAACGCGGTGAACGGCTCGCTGTGGACGCTGCCGATGGAGCTGCTCGCCTACGCGGGCCTGTTCGTGCTCCTGCTGCTGGGCGCGGGCCGCGACAAGTACCGCTGGCTGGCGGTGGTGGCGCTGGTCGCGCTGGTCATCTGGGACCGGCACCTGGAGCAGGCCCCCGGCCCGGAGTCGGCGGGGTCGCTGCTCAGCGTCCCGGTCGAGTCGCTGGTGGCGTTCCTGGTCGCGTTCGCCTTCGGCGTGGTGCTGAACCTCTACCGGATCCCGCTGTCGCCGCTGGCCGCGGTCGCCGGGATCGTGGTGCTGGCGCTGATGCCCAACAGCATCGCGGCCTCGTTCCTGATGGCGTTCGTGGTCAGCTACGCGGTGGTGCTGGCCGGGCACTGCTGGCCGGCGAAGCTGACCGTCCCGGGCGTGTGGGTCAACGGCAGCTACGGCGTGTACGTGTGGGGCTTCCCGATCCAGCAGCTGCTGGCCATGGCCGGGATCGGCAACCAGTGGCTGATGCTGATCTGCGCGGCGCCGCTGGCGTACGTGGCGGGCACGCTGTCGTGGAAGTTCGTCGAGGACCCCACGATGAAGCTGCGGCACTACCTCACCCCGGCACCGAAGAAGAAGGACGAGCCCGAGGAGCCGGACGAGGAGCTCGCCGAGGACGAGGCGGACGAGGAGCCCACCGGGCGCGGAGGCGCGCCGGAGGCGACCACGAAGGTGACCGCGGTCGGTCGCCCGGGCCGCCCCCGCACCCCGCCCGAGGGGACCCCGGTGCCTCCCGGTCGCCGGGACCAGGACCCGCCGCTCCCGAGCGCCGAGGCGGACGTCGAACGGCCTCGCCGGGTCAGGCCGGTCGGCGACGTGCGACCGGCGGACGCCGACGCGCCGCGGCCCCCGGCCGGGGACGTCGACCCCAGGCCGGGCCGACCCCCCAGGAGGCGCGCGGCCCCCGCGCCGAACCGGGCGGCCGGACCGGTCCGCCCGCTCCGCGATCCGGCGGACGCCGATCCGCGCAACGCCGCCCCCGGGCCGACCGGTGACCGGCCGATCAACGGCGCGCCCCAGAACCGCGTCCCCAGGCCGAACGGGATCGCCCGGCCACCCGGCGACCTCCCGCCCAACGGCTCGGTGCCGGGGCGCCCCCAGCGCCCGGTCGACGGTCCGCCGCGCCGCCGCGCGGCCCCGGTCCAGGAGGAGTCGGCGCTGGCCAAGCGCCTGACCGGCGACGTGGATCCCCGCCAGACCCCGCCGGGCCGACCCCGCCCGCCGGTCCGCCGCGGCGGCGGTCGCCACGCGCGCCCGGAGCCGCCGCCGGGCCCGGACGAGGAGACCCGACCCCATCCCAAGCACCAGGACCGCCGCTGATCGGGGCGTACCCTCAAGGACATGGCGCTCTTCGGTGACAGGACGAGGTTGATCGACCAGGCGTCGGCCCTGCCGGGCCGGGAGACCCCGCTGCCGGTGGCGGAGTTCCACGCGGTCCACACGGATCGCCGGATCGTGCCGCCGTTCCCGGAGGGCTGTGCCACGGCGGTCGTGGGCATGGGCTGCTTCTGGGGCGCGGAGCGCGTCTTCTGGCGCACCGAGGGGGTGTGGACCACGGCGGTCGGTTACGCGGGCGGCTACACCCCGAACCCGACCTACGAGGAGGTCTGCTCCGGCCTCACCGGCCACGCCGAGGTCGTCCTGGTGGTCTTCGACCCGTCGGTGATCACCTATTCCCAGGTCCTGAAGGTCTTCTGGGAGAACCACGACCCGACCCAGGGCATGCGCCAGGGCAACGACATCGGCACCCAGTACCGCTCGGCGATCTACTTCACCGACGACACCCAGCGGGCCGAGGCCGAAGCCAGCCGAGACCTCTTCCAGAAGGCCCTGCACGAGGCGAACCGGGGCGACATCACCACGGAAATCGCCCCGCTCCAAGCCTTCTACTACGCGGAGACCTACCACCAGCAGTACCTGAGCGACGCCAAGAACCCCAACGGCTACTGCGGCCTCGGAGGCACCGGGGTCTCCTGCCCGATCGGCACCGGAGTCACCACCGACAGCTGACCCCGGTCAGCCCGGGTGGCCTGCGGTGGTCAGGAGCTCTTCGGTGATCCTGCGGGCGATGGGTTCGAGGTCCGCGGTGGGTTTGGTGGCGCTGTAGCGGACTTCGATCGTCATGTTGGCCCTGGCCGCGACGAGTTGGACGTCTCGCGGGCTGCGGATCAGGACCGCTCGGGCGTCCAGGCCCGGTACCTCGGCCGCGCCCGGTTCCAGCGCCAGGTAGTCCAGGTACTGGTCGACGTAGGCGGTGTCCGGGCGGGCTTCGCGGTTGAACTCGAGGGCCAGCTCGACGTGCAGGCGGGTCTTGCGCGCGCTGTGCACCGGGCCTTCGGTCCGCCACTGGCACTTCGAGCTGTGGCGCTGGCCGTCGACGCCGTGGTGCTGTTCGTGGATCTCCGCCCGGCGCGGTTCGAACGCCTTCCGGAGCGACTCCGGGGAAACCGACTCGCAGGCGTTCGGCAGGCCCGTGTAGCCGGGCACCGCTGTCGGCACGGGCAGGATCCAACCGGCCACCAGGAGTCCGAGGCCGACGGCGAGCACGGACAGGCCGACGCCGAGCGCCCGCCGCACCCGCGAGCGAGTGGCACCGGACATGCAGCTCCTCCCCGCGGCTCGTTCTTCGCCGGGGGAGCCTATCGGCCGAGCCCGCCGTCCGGAGCCGGTCGGCGGAGTTGAGGTCGTGAGCGGCGATGGTCGCCCCACCGGCCATCAACGCTCACGACAATCATTCGAACCATTTCGTCGCTCGAATTTCCTTCGCGTGCGCAGAACTATTCGGGACGAGCCATTTCAAGATCGTCGATTTGCGAGACCTGGGGATGACGATTCCCGCGCGGACGTGCGAAGTGCCGCGCCCGGCACGAATCGAGCGCGGCACTTGAATCGCAGGCTCAGCCGTTGGAGCCCTGAGCGCTCTCGCCCTGGGCGTAGCTCTGCGCCCAACCGTCGCCTTCGACGACGCTGTGGGACGACCCGCCCTGCGCGTGCCCGCCCTGCCCGCCGTGCCCGAAGTCGCCGGACCGCGCGGAAGTGCCGGTCGTGCTGGACTGGGTGGAAGAAGTGGTGGTGCTGGAGGTGGTGAAGCTGCCCCACCCGCCCTGCCAGCGCTGGACCTCCTGGTTGGTGGTCTGCCAGCCCCAGGACTGCGAACCCGGCTGGTCCTGCTGCTCCCCGACGGCATTGGCAACCCCGCTGCCCAAGATCCCGAGAGCCCCGACGGCCAGCACACCAACAACAACCCGACGCATGAAAAACCCTCCAAGGAGAACGAGAACAAGACCCCCAGAGAAGATCACACCCAGATAACTACCGCACCCCGCAAAACCCAAAAGCCAAAGAAGTTCCCAACATCGAGCGACCCCGCCAAACAACAACCAAAACCCCACCAACCCAAAAGTGCCAACCCAGAACCCACCCCAGCGAACCCACCGATGCGAGGGACCGCATGAGAAGCCGCCACAGGTGCGAAGGCACTAGATGCGAAGGCGGTCCTGATGGTGCTGGTCGGCAACCCAGGTCGGGTACGCCACCCATCGCAAGGAGCACTCGAGAAGCAACCCCCGCCCCGTGGGGGGCTTGGGGGGTTCGAACCCCCCAAAGAAATGGCGAAGGAGCCGAGGCCAACGCGAAAGCGTGGCACACGGCTCCCAGCTCCGAGCGGATGACGGGACTCGAACCCGCGACCCTCACCTTGGCAAGGTGATGCGCTACCAGCTGCGCTACATCCGCATCTTCATCGCCCCGGTGGGCTGTTGGTGACTACTTTAGCCCATGCTTCGCGGGCCGTTCACCGGGGGGTCCTCATCGGGTGGGCGGGGCGGTCGCGCGGGTGGGGGTGATGCGCAGCAGCACGCGGTTCTCGGCCCGCATGGCCTGGCGATATGCCGCCCAGTCCGGGTGTTCGCCGGAGATGCTCCGGTAGTACTCCTCCAGCAGCGGCAGGGCGTCGGGGAGCTCCACGATCTCCACGTCGCCGTCGAGCTGGATCCAGCGGCCGAAGAACTCGTCGGGCAGGACGCAGAGCCACGCGTGTGGGTGGCGGCGCAGGTTGCGGACTTTGGCGGAGCCAGCGACAGTGCTGACGGTGATGTGCCCGGCGCTGTCCGCGGTGGCCAGCACCGGCGTCATCTGGGGGGTTCCGTCGGCTCGCAGCGTGCTGAGCACAGCGCGGTGCTGGTGGCCGATCGCTTCGCGTGCTTCGTCGAGATCCATCGCGACCTCCTGGTGCCGCCGTGATCCGGGACGTCCACGGTAGCGATTCCGACCGGCGGCTGAGGGGTTTCGCCGGTCGGCTCGGCTGGGGGAGGAACGTTGGGGTCGAGCGAGGGTGCGGTGCGGTCGTCGGACGACGCGGTGCTGCTGGCGCGGTTGCGGGACGGCGACGATTCCGCTTTCGGGGAGCTGTACCGCAGGCACGCGCCGATGGTGCGGCGCTTCGCGTTGAGCATGCAGCGGTCGGGGATCGACGTCGACGACGTGGTGGCCGAGGTGTTCTTGCGCGTGCTGCGCGCGGTCCGGTCCGGCCGCGGGCCTCGGGACGCGGTCCGCACGTACTTGTTCACGGCGGTCCGGCGGGTGCTGGCGGAGTGGGCGGCCGCGCGGCGGGACGAACCGATGACCTCCGACGAGCTGGGTGAGCACGTGCCCCGGCAGGGCGATCACCAGGTGGCGCAGGCGGAGCGCGAGCTGCTGGCCCGGGCGTTCCTGCGGTTGCCAGCGCGGTGGCGCGAGGTGTTGTGGCGCACCGAGGTGGAGGGGCACCGGCCGTCCAGCATCGCTCGCCAGCTGGGGCTGACGCCGAACGCCACGGCGGTGCTCGCGCACCGGGCCCGGCGCGGGTTGCGTGAGGCGTATCACCAGGCGTCGGACCTGCCGGTCGGGCGGGCGAGGTGCTTGCGCCGGGCCTGAGGGTTGGCCGGGGTGCCGGACATGATCGACAATGGGCCCGTTCGGGGACGACTATCACCCGTCGGGCCCATGACGCGCGCGGTACCGTTGCTTCACGCTCGGTTAGCGCCGGGGTTCGAGTGGCGAAGCGATGTTGGTGAGGCGACCAGCCCGGGTGGGCGGGGAGGCGACGATGAACCGGGTGGTGCGGGGCTCCGACGGCCGCGAGTGGACCATCAAGGCGAACCTGGAGTGGTCCAACCCGATCGCGGCGGAGGAGTTCGAGCACGACGTCAACGGAGGTGCCGGGCCCGCCGTGGTGATGGGCGCGGTGCTGCTGTTCCTGGTTGTGATGTTCGCGGTCTGGACGCCCGACGAGGTGTACGTGCCGCCGTGGCTGATCCTGCTGCTGATCGTGGCGGTGCTGTTCTTCCCGGTCCGCTGGGTGCTGCACCGGCCGTGGACGGTCACCGCGGCCACCCCGGGCGACCACGAGGAGAATCCGCCGGAGACCTGGGTCGGCGTGGTCCGCGGCTTCTACGACGTCCGCAAGGAGGTCTCGGAGGTGGCCCGCCACATCGAGCTCTACGCCGAGCCGGACATGAACGGCAGCCTCCAGCCGGTGGAGTGATCTCGGCTCGGTGAGCGCTTCGGGGTGTCATGGCGCCCCAAAACGCTCGCGGACATCGCACACTGGGGCCGTGCCGGAACTCCCTGAGGTCGAAGCGTTGGCCCAGCACCTGCGCGACAACGCCGTGGGCCGGGTCGTCGCCCGGGTCGACGTCGCGTCGATGAGCGTGCTGAAGACGGCGAGCCCGCCGTGGACCGAGCTGCACGGCCGCACCGTCACCGCGGCGTCGCGGCGCGGCAAGTACCTGGACCTGGACTGCGACGGCCTGCACCTGGTCTGCCACCTGGCGCGGGCCGGGTGGTTGCGCTGGTCGGACGAGCTGTCGCCGACCCCGCCGAAGCCCGGCCGGGGGCCGATCGCGCTGCGGGTGCACCTGGGCGGCGTCGGGTTCGACCTGACCGAGGCCGGGACCCAGAAGAAGCTGGCGGTGTGGGTGGTCGCCGATCCGGCCGAGGTGCCGGGCATCGCGAAGCTCGGGCCGGACGCGCTGGGCCTGGACGTCGACGGCTTGGCCGCGATCCTGTCCGGGCGCACCGAGCGGATCAAGACGCTGCTCACGGATCAGTCCGCGCTGGCCGGGATCGGCAACGCCTACTCCGACGAGATCCTGCACGCCGCGAAGCTCTCGCCGTTCGCCACCGCGGGCAAGCTCGACGCCGACGCGGTGGCCCGGTTGCACGCGAGCACGCAGGAGATCCTGCAGGACGCGGTGCAGCGCTCGCTGAAGCAGGACGCCGCGCGGTTGAAGGCCGAGAAGCGTTCCGGGCTGCGGGTGCACGGGCGGACCGGGCTGCCGTGCCCGGTGTGCGGCGACCTGGTCCGGGAGGTGTCCTACGCGGACCGGTCGATGCAGTACTGCCCCACCTGCCAGACCGGGGGCAAACCGCTGGCGGACCGACGGCTCTCCCGGCTGCTGAAGTAGTTGTCCACAGGTTGTGGATGAATTCGGCGGTTGTGCACAGCCGAATAGCCGCTGGTGGAGCCGGTCCATACCGCTGAACGGAAGAGTAAGGTACCGCTTACCGATGGAAAGCGTGCACTGAGCGTAGCTGTCTTGATTCCTGGTGTGCGCGTCGGGCAGATTGATGTTGTGGCGGAGTTGTTGACTGAGCGGACGGTGCTGACCACGCTCGCGGCCCTCGCCGTGCTCGGCATGTTCGTCCTGCTGTGCCGGGCGCGTCGGGTGAGCACCTCGGTGGAGGACGCGACGCTGGCGGCGTTGCACCGCGTGACCAGCGCGGCTCCGCACCTGCGCGCCGGCCTGACGCCTGCCTCGGCGGACAAGGCCGCGCCGCACCTGCGGGAGCTGCTGGCCTGCGTCGCGGTCGGCATCGTCGACGCGGACGGGACGCTGCTGAGCTGGGACGGCGAGGCGAACCACCACTACGCCGACCTGCGCACCAAGATCGAGCAGGTGCTGCGCACCGGCAAGCGCGAGTTCCTCGACCACGGCGACGTGACCTGCGAGCACCGGCCGTGCCCGATGCGGCACGCCGTCGTGGTGCCGCTGGAGGTGGAGGACGAGACCCGCGGTGCGCTGGCGGTGATCTCCGGCGGCGACCGCAAGCGCCTGCTGCGGGCGGCTGCCGAGGTCGCCAACCACGTCTCGACCCAGCTGGAGCTCGCCGAGCTGCAGGAGTCCAAGGAGCGGCTGGCGCAGGCCGAGGTCCGCGCGCTGCGGGCGCAGATCTCGCCGCACTTCATCTACAACGCGCTGAACACCATCGGCTCGCTGATCCGCACCGACCCGGAGCACGCGCGGGACCTGCTGCAGGAGTTCGCCGACTTCACCCGCTACTCGTTCCGCACCAGCGGCCTCTACACCACGCTGGCCGACGAGATCCGCAACATCGACCGCTACCTGACCCTGGAGAGCGCCCGGTTCGGCCCGGACCGGCTGAAGGTGCAGCTCAAGATCGCGCCGGAGGTGCTGCCGGTGGTGGTGCCGTTCCTGGCGCTGCAACCGCTGGTGGAGAACGCGGTCCGGCACGGCCTGGCGAACAAGCCGGGCGGCGGCACCGTGTCGGTGACCGCCGAGGACAACGGGACCGAGGCGCTGATCAGCGTGGACGACGACGGCATCGGGATGGACCCGGAGCGCCTCGACGCGGAGCTGGCCAACGCGCACCTGACCGGCGCGCACGTCGGCCTGGGCAACATCAACAACCGGATGCGGGCCACCTTCGGCAACGACTACGGCTTGGTCGTGGAGACCGAGCAGAACGCGGGCATGAAGGTCATCATGCGGGTGCCGAAGTTCGCCCCGGGCGTGCGGCCGGTGCCGCCGCCGGCCTTCGACGAATCGGGCATCGGGTTGGCGGCCGGGCCCGCGGTGAGCCGGTAACGTCGGGGTATGACCGAGAAGGCGCCGCAGAAGTTCACCGACCTGTTGTCCGGCAAGTTGTCCGCGAAGCTGCCGGGCAAGCTCGCCGAGCGAGCGGAGCGCGGACCGGTGGTGGCGGTCGTGAAGCTGCACGGCGTCATCACCTCGACGCCCTCGCCGATGAGCAGGCCGACGATCTCGACCCAGACCGCGGAGGCCGCGCTGACCCGCGCGTTCGGCCACGACCGGCTCAGCGGTGTGGTGCTGTCGGTCAACTCGCCGGGTGGCGCGCCGACCCAGTCCGCGCTGGTCGCGGACCGGATCCGCGAGCTGGCCGCGGAGAAGGACGTGCCAGTGCTGGCCTACTGCGAGGACGTCGCGGCGTCCGGCGGGTACTGGCTGGCCTGCGCGGCCGACGAGATCTACGCGCACCCGACGTCGATCGTGGGGTCGGTCGGGGTGGTCAGCGCGAGCTTCGGGCTCACCGGGCTGATGGAGAAGCTCGGCGTGGAGCGCCGGGTGCATACCGCGGGCGAGCACAAGGTGCGGCTGGACCCGTTCTTCCCGGAGAAGGAGGAGGACGTCGAGTGGCTGCGCGGCCTGCAGGGCGAGCTGCACGAGCAGTTCCGGGACTGGGTGCGCAAGCGGCGCGGCAGCAAGCTCAACGGCACCGACGACGACCTGTTCTCCGGCGAGGTGTGGACCGGGGCGAAGGCGGCGGAGCTCGGCCTGGTGGACGGCGTCGGCTCGCTGCGGGAGATCGTGAAGGAGAAGTTCCCGGACGCCCACCTGCACACCGTCGAGCAGCGGAAGCCGCTGTTGGCGCGCCTCGGCATGTCCTCGTCGATCCGCCTCGGCGGCTCCCCGGCGGACGCGGTCCTGTCCACTGTGGAGGCCCTGGAGCACCGCGCGATGTGGAACCGCTTCGGGCTCTGAAGAGAGGTTCCAGGTGGAAGTGTGATTTCGGAACGTGATCGACCGCAGTTTCAACTGAGACTGCGGTCGTTTTCGGTTCCGGTGTGCGGACCGTGATCAAGGCGGTTGCGCTGCGTCGACGGCCGCATTGAGGCCGTCACTCGTTCGGCGGCAGCTGTTGGGCTGAACGGGCGAAGAACCGTTGCGCCGAGGGGGGATTTTCGTGGTAAGCCCCCTGAAGACCGCCGCGCTCCGTTAGCAATTAGCTTTGTTGGCAAGGCGTGACTGGACTCGCTCGGGGGCGAGTGGGATTCGACGGCAGGATATGGCGTGCAGTGAGTACACGAGAGAACCCCGCGGGACTCGTCGTTCTGGCCGTTGACGACGAGATGGCCGGGCTGGACGAGATGAAGTACCTGCTCGGCAACAACCCGAGGGTCGGGCGGGTGCTGACGGCCTTCGACGCCGCCGAGGCGCTGCGCCTGCTCCGCAGCGACGACCCCGACCTGTTCGGCCAGCGCGACCCGGACGAGTCCATTGTGGACGCGGTGTTCGCGGACGTGTCGATGCCGGGGCTCAGCGGGATGGAGCTGGCGCGGGTGCTCACCGCGTTCCGCAACCCGCCTGCCCTGGTGTTCATCACCGGGCACGAGGAGAACGCCCTCGAGGCCTTCGAGGTCGGCGCGCTGGACTACATCATGAAACCGGCGAACGCGGAGCGGATCGACCGCGCGCTGCGCACGATCGAGAAGAACAAGCAGCAGGCGGCCAAGGGGCCCCGCGCGCTGGAAGCCCCGGCGCAGGACGACGAAGAGGTGATCCCGGTCGAGCTGGCCGGCACCACCCGGATGATCCCGCGCAAGGACGTGCGGTGGGTCGAGGCGCAGGGCGACTACGCCCGGCTGCACACCACCGACGGCTCGCACCTGGTGCGAATCCCCTTGGCGCAGCTGGAGGAGCGCTGGGCCGAGGCCGGTTTCCTGCGCATCCACCGCTCCTTCCTGGTGTCGTTGTCGCTGGTCACCGAGCTGCGGATGTCCTCGTCCGGGTACTCGGTGGTGCTCGGCGGCGGACAGCCCAAGGAACTCCCGGTCAGCAGGCGGCACACCCGCGAGCTCAAGGACCGCCTGGTCCGGGCGCCGCGGCAGAACTGGGGGCAGCAGTGATCCGCGGTTCGGCCCGATGAGCCCCGAGGGCTTCGACGTCCGCGGACGGCTCGGTGAGGCCGCGCCCCGGCCGCGCCGCAAGCGCGTGGTGCTCGCCGACCGCCGCCGGACCCGCCAGGTCGCCCGCACCATGATGGAGCTGGAGGAGCAGAACAGCGTCGGCGAGGTGCTGGTCACCAGCCTGGTGAAGGCGCAGCTGCGCACCGCCCTGCTGCTGACGGGCGTCGTGGTGGCGGTGCTGTTCGGCTTCCCGGTGCTGTTCTGGGCGGTGCCGTCGGCCGGCGACGTCGAGGTGCTCGGGATCCGGTTGCCGTGGCTGCTGCTCGGCGTTCTGATCTACCCGTTCTTCGTGCTGATCGGGTACTTCTGCACCCGCCGGGCGGAGCGGCACGAGCGGGATTTCCTCGACATGGTCGAGAGGTGACAGCATGATCGGCGAAACCCACCCCGAGTAGACGGCACGGTGCGATGGCCTCGAATCCCTGGTCCCTGGTCGGCGTTGCGCTGATCGTCGCGGCGATCTTCGCCGTCGGGCTCTGGGGATCCCGGTCGGCGCGCACCACGTCGGACTTCTCCGCCGCGCGGCGGGAGGTCCGCGAGGAGCACAACGCCGCGGCGATCTCCGGCGAGTACCTGTCGGCCGCGTCGTTCCTTGGCGTCGCCGGTCTGGTGCTGAAGGACGGCGTGGACGCGCTGTGGTACCCGATCGGCTTCGCGGCCGGGTACCTGGCGCTGATGCTGTTCGTCGCCGCGCCGATGCGCCGCTCGGGCGCCTACACGCTGCCGGACTTCGCCGAGGCCCGGCTGGACTCGCTGCGGCTGCGCTCGCTGTGCACCGTGCTCGTGGTGCTGATCGGCTGGTTGTACCTGGTGCCGCAGCTGCAGGGCGCCGGGATGACGTTGGCCACGATCGTCGGTTTCCCGCACTGGGCCGGGATCTTCGTCGTCGCGGCGATCGTGCTGGTCATCGTGGCCAGCGGGGTGCTGCGCGCGGTCACCCTGGTGCAGGCGTTCCAGTACTGGGTGAAGCTGTTCGCGATCACGGTGCCCGCCTTCGCGCTGTTCATCGTGTTCCTGGGCGGTGCGCAGCGGCAGGCGCTGGACGCGCCGGTGCCGCCGGTCTTCCCGCGCGACACCGCGGTCAGCATCGACACCGACGTGCGGTTGACCGTGCGCGAACCGGTGTGGCTGGCCGACCGGGACGGCTCGGTCTACCTGCCGCCGGGCGAGCACGCCCTGCCCGCGGGCAGCGAGCTGCGGTTCCCGGCCGGGGCGGCGGTGCCGGTGGTGTCGGACGCCGAACCGGACAACGCCACCTGGTTGCGGCCGCAGCACGACGGGGCGGTCGGGCTGCTCGAGACGTACTCGGTGCTCGTCGCGACGTTCCTGGGCACCATGGGCCTGCCGCACGTGCTGGCCCGCTTCTACACCAATTCGAGCGGGACCGCGGCCCGCCGCACCACGCTGTACGTGGTGGCGATGCTCGGGGCCTTCTACCTGTTCCCGACGGTCTTCGGGCTGCTGTCCCGGATGTACTCGCCGCAGCTGCTGGTCACCGGCGAGACCGATGCGGCGGTCCTGATGCTGCCGAACGAGATGCTCGGGAACTGGGTCGGCGGGCTGCTCGCGGCGATCACCGCGGCCGGGGCGTTCGCCGCGTTCCTGTCCACCTCGTCGGGGCTGGTGGTGAGCCTGGCCGGGGTGCTGTCCTCGCGGGACGTGCTGCGCGGGCGCGCGGTCGACTTCCGGGTGCTGGCCGCGCTCGCGTGCCTGGTGCCCGCGCTGCTGGCGCTGCTGGCGGACAGCCACGACATCGCGCGCAGCGTGGGGCTGGCGTTCGCGATGGCCGCTTCGACGTTCTGCCCGGTGCTGGTGCTCGGGATCTGGTGGCGCGGGCTCACCGCCGCGGGCGCGGCCAGCGGCATGGTGGTCGGCGGCAGCCTGGTGCTGATCGCCTCGCTGCTGTCGTACTTCGTGGGCCGCGCGGAGACCTGGTGGGCGACGTTGATCGGGCAGCCCGCGCTGGTCACGGTGCCGATCGCGTTCGCGGTCGCGGTGGTGGTCAGCCGGGCCACCTGGTCGCGGGTGCCCCCCGGGGTGGGGCGCGTGATGCTGCGGCTGCACGCCCCGGACCGGCTGGGGTTCTTGGACGAGAAGCTGGTCGCGGGGGCCGTCGAGCCGCCGGAGGCCGGCGGTCGGCACCAGCGCTGAGCGTGATCATCTGGCGGATTGTTTAGTCCATTCGCCGGATTTTCGCCCGCGATTCGGTCACCTTGCGTAATAGAATGTCTAAACCAATCGAAAACAATAGTCCGAACGGGTGAAATCACGGCATTGTGCTGCGGTTTCCTGACTGCACTTGGCCTTCATCAACTTCACTCGATCGTTAGCTTGTGTACTCCCTCCGGGTCTTCACAGTGGTGGGGCGAACTACGTAGCGTTCCCGCGTTGAAAGCGATTCAGGCTCGCGTCCCGGTGCACCCCGGGCGGGGCCTTTTTCTTCTGGGAGGGACCCCGTGAGCACCACGGACCAAGTCGGGTCCGGGTCCGGTATCGACGCCGAAACCTGGGCAGCTGCGCAAAGCAGCCCCGAATTCACCGCATTGCGGCGCAAACTGCGCAACTTCGTCTTCCCGGTCTCGGCGCTGTTCCTGGCCTGGTACCTGGTTTACGTGCTGCTCGCCGACTACGCGCACGGCTTCATGAGCATCAAGCTGGTCGGCAACATCAACATCGGCCTCGTGCTGGGCCTGCTGCAGTTCGTGTCCACCTTCGCCATCACCACCTGGTACGTCCGCTACGCCAACCGCAACCTCGACCCGGTGGCGGAGGGAATCCGCGAATCCCTCGAATCGGGCGCGGAGGCGAAGACGTCCGAGAAGGACGCGGACGCGCCGGAGTCCGAGAAGGGTGACGCCGAGAAGGCTGAAACCCCGGAGGACGACGCCGAGAAGGGCGATTCCGAGAAGGACGACGCCCCGGCGGAGGAGAAGGACGAACCCGCTGCGGACGCCGAAGGAGGCCAGCAGAAGTGATCGCCGCACTGTCCCCACTGGCCCAGGGCGAGACCGCGAACAACAGCGCGCTCAACATCGGCATCTTCGCGCTGTTCGTCGTGGTCACCATGGTCGTGGTCTTCCGGGCCAGCCGGAACACCAAGACCGCCGCCGACTACTACGCGGGCGGCCGCGCCTTCACCGGCCCGCAGAACGGCATCGCCATCGCCGGCGACTACCTGTCCGCCGCGTCCTTCCTCGGCATCGCCGGGGCGATCGCGGTCTACGGCTACGACGGCTTCCTGTACTCGATCGGCTTCCTGGTGGCCTGGCTGGTGGCGCTGCTGCTGGTCGCTGAGCTGCTGCGGAACACCGGCAAGTACACGATGGGCGACGTGCTCAGCTTCCGGATGAAGGAACGTCCGGTGCGCACCGCCGCGTCGCTGTCCACCCTGGCCGTGACGTTCTTCTACCTGCTCGCCCAGATGGCCGGTGCCGGCGGTCTGGTGGCGCTGCTGCTGGGCATCTCCAGCAAGACCGGGCAGGCCCTGGTCATCGCCGTGGTCGGCGCGCTGATGATCGTGTACGTGCTGGTCGGCGGCATGAAGGGCACCACCTGGGTGCAGATCATCAAGGCCGCGCTGCTGATCGCGGGCGCCTTCGTGATGACCGTGTGGGTGCTGGCCATGTACGGCTTCAACCTGTCCGGGCTGCTCGGCCACGCCGCCGAGGTCGCCGGGCCGTCCGTGCTCGACCCCGGTGCCCAGTACGGCAAGACCGGGACCAGCAAGCTGGACTTCGTCTCGCTCGGCATCGCCCTGGTGCTCGGCACCGCCGGTCTGCCGCACGTGCTGATGCGCTTCTACACCGTGCCCACCGCCAAGGAGGCCCGCCGCTCGGTGGTCTGGGCGATCTGGCTGATCGGCCTGTTCTACCTGTTCACGCTGGTCCTGGGTTACGGCGCGGGGGCGCTGGTGGGGCCGGACGCGATCAAGGAGGCGCCGGGCGGGGTGAACTCGGCCGCGCCGCTGCTGGCGCTGGAGATCGGCGGCCCGCTGCTGCTGGGCTTCATCGCCGCGGTCGCCTTCGCCACCATCCTGGCCGTGGTCGCGGGTCTGACGATCACCGCGTCCGCCTCGTTCGCGCACGACATCTACGCGAACGTGCTCAAGAAGGGCAAGGTCGACGACAAGAACCAGGAGGTCAAGGTCGCCCGGATCACCGCGGTGGTGATCGGCGTCGTGTCCATCCTGGGCGGCATCGCGGCCAACGGCCAGAACGTGGCGTTCCTGGTGGCGCTGGCGTTCGCGGTGGCGGCCTCGGCGAACCTGCCGACGCTGCTGTACTCGCTGTTCTGGAAGCGGTTCAACACCACCGGTGCGCTGTGGAGCATCTACGGCGGTCTGGCGGTCACGATCGTGCTGATCGTGTTCTCGCCCGCCGTCTCCGGCAGCAAGGACGCGATGTTCCCGTCCCTGGACTTCGCGCTGTTCCCGCTGAAGAACCCGGGTCTGATCTCGATCCCGGTGTCCTTCCTGCTCGGCTACCTCGGCACCGTCCTGAGCAAGGACAAGACCAACGAGGCCAAGTACGCCGAGATGGAGGTCCGCTCCCTCACCGGAGCAGGAGCGGAGAAGGCGATCTCGCACTGATCGTTCGCTTCGGGAGAGCGCCCGTCCGGTCTCGCGCCGGGCGGGCGCTCCGCTGTTCAGGTGGGGACGAGTTCGGTTTCGGCCGCCGTGAAGTGCACTTCCCACATGTCGTCGTCGGCGCGCTGCGGCTCGACGCGGGTGATCAGGGCCTGCACGCGGGGGTCGGTCATCCGGACGAAGCCGGTGAAGCGGGGCAGTCCGCCCTCGTCCGGAACTTCGGCCAGATGCCCCCATTCGCCGCCGTTCGGCCAGCGGAGCACGACTAGACGAGACACGGGAACCCCTTTCGGTCGGATCTGAATCGAGCAAGCGAACCTTCGCACGCGATGATCTTGCTTCGCCAATTTCGAGGGCAAGACCGCCTGAAAGCGTGAACAACCACGAAACGGTCTCGCGTCTTTCCTGGTCAGGGCGGTTCTGCCGGTTCGCTGGTGCCACTTCTCGAGGTTTCCCGGCCCGGACGGCTCCGATGCCTCGTGTCGCTCGTACGCCGAGCTGCAGTCCCACGGCCAGGCGACGTGGCAGCTCGGGTGCCCCGCGCCCGGCGCGGGCGGATCCGCCGGACGGGTCTCACGCGGGCACCACGTCCGGCGTGGCAGCATTCGGGGCGTGACTACTCCAGTTCCCGGTCATCAGGTTCCCGGCGTGCAGCCGGAGGAGGTCCCCGCCGAGCTGCCCGAGGGCAGCGTGCTGCTGGACGTTCGGGAGGCCAACGAGTGGGAGGCCGGGCACGCGCCGCAGGCCGTGCACCTCCCGATGAGCGAGCTCGTGCAGCGGCTCGACGAGATCCCCGAGGCGGACCAGATCTACGTGATCTGCCGGTCCGGCGGCCGATCGGCGAAGGTCACCGCGTACCTCAACGCCAACGGTTGGGACGCGGTCAACGTCGAGCGCGGCATGAACGGCTGGGCGGCCATCAACCGGCCGATGGTGGCCGACGACGGCGAGCCGTACGTGCTGTGACCCCCGGACCTCGGCAGCAGCGCCCGGCGCAGTGGGTCGCCACGCCGCCCGGCGGCCTGCGCCGCCCGAAGGCGCGCAAGCAGCCGCGCCGCTACACCGGCCCGCCCGCCTACCCGGCGGTGCCGCGCTGGGGCTTCCCGATGCTGGCGTGGCGCTGGCCGCTCGCGCTCCCCGCGCACCAGCACGTCAACGCCGAGGCGCGCGCGGAAGCGACGGCCGGGACGGCGGTGGTGACGCTGTGGATCACCGCGGGCGTCGCCGGGCTGGCGACCCTGGCCGAGGGCTGGCGCTACGTCCTGCTGCTGATGAGCCGGGACGGGGCGCTGGCGCGCGCACCGCTGGCGGTGTCCGACGCGCTGGTCACCACCACCGGGTTCCTGCTGTGGGTGCTGGGCGTGCTGAGCGGGGTGCTGGTCGTGCTCTGGGGCCTGCGGGCCCGTGCCGCGGCCGCCGAGCGGATCGGGGTGCGCAACGCCCGCCCCGACTGGCAGGTGGTCGTCGGGGTGCTGGTGCCGGGGTTGAACCTGTTCGTGCCCGGCTCGGCGGTGGCCGAGCTGGAGCACGCGGTGCTGGTCGCCGAAGGTGACCGCGAGCGCGGCGCGCGGCCGTTCCCGACGTTGCGCGTCCGGGCGTGGTGGGCGACCTGGGTGGCGACGCTGCTCGTCGGCTGGTTCACGATCCTCTGGGGATTCCGGGGCACCGTCCAGGCGCTCGCCGACGGGGTCGTCCTGCACACCCTGAACGACGCGCTCGTCACGCTCCTGGCGGTGCTCACCGCGCTGCTGATCAAGTACGTGATGCGCCTGCTGGTCGAACCGGATCCGACCGAGCTCCACCACCTCCAGGTCCGAGCGGTCCGCGCGAGCCCGCCGGTCCCGCGCGCCGAACGCCCGACCACGGCCGCGCGCTGATCCCTCCGAGCGACGTCTCGGCAGCTCATCGCCCGCGAGCACTTTCTGGTGCCATAGCCCCGCAACGTGCTCACGGGCCCTGATCAGGCAAAACGATCTCGCCGGGCGGTGGGCGCCGCGCGTTGCGTCACAGATGCCGGAAGTGGATCTGGACGACCCGGATAATCGATCGCGTGTGGCAGCCGACTCCCGACGTCGTTGCGCACCGGGGAGCGTCGGCCCACCGCGCCGAGCACACCCGCGGTGCCTACGAACTGGCCCTCGAACAGGGCGCCGACGCACTCGAATGCGACATCCGGGTCAGCCGGGACGGGCACCTGGTGTGCGTGCACGACCGGCGCATCGACCGGACCTCCAGCGCCCGGGGCGTGGTCAGCGAGCTGACCCTCGCCGGGATGTCCGATGTGGACTTCGGCGGCTGGCAGCGCGAACTGCCGGGCTCCGCCGACGACCTGGTGGACTGGACCCGCCCCGAACCGGAGCGCGGCGTGCTGACCCTCGACGAGCTCCTCGGCCTCCTCCACGACCACCCGCGACCGGTGCGGCTGTTCGTCGAGACCAAGCACCCGGTGCGCTACGGCGGGCTGGTGGAGCACAAGCTCGTCGCGCTGCTCGCGCGGCACGGCCTGGCCGCGCCGACCGACCCGGAGCACTCGCCGGTGCTGATGATGTCATTCTCCCAGTCCGCCGTCCGCCGGTTCCGCGCCGCGGCCCCGCGCGTGCCGACGGTGCTGCTGTTCGACCGGTTCCGCAGCTCCTGGCGCAACGGCGTGCTGCCGCCGTGGGCCGACATCGCCGGACCCGGGATCGACCTGCTCCGCGAGGACCCCGGCTTCGTCGCCCGCGCCGCGGCGCTCGGCCGCGACACCTACTGCTGGACCGTCGACGACCCGGCGGACGTCGATCTCTGCGACCGCTCCGGGGTGCGGTACCTGGCCACCAACTCGCCCGCCGCGACCCGCTCCCACCTGGCTGATTCGGACATCCCGCGGTTCGGTAGCGTCACGGCGACGTAACCGCGAGCGAGGGGATCTGCAGTGTCGAAGCGAACCGCGCCCAAGCCCGAGGCGGACACCGGGATCAAGCCGCGCCAGCCCTGCCCGTGCGGTTCCGGCAAGCGCTACAAGGCCTGCCACGGCGCCGCCGGTGGTGCCGCCGACGTGATCGTGACCAGGCCCTTCGAGGGACTGGCCGCGGAGTGCGAGCTGATCGCGCTGCGCGAGTTCGTGCCCTCGGCGGTGGCGAAGCTGCCGCTGCGCGGCGAGGGCGAGATCACCCTGGCGACGGTGCTGCCGATGGCCGCCGCGGCGCTGCGCCGCAACGACGACAAGTCGTTCGTCGGCCTGCAGGTGCAGACCCACTCCGGGGACATCAGCCGCGACCTGGCCCGCGCCATCGAGTGGGTGCAGGGCGCTGAGCTGGGCGAATCGCTGTCGGTCGTGGGGCCGGAGACCGCCCCGGCGGGCACCGTGCCGACCCGGCTGCAGGACCTGCTGGACCCGGACGCCAAGCTCGAGGTCGAGGTGCACGAGGACTTCGCCTGGTGGCTGCCCGAGGACGTCGAGGCGACCGGCGAGGTGGCGCTGTCGCTGGAGCGGGCGAACGCGGCGATCATGCCCACCGATCGGCTGACCGCCGAAGGTGTGGAATCGGCCTACTGGGTGGACGCGGGCGAGAAGGCGCACCTGCGCTGGGTCCGCCCGGAGCCGGAGGAGAAGCTCCTGGCCGCGCTGGCCCGCCTGTCCGCCCGCGGTGAGCTCGCGCTCGACGAGGACAGCCGCTACGCGGGGTCCTTCCGCGCCCACGGCCTCCTGGTCCCGGTGTGGGACCTGGACCGGGAGAAGCACGCCCGCGAGTGGGACGAACCGGCCGCGGCCCTGGGCCGCCGCCTCGAGGAGGCCCTCGCCTCCCTCGACGACCAGCCGCTCGACGCGGCCGAGCGCCGCGCCCGCGACGGCCTCCGCGGCCGCCAGGTCACCATCCGCTGACCAGGTCCACCGCGATTTCAATGGAAATCGGACGTCCGATTTCCATTGAAATCGCGGGAGTTCTCCGCAGCCGTCGGCGTGTCGGGACACGACGCGCCGACGGCTCGTTGCTTCTCGCGATCGGTACGGCACTGCGCCGATTGGGTGATCGCGGTATTGGTGGGGCAACCCCCGGGTGCGTTGCGGCGTGTTCTCCACGGCGATACCCGAAGTGGACGGGGGTGGACCGGGTGACCGCGCACCTGCCCGCAGTGCCGACCGCCGCCGAGGCGGCCGGTGCCTACCAGCGGCAGGCGCGCCGGGGGGATATGGCGGCGACGGAAGACGACTTCGCGGAGTTCGTCCGGGTGGCACTGCCCGGGCTGATGCGCTACGGCCACGCGCTGACCGGCAACCCGCACGACGCCGCCGACCTGGTGCAGGCCGTGCTGGAGAAGGTCGGCGCCCGCTGGGCCAAGGTCAGCCGCAACTGCGCGGACCCGACCGCCTACGTCCGCAAGGCGATGGCGAACACGCACGTCAGCCGCTGGCGCCGCACCCGCCGCGAAACGCTGCTCGCCGACTTCCCGGACGTGCCCGCGCACGCGCAGCCGGACCGGCTGGAGAACGAGCCGCTGTGGCAGGCGCTGCGAAGTCTGCCGCCGCGGCAACGCGCCGTGGTGGTGCTGCGTTACTACGAGGGGCTGTCCGAGGCCGAGATCGCCGAGAGCCTCGGCGTGAGCTGCGGAACGGTCAAGAGCCAGGCGAGCAAGGCGATGGCGACGCTGCGCAAGCGGCTCGGCTCGTTGGAAGGAGGTGACGTGTGATGGACCTGGAGGACGAGCTGAACCGGATCCTCCGGGACGACCGCCTGGACATCCCGGTGCGCACCGGGGCGGAGTGGTCGGTCGTCGCGGGCGCGCGTCGCCGCCGCCAGCGCAACACGATGCTGGCCGCCTCCGGCAGCGCCCTCGCCGCCCTGATCCTGGCGGGCGGCGGCGCGGTCCTGGCCAACCACCAGACCGAACGACCGATCCCACCGGCGGTCCCCCCGGTGGTCCACTCGACCACGGAGCAGACCCCGACCAGCGAAGAACCACCCCACCAGCAGCCGCCGCAGCACACGCCGGTCCAACCCCCGGCCCCACCGCGCCACCCGCAACCCCCGCAGACCACGACGGTGCCCCCGGAGATCCTCAGGAGCACCCAAACCTCGGAACCCAACCCGACGACGTCGAAACCAACCCAAACCACAAAACCCGACCCGACGTCCTCGGCAAACCCCACCAGCGAACCCCCGGGCCAGTGACCCGGGCGGTGGGAGTGCGCGTCCGTGCTGCTGGACCTATCAGCGCCGCTTCAAGCAGATCAGCTCCCGAACTCAGGGAAATCCGGGAAGGTCCGCCAGTCGGCAAGTCCTATGGTCCTGGTCACAAAATCCAGAGGCGCGGCCCCGCTGGCATTCACTGGAACGTCGTAGTCTGTGATCTGTCCGGGCGAACCTGTCAGCCGAATCCCCCAATCCGCACCACATTCCCGGCGACGTTCCCTAGCATCACCTGAGCCGCGCTGAACGACCTTCCCCGGTTCCCCGGGAACAGGTTGCGGCGTAGGCGGCTCAATCCGGGAAGAGCTACATGATCGACGGGAGTCTCGTCCGTGGTGAATGGCCTCAGGCGGTCGAAGGATGAATTCTTGCCCATGACGAGAGGGCGTCATGACTAGGAAGTCCCACAGCATCTGGAAGCGGTCGGCCGTTGGGCTGTTGGCCACGTCGATTATGTTCACCGGTGGTTGCTTCGCGCCCGCGATTGAGCCGTTTGAGATGCCTAGAAGCACTGATGAGGAGCCTTCGTTGCCGCCTGGGCCACCGCTGGGGCCGGTTAAGTATTCCTTCGCGGATTTCCCGAGTTGTCTGGAAATTCAGCAGAAGGTCCCCGGGCTGAAGCCGCTTGAGCGTCCGCAGGACGAGGAGACGGTAGGTGGTTCGTCGCGGACGTGCACTTTCATGCCAGCGGAAAGTGGTGCCATTGTTGTCGGTTTTCGGGTTTCGCTCCACGGGGGCGGGAGGATGCGGACGGGTTTAAAACGGGAGCTGAAATCGCAAGAAAGTTCTTCGATGAGCGTTCGATGTCAGATGTGGAAGAAGACAGCAGTGCGGGAATTGGTTCGGAATCCCGCTGGGCTCACTTTGTGGAGAGCGGTGGCTGCACGCTCGAAATTCTTGATGAGAACGCGGTGATGGACACAGCTTATTATGATCCCTCGGCCGGGGATGTCGACCCGCGGAGCGAGGGATGTCGTGAAGGCGCGCGGGAGTTCGCGAGGAAGTTCTACGCCGCCGTGCAGCCGCGGTGATTCGCGGGTGGTCCTGGTCGGCATGAACGCCGCCTGGGGTGGCCAGGCGGCGCTGCTGCCTCGGGGCGGGCTCGTCAGAGGGCGCCGCCGGCGGCCTTGGGGGCCGTGGCGTCGGCTCCTTCGTCGCCGACCGTTTCTCGGGCGAGGAAGTTCTCCACGTCGAAGAGGTTGCCCTTGGCGCGGTCGACCACGTTGAGCAGGGTCGACATCTGGGAGACCTCCTCGACCTGCTCCTTGAGGAACCACTGCATGAACTGCTCGCCGAGGTAGTCGCCCTCCTCGCGGGCCGTCTTGGCCAGGGTTTCGATCTCGCGGGTCACCTCGCGCTCCTGCTCGAGGGCGAGCGCGACCAGCTCCCGGGTCTCGGTGAAGTCGTTGCGGACCTGCTCGATGGCCGGGATCTTCGGCGAGATGTTGTTGTCCATCAGGTACTGGACGATCATCATCGCGTGGTTGCGCTCCTCCAGCGCCTGGCGGTAGAAGTGCCTGGCCAGCTGGGGCAGGTCGTTGTCGTCGAACCACACCGCGACCGCGATGTACTGGTGCGAGGCGGTGAATTCGTTGCGCACCTGCTCCTGCAGCAGGTGCTCGAACTTGGATTCCTTGTGCTGAATCTTCTTCGCGGTGGCAGTCATGCCATCAATATACTCTGGAATCAGTCCAGATTCATTCCAGGTGACCCTAAGCAAAATGCGGTTAGCCTAAGGTTCCGCGAATTTGTTCAGGTAAACCTCAACAAATGAAGGCAAGGCAAACCTGCGTCGTTTTCGCTGGTAGGTGGCTCGCGGTGGGGGAGATCCCCGTGGTGTCGCTTATTCGAGTGATCGTTTTCCGGGGGAGGGCGCCGCTGGGTGATTGAATTGCCCGGCGGCGCCCTCCGTCATTTCACGATCAGGTGATCTCCGGAAGCGGGGCGCGGGTGATCGGGCAAGACATGCAGCGGGGTCCGCCGCGGCCGGAACCGAGTTCCGAACCGGAAATCCGCAGCACCTCGATGCCCGCTTCCTCCAGGCGCGCGTTGGTCTCCGCGTTCCGCTCGTAGGCGACCACCACGCCGGGGGCCAGCGCCAGCGTGTTGTTGCCGTCCTCCCACTGCTCGCGCTCCGCGGTCACCGGGTCCAGGCCGGTGTCGATCACGCGCAGGTGGTCGATCTCCATCGCCTCCGCCGCCGCGGTCAGGAAGGGCGTCGGACCGGACACCTTCAGCTCGTCGCCCGCCGGGCGCAGCGTGTAGGCGCGCAGCGAGTCCTGGATCGCCGGGTACATCACCACCGCGTCGCGGTCGACCATCGTGCACACCGTGTCCAGGTGCATCGACGCGCGCGTC
The DNA here is from genome assembly GCF_008630535.1 of Saccharopolyspora hirsuta. Lineage (GTDB taxonomy): Bacteria > Actinomycetota > Actinomycetes > Mycobacteriales > Pseudonocardiaceae > Saccharopolyspora > Saccharopolyspora hirsuta. Next base: position 244,743 of record NZ_VWPH01000003.1, on the reverse strand, counting down.
TGCTCGATCGGCACGGCGAGCACGGTGTGCGCCAGGTCGTCGGCGAAGACCGAGCGCGCGAAGGACTCCGCCCCGGCCGGGGTGGTGCGCTCGCCGACGCCGATGGCCACCACGCCCGGAGCGAGCAGCAGCACGTCGCCGCCCTCCACCGGGGCCGAGTGCGCGCCGTACGCGCGGGCCGAGTGCGAGAAGCGCGGGTGGTAGGCGTAGATCAGGTCGGTGAGGGCCGATTCGCGGCGGCGGGCGGGCATCGCGAGGGCGGCGATGGCGACCCGGTCGCCCACCCACACCGACGAGTCGCGGGTGAACAGCAGGTTCGGCAGCGGCTCGATGGCGAAGTCGTGCGGGTGGTGCATCCGGCGGACCAGCGACTGACCCTCCGCGGCGGGCAGCTCCTCGAAGGTCATGCCCGCGATGAGGATCTCGGCCAGCGCGGCGTCGTCCACGCTGGAGAGGTGGGAGCGCAGGGTGTCGGCGATGTCGGCGCCGAGCTTGAGCTCGTCGACCCCGGTCAGCACCGCCGCCGCGCGCGCCCGCGTGTCCTGCAGCGCGTCGGTGAGCACGTCGCGCAGCAGCAGCACCTCCACGCCCCGGCTGCGCAGGACCTCGGCGAACGCGTCGTGCTCCTCCTGCGCGCGGTCGACCCACGGGATCGCGTCGAACAGCAGCTGGTCGCTGTTGCGCGGGGTGAGCCGCTTCAACTCCGTGCCCGGCCGGTGCAGCAGCACCGAGTGCAGCGGCCCGACCTCGCTCTGGACGTGTGGTTCGGTCACGGTTGGCAGCGTAGCCACGACGAACCAAAACATCCGCAGTCGGCGCTGTTTTCGATGGAACGTTAACGAGAATGAGGGCTTCGGCGTCGATTCGTTGTGCGGGACATCGGAATCGGGAATGCGCTACGGGAGCCAGCCGACGTGGCCGCGGAGGGCCGCGTAGCCGACGAAGGCGACCACGTCGATCAGCGCGTGGCCGACGATCAGCGGCCACAACCGGTTCGAGCGCTGCCAGATCCGGCCGTAGACCAGGCCCATCACCACGTTGCCGACGAACCCGCCGATGCCCTGGTAGAGGTGGTAGCTGCCGCGCAGCACCGCCGAGAACCACAGCGCCCGGTTCTCCGACCAGCCCAGCTGCCGCAGGCGGGTCAGCAGGTAGGCCACCACCAGGACCTCCTCGGCGAAGGAGTTGCCGAAGGCGGCCAGCGTCAGGACCGGGGCCCGCCACCACGCCTCGCCCAGCGTGGACGGCTGCACGGTCAGGCTGAGGCCGAGCGCGTGCGCGGTCAGGTAGAGGCCGAGCCCGGGGATGCCGATCAGCGCGGCGAGCCCCATGCCGCGGACGAAGTCGCTCCCCGGCCGGGAGCGGTCGAGGCCGACCCGCCACAGCGCGATCCCGCCGCGCCACAGCAGGAACGCGCCCAGCGCGCCCCAGGCGATCAGCCGGGTCACGTTCGTCAGCTGCTGGAGCATGTCGAGCAGCCCGAGCTCGGCGCGCGGGACGTTGATCGCGGCGTGCTGGTCGGCCAGCGGTTCGGGGCGCATCAGCGCGTCCAGCAGCGACAGCAGGCTCTGCAGGCCGGACAGGCCGAGCGTCACGGTGAACACCACGACCAGCTCGATCGCGATCGCCTTGCGCTCCTGGCGGTCGGCGACGACGGCGGGGTCACCGGGGCGGGCGGGGGTCAGCCAGGCGCGCAGGGTGCTCACCCGGACGAACCTACCCGGACCGCCGACAGCGCCCGCGCGGTCTGGCAAAACCGGGAAACCCGGCCCGGAACTGGCCCCGCGGCGGTGGCGTCGGATCGGTGACGGCCCGGCGGAGGTGGTCATGGACGTGTTCGTGTGGGGTGCGGCCGACGCCGGACGCGCGGTGCAGGTGCTGCAGGCGGTGCGCGGGTTCGAGGCGCTCGACGGACCGGTGGGCGCGGCCGACCTGTTCGGCGTGCGCGACGGGGTCCTGGTGGAGCTGCGGCACAGCGACCCGGGCGGGCTGCTGGTGCGGTTCGTCGACGGGACCCGGCCAGGCCGGGCGGCGGTGGTGGCGCGCTCGTTCCTGTGGATGATCACCCGCCGCTGCGACGTCGACGAGGCGCTGCTGGTGGGACCGGGCGAAACGCTCCTGCGCTTCCGCGACGGCCGGATCCACCACCTCGAACCCCTGGACTCCGAAGCCGTCCAGGACGACTGACAGCTCTGCTCCGGTCGCCCGTGAGCCTATGACCCCATCAAGTGCTCACGATGCTTCAGGCCGAGCGCTGCTGGGCGAGGAAGGGGCAGCCGACCAGGCGTCGCAGCTCCGCGCTGAGGTGCTCGGTGGTCGTGGCCGGGCGGGAGAAGGCCAGGCGGACGTCGTGGTCGCCGTCGGCGGACTCCACGCGCAGGCGCAGGCCGTACTTGTCCAGGCCGAGCGGGCGGATGTGGCCGCCGCGCAGCTGCTCCGGCAGGTGCCTGCCGAGCAGGCCGACGACGTCCCGGTGGGACAGCTCCAGGTGCCGCAGCCAGGAGTCCTCGTGCAGGCAGAACGGGTCGGGCGCGGCGGCCTGGAACTCCGCGGGTTCGACCGAGCTGGTGCCCTCCGAATCGGCCAGCACCAGCGACGCCGACTCCAGCTTCAGCACGGTCGCGCCGTGCCCGGCGTCCAGCAGCCGCGGGTCCGGGCGCTCCTCGGCGACCGCGAGCACCTCGGCGCGGGCGTCGGAGCCCTCCAGCAGGCGGACCCAGCCGGTCAGCCACAGCAGCCCGCGCACCGGCTCGCGGAGCCGGACGGGCGTCGGGTCCGCGACCTCCAGCACCGCGGCGAGCTCGCTGCGCGGGGCCTGCCAGGCGGTGGAGATCAGCGGGTGGTCGTCGGCGAGCAGCACGGTGGCGGAGCCGTCCGCGTGCACGTGGTGCAGCAGCGGCGCGACGCGCACCGACGTCTCGCTGGACGGCAGGAGTGCGGCCCGGCCACCGCGCTTGGCGATGCTCCTGGCCCGTTCCGCCGGGCTCGGCGTGGCAGGTCTCCGGGTCGTCGTCTCGCTCACCGCTCACCTCCAACTTAGGCAAGCCTAACTTATCTTGCTGGGGTGTGGAAGTCGTCTGCTCGGGGGATCTCGACCCGAATTCGCCGACATGCTCTTAGTACCAGCTGGAACGCTGCAGCGGGAGCCGATCCCGACCAGTGGGGAAGGGTGCTGTCGGCGGCTGTCGGCGCTGGGTGGATGATGAGGTCCGAACCAGGCGAGGGAGGAGCCCATGACCCCGCCAGACGTCCGTTTATCGGGCACTTTTGTTCACTGGCTGATACGGCATTAGCGTGTCAGCCGTGTCAAGCGCTGTTGAGCTTCGCGCGCCCGGTCCGCGCGGCATCCCGCCCTTGTTCGCCCGTCTGGTCGACGACGCCTCGTTGTTCCCACCGGGAGCGCCGGAGGTCCCGCAGGTGGTCACCGACCACCTCGACGCGCGCGGCGGCGCCCTCGCCGGACTGCTCGGGCCGATCCTGTGCCAGGCCTCGCGGCTCGCCGAGCTGATCACCGAGCTGGCCAAGGCCAAGCCCAGCGCGCCGGTGCCGCTCTCGCTGGTGTGCGACACCGGGCTCGGCGGCGTGCCCAAGGCGCTGTCGATCATCGAGGGCCGCCAGGAGCTGCTGGCGCTGCGGATGGTCGAGATGCCCGCGCCGTCGGACGTCGACGACATCTGGCTGGAGCGGGTGTCGGAGTTCGTGCCCGAGGACATCATCCGGGTCGTCGAGCCGCGGCGCGGCGGCGACGGCTGGCTGGACGGCATCCGCCGGGTGGCCGAGCACGGCTGCTGGCCGAAGCTGCGCTGCGGCGGGCAGACCGCGGAATCGGTGCCGTCGGTCGACGTGGTCACCGACTTCCTCGCCGTCGCCGCCAGCCTGGACGTGCCGTTCAAGGCCACCACCGGCCTGCACACGGCGGTGCGCGGCACCGACCCGGAGACCGGGTTCACCACGCACGGCTTCCTCAACCTGCTGGTCGCCACCGCCCGCTCGCTGTCCGGCAAGGACGTGCGGGAAGCTCTGGCCAGCACCGACGGTGCCGCGCTGGCCGCGGAGGCCCGGGCGCTGTCCGACGACGCGGCGAACGCGGTGCGCGACGTCTTCGCCTCCTACGGCGCCCGCTCGCTGAAGGACCCGGTCGTCGAGCTCGAAGGATTGGGACTGCTTTGACCTGGATCGAGGATCCGGAGTTCGCCCCGGACCGGCCGTTCGGCCCGCAGACGCTGCCCTACGGGGTGCTGGTGACCGGCAACGGTCCCGTCGTCGCGGTGCGGGTCGGGCGGCACGCGCTGCCGCTGCGCGGCATCGCCGGGGCGCTCGGTCCTCGACTCGCCGAGCTGGTCTCCGGCGACTCCCTCGACCCGCTGCTGGCGGCCGGTCGCGAACGCTGGCAGGAGCTGCGCGAGCGGCTCACCGAGATCGTCGCGGCCGACCGAGCACCGGCGGGCGCGCACCTGGTGCGCACCGACTGGCACACCCTGGTGCTGCCGTTCACCGTCGCCGACTACGTCGACTTCTTCTCCTCGCGGCACCACGTGGAGAACGTCGGCCGCATCTTCCGCCGCACCACCGCGCCGGTGCCGGAGAACTGGACGCACATGCCGGTCGGCTACCACGGCCGCTCCGGCACCGTCTACGTCTCGGGCACCGACATCCACCGGCCGAGCGGGCAGCGCAAGGCGGCCGGTGACCTGCACCCCGCGTTCGGGCCGACCCGGCGGCTGGACTTCGAGGCGGAGGTCGGGTTCGTCTGCGGCGGCGAACCGGCCAGCCGGGTGGCCACCGCGGACTTCGCCGAGCACGTGTTCGGCGTCGCGCTGGTCAACGACTGGTCGGCGCGGGACGTCCAGGCCTGGGAGTCCGACCCGCTCGGCCCGTTCCTGGCGAAGTCCTTCGCCACCTCGGTCGCCGGGTGGATCACCCCGCTGGCGGCCTTCGAGGACGCCCGGATCCCGCTGCCGGGACCGGAGCACGTGCTGCAGTCGTACCTGGTGGAGACCGAACCCTGGGGTCTCGACCTGCGGCTGGAGGTGTCCTGCAACGAGACGGTGCTGGCCCGGCCGCGCTTCGAGCACATGTCGTGGTCACCGGCGCAGCAGCTCGCGCACCTGACCGTGAACGGGGCCCAGGTGCGCCCGGGCGACCTGTTCGCGTCCGGCACCGTGTCCGGGCCCGAGCGCGACCAGCGCGGTTGCCTGCTGGAGCTGACCTGGGGCGGTGCCGAGCCGATCACGCTGCAGGACGGCGAGCAGCGCACCTTCCTCCAGGACGGGGACCGGGTGACACTGCGGGGGAGCGCGCCCGGACCTGGGGGAACGGTGGTCGGGCTCGGTGAGGTGACCGGCACGGTGCTGGCCGCCGCTCGGAGGTGACGCGATGGCCCCACCAACCACCCCGGAACCGATCCGCACCCCGCTCGGCGACCCCCAGCCCAGCACGAAGGAGAGCTCGCTGACGCTGGAGCGCGGGCTGAACCTGCTGCAGGCGGTGGCGGAGTCGGAGAGCGAAGCGCCGACGATCAGCGATCTGGCGGCGACCGTCGGCGTCAGCCGCGCGGCCGTGTACCGGCTGCTCGGGCCGCTGCAGAGCCGCGGCCTGGTGCGCCGGGAGGGCTCGAAGGTGCGGCTCGGGCTCGGCGTGCTGTGGCTGGCCGGGCGGGTGCTGCCGCAGCTGCGCGTGGCGTCGCTGCCCGCGCTGCGGGCGCTGGCCGAGCGCGTCGGTGCGACGGTGCACCTGACGGTCGCCGACGGCAGCGAGGCGCAGGCCGTGGCCGTGGTGGAGCCGTCCTGGACCAGCTACCACGTGTCCTACCGGGTGGGCAGTCGGCACCCGGTGCATCGCGGCGCGGCCGGGCGCGCGGTGGACCTGCCGCCGGGCGGGCCGCGGTGGATCGCCAGCAGCGGCGACCTGCAGCCCGGGGCGTTCGCCGTGGCGGCTCCGGTGCGCGGGGTGCCCGGTCTGCGCGCCAGCGTCGGCGTGGTGGCGCTGCAACCGCTGGTGCCGGAGGAGATCGGGCCGCTGGTCCTGGAGACGGCGGAGTCGGTCGCCGAAGCGCTCCGCTGAGCCTGTTGGCCGTGAGTGTGTAACAGTGTTATGCACTCACGACCCCTCGACGGCGGAACTTTTTTCGCACGGCTGGTCGGCAAGTGCCGTCCCGGCAGTTCAGCGGTGGTTTCGCCGGGACGGAACTGCGATTCTCGCGCGTCTTTTCCGTGAACTGTTTTTGCAGGTCAGAGGCGTATGCGAACAACGTGTTCAGGTTTGCCGGTGCGGAGATCGGCGGGGCAGGATGAATTCGTCTTCGAGCGCTCGACATGTTCCGAACCAGTCGAGAGGACGTCATGACCATCCTGATCACCGGGGCCACCGGGAACATCGGCCGCCGCGTGCTGCGCCGGTTGGCGGAGGCGGGTGAGCCGGTGCGGGCGATGACCCGCAACGCGCAGGCCGAGTTCCCCGCCGGGGTGCCGTCGGTGCGCGGCGACCTCGCCCGGCCGGACGGCCTGGACGAGGCGTTCCAGGGCGTCGAGCGGTTGTTCCTGTTCCCCGTGCCGGAGACCGCGCGGGAGGTGGTGGACGCCGCGGAGCGGGCCGGGGTGCAGCGCGTCGTGGTGCTGTCGTCGGGCGCCGTGACCGGCGGTTTCGACACCGACTTCCACCTGCCCGTGGAGCGGGCGGTGGAGGACTCCGGGCTGGCCTGGACGCACGTGCGGCCCGGCGAGTTCGCGCTGAACAAGCTGTGGCTGTGGGGCCCGTCGATCCGCGCCGAGGGCGTGGTGCGCGACCCGAACCCGGACGGCGTCGCCTGGTACCCGACGCACGAGCAGGACATCGCGGACGTGGCGGTGGCGGCGCTGCTGGAGGACGGGCACGTCGGCCGCGCCTACGACGTGAACGGGCCCGACCTGCTCACCTACCGCCAGCAGGTCGAGCTCATCGCGGAGGCCACCGGCCGGGAGATCCGGGTGGAGGTGATCACGCGGCAGGAGGCCCGGGAGCGCTACCTCGCGCAGGGCGGGTTCGCCGCGGCGAACGCCGACTTCCTGCTGGGCTTCGAGGACTACTCCGGGGCGGCGGCCGACCCCGCGGAGACCGCCGAGTTCGACGCCTCGGCGATCCCGCCGATGCCGACCGCGGAACCGGTCACCGGCCGCGCCCGCGGCTTCGCGGAGTGGGCCCGGGACCACGCGGCCGACTTCCGGCCCTGACCGGCGTGCGATCTCGCCAGGTCAGGGGTACTCCGAGCGCTGGGGCGCCGCGACGGGCGGCGTCCTTCGGCGGATGTTGGGAGTCGACGATGACACGACAGATGACCACCGAGATGCAGCAGTGCATCGACATGTGCCACAAGTGCCACGACATGTGCGAGCAGACGCTCTCGCACTGCATGGAGCAGCGCAGCGACGAGTCCATGCAGATGAGCATGGTGCTGATCTCCTGCGCGGACATGTGCCGGATGTGCGCGGACATGATGATGCGCTGTTCGAGCATGGCGAAGGCCAGCTCGGACATGGTGCAGATGTGCGTGCGGATGTGCGGCATGTGCGCCGACATGTGCGACATGACGGCCGAGATGTGCCGCCGCATGGAATCCCGCGAGATGGCGGAGCTGGCGGACGTGATGACCCGGTGCGCCGCCATGTGCCGCCAGATGACCCCGCAGGCGATGCAGTCGGCATGACCGAGAGGGCCCACCGGCGAACCCCCGCCGGTGGGCCCCGCCACGCCCGCCCGAAACCCCACCACACCACCCGAGAGGCGCCCAAACCGCAATCACAGCCGGCCGAGGGGCGGTGAGGCCTGCAGTTCGGACGGCCGTCCGAGGGGTGGTGACGTCGGCATATCGGACGGCCGTCCGAGGGGTGGTGACGTCCGCAATTTCGATTGAAATTGCAACACCACGCAACGCAACCACCCACCGCTTTGAACCCAAACCCAACCCCCCACCCAACCGCACCCCTCATCGCCAGGCCAACCCCGGTATCACCACCGATCCCCCGGCATCACCACACCTCACCCCACGATGCCCCCGCCCCGGTGCCCGTGGTGCCGTCGAAGATGTCCATGCGCTGGCGCCACCAGGGCACCCGCTGCGGCGAGCACGCCGACGGCGGCGAGGACCGGTCTCCGCATGGCAGCTCCTCTCGCCGGACCTGCCGGGTAGTACGCACAGCGCGTGAATCCGGATTTCGCCGGAACATCTTCCCCGTTCCCCGATGGGACTGGTAAGAAGTAACCCGACCGGCGAGCGCCAATGCGCTGCGTTGACGGGACCAAGGTCCCGTCCCCCGCAGGACCCTCGTCCGGGCGAATGAGGGCCCTTGCCCCTGCGGATTTCCGGCTCGCGCGGCGAGAGTGGTCTCGTGGATCTGCTCGACATCGCCCGATGGCAGTTCGGGATCACGACCGTCTACCACTTCCTGATGGTTCCGCTGACCATCGGGCTCGCGGTGCTGGTCGCCGGGATGCAGACCGCCTGGTACCGCACCGGCAAGCAGCGCTACCTCAAGATGACCAAGTTCTGGGGCAAGCTGCTGCTGATCAACTTCGCGATGGGCGTGGTCACCGGCATCGTCCAGGAGTTCCAGTTCGGCATGGCCTGGAGCTCCTACTCCCGCTTCGTCGGGGACGTCTTCGGCGCACCGCTGGCGATGGAGGGGCTGCTCGCGTTCTTCGTCGAGTCGACGTTCCTCGGCCTGTGGATCTTCGGCTGGGACCGGCTCTCCAAGGGCGTGCACCTGGCCTGCGCCTGGGCGTTCTCGCTGGCCACCGTGCTGTCCGCGTACTTCATCCTGGCCGCCAACTCCTGGATGCAGCACCCGGTCGGCGTGGAGCTGGTGGACGGCCGACCGCGGCTGACCTCGATCTGGGCGGTGCTGGGCAACAACACGGTGCTCGCCGCGTTCCCGCACACCATCTTCGGCTGCTTCGCGGTCGCCGGGTCGTTCCTGATCGGCATCGCCGCCTGGCAGATCGCCCGGCACCACCGCAAGTCCGGCGTCGACGACGAGGACCGCAAGGCCTGGCACGGCTCGATGCGGCTGGGCGCCTGGGTCGCGGTGGTCGCCTTCGCCGGGCTGGCGATCTCGGGCGACATCCAGGGCAAGCTGATGTTCGAGCAGCAGCCGATGAAGATGGCCTCCGCCGAGGCGCTGTGCCACAGCGAGGCACCGGCCAGCTTCTCGATCTTCGCGGTCGGCGACGTGGCCCGCCCGGACTGCGAGAACGTCAAGAGCATCACCGTGCCCTACATCCTGTCCTACCTGGCCAACGGCGACTTCAGCAGCGAGGTCAAGGGCGTTCAGGCGCTGATCCCCGAGTACCAGGCGAAGTACGGCACGCACTACCCGGACGACCCGCGGCTGGGCCAGTTCGCCGGGCAGCCCATCGACTACACGCCGAACCTGCCGGTGACCTACTGGGGCTTCCGGTTCATGATCGGCTTCGGCGGGCTGGCCGCGCTCGGCGCGGTGGCGGTGCTGTGGCTGACCCGCAAGCAGAAGTTCCCCAAGGGCCGCTGGTGGGCCCCGCTGGCGGTGGCGGCGATCGGGCTGCCGTTCGCGGGCAACATCGCCGGGTGGGTGTTCACCGAGATGGGCCGCCAGCCGTTCGTGGTGGCGCCCAACCCCGACCCGTCCGGCATCGACGGCGTGTGGATGTTCACCGCGCAGGCGGTGTCCGCCGGGGTGACCCCGGGCGAGCTGCTGACCTCGGTGATCGCGCTGACCGCGCTGTACGGGGTGCTGGCGGTCGTGGAGGTCTTCCTGATCGTGCGCTACGTGCGCGGCGGGTTCGACGCGGTGATGCCGCCGAAGCCGCCCGAGGGCGAGGAAGCCGACGAAGCCCTGTCCTTCGCGTACTGACGAGTTGAAGAGGACGAGCGATGGATCTGCCCACCTTCTGGTTCTGCGTGATCGCCCTGCTGTGGCTGGGCTACCTGTTCCTGGAGGGCTTCGACTTCGGCGTCGGCATGCTGCTGCCGGTCCTGGGGCGCAAGGACGTCGAGCGGCGGGTGCTGATCAACACGATCGGCCCGGTGTGGGACGGCAACGAGGTCTGGCTGATCGTGGCCGGTGGCGCGATGTTCGCGTCCTTCCCCGGCTGGTACGCCTCGCTGTTCAGCACCGCCTACCTGCCGCTGCTGGTGCTGCTGCTGGCGCTGATCGGGCGCGGCGTGGCGTTCGAGTACCGCGGCAAGGTGGACACCCACCGGTGGCGGCGCAACTGGGACCGGGTGATCGTGGCCGCCTCCTGGATCTCGCCGCTGGTGGTGGGCCTGGTGCTGTCGGCCAACGTGTTCGGGCTGCCGCTGGACGAGCACGGTGACCGGGTGGGCGGCTGGTGGACCATCTTCAGCGTGCCGAGCATCGTCGGCGCCCTGGCGGTGTGCGGGTTCTCGCTGCTGCACGGCGCGGTGTTCCTGGCGCTGAAGACCGAGGGCGAGATCCGCGAGCGGGCGCGGCGGTTCGCGCTGCGGATGGGCGTGCCGCTGCTGCTGCCGGTGGTCGCGCTGCTGTTCATCGCGCAGCTGACCGAGGGATCCACCTGGACCTGGGTGCCGCTGGTGATCGCGCTGGTGTCGGCGCTGGCCGGGCTGGCGCGGCTGTACCGGTGGCGCGACGGGCAGGCGTTCGCGCTGCAGGGCGTGGCGCTGGCCGGTGTGGTGGTGACGCTCTTCGGCGCGCTGTGGCCGAACGTGATCCCGTCCACCTTGGACGCCGCGTGGTCGCTGTCGATCGCGGACACCGCGTCCAGCCCGTACACCCTGACGGTGATCACCTGGGTCGCGGCCTTCGGCACCCCGGCGGTGCTGGTCTACCAGGGCTGGACGTACTGGGTGTTCCGCAAGCGCATCGGCACCAAGCACATCCCGCCGGTGCACGCCCCGACGTGACCGGTCCCGAGGCGGTGCTCCGCGATTTGAACGAGGTTTTCCAACCTCGTTCTGCGTGGCGGTGCGGGTGGCGGAACCTCAGCGCCCGCCTGGACTGCGGGCGCCCTGACTTGTGCATGTCCAATGCACGGAGTCAGGGCCGTCCTCGCCGGAAGGAACCCCGGAGGGGTGGGCACCGTGAACCCGCGGCAATGCCGGTTGATCAGGTGGGTTATGCGCCTGGCGGCGCATGCGGCACCTGCCGGTCGGTGCCGGTCACCTTTCGCGGCTGCGGTCCGCAGACAGGACGAACAAGTTCAATGGAAATCAGACCTCCGATTTCCATTGAAATCGCGGGGGTTCCGCGCCTCTCGGCGTGTCGGGCGCCGGACATGCCGCGGTATGTCGAGCACCGCGGAATCGCCGATCCGCCCGACACTGTGGAGGTCGCAGGACGTTTGGTGAGGAGCGAGTGATGGGTCCGCTGGGTGCGCTGCCGCGGTTGTCCGCGTCGGCTCGACGTGCCCTCGCGGTCGCCGGGCTGCTGTCGGTAGGCAACGCGATCGCGCTGATCGTGCAGGCCTGGGCGCTGGGCAGCGCGCTCGCGGCCGTGGTGACGCGCGGCGCCGCGCCGGACGAGATCGGCGACTACCTGGTCGTGCTGGCCGGTGCCGTGGTGGCGCGGGCGGTGCTGGGCTGGGCGACCGAGTCGGTGTCGGCGCGCGCCGCGGCCGGGGCGAAGGAGGAGCTGCGCGGCCTGCTGCTGGATTCCGCGCTGCGCCGGGGCCCGGAGTGGATCCAGCGGCGCGGTCCCGCGGAGCTGACCGCGCTGGCCACCAAGGGGCTCGACGCGCTCGACGCGTACTTCACCAAGTACCTGCCCGCGCTGGTCACGGCGGCCGTGGTGCCACCGCTGGTGGGGGCCTGGATCCTGTGGTCCGACTGGGTGTCCGCGCTGGTCATCCTGATCACGGTGCCGCTGATCCCGCTGTTCGCCTGGCTGGTCGGCAAGTACACCGAGCAGCGCACCTCGAAGGCCGCCGACGCGGTCCAGCGGCTGTCCGGGCAGCTGCTGGAGCTGATCCGGGCGCTGCCGGTGCTCACCGCGTTCGGCCGGGCGCGGGCGCAGGGCGAGGTGGTCGGCCGGGTCAGCGACTCGCACCGCCGGACCACGATCGCCACGCTGCGCGTCGCGTTCCTGTCCGCGCTGGTGCTCGAGCTGCTCTCGTCGCTGTCGGTGGCGATGGTGGCGGTGGGCATCGGGCTGCGCCTGGTCTCCGGCGACTTCGACCTGGCCACCGGACTGCTGGTGCTGGTCCTCGCCCCGGAGTGCTACCTGCCGCTGCGCGCGGCGGGCGCCGCGCACCACGCCAGCGAGGACGGCGTGGAGGCCGTCCGCCGGGTCGACGAGATCGTGAGCGGCGATGGTGGCTCTGACGACCATTCGCGCTCACGGCGCAGCGACGACCTGCCCGCGCGGGAGCTGCGCGTCTCGGGGCTCCGGGTGCGGCGGCGGGACGGGTTCGCGCCGGACGGGTTGAGTTTCACCGCGCGGGCGGGCGAGATCGTGCGGTTGGAGGGGTTCGACGGCATCGGCCCCAGCGGCAGCGGCAAGTCCACCACCATGTCGGTGCTGCTCGGGTTCGCCGAACCGGCGAGCGGCGCGGTCACCTGCGACGGCGTGGACATCGCGGAGCTCGCGCCGGGGGAGTGGCGCCGCCGCATCGCCTGGGTGCCGCAGCGCCCGACGTTCTCCGGCGGCACCGTCGCGGACGAGCTCGCCGTCGCCACCGCCGACCAGCCGGACCTCTCGGCGCACGTCGGTGAAGCGCTGGCCGCAGCAGCAGCGACCCACCTGCGGGACCGCCGCACCGACGAACTGTCCACAGGGGAGCGTCAACGCGTCGCGGTGGCGCGCGCCCTGCTCCGGCTGCGCGGCGACGCGACGATCCTGCTGCTCGACGAGCCCACCGCGCACCTGGACACCGCCACGGCGAACCAGGTCAACGCGGCGATCCGCCGCGCCGCCGACGCGGGCGCGATCGTGGTGCTGGCCAGCCACCGCCCGGAAGCCGCCGGGGAGCGCTCCGAGCCGGTGCTCGCGGCCGCCCCGGCCGCTGCGCCCGACCTGCCCGCGGCCCGCGGTCGCCTCCGCGACCTGCTGTCGCCGCGCCTGCTCGTCGGCACCGGCATCGGCGCGCTGTCGCTGCTCTCCGGCCTCGCCCTCGCCGCGACCTCGGCGTGGCTGATCGCCCGCGCATCGCAGCAGCCGCCGATCCTGACCCTGTCGGTCGCGGTCGTCGGGGTCCGCACCTTCGCGCTCTCGCGCGCGGTGCTGCGCTACGTCGAGCGGTTGATCACGCACGATGCCGCGTTCCGGCTGTCCGGCCGCATGCGGCGCCGGTTGTGGGACGCCCTGGTGCGGCTCGGGCCGGTGCGCACGTCCGGGCTCCGCCGAGGCGAGGGCGTCGCCCGGCTCGTCGACGACGTCGACGCGGTCCGCGACCTGGTGCCGCGGGTGATCTTCCCGCCGGTGGTGGCCGTGGTCGTGATGGTCGTGGCGGTCGTCGTGCAGGCGCTGGTGCTGCCGGAGGCCGGTGTCCTGCTCGGCGTCGTGCTCCTCGTCGCCTGCTTCGCGAGCCCGCTAGCGGCCGTCGCGGCGGAGCGCCGCGCGACGACCGCCGTGGCCGAAGGGCGGCGCCGGGTTTCCGCACGCGTCCTCGGACTCCTCGACGGTGCGGCGGAGCTGCTCGCCTTCGGCGCGCACACCGGGCAGCGCGCCGAACTGGCCGCGGAGGACACCCGCCTGGCCGCGCGGGCACGGCGCGCCGCCTTCGGTGCTGGAGCGGCCACTGCGGTGATCACCCTGCTCATCGGGGTCGCGGTGCTCGGCGGCGCGTGGCTCGGCGCGGCAGCGGTGTCCGAGGGGCGGCTGGCACCCGAACTGGCGCCCCTGCTCGGGCTCGTGCCGCTCGCGGTGGCCGAGGCGGTCGCGCTGCTGCCCCCGGCTGCGCAGCAGTGGCGTTCGCTGCGGTCCGCGCAGAACCGCCTGGAGCCGTTGCTCGCCGTCGGGACGGCCGACCTCCCGAGCGGGGCCGTTCGCTCGGCGGGCGAGGTCGAGCTCGCCGACGTCGACGTGCGCTGGCCGGGAGCGGCGGGACCGGCGCTGCGCGGCGTGGACGTGCGCGTGCCCGCCGGGGCGCACGTGGCGGTCGTCGGGCCTTCCGGCGGCGGCAAGTCGACGCTCTTGGCCCTGCTGCTGGGATTCCTGCCCGCGGAGCGCGGCGACGTGCGGGTGCCGGGGCGGATCGCGTGGTGCCCGCAGGAGCCGCAGCTCGTGTCCACGACGGTGCGGGAGAACCTGCGGCTGGCCGCGCCGAAGGCGAGCGACGACGAGCTCACCGAGGCCCTCCGCGTGGCCGGGCTGCCGGACTGGGCCGACCGGCTCGACACCGTGGTCGGCGGCACCGCGATGTCCGGGGGAGAGGCGCAGCGCCTGGCGCTGGCCCGCGCCCTGCTGGTCCACGACGCCGAACTGGTGCTGCTCGACGAACCGACGGCGCACCTGGACGTCCCGACCGCCGAAGCCCTCCTGGACCGCCTGTCGCAGGAACTGCGCGGGCGCACGCTGGTGCACGTGACGCACCGCTGGTCGGAAGCCGAGCGCGCCGACGTCGTCCTGCGCGTGGAGAACGGCGAGCTCACCGTCGCCGCACCAGCGGGGACCGGCTCGTGACCGCGGCCCGGTCGGGGAGCGGGCGGTGACCCCGGTGCTCCGCTGGTCGGAAGCCGACCTGGTGCCGGTCGGCCGCCGCGCGGTAGGAACTCGGGTCGTGATCGTTGTGCGGACGGCGGGCTCCACCGCCTGTGACCTGCGTCGTCAGGAGGCGCCAGCAACCGGTGGGGAGCTATAGCCTCGTGCACGACATGGATTCCTCCCTCGCCCGGCGAATGCTGGCGGCATCGACCGAGATCACCCGCGCGGCGCTGTCCGCGGAAGATCCCGACGCGGTGCTCCCGCTGGTCGTCCGCCGCGCCGCCGAACTCGCCGAGGCGGACCTCGGCGTCGTCACCGTCCGCGCCGACGACGGCCGCCTGACGGTCGAAGCCGCCTACGGCGCGCCGTCCGCGATCGGCCCGCTCGCCGACCCGGTCGGCACCGTCCTGTCCTCGCGGTCGGCCGCGGCACGCGTGGCCCGCAGCGGGGTCCCGGTCGTCGTGGACGACCTCATCGACGACCCGCTGACGGCCCCGTACGTCCCCGCTGCGCTGCGGGTTTACGGACCGTTCGCGGTCGCCCCGTTCGGCACCCGCGAGCGCAGGCTGGGGGCCCTGGCGGTGTACCGCAGGCGCGGCGCGAGCACGTTCACGCGCGTCGCGGTCGACGTGCTGACCTCGTTCGCCGCGCAGGCCGGGCTGGCGCTCGTGCTCGCCGAGGGATCAACCGCCCGCCAGCGCATCGCGGTGTACCAGGAGCGCGAGCGGATCGCCCGCGACCTGCACGACGTGATCGTGCAGCGCCTCTACGCCACCGGCGTGCAGCTGGAGGTGCTGGAGCGGAGGCTGTCCGGCCAGCTCACCCCGGCCGACTCGGCCCGGCTGTCGGAGACCATGGAGCAGATCGACCAGGCGATCGCCGAGGTCCGCGCCACGGCTCGCACGCTGCGCTCGGCCGACCCGGAGACCCCGGACCACGCGCCCGCGCTGGATGACTCGATGCGCTCCGAGGTGCAGATAGCCGGGGAGCTGATGGGCCGCCCCCCGCGGCTGGAGATCGAGGGCGACCTGTCGGACGTGCCGGTCCAGGTCGCCGACCACGCCCGCGCCGCCCTGCGCGAAGCGCTGTCCAACGTGGTCCGCCACGCGGGCGCGAAGACGGTCCTGGTGCGGGTCCGCCGCTCGGACGCCGGACTCCTCCTCCAGGTGGTCGACGACGGCTGCGGCATCCCCCGGGACGTGAGCAAGCGAGGCCTCCGCAACCTCGAAGAAAGAGCGGTCGCCGCCGGAGGCCGCTGCGTGATCACCTCATCCCCGGACAGCGGCACCACGGTCACCTGGGAAGTGCCGCTGACCCGCCTCTCCGCGAATCACAGTGGTGGTTGCGATCCGGGGTGATCTTGCGTTTTCGGGGTTTCTTGTGGCTGGGTTGCGTCACGGTCCCCTTAGCTGCGGTTGGGTCGAGCTCAGGTTGCGACTGTGGTGGTTGCGTTCCGGGGGTCTCGCGTTTCGAAGCTTCTTGTGGCTGGGTTGTGTCGCGGTCCCCGGGTTGGGCTTATGGGCCTCGTACCACCACGTCAGTGCTCTATCTGGCGGCGGGCGACCCAGGCTGCGGCTTGGGTGCGGCGCTCCATGCCGAGCTTGGCCAGCACCGAGGTCACGTAGTTCTTCACCGTCTTCTCCGCCAGGAACAGCTGCTCGGCGATCTGGCGGTTGGTCAGCCCCTCGCCGATCAGCTCCAGGACCCGCCGCTCCCGCTCGGTCAGCGCCGCGAGCTCGTCCTGCTCGGGGTTGCTGGACTGGCGCAGCCGGGCCAGCACCCGCCCGGTGGTGACCGGGTCCAGCAGCGAACGGCCCGCCGCCACCTCGCGCACCGCGTTGACCAGGTCCTGGCCCCGCACCTGCTTGAGCAGGTAGCCGGACGCCCCGGCGTTGATCGCCCCGACCAGCGCGCTCTCGTCGTCGAACGCGGTCAGCACCAGGCAGTACGGAGGTTCCGGCAGTTCCCGCAGCCGACGGCACAGCTCCAGGCCGTCGCCGTCGGGCAGCCGCATGTCGATGACGGCGACGTCCGGCCGGGTCGCCTGCGCGCGCACAAGGGCCTCGCCGACGCCCCCGGCCTCGGCGACGATCGACACGTCATCCTCGGTGTCCAGCAGGTCGCGCAGACCGCGCCGGACCACCTCATGATCATCGACTAGCAGCACGCTCACCGGCACACACCCACGCTACGTAGGTGCCCGCCAGGACGTGCGCGGAGGGTCGGATCCGGCGCCTTTCAATCTTGGTCGGCGACCGCAGCGGCAACACCTGACCGGCACACATAAGGCTGGGCACCTGCGGTCCGGGGAGCGTCTGAGGTTCCGCCACCCGCACCGCTACGCAGGACGGGGCTGGAAAACCTCAGTCATTTCTTGATCTTCGTGACGCCCTTGACCGCGCCGACGGTCTGGTGGGTCTGCGCGGCGACCTTGCGCGCGCGGCGCTTCGCCCGGTAGCCGACCGACGGCTTGCCCGCGGTGTCCACCGCGGTCAGCAGCAGGCCGCCGAGCAGGCCGACGTTCTTGAGGAAGTGCACCTGCTGGTTGGCGCGTTCCTGCGGGTCGGTGATCTCCCAGAAGGCGTGCGCGGCCAGCGTCGTCGGCACGATGCTCCCGGCCAGCAGCAGCGACGACAGCCGCGGGAACTTGCCGAGCGCCAGCATCGCGCCCGCCCCGATCTTGACCACGCCGTCGATGCGCACCAGGGTTTCCGGGTCGGTCGGGATCTGCTCGGGCAGCGAGTCCTTGATCGGTCCGGTGGCCTTCTCCAGCAGCGGGGCCGCCGCCTTGGCGTGGTTCGGCGCATCGCGCAGCGATCCGATCCCGCCGTAGATGAACACCGCGGCGAGCATCGGTCGGGCCAAACGGCGAATCAGCATCGGGGAACCTCCTCGGTGGTCGACCGGTGCGCCCGACGGTACTCACTGCGGCCCGGATCCGCTTGATCGTCAGCGCTGGTCCACGCGGGTGAACACCTCGTCCCACGCGGCGGCGATCTGCCGCGCGCACAGCTCGGGCGCCACCCCGCCGACGCCGGTGCCCAGACCGGGCATCGCGATCGACCGCACCACTTGCCGCACGAGCGCGCCGCTCTCCAGCACCGCGCTGGCCCACAGCCGCAGCACCGCGCGCGCCGCCAGGTAGGGGTGCACGGTGTCGGCGGGCAACCGCTCCCCGGGTTCCCGCATGGTGGGCGCGCTGATCAGCCAGATCGGGTTCGGCACGCCGGTGGGCACCAGCAGCGCCTCGCCGACCGGGAGCTCCCCGCCGTGGTAGGCCAGCACGGCGCTGCGCACCTGCTCCTCCACCTCCGGGAAGGCCCGCGCGTACACGGCGTCGATGCCGCCGCGCATCCAGCCGTACGAGTTCGCCGGGCTCACCACCGCGTCGACCGACAAGTCCAGCACCGAACCCCGGTGGACGGCGAGGCCCGCGCGGTCGTCTGCGATCTCCTGCCAGGCTGCGGCCAGCGGCTCGTCCAACGCGCACAGGACGAGCTGCAGCTCCGGCTCCGCTCCCTCCGACGAGCGCCCCGAATCTGCGGTCACGCACACAGCATCGCAGGAAAGCCCGCCCCGGTGGCATCGGGTAGGTCACACCTTCGACTCTTGAAGATCGAGTGGTCGCCCGGCGCGGTGGTGCGAGCTGCCAGGGCCGCTGCTCACCGCCGGAACCGGCTCAGCCGCCCGCCCGGCGATGCGGGTTTCGGCGGGCCGCGGTATGGCTTGGGTCACCCGTGGTGCGGGGTGGTTCGGCGGGCTTCTCTAGGCTGGTCGCGTGGCACAAATCGCTTACCTCGGTCCGGCGGGCACCTTCACCGAGCAGGCCACCAGGTCGCTCACCGGGGACTTCGACGCCGAACTCGTGCCCTACGAGACCGTTCCGCTGGCGCTGGCCGCGGTGCGCCGCGGCGAGGTGCTGGCGGCCGGGGTGCCGGTGGAGAACTCCGTCGAGGGGTCGGTGCCCGCGACGCTGGACGCGCTGACCGCGGACGAGCCGCTGGTCGCCGTCCAGGAGGCCCTGCTGCCGGTGCAGTTCGACCTGCTCGTCCGGCCGGGCACCGAGCAGGGCGCGATCCGCACCGTGGCCAGCCACCCGCACGCGCTGGCGCAGGTCCGCGGCTGGCTGGCCGAGCACCTGCCCGGCGCCGAGGCGCGCGCCACCAGCTCGACCGCGGCCGGTGCCGCGGCGGTGGCGGCTGGCGAGTTCGACGCGGCGATCTCCGCGCCGGTCGCCGTCGAGCACTACCCGTCCCTGCAGCGGCTGATCGGCGGCATCGCCGACGTGCGTGACGCGGTGACCCGGTTCCTGCTGGTGCGCCGCCCCGGCAAGCTGCCGGAGCCGACCGGCGCGGACCGCACCTCGCTGTGCGCGGTGATCAGCGACGAGGTCGGCGCGCTCGCCGACCTGCTCGCCGAGCTGTCGCTGCGCGGCATCAACCTCAGCCGCATCGAGTCCCGCCCGATCAAGGACCGCTTCGGCGAGTACCGGTTCTTCCTGGACTTCGACGGCCACGTCGCGGACGCGCGCATCGGCGACGCGCTGACCGCCCTGCGCCGCCGCTGCAGCACGGTCCGCTTCCTCGGCTCCTACCCGAAGGCCGACCGAACCCCGGCCACCGTCCGCCCGAACGCCTCGGAACAGGCGTTCCTGGCCTCGGTGCAGTGGGTGGAAGACGTCCGAGCGGGGCGGCTCGCATGAGCACTCCTGATCCACGGTCCCGAGTCCTGCTCAACGGCACCTCAGGGGACCGTGACGCGAACCAGCCACAAGAAACCGCGAAACGCAAGATTGTTCCCAAACGTGACCACCACGGTGAATCGCGGAGAGGCGGAACTGCGCTGGAAGCCCCCGCTGGGATGCGGTTGGTCCTGATCCGCCACGGGCAGACCCCGGCCAACGTCGCCCACGTGCTCGACACCCTGCCGCCTGGCCCCGGCCTGACCGAGCTCGGCGAGCAGCAGGCGGCGGAGCTGGCGGTCCGCTTGGCCGAGGAGAAGATCGTCTCGATCCACGCCAGCCGCGCCGTCCGCGCCCAGCAGACCGCCCAGCCGCTCGCACAGCGCCACGGCCTGCCCGTCGAGGTCGTCGAGGGCACCCACGAGGTCTACGTCGGCGACCTGGAGCGCCGAGGCGACCCGGAAGCACTGCGAACCTTCGACGAGATCTACGCCCTCTGGCACCTGGGTGAGCTCGACGTCCCGATGCCCAACGGGGAGACCGGCCGCGAGGCGCTGACCAGGTTCGTCACCGGAGCGCGCAACGCGATCAACGGCTCCGGCGACGGCTCGGTGGTCCTGGTCAGCCACGGCGCGATGCTCCGCCTGGCGGCCGCAGCCCTGGCCTCGAACATCGACGGAGCAACGGCGAACTCGGTCCACCTCCCGAACACCGGCGTGATCGTCCTCGAATCCGACCCGGACGCCCCCACCGCTTGGACCTGCACAGCCTGGGACGGCCTCCCCGACCTCCAACCCCCGGCGTAACCCCGAGACAGCGCCCCGTCCGGATGCGGTGTGCCAGTTTTGCCTGAAACTGGCACCCCACCAGGCCCGGAGCGCGCGGTCAGTTATAGGCAAAACTGCCGCGCAGACCCCCGGACGACCTTGCCGGGCACAGTCCCGAGCCCCACCCCACCGCACCTCAGGGGACCGTGACGCAAACCAGCCACAAGAAACCCCGAAAACGCGAGATCACCCCGAAACGCCACCACCACTGAAAATCGCGGAGAGGCGGTACAGAGCTCTACCCCCAGCCGAGGGCGTGGAGCTTGTCGTC
This sequence comes from Saccharopolyspora hirsuta, assembly GCF_008630535.1. GTDB lineage: Bacteria > Actinomycetota > Actinomycetes > Mycobacteriales > Pseudonocardiaceae > Saccharopolyspora > Saccharopolyspora hirsuta. The sequence continues at coordinate 224,334 of NZ_VWPH01000003.1, read as the reverse complement.
GTCGATGCCGAAGTGGTGGGCGATCTCGTGCACGACCGTCACCGCCACCTCGTCGACCAGCTCCTCCTCGTCGGCGCACATGTCCAGCAGCGGTTCGCGGTAGATCGTGATCCGGTCCGGCATGACCCCGGCGTAGGTGCTGTCGCGCTCGGTCAGCGCGATCCCCTCGTACAGCCCGAGCAGCGACGGGTCCTCGGGGTTGGCGTCCTCGACCAGCACCACCACGTTGTTCATCGCGGCCGCGAACTCCGCGGGCAGCAGATCCAGCGCGTCCGCGACGAGTTCCTCGAACCGGGCGCGGGTCATCTCCACCGGCATGAACCCGTTCTACCAGCTCAGCGGGGTTCGGTGGCGGGTGCGCCGGGCTCGCCCGGGGCGGTGGCGCGCGGCGCGGGCTCCTTGCCTACCTGCACCTCGCCCTTGACGCTGCCGGTCACCGGTGCGAGCCCGCTGCCGTCCGGCAGCTGCGCGCTGACCTTGCAGTTCACCTGCCGCGACCCGGCGTTCCAGCTCTCCTCCGGGAGGGTGTCCCAGTAGGTGACCAGGCCCTTGTCCTTGGCCGCGGTCGGGCTGCCCGCGTAGCGGGCGGTCAGCTCCTCGCACCGGGTGAACAGGAAGCCGTCCTGGTCCTGCTCGGCCGGGTAGCCGCCGGGGAACTGGTCGCCGAGGTTGACCACGCCGGTGATCTCCACCGAGTGCGGCCGCGCGCAGTCCACCGGGTCCCACACCGCGGTGCCGTTGATGCCCAGGCAGCGGCCCTCCGGGTAGACGTTGGACTGGTCCATCGTCGAGGCGCTGCCGGTGATCGGGTAGAGCCTGCCGGACGGCCCGGGCTGCTGGAGGCCGCAGTGCAGCGTCCGGTCGCCGTCGGCCCAGCCGTCCTCGCTCGGCGTGAACGCGCCGACGCTGAACCGGCCGTTGGGGTCGAACCGGCCGGACAGGAACCCGGTGGACACCTCCACGCAGCGCTCCTGCTTGATCTGCTGCCACTGCTCGGTGTTCGGGAACGGGGCGTTGTCGGCGAACTGCGGGCGCAGGTCGGCGGTGCCGGTGACCTCGAACAGGTGCGGCTCGGCGCAGGTGACCTGGCGGATGTCGGAGGCGTCGGACTCGGCCCAGCTCAGGCAGCTGCCCGGCGGCGCGGTGAACACCACCCGGGGCGCCGGGGCGGAGCCGAGCTGGTTGGGGCCGCCGCTCTGCGAGGTCCCGCCGGTCGGCCAGTTCAGCAGCGCGCTGACCACCAGGACCAGCAGCGCGCCGAGCACGGCGCAGATCATCACGAGCCGGGTGTTGGGCTTCCGGCTGGGACTCTGGGGTGCATCGGGCGCGGCCATCATCGACATGATGCCTGGTTCGAACGGGCGGTGCGCGGTTACCTCGGGCCGGTTCGGAACCGATTCGTTGCCGAGGTCGTCTTCGGGATAGGTAGTGTTGCTTCCGGGAGTGGGGTTATGACGGAAGATGGCAGGCCAGTGGCAGACGAGCAGTCGGGTGGGGGGACGCCGCCGAACCCCCCGGAGCAGCCCGAGCAGCCGAAGGCGGAACCGGGGCGCGGTCAGATCCGGTACCAGGACCCGGAGAGCACGACCCCGCGCGAACCGACGCTCGCCGAGCAGCGCGCCCGCATCGCGGCCGAGAAGCGCCGCGAGGAGAAGGAGCGCGCCGAGCTGGAGGCGGCCGAGCAGAAGAGCCAGAAGCGCCGCCGCGTGATGATCGGCGGTGGCGTGACGGTCGGCGTGGTGGCGCTGGTCGCCGCGATGTACTCGGCGTCCGAGGTCAGCAACGAGGCCAACGCCAGCGAGCAGTACTGCGCCACCGAGCAGTCCGGCCAGCCGGGCGTCCGCGACCAGGACGACTTCTGCAACGAGCAGTACGTGACCAGCCACGGCGGACACGTCAGCGGCGGCATGTTCTTCATGCCGATCTTCCTGCCCGGGGGCGGCATCGGCGGCTACAACTCCTACCGCTACGCCTACACGCCTGCCGGTGTGTCGGCCCCGCCGGTGGGCTCACCGGCGACCGGGTCCTCCTTCACCAAGCCGTCCGGCTCCACGATCAAGGACACCAGCGGCAAGACCATCCAGCGCGGTGGTTTCGGCATCAACAACAAGAGCGGCAGCAGCGGGAGCTGACGGGTGCGACGCAGGACAACCGAGCGGCGGCCGGACTGGCAGGCCAAGGTCGAGGAGCTGGGGCTGGTCTTCGGCACCCCCGCCCGCGCGGCGGACGGCTCGGCGCGGCCCTACTGGGACGAGGGCGCGCACTACGAGTTCAGCCTGGACGAGGTGCTCTCCCTGGAGGCCGACGTCGAGCTGCTGCACTCGATGTGCCTGGACGCGGTGGACCACGTGATCACCACCGAGCGGTACAAGGACTTCGGCATCCCGGAGTGGGTGTGGCCGCACATCGCGGAGTCCTGGAAGCGCGGCGACCCGCACCTGTACGGCCGGTTCGACCTGCGCTACGACGGCACCGGCCCGGCCAAGCTGCTGGAGTACAACGCCGACACCCCGACCTCGCTGCTGGAGGCCGCGGTCGTGCAGTGGCACTGGCTGACCGAGTGCCACGAGGGCGACGACCAGTGGAACTCCATCCACGAGAAGCTGGTGGAGCGCTGGGCCGAGATCAAGGACCAGCTGGCCACCACCGAGGTGCACTTCACCTGGTCCTCGGCCGACACCACCGGTGAGGACAACATCACCGCCGCCTACCTGCAGGAGACCGCGGCGGAGGCGGGCCTGAACACCGTCGGCCTGGCCATCGAGGAGATCGGCTGGGACAGCCTGCTGGAGCGCTTCGTCGACCTCGAGGAAGCGCCGATGAACTCCGTCGTCAAGATCTACCCCTGGGAGTGGATGGTCGACGACGAGTTCGGCAAGCACGCGGTGGGCACGCTGCCCGCCACCCAGTGGGTCGAGCCGCTGTGGAAGATGCTGCTGTCCAACAAGGCGCTGCTGGCCGTCCTGTGGGAGATGCACCCCGGGCACCCGAACCTGCTGCCGACGTTCCTGGACCAGCCGGGCCTGCTCACCGAGTACGTCCGCAAGCCCCGGCTGGGCCGCGAGGGCAACAACATCTCCGTGGTGGCGCCGGGTTGGGAGACCGAGACGGCGGGCATCTACGGCGAGGAGGGCTACGTCTACCAGGCGTTCGACCCGCTGCCGGAGTTCGACGGCATGCGCCCCGCCCTCGGCGCCTGGGTGGTCGGCGACTCCTCGGCGGGCCTCGGCATCCGCGAGACGGCGGGCCTGATCACCGACGACGGCGCGGCCTTCGTCCCGCACCGCATTCCCGGCAGCAGCTGAGCGGTTTTCGCGCCGGGATCGACGACCCCCGGATGGTTGTCGATCTCGGCGCTTTTTGCCACCCAGGCGTCGGGGACGGGCCGGTGGGGACTACGCTGACCAGCTGTGATCGACCTGAAGACGCTACGCGATGATCCGGAAGCCGTGCGCGCTTCGCAGCGTGCGCGCGGTGAAGACGCGTCCCTGGTGGACGCGCTGCTGTCCGCCGACGAGCGTCGCAGGTCCGCGGTGTCCCGCGCGGACAACCTGCGCGCCGAGCAGAAGCAGCTCGGCAAGAAGGTGGGCAAGGCCAAGGGCGAGGAGCGCGAGGCGCTGCTGGCCCGCGCCAAGGAGCTCTCCGCGCAGGTGAAGGAGGCCGAGGCCGCGCAGTCGGAGGCCGACGAGGAGCTGGTGCGGGCGCAGAAGGCCGTCCAGAACATCGTCGAGCCGGACGTGCCGCCGGGCGGCGAGGACGACTACGCCGTGCTCAAGCACGTCGGGGTGCCGCGCGAGTTCGACTTCGAGATCAAGGACCACGTCGACCTGGGCAACGCGCTCGGCGCCTTCGACATGGAGCGCGGCGCGAAGGTGTCCGGCGCCCGGTTCTACTTCCTCACCGGCATCGGCGCCCAGCTGGAGCTGGCACTGCTGAACATGGCCGCCGCGCAGGCCACCGCCGCCGGGTTCAGCCTGGTCGTGCCGCCGGTGCTGGTCCGGCCGGAGATCATGGACGGCACCGGCTTCCTCGGCGCGCACTCCACCGAGGTCTACCGGTTGGAGGCCGACGACCTGTACCTGGTCGGCACCTCCGAGGTGCCGCTGGCGGGCTACCACTCGGACGAGATCCTGGACTTCTCCGACGGCCCGCTGCGCTACGCGGGCTGGTCGACCTGCTTCCGCCGCGAGGCGGGCTCCTACGGCAAGGACACCCGCGGCATCATCCGCGTGCACCAGTTCAACAAGCTGGAGATGTTCGTCTACTGCCGCGAGGAGGACGCGCGGGAGGAGCACCAGCGCCTGCTGGCCTGGGAAGAGGACATGATGGCCAAGATCGAGGTGCCGTACCGGGTGATCGACACCGCGGCCGGTGACCTCGGCGCCAGCGCGGCCCGCAAGTTCGACTGCGAGGCCTGGGTGCCCAGCCAGCAGACCTACCGCGAGCTGACCTCGACCTCGAACTGCACCACGTTCCAGGCGCGGCGGCTGAACACCCGCTACCGCGACGAGGAGGGCCGCACCCGCATCGCGGCCACCCTCAACGGCACGCTGGCCACCACCCGCTGGATCGTGGCGATCCTGGAGAACCACCAGCAGGCCGACGGTTCGGTCCGCGTCCCGGTGGCGCTGCGCCCGTTCCTCGGCGGCCGCGAGGTCCTCGAACCCAAGTAGGGGCGTCGTCCCCGCGATTTCCATTGAAGTCGAACGTCCGATTTCAATGGAAATCGCGGGCGGGGTCACCCGGCGCGGACGAGGGCGGTCGCCAGGCGGGCCAGGTCGTGGCCCTCGACGTGCTCGGCGAGCCGGTCCGGGGCGGTCGGCAGCCCCAGCTTCCGCGCCCCGGCCAGCGCCTTCTCGTCGAAGAACGGCCGCAGCTCCGGCCACACCAGCTGCACCTCGCGGCAGAAGATGTCCGCGCCCACCGGTCCGATGCGCGGCACCTCGGTGAGCAGTTCCCGCAGCACGTCCAGGTCCCCGTCGGCCTTCGCGCGCATCCGGCGCAGATCCCCGTGGTACCGGTCGACGAGCAGCTGCGCGCCCTTGCCGAGCGCGGTCGACGTGCTCTCGTCGTAGCGGACGTAGTGCCCGCGGTCGAGCGCGTCCACCCGCTGCTGCCAGGTCGCGTCGCACATCTTCTGCGGGGTGCCGAACTCGGCGAGCTCGCGGGCCGCCGACACCGCCAGCTCCGCCTTGATCCGCGCGGACATCAGCACCGTCAGCACCAGCAGCCGGTACAGCGGGGCGGGCTTGTTCGCCAGCTGGATCCCGGCCTCGGCGGCGTAGGTGGTGCCCGCGTCGTCCAGCAGGCGCTGCACGGTCTCCCGGACTGACATCACCACCACCTCCTGCCGACCATGACTACCCGGCCGAACGCCGGGGCACACGCGCGATCACGGCGAACCCGCCGCACCCGACTTATGGTGGTGGGCGTGTCCGACTCCCCTGGTAGCGCGCGTGCTCTCGCCCTCGCCGGGCTCGGCGACCGGATCCGCCGGTTGCGGGTCGCGCGCGGGCTGGACCAGGGCGAGCTCGCGGAGCGCGCGGCGCTGGACGTGGCGCACCTGGTGAACGTCGAGCAGGGCGACGCGACGCCGTCGCTGGACGTGCTGGCGCAGCTGGCCACCGCGCTGGACGTCGGCCTGTCCCAGCTGTTCACCGACGGCAAGCCGGGCCCGGCGGCGATGGTGTTGCGCGGCAACGAGGTCCCGACGGTCGACACCGACGGCATGGCGCTGCAGGTGCTGACGCCGCGCGCGGTGATCCCCGGCCTGTACGCCGCGCGCTACCGGATCTCGCCGACCAGCGAGGGCGTGCGCCCGGTCAAGCACGAGGGCCACGACTGGCTCTACGTGCTCAGCGGCCAGCTGCACGTGGACTTCGAGCAGGGCGCGACGACGCTGCGCGCCGGGGACAGCGTCAGCTTCAGCGCCCGCGTCCCGCACCGGCTTTCGGCCCTGGGCGGAGCCCCCGCGGAGTTCCTGGCGGTGGGGGCGACGCTGCTCGCATCGCCCCGCGGCGAGGTGTGATCAGGGCTGCCAGCGCTCCTGGACGTACTCGATCTCTACCCCGGACTCGTCCGCCGGGATCTCGGACTGGCCGAGGCTGTGCAGCGCGGAACGGCCTCGTAATGCGTGTTCCATGCCCGGGAGACGCACCGCGCGGGCGGGGGTTGCCGCCTGAGATCAGATCTCCGGGAGAACTTCTGAAGCGATCTCCTCGACAGTTGACTCCTTGCCCGCGTAGGGGCCGTCGGCGCGCGGCCAGTGGGTGATCACGTCGGTGAACCCGAGCTCGGCGGCGCGGCCCACCACGTCGCGGAAGTGCTCCACACTGGACATCGAGAACACCGGCGCCGCGTCGACCTGCAGGTAGCGGTCCACCTTGGCCGGATCCCGCCCCTGCTCGGCGAGCGCCTCGGCGAACCGCAGCGACAGCTCGGCGACCGACCGCCACCACGACTCCTGGTCCTCCGCGCCGCGGCCGGTGGTCACCCAGCCGCTGCCGTAGCGGGCGGCCAGCTGCATCGCGCGGGGGCCGTTGGCGGCCACCACGAACGGCAGGCGGGGCAGCTGCACGCAGCCGGGGTGCCTGCGGGCCTGCACCGCCGAGTAGTACGTGCCGGAGTAGTCGGTGGTGTCGCGGGTGAGGATCAGGTCGAGCAGCTCCAGGAACTCGGCGAACCGGTCGACGCGCTGGCCGGGCGTCAGCTCCGGCTGGCCCAGCACCTGGCTGTCGAAGCCGAGGCCGCCCGCGCCGACGCCGAGGGTGATCCGGCCGTCGGAGATGTCGTCGAGCGCGGTGAGCTCCCGCGCGAAGTGCACCGGGTGCCGGAAGTTCGGCGAGGCGACCAGGGTGCCCAGCCGGATGGTCGAGGTGGCCATCGCGGCCGCGGTCAAGGTCGGCACCGCGTCGAACCACGACTTGTCCACAAGGGACCGCCACCCCAGGTGGTCGTAGGTCCAGGCGTGGGCGAAGCCGTACTCCTCGGCCATCCGCCACAGCGGCTCGGCGGCCCACCAACGGTGCTCCGGCAGAATCACGATCCCAACTCGCACATGTCGACCGTACTGGTCGAGCACCACCGACATCGACCCGATCAGGTGATGCGGGGTGGCGCGGGTCGCGTTGACGGGTGCTCGGTGGTGGGCCCGCGCACCCCGGGAGGCAGGATGGCGGGGTGCGCAAACCCGGCCTGGTGGCATCCGACGTGGACGGAACCCTGCTCGACCCGATGGAGCGGGTGAGCTCGCGAACCGCGCGGACGGTGCAGCGGGTGGTCGCCTCCGGAACCCCGTTCGTGCTGGTCACCGGCCGACCGCCGCGCTGGGTGCCGACGGTGGTGGCGGGCCTCGGGGTGGCCGGGGTGACGGTGTGCGCGAACGGCGCGGTGCTCTACGACGCCGCGGCCGACCGGGTGCTGCAGAGCCACGTGATCGAGTCCCTGGAGCTGCACGACGTGGTCCGCGAGCTGCGCCACGAGCTGCCGGGCTGCGCGTTCGCGGTGGAGCGGACGACGGACGGCGCGCACGACCGGCCGCACGAGCAGTTCCTGGCCGAGGCCGACTTCCGCCGGGTGTGGCCGAACTCGGACATCCGGGTCGCCGGGGTCGACGAGCTGACCGGCAAGCCCGCGGTCAAGCTGCTGGTGCTGCACGAGCACATGACGAGCGCGGAGATGGCCGAGGCGGCCGGTGCGGTGATCGGCTCCCAGCTGCAGCTGACCTACTCGACGTCGGCGGGGCTGATCGAGCTGTCCGCGGCGGGCGTGGACAAGGCGACCGGGCTGGCCGCGGTGGCCGCCGACCTCGGCGTCGAGCAGGCGGACGTGATCGCCTTCGGCGACATGCCCAACGACGTGCCGATGCTGTCCTGGGCGGGCCACGGCGTGGCGATGCGCAACGCCCACCCGGCGGCCCTGGCCGCCGCCGACGAGGTGACCACCAGCAACTCCGAGGACGGCGTCGCCGAACTCCTCACCCGCTGGTGGTGATCTGTACCGCCTCTCCGCGATTCACAGTGGTGGTGGCGATCTGGGGTGATCTTGCGTTTTCGGGGTTTCTTGTGGCTGGGTTGCGTCACGGTCCCCTGAGGTGCGGTTGGGTGGGGCTCGGGACTGCGCCCGGCAAGGTCGTCCGGGGGTCTGCGTGGCGGTTTTGCCTATAACTGACCGCGCGTTCCGGGCCTGGTGGGGTGTCAGTTTTAGGCAAAACTGGCACCTCGACTAGCGCGGGCGGGCTTTGCCGGGCGGCTCAGGGGCCGCGCCGGGGTTGGAGATCGGGAGGTCGTTCCTGGCCGTGCAGTCCAGTCGTTGTGGCTGCGGGTCAGCCAGGTTGGAGGGCTCAGGGCCGGGCGTCGCGCTGCAGGACGGCCGCGCGGGCGCGGATCGGGCCGAGCTTCTCGTAGCCGCGCTGACCGGGGCAGACCGTCTTGCTCACGTCGCGGTGCCCGAAGATCGTCGGCAGCGCGACCGCCGCACCGGCCGGGTGGTGCGAGTTGTTCGCCGGTTCGGCGATCAGCTCGGTCCGGCCGTCGGCGGGCACGCCCGCGGTGCCCAGCTTCCAGGCGCTGATCTCCGCGACCGACTCGACGGCCTTGCCGCTCGGCGCCACCCGGTCGTAGTTGCCGAGCATCGACACGCCGAAGGTCTCCCGGTTGAAGCCGCGCGCGTGCCCGCCGACGACGTCGCCGCGCAGGCCGCCCGCCCGGCCCTCGAAGACGGTGCCGCACTTGTCGACCAGCGCGTGGTAGCCGATGTCGCCCCACTTCAGCTCGACGGCGTGGTAGCGGTAGATGGCCCGCACGATGTCGGCGGACTGCGCGCAGCTGTAGTCGTTGGTGCCCGCGGTGTGGTGCACGATCACGGCCTTGGTCCGGGTGGGTTCGGGCGGCCAGGTCATCAGGTTCTCGTCGGCGCCCCACTGCGCGCGCCCGACGACCGGCGGCGCCCCGGCGATCCGCGTGTCCGCCGTCGGGACGGGGCGGGTGCCGGGGTCGATCGCGATCAGCTCGAGGTCGCCGGTCGCGTCCGCGCCGCCGCGGCTGGCGCGCACCTGCGCGGTGTCGGCGGGTCCGGTCCACAGCGGTTCGCTGCCGCCCGCCGCCGGTTCCAGCTCGGTCCACTCGCTCCACTCCCCGCTGCCGCGGGTGCGCACCTCGACCTGGTCCGGTGCGGGACCCCGCCAGGCGAACCCGACCAGGTCGAACTGGGTCGGGGTGCGGACCTCGCGGGTCTGGGTGCGGTCCAGCGGCGCGTCGCGCAGCGGGATCCGCGTGCTGGACTCCGGGGTGGCGGCGCTGGCCGCGGGCAGCGCCGCGGCGGCCAGCAGCAGTGCGATCGGGAAACCCAGCCGTGGGCGCATGCGGTACCTCGCTTCCGCGCGGGGGGACCGGCCGGAAGCCGGAACCGGTTCGGGGGCCGAAGCGAGTATGCGGGCGACTCCGAACAGCCGCTGGTCAACTGCTCTTTCCGGGTGACCCGCCGTCCCCTGTGGACCGGGAATCCCCCGATCTCCCGGGGATTTTCACCCGGGAAATTGCGGGGGCAACGAAGTCGGGTGTGGACGGTCCCGCGATCTCAGCGGAAGTGCTGGGGCGCGCTGCTCGCCGGGACGTCGACGGGCTCCGGTGCGCGGACGGCGCCGGGCCGGAACCGGGCGCAGGCCACCGCGGCGGCCACCAGGAACCCGATGCCGATCAGCGTGTACGAGTTGCCGACGACCTGCTGCGAGAACGTCCAGTCCAGCTCGCGGTCCGCGGTGTTCGGCAGGTACCACTGCGGCGCGATCAGCACCGTCAACCCGCAGAGCACCACTGCGATCAGCACGCCGTACCAGCGGTGCCGCAGCGACATGGCGAACAGCAGCGCGAGCGTCGGCCCGGCCCACACCCAGTGGTGCGACCAGGAGATCGGCGACACCAGCAGCACCCACACGGCGTTCAGGCACAGCGCCAGCGGCACGTTGGACACCCGCAGCGCGTACCGCATGCCGAGCACCGCCAGCACGAGCAGCAGCAGCGAGCCGAGCACCCACAGCGAGTTCAGCGCGAACCCGGTCAGCTCCTGCTTGGCCAGCGTGCTGCGCAGGGTCATGTTGCCCACGTAGACGGTGCCGAGGGAGTCGCCGGTGGAGAACATCGAGTCCAGCCACCAGTCCGCCGAGTCCTTCGGCATGGCGACCAGCCCGATCAGCACGGTCGCGGCGAAGGTGACGCCGGTCACGGCCAGCGCCCGGAAGTCCCGGCGCAGCAGGAACAGCAGCAGGAACCCCAGCGGGGTCAGCTTGATCGCGGCCGCGATGCCCACCAGCAGGCCGCGCGGCCAGCGGGTGCGCGGCAGCAGGCAGTCGGCCGCCACCAGCCCCATCAGCAGCAGGTTGATCTGCCCGTAGTTGAGCGTCTCCCGGGTCGGCTCGATCAGCGTGAACCACGGCAGCAGCAGCGCGGTGGCCACCGCCACCTGCCCGGCCCGCGGCGCCAGGTAGGTCGAGGAGCGGGCCAGCGAGTACGCGGTGACCAGGATCGCGAGGTGCGAGAGCACGGACACCACCACGACCGCGCCGCCCTCCGACAGCCAGGTCAGCGGCACGAACAGCAGCACCGCGAACGGCGGGTAGATGAACGGCAGGGTGCCCGAGTCCGGCGACTCCGGGGTGAGGTCGTCGCCGTACACGTCGTAGCCGCGCAGCCAGGCGCGGGCGCCGAGGCGGTAGATCTCGGTGTCGATGTAGCCGCGGGTGTCGATCCAGTGCACGAACCAGATCGCCAGGATCTCCACCGCGATCGCCGCGACCAGCAGGTGCCGCCCGTCACGAGCACGTGCCAACCCGATGCTCACCACCCCAGAACTCCGGCGCCCGCGCTCGCGAGCAGTGGGAGCCGGGCGCATCGACGCGATTTGCAATCGTACTCGGGGTACGACACGCCGGGCGGGTCGCCTGACGAGTAATAACAGTAGTGAATAGTTGCGTGCCGTATCGCCGCATTCACCCGGAGTTCACGCGCTGTCCCCCGGAAAATGCGGACAAAATGCCGTTTGCGGCGATATCGACACGCCCCGTAGCGATGCGTAGCGGCGAACGTCAACGCGGTTTCGGGGCGGCGGTTCGCCCCCGCTACCCTCGACGGCTGTGAGCTTCGCAGGCTATGACCTGATCGTTGTTGGTTCCGGATTCTTCGGCCTCACGATCGCAGAGCGCGCCGCCACCCAGCTGGACAAGCGGGTGCTGGTGCTGGACCGACGTGACCACATCGGGGGCAACGCCTACTCGGAGGCGGAGCCCGAAACAGGCATCGAGGTGCACCGCTACGGTGCGCACCTCTTCCACACCTCGAACAAGCGCGTCTGGGACTACGTGAACCAGTTCACCGAGTTCACCAACTACCAGCACCGCGTGTTCACCAAGCACAAGGGGCAGATCTACTCGCTCCCGATGAACCTGAGCCTGCTGTCGCAGTTCTTCGGCCGCGGGTTCAGCCCGGACGAGGCCAAGGCGCTGGTCGCCGAGCAGGCCGCCGAGTTCGACACCGCGCAGGCGCAGAACCTCGAGGAGAAGGCGATCTCGCTGATCGGGCGCCCGCTCTACGAGGCGTTCATCCGCGGGTACACGGCCAAGCAGTGGCAGACCGACCCCAAGGAGCTGCCCGCGGCCACCATCAGCCGCCTGCCGGTCCGGTACAACTTCGACAACCGGTACTTCAACGACACCTACGAGGGGCTGCCGGTCGACGGCTACACCGCGTGGCTGGAGAAGATGGCCGCCCACGACAACATCGACGTGCGGCTGAGCACCGACTTCTTCGACGTGCGCGACGAGCTGCCCGCCGACGTCCCGGTCGTCTACACCGGCCCGCTGGACCGCTACTTCGACTACGTCGAGGGCGAGCTGGGCTGGCGCACCCTGGACTTCGAGTCCGAGGTCGTCGAGACCGGCGACTTCCAGGGCACCTCGGTGATGAACTACGCCGACGAAGAGGTCCCGTACACCCGGATCCACGAGTTCCGGCACTTCCACCCGGAGCGGGACTACTACCCGAAGGACAAGACGGTCATCGTCCGCGAGTACTCCCGGTCCGCGGAGAGCGGGGACGAGCCGTACTACCCGATCAACACCCCGGAGGACCGGCGCAAGCTGGAGGCCTACCGCGAGCTGGCCAAGAAGGAGGCCAAGGAGCGCAAGGTCGTCTTCGGCGGGCGGTTGGGCACCTACAAGTACCTCGACATGCACATGGCCATCGGCTCGGCGCTGAGCATGTTCGACAACAAGATCGCCCCCTACTTCACCGAGGGTCGTTCGCTGGACGGCTCGTTGGAGGACTGACGTGACCGACCGGACCCCCCGAGAGGACCGTTCTCCCGCCGCGGGGGAGAGCAAGCTCAGCGACGTGACGTCGATGCGCTCCGGGACGCCCGACGTGGCCAACCAGCAGGTGCTGCAGCGCGTGGTGTTCCCGCGCGGCGAGGACCCGCTGGACGTGCGCCCGCTGTACATCGACGAGCCGGCGTCGCTGGACAGCGCCGCGACCGTGGTGTCGCGGCGCCGGCTGCTGGTGCCCGCGCACCGCAAGATCTCCCTGGCCTCCTACTTCAACGCGTTCCCGGCCAGCTACTGGAAGCGTTGGACCAAGGTCGACGAGGTCGTGCTGCGGCTGAAGGTCAAGGGGGCCGGTCGGCTCGACGTCTACCGCTCGAAGGCCAACGGCGACAGCGTCCACCTGCAGGGCACCCCGGTGGACAGCGCGGACTGGACCTCGCTGGAGTTCCGGGTGTCGCTGACGCCGTTCGAGGACGGCGGGTGGATCTGGTTCGACCTGTTCACCAACGACGCGCCGCTGGAGATCGACGAGGCGGCCTGGACCACCGACGTGCCGCTGCCCAAGCAGCAGGTCGTCGTCGGCACCACCACGATGCGGCCCGCCGACTGCGTGCTCGCGCTCCAGACGCTGGGCGAGGACCCGCAGGTCATGGAGGTGGTGCAGCGCGTCGTGGTGGCCGACCAGGGCCCGCAGAAGATCCGCGACACCGAGGGCTTCGACGAGGCGGCCCGCCGGATCGGCGACAAGCTGCACGTGATCGAGCAGGACAACATCGGCGGCTCGGGCGGCTTCGGCCGCGTCATGTACGAGGGCATCTACAACTCCGACGCCGACCAGGTCATGGTCATCGACGACGACATCGCGCTGGAGCCGGACGGCGTGCTGCGGGCGAACGCCTTCGCCCGCGCCGCGACGAACCCGGTCATCGTCGGCGGCCAGATGCTGAACCTGCAGGCCCGCTCGCGGCTGCACACCATGGGCGAGGTCGTGGACCTGGGCCAGGGCATCTGGCGGGCCGCGCCGGGTGCGGTCACCGACCACGACTTCGCGAAGAAGCCGCTGCGCAAGACCACCAAGCTGCACCAGCGCATCCACTCCACCTACAACGGCTGGTGGATGTGCCTGTTCCCGCGCGAGGTGATCGAGCGCACCGGGCTGCCGCTGCCGCTGTTCATCAAGCACGACGACTCGGAGTACTCGCTGCGCGCGGGCGAGCGCGGGTACCCGACGGTGACGCTGCCGGGCGCGGCGATCTGGCACATGCCGTGGACGGACAAGAACGACGCCACCGACTGGACGGCGTACTTCCACACCCGCAACCGGCTGATCCTCGCCGCGCTGCACAGCCCGGACGCGGTCAAGGCCAACATCATCAAGCAGGGCCTCAAGCTCACCCTGCGGCACCTGCTGTCGATGGAGTACTCCACGGTCGCGGTGCAGCAGAAGGCGCTGGAGGACTTCATGGCGGGCCCCGAGGGCCTGTTCGACAGCCTCCGCACGGCGCTGCCGGAGGTCCGGGAGCTGCGCAAGGACTACGACGACGCCAAGACGTTGCCGTCCGCCCGCGAGTTCCCGCCGCCCTCGGCGAACCCGATCATGGCCGAGGGCCTGCTCAAGCCGCCGGTGAACCCGGCGGTGATCGCGGCGCGCGCGTCCAAGGCGCTGCTGCACAACCTCAAGGAACCGGCCAAGGACGCGGGCGAGCGGCCGCAGCTCAACGTGCCCGCGGCCAGCGCCCGGTGGTTCCTGCTGGGCAACCTCGACAGCGCGACGGTGTCGAACGCGGACGGCAGCGGGGTGGCGTTCCGGCGCCGCGACCCGGAGGAGTTCCGCCGTCTCGGCATGCGGGCCCTGGCCAACTACAAGCGGCTGGGCCAGGAGTGGACCCGGCTGTGCGCGGTCTACCGCGCGGCGCTGCCCGAGCTGACCAGCCCGGAGTCCTGGAAACAGGTCTTCGACCAGAAGTGACCCCGATCCACCCGGAGACGATGTGGCAGAGCTGACGACGGCGACCGGTTCCGAAGAAGCGGTCGCCGCACCCGCCGACGAAGCACCGGCGACGGTCACGCCCGAAACCGTCGCGCTGCGCAAGGTGCAGGGCGCGCTGGCCAAGCCGGCCGTGGTCAAGACCGCTCGGGCGATGTCGCTGTTCGGCGAGCACGCCGGTGGCTGGCTGGCCATCGGCGCGGTCGGCGCGCTGGTGGACCGCGAGCGCCGCGGCGAGTGGCTGACCGCCGCCGCCGGGGTCGCCGCCGCGCACGCGGCGTCGATCGCGGTCAAGCGCGTGGTGCGGCGGCGTCGGCCGTCCGACCCCGAGGTGCAGGTGCTGGTCGGCACGCCGAGCAAGTTGAGCTTCCCGTCCTCGCACGCGACGTCCACGACGGCCGCCGCGGTGCTCTACGGCGGGTTGACGGGCAAGAAGCTGACCCCGGCGGTGGTGCCGCCGATGATGGTCAGCCGCCTTGTCCTGGGGGTTCATTATCCGAGCGATGTGGTCGCCGGTTCTGCGCTCGGCGGTGCCGTGGCGTGGGGCGTGCGGCGATTCATGAGACGGCGGAGGAACCGTGGCTGACAAGAACGAAACCGAGGCCGACACCGGCAAGACCGATGCGTCGGCCGAGGCCGACGGCAGCAACGGTGCCCACGTCGGCGATGCGCTGCTGAGCGGGTCCGGCAAGGCGGACGAGGCGCCCAGCGCCGACGGCGAGGGCAAGGCCGACGAGGTGGCCAGCACCGACGGCGAGGCCGAATCGGCGGAAGCCGCGGCCAAGCGCGTCGAGGTGGAGACCGACGCGGAGGGCACCATCGGTGCCGAGTTCGGCGACGAGGTGCTGGAGCCCGAACCGAAGAAGTCCGACGACATCAAGGACAAGTCCTCGGACGCCTACCACGCGAAGGTGACCGCGAAGGCGGGCACCACGGCGGGCCTGGTCACCGGCCTGATCAAGGAGCTGCGCCCCAAGCAGTGGGTGAAGAACGTCTTGGTGCTGGCCGTGCCGTTCGCGGCGGGCGAGATCCTGGACCCGGTCGTGCTCTGGCACGCGGTGGTGGCGTTCATCGTGTTCTCAATGGCCGCCTCCGGCATCTACTTCGTCAACGACGCGATCGACGTCGAGGCGGACCGCCAGCACCCGACCAAGCGGAACCGGCCGATCGCGGCCGGGCTGATCCCGGTGCCGATCGCGTACGCGGTGTGCGTGCTGCTGCTCGGCGGATCGCTGCTGATCTCGGGCCTGACCAGCACCCCGCTGCTGATCGTGATGGCGGTCTACATCGCGGTGCAGCTGGGCTACTGCTTCGGCCTGAAGCACCAGCCGGTGATCGACCTGTGCATCGTGGCGTCCGGCTTCCTGCTGCGCGCCATCGCCGGTGGTGCCGCCGCCGGGCTGGTCATCACGCAGTGGTTCTACCTGATCGTCGCGTTCGGCTCGCTGTTCATGGTCGCGGGCAAGCGCTACGCCGAGGTGAAGCTGGCGATGGAGACCGGCGCGAAGATCCGCAAGTCGCTGAAGGCGTACTCGCCGTCCTACCTGCGGTTCGTGTGGGCCATCGCGGCCGCGATCACGATCATGTCCTACGCCCTGTGGGCCTACGACATCCGCGAGTTCGAGATGTCCCGCTGGGGCCTGATCTCGATCGTCCCGATGGTGGTGGCGATCCTGCGGTACGCGGTGGACATCGACAAGGGCGTGGCGGGCGAGCCGGAGGAAGTGGTCCTGAAGGACAAGGTCCTGATGGTCCTCGGCCTGATCCTGGCGGGCTGCCTCTTCCTGGCCTTCTACCTCTGAGCAACCCGAACAGCGCCCCCGGTCCCCCCGACCGGGGGCGCTTTCGTGTTTACCGCGAGCCGCTGACCAGGGACACTCTTGGGTGATGAGGACAGAATGGTCGAGTACCGGTTCCGGGCCTGAGGAGGAGGGCGCGATGAGCGCTGTGGCGTGGCCGGACCGATTGCTGTCCCTGGAGGACTGGGCCGCTCTTCCCGAGGACAACAGCCACCGCTTTGAACTCGTCGAAGGGGCGCTTCTGGTGAGTCCTCGACCGGTGTCCGACCACCAATGGGCGCTGAAGAAGCTGACGCGTCAGCTTGATGACCAGGTACCGGGTGAACTGGTCGTGCTGCCCGAGGTCGAGGTGGTTCTCTTCGAGACATGGCCCAGCACGATCCGCATTCCCGACCTCGTCGTGGTCTCCGTCGAAGCGGCTCGGAAGAGTCCGGCGCGATACCGGGCTGCAGATGTGCAGCTCGCCGTCGAGATCGTGTCTCCCGGCTCGGCGAGGATGAAGTTCGACGAGTACGCCGAAGCTGGAATTCCGAATTACTGGATCGTTGATCTGAACAAACCGGTCAGCATCGCTGCGTACGAGCTCAAGGACGACGGCATCTACGTGGCCGTCGGTGACGAGAGCGCGAAGAAGGTGACGTACTCGTCGCCTGCGCGGTTCGTCGTTGATCCGGGGTTGTTGTTGCCCGACTGGGCATGAGTCGCTGACCTGGCAAGGAACAGGCTGTTCACTTCGCGATCACCCGGAAGGCAGCACTCCTTCATCGTTCGGGGTGAGGGTTGATCCCGTTTCCCGAACGATGGAGGTCGTCGTGCCCGAATCCCTCTCGCGGCGCAGCGTGCTGCTGGGCGGAACGCTCGCCGGTGCCGCCGCGCTGACCACTGCCGCCGCGCTGCCGGTCGCCGCGCTGCCCGGGGCCGGTGCCGCCCGGCGCGGTGAGGTCTTCACGCTGGGCGTCGCGTCCGGTGATCCCGCGCCGGACGGCGTGGTGCTGTGGACCCGCCTGGCTGCCGACCCGCTGGCCGAGGACGGCATGGGCGGGATGCCGAACAAGACCCTCCCGGTGCAGTGGGAGGTCGCCGAGGACGAGAAGTTCACGCGCGTCGTGCAGCGCGGCGAGGCGCAGGCCGCGCCGGAGCTGGGCCACAGCGTGCACGTCGAGCTGACCGGGCTGCGCCCGGACCGCGACTACTTCTACCGCTTCCGCGCCGAGGGCGCGCTGTCGCCGACCGGCCGCACCCGCACCGCGCCGCTGCCCGGCGCGCTGACCAGCCTGTCCATGGCGTTCGCGTCGTGCGCGCAGTACGAGCACGGCTACTTCACCGCCTACCGCCACCTGGCCGACGAGCACCCGGACCTGATCCTGCACCTCGGCGACTACCAGTACGAGTACGAGGCGGGCCATTACGTGGCGCCGGGCGGCAACCCGCGCGACCACGCCGGGCCGGAGACCGAGACGCTGGCCAACTACCGGCAGCGGCACGCCCAGTACAAGAGCGACCCGGACCTCCAGCACGCGCACGCGTCGGCCCCGTGGGTCGTGGTCTGGGACGACCACGAGGTGGACAACAACTGGGCCGACGAGGTCTACGAGAAGCCGGAGATCCCGCAGCCGCACTTCCTGGAGCGCCGCAAGGCCGCCTTCCAGGCGTACTACGAGAACATGCCGCTGCGCCGGGCGCAGGTCCCGCGCGGCATCGACCTGCGCCTGCACCGCCGCATCCAGTGGGGGCGGCTGGCGAACTTCCACATGCTCGACACCCGCCAGTACCGCGACGACCAGGTGGGCGGCGACAAGTTCCCGACCCAGGACCCGGAGCGGCTGAACCCGAAGCGCAGCCTCACCGGTGCGGAGCAGGAGCGCTGGCTGCTCAAGGGCCTGCAGCAGTCCAACGCCCGCTGGGACGTGCTCGGCCAGCAGGTCATGTTCGCCGAGATCGACTACCTCAACGGCGCGGAGAAGGGCTACAACCCGGACGCCTGGGACGGCTACGTGGGCTCCCGCGAGCGCGTCATCCAGGGCTGGCAGCGCGCCAAGGTCCGCAACCCCGTCGTGCTGACCGGTGACGTGCACACCCACTGGGCCAACGACATCCACTACCGCGACGAGGTCGTCGGCACCGAGCTGACCACGACGTCCATCACCAGCGGCGGCGACGGCTCGGCCCAGCTCACGGACAAGGAGAAGACCTACCTGAAGGAGAACCCGCACGTCCGCCTCTACAGCAACCAGCGCGGCTACATCAGCACCAAGATCACTCCGGACGCCCTTCGAGCGGACTACCGGGTCCTCCCGTACGTCTCCAAGCCCGGAGCCCCGGTGGAAACCCTCGCCTCCTTCGTGATCGAGGACGGCAAACCGGGCCTCAACGAGGCCTGAGACTGCGTCGTGAGCGGCGGTGGTGGTTCTTACCGCCATCGCCGCTCACGAATCACGAACGCCGGTTGCTGAGGCCGAGGCGGTCGGTGACCTCGTGGGCCATCGCGATGGCGTAGGACTGGCCCCGGTCCTGGGGGTAGATCTGGGACATCGTCGCCAGCGTCACGCCGGGCATCTCGGTGCGGTGGCCGGGGATCAGGGCGCGGTACTGGGGCGTCACGATCGGTTGGGCGAAGGGCGCCTTGGAGAAGTGCCAGTTTTGGATCCAGGAGCGGTCGAAGTCCGGGTTCAGCTTGCGCAGCCAGGGGATGTAGCGCTCCAGCAGCTCCGCCGGGTCGGTGTTGAAGCGCCAGTCGTCGCGCGGCACGTAGTTGCCGACGTAGACGATGTGGCGACCGCCGTACTCCGCGGGATCCACCATGTTGGTGTGCTCGACGACCGCCAGGAACGGGAACGCCGTGTCGTTGATGTTCAGCCAGTAGTGCGGGATCACGCTGCGGTCGCACTCCAGGATGAAGCACGTCGCGCCCAGGTACTGGTTGCGCCACAGCACGTTGTCGGTCTCGATCCCGGCCGCCTCCGCGAACACCGGCTGCGGCACCGTCACGATCACCCGGTCGAACTCGTAGCTGCTGCCGTCCCCGGTGCCGACCAGGACCGTCGCGCCGGGCTGGCGGATGGTGGCCACCGGCTTGCCGAACTCGACCTTCCCGCCGCGCTCGGTCACCGCGTCCAGCAGCGCGCGGTACACCTGCTCGAAACCGCCGTGCACGTAACCGAGTTCGAAGGTGCGGTAGTGGATCCTGGCCCACAGCCAGGCCATCGAGATCTGCTCGGCGTGGATGCCGAACTTGCCCACCAGCAGCGGTTCCCAGATGTTCTCGGTGACCCGTCGACCGGCCCAGCGGCGCATCCACTCCAGCGCCCGCACCGAGTTGAACCGCTGCCCGTTGCGCACGGCCTTCAGCACCGCCGCCGACGCGCCGAAGCGCAGCTTGTCCAGCAGCGAGAAACCGGGGAACCGCAGCATCTCCTGCGGGGTGCCGAAGTCGTGCAGCTGCCCGTCCGCGTAGACCCCGGTGGTGGGGCGGTGGAACCACAGCAGGTGGCCGAGCCCGAGCTCCTCGATCAGCCCGATCATCGCCCGGTCGGTGCGGAAGCTGTGGTGGTAGAACCGCTCCAGCGGGGTGCCGCCGACCTCGATCGACGCGGCCAGCCCGCCCAGTTCGGCGGAGGCCTCCAGCACCGTCACGTCGTGCCCGGCCTTGACCGCGTCGTAGGCCGCGGTCAACCCGGTCGCACCCGCGCCGACGATGCCCACTCTCATCCGAAGCTCCACTTCTTGTTGATGGTGTACTGGAGGAGCAGCACGACCGGGAGCGAACCCGCTTTGACCAGGTTCGGGTCGATGCCCAGCCAGCCGGAGAACACCTGCAGCAGCAGGAAGGTCAGCGCGATGCCGGTCAGCCCGACGGCGTAGAACCGCAGGAACCGCACCACGATCCGGTCCCGCTTGCGGAAGTTGAACAGCGCGTTGAGCACGAAGTTGTTGGTGATCCCGGCGGTGGTGCTGATCGCGTTGGCCAGCTGCTCGTGCACCCCGAACGCGTTGAACAGCAGCAGGAACAGCAGGTAGTCCAGCAGCACGCCGCTGCCGCCGATCAGCGCGTAGCGCAGCAGCTGCGGGCTGACCAGCGGCACGCGCCGCGCCAGCTGATCAGTCCGCGTCATGCCGGATCACATCCCGCACGATGTAGAGGGGACGTTGCTGCACCTCGCTGTAGATGCGGCCGACGTAGCTGCCGATCACCCCGAGCGAGAGCATCTGCAGCCCGCCGAGGAACAGCATGGCGACCATGAGCATGGTCCACCCGGACACCGTCACCGCGGGGAAGAACAGCCGGAGGGTCACCGCGTAGATGATGCCGAGCAGCGCCAGACCCAAGGTGATGAACCCCATCCGGGTGATCATCTTGAGCGGGACGGTGGAGAACCCGGTGACGCCGTCGGCGGCCAGCCGCAGCATCTTGCGCATCGGGTACTTGGTCTCGCCCGCGACCCGCTCGTCCCGGTCGAACAGCACCTCGTGCTGCTTGAAGCCCATCGAGGCGACCATGCCGCGGATGAACCTGCTGCGCTCCCGGAACCCCCGCAGCTCCTCGGCGGCGCGGCGGTTGAGCAGCCGGAAGTCGCCGGTGTCCACCGGGATGTCGACCTCGGCGCAGCGCCGCAGCACCCGGTAGTACCCGGCCGCGGTGGCGCGCTTGAACCGGGTGTCCTGGCGGGTGCGGCGCCGCGCGGACACGATCTCCGCCCCGGCCACCCACGCGTCGATCAGCTCCAGGCTGACCTTCGGCGGGTCCTGCAGGTCCGTGTCCATCACGATCACCGCGTCGCCCCGGGCGTGGTCCAGCCCGGCGGTGATGGCGATCTGGTGGCCGTAGTTGCGCGCGAAGTCCACCACCCGCACCCGCGGGTCGTTCTTGGCGATGTCGCGCAGGACCTCCAGCGAACCGTCCGAGGACCCGTCGTTGACGTAGATGAACTCGTAGTCGAACTCGGGCCGGGTGGCGGTGGTCGCGGTCAGCTCCTCGTGGAAGCGGCGGATGCCGTCCACCTCGTTGTAGACCGGCAGCACGTAGGAGACCAGCTGGGGGCCGTCCGCGCCGGTGCTGCGCGGTTGCTGCTGCGGCACCGGAATCCGGACCTGCTGGCGCATCGTGTCGGCCATGGTCACTCCCCTCGCCAACCCCACCGTGGAACAGGAACGCTCCGCACGTCGTATTCGTTGCCCGGCATCGGGTAATCCACTTCGATCAGGTGGCCCCATTCGGCGTACTCGGGGGTTTTCTCGACCCCGAGTAGTCGGGTCGGCACCTCTTTCCGGTGACCGACTTCCCACGCACCGGCGAAGGATCCGCCGATGCTGCGCGCGAACGCCGCAGTGCCGCCGAAACCCATCCCGCTGGGCGGGGTGACCAGGTAGGCCGGGGGTTCGACCAGGCCACCGGCAACCCGCGGCATGTCCTGCAGGCACGGCGCGTTCCAGGTCATCGACCAGTCGACCAGCACCGGGGCCCTGCCCCGCAGGTACTCCGGCAGCGGTACGACGTCCCGCACGCGCGGCCCGGCCACCGCGAGCCAACCGGCCGGATCGGTGGTGCCGTCCACCGCGCGGATCCGCACCGCGGTCGCCCCGGCCGGGATCTCCCCGGCGGGCACGGGCAGGTCGCGCCACGCAGGGTGGTCCTGCGGGCGGTCCGGCACCACGTGGTCGGTGGGGTAGGTCGGGCGCTCGTCGGCGTCCAGCCAGGTGTCGTCCAGGACGCGTTCGCCCAGGGCACCGGCGGGCGAGGCGAACTCCAGCGCCACCCGGTTGCCGTCCCCGCTGCGCCCGGCGACCGCCACCGCCAGCTCCTGGTCCGGCGCGAGCTCGGGCAGCTCGTACCAGCCGGTGGTGAGCTCGCCCGTGGAGATCTGCCCGCCGCCGAGGCTGCCCCAGAACTCGCGGACCTCTTCCGGCGGGGCGAACTCCTGCGCGTGCCCGGTCCCGGCGGCGAAGCCGTGCGCCTCGGCCGGACCGCGCGCGACCAGCGCACCGCCGGGGACGTCCGGGGTGGCGACCACGTGGTCGGCGATGCCGCAGCTGCCGCCGGAGAGCGCGGCCAGGCCCTGACCGCCGATGGAGTAGGCGCCGGTCTGGCGGACGGGCGCGACGACGAACGAACCGAGCACGATCGCCACCGTCACCCCCACCGCGCCCACGCCGACCAGCGCGGGAATCCGGACGAGCAGCCGACCGGGCCCGCGTCCGACCAGGACGGACGCCGCCAGCAGCGCGACCACCGCGATCAGCCACCACACCGGGCTGTTCAGCGGCCGCACCGGCTGCTCTCCCCAAGGCACTCCGTACTGGGAGTGCAGGAACCAGTTGTTCTTTCCGGCGAACGCCAGCGCCGCGGCGAGCACGGCGAGGGCGGTGCACAGCGCGCTCGCCACCAGCACGACCCGGTCGCGGGCGAAGTGCCGGGCACCGAGCGTGATCAGCACCGCACCCGCGGTCAGCGTAGCGGCTCCGACCCCGGCCAGCGCGCCGAAGTAGTGCGTCCATTTGGAGGGTGTCGCGGTCATCAGCAGAACGCTCAGCAGCAGGCAGAGCGGCGGCACGTGCACCAGGGACATGCCGGGCAGGCGCCGGGCGCCGCGCAGGAGCAGCAGTCCGCTGAACACGGCGACGACCGCGGTCAGCAGCACCGGGGCGCGCCGCGCGACGTCGCCCTGCAGGTCGAAGCCCAGCAGGTACTGGTAGCGCAGGACCTCCTGGAACCACGGCACGTCCGGGCCGTAGTAGGCGTGCAGCTCGGTGGCCTTGCGGACGCCGAACAGGGACTGGTCGGCGAACATCGCCACCAGGCCGACGGCGGTGATACCGCCGAGCAGCGCCACGACCGGCGCGCTGAGCAGTCGGCGGAGCTGCGGGGCGAGCACCGCGAACGGGACGAGCGCGGTGATGCCCATCGGGTTCACCGCGACCGACAGCCCGGCGGCGAGCGCGGCGAGCCCCAGCCACGCGACCCGCTCGCGCCGCACCGCCTGCAGGACGCAGGCCAGCACCGCGGCCAGGCCCAGCGCTTCGAACGGTTCCGGCCGCACGCCCAGGCCGAACGGCAGCCACCAGGCCAGGAAGCTCACCGCGGCCAGCAGCCGGACCGGGCTGCGCCGGGCGTGCTCCGGCAGCACCGCGCCGAGGATGCCGCGGCTGAGCGCGAACCAGGTCAGCGCGGCGGCGACCACGCTCGGGATGCGCATCGCGAGCGGGTTGGCGTTCCACGCGGCGACGGGTTCGAGCAGGTGCTGGACCAGCGTGAACGGGGCCTCGGAGGCGTTCTCCCAGCGGTAGTAGTTGCCGATGTCGCCGGTCAGCAGGCCATTGCGGACCGTCATCGCGGCGAACGAGTCGTCCGGTGTGGTCGGTCCGAGCACCCACCACCCGGCGAGCACGACCAGGACACCGAGGTCGACGAGGTACGCCGGTGCCGGGGTCCGTCGCCTCCGGGGTTCCGGGGTCTGGGGTTCCGCGATTTCCATTGAAGTCGGAGGTCCGATTTCAATGGAAATCGCGGACTTCCGGCGGGAGCGGTCGTGGGCGAGGAGCGCGGCGAAGGCCAGGAGGACGAGCGCGATCTGGGCGGCGACCAGGAGTTTCTTGAGCTCGGTGGGGGAGTTCTCGAACCAGTTCGCGGTGGTCACGCGCACTTCGAGACCGGCCGCCCGCTCAGGCGGGAGGTCGGTGGCGAACGCGACGATGTCGCGGATCCGCACGCCGGGGAGTTCGGCCACTCGGTCACCGATCCGGGCCCGGCTGCCCGCGCTGTCGGCGTCGACGGCCACGTCGCAGGCAGCGGTGATCGGTGCGCGCAGCGCCTCGCGCCCGCCGACCAGGGCGATCACGTGGTCGTTCGCGGTGGTGACGGCGAAGTTCTCGGTGGGCTGGCCGGGCGGTCGCCCGGCGACCAGCGTGGTCGGGACGTCGCGCTGCTGCCCGGCGCGGACCACCGGGCACGGGACCCGCACGTGCACCGCGGCCGGGTGGTACGGAACCACGAAGGCCAGCGTGCTCTCGGGCAGCTGCCCGGCCTTCGGCCAGGTCGCGGTGACCTGCTGGGTGATCACCGGCGCCACCGGCACGGCGAGGGCGACCAGCACGCCGAGCACCCCGATGACCAGCCCGAGGACGCCGGGCACCCGGCGCTTGCGCGGGGGCGGTGCGGGCAGCGGCCGATCGAGTTCTGCTGCCCGCTCGACCCCGTCCGCCACGATGCCCCCCGGTCAACTGGCTGGATGCACAATGCGAACCAGTTTCAGCCCAGTACCGCCTCTCCGCGATTTTTGGTGGTGGTTGCGATCTGGGGTGATCTTGCGTTTTCGGGGTTTCTTGTGGCCGGGTTGCGTCACGGTCCCCTGAGGTGCGGTGGGGCTCGGGATTGTGCTCGGAACGGTCGTCCGGGGTCTGTGTGCCAGTTTTGCCTATAACTGACCACGCGTTCCGGGCGTGCTGGGTTGCCAGTTTCAGGCAGAACTGGCAGCCCCTACGCCCGGACGGACCTCGCCCGGGGCCTTGGCATCCCGGGTTGTGCGGTCAATGCTCCTCGAAGGGGTAGGGCGGGTCTCCGTGGGCTCCGCCGATCAGGTCGCGGTGGTGGGTTGTCGTGTAGGCGTCGCGTTCGATTCCGTAGCGGACCGCGTAGAGGTGGCCCCAGGTGTGGCCGGGGGCGTCGCGGAGGCGGGTGGGGACCTCGATGCGGCGGGACAGCATCGTCGCCCCGGCGAAGACCCCGCCCCAGTCCGGGTCGACGGCCATGCCCCAGTCGCCGGACGGCGGGGTCACCATCAGCCTCGGACTGCTCGCCACACCGCCCGCCACCTGCGGGTAGCCGCTGCGGCACGGGAACACGAAGCTCATCGTCCAGTCGATCAGCACCGGTTGCTGCGCGTCGAGCGCCTGCCGCAGCGGCACCACGTCGCGCACCACCGGGCCGCTCACCGACACCCAGCCCTGCGCGTCGGTGGTGCGGTCCTCGCCGAGGACGCGGACGCGGTCCGCGCCGCGCGGGATGTCGCGGGCGTCGATGTTGTGCAGCCGCCAGTTGCGGAAGTTGCGCCAGTCGAGCGGCCGCCCGTGGCGCGGGTCGTCGAACGGCAGGTCCGTCGGCGGCGGGTCGCGGAGTTCGCGGACGCCCAGCGAGCGGTCCGCGGAGGCGAACTCCAGCGCCAGCGAGTTGCCCTGCTCGGGCCGCCCGGCGATCCACAGCGACAGCACCTGGTCGTTGCTCAGCTGGGACAGCCCGAACCACGGGCTGACCAGCGAGCCGGTGTTCTGCGGGCCGCCGGTCAGGCTGCTCCAGGAGTACTCGCTCGCGGCCGTCGCCTGCACCTCGTCGCGCGGGCCGTCCTCGGGCGCCGGTTCCGGCGGCACCACCTGCAGCGGTTCGCCCGAGCCCGCGTTGCGCACGTCCGCTTCCTGCGGCGGGGCGCCGCCTTCGGTGAACCCGTCCAGCTCCGCCTCGCCGACCAGCGGCCACAGCTGTTCGGCGATGGGCAGCGCCTGGACCTCGTCCTCCAGCCCGCAGTTGGGGGCCTGCCAGTTCATCCGCGCCACCGAGAACCGGTCGCCCATGACCTGCGCCGCGGCGGTGAACGAGCCGAGCAGCACCAGCACCGACGCCAGCGCCGCCCCGCTGAGCACCGACGCGGGCATGAGCGTCCACGTCAGGCGGTTCCGGGGCCGGGACGTCAGCGCGGTGCGGACGCTCTGGACCGCGAGCACGCCCAGCCCGACGGCGACCGCGCCGACCAGCCAGAACGCCGGGCTGTCCAGCGGAACGCCGGGGCGCACCGGGGAATCCGACCAGGGCACGGCGAAGTCGGACTGCATCGGCCAGATGTTCGGGCCCATGAACGCCAGCGCGGCCGCCACCGCCGCCGCGATCGCGCCGAACGCGCCGAGCAGCCGCGCCTCCCGCTTCGCGTGCTGGAGCTTGCCGACCCGCACCAGCACCACCACGACCACCGCGAGCAGCGCCGAACCGACCCCGGCCAGCGATCCGAAGTGGTGGGTCCACTTCGACGGCGTCAGCCACAGCGCGGCCAGCACCGCGACCGCGGAGCCGAACAGCACCGGCAGGTCGCCCACCGAGGTCCAGCGGTGGACCTGCCGCACCGCGCAGGCCCCGGCGAGCAGCGCGGCCGCGATCACCAGGAACACCGCGAGCCGTTTCGCCGAGGTGCCCCAGATCCAGGTGCCCAGCAGCGCCGAGTACCGCTCGATCTCCTGGTACCAGCCGAGGCTCGGCCCGAACTCGTCGTGGATCTGGGTCGCCGCCACGACGCCCCGCCAGGTCGAGTCGGCGAACATCGCCACCAGGCCCGTCCCCGCCAGGCACGCGGCCAGCGCGCCGCGGGTCGGCACCAGCACCCAGCGCGGCAGCGCGCCCGGCTGGGCCAGCACCTGCCAGATGCGCGGGGCGAACACCAGCACGATGATCAGCGCGCTGATGCCGGTCGGCGTGACGGCCGCGGTCAGCCCGGCGATCAGCGCCGCGATGCCCAGCCACAGCTGCGGGGCGCGCGTCCGGTTCAGCTTCAGCAGCGCGGCGACCAGCGCGGACGTGCCCAGCGCGAGGAACGGTTCGGGGCGGATCCCCAGCCCGAACGGCAGCCAGCAGGCCAGGAAGAACACCGCGGCGACCAGGTGCAGCGGGAACCGCCGGGTGCCCCGGCACACCGGCGCCACGATGCCGCGGCTGACGACGAGCCAGGTCAGGAACCCGGCCACCGCGCTGGGCACCCGGAGCCAGACCGGCGAGAGGTCGTCCGCCGACCACCAGCGCATCAGGTGCTGGACCAGCGTGAACGGCGTTTCCGACGCGTTGAACCAGCGGTAGTAGTTGCCGATGTCCCCGGCGTCGCCGTAGTTGCGGACGGTCATCATCGCGAATCCGTCGTCGTCGGTCAGCGGGCCGATGACCAGCCACGCCGCCAGCACGGCCGCGACGCCGACGTCCACCGGCAGCGGCGTGAGCGCCACCCGCACGGCGCCGAACGCCGGTGGTGAGTGCACGAAGAGCAGGACGAGCGAGAAGAGCGCGAGCACCAGCGCGGTGCTGATCAGGGTGCTCTTGAACTCGGTGGGAGAGGTGTCGAACCAGGAGAAGGTCCGGGCCGTGACCGAGGTCCCGGCGAGCTGCCCGGGGTCGAGGTCGGTGGCGAAGGTGAAGATCTCCGGCGCGGCGATGCCGGGCAGCGCGATCGGCGTCCGGCCGTCGACGGTCACCAGCGTGCGCTGCGCGTCGGCGCTGATGTCCAGCGCGCACGCGTTCGGCGGCAGCTGGACCTGCTGCTGTCCGAGCACCAGCTCCGGCTTGCCCTCCTTGGTCGCGAGGACCAGTCCTTCGCGGTCGCTGCCCGGTGGCAGCGTGGTGAGGACCGTGGTCCGCCCCGGCCGGTCGAGAGCGCTGCGCATCACCGAGCACGGCACGGACGCCTCGAACGACGCTGGCCGGTAGGGAGTGAGGAGCGCCGTGGTGGTCTCGGGTTGCGGTCCCGGCCAGTGCACCTCGGTGCGGTCCACCCACACCGGTGCGAACGGCAGGGACAAGGCGCAGACCAGCCCGATGACGCCGACGCAGAGGGCGAGCAGGTGCGCCAGCCACCGCCCGAGCCGGGACCGGGGCGGTGGTCCGGCCGGTTCGGGCTCGGCGGGTCGCTCGAGTTGCACGGAGCTGCTCAGGTGCTCCAACGGTCCTCCCGGCATTGCAGGTGCGCCGCGGGTAATCCTGTCGAACGCGCTGCGCGATCACCGCTGCCGCGCGCCGAATTCGTCCAGCCGATTGACGATCGGCACAACGCAACAGGTTGCCCGATCGGGGCAACGGACCCGTCCGCACCGGCGTGCACATGTCGAGCAGACGGGAGACCGAACGTGCGCGTTGCAGAGGAAGTCGCGTTACCCGACCACCGCGGGGTGCCCCGCTCCGGCGGTGCGCCGCACCGGGTCCGAAGCGGATGGCCGGTGTGGACGGTGCTGGTCGGTGCGGTGGCCGCGGTGGCGTTCTGGGTCGTGCACGACGCGTTGATCGACGACTCCTACATCACCTTGAGCTACGCCCGCAACCTGGCGTTCCACGGCCACTGGGGCCTGATCGGCGGCGAGGTGTCGAACTCCGCGACCGCGCCGCTGAACGTGCTCGTGCTCGCCGCGTTCACGGCGGTGCTGCGGCAACCCGTCGTCGCCCTGGGCGTGGTGTTCGTGCTGGCCAACATCGCGCTGGCGCTGCTGCTGCGCGCCGCCGCCCGCAGCTCCGGCCTGCCCGGCTGGACGGGACCGCTGGGCGCGCTGCTGGTCGCGGGGAATCCGCTGGTGCTCTCGACGGTCGGCCTGGAGATGACGCTGGCGTCGGCGCTGCTCGGGTTGCTGCTGCTGGCGTCGGTGCGGGGCGGGCCGGTCCTGTTCGGGGTCGCGGCCGGGCTGCTCGCGCTGACCCGGCTCGACCTGGCGGTCTTCGTGCTCGTGGTGCTGATCGGTCGGCCGGGCTTGTGGCGCGGCTGGTGGCGCTGGCTGCTGACCGCTGCGGCGATCGCGCTGCCCTGGTTCACCTTCAGCTGGTTCTACTTCGGCTCCGCGGTGCCGGACACGCTGGTGATCAAGCAGCTGCAGAGGTCTTGGGGCGACTGGGACTTCAGCAACGGGCTTGGGCTCTACCACGAGGTTTTCCCGACGGCGGTGGTGGTTTCGCTGATACCGCCGCTGCTCGGTCTGGTGTGCCTGCCGGTGCTGTGCGCGCTGCGCGCGTTCCGGCGCGTGGTGCGGCTGTGGCCGTGGGCGCTGCTCGGCCTCGGCGGAGTCGCGCACTACTACCTCTACACGCTGCTGGGAGTCCCGCCGTACCACTGGTACTACGCGCCGAGCCTGATCGGGCTCTCGTTGCTGCTGGCCGGTGTCCTCGGCGCTGTGCGCCGGGAGGTCTCGCTGCTCCTCGGCTGCGGCCTGCTGGTCGCGCAGGCGTGGTTCGCCGCCGCGCACGGGATGCCTTGGCGCGAGGCGGCGATCGCGACGAACTGGGCGAGCGCGGCGGACTACGCCCGCATCGGCACCGAGGTCGGCCGCCAGCTGGGCGCGGGCACGGTCAGCAGCCCGGGGGAGATCGGCACCATCGCGTACTTCTGCGACTGCGCGGTGGTGGACGGCTTCTCCGACCGCGGCTACCTGCCCGACCAGCTGCGACAGCGCCTGGCGGCGGCCAGCCCGCCGGTCCGCGCCCTGCTGGAGCTCAACTACCGCAACTTCACCCCGGAGCCCCCGCGCCCGATCACGTACACCCTCCGCCGGGAGCCGGGCGCGGGCGCCTGGACCATCGCGTCGACCTGGGCGGGCGAGTCCCACCTCGTCCTGGAACCCCGGGAGAGGTGACGATCAGGCCTTCTGCCAGCCGTGGACGGTGACCTCGTGGCCGCACAGGTCGAACACCCAGGGCTTGTCGTTGAGCAGCGGGTCCACCGACTTCGCCGGGTCGCCCGGCCGGACCGACATGTTCATCGCCCAGACCCGGGCCACGCAGTTGTCGCCGAGGTCGTTCCAGTCGAGCTCCGCGGCGGCGGACTCGCCGGGCGCGAGCTCGATCGGGCCGCTGCCGGGGTTGCCCGGCTGGTAGCTGACCTCTTCGATCGGCTGCGCGTCGCGGTTGGTGAACTCGACGGTCGGGCGGGAGCTGTCCAGCAGGCAGGATTCGGGGCCACCGTTGGTGATCGTGACGTGCCCGGCGACGGAGCCGGTCGTGGCGAGCACGAACGTCGGGTTCACCTGCTCCGTCGTGCAGGGGGCGGGTTCGGTGCTGTCCTCATTGGACGCGTTGTCGACCTGCGCCGATGTCGAGGAATCGGTCGGCAGGCTCCCGCAGGCGCTGAGCGAAACGGCGCAGACCGCCGTCGCGAGCAGGGTCTTGCCGATGGTGTGAGCGCGCATTCTCCGAACCCCCTGGAACGTCGTGCTGGCAACAGCATTTCCGTCCGGAAGACGCGCGGCGGCGGGCGCAGTTCCACCGCGGATGCAGTGGTGTGGGTCACATGTCTCGTGAGCGGCGATGGCTGCTCTTGCGGCCATCGCCGCTCACGAGCCGGTCACGCGGTCGGTCGGTCGACGACCTCGCCGGTCTCGCGGTTCCACTCCACGACGCCGTGCTCGAAGTCGCTCGCCCGGCCCTGCGGGACGTCGTGCTCACCGCTCACCGGGTAGCCCAGGTACGAGCGCTCCCAGCCGAGCTGCGCCCAGCGGACGCGGATCCCGCCGTACACCTCGTGCGCACCGGTCTGCGGCGTCCAGTAGACCGACGCCCCGCCGGTGCCGGTGAAGTGGTTGTACCGGCCGCTCCCGTCCGGGGTGCCGAGCTCGTCGGTGGTCGGGTAGCCGAGCACCCCGCCGGGCCCGCTCAGCTCGACGTAGCGCTGCGCGATCACGCCCTGCACGGAGTGCGCGCCGGTCTCCGGGCTCCACACGATCCCGGCCGGGAACCGGCCGTCGCCGTTGAACTGGTTGTAGCGGCCGACGCCGTCCGGCGCGGTCAGCTCGTCGGTCACCGGGTAGCCCAGCGGCCCGGCCTCCCAGCCGCTGGCCGCCCACTTCTCCCGGATCGCGCCCTGCACCGCGTTCGCCCCGCTCGGCTGCGTCCAGTAGATCGAGGCGTCCTCGTGCTGGGAGTTCGGCATCACGAAGTGGTTGTAGGCGCCGAACGCGTCCGGGGTGATCCGGGTGTCGGTCGCCGGGAAGCCGAAGTGCGCGTCCTCGCCCAGCGCGCGGAAGTGCTCCAGGATCGGGCCGACGACGTGGTGCGCGCCGGTGCGGGTGGAGAAGTAGATCGCGGAGTGGATCACGCCGTCGCGGGTGCGGAAGTCGCTGTAGCGGCCGCCGCCGCTGCTGGCCAGCTCGTCGGTGATCGGCACGCCGACCTCGTCGTGCCCGCCCAGCTCCAGGAACCGCTGGTAGATCAGGCCGCGGACGACGGTGACGCCGGTGTCCGGGGTCCAGTAGAAGCGGGCGCGGGTGAAGTCCTGCCAGCGCAGGCCCTCGTCGGCCACGACCTCGCCGCCGAGGGGCTCGCCGACCTGCGCGCGCTCCTCGTCGGTCATCGACTCGTAGCGCTGTTGGATCGCGCCGTCACCCGGGTCCGGCTGGTCCGGCTGGTCCGGCTGGTCCGGCTGGGTCGTGCCGTCGTCCGGATTCGGCGCGGTGGTGGTCGGTTCCGGTTCGGCGGCCGACGTGGTCGGCACCGGCGCGGAGCTGGTCGGCTCGTCCTGCGCCGCGGCGGGTGCGGTCAAGGCCAGGGCGAGCACGGCTGCCGCGGCGGTGGACGCCGCGATTCGTCTTGCGGTCACGCGAAAACCCCTTTCGCTCGGTCACCCGTAGATCGCGCCGCGGCGCGCTCGGGTTGCCCGGGCATTCGGGGGTTTTTACGCATGTCCGGCGGACCGCGGTCGCGGCACCCTGGTCGTCATGGACAGAACCGGATCATCGCCCGCGATGACGAACGCCTTCTACGTGCAGTCGATCCTGTCCTTCGCGGTCTCCCTGGCCGCGGCGGCGCTGAGCATCGTCTTCCTGCCGGTGGACGGCTGGATCAGGGCGTTCCTGGCGCTGGCCCTGCTGTACGTGGTGACCTCGGCCTTCTCGCTGGCCAAGTGCATCCGGGACCGGCAGGAAGCGGCGAGCGTGATCAGCAGGGTGGACCAGGCGCGGCTGGACAAGTTCCTGGCGGAGCACGACCTGCTGGCCAGCAGGTGAGCGCGCGACGTTCCGTGGGCCCTCCGGACAACAGGGCAGGTGGAGGGCCCACGGACACGGGCACCCGGTGAACCCCACTTCGCCAGGCATCCGCCTTCCCCCAGCGCGAAGCGCATCGGGAAGCAATCCGGGCGGCGCGGAAACAACGCCGTCACAGGGGTGATCGCATCCGGACCGCAGAACGTTGCCCGGAAGACCAAAACGTTATGAACGGACATTCCGCGCAGGGGGCCGCCCGGCGACCCCCTGCGCGAGGCTTTCAGAACGGCAGGCGGCGGAAGATGACGCGCGGGACGTGCCTCAGGACCGTCATCACCCAGCGCATCTGCGCGGGTGCCCAGACCTGCTCCTTGCCCTTGCGGACGGCGTCGACGATCACGTCGGCGACCTGCTCCGGCTGCTGGGCCATCGGCGCCGGCTTGATGCCCTCGGTCAGCTTGGTGTGCACGTAGTTCGGGCGCACCACGGTGACCTTCACGCCGGAGCCGTCCAGCGCGTAGGTCAGGCCGCTGAAGAAGGTGTCCAGCCCGGCCTTCGAGGAGCCGTAGACGAAGTTCGAGCGGCGGGCCCGCTCGGCGGCGGGCGAGGACAGCACGACCAGGTGCCCGTGGCCCTGCTTGCGCAGCTTCTCGGCCAGCCGGACGCCCAGCGTCATCGGCGCCACGTAGTTGACCTCGGCCATCTCGCGGGCGACCTCGACGTCGGTCCAGCCCTGCTCGTTGTCGCCCTGGACGCCGAACGCGACCAGCGTGATGTCGATGTCGCCCTCGGCGAAGGCCTTGTCGACGACCTCGGCGTGGGTGTCGATCTTGCGCGCGTCGAACGGCACCGTCACCACGGTGCTGCCGGTCTTGCGCAGCCGCTCGGCGGCGGCGTCCAGGCGCTCGGACTCGCGGGCGGCGAGCACGATCCGCAGCGGTCGCTGGGCGGCGTACTTCTCGGCCGTCGCCAGCGCGATGTCGGACGTGCCACCGAGCAGCAGCAGGGACTGCGGGTTTCCAACGGCGTCGATCACAGCTCAAGCCTCCGGCTCATGTCTGAGGCGAAAATGCCTTCGGGGTCTACGGTCTGGCGGATCTTTCGGAACTCGTCCACCCGCGGGTACATCTTGTGGAAGGTCTCGGCCGTGGTCCGCGAGTCCTTCGCGGTGTACAGCCGACCGCCGAGCGCGAGGACGTCCTCGTCCAGCTCGGTGCAGAACCGGCCCAGCCCGTCCACGATCGGGAAGTCCAGGCACACCAGCCAACCCGGGTGCGGGTAGGACAGCGGAGCGCGGTTGCCCTCGCCCATCTTCTTGATGACGTTGAGGAACGAGACGTGGCCGGAGTGCGCGACCTTGCGGGTGATCCGCTTGAGGTCCTCCTCCTTGCCGTAGGGCAGGGAGAACTGGTACTGCAGGAAGCCCTGGGAGCCGTAGGCCCGGTTCCACTCGCCGATCATGTCGAGCGGGTGGTAGAAGGCGGTGAGGTTCTGGATCAGGTCCCGGCCCCGCTTCGGGGTCTTGCGGTAGTAGAGCTCGCCGATCGCGCTGAACGACAGCTTGTTGGCCAGCCGGGGTGGGAACACGTCCGGCAGCGTCAGCAGCTGCGGCGCGTCGAACTTCAGCGGGTTCGCGCGCAGCTTGGGCGGCAGCTGGTCGACGGTGGCCAGCGAGCCGCGGCCGAACGCGGCGCGGCCCAGCTTCGAACCGGTGGAGATCGTGTCGAACCACGCCGAGGAGTACGTGTACTTCTCGTCGGACCCGTCGCTGAACAGCTCGATCGTCTCGTCGAGGTTGGCCGTCCGGTCGACGTCGGCGAGGAAGTAGGCCGTCTCGGTCCGGGTCATCTTGATCTTCGCCCGGACGATGATGCCGGTGAGGCCGATGCCCGCGACGGTCGCCCAGAACAGCTCCGACTCGGGGCCCTCCGGCGTCAGCGTGCGGATCTCGCCGTCCGCGGTGATCAGGTCCATCGACACCACGTGGTTGCCGAAGCTCCCGGCGCTGTGGTGGTTCTTGCCGTGGATGTCGTTGGCGATCGCGCCGCCGATGGTCACCTGGCGGGTGCCCGGCAGCACCGGGACCCACAGGCCGTACGGCAGCGCGGCCTTCATCAGCTGGTCCAGGCTGACCCCGGCGTCGACGTCGACGATCGCGGTGTCCGGGTTGATCTCGTGGATCCGGTTCAGCCGCGTCATGTCGACGACCACGCCACCGGCGTTCTGCGCGACGTCGCCGTAGCTGCGGCCCAAGCCGCGGGCGATGACACCGCGCTCGTCGGCGGTGCGGACCGCTTCCGCGATCGCGTCGATGTCCGTGGTGCTGAGCACGCGCGCCCGCGAGGGGGCGGTGCGGGCCCAGCCCATCAGTTCCTTGGTCTCCAGTGCTGCGGTCACAGGTCAAGCCTCCGGGACAGGTCGGAGCGGAAGACGCCCTCCGGGTCGACGGAAGCGCGGATCTTGCGCCACTCGTCGATGCGCGGGTACATCCGCTCGATCATCTCCGCCGTGGTGCGGGACTCCTTGGCCAGGTACAGGCGGCCGCCTGCCTCCAGGACCATCTCGTCCAGCTCGGTGCACAGCCGGTCCAGGCCCGGCGTGACGGGGATGTCGACGGTGAGCGTCCAGCCCTTGCGGGGGAACGACATCGGCGCCTGGTTGCCCTCGCCGAACGTCTTGAGCACGTTCAGGAACGACACGTGGCCCGACGCGCTGATCTTGTCGATGGAGCGGCGGAACATCGCCTCCTGGCCGAACGGCACCATGAACTGGTACTGCAGGAAGCCGTTCGGGCCGTACACCCGGTTCCACTCGCCGACCAGGTCGAGCGGGTGGAAGAACTGGGTGATGTTCTGCACGAGTCCGAACCTGGTCGGTGCCTTGCGGTACCAGACCTCGTTGAACGCGGTGATGGTGAACTTGTTGACCAGGCCGTTCGGGAAGATCGGCGGGGCGGTCATCAGCTGCGGGGCGTTGAACTTCAGCGGGTCCTTGCGCAGCTTCTTCGGCAGGTCCTCGAGCTTGGCCGAGTTGCCGCGGGTCAGCAGCGCGCGGCCCAGCTTGTCGCCGCGGGCCAGCGAGTCGAACCAGGCGACCGAGTAGACGTAGTTGTCGTCCGAGCCGTCGGTGAAGTGCTCGATCAGCTCGTCCAGGTTCTTGGTCTGCACGTTGTCGACCAGGAAGTAGGCGGTCTCGACGCGCTTGAGCTTGATCGTCGCCTTGAGGATGATGCCGGTCAGGCCCATCCCGCCGACCGTGGCCCAGAACAGCTCGGAGCCCTCGCCGTCCGGGGTCAGCGTGCGGACCTCGCCGTCGGCGGTGAGCAGGTCCAGGGACAGCACGTGGCTGCCGAAGGAACCCTGCGAGTGGTGGTTCTTGCCGTGGATGTCGGAGCCGATCGCGCCTCCGACGGTGACCTGGCGGGTGCCCGGCAGGACGGGGATCCACAGCCCGTGCGGCAGCAGTCGGCGCATCAGGGTGTCCAACGACACCCCGGCGTCCACGACCACCGTCGCGTCGTCCACGTCGATCAGGTGCACCCGGTCGAGGGCGGTCATGTCGATGACGGTGCCCCCGGCGTTCTGCGACGGGTCGCCGTAGCTGCGGCCGAGACCGCGGGCGATGACGCCGCGCTCACCGGCCTCGCGGACGGCTCTGGCGATGGCCTCGACGTCCGGGGTGCTGACGACGCGCGCCCTGGTGGGCGCGGTGCGCCCCCAGCCCGTCAGCGTCTGAAGCTCGTCCTTTACCGATCCCACCCAGCCGAGTCTATCCGCGCAGGAGCGACCGACAGCCGCGGGTGCGCGCGGTCTCCGGCGGTGTGCGATGCGTCATCGCTACACTCGCCCGGGACGCGTGTGGAGCTCGATCTTCCGCGTCTTCGGCGCCCAGCCGGGTGCTCCGCGAGCGACGAAGCCCCGGGCACCGAACGACCTGCCGTCGAATCCCGAGGTGAACCAGTGGCCGTGGCCGAAGCCCGAACGGACCAAGCGGAACCGAAGCGCCTGGGTGTTCTGAACCAGCTCATCCGGTTCGTCGTAATCGGCGGTGGCTGCGCCGTCATCGACTTCGGCACCTACTCGGTGCTGCTCGGTCTCGCCGGGTGGCCGGTGTGGCTGTCGAAGTCGATCTCGTTCATCCTCGGGACCACGGCCTCGTACCTGATCAACCGGAAGTTCACCTTCCAAGGCGCGAACACCGGCAACACGAAGGCCAAGGCGGGCGCGTTCGCCCTGCTCTACACGATCACCTTCTTCGTGAACACGGGCACGAACCAGCTCCTGGTGGTGCTGTTCAACGCGCAGGAGCCGTGGCAGTTCACCCTGTTCTGGGTGATCGCCCAGGGCCTCGGCACCTTGATCAACTTCGTGATGCTCAAGGTGCTCATCTTCCGCGACTGACCGGACCGCGAGCGGCACCGCTGCTGGGCACTGCGATGTGAGCTCCGTTTCCGCTGGTAGAAGCCCATGAGCACTTTCTGGGGCTACGGCACCACGAAGTGCTTACGGGGCCTGACCAGCGAAAACGGAGCTCTTTTGTGCTCCCGCGGGGAACGGGCGGCCCGGTCCGTGCGTCGGATGTGCAGGAGCGGGCCGGTGGAGCGCCCGCCGGTTTTCGGAGGATCTGGTGCGTCGTTTCGCAGGGCTGCTGTCCCTTCTCGTCGTGCTGCTCGCAGGCTGCGGTCAGAGCCCGGCAGGGGAGCAGCCGCCACCAGCCCCGGCGCCGACCCAGGCGCCGCCCGCACCGCCGACGCAGCAGGCCGACGCCTTCGACCTCGCCGCCGCGCTGGCCGCGATCGAGGCGGACGGGTTCACCCCGACGCCGCCGGGGGCCGAGCTCGCCGGACCGGTCCGGGCCATCCACGCCATGTGCACGGGCAGCGCGAACGGGCGCTGCCAGGCCGTGTTCTTCTTCGACGGGCAGCGGTTGGTGCACCGGATGGACGTCGGGATGGTGCGCATCCTGTCCCAGGACGGCACGGCGGTCCGGGTCGAGTTCCCGGTGTACAACGCCGACGACCCGGGCTGCTGCCCGAGCGGCACGCCGACCCAGCACACGATCCGGGTGCGCGACGGCCAGCTGGAGGCCGACCCGCCCGTCGGCTTCGACCCGAACCGCCCCGGCGACTACTGAGCCGCGCAGCGGGGGCTGGCGATTTCGCGCGAGATCGGCGACCGGCAGGCGTGCGCGATGCCGTTTTCGCGCGAAATCGCACTTCCCCCGCCCCAGGACCGGCCTCGCCGACAGGGCCCCGCAGGCGTCAGTTGTTGCGGAAGCCGGTGCCCCGGGCCGGGGCGCCGTAGGCGTTGGCGTCGGAGCGCGTCGTCTCGACGTGCGCCGTGGCCACGTGCGCGAAGTTCACCGCGAAGCTGCCGCCGTCGGCGGTGGTGAGCGCCTTCGTCTCGCCGTTGGCCATCAGGTCGGCGAGCACGTCGCGCAGCGCGTCCGCCTCGGCCTGGTCGAGCGCGATGTGCAGCGGCTGGCTGACACCGGCGATGTGCAGCACCAGGCCGGGTCGCGTTTCGGGCATGGGAACCCCCAATCGGCACCGGTCCCCGACCGTCGAGGACCCGGCCACCAGAGCACCACGACCGCCCCGGCCGGAACACCCCGTTTCACCCTCAGCAGAGGGCCGCAACCCCGCTCACCAGCACTTTTCGCCAACGGCGTACCGGCGGGGGCTCCGGGAGGACGCGATTTCAATGGAAATCGGACGTCCGATTTCCATTGAAATTGTTCATCCTGCCCGTGGACCGCAGCTGCGAAGGGCGTCCGCCACCGGCACCGCCACGCAGAACGAGGTTGGAAAACCTCAATGGAAATCGCACCCCGTCACTGCTCGGGTTCTTGCTCCTCGGGCGGTTCGAAGCCCTTGACGTCGTTGCGGTCGTCGCTGCTCGGGACGTCGCCCGGCAGGTGGACCGTCTTCGACAGCGGGCCCGGCGTCCAGGTGCCCCAGTGCGTTTCGCGGTGCACGTCCATCGCCGCCTGCGCGGGCAGGGCGTCCGGCTCGTACGGGTCGACCGCGTACAGCGAGCCCCAGTCCCGGTGGATGTTGTTCTTCAGGTACGTCGGCAGCTCGCGCATGCTGGTCGCCACGTTCAGCCAGCCGAACGGGCCGCCCGCGTCCGGCGAGGACCAGCCCTGGCCGACGTCGCGCACCTCGGCACCGGCCGACACCCGGAACTTCGGGATCTCCGCCACGCCGTTGTGCACGCCCGGCAGCTGCAGGCACGGGTGCACCAGGGCCGCGGTCCACTCCACGAACGTCGGCTGGTCGCCGACGAAGTCGGTCATGTTCACCAGCTGCGGCGCGCGCGGGGCGCTGATCGCGATCCAGCCGTTCGGGCCCACCGAGTTGTCCGTGGCCACCACGCGCATCTTGGTGGCGCCCTCGGACAGCCCGCCGACGGTGTAGCGGAAGTCCCGCCAGCCCGGGCCGCCCGGCTGCACCACGTACTTGCGCGCGGTGATCAGGAAGCCCTCCGGGGTGTCGTGGCCGAACTCCAGCGAGATCGAGTTCGCCCCGAACTCGTTGCCGGCCAGCGAGATCACCACCGGCACCTCGCCGGTCTTGGCCCGCTCCGGCAGGTCGTACCACTGGGTGCGCAGCTCGCCGGTGCCGGTACCGGCCTGGTCGTAGCTGCCCCACACCGGCGCCCGGTCGTTGCCGAACTGGTGCGGCGGCTTCCAGTCGGGCTCCTGCGGGTCGGTGCCGTCACCGGCGGGCAGGCCGGGCCGGTTGAAGCCGACCATCTTGGCCCGCATGTACTGGTCGATGTCCTCCTTGCCCTCCAGCCGCGTTGGCGGGATCGGGATGCGCACGTCCTGCGACGGCGCGCCCTTCGACGGCTGCTCGGGGGACACCCGCAGCATCCCGGACTGCGGGTTGGTCTCGACGTAGACGTAGTCCGACAACCCGCAGCTCGATCCGACGATCTGCTTCACGTTGTCGGCACCCATGCTGTAGCTGCCCCACTGCTTCTGGATGACCTTGCCGAAGTTGGCCAGCTCGAACAGCACCAGCAGCGCGCACACGATCGACAGCGGCGCGGTGCCCAGCCGCAGCGCGCGGCTGCGCTTCTCCTCGCGCCCGAAGCGCTCGTCGACCACCTTGGGGTTGTTCTCGTCGATGCGCAGGTGCTCGATGAACGCCACGATCAGCGCGATGGCCGCGAAGACCAGGAAGATCGTGCTCAGCTTGTAGCCCGCGAGCTGCGGCGGCATGTTGAACCAGGGCACGCCCCAGCCCGAGACGTACCACCAGGCGTTGGGCCCGGTGGCCGCGAACGCCAGGATCACCATCAGCATCGCGACGAACACCGCGCGGTTGCGCTTGGACCGCAGCACCGTGCTGCTGGTGGCCAACGCCGTCAGCGCGGCCAGCGCTCCGCCGAAGGCGGCGAAGATGCCGAAGTGGTGGGACCACTTGGTGGGGGTCAGCACCAGCACGCCGAAGGCCATCGCGGTGATCGCCAGCAGCCGTCGGCTCGGGCCCAGCGCGGCACCCCGGATCCGGCCGCGGCGCAGCAGCACGACCGCGCAGGTCACCAGGCACAGGATCACCAGCAGCACCGGGAAGCGCCGGGTCATGGAGCCGTCCGGCGTCGGGCTGAACAGCAGGTTGTAGCGGCTGAGCTCCTCGTACCAGCTCTGGCTCGGGCCGAGGTCGGTGCGCAGCTCGGTGGCGTCCATGACCGACTTGAAGGTCTGGTCGGAGAACACCAGGGCCAGGATCACGAACCCGGACGCGGCGATCGGGGCCAGCACCGGCAGCCAGCCGAACTCCTGCGCCCGCTTGCGGACCAGCCGGAACAGCGGCTTCAGCGCGGCGATGAACGGCAGCACGGACACCAGGCCGTGCGGGTTCGCACCCACCGACAGCGCGGCCACGACCAGGCCCAGCGCGGCGGGCATCAGCCGCCCGGTGGCCACGGCGCGCTCGACGGCGCACAGCGCCAGCAGCGAGAACAGCACCACGACCGGCTCGGGCCGCAGACCGTTGTTGTACGGCAGCCAGAAGGCCAGGAACACCGCGGCAGCGGCCCAACCGGCGGCGTTGGAGCGCCGCACCTGCTGGCCGAGCCGGGGCAGCACCTCGCGGCTGATCAGCAGCCAGGACACGATGCCCATCAGCAGCGCGGGCAGCCGCACCCACGGGGTCGCGGTGGAGATCTGCACCCACAGCGCGTAGAGCTCGTAGAACCAGCCGAACGGCGCTTCCGGGCCGCCGAACCAGCGGTAGTAGTTGCTGACGTACCCGAAGCTCTCGCGCGCTCGCGCGATGTTCAGGATGTAGCCGTCGTCCGAGGTCATGGCGCCCATGGCCCACCAGACGACGAGCGCCCCGATCACCGAGGCGTCGCGGAACGTCGGCTTCCACCAGCCCGCCGGGGCCCACTTCGGGGGACGGCGCCCGGCGCGCACGTCCAGCCGCCGCAGGCACACCACCGAGCCGATGAACGCCGCCACGGCCAGCCCCATCGCGGCGAGCTTGATGGTGGTCGCCTGGCTCTCGTAGCGGTTGTCGACGCGGGCCTCGAAGGACAGGCCGCGCACGTCGTCGATGGCGTCGTTGAGGCCGGAGTAGATGCCGGTCAGCTGCGGGCGCTGGTCGCCGCTCAGCTTGGCCAGCGACTCGTTGCCGACGGTGGCGGTGGTCTCGTAGGCGTCGGAGTGCAGCGAGATCGTGCAGTTGCCCTCGGGCAGCGGCACCGTGCCGATCTGCTGGCCCTTGTTGAGCAGCGTCAGGTGACCGTTGTCGACCTGGAGCACTAACCCGGTCAGGTTGCCGTAGTCCGACGACGGCGGGTTGGTGCTCAGCAGGGTGCCGGGGCCGTTGGTGCGCGCGTCGAGGCTGCGCGCCGAGGCGCACGGGATGTCGGCCTTCAGCCAGACCGGCGAGTAGCTCATCAGCGGTGCGGACACCGACTTGGTGCCCTCGGCCGTCGGCCACTTCAGCGTGGTGATGTCGTAGTTGACCGGGAGGAAGGGCACCGCCAGGGCGAGCACCGTGCCGACCAGTCCGAAGACCGTCGCGAACAGCTTGAGCCGCTTCGCGGACGGTTGCGGGTTCGTCTCGGTGCGCGCCGACGCATCGTCCGTTCGGCGGCTTTCC
The DNA here is from genome assembly GCF_008630535.1 of Saccharopolyspora hirsuta. Classification (GTDB taxonomy): domain Bacteria; phylum Actinomycetota; class Actinomycetes; order Mycobacteriales; family Pseudonocardiaceae; genus Saccharopolyspora; species Saccharopolyspora hirsuta. The sequence goes on along the minus strand of NZ_VWPH01000003.1, from coordinate 183,424 downwards.
TCCTGGCCACTGAGCACGGGTGGAGAATAGTAGTTGCTGGTCCGGGCCCTTTCGGTGCGTTCCGCGGGTGTGCAGAGGAACACCTCGGCCAACCCCGTGAGCTGCGGACTCAGGTTGCTCTCAGGTCGTTCTCAGCAATTCGTGACGTTGTCGTGAGTGCGTAACGGTGTTCGAACACTGTTACGTACTCACGACCGAATCAACGGCGGAAGAACTGCTCCCGCTGGCCCTGGCGGACCAGGCGCAGCCATTCCTTGAAGGCCTTCGGATCGCGCTTCTGCCCCACGAAGTAGAGCCCGAAGCGGATCACCTCGAGCGCGCCGATCTTGCGCATCCCCGGCTGGGACAGCAGGTAGCCCCGGTTCCGGTAGGTGTAGTAGCGCTTGTTCGCGTCCGACGGGTCCTGCGCGTGGAACCGGCCGCCCAGCATCGGCTTGAACTCCGCCGAGCCGTCCGGGTGCAGGAACCGGGTCTTCAGCGTGGTGCCGAACGGCAGCCCGGAGCGCAGCACGCGCCGGTGGATCTCCACCTCGTCACCGCGGAAGAACAGCCGGTAGTCCGGCACGCCCACCACGTCCAGCGTCGAGGCGCGGAACAGCGCGCCGTTGAACAGCGAGGCGATGCCGGGCAGGAAGTCGCCGTCGCCGAGCTCGCTGACCCGCCGCTTCCAGGTCAGCCCGCGGCGCAGCGGGAACGCCAGCTTGTCCGGGGTGTCGATGTTGACCACCACCGGCGACACCGCGGCCAGCCGCCGCTTGGTGGCGACGTCCAGCAGCGTCTCCAGCGCGTGCTCGTCGGCCGGGCGCCCGTCGTCGTCGCCCAGCCACACCCACTCGGCGCCCAGCGCCAGCGCGGTCAGCATGCCGAGTGCGAAGCCGCCCGCACCGCCCAGGTTGCGCTGCGACCCGATGTAGGTCGACGGGATCGGGCAGTCCGCCACCACGTCCTCGGCGGACTGGTCGGGCCCGTTGTCGACCACCACCAGGTGGTCCGGCAGCCGGGTTTGGCTCGCGATGACCTTCAGGGACTCGGCCAGCAGCTCGCGACGGTGTCTGGTGACGATCACCGCGACTACGGACCCGGCGGGCAGCTGCTGTGCGGAGTCGGTGCTCATGCGCCTTCTTTGCTCCCGATCGTGGCCGCGGACTCGCCGATCCGGGCCAGGGTTTCCTCGCTGAGGTGCTCGAAGGGGTCGTACCCCTTGTAGTGCGTCAGGACCTCGCGCAGCGATCCCTGCTCGCGGATGCCGCCCTTGTCCATCCAGATGGCGGTGCTGCACAGCTCGATCAGGAACTCGTCGGAGTGCGAGGCGAACACCAGGATGCCGGACCGCTTGACCAGGTCGTTGAGCCGGTCGCGCGCCTTCTCCAGGAACTCCGCGTCCACCGCGCCGATGCCCTCGTCCAGGATCAGGATCTCCGGGTCGATCGAGGTCACCACGCCGAGCGCCAGCCGCACCCGCATCCCGGTGGAGTAGGTGCGCAGCGGCATCGCCAGGTAGTCGCCGAGCTCGGTGAACTCGGCGATGTCGTCGATCCGCTTCTCCATCTCCTTGCGGGTCATGCCCAGGAAGAGGCCGCGGATGATGATGTTCTCGTAGCCGGAGATCTCCGGGTCCATGCCCACGCCGAGGTCGAACACCGGCGCGACCTTGCCGACCACCCGCGCGCTGCCCCGGGTCGGCTCGTAGATGCCGCTGAGCAGCCGCAGCAGGGTGGACTTGCCCGCGCCGTTGTGGCCGACCAGGGCCACCCGGTCGCCGTGCCGCAGCGACAGGTCGATGTCGTGCAGCGCCTCGATGATCGGCACCCGGCTGTCGGTGCCGATCTTGCCACCGGCCTTGCCGAGCACGGCCTTCTTCAGCGAGCGGGACTTCGCGTCGAAGATCGGGAAGTCGACCGCTGCGTTCCAGACGTCGATGCTGACCACAGTTCGGACCTCACTCAGACCCAGTAGGAGACGCGGGCGCGGTAGTTGCGCAGGACGACCAGGGCCACCGCCCACCCCACGACGGTGAACACGCCGACGACCAGCCAGTGGTGCCAGACGATCGGGCTGCCCAGCATCGGCTGGCGGACGATCTCCAGGAAGTGCATGAAGGGGTTGAGCTCGGCCAGCCTGGCGCGCTCGGCGATCGCCGGGTTCTCGTGCGCCCGGAACTGGTCGTAGTTCCACACGATCGGCGTCATGAAGAACATCAGCTGCACGATGCTCTGCGTGACCGGCGGGATGTCCCGGAACCGGGTCGAGATGGTGCCCACCACGATGATCACCCAGGCGCCGTTGATCGCGATCAGCGCGAACGCCGGGATGGCCAGCAGCGCGGTGAGGGACAGCGGCTTCGGGAAGAGCAGCAGGAGCACGAAGTAGACGGCGAGGTTGTGCGCGAAGAAGAGCACCTGCCGCCACAGCAGCCGCAGCACGTGGATCGTGACCGGGGCGGGGAGCTGCTTGATCAGCCCCTCGTTCGAGATGAAGACCTCGGAGCCCTCGTTGACGCAGTTGGAGATGAAGCCCCAGATGATGAACCCGACCGCCAGGTACGGCAGGTGGTCTTCCAGCTTCATGCCGAACAGCTGCGAGTACAGCAGGCCGAGCGCGGTGACCGTGACGGCCATGCTGATGGTGATCCACAGCGGGCCGATCACCGAGCGCCGATAGCGCTGCTTGATGTCCTGCCAGCCTAGGTGCGCCCACAGCTGTCGCTGGCTGAGGGCGTCACTGATGTCCTTGAAGGCTTTCCGCCAGGTCTGCGACGAAGTCTCGGGCGGAGCCTCTGGGCGGTCTACCGTGCTCGTGGACTGCACAGTGCGTCAGAGTACCGATCGATGGAGTGCCCTCCGGGCCAGGGCATCACTCCACGGTGCAACCACCCGGCGGGGCACCCCCACGCACCGTGCGCGGGCCGCCCGGAAACCGCAGTTCCAATTGAAACTGTGAACTTCCCCCCGGGGTGGCCGCAGTTTCAGTTGAAACTGCGGCCACCCCGGCGCCTCACAGGTACTGGCCGGTGCCGCGGGTGGGGCCGTGGTCGGCCTCGCCGGTGCCGCCCGCGGGCAGGCCGCGGCGCATCTGCTCCAGCTGGGCGCGGGCCGCCATCTGCTGGGCGAACAGCGCCGTCTGCAGGCCGTGGAACAGGCCCTCCAGCCAGCCGACCAGCTGGGCCTGGGCGATCCGCAGCTCGGACTCCGACGGCGTGGACTCCTGGGCGAACGGCAGCGACAGCCGCTCCAGCTCCTCGATGAGCTCCGGGGCCAGGCCCTGCTCCAGCTCGCGGATGGAGGACTGGTGGATCTCCTTGAGGCGGCTGCGGCTGGCCTCGTCCAGCGGCGCCGCCCGGACCTCCTCCAGCAGCTGCTTGATCATCGTGCCGATGCGCATCACCTTGGCGGGCTGCTCGACCAGCTCGTTGATGTCCTCGCCGCGCTCGGGCTGCTCGCCCTCGGCGATGGCGCCGAGCGGCTTGCCGTCCTCGCCGACCACGAACACCTGCGGCCTGCCCTCACTGTCTTCGCGGGTCATGTCTCCATCCTGGCGCGTCGCGGAACGCTTCGAGTGCGCGGTGACCGGTGCCGACCTGTTCGGTCCGCCACAGGTCGGAACCCGTTCCCGAACCCGCCTCGCGCGGGAGTTCGAGGACGGGCGCTCGATTACACCACGTCACCCGGTATCGCACGCGGGTGACGGAGTGGTGCGATATCGGCCACCCGGCAGTCGGTACCGCCCGCCCCGTACGTAACGTGTGCGGCATGGCGTTCGACGTCGCAGCGGTTCGCGGGCTGTTCCCCGCGCTCGGCGACGGGTGGGTGCACCTGGACGCCCCGGCAGGCATGCAGGTTCCTGAACAAGTGGCGACCGCGGCGTCGACTGCGCTGCGGGCCCCGGTATCCGGTCCGGGCGGGATCTTCCCCGCTTCGCAGCGCGCCGAGGCGATCGTGGAAGCCGCCCGTCGCGCAATTGCTGATCTGGTCGGGGCGAACCCGGCCGGGGTCGTGCTCGGCCCCAACTCTGCCGTTCTGCTGCAACGGCTGGCCGACGCGCTGGGTGACGGCTGGATGATCGGTGACGACGTGGTCGTCTCCCGGCTGGACCACCCGGCCAACGTCGCGCCGTGGCAGCGCGTGGCGCAGCGCTCCGGCGGGACGGTGCGCTGGGCCGAGGTCGACATCGAGACCTGCGAGCTGCCCACCTGGCAGTACCAGGAGCTGGTCACCCCGCGGACGAAGGTCGTGGCGATCACCGCCGCGTCCGGCGCGGTGGGCACCCGGCCGGACGTGCGGCAGGCCGCGGAGGCGGCGGCCGAGCACGGCGCGCTGGTCGTGGTGGACGCCTCGGCGGCGGCGCCGTTCGTCCCGCTGGACATCACCTCGATGGGCGCCGACGTGGTGGCGGTGAACGCCTCCGCGTGGGGCGGCCCGCCGGTGGGCGCGCTGGTGTTCAAGAACGCGGCGATGCTCGACCAGCTCCCGTCGGTGGCGCTGGAGCCCGGCGCGCGCGGCGCGGAGCGCATGGAGCTCGGCCCGCACGCCTACCCGCTGCTGGCCGGTCTGGTGGCGTCGGTGGACTACCTGGCCGGGTTGGACGACGCCGCGGTGGGGCCGCGCCGGGAGCGGCTGCTGACCTCGCTGGGCTCGGTGAAGTCGTACCAGGCGGGTCTGCTGGCGAACCTGACCAACGGGCTCCGCAAGATGAACCATGTGATGCTGATCGGCGACGCGATGCGCCGGGTGCCGTCGATGGCGTTCACGGTCTCCGGGGTGAAGGCGGTGGACGCGGTCGAGCACCTCGCGGAGCGCGGGGTCTGCGCCTTCGCCGACCCCGGCACCCACGGCGTCTTCGCGGTCCTGGGCGTCGGGGAGGTCGGCGGAGCGGTCCGCGTCGGCCTGGCGCACTACACCAACGCGGACGAGGTCGACCAGCTCGTCCGAGCGGTCGCCGAACTCGCCTGACCAGGCGACACCCCGCGATTTCAATGGAGATCAGACCTCTGATCTCCATTGAAATCGCGCAGGTCCCGACCCGCGACCGGCGTGTCGGGCGCCCGACACGCCGACCTGGCGCAAGTTCCATTGAGCCTTTTTCATCCTGTCCGTGGACCGCAGCCGCGAAGGGCGAACTGCACCGGTCGGCAGGTGTCGCTATGCGCCGCAGGCGCATAACCCACCCTCGCAACTCGCACCGCCGCGGGTTCTCAGCGTTCGCCTGGCGAGGACGGCCCTGACGCCGTGTATTGGACATACATCAGTCAGGGCACCCGGAGTCCAGGCGGGCGCTGAGGTTCCGCCACTTGCACCGCCACGCAGAACGAGGTTGGAAAAACCTCATTGAAATCGGATGTCCGATTTCCATTGAAATCGCGCAGGACGCACCGGTCGGGTCAGCGGACCAGGAGGATCTTGCCGCGGACGTCGCCCGCTTCGAGGACGGCGTGGGCGCGGGCCGCTTCGCGCAGCGGGATCCGGTCGTGCACCGGGGTCCGGACCCGGCCCGCCTCGACCAGCGGCCACAGCCGTTCGCGCACGTCGGTGACGATCGCGGCCTTGCCGTGCGGGCCCGCCAGCGGCCGTCCGCGCAACCCCAGCACCGACAGGTGCAGCCGCTTGACCAGCATCTTCCCCAGGTCCAGCTCGGCCTTCCGGCCGCCCTGCATGCCGATGATCGCCAGGTGCCCGTCGGGGGCCAGCGCGGACAGGTTCCGGTCCAGGTAGGACGCGCCCATGTTGTCCAGGACGACGTCGGCGCCGCCGAGCTCCTTCACGACCGCGACGAAGTCCTCGTCCCGGTAGCTGATCACCGGGTCCGCGCCGAGCTCGGCGCACAGCTGGCGGCTCGCCGCCGACCCCGCGGTCGCCGCGACCCGCGCGCCGAGCGCTCGGCCGATCTGGATCGCGCAGGTCCCGATGCCGCCCGCACCGCCGTGCACCAGCAGCAGCTGTCCACTTCGGAGCCCGGCCTCCATCACCACGTTGGACCAGACGGTGCAGCACACCTCGGGCAGCCCGGCGGCGTCCACCAGGTCGACCCCGGCGGGCTTGGGCAGCACCTGCTCGGCGGGCACCGCGACGCGCTCGGCGTAACCGCCCCCGGCCAGCAGCGCGCAGACCTCGTCGCCGACCTGCCAGCCCTCGACGCCCTCGCCCAGTTCGGCGATGGTGCCGGAGCACTCCAGCCCGAGGATGTCGCTGGCGCCCTTCGGCGGCGGGTAGTTGCCCTCCCGCTGGCTGAGGTCCGCGCGGTTGACCGCGCTGGCGGCGATGTCGATGAGGACCTCGCCCGGGCCCGGTCGCGGGTCGGGGTGTTCGGTCCACTCCAAGACGTCCGGTTCACCCGGCTCACGGATCGCGATGGCGTACATGCCCGCGACGGTAGTCCGAACCGGACGGTCCGCGCGGTGCGCGGGGAGGGGATCAGCCGCACAATACGGTAAAAACGGGAAATTGTCCCTGGTTCTTAACTCTTCTCGGTAGAGCCTTGACTTCGCAGCGTGATCCTCTCAAGGCTTGCCGCCAGGAAATCCACCCGAAACGGGGAGCATGATGAGTTTGCGAACCATCACATCCAGGCGTTCGATCACCGCTCTGGCCGCGGGCTGCGCGGCGGCGATGCTCGTTGTCACCCCGGCCAGCGCGGCCCCGGCCGACCTCGGCAGGACCATCGACGGCAATGCCGTCAACCGTCACCTGATCGCGCTGCAGCGGATCGCCGACCAGAACGGCGGGAACCGCGCGTCCGGTCAGCCGGGCTACGAGGCCAGCGTGGATTACGTCGTGGGCAAGCTGCAGCGCGCCGGTTTCGACGTGTCCACCCCGGAGTTCACCTACGAGGCGTACTTCAAGGACTCCTTCAGCCTGGCCGTCGCGGGTCAGCCGACCGAGGGCGACGCGCTGGAGTACTCCCCGGCGACCCCGCAGGGCGGGCTGACCGCTCCGCTGTCGGTCCTGCCGGTCGACGACACGCCGGGCTGCGAGGCCACCGACTTCGACGGCGCGAACGTCACCGGGACGGTCGTGCTCATCTCGCGTGGTGCCTGCAACTTCGCGACGAAGCAGCAGCTCGCGTCCGACGCCGGTGCGGTGGGCGCGATCATCTACAACAACGTCGACGGTCCCCTCAACGGCACCCTCGGTGACGCCGCCGCAGGGCGCATCCCCACCGCCGGGGTCACCAAGCAGGTCGGCGAGGCGCTGTCCGGGCAGGCCGGGGCCGAGGTCAAGCTGGACGTGCAGGCGCGGTTCGAGACCGTGACCACCCGCAACGTCATCGCGCAGACCAAGACCGGGCGCACCGACAACGTGGTGATGGCCGGGGCGCACCTGGACGGCGTCCCGGAGGGCCCGGGCATCAACGACAACGGCACCGGCAGCGCCGGTCTGCTGGAGACCGCGCTGAAGCTGGGCGGCAGCCCGGACGTGCAGAACGCGGTGCGGTTCGCCTGGTGGGGCGCGGAGGAGTCCGGCCTGGTCGGCTCGACGAAGTACGTGCAGGGCCTGAGCTTCGAGGAGCAGCTCGACATCGCGCTGTACCTGAACTTCGACATGATCGGTTCGCCGAACGCCGGGTACTTCGTCTACGACGGTGACGGCTCGACCGGTGGCCCGTCCGGCCCGCAGGGCTCGGGCCAGATCAAGGACGACTTCATCGCGACGATGGCCGAGCAGGGCATCGAGTCGGAGCCGAGCGAGTTCAACGGCCGCTCGGACTACGGCGAGTTCATCGCGGTGGGCATCCCGTCCGGCGGCATGCACACCGGCGTCGAGGACCTGAAGACCGAGGAGCAGGCCGCCAAGTGGGGCGGCACCGCGGGCGTCGCGTTCGACCCGAACTACCACAGCGCGCGGGACAATCTGTCCAATGTGGACCGCGTGGCGCTGGAGCGGATGACCAAGGGCATCGCGAACGTCGTGCAGGCCTACTCGCAGAGCACCGAGGCGGTCAACGGCATGCAGACCCGCGCGGAGCGCGCCCAGCTGCGCGCCGCGCAGAGCACGATGATGGCCCAGAGCTTCGACCAGGGCCCGAAGGTCGGCCACGGCCACAACCTGTCCTGACCGATCGGCGTGCGGGGCGCCTCCGGGTGCCCCGCACGTCACCGCAGTTTCACCGAGGTTTTTCCAACCTCGTTCTGCGTCGCGGTGCCGGTAGCGGAACCTCAGCGCCCGCCTGGACTCCGGGTGCCCTGACTTATGTATGACCCAATACACGGCGTCAGGGCCGTCCTCGCCAGGCGAACGCTGAGAACCCGCGGCGGTGCGAGTTGCGAGGGTGGGTTATGCGCCTGCGGCGCATGCGACCCCTGCCGACCGGTGCAGTTCGCCCTTCGCGGCTGCGGTCCACGGCCAGGATGAAAAAGGTTCAATTGAAGTTGTGATTCCGTTGGGGGCCTGATCGCAGTTTCAGTTGAAACTGCGGAACGACGTGTCCGCCGGGGAGGGGTGATGTCGTGAAACGTGCCGCACTGGTGGTGGCAGCGGTGGCCGCCGCGCTGGTGACCCCGACCGCGAACGCGGCCGAACCGGTGCGCTTCGCGACGTTCAACGCCTCGCTCAACCGCGCCGCCGAGGGCGAGCTGCTCGCCGATCTGTCCACACCGGACGACGAGCAGGCGCGGAAGGTGGCCGAGGTGGTGCAGCGGGTCCGCCCGGACGTGCTGCTGCTCAACGAGTTCGACCACGTCGAGGGCAACGCCGCGGTCGACGCCTTCCGCACCAACTACCTGGCGCGGGGCCAGCGCGGTGCCGACCCGATCGACTACCCCTACGCCTACACCGCACCGGTCAACACGGGCGTGCCGGCCGGCATGGACCTCGACAACGACGGCACCGTCGGCGGCCCGGGCGACGCCCACGGGTTCGGCGCCTTCCCCGGCCAGTACGGCATGGTGGTGCTCTCGAAGTACCCGATCGGCCAGGTCCGCACCTTCCAGCAGTTCCGGTGGGCGGACATGCCGGGCGCACGCCTGCCGGACGACCCGGCGACGCCGGAACCCGCGGACTGGTTCACGCCGGAGGAGCTGGCGCAAGTCCGCCTGTCCTCGAAGTCGCACTGGGACCTGCCGATCGACGTCGGCGGCCGCACGGTGCACTTCCTGACCTCGCACCCGACGCCGCCCGCCTTCGACGGCCCGGAGCAGCGCAACGTCCTGCGAAACCAGGACGAGATCCGGTTCTGGGCGGACTATGTGACGCCGAAGCGCGGCGACTACGTCTACGACGACGAAGGGGTGCGCGGCGGCCTGCGGCCCGGCGCCCGGTTCGTCGTCGCCGGTGACCAGAACTCCGACCCGCTGGACGGCGACAGCAACGGCATCCGCGAGCTGCTGCACGCTCCGCGCGTGATCGACCCGCGGCCCGGCAGCGCCGGAGCGGTCGAGGCGAGCGCGACCCAGGGCGGTGCGAACGAGACCCACCGCGGCAGCCCGTACTTCGACACGGGCGACTTCGACGACGAGTCGCCGGGCAACCTCCGCATCGACTACGTGCTGCCGTCCGCCCCGCTGGTCCCGCTGCGCTCCGGGGTGTTCTGGCCGACCGCGAACGACGAGCTGTCCCGCCTCGACGACGCCTCCGACCACCACCTCGTCTGGCTCGACCTGCTCGGTTGACAGGTCAGCTCCAGCTGCCGATGGGCTCGGTGGCGGTGAGCGGTTGGTAGACGAGCTTCAGACCGGTGGCGTCGGCGGGGACGTCGAAGAACACCTTCCCGCTGCCGGAATCGCCCTTCGCCAGCAGCGTCGCGAACAGCACGCCCGTCATGTCGGTGCCGTTCGGCGCGGCGCTCGGGTATTGGTTGCCCGCGCCGTCGACCAGCATGAAGTCGACCGACGCGACTGCGCCGCCGGTGCCGCCGAGGAGTTCGGCCGAGACATCGGTGGAGACGTACTTGCCCACCTCCGGCGGGGTGGAGAACTCGGTGACGTCCTGCAGCGGACCGGCGGTGACGGCGAACTGGCCGCCCTCCTCCTCGATCCCCGCGGTCTCGCCGAAGGCGACGTCCTTGCCGCCGACCTGCGGCGTGGCCTGCTCGGACTGCGACCGGGAACTCGGCGCGGGAGCGGTGGGCTCGCTGGCAGCGCCGCATCCGGCCAGGCCGAGCAGGACCAATCCGACCGCGGGCGCGATGAACTTCTTCACTTTTCCCCATCAGATCACGCGAAATGAACGCGACGGATGATGCCAGCGAGGAACGGCCCGCCACCACGAAAACCCGGAACAAATCCCAAAACCATTTGAATTGAACTCCGGAACAGCTCCCGCGCGGAATCACACCTTCCAGTACCAGTGCTGGGTGCCGTACGGGTATTCCACGCGGCTGTCGACGTGGGTGAAGGTGTCGTAGCGGATGATGCCGGACATGCCGGAGGTCTTGGCCAGCTCGATGGTCTGGCCGACGCTCTTGCCGCTGATCACGACGTCCGCGGCGATGCCGTAGGTGTGCTGGCTGTTGGCCGCGCCGCCGACGTTCTCGTTGTGCGCCTTGCTGCGGAAGCCGGAGTTGACGGTGATCGCGGCGTCCCCGGCCTTCTTGCGGACGGCCTCCAGCTTGTACATCAGCCGCCGCACGTTCTCCTGCACGGTGCTCGCCCCGACGTTCCCACCGCCGAACCCGGCGCCGTCCTTGGAGTGGAACTCGGCGAAGTCGAAGTGCGCGGTCGACCCGTCGGAATCCTCCAGCGCGTTGAGCTTCTCCTGCGTCGCGGCGTCGACCACGCCGGTGCCGTCGAGCCCGTAGGCCTGCTGGAACCGCACGACGGCGGCCTCGGTCGCCGGGCCGAACTTCCCGTCCACGCCGACGAAGGTCTGCTCCGCGCTGTCGGCCGCCCACCCGGCGACCCTGATCTGCAGCTCGGTGACGTCAGCGCCGCTGTCGCCCTCGCGGAGCTCGCGGCTCCAGTCGTAGGCGGCGGCTTCCGGTGCTGCGGTGGCGGAAACCCCGGAGAACACGAGCGCGGCCATCGCCATCGCGGCGACGAGTCGCAACGGACCGGTCGACATGATCATCCCCGTTCCCGGATCGGCGGCCAGGAACCGGAGGATGTCAGAAGTTCACGAGGAAAACGGCCTTTGTCGGGTTCTGGTCACTGCGCGGACCAGACGCCGAGCTCGTTGCCCGCGGGGTCGAGGAAGTGGAAGCGCCGCCCGCCGGGGAACTCGTACGGCCCCTGCGTGACCGTTCCGCCCGCGTCGTGCACGGCCTGCGCGCTGGCGTCCAGGTCGGTGGAGTACAGCAGGACCAGCGGTCCACCGGCGGTGACCTGGTCGGTCAACCGGAAACCGCCGACCTCGGCGTCGCCGCCGCCGCGGATCCCGACGTAGGCCGGTCCGGGGCCGTAGTCCGTGAAGGTCCAGCCGAAGGCGTTGCCGTAGAACGCCTTGGCGGCGGCGAAGTCGGTGACCGCGATCTCGACGTAGTCGAGCGCGTGGTGGGTCTGCGAGGACATGTCGGGAGTGTGTCCCGAACCCCCGACAGCGTGCGGCAGAATCGCCGGATGGGTGAGCGCAGGTGTGCCGTGCTGGCACTGCACTGGCAGGTCAACGTGATCAAGCCCGAGGGCTTCTTCGGCGGGATGCTCGCCGAACCGGTGGCCCGGAGCGGGGTCGTGGAACGCGCCGCGCGGTTCCACGCGGCTGCCGCCGAAGCGGGCGCGGACCTGGTGTTCACCCGCTTCACCATCCCGGAGGGCGAGGGCCAGCTGGTCCGCAACACGGGTTTCATGCAGGCCGTCGGCGAGGCGCAGGAGTCCTTCCGCCCGGACGCGCCGGGCTCGGCCCTGATCCCCGAGATGGCGAACCAGCCGAACCACGTGGTGGACAACCAGAAGCTCTCCGGTCTCGCGGGCAACGACCTGGCGGCCTGGCTCCGCGACCGGGACGTCGACACGCTGTTCCTGACCGGGGTGGCGACGAATCTGACGGTGGAGCAGACGGCCCGCCACGCCACCGACCTCGGCTTCCACGTCCGAGTCGTCAGCGACTGCGTGACCGCGGCCGACGAGCAGACCCACGAAGCCTCCCTGGCCAACCTGGACCTGACCACCGCGGGCTGCGTGACGGCGGCCGAAGCCGTCCAGCAGGCGTACAACGCCTAAGCCCCGCCTCGACCCTGTGACCTGGCGATCCCCGCTGCCGGAGCAGACGATGGGGGCAGCTGAGGGGAGGGGGAGCCATGCGCCAGACCAATCTCGCCGGGGAGACGGCCGAGTACGTCCGCGCCCGGGAGGAGCTGCGCGAGGCCGAGATCGAGTTGATGCGGCACCGCGAGCGGGTCGCCGACCAGCGCCGTCGGCTCCCGCTGGGGCCGGTCGTCGACGACTACGCGTTCGAGGAGGGCCCGGCGGATCTGGACGCCGGTGATGAGCCGGTGCGGGAGGTGCGGTTGAGCGAGCTGTTCACCGGGCCGGACCGCGATCTCGTCGTCTACCACCTCATGTACGGCAAGGCGCAGACCGAGCCGTGTCCGATGTGCACGATGTGGGTCGACGGGTTCAACGGGGTCGCCCACCACCTGGGGCGGAACGTGGATTTCGCGATCGTGGCCGCGGCCGACCTGCCTGCGCTGCGCGAGCACGCCCGGAATCGGGGCTGGTCGGGGCTGCGCCTGCTCAGCGCTGCGAAGAGCACGTTCAAGCGCGACCTGGCCAGCGAGGACGAGGAGGGCGGTCAGGATTCGGCGGTGTCGGTGTTCACCCGCGACGACAGCGGCGCGGTGCGCCACGTCTACTCGGCGCACCCCCGCATGTCCGAGGAGATCGACGAGCGCGGCATCGATCTCCTGACCCCGGTCTGGCACGTCCTCGACCTGACGCCCCGGGGCCGCGGCGACTGGTACCCGACCCTCGACTACTAGCGGACTGGTCGGAATCCGCCCACCGCGCCGCCGGGATGTGATGAGCTGGCAGGGCCGCGCCGCCGAGGGTGCACGGGACAGGAGACCGAGGATGACCGACTTCACCGAGCCGACGGCGTACGAGCGGAGCTGGCTCGAGGTCGTCCGCGCGTTGGACGAGAACCCGGCGATCGAGGTGTCCTACGAGCACCAGGGGGACGTTCAGCTGGAAGCCACCGACGCCTCCGGGTCGTTCGACGACTTGGAGGACTGGGAGGGCATCAGCCTGGACCGGTCGTTGTGCGAGCTCAACATCCGCTTCGCCGAGCTCGGTCGCCAGTGGCAGACAGCCGGTCCGCACGCGTGGGTGGCGGGCGAGTTCCACCTCACACCGCTCGCGCTGCTCGTCCACGAGGACCCGCCGAGCTTCGAGTCGTCGCTGCACTCCGAGGCCGAGCGCCGGGTGGGCGCGGAGCTCCGGGTCATCGACGAGGGCCCGGTCACCGGCGCCGGTCACTTCGCCGCGATCCGGCTCCAACCCGGGGTGGGGAACCCCGAGGTCTGGTACTCGGACTCGCACAGCCGGCTCTGGAAGATGGACCTCGACTACCCCGGTTACCTCGAAGCGCTGCGCATCACCAAGGGTGCTTACGACTGGCAGCACCTCTTCACCGAAGCGCCGCTGGGAACCGAGGAGTACGACCGCACACCGGACCGGTTGGCGGACATGCTCGAAGCGCTGCCGGAGATCTTCCCCGACCACGACTACGAGCCGCTGAGGGCCCGCCTGGCCGAGCGGCTGCGCTAGCGGTCACCGGAAGGCCGCGCTGTTCACCGGGAAGTCGAAGTACCGGTCCGGGAACGGTTCGCGGGGCAGGTTGAAGTGCCACCACTCGTAGGCGTAGTTCTTCAGGCCGACCGAGGTGAGCACGTCGCGCAGCAGGTTCCGGTTGGCCGCGGCCTCGCCGGTCACGCGCGGGTCGTCGGTGTGCGACCGGCTGTCGAAGCAGTCGTAACCGGTTCCCATGTCGATGCTGTTGTCCGGGAACCGCTGCCCGGCCGGGGCGGTGCACGAGGTCAGCGGCTCGCCAGGCACGTAGGGGCGCTGGGGGCTGACGGGCAGCCGCACGAGCGTCAAATCGACCGAGCTGCCCCGGCTGTGCCCGGACCTCTCGGCGATGTAGCCGTCGGCGAACAGCCGCGACTTGTCCAGGCCCGGGTAGAACTCGTCCTTCATGCGCTGGTCGTCGACGTCCTCCGCCCACGCGACGAAGTGCCCGTCGGCGCGCTGCGGCCGGTAGCAGTCGTAGACCTTGAGGGTGTAGCCCTGGCTCGTGAATCGTTGCTGCGCCGCGCGGAGCGCTTCGGCGAGCGGCTGCGTCACGACGCACATCGGCTCGTCGTAGCCCGGCACCGGATCGCCGGTGAAGTTGTGCGGCGTCGCGTAGCGGATCTCCTCGACGATCGAGGGGTCGACGTCGCGCAGCCGCACGAAACCGGGCGGCGCGTGCTCGACCTCCGGCGTGGGCGTCGGGCTCGGCGCAGGAGAGCTGGGCGCGGGTGGCGGCGGTGCCGGAGCGGGTGGCGGCGGTGCCGGAGCGGGTGGCGCGGTCGTCCCGCACGCCGCCGCTACCAGCGCGAACGCCGCTGCCGAGAGGAGCCGTCGGGTCATCCCGCCACGCTAACCCCGCTCGTCCCACCCGGCGCTGCGAGCGACTCCTAGCCCGCCGGTGGCCTCTTCATCCGGGCCACCCGGCCCAGCCCCGGCCGCAGGACCGGCGCGTTGCTGGCCAGGAAGTCCCACAGCTGGTCGGCGACCGGTCCGTGCGGCCGGTCGCGGCGGCGCGCCGCGGAGAGGTCCTCGACCACGCCGGGGAAGTGCCGCCCGGCGATGGAGAGCAGGCGCCCGTCGCGCAGCTCCTGCTCGATCAGGAACCGCGGCAGGTGCCCCCAGGCCATGCCGTGCAGGATCAGCTCCTTCTTCATGAGGTGGTCCGGCACCGAGCTCCGGGGCGCGCCCTCGACCAGGAAGTGGCCCTGCTCGAACGGGTTCCGCGCCGAATCCCGGACCACGCACTGGGTGAAGGTCTGCATCCGCTGCGGCGTGATGTCGGTGTCCGGCGGGAAGGGCAGGAAACCGGGCGCCACGACGGGCACCAGCGCGACGCGGCCGAGGTCGATCCACTCCATCCGCACGTCGCTCTTGGGGACGCGGTGCACGATGAGGTCGGCCTCGTCCTCCAGCAGCCGCTCCCACGGGCCGGTGATCGTCTCGAACTGCAGGTGCAGCCGTGTCTGCGGGCGTTCCGCGAAGAAGCGGCTGAGCAGCTCCAGCACCGGTGGCAGCGGGCACAGGTCTCCGAACACCACGCGCAGTTCGGCCTCTTCGCCCATCGCCAGCTGCGCGGCGTAGGTCTGCAGCTCCTCGGCCTCGTGCAGCAGGAAGCGCACCTTGCGGTGGAAGGCGCGCCCCGCCTCGGTGAGCTGAACCCGGTAGCCCGAGCGGTCCAGCAGCTCCAGGCCCAGCTGGCGCTCCAGCTTGGAGACCGCTGCGAACACCGAGGGGTGGGAGCGGTGCAGCCGCTCGGCGGCGGCCTGGAACCCGCCGTCGAGCACGACGGCGTTGAAGCACTGCAACTCGTGGAGCGTGAACATTGTCCAAGCAATCTACAAGGACCGTCCGATCTTTGTAATAGCTGTCTGCAGGAGGGCTCCATAGGCTGAGCGCATGACCGCTGAGAACGCTGACATGGGGATCACCACCGGCGACGGCGTCCGCATCGCCTACCGCTTCGACGGGGACCGGGACAAGCCGGTGCTGCTGCTCTCGAACTCCATCGGGACGGACCTCCACATGTGGGACGGCCAGGTGCCCGCGCTCACCGAGCACTTCCGGGTGCTGCGCTACGACGCGCGCGGCCACGGCGCCTCCGACGTCCCGAGCGGCCCGTACTCCCTGGACCGGCTGGGCCGCGACGTGGTGGAGCTGCTGGACGCCCTGGGCCTGCAGCGGGTGCACGTGCTTGGCCTGTCCCTGGGCGGGATCGTCGCGCAGTGGTTGGGGATCCACGTCCCGGAGCGCGTCGACCGCCTGGTGCTCTCCAACACCGCGGCGAACCTCGGCCCTGCCGACCAGTGGGACCAGCCGATCGCCGACCTCCTGGCGGCCCCCGACATGCGGGCCACCGCGGAGAGGTTCCTGAACAACTGGTTCCCGCCCCACATGCTGCAGGACGAGGTCGTCGAGCCCTTCCGCCGCACCCTGCTCGCCACGAAGCGCGAGGGGGTGGCCGGTAGTTGGGCAGCGGTGCGCGACTACGACCTGCGCCGCACGGCCGCGCTCATCGAGGCCCCGACGCTGGTCATCGCGGGCGAGCACGACACCGTCACGTCCGCCGCCCACGGCAAGGAGCTCGCCGAGATCGTCCCCGGCGCGAGCCTCACCATCCTCCCGACGGTCC
Organism: Saccharopolyspora hirsuta; assembly: GCF_008630535.1. Lineage (GTDB taxonomy): Bacteria > Actinomycetota > Actinomycetes > Mycobacteriales > Pseudonocardiaceae > Saccharopolyspora > Saccharopolyspora hirsuta. The sequence continues at coordinate 167,141 of NZ_VWPH01000003.1, read as the reverse complement.
ACATGGCCAACGTCGAAGCCCAACCGGAGTTCCTGGAAGCCGTCCTGACCTTCCTCACCGAGGAGCGCTGAGCGCGGCGCACTTCTCAAGCTGCGCGGCAGAATCAGGTCATGCCCGAAGCGCGGCGATCATCCGTGCACGCGGCTTGCAGGAGCAGCTGGCGGCGACGCGGGCCTGGCCTGAACGCGCCGCTCAGTCCATGTCGGTGACGCACAGCAACAGCAACGTCCGCTCGTCCAGGTCGTAGGCGGCCCACGTGCTGTTGAACAGGCCCGGGAACCACGCGCACCACGGGTCCGGCGTCCTGTACACGTTGATGGCGGCGTACCGGTCGCGGAACAAGGCCGAGTACAGCGCCTGCCCGGCGTCGATGGCGCGGTGGGCGCGTTGCTCCCGCTCTTCCGCGGTCAACGTCAGATCGACGGACGTGTGCATGCCACCGGCGTACAAGCTCCACGCCCACTCCCTGCTGAGCTGCATCGACACGCCCGGGATCCAGCCCCGCCGATAGCGCTCCGCGGCTTCGGGGAGCGGGAACGGCTGCTGGAACTCGGCGGGGAGGGTGCCGCGCACGACGGGGTGGTCGAGCATGCAGTTCAGCTCGGGCAACCGGTTCCGGGTGGCGAACCAGTCGAGCACCGGGTGCGGACCGAACCGGAACCGCGCCAGGTGCGCCCCGCCGTTCGGCCGCTCCTCGCGCAACCAGTCGAGCACGGCGGAGACCTCGTCGCCGTAGGCGGTGCCCGGGCTGACCCGCAACTCGTGGTCCAGCGCCTCGATCTGCTCAGAAGTCGGGACCTGATCGCGGAAGCTCACCGCTCGCAGTGTGCCCGAACCCCCGCCCCGCCCGCTGCGAAACGGGGACGCAGCCAGCGGCCGCCGATGAGAAATACCGGCCTGCCTGGTCTGGACAGGTGGTAACCCGCTACCTGAGGAGCACCACGATGGGCAAGGTCTTCACGCACGTGACGATGTCCCTGGACGGCTACGTGGCCGACCCCGACGACCACTTCGCCGAGCTCTTCGACTGGTACGGCGCCGGTGAGGTGTCCGTGCCGAGCGGCAACGAGGACATCGCGTTCCAGGTCGACGAGGCCAGCGCGGAGGCGCTGCGAGACCTGACCGGCAACGTCGGAGCGCTCGTCGCGGGCCGACGGCTGTTCGACATCGCGCACGGCTGGAACGACGCGCACCCGTGCGGCGCCCCGGTCGTCGTGGTCACCCACAACACCCCGGCCGACGCCGAGCGGTGGCCGAGGACGACCTTCGCGAGCGGAGTCGAGGCGGCGATCGCCGAGGCGCGGAAGATCGCTGGCGGCAAGGACATCACGATCGCCAGCGCCAACATCATCCAGCAGGCCCTCGACCTCGACCTGGTCGACGAGGTCCGCGTCAGCCTCGTACCGGTCCTGTTCGGCGAAGGCGTCCCCCACTTCACCAAGCTCGACCGGGGGCACCTCCTCCTCGAAGACCCCACCGTGATCCAAGGCCGCCGAGCCCTCCACCTCACCTACCCGGTCCGCCGCTGACACCCGGCGGATACCCCTCCGCGGCTCCGGAGCCCGGCACCATGGCGGCATGCTGAGGTAGCCGTGGTTGGTCCAGGAAGCGGCGTGGAGCACGAAACAACCGGGGGTCGCCTGGTTCTCGCTACACCAAGCGAGCGCCTCCAGCACATCGCAGGAGGTCAACGCGTAAGTGCTGCACGTGAGCCCGCGAAGGGGGTTGCGCTCCCCGCCACCGGCCACGATGCAGAAGAAGCGGTCAATGGCCAAGGTGAACGCGACTCGCAGGGCACAGGGCCCGAAGGGGGAGATCCCCGCCGGGACCTGTGCGTGCTGGTCAGCTAAGCGGAAGCGGGGGGATTCGAACCCCCGGTCGCTCTCGCGACGCTCGCTTTCAAGGTCTGCGATCTTCCGTTTTGTGCGGTTCGTTCTGTCCGTATGGGTCGGTCGGAGGCTCTCGCGGACACCGCTGAACGGTCGCGGACGAAGGCGAATGAGACCAGAACTGAGACCGAGAAAGTCGCGCAGCTGAAGTCGGCCCCAGGCAGCGAAGGTCGTCGCACCTGTGGGCTACAGGGAGCCCTGTTCCGGCTGAGCGGACTTGGATTCGAGCTCGCTTACGACGGCCCCCAGGTGCTGGGTCATCGTGTTGAGGTTGGACGTGTTGCTGGCGACGTTCGCCAAGTGCTCATCTACGTTCTCGGTGTTTACGCGCAGGTCGTGCAGGCAGTCTCTGATCTGGAAAAGCTCACCAACTTCGACCAAGCGGAGCGCCTGGTCAAAGGACAGCCCTGAGAACGCAGCCTGCTGCGGTTCGCTGACCTGTATGCCGAATGCTGCGAGTCGCAGCACGATTCCCTCGACGCTGTCAGGATTGCTGCTGCGAATCGCGTCCTCGCTGCTTCCGGTCTCAAGCATGCTTCAGTCCTCGCTGCTCGCCCCGCCCATGCCAGGCCTACTTAGCAGCCACGAACGTACCGCGACCATGCACCACAGTCACCGCGTCAGATTCGACCAACGCCACCACCGCTCGCCGAATGGTTCCGCGAGCGACCCCGTACAACTCGGCAAGCTCAGCCTCGCTCGGCAAGCGGGAGCCCGGCGACAGCTCGCCCGACTCGATGTCGGCCGTGATGTCGTCGGCAACTTGCCGCCATACGGTGGTCGGGCCGTCGTGGTTGATGCGGTCGGACCGGTCATTCCAGGACATGACCCCAGCCTGGATACCCGCTGACCTGTACGGATGAACCTCTACGACTAGAGATGTCTAGAGACGTACATAGTCGTCTACCCTGCTTGGCATGTCCGAGAACGCGCGCCTGGCCGTCGTGCTTCGCGCTGCCCAGTGGGAACTGGACGAAGTTGCTTTCGCGCTGCCCCGCGGCGAGGTCACGCAGGAGCAGCGAGCCCGGCTCGCGCGAAGGCTGGAGGCACTCGTTGACTTGCTGGCGACGCCTATGCCAGGGGAAACAGCTCTAGACGCAGCTTCGGCACCCGACGACACCCGCGCGCCTTAGAAGCGATTTCAAGGCGCTCTCAGATCGCCGTAGCGGCCCTGAGAGGCGCTGGCCCATACCTCGGTATAGGCCAGGCGGGAGGCTCAACAGGCTAAGCGCGCCACGCGAGCTCACCATGGCCGCATGGACGTCGCGGATCGGCCAGCACTCGAGCACCAGCGCCCGGAAGGCGTTGACGACGCGACGGTGGCTGCGGTTGGCAAGCTCACCGAGGCACTGGAAACCATCGAGCGAGCACGTGGGCACCTCTACGAGTTCCACCAGCTGATCGGTTCCGGTGCCGCGGCCCTCTCCGCAGCTGTGGCGGCCCTGAAGGACTGCGGCCAAGGCGAGCTGGCCGACACGATCAAGTGCGAGCTCGTCGGCCGCAACGTCATCGCCGGGCGGTGGACGTTCCAGGTCGTCGAGGAATTCGACGACGGTTACTGGCGCTGCTTCCGCGAACACGAACAGCGAGCCCGCGACCTGCTGCTACAAGGTCGGCGACACGTTTTCGAGGCGGAGATGAAGGAGCGAGAGCGGAGCGTCGACGACAACGGTTTGCCGCTCCCAGGGCACGAGGCGACGCCGGATTGCGCACGGAACGCGAAGGGCCGCCATGGTGCACACCATGGCGGCCCTTCTGGCCGTGATCAGCGGCCCGGGTAGTTCTCCTTCGGGATGAGCTGGCCGACCTCGACCGCTTCGACGGCGGCCCCGTCGACGGGCGCGACCGGCTCTGCCGCGAAGATCCCAGCGGCACGGACCGCGGCTGCGCGCTGCAGGGCGATCCGCCGACCAGCGTTGCCCCACGTCTTCCAGGACTGCGTCTTGTGGGTCTGGTTGGGGTGCTGCCGATAAAGCCAGGTCAGGGCAGGGTCGTTGTAACCGTCGACCACTTCGGACAGCGCCGCGAACATCACCAGGTCGTCATCTGCCGGGGAGGCGGCCCAGCCGCCAAGAGCGCGGAGTGTCGCGGCGCGCATCATCAGCCCGGCGCAGTGAATCGGCCAGTTGCCGCCGTTGTCGGCAGCCCACTCGTTGACGCGGCCAGCCGGAACGACGCCGTGGTCGAGCATGGACGCGAACGAGGCGCGGCTTCCGTCCGGCATCAGGTCGTCAGCCTGCCCGATTGCCCAGTGGATGGCCGGGTTGGCGAACCGCGGAATCAGGGCCGTCAAGGCATCTGGCAGCAGGATGTCGTCGTGGTCAAGGATCTGCACCAGGTCACCGGTTACCCGCGACAGCGCGAGGTTGCGGGTAACCGCGAGGCCCAGCTGTGCTTCGTTGGCCTCGTAGCGGGCGAAGTCGAGCCCGTCGAACTGCGCGGCCAAGGAGGGGGCATCCCCGTCTTCCTGGACGACCCATTCGAGCTCCCAACCGGGGGGGAGCGCTTGGGCCTTGACGCTGTCGATCGTCTCGCCCAAGTAGGTCGCGGTGGGTCCGTACGCTGCCGTAACGATCGAGATCCGGGGCATGAGGTCTCCGTTTCCTGCGCGGTTCGGGGCGGGGGTCACCACAAGGTCAGCGGTGTTGAGAAGTGCAGCTTGGTTCGATCGGCGGGGAAGTCGGCGTCGGAGATCTCGACGGTCCGGCCCTGCGTGTCGATGGAGATTCGACGGACGCGGATCATCGGGATGCCCGGGTCCATGCCCCACTGCTGCGCAGTGACAGTAGTGGGCATCGCCGACGTGACCTCGTCATCGATGCGGGCGAGCTCGATCCCGGCGGCCGCGTAGAGCTGGTGCTGCGTGCCGCCGGGGTGAGGCTTGGTCGATTCGAAGATCTCCGGCGCGGCGCTGACCAGGTCGTACGGGATGTACGAGACGCTCCACGCTTCGAGGTGACCTGATTTCGGGTCGGCCAGTTCGAACACGCGGCGAAGCACGTCGGCACCCGGCTCGATGCCGAAGCCTTCCGCGAGGTCGGCGTCAGCGCTGATGACCTCGTGGGTGGCCGTGAACTTCAGGTCGTCGAGCGGCACCCCGAGGTCGTTCTCAGCAACGCCGTTCTGCCCCCGCTCGTCCTCGCCCGCCAGAACGAGGTCCTTCTCGACCTGGTGGCGGTTCGAAGACCGGACAACCTGGCGGGGCTGGGTGCGCACGACCGGTGCTTTCCCGCGGCCTCCGGTGATCAGCCCCTGCTGCTTGAGCAGGGAAATTGCCGACCGCGCAGAGTTGAGGGAGCACCCCCACTGGGCGGCCAGCTCGTGCAACGTCGGTAGCGGGTCGCCTGGTGTCAGCTCGCCCCGCTCAATCTGCATTCGGATGTCGTCCGCAATGCGCAGCTGCATCGGCGCTGCGACGGCGGTCGGTCGAGGTTCCATGCGTCGCATAGTACGCCGGTTTGAAGGTTTGCAGGCAAACCCCCTTGCGCTTGGTTCGCGGCCGGGTTAACGTGCTCAACATCGAAAGTTTGAGGTCAAACCCTCAAACCTGCAGACCCGCGAAGTTGGGAGCGTCATGAGGTACGGATCGGTCCCCCGCTCGATCGCCAAGTGGCTGGACGAGGCCCCGGTCGAGTCGTACAACGCGCCGGATGGGCTGAACGAGACCGCGATCAACATCCTGATCAGCGAGGCCTACTCCGAGTTCGACGAGGCGGCCCTGCGCCAGCCGTCGTCGCTGGCCACCGACATCGCCGAGAAGCGCCGCAACCGGCGCACCGAGCGGCGGGTTCTCCGCGCCCTGCCGCCCGCGAAGACCTCCTACATCTCGTTCCCGGCGACCGATGGCGAGGCCGCGTGATGGCACGTCAGCCCGTTCTCGCGCACCCCGGCAAGGGGTCGTTCAAGGCGTTCCTGATGGTCGCCGCCCTGATCTTCATCGTCGTGCGTTGGCCCAGCGAGTCCGCGTCCTTCATCCGCGCCGGAGCGGGCAAGGCCATCGAGTTCATGACCGTCCTTTCCGGAGGCGCGGCGTGATGGGGTCGGACGAGAAGGTGCTGCGGTACGCCGAGGTTCTGTGTGCTGATTGCACTGCCTCGATCCTCAGCGAGGGGTGGGGCAAGCGGTTCGAGCACCTGGTGAACGCCGACTTCAGCCGTTGTGGCGGGTGTCTTGCACGGATTCACGCCGCGGTTGAGCAGTACGGCACGCCGAAGCTGGTTCTTGAGCAGCCGCTGAAGTGGATGCCGGAGAAGGACCGGCGGGAGTACTTCGCGGTGCACGAGGCCGCGCACGCCGTCGTCGGCACCGACGCGGGTTTCGTCCTGGATGAGGTGTTGCTGGGGCATCAAGACACCAGCGTCCACGGCACGTCGTTGTCGTCCGGTGGCATGACCCGCTGGGACATGGAGGGGAAGCGCGTCGCCACCGACGACTACCACGCCTACATCGTCGCGGGAATGCGCGCCAACCTGCGGTGGCTGGCAGAGCGGGGGTGGGACACCCACGCCAACCGCATCGACGTCGCCTACGGCGGTTTCGGGGACGTGATCAACCTCGAAAACGACCGCGGCAGGCGCGTGTCGATGCGGGAGGCGATGGACAGCGCCAACCGCACTGCCGACGCCCGGATCGCCCAGCGCTGGCCCCACATCACCGCCGTTGCCCAGCAGCTGCTCACCCGCAGCCGACTCAACGGCACCGAAGTCCGGCGCATCGTCACCGCCACCCAGGCCTCGCGTCCGACGGCACCCAGCACCCCAACCACCACCACGCACACGGGAGGTTCTGCCATGGCCGGTATCGAGGAGATCCAGGCCGCGCTCGCCAACACCAAGACCAAGACCGAGCAGATCTACGCCGCGCTGGCCCAGGTCCAGCAGTGGGCTGGCGAGATCGCCGGGCACCTCTACACCACGCTCGGCCAGTCCCAGCAGTCCGAGGTGCTGCAGGCCATCGCCGCGTTCCGGGACCTGTCCGAGGAAGGGCAGCGTGTCAGCGAGCTGCACCAGTTGGTTTACGCGGCGGTCTCGGAGATCGAGCAGTACGGCAACCGGCTCTGACCGACTGGCCACTGTGGAGGTCTTGGCGATGAGCAGGCGCAAGCTGGAGCTGGTCGAGCTGCCCGACGGCCGCCGTGAGTTCGGCTGGATCGCGAACGGGCTGCCGACCTTCCCGTTCGGCCTGGCCCCGAAGGGGCTGGCGACCCGCCGCCAGCTGCGGGCCGCGGGGCTGTGCCCGGGCGGGCACGGCATCGTCGCCCAGCTCGTCTGGCGCCGCGGCAAGGCGTGGGCCGGGCTTTACGACGTGAACCAGGCCAAGCCGAAGCGGGTCCCGACGCTGGCGCAGCGCCGGGCCCTGGCCGCGGCGATGGCTGCCCGCCGCCGCTGCACCCGATGCGGGAGCGACGCCGGGTACTGCCTGCCCCGCCCGCGAATCTGCTGGAACTGCACCACCACCGCGGCGCAAGCCGCCTGAGGAGGAAGGACACCGAGATGGGTTGGAACAGCAAGAAGCAGGCCGTCGACGAGTACAAGACCGCGCAGGCCGAGCTGGAGAAGGTCAGCCGCCGCGACCGCACGGAGACCGACGAGTACCTGGCCGCCAACGACCGCGTCGCCCGGGCCGCCGAGAACGTGCCGTGGTGGCGGCGCTGAGTCCGGCTGGAGACGTCATGGGCAATGAGTTGGTGGGGCCGGTCATCGAGGGCGAGGTCCTCGACGCGACGGCCGCGTGCCCGGAGTGCCAGGACCAGGGCGGGTGCCCGTGCTGCGGCTGCGACACCTGCGGCCTGCTGGGCGAGGACTGAGACAGGGGAGGCGGAGACATGGCCAGCGACGACATGTGGCACGAGACGAAGAAGACGTCCCTGTGGAGCGGGACGGTCATCTTCTGGTGCGGCCTGAAGGCCGAAACCCGCAAGACCCTGTCCGAGTACTGGTACCTCGGGGCGGCCTCGCCGAAGTGCCCGGCCTGCCAGGCCGCGAAGAAGGCCGCGGGGAAGTAGTCGCGCCCCGGCCCAGCAGCACATTCCGCCAAGAACACCTGCTGGGCCGGGTCTCCCAACCACCTTTCGACCGCTAGGAGATCCCTGATGTTACGGAAGCACCCGTACGCCGTCGCCGTGTGTGACAGCTGCGGGACCACGGCCAGCGATGCGGCGGGCGTGATCGTGCACTTTTTCGACGAGGGGGACGCGCTGGAAGCGGTCACCTCCGAGGGCGGCCCGGACGGGGCCGGTGCGTGGGAGGTGCTGCCCACGCTGGAGCTGTACTGCTCCGCCTGCCATCCCCGCCTGATCTGCGCCTACGTGGGACATCGCTGGGGCGAGGAACACCAGTGCATGTGCGTAGACGGCTACCTCTCCGGCGGCTGTGGGGAGCGCGCGAAGGTCTGCCGCCGCTGCCGCGAGGTGCGTACCACCCACCAGCACGACCAGTACGACGGAGGTACGCGATGAAAACCGCGCTGCTCGGGGCCGGGTTCCGGCTGGTCGAGTTCCTGGCCTTGGTGGTCCTGCCGCTGACGTTGTTCACGCTGATTGTGGTTGGTCGGTTCGCGGTGACCACCGTCCTGCCCGCGGTGGTGCTGGTGCTGCTGGCAGTGGTGTCCGGGGCAGCCCGCACGGCCGGGCTGGTGCTCTTCGGCGCGGTCGTGGTGCTGCGCCGGGTGTGGGCCGGTGCCGATCGTCTCGGCGAGATCGCCCCAGCCCCGCGGCTGCGTCTGGGGGTGAGCGGCCGATGACGACCGCGAAGAGTGCGTACCCGGTGCCGGTGGAGGAACTGCTGCCCCGTGCCCGCCAGCTCGCCGCCGACCTCGGCCGGGTGCCGGGCCGCAACAAGCTCATGAACGAGCTGCGGATCGGCGCGACGAAGGCCCGCGCGATCCTCGACCAGCTCAACGCCGAACGGCAGGAGTCCGCGCCCGACTCGCCGACCCGGCTGCACCTGGTCACCGAGTCCATCCCCGCCCAGGTGGGTACGGAGTCCGAGACCACCCGCGACGAACCCGGGGATGGTCACCCCGGCGACACCACCTCTGGCGCGGGTGCCGAGGCGGTGGCCGGTCCCGATGTGGCCGAGTCGGCACCGGAGCCGAGCCCGGCTGCGGCCGCTGAGACCCCGCAGACACGCAAGGCGGAGTCCGAGCCGGTCACGGCGGTTTCGGACCCGGCTGAGCCCACCCGCGCAAGCCGGTTGGGTAAGCCGCTGTCGGCGTGGCCGGTGCTGCTGCTGTCGCTGCCCGCGTTCGTGGCGATCTGGTCCGGCTGGGTAGGCCTGGGTGGGCTTACCGGTTTCGGGATCGTGCACCCGCTGCCCGGGATCGCCGACGGGTTCGCCCTCAACACCGCGATCACCCTGCCGATCGGGATGGAGACCTACGCAGCCTACGCCCTGAGGGTGTGGATGTCCGGGCAGGTCCCGGCCCGAGCTCGGCGGTTCGCCAAGTGGTCCGCTCTCGGGTCTCTGCTGCTGGGGGCCCTGGGGCAGATCGCTTACCACTTGATGAAGGCCGCTGGCATGGACGCCGCGCCGTGGCCGATCACCGCGCTGGTCGCCTGCCTGCCCGTTGCAGTGCTGGGCATGGGGGCCGCGCTTGCTCACCTGATCAAGGACGACCGCTTGGAGGTGGCGCGATGACCGAGCGCACCGATGACCAGCGCCCCAGCGAGCAGAGCGCCGAGACCGTGACCAGCGAGGAAGCGCGGGTGTTGCACTTCCCCTCCCAGCGCCTCGACGGAACCGACGCCGAGTCCGGCGAGGTTCTCGAAGGCGAGCTGGTGGAGCCGACGCAGGTCGACCAGCCGGAGAAGCGGCAGCCGGGTACCGAGCTGGTGCGCTCCGAGAAGCGGCAGCCGATCCTGCCCGCGTGGGCGAAGAGCACCCAGGAGTTCCGCGACACCGCACGGTGGGCACTGGGCTACGCCGGGCACACCATCGCGTTCCACGCGGTGCGCTGCCCGGTCTACATCGCTCGGGTCCTTGCCCGGGTTCCGCAGGGCTCGCTGCGCCTGATCGGCGGGCTGGTGGCGTGGCTGACCGACGCGGAAGGGCGTCCGGTCCGCGGTGCGTCGGCCCGCCGCGAGGACGCCAGCGAGTACCTGAAGCTGTCGATTCAGCGTGACCACCGGGTCCGCACCCGCGCCGTGATGGCAATCGGGCTCGGGGCAGCCGGAATCACTGCGTTCCTGGTTGGCCGGGCCATGCTGCCCGAGATCGTGCAGTGGTCGATCGTTGCCGGTGCCGTCGGCGCGTTGGGCTGGTTGGGAGCTCCCGCGGACAAGCCGATCGCCAGCCGGGCGGTTGAGGCCACCAAGGTGCCCAAGCTGACCAGCGACGCGGTGACTCGTGCCCTGTCCTCGCTGGGGATCTCGCAGATCAACCAGGCTGTAGGCAAGGGCGGGGAAGGGATCGGGTTCCCCAAGCCGATCAGCCGGGACGGCAAGGGCTGGCGGGCTGACGTTGATCTGCCGTACGGGGTGACGGCCGGGGACATCATGGACCGCCGCGAGAAGCTCGCGTCCGGCCTGCGCCGCCCGCTGGGGTGTGTGTGGCCGGAGGCCGACAACTCCGAGCACGCCGGTCGGATGGTGCTGTGGGTCGGTGACCAGGACATGCGCAAGGCGAAGCAGCCCGCATGGGCCCTGCGCAGCGGCAAGCAGGTCGACCTGTTCCAGCCCCAGCCCTTCGGCACCGACCAGCGCGGCCGGTGGGTCGACCTGCGGCTGATGTTCACCAGCGTCGCCATCGGCGCGATCCCGCGCATGGGCAAGACCTTCGCGCTGCGTGAGCTGCTGCTCATCGCCGCCCTGGACCCGCGCGCCGAGCTGCACACCTACGACCTCAAGGGCACCGGCGACCTCGACCCGCTGGAGAAGGTCACCCACGTCCACGGGGTCGGCGACGACGAGGACGAGATCGAAAAGGGCGTGGCTGACCTGCGCGGACTCCGCGAGGAGCTGCGCCGCCGGGCCAAGCTCATCCGGGACCTGGCCAAGCAGGGCATGGCCCCGGAGAACAAGGTCACCCCGGACCTGGCCAGCAAGAAGTCCCTGAAGCTGCACCCGATCGTCATCGGCGTGGACGAATGCCAGGTGTGGTTCGAGCACGAGGAGTACGGCGAGGAGCTGGCCGGGATCTGCACTGACCTGGTCAAGCGCGGTCCGGCGCTAGGGATCATCCTGATCCTGGCCACCCAGCGCCCGGACGCCAAGAGCCTGCCGACCGGCATCTCGGCGAACGTCTCCACCCGGTTCTGCCTGAAGGTGCAGGGCCAGACCGAAAACGACATGGTGCTGGGCACCTCGAAGTACAAGCAGGGCGTGCGGGCAACCACGTTCGCGTGGGCGGACAAGGGCATCGGCTACCTGGTCGGTGAGGGCTCCGACGCGCAGATCGTGCGCACCGTCGCCGGGCTCGACGGCCCGGCCTCGGAGAAGGTCGCCGCCTACGCCCGTGCCCTGCGTGAGAAGGCGGGGACCCTCTCCGGGCACGCCATCGGCGAAGCCCTGCAAGTCGAGGAGAGCACGCGCCGGGACACGCTGCTGGAGGACATCCTGGCCGTGGTGCCCGAGACCGAGAAGAAGGTCTGGAACGAGCGCGTCATCGCCCGGCTCTACGAGCTCCGCCCCGATGTCTACGAGACGTACCGGGAAGCCGCCGACCTGACTGCCGCGCTCAAGCGGCACGGCATCCGCACCGGGCAGGTCTGGGGAACCACCGACGACGGCAAGGGCGCGAACCGGATCGGCATCGTCCGCGCCGACATCGCCAAGACTGTCACGGAGCGTGACAGTGAGCGGGAAGCGAGCTAGCCCACGAACGGCCTCTAGGCCTAGACCCCAGCCCCTCTAGGTCTAGAGGCCCAGCTAGACACCCATCCCTTTTCCCACCAGCGCCCTAGTTCCTAGAGGCGTCTGGCTCAACACGTCCAAAAACAGTGGAAGGAGAGGAATCGGTGCCCCTGTTCGACCTCCTAGTGAAGGGCTGGCCCTTCATCCTGCTGATCACGGTCAGTTACGGATTGATGTGCCTGATCTGGCCCTTCAAGGCCTGCCGCGTCTGCAAGGGAAGCGGCCGGATCACCTCCCGGCTGGGGCGAGGTATCCGGCTGTGCCCTCCGTGCGAAGCCAGCGGGCTCCGCTTACGGGCCGGGCGCAAGGCGTGGAACTCCCTTAACCGCCTCTACCGCGCCAACCGGCGCAACCGCCGCAGCTGATCCCTGAAAAAGAGCACGGCCCCGTTCAGCCGTCTCTGCCCGAGCTCTGAACGAGGCCGCCGCACCCACGAGGAGCGCCGAACCATGATCGCAGAACCTCGCGCTTGCGACGACCACCGCAGCGGTAGTGCCCGCGCGACGACCCCGCTGCACGTCGCCACGTGGCTGGCCAGCCACGACCTTTACGTCTTCCCGCTGCGGCCGTACTCCAAGCGCCCGTTCGGGAACTGCGCGCGCTGCAAGGCCGACGAGTGCACCCCGGCCGAGTGCGGATGCCTGACCGCCGACCGGCCCTGCCACGGCCTGCTGGCCGCGACCACCGAGCCCGCAGTGATCCGGCGCTGGTGGGCGCGAACTCCGCGTGCCAACGTCGGCATCGCCACCGGCCCGTCCGGGCTGGTCGTGCTCGACCTCGACCGCAAGCCCAAGCTCCCGGCACCGGCCGCATCCGACGTGCCCGAGCTGGTCGCGGACGGGATGGAAGCCCTGCGTGCGATCGCAGCGGCCGACGGCGAGCAGTGGCCGGACACCTTGACGATCGCTACCCCGAGCGAGGGGCGACACCTGTACTTCCGCGCCGACGAGGCGCGAGTGTCCAGTGACGCCACCGGCCGCGTCGGTCATCAGGTCGACATCCGTGCTGAAGGCGGCTACGTCGTCGCGCCCAGCTGCGAGATCACCGCGCCTCCAGAAGACACCTTCGGCGCATATGTCCGGGTGTCGACCACCACCGACATCGCACCGCTGCCGAAGTGGCTGCGACACCGGGTCGCCCCGGCCCCTCGGCCGCTCGCCCAAGCGAAAGCTCCCAACCTCGGGGGCGTCCAGCCCGGCAACCACGCCCCCGGCTACTGGCAACGGATCTGGGACGGCGAGCTGGCCAAGGTCGAGACCCTCGACGGCGAGCGCTGGCGCATCGTCTACAACTCCGCGCGCCGACTGGCCAACCTCGCGGCCCACGACGCTGCCCCGTGGAGCGAGCACGACGTCATCGACGCCCTGGTGGCTGCCGCGATCCGTCGACGCCAGCGCACCGGCAAGCCGGTCGAAGAAGCCGCAGCGCGCCGCAATGCCGCCCGCGGTTGGCAGCGCGGCGCGAACGACGGTCCCGACTCCCTGCACGGCTTCACCGCTGCATGACCGCCCACCCCAGCACTGGAGGAACCACCGTGACGCCACAGCCCGCCGACGCCCACCAGGGCGCGGCCCTGCTCAACGAACTCCACTCCGCGCTGACCCGCTACGTCATCCTGCCCAGCCCGCAGGCCGTCGACGCGGTCACGTTGTGGATCGCCGCCACCCACGCGCAGCCCGCTTGGGCTCACGCGCCCCGGCTGGTCATCCGCGCCCCGGAGAAGCGGTGCGGAAAGTCCCGCCTGCTCGACGTGGTCGAGGCGACCTGCCACGAGCCGTTCATCACCGTCAACGCCTCGCCATCGGCGGTGTACCGGTCGATCAGCGACGATCCGCCGACCATGCTGGTAGACGAGGCCGACACCATCTTCGGCCCCGACGCTGGCAGCAACGAGGACCTGCGCGGCCTGCTCAACGCCGGGCACCAGCGGAACCGGCCCGCCAAGCGCTACGACGCCGCCGCCAACCGGGTCGAGTCCATCCCCACCTTCGCCATGGCCGCCCTCGCCGGGATCGGGGCGATGCCCGACACCATCGAGGACCGCGCCGTCATCATCCGCATGCGTCGCCGCGCCCCCGGCGAAACCGTCTCGCCCTACCGCTACCGGCGCGACCGGCCCGTGCTGGCCAGCATCGCGCAGCGGCTCGAACGCTGGCTGCGCGCCGACCTCGCCCAGCTCGAAGCCGCCGAACCGGCCATGCCGGTCGAGGACCGGGCCGCCGACACGTGGGAACCGCTGGTCATCGTCGCCGACCACGCTGGCGGGGACTGGCCGGAACGGGCTCGGAACGCCGCGGTTGACCTGCTGGCCGAGGCCGCGGGCAACGACCAGGGCTCGCTGCGGACCAGGCTGCTCGTTGACTGCCGCACCACGTTCGGAGACCAGACGGCCATCTCGACAGCCGAGCTGCTGCGCCAGCTCAACGCCGACCCCGAAGCGCCCTGGTCCAGCTACGGAAAGACTGGGCTCACCGCGGCGAAGCTCGCCAGCCTCCTGTCCGAGTTCGAGATCAAGTCGGCCAACGTTCGGTTCCCCGACGGCACCCAGGCCAAGGGCTACCGCGCTTCCGACTTCCACGACGCCTGGACCCGCTACTGCCCCACTCAGCCGGGGGAGTCGTCCCAGCCGTCCCAAGCGTCCCCGCCCACGTCACAGCGGGACGGCTTGGCCCTCTGGGACGGCAACGGCCGTCCCGTCAACTCCAGCCGTCCCGCCCTGACCTGCGTCGGGACGGATGGGACGGCTGGGACGGCTACCCCGCCTGCCACCAACACGAAGGGGGTCGCATGACCGCGAACGCCACCCAGCTCGCCGCCGCCCTCGCTGCGCTCGCGGCCCTGCTCGCCGAGGAGCAGACCCCCGAGAAGGTTGAGGCGGAACCGGAGACCCGGGCGCTGCCGAACCGGACGTTGCTCACCGTCGAGGAAGCCGCCCAGTACCTCGGGATCGGCCGGACGAAGACCTACGAGCTGGTGTCCTCGGGCGAGATCGAATCCGTCCGGATCGGTCGCCTTCGGCGCGTCCCACGTGCGGCCATCGACTCCTACGCGGAGCGGCTCATCAGCCAACAGATCAGCGAGCGAGCTGCCTGAAGGAGGCACCAATGGCGAAGCGAACACGGAACGCCAACGGCCGGTCTTCCATCTACCAAGCGGCAGACGGTTGGCATGGGCGAGTGAGCATGGGAGTCCGCGACGACGGCAAGCCCGACCGCCGACATGTCCGAGGAAAGACGCGAGCGGAGGTAACCCGCAAGGTCCGCGAGCTGGAGAAGGCGCGTGACTCGGGGAACGTCACCAAGCCCGGCGAGAAGTGGACCGTTGCCGAGTGGATGGACCACTGGCTGAACAACATCGTGACCGCGACGACGAGCGATAACGGGTGGGACGCCTACTTCTACGCGGTGAAGCACATCCGCAGGTACGTCGGGGCGCACAAGCTGTCGCCCCAGTTCCGGCCCGAGCATCTGGAGGCGATGTATCGCAAGATGCAGGAGGAAGGTGCCTCAGCCGCCACCGTGCACCAGGTGCATCGGACGATCCGAACGGCGCTGAACGTGGCAGTGGCGCGAGAGAAGCTCGCGAAGAACCCCGCTCTGCTCGCCAAGCCCCCGAAGGTGGAAGACCGGGAGATCGAGCCGTTTTCGCGGGAGGAGATCTCCAAGCTGTTCAACGTCGCGCTGAAGAAGCGCAATGCCTGCCGATGGATCATCGCGATCTCTTTGGGGCTGAGGCAGGGAGAGGTGCTCGGGTTGCGGTGGTCCGACATCGACTTCGAAGAGGGCACGCTGCGGGTCAACATCCAGCGGGCCCGGCCGAAGTGGGCGCACGGCTGCGGCGACACCTGCGGCCGCAAACACGCCGGCCACTGCCCGCAGCGGGTCAACCTCCGGGCGGAGACGAAGACGCCGAAGTCCCGCGCGGGCAAGCGGCCGATCGGGCTCCCGGACCCGTTGCTGGACCAGCTCAAACTGCACGCCGCGGAGCAAGCGGCCGAGCGGGAGCGGGCGGGAAGCCTCTGGCACGAGGGCGAGTGGCTGTTCACCGACGAGCTCGGGAAGCCGCTCAACCACCGGACCGACCTCAAACGCTGGAAGGAGCTGCTGGCCGCGGCGGGTGTGCGTGACGCTCGGCTGCATGACGCCCGGCACACCGCCGCCACGGTGCTGCTGGAGCTCGGAGTCACTCAGCGCGCCGCGGAACACGTGATGGGGTGGTCCAACCCGTCGATGACCAAGCGGTACATGCACGTCAACGGGACCGTTCTCGGCTCGGTCGCCGACAAGGTCGGGGCGACGCTGTGGCCGGAGCCGGAGGAGGAGAAGCCGCTCGACAGCACCGAGGTCATCCTGGAGCTTTCGCGGCATCTGCCCGAGCACTACCAACCGGTGCTCCGGGCGCTGTTCGCGGCGGCGGAGAACCAACCACCAGAGCCCGGAAACAACACCAACTGAGACCAAAACTGAGACCAGGCGCGACAGAGCCCGGTGAGGGAAGATCCCCGCCGGGCTCTGTTTCTGCTGGTCACAGGAGCGGAAGCGGGGGGATTCGAACCCCCGGTCGCTCTCGCGACGCTCGCTTTCAAGGCGAGTGCATTCGGCCGCTCTGCCACGCTTCCAGGCCGCAGCGTAGCCAATCGGGGCGGGTCGGCGTGCAGGCGGGCCGCTACTTGATCCCGCCCAGGTGGGTCGTCAGGCGGTCGAAGATCTGGCCCAGGGTCTCCTGCTCGCGCTCGTCCAGGATGTCGATCAGGTTCTCGCGGACGCTCGCCACGTGGCTGGGGGCCGCTTCGCGGAGCTTCGCCGCGCCCTTGTCGGTCAGGATCGCGAAGACGCCGCGGCCGTCGTCCGGGCACTCGTCGCGGCGGACCAGACCGGCCGCTTCGAGGCGGCGGACCTGGTGCGACGTGCGGCTCTTGGAGTGCGCCACGTCGTGGGCCAGCTCGCTCATGCGCATCCGCTGGTGGGGGCGTTCGGACAGCCGGACCAGGATCTCGTAGTCCGCGATCGACAGGTCGTGGGTGAGCTGCAAGTCCCTGTTCAGGCGATGCGTCAGCAGCGCGCTGCCCACGATGTAGGAGCGCCAGGCCGCCATTTCGCGGTCGTTCAGCCATCGAGTGCCCTGCTCTGTCACTTGATCAGGCTACCTGCCAGCACCGACGGTCCGAAAAATCATTTGCCGCCTGACCATTCGGCGCGGATACCATCGGGGCGTGCCCGGCTTCGCGGAGCAGGACCCGCAGCTGATGCCGCTGACCCGGCTGGTGGGTTTGACCGGTCGGCGGTTGTCCCAGCACTGGGAGCGGGCCGTGGCGCGCAGTACCGAGCTGAGCCGGACCGCCCTGCTCGTGCTCAACGTGCTCGACCAGCAGAACGACCAGACCCATCGTGAAGTGGCCCGCCGCTGCTGGGTGCGCCCGGCGACGTTGACCCCCGTCGTCGACGCCCTGGCGGACGGCGGGCTGGTCACCCGCCGTCGGGATCCCGTGGACCGGCGGGTGGTCAGGCTGCGCATCACCCCGAGGGGACGCGCGGAGCTGCACTCGGCGTGGCAGGGGGTGCGCGCGGAGTTCCAGCGGATCGAACCGGACGTCCCGGCGGCGGAGGCGGCGATCGTCCGGCAGTACCTGCTTGCGGTCCTCAGCGGACTGGGCGAGGAAGAAGGCGGATGTGACCATTGCGGTTGAAGTGACCGACCTGGTCAAGCGGTACCCGAAGGCGCGGGGCAACGCGGTCGACGGGCTCAGCTTCCAGGTGGGCGCGGGGGAGATCTTCGGGCTGCTCGGGCCGAACGGCGCGGGCAAGACCACCACGGTCGGGATCCTGACCACCAGGGTCCTGCTGACCAGCGGCACCGCCCGCGTCGCCGGGGTGGACGTGGCCGCCGACCCGGTGGCCGCGCGCAGCAAGGTGGCCGTGGTGCCGCAGCGGGTGAACCTGGACCGCTCGCTCAACTCCCGGCAGAACCTGATCTGGCACGCCGCCTACCACGGGGTGCCGCGGTCCGAGCGGCGCCGCCTCGCCGACGAGCTGCTGGACCGGATGGGGTTGGCGGACAAGGCGAAGGCGCGCGTCGACGACCTGTCCGGCGGGCAGGCGCAGCGGCTGATGATCGCCCGCGCCCTGATCCACAAGCCCGAGGTGCTGTTCCTGGACGAGCCGTCCACCGGCCTGGACCCGCAGGCCCGGCTGTTCGTGCACGACCGGATCAACGACCTGCGCGCCGAGGGCGTGACCGTCGTGCTCACCACGCACGACATGGACGAGGCGGAGAAGCTGTCCGACCGCGTCGGCGTGGTGGACCACGGCAAGCTGCTGACCCTGGACACCCCGGAGGCGCTGATCAAGTCGCTGCCGGGCAGCGGCACGGTGGACGCGACGCTGCGGCCCAACGGCCACGACCCGGACCGCATCTCGACGCTCCTGTCCGATGTGGACGGCGTGCAGCGGGTGGAGCGGATCGGCGGTGGCACCGCGGCGGACGGCGAGGCGGAGCTGCGGTTGCGGCTCTACGTCGTCGGCGAGCCGTCCGCGCTGCTCGGCCCGGTCGCGCAAACCCTGCACGAGCAACGGGTTTCGGTCAGCGACCTGGCGCTGGGCTCGGCCACGCTCGAGGACGTCTTCATCGACCTGACCGGGAGGGAGCTGCGATGAGTCCGGTGCGCGCCTTCACCGCGGTGCTGGGCCGCGACGTGTTCGTGACGGGCCGGGAGCTGCCGAGCTTCCTGGCGCAGGTGCTGGTCCAGCCGGTGGCGCTGCTGTTCATCTTCGGCAAGGTGCTCAGCGAGCTCGGCTACGCCCAGCCCGGCTACGCGCAGATCCTGCTGCCCGGCATGATCGCGCTGAACGCGTTCCTGGTGTCGCTGCAGAACACCTCCTTCCCGCTGGTGCTGGACTTCTCGTACTCGCGGGAGATCGAGGACCGCCTGCTGGCGCCGCTGCCGATCAGCTGGGTGGCGGTGGAGAAGATGCTCTTCGGCGCGTTGCGCGGCCTGCTCGCGGCGGTGCTGATGGTGCCGATCGGCATGGTGATGCTGGGCGAGATCAACTGGAACTACAGCGGCCTGGCCTTCGCGCTGCTCTGCATGCTGCTGGGCTCCTTCGCCGGGGCTGCGGTCGGCCTGACGGTGGGCGCGGCGGTCCCGCCGCGCCGGATCAACATCATGTTCGCGGTGATCCTGGCCCCGCTGATGTTCACCGGCGCCACCCAGTTCCCGTGGGCCCAGCTGGAGCACCTGCGCTGGTTCCAGGTCCTCTGCGCGATCAACCCGCTGACCTACGTCAGCGAGGGCATGCGCGGCGCCCTCCTCCCGGACGTCCCGCACATGGCGCCGTGGATCTGCGTGCTGGCGCTGCTGGCCTCCTGCGCGGTCTTCGGCGCCCTGGGCATCAAGTTCTTCCTCCGGCGCGCCCTCGACTGATGGCCGAGATCGTCCCGTGAGCACTTTGTGGTGCCATAGCGCCAGAAAGCGCTCACGGTCCTTGACCAGGCGTTCGGCGGATCAGGTTCGTGCTGACGGCGGATGATTCGCGCACCGGCGACGTGCTTCCGTGGAAGGGGGTGTGCCCCGCTCCGCAGGGAGGTCGCCGGTGACGACTCGGACGCTCGTCAGACAGCTGCAGTCCACGATCCACCGGGCCGAGCGGATGGCTTCCGCGGTCCGCCCGCTGGCCGAACCACCACCGGGCTCCGGTTTGCGGCCGGTGCTCGGCAACAGCGGGCTGCCGGTCATCGGGCACACGGTCAGCGTGCTGACCGATCTCCTCGGGTCCTCCCGCCGCCGGTACGAGGAGTTCGGTCCGGTGTCGTGGGGCGTGACGCTCGGCACCCGGGCGGTGACCGTGATGGGTCCGGACGCGATCGAGGCGGTGGCCACCAACCGCGACAAGGCCTTCGGCAACGAAGGCTTCTACGACTACCTGATCGGCCCGTTCTTCCGCCGCGGCATCCTGCTGCTGGACTTCGACGAGCACCTGCACCACCGGCGGATCATGCAGCAGGCCTTCAGCCGGGAGCGCCTGGTCGGCTACCTCGACGCGATGACCCCGGCCATCGAGCGCGAGCTCGCCAAGTGGCGGCCCGGCGAGCGGTTCCCGGTGTACACCGCGGCGAAGCGGCTCACCCTCGACCTGGCCACCGAGGTCTTCGTCGGGGAGGAGCCCGGCGCGGACGCGGACCGGCTCAGCCGCGCGTTCGTGGACGCGGTGCACGGCGGCCACGCGATCGTGCGCGCCGACGTGCCCGGCGGCACCTGGGCGCGGGGCCTGCGCGGGCGCCGGTTCCTGGAGCGCTACTTCCGGGAGCGGATCCCGGCGAAGCGGGCGGGCGACGGCCAGGACCTGTTCAGCGTGCTGTGCCGGGCCGAGACCGAGGACGGCGACCGCTACTCGGACGACGACATCGTCAACCACATGATCTTCGTGCTGATGGCGGTGCACGACACCAGCACGATCACGCTCGCCATGACGGCCCACTACCTCGGCAAGCACCCGGAGTGGCAGGACCGCGTCCGCGAGGAGGCCCTGGCCCTGGGCAAACCGGCCGTCGAGCACGCCGACCTGGACCGATTACCCCTGCTGGACATGGTGGTGAAGGAGTCCATGCGCCTCAACGCCCCGGTGGGCGGGCTGTTCCGCGAGACCGTCAAGGACACCGAGATCCTCGGCCACCACGTCCCGGCGGGCACCAAGGTGGTCGCCCAGGTCTACGCGACCCAGCGGATGGCGCAGTGGTGGCCGAACCCGGACGAGTTCGACCCGGAGCGCTTCGCCGACCACCGCCGCGAGGACAAGGTCCACCGTTACGCGTGGGCCCCGTTCGGCGGCGGAGCGCACAAGTGCATCGGCATGCACTTCGGCACGATGGAGGTGAAGGCGATCCTCCACCAACTCCTCCTCCGCCACCGCTGGACGGCAGCCCCGGACTACGAACCCCCGATGCGCTACGGCACGGGCCCCATGCCCACCGACGGCCTCCCGATCCACCTCACCCGCCGCACCTGACGGCCCGGCCGGACCGACCTGCTGCGCTGGGATGCGCGCCGATTTCGCGCGAAAACGGCACCCGCGTGCCTGGCCCAACGCCGATTTCGCGCGAAATCGCCACCCCCGCCAGGACCGGACTCAGCGATCCAGGCGCCCCGCCTTGACGGTGGCCAGGAACGAGGCCCACGACGGCTGGCCCACGCGTAACGTGCCGCCGTCGCGGTCCTTCGTGTCGCGGATGCAGGTCACCGACTCGCCGATGGCGAGTTCGACGCAGTTGCTGGCACCGCTGCCGCTACGGCTGCTCTTGCGCCAGTTCAGGCCGTTTGCCATCACCGCCTGCCTGTTCATCGGTCCAGGTGGCCGTCCTTGACCTTGGTCAGGAAGGCGGCCCAGGAAGGGGCGGACAACAGCAGCACAGGGCTTTGCTCGCCGAGCTTGGAATCTCGGATACCAGCGGAACTGCCGTTGATGGCGACTTCCACGCACGCGCTTTGCTGAGTGCTGTGACTGGACTTCCGCCAGCCCTTCAGATGTTGGTGCATGAGGACTCCTTGTCAGCGGTCCAGGCGCCCCGCCTTGACGGTGGCCAGGAACGAGACCCACGACGGCTGGCCCACGCGTAACGTGCCGCCGTCGCGGTCCTTCGTGTCGCGGATGTAGGTGGTCGCCTCGGTGATGGCCAGCTCCACGCATTCGCTGGCCCCGCTGCCGCTGTGGGTGCTCTTGCGCCAGTTCAAGCCGCTCATTCCAACTCCTTCGACCTCAAGCGGATCAGTTCCGACGATTCGGCAGGTGACAGCGCCGACGAGGAGATCTCGTCGAACATGTCGAGGAACTGCTGCACATCGTCTGCATTCTCCACCCAAGAACCGCCAGCGATGTACTCCAGATAGACGGCGGGCGGATCCTCCGGAGTGCTGTAGTCGACCACCGTGAAGCCGCCGGTCATGGTGCCGTACGAGCCGAGGCTGAACGGGACGATCTGGATCGTCACGTTGTCGCGCTCGCTGCTGGCGAGCAGGTGGGTCAACTGCTCGGCCATGACCTCAGGCCCGCCGACGAGCCGATGCATGACCGACTCGTCGATCAAGGCGTGCAGCTGGAGCGGAGCTGGCCCGGTCAGCCGTGCTTGGCGGTTGATGCGAGCGTTCACGTAGCGCTCAGGGCTGGCTGCGTGGAACTGCCTGCCGCTCGAGTTGAGCGCGCGGGCGTACCCCTGCGTCTGTAGCAGGCCCGGGATGACGAGCGGGCCGAGGATGCGTACGGAGTCGGCCTCCGCCTCAGCGCGGAGGAAGGCGCGGAAGGCCTTGGGCGAACCGTTCGGGGTGACGATCCGAGCAGCTCGTTCGCCAGCGTCCTCCCACAGCGCGGCGGCTTCGGCGCGTTCGTCCTCGCTCGCGCTGTACAACGCGAGCAATGCCTGCAACGTCGCCCAGCCAGGCCTGTTGTGGCCGGTCTCGTAGCGGCTGACCGTCGAATCACCGACGCGCAGCAGTGCACTTGCCTCGGCGAGCGTCTTGTCGGCTTCCACGCGAAGACGCGCGAGATGTTGGCCGAGCCGCTTCTTCCGCCGCGTCGGGATGGTCGGCATAGCTGGAGCGTAGCGCGACCCGATCGTGGCGGAACGACACCGAATCGAAGGATTTAAAAGGGAGGGATTGCTCCCGATATTTCCCATGTCAGCTTCGGGACTGAGACCCGATCAACCGTTGACCTGGGGTGGTGACCGTGTATCCGTTTCATTGGGTTCCTGCTGGTGGGGCGCGGCATGCGAGTACCGATGCGCGGCCTGATGGGGCTTTGGCGTATCCGAGCGGGACCGGGGTTCGGACGTTGTGCGGGGCCGAGCTCGTCGCCGACAACTCCGAGGTCGCCTGGCTCTGGGGCACCTGCACCGACTGCAACGCCGCCGCGCGGCGGATGGCCGACGACGCTCGCTGAACTCCGGGAGGACTCGACATGGTGGAACTCGTGCCGCAGATCGGATACGTCGCGGCGATCCTCGCCTGCTACCTCGTCATCACCTGGCGGCCGCGCCGCGCTCAGCATGCCGGGGGCGGCGAGGGCGCGCTGACCGTGTGGCAGCTCGTCGCGCACGTGGAAGCCGAGCGGCGGGAACGAGAACGCGTCGGCCGACATCGGCTCCGCGAACCGGTCGAGTCCACATCGGACGATGCCGGGCCGCCGCTGGAGCTGCAGCAGCGCGTGCTGGACGGGCTCCGCCGCCTCTGACCACCCGAATCCCGGCTCGTCGCCGATGCCCCCGACCTGCGGCGTCGAGCCGGACGGCCGGTCGGCGCGTCGTCCCTCCCCGCGCGCCGACCGGCCACCCCGCTTCGCCGAGCTGGCCTGCGCCAGCCGGGAATGAGCCGCGCTCATCCCGAGTGCAGTGCGAATATCCTTCAGAACATTAGTCCATTCCGGTGAAATTCGTCGTTCTGGCGTGCAAAAGTCCTGTTCCTGAACCCATTCGAACACCCCTTGTGCGAGGAACGTTGAACAGGCTGATTGCACCCCTGGCCGCGGCGTTGTTGATCGGGCTGGCGGGCTGCGGTGCCGCCGTGCCGATCGAGATGCCGACCAAGCCGGACTCCGGCAGCTCGGAGACCGGTCAGGCGTCCGAGGAGACCACCAGCGGTCCGGTGGCCTTCGGCGAGTTCGCCGAGGTCGAGAAGGAGATGGGCGCCCGCTTGAAGGTGTCCGTCGCGGCCCCCGCGGACTACACCCCCGCGGATTCGCTCTTCCAGCCGGAGGTCGGCAAGTACGTCGCCGTCGACGCCCAGGCGGAACTGGTGGCGGGTGCCGTCGAGAACATCAGCGAGGACGAGTTCACGCTGATCGACGCGCAGGGCAACCGGTACCAGCCGACCACCGTGTCGCTGGACAACATGTTCCTGCACCTGCTGTCCCGGGGGCAGCAGGTGTCGGGCAAGATCGTCTACGACGTCCCGGCGGACGCGACCGGTTTCACCGTCGAGTACGAGCCGACCGACGTGAACGACAAGTCGATGGGCGTGCTCGCCAGCTGGAAGTGACGCTCCGGCACCCCTCGGCCGGGTTGTTCGAGCCCTTTTGGGGCTTGAGCGATCCGGCCATTTGTCGCTCGGAAGAGCTAAAAAAGCAACACTATTGAGTGATCGCTTCTTAGTAACGATTTAATTCAATCGATCAAGCTGGCCTGTTTGTCCTGTTCAGACGGTGGATTCGCCGGATCGCGCGACGATCGGCCCACGTCAACAGCTTGCGCCTCCGGGTTAGCGTCCGTCCAGCATTTGATCTCGCAGGTCAAACCGCCAACCGCACAGGTGCTTTCCCGGCCGACGCCGGGAACCGGTACCTCCGACGGGCCAGGAGCCGATCATGAGTACACGGACCGCCGCTGCCAGGCGCAGGATCCAGCTGGGTGCTGCACTGGGCGCGCTGTGCGTCGCGCTCACGGGCTGCGGCAGCGCCCCGGCCGCCCAGCCCGCCCAGCTGATGGCCCGGGCCGACCTCGGCATGCAGGCACCGGCCAGCACCTTCACCGAGTTCCCCACCGCGCCGAAGGACCCGGCGCCGAACGGGGAGACCGGTGGCGTGGTCCTGCGCGTCAAGCAGGACATCGCCGTGCACCACGCACCCGACGGCGCGGTGTTCGCCAAGCTGCCCGCGAAGCAGCTGGAGAACCCGACCTGGGTGCCGATCATCGCCGAACGCGGGCCGTGGGCGCAGGTGCTGCTCCCGTCCCGCCCGAACGGCAGCACCGGCTGGGTCCGCACCGACGGCCCGGTCGAACGCGCCCGAACGCCCTACGTGGTCGACGTCGACATCGACGCTCGCCGCCTCGTGGTGCGCAAGGACGGCGCGCCCATCGGTGAATGGGTGGTCGGAGTTGGCGCGACCAGCTCGCCGACCCCGCGCGGCCGGACCTACATCATGGCCGCGATCGAGGAGACGGTGACCAAGTTCAGCCCGATCATCCTGCCGCTGGGCACCCACTCCAACACCTTCAGCACCTATGGCGGCGGACCCGGCACCGTTGCGCTGCACGGCTGGCCCGAACCGTCGGTGTTCGGCCAGGCCAGCAGCGACGGATGCGTCCGGGTGCCCGACGACGCGCTCCAGCTGCTCACCACGCTGCCGCTGGGCACCCTGGTCCACCTGCGGTGATCACCGCGGATGGAAACACCCCGAACGACAACGAATTGGGAGGGCCTATGCGTAGAAGTGCTTGCCTCGCCGGCGCATTCGTCGCAGGCGCAGGACTGCTCGCCGGAGGCATTCCGGCGTTCGCCGACAGCGCCGACAACGACGGCATCAACGCGGGCAACGACAACAACCTGAGCGTTGCGCCGATCCAGCTGTGCGGCAACAACATCGCGGTGATCGGTGCGGTCGTGTCGATCCTGTCGCCGCAGGGCAACCAGTGCGTCAACGCGCCGATCGCGGACCACCCCGAGGGGAAGCCCCCGGCGCAGGACGACTGGGAGCCGCCGGTGCAGGGCGAGACCCCGCCGCCGGTGCAGGGCGAGACCCCGCCGGTCGACGACACCCCGATGCCCCCGGGCGACGGTGTGGTCCCGCCGGTGCAGGGCGAGACCCCGCCGCCGGTCCAGAGCACGACGCCGCCGTCGAACTCCGACCTGCCCACCGCGCCGTCCCCGGCGCCGGTGCTCGGTCACCACGCGGTCACCGGCTGACAACGGGCACACCCGCCACCTGAACGGGTACAACACACCGTTCAGGCTGGCGGGGGTCCGAGATCACAACTACATTCCGGAGCTGCGTAGATCGCTACGCGCTCCACGTGGCCGTCCCGGCTCGGACGACCACACCCCCTGCGGTGGTGCCCGGCGAAGTACTCCCCCTCTCTTCGCTGGGCACCACCGTTTTTGTGTCCGTGGATTCCAGTGGTCCTTCTGAGAAGCGGTGCCGGTGGCGGAACCTCAGCGCCCGCCTGGCTGTGGGTGCCCTGACTTATGTATGTCCAATACACGGCGTCAGGGCCGTCCTCGCCAGGCGAACGCTGAGAACCCGCGGCGGTGCAAGCTGCGAGGGTGGGTTATGCGCCTGCGGCGCATGCGGCGACCTTGAGGTCGGTGCCGGTCGTTCGTCGCGGTTGCTGTTTACCGCTGGAAGCGGCTTCGCCGCTTGCCTGACGGTGGCTGATCTGCGACGTCGTCTCGCTGCTTTTGCTGGCCTTCGGCTGCCGGGTCAGGCGTTGGCCGGTTTGCGAGGTTCGTGGCTTGGCGGTCGGAACGTTGGTCTCTGTCCACCCGCCGGATGCGGCCGAAAACGGCTTCGCCGCTCGCCGGGCTTGGTGTCCGGTGAGCGGCGAAGTTGTTGCGCTTGCCTGGTTTTTCAGTCGGTGGTGCGGTCCAGGAGTTTGGTGAGGGTTGTTGTGGTCTTGGACGCCTGCTCCCAGGAGGTGTCCTCCGGTTGGAGGGTGAGGAGGACGATGATCTTGTCGTCGTCGCCGACCGTTCCCGAGGTGTGCATCGCTCGGCGCTTCAGGTCGATGTCACCGGCCGCCCGGGTCCCGGGGGCTTCGGCCGGGGCGATGCGGCGGGCCTCCTGGACCTCCGGGGAGGCCAGGACGCTCGCGGTCAGCGCCGGGTTGCTGGAGTCCTCGCACTCCTCGCCGGGCTCCGGACCCTCGCCGAAGCCGGACCAGCCCTGCTTCACCGCGCCCGGTTCGTCGACCGCGCTGGGGATCCCGAAGGACTGGTCGAAACCGTCGCCCGCGCACTTGGTGTGGGCGTGCAGGTTGGTCAGCATGAACTCGCGGACCTCGGGCTCGGCATCGTCCAAGATGTACTGGTAGACCTTGGCGACGTCGGCCGCGCTGACCGCGGTGTAGCCCCACACGCCCGGCTGTTCGGCAGGCGGGGGAGCGGTGTCGGTCAGGCCGATCTTCGACACCATCCGCTCGATGATCTCCTGCTGGCCGCCGCGGACCCAGAACACGCTGGCCGCGTCGTCGTTGCTGGACCGCAGCATCGGCTCCAGCAGCGCGCGGTCCTCGGCCGGGATCTCCGCGCCGTCGAGCTTCTCGAGGTAGTCGATCGCGATGAGCAGCTTCACCAGCGAAGCCGACCGGAACTTGTGGTGCTCGTTGTCCTTGGCCTTCGTCTCCCCGGAATCCGCGTCGACCACGACGTACCCGGTGGTCACGTCGCTCGGCTCCGCGTGGACGGGAGATGCCGCGAGCAGAACCGCGGCGGTCGCCGTCGCCAGACCGGCAACGGCCTTCTTCGTGAAATTCACTTGTAGCCCCATGGATGTCTTGCTTCGCCCGCGGGGCCGACCCTACGCGCGCGACAGCGGATGATGATCATGCACGGGGCAAGTTCGGCGCATCCGGGGAACCGGATGCGCCGAACCCGGGAAAAGTCACTACGCCACTCGGGTGAACGACCGCGCGGCGGCCAGGAACGCGTCGTTCTCCTCCGGCTGGCCGATCGTCACGCGCGCCCCCTCGCCCACGAACGCCCGGACCACGACGCGGTTCTGCAGGCAGTGCTCGTTGAAGTCCGCGGTGCGGTCACCCAGCGGCAGCCAGACGAAGTTCGCCTGGGTCTCCGGGACCTCGTAGCCCAGGGCCAGCAGCTCGCGGTGCACCCGCTCGCGCTCCGCGACCACGTTGGCGCAGCGCTTGCGGAGCTCGTCCTGCGCCTCCAGGGACGCGATCGCGGCGACCTGCGCGAGGGCGTTGACGCTGAACGGGATGATCACCTTGCGCAGCGCCGCGGCGACCTCCGGCGGCGCGATCGCATAGCCCACGCGCAGACCCGCCAGGCCGTAGGCCTTGGAGAAGGTGCGCATCGAGGCCACGTTGCTGCGCTCGCGGGCGATCTCCACGCCGTCCGGGGCGTCCGGGTCGCTGACGAACTCGAAGTACGCCTCGTCCAGGACCACCAGCACGTCCTCCGGCACCCGGTCCAGGAACGCGTCGAGCTCCGCCTTGCGCAGCAGCGTGCCGGTCGGGTTGTTCGGGGTGCACACGAACATCAGCCGGGTGGCCGGGGTGATCGCGGCGAGCATCGCCTCCAGGTCCAGCGCGTGCTCGCCGGTCAGCGGCACCCGCACCTGCTTGGCGCCGACGACCTGCGTGATGATCGGGTACGCCTCGAACGACCGCCACGGGAAGATCACCTCGTCCGCGGCGGTGCAGGTGGCCTGCACCAGCTGCTCGCACAGCGCGACCGAACCGCAGCCGACGGCGATCCGCTCCGGCTCGACCCGGTAGTGCGCGGCCAGCGCCTCGGTCAACCGGCCGACGCCCATGTCCGGGTACCGGTGCACCTCGGTGGCCGCCTGGTTGATGGCCGCCACCGCGCTGGGCAGCGGGCCCTCGGAAACCTCGTTGCTGGCCAGCTTGATCGAACCGGGCACGGTCCGGCCCGCCACGTAAGCGGGCAGCTGATCGAGGTCGGCACGGGTGCGCACGCTCATCTACGACTCCTTCGAGGTCGGTCACGCTGACGTTAACTCGCCGGGACCGCGCGCAGCAGCCCCGTGTCCGACTCCGGTCAGTGCCACCCGTTGCCGCGTTCCGGTGATCTTGTGACGTACTCGCTGGTCCGACCGGATGACGTTGTTGACTGGTGTTCACCTGGGCGTGATTACCTGCACGGCATGACCGAAACCCGGACCGAGACGCTCGCGCTCACCGACGGCACCGAGCTGCGGCTCACCGTTGCCGAACCGGACAACGTGGTGCGCGGCGGGCTCGTCTTCCTGCACGAGGCCCGCGGGGTCACCGACCGGGTGCGCAAGCTGAGCAGCGCCCTGGCGGAGGAGGGCTGGCTCACCGTCGCCCCGCACCTGTACCGCGGCGACGACCCCGGCCAGGTCCGGCGGCTGTCCGGCGAATCGATCCTGGCCGACACCGATGCGTCCTTCCTGTGGCTGTCCGACCAGGGCGTGCCCACCGACCGGCAGGGCGTGATCGGCTTCGACATCGGCGGCACCGCGGCGCTGGTGGTGGCCGCGAGCCGCACCCTCGGCGCGGCGGTCAGCGTCGGCGGGCGGGGCATCCTCGACCCGCTGTCGGCCGAGCTGCCGCCGCTGGTGGAGATCGCGGGCGAGCTCTCCTGCCCGTGGCTCGGCCTGTACGGCGACGACGAGGGCGTGGACGCGGGCGAGGTGGACAAGCTCCGGGAGGTCGCGGACACGGCGTCGGCGGTGACCGACGTGGTCCGCTACCCGGGCGCGGGCCACCGCTTCGACCGCGACCCGGATGCGGCGGCCGAGGCCTGGCGCCGCGCCCGCAACTGGCTCGACCACCACCTCCGCTGACCCACCTGCGGACGACCGCCCGCGATTTCAGTGAGGTTTTTCCACCCTCGTTCTGCGTGGCGGTGCCGGTGGCGGAACCTCAGTGCCCGCCTGGCTGTGGGTGCCCTGACTTGTGCATGTCCATACGCGGCGTCAGGGCCGTCCTCGCCAGGCGAACGCTGAGAACCCGCGGCGGTGCCGGTTGCGAGGGTGGGTTATGCGCCTGCGGCGCATGCGACACCTTGCGATCGGTGCCGGTCGCCCTTCGCGGCTGCGGTCCACGGGCAGGATGAACAATTTCAATGGAAATCGGACCTCTGATTTCCATTGAAATCGCGCGATCTCCGGACGGGCGATGGGAGCGCGCCCCGGAAACGAGCAGCTCACAGGGGTGGCTGGGTGGGGGTGCGGTGTTTTAGAAAGAGCGCATGACCTCGCGCACCGAACCCGCCTCGAACCCCGAAGTGCTGTGGCAGCCGAGCGACGAGCGCGTGGCCGCCAGCCGGATGGCCGCGTTCCGCGACTGGCTGCGCGCCGAGCGCGATCTCGACCTGCCCGACTACCGGGCGCTGTGGGAGTGGTCGGTGTCCGACCTGCGCGGCTTCTGGGCCGCGATCGCGGACTTCTTCGACGTCCGCTTCCACCACCCCGCAGACCGGGTGCTGACCGCCGAGGTGATGCCGGGCGCGGAGTGGTTCCCCGGCGCGACGCTGAACTACGCGGAGCACGCCCTGCGCGAGGGCGCGGGCAAGGGAGACGAGGACCTCGCGGTGATCTTCGCCCGCGAGGACGGCCGCACCGAGGAGATCACCTACGGCGAGCTGCGGGCCCGCGTGGCGGCGGCCCGCGCGGCGCTGGTGGACCTGGGCGTGCGGACCGGCGACCGGGTCGCCGCGCTGGCGCCGAACTGCCCCGAGACGCTGGTGGCGTTCCTCGCCGCGGCCAGCCTCGGCGCCACCTGGTCGTCGTGCTCGCCGGACTTCGGCGCGCGGGCGGTGGCGGACCGGTTCGTGCAGATCGAGCCGAAGGTGCTGATCGCGGTCGACGGCTACCACTACGGCGGCCGCTCCTTCGACGTCCGTCCCACGGTGGACCGGCTGCGCGGGGCGATGCCGGGCCTGACCGCGACGGTGCTGGTCGACTACGTCGGCGGCGGGTCGCTGGAGGGCGCGCTCAGCTGGGACGACCTGCTCGCGCAGCACCGCGGCGCACCGCTGGAGTTCGACGCGGTGCCGTTCGACCACCCGCTGTGGGTGCTGTACTCCTCGGGCACCACCGGCCTGCCCAAGGGCATCGTGCACGGCCACGGCGGCATGGTCCTGGAGCACCTGAAGGCCATCGGGCTGCACTGCGACCTCGGTCCCGGCGACCGGTTCTTCTGGTTCACCACGACCGGCTGGATGATGTGGAACTTCCTGGTCGGCGGCCTGCTGAACGGCACCGCGGTGGTGCTGTTCGACGGCAGCCCCGGCTACCCGTCGCTGTCGGTGCTGTGGGAGCTGGCGGCCCGGAGCCGGGTCAGCTTCTTCGGCACCTCGGCCCCGTTCATCCAGAGCTGCCTCAAGCACGGCCTGCGCCCGAAGGACGACTTCGACCTCTCGGCGCTGCGCGCGGTCGGCTCCACCGGCGCGCCGCTGAGCACCGACGGCTTCCGCTGGGTGGCCGACGCGATCGACGCGGACGTGCAGATCGCCAGCGTCTCCGGCGGCACCGACGTGTGCACCGCGTTCGTGGGCTCGTCCCCGGACGTCCCGGTGTGGCTGGGCGAGATCTCCTGCCCGATGCTCGGCGCCGCGGTGGCCTCCTACGACGAGCGCGGCGCGGAGCTGCACGAGGAGGTCGGCGAGCTGGTGCTGACCAAGCCGATGCCGACCATGCCGGTGCTCTTCTGGAACGACCCGGACGGCTCGCGGCTGCGCGAGGCCTACTTCGACGCGTTCCCCGGCGTCTGGCGGCACGGCGACTGGGTGCGGCTGACCGGCCGCGGCTCGGTGGTGATCTACGGCCGCAGCGACTCGACGCTCAACCGCGGCGGCGTCCGGATGGGCACCGCGGAGTTCTACCGGGTGGTGGAGGGCTTCGAGCAGATCGTCGACTCGCTGGTGATCGACACCTCCGGCGCCGGGGAGACCGACGGCGAGCTCCTGTGCTTCCTGGTCCTCGCCGAGGACGCATCGCTGGCCGACGTCCAGCCCGCGCTCGAGGCCGCGCTGCGCAGCGAGCTCTCACCCCGCCACGTGCCGAACCGCTTCATCGTCGTGGACGAGGTGCCGCGCACCCTGAACGGCAAGAAGCTGGAGGTGCCGGTGAAGAAGATCCTCGCGGGCACCCCGCCGGACCGCGCGGTCAGCCGCGACGCCCTGCAGAACCCGGCGGCCCTGGACCCGTTCGTGCAGCTCAGCGAGCACCTGAGGGGCTGATCGCGGCTCAAGTGGACCCCCCTTGCAAAGGGGTTGAACGGGGCGTGTAGTCTTTTCTCCGGTGGCCGCGAAGGACGCCGGGAGGCTTCGCCTAGTCTGGTCTATGGCGCCGCACTGCTAATGCGGTTGGGGGTTACGCCCCCTCCCGGGTTCAAATCCCGGAGCCTCCGCAGCGGTTCCCGCCGTAAGGTGGGGGCCCACAATTGAACAAGCGCCCGTAGCTCAACGGATAGAGCATCTGACTACGGATCAGAAGGTTTGGGGTTCGAATCCCTACGGGCGCGCGTCTGGTCGAGACAGCTGGAAACCCCCTCACGCAGGGGGTTTCCTGCTTTTTTGGGTTGTGGTCGGAAACGTGCTGCTCCTCACATGGGGAAGCGGGCCTCTCGCTCGCGGCGGGAGGCCCGCTTTGTTCATCGGGCTGCCTCAGACCGTGCGGACGCAGGAGCACTGGCTTGTTGCGAGGGTGCCTTCTGCCGCTTCCGCGTCTTCTTGGGTTTCGGGCCTGGCGGCCGTCACCGTGACGAGGTCGCGGTTCTCGGTCTTGTGGGCCGCTGCGGCTCCGGGCTTCGCGGTGCGGTCGGCGGTCTTGCGGGCCTCGGCCTTCTCGTCGCTCGGCCAGACCGTCAGGGCTGTGGTTGCTCCGATCACGGCCAGGGTTGCGAGGACGAGCCAGGTGGTCGTGAAGTCCGCTTGGGTGGCTACCCAGCCTGCGATCGGGTAGGTGATCAGCCAGGCCAGGTGGGAGAGGGAGAACTGGGCGGCGAAGACCTCCGGGATTCCGGCGGGGGCGACCGCTCGGCGGAGCACCCGGCCGGTCGGCGTGATGATCAGCGCCATGCCGCCGCCGACCGCCACCCAGATCACCCCGGTAGGCAGCGCCGCCGCGAGGCCCGTCGCGGACATCGCGACCGCCGCGCCGATCGCGAGCAGCAGCACCGCGGCGCCGGTGAGCATCGCGGAGCGGTCCGCCACCCGGTCCAGGACTCGCGGCAGGACGAGCGCCACCAGCAGCGTTCCCGTGCCGGAGGCGGCGAGCGTCCAGGCCACGTCGGACTGGGTGCCGCCGAGGACGTCGCGGACGTAGTTCACGGTGTTGACGACCACGATGGAGCCGACGGCCGCGACCACCAGGTTCAGCGCCATGACACCGCGCAGGCTCGACGTGGTCGCGAAGGTGCGGATGCCCGACACCGCCCGGTCCCAGGCGTTCGCGCGGGCGCTGGGGCGCGCATCGGGGATGCGGGTGGACAGGACCAGCAGCGCGGACACCGCGAACCCGGCGGACGTGCCGAGGAACAGCAGGTTGAACGACATGAAGGTGAGCGCCACCGCCGCCAGCACCGGGCTCAGCAGGCTCTCCATGGTCGAGGCGACCTGTGACGCGGACAGGGCGCGGGTGTAGTCGGCCTCCCCGGTCACGATGTCGGGGATGACCGCCTGGAACGTCGGGGTGAACGCCGCCGACGCGGTCTGCAGGACCCCGATCAGCACGTAGATCTGCCACACCTCGGTGACGAACGGCAGCGCGATCACCACCAGGGCGCGGACCACGTCGAGGATTGTGAGGAACCAGCGCCTGGGCAGGCGGTCGACGTACGCGGCCGCGAGCGGGGCGACGACCACGTACGCCACCATCTTGATCGTCAGCGCGGTCGCCAGCACCGCTCCGGCGCGCGGTCCGGCGAGCTCGTACGCGAGCAGGCCCAGCGCGACGGTGGCCAGGCCGGTGCCGAACAGCGCGATGACCTGAGCGCTGAACAGCCGCCGGTAGTCGCGAATCGCGAACAGCCCCATGCCCGTCTCCTCCCGCGCACCGCAGTCACCGTCGAGCACTGCGGTTCATATACCCATAGGGGGTATCGCTCCCGGGAGGGTTATATACCCCATAGGGGTATCAGTCAAGGGTGCTGGGCGGAGGGGTGCGGAAAATCAGTGGATCTGCACGGCTGTGCGTCACTACTCTGCTGC
Organism: Saccharopolyspora hirsuta; assembly: GCF_008630535.1. Classification (GTDB taxonomy): domain Bacteria; phylum Actinomycetota; class Actinomycetes; order Mycobacteriales; family Pseudonocardiaceae; genus Saccharopolyspora; species Saccharopolyspora hirsuta. The sequence continues at coordinate 133,765 of NZ_VWPH01000003.1, read as the reverse complement.
CGGGCCGAGTTGTCTAGCTGAGGGCGTGGCCGTTGTACATCAAGTGAGACCTCCCGAGCGCTGATTCGTCGCGCGTCGCGCATCTGCGCCGCGCTTCTTCTTGCTGCGGATTTCTCACTGGAACAGGTGTACTTCTGTGCTCATCAACTGGATGGTCGTGCCCACCTGCCTGCCGCTCGTTCGTCGTCGCTGCCACGCGTGCGAATCCGAGCGGTTCCGGGCCAACGGCAAATTTCGCGTCAACGCCAACCACAAGCTCCTCGACGCCTGGCTCCTCGTGCTGTGCGAGGGGTGCGGGGACACCGCGAAGCTCACGGTCCTGGAGCGGGCGCACGTGCGCTCCGTGCGACCCGAGCTCCTGGACCGGCTGCACGACAACGATCCCGACCTGGCGGCCGAGCTGCTTCAGGATCCGGTCGTGCAGCGGCGCAACCGCGTCGCCCTGGACTGGAAGGGTGCCTGGCGGCTGGAGACCGGCGGATCGGAGCGGCCGGCGGACGAGGCGATCGACGTCGCGGTCCGCTTCGCGGCGCGGATCCCCGTCCGGCCGGTGCGGCTGATCGCGGACGGTTTCGGCTTCTCGCGAGCCGAGGTCGAGCGGCTGATCGACGAGGGGAGTCTCGTCTCGGCGGTCCGGTTGAGCGGCAAGCTCTCCGGCGGCTTCACCTTCCTGCTCAAACCATGAGCGGTGGGGCCTGTCCGGCGTGCGCCGGACAGGCCCTCAGTCGTCCGCGGACCAGGACGGATCGCGCCCGATGAAGGCCATCAGCGCGTCCTGCGCGGAGGCGTCGTCGGAGACCGGCACGGCCGGGCCGAACTGCCCGCTGTCGCGCAGCACCTGCTCCATCGGCTTCATCGCCGCCAGCGCGGCGCGGCAGCGCTCCTCGCCCAGGTCGGGCTCGCGGCCGAGCGCCTTGGCGAGATCCCAGGTGTGCATCCAGACGTCGGCCGTGTAGAACTGGTCGATCGCCTCGTCCACCGGTTTGTCGCCGGTGTGCGGGTTGCTGAGCACCCGCCCGGCGGGGTCGTCGAGGATCGCCTGGACGTCGGTGACGTGCTGCTTCCAGGCGGCGACCGGATCAGCCGCCACGTCCAGGGCGGGGAGCTCGATCCCGGCGCCCCTCAGGAAGCCGCGGGACCACTCGACCAGGTGTTTCACGATGTCGAGTGCCGTCCACCCGGTGACCGGGCTGGGCCGCGACCAGTCGTCGGCCGCGTCCACCAGTTCGGTGAACCGGGCGGCGTCGTGCGCGTGCTGCTGGGCGCGGGACGTCATCTCAGGAGTCTTTCGCGAGCAGTTCGTCGAGCTTGTCGTAGCCCTCGTTGACCCCGGTGTCCATGCCGCTGGCCATGATGCCGTCGCGGGTCTCGAAGTCCCCCACCACGCTCAGCGTCCGCAGCCGGGTGCGGCCGCCTTCGAGCGCCTCGAAGGTCAGCGTCTCCAGCGCGACCACGTCGGGGTGGCCCTCGTAGGTGAAGGTCCACACGATCCGCTCGTTCGGCCGCACCTCGTGGAAGCTGCCGTAGAACGTGGCGATCTCCTCGCCGTCGCGGTCGTTGGCGAAGGCCCACTCGCCGCCGGTGCGGGCGTCCCACCGCGTGATCCGCGTGGACAGCGACCGCGGGCCGACCCACTGCGCGTAGAGCTCGGGGTCGACGTGGGCGCGGAACACCCGCTCGGGGGCCGCGTCGAACTCCCGGACGATCTCGATCGTCGGGACCTTCTCGTCGGCCTCGATCCGGGTCTCGTGCTCGCTCATGATGCGTCCTTCCTCCGGTCCGGTTCCCGGTCCTCGTCCATCCGGTCCAGCAGGGCGTCGAGGCGCTGGTAGCGCTCCTCGGCTTCCCGCCGGTACCGCTCGATCCACTTCGACATCAGGTCGAACACCTCCGCGTCCAGGTGCACCGGCCGACGCTGCGCGTCCTTGCTGCGGGTCACCAGACCGGCGTCCTCGAGCACCTTCACGTGCTTGGAGATCGCCTGGAGGCTCATGTCGTAGGGCTCGGCCAGCTCGCCGACGGTCGCGTCCGCCCCGGCCAGCCGGGCCACCAGCTCGCGCCGGGTCGGGTCGGCCAAGGCCGCGAACGCCCGGTTGAGCCGCTCCGTGCTCTCGTTCACCGCTATTCCTCAACTAGTCGGTTGAATACCAAGCTAGACCGGGTTCCGAGCCGTTGTCAACCAGATGGTTGAGAAAGGGTCTCGCGGGTGGACGCGGATCACGGATCACCCGTCGGGGGCGGGAAATCCTCCTGGCGAGGACATCGGGCCGGGGGTCTGGTGGCCGATGGAGAGGGCGTGATCGTCCGGGTGGGGCCGGGCGGTCGCCGGCATCGGCACTTCCCGGGAAAGGACCTCGAACGATGATTCTTCGACGTGCTCTGGCGTGGGCCTTCGCGCTGCTGTCCATCGCGGCGCTGGCCGGGATCGCACCGGCGGCGACGGCGGCGGAGTCCCGCGCGGCCGTCCCGTCCGGCGTCTACCAGATCGGGTTCGGCGCGAGCTCGTTCGGCGAGGTGCTGACCGAGGGCGCTGCGGAGCCCGGGGCGCCCGCGCTGCTGCTGCCCCGCGGCGAGGGCAGCCAGGACTGGCGGATCACGCCGAACGGCAGGGGCTACACCATCCGGAACGTGAAGTCCGGCCTCTACCTCGGCGTCGAGAGCGAGCCGCGGCAGCACCGGTTCGCCGTCGCCTCGGCCACGCCCTACACCTGGGACCTCGCGCCCTCGTCGCAGTTCGACCGGGTGCGCATCGCCAGCTACAGCCCGGAGGGCGAGTTCCGCCTCGACGTCTCGCCGGTGCTGATCTTCCCGCCGCGGGTCGACGTCCAGCACGCCCGACAGGGCATCGGCCAGGACTGGCAGCTGACCCGGGTCGGCTGACCCCGAGAGCTGTCGGAGAGCGCCCGGTCGGAACCCCGGCCGGGCGCTCTCGCGTGCGTGGCCCAGAACCACCCCGTTCTAGAGTGCGCGAATGACCGCGCTCCCGAAGGCTCCTGCTCTCGTCCGCACGTGGTTCGGCGATGCCCGCGCGTGGGACTCCCTCCTGCTGGAGGTCCGGACGCCCAGCGCCGAGGGGTTCGTGGCGAACATCGTTCCGGTGGACGACCTGGCGTTCGAGGGTTTGAGCGCCGCAGAGCTGGTGGCGCGGCAGGAGGGCGGGACGGCGGTTTCCTTCCTCGCGGACGAGCGGACCCTCACCGACGCCGAACGTCCGGTCCTGGCCGTCCGGGTGCTGCGTCGCAGCCACGTCGACGAGCAGCCGTTCCGAGTGGTGCCCGCTGCGCTGTGGAGCGTGGAGAACAACATCAGCACGGGGAACATGGACTGGGCGGACTTCACGCGCTCGGCGGACGACGGCGGTGTCTTCCGGGGCTTCTGAAGGCTGCTGGGAACTTCCGCCGGACCGGTTCCGAGGGGCTGCGGGCGGCGGGGGCAGAATGCCTGTCGGTTGACCGCGACGGGGAGGTTCTCGATGGCCAGTGGCGACGACATGGACCGCGCGATCCGCGCGCTGCGCACGGGTGCGGCGCTGCCCGCGGAGTCCTGCGGGCTGCTCGCCGACCTCATCGAAGCCCACGTCGACGCCGAGGTCGGCACCGCTCCGCCCAAGGGCTGGCTGATCGCCGACATGGCCGCGCTCGACCTGGCCCGCGCCGCGCTGGACGGCCGCAGCGCGGCGCCCGACGACCTGAAGCGCATCGTCGCGGCGCTGCGCGAGGGGATGCCGCTCCAGCCGGAGCTGTCGCCGAAACTGGCTGCGCTGCTGGAGAAGCACCAGCTGCTGGAGTGGCCGGAGGAGACCTCGGAGGCGTGGCAGAGCGTCCGCGACGGCGCGCAGGCCGTCGCCGCCGCCGTCGTGCAGTCGATGGGGTGAGGCGGCATCACACCGGCTGGAGCGCGGGTTTCTTGATGGCGGTGGCCAGCAGGGCGCCCATCGCGCACAGGACCGCCGCGCTGATCCACACCGCGTCGTAGGAGCCCATGACGTCGCGCGCCACGCCGCCGCCGAGCGCGACCAGACCGGCGCCCACCTGGTGGGCCGTGCTCACCCAGCCGAAGACGATCGCGCCGCCCGCGCCGAAGACCTCGCGGCACAGGGCGATCGTCGGCGGGACCGTCGCGACGTCGAGCAGGCCGAACAGGACCGCGAAGGCGACCATGCCGGGCTGCACCGCCGGCGCCAGCAGCGACGGCAGGAACAGCAGGGACACCCCGCGCAGGCCGTAGTAGGCGGCCAGCAGCAGGCGGGGGCTGAAGCGGTCGGTGAGCCAGCCGGACGCGATGGTGCCGACCACGTTGACCACGCCGATGATCGCCAGCACCGAAGCGGCGATGGTCGTCGGCATGCCGTGGTCGTGCGCGGCCGAGGCGAAGTGGGTCCACATGATCCCGTTGGTGGAGGCGCCGCAGATCGCGAAAGTGCCCGCCAGCAGCCAGAACGGGCCGGTCCGCGCCGAGTCGAGCAGCAGCCGGAGCGCGCGCCGGGCCGCGCCGGGTTCGGGGTGCGGCTTCGGCTCGAAGGCCGTCGCGCCGTACGGGCGCAGGCCGAGGTCGGCGGGGTGGTCGCGGAACACCGACCAGGTCAGCGGTGCCGCGGCCAGCGCGAGCAGGGCGAGGCCGACGGTCGCCGAGCGCCACGCGAAGTGGTCGATCACCCAGGACATCACCGGCAGGAACGCGAACTGGCCGAAGACGCTCGCGGCGGTCAGGAACCCGGTCACCAGGCCGCGCCGGGCCGCGAACCAGCGGTGCGTCACGGTCGCCGCGAACGTCATCGCCAGCGCGCCGCACCCGATCCCGACCAGCACGCCCCAGCCCGCGACCAGCTGCCAGGACGCGGACACGGCGGTGGTCGCCCCGGCCCCGGCGGCGATCAGCAGCAGCGCGCCCACCGCCACCCGCCGGATGCCGAAGCGGTCCACCAGCGCGGCGGAGAACGGCGCGGTCAGCCCGTACAGCACCATGTTCACCGACACCGCGACCCCGATGGTGGCGCGCGACCAGCCGAACTCGCGGTGCAGCGGGGTGACCAGCAGGCCCGCCGCGGTGGCGCAGGCCCCCGCGGCGACGACGACCAGAGCGGTGACGGCGGCGACCCACCAGGCGCGGTGCACTTCGATCCTCATGACCACCGACCCTGCGCTTCTCGGCACCCGAGAACGAGTGGCCTGATGGCCAACATGTGCAAGAATCGGGCCATGTCGAGTCGCATCGTCGCACTGGTCCGGCACGGCGTCATGCCGATGGAGCTGGGATTGGTGCACCAGCTGTTCGGTCGTGCGTGCACGCCCGCCGGGGAGCCGCTGTACGAGGTCATCACCTGCGCCCTCGAGCCCGGGGAGGTGCGCACCGACGCGGACTTCCCGATCCACGTCGCGCACGGACCGGAGGCGCTGGCCACCGCCGACACCGTGATCGTGCTGGCCACCCACGAGTACGACGAGACCGAGACCGAGGGGCGGCTCGGCCCGGAGCTGGCCGCCGCGCTGGCCCGGATCCGGCCGGGCACGCGCATCGCCTCGATCTGCACCGGGGCCTTCGTGCTGGCCGCCGCGGGCATGCTGGACGGGCGGCGGGCGACGACGCACTGGATCTCCGCCGACCGCTTCCGCGCGTTCTTCCCGGAGGTGCAGCTGGACCCCGACGTGCTCTACACCGACGACGGCGACGTGCTCACCTCCGCCGGGGAGGCCTCCGGGATCGACCTGTGCCTGCACATGATCCGGTCCGACCACGGGGCGGCGGTCGCCAACGAGGTCGCGCGGATGACCGTCGTGCCGCCGCACCGCGACGGCGGCCAGGCCCAGTACATCCGGCGGCCGGTGCCGGAACCGCAGGTCTCGTCCACCCGGCGGGCCCGCACCTGGGCGCTGGAGCACCTGGACCGGCCGCTGTCGCTGCGCGAGCTGGCCGCTCAGGAGTCGATGAGCGTGCGGACCTTCACCCGGCGGTTCCGCGACGAGGTCGGGATCTCGCCGCTGCAGTGGCTCACCCAGCAGCGCATCGAGCGCGCTCGCCAGCTGCTGGAGGAGACCGACCTGCCGGTGGAGCGGATCGCCGCCGAAGCCGGGTTCGGCACCGCGGCTTCGCTGCGCCAGCACCTGCAGGTCGCGCTCGGGGTGTCGCCCAGTGCTTATCGCAGCACTTTCCGCGGCAGCGATGTCCTGGCGGTGAGCTGAGCATGGGACGAGAGCAGTGGGCAGCGGTCGACGACTACCTGGGTGAGCGGCACGCGCCGGAGGACCCGGTGCTGATCGCCGCGCGGCGCGCTGCCGACGAGGCCGGGCTCCCGCACGTCGCGGTTTCCCCGCTGCAGGGCAAGTTCCTGCAGGTCCTGGCCCGGACGGTGCAGGCCCGCCGCATCCTCGAAGTCGGCACGCTGGCCGGGTACAGCACGATCTGGCTCGGTCGGGCGCTGCCGCCGGGCGGTCGGCTGGTCACCCTCGAGCACGACCCGGCGCGCGCGGAGATCGCCCGCGCCAACCTGTCCCGCGCCGGGCTCGACGACGTCGTGGAGGTGCGCGTCGGGGCGGCGCTGGACACCCTGCCGGAGCTGGTCGGGGAGACCTTCGACCTGACCTTCGTCGACGCCGACCGGCCCAACCTCCCCGAGTACTTCCGGTGGGCGCTGGAGCTCACCAGGCCGGGCGGGCTGGTGGTCGTGGACAACGTGGTGCGCCGCGGTGCGGTGCTCGACGAGACCGACCAGGACCCGGAACTGGTGGGCGTGCGCCGGTTCCACGAGCTGCTGGCCGCCGAACCGCGCGCGGCGGCGACCGCGATCCAGACCGTCGGGGCGAAGGGGCACGACGGGTTCACCCTTGCCCTGGTGCTGTCCGAGGGGGAATGATTCGCCTCTCGGAGCGGGACGTACGTCCCTTGTGGACGATCGGGAGGCAGTGCATGTCGGATCGGCCTGGCAACCTCTTCCAACTCGACGGGCGCAAGGCCGTGGTCGTCGGCGGCGGCAGCGGCCTGGGGCGCGCCAGCGCGCTCGGCCTCGCCGAGTTCGGCGCGCGGGTGGTCATCGCGGACCTGGACACCGGTGGCGCGGCGGAGACCGCCGAGGCGATCCGGCAGCTGGGCCACGAGGCGAGCTGGCGCGAGCTGGACGTGCGCGACGGCGCGGGGATCGGCGAGCTCGCCGAGGCCGAGTCCGACGCGGAGGTGCTGGTCGTGACGCCCGGCATCAACGTCCGCAAGCGGCTGGTGGACACCGTCGACGACGAGTTCGACCGGGTCGTCGACGTCAACCTGAAGGGCACCTACCGGCTGCTGCGCGAGTTCGGCGCGCGGATGGGCGAGCGCGGGCGCGGCAGCATCATCACCTTCGCCAGCTTCCGCGCGGAGGTGGTCGAACCGGGTCAGGGCATCTACGCGGCGACGAAGGCCGGGGTGGTGCAGCTGTCCCGCGCGCTGGCGGCCGAGCTTGGGCCGAAGGGCGTGCGGGTCAACGCCGTCGCGCCCGGCCCGTTCGAGACGCCGCTGACCGAGCAGATCAAGTCCGACGAGGCCTGGTACGGCGCGTACGCGCGCAAGACCGCGCTGCAGCGCTGGGCGAAGGCCGACGAGATCGCCGGGACCGTCGTGTACCTGGCCTCGGACGCGTCGTCCTACGTGACCGGCAGCCTGCAGCTGGTGGAGGGCGGCTGGACGGCGATCGACGGCCGCTTCGACCCCGGCGTCTGACCTGCTGCTCAGGCCCGTGAGCACTTTCTGGGGCTATAGCCCCACGAAGTGCTCACGGGCTTTGACCAGCGGAGGCCGTGCGATCAGGGCTTCTCCACCTCGGCGGGCAGGCCGCCGGTGATCCGCACCAGCTCCTCGAAGGTCGTCGGGAACATCGCGTGCTTGGTGCCCGCCCCCGCCCACACCACCGGGTGATCGGCGAGCATCCGGTCCACCACCGTCCGGATCGGCCGCGGGTGCCCCACCGGCCCGACGCCGCCGACCGGTTGCCCGGTGGCCGCCTGCACGAACTCCGGGGTGGCGCGCCGGATCCGGCCCGTGCCCAGCAGCCGCGCGACGTGCCTGGTGTCCACCCGGTGCGCGCCGCTGGCGATGATCAGCAGCGGTTCGTCGTCGGCGGTGAAGACCAGGCTGTTGGCGATCGCGCCGACCTCGCAGCCGAGCTGTTCGGCGGCCGCGGCGGCGGTCGGCACCTCGGTGCTGAACTCGACGACCTGACCGGGCACGTCCAGCCCGCGCAAGCAGGCGGCGAAGGTGTCGGTGGCATTGCTCATGCCGCGCAGAATCCCCCAGGTCGCACGCCGGGACAAGCGAATTGCCGCCCGTCACCCGACGGCTCGTGAGCGGCGGGCCCGCAGGACGGTGTCGCGGGTGTGGTGGGTGCCCGGCGGCGGGGGAGCGGTGCGCGCGCGGGTTTCGTCGACCAGCACCGTCCAGCCGTCGTCGAGGAGGGCGGCGACGTCGGCGGGGTGGTAGTAGTCGGCCGGGTCGAACTCCGCGTCGGAGGGCACGTCGGCGGGGTCGTGGCCGCCGAGCAGCAGCGTGCCGCCCGGTGCGACGGCGGCCAGCAGGCCGCGCAGCGCGGTGTGCCCGGGCTGGCGCAGCAGCGGGAAGTACTGCACGGAGACCAGGTCGAACGCGCCCGCCGGGGGCGGTGTGGTCATCGGGTCGCCGTGCTGCCACGAGATGCGGTCGCCGAGGTCCGCCCCGGTCGCGGCGGCGCGCTCCAGGGCGACCCGCGAGATGTCGACCGCCGTGACCCGCCAGCCGCGCCGGGCCAGCCAGATCGCGTCGGCGCCCTCGCCGCACCCCACGTCGAGCGCCTGCCCCGGCGGCAGGTCGCTCGCCTCGGCGACGAGCACCCCGTTGGGGTTGCCGCTGAAGAGCTGGTCGCTGCTGCGGTACCGCTCGTCCCAGAACTGCTGGTCCATGAGTCCTCGCTCGGTCGTGCCGGTCGTCGCCCCCAACCTGCCCGCTGCGGCGAGGAGCCGACGAAGTTCTTTGCGGGAATCGCAAATCGCCGGGCGCGCGGTTCCGGTTTCCGGGCCCGCCACCGGCCCGGAAACCACTGCTGGACAAGGTGATCCGGCGCGTGATCGGTGATCCGGGTCACGCGTGTTAACGCACGTCGGGGCGCGATCGAAATGCGGGGTGCGGCCCCGTTGTGGTCGTTGTTCCGCCTGACACCGAGAACGGGTCTGGCCTTCTCGGCCGTCCGCAGTTGCAGGGTCAATCCCCAACCGAACACTCCCCGCCGCAGGCCTCGACAGGTCTCGGTCCTCCCAGCTCCACGCGATCGGCCCGCGGGTCGTCGCGCGCTGCGTGCTGCCCTGCCCACCCCGCCATCCCGAGGGACGCCAATGCAATTCCGGCTCCTGGTGCTCGCCGTCGGCACCTTCGTCATCAACACCGGGTCCTACCTGGTCGCCGGGGTGCTCCCGGCGATCGCCGCGCACGTGGGAGTGCCGGTCACGACCGCGGGCCAGCTGGTCACCGTGCACGCCCTGACCTACGCGATCAGCGCGCCGGTGCTCTCCACTGTGGTCGGGAAGTGGGAGCGGCGACGGTTGCTGTGGCTGTCGCTGGCGCTGTTCGTGGTGGGCAACATCGCCACCGCGCTCGCCCCGGACTTCGGCACCCTCACCGCCGCGCGCGTGCTGGGCGCGCTGGGCGCGAGCCTGTTCACCCCGACCGCGGTGGTGATCGCCGCCGACCTGGTGCCGCTGGACCGGCGCGGCCGCGCGGTGTCGATGGTGCTGGCGGGGCTGACCCTGGCCACGGTGATCGGCGTGCCGCTGGGCGTGCTGCTGGAGGAGTCCGTCGGCTACCAGGGGCTGTTCTGGGTGATCGCAGGGCTGGGCGTGCTCGCCTCGACCGCGCTGCTGGCGCTGCCGCCGGTCCCGGCGCCACCGGCGATGCGGCTCGGCGAGCGGGTGTCGGTGCTGCGCAACAAGGCCGTCGCGTGGGTCCTGGTGGTCTCGATGCTGGCCTCCCTCGCGGACTTCGCCGCCTACACCTACGCCTCGCCGATGCTCTCCGCGCTGACCGGCGCGGGGGCGGGAACCCTCGGCGCGCTGCTGTTCATCTACGGCGTCGCCGGTGCGATGGGCAACGCGGTGGTCGGCCGGATCACCGACCGCTTCGGGTCGAGCGTCGGCATCGCGGGTTCGCTGCTGCTGCTCGCCGCCGGACTGGCGTTCCTGCCGCTCGCCGGTGGTTCGCCGGTGATCACAGCGGTGCTGCTGGTGCTGTGGGGCCTCGGCGGCTGGGGGATCATGCCCGCGGTCCAGCACCGGCTGATCTCCGCGGCCCCGACCGGTGCCGCGGTGGTGATCGCGTTCAACTCCTCCGCGCTCTACCTGGGGATGGGCTTCGGCGGGATCACCGGCGGCGCGGTCGCCGCGCAGTGGGGCTGGTGGGCGCTGGGCCCGGTGTCGGCCGCCGTCGCCGTGCTCGCCCTCGGCCTGTTCTGGCGGATGCCGACCACCCCGGCCCCGGAACCGGTCCCGGCCCCCGAGCGCGAGGCGGTGCCAGCCTGACCCCGAGGGGGCGGACGGTCCCCGGGCCGCCCGCCCCACCGGTGGGTCCCCGACCCCGTCTCAGAGCAGCAGCGGGAGCCTCTTGACCCCGGTCATGGCCGGGCTCGGGAGGAACTCCGGTGCTTCGGCCGGATCGGTCCGCAGGTTCGGGAACCGCTCCAGCAGGATGTTCAGCGCCACCCGCCCCTCCAGCCGGGCCAGCGGTGCGCCCAGGCAGAAGTGGATGCCCCGGCCGAACCCGATCTGCGGGTTGGGGTCGCGGGTGATGTCGAAGACGTCCGGGTCGGTGAACTGCCGCGGGTCCCGGTTCGCCGCCGCCACCCAGCACAGCACCAGCTGGTCGGCCGGGATGGTCCGCCCGCCCAGCTCCACGTCCCGGGTGGTCGACCGCGACACGGCCGCGAACGGGCTGAAGAAGCGCAGCGACTCCTCGATGGCGCTGGGCACCAGCGACCGGTCCGCGCGGATCTTCGCGTACTGCTCGGGGTGCGCGTCCAGGCACAGCACGGTGTTGCCCAGCAGCATCGTGGTGGTGATGTGGCCAGCGATGAGCAGCACCATCCCGAAGTTGGCGACCTCGTTGTCGCTGAGCCGCGCCCCGTCCACCTCGGCCAGCACCAGCTTCGACAGCAGGTCCTCGCGCGGCTGCCGCCGCCGCTCCCGGGCGTGCTCGACCAGGTAGTCGGTCAGCTGCTGGACCTGCTCCATGGCCTTGGCGAAGTACTCCTCCTGCTCCTTGCTCCGCTCCTTGAGCGAGAACTGGTTGGAGCTGTCGAACATCGCGTCGACCCACTTCTTGAACAGCCCCCGGTCGCTGCTCGGCACGCCCAGCAGCTCGGCGATCACGATGACCGGCAGCGGGTAGGCCAGGTCCGCGACCAGCTCGGTCCGGTCGTGGACCGCGTCGAGCAGCTCGTTGGTGAGCTCGGCGATGCGGGGCTCCAGGTCCGCGACGACCTTCGGGGTGAAGGCGTGGCTGACCAGCTTGCGCAGCTTGTTGTGCTCCGGCGGGTCCATCTGCACGAGGTTGCCCTCGGAGAACTGCGGGCTCGTCTCCGGGACCAACCGCTGGGTGTTGGAGGAGAAGGTGCTGGGGTCGCTCAGGGCCGCCAGGACCTCGGGGTAGCCGTAGACGTTCCAGATTCCCGTCGCCTCGTCGTGCTCCACCGGGTGGTCCGGTCGAACACCGCGCAGCCAGAACTGCGCCTCGTTGATTCCCCAGGTGTCGGCGAGGGTCGTCATGTGTTGCCCCTTTCCGTGGTGGTCGAGCGGGGGGATCAACCCCGCTCGGTCCCGGGAGCGGCGTATATCCACTCCCGGTAGGTCGTGTTCAGGTCGTCGAACAGGTCGGCGATCTCGTTCGCGGCCGAGACGAGCGAAGCCGGGTCGGGGTCGTCGTCCGGTTCGAAGGCGTGTCGGACGGTGTGCGCCAGGACGTCCGCCGCGGTCTCGTCGTCCAGGTGCGGCACGCCGGGCTTGAGGGAGCCGATCGTGTAGAAGCCGAGGGTGGCCGCGTTGATCGCGTAGGTCAGGTGCGGGACGTCGTCGCGGACCAGGCCGTGCTTGGTGATCAGCGCGTGGTACCGGGCGGAGAGGTCCTGCTCCCGGGCCCGCACCGGGGACTTCGTGAGGCTGCCGAGCAGCTCCGCGTCCGCGGTGACCAGCGCCCGCAGCAGCGGGTTGCGCTGGGTGGCGATGAACGCGGCGCGCAGGAAGCGGTGCGGCTGGATCTCCCCCGGATCGCGCCGCAGGTTCGCCGCCAGCTCGGTGAGCATCTCCATCGCCGCGCGCAGGATGAGCGACTCGAACAGCTGCTCCTTGGTGCGCCAGTGCAGGTAGACGGTGCCCTTGCCGATGCCCGCCTGGCGGGCGACGTCCTCGATGGTCACCTTCCGGTAGCCCAACCGGATCATCAGCTCCCCGGCCGCGTCGAGGATGCGGTCGGCGCGTTCGGTGGGCTGCGGCACTGGGCACCTCCGGGTGGTTCTGACTTCGTGACCGGATTTGAAATCTGGTCATCTGGTCAGAACGAACGGTAGTGCCGGAACGCATCGGCGGCAAGACCCCTCGAACGTGTTAACGCGATCCTGACGGGCTGCAGGTCCCGGGCCCCGGGCTTAGGTTCGGCGTGCGTAGCCCGAGGACTTATCCCGCGACCTGGAAGGGAGCACCATGGGACTCGGAGATTTCAAGGACCGGCTGCAGGACCTGGGCCGGGAGCACGGGGACAAGGTCGAGCAGGGTCTGGACGCGGCCGCGGAGAAGGCCAAGGAGAAGTTCGGCCACGAGGACCAGATCGATCAGGCCGCGCAGAAGGGCAAGGAGTTCCTGGGCGATTCGAAACCCGAGCCGGGTCAGCAGTAGACAGCAGAACATCGCCGCCCGACCCACGCTGCGGCACGGGACCTGGTGAGGGCCGTCCCGGTGCGGCAGTGGTCGGAGCGGATCATGGAGAGGCCGCCCCACGCACAGGGCGGCCTCTCTTCGCGTCCGAGCCCGGTGCGGGCCAACGAGGTTCTTCCAGTCTCGTTCTGCGTGGCGGTGCCGGTCGCCCTTCGCGGCTGCGGTTCACGGACACGATGGAAAAGTTTCAATTGGAACTGTGGTTCCACTGCGTGTCGGGCGCCCGACACGCCGACGGCGGTGCGGGGACTTCCGCGATTTCAATGGAAATCGGAGGTCTGATTTCCATTGAAATCGCACTCGTCGGGTCAGACCGAGGTCGGGATCTCGACCTCCGCGGTGTCGGCGGTGAGCGCGACGACCCGGCCGCCGAGCTCGCCGAGCTCGCGCAGGCGCTGCGGGGCGGAGGCGTCGAGGCGGACCGCCGTGCTCGTGCGCTCGGAGGCCACCAGCTCCTCCAGGTACCGGCGCGAGTCGTAGCCGGTATCCACTGTGGACTTCAAACCGCCGGTCGAGGCGAGCGAGCCGCGGGCCGCGCCCAGCCGTCCGAGGGCGTCGTCGACCGCGTCGAGCAGGGCGCTGCGGTTGCCCTCCGTCATGGCCCGCACCAGGTCCGGCGAGCTGCCCGCCACCCGCGTGCCGTCCCGGAACGATCCAGCCGCCAGCGACAGCGCGAGCGGTCCGCCGTCCGCGCCGACCGCAGCGAGCACCGCGGCGAACACGTGCGGCAGGTGCGAGATCCGGGCGACCGCGGAGTCGTGCGCCGCCGCCGAGGTGGGCACCACCTGCGCACCGCAGTCCAGCGCCAGCTGCGCGGCCTCCCGCCACGCCTCCAGCGAGGTGTCCTCCTCGAGGGTCACCGCCCAGGCCGCGCCGGAGAACAGCTCGGCGGAACCGGCCGCCCACCCGGAGCTGGACAGCCCGGCCATCGGGTGCCCGCCCGCGTACCGGGCCCCCGGCAGCAGGCTGCGGACCTCGGCGTCGACCGGGTCCTTGACGCTGACCACGTCGGTCAGCCACGCCCCGGGCGCGTGCTCGGCCACCTTCCGCAGCACCTCGCGGACGGCGGTCAGCGGCGTGGCCACCACGACCAGCGCGTCCTCGGCGGCGGCCCGGCGCAGCGCCGCGTCCACGTCGACGACGTCGAAGCCGTCCGCCCGAGCTGCGGCGGCGTCGGCCTCGGAGGCGGTGCTGCCCCAGGCGGGGCGCCCGGCGGCGGAGGCGGCCCGCAGCACCGAGCCGCCGATGAGTCCCAGTCCGATCACGCACACGGCACGCATTCACCCATCCTGCCCGACCCCGGTGGGTCACGGCGCACCCGGTTGAGCGGCATTCGGTGCTCGGAAGGTTACGAGCGCGCAATAGTGCTTTCGGGTGGCGTTCTCACGCTCTACGGTGTCCCCATGACGGTGCAGGAGCCGGTCGCGGGCTTCGCCGTCGCCGTGGTGCGCGAGGACGGGCGGTGGCGGTGCAGCGCGATGGACAGAACCGCGCTGACCGGCCTGGACGCCTCGATCACGGCGTTGCGCGAGCTGCGGTCCACCGGCGCGGTGTTCGGCATGTGCAATGTGGACGACGAGTTCTTCGTGCTCATCCGGCCGATACCCGGCGGGGTGGACCTGCTGCTGTCGGACGCGGCCGCCGCGCTGGACTACGACATCGCCGCGGACGTCCTGGACCTGCTGCGCGTCGAGCCGCCCGACGAGGACGACGAGGAGGTCTGGCCGGAGGGCAACCTGGCCATCCTCGCCGACCTCGGGCTGCCCGAGGGCGAGCTGCTGGTGATCATCGAGGAGGTCGACCTCTACCCGGACGAGCAGCTGGTGATGATCGCCCAGCGCTGCGGCTTCGGGGACGACTTCGAGAAGCTGCTGGAGAAGTTGGAGCAGTGAGCGAATCCGGTTTCCGCGCCGGTGACGTCGAGCTGGTGCGGGCCGCGCTGCGCGTCGCCGCCGGAGCTCCGTCCACTGGGGATGTTCCGATCGGCGCGGTGGTGGTCGACCCGGCCGGGCGGGTGCTGGCGCAGGCGCACAACCAGCGGGAAGCCCTCCGCGACCCCACCGCGCACGCCGAGATCCTGGCGCTGCGCGCCGCGGCCGCCGCGCACGACGACGGCTGGCGGCTGGAGGGCTGCACGATCGCGGTCACCGTCGAGCCCTGCACGATGTGCGCGGGTGCGCTGGTGCTGGCCAGGGTGGCCAGGGTGGTGTTCGGGGTGTGGGAGCCGCGCACCGGCGCCGTCGGCTCGCTGTGGGACGTGGTGCGGGACCGCAGGCAGAACCACCGGCCCGAGGTGGTCGGCGGGGTGCTGGCCGACGAGTGCGCCGCGGTGCTGGAGGAGTTCTTCGCCGCCCATCGGGGTGACGTGGGCCACTGACCCGAGACGTTCGGGGCGTTCCGGGTACCCAACATGGTGCACGTGTTCCCCGAGGAACGGAGTGACCGATGGGTGTGTTCGACAAGGCCAAGCAGCAGGCGGAGCAGCTGGCTGGTCAGGCCAAGGAAGCCCTCGGCAAGGCCACCGGGAATGACGAGATGAAGCGTGCCGGGCAGCGCGACCAGGTGGAGGGCAAGGCCAAGGAGGCCGGTCAGGACATCAAGGACCGCGCGGCCGGGGCCGTGGACGACGTGAAGGACCGCCTCCGCGACGACGACAAGTAGGGAATATTCCACCGGTTCGGGTGGCCTGTCCGGGCCGTCTTCGCGACCGGATCCTGTGACGATGGGTCCGCTCCGCTTCGCCGGGGCGGACCCATCGCGTTGCAGGGGAGTGACGTGGAGCCGACCGATGCGGTGCTGGCAGAGCGCATCGCCGCTGGTGACGATGCGGCCTTCGAACAACTGGTGCACAGCTGCTCGGCCCCGCTGCTGGGCATGGCGCTGCGGATGCTGGGCGACCGCGCGGACGCCGAGGACGTGGTCCAGGACGCCTTCATCACGGTGTGGCGGCGTGCCGGTGACCTGCACGAACCGGCTGCGCTGCGGAGCTGGCTGTTCCAGATCGCCCGCCGCCGCTGCCTGATCGTCCTGCGCACCCGCCGCACCCGCCGCACCGACCCGGTGTGGTCGGTGCCCGAGCAGCGCTCGGTGTCCGGCGGCGTGCCCCTGGCCGACCCGCAGCGAGCGGTCGAATCCGGGGCTGGCGTGCTGGAGCTGCTGCGCGCGCTGGCCGCCCTGCCGCCCGCGCAGCGCGAGGTCTGGCTGCTCGCCGAGATCGACGGCCTGTCGTACCTGGAGATCGGCGAGCGCGTCGGCGCAGGTGAGCAAGCGGTGCGCGGACGGCTGTTCCGCGCCAGGGCGGCCCTGGCGGACGCCCTCCGAGCCTGGCGCTGACCCCCCGTCCGGAGCTGCGAACCGAACATGTAGCCTAGTCGGCGGTAGCGTGTCCGAGCGGCCGAAGGAGCGCGCCTCGAAAGCGCGTGTGGTTAACAGCCACCGTGGGTTCGAATCCCACCGCTACCGCTCGAGAAGCCGGTCCCCGCGGGGACCGGCTTTTTCATGCGCACACCGCCTTCCCGGCCCTCGCCGACCGCCCACCGGCGCTCCTGCCGGTGGTTCCCGCTCCCGGAAGGCTTTCGACCTTCGATGTCCGCGGGAGGCCGCAGTTTCAATTGAGGTTTTTCCAACCTCGTTCTGCGTGGCGGTGCGGGTGGCGGAACCTCAGCGCCCGCCTGGCTGTGGGTGCCCTGACTGATGTATGACCAATACACGGCGTCAGGGCCGTCCTCGCCAGGCGAACGCTGAGAACCCGCGGCGGTGCGAGTTGCGAGGGTGGGTTATGCGCCTGCGGCGCATGCGACCCTCGCCGATCGGTGCAGTTCGCCCTTCGCAGCTGCGGTCCACGGGCAGGATGAAAAAGGCTCATTGAAACTGTGCTCTCCACCCACGGCGATTCACAGTTTCAATTGAAACTGCCGTTCATCGGGCGCCGCCTCGCATCGCTGGCTGTCGGCTGAGGGGAGGCGCGGGCTGGTCCAGCAGGCCTCTTGTTCACTTGATCGTGTGTCGTGCGTCGCTTCGGGCGGGTAGCTTCTCGTCGATCATGTCGCTTGGCGAGGGGAAGCCGAAGTGCGCATCACGTCACTGCTCGTCGCTACCGGGGTGCTGCTGTCCTCAGCCCCCGCCGCAGCTGCCGGAACCGCGGTCCGGATCCACGACATCCAGGGCGTTGCGCGGGTGTCCCCGCTGGACGGGCAGCGGGTGACCGGGGTGCCCGGCGTCGTCACCGGCGTGCGCGGTCACGGCTCGGCCCGCGGGTTCTGGCTCCAGGACCCGGAGCCCGACGGCGATCCGCGCACCAGCGAGGGCCTGTTCGTCTTCACCGGCGAGCAGACCCCGGCGGTGGCCGTCGGCGACGCGGTGGCGGTGGACGGGAAGGTCGCCGAGTACTACCCGACCGCGAGCGGGGAGACCCCGGAGACCACGCCGAACCAGTCGGTGACCGAGCTGGTCGAGGCGAGCTGGCAGGTCACCGGCCGGGGCGAGGTGCCCGCCGAAGTGGTCGGCCCGGAGACGGTCCCGGCCGAGTTCGCGCCGCTGGACGGCAACATCGACAAGCGGGAGCTGGAACCGCAGCACTACGCGCTGGACTACTACGAGTCGCGCGAGGGCATGCTGCTGCGGGTGGACGACGCGCGGGTCGTCGGGCCGACCGACAGCTACCGGGCGCTGTGGATCACCACCAAGCCGGAGCAGAACGCCAACAGCCGCGGCGGTGCCACCTACACCGGCTACGCCGACCCCAACGCGGGGCGGCTGAAGGTCGAATCGCTGGCCGACGGCCCGTTCCCCGCGGCCGACGTCGGCGATGGCTTGCGCGGCAGCACCGAAGGCCCGCTGGACTACTCCCGCTTCGGCGGGTACGTGCTGGCGGCGACGCGCCTCGGCGAGCACCGGCCGGGCGACCTGCGGCCGGAGTCGACCCGCCCGCAGAGCAAGGACGAGCTGGCGATCGCCACCTACAACGTGGAGAACCTCGCGGCGGGCAACGACCAGGCGAAGTTCGACCGCCTCGCGCAGGGCGTGGTCGAGCACCTGGCGTCCCCGGACGTCGTCGCGCTGGAAGAGGTCCAGGACAACAGCGGCCCGACCGACGACGGCGTGGTGGCCGCCGACGAGACGCTCCGCCAGTTCACCGACGCGATCGCGGCGGCGGGCGGCCCGCGCTACCTGTGGCGCCAGATCGACCCGCAGAACAACGCCGACGGCGGCCAGCCCGGCGGCAACATCCGGGTGGCGTTCCTCTACAACCCGGCGCGAGTGTCCTTCGTGGACCGACCGGGCGGTGACGCGACCACCCCGGTGCACCCGGTCGAGCGCGGCAACGGGGTGGGGCTGAGCGCCTCCCCGGGCCGCATCGACCCGGCGAACGAGGCGTGGGAGGACAGCCGCAAGCCGCTGGTCGGCGAGTTCCTGTTCCGCGGCCGGACGGTCCTGGTGGTGGCCAACCACTTCAACTCCAAGGGCGGCGATCAGCCGCTGCACGGCCGCATCCAGCCGCCGGAGCGCGTCTCCGAGCTGCAGCGCGACCAGCAGGCGCAGGCGGTGCGCGGCTTCGTCGACGAAGCCCGGGCCATCGACGACCAAGCCCGCGTGGTGGTTCTCGGCGACCTCAACGACTACGGCTTCTCCCCGGCGGTGCAGCGCCTGACCGAGGGCGGCGCGCTCGTCCCGCTGGCGGACGCCCTGCCCCCGCTGGAGCGCTACAGCTACGTCTACGAGGGCAATTCCCAGCAGCTGGACCACATCCTGGCGACCCCGTCGCTCCCGGCGGACTACGACCTGGTGCACATCAACGCGGAGTTCGCGGACCAGGCCAGCGACCACGACCCCCAGATCGCCCGCTTCGCGGTCCGCTGACCCCTGGCGCGAAAAAGGCGGATGCCCCGCGAGATCAGATCTCGCGGGGCATCCGCCTGAAGAGCGGAGGATACGGGATTCGAACCCGTGAGGGCTGTTAACCCAACACGATTTCCAATTCCGATGGCGCGGGTCAACACAGGTACCCAGCCGTACATCCGTGCTGGTCAGCGTCATTGCTGGAACAGTGGGGGGTGGGTGGCACGGGTGCGAACTGAGACGGAAATTGAGCCGATCACGGCGACGGCCGAGAGTGCGTGACCGTGCTGGCGGGTCTATCCACATGGGCGCGGTCGGTTCGTGGCTTCTACGGCCGTCTCAGCGCCTCCTGAGAGCCTCGCTGAGGCCCGGCGTTCAGCGGCAGCTTCCAATCCAGTTCCCTGGCCGATCGGCCGCCAGCGGCCTGCTGAGCCGCGCGCCCGGGCCTCCGTCGCCCGCCCCCCACTGTTCCAGCCATCCACCAGGCGCGGTTCGACCGGCGGAGGTCTGTACAGGACAACGGACATCGGTACGTTCGGAACCGGTGATGCGAGTGGGAAGGACAGAGGCCAAGACCAATGGCTTTGACTCAGGAGACCGCGCAACACGCGCTGGTGGCCGCATGCGAGCAGGTCGGGCTCGACCCGGCCGGAGCGGAGCTGATCCGCATCGGCTCGAACGCGGTGTACCGGCTGAAGACGCCCGTAATTGTACGGATTACCCGCGATGGCGAGTCGATTGAGAACGCTCGAAAGCAGGTGGCTGTAGCTCGCTGGCTGGAAGCGCAGGACTACCCAGCCACGCGCGCACTGAACGTCGATCAGCCAGTCGAGGTCGATTGCCACGTGGCCACGTTCTGGGAGTCCGTTTCGGAACGCGAGGAGTACTCGCCGATCGAGGGCGTTGCGGAGCTGATCCGGCGCCTGCATGAGCTTCCGGAACCATCGCTGGATCTGCCGATGAAAGAGCCCTTTTCGGAGCTTGATAGCCGGGTGCTGAATCTGGCGGAGATCGACCAGGGCGACGCTGAATTCCTACGGCATCGGATTGCTGACCTCCGGGCCCAGTACGAGACTCTGGAATTCCCGCTCCGACCTGGTGTGATTCACGGAGACGCGAATGTCGGAAACGTGATCGTGGACCGTGAAGGCCGTCCCGTCCTTATCGATCTAGACAGCTTTTGCATAGGGCCGCGGGAATGGGATCTCGTTCAAACCGCGCTTTTCTACGAGCGGTTCGGATGGCACACCGAAGACGAGTACCGGACGTTCGTCAAGGTGTACGGATTCGACGTCATGGAGTGGCCGGGGTACCGCGTCCTCGCGGACTACCGCGAGATCTCGATGACGCTCTGGCTCTGCGGCAAGGCGGGTGAGGACGCCCGCGCTGCCGCCGAAGTGCGGAAGAGGGTCGAGGCCATCAGGACGGGCGGGACTAGGCGAGATTGGGCGCCCTTCTAGCGTCCTCGGGATGCCACAGGCGGGTATTCGACGCCTGCTCTGCGAAGTCCCGCACCGTCGCGCTGTTGCCGACTCGGTCGAGGCGCTGCCGGAACTCGTCGACGTAGGCCTGGCACCGGGCCGATTTGAGCTGTTCGCCGATTTCGAGCGCCCCCAGCGCTACGCGGCAGGCCTGCTCAGCTTCGCCCTGGTCCAGGTATGCGTCCGCGAGGACCATCGTCGCGAAGAAGTCGCTCCGCACGTACCCGCTCTCGGTCGGGCCGAGCGACTGCGCGGCGTAGGTGCTGGCGTCGACCGACCGGCCGAGGTCGCGGTTGCAGTGGCCGAGCTCCGCCGCTAGCTCTGCCTCGTTGAAGTAGGCGAACCAGTCGGCCGGGTCGTCTTCCGGGTTGCGGCGTTCGAACTCGCGGACAGCTGCGGACATGGCCCGGTCGCACTCGGCCGCGTCGCCGAGACGAGCCAGGGCGCGGGCCTCCATCGCGTAGAAGTGCGCAGAGGCGCTTGGCGACCCGGCGGTCTCCGTTCCCATTCGCGCAGCGCGGGCGAGGTTCGCGGCCTCCCTGTACTTGCCGAGGAACGTGGCCTGGTGGCTCATGGCGTCGAGGATGCTGGCCCCGCGAAGGCGATCGCCGGTGGACTCGGCCAGCTTGAGCGCCTGGATGAAGTACCGCTGAGCAAGGCCGTGCAGGCCCGCGTCGTAGGACATCCACGCGCCGAGCAGGGTCGCCTGAGATGCGACTTTGAACAGCTCACGCCCGGTCTCATCGCTGTAGGAGCCGCGGAGCAGGGCCGCCAGGTCGGTCCGCAGGAACTCGATCAGGGCGCGGCGGGCATGCCCGCCGCCGTGCTGGCCGTCAAGCCTGTCGAACATCTCGGTCATGCTCTGGACGCCCGCGATGTCACCGGGGCTGACGCGCCGTTTCCCAGAGCCATTCGCGGTATCGTGCCGGGCCGCAACCAGCCAGGACAGTGAAGCCTCGTTCCACGCGCCGACGTTGGTCGGCGCGTTGAGCAGCGCTGTGGTGTTGGCCAGGTCTGCCTGCCACAGGCTGCCAACGATCGCGATCCCCTCAGCAGCCTTGTCCGGGTACGAAAGCCCGAGGTGAGCAGGCACTTTCTCGGCCGTGCCGAAGCCGACTTCGCTGAGCCCGACCGCGCGGCCGAGCCGTTCGCTCAAGGCACGTGTGATCGCGCGGCGCGTCATGTCGTCTCGCGGCACCATGCCGCCGAGCCAGCGCTTCACGTAGGTGTGCGTGTACGTCCGGTCTGAATGTCGGCTCACGGCGCGGGCGAACACCTTCAGCCCGACTGAGCCGTCGCCCTTCAGGAAACCGGCCTCGCGCATCAGGGCAGCGAGGTCTTCGTTGCCCTCCAAGGTCACCTCCGTCTGTGCTCCCGAGTGTTCAAGTGTGCCCCCTTGTGTGCCCTGTTGGAGCCACTTTTGCCGGGGTTTCCTGGGTTCGTAAGCGACACCAGGAACCGAGCGGTCCGGAGTGGACTGGCTGGGACTCATGAACCGAGGAGGACAGCATGGCGAAGAACTCGTTGCCGATCATGCCGAAGGCTGGCGGTGGCGCACTGTCGAAGGTGATCTGGCTACTGGTCGGTGTTGCGCTGCTGGTGCTGGTCGTCAAGTATCCCGGCGATGCCGCGGCGTTCGTGAACGGCGTGTTCGACCTGCTCGGCGGCGCAGTCGAGAGCTTGGCCTCGTTCTTCCGGGGAGTCATGCAGTGAGAGAGGGGCGCTGCCGACTAGTCGGCACCGAGCCGACTTTCCAGCACGGCCAGGCGGGCGCTGATGTCGCGCAGGAGGCGCAAGACCTCTGTGAGGTCGGCGGGCTGCACTGCGACGGGCCGGTCAATGGCTGGCGGGAGCGTCGCCGGGTCGAGGTCCGGTCGGACGGTCGAACCGGTGCCATGTCGGGTCACGATCACCGAGCGGTCGCGGAGGACGTCGAGTGCGCTGCGGACGGTGCCGACCGCGACACCGTAGTCGCGGGCGAGGGCGCTGTAGGAGGGCAGCTGATCACCTGGCTTCAGCTTGCCGTCGCGAACCGCCGAAAGCAGGTCTTCGGCGATTTGGAGGTACGGCGGCTGGGGGTTTTTCGGGTCGAGTTTTCCCATGTCAGACAGGGTACTGCCCCGTCAAGTAGCAGAGCTGGTCAACCAGGTGTGTTGACACACCTGGCACACCTGGCTACTGTTCCTCTCGTTCCTCTGGTTCCCAGGGAGTCAGGGGGCACGAAAAAGCCCCGACCGGTGCTGCAACACCAGCCGGGGCGCACATCGAGACTTTTGGGAGCGTCGATGCAGTTCGAGAGTAACGCGGTCTTCCGCGTGAAGGCAGTGGCCGAGATGTTCGACGTCTCGGTGCAGACGATCTACCGGGCGATCGAGTCCGGCGAGCTGGGCGCGCTGAAGTTGGGCACCGGCAAGGGCGCGCTGCGGGTCCCGGGGTGGGCGCTGAACGCCTACGTCGAGGCGTGCTCGCTGGCCGCCTACGAGACGTTCGTGGCCGGGAACCAGTCGGCCGCTGAGGCCGCTGATGACGCGCAGGGTGCGCAGGTTGGGGAGGTGGCCTGAGATGGCGCAGCAGAAGGCCTTCGGCCAGATCAACGGCCAGTACACCGAGTTCGAGGCGGCACACCGGGCGTTCAACAACACCCCAGCCGCCCTGCAGGTCACGATCAGCGTGCCGATGTCCTACGAGGACATCGCGGCGGCCTACTACACCTGCATCGTCCTCGGCGGGACGCTGTCGGACCTCGACGACGTCGAGTACGCGCACAAGCTGGTGTTCGACACCCTGATCAACGACACCGGCGACAACATCGACGCGGCTCGCCGGACCATGGCCGAGGCCAAGCCCGGCACGCCGGAGTACGTCCTTGTCCAGGCCATTCAGGCGCGGGTGATCGAGCTGTTCGCCCCGGTCTCGGAGAAGCCTTCGGCCCGGCGGCAGGTGCGTTCGCGGACGGCGGTGAGCGCCTGATGCGGACTCCGCTGGATCTGCACGGGGTGACGACGCTGCTCTACGTCGCGCCGATCCCCACCACGCTGCTGCCCCGGCTGGAGTTGGACGACCTGGTCGACTACGTCGCCGCGATGGCCGAGGGCCTGCCGGTCGAGGACCGGGAGCGCTTGGAGCAGGGGTTGGCTGCGCTGGTCGAGCGCGGCGGCCCGCGGTTCGAGCGGGAGCGCTACCAGGTGGCTCGCGCGCTGGCGCGGGCTGTGCGGGCCAACCCGGAGCCGGGCCAGGGGGTGGCGTGATGTCCTCGGAGGCTGTGACCCGGCACGGGATGGTCACCGCGCTCTACCGGTGCCCGCTGACCCACGAGCAGCTGATGGACGCCGAGATCTCGGACCTGGCCCGGTTCATCGGGCAGCTGCACCTGAGGGTGCCGGGCGCGACGCTGGAGCGCCTGGAGCAGGGCATGGCCGAGCTGACCGAGCGCGGTGGCCCGGCGTTCGACCGCCCCCGCTACACCCTCGCGGAGGCCCGGGCGGAGGCGATCTCGGTGCTGATGCAGCACCCGCCGACCGGCACCAGGGCGCATCCGATCGAGGTCGAGCCCGACGTGCTCTGGCCGAACTGAGCCCGGCCCACGGTTTCCCGGCCGGTGGTGCCATTCCGCCGCCCTGTGCCGCCACACAGGGTTTGAACACCGCCACCGGCCGGGTTCCCACCGGCCGCCGGACCGGGTTTTCCACCCCTTCTCACCTGCATCGGAAGAACCCGGAGAAGCCGCGCCGGGGAAGCCCCGGAGAACCCGCCGAGAACCCCTCGACCACCACCGGTGACCTGCATGAGTCGAGGGGAGTCGACCCCGCCGGTCGAGGGGGTTTCGACCGGCGGCCAACAGCACGAACACCCCACCGAGCGCATCGGAGCCGAAAGCCCATGAGTAAGCCCGACACACCGCCCGCCGCGCCGGGCGAGATGCGGCGACGGCTGCACCTGGTCCCCGACCCCACCGGCCCCGCCGAGGCGATCGGGGCGACCGCGACCGCGGTGCCGGCTACTTCGCCGCTGGCGTTGGACCCGGAGACCGAGCGGCGCGCGCTGGCAGAGATCGGCCGCGCTCGCGCCGAGTTGCCCGACCGGGATGAGGCGATGTTCGGCACCTACCTCGGTTCGCTGGTGCGGCGACTGGAACCGACCAGCGAGGCCGACCCCGCCAACATCCTGGCCTCGCTGATGGCCGCGACCGGGGTCTACCTCGGCGACGGGCCGCACATGCGGGCCGGGGACGACCGGCACCCGCTGCTGATCTGGCCGATGGTCATCGGCCGTACTGGGGTCGGCCGCAAGGGCGCGGGCTGGTCGGCCGCGAAACGGCTGCTGCTGGCCACCGACCCGGACTTCGTGGACCGCAACATCCACTCCGGACTGACCTCCGGCGAGGGGCTGACGCAGGTGTTCACCGACGACGAGGCCGGGGCGGTCGGTGCCGACGACGGCGAGGAGGAGCAGGGCAAGGGCAAGAAACGCGCGAGCCTGCTGCCGCCTGGTGACCGCCGCCTGTTGGCGTTCGAGACCGAATGGGCCACCGTCATGGCTCGCATGAAGCGCGAGGGCAACACCCTCTCGGCCACGCTGCGGGCGGCGTGGGAGGGCGGGAACCTGTCCACCCTCGGCGTGAACGCGCGGATCGTGCGCGACACCCACGTGGCGATCCTCGCCCACATCACCCCGAAGGAGTTCCAGGCCAAGCTGTCGGCCTCGGACATGGCCGGGGGCACCTACAACCGGTTCCTACCGGTGTTCGTCGCCCAAACCCAGTTCCTGCCCAACAGCACCGGAGCAGACCCCGCCCTGCTCGACCACCTGGCCGTTGACCTCCGCGCCCGCCTGGCCGCCGGTTCCCGACTCGGACAACTCGGCCTGACCCGCGACGCCGCCGCGCTGTGGCAACGGCTCTACGTCGAGTTCGGCGGCTACAGCGCCGAAGACGGCCCGATCGAGCAGTTCCTCTCCCGCGCCGCGCCGAACTGCCTGCGCGTGGCCGGGCTGCACGCCGCGCTCGACGGCGTGCAGCTGATCACCGTCGAGCACCTGACCGCCGCCGCCGCGTTCGTCCGCTACGCCGTGGCCTCCGCCCGCGCCGTGTTCAGCGGCAACGACACCACCGCGCCGCGCCTGGCCGCCTGGATTGCCGAGGCCGGACCGGCCGGGCGCACCCGCAAGGACGTCACCGCCGAGTTCTTCCAGGGCAAGACCAAGGCCGCCGACATCGACCGCTACATCCAACAGCTCATCGAGAAGGGAGAGATCACCGAGTCCGAACGGGCGCGCGCCGACGGCAAGACCGGCCGACCCACCCGGATCTACCTCGCCACCCCGCGAACTTAGCGAACTTACGAACTTAGCCCCTGACCAGGGAAAACGCTGCTGACCTAAGTTCGCTGGCCCGCGAACTTAGGCCACCACCAAAACCGCAGGTCAACCCCAAAGTTCGAAAGTTCGCTAAGTTCGCCCGACCACGGGAGTACCGATGAACCGCAGCCAGCACACCAACCGCCAGGTCCCGCACCGAGCCGCAACGAGCCCCACCCCATGCCCCGGCCGAATTGCTGGGAACGCGGGTTCGCTGAACGGCCCCGGTCGGCCCCTCCCCGCGCCCCGGTCCCTGGAGGACGAGGCGCGCGTGCTGCTGACCGTTGAGGCCGCCGCGCGCCGGTTGTCGGTCAGCCGGACCACGATGTTCCGGCTACTGAAGTCCGGCGCGGTCGACTCGGTGCGCATCGGCCACGCCCGCCGAGTCCCGGCCGAGGCCATCACCGCCTACGTCCAACGCCTGGCCGAGGAGCAGCAGCACGCCGCGTGAAGCGGGCGACCAGCGGATCAGTGGATCGGCACCAGAACGGCCGGGACATGGGGGGTGGGGGTGTCCCCGCTGTCCCCCGAGTCCCCGCATTGGTGCCGATCAGCACGAACACCACCCGGAATCCGGGGACACCCCCAAGCGGGCCTGTCCCCGCTGTCCCCGAACGACCAGGCCGCCCAGCCGAACCAGGAAGGAACCCGTCATGAACCCGCTGTTGGACATCCTCGGCCGAGCCCTGGCCATGCTCGGAGTGCTCGCCGTGCTGATCGCGGCCGCTGTGGCCGTGGTGCTGTGGCGGGCGGTGCTGCCCGTACTCGCGATTGGCGCGCTGGCGGTGGCCTCCGGCATGGTGCGCACCGTCGCCCTGGCCGGGTTCGCCGCACTCGCCGGACTCCGCGCCGCCATGCTCGCGCTCGACCGCGCTGGCGCAGCGATACCCACACCGCGGCTACGCCGAGGCACCCGCCACCGCCGCCGAACCAGGCCGCTGCTGGCTGGGAGTTAGGCCCGCTACGTCATCGAGCCCCACCCGTTGGGAGCCACTTCCGGACGCTCTCAGCCCGGATCTAACTCGCCTAACTCCCTAACTCCCCGCAGGTCACAGGCCAGAACGGGCGACCTAACCCCGGAGTTAGGAACCTAACTGCCCGATGCGGATCTAACTCCCGAGCTAACTCGGCCCGCCACGCCAGCGCCCGGCCCAGCTGCGCCAGTCAGCCCGCACCAAACCCAGAAACCCGGAAACCCGACAGAGCCCAATTTTCAGCCCTATCGCTCCCCGCGCTGAAAGGACGCGGCGATCCCGCACGCCCACAACTAGGAGGACAACCACATGCCGCGCAAGCCCCGCCCGGAAGGCACCCGGGCACCCAACGGAGCTAGCAGCATCTACTTCAGCGAGGCCGACGGCTACTGGCACGGCCGCGTCACCGTCGGCACCCGCGACGACGGACGGCCCGACCGGCGGCACGTCCAGGCCAAGACCGAGGCCGAGGTCACCGAGAAGGTCCGCAAGCTGGAACGAGCTCGCGACGACGGGAACGTCCGCAAGCCGGGCAAGGCCTGGACCGTCGAGAAGTGGCTGACTCACTGGGTCGAGAACATCGCGGCCGCGACCGTGCGGCCGACCACGATGGTCGGCTACCGCGCGTCGGTCTACAAGCACCTGATTCCCGGCGTCGGTAAGCACCGGCTCGATCGGCTCCAGCCGGAACACCTGGAGCGGCTCTACGCGCGGATGCAGCAGAACGGGCTGAAGGCCGCGACGGCACACCTTGCACACCGAACTGCGCGCGTGGCCCTGAATGAAGCCAAGAGGCGCAAGTACATCACCGAGAACCCTGCGAAGGTCGCGAAACCGCCTCGTGTGGACGAAGAGGAAATCGTTCCATTCACTGTGGACGAGGCGCGGCGGATTCTCGATGCTGCTGCCGAGATGCGGAACGGTGCTCGATTCATCATCGCGCTTACCCTGGGGTTGAGACGTGGTGAGGCACTCGGACTGAAGTGGTCCGACATGGTGGTTATGTGGAAACACGGATGCCCAGCGAAAAGCGCGTGCCGAAAGGCGTGCCGTGCCGAGAAGTGCGAACAGCGGCGGGGGAGCGGGACGCTCACCATCCGGCGCGCGATTCAGCAGCAGGTGTGGAAGCACGGCTGCTCTGACGAGAAGCCATGCGGACATCGGTATGGAGCGCACTGTCCACAGCGGCACAGTGGTGGAGTTGTCGTGACCGATGTGAAGTCGCGGGCCGGGAGGCGAACGGTTGGACTTCCGCATCCGGTTGTAGTGGCGTTGGAAGAGCACCGAGCCCACCAGCAGATCGAACGCGAAACCGCTCGCAACGAATGGGAAGAGGGCGGCTGGATCTTTACCAACCGGTGGGGACGGCCAGTTCACCCGACGGTCGATTTCGACGCCTGGAAAGCGCTCTTGCGTGCCGCGAACGTGCGTGATGCTCGACTGCATGACGCCCGCCACACCGCGGCGACCATGCTCCTGGTGCTGAAGGTCCCGCTTCCCGCGGTCATGGAGATCATGGGCTGGTCCGACACGTCGGTGGCCAAGCGGTACATGCACGTCCCGCACGAGTTGGTGACCGCGATCGCCGACCAGGTGAGCGACATGATGTGGCCTGATGCGGAACGGGACGAGAACGGGATGGCCCCCGACGTCGCCGCGATCTTCCGGCGCAATGAGGAACTGCGCCAGGTCCTCCAGCAGGTCATGGCCATCCTGCCGGAGGAGCTGCGCAGGCAGCTCGACCAGCTGGACGACGAGGAGGAGGGCGACGACCCGACGGCCGCGTAGCGCGGGCACGGGAAGCCCCTACAACGGGGCAACTGAGACGGAAACTGAGCCTGGGCGCGAAAGAGCCCCGGCCGCTTGTTTCGCTGCCGGGGCTCTGACCAGCGGAGGATACGGGATTCGAACCCGTGAGGGCTGTTAACCCAACACGATTTCCAATCGTGCGCCTTAGGCCGCTCGGCCAATCCTCCGTGCGGAAGCCTAGCAGAGGGCTCCCTGAGCAGCGGATACGGGTCGTGACCTGGGCGGACGGCCTGGCAGCGGTCGACGTCGTGATCTTGCGCAGCGCTCGGTGAGGGGCTGGGGATCAACCCGGTCGGCGCTGGGGGTGTGCCGGGGTGGCTGCCCGAGACGCGCAGGAACCCCCTGCTCGGAGGGGGTTCCTGCTGCTTCAGCGAGGCTCGCGCCGGTTGGGGGTCCTGATCGCGGGGCCGCGTTCGCCGATGGTGTCCTCGTCGATCGACCGCTGGTTGAGCAACGCGGATCGAGCGACGACCGATTCCCGGCCCGTTCCTCAGAGGTTGATCGGGTTCTTGAGGGAGCCCTGCGGACCGTCCTGTCCCCGTGCTTCCACGATCGCCTTCGCGACGTGCTGCTGCTGGTCCCAGTCGTCCAGCAGCGCCTGCGCGTGAGCCCGCGCCTCCGGGATGAGCGCGGCCAGCTTCTCCCAGTGCTCGCTGGCCTCGACCCCGGTGGGAAGGTCCAGCTCATCAGCGGCGTAGGGGATCTTCGGCGCACCTGGCAACCGCAACGTGTTCGCCACCGTCTTGAGTCCGTCGACGATGTCGCCGAACGAGAAGTTCTCGACCGGGGCGTTCTCCGCGGTGAGCGCATCGCTGCTCATCGATTTCCTCCTTCGAACGTGAACGAAGCTGGTTACTCAGCGCACGCTAGCAGGTGCACAGCGTGACATGGTCTATCGGGAAATTGGATTTGCGCAGGTCAATGAGATGGTGCGGGGGCGCCAATCCGGCAGGTGGTGGAGTGGCTCCACACGAAAGAGCACCCGCTGATCGGTGGGCGAGGCCTCGTCGCGGAGCACCGCGGGGGTCGGGTTACACTGTCCGTGGACCTCGTGCGGCGTCCATCCTGTGAACTCCCCCAGGGCCGGAAGGCAGCAAGGGTAAGCGGGCTCTGGCGGGTGCACGGGGTCCCCTTTCTTTCCCGGGGGCCGTTCGGGTCCTGTTCGGGGTGTCAGGCGTACCGCGTAGGGTTCTGGTCGTGGCGCTCGCCCTCTACCGCAAGTACCGACCGGCGACCTTCGCTGAGGTCGTCGGGCAGGAACACGTCACCGAGCCGCTGCGGACCGCGCTGTCCTCCGGCCGGATCAACCACGCGTACCTGTTCTCCGGGCCGCGCGGCTGCGGCAAGACCTCCAGCGCGCGCATCCTCGCCCGCTCGCTGAACTGCGCGCAGGGACCGACGGCCGACCCGTGCGGCGAGTGCGACTCCTGCGTCGCGCTGGCCCCCGAGGGCGGCGGCAGCGTCGACGTCGTGGAGCTCGACGCGGCCAGCCACGGTGGCGTCGACGACACCCGCGAGCTGCGCGACCGGGCCTTCTACGCGCCCGCCCAGTCGCGGTACCGGATCTTCATCATCGACGAGGCCCACATGGTCACCACGCAGGGCTTCAACGCCCTGCTGAAGATCGTCGAGGAACCGCCGGAACACCTGATCTTCGTCTTCGCCACCACCGAACCGGACAAGGTGCTCACCACCATCCGGTCCCGGACCCACCACTACCCGTTCCGGCTGATGCCGCCGGGCGTGATGCGCGAGCTGGTCGAGCGCATCTGCGCCGAGGAGGGCGTGCAGGTGGAGCCCGCGGTGTTCCCGCTGGTCATCCGGGCTGGTGGCGGCTCCGCGCGCGACACGCTGAGCGTGCTCGACCAGCTGCTGGCCGGGGCGACCGACCAGGGCGTCACCTACGAGCGCGCGGTCGCGCTGCTCGGCGTCACCGACGTGGCCCTGATCGACGACATGGTCGACGCGCTCGCGGGCGGCGACGCCGCGGCCGTCTACGCCACCGTCGACCGGCTGGTGGAAGCGGGCCACGACCCGCGCCGCTTCGGCTCCGACCTGCTCGACCGGCTCCGCGACCTGGTGCTGCTCAGCTCGGTCCCGGACGCGGCCGACCGCGGCCTGGTGGAAGCGGCGGGCGAGGAGCTGGAGCGGATGCGCAACCAGGCCGACCAGCTCGGCCCGGCCACCCTCTCCCGCTTCGCCGAGATCGTCCACACCGGACTGGCCGAGATGCGCGGCGCCACCGCGCCCCGCCTCCTCCTCGAACTCCTCTGCGCCCGGATGCTGCTCCCCGCGGTCTCGGACTCGGAAACCGCGCTGCTGCAACGACTCGAGCGGATCGAGCGCCGAGCGACCATCGCGCCCGCTGAGGGCGGCGCGCCCGCACCGGAAGCCGCGCCAGCGGCGGACGGCGACTCCCGGCCGCGCCGGGTCTTCCAACGCCCGCACGAGCGCGCGGCAGCGGAAGCGCGTGCGGCGGAAGAGGCCGCTGCGACGCGCGACGGAGCAGGCAGCGCAGCTGCGCAGCAGCGAAGCGCGAGCGGAGCCGCGGCGGAGCCGCAGGGCGGAGCAGCTGCGCAGCCGCGCGGCGGAGCTGATGCGGCGTCGCCGGGTGGCGGAGCTGCGGCGGAGCCCGGGGGAGCTGCAGCGCAGCCGCAGAGCGGCGTGAGCCGTGGCGGCGGAGCTGCGGAGGCCCCCGCGGCTGCGGCGGAGCCGCAGCGCAGCGGCGCAGCGACCGGCGGAGCCGGGCAGGCGGAGCCTGCTGCGGCGGGAGCCGCGGGCGGGTACGACGCGGCGAAGGTGCGGCAGGTGTGGAGCGACGTGCTGCAGGCCGTCGCGAAGCTGAACCGGCCGACGCAGGCGCTGCTGCTCAACGCCACGGTGCAGGACATCCGCGACGGTGTGCTCGTGCTGTCGATGCCCACGTCCGGGCTGGTCAAGCAGTTCGCCCAGCAGCGTCGGCTGGACTTCGTGAAGCAGGCGCTGAGCCAGGTGATCAGCTCCGGAGACTGGGAGATCCAGTGCGTCGAGGCGGGCGCGGCCCCGCCACCAGCTCCGGCGCGCCCGGCTGCGCCGAAGCAGCCCCCGCAGCGCCGTTCGACCGCGGCCGCCGAGCCCGCGAGCCCGCCGCCGAGCGAGCCGCCGAACAACCAGGCCCCGAGCGCTCAGCCGTCGCGCCCGTCCAACGGGCAGGCCCGGCCGCAGGCACCGCGCCAGGGGTCGGTGCCGCGCCCGCCGGAGCCCGACGACATCCCGCCCCCGCCGGAACCGCCGGACGAGGAACCGCCACCGCCGGACGACGTCCCGCCGCCACCGGAGCCGGTCAGGCCGCCGGAGCCGCAGCGCGCTCCGAAGCCGTCGGCCAGCGACGACGAGGAGGATCCGGAGGCGATGCTCGCCGAGTCCTCCCCGTACGACGCCAGCACCCCGGTCGGCCCGGACCCGGAAGCCGCCGCGGTCGAGCTCTTCGAGCGCGAGCTCGGCGCTCGCCGGATCGACAACTGACGTCACCCCGCGTTCGGCCCGGAACCCGCGATTCCAATGAGGTTTTTCCAGCCTCGTTCTGCGTGGCGGTGCCGGTGGCGGAACCTCAGCGCCCGCCTGGACTCCGGGTGCCCTGACTTGTGTATGACCCGATACACGGCGTCAGGGCCGTCCTCGCCGGAAGGAACCCCGGAGGGGTGGGCACCGTGAACCCGCGGCGGTGCCGGTTGCGAGGGTGGGTTATGCGCCTGCGGCGCATGCGACACCTGCCGGTCGGTGCCGGTCGCCCGTCGCGGCTGCGGTCCACGGGCAGGATGCGATTTCAATGGAAATCGGAGGTCTGATTTCCATTGAAATCGCGTCGGGCCGGGCGGCGGCGCGCCGCGGTCGTGGTTCGTCAGGCGGGTTTCGCGAGGTGGCGGGCCAGGAATTCGAGGGCCTTGGGGTACGCGTCCAGCCGGTTGGCGCGCTTCGCCAAGCCGTGGCCCTCGTCCGGGTAGACCAGCAGCTCGCACTCCAGGCCCTTCGCGCGGACCGCTCCGGCGATCTGCTCCGCTTCCGACAGCGGCACCCGAGGGTCGTTCGCGCCGTGCAGGACGAACAGCGGCGCCGCGATCGCCGCGACCTCGGTCAGCGGTGATGCGCGGTGCAGGAAGTCCGCGTCGGCGTGCAGCGAGCCGTACTCGCGCTCGCGGTGCGCGCGGCGGTAGGCCGCGGTGTTCTCCAGGAACGTGACCAGCGACGAGATGCCGACGATGTCGACGCCCGCCGCCCAGCGCTGCGGCTGGAACGCCAGCCCGGCCAGCACCATGTAGCCGCCGTACGAGCCGCCCCACAGCGCGGCGCGGCGCGGGTCCAGACCGATCTCGGGCAGCCAGTCGTGCAGGTCGCCGAGGTCGGCCACCGCCTCCAGCCGCTTCCGGCCGTCGTCGGCGGAGTACCAGCGCTTGCCGTAGCCGGTGGAGCCGCGCACGTTCGGCACCAGCACCTCGTGGCCCTGCGCGACGAGCGCCTGGACGATCGGGTTGAACGCCCGCACCGCCTGGCTCTCCGGTCCACCGTGGACGATCAGCACCGCGGACCCGGCGAGCTGCGGGTCGGGGTCGCCGGGCGAGTAGCGGAAGCACGGCAGCCGCTCGCCGTCGCGGGTCGGCACCCGGTGGGTGCTCGGCTCCACCGGTCGCTCGTCGAGCTGCCCGGCGGAGTCGGTCAGCGAGCGGCACTCGCCGGTGGCCACGTCCAGCAGCAGCGCATCACCGGGGACCGTCGTACCGCTGAACGTCAGCGCGACGAACCGCGAATCCGGTGACCACACGGGTTGCGGCAGCGGGAACGCGCACCAGCCGTCCGCGGGCAGGCGCACCTCGCGCAACCGCTCACCGGTCGTCGCGTCGTGCAGCGCCAGGCGGCTCGCGCCGTCGTCGTTGGCCTGCACCAGCAGCGTCGAGCCGTCCGGGGAGGGCCAGCCGGTCAGGTCGTGCTCGTCGGAGGTCACCAGCCAGGTGCGGGCTCCGGTGCGCGGGTCGATGCGGGCGACGCCGGTGCGGTCGCGCTCGAAGTTCGTGGTGGTGATCAGCCCGGAACCGTCGGGCAGCCAGCGGATGTTGGTGTGCCGGGCGGGCACCTCCCGGCCGGTCACCGCCCGCACCCCGGCCGCGTCGACCACCACCAGCTGGTCGGACATGGGCGGACCGCCGGGCACGGTGAGCGCCACGCGGCGGCCGTCCGGTGCCGCCGCCACCTCCAGCACCATGCCGCCCCCGTCGTAGACGACGCGCTCCTCGCCGGTGGTCACGTCGCGGACCACCACGTCGAAGTCGACCTCGTTGCGCCGGTTGGTGGTGTAGACGATCCGGCCGGGCAGCACGTCCAGCAGCCGGTGCACGTGCGCGGGGTCGCGGACCAGCGGGCACAGCTCGGGCAGCCGGACCGGTCCCGGCCGCGGCTGGTCCAGGCGCAGCAGCGACAGCTGGCCGCGCTCGTCGCCGTCGGTGTCGTGCTGCACCACCACCGCGCGCTCGCCGGGCAGGTAGCGGCCGGTCACCGCACCGGACAGCGCGGTCAGCCGGGTGCTCGCGCCGTCGGCGAGCTCGACCAGCTGCGTCGAGCCGGACTCGTCGGAGCCCGCCAGCACCCGCCCGGTGTCGGCCACGTCGAAGGCCCGCCAAGTGGTGAGCTCCAGCAACCGCACGATGTCCAGCCCCATGCCGACACCCTGTCACGCGCGACCCGCTGAGCACAGGGGTCGACGGGTCGGGCCGAGCATTCTCTAGGCTGGGGTTGTACCCCCCGTGCGGGGTGGCGCGGGTCCCGCGAGACGAGGAGGAACACGGTGCAGCCTGGTGGCCAGCCGAACATGCAGCAGATCATGGAACAGGCGCAGAAGATGCAGCAGCAGCTGATGACTGCGCAGCAGGAGCTCGCCGACGCCGAGGTCTCGGGCAGCGCCGGCGGCGGGCTGGTGACCGCGACGGTGAGCGGTGCCGGTGAGCTGAAGGGGCTCGCGATCGACCCGAAGGCGGCCGACCCGGAGGACACCGAGACCCTGGCGGACCTGGTGGTCGCCGCGGTCCGCGACGCCAACCGCGCGGCGCAGGAGCTGCAGGCGGAGAAGATGGGCCCGCTGACCAGCGGCCTCGGCGGTGGTGGCCTCGGCGGGCTGAGCCTGCCCGGCATGTGATCGCCGCCCGGTTTCGATTGAAGCTGTGCACCAGCCGTGATCGCAGTTTCAGTTGAAGCTGTGCAGTCCCTCGAAACGAGCGAGAAGTGTACGAAGGTCCGGTACAGGATTTGATCGACGAGCTCGGCAGGTTGCCGGGCATCGGTCCGAAGAGCGCGCAGCGCATCGCCTTCCACCTGCTCGCGGCTGAGCCCGCGGACGTGACCCGGCTGCAGGAGGTGCTGCAGAAGGTCAAGGAGGGCGTGGTGTTCTGCGACGTCTGCGGCAACGTCTCCGAGGAGGCCACCTGCCGCATCTGCCGGGACGCCCGCCGCGACAAGACGCTGGTGTGCGTCGTCGAGGAACCCAAGGACGTGCTGGCCATCGAGCGCACCCGCGAGTTCAAGGGGCGGTACCACGTGCTCGGCGGCGCGCTGGACCCGCTGTCCGGGGTGGGCCCGGACCAGCTGCGGGTGCGCGAGCTGCTGGCCCGCATCGGGCAGGACGACATCACCGAGGTGATCATCGCGACCGACCCGAACACCGAGGGCGAGGCGACCGCGACCTACCTGGTCCGGATGCTCCGCGACTTCCCCGGTCTGACGGTCACCCGCCTCGCCTCCGGTCTCCCGATGGGCGGCGACCTCGAATTCGCCGACGAGCTCACCTTGGGCAGGGCTCTTTCAGGTCGCCGAGCCCTGTAGCCATCGGAAGTTCCAGTGGCTGGTTTGCGCGGCGGTGCGGGTAGCGGAACCTCAGAGGCCGCCTGGCTGCGGGATCCCGTTCTGATGTATGTCCAATACACGGCGAACGGGCTGTCCTCGCCAGGCGACCTCTGAGAACCCGCGGCGGTGCGAGTTGCGAGGGTGAGCTATGCGCCTGCGGCGCATGCGACCCTCGCGGCACGGCACCAGTCACGCTTCGCGGTCGCTGTTT
The DNA here is from genome assembly GCF_008630535.1 of Saccharopolyspora hirsuta. Taxonomy (GTDB): domain Bacteria; phylum Actinomycetota; class Actinomycetes; order Mycobacteriales; family Pseudonocardiaceae; genus Saccharopolyspora; species Saccharopolyspora hirsuta. The sequence continues at coordinate 98,319 of NZ_VWPH01000003.1, read as the reverse complement.
ACCGCCGAAAGCGGCTGACGCCGCTTGCCTGACGATGCGGGCTTCGAGGTGTTCGCTCGCACTCCTCTTCCTGTCGTAGTTCAGCTGGTCGCAGCTGTGCCTTTCCCCGGTCTGTGAACTCGGCGGGGCGTTAGCGGTTTTTCCCGTATTTGCCGTAAATCCGGTCCGATGTTGCTCGATCGGCAAGTAGGAGAATTCGCTGGTCCGAGCGGATGAATGCCCGATATCGACCGGTTCATTAGGTAGTCCTAAGTAGTCGGATCGTAACCTCGGGGACTCCAGTGAACGCGTGCTGCGGGTTAGTCTCACGGAACTCTGAGACCTGAGACACACTGAGGTGCTTCCATGAGCAGAGCTCCATCGGCGTCACGACGTCCGCTCACCACGCGGCGCCGTGTCGCCACCGTCGGTGTCGCACTGGTCGCGGCCACCTCGCTGGCCGCTTGCGCGCAGTCGCAGCGCGAGGCGGGCGGCGGTGAGGGCGGCACGTTCACCTTCGGCGCGGCCGGCGCCCCGGACGGGTTCGACCCGTTCTACGCCTCCGACGGCGAGACCTTCCGGGTCACCCGGCAGATCACCGAGGGGCTGGTCGGGTTCAAGCCCGGGTCCGCCGACGTCGAACCGGAGCTCGCGGAGTCCTGGGAGCACACCCCGGACGGCAAGTCCTGGACGTTCAAGCTGCGCACCGGCGTGAAGTTCCACGACGGCACCGACTTCAACGCCGAAGCGGTGTGCAAGAACTTCCAGCGCATGTTCGACCAGACCGGTGCCGGGCAGAACAACGCGCTGTCCTACTACTGGATCGAGAACTTCGGCGGGTTCTCCGACGGCAAGACGCCGTCGCTGTACCAGTCCTGCGAGTCGCCGGACCCGACCACCGCGGTGGTGCACCTGACCCGCGCCAGCTCGAAGTTCCCGGACATCCTCGGGCTCCCGTCGTTCAGCATGCAGTCGCCGACGGCGATGGAGAAGTACCAGGCCAACAACGTGCAGGCCCAGGGCGACAGCTTCGTGTACCCGGAGTACTCCCGCTCGCACCCGACGGGCACCGGGCCGTTCAAGTTCGTCTCCTACGACGAGGGCAACGGCACCATCAAGCTGGCCCGCAACGAGGAGTACTGGGGCGAGAAGGCCAAGGTCAACGAGCTGATCTTCCGCATCATCCCGGACGAGACGGTGCGCAAGCAGGAGCTGGAGTCGGGCGCCATCGACGGCTACGACTACCCGAACGCCGCCGACCTCAAGGCGCTGCGCGACGCCGGGCACAACGTCCAGGTCCGCGACCCGTTCAACATCATGTACCTGGGCATCACCCAGAAGAACAACCCGGCGCTGAAGGACCTGCGGGTGCGCCAGGCGCTGGCCTACGCGGTGGACCGCGAGACGCTGGTCAAGGCGAACCTGCCGGAGGGCGCCTCGGTCGCGACCCAGTTCTACCCGGAAACGGTGGACGGCTACGCCTCCGACGTGCAGAAGTACCCGCACGACCCGGCCAAGGCCAAGCAGCTGCTCGCCGAGGCGGGCGTGCCGAACCTGACGGTGAACTTCTACTGGCCCACCGAGGTGACCCGGCCGTACATGCCGGACCCGCAGGGCATCTACAACGCCCTCGCGGAGGACCTGCGCGAGGTGGGCATCACCGTGAACCCGGTCAGCAAGCCGTGGAACGGCGGCTACATCGACGACGTCGACAACGCCAAGGCCGACCTATTCCTGCTCGGCTGGACCGGTGACTACAACACGCCGGACAACTTCATCGGCACCTTCTTCGGCACCACGGAGAACCGCTTCTACACGGCGGGCTCGCCGTGGGGCGCGGACCTGGCCAACCAGCTGAAGGCGGCCGACAGCGAGCCGGACGAGGCCAAGCGCAACCAGATGTACCAGGACATCAACCGCAAGCTGCTGTCCGAGTACCTGCCGGCGATCCCGCTGTCGCACTCGCCGCCGGCGATCGTGACCAATTCCAAGGTGGAGGGTCTGCAGACCTCGCCGCTGACCGCCGAAGAGTTCGCCTCGGTGAGCGTCTCGGGTCAGTGAGCTGACGATTTCGCGCGAAATCGGCGCGGCTCCCGCACGGGCCCGTCGGTTTCGCGCGAAAACGCGCTCGCTGCCGAACTGAGCAACGGGGGTTTGCGTGCTCCGCTACACGATCCGGCGACTGGCGCAGCTGGTGCTGGTCGTCTTCGTCCTGTCGGTCCTGCTGTTCGCCTGGCTGCGGTCGCTGCCCGGCGGGCCGGTGTCGGCGATGCTGGGGGACCGCGCCACGCCGGAGGCGCGGGCCAAGCTGGAAGCCGACCTCGGCATGGACCAGCCGATCTTCGTGCAGTACTGGCGGTTCCTGGGCCGCGCCGTCACCGGTGACTTCGGCACCTCGACCGGCGTCCAGCCCGGGTCGCCCGCGCTGGAGGTGTTCCTGACCCGCTTCCCGGCGACGCTGGAGCTGTCGATCCTGGCGCTGCTGCTGGCGGTCGCGATCGGCATCCCGCTGGGCTACCTGGCCGCCCGCAAGCGCGGCAGCTGGCTGGACAACCTGAGCATCACGTGGTCGCTGGTGGGCGTCGCGGTGCCGGTGTTCTTCCTGGCGTTCCTGCTGAAGTTCGTGTTCGCCGTCCAGCTGGGCGTGCTGCCCGCGTCCGGTCGGCAGGACGCCGGGCTGGACGCCACCCGGATCACCGGCTTCTACATCCTCGACGGGCTGATGACCCGCGAGTGGGACGCCGCGTGGAACTCGTTCGTGCACCTGGTGCTCCCGGCCATCGCGCTGTCCACCATCCCGTTCGCGGTGATCTTCCGGATCACCCGGGCCGCGGTGCTGGACGTGATGGACGAGGACTACGTGCGCACCGCGCGGGCGAAGGGCCTGGGCGCGATGGTCATCCGCCGTCGGCACATCCTGCACAACGCGATGCTGCCGGTGGTCACCACGATCGGCCTGCAGACCGGTGCGCTGCTGGCCGGGGCGGTGCTGACCGAGCGGGTGTTCAACATCGCCGGCATCGGGCAGGCGGTCGCGCTGGGCTTCGAGCGCAAGGACTTCCCGGTGCTGCAAGTGGTGATCCTGGCTTCGGCGATGGTGTACGTGCTGGTCAACCTGCTGGTGGACCTCTCGTACGCGTTGATCGACCCACGACTGCGGACACGGTGAGGTCATGGCTCTGAAATCGCAGCGCAAGGAGCGCATCGACGCGCTGGCGGAGTCGTCGGCGGACGCCGGGGTGAGCCTGGCCGCGTCCGCGTGGCGGCGGCTCAAGCGCAACCCGGTGTTCGTCGTCGGCGCGGTGATCATCGCGGTGTTCGTGCTGGTGGCGCTGCTGGCGCCGCTGCTGGCCCCGCACGACCCGGCGCAGCGGGTGCTGGTGGACCAGGTGTCCCGCGCGGAGAACATGATCCCGCCGCCGCAGGAGGGCTTCCCGCTCGGCGGCGACCAGTACGGCCGCGACCTGTTCTCCCGGCTGCTGCTGGGTTCCCAGCAGACGCTGCTGGTCGCGGTGCTGGCCACCGTGATCGGCCTCGGCGGCGGTCTGGTGCTGGGCGTGCTCGCCGGGGCGTTCGGCGGCTGGGTGGACTCGGTGGTCATGCGCGTCGTGGACGTGATGCTGTCGGTGCCGTCGCTGCTGCTGGCGGTGTCGATCGGCGCGCTGTTCGTGCAGCAGAGCCAGTTCACCGTGATCCTGGCGGTGGCGATCGTGCAGGTGCCGATCTTCGGCCGCCTGCTGCGCGGCACGATGCTGGCGCAGCGCGCCAGCGATCACGTGCTGGCGGCGCGGGCGCTGGGCGTGAAGGAGAGCTCGATCGTGTTCCGGCACATGCTGCCGAACGCGCTCGGCCCGGTGATCGTGCAGGCCACGCTGGTGCTGGCGGTGGCGATCATCGACGCGGCGGCGCTGTCCTTCCTGGGCCTCGGCGCGGCCGACGACTCGGTCCCGGAGTGGGGCCAGATGCTCGGCGGCGCGCAGAACATCATCGACTCGCACCCGCAGCTGGCGTTCTGGCCGGCGAGCTGCATCATCCTGGTCGCCCTCGGCTTCACCCTGGTCGGCGAGTCCCTGCGGGACGCGCTGGACCCGAAGCGCCGGCGTTGACGGAAGGATTCGCATGGCACTGCTGGAAGTCCGCGACCTCTCGGTCGTCTTCGCCCGCAAGGGCGAACCGCCGGTGACCGCGGTGGACGGCATCTCCTTCGACGTCGAACCCGGCCGCACCGTCGGCCTGGTCGGCGAGTCCGGGTGCGGGAAGTCGGTCACCTCGCTGGCGATCATGGGGCTGCTGCCGAGCCGCGGCGCGGAGGTCTCCGGGTCGGTGCGCTTCGACGGCACCGACCTGCTCGGGCTGTCGAAGCGGGAGCTCGACCAGCGCCGCGGCAGCGACCTGAGCATGGTGTTCCAGGACCCGCTGACCTCGCTGAACCCGGTGGTGTCGATCGGGCTGCAGGTCTCCGAGGTCATCGAGCAGCACCGCGGCCTGTCGCGCAAGGAAGCGATGCCGGAGGCCGAGGACCTGCTGCGCCGGGTGGGCATCCCGGACCCGCGGCGGCGGCTCAAGGAGTACCCGCACCAGCTCTCTGGCGGGATGCGGCAGCGCGCGCTGATCGCGATGGCGCTGGCGTGCAAGCCGCGGCTGCTGATCGCCGACGAGCCGACCACCGCGCTGGACGTGACGATCCAGGCGCAGATCCTGCGGCTGCTGGCGGAGCTGGTCGCCGAGACCGAGACCGCGCTGATCATGATCACGCACGACCTGGGCGTGGTGGCCGGGCTCTGCGACGAGGTGAACGTGCTCTACGCGGGCCGGGTGGTGGAGCGCGCCGCGCGGCACGAGCTGTTCGCGCGCCCGCGGCACCCGTACACCGCCGGGCTGCTGGCCTCGATCCCGCGCCTGGACGCCCCGCGCGGCCAGCGGCTTTCGCCGATCAAGGGCTCGGTCAGCGACAACATCCCGTGGGACGCGGGGTGCGCGTTCTGCCCGCGCTGCCCGAACGCGCTGGAGGTCTGCGAGCAGCAGACCCCGGACGTGAGCATCGACGTCGGCGCCCGCCTCCTGCGCTGCCACAACCCGGTGCGCGAAGCGCAAACCCCGGTGGAGGCGTCATGACGCCCTCCCGGACCCTGTGTCCCCGTGCAATTTCAATGGAACTTCGACGTCCGATTTCCCTTGAAATCGAACCTGAGATTTCAAGGGAACTTGCGGACCACCGGTGTGTCGGCTCCCGACACACCGGTGCCTGTGGACAACTCGCCGGTTCCTGTGGAGAACCTGATGCGATTTCCATTGAAATTGGACGTCTGATTTCCATTGAACTTGTTCATCCTGCCCGTGGACCGCAGCTGCGAAGGGCGAACTGCACCGGTCGGCAGGTGTCGCATGCGCCGCAGGCGCATAGCCCACCCTCGCAACTCGCACCGCCGCGGGTTCTCAGCGTTCGCCTGGCGAGGACGGCCCTGACGCCGTGTATCGGTCATACATCAGTCAGGGACCCCACAGCCAGGCGGGCGCTGAGGTTCCGCCACCGGCACCGCCACGCAGAACGAGGCTGGAAAAACCTCAATGGAACTTGCGGCGGGGAAGCCTCCGGTGGAGGCACCGTGACACCTCTTGTGCCAACTGGAGCCCTGCTCAACCGCGCCTCAGGGGACCGTGATGTGACTTGGCCACAAGAAACCGCGAAACGTGAGTTCGATCCCGGGCGCGACCACCACGGAAAATCGCGGAGAGGCGGAACCGCATGACCGAGACCCTGGAAACTGCCGGGGAGTCCCGGGACGTGCTGATCGACGTCGAGGACGTCGCCGTGCACTTCCCGATCAAGCGCGGCGTGGTGCTGGACCGCACGGTCGGCCACGTCTACGCCGTGGACGGGGTGTCGCTGCGCATCGAGCGCGGCGAGACCTACGGCCTGGTCGGGGAGTCCGGCTGCGGCAAGTCGACGCTGGGGCGCGCGGTGCTGCGGCTGGAGAAGCCGACCGGCGGCAGGGTGGTGTTCGACGGCGTCGACCTGTCCGGGATGAAGGGCGAGCCGCTGCGCCGGATGCGCCGCCGCATGCAGATGGTCTTCCAGGACCCGCTGTCCTCCCTCGACCCCCGGCAGTCGGTGCAGTCGCTGCTGGTCGAGGGCATGCGCGCGCACGGCATGGACACCGGCCGCGAGGCCACCGACAAGAAGCTGCGGGAGCTGCTCGCCGCGGTCGGCCTGCCGTCGACCTCGCTGCGCAAGTACCCGCACGAGTTCTCCGGCGGCCAGCGCCAGCGCATCGGCATCGCCCGCGCGCTGTCGGTGGGCCCGGAGCTGCTGGTGGCCGACGAACCGGTGTCGGCGCTGGACGTCTCGGTGCAGGCGCAGGTGGTGAACCTGCTGGAGGACCTGCAGGCCGAGTTCGGCCTGACCTACCTGGTGATCGCGCACGACCTGGCGGTGGTGCGGCACATCGCGGACCGGGTCGGGGTGATGTACCTCGGCGGCATCGTGGAGGAGTCCACATCGGACGACCTCTACGCGGAACCGCTGCACCCGTACTCCAAGGCGCTGCTGTCGGCGGTCCCGGTGCCGGACCCGACCGTGGAGGACTCGCGCGAGCAGATCCTGCTCTCGGGCGACCTGCCGTCCCCGGCCAACCCCCCGGCGGGCTGCCGCTTCCACACCCGCTGCCCGTGGCGCCAGCCGAACCGCTGCGACACGGAGCGCCCGGCGCTGCGCGAGCTGAAGCCCGGGCACCGGGTGGCGTGCCACTACGCGGAGGAGATCCGCGACGGGCGGCTGAAGCCGCACGAGGTGGTCGCCGAAGCGGTCGACCCGGCGGACTTCGGCGACCGGGACATCACCTCGGCCAGCTGAGCCGTCGGACGTCCGGGAGGTGCAGTTTCCATTGAGGTTTTTCCAACCTCGTTCTGCGTGGCGGTGCCGGTGGCGGAACCTCAGCGCCCGCCTGGACTGCGGGTGCCCAACTTTATGTATGCCAATACACGGCAGTTGGGCCGTCCTCGCCAGGCGAACGCTGAGAACCCGCGGCGGTGCGAGCTGCGAGGGTGGGCTATGCGCCTGGCGGCGCATGCGACCCTCGCCGACCGGTGCCGGTCGCCCTTCGCAGCTGCGGTCCACGGGCAGGATGAAAAGGCTCAATTGAAACTGCGATCCGGTGTGGGTGGGAACCGCAGTTTCAATTGAAACTGCAGTTCCTGGTCGGGAGGTGCGTGTCGGCCCCGTGCCCGGGGTCGTCCACATAGGATCGCCGGTCAGGTGCGAACGGAGGTGGCGAGTGAGGTACAGCAGCGCGCAGCGGTGCACCGCGTGCGAGCACCGGGCGATCCTGGCGGCGGCGACGGCGGACCGGCTGGTGGCCGAATCGGGCCGGACCCTGGTGTCCTACGACTGCCCGGAGGGCAACGGGGTCCACGTCTGCAACCCGGACTTCGAGCGCAGCAGCAACCGCCGGTCCTGACGGCGGTTGCGACGAAACCGCGACGTCGCCGGGACCGGGCGCCGACGCGGGTGCAGCACAGTCGCTGCCATGAGGCACTTCCAGCTGACAGGGATCGGCGCGGTGGCGGCACTGGTGCTCGTCACGGCCTGCGCTCCGACGGCCTTCGCGGCATCCGATCTCCGCGCGCAAGAACCGGCGTGGCAACCGTGCGACTTCGACGCCTCCGTAGAGTGCGCGTCGATCCGCGTCCCGCTGGACTACGCCCACCCCGAGGGCGAGCAGATCAGCATCGCGATCAGCCGCCAGCGGGCGTCCGACCCGGCGCACCGCCGCGGCGTGCTGCTGGCCAACCCCGGCGGTCCCGGCGGCTCCGGGCTCACGGACACCAACGCGGCGGGCGAGGTGGTGTCCTGGCCCAAGCAGCGCTTCGCCGACACGCCGCTGAGCGAGCACTACGACCTGATCGGCTTCGACCCCCGAGGCGTCGGGCGGTCCACGCCGGTCTCCTGCGAGGACACCGAGGTCTCGAAGCCGATCGTCTCGCGGCCGACCGAGGCCGATTTCGACACCTACGCGCGCTGGGCGAAGGCGGCGGAGGAGGGCTGCCAGCGGGCGAGCGGGGACGTCCGGCCGTTCATCAACACCCGCAACACCGCGCGGGACATGGACGTCATCCGCGACGTCCTGGGTGAGGAGAAGATCAACTACGTCGGCTACTCGTACGGGACCTACCTCGGCGCGGTGTACGGCGCGATGTTCCCCGCGCACCTCGACCGCAGCGTGCTCGACTCCTCGCTGCCGCCGAACCTGAGCTGGCGGCAGGTGGACATGGCCTCGTCCCTCGCCAACCGGCAGAACGTCGAGGCGTGGGCGGAGTGGGTCGGCCAGCGCGACAGCCGGTTCGGGCTGGGCAGCTCGAAGGCCGAGGTGCTCGCCGCGGTCGAGGCCACCTCGCGCGCGCTGTCGCGCACGCCCGACGAGCACGGCTTCAGCCCGCAGACGCGCTTCGACCAGGCGGTGGGGCACCAGTCCACGCTGCGCTCCGACTGGCCGGGACTGGCCGAACTAGTGCGGCGGGTCGGGGACACCGGTGAGTTCACCCCGCCGGAGCCCGGGACGTCGACGGTGTCCGGGTACGAGGCGGTGAACCGGACGATCCACTGCGAGACCGACTGGCCCTCGGACCTCGACGTCTACCGGCGCGACGTCGAGCTCTTCAGCGAGCAGTACCCCTACGGCTGGGGAGCGGCCACGGCGATGCCGGGCCCCTGCACGTTCCGGTCGTTCACCCCGCCGGAAGCGCCGACCCGCGTCGAGCGGGACGGCTACCCGGTCGGCGTGGTGGTGCAGGCCGAGGCCGACGTGCAGACCCCGTACGCGGGCGGGGCGGCGATGGCCGAGCGGCTCGGTGACCGGTTGATCACCGTGGTCGACGACGGCAACCACGGCCAGTACGCCCGGCGCGGCAACGCGTGCGTGGACGATGCCGTGACCGGATACCTGGTCGACGGCGTGCTGCCGCCCCCGGACCTGACCTGCGCTGGTCAGCCGCGCCCCGACATCGCACCGGACGGGCAGTGACCCCGACCCGTCGACGCGGTGCTGGCCGCGACCGCGCTGGGCGGCTTGGTGGCGGGCACGGTTCCAGATCCGGGTCGAGTGCGGCGGCTGGCTGCGCACCGAGTCGGGCGGCGCCGCAGTCAGGTCGCCCGGATCGGGACGGGTTCGAGCGGTCCGGGCGGGGTCGCGCGCCGGGTGAGCTTGAGGCTGCCCAGCAGCACCCCGGCCACGACGACGGCGCCCGCCGCGAGCTCCACCGGGTGCGGGCGCTCGTCCAGGACCAGCCACGCGGTGGTGAACCCGACGATCGGCACCAGCAGCGAGAACGGCGCCACGCGGCTCGCCGGGTAGCGGCCCATCAAGGTCGTCCACAGCCCGGACCCGATGATCGTGGCCAGCAGCGAGGTGTAGGCGAGACCGCCGAGCGCGTACCAGCCGGTGGGGGAGTCGAAGACTGTCGCCAGCGCGTCCCACCCGGCGCCCGGTCCTTCGACGGCCGCGGACAGCGCGAACATCGGCAGCGGCGGCACGATCGAGATCCACAGCGTCAGGTGCAGCGGGTTCTGCGGGTTCGCCTTCCGGGCGCACAGGTTGCCCAGGGCCCACGAGAACGCGCCGCACACGGTGATCAGCATCGGCAGCAGGGCGGCGGTCTGCGCGCGGTGCCAGCCGATCACCACCATGCCGAGCACCGCGGTGAGGATCCCGACGATCTGCACGGGGGTGATCCGCTCCCGCAGCAGCAGCGCTCCGAGCGCGACGGTGAACGGGGCGGACGCCTGCTGCACCAGCGACGCCAGCCCGGTCGGCATCCCGATGTTCATCGCCACGAACAGGAACGCGAACTGCAGGGCCCCGAAGCACAACCCGTACCCGAGCAGCCACTTCCACGGGACATCCGGCCGCGGCACGAAGAACAGCAGCGGCAGCAGCACGGCGAACCGCAACCCGGCGAAGAAGAACGGCGGGAAGTGCCCGAGCCCGAAGTCGAGCGCGATGAAGTTGGCGCCCCACAGCACGGCGACGAGCACGGCCAGCGAACGGTCCCGAGGATTCACGCCCTCCAGCCTGATCGGCGCAACTGTGAAGCACAAGCAACACTATCTGCACTAAGCATGCAGAAGTCCTTCATGGACGTCCACACCCCGGGAACTCGAACCGTGAAGTCCAGGATTCGGTTCGACGCAGAACACGTAGCCTTCCTTCATGGACGTTCGCAGGTTGCGGCTCCTGCGGGAGCTGGCCGACCGGGGGACCGTCACCGCTGTTGCCAAGGCCCTGGCCTACACCCCGTCCGCCGTCTCGCAGCAGATCCGGGCGCTGCAGGCCGAGGTCGGGGTGCAGCTGACCGAGCCCGCCGGGCGCGGGCTGCGGCTCACCGACGCCGGGTGGGCGCTGGCCGCGCGGGCGGACGAGGTGCTCGCCGCGCTGGACCGGGCCGAGGCCGAGCTGGACAGCTACCGGTCCACGCCGCGCGGAGTCGTGCGGGTGGCGATCTTCCCGTCCGGGGCGTTCCTGCTGCTCCCCGGCCTGCTGCGGCGGATGTCCGCGCACCCCGAGGTGCGGCTGGAGTGCCGGGACGTCGACATGACGCCGGGGGAGGTGCCCGGCCTGACCGCGGACTTCGACCTGGTCGTCACGCACCGGGACGACCAGGCACCGCCGTTCGACGGCGAGCGCATGGCGATCACCCCGCTGCTGCGCGAGCCGCTGGACGTCGCGCTCCCGCTCGGGCACCCGCTGGCCGAGCAGGAGCGCGTCGAACCGGCCGAGCTGGTGGAGGAGCCGTGGCTGAGCGTGGACGTCGGGTTCCCGGTGGACGACGTCCTGCGCTCGCTGGCCGTCCGCACCGGTGTCCGGCCGAAGGTCGTGCAGCGCATCAACGACTTCAAGGTCACGGAAGCGCTGGTCGCCGACGGCCACGGCGTCGCCCTGCTGCCGAGGTACTCGGCGAACCTCCGCACGGTGGCGCTCCGCCCGCTGGGCGGCGTCCGCGCCGGTCGCAACATCGAGGTCGTCTCCCGCCGCGGAGCCACCGAACGCCCGGCCGTCCAGCTCGTCCTCGACGCCCTGATCGCGGAGGCCAGCCGCATCGCCGAATGATCGGACTCGACGTCGAGCGACGATCAGGCCGGGCCGTGCTCGGCGGCCCAGCGGCAGATCGCGGCGACCTCGTCGGCCTGGGCGGGCAGGGTGGTGTCCGAGATGCCGACCACCGGGATGTGGCCCTCGTGGAAGACGTCGGGCGGGCGGGGCAGGAAGCCCTTCTCGTGCACTCCCGTGCTGCCCTGGCCGGGGGTGCCCTCCGCGAGGTGGCCGGTGGTGCGGGCGTAGCGGTTGAGCACCCGGGGTTTGCGGAGGTCGCGGTCCATGCCGTACCACTGCTGGCTCAGCGGGAAGAGCGACATCAGCGCGTCCCACCAGCCCTCCACCGCCAGCACCAGCTCGGGGTGGCGGCTGCGCAGCTCGGCGACCAGCTGCCGGTAGCCGTCGAAGACGTCGTGGCGCGGGTCGTTGAACCAGAAGCCGAGGGTGTCCAGGAACGCCGCGTCGACGCCGAAGTTGCGCACCGTCGCGGAGATCGACTCCACCAGGTGCGCGCGGAACTCCGGTTCCCCGGGGTTGAGGAACACCTGGTCGCCCTCGCCGACCCGGTCGCTGTCCCAGTCCGGCCGGTTCAGCAGCTCGACGTACCGGTCGGTGTCGTTGCGCAGCACCGCCCGCTCCCACGGCGGGTACTGGACGACGTTCGCGCCGTGGCCGCCGAACATCGGCATCAGCCGCACGCCCAGCTGCCGCGCGGAGCGGGTGAGCGCGGCGAACCCCTCGGCGCCGCCCATGTCCTCGCCGGGGTGGTACTGCGGGTAGGCGTAGTAGTAGCGGCCCTCCCAACCCGGCAGGTAGGCCAGCACCCGGTGCGGTTCGATGTGCTGCGCGACGAAGCGCAGGGCCTCGGCCATCTGCGGGAAGGTGTTGAACACGTACCCCGTCCAGTGCTGGCCGTGCAGCGTCACCACCAGCGCGATGCGGCGCATCCAGTCCGGCACGTCCGGCCGGGTGGCCCAGGGCTGCAGGCCGTGCGCTTGCTCCACGAAGGACATGTGCTCGTCCAGGTCGGCGTCCGCGGTGGGCGCGTCGGTTCCGGGGCGGAGCCGGATCGGCGGGACCTGGTAGCTGGTCGAGCGGGCGCTGGCCATCGGCAGGTGCACCAGCTCGGTGATCGGCCCCGGCGCGTAGGGCGGCTGGTGGACGTGCAGGATCTGCCGCCGCACCAGCGGATCGCGCACGCTGAGCACGAGCCCGCTCTGCTCGGTGCCCGCCGCCACCCACGGCGTCGCCCAGTCCGGGCCCGGGTATTCGAGCTGGAACCGCTGGCCGTTGACGCCGTGCGCCCGACCGCGCCCGGTGTTCGGCGCCCACCAGCCCGCCCGCAGCTGCTCGGCGGGCAGGCCGCGCAGCAGCAGCTTGACGGACTTGATCGGCTCCTCGTGGCGCACCGCGATGGACCACTCGAGCACGCCGCCGCTGCTGGTCACCGCGACGTCGACCGACCCGGCGTCCACGGGCAGCTGCTGGCCGAGCCAGGCGTAGCGGTCGGCGTGCAGGTGCGTCCGGTCGTCGCTGAGCCGGACGCCCGCCGAGTCGAGGCCGTAGCCGTTGGTCGTGGTGAACACCTGCAGGGCCCACTCGACGCCGGTCGCGCCGGGGGCGGGGAAGTAGGGGTCGCGCGGATCGAAGCTGAGGTCGGTGTCGATCAGTCCCACGCGGCACCCTCCTATCGGTCCGGTCCGCCGCTGGCAGCGAACCCGACGGCCTTGTCCAGCAGTGCGGCGAGCCCGTCCGCCTCGTCCGCGGTGAACACGAGCGTCTCCCCGGGCGGCAGCACGACGGCGACCCGATCACCCACCACGAGCACGGACAGGGAGTCGGTGGCGGGCGGTCGGCACGGGATGCGCCAACGTAACTGCTCGCACGGGTCTTCGATCGGCCACATGTTCACCTCGGCACGGCTGTCATTCCGGTGCCTGACTGAACCCGGTGCACAACCCGGCATCAAGTTCGGTACACCGATCGGGTGGTTTCGGCAACGGAGCCGACCCGAACTTCACACGCACCGACCAACACGAGAACCCGAACGCCGGAGCCCGGCCGAGCAGCAGCGGGACGTGTCGTCAACCGCTGGAAGTCCCCGAGAGGATCAAGAGGGAGGGCCGGTCCCCGACGTTGTTCCCCCGCCCCTCCGGCCCGTCCCTCCGACCCTGTTCCCCAGGGGCGTCGCTTGGCATCCCGCGACGTAGCACCATGCTGCCGAACGGAGGCCGCGCGCAGTACCGTCTTTGGTCGAGTGTGTTCGCCGGACCGGACGCTGATTCCGGCGCCCGCCGACTACGACCGCAGTAGGACCCCGCAGCTCAGCTCGGCGGGCCCGCGGCCTCGAACTCCTCGCCCGCCACCTGGTACAGCTCCGCGTACCGGGCCAGGCGGTCGCGGTCCAGCTCGACCCCGATGCCGGGTGCGTCCGGCACCCGCAGCCGACCGTTCCGGTACGGCAGCGGGCCGCCTTCGAGCACGTCGTCCGAGAGCAGGGCGCGGTAGGACTGGTTGGCGAGACCGAAGCCCGGGGTGGCCGCGATCAGGTGCGCTGCCGCGCAGGTGGCCACGCCGAGCTCGCCGAGGCTGTGCTTGACGGTCGGGATGCCCGCCGCCTCGCAGATGCCCGCCGACCGCTTCATGTTCAGCAGGCCGCCGTCCAGCGCGTTGTCCACCGAGATCGCGTCGGCCGCGCCGAGGCGGATCACCTCCAGCTGGCGGTCGCGGCACAGCTGGCCCGCGAGCAGCGGCGTGCGGACGTGCGCGCGCAGCCGGGCCATCTCCGGGATGTTGCGGGTGGGGACGGGTTGTTCGGCGAACTCGATGTCGTAGGGCGCGAAGGCGCGCAGCGCCCGCAGGGCCGCCGCGGGCGACCAAGCCGCGTTGGCATCCACCCGGATCGACCGGTCGGGGCCGATGCCGTCCCGGACGGCGGCGATCCGCTCCACGTCGACGTCGAGGTCGTCGGCGCCGACCTGCACGTGGAAGCTCTCGGACCCGGCAGCAGCACCCTGCGCGGCCAGGTCCCGCATCCGGTCCGGCGCGCCGGTCGGGATCTGGTGCAGGTACTCGACGTCCTCGCGCAGCCGTCCGCCGAACAGGTTGACCAGCGGCTGGCCGCAGGCCTTGCCGACGATGTCCCAGCAGGCCATGTCGATGGCGGCCAGCGCCGGGCTGGTCGCGCCCACCGGGTGCCAGGTGCCGACGACCTCGCCGAGCTTGGCGAGGCGCTCGGTGCGGAACGGGTCCTCGCCGATGGCGAAGCGCTCGACCGAGCGCAGCACGGCGAGCACGATCTCGGCCGACGGGTGCGCCGGGGCCTCGCCGATGCCGGTGATGCCTTCGTCGGTGTCGATCTCGATCAGCACGCTGATCAGCCCGCGCCGTCCCGAGGTCCACCGCTCCGCGTGGTGGAACGGCACGGCGACCGGTATGTGCCGAATGCCGATGATGCGCACAATGCCCTCCCCCTGCGGGCATCGCGAGCAATGCTCGCGAACGTCCGATGTGGTAACGGTCACACCGGATGTGCGACTGCGCCATAGATGTGCGCGGGTATTCGGGTTCCCGGCGACGTCATCGGCGGTGGATACGTACTCTGGCCGGTGGCCTGTCGCGGCCGCGACCGAACCCGATCAGAACGGACCTCCATGATCGAACTGCTGGACTCGATCCCGCCCGGGGTGATCTACCTGGTGGTGGGGTTGATCATCGGCCTGGAGAGCGTGGGGATCCCGCTGCCCGGTGAGATCATGCTGGTCAGCGCGGGTGTGGCGGCCTCGCAGGGCATCGTCAACCCGATCGCGCTGGGCGTCGTCGCGGCCAGCGGGGCGATCATCGGCGATTCGATCGGCTACGCCATCGGCAAGCGGTACGGCCGGACCCTGCTGGGCTGGCTGGGGCGCAAGCTGCCGAAGCACTTCGGGCCGAAACCGGTCCGGCAGGCCGAGCGGATGTTCGACCGGTGGGGCGCCTGGGCGGTGTTCGGCGGCCGGTTCGTCGCGCTGCTGCGGATCCTGGCCGGGCCGCTGGCGGGCATCCTCGGCATGAAGTACCGGAAGTTCCTGATCGCGAACGCCACCGGCGGCATCGCCTGGGCAGGCGCGGTGACCACCCTGGCGTACGTGTTCGGCCTGGTGGCGGGCCAGTGGTTCCACCGCTTCTCCTGGATCGCCCTGCTGGTCACGGTGGTGATCGGTTGGCTGATCGTGCGGGTGGTGCGCCGCCGCGCGGCGAAGGCGGACGAGGCCGAGGAGCTGGCGGCCGCCGAGGACTCCGACGCGAAGGTCCCGTGATCGCCTACTCGGCGTTCAGCGCGGACAGCACGTCCTGGGCGTCCAGGAGCACCGCCTCGTCGGTCTCCCGCTCGACGAGGTCTTCCAGGGCGCGGCGGTAATCCGGCCACTCGGCGTAGGCCATGGCCAGGACGGCGGCGTGCCTGATCTCGGAGTGGTCGCTGCGGGCGGCCTTGGTGACGCGGTCGATGATCGCCCGGGTGGGGTCCGCGGGGGAGACGACGCCGAGGAGGCGGACGGCCCGGTCCTTGTCGGCGCGGTAGACGCTCGCGTCGAAGTTGAACGCTGCTTCGGAGATCGTCCAGGTGTCCAGGCCCGAGGTGAGCTCGGCCAGCTCGGCGTCCGGATCCGGGCCCATCGCCAGCACGTACCGCTCGCCCGCGAGGTCGTCGACGACGTAGTGGAGGCTGAGCTCGTCCCGCACCTGCCACTTCTTCTCGAAGAAGACCCCGGCCCCGGGGTCCGCGCGCATGGTGCCGAGCTCGGTCCAGCCGCGGGCGGCGGCGAACTCGTTCACCTCGGCCATGGTGACGTGGTCTTTGAGCGCCAAGCGCCGACTGCGGCGGGTTTGCACGGTGCGGGCCTCCGGTCGGGGGTGAGGTGATCACGCTACTCCGCTGCGCGCATCCACAGGTCTCCCGGAGCTGTCCACAGCCTGTGCACAGTTATCCACAGGGTTGTGGACAAACCAGAACGGCCTGCGCACCCCGGTTGACGAGGTGCGCAGGCCGTTCCGGTTCGCCGTCGGTCAGCGGTTCGCGCGGTTCACCGCGGATACCACCGCGCGCAGCATCGCGGTGATCGTCGAGGTGTCCACGCCGACGCCCCAGAAGACCTTGTCGCCCACCGCGCACTCCAGGTACGCCGCCGCGCGGGCGTCGTCACCGGCGGTCAGCGCGTGCTCGTTGTAGTCCATGACCCGCACGTCGTAGCCGATGGTGCTCAGCGCGTCCACGAAGGCCGAGACCGGGCCGTTGCCGGTGCCGGTGATCTCCTGCTCCTCGCCGTCCACGACCACGGTCGCGGTGATGGTCTCGTTGCCGTTCTCCCCGGCGACCCGCTGCCGCACCAGCTTCACCGGCGCGGTGGCCTCCAGGTACTCCGCGGAGAACGCCTCCCACATCTCGGTCGGGTTGACCTCGCCGCCCTCCGAGTCGGTGCGGGCCTGCACCACCTTGGAGAACTCGATCTGCAGCTTGCGCGGCAGGTCCAGCTGGTGCTCGGTCTTCATGATGTAGGCGACGCCGCCCTTGCCGGACTGAGAGTTGACCCGGATGACCGCCTCGTAGGTGCGGCCCACGTCCTTCGGGTCGATCGGCAGGTACGGGACCTCCCACGGGTACTCGTCCACCGGCGTCCCGGCCTTGTCCGCCGCGTCGCGCAGCGCGTCCAGGCCCTTGTTGATGGCGTCCTGGTGGCTGCCGGAGAAGGCGGTGTAGACCAGCTCGCCGCCCCACGGGTGCCGCTCGTGCACCGGCAGCTGGTTGCAGTGCTCGACGGTGCGCTTGATGAAGTCGATGTCGGAGAAGTCGATCTGCGGGTCGATGCCCTGGCTGAACAGGTTCATGCCCAGCGCCACCAGGTCGACGTTGCCGGTGCGCTCGCCGTTGCCGAACAGGCAGCCCTCGATGCGGTCCGCCCCGGCCTGGTAGCCGAGCTCGGCGGCGGCGATGCCGGTGCCGCGGTCGTTGTGCGGGTGCAGGGACAGGATCACCGAGTCGCGACGGGCCAGGTTGCGGTGCATCCACTCGATGGAGTCCGCGTAGACGTTGGGGGTGGCCATCTCGACGGTGGCGGGCAGGTTCAGGATCACCGGCCGCTCCGGGGTGGGCTGCCAGATCTCGGTGACCGCGTCGCACACCTCGGCGGCGTAGGACAGCTCGGTGCCGGTGTAGGACTCCGGGGAGTACTGGAAGCGGAAGTCGGTGTCGGAGTACTTGCCGGCCAGCTCCAGGGTCATCTCGGCGGCCGAGGTGGCGATCTTCTTGATGCCCTCGCGCTCCTCGCGGAACACCACGCGGCGCTGCAGGATCGAGGTCGAGTTGTAGATGTGCACGATCGCCCGCGGCGCGCCCTCCAGGGCCTGGAAGGTGCGCTCGATCAGCTCCGGGCGGCACTGGGTCAGCACCTGGATGCGCACGTCCTCGGGGATCGCGCCGTCCTCGATGATCTCCCGGACGAAGTCGAAGTCGGTTTGGCTGGCCGCCGGGAACCCGACCTCGATCTCCTTGAAGCCCATCTGCACCAGCAGGTCGAACATGCGGCGCTTGCGGGCGGGCGACATCGGGTCGATCAGCGCCTGGTTGCCGTCGCGCAGGTCGACCGCGCACCACAGCGGGGCGCGGGTGATCCGCTTGTCCGGCCAGGTCCGGTCCGGCAGCGACACGTTCTCGACCAGCTCGTGGAACGGGCGGTAGCGGTGGTGCGGCATCGAGCTGCCCAGCTGCGGGTTCCACGGCTGCTGGTCGGCGGGCGCGGGGCGGGACGGCTTGCGCACCCGCTCGGCGAACGAGGCCTGCGGTTCGGGGGAAATGTTGCTCATGCGAGTGGTTCTCCTGCACGGTTTCCGGATCTGGACCGACGACCGGCGCGTTCGAACCCCGCGACGAGGGGCCGGTCGGTCAGACCCCGTCGCGGCGGCGAAGCAGGAGAACGCGAGCCACGGACCCAGGCTAAACCCAAGGGCGGCCCACCATGCAACCACCCTTTCCACATCGTGGGAGCCGTGGTGCCGGTTCGTCGCGCTCGAGCTGGCAGAGTGAGAGCGGACTCACGTGGAGGGAGCGGTTCGATGGCGGCGAGCAAGGGTCGGAGCGGGGTGGCGGTGCTGTTCCAGGGGGTGGGCTTCCTGTTCGCCGCGCTCCTGGTGCTGCACCTGCTGTTCATCCTGACCGGGATCGCCAGCGAGGGGGAGCTGGCCGGATCGGTGGCGCAGGCCGCCGAGCCGCTGGCGCTGTTCTTCCCCGGTCTGCTGTCGGTGGACTTCCCGGTGCTCCAGGTGCTGCTCGACTACGGCCTCGCCGCGTGCTTCTGGGTGTTGGTGGGCGGACTGCTCGGTCGGGTCTTCGGCTGATCGCGTTTCCCGTGCCACACTGGATTCGTGGTGGAAGAAGTGAGTTCCGGGGCGCGGGAGGGCGGTGTGCGACGCGCTGACGTGCGCCGGGCGTGGCACCGGGGCCTCGGCGTGCTCATCTCGGTCGTCCGGTGGTTCGGCACGGCGGCCGCCGCGCTGCTGGCGGTGCACGTGATCCTGACGATCGGCAACGCCAACCCGGACAACGGCATCACGAAGTTCGTCGCGTCCTGGGCGGAGTGGCTGGCACTGGGCTTCCAGGACCTGTTCATGCCCGCGGACCCCAAGCTCGAGGTGCTCGTCAACTACGGAGTGGCGGCCCTGTTCTGGCTGGTCATCGCCTCGCTCGCGACCAGGGTCCTGAGCGCCCTCAACCGTCCGTCCATTTAGGACTGCCGTGTCGAGGGGCGTCGCCGGATCGGCCCGGCCCTCGCCGGGACCGAGCGGGTTGGGGCGGGTTGGGGCGGACCTTTCCCGATCGGGTGTGATCGAGCCCGCGGTGTGATACCGGTGTCGATCGCGGGTGCGCCGGTCGCCGCCCGGTGACAATCGAGCGCAGATCCCAGCCGCTCGGCGTGGAGCGCGTGTCCCCTCCTCCTGAAGGGATGTGCGTGTTGACGAGTCAAGCGCTGCCCCGCCCCCTGCTGCCGGACTGGTTGCTGCGGCAGTTGCGCCCGATGTCCATCCCCGTCGACTGGACGCGCGTCTGCGCGGTGGCGCTGGGCATCGGGGTGCCGCAGCTGGTCGGGCTGCTGACCGGCCGGATCGAGGAAGCGGTGCTCGCCTCGGTCGGCGCGCTGTGCGCGAGCTTCTCGGACCTCACCGGCTCGTACCGCTACCGGCTGCGCCGGGTCGGGGTCGCCGTGGTCCTCGGCGCGCTCGGGTTCGCCGCCGGAGCTGCTGCGCCCGGCCCGTGGTGGGCGGCCGCCGCGGTGCTCGCGGTGGCGGTCCCGTCGGTGCTGTCCAGCCGGATGGGCGACCTGTGGTCCTCGGGCGGCGCGCACATGCTGACGTTCTGCATCGTCGCCACCGGTGAGAAGTCGGCGACCCTGTCGGTGGTCGAGCAGGTCGCTTGGTTCTCCGCCGGTGAGCTGCTGCTGTTCGCGCTGGTCGTGGCCACCTGGCCGTTCCGGGGCACCGCGCCGGCGCGCAGCGCGGTCGCGGGGATCTTCGACGCGACGCTGCGGATGCTCGACGCCGAGGCGCCGGTGGCCGCCCGCCAGGAGCTGACCAAGGCCCTGAACACCGCGCACGACGTGCTGGTCGGCGGCGGGTCGATGTCCCGCAGCCGGGTGCGCGACCGCCTGTACCTGGTCTACACCCACGCCACCCCGATCGTGGAGGCCTCGGTCTCCCTGGTGCACGCCGGAGAACGCCCTTCGCTGCGCGCCCGTGAAGCCCTGCGCACGCTGGCCCGCTGCATGCGCACCGGTGAGGTGCCACCGCCGTACCAGCCGGACACCGCCGGTTCACCGCTGGCACAGGCTCTCGACCGGGGTATCGCGGAGCTGGTCAGCGCGTTCCGGCTCGCGAAGCACGCCGAGGTGTCGAGCGAGAAGGAGCGCGTGCGCCTGACCTTCGGCCGCTCCACCTGGGCCCAGGTGCTCCGGATGGTGCTGTGCCTGGCGCTGGCCGAGGGGATCGGCCTGCTCGCCGGGCTGGACCAGCCGTACTGGATCGCGCTGACCGCCGCGCTGGTGCTCAAGCCGAACTCCGGCTCGGTCTTCGCTCGCACCGTGCTGCGCGCCGTCGGCACCGTCGCAGGTGTTCTGATCGCGTTGCTGCTGCTCTCCCTGGTACCTCCCGGTTGGTGGTTGTTGCCGTTCATCGTCGTGCTGGCGGCCAAGCTTCCGGTCGCGATCGACCGGCACTACGGCCTGTTCAGCGCGGTGGTGACCGCGCTGGTGCTGCTGCAGATGAGCCAGGGCGCGGAGTTCCACGCGGTGGCCCGGTTGGTCGACACGCTCGTCGGGTGCGCCATCGTGCTGGTCGTCGGTTTCCTGCTGCGGCCGCTGCACCGGGGGCCGCAGCTGGAGGCCCTGTTCGCCGACGCCGTGGCGTCGGTGGCGGAGTACGTCTCCCAGTCGCTGGCCGGTGTGCGGCACGGTCGCCCCGCGCTGCGCCGCCGCACCTACCGGCAGCTGGCCGACCTCCGCGGAGCCCTCCAGCAGCAGCTGATGAACCCCGCGACGGCGTCGCGGGCGGAACGCTGGTGGCCGACGATCAGCGTGCTGGAGCGGGTGGTCGACGCGGCCACCGAGAAGGCGGTCCGCAACAACCCCCAAGATCTCCAGCAGGCCCAGCGCCTGGTGTCGACCATGCGCACCACCACCCGCCAGCTCCGCTCCACCGACGTGCGCCCGGCCCAGCTGCACGACGAGCTGGAGCGGGTGTACGCCGGAGTCGCCGGTCGGTGAGCACCCGGCGCACGGGTGGGGGATGGCCCCGCACGCCGGATGCGCCTTCGAGGATGCCCGCCGAGATCAGCTTCGCGGATCAGGAGATCGGCTGATTCGGGGACGGGCAGATCAGCCGATCGGCCAAGGAATTCCGGCCTTTCGGTCGGGTTCCTCGGCTCCGGAGCGCTGGAACGAGCGGCGTACCCCGGACGTCTCGGTGCACGCCAGCTCGAACGGCGCTCGGTGTTCCTGATCGGTCAGCCTTCTCCGCGGCCCTCGGCGTAGCAGCGGTGCGCATCGGCGATCACCATCTCGCCGAAGGCGAGCACGTCCCGCCACCGAGTCCGGGCATCCGGGTACAGCGACTGGTCGTTCTCCGCGCGGTGGACGCGCAGGCCTCCCCGCACCACGCGGTGCCACTGCTCGGGGAACACCCGCAGCGCGTGGCGCCCGGCACCGTCCTTGGAGGTGATGTCCCCCGTGGACAGCGTGTAGTGCAGGCGCGCCACCCCGGTGACCGTCCAGGCCGTGGCGGCATCGGTCCGCGCGAACGGGCCGGGCCGGTCGGCGAGGTGGGCGGTCCGGGACAGCAGCCGTCCCCAGTACTCGTCGAGGTTGGCGTCCTGCCAGGCCGCCAGCTCCGCGGCATCCGACCAGACGTCCACCTCGGCGACCGCCGGACCGCGGCAGGTCACGCCGTACCTGGCGAGGGTGTGCCAGGTGACCGGGCTCAGCCGCCCGCTCGTCGTGCGGAACCGCGCTTCCTCGATGCTCGGCCTGCCGACGGCCGCCGCGGGTCCAACGGCCAGGTCCCGCCACGTCAGGTAGGCACCGTCGAAGTGCGGTCGGCGATCGGCGAGCCGCGCGTGCACCCGCTCCAGCGCGGCGATCGCCGCCGAGTCCGGCGGCTCCTCGCTCACCGCGATGAAGTCGACGTCACTCGCGTGCGGCCGGAAGTCCCCGAGCGACACCGAGCCCTCCAGGTACAGGCCCGTCACGAGCCCGCCCGCTTCGGCATCGACCAGGTCGAGGTAGTCCGCGACGAGTTCCGCCGCGCGTTGGTGCATCGACATGACCCCAGTCTCCAGCGCGCCCGCCCCGCCCGGTGACGAGAACCCCGGAGGGCTCCCCGAAATTTCCCGGGATGCTTGGCCGACCCGCTCCGTCCCCCGGGCGTCCGACGAGGTTCCCTGCAACGCTGTTCATGACTCGCTCCTCTCCGACAGCTCTGCTGTGTGCGGAGCCCGGAAAGCCCGCACACCGGATGCGCTTTCGAGCATGCCGCGGCGATCAGCGGTGCGAATCGGTCGAACGGCCGGGGTTCGGTGGGATCGGATCGTCTTGCAGGCCAACGGTTTCTGGCCGATCGACCTAACTCTCCCGGTTGAAATGGAAGGGGCAGTGCGTCCCGCCGAGCGCTATCGTGGAAGCACGCTCGAACCGGAACCCGTGCCGTTCGGGGTCGATCGCCTCGATCCAGCTCTGGTCGAACGCGCACAGCACCGGCCCCAGCTCGGACGCGGAGTTGGCGGCCAGCACTTCCTGGTAGAAGCACCGGTGCACGTCGGAGTGGTAGCGGCGGTCGTCGTCCACCGGGTGCCGAAACTCGAAACCCGCGCCGTAGAAGTGCTGTTCGCGAGCCCGCGCCATGTCCACCATGGCCCGGAACGGATCCTCGGATTCGTCCAGCACCGCCCGGGTCGCGGCCCGGACGGCGGGGGCCAGCGGTTCGACGTAGGCCCGTCGCACGGCGTCCACAGCGGCCGTGGACCCGAGCGCCGGGCGAAGCACCTCGAAGGCGGCGACCAGCGCCAACGTCGTCCGGAGGTGCTGGTGGGACATGTCGTCAACGGCCGAAGAGAGGTTGGTGGTCATCAGGTCCGAATGCCGCTCCCGCACGGCATCGAGCAGTTCCGCGGGCAACGCGTGCGAGCGGAGAGTTGCGCCGAGGTGCTCGAAGAAGCCGTCGAGCAGCAACGTCGTGTCCCGCTCCGGATCGGGCACGTGGTGTTCGGCGGTGGGGTCGAAGTGGTCGGCGGTCATCGTCGTCCTTCCGATCGGGCTCGACCGGGAACGAACGCAGCACTGCCTGGCGGCAAGCTGGCCGTACCCGCACGAGCGAGCACGCCAGCGCGCTCCACCGACCAACCAGGCGCCGACGAACTTCAGTTGATGTTGACCCGACCAGTGTCGCACCGAACCCGCCCAGCTGTCCGAACTTTCCGCGAGGACGGGGGCGAGCGAGGACCGTCAGTTCACGTCGTGGAGGGCGGCGTGGAGCTGTTCGGCGGCCTCCCAGACGTCGACGTAGCGGAGCCAGGACGGGGCGAAGTTCAGGCGCAGGAGGTCCGGTGCCGGGTGTTCCACGACGATGTCGCGGTCGAACAGCGCGTCCGCGATGTGCTGGGCCCGCTCGTGGCGGAGGAGGATCTGGGCGCCGGTCGGGCCCGGCGGCCGGACCACCTCGATGCCGGTGTCCGCGCAGTAGTGGTCCAGGCGGTCCACGAACAGCTGGACCAGGCTCGCCGTCTTGGCCGCCAGCTCCGCCACGTCGATACCGGCCAGGATCGACAGGCCGGTGCGCAGTTCGGACACCGACAGCGTCGACGCCGAGCCGGTGAAGCCGTCCGCCAGCGGGTGCAGCACCCCGGCGGTCGTGCACACCGGGAAGGTGCCGCGGTGGCGGTCGGCGACGAACGAGTAGGCCGGTGCTCCGGCGCCCCCGCCGAGGTACTTGTGCCCGCAGCCGATGGCGAAGTCCGCTCGCCAGCCGTGCAGGTCCACGTGCAGCGCGCCAGCCGAGTGGCTCAGGTCCCACAGCGCCAGCGCGCCGCGGCGGTGGATCTCGGCGGTGATGGCCGAGGCATCCCGCACCGCTCCGGTCCGCAGGTCGGTGTGCGAGAGCGCCACGACCGCCACCTCGTCGCACGGCAGGGCGGCCAGCTCGGAGATGTCGTTGAACAGGTGCAGGCGTCCGCCGATGAACTCGGCGGCGGACTTCGCGAGGAACCGGTCTGCGGTGAAGCAGTCCCGGCCCACCGCGAGGACCGGCCGTCCGGGGCGCAGGCGAGCGGCCGCGAGCAGGGCCTTGAACAGGTTGATCGACGTCGATTCGCCGACGGTGAGCTCCTTCGGAGCGGCGCCGATCAGCGGGGCGAGCGCGATCGCGGCGAGGCGGGCTTCGCGCCGCCACTCGGACTCACCGCGCGGGCGACCGGTGTGCGTCCCGTGCCGGTGCATGACGAACCGGCGCAGCCGA
The DNA here is from genome assembly GCF_008630535.1 of Saccharopolyspora hirsuta. GTDB lineage: Bacteria > Actinomycetota > Actinomycetes > Mycobacteriales > Pseudonocardiaceae > Saccharopolyspora > Saccharopolyspora hirsuta. Next base: position 74,224 of record NZ_VWPH01000003.1, on the reverse strand, counting down.
GCGGGGGTGGTGCGCAGCGGTCCGCCGCTGTCGCCGTCGAGGCGGATCAGGCCGGGTGGCAGGTCGTAGCGGACGCGCAGATCGGCGAGCGCATCGGTATGGTCGAGCGCTTCGGCGACGGATCTGGTGCTGGTCCACACGTGTGAATTCTTACCGCATCACCGCACGTAATGTAACGACAGAGGCGGCTGAATCCCGAACTTGAGGTGAATTCACCCCTCGCGATCGGATGATCAATGTGGGATCGCGGTCGTTTTCCCGATGACCAGCTGCACCGGAACCGAGCGGTGCCTCGGTTCCGGCGATCGGCCTTCGACGGCTCCGAGCACCATCTCCACCGCCGACGAACCGGCGTCTTCGGCGGGCACGTGCAGCGCGGTCGCTTCCAGCACGGCCAGGCCGAGACCGGCGAGGTTGTCCGCGCAGCAGACGCTCAGCGCCTCCGGGACCTGGACGCCCAACTGCGCCAAGCGGTACAGCAGACCGAGGAAGAGCGCGCTGTTGTACGCGACGGCCGCGGTGCACTCGCTCGCCAGCAGCTCGTCGACGATGTCGCTGCCAGCTTCGAAAGTCGGTGGCAGCGGCCCGAAGGCGACGACCTCGTGCGCCAGCCCGCGCTGCAGGCCCTCCAGCCGCCGCGGATCGGCCCACGAGCCGCGCGGTCCGCCGAGGTAGGCGACCCGCCGATGGCCGAGTTCGGCCAGGTGGGCGCCCAGTTCGGCGAGCCCGCCCGGGGTGTCGACGACCACCGACGGAACTCCGCGCACCCGCCGGTCCACCAGCACCAGCGGCACGTCCAGCGAGGTGAACAGCGAACCGGCGCCGCGCGGTGCGATGGCCAGGAATCCGTCCACCCGGTCGCGCAGCCGGTCGATCAGCTGCCGCTCGCGCTCCGGCGATTCGTCGGTGACCACGACCAGCAGGTCGTTGCCGGATTCCTCGGCCGCGCGCTGCGCGCCCGCGATGATCGGCGCGTAGAAGGGGTTGGTCAGGTCGGGCACCAGCAGCGCGAGCAGGCGGCTCCGGCCGGTGGCCAGGGCCTGTGCCGACGGGTGGTAGCGGAAGCCGAGCTCGATCGCGGCGTCCCGGACCCGCTGCCGGGTGCGCTCGGCGACCATCTCCGGTCGCACCAGCGCGCGCGACGCGGTCGCCACCGACACCCCGGCCTTGCGAGCCACGTCGGCCAGCCGCGCCATCGAGTCCTCCCTCACGTTGCTTTGACACCTTCATACCGCGCTGCTTAACCTCCCTGCAATCGCTTGCACTGCAAGCGCTTGCAATCGCCACCAGGGGAGTCGCGGCCGATGGTCGATGTGAAGCAGCCGAAGCTGGACCGCTGGTTCGGACTGGCCGAGCGCGGCAGCTCGGTGCGCACCGAACTGCTGGCCGGGCTGAGCATGTTCTTCGCCTCGGCCTACGCGGTCGTGGTGATCCCCGGCATGCTCGCCAAGGCCGGGGTCCCGCACGAGGCGGCCACCACCGGCACGATCCTGACGATCGTGCTGGCCACGGCCGCGGTCGGCCTCTTCGCCAACATGCCGTTCGTGCTCGCGCCGGGCCTCGGCGGCACCGCGCTGGTCGCGGCCACGCTGATCCAGCAGCAGCACGTGCCGTACCCGGTGGCCATGGGCATGGTGTTCTGGTCCGGCGTGGCGATCTTCGTGCTGTCCCTGCTCGGACTCCGCGGCCTGCTCGCCAAGGTCATCCCGGACAACATCCGGAAGGCCATCGGCACCGCGATCGGCCTGTTCATCGTCTACGTCGGCTTCAAGCTCTCCGGCATGCTCGAACCGTCCAAGAGCGGCCTGGAGATCGGCGACCTCAACTCGCCGGAGGTGCTGCTCGCGCTGGGCGGCATCGTGCTGGTCGCCGCGCTGCAGGCGCGCAAGGTGCCCGGCGCGTTCGTGATCGGCATCGTGGCGCTGACGATCATCGGCATCCCGCTGGGCGTCACCGAGCTGCCCGACCACTGGTTCCAGGCCCCGGCCGGGCTCGGCCCGGTGGCCTTCGACATCGACCTCTGGGGCGCGCTGCGGCCGGAGTACCTGCAGTACCTGTTCGCGTTCTTCGCCTCGGAGCTGTTCTCCGCGACGGGCGTGGTGCTCGCGGTCACCGAGCGTATCGGCCTGTCCGAGCGCACCGGTCAGAAGTCCGACATCAACCGGACGTTCCTGGTCGACTCGGTGGCGATCACCGGCGGCTCGCTGGTCGGCGCCCCGTCGGTCACGACCTACGCCGAGTCGGCGGCCGGGTCCGATGCGGGCGGGCGCACCGGGCTGACGTCGCTGACCACCGCCGGGCTGTTCCTGGTTCTGCTGCTGTTGACGCCGTTCGCCACCATGATCCCGTCCGCGGCGACCGCGCCGGTGCTGGTGGTGGTCGGGCTGGGCATGATGCGCGGGTTCCAGCGGGTCGACCTCAGCGACCTGACCGAGGCGGTCCCGGCGGCGCTGCTGGTGGCGTGCACGATCTTCTGGGGCAACTTCGGCAACGGCATCGCCGCGGCGCTGACCGCGTACGTGCTGATCAAGGTGGTGGCGGGCCGGTTCCGCGACATCCACCTGGGCATGTGGATCCTGCTGCCGTTCCTGGTGTTCTTCTTCGCGACCAACGCCCACTAGCGACTCTTCAGCAACTTCAATGGAAATCGGACGTCTGATTTCAATGAGGTTTTTCCAACCTCGTTCTGCGTGGCGGTGCAAGTGGCGGAACCTCAGCGCCCGCCTGGACTGCGGGTGCCCGGCTTTATGTATGCCAATACACGGCAGCCGGGCCGTCCTCGCCGGAAGGAACCCCGGAGGGGTGGGCACCGTGAACCCGCGGCGGTGCCGGTTGCGAGGGTGGGCTATGCGCCTGCGGCGCATGCGACCCTCGCCGATCGGTGCCGGTCGCCCTTCGCAGCTGCGGTCCACGGGCAGGTTAAAAAGGCTCAATCGAAATCGCGGGGTGTCGGGACCGACCCCCGGCGCTCGCGACGACTTCCCCGCCTTCAAGGGAAATCACGTCGCTGAGCCCCGTTGAAATCGCACACCCCTGGGGCAAGGAGAGGGAGAGGTATGGCTGACCTGCGGATCGCCGGGGGACGTGTGGTGTCCACGTTCACCGGGGAGGTGTTCGACGCCGACGTGCTGGTCACCGGCGAGGTGATCAGCGGCGTGGTGCCGCCCGGGGCCGGGCCGGAGGCCGCCGAGGTGATCGACGCGGGTGGCAGGCTGATCGTGCCGGGGTTCATCGACGCGCACATGCACGTCGAGAGCTCGTTCACCACCCCGGCGGCCTTCGCCTGGCTGACGCTGCCGCGCGGCACCACAACCGTCCTCGCCGATCCGCACGAGATCGTCAACGTCGCGGGCAAGGCCGCGATGCGGTGGATGATCCAGGAGGGCGCGCGCAGCCCGCAGACCCAGCTCTGGGGCGTGCCGTCGTGCGTCCCGGCGCTGGCCGGGATGGAGTACTCCGGCGCGCACCTGGACCCCGAGGACATCGACGAACTCCTCGGCTGGGACGGGGTTTCCGCGCTCGCCGAGGTGATGGACTACCGCGCCGTGGTGGCCGGTGACCAGCGGATGCACGACATCGTGCGCGTCGCGCGGGAGCGCGGCACGATCCTCGACGGCCACTGCCCGAACCTCTCCGGCGAGGAGCTCAGCGACTACCTGGCCACCGGCATCGACTCCGACCACACCAAGAACACCCCCGAGGTCGCGGTGGAGAAGGCCCGCCTCGGCATGACGGTGATGCTGCAGGAGAAGTGCCTGCTCCCGGAGGTCGTCGGCGCGTTGACGGCGTTGCCGCAACTGCCGCCGCTGTGCCTGGTCACCGACGACCTGGCCGCCGACCACATCGCCGCCAAGGGCCACCTGGACCACATCGGTCGGAAGGCGGTCGAGGCCGGGCTCCCCGCGCTGGACGCCCTGCGCGCCCTGACCTGGAACCCCGCGCAACGCCTGCGCAAGTACGACCGCGGCGTGGTCGCCCCGTCCAAGCGCGCGGACCTGCTGCTGCTCGACGGGGAACTGGCGGACTTCGCGGTGCACACGGTCATCGCGGGCGGCACGGTCGTCGCCCGCGGCGGCACCGCGACCTACCCGGAACCCGAGGTGACCCACCCCTTCGCGGGCTCGGTGCACATCGCCGAGATCGACCCGGACGAGTTCCGCTGGCGCCTCGACCTGCCCGACGGCGCGCACGACTTCCGCGCCCTGCAGGTGAATCCGGTCGACACCTACACCCGACCGGCGGAGATCAGGCTCGAAGTCGTCGACGGCGAGGTCCGCTGGGAGGGCAAGGTCGCGCTCCTCTGGGTGCGCAACCGCCACGGACGACCGAACACCTCGTGCGTCCCGGTGCTCGGCATGGACCTCGCCGAAGGCGCGCTGACCACGACGTACGCCCACGACAGCCACAACTTCGTCACCCTGGGCACCTCCCGGCGAGCGATGCGAGCCACCGCGGAAGCGGTGCTGGCCGACGACGGCGGAGTGGCGGTCGCGCACGCCGGAGGCGTGGTGGCGCGACTGCCGCTGGCCGTCGGAGGCGTCATGTCGGCGGAGCCGACGGCGGAGGCGGTGGCGGGCAGCCGCCGAGTGCGCGAAGCGCTCGAGGCGTGGGGCTGGCGGCACGCGAACCCGTTCATGAGCGTGTCGACGCTGACCCTGGCGGTCTCGCCGAGCGTCAAGATCACCGACCTGGGGCTGGTCGACGTCCTGGCCCGCGACTGGACGCCGCAGGTGCTCGACTGCTGCCACTGAGCTGGGCGAACTTCTCGGCCACCGCGCGGATCCGCTCCTCGGACCAGGTCAGCTCGCCGGACCGCAGCGCGGAGAGCACGCCCTCGATCCACTTTCGCGGACCGCGATCGAGTGCTCCTCGTCCAGGAGGAACAGGCGCGGTAGTTCGGGCACCGCGCGGAGGGATTCGCGGTCGGCCGCCAGCGAGGTCTTCAGGGCGGCCGCCCGCTTCGCCAGCCCGGTCGCCACTTCGTCAGGGGTCAGGACCATGGCGGTGGCGAGTGCGGCGGGGAACTCCGGGAACTCGCGGGCCGGGCTCGTGAGCATCTCGGCGGTCCAGGTGCGCAGGGTTTCGCGACCGGCTTCGGTGATCTCGTACACCGTGCGCTCCGGCCTGCGCTCGTCGCGGGCGGTCTCCCGGACGGCGATGAGCTCGGCGCGCAGCAGGCGGTCGATCGTCTGGTAGACGCTGTTGCGCTGCGCGACGTTCGCGATCCGGTCCTTGCCGCGCTCCTTGATCACCTCGCGCATCCGGTACGGGTGCATCGGCTCGGCCGCTCGACCTGCACTCGATCGTGCGCGACCAGGGGTTCGCGACCACGAAGATCTCCATATCCATGGGCGGGCGGAGACCCGTGGCGGAGTTCGGCTTCGGCGCAGCGCTGCCCGACGGGACCAGCACGCTGACCATCACCCGCGCCGCGCTCTACGGCGTATTGCGGGACGAGGCCGTACGCCGCGGCGTCCCGATCGAGTACGGCAAGCGGTTGGTTTCCGCGACACCGGAGCGGGACGGCGTGACGGCGACATTCGCCGACGGGACCTCGGAGCGAGCCGACCTGCTCATCGGCGCCGACGGCCTGCGCTCCGCGGTCCGCACGATCACCGACCCGAACGCCCCCGCACCGAGGTACGTGCCGCTGCTCAACACCGGTGGCTTCGCGAAGGGCCTGCGCCTGGACGCCGAGCCGGGCGAGATGCACATGGTCTTCGGCCGAGGCTGCTTCGACTGCTACCTCGTCCACCCCGACGGCGACGTGTGGTGGTTCGCCAACCCGCGCCAGCCGAAGGAGCTGGCCGCCATCGGCGAGGACCAGTGGCGCGCCAAGCTGCTCGACCTGTTCACGCGGACGACGGCCCCGCCCGCGACCTCGTCACCGCGACCGACGAGATCTTCGCGGGCTGGAGCACCTACGACTTCCCGAAGGTGCCGACCTGGCACCGCGGGCGGATGATCATCGTCGGTGACCCGGCGCACGCCACCTCACCGGCCTCGGGCCAGGGCGCGTCGATGGCGATCGAGGACGCGGTCACCCTCGCGAAGTGCCTGCGCGACGCGGACAGCGTGCCCGCCGCCTTCACCGCGTACGAGTCGCTGCACCGCGCGCGGGTGGAACGCGTTGTGGCGCAGGGGAAGCGCAACGGCGACGGCAAGACGCTCGGGCCCGTGATGCGGCACGTGCTGCCGCTGATCTTGAAGCTGCGAAAGCCGAACCCGGACGCGATGGACTGGATGTACGGGCACCGCATCACGTGGGACTGAGCGGGCCGCCTCGATGCTGCGGTGAACGGCGGCGCAGTGCCCGGTCCCGAGCGGAGGAGGGCTGATCCCGCTTCCGGAGCTCAGAGCTCGGCGAGGTCGGCGAGTTCCGTTCGTGCGGTGACTCCGAGCTTCGGGAATGCCTTGTACAGGTGGTAACCGACGGTGCGCGGGCTGAGGAAGAGCTGCGCGGCGATGTCCTTGTTGGACAGTCCGCGCGCCGCGAGCCGGATGATCTTCCGCTCCTGCGGGGTCAGCGCGGCGAGCGCGCCGCCTGCGGGCTCCGGCACGGCCTCGCCCGTCGCATCGAGTTCGGTGCGGGCCCGCTCAGCCCACGGCGCGGCGTCGAGCCTGCGGAACGTCTCGAACGCATCGCGAAGCTGTGCCCTGGCATCGGACTTCCGGCGCGCGCGGCGCAGCCATTCGCCGTACAGCAGGGCTGTCCGGGCGCGCTCGAACGGCCGGTCGTCGGGATGGCACCGCAGCGCGGCGAGGTACAGCTCGGCCGCATCCTCGTCGGGGGCGAGCAGCGCGCGGCAGCGGTGGACGTGCGCGTCGATCCACGGCTGCTCGGCGTGGTACGCCCAGGAGGTGAGCTGCGCGAGCGGTGTGTGGACATCGGTCGTTCGGCCGAGCCGTGCTGCTGCCTCGATCAAGTCGGGGATGCTGCGCAGGCCGGGCAGCTGGTGCCGAACCGGTCCGGTGTGCAGCGCGGTCAACCGGGCGAGGGCGGAATCCCACCGGGCGTTGCCGAGGTCGAGCAGCGCCAGCGCCCACTGCGCCCAGGACGCGCCGGGCGCAGGTGAGCCGGGTTCCGGTGCGGCGAGCGCGTCGTCGGCGAAGGCGTGGCAGCGCTGCTCGTCACCTGTCACAGCGGCCAGGTAGGCCAGCACGCCGCTGGTGTCGCCGATCCACTGCCGGTGCCCGAGTTCCTGCGCGATCTGCAACGCCTGGGTCGCCTCGTTCCAGGCGTCGGTGTGCCGGCTGCGGAAGGTCGACGCGCGGGCGAGGCACACCAGCACCGGTGGCGTTCGGCCGATCCAGCCCTGGTCGCGGCACTGGGCGAGCAGTTCGCGGGCCACCCGGTGGGCTTCGGCGTCCTGGCCGGTGGCCTGCAGGCTGGTGGCGCCGACCAGGATCGTGTCGCCGAACCCGGTTCGCCGGGCATCCGCGATCCGCGCTGCGAGGGGATCCGGGGACGGCCGTCCGATCGCGGATCGGACAGCCCAGGTGAGCAACCGGGCGACGTGGGTGAGCGGGTCGTCGGGCGGCAGCGGCAGGGCGTCGAGCCGGTCCGCGGCGTCGGCGATCTCGTGCTCCCCGAGGTACCAGGCGGCATGCACCGCGTCGAGCAGCAGGTGCGTGGCCAGCGGCAGGTCGTCGGTGAGCGCGGCGGCCTCGGTCAGCAGCTGGCGGGCCGTGCGCAGCGAACCGCGGTGGAAGGCCGCGGTGGCGCGGACCCGGATGGCGCGGACGGCCAGGGGCTGGTCGTCGGTGGTTGCGAGCTCGGCCATGCGGTCGACATCGCCCTCCTCGACAGCCGCTTCGGCGGCCAGCACGAGACGGCGGGCGTGGTCGGCTCCGGGAGGCGTCAGCTGCGCCGCGCGCTCGTAGGCGGCCGAAGCGGCGGCGTAACCGCTGCGCGCTGCGGCTCGCTGAGCAGTGCGCTCCAGCTCTGCGGCCACCTGCTCGTCGGGTCCGGTTGCCACCACGGCGCGGTGCCAGGCGCGCCGGTCGGCGTCGTCGGGCTGGTCGAGGGCGTCGGCGAGAGCGGTGTGCACGACGAGCCGGAGGCTGACCGGCGACGCCTGGTAGACGGCGGATCGCACGAGGGGGTGGCGGAACCGCACGGTGTGGTTGTCGACCCGGATCAGCCCAGCCGCTTCCGCGGGCACCAGATCCGCCGGTCGGCAGCCGAGCGCGGCGGCCGCGCGCAGGACCACGCCGCGATCACCGGTGTCCTCGGCCGCGGAGACGAGCAGCACGTGCTGGCTGGCCTCGGGGAGTTGCCGCACCTGGTCCAGGAACGCCGCCTGGACGGTGGCGGGCATGGGCAGCGAACCACCGGTGCCGGGTTCGTGCGCGGCGAGAGCGGCCGGAAGTTCGAGCAGCGCGAGCGGATTGCCCCGCGCCTCGGCCAGCACCCGGTACCGGTCGGCGGGGGAGAGAGCGGCGTGCTCGGCCAGCAGCTCGGCGGCGGCAGGCGCGTCGATCCCGGTGAGCGGCAGCTGGTCGATCCCGGGCGCGGCGAAGCCGTCCCGCGCCGCGATGATCAGCGCGATGCCCTCGGCGTCGAGCCGCCGCGCGGCGAACAGCAGCGCCTCGGACGACGCCCGGTCCAGCCATTGCGCGTCGTCGACCAGGCACAGGACGGGCCCGCCGTCGGCGAACTCGGCGAGCAGGGAGAGCACCGCGAGGCCGACGAGCATGCGATCGCCCGGCTCGGCCGGGGTGAGCCCGAAAGCTCCGCGCAGGGCGCGTGCCTGCGGCTCGGGGAGGGCGTCGATCCGGTCGAGGGCAGGTCGCAGCAGCAGGTGCAGGCCCGCGAACGGCAGGTGTGCCTCGGACTCGATCCCGGTGCTGCGCACGATCCGCAGCCCCTCGGCCGTCGCCGCGTGCTCCAACAGCGCGGTCTTGCCGATGCCGGGCTCCCCGGTGATCAGCAGGCTTCCGCTGCGACCGGTCCGGCAGTCCGCCAGCAACCGGTCGATGACCGATATCTCGGCACCTCGTCCGTGCAACACCTGGTGACAGTACTTAAGCCGATCGGAGCAGATTGCCTGGCTGTGACAGATTCCGCAGCTCGTCGGCGACCGTAGCGTGAGCGCCATGCCCGATGAACTGGCCAGGAGGTACCTGGCCGCCTGGAACGAGCGCGATCCGGTCGAGCGCCGGGCGCTCATCGACGAGCTGTGGACCGAGGACGCGCGTTACGTCGACCCGATCGCGACGGCCGAAGGCCGCGCGGCCGTCGACGACGTGGTGGCCACCGCCCAGCAGCAGTTCCCCGGCCTGGTGTACCGGCTGGCCGGGAGCGTCGACAGCCACCACGACGTGGCGCGCCTGACCTGGGAGCTCGGACCGGCGGACGGCCCACCGGTGATCGTCGGCCTCGCCGTGCTGATCACCGATCACGGCCGCCTGCGCCGCGTCTACGGCTTCCTCGACCACACCCCACCACCAGGAGCTCGACGGTGACACCCGATCCGATGACCCGACACCCGCTGCCCGACCACGAGCGCGTGGTGTTCCTGAAACCGCTGATCAGCGCACCGCAGATCGTGGTCGGCGACTACACCTACTACGACGACCCGGACGGGGCGACCGGGTTCGAGCACCGCAACGTGCTCTACACCTACGGGCCGGAACGGCTGGTCATCGGCAAGTACTGCGCGATCGCCGCGGAAACCCGGTTCCTGATGGCCGGTGCCGAGCACCCGACGATGGGCGTGTCCACCTACCCGTTCACGATGTTCGGCGGCGAGTGGGCGGAGAGGACGCTCGACATCGTCACCGGCATGCCCAGCCGGGGCGACACGGTGATCGGCAACGACGTCTGGTTCGGCTACCGCGCCACCGTCATGCCCGGCGTGACGATCGGCGACGGCGCCATCATCGCGGCGGGAGCGGTGGTCACCTCGGACGTGCCGCCGTACGCGATCGTCGGCGGCAACCCGGCGCGAGCGATCCGGCGGCGCTTCGCCGACGCCGACGTGGACCTGCTGCTGAGCGCGGCCTGGTGGGACTGGCCCGTCGAGCTGGTCACCGAGCACGCCCGCACCATCATGGCCGGGACCCCGGCGGAAATCGCACGCATCGCTGAAGGAATCCGATGATCCAGGAACACGCCGTGCCCGGGAAGGGCCCGTACGCGATCACCACCGGCCCCGACGGGGCGCTGTGGTACACGCTGGTCCGGAGTGGACAGATCGGGCGGCTCGTCCCCGGCGAGCAGCCGGTCAGCCACCAGCTGGACCCCGAGTCCGGCCCGACGATCATCGTGCCGGGCCCGGACGGCGCGCTGTGGTTCACCGAGTACGGGGGCCACCGGATCGGCCGGATCACCACCGCTGGTGAGATCACCGAGTTCCCGCTGCCGGAGTGCGGGCCGTACGGCATCGCCGCTGGTCCCGACGGGGCGCTATGGTTCACCGAGACCACCACCGATCGCATCGGCCGGATCACCACCGACGGCGAGGTGACCGGATTCCCGTCGGTCGGCGCGTTCCCGTCCGCCATCACCGCAGGGCCGGACGACGCCATGTGGTTCACCCTGAACCAGGCCAACGCCATCGGCCGAATCGACATGGGCGGTGCGGTCACCACCCACCCGCTCCCCACCGAGGCGGCCGCCCCGGTCGGCATCACTGCGGGCCCGGACGGCGCGCTGTGGTTCGTCGAGATCGCCGCAGGTCAGATCGGGCGCATCACGGTCGACGGCGAGGTGGCGGAGTTCCCGCTGTCCGACCGGGCCGCCCGCCCGCACGCCATCACCCCGGTCGGCGACGCGCTGTGGTTCACCGAGTGGGGCGGCAACCGCGTCGGCTCCATCACCACCGAAGGCGCGATCACCACCCACGACCTGCCCACGCCCGGCAGCGAGCCGCACGGCATCGCGCTCGGCCCCGACGGAGCGCTGTGGACAGCTCTGGAGCACGGCACGCTCGCCCGCATCACCCGCTGAAGGAGTTATCGCGTTGAACACCACCACGATCCAGGCGGAGTTCGAGATCGACAGCTGGGACGAGGTTCCCTACGAGGAGCCGAGCGAAGGCCCGAAGCTGACCAAGGTCGTGATCCGCAAGACCTACCGAGGTGCGCTGGAAGGGACCGGCGTCGCCGAAGTGCTCACCGCGCAGGGGACCGAGGGCGCGGGCTACGTCGCCTCCGAGCGCATCGCCGGGACGCTGGAGGGCAGGCGGGGCACCTTCGTGATCCAGCACGGCGGCCTGGCCGACGGCGACGACCAGACCACGTTCGGCACCGTGGTCCCGCACTCGGGCACGGCGGGCCTCGCCGGGCTCTCCGGCCGCGCCACCGAAGCCGCCCACGGCGTCCTGACCCTCGTCTACACCTTCGACTCCTAGTCGTCCCTGGTCAGCGGCCATGCTGCTGCCCGTGCAGGAGGCGCGGCGGCAGATCTCGACGTCCGCGAGTTCGGCGAGCTGCGGGCTGATCCTCGCCTTCCTCGGCTGGTCCCGTGGGGTCGTGAGTGCGCAACAGCGTTCCAACCCCGTTTCGCGCTCACGACCCTCACGCTGCGATGGTGACGCGGCCGCTCTCCCCGTCGGAGAGGAAGGCCGCGAGCTCCCGGCCCTGCTCGGCGACTTCGTCGCGATCGGTCCGGGAAAGCGCGCGCAGCGGGCTGACCTGCACCGTTCCGTCGTCGACGGTCCAGGTCGCGGCGACCCGACCGTCGACCAGGACCACGCGTGCACCGGCGACCGACAGGCCGCGGTGCCCGTCGTCGATGATCCGGCTCCGGTCGTGGTAGCCGAGGATCGCGTTGTCGAACGCGGGCAGGAACCGCACCGGCGCGGGCGTGCCGGGGTCGGGCCTCGGCGCGTCGGGGAGGTCCAGCAGTTCGCGGCCCCGCTCATCGCGGAAGGAGACGAGCTCGTCCCGCACCGCGGCCACCGCCTTCGGCAGCCCGGCGAGGCCGCACCAGGAGCGCAGGTCGGTCGACGTCGCAGGCCCGAAAGCGGCGAGATACCGCCGGACCAGGACTTCGCCGACCGGATCGACGCCGTTCGCGGACGGCGGGTCGATCTCGCGCCCCAGCCAGGACGAGAGCAGGGCGTTGCGCACTCCGCCCTTCTGCCGCCACAGCCCTCGCGGCGGCAGCTGCACCACCGGGATGAGGGCGGCGAACAGCATCTCGCCCAGCGCCCGCGCTCCCGCACCCGGCCAGCGGTCGGCGAGCTCCCGCGCGATCTCCGGCATCGAGCGCGGCTCGCCATCGGCCATGACCGCGAGGCCCGCGGCGGCGAGCTCCTCCAGGTCGATCCCGGCCAGCTCGTCGCGGTAAACGCCGAGAACCCGTTGGCGCAGCATGGCGTCGTGACGGCCGCGCCAGGCCAGCGCGTCCTCGGCGGTGACCAGGTGAACGGTGCGGCGCATCAGGTGGACCCGCACCACGCGCCGTTGCACCAGCAGATCGGACAACATCGCCGGTTCGAAGGCGCGCAGCCGCGACCAGAGCCCGACGAACGGCTCCTGCGGTTCCTGCGCCTGCAGGCCGCACAGGTGCGCGACGGCGTCGTGCGCCGACGCGTCGGAGCGGTCTAGCAGCATCTGCCGGGCGAGCGTGGCGCGGTTGAGCGCCCGGACGTCCAGAACGGTCATGCGGTGGAATCTCCCGCCAGATCAGGCATTTTCACGTTGAGGTCCGTTGCTCAGGACGACCTCTGGCCGTCGATCGTCTCGCGCAGGATGTCGGCGTGCCCGGCGTGCTGGGCGGTCTCGGCGACGACGTGCATCAGCACCCGGCGGACGCTCCACGTCGAACCGGGCTCGTGCCAGGGCGCTTCCGGCAGCGGGTGCGATGTCGACAGGTCGATGTCGGCGATGATCTCCCCGGTGCGGGCGGCGACCTGCTCGTAGCGCGCGAGGATCCCGGCCAGCGTGTCGCCGGACAGCATCCGGAACTCGTTCTGGTGGTCGATCGCCCACTGCGGGAACTCGCGCGCTGTTCCGGACGCGAGGTCGGCCCAGGTGACGCCGTCGGGCAGGTCGTAGCGCATCGCGGACGGGCCTTCGAGGGCGAAGCGCAGCCACGCCTCCTCGACGGATGCGACGTGCTTGATCAGGCCGCCCAGGCACAGCGCGCTCACCGTCGGCCGCTCGCCGAGCTGTTCGTCGCTGAGGCCGCGGACGGTGTTGGTCAGGGCGGATCGCACGGTGGCGAGCACGTTGATCAGAGCGGTGCGCTCGGCGTTGTCGGTCATGGGAGCACCGTGTCAGGCGGAGAGGACAGGATGTGTCCGCTTCTCCCGGCAGCATGGGGAACATGCCGAAGACCTCAGCGCGGCTGCTGGCACTGCTCTCGCTGCTCCAAGCGCGTCGTGACTGGCCGGGCGCGCTGCTGGCCGAGCGGCTGGAGGTCAGCCCGCGCACGGTGCGGCGCGACGTCGACCGCCTGCGCGAGCTCGGCTATCCCATCGCGGCCAGCAAGGGGCCCGATGGCAGGTACCGGCTCGAACCCGGCGCGGAACTCCCGCCGCTGCTGTTCGACGACGAGCAGGCCATCGCCCTGGCCATCGCGCTCCAGATCGCCACGACCTCCGGGGCGGGCATCGAAGAATCGGCGGTGCGCGCGCTGAACACCGTCCGGCAGGTCATGCCCGCGCGCCTGCGCAGCCGGATCGACGCGCTCCAGGTCACCGCCGTCCCCAGCTCGACCCCGCAGGTCGCCAGCAACGTCCTGCTCGCGCTCGGTGCCGCCGTCCGCGCCCGCGAGGTCCTGCGCTTCGACTACGCCTCCGGAGCTCCGCGCCGGGTGGAACCGCACCACCTGGTCACCTGGGCCAGGCGCTGGTACCTCGTCGCCTGGGACCTCGACCGCGACGACTGGCGCACCTTCCGCGCGGACCGGATCACCCCGCGGATCCCGACCGGCCCCCGCTTCACGCCGCGAGAAGTGCCCGGCGGAGACGTCGCGGCCTTCGTCCTCAACCGGTTCAAAGGCGCCGACGGCACCGGAACCTGGCCCTGCCGCGGCGAAGTGATCCTCGACCTCCCGGCGGCCGCGGTCTCCCGCTTCGCCGGGGACGGCGTGGTCGAGGAACTCGGCCCGAACCGCTGCCGCCTCATCCTCGGCTCGTGGTCCTGGCCCGGACTGGCGGCCACCATCACCCGGTTCGACGCGGACATCGAGGTCATCGGCCCACCGGAGCTGAAGGACGCCTTCGCCGACCTGGCCCGCCGCTGCGCCAAGGCCGCGAGCCCCGGCCCGGCCTGATTGGCGATTTCGCGCGAAATCGCCGTGCTCACCCCGAAAACCGAGTGCTCAGCCGGGTCCCTCGGCGGGGAGGCGGGCGCATTCCCGGCAGGTGCGGGCCGATGCCGCCAGGACCACGTGCGATCCCACAGCGACCACTGCGGAGAGCGGGATCAGCGGCCAGGCGGTGTCCACGGGTGCCGTCGTCGCCAGCGCGAGAGCGGCGAAGGGCATCGCGACGCTGGCCGTGCTGCTCGCCCAGCCGACCAGGAGCGGGAGGTTCTGCGGCATCGGCATCCAGCGGGTGAGGACCCCGGTGGCGGCGAGCGCCGCTCCGGCGAGCGCTGCCGCCGTCGTCGCGACGCCGAGCATGAGCTGCGCCGTCGTCGGCAGGCGCTCGGTCGTCCAGGCGAAGTGGCCGCAGATGATCAGGAACCCGACGACGGCGACGAGCTTGGCCGCGGTGTGCCGGGTCTGGGCGATGGTCAGCTCCTGCTGGCAGCTCGGCACGAGTTCGTCCACGGTGCCGAACTCGCGCAGCGCTCGCTCGACGGCCTCGTCGTGCGGCGCGCCGTGGGCGGCGTGTGCGGCGATGGTCTCCGCTAGCCCGTCGCGGATCTCATCGACCATCCGGGACTTGGCCCGCGTCGGCCCCCGCAGCGCCCGTGCCAGGTCTGCGACGTAATGCTCGACGGGATCGCTCATACGGCGCGCCCGGGATTGAGCACCGAGCCGATCGCGCTGGTGAACTCGTCCCACGCGCTCCGCTCGGTGTCCAGGCCGCGGCGTCCGGAGTCGGTGAGCTCGTAGCAGCGCCGCCGCCGCTCGCCGACGGACTGCCAGGTGCTGCGCAGGAATCCGAGCCGCTCCAGCCGGTTCAGCGCCGGGTAGATCGTGCCCGTGCGCAGCGCCAGCGCACCGCCGCTGCGGCGCTGCACAGCGGTGATGATCGCGTAGCCGTGCAGCGGGCCGGATTCGAGCACCGCGAGCAGCAGCCCGTCCAGGTGCCCTCGCACCGCATCAGCCCTCATGGGTCGACAGCCTACACATCGACCGTTGGCTGCGTATATGTTGTCTGGCAACATATTGATCCGAGAGGGGCCACCGTGACCAAGCTGCTGCTGTCGATACACGTGATCGCGGCGATCCTGGCGGTCGGGCCGATCGCCGTCGCCGCCTCGATGTTCCCCCGCTTCGCGAAGCAGGCCGACGACGAGCGCTCCGCCGCGATCGCGCGGGTGCTGCACCGGATCTGCCGCGGCTATGCCGTGTTCGGGATCGCGGTCCCGGTCTTCGGGATCGCCACCGGGGCGCAGCTCGGGGTGCTGACCGACGCCTGGCTGCTCGTGTCGATCGCGCTCACCGCGATCGCGGCTGGCGTCCTCGCCCTGGTGATCCTGCCCGCGCAACGACGCCTGCTCGACGAGCCGCGCGAGATGCTCGGCACGGTGAGCCGACTTGCCATGACCACCGGGATCTTCAACGTCCTCTGGGCCGTGGTCGTGGTCCTGATGATCGTCCGCCCCGGCTCGACCACGGGAGCCTGAGTGCGCACCCTCCGGATCTCCGCCGCAGCCGAGGCCGCGTCCCTCGCGCTCCTGCTGCTCAACCTGTTCACGGTGCACGTGAGCGAGGTGTCGTCCCTGCTGGGCCCGCTCCACGGCACGGCTTACCTGGTCGTCATCGCGGCCACGTTCCTGGTCCCGGCACCACCCGCAGCCCGCTGGCTCGCCCTGATCCCCGGCATCGGCGGCCTGCTCGCCCTGCGTCGCCTGCGAGACCGCTAGAGCTCGGGTCTGCGCTGGTCAGGTCTCGTGAGTGTTGTGCGGTGCTACCGCCCCGCACAACGCTCACGTGCAACCACCTGCGGAAAGGGGGGGTCAGAACCGCGGCTGGCCCCAGGTGTCGGTGAAGACCAGCTCGGCGAGGGGCTTGCGGGTGCGGGGGCGGAGCTCCTTCTCCTGCAGCCGCTCGGGCATGCCCGCCAAGCTGCCCAGGCCGCCGATCGCGACCGCCACGATCGGCTCGAACTCGGCCGGGATGCCGAACTCGGCGCGCGCCGCGTCGCGGTCGAACCCGGCCATCTGGTGCCCGTAGAGCCCCTCGGCGACGGCCTGCAGCACCAGGTTCTCCGTGGCCAGCGCCAAGCCGTACTCGCCGTAGGGCATCGGTTCGCCGTCCTCGTCGACCACCCGGGCCACGCCTATCGCCAGCGCGGCGGCGTTGCTGGTCCAGCCCTTGTTCCCGCGCGACAGCGTGCCGTGGATGCGGTCGAAGGTCGGCTCGCCGCGGCGGGCCGCGAGGTAGCGCGCGGGCTGGGTGTTGCCCCACGACGGCGCCCACCGGGCCGCCTCGAACAGCGCGGTGAACTGCTCGTCGCTCAGCACCGTCGCCGGGTCCAGCGCGCGCGGGCTCCAACGCTCGGCCAGCAGCGGGTGCACCGGAACGGACGTCTGCGCGGGCTTGCTCGCCGGAACCTCGACCGTGTAGTCCTCAGCGGTCACGGGACACCTCCCTGGTCGTCGCCCCGCGAGTCTGTCGACCGCACCGGCCGCTGTCCACTCAGATCGCGTACTGCCAGGCCGTCAGCGAGTAGGCGCCGAACCACGAGCCGAAGAACACCAGCAGCACCGCAGTCGTCGCCGCCGTGGTCGTCCGGCGCCGCGCCAGCCCGATCACAACCGGGATGAGCAGCGGGAACGCGGGCAGCATCAGGCGCACCTTCGAGTACATCAAGCCGTCCGAACCCAGGTCCAGCACCAGCACCGCGGCGGCGAAGAGCAGCAGCGGCCACGGCATCCGCTGCCGCAGGCACAGCACCATCAGCACCAGCGCGGCCAGCACGATCCACGTCGTGAACGTCTCGAAGACCGACTTCTCCGTGGTCAGCGACTCCAGGACGAACTTGCCGGTGGCGAAGCCGCCGTCGAAGTGCGACGACCACCCGCGCTGCTGGAGCGCGAAGTACCCGGTGAGGCTGCCGGTCTGGATCCCCACCCAGCCGATGTAGAGCAGCATCCCGCTCGGCGCGAGCAGCACCGCCAGCCACGGCCGCCAGGTGTCCTTGCGCTGCACGACGGCGACCAGGGCGGCCAGCCCGACCACGCCGATCAGCGCCGCGGCGGTCGGCCGCACCAGCCCGGAAGCGGCGCAGCACAGCCCGGCCAGCAGCCAGTTCCGCTCGACGACCCCGATCAGCGCCCAGATCGCCAGCGCGCAGAACAGCGCCTCGGAGTACGCCATCGACAGCACCACCGACATGGGCGCCGCCGCGAACAGCACCACCAGCAGCAGCCCGACGCCCTCGGAACCGCCGATCCGACGCCCCAGCCGCGCCAGCCCGTAGGCCGCGGCCACCCCGCAGGCCAGGCTCGCGGTGATCGCCCCACCGGTGGCGCTGACCCCCGGGATCAGCGAGAACGCCACGATCAGGAACGGGTAGCCGGGGAAGAACGCCAGCGGCGTCTCGGGGTACCGGTTGCCGAACCCGTCCACCATGCTCGGGTTCACGCCGCCGTATCCGTGCTCGGCGATCTCGAGGTACCACTGCCCGTCCCAGGCGGTCAGGTTGTCCAGGAGCGCCTCGTCGTTGGCCGCCGACAGCCACGCCAGCACCAGCAGGCCGACCAGGCGGATTGCGAGGTAAACCACAGCTGGCGCGGCGGCGACGATCAGCCGACGCCGCCGGGGTGATCCGTCCAACAGCCGTTCCAGAGGTGTGGCCTCGGAGTGTTTCCGCTGCGTAGCGGGGCTGTTTCCGAAACTTCCCAGGGGTGGCTCGATCGCACCTGGAGTGGTGGGCAACCCAGTCCTCCGCGCTTGTCGACAATCGAGCTTCACAGCGTAGTGGCGGCGGCCGGGGCTGGGGCCGGGCGGTATCGGTTCGGTAGGCTAATCCGGCAGCGGAGCGACCTGGTAGAAGGCCGTTTCGGCCGGTACGGCCGACGCTGCCGACTGCTCGGTCGCTGGGGCGATCCGACGCGCCCGCGGTGCGTTGGCGCTCTTCGTCGCCCGGTGTCAGTGCGGGGACAACCCGTGCCCGGGACGACCGCAGCGGTCGAGGAGGTTTGTTTCACGTGGCGCTCGTCGTCCAGAAGTACGGCGGTTCCTCGCTCGAGAGTGCCGATCGCATCAAACGGGTCGCCGAACGCATCGTCGAGACCCGCAAGGCGGGCAACGACGTCGTGGTCGTGTGCTCGGCGATGGGAGACACCACTGACGAGCTGCTCGACCTCGCCAAACAGGTCAACCCGGCCCCGCCGGAGCGCGAACTCGACATGCTGCTGACCGCCGGGGAGCGGATCTCCAACGCGCTGGTCGCGATGGCCATCGAGTCGCTCGGCGCGGAGGCCCGCTCGTTCTCCGGGTCGCAGGCCGGGGTGATCACCACCTCGGCGCACCAGAACGCCCGGATCATCGACGTCACCCCGGGTCGCGTGCAGGAGGCGCTGGACCAGGGCCAGGTCGTGCTGGTCGCCGGTTTCCAGGGCGTCTCCCAGGACACCAAGGACATCACCACGCTCGGCCGCGGCGGCTCGGACACCACCGCGGTCGCGGTGGCGGCGGCCATGAACGCCGACGTGTGCGAGATCTACACCGACGTCGACGGCGTCTACACCGCAGATCCGCGCATCGTGTCCGACGCCAAGCACCTGGAGCGCATCACCTACGAGGAAATGCTGGAGATGGCGGCCACCGGCGCGAAGGTGCTGCACCTGCGCGCGGTGGAGTACGCCCGCCGCTACGGCGTGCCGCTGCACGTCCGCTCGTCCTACTCGCCCAAGCCCGGTACGACCGTGTCCGGCTCAGTGGAGGATCTTTCCGTGGAACAGGCCATGATCACCGGCGTCTCGCACGACCGGTCGGAGGCGAAGGTCACCGTGCGCGGTGTGCCCGACAACCCCGGCGTCGCGGGTCGGATCTTCCGCGTGGTCGCCGACGCCGAGATCGACATCGACATGGTGCTGCAGAACGTCTCCAGCACCGCCTCGGGGCTCACCGACATCACCTTCACGGTGGCCCGCAGCAACGGCGCGGTGGCCGTCGCCGAGCTGGAGAAGATCAAGGACGAGGTCGGCTTCGACCAGGTCGTCTACGACGACCAGGTGGGCAAGGTCTCGCTGGTCGGCGCCGGGATGCGCTCGCACCCGGGCGTCACCGCGACCTTCTGCGAGGCGCTGTCCAACGCCGGGGTGAACATCGACATCATCAACACCTCGGAGATCCGGATCTCGGTGCTGATCCGCGACACCCAGCTCGACGACGCGGTGCGCGCGCTGCACGACGCGTTCGAGCTCGGTGGCGACGAGGAAGCCGTTGTGTACGCGGGGAGTGGTCGCTGATGGCGCCGACGCTGGCAATCGTGGGTGCGACCGGCGCGGTCGGCACCGTGATGATCGACATCATCAACAACCGCGAATCCGTGCCGTGGGGCGAGATCCGGCTGATCGCCTCGGCCCGCTCCGCGGGCAAGAAGATCACCGTGCGCGGCGAGGAGCGCACCGTCGTGGAGCTCGCGCCGGAGGCGTTCGACGGCGTGGACATCGCGCTGTTCGACGTGCCGGACGAGGTCTCCGCGCAGTGGGCCCCGGTGGCCGCCGAGCGCGGCGCGATCGCGGTGGACAACTCCGGCGCGTTCCGGATGGACCCGGACGTGCCGCTGGTGGTGCCCGAGGTCAACGCGGAGAAGGTGCACGAGCGGCCGAGGGGCATCATCGCCAACCCGAACTGCACCACGCTGTCGATGATGGCGGCGCTGGGCGCGCTGCACCGCGAGTTCGGCCTGCGCGAGCTGGTCGTCTCCTCCTACCAGGCCGCTTCCGGTGCTGGTCAGGAAGGCATCGACCGGCTGCAGGCGGAGATCGCCGCGGTGGCGGGCAAGGGCGTCGGGGCGCGCGCCGGTGACGTCGCCGAGGCGCTGGCCGCGGCCGGGCTGCCCGCCGAGACGCCGTTCAAGGCCCCGCTGGCGCTGAACGTGGTGCCGTGGGCGGGTTCGCGCAAGGACGACGGCTGGACCTCCGAGGAGCTGAAGGTCCGCAACGAGTCCCGCAAGATCCTGGGCATCCCGGACCTGAAGGTCTCCGCGACCTGCGTCCGGGTGCCGGTGGTGACCACGCACTCGCTGGCGGTGCACGCCACCTTCGAGCGCGAGGTGACCGTCGAGCAGGCGCACCGGCTGTTCGAGGCCCAGCCGACCATCGTCCTGCAGGACGACCACGACAACGGCGTGTTCCCGACCCCGGCCGGGGTGGTCGGCGAGGACCCGACGTACGTGGGCCGCGTCCGCCAGGCGCTGGACTTCCCGAACACGCTGGACTTCTTCGTCTGCGGTGACAACCTCCGCAAGGGCGCGGCGCTCAACACCTACGAGATCGCCGAAACCCTCGCGAAGTAAGCCCCCGGCTCGACAGGGCGCCTTCCTCCCGATCAGGGGAGGGAGGCGCTTTTTCGTTGCGGCGCAACGGATTCAAAGTTCATTCGAACGTGTGTTCATATCCAATTCTCCTTGAACCCCGCGGGCACCTCCCGCCACAGTGGACCCATGAACACCACCACGTGGCCCGGCCACCTGCTGACCCTGGACGAATTCGTGGCGCTCCCGGAAGACCGCTCGCGCCACCGCGAACCGAAGGAGGCTGTTGTACGTGTCCGAAGGGACGACCGAGCCGTGTCGTTCGTCACCGCAGCGCACGGTGTGCCGCCGCCCGAGCCTTGATCGGGCGCTGTGCGGTGGCTCCTGCCGTGGAGGCGTGGCTCGGCTGCTGCGTTCGGCGGATAGGTTGGGGGCATGAGTGCTGCCCCGGTTGTCCTCGGCATCGATCTCGGCACCACCGCGACGAAGGTCGTCGCGGCAGGCGTCGACGCTCGCGTGCTGCACCAGACCGAGCGCGGGTATCCGCTGCGGACCGACGACACCGGTGAGGCGACGCAGGACGCCGTGCAGGTGCGGGGCGCCGCGATCGAGGCGTTGGCGGAGTGCGTGGCCTGGGCGAAGGAGCACGGGCACGAGGTGGCCGGGCTGTCGTTCAGCACTGCCATGCACACGCTGGTCGGGCTCGACGCGTCCGGCGCTCCGGCCACCCCGGCGTTCAACTGGGCCGACACCCGGGCCGCCGAGGTCGCGGCGCGGATCCGGTCCGACCGCGAGGCCGCCGCCGCGCTGCACCGGGCGACCGGGACGCCGGTCCACACGCAGTCGGTCATGGTGAAGCTGGCTTGGCTGACCGGGAGCCGCTCCGACCTGACCCGCGACGTGGTGCGCTGGTGCGCGCTGAAGGACTTCGTGGTCGCCGACTTCGTCGGGGAGTTCGTCACCGAGTACTCGCTGAGCTCGGGCAGCGGGCTGCAGAGCATGTCGACGCTGCAGTGGCACGAACCGGCGCTGGAGGTCGCGGGCATCCGCGCCGAGCAGCTGCCGGAGATCCACGCGCCGACGACGACCATGCCGCTGAAACCGCAGGTGGCCGAGGCTGTCGGGCTGCCCGAGGGGCTGCCGGTCGTGCTCGGCGGCGGCGACGGTCCGCTGGCCAACCTCGGCGTCGGCGCGGTCCAGCCGGGTGTGGCCGCGCTGTCGCTGGGCACCAGCGGGGCGCTCCGCGTGACCCGGGACAAGCCCGGCGTCGACGAGCGGTGCCGGACGTTCAGCTACGCGCTGGCCGACGGGCTGTGGGTGATCGGCGGTGCCGTGAGCAACGGTGCGGTCGTCGCCCAGTGGGCCTCCGAGGCGTTCGGCGTGGACGTGGCGGACCTGCTCGACGAAGCAGCGGCCGTGCCGCCCGGCGCGGAGGGGCTGATCGCCCTGCCGTACCTGCTCGGCGAGCGCGCGCCGTGGTGGGAGCCGGGCCTGACGGGCTCGTTCCTGGGGCTGCGGCGCTCGCACGGCCGCGCGGAGATGACCCGCGCGGTGGTCGAGGGCGTGGCGCAGCAGCTGGCGCTGGTGCTCGACGCGGTGCGCGACTCCGGGGCGGAGGTGCGCGCGGTGCGGGCCACCGGCGGTGGCTTCCGGAGCCGGGTGTGGGCGGACGCCATCGCGGCGGCGCTGGACATCGACCTGGACCTGGCGGAGGGCAGCGGCGGGTCCGGGCTCGGCGCGGTGCTGCTCGGGTGGCGGGCACTTGGTGAGTTCGATTCACTGGAGCGCGCCGCCGAGCTGGTCGTGCCGGAAGGCAGGGTGACGCCGGACGAGGCGGCCGCGCGCTTGATGGCGCGTCGCCGAGCGGTGGTCGAGCAGGTCTACGAAACCCTGCGCGACCTGCCGCTTTGAGTCCGGGCCGTCGGCAACGGCGGTCGAATGAGCCGGACAACACTTCCGGGTGTTTTCTTGACTCGTTCCAGTTTGGGCGTGGCAGACTGGACCACGCCATGACCCTCAGTGCGACCAACGGCAACACCGCGGGGAGTGCGGGAGACCTGCCCGGGCGGCTGCGAGCCGCCGGACTGCGGGTCACCAGACCGCGGCTCGCGGTGCTGCGGTGGCTGGCGGACCACCCGCACGCCACCGCCGACCAGGTGGCGACCGCGGTGCGGCGGCAACTCGGATCGGTGTCCACGCAGGCCGTCTACGACGTGCTCCACGCGTGCAGCGACGCCGGGCTGCTGCGGCGGATCGAGCCAGCCGGGCACCCCGCCCGGTTCGAGACGCGGACCGCCGACAACCACCACCACCTGGTGTGCCGGCGGTGCGGCCGGACCGAGGACGTCGACTGCGTCCTGGGCTCCGCGCCGTGCCTGACGCCCTCGTCCACCGCGGGCTACGCGGTGGACGAAGCGGAGGTCGTGTTCTGGGGGTACTGCCCCGACTGCCGGTCCTCGGCACCCGGGCCGGAGGAACCCAGCCACCACCACGAGGAGGGACGATCGTGAGTTCGCCACGACCCACGACGACCAACGCCGGTATCCCGGTGGCCAGTGACGACCACTCGTTGACCGCTGGCCCGAACGGGCCGGTCCTGCTCCAGGACCACTACCTGATCGAGAAGAACGCGCAGTTCAACCGCGAGCGGGTGCCCGAGCGGGTGGTGCACGCCAAGGGCGGCGGCGCCTTCGGCTTCTTCGAGGTCACCGAGGACGTCAGCCAGTTCACCAAGGCCGCCGTGTTCCAGCCGGGCGCGAAGACGGAGACCCTGGTCCGGTACTCCTCGGTCGCCGGTGAGCTGGGCTCGCCGGACACCTGGCGCGACCCGCGCGGCACCGCGATCAAGTTCTACACCAGCGAGGGCAACTACGACCTCGTCGGCAACAACACCCCGGTGTTCTTCATCCGCGACGCGATCAAGTTCCCCGACTTCATCCGCTCGCAGAAGCGCCGCGCCGACAACCACCTGCGCGACCACGACATGCAGTGGGACTTCTGGACCCAGTGCCCGGAGTCGGCGCACCAGGTGACCTGGCTGATGGGCGACCGCGGCATCCCGCGCACCTGGCGCAACATGAACATGTACGGCTCGCACACCTACTCGTGGATCAACGCGGCGGGCGAGAAGTTCTGGGTCAAGTACCACTTCAAGACCGACCAGGGCCACGACTTCCTGACCCAGGCCGAGGCGGACCGGATGGCCGGTGAGGACGCCGACCACCACATCCGCGACCTGTGGACCGCGATCAAGGCCGGTGAGCACCCGAGCTGGACCCTGTACGTCCAGGTCATGCCGTTCGAGGACGCCGCGGACTACCGGTTCAACCCGTTCGACCTGACCAAGGTGTGGCCGCACGGCGACTACCCGCTGATCAAGGTCGGCCGGTTCGTGCTGAACCGCAACCCGGAGAACTACTTCGCGCAGATCGAGCAGGCCGCGTTCGAGCCGTCGAACATGGTGCCGGGCGTGGGCGCCTCCCCGGACAAGATGCTGCAGGGCCGGTTGTTCTCCTACCCGGACGCGCACCGCTACCGGATCGGCACCAACTACATGGACCTGCCGGTCAACCGCCCGATCGCACCGGTGAACAGCTACGCCAAGGACGGCTCGATGCGGTTCAGCATCGACCACGACCCGGTGTACGCGCCGAACTCCTACGGGGGGCCGCGCGCCGACGCCGCCTACGGCACCGACGACTCGGCCGCCGGGGTGGAGCAGGAGGTCATCCGCTCGGCGTACCGGCTGCACTCCGAGGACGACGACTTCGGCCAGCCGGGGACCCTGGTCCGCACCGTCTTCAGCGACGAGGAGCGGGCCCGGTTCGTGGACAACGTGGCCGGTCACCTCTCCAAGGGCGTGTCCAAGCCGATCCTGGAGAAGGCGCTCGACTACTGGCGCAGCGTCGACAAGGACACCGGCGACAAGATCGCCGACAAGGTCCAGGGCTGATCGCCCCGGAACCGGGCTGAGGAACTCGGCCCACCGCTGCTGACTGCGGCAACCACCACGCGCGAAGGTCCTGGGAGCCCCCGACTCCCAGGACCTTCGCTCCATTTCCGGGGCCGGAAGGCAACTCGCGGGTGCGTGTTCGGCAGTGCTAAGCGGGGCGGGGCAGCGGGATGCCGAGGTAGACGGTGAGCGGGTCGTCGGCGTAGTAGCCGAACGCCTCGACCTCGGTGTACCCGGCCGAGCGGTACAGGGCGAGCGCGGCCGGGTGGCGCTGGTTGGTTTCCAGCACCATTTCCGCAGCGCCGTCCGCGGCCGCCGCGTTCTCCAGCCACGCGAGGACCTCGCGCGAGTAACCGTTGCCCCGGTGTTCGTCGGGCACGTACATGCGCTTGAGCTCGGCGCGCCCGCCGCCGAGGTGGCGCCACCCGCCCATCGCCACGGCGGTGCCGCGCTCGTAGCCCACGCAGAAACCGCCGGATGGCGGGCTGAACTGAGCCGCGCAGGTGGGGGAGTCGTCCGGCGCGCCGTAGATCCGCGAGTACTCGGCCTGCAGACGTCCGACGAGCGCGGTCACGTCGGGGTGGTCGTACGCGCGCTGAACGATGTCCACTGCACTCCTCCAAGACGGGCCGGGTTTCAGCTTCCAGGGCTCGACCCGGGACGGTGGTTCCGCCGGTTTCGCGCGAAAACGCAGCCTCCCACACGTGCGGAACGCCGGTTTCGCGCGAAAGCGCCGAGGAGCCGACCCCGGACATCCCGAAAGAACCTCGGCGGGATCGGCAACCGTCGCGAACGATCCACTGTGGACATCTAGTGCCGGGAATGCGTTCCCGGGTCGTCCTGAGGATCTTGCTCCGCCGGAGGGTTCTGCGGTGCCTCCACCACCTGTTGCGGCGAGGCCTGGTGCTGCGCGGCGCGTCGGCGACGGGGCTGGCGCTGCTGCCCGGGCTGCGGCTGCGCGACCGGTTGCGGCTGTCCCGGTCGGGGGTAGCTGTCCTGGGAATGGGCGGCTTGAGCACGTCGCCGCTGCGGCTGACCAGCCTGATGCTGTGCCGCCTGCTGCGACTGCGCGGCCTGATGTTGCGCCGCCTGCTGCGACTGCGCGGCCTGATGTTGCGCCACCTGCTGCGGCTTAACCGCCTGCTGAGGTTGAGCCACCTGCTCTGGCTTGACCGCCTGCCGCGCCGCCTGAGATCGCCCAGCCTGGTGCTGTGCTGCCTGCGCCGCTTGGTGCTGCGTCGCTGCCTGCGGCTGCCCCGCCTGCGGGGAGGGGCGGTGCGGCGCGTGGGCTTGGTTGACGACCAGGCGTTCGCAGCTGCGCAGCACCGTTCGGACCGCTTCGCGGTGGATGCGGTCGTGCAGCGGGTTCACCGACTGCTGGCGCCAGCGGGCGAGCGCGGCCGCCGCCTCGTCGGCCAGGTCCACCGCCAGCGCGGTCTCGTCGCGGCCCAGCCGCTCGTGTGGGCTGCTGCCGAACGCGCCCAGCAGGCGCTTCGCCTCCGCCTGGAGCGGGCGGCTGAAGCGCACCTGGCCGGAGTCCAGGGCGGACAGCAGCCGCAGCTCGTCCCACTCGTGCGCGTTGGCCAGCAGGTGCTCGAACTCGCCGCGCAGCTGCTGCACGCCCGGACGGGGGTTGGCGCGCAGCACCATGTCCACGGCCAGCATCGCGGACCGGGCGCGCAGCGCGTCCTGCCGCTCCACGAACTGCTGGTGCACGGTCTCGTGCAGCGAGTTCAGGCCGCTCTCGTCGAGCAGCGCCGAGCGCAGCTTCTTCGGTTCCGTCACCCCGCTGCGCAGCAGCGTCAGCGCGCGTCCGAGGCCGAACTGCCCGAACCGCTCGAAGAGCCGCTGGCGGATGGGCCCGGGCGTCGACTCGATCTTGCTGTTGACGAACCGGTCCGCGGACAGCAGCAGCGCTTCCAGGTCGTTCTGGGACAGCCGGGCCAGGTTGCCCAGCGCGGTGAACTCCTCGTCGGTCATGGTCGCCACCGCCTGCCCGAGCAGCCCGACCACCGGGATCAGGTGCTGCGCGAACGAGCGCAGCGTCGGGTCGTTGCGGTAGCTCTCGGCGATCCGCTCGGCCGCCTGCAGCCCGTCCGGTCCGCCGCTGCCGGTCTCGTCGGCGCGGGAGAACGCGACGATCGTGCTGATCGGGACGCTGCGGGCGGTCTGCAGCTCGTTGACCGACTGCAGGAACTGCAGGTCGGTCTGCCGCGGGTAGCGCGTCAGGTACAGCACCGCGTCCGCCTCGGACAGGATCTGCGCCAGCGCCGACCGCCCGGTCTCCTGCACCGCCGCCGAGGCCACGCCCGGCGTCTCGATCAGGGTGATGGCCTGCAGGCCGGGCGTGGGCGATTCGATGACCAGCCGCGCCACCTCGTCGGGCCGCCAGTGCTGCAGGTCGCGGATGGTGCTGGCGTCCAGCGTGGTCACCGGGACGTTCTGCACCGTGCCGTGCGGGGTGTGCACCAGGATCTTCGGTTCCGGCCCGTACTGGTAGAAGGTGCTGACCTGGGTGCGCTCCTCCGCGTCGGTCGGGGCGAGCTCGGCGCCGACCAGCGCGTTGATCAGCGTCGACTTGCCCGCCTTGACCCGGCCGCTGACCGCGATGCGCAGCGGTTGTTCGAGCCGCTCCAGCCGACCGCGCAGCCAGGTCGAGGTGCGCGGGTCGTCCCGGTAGAAGGTCATCGTGCGGATCAGCAGCGCGCGGGCGCGGTCCAGCAGGGCTTCGCCGGTCATGCCGCGGTGATCCGGTTCTGGGTGAGCATGGTGACCCGGCGGCGCAGCGAGGTGAGGTCTTCCAGCTTCTGACGGATCTCCCGCGCCCGCTGGTCGCGGTCCACCGCGCTGCGCTCGGCGGAGCGCTTGATCTCCTGGATGGCCCGGCTGATCTCGGTCTGCGCGTCCTCGGTGATCTGCATGTAGTGCGCGTGCAGTCCGCGGTGCACGGTGCGGATGGCGGTCTTGGCCTCCCGGTTGACGTGGAAGATGACCTGTTCCACGTGGCGCTGGACGGCGCTCTTCACCTCGGTCTGGCGGCGCCGCAGCCGCGAGTCCTTCTCCTCGTCGAGGCTCTTGATGCCGAGCAGCACGCCCGCCGAGATGGACACCACGTTGAACAGCCCGAGGCCCAGGCCGATCGAGGTCATCATGCCGAACATCAGGACGCCGCCGTAGGAACCGCGCAGACCGGTCAGGAACTGGTCGAACCGCTTGTACTCGCTGCGGGCGGGCAGCTTCGGCTCCGGCACCTCGTCCAGCGGGGAGGGCGGCCGGATGCGCTCCAGCGCCGGGCTGTCCGCGCTGTGCTCGGCGCGCATCTCCTCGGCGACCACCTCGGCGAGCCGGGCCTGCCGGGCGTCCAGCCACTCGAAGGTCTCGACGATCGCGTCGGTGAGCCGGTCGGCGAGCCACTCGCGGAACTCGTCCCAGATCTCCAGCGGGTCCGCGGTCTCGAATATCTCGTTGACCTCGTGCAGGATCGCCCAGCTGCGCTCGCGGAAGTCGAACTCGATGTCGGCGTAGAGCTCGGAGATGCCGTCGTTGAGCGCTTTCTGCCAACGGTTGGAGACGCGGCGGAGGTCTTCGGCGCGGCGCTGCGCGGTTTCCAGCTCGACCAGGGTTTCCGCGGCGGTGCGCGGGTTCTGCGCGGCGAGTTCGGCTTTCAGCGCGTCGTTGACCTGGGTGAGGGCCTCGGAAACGTTGTGCGCGACCAACCGCCTGGTGGATTGCTCGTGCTTTCCGGCCAGTTCGGTCTGCAGGAATTCCAGCAGCGGTGGGAATCCGGATTCGGTGTTCAGCGCGCTGTTCTTGGCCTGCATCGCGCGCATCCGGATGCTGGCCGAGACCGGGAAGATCTTGGCGGCCACCCCGGCGTTGTCCAGGTGCTTGCGGTTGACCTCGAGCACCTTCCGCCAGTGCGGGGTGCGGTCGATCTTGGGCAGCACCAGCGCGACGTTCGGGCACAGCGCGGTGGCCTGCTTGAGGAACGAGATCTCGTTGGTGGTGAGCTCCTGGGTGGCGTCGGAGACCATCAGCAGCGCGTCGGCCTCGGCGACCACGGCGAGCGTGGTGGCGGTCAGCGACGAGGAGACGCTGCCGACCCCGGGGGTGTCCATCAGCGCGAGTCCGTTCTGCAGCACCGCGCGAGGAATGCCCACTTCACCCCGGGTGACGGGGCGGCCGAGCGCGAGGGCCCGGTCCAGGTGCTCCTGGACCTGCTCGATCGGCACCGGCATCCGGTCCAGCGCGGCCGGGCCCTGCCGGGGTTCGTGCTCGATGAGCAGCGCGGTCGGCTCGTCGGCGTAGCGGACGAGGGTGGGGACCACGGTGGTGACGTCGTCGCCGGAGGCGCACACCGGGGCGTTCACGATCGCGTTGACCAGCGCGCTCTTGCCCTGCTTCGACTCGCCGACGACCAGCACGAGCTGCGTCGGATCGAGCACCCTGGTGCGGATCTGGCGCAGGCGGTTGTGCAGATCCGCGCGCTGCTGCTCGGCGCATTCCGCAGTCGCGCGATCGATCAGTTCCACCAACGCCGTCTCGATCACGGCGTCGATTGTGGCCTGCCGTCGCGAAGAGATAAACCCGAACGGCTGAACTCACATCGTTTCCGTCGCCCGCTGTTGCGGAAAAACCGCGGAAATGCGCGGAATGCCGGGATCCGCGCGCGGCGGATCCCGGCATTCAGTCGCTCACTGCGTTCAGAGCAGGCCGTCCACGTCCAGCGGCAGGGCGGAGGTGGCGGTGTCGGCGACCTCGCCGACGACCGGCAGGCTGCCGACGGTGCCGGTCACGGCCTCGACCGGCTCGGTCGGGAGGGCGGAGGTGACGTCGTCGACCGGCAGCGCGGAGGTGACGTCGTCGACCGGCAGGGCGCTGACGTCGCCACCGGCCACGGTGCCCAGGGCGTCGCCCACGACCGGGACGTTGCCCGCCACGTCGCCGACCACGCCGGTGACCTCGCCGACGACCGGCAGGTCGCCCGCCACGTTGGTCACGTCGCCGACCACGCCGGTCACGTTGGTGATGTCGCCGCTGGTGACGTTGCCCACCACGTCGCCGACGACCGGGGCGTTGCCCACGACGTTGGTCACGTCGCCGACCACGTCGCCCACGACCGGGGCGTTCGCGACGATCTCGGTCACGTCGCCGTTGGTGACGTCGCCGAGCACGTTGCCGACGTTCAGGTCACCGGCCACGTTGGTGACGTCGCCCACGACGTTGGTCACGTCGCCGTTGGTGACGTTGCCGACCAGGTTGGTCACGTCGCCGTAGACGATGGAGCCCGCACCGGCGGTCAGGTCGACGCTGGTGTCGAAGACGTGGTTGGCGGTCTGGTTGACCTCGGAGACCGAGTTGCCGATGGTGTTGGTGACGTCGCCGAGGTCCAGGCTGTCGCCGACCTGGCCGACGGTGTTGCCCACCACGGAGCCGATGATGTTGTCGTTGCCGACCGAGTTGTCGCTCAGCACGTGGTGGATGCTGATCAGGTTGTGCGAGTCGTTCTGCTCGACGTCGACGTCCACGTCGGTGTTGTGCGACGGGGCCGGGGCCGGGGCCGGCAGGGTCGCGTCGACGTCGTTGTCCTTGCCGAAGTCCTCGGGCTGGGGGGCGATGTTCTGCAGCATGTGATCTTCCTGATCTAGTGGATGTGCGGGATGCAGTTGGTTGAACGCGACGGCCTGGGCGCTCGCAGCGAACTTCTCGACGCTGCTCTGGAGTGAGCGCCCGTACTCCGTCACCACCTCGACCGGCGCGTAGTCGAGGACCAGTGACGAGGCGTGCAGCACGTCCGTCGCGCTCATTCCCCCGAGTCCGGCCTGATCCAGCGTGGCTTGCGGATCGGCGTCGAAGGCCGACCGGGCGGCCGGGTCGCTGACGAGGCGCGTGAGGAACTCGTACAGCGTCGGCTCTTCCGGAAGGCCGGTGGAGTGCGTCCCGGGGTCTGGAGTGGTGGACTCGGCCCGACCGTGCTGAGGGTTCACCATCGTTGGGCCTCCCGATGTGCTCAGCGGTCTCGACTGGGGTTTCCGAGTGAGGTCGCGCGGTCCCTCACCCCTGTGTCGATCACGCTATGGGCCCGCGGCCCCCTAGCCATCGGGTACGACTCCTAGTTACTCAAACCTCTATTAGGGGATCCACTAGGTGGTCCGTTAGGGGGCCGGATGGGGTGTCCGATACCTCTGCGTAACCGGGTGCGCGCTAAATTGTGTCCACCCTGCGCCGCCACGGGTATCGCCCGATGGTGGCCGATCGGTGACACGAAGGGATTGCATGCCTTACGTCCTCGGCGTTCATCTCGGCGCGACGGCCACGACCGCGGCCATCGCCCGCCGCGACGGCAGCCGGTGGGCTGCGGCGACCCCGGTCCCGCTGGCCGCCGGGCCGGTGGTGCCGACCGTGCTGTGCAAGGTGCAGGACGGTTCGTTCGTCGCGGGGGAGGCGGCCCAGCGCCAGGAGATCGCCCACCACGAGTGGGTGGTGCGCGGGTTCACCGCGCGCCTCGGCGACGACCTGCCGCTGCTGGTGGGCAGCGAGTTCGTGCCCGCCCAGCGCCTGGTGGCGACCATGGTCGAGTGGGTCGCCGACGTGGTGGCCGCCCGGCAGGGGCACCCGGCCGAGCACATCGCGATCGCGCACAGCGCCACCTGGGGACCGCACCGCATCCGGCTGGTGCAGCAGGCCCTGGCGCAGCTCGGGCTGAACGAGGTCACGATGGTCCCGGAACCGCTGGCGGTGGCCCTGGACTACGCGGCCAAGCAGCAGGTCCCCGAGCACGAACCGATCGCGGTGGCCAACATCGGCGGCAGCGGGATGGACGCCACGGTGCTGCGCCGCAGGCAGCGCGGCTTCGAGGTGGTGGGCTCCTCGCTGACCGCCGACCACCCCAGCGGCCAGGACCTGGACGACGAGATCTTCGCCGCGGTGCGCGCGGAGTTCGGCGACCGGATCGACGCGCTGGACCTCGCCGACCTGAACCAGCGGGCCGCGCTGGCCCACCTGCGCGCCGAGTGCGTCCGGGCCAAGGAGGCGCTGTCGCACCAGGCCGGGGCGCAGGTGCGGGTGGAGCTGCCCGGGGTGCGCACCGAGTTCGCGCTGTCCCGCTCCCGGTACGAGCAGCTCGCCCGGCCCCACCTGGAGCGGGTGCCGGAGCTGGTCCTGCAGGCGGTGCAGTCGGCGACGCTGGCCCCGGACGACCTGGACGCGGTGGTGCTGGCCGGCGGCACGGCCCGGGTCCCGCTGCTCAAGCAGCTGGTGGCCGAGCGGTTGAAGGTGCCGCCGCAGGTCGACGTCTCACCGGAGCTGGCGGCGGCCAGCGGCGCCGCGTCGGCCGCGGTGCAGCTGCTCTCCACCGACGTCGACGAGGGTTCGGTGGACGAGACCAGCGTGCTGGTGCGCATCGAGGGATCGGACTTCGACGAGGAGGAGGTCGAGATCCCGGAGGCGCCGCGGCCGCCGATCGAGGTGGAGCCGATGCCGCTGGACCCCCCGGACGAGGACCGCGCCCGCCGGATCAAGATCATTAAGCTGTCCCTGGCCGCCGCGCTGATCATCGGCGGCCTGCTGCTCACCTTCCTCTGGCCGACTCCCCCGACCGGCGGCGGTTTGCTGGGCCTCTTCCAGCACATGCGCCAATGACGGACCGACAAGGACGGCAGGCGTGAACCACTCGACGACCTCCTTGCTGGACGGGCACGCGACCGGGCTGCGGTCGGCGGTCGCCACCGCCCCGTCCGCACCGATCACCGCAGGTGTCCAAGGCCCCGGCGGCTACGGCAAGACCGCACTGCTGACCGAGCTGGCGCACGCCTACCGGACGGCCGGTGTGCCGGTGCTCGGCCCGGCCGAGCTGGACCGGGCGGACGAGGGCGCGGTGCTGGTCGACGACGCGCACCGCCTGGACGAGTCCGTGCTCGGCAGGTTGGTCGAGATCGCCCGGCAGCCGGGAGCTCGCCTGCTGGTCGCCTACCGGCCGGGTCCGCGCCCCGCCGCGCTGGGCGAGCTGATCGGCGAGCTGGGCGCGCCGGTGCTGCTCTCCGCGCTCAGCCCGGAGGAGCTGGCCGTCCAGGTCGGCACCGCCTCGGCGGACTGGATCCGCTGGCTGCACGCGCAGACCGGCGGCGTCCCCCGCTACGTGAGCCGCGTGCTGAGCACCGTCGAGCCGGGCGTCGCGGTTCTGCCGCCGCGCGCGCTCGACCAGTTCCAGCACGACCTGGACCAGCTCGGCGAGGCCGGTCGGGCGTGCGTGACGGCGATGGCGGTCGGCGCGACCCCGCACCCGGACCTGCTCGCGGCGCTGCTCGACCTGGACCCCGCCGAGGTGGGCGCCGCGCTGCTGGCGGTGCGCTCCGGAGGTCTGGTGGCGGCCGACGACGTGCTGCTGCCGATCGTGCGCGAGGCAGTGCTGCGGTTGACGCCGTGGGAGCAGCGGCTCCGCGTGACCCGCCGCCTGGTCGAGACCCAGCTGGCCCGCGGTGGCCCGGTGCTGCCGCTGGTCAGCCCGCTGCTAGGTGCCGAGATCGCGCTGCTCCCGGAAGCGACGCTCGCCAAGGCGTTCGAGCAGGCCGGGGAGGAAGCGCTGCTGGACGCGCCGAAGCTGGCGCCGCGCCTGTTCGACGCCGCGGTCTCGGCCGGAGCCCCGGCGACCTCCGTGGCCGCCCGTCGCGCGCGGGCCGCGGCGGTGGCGGGGGAGCTGGACGAGGCGTTGCGGCTGGCCGACCAGGTGGTCGTGGACGCGGCGGTCCCGGACCGGGAGCTCGGCGTGCAGGTCGCGGCGAGCGTGCTGGCGCAGCGCGGACTGCTGGAGCGGTCGGCGGAGATGTGCCGCTGGTCGGTGGGGCGGCTGCGCTGGCCGGGCGACCGGTCCTTCGCCGCGGTCGGCCTGATCGGCGCCGGACGCCTGGCCGACGCCGACGAGCTGCTGAGCTCCGCGGACGACGCGGGCCCGCCGACGTCCATGACCGGCGCCGCCGTCCAGCTGGCCGCCGGGGTCCGGGAATCGGTCACCGGATCGGCCTCCATCGCGCTGTCCACCCTGGTGCGAGCGGCATCGCTGTCGGAACCGGTGGGGCGCGGTGTGCTGCTGCCGGACTCCCCGGCGTCGGTGGCGGCCCTGGTCGCCCTGCACTGCGGCGAGCTGGACGTCGCGTCGTCCACGTTGGACCGGGCGATCGACACGGACGCGGGAGGCCCGCTGCTGCGCGACCGCCACCGCCTGCTGGCGGCATGGCTGCCGCTGGTGCGCGGCGACACGGTGGCCGCGCGCGCGAAGCTGCCGACCGGCGAGCTGACCACCCGGGACCGACTGCTGGCCACGGCGATCGAAGCCGGAATCGCCAGCCGCGACAACGACATGGCCGCACTCGCCGCAGCGCGCGGCCAGGCCCGCCAAGTCGTGGCGGAGCACTCGGTGGACCTGTTCGCCCTGCTCCCGCTGGGAGAACTGGTGGTCGCGGCGGCCCGCCTGCGGGACCAGGACTGGATCGACCCGTACCTGACCGAAGCCCTGGCCCTCCTCGACCGCCTGGACAACCCGCCGCTCTGGACGTCGATGCTGACCTGGAAGCGCCTCCAGGCATCGATCGTCCTCGACGAGCTGGACACGGCCCAGCAGCGGGCGGCGGAACTGTCGTCCATGGCCCACCACAACCCGCTAGCAGCGGCGATGGCCGAAGCAGCACGCGTGTGGCTGGGAATCCTCGCAGGCCAGGTGGACCAGGACGAGGTCGAACGAACGTCCCGAGCCCTCCACGCAGCAGGCCTGGCATGGGACGGCGCACGCCTGGCGGGACAAGCGGCGATCCGCACCGCGGACCGCCGCGCCATGCTGGCCCTGCTCGAATGCGCCCGAGCCCTGCAGGGCAAACCCCCGCGCCCCCGAGCGGTCCGCGGCGACGAGGGCGGAATGCTCAGCGAGCGGGAGAAGGAAGTAGCCGAACTGGTCCTGGCGGGCCTGACCTACAAGCAGGTGGGCAAGCGCCTCTTCATCTCGGCGAAAACGGTGGAACACCACATGAGCCGCATAAAACAACGCCTCGGAGCCACGAACCGGGAAGACCTCCTCAACCGCCTCAGAGAACTCCTCGGCACCGACCGCTGACCCCCTCGGGCGAAGCCCTCCCCACCAACCCACCCAGCTACCACGGCCGTCCGAGGGGCGGTCTACGACGGCCGTCGGAGGGGTGGTCTACGTCGGTGGTCGGAGGGGTGGTCTACCACGGCAGTCGGAGGGGTGGTCTACATCGGCCGTCGGAGGGGTGGTGACGACTGCAATTTCGATTGAAATTGCCCACGTCGCCACCGCAGGTTCCGTCGAGAACGACGCAATTTCGATTGAAATTGCAACACGCCCAAGCCGACCACCCACCGCTTCGAACCCCGCGAAACCCCACACCCAACGGCACCTCTGCTCGCCAGCCCCCCGGCTATCACCACCGGAGGTGAAGCCGGAACCACCACCGCCACTCACGACCCCAACGACCGCCCCCCGGCCACCAGCAAGAGCCCGTCGACGAACATGGCGCTTTCGCACGAAATCGCCCCGCCCCGGCACGGCTCCTGAGGTGGTTCAGAGCTTCCCGATCACCAGTCCGCGCCAAGTCCATCCGGCACCGGTGACTGCGTCCTGCAGGGGAGCCTTCAACTCGCCTGCGGAGAACGTTCGCTGGGATTCCGCGACGAGCCTTCCCCGCTCGTCGCGTGTGAAGGTGGCGCTGTAGGACCTCTTGCTGATCTGGCCCCGTGCGAACTTCCCCGCCAGCGTCAGCCGCGGAGCTCCCCCGACCCACGTGACCGACCACTCCTGGTCCGCGGAGCGAACCTGGTGCCTCGACACGTCCAGCCGCATCAACGTCCTGCTGATCGTCGTCGCGTTGCCGAAGTAGCCGCACCAGTGCGCATCGGCGATCTTCCACTCGGCGACCAGGTCGACGCCGTCCGGCCGCCCGTCGCGAACCACGAACGGCTCGTCCGGCCCGCCAACGCCGAGAAGTGCTGTGCGAACGGCCTCGACGGACTGCGGCGCAACCTCACCCGAAGGCCGTTTGGTCCCGGTGAACCAGTCAAGCAGCCCCATCGCACCCCCATGAGCTCCAGCCGCCAAGACACTGATCTTCCTCGTACCGAGGCTCGCGGCCAGCGACCCCGGCACCGGAAATCAACCGCGCCAGTTCAGGACCGGCTCCAGGGAGCGGAAGGCCGCGGACTTCGGTGCTAGGCGCAGGGCCGTGTTTCGCAGTGCCACGGCGGGGGCGGACGACCATTGCGCCACCATGCCCATCCGGCGGGACAGTGCGGCTATCCGCTGCGTTCGGGGCCGTCGCTTCTGGTCGTAGCTCGCGAGGTCAGGCGCCGTTTCCGCAAGCACCACAGCGTCTTCCAGCGCCTGGCACGCTCCTTGACCGAGGTTCGGCGTCATCGCGTGCGCGGCGTCGCCGACCAGCGCGATGCGGCCCTTCACGTAGGACCGCAGCGGCGGCATCTCGTACAGGTCGTGGTGCAGCACCGACTCCTCGCGCGTCGCGTCGAGCAGCGAAGGGATCGGGGCGTGCCAGGACGCGAACCGGCGGCGCAGTTCGGCCAGCCCCGTGCGGGGTCCGGCTTCCGGGGCGTTGGCCACCGCGAAGCAGTAGACCCGCCCGTCCGGCAGGGCCGCGTAGCCGAATCGCTCGCCGCGGCCCCAGGATTCACCGCTGTCGCCGATCTCGATCGGCTCGGTGATCATCCGCCAGGCCGTGTAACCGGCATAGCGCGGTGCTGGGGACGAGCTCCAGGCTGAGGTCCGGACGGCGCTGCGGATGTCGTCAGCGCCCACCACGAGGTCCGCCCGGGATTCCCCGTCGGAGTGCAGCACGACGCCGTCCGGCCGCGCTTGGTGCACCTCGACGCCGCTGCGCAGCGCCTCCGGCGGGACCGCGGCGCGCAGGACGTCGAGGAGTTCGGCGCGGTGCAGCATCACCACCGATCCGAAGCGGGACTCGACTTCAGCGGTGTCCATGCGCGAGAGCCAGCGGCCGTCGGAATCCTTGATGCCCGCCTGCCCGGACAGCACCGCGCGCTCGCGCACCGGGTCGCCCAGCCCCAGGACGTCCAACGCGCGCAACGCGTTCGGCCACACCGAGATCCCGGCGCCGACCTCGGTGAACTCGGGCGCTCGTTCCAGCACCTCCACCTGCCAGCCCCGCTGGACCAGTGCGGCAGCGGCGGCCAAGCCCCCGATCCCGCCGCCGATGACGATGGCCTTCCGCATCACGCCTCCTCCTCGGTGCCGCGCACGATCAGCACCACCGCCACGACGCACACCGCGCAGACAGCTTCCACGGCGGGTGTCGGCGGCGAGCATCCCGGACCCGCCGAGCGCGAAGACCAGCGTGCCGAGCACGGTGACGCCGAGCGAGTTCTCGAACTGCTGGGCGGTCGTCACCGTGCCCGACGCCGACCCGGCCTGGTCCGGGCGCACCTGGGCCAGCGCCGCACCGATCAGCGGCGGCAGCAGGAATCCGTTGCCCAGCCCGATGAACGCCAGCGGTGCACGGGGCCGTGCCCCGTCGCGAAGATCGTGCTCGACGCGGACCGGGCCTGGTGGGATTCGCTGCGCGGGGCCACGCTCGCCGACATCAGCGGTCGGCTGTCCGAGACCGCCCGCGCCCGGGCGCGGGCGGCCGATCCGTCCGCGCCGTGAACCTCACGTCTTCTGCAGGGACAACCCAGCGCGCAGGGCGCCGACGATCTCGAACAGGGCCTCCTGGAAGCGGTCGCCGACGGTGCGCAGGTTGGCGAAGCCGTGGATCAGGTCCGGGAACCGGCGGCTGATCACCGGCACGCCCTCCTCGGCCAGCCGCGCCGCGTACGCCTCGCCCTCGTCGCGCAGCGGGTCGAACCCGGCCGTGACCACGCACGCCGCGGGCAGGCCGCTCAGGTCCTCGGCCAGCAGCACCGACAGGCGCGGGTCGGCGCGCAGGGCCTCGTCGGGCTGGTACTTGTCCATGAACCAGGTCATGTCCTCGTCGGTGAGCAGGAAGCCGTTGCCGAACAGCTCCCGCGAGCGGCGGCGCGCGGTGGCGTCCACCGCCGGGTAGATCAGCAGCTGGAACACCGGCGCGACCAGGTCGGATCGGGTGGCGATCAGGGCGACTGAGGCGGCCAGGTTGCCGCCCGCGCTGTCCCCGCCGACCGCGATCGCGTCGCTGCTGGTGCCCAGCTCGGCGGCGTTGTCCACGGCGTACCGGTAGGCGGCGAGGCTGTCGTCCAGCGCGGCGGGGAACGGGAACTCCGGGGCCAGCCGGTAGTCGACCGACAGCACCCGGACACCGGCGTGCTTGGCCAGGAACCGGCACAGGTCGTCGTGGGTGTCCAGGTCGCCGATGACCCAGCCGCCACCGTGGAAGAAGACCAGCAGCGGGCTGGTGCCGGTGAGCTCGCGCGGCCGGTACAGCCGGGCGGCCAGCTCGCCGTTCGCGGTCGGGATCTGCCGGTCGGCGACCACCACGCCGCTGACCGGTGCGGTCGAGGTGAGGCGGGTGCCCTGGCGCATCGCCGCGCGGGCCAGCTCCGGCGTGGCGGCGGCGAGCTGCTCGTGCCCGCGGAGCTTCTGCAGCTTGAGCAGCAGCTGGGCGTCCAGCGCGAGTTCCTGGTCGTCCAGGCGGATGGGCGGTCCGGCGATCAGCCGTCGCACGGGGCGGGGCAGCGCGAAGATGCCGCGCAGCGCCGCGGCCTCCAGCTTCGGTTGCACCAGTTCGAGGACCTTGGGCATGGGCGTGGACCTCCCCGGGAAGGCAGCAGGGCGACGTTGAGGCTACCCGCAAGTAGCTGTGTTCCAGCACACCGCCGTTCCGCTTTGACCTCGACCGGGCTCGAAGTCGTAGCGTGGCGACGTCCGTCGGGGGAAGACAGGCGCGGCGCGCGGGTGGAAGGATCAACGCATGACGGTGACCGTGGTGGGAATCGGCGGTTCGGTGCGGCCGGACTCGCAGTCCGAGCGCGCGCTGCACGCGGCGCTGGCGGGAGCCCGGGAAGCCGGTGCCAAGGTCCACGCGATCACCGGCAGCAGCCTCGCCCTGCCGTTCTACGACCCGCACCTGACCGAGCGCGCCGACAACGCGCTGGACCTGGTGGACGCGCTGCGCAACGCCGACGGCGTCATCCTCTCCTCGCCCGGCTACCACGGCACGGTCTCGGGCCTGATCAAGAACGCCCTGGACTACGCGGAGGACCTGCGCGACGACGAGCGGCCCTACCTGGACGGCCGCGCGGTCGGCTGCATCGGCATCGCGTACGGCTGGCAGGCCACCGTCACCACGCTGCAAGCCCTGCGCTCCGTCGTGCACGCGCTTCGCGGCTGGCCGACGCCGCTCGGCGGCGCGGTCAACTCCGCGGAGACGCACTTCGAACCCGGCGGTGAGTGCGCGGACGAGAAGGTCGCCACCATCCTGCGCACCATCGGCCGCCAGGTCGTGGACTTCGCGAACCGCTCCTGAGAAGGTCCCGAGCCGCTGATCGTGCGCCTGCGGTACCGCATCGATCCGGCGCTTTGCTGCTCGCGGCTGCGGAACCAGGATCTGGTGCTTCACCGAACGGCGCTTGGCACCTGCATGCCAGATGCGGGCATGAAGCCGCGCTGGACGCTCTACCGTCGCCTGCGCCTCAGTCGCCGTGGGCGACCGGCTCGGAATCAGCGTCGAGCGCGTCGAGCACTGCGTCGCCGTTCGCCCTCGCCCATTCGGTCAGCACGTGGATCGGATCGATCAGCGTCGCTCCGAGCGGGGTGAGCTCGTACTCGACGCGGGGCGGCACCTCGGCGTACGCGTGCCGGCGGACGAGCCCGTGGGCCTCGAGCCGTCGGAGCGTCTGGGTGAGCATCTTGCGGGAGATGCCGCCGATCAGCTCGACCAGCTCGCCATGCCGCACCGGACCCCTGCTGAGGCCGTAGAGCACGACCACCGTCCACTTGTCGGCGATCAGCTCGACCGCCAGGCGTGCCGGGCAGTCGGCGAGAAACGGATCGTCGGGGCCGAAGCCGCTCATGGCGCCAAAGGTACCTGTTGGTTCCTATCGGAAACCTAGCCTGGGTTCTCGCCCCTCCCGAGCAAGGAGAGTCATGCGAGTCATCACCCAGCAAGCGCTCGGCGGCCCCGAGGTGCTCACCATCGCGGACGCGCCCGAGCCCCGGCCCCTGCCGACCGAGGTCCTCGTCCGCGTCACGGCGATCGGGCTGAACCCGCTGGAAGCGCGCCTGCGCGCCGGTGAGTTCCCGCTGATCGGCCAGCCGCCGTTCATCCTCGGCTGGGACATCAGCGGCGTGGTCGAAGAGGCGGCGACATGGCGGTTCAGGCCCGGGGACGAAGTGTTCGGAATGCCGCTGTTCCCCCGGGCGGCGAGTGCGTACGCCGAGGTCGTGTCGGCTCCGGCGCTGCACCTGGCGCGCAAGCCGCCGTCGCTCTCGCACGTCGAGGCTGCGGCGTTGCCGGTCGTCGGGCTGACGGCGTGGCAGGGCCTCGTCGACCTCGGCGGTGTGTCCGAGGGCGCCCGCGTCCTGGTCCACGGCGGTGGCGGTGGGGTCGGCCACGTCGCGATCCAGATCGCCAAAGCACTCGGCGCGCACGTGATCACGACCGCCAGCGGTGGCAAGCGGGAGTTCGTCGAGGGGCTCGGCGCCGACGAGGTGGTCGACTACACGGCGGTCGACTTCGCGGAGGTGATCCGCGACGTCGATCTGGTGCTCGACACGCTCGGCGGCGACGCCGTCGAGCGGTCGCTCGCAGTGCTCCG
Source organism: Saccharopolyspora hirsuta (assembly GCF_008630535.1). Classification (GTDB taxonomy): domain Bacteria; phylum Actinomycetota; class Actinomycetes; order Mycobacteriales; family Pseudonocardiaceae; genus Saccharopolyspora; species Saccharopolyspora hirsuta. The sequence goes on along the minus strand of NZ_VWPH01000003.1, from coordinate 33,943 downwards.
TCCCGGCGGTCACCTGGTGACGGCGGTCGCCGAGGGGGATTCGGAGCTCGCCGCCGAGTTCGAGGCGGCTGGCATGCGCTTCAGCGGCATCGCGGTCGACCCAGATCCGGTCGCCCTGCGAGGTCTGGCCGAACTCGTCGAACAGGGCAGGCTGCGGGTCCACGTGCAGGAGACGTTCCCGTTCGAGCGCGTCGCCGACGCGCACCGGCTGCTCGACGGCGGTCACCTCCAGGGCAAGCTCGTCCTCACCGTCTGAGCGCGGTCGGCCATCTCTTCGGCGCTCGGTCGGCCGTGGCGCAGCGCCGGAGAGGCGACCCAGGTCACCGTCCGCAGCCGTTCGAAGTGCGCCAGTACCGCCGAACCAGCACCCTCGGTTGCGAGGCAGCTCGCGTCCGAGGAGGTTGCACCGCTCATGGCCCAGAAGGCTCCGATCACCAGCCCGCTCAACGACCAGGACCAGGACACCACCGGCAAGCTGCTGCAGGCGACGCTGCTGGACCTGATCGACCTGCACCTGGTGGCCAAGCAGGCGCACTGGAACGTCGTCGGCCGGTTCTTCCGCGACGTGCACCTGCACCTCGACGAACTGGTCAGCACCGCGCGCGGCTTCGCCGACGACGTCGCCGAGCGCGCCGCCGCCATCGGCGTCTCGCCGGACGGCCGCGCCGCCACGGTGGCGGAGGGTTCCGGACTGCCGAAGTTCGAATCGGACTGGCGCAGCGACAAGGAGGTGATCGAGTCGATCACCCGAGCGCTCGGCGAGCTGATCCGCCGCCTGCGCGTCCGCATCGACGAGTCCGACAAGACGGACCTGGTCACCCAGGACCTGCTGATCAGCATCGCGGCCGAGCTGGAGAAGGCCCACTGGATGTGGCAGTCGCAGCTCGCGTCCTGACCCGGCAGGTGATCGCCCGTGAGCGTTTTGCGGGGTCGTAGCACCGCAAAGCACTCACGAGGCGTCGGTCAGGGGAGGTTGGGCTCCAGGACCTGGGCGATCTCCAGGGCCTTCGCGCAGGTCTCCGGGTCGGCCGGGCCGGTGTCGGCGTTGTACTTGAGCTCCACCGAGACCGAGCCCTCCCCGGCCGCCACGATCTGCCTGCACCAGGAGAACTCCGGGGAGCCGCTGGGCACCGCGCTGATGCCGGGCCGGGTGCCGACGGTGTTCGGCTCGAAGCTGCTGAAGCCGCCGCGCTGCTGCTGCCAGGCGTCGAGGTCGGTCGTCTCGGCCTTGGAGATCCGCAGCAGGAACTCGTCGTCGCCGCGGAAGTTGCAGCCGACCTCGCCGTTCTCGTCGGCCTGCTCCCCGGGCGCGGTGACCCCGACGTGCTGCAGGTCGCTCTGGGACAGCACCGCGCACGGGTCGAACCCGGCCAACGTCGGGCCGACCAGCGGTTCCTCCTCCGGTGCAGGTGCGTCGTCCTCCGAGGTCGCGCACCCCGTGAGCAGCAGGCCGGTGAGGACCACCGCAGCGGCGGCTGTGACTGGTGTTGTACGCATGCCCATCTCACGTCCGAGGAGTTCCTGAGGCGAGATTACGCGAATCGAACACCACCGGGGCAACTTCGCCCCAGAACCCCCCGGCATCTCCACAGTGGACGAGCAGCCGAGGTGGAGGGGCGGTGCCCTCCACCTCGGCGGACGGTCAGACGCGGCGGGCGCGCTCGTACTGCTTCGGCCAGATGTTGTCGGCGTGCAGGCGGTCGGCCGCGCGCAGCGGCCAGTGCGGGTCGCGGAGCAGCTCGCGGCCGAGCAGGACCGCGTCCGCCGAACCGGAGGCGACGATCTCCTCCGCCTGCTCGGGCGAGGTGATCAGGCCGACCGCCGCGGTGGGCACGTCCGCCTCGGCGCGCACCTGGCGGGCGAAGCGCACCTGGTAACCGGCGCTGACCGGGATGTCCGCCTTCGGCGTCGCACCGCCGGTGGAGACGTCCACCAGGTCCACCCCGCGCTCGGCGAGCAGGCGGGACAGCCGCACCGAGTCATCGCCGGTCCAGCCGCCCTCGACCCAGTCGGTCGCCGAGATCCGCACGAACAGCGGCCGGTCCGCGGGCCACACCTCGCGGACCGCGTCGGTGATCTCCAGCAGCACCCGCACCCGGTTGTCGAAGTCGCCGCCGTAGCGGTCGGTGCGGTCGTTGACCAGCGGCGAGTAGAACTGGTGCGCCAGGTAGCCGTGCGCGAAGTGCAGCTCGACCACGTCGAACCCGGCCTGCTCGGCCCGGCGGGCGGCCGCCGCGAACTGGGCGGGCAGCTCCGCCACCTCGGCCTCGGTCAGGGCGCGCGGCGCGGCGTAGTTGCCGAAGGCGTTGCTGGTCGAGCTGACCGTCTCCCAGCCGCCCTCGGACTCGGGGACCGTCTGCCCGCCCTCCCACGGCGCGGAGGTGGACGCCTTGCGCCCGGCGTGCGCGAGCTGGACACCGGTCGCCGCGCCCTGCTCGTGCAGGAAGTCGGTGATCCGCCGCCAGGCCGCGACCTGCTCGTCGTTCCACAGGCCGGTGTCCTGCGGGCTGATCCGGCCCTCCGGGACCACCGCGGTGGCCTCGGAGATGATCAGCCCGGCGCCGCCGGTGGCGAACTGGCCGAGGTGCACCAGGTGCCAGTCGTCGGGCACGCCGTCGGTCGCCGAGTACTGGCACATCGGGGACACCCAGGCGCGGTTGCGGATGACGAGGTCGCGCAGCTTGATCGGTTCGAAGAGATGGCTCACGACAGGGGTCGACAACCGCGCGGAACCAGATATTCCGGTGCGTCGACCATCTCACATCCCGGCGAGCAGGGCCTCGAACGCGGCGTCCACGCGCTCGGTGTCCCCGGTGGCCAGCAGGTCGAGGACCAGTCCGCGGAGCGCGGCCAGCGCCAGGGTCGCCTCCGCCTCGGAGCCGCCGAGGGCCTGCTGGAGCGGCGGCAGCCACTCGCGGACGCTGGCCTCGCCGAAGCCCTCCCACGCGCCGCCCTGCAACGAGCGCGCGTAGCTCTCGAAGAAGAACCGGATCACGTCGCGGTGCGCGGTGGAGCTCAGCCAGCGCCACAGCGCGCGCAGCGCATCGGTGCGGTCCTGGCAGTCCGCCAGGGCGTCGGCGAGCAGCTGGAGCTGGACGTCGCGGGCGTGCCGGTGCACCTCGCGGACCAGGCCTTCCTTGGAGCCGAAGAAGTACAGCAGCATGCGCGGGCTGGAGCCGACCGCGGCCGCGAGCGGGCGCAGCGACACCTCCGACAGGCCGTGCGCGGCGGAGTAGTCCAGGAGCTTCGCGAGCAGCTCGGCCCGTCGCCCCGTGTCCCGCTCGGTCATCGTCGCCCTCTGTTCCGGTCCTGGTCGGACTGCTAGCCTACGGGTGAAACAACTGTTTCACCGCCAGGAGTGGAGATGGCTCCCGAGATCACCATCCGGACCGGTCCGAAGCCCGGCGACCTCGGCACCGTGCTCGCCATGCACGGCCGGTTCTACGCCCGCGAGTACGGCTTCGACGAGCGCTTCGAAGCGCACGTCGCCCGAGGTCTGGCGGCTTTCGCCGCAGCGCTGGGCGAAGCCCGCGACGCCCCGGGCGCCGATCCCGGCCTGCTCTGGCTCGCCGAGCGCGATGGCGAGGTCGTGGGCACCGTCGCGCTCACCGACGAAGGAGCGGGTGTCGCGCAGCTGCGGTGGTTCCTGGTCTCGCCCGCGGCGCGAGGGGCGGGCGTCGGGAGACGGTTGATCCGCGCCCTCCTGGACCACGCGCGGGACCGCGACTTCGAGCAGGTCAAGCTCTGGACGGTCGGCCAGCTCGAAGCCGCGGCGCACCTCTACCTCGACGCCGGATTCCGCTGCGTGGAGCGGAAATCCGTCCAGCAGTGGGGCCAGCGCCTCGAAGAGCTGCAGTACCGCTTGGACCTCCGGGGCTCGTGAGTGCGTAACAGTGTTCGAACACTGTTACGCACTCACGACCAGTCACCCCAGGTCGGGTTCGGAGCGGAGCTCGATCTCCGCGCCGGGCTCGTGGAGCTCGAGCACGACCAGCTCGTTGACCCCGGCCCTCCACAGTGGACTCGGCGCGTACAGGGTGCGCTGCGGGCCGATCGACCAGTAGCGGCCGAGCAGGAACCCGTTCAGCCACACCAGGCCCTTCGTCCAGCCCGGCAGCGCGAGGAACCCGTCCGCGGGCTCGCCGATCCGCAGCGCCGCGCGGTGGAAGGCCGGTCCGGCGGCCGTGCCGGGGGAGAAGCGCAGGCCGGAGAGGTCGTCGAGCGGCAGCGGGCGGATCTCCCAGCCGAACAGCGCCTGCCCGCCGTGCAGCACGCGGTCGGTGATGCCCTTGGGGTCGTTGAGCCGGTGCCCGAAGTTGATCCGGCCGCCGGGGTCGACCAGCAGGTCCAGCTGCACGGATTCGCCCGGCACCGGCACCTCCACCGAACCCTGCGGCTCGTTCCGGTCCAGCGTCCCGAGCAGCGCGCCGTCGGCGAACACCAGCGCCCGGTCCGCCAACCCGCGCACCTTCAGCCCGGCCGTCTCGCGCGGCCCCTGGATGCGCGTGCGGTAGTGGATCAGCCCGTGCGGCTGGCCCAGCGCCTCCATGTGCACCGGCGCCGACCGCTGCGTCGGTTCGCTGAGCACGTCGAGGGAGTCCAGCAGCCCGACCGAGGCGTCCGGGCGGACGCGTTGCGCGGGGAGGCGGGGCGGTAGCGGGGGCAGCGGTTCGTCCGGCACCGGGGCGTGCTCGGCGATCACCTCGCGGATCCGGTGGAACTTCTCGGTCAGCTCACCGGCCTCGCCGATGGGGGAGTCGTAGTCGTAGCTGGTGATCGTCGGCTGGTACCGGTCCTCGGCGTCGTCGTGGTTCGCGCCCGCCCACCAGCCGAAGTTGGTGCCGCCGACGGCCATGTACAACGTCACCGAGGCGTTGGCCGACAGCATCTTCGCCACGTCCGCCGCGGTCTGCGCGGGATCGGTGGTGTGGTGCTGCTCGCCCCAGTGGTCGAACCAGCCGTCCCAGAACTCCGTGCACCAGATCGGGCCCTCCGGCTGGTAGCGGCGCAGCGCGGCGAACGGCTCGGTCGGATCGCCGCTGAAGTTCACCGTGGCCAGCACGTCCGGCAGGTTCCCGCCGCGCAGCATGTACTCCGACGGCCCGTTCGAGCAGAACAGCAGGCTGTCGATCCCGTTGCGGCGCAACGTGTCCCGCAGGTGCGCGAGGTGCTGCTGCTCGTTGCCGTAGCTGCCGTACTCGTTCTCCACCTGGAACGCGATCACCGGTCCGCCGCGGGTCGCCTGCAGCGGTGCCAGCCGAGGCAGCAGCTCGCCGAACCACTCGTCGACCAGCTCGCGGTAGGCCGGGTCGTCGCAGCGCAGCGGCAGGTCGGGGTCGGCGAGCAGCCAGGCGGGCAGGCCGCCGAAGTCCCACTCCGCGCAGACGTACGGACCGGGGCGGACGGTGACCTTGAGGCCGACCTCCCCGGCGATCTCCACGAACCGCACGACATCGCGCCAGCCGGTGAAGTCCACCTCGCCGCGCCGCGGTTCGTGGAAGTTCCACGCGACGTAGGTGTCCACGGTGTTCAGCCCGAGCGCGCGCATCCGGGTCAACCGGTCCCGCCACTGGTCCGGGTGGGTGCGGAAGTAGTGGAACTCCCCGGCGATGATCCGGAACGGCTCGCCGTCGAGCAGGAACTCGTCGCCGCGCACGGTCAGCCCGGACCGCTGCTGCGCCTGCGCGACCACCCGGTTGGTCCCGGCCGACATGCTGAGGACGAGACCGCCGACGCCGAGCGCGCCCAGGAAGCCCCGTCTGCTGACGCTTGCCATTTCCCCACCCCGCCTGCTCGATGCTGTGTGAAATGGCCACCATTCTTGCGGTTTCGATCAATCCCAGGCCAGTGCTGCCACCGGAACGGACCAGCCGGTGGGCCGGAATCCCCTGGTAGACGGCTTGCGTGCCGCGCATGCTGCGGACATGACCCAGCGGGCCCGCGCGGTGCGCGTCCGATGCCACTACAAGCGGGTGGACTCCTCCGCGCCAGTCGAGATGCTCCACCGGTTCCGCACCCTGACCGGCAAGCGGGCGGCGGGCCAGGTGCTCGACGTCGGCGCCTTCGACCCGGAAGACCTCCTCGGCTACCGCCACGTCCGCTACCTGGCGCTGCTCGGCGCGTCCGCCGAGGTGAGCCGCGTCCGCGCGGACCTCGCGGTGGACCCGGTCGACGCGGACCCGGCGCAGCTGCCGTTCCCGGACGACGCCTTCGACGTGGTCGTCAGCCGGTTCTCGCTGTGCTGCACGGCGAAACCGCGCGCCGTGCTGCAGGAGGTCGGCCGGGTGCTGCGCCCCGTCGGGCAGCTGCTGTTCCTCGAGCACACCCGAGCTCCCGGCGTGGTCGGGCGAGCTCAGGACGAGGCGCAGGAGATGCTGCAGGGCACCCGGCTCTGCCGCCTCAACGTCGAAGTCCTGCTCCAGGTGCAGATGGCCGGGCTGGTGGTGCGCCGAGCCGACTGGTTCTGGCCCGCCGCGCAGGTGCGCGTCCCGCTGGTGCAGGGCATCGCCACCCACCCCGACCCGCAGTACGAGCGCGAGCTGGGGTGGCTGCGCGACTCCATCGGCAGAACAGGAGATCCGCCATGGCCAGGAAGGTAGCGGACTGCCGCAAGTACCCGAGCGAGTCCGGCTGCACGCTCACCCTCGTCGGCGAGGAGGAGGAAGTGCTCCGCGCCGCGGTCGAGCACGCGGTGTCGGTGCACGAGCACGAGGACACCCCGCAGCTGCGCGAGCAGATCCGCGGACTGCTGGAGGACGAGCACGCCACCGGTCCGGACGGCATGAACTTCGTGCAGCTCATCGAGTTCAAGACCGGCAAGCGAGATCAGCTGGACGAACTGCTCGACGAGTGGGAGGCGGTCACCGGGGGCAAGTGCACCGCGACCCGCGCGGTGCTCACCCAGGAGCACGAGAAGCCGGGGAGCTACTACGAGTTCGTGGAGTTCCCGTCCTACGACGAGGCGATGCGCAACTCGCGCCTCCCGGAGACCGACGCCCTTTCCCGCAAGATGCGCGACCTCTGCGACGAGGAACCCACCTTCCACAACCTCGACGTCGTCCGCGCCGAAACCCTGTGATCGGAAGCTCGGGGACCGCGGTTCCCGCGGAAACCGCGGTCCCCCCGGGGCGTCAGCCCAGGCCGACGGCGCGGCGGGCGAAGTGGATCTCCGCCGCCACCTGGCGCAGCGTCTCGGCCACCACCAGCGAGCCGTGGCCCGCGTCGTAGCGGTAGAACTCGAACGGGATGTCCCGCTGCCCCAACCGGTCCAGGTAGTTCAGGATCTGCTGGATCGGGCAGCGCGGGTCGTTGTCCCCGGCCAGCACCAGCGTCGGCACCCGCACCTGGTCCACGTAGGTGATCGGCGAGGCCTTCTCGTACACCTCCGGCACGTCCTCCGGCGAACCGCCGAACAGCGCGCGGTCGTAGGCCCGCAGCGGCTCCATCTCGTCGGCGTACGCGGAGACGTAGTCGGCCACCGGGACCCCGGCGACGCCGCCCGCCCACCGCTCCGGCTGGGTGCCCAGCGCCAGCAGCGTCAGGTACCCGCCCCAGGACGCGCCCGCGACGATGCTCTGCGCCGGGGTCGTCAGCCCGGCCTCGACGGCCCAGTCGTGCACCCGCGCGACGTCCTCGAGCTCGGTCAGCCCCGGCCGCCCCTCGATGGCGTCGCGCCAGGCCGAGCCGTACCCGGTGGAGCCCCGGTAGTTGATCTCCACCACGGCGAACCCTGCGTCCAGCCAGGCCGCGCGGTAGGCCGAGAACCGGTCCTCGTCCGCCGCGTGCGGCCCGCCGTGCAGGTTGAAGACCGTCGGCAGCGGCCCGTCCTCGGCCCCGGCCGGGCGGGCCACCAGCGCGTGCACCGTGTCGTTCGGCCCGTACGGCACCTCGACGAACACGTCGGTGACGGCCTCCGACCCCGGCGGCCGCTCCCCGGGCGGCGTCAGCAGGACCTGGTCCTCGCCGTCGGCGGACACCGTGCGCACCAGCGACGGCGTCGCCGCCGACGACCACACGTACTCCACGGAGTGGTCCGGCCGCACGGTCGCGCCCACCACCGTGCCGGGCGGCGTGGCCAGCTCGGTGAGGGTCTTGGTGGTCAGGTCGTAGCGGTGCATGGTGGTCCGCGCGTGGTGGGTGTGCGCGATCAGCAGCGCCTTGCCGTCCGGGTACCAGTCGGCCGAGACCTCGCCGGGCAGGTCGAGCTCGATCTCGGTCTCGGTGTCCGCCGCGACGTCCCAGATCAGCAGCTCCTCCTTGCCGCGGCGCTCGTGCAGCACCAGCAGCCGGGGGTCGCCGGCGACCGGCGCGAACGCCAGCGCGTCGAGCCCCTTGCCCGGGCCGTCCCACTTCTCCGCGACCTCGGAGCCGTCGGTGCGCAGCACCCGCAGGGCCGGGTGGCGGCTGTCGCCGTGCTCGGAGTGCGAGATCACCAGCATCGACTCGTCCCAGGACATCGCGGACAGCCCGCCGTCCTGCTCGTGCTCGTAGAGCACCTCCGGCTTGCCGTCGCGCACCACCCAGACCGTCACGCCGTCATCGGTGGACATCCCCATGCCGATCACCGACCGGCCGAGCTCCAGACCGGCCGGGTAGCCGGGGTGCGTGCCCGGCAGCGCGGGCTTCGCCTCACCACCGGGGTGGAACGGCTCCACCCGCCAGCTGCCGAACTCGTCGCCGTCGGTGTCGTCGAACCACCAGATCTGCTCGCCGTCCGCGGACAGCGTGCCGTGGAACGTCCCGTTCGGACGGTCGGTGACCTGGCGGTGCTTGTCCGCGTCGCGGTCCCACGCGTAGAGCTCCCAGGTACCGCTGAAGTTCGACACGTACAGGCTGCGCTGCGGCGCGTCGCGCGCCCAGTCCGGCAACGACACGCGCGGCGCGCTGAACCGCGCCCGCCACCGGGCCTCCCGCTCGGGGTCGTCGAAAAGCTTCTCGGGGATCTTCGCCTCGGGGTAGGTGCTCACCCCCTCGATACTGCCCGATGCCCCCGCGACCTGCGGTACCGACAGGCGCTCAACGCCGAACCTCGAACAGGAAGCAGCCGAACTCCACGGCCCGCACGTGCACCACCGCGATCTCGGGGTCCAGGAGGAGGTCGTCGGCGGTGCGCTCGGAGAGCTCGGTGTTGCCGTCGAGCAGGCACCCGCCGCGGATCTGCCCGCTGCCGTCGTAGGCGCGCAGAACCCGCCGGGTCCCGCGGATCGCTTCCGGCCACACCGGGCTCTCCGGCCCGTCGCAGGTCTCGGCGTGGATGAACACCGGCCCCACTTCCTCGTAAGCGCCGGGGTCGACACCGCGGTCCCGGGCCCACCGCCGCAGCGGGGCGTAGGAGACCAGCGCGATCCGCTCGCCGGGACGGCTCCGCCGCAGGCAGCAGCGCAGCGGCTGGCCGTAAGCGTCGTCCTCGACCCGGACCTGCGGTTCCCGCCCGGCGTCATCGCACTTGCGCAGCTCGTCCAGCACATCGGATCCGATCGGCAGCACGCGAGAAGTCATGCCCCGATCGTCGCGCCCGTTGTCGGCGGAAGCTGGCGGGAAACCGCCATCACGACAGCGCCGACGGATCGGCGGCGACACCGCGCAGGCGGTTCAGCACGGCCCGGGATGCCTTGTCGTAGCAGGAGAACTCGTCGCGCAGGACGGACTCCGCGTTGGCCATCTCCAGGAACGCGGCGAGCTCGAAGACCAGCTGCGAGAGGTCGGCGTCGGGCCGGATCTCGCCCGCCTGCTGGGCCTCCCGAGCGGTCCGTTCGAGGTGGTCGAGCCAGTCGGCGCGGGCGGCGACCAGCGCGTCGTGCACCTTGCCGGTGCGCGCGTCGAACTCGGCCGAGGCGGCGTAGAAGAAGCAGCCGCCGGGGAACACCCGGTCCCGCGAGTAGGTCAGCCAGCCGGTGCAGGTCCGCCACAGCCGGTCGAGTCCCGAGGAGGTGTCCCGCGCGGGCTCGATCACGTGCTCGGCGAAGATCTTGGTGGCGGCGCCGATGGTGGCGAGCTGCAGGTCCTCCTTGGACCCGAACAGCGCGAACACGCCGCTCTTGCTCAGCTCGAGCTCGCTCGCGAGCCGCCCGAGGGAGAGCCCTTCGAGCCCCTCGACGGAAGCCAGGTCCACCGCGCGCCGCAGGACCAGCTGGCGGGTCTGGTTCCCGCGCTCGATCCGCCGGTCGGCCACTCGTCCACCTCCTGCCCCGGGTTCCGAGTCTACCGAGGAAAGGTGGACGACCGTGCGGTCACTTGCGTATAAAAGAAGCACGAACGACCGTGCTATTTCTTTGCGAGGAGCCCACCATGACCGACATCTGGTTCGCCCGCTGGAAGCCCGGAGCCGCGGCGACCAGCGGAGACCCGGTGATCGTGAGCGTCACCGAGTTCACCCCGCACCGACCGTGGACGGCCGTCGGCGTGGCAGCCCGGGGAATGGCCCTCCGGAAGACGTGGCCCGGCCTCGAAGGCGCGCTGGGGATGTGGCTGTGGCTGGCGCCCGACCCGAGGTGCCCCCGATCAGGCGCGGTCTCGGTGTGGCGAACCGAAGCGGACCTCCGGCGCTTCGTAGGCCGCCGCGACCACGTGCGCATCATGCGCGCCTACCGAGACCGCGGAACGCTCCGCGCGAAAACCTGGCAGGAGCAGCACTTCAACCCACCCGCCATCCGAGAAGCAGCCCGAACGTTCCTGGCCGAACTTGCGTAGTGGCGGGGCGTTTCAGCGCGCGCGGATGGCCGTCAGGACGAGGTCGGCGTCAGGCTGCATCTCGCCCCGTCGGATCGCCGAGCGCAAGGTGCTGGCGGTCGTTTCGCGGCGGCGGAACGCGGGGTCCTGCTGGCCTAACGGCCGTGGGGGACCAGTGGCCGCGTGACGGGGACGATCGTGAGCAGGTCGTCCAATCCCTTGAAGTCGTCGGGATTGGTCGTGAAGAGAGGGAGCTCCTCGGCGATGGCGATGGCCGCGGTCATCAGGTCGGCGACCCTGCGCCGGGGCTTGCGGCCCGCGCTGACCACCGCGGCGGTGACCCTGCCGTAGATCCGGGCGGCCTCTGCGCCGAAGGGGATGGGGTCGAACTCTGCTCCGCATTGCTGCGCACCTGGTTCGGGCTGGCGGAGAGCTCGGCCAACGTGATCGCGGTGATCGCCATGTCGGCAGGCAGCTCGTCGACGTTGATCCAGCGGCGCAGCACCATGATGTTGGTGTCGAGGATTCCCGATACTTAGGCCGGTGTAGCACCAGGTGCTACGTGATGGCACGCCTTCTCCCGGCGGCGGTGTCCAGGCATAGAGAAAGGGCCTGGTCGGAACCTCTTGCGAAGTTCCGACCAGGCCCTCTCACCTGTCGGGGTGGCGGGATTTGAACCCACGACCTCTTCGACCCGAACGAAGCGCGCTCCCAAGCTGCGCCACACCCCGATCTTCCAGCGGAGGAGCATCTCGGGTGCTCGCCCCAACCGCTGGATCATACTCTACCGGACGCTCTCACCCGTTCCGAACGGGGTCCCCTTCTTCGCGTTTTCGCTGGTGAGGGCGGGTGATTCGGAGCGGGGCAGCAGGGTCAGCAAGGTCGCCTCCGGCGGGCAGGCGAAGCGCACCGGGGCGTACGGCGAGGTGCCCAGCCCGGCCGAGACGTGCAGGTGCATCCGCTCGCCCCAGGTCGACGCCCCGCGCGCCCGGCCGCGGTCGAGCTCGCAGTTGGTCACCAGCGCGCCGTAGCCCGGCACCCGCAGCTGGCCGCCGTGGGTGTGCCCGGCCAGCACCAGGTCGTAGCCGTCCTCGGCGAAGCTGTCCAGCACCCGCGGCTCGGGGGAGTGCGTCACGCCGAGGCGCAGCTGCACGTCCTCCGGGAGCGGACCGGCGATCAGGTCGTAGCGGTCCGCGTGCAGGTGCGGGTCGTCCAGCCCGGCGATGTGGATGCGCACCCCGGCGACCTCGATCTCGTGGCGGCGGTGCGTCGCGTCCAGCCAGCCGCGCTCGGCCATCGCCGCGCGCAGGTCCCGCCACGGCAGCGGCTCGCCGTGGATGCGCTTGGTCTTCGACGACGGCAGGAGGTAGCGGGCCGGGTTCTTCGCGGTCGGCCCGAAGTAGTCGTTGCTGCCGAAGACGAACACGCCCGGCCGGTCCAGCAGCGGTCCCATCGCGCGCAGCGCCGCGGGCACCGCCTGCGGGTGGGCGAGGTTGTCGCCGGTGTTGACCACCAGGTCCGGGTCGAGGTCCACCAGCTCGGACACCCACCGCTGCTTGGACCGCTGGTTCGGCGTCATGTGCAGGTCGGAGATGTGCAGCACGCGCAGCGGGGCGGTGCCCTCGTCGAGCACCGGCAGCGAGACCTGGCGCAGCGTCCAGCGCCGCCGTTCGATCGCGGCCGAGTAGGTGACCGTCGCGGCGCCGAGAGCGCCCGCGCTGAGCAGAAGTCGCCCGAACTTGTTCACCCCACCAACCCTACGTCGGCTCCGGCACCCGCGGCGGACCGCGTGCCCCGCCCGCGCGGACGACGGGATAATCAGCGCATGGCCGAGCTCAAGGACAAGCTGCGGGCGGACCTCTCCGCCGCGATGAAGGAACGCGACACCGTGGTCACCGGCGTGCTGCGGATGGCGCTGGCCGCGGTCGGCAAGGAGGAGGTGGCCGGCAAGCAGGCGCGCGAGCTCACCGACGAAGAGGTGCAGCGCGTGCTGAGCAAGGAGGCCAAGAAGCGCGACGAGGCGGCGGAGGCGTTCCGCAGCGCCGGGCGCGAGAAGCAGGCCGAGGCCGAGGTCGGCGAGGCGGAGATCCTGCGCCGCTACCTGCCGAAGCCGCTGGGCGACGACGAGCTGGCGCAGCTGGTCAAGGACGCGGTCGGCGAGGTCGAGGCGGAACTCGGCGAGCGCCCGGGCATGAAGCAGATGGGCCAGGTCATGAAGGCGGCCAACGCCAAGGTCGCGGGCCGAGCCGAGGGCGGCAAGGTCGCAGCCCTCGTCAAAGCCGAACTCGTCGGCTGACCGGGTTCTGCTTCGGGCAAGCGGCGTGAGCCGCTTTCTGCGGTGAACAGTGCCCGCGACGGGCGGCCGGCACCGATCGGCGAGGGTCGCATGCGCCGCAGGCGCATAGCCCACGCTGTCAGCTTGCACCGCCGTGGGTTCACGGTGCCCACCCCTCCGGGGTTCCTTCCGGCGAGGACGGCCCTGACGCCGTGTATCGGGTCATACACAAGTCAGGGCACCCACAGCCAGGCGGGCGCTTCCGCTACCCGCACCGCCACGCACAGCGAGGCGCTCATTCCTCCGGTCAGTCGCCTGCGGTGTTGCGGCGCCAGTAGGCGAGGGCGTAGAGGCGGCGGCGGTCCAGGCCCAGCTCGCGCTGGCAGTGCTCTCGGAGTTCGTGCACCACGTCGGCCTCGGCGCCGATCCACACGTGCGGGTTCGGGCCGAGGTCCGCCGCGCGGATCGCGTCGACGAGCAGGGTGCTCTGCTCGGCGGGGACGCCGTCGCGGTGCAGCCAGTTCCACTCCACCTGCGCCGCGGAGTCGATCGACTGCTCCTCCGCGGCGTCGGCGACCTCCGCGAAGACCCGCACCTTCGCCTCGGCGGGCAGCTCCTCCAGGATCGCCGACATCGCGGGCAGCGCCGTCTCGTCCCCGACCAGCACCAGCGGGTCGGCGTCGGGCTGCGGCTGGTACGCGGGGCTCGGGCCGACCGTCACGATCTGGTCGCCCGGGGCCGCCTGCGCCGCCCAGGTGCTGCCCGGGCCGTCGTGGTCGTGCACCACGAAGTCGATCGCCAGCTCCTGCCGCTGCGGGTCGAACCGGCGGACGGTGTAGGTGCGCTGCCGGGGCTGCTGCTCGCGGGGCAGCGCGAACACCTCGGCGCGGGTCCGGCCCAGCGGCATCGGCTGTCCGGGCTGCGCCAGGCACAGCTTGATCCGCTGGTCGCTGCCGTTGCTGACGAAGTCGGCGAGCTCCTCGCCGCCGAGCGTGACCCGCACCATCCGCGGGGTGACCCGCTCCGCGGCCCGCACCTCCAACAGCCGGTACCGGGATCGCGCGCGTCTGGTGCTCACCTGCGTGTTCGTCACGCAATCGAGTCTAAGAACCCCCACCTCGGCCCCGCCCCCGGCTCCGCACAGCAGTGCGGGCGCCTCCGGTCCGGAAGCGCCCGCACTGGTCGGTCACGGTGGGAAGATCCCCGGCGGGATGCCGGGCGGATTCGGTTGTTCCGGTGGCTGCTCCGGTGGTCGCTCGGGCGGTCGCTCCGGTGACGGCGGCGGTGGCCGCTCCGGGGAGGGCGGCGGGACGTAGCCGGTGCTCACCGAGATCGTCACCGTCTCGCCCGGCAGCGCGAACCCGCGCGGCGTCTGGCTGACCACCAGGCCCCGCTTGCGCGGGCTGTTCACCGAGCGCTCCTGGACCTTGTAGCCCGCCTTCTCCAGTGCTTCGCCAGCCCGGTCCGAGCTCATGCCGACCACGTTGGGCACCTGGAACTCGTCGCCGCCGGTCTCGTAGCGCTTGGTGGTCGGCGGCAGCGGGGCGACCGGTTTGCCCTCGTGGATGGGCTTCATCGCGTCGAAGAAGGTCCGCGCGGGCACCTTGCCGCCGTAGATGTTGCCGCCGTTGACCCCGCAGAGCCGCGGCGGGTCGCTGTCGCAGATGCCCTGCGGCGAGGTGCCGTCGCTGAAGGTCAGCACCGCCCCGGCGTACTGCGGGGTGGCGCCGAGGAACCCGGCGGACTGGTGCGCCTCGGTGGTCCCGGTCTTGGCCGCCAGCGGCCGGGTCCAGCCCGCCCCGGCGGCCGCCGCGGCGGCGGTGCCGCCCGGCTGGTCGTCGCGGCTCATGCCGACCGCCAGCGCGTTCGCCAGCCCCTCGTCGACGGCCTGCTCGCACGGGTCCTCGGTGATCGACACCGGGTTGCCGTTGCGGTCCAGGATCTGCTCGATCGGCGTCGGCGGGCACCACGTGCCGCCGCTCATGATGGTGGCGGCGACGTTGCTGAGCTCCAGCGGGCTGGTCGGCGCGTACCCGAGGGTGAACGCACCGATGTTGTGCTGCTTGACGTAGTCGGCCTGCGAGATGCCGTTGGCGCTGTTGGGGGCCACCGGGTCGCCGAAGGCGGTGTAGTTCTGCAGCGTCTGCCGCATGCCGAGCCGCACGGCCATGTCCACCGTCTGCTCCAGCCCGGCGCGCTCCTGCAGCGCGACGAACGCGGTGTTCGGCGAGGTCGCCAGGGCCATCTGCAGGGTTCGCGGGCCCGGCCGCACGCCTTCGGCGTTGCCCACGGTGTAGGGCGCGGTGCCGTTCTTGTAGACCGACGAGGTGTAGGAGCCGGGGGACTGGATGGTGTTGTAGATGCCCATCCCCTTCTCCAGCGCGGCGGCCGCGGTGAACACCTTGTAGACCGACCCGGCGCCGAACTTGACCACTCCGCTGGGCAGCGCGTACGCGGTCTGCCCCTGCGAGGCGTCCAGGCCGAAGTCCCGGTTGGCCACCAGCGCCCGGACGCGGTGCTTCTCCTTGCCGGGCTCGACCACGCTCATCACGTTGGCGATGCCCTTGGTCGTCTTCGGCACGCCCCGCTCGGCGGCGGCCTTGGCGGCGTCGGTGGCGTGCTTGTCCAGCGTGGTGCGGATCGTGTAGCCGCCGGTCTTGAGCTGCTCCTCGGTGAACCCGGCGCGCTCCAGGTAGTCGATGACGTACTTGCAGAAGAACCCGTCGGCCGGTCCGGCGCCCACGCAGCCGTTGGGGATGCCCTGCAGGGGCTGGACCAGGCCGAGCGGCGAGTTGCGCGCCTCCTCGGCGGCCTCCGGGGTGATCCGCTGCTGGTCCTCCATCGCCTTGATCACCAGGTTGCGGCGGTCCATCGCCTCGGTGGGGTTGCTCTCCGGGTTCAGCGCGCTGGGGCTGTTCACCATGCCCGCCAGCAGTGCGGCCTGCGCGATGGTCAGCCGGTCCGGGGTGGTGTTGAAGTAGGTGCGGGAGGCCGCCGCGATGCCGTACGCCTGGTTCCCGTAGGGCACCACGTTGAGGTAGCGGGCGAGGATCTCCTCCTTGGAGAGCTGCTTCTCCAGCTGCAGGGCGATCCGGATCTCGCGCAGCTTGCGCGCCGGGGTCTGCTCGATGGCCTTGTGCTGCTTCACCGGGTCACCGGCGGCGACCACGTGCACCAGGTAGTTCTTCACGTACTGCTGGGTGAGGGTGGAACCGCCCTGGGCGATCGAGCCGGACACCTGGTTGGTCACCGCGGCGCGCACCGTGCCCGCCCAGTCGACGCCCTGGTGGTCGAAGAACCGCCGGTCCTCGATGGCCACGATGGCGGCCTTCATGGTGTCGGCGATCTGGTCCGGCGCGGCCGGGGTCCGGTTCTGGTCGAACAGGTACGCGATCGGCCGCCCGTCCTTGTCTGTGACGGTCGTCACAAGAGGAGGTTCCTTGGTCATCAGGTCGGCGGAGATGCTGTTCACCGCATCGCTGGCGCGGTTGGAGACCACGCCGAGTGATCCCGTTACCGGGAACAACAATCCGGCGACCAGTACGCCAGCCAGCACACACAGACCGAAAAGCTTCAGCAAGCCGTCCCGGACACGCACTTCGCCAGCCTAAAACGGAACCGGTTCGTGACGGAGTGTCACGGGCGAAGTCCGCCCGATGTGATGAGTTCGAAAGATAACGGAGCGACAACCCTTGGTTGGTTGTGGAACCGGGGGGCTCTACAGTCCGTCTACGTCCAGCGACAGCACTGCTGCGGCCGAGCGTACCGCCGCAGCATCCGGTGCCGGGGGGCTCCGGACGAAATACGGTCGCCGACGATCCAGTGAGGAGCTGGGGGAACTCTATGTTCGAGCAGGGGGACTGGCGGGTCAACGCCGCTTGCCGTGACCAGAATCCGGACCAATTGTTCGTCCGCGGAGCCGAGCAGCGCAAGGCGCGAATGGTCTGCTTCGGCTGCCCGGTGCGAACCGAGTGCCTCAGCGAGGCGCTCGACAACAAGATCGAATTCGGCGTGTGGGGCGGAATGACGGAGCGGGAGCGGCGTGCGCTGCTGCGCCGTCGGCCCGATGTCCGCAACTGGCGGGAATTGCTCGAAGCGGCCCGCCGGGAATACGTCGATTTCGACGAGTACCAGGTGAGCTAGTCCATTCGGGGCGGGGCCGGGCAATTCGCCGCGCGGATTGCCCGGCCCCGTTACCCGTTATTCACCGGCCAGTCGCCGGCCGATCTCCCGCAATCCCGCCAAATCGTGCACATCGGACGGAAGTGCGGGAACTCCGACCAGCGCCACTTCCGGGTGCGCTCGGGTGAACCGGGCCAGCAATCGCTTCTCCCGCTCCGCGACCGCCACCCGATCGGCGTGCACCCGGAGCACGGCGGACGCCAGCGGCGCGGAACCGCCGGACTCGATCTCCTCGGCGACCGCGGTCGCGCGCGCCCCGGCCAGCCCGGTGAAGACCGGGTGCGTCCGGTTGGCCACCAGGCCGACCAGTGGCATCTGCTCCCCGGCCAGCCGCTCCACGAAGTAGGCGGCCTCCCGCAGCGCGTCCGGCTCGGGCGCGGCGACCACCAGGAACGCCGTGCCGGGGGAGCGCAGCAGCCGGTAGGTGTGCTCGGCGCGCTCCCGGAACCCGCCGAAGGTGGAGTCGAAGGCCTGCACGAACCGGGCGGCGTCGGCCAGCAGCTGCCCGCCGATGACCGTCGAGACGGCCTTCGCGAAGATCCCGAACCCGGCGCCGACGATCTTGCGCAGGCCCTTGCCGCCGACCCGCGCCGGGCTGGACAGCATCTTGATCAACCGCCCGTCCAGCACGGTGGACAGCCGCTGCGGGGCGTCCAGGAAGTCCAGCGCCGACCGGCTCGGCGGGGTGTCCACCACGATCAGGTCCCACTGGCCGGAGGCGGACAGCTGCCCGAGCTTCTCCATCGCCATGTACTCCTGCGTGCCGGAGAAGGACGTGGAGATCGTCTGGTAGAAGGGGTTGTTCAGGATCTGCTCGGCGCGTTCCCGCCCGGCGTGCGCGAGCACCATGTCGTCGAAGGTGCGGCGCATGTCCAGCATCATCGCGTTGAGGTCGCCCGCCGGTTCGAACCCCTCCACCACCACCTGCTTCGGCTGGTTGCCGAGTTCGCGCAGGCCGAGCGCCTGGGCGAGCCGCCGCGCCGGGTCGATGGTGAGCACCGCGGTCTTGCGGCCGCGCTCGGCGGCGCGCACCGCCAGCGCCGCCGCGGTGGTCGTCTTGCCCACGCCGCCGGAGCCGCAGCAGACGATGACGTGGGTGTTCGGGTCGTCCAGCAGGGCGTCGACGTCGACCTGCGCGGGCCGCAGCGGTTCGCTCATCGGGGGCTCCGGATGCCGTGTTCGGTGAGTATCTCGGCCAGCTCGTAGAGCTCGGCGACGTCGATCCCGGCGGTCAGCTCGGGCAGCGCGACGGTGGGCAGGTCGGTCTCGCCGAGCTGGCGGCGGGCGCTCTCCTCGGCGCGCACCCGGATCGCGTGCTCGATCGTCTCGTGCACCAGCCCGTCCAGCTCGTCCTCGTCGACGCGCAGCCCGGCCGCCTCCAACCCGGCGCGGACCTGGTCGGCGTCGACCTGGCCCTCGGCGGCGGTCGCGACGGCCGAGGCGGGCAGCCGGTTGGGGCGGACCCGGTTGCACAGCACCCCGCCGGGCCGCAGGTCGGCGGCGTCGAGCTCGGCGACCGCCTCCAGGGTCTCCCGCACCGGCAGCTCTTCGAGCAGGGTCACCAGGTGCACGACGGTGTCGCTGGAGTGCAGCAGCCGCACCACGCCGTCGCTGTGGTCGCGGATCGGCCCGACCTTGGCCAGGTCCGCCATCGCGCGGGTGACGTCCAGGAACTTGACCACCCGCCCGGTCGGCGGCGCGTCGACGACCACCGCGTCGTAGACGTAGCGGCCGTGCTCGTCGGTGCGGCCGACGCACTCCTTGATCTTCCCGGTGAACAGCACGTCGCGCAGGCCCGGCGCCAGCGTGGTGGCGAACTCGATGGCCCCCATCTTGCGCAGCGTGCGTCCGGCGAAGCCGAGGTTGTAGAACATCGACAGGTACTCCAGCAGCGCGGCTTCGGCGTCGATGGCCAGCGCGCGCAGCTCGCCGCCGCCGGGCGCCGCGGCGATCCACTCCTCGGCGTAGGGCAGCGGCGCGGTGTCGAAGAGCTGCGCGATGCCCTGGCGGCCCTCGACCTCGATCAGCAGCACCTTGTGACCGCCGGTCGCGAGCGCGAGCGCGAGCGCGGCGGCGACGGTGGTCTTCCCGGTGCCGCCCTTGCCGCTGACCACGTGCAATCGGGCCTGATTCAGTTCCCCGTTCCAGTCGGTCACGCGATCAGCGTAGGTCCCGGGATCCCGAGATGTCTCCGGGTCGCACCCCGACGCAGCTCGGGGACCCGGCACCGCCACGCGGAACGAGTTCGGTGCAGGGCCTTAAGCTGCCCGCATGCAGAAGTGGGAGTACGCGACCGTGCCGCTGTTGATCCACGCGACCAAGCAGATCCTCGACCAGTGGGGGGAGGACGGCTGGGAGCTGGTCTCCGTGCTGCCCGGTCCCACCGGTGAGCAGATGGTGGCCTACCTGAAGCGGCCGAAGGAGGCCTGACATGGGGCGCTGGACGGATCGCCTGGCGGAGCTGGGCATCCCGCTGCCGGAGGTGGTGGCCCCCGTCGCGGACTACGTGCCCGCGGTGCGCAGCGGGTCGCTGGTGTTCACCGCCGGTCAGGTGCCGATCGTGGCCGGTGAGGTCGCGGCGACCGGCAAGGTGGGCGCGGAGATCAGCGGTGACGAGGCCAAGCAGTACGCCCGGATCTGCGCGCTGAACGCGCTCGCGGCGGTGGACAACCTGGTCGGGCTCGACTCGGTGGTCCGGGTGGTCAAGGTCGTCGGGTTCGTTGCCTCGGCCGAGGGCTTCACCGGGCAGCCCGCGGTGGTCAACGGCGCCTCCGAGGTGCTCGGCGAGATCTTCGGCGACGCGGGCAAGCACGCCCGCTCCGCGGTGGGCGTTGCGGAGCTCCCGCTCGGCGTCCCGGTCGAGGTGGAGCTGGTCGTCGAGGTCGAATGAGACGTTCCAGACCCGACGTGCGCGGCGTCGCCCTTTTTTCGGGTGACGCCGCGTTTTGTTCTCGGCACGTCGGGTGATCCGCGACGTTTTTCGGTGGCTGGGCCGCGAACTCGTGACGGCGACCAGTACGCTGTGATCACCCCGTGATTGAGTTCGCCGGAACCGGTTAGCCCAAACGGGGGATGATCAATTCGATTGTGTTGCGGAACGGTCGTTCAAGGGCTTGATTGATCCGGCCGACGCGACCAAGGT
This sequence comes from Saccharopolyspora hirsuta, assembly GCF_008630535.1. GTDB lineage: Bacteria > Actinomycetota > Actinomycetes > Mycobacteriales > Pseudonocardiaceae > Saccharopolyspora > Saccharopolyspora hirsuta. The sequence goes on along the minus strand of NZ_VWPH01000003.1, from coordinate 13,676 downwards.
TCACCTGGACGGGTGTAACTGGAGCCGGGGGGCGGCGGGCGACACCCGCATCGACGGAGACGAGGCTGGAGGGGGCCGACGTTGGCGGTGCGTGAGAACGAGCTGCTGTGCCACGAATTGCTGCTTCGACTCGCCGACCGGTTGCCCGACCGGCACCTGTGGCGCTTCCGCGACTGGCTCGCCGGGGACGCCGCGGAGGTGATCGCGCAAGTCCTCCCGGGGACGCTGGTGCGCGAGCGGATCGGCCTCGAGGACGCCGAGCACCGCCTGCTCGCCGAAGCGCTGCTCCCGCTGGGCGCCGACCCCGCGGTGGTCAACGCTGTCCTCCCCGCCGACCCCGACACCGCCCCGCAGCACGCGTTCACCGCCGAGAGCCCGGGCGACCCCGTCGCCGACTCCGCGCTCCTCGTGCTCGGCGCCACGCTGCGCGGCCGACCGGGCGTCCGGGAGGTGCGCAGCAGCTGGCGGACCACCGGAGGCGCCGGAACCGCGAAGCTGGTGCTGCTGGTGACCGCATCCGCCGACGTCATCGGTCTCACCGGGGAGATCCAGCGCGTCCTGCGCGCGCTCGGCGAACCCGAACCCCGCGTCGAAGCGCTCCCGCCGGAGCAGGAACCGACCGCCTACCACCGCGCCGCGCTCGCCGAATCGGCGCTGGTGTGCGCGGGAGCCGAAGAACTCGCCGGTCGTCGTGGTTGAGCGACCGACATCCGAAGGAGGCAACGTGGTGCACGTGGCTGAGGGAGCTGGCCCCGAGGACCGGCTGCACAACCTCTTGCTGGCCATGGCCGGGCGGGTGGACGACGACGGGATCAACGCGGCCCGCGAACTGCTCGGCGCCGGGCTCCCGGCCGCCGCGGCGGAGTACCTCACCGGCTGCCTGATCGCCGGCCGCATCCCGGTCAACACCACCGAGCAGTACCACCTGCGGCGCTCGCTCGACGAATCCCGCTCCGCGCAGACCCTCGCCGACCGGCTGCACGTGGTGGACGCGGTGCCCGTCGGCGAACACCGCTTCGGCGAACCCAACGAGGTCGACGCGGACCTGGTCGCGGCGCTGGCCCCGATCACCGGCCGCCTCCAGGGCCTGCGCGGGCTGTGGTGCGCCGCCCGCACCACCCCGGCGGGCGTCAGCTACGGCGCGGTGCCGCGCCGCATCCTCCTCGCCGAGGTCGGTGCCGACGGCTCCACCTCGGCAGTCGCCTACCAGCTGCTGGAAGCCCTGCGCCGAGCCGGTCTGAACTGCTCGGTCGAGGTCTTCGACAGCGGCACCGAACTGCCGGAGTACCACCGCGAAGCCCTCGCCGCCGCCCACCGCGTGCACCTGGACGCGGCCCCGGCCGAACAACCGGCCCCGGCCCGCCCCGCGGTCGAAGAGCGCCAGGCGGAGCCGGAACCCCCGGCGGAGCAGCGCGAAGCGCCCGCGGCCGCCGCGCCAGCGGCACCCGCCGCGGAGCCGCGCAGCGAGCAGGGCGAGCGGCGGCACAGCGCCGAACCGCAGCGCGAGGCGGAGCCGCAGCGCGAGGAGGCCCCGGCGCTCGCGCGGAGCGCCGAGGCGGCAGCCGAGGGGCCGGGGATGCGCGTCCCGGCGGCGGTCGACGCGAAGCTGACCGACCGGGAGCGCAACCTGCTGCGGAAGCTGCACGAGGAGCTGGCCCAGCGCGAGCAGGACCGGACCACCGCCCCGCCGCGCCGCCAGAACGGGGCGAACAACGGCGAGGAGGGCTGGACGTCGACCATGCCGGGCGGCACGGGCGGCTTCCCCCCGATCGGCGCGGCCCCGGCCAACAACCAGGCCTACGCCCCCCAGCAGCAGCGCTCCTGACCCGCGGGGTCGCAACTGCTCACGTATCACGACCTGCGGAAACGTCGCCGCGCGGGCTGGTCAGCGGGCCTTCAGGACGTCGGCGAGGACTCGCTGCAGGTGGAGGCCCCGGTGGACGCCGCAGGGGTGGTCCACGCGCTTCTCGCGGATCATGACCAGCAGGTTGTCGAGCAGCTGCGCGTAGCACTCGCGGGCCGCCGTGCGGCGACCGGTCAGCGGGGCGCACCCGTGCTCGCCGTACACCGCGAAGTCCACCAGCGACGGCTGCACCGGCATGCGCAGCGAGAGGGCCAGCGTGCTGGTGGTGCCGCCCTCGTGGCCGAACACCAGCTGCCAGAGCCCGTCGGCGCCGCGGTCGGCGAAGTGCACCTCCTCGATGTCGCCGAGCGCCGCGTCGAGCAGGTCGATCGCGTGCGGGCCCGCGTCGATCAGCGCGCCGTCGTCCTGCTGTCGCCACGCCGAGGCCGCGTAGTCGCCCGCCAGCAGACCGCCCGCCAGCCAGCGACCGGTCGCGCCCTGCAAGGTGCCGAGCTCCGGCAGCCCGGCCAGCCACCGCTGCACCTCCGGGTCGAACCGGCGGGTCAGCATCATCAGCGCCGCCACCCCGGCCCCGGTCACCGCCTCGACGATCGCTTCTGCCCCGGCCGGGTCGTCGGCCAGCGGCTTCTCCAGGACCAGGTGCTTGCCCGCGCGGGCCGCCCGCGGCGCGAGCTCGGCCTGCACGGCGGGCGGGACCGCGAACGCCACCGCGTCGACGGAGTCGAGCAGCTCCTCGAAGCTGCCGACGGCCTCCGCGCCGTGCGCCTCGGCGAGGGCCTCGGCCGCCTCGGACCGCCGCGCCCACACCGCCGCCAACCGAGTTCCCCGGTGCGCCGCCAACCCGGGTGCGTGCACCCGGTGCGCCCAAGGTCCAGCTCCGATCACGCCGACCCGCAATGCTTCGCTCATGCCGCCAATGGTGCCGATGCCCCAACCCGGTTACGGCAATCGGGGGTGCGCCCAAGGCGCCGGCAAGCCCCGAGCTGGCGTCGGTTTTGCCTGGAACTGACACCCCACCACGCCCAAAACGCCTGGCCAGTTATAGACAAAACCGCCGACCTTGCCGGGCACAGACCCGATCCCCACCCCACCGCACCTCAGGGGACCGTGACGCAACCCAGCCACAAGAAACCCCGAAAACGCAAGATCGCCCCAAAACGTCACCACCGCTGAAGATCGCGGAGAGGCGGTACTGCGAGGCGGTACTGTGTCCGGCATGGTGCTAGATCCCGGAGATCGGTCCCTGCCAAGGGGATTCGTCCCCGAAATGCCTGAGGGCCGACCGGTGGCGCCTAAGGACGCGGCGACCGTGATGCTGGTCCGGGACGGTTCCGCGGGACCCGAGGTCTTCCTGCAGAAGCGGGTGAAGGGCATGGCCTTCGCCGCCGGGATGACCGTCTTCCCCGGCGGCGGCGTCGATCCGCGCGACGCGGACGTCTCGGTGGCCTGGCACGGGCCCGGGCCGGACTGGTGGGCCCAGCGGTTCGGCTGCTCGCCGGAGACCGCGCGGGCGCTGGTGTGCGCGGCCGTGCGCGAGACGTTCGAGGAGTCCGGCGTGCTGCTCGCCGGTCCGGACGCGACGACGCTGGTCGGCGACACCGGCCACTACGCCGCCGCGCGCGCCGGGCTCGTCGCCCGGGACCTGTCGCTGGCCGAGTTCCTGGCCGGTGAGGACCTGGTGCTGCGCGCGGATCTGCTCCGCCCGTGGTCGAACTGGGTGACCCCGGAGCGCGAACCGCGCCGCTACGACACGCGCTTCTTCCTCGCCGCGATGCCCACCGGCCAGCAGGCCGACGGGGGCACCTCGGAAGCGGTCGCCGCGTACTGGGCGACGCCGCAGCAGGCGCTCGCGGACTGCGCAGAGGGCCGCAGCCACCTGCTCCCGCCGACCCGCGTCACGCTGGAGGAGCTCGCCGAGCATCGCAGCGTGTCAGCTGCACTGGAAGCCGAGCGAACCCTGTCGAAGATCATCCCGAAGCTGGTCGAGCGCGACGGCCGCTGGCACGTGCTGCTCCCCGGCGAGCCGGGATTCGAGGAGGCGAAGTGACCGAGCACCCCGCCTACGCCACGCTGCGACCGGTCACCCGGTACGCCTCGGTCCTGCTGGCCCGCAACCCGTCGCCGATGACCCTGGAGGGCACCAACACCTGGGTCGTGGGCGAGCCCGGCGCGACCGGCCGTGCGGTGATCGACCCGGGCCCGGAGGACGCCGACCACCTGCGCCGCGTCGCCGACCACGGCCCGGTGTCGCTGGTGCTGCTGACCCACCACCACGGCGATCACACCGACGGCGTCGAGCGGTTCGCAGAGCTCACCGGCGCTCCGGTGCGAGCCCTGGACCCGGCGCTGTGCCGTGACGCGGAGCCGCTGCGCGACGGCGAGGTCGTCGAGGCGGGCGGCGTGGAACTGCGCGTGCTGGCCACCCCGGGTCACACCGCGGACTCGGTCTGCTTCGCGGTGGAGCACGACGAACCGGCGGTGTTCACCGGCGACAGCGTGCTCGGCCGCGGCACCACGGTGGTCGCCCACCCGGACGGCCACCTCGGCTCCTACCTCGAATCGCTGCGCCGCCTCGCCGACCTCCCGGAAGGCCTGCGGGTGCTCCCCGGCCACGGCCCCGAGCTCCCGGACGTCCGAGCGATCGCGACGCACTACCTGCAGCACCGCCACCAGCGCCTGGACCAGGTCCGCGCAGCCCTCGCCGACCTCGGCCCGGACGCCACCCCGCGCCAGGTGGTGGAGCTGGTCTACGCCGACGTGGACCGCTCGGTCTGGCCAGCGGCCGACCTCACGGTCCGCGCCCAGCTCACCTACCTCCGCGAGACCGCGTAGCTCAGACCCCGGCGAGGGAGACGTCGTCGCGGGTGGGCAGGAGCGTGCGGCGGCGGAGCCAGAGGACCGCGGCGAGGACGACGCCGACCGCGCTCGCGGTCAGGAAGGACGCCGCCGGGCCGCTGAGCTCGACCAGCTGGCCGCTGACCGACTGGCCGATGGCCGCGCCGAGCGTCACCGAGGTGACCACCCAGCCGAACGCCTCGGTCGCGGTGCCCTCCGGGGCGGCGATCTCGATGGCCATCGAGTGCGCCGTGGACTGCGGGGTGATCAAGCTGCCCGCGACCAGCAGCGCGAGGCACAGGCCCCACAGCGTGGCGGGCAGGGCCAGCAGCGTGATCAGCCCGGCGAAGCCGAGCAGCAGGGCGGGCAGGCGCAGGTGCATCGGCCGCGGCCAGGGGCGCAGGCCGTAGAGGACGCCCACGACCACCGAGCTGACCGACAGCACGCTCAGCAGCAGACCACCGACCGTCGGGTAACCGGCCTCGACCGCCGCGGCGGGCACGCCGACCTCGATGAAGCCGATCAGGGTGCCGAAGCCCAGCGCGGCCAGCGCCACCGTCCGCATGCCCGGGCTGGCGATCGCGCCGAGCAGGCTGGTGCGGCCCTGCTTGGGCTCCGGCCGCTGGGCGCGGGCGGCGCGCGTGGAGGCGAAGCCGACGCTGCCCAGCACCATGCACGCCGCGCCGACGACGACCCCGGTGCCCGGCCACGGCATCGCGACCATCAGCCCGGCCAGGCCCGGCCCGAGGATGAAGAACGTCTCCATGCTGATCGCCTCGTAGGAGTACGCGGCGTTGCGCGCCGGGCCGGGCGGCAGCAGCTCCGCCCACAGGGCCCGGGAGGCCGGCCCCACCATCGGCTCGCTGGCCCCGACCAGGAACGCGAGCCCGGTCATCAGCGCCACCGGGGCGTGCAGCTCGATGGCCGCGACCTCGAAGGCCACCAGCACCGCGAAGATCGCGGACATCACGTAGAGCGGCTTGGTCGGCCCGACCCGGTCCATGATCCGGCCCTGCGCGACCGATCCGCAGGCGACGCCGATCAGCGCACCCGCCGAGACCAGGCCCGCGGCGGCGAACGAACCGGTCTCGCGCTGCACGTAGAGCATCAGGGCGAGGCCGACCATGGCGATCGGCAGGCGGCCGAGCAGCGAGGTGATGACCGGCCCCCGGGCACCGGGTGCGGTCAGGGCGGTGCGGTAGTCGGCGAGGGAAGCGGATTGGGACACCCGTCCAGTATCGCGATAGTGGTACTCCGGTACCAAACTGCGCGCGGGTAATTCGGCTCACCTGGGACAAGTGGGGACTTTCGACCCGGTCCGCTGAGCGCCGGGGCGCGGCACACTGGCAAGTGGTTAGCCGGAACGGGTGAACTCTGCAACCGAGTTCTGGCTGGCTGCGTCCTGGAAGGTGAGAGGGCCTTGCTGGCGGCACCCGTCGTCCAGCATCGTCGAGAAAAGCTTTCCTCCGGTGTCGAGGATTCGGGGCCGACGCATCGGAGGATCGGGGGAGCGTGGTTGGTCGTCGGGGGATTAACCACGCACATGTGAAGGGGCTGGAGCGCCGCGTCGGGGGTGGCGCCCGGCCCCTTCACATGTCCGGCGTCAGTCGCAGCCGCCGCCCGAGTCGCCGCCACCGGAGTCACCGCAGCCGAAGCCGCCGCTGTCCCAGCCGCCACCGCCGTCGTGGAAGCCGTCACCCCCGCCGACCCAGCCGCTGCTGCGGCGGTGCGGCGGCAGGACCGGCTTCTCCACCGGACCGCTCGGCCGCTTGATCGAGATCGGCTGCTTGGCACGGCGCTCCGCGCGAACCGCCCGGGCGTGTTCGAGCTGCTCCTCGCGGGCGCGATCCCGCCGAGCGCTCCGCCGGTCCGCCACGATCGCGACAAGCAGCGCGGCCAGCGCGGCCGCCCCGAGGTATCCGATCCAGTGCACGCCCCGCCCCTCTCCTCAGCTGATCACCGTCCTACCAGCCGAGGCCGCTCCTGGGGAGGGGAGAACTACCGGCTTCCGGGCGCGCAAAAACGCGCGTCGACTGAAGAATCCGGGAGAAGGTCCCGGATCCGTCGGCCGACGCGCGTCGTTCGCGCGCGTTGCGGCGTTCCGGTCAGCGGGCGCGGCGCGCGAGCCGCTCCGGGTCGAGGATGAGCACGCTCTTGCCCTCGAGCCGCAGCCAACCGCGGTGCGCGAAGTCCGCCAGCGCCTTGTTCACGGTCTCCCGAGAAGCACCGACGTACTGCGCGATCTCCTCCTGCGTCAGGTCGTGGGTGACCCGCAGCAGGCCCGCCTCCTGGCTGCCGAAGCGCTGCGCGAGCTGCAGCAGCGCCTTGGCGACGCGGCCCGGAACGTCGGTGAAGATCAGGTCCGCCAGCATGCCGTTGGTGCGCCGCAGACGGCGGGCCACCACGCGGAGCAGCTGCTCGGCGATCTCCGGGCGGGTTCCGATCCACTGCCGCAGCGCGGAGCGGTCCATGCTCAGCGCGCGGACCTCGGTGACCGTGGTCGCCGTCGACGTCCGCGGTCCCGGGTCGAAGATGGACAGCTCGCCGAACATGTCCGACGGCCCCATGATCGCCAGCAGGTTCTCCCTGCCGTCCGGGGACTTGCGCCCGAGCTTCACCTTGCCGGACTGAATGATGTAGAGCCGGTCACCCGGCTCGCCCTCGGCGAAGATCACGTGCCCGCGCGGGAACTCAACCGGTTCCAGCGACTGTGCCAGGGCCTCCGCCGCGGCCGGCTCCACTCCTTGGAAGATGCCGGCCCGGGCCAGGGTCTCGTCCACCTCGTCCCTCCATGTTGAGACGCGGCGGCTTGCTGTGGTGCCGGACCCGCGTGCGCGCGTCTGGCGGTGTGCCGCCGATCACTACCAGCAATTCTAAGACTGGTCGCGCGAACGGCGAGTACGCAGCCTACCGGCGCGTCCCACCCTGCGAAGCTGGAACAACTCCAGCGCTCGTCCAATACCTTGCCGGAACAGCGCCCGCACCTCGTCGGGGCGGGCGTTCTCCAGCAGCTCTTCCACCTCGTTCTCCTGCACCGCCACGTGCCGCAGGCGGGCCTCCACGCGCTCCATGAAGAGCGTGAAGAACATGATCACGAGCGGCACGACGATGACGAACCAGGCAGCCACCATGATTTACATCCTCACGCATGCCGTCGAGCAGGGTGCAACCGGGGTCGGGTTGCCGGGTGGGCGCGTTGGTACGGCCACCGTCCGCGTCGGCCGGATCCGTAGTCTGGTGGGGTGTCGGATCTGGCTCGAACCAAGAAGACCAAGCCCCGCGCGGGCGGTGAAACCCGGCTGGGCCTGGTGAGACGAGCTCGCCGAATGGTGCGAGCCCTCGCCGAAGCCTATCCGGACGCGCACTGCGAGCTGGACTTCGACACGCCGCTGGAGCTCGCCGTCGCGACGATCCTGTCCGCGCAGTGCACCGACAAGCGGGTCAACGAGGTCACCCCGGCGCTGTTCGCGAAGTACCCGACGGCCGCCGACTACGCGGGCGCCGACCGCACCGAGCTGGAGGAGATGATCCGCTCCACCGGCTTCTACCGGAACAAGGCCGCGTCGCTGATGGGGCTGGGCGCGGCGCTGGTGGAGCAGTACGACGGCGAGGTGCCGTCGAAGCTGGAGCAGCTGGTCAAGCTGCCCGGCATCGGCCGCAAGACGGCCAACGTGATCCTGGGCAACGCCTTCGACGTGCCGGGCATCACGGTGGACACCCACTTCGGCAGGCTGGTCCGCCGCTGGGGCTGGACCGCCGAGGAGGACCCGGTCAAGGTCGAGCACGCGATCGGCGAGCTCATCCCGCGCAAGGACTGGACGATGCTCTCGCACCGGGTGATCTTCCACGGCCGCCGCGTCTGCCACTCCCGCAAGCCCGCCTGCGGTGCCTGCCTGCTGGCCAAGGACTGCCCGTCGTACGGGCTCGGGCCGACCGAACCGGCCGCCGCGGCCAAGCTGGTGCGCGGCCCGGAGGCACCTCGGCTGCTGGAGCTGGCCGGGGTGGTCGAGGAGGTCCCGGAGCGCACCGTCGAGCAGGCCGCGGCCAAGGAGCCGGTGGCGTGAGCGCCTTCCGGACCGAGATCCGCTGGACCATCGTCGTCCTGGTGCTCGCGGTGCTGGGGGTGATCGCGCTCTGGCCGCGCGACGCCGAGCAACCCGCGAACACCGCCGCACCTGCCTCGCCACCTGCGGCGAAGCCGGTCGACCCGGCGCAGCGCGCCGCTGCGGCGCTGGAACCCTGCCCGAGCGGGGAGGGTGCTCCGGCGCAGCTGGCCGGGGTCACCGGCAGCTGCCTGGCCGACGGTTCGCGGGCGGACGTCGGCGCGGCCGTGGCCGGGGAGCCGACGTTGGTCAACGTGTGGGCGACCTGGTGCGGACCGTGCCGCACCGAGCTGCCCGCGCTCCAGGCCTACGCCGAGCAGCCGGGCGCCATCAGGGTGCTCGGGGTGCAGGTGCAGAGCGATCCCGGCGACGGTCTTGACCTGCTCGCCGAACTCGGCGTTCACTTCCCCAACGTGCATGACGGCGACAACCGCATCCGGGCCGCGCTCAAGGCGCCCAACGTGCTCCCGATCAGCTACGTGGTGACCGGCTCCGGCGAGGTCCGCCGCATCGACCCGCCGATCGCGTTCGAGACGCCGGACGAGGTCCGGGCCGCCGTCGAGCGCACGCTGGGGGCCCGGTGAGCCCGAAACTGCTCGTCGACCCCGCTGAGCTGCCCGGATGGCTGCGACCGCTGGTCGAGCGCGCCGCCGAGCTGGACCCGGGGCACTTCGGCTGGCCGCGCGAGAACCCGCCCGCGGAGGCCCGGCCCGCCGCCGTCCTGGTGCTCTTCGGCGAGGGCGAGAGCGGCCCGGACGTGCTGCTGCTGCGCCGCGCCGACGGTCTGAACTCGCACCCGGGCCAGGTTGCCTTCCCCGGCGGCTCGCTCGACGATGTTGATCGCGGACCGGTCGACGCCGCCCTCCGCGAAGCCGTCGAGGAGGTGGGGCTGCGGCCGGAGGGCGTTCGCCCGCTGGTGACCCTGCCCGAGCTGCACGTCCCGCACAGCGGTTTCCGGGTGACCCCGGTGCTCGCGCACTGGGCCGAGCCCTCGCCGGTCGCACCGGTCGACCCCGGGGAGACCGCCGCGGTCGCGCGGGTGCCGATCTCCTGGCTGACCGACCCGGCCAACCGGCTGCGGGTGGAGCTGACCGGGCGGCACGCGGGCCCGGCGTTCCTGGTGCCCGGCATGTTGGTGTGGGGGTTCACCGGTGGACTGCTGTCCGGGTTGCTCGACCTGGCGGGGTGGGCGCGCCGCTGGAACCGCGCCGACGTCCGGGAGCTCGACGAGGCCTGGCGGGCCGCGGAGGAGGCCGAGGACATCGGGTTCGGGCGTGCTTGACCGGTCTGAGACCGTAGTGCGGTCTGATCGCCGGGTGGAGGGGTGAGCGGGTGAACTGGGTCGACCTGCTGGTGGTGCTGCTGGCACTGCTCGCCGCAGTGTCGGGTGCGCGGAGCGGCCTGGTCACGGCGTTCTTCTCGTTCCTCGGCGTGTTCGTCGGCGCGGTGGTCGGGTTGAAGGTGGCCCCGCTGCTGCTGGACCGGCTGGACAGCCCGGTGGCCCGCCTCGGCTTCGGCGTCGGCATCGTGGTGCTGCTGGTCGCCTTCGGCGAGACCTTCGGCATGTGGGCCGGGCGCGAGCTGCGCGACCGGATCACCTCCCGGCGGCTGACCGGCGTGGACAACGCGCTGGGCTCGGTGCTGCAGTTCGTGGCGGTGCTGGTGGTGGCGTGGCTGGTCGCGCTGCCGTTCACCTCCGCGTCCGCGCTGCCCGGCCTGGCCGCCGCGATCAGCCGGTCGAAGGTGCTCAGCGCGGTCAACTCGGTGATGCCCGACTCGGCCCGGCAGCTGCCGAACGACCTGCGCGAGATGCTCGGGGTGTCCGGGTTCCCGCAGGCCCTGGAGCCGTTCTCGCAGACCCCGGTGGCCGAGATAGCGCCGCCGGACCCGGCGCTGGCCAGCAGCCCGGTGGTGCGCGAGTCGCGGGCCAGCGTGGTGAAGGTCCGGGGGCGCGCGACGTCCTGCGCGCGGGCCCTGGAGGGCACCGGGTTCGTGATCTCGCCGCACCGGGTGATGACCAACGCGCACGTGGTCGCGGGCACCGACCGGGTGGCCATCGAGATCGGCCGCGGCCAGTTCGACGCCGAGGTCGTGATGTACAAGCCGGACGTGGACGTCGCGATCCTGTCGGTGCCGGACCTGGACGCCGACGCGATGACCTTCGCGCAGGGCGAGGTGCCCCCGGGCAGCGACGTGATCGCCCTGGGCTACCCGCTGGACGGCCCGTACACCGCGTCGGAGGGCCGGGTCCGGGAGCAGATCAGGCTGCGCGGCCCGGACATCTACGAGGCGCAGACGGTGGTCCGCGAGGTGTACACGGTGCGCGGCAAGGTGCAGAGCGGGAACTCCGGCGGCCCGCTGATCGACCCCAGCGGCAAGGTGGTCGGCGTGGTCTTCGGCGCGGCGGTCGACGACCCGGAGACGGGCTTCGCCCTCACCGCGGCGGAGGTCGCCGACGAGGTGGCCGCCGCCCCGCGCCTGACCACCCCGGTCTCCACCGGCAGCTGCACGAGCTGACCGGGGGCACCTCTTCGACCTCGGCCGCGCGCGGAGGACCGCAGTTTCAATTGAAACTGGAACTTCCACCCACGGCCGACCGCAGTTTCAGTTGAAACTGCGATGCCGTGGGCCGACGGCCCGCCGGTCAGGTCGCTACCCGGGGGCGGACGTGAAAACGCGCCGCACCTCCGGGTGGGGGTGCGGCGCGGTCGGGCGTCTTACGCCGCGGGGGTCGCCTCTTCGTCCTTGTGGCGCTTGGCCAGCTGGGACGTCTCCTTCAGCGACTTGATGGTGCGCTTGGGGGCCTTGATCTTGCGGACCCGCAGGTAGCCGAGGAAGGCCAGGAAACCGGCCACCACCAGCATCAGCAGGAAGGTGATGCCGAACGCCGCCCACCGCCACAGCCCGAGCTGGGCCAGGCCCTCGGCCAGCGTGAAGAACAGGAAGAACATGCTGAAGCCGAGCACGGCCAGCGCGAGGATGAAGTAGACGCTGCCCTTGACCGCCTTCTTCACCTCGCCGGCGAGCTCGGTCTTGGCCAGCTCCACCTCGGATCTGACCAGTGTGGACAGGTGCGTCGTGGCATCGCGGACCAACGCGCCGACGGACTGGCCGTCAGGAGCAGTGCCCTCCTCGGACAGCGGGATGGACGTGACCGCGGTCCACCCCGCACCGTCACGGCTGCCGTTGGTGCTGTTCTGGGCGCTGTTCACGTGCCCCATCGTGCCACGCGCGATCAGCGGCCGACCGGGCGACTCGCGGTGCGTTACCCGCGAGTGACTTCTCCGGGGTTTCCAGGCCCGTTCTGCGGGGCGGTCAGGATTCGGCGTTGGCCTCGTCGTTCTTGACCTTGCGGCCTCGGCGGAAGAGCATCGCGGCGGCGACCAGGGAGGCGATCGCGGAGGCGATCAGCACCGCCGCCTTGGCGCGCTCGGCCGCCGCGCCCTCCAGCGAGAGGTCGGCGATCAGCAGGCTCACCGTGAAGCCGACGCCGCCGAGCATCGCCAGCGCCGCCATGTCGCTCCACCGCACCGAGGTCGGCTTCGCCCCGATGCCCAGCTTCACCGCGAGGAACGAGCTGCCGAAGATGCCGACCAGCTTGCCGACCACCAGGCCGACGATGACCGCGATGGCGACCTTGTCCTCGCCGATCGCCGCCAGCGCTTCGCCGTCCACCGGCACCCCGGCGGCGAAGAACGCGAACACCGGCACGACCAGACCGGCCGACCAGGGCTGCAGTCGGTGCTCCAGGCGCTCCGAGGGCGAGGCCTCCTCGTCCGGGTCGCGGCGGACGCGGGTGAGCAGGCCGAGCGCGACACCGGCGATGGTGGCGTGGATGCCGCTGGTGTGCACCGCGACCCAGACCGCCACGGCCAGCGGCACGTACAGGAACGGGCTGGTGACGCGCTTGCGCTGGAGGTACCAGTACACGACGCACAGCACGACGGCGGCGAGCAGCGCGAGCACGCTCAGGCCGTCGGTGAACAGCACCGCGATCACGACGATCGCGCCCAGGTCGTCGACCACGGCCAGGCTGAGCAGGAAGACCCGCGCGGCGGTGGGCATCCAGGAGCCGGTCAGCGACAGCACGCCCAGCGCGAAGGCGATGTCGGTGGCGACGGGGATGGCCCAGGCGGCGTGCGCGCCGGGCGCGCCGTGGCCGATCGCGAAGGCGAGCACGGCCGGGACGATCATGCCGCCGAGCGCGGCGATCACCGGCAGCATCGCGCTCTTGCGGTTGGACAGCTCGCCGACCACGAGTTCGCGCTTGAGCTCCAGCCCGGCGACGAAGAAGAAGATCGCCAGCAGGCCGTCCTTGGCCCACTCGCCGACGCTCAGGTGCAGGTGCAGGGCTTCCGGCCCCAGCTCGAAGTCGCGGACGGCCCGGTAGAACTCCGACAGCGGGGAGTTGGCCATCAGCAGCGCGATCGCGGTGGCCGCGAGCAGAACCATCCCGCCGACGGTTTCGGTGCGCAGATAAGCGCCGAAGTCGAAGTTCTTGGCCGAGGTGGGCGGGGACTGGTTGTGGTCGGCTTTCGACACGCGAGGGCTCCGATCGCGGATAGCACGGACTACGAACGCCGACCAGACTTCCCGGCACACCTTTGACGAAAGCCTAACATCCGCACCGCGGATGGTTGCCGTGCGAAACGGTCCTGGAGTGTCGTCTTCGCAGGTCAGAAGGGTCCTGCCGAACGATCTGACAGGAACTTCACGTTCCTGTTGACAGCAGCAGGGGCGCCCTCCGGGGTTGGGAGGGCGCCCCTGTGTGTGGTGTTGGGTCAGTCGTCGTTGCTGGTCTTGAGGCCCTTGGAGATGAGGTCCATGACGCTGGAGTCGGCCAGGGTGGTGACGTCGCCGACTTCGCGGTTCTC
>NZ_VWPH01000029.1 GCF_008630535.1 Saccharopolyspora hirsuta | reverse complement strand
TTCGCCACCCTCAAAAACTGGCACGTCCTCGACCGCGTCCGCTGCTGCCCACACCAAGTCAGCACCCTCGCCCAAGCCATCCTCACCCTCCAACACGAAACAAGATGAAAAAGGCTCATTGAAATCGGACGTTCGATTTCAATGGAAATCGCGGCACCCCGGGGCGACGGTCAGGGTTTGCGGGCCACTGCTCCGGCGATGCAGTGCTGGACCGGGTAGAGGGGTTTGAGGCGGGGGCCGGTCGGCCACCAGTCCGCGCAGCGGACCAGGCCCGGCTCCACGAACTCCAGGCCCGGGAACATCGCCTCGATCTCGGCGTGGGTGCGGAACACCCCGGTGCCCATCGGGCTGTGCAGGAACGTCTGCTCCATGCGCCGCGCCAGGTCGCTGTGCTCCTCGGTCTCCGGGTCCAGGAAGTGGCTGATGCCGACGTAGGAACCGGACGGCAGCGCCTCGATGTACTCGCGCATGATGTCCTGCGGCGGCCGCTCGCCGTCGTAGTGGTGCAGCGTGCCCATCTGGAACAGCGCGATCGGTTCGCTGAAGTCCAGGCGGCTGCGCACCACCTCGTCCTGCAGGATCTGCGCCGGTTCGAAGATGTCGGCCGGGCTGAAGTGGGTCTGGGTGTTCTCCTCCAGCAGCGCTCGCCCGTGCGCGAGCACCACCGGGTCGTTGTCGACGTAGACCACCCGCGCGTCGGGGGCGATCCGCTGCGCGACCTGGTGGGTGTTCTCCGCGGTCGGCAGCCCGGATCCGCAGTCCAGGAACTGGGTCACGCCGGTCTCCGCGGCGATGAACCGGGTGGCCCGGATCAGGAACTGGCGGTTGTCCCAGGCGAGCTGCGCCGCTTCCGGGGTGACCTCGCGGACCCGGCGGAAGACCTCGCGGTCCACCTCGTAGTTGTCCTTGCCGCCGAGGAAGGCGTCGTAGACGCGGGCGATGCTGGCCTTGCTGGTGTCGATGTGGATCGGGGTCTCGCCATCGGAGGCGCTGAGGTCGGCAGTCATCGGTGTCCTCGCTGGGCGTTGGTCGTCGGGGCTCGGAGGGTTGCATAGCGTACGAGCTTCACTGCACTGCGTAAACATCCGATGTGCTATCACTTCGGTGAGCAGGCGTTGAGGAGGTGCGGCCATGGCGCGGGAGAGCGCTGCCCGCGACGGGAGCCCGACGGCACGTCGCATCATCCTGGGTGCCCAGCTGCGGCGGCTGCGCGAGGCCGCGGAGATCCTGCCCGCGGAGGCGGCGCGGGCGATCCGGGGTTCGGAGTCCAAGATCAGCCGCATGGAGCTGGGCCGGGTTTCGCTGAAGGAACGCGACATCGACGACCTGCTCACCCTCTACGGCGTGCACGACGAGGAGGAGCGCGCGCACTTCCTCCAGCTGGTCGCCGAATCCCGGCAGCCGGGCTGGTGGAACCGGTACGCGGAGTCGATGCCGCCGTGGTTCCAGGACTACGTGGGCCTGGAGGGCGTCGCGGCCCGGATCCAGACCTACGAGTTGCAGTTCGTCCCGGGACTGCTGCAGATCGAGGACTACGCGATGGCGCTGGCCAGCTCGGGGCACCCCGCGCTGGCCGACGACGACACCCGCCGGCGGGTGTCGCTGCGGATGAAGCGCCAGAAGCTGCTCGCCCGCCCGGACGCCCCGCGGTTGTGGGCGGTCATCGACGAATCCGTGCTGCACCGCCCGATCGGCGGCATCGCGGTCATGCGCGCGCAGATCGACCACCTGCTGGAGATGACCAAGCAGCCGAACATCGCGCTGCAGGTGGTGCCCTTCGCGCTGAGCGGGTACGCGGCGGAGGGGTCGTTCACGATTCTGCGCTTCGCCGAGCCCGAGCTGCCGGACGTCGTGTACCTGGAGCACCTCAGCGGCGCGCTGTACCTGGACAAGCGGGAGGAGATCGAGCGCTACAGCCGTACACTCGATCGGCTGATGGTGGACGCGCGAACTCCGGAGCAAACCCGGCAAATGCTGCGGAAGGTCCGCGCCGCGCTCTGAATCACCTGATCTTCGACCACGCTGGGTGATCGTCTCGTTGCGGAACGCTGTGGTACCGTCTCGCGCAATGGCGTATGCAATTGCATGTGCAGCCGATCCAGGGAGACCTGATGAACGGTAGGTACGAAGTCCCCGTCACCGCTTTGCCGGGTGTGACCTGGCGAAAGTCCCGCCACAGCGGCAAGTGGGGCAACTGCGTCGAGCTCGCGGCACTGGACGACGGCACCATCGCACTGCGCCAGTCGCGTGAGCCGGACGGTACCGCGCTGATCTACACCAGAGCCGAGCTGGCCGCTTTCCTGAGCGGAGCCAAGGACGGTGAGTTCGATGACCTCGTCAGCTGAGGACCAGTCCAGCATCCGGTTGCGCAAGCTGGTGGCCCGCGGATTCCGGTTGATGCCGCCGGTCCGCGACGCCGACGGCGAGCTCATGGCGCTCATCTACGTCCGCCCGCACGGCGACATCGTCGACGTCGTCGAGCTGCGCGGCGAGGACGACGTGCGCGCGGCGCGCGTCTCCCAGGAGCAGGGCCTGACCGCGAACCCGGCCACCGCGGAGTGGCACACGGCCGGTGCGGCGTGCGAGGTCCTGGACCAGGTCCTGGCGCTCCCGGAACGCCTGATCGTCGCCCGCGCCTGACGGGTCAGCCGAGGCGCGCCAGGAGGGTGCTCGCCCGCTCCGCGAAGGTCTGGTCCTCGGTGCGGGCCGCCCGGTCGAGCAACTCGCGCGCCGCGTCGAGGTCGCCGCGCTGGTAGTGGAACTCGCCGACGCGGTAGGCCGCTTCCGCGATGAGCTCGCTGTCCTCGGTGTTGGCGAGGGTGTAGCCGTAGTGCCGGGCCGCCTCGGCGTGCTCCTCGCGCCAGTAGTGCAGTTCCGCCAGGTGCGCTGCGGCCAGCGCCGCCGACGGGTGCCCGAGGTCGATCAGCGCCTGGAACCACGGAGCCGCCGCCTCGATGTCGCGCCGCCGCTTGGCGATCAGGCCCAGGTTCATCGCCGCCTTGGCCGACAGCTCCTGGTCGTCGGACTCCCACGCCCGCAGGTTCCAGGCGCGCGCTTCGTCGTCGTCCTCGTCGTAGTAGGCGATCGCGGCCAGCTCCAGCAGGGCTTGGCCCGCGTAGTGGTCGTGCGGGGCGACTTCGACCAGCTGCCGGTAGGTCTGCCGGGCCTGCTCCACCTCGCCGTCCCGGCGCAGCGACTGGGCCAGCGCGTAGACCGCCATCGGGGAGAACTGCTCGTCGGCACCGTCGGCGGCTTCGCGGAACATCTCGATCGCCCCGGCCGTGTCTCCTTCGTCGCGGCGCTTGAGCCCGAGCATCGCCTTCATCGCCGGGCCCAAGATGTCGTCCGGGCGCTGCATGAGCTCTTCGGCCGCTGCCGGGTCGTCCTCGCCCAGCAGCTCCACCAGCCGGTACTTCGCCACCGCGGCCAAGCGCTCGTCGCCGGTGTCCAGCACCCGCTCGTAGGCCTGCCGAGCTCCCGCCGGGTCGTCGCGGCGCTTCAGGACATCGCCCAGCGCCAGCACCGCCGCCGGGTCGGGATCGGGTGCGCCGATCTCCACCGCGCAGCGCAGGTAGATCAGCGCCGAGTCGGTGTCGTCGACGTCGAGGAACTCGGTTCCCGCGTCGTAGGCCCATTCCGCGACGTCGCGTTCCGGCACCACCTCGGCCAGGCGGCGCAGCGTGTCCGCCGCCGCGCGGTGGTCGCCGCCCGAGTGCTGCTGCTCCAGGACCACCCGGGCGCCGTGGATCGCGTCCTCGGTCAGGCCTTCGTGCACCGAGTGAGCGGCGGCGTTGACGTAGGCGGCGACCGCGCCGGGCAGGTCGCCCTCCTCGTGGCGGATCATGCCGATGCCGAGTTCGCCGCGTGCCGCGATGTCCGGGTTGGCGGACCTGCTGACCCGCTCGTACTCGACCCGGGCCGCGTCGCGATCGCCCTGCGCCAGCAGCATGTTCGCCAGCCTGCTCCGCGCCGCCTCGGACTGCTCCGGCACGTCCAGCGCCGCTGCCTCGCCGAACCAGCGGACCGCGGTGTCCAGGTCGTCGGCCTGCACCGCCCGCTCGCCGAGCCAGAGCATCGCGGTGATCGCCGTGCTCGGGTCGTCCGAGCGGGATGCGCGGTGCAGCAGTTCGTGCGCCGCGTCGGCCGTTTCGCCGATCTGCGCGATGCGGCGGTGCAGCGCCTCGCCGAACTGCGCGGGCGACTCGGCGGCCGCTTCCGCCTGGTCCCAGGCCCGCCGGGCTTCGACGGGGGCGCCGGACTCGTGGTGCAGCTGCCCGAGCAGCACCCCGGCGTCGAGCGCGGAAGCCCCCTCCGCCGCCTCGAAAGCGTTCCGGCACGCGGACTTCGCGCCCTCGACGTCGTTGAGCCGGGTGAGCAGCTGCGCCAGCAGCACTCCGGCCTGCGCGCCGTGCTCGGGGTCGGCGGTGGCGCGGCGGTACCAGGCCAGCGCGATCGCGTGCTCGCGCTGCTGCTCGGCGAGCTGACCGAGCTGCACGCGGCCCAGGGGTGCGACGTCCGGGTGACCGTGGTCGGCGACCATGCGGAAGAACGCCCGCGCTTCGGCCGGGTCCTCCACCGCGGCACCGAAGTCCAGCCCCAGCTGCGAACAGGTCCGCAGGTCGTCGCCGGAGACCTCGGTCAGCACCGAGGCCGCGGCCGCCAGGTCCGTCCACGCCGCGCACCAGAAGTCGGCCACCCGGTCCGACCCGAACTGCTCGACGATCGCCGCCCGCGCGCCGTCGACGTCGCCCTCCGACATCAACCGGTAGGCGCGCATCTCCGCGGTTTCGGCGCCCATCTCCTGGTAGACGCGGGCGCTGATGTCCTCGTCGCCGAACGCCAGGGCCTGCTCGTAGGCGGCCTTGGCACCGGCATCGTCCCCGGTGTCCCGCAACAGGTTGCCGAGCGCCAGCGCGGCCTGCGCTTGCACGTCCGCCACGCCGGAAGCGATCGCGCGCTCGTAAGCCTCCTTCGCGAGCCCGACCTCGCCTTGGTCGGCGAGCAGAGGAGCGCTGTAGGCGTTCGCCCACGCGGCCTCGGACTGGTCCCCCACCGTTGCGGCGCGGTCGAAGGCCTCCAACGCACCCTCGAGGTCTCCGCGCTCATCGCGCAGCGCGCCCAACCGCAACGCGGCCACCCCGGCGATGTCAGTGTCGCCCGCAGCGGCCTCGGCCAGGTGCACGTCGGCGCCGTCCAGATCACCGTCGTTCTGCAGCAGCTCCGAGAGGTGGTACCGGGCGACGGCTGCTTCGCGCGGCTTGTCCCCCTCCGCCGCCCGTTCCCACGCCGCGCGGGCCCCGGCCTTGTCGCCGGCCTCGTCGCACAGCGCGCCCAGGAAGAGCAGAGCCTCCTGCCTCCGGTCTGGATCACCGGCTTCGGCCACCAGCGATAGCACCGCCCCGGTGAACTCGACCTCGCCCTGCGCCTGGTGCCGGTGCGCCAGGTTCAAGCCCAGCTCGGTCGCGCTGGCGTGCGGTTCCGGATCGTCGGCCAGGTCGGCGAGGACCGCGCGTGCGCTTTCGAAGTCGCGGCGAACGGCATGCGCGCCGAAGGTGGCCAACATCGCGACCTCAGAGTCCGAGCCAGCGGCCCGGTCGAAGCACTCCAGTGCCGCGTCCAGGTCGTCGGAGAGCACCAGGTGCTCGCCCAGCAGGTAGGACGCGCGCGGCGCGAACTCCGGGTGGCCGCTGTCGATCGCGGTCCGGTAGAGCGCCACCAGCTCGTCGTCGCGACCGGCCATGCGGTAGAGCATCGCGAGCTTGCCGAACACCTCGCCGAGCAGCGCCGGGTATCCCGCTCCCGCAGCGGTGGCGAACGCCGCGATCACGTCCTCCGGCTCGCCGTGCTCGACCAGCAGGTCCCCGAGCTGCGCGGCCGACCACGGGAGCAGCATCGGGTGCCCGTCGGCGACGATCCGCTCTAGCAGCCGCACCGCGTCGTCCGCCCGCTGCTCGCGGACCAGCCAGCTGGCCAGCAGCTGACCGGCCTTGGTCCGCACCAGCCGGTTCGGCGACTCGACCAGGCAGCCCAGCAGTTCCACGGCGGCGGTGACGTCCGAGGTCAGCAGCAGCTCCGCCCGGACCAGCGCGGCCAGGTCGCGCACCTGCGGATCGGCGCTGGCGGCGAGCTCGTCCAGCCCGGCGTCCTCGTCGTGCTCCAGCCGGAAGATCGCCTCCAGCACGGGCCGCGCGCCGGGCTCCTCGATCATCGCGCGGCGGAAGGCGGCGTCCTGCACGAGCGAGGCCTCGTCGGACGTCGAAGCCCGTTGCAGGGTACGGCGGGCCTGGTCGAGGTCACCGGCGACGGCCTCCAGCAGGCCGAGCGAGTTGGCCGCCATCACCGACCACATCCGCACGTCCATGTCGATGACCTGCTGGTAGGCGAGGCGGGCGGCGGCCAGGTCGCCCGCGCCCGCGGCCTGGTGCGCGCGCAGCGCGAGCTGCTTGGCGTCGTCCCCGGCCGGGTCCTGCTGCGCGTCGAAGACGTCCATCATGGACAGTGCGAGTTCGGCCTGGTGCGCGATGTGCGGGTTCTCGGCCTGCGCTGCCCGGCGGAACGCCGCGGCGGCGGCCTCCTGATCGCCGTGCTCGTACTGCAGCACCCCGAGGTTGTAGGCGGCCAGCGGCGCCTTGCCCTCGTGCCCGGACGCCACGACCCGGCCGAAGGTCTCGATCGCCCCGGCGACATCGCCCGTGTCGCGCTGCAGCTCGGCCAGCACGCCCAGCGCCTCGACCGAGAAGTGCGGGTGGCGGGTGTTGATCACCCGCTGGTAGATCTCGCGCGCCTGGTCCGCCTGGCCCAGCGCGAGCAGCTGCATGCCCAGGTGGATCAGCGCGTGCAACCGGATGCTGGGGCGCGGGTCCTCGGCGGCGGCCCGGAACGCCTCGGCCGCAGCCGCCGCGTCTCCCTCGCCCTCCAGCACGCCGCCGAGCAGCACCTGCCCCCAGCCGAGGTGCTCGGGGTGGCGGTAGCCGATGATCCGCTCCGCCATCTGCCGCGCGATCGCGGAATCCTCGGCGTGCAGCGCGTAGAGCTTCGCCGCGCTCAGCGATCCGTAGTTCGGGTGCCCGCTGTCCAGCAGCCGCCGCAGGATCGGTTCGGCGTCGTGGTCGCGCCCCTGCTCCAGCAGCGAGCACGCCTGCTCGTAGGCGACCTGAAGGTACTGGTCGGTGGACCGCTGGCCGGGCGCGGGCAGCTCCAGCTCCCCGGCGATCTCGACCACGCCGGGATCGCTGCTGGTCAGCGCCCGGTCGCGCGCTTCCCGGGCGCCCTCGACATCGCCGAGCATGTGCAGCACCTGGGCCAGCAGCGCGTCGGCGCGACCGGCGGCGTCCGGGTCGGCGCCATCGGCGGCGAAGCGCAGCACGGCCTGGGCGGCGGTCAGGTCGTCGGCGTCGAACAGCAGCAGGCCTAACAACTCGTTTCAAAATGATCGGCGCGTCTGCTGGCCGTAGTTGATCAAGTGTGGGCATGCTGATGTGGTGATTGAGAAGTTGGTTCCCGACAGTCTGTGGCAGCGGGTGGAGCCGTTGCTGCCG
>NZ_VWPH01000028.1 GCF_008630535.1 Saccharopolyspora hirsuta | reverse complement strand
ATCCTCGCCCTCGCCCGCCGCCGCGTCGACGTGCTCTGGGCACTCATCCGCGACCACCGCACCTGGCAGCCCACGATGCCATCGATCGCCGCCCAAGCGGCTTGACAACATCATTGAGACTCCCTTCAGCGCAACGGCTTTTTAGTCTACGCTCGTATAATAAAACCTGATCCGGATGCGCGGCAGGTCCCGCGCCGGGAGAACGGACGGTCTGCGATGGACGAACTGCCCCGCGTGGTGCTGGTGACCGGAGCCGCCAGCGGGATCGGCCGCGGTGTCGCGGAATCCTTCGCGGCGAACGGAGATCGCGTCGTGGTCGCCGACATCTCCGCCGAAGCCGCCGAGGAGGTCGCGGCCGGTCTGGGCGCGGAGTGGGTGGCGGTGGACATCTCCGACGCCGACGCGGTGGAAGCCGCGGTGCGCGACGTGCACGACCGGGTGGGCGAGGTCGACGTGCTGGTCAACAACGCTGGCCTGACCGCCGGGGGAGGCCAGCTGGTGGAGCTGGACGTCGCGGTCTTCGACGCGTGCTTCCGGGTGAACCTCCGCGGCACCTTCCTGATGACCAGGGCCGTCGGCGCGCGCATGGCCGAGCGCGGCCGGGGCGCGATCGTGAACATCACCTCGATCGGCGCGCGGCAGCCGACGCCGGGGCTCGGGCACTACGAGGCGAGCAAAGCCGCCGTCGAGGCCCTGACCCGATCAGCCGCGATCGAGCTCGCACCGCGCGGAATCCGGGTCAACGCGGTGGCGCCCGGGCCGGTGCGCACCCCGATGACCGCCGGTCTCACCGCCGATGCCGCCGCCCGGTCCGCGTGGGAGCAGCGGATCCCGCTGGCCCGGATCGCGGAGGTCGACGACGTGGTCCCGGCCGTGGTGTTCCTGGCCTCCCCGCAGGCCCGGCACATCACCGGTGCCAGCCTGCCGGTCGACGGCGGTCAGCTGCTCGGCTGAGCTGTCGAGTTGTTGCCAGCGCAGGATTTTTCCGTCTCCGTTCGTAGTCTGTTGATCGTCCGTGGTGATCCCCGAGAAGAGGTTGGCGATGGCGCTCCCGAACACCACCGCGGCCGCCGTGCTCACCGGGCACGTGCAACCGCTGGCCCTGCAGGACGTCCCCCTGCCCGCCGAGGTCGAACCCGGCGCGGCCCTGGTGCGGATCACCTGCACCACGCTGTGCGGCACCGACGTGCACCTGTGGCAGGGCCGGATGACCTTCCCCGGCATGCTGCCGATGATCCTGGGCCACGAGATGGTCGGCGAGGTCGTCGCGGTCGGGGAGTCCACATCGGACGCCCTGGGGCGCCCGATCGAACCGGGTGCGCGGATCGGCTGGTCGGAGTCGGTCTGCGGCCGCTGCTACGGCTGCAACGTCCTGCGCGAACCGGTGGCGTGCGCCGACCGCGGCTACGGATTCCGCCAGCGCGCCGACCGAAGCCCTTACGCCACCGGCGGTCTGACCCAGCTCTGCTACGTGACCCCGGGTGCGGCCAAGCTCCTGCTGCCCGACGAGGTCCCGGACACCTGGGCGGCGATGTCCGGCTGCGCGGGCAAGACCGTGTTGCGCGCGTTCGACCGGGCCGGTGGCATCCGCCCCGGATCGACCGTCGCGGTGCAAGGAGCGGGAGCGCTGGGCATCTTCGCCACGGCAGCCGCCCGGATCGCGGGCGCGGCGAAGGTGATCACCATCGGCGGCCCCGACGACAGGCTGGCCGCCGCGATCCGGTTCGGCGCCGACGCGACGGTGCCGCTGAACCGGAAACCGGTGAGCCGCATGGCGAAGGTGCGCGAGCTCACCGGCGGGCGCGGGGCGGACTACGTGTTCGACTTCGCCGGGGCGGACACCGTCGGCGAGGAGGCGGTGGGGATGGCGGCCCAGCGCGGCACGATCGTCGTGGTCGGCTCCACCGGCACCAAGCCCACCCCGGTACCGCTGGGCGAGGTGATGGGCAAGGAGCTGACCGTGCGCGGATCGCTCAACGGCGACATCGCCGACTACCACCGGGCGGTGGAGTTCTTCCGCGCCTTCGCCGACCGGATGCCGTGGTCCGACCTGTTCAGCGAACCGGTCGGCCTGACCGGGGCGTCCAAGGCCCTGGCCGCGATGGCCAACCAGGGCAAGATCAAGGCCGTCATCGACCCCCGCCTGCCTTGAGCGGGTCAGGGGCGCCAGGTGGGCTCCCGGCCGGTCAGACCGACGAGCCGGTCCAGCGGCGGGGCGCCCGGGGCGACCTCGACCGGCGGGCCGAACGGGCTGTCCGGTCCCGGGTTCTCGGCGGCCGGGCCGACGAACTCCAGGCACGCGGTCAGCGACTCCTCGTCGCAGTCGAACGGCTGCCCGGTGGCCTTCGCCAGGTCCCAGCCGTGCACCACGATCTCGTCCAGCGCGACCAGCCCGGCCACCGCACCGGGCAGCTCGATCCCACCCGCCTGCGTCATGCCTTCCCAAGCAGCTGGATCCTCCCAGGCCTTCGCCAGCGCGGTCAGCTGCTCGGGGATGCGGGTGCGCCAGTCGGCGGGCAGCCGGGACGCGTCCCCGGACGGTCCCTGCGAGGTCAGCGAGCGGTCCTTCGCGGCTGCTGCGGTGAACGCGAGGCTCAGCCCGCTGATGTGGTCGATCAGGTCGCCGACGGTGTAGTCCGCGCACGGGGTCGGGGCGGTGAGCTGGGCGTCGGTGACGCCGGTCAGCAGCTCGGCCAGCCGGTCGGCGGCGGGTGCCAGGTCGCGCATCGGGGCCTCCTCGAATCGTCGCTCCGACCGTGCAGACCAGCCCGGGCCACCGAACTCATCGCGCCGCGCCAGGTCGGTTAACGTGCTCTCGGATCATTTGCGCGGCGAACGAACGAGGCTGGGGATGTCTGCACCGAACAGGACCAAGTACGTGCTGATCCTGGGCGGGCTGTCCGCGTTCGGCCCGCTGGCCATCGACATGTACCTGCCCGCCTTCCCGCAGATCGCCGCCGAGCTCGGCACCGGGGCCTCGCAGGTCCAGCTGTCGCTGACGGCGTGCACGCTCGGGCTCGCGCTGGGGCAGCTGGTCGCCGGGCCGCTCTCGGACACCTTCGGCAGGCGGCGCCCGCTGCTGGTCGGGCTGGTGGTGTTCACGCTGGCCTCGCTGCTGTGCGCCGTCGCGCCGTCCGCGTACGCGCTGGCCGGGCTGCGGCTGGTGCAGGGCTTGGGCGGGGCGGCCGGGATCGTCATCGCGCGGGCGGTGGTGCGCGACCTGTACTCCGGCGTGGCGATGGCCCGGTTCTTCTCGCTGCTGATGCTGGTCAACGGGCTCGCGCCGATCCTCGCGCCGCTCATCGGCGGGCAGCTGCTGCGGGTGACGTCGTGGCGCGGGGTGTTCCTGGCGCTCGGCCTGATCGGGGCGGTGCTGCTGGCCGCGTCCGCGTTCGGGGTGCGCGAGACGCTGCCCGAGCAGAACCGGCGGGCCGGGAACCTGGGCGACACGCTGCGCACCTTCCGCGCCCTGCTCGCCGACCGCGCCTTCGTCGGGTACTCGCTGTCGGCCGCGCTGGCGTTCGCGGCGATGTTCGCCTACATCTCGGGCTCGTCCTTCGTGCTGCAGGACGTCTTCGGCATGTCGCCGCAGACGTTCAGCCTGGTCTTCGGGATCAACTCGCTGGGCATCGTGCTCGTCGGCCAGCTCAACGCCCGCCTGGTCGAGCGCGCGCAACCCCGCCGCCTGCTGTCGATCGGCCTGTGCTGCAACGCGCTCGGCGGGGTCGCCGTGGCGGTGTCGGCGGCCACCGGCGCGGGACTGGCCGGGCTGCTGCCCGCGCTGTTCTTGGTGGTGTCCAGCATCGGCATGGTCTCGCCGAACGCCACGGCGCTGGCGCTGTCCGGGCACCCGGAGACCGCCGGGAGCGCTTCGGCGCTGCTCGGTGTGATGCAGTTCTCGGCCGGTGCCCTGGCCGCCCCGCTGGTCGGCTCGGCGGGCACCGACACCGCCCTGCCGATGGGCCTGGTCATGGGCGCGCTCTCGCTGGCGGCGGTGCTCGTCTTCGCGGTGCTGGCCAGGCGCGGGACCGCCGCGTAAATCAGGTGCGATCCGGAAGTCCGGTTGAGAGGGTGGGCCCCATGCACGACAACCCCGCTTCGACGTGGATCACCACGCCGATCACCGAGAGCATCCTGCGCGGCGCGCTCGAACTGGAGCGCACCGAACGCGGGGTGCTGCCGCACCGCCTGCCCGCGAGGGCGCGTGCGCAGTGCGCCGACGGGCAGCTGTCCATGGTGGAATCCCAGCCGTCCGGGGTTCGGCTGGCCTTCCGGACCGCGGCGACGGCCGTCGAACTCGACGTGCTGTCCACCAAAACGGTCTACCGCGGTGCCCAGACCCTGCCGGGCAACGCCTACGACCTGCTCGTCGACGGCCGCCTCGTCAGCCGCGCCACCGCGCCCGGCGGCAACGTCGTGACCATCGACATGGCCACCGGAGCGGTGTCCACAGAGGCCGGACCGGTCGGCACCGTCCGGTTCGCCGAGCTCCCCGCCGGGGCGAAGGACGTCGAGATCTGGCTGCCGTACCGGGAGAAGACCGAGCTCGTCGAGCTGCGCACCGACGCCCCGGTCGAACCCGTCCCGGACCGCGGCCGCCGGGTGTGGCTGCACCACGGCAGCTCGATCAGCCACGGCTCGAACGCCGAGAGCTCGACCACGACGTGGCCCGCGCTGTCCGCCGCGGCCGGTGGCGTGGAGCTGATCAACCTCGGGCTGGGCGGCAGCGCCCTGCTCGACCCGTTCACCGCCCGCGCCCTGCGCGACACCCCGGCGGACCTGATCAGCGTCAAGATCGGCATCAACGTGGTCAACGCCGACCTGATGCGCCTGCGCGCCTTCGGCCCGGCGGTGCACGGCTTCCTCGACACCATCCGCGAGGGCCACCCCAGCACGCCGCTGCTGGTGATCTCGCCGATCCTGTGCCCCATCCACGAGGACACCCCCGGTCCCGGCGCCCCGGTGTTCGACGACGGGATGGTGCGCTTCCGGGCCACCGGTGATCCGGCGGAACGCGCGGCGGGGAAGCTGACGCTCAACGTGATCCGCGAGGAGCTGGCCCGCATCACCGCCCAGCGCGCGGCCGACGACCCGAACCTGCACCACCTGGACGGCCGCGAGCTCTACGGCGAGACCGACTTCGCCGAGCTCCCGCTGCCCGACGCGCTGCACCCGGACGCCGCCGCGCACCGGCGCATCGCCGAGCGCTTCGCCGGGCGGGTCTTCGGGCCGGGGGGACCGTTCACCGCTGTGCTATAGGTATCTCATGGTTACCGAGCAGGACAGCGCGTTCGAACGGGGGAAGCTGACCGACCCGAACTGCCCGACCCGGCTGGTGCTGGACCGCATCGGCGACAAGTGGACGGTGCTGGTGGTGACCCTGCTCGCCGACGGCCCGCTGCGCTTCACCCAGCTGCGCGCGGGCATCGGCGGCGTCGCCCCGAAGGTGCTGACCCAGACGCTGCGCGCGCTGGAGCGCGACGGCCTGGTGACCCGCACGGCCTACCCGGAGATCCCGCCCAAGGTGACCTACGAGCTCACCGAGCTCGGCCACTCGCTGCGCGCCCCGGTGGCGGCGATCGCCGACTGGTCCGAGCGCAACGTCAACCAGATCCTCGCCGCCCGGACCGCCCACGACCAGGCCTGATCAGCCCGCCCCGGCCAGCAGTCCGGTGCCCAGAGCGGTACGGCTGTAGAGGACGTACCGGCCTTCCCGCTGCACCGCGACCAGCCCGGCAGCGCGCAGCGCGGTCAGGTGCTGCGAGGCGTTGCCCGCCGACATCCGGGTGCGGCGAGCGAGCTCGGTGGTAGACCTCGGCACGTCCAGCTCGGCCAGCAGCACAGCCCGGGACCGGCCGACGACCGCGGCCAACGCGTCGAGCGAAGCGGGCCGCTTAGGTGCCCAGAGCGCGCCGATGCCGCGGGAGGGGTAGCGCAGCGCGCTCGGCCACAGCGGCTCCAGCTTGGAGAACACGACCGGCCAGATGAACGTCGACGGCACCAGCACGAGCCCGCGACCGTCGAGGACGTGCGTGCCCTCGAAGTACCGGTGCCGCACGCGCAACCCGTCCTCGCGCCACTCGACCGCCGGGCTGAGCTCGCTGAACAGCCGCGCGGCACCGCCCTCCACCAGCAGCGCGCCGCGGTGCCGGACGTCCTGGTCCAGCAGGTCCTGCATCTCCGGCCACCACGGCTCCACGGCCAGCGCCCAGTAGGCCTCGATCACCTCGGCCAGCCGAGGCAGCTCGCGAGCCGGGTCGGCGTGCAACCGGCGGACCGGCTCGGATGGCGTGCGCACGGCGCTCTCGATCATGGCGCGGACCGAGTGCTCGGGCACCGACCGGAGATCCGCCAGCTCCTCGGCCAGCGTCGGTCGCTGTCCGGCCGGGACCGGGGCGAGGAACCCGGGCAGGATCCTGCTCGGCGTCGGGATCAGGTCGAACAGCAGCGAAAGATCGGTGGTGCCGCGGTCGAGCCGGGCCTGCGCTTGGGCGCGCCACGCGTGGTGCAGCGGGTGCTTGCCGGGTTCCTTCAGGACGCGAACGCTGGCCGTGACCTCCCACAGCGGGGAGCGGGCGAACCTGATCCGGGCCAGGCCTTCGGCCGACATCGTCATCCTGAGCAGTTGCGGCCTCCCGGTGGTGGATTCGGCCCAGTCTAAATTCGTGGCCGCCGGGCCCGGCAACCGCGATCGTCGCCGCGTGATCGAAAAACCAGCGGTCCCGGACCGGTTGCCGGGGCAGTTCCGGTCGTTCTTCGCCGCCATCGCGGGCAGCGACTTCGGCACCCAGATCAGCTTCGTCGCGCTGCCGCTGACCGCGGTTCTCGCGCTCGGCGCGGGCGCGGCCGAGGTCGGTGCGCTCACCGCCCTCACCACGGCCGCGTTCCTGCTGATCGGCCTGCCGGCCGGTGCCTGGGTGGACCGGCTGCCCCGCCGCGCGGTGATGATCACCACGGATGTGGTGCGCGCGGTCCTGTACGGCTCGGTCCCCGTCGCCTGGCTGCTGGGGGCGCTGACGATGCCGCAGCTGTACGCGGTGGCGCTGCTCGGCGGAGTGGCGACGGTGTTCTCCGAGGTGGCCGCGCAGACCTTCCTGCCCGAGCTGGTGGGCCGCGACCACCTGGTGCCGGCCAACGCCCGGCTGATGGGCGCGCGCGGCGTGAACCAGATCATCGGCCGGAGCGCGGGCGGGTTCCTGGCCTCGGCGTTCGCCGCGCCGGTCGTGATCGCGCTCGACGCGCTCAGCTACGCGTGCTCGGCCGTCGTGCTGTGGCGGATCCGGGTGGCGGCACCGGCGGCTCCGGCGCGGCCGGGATCGAGGGTGTGGCCGGACGTGCGGGACGGGCTGCACCACGTGCTCGGGAACCGGGTGCTGCGACCGCTGGCGATCGAAGGCGCGCTGACGAACTTCGCCACCACGCTGACGATCACCGTCCTGCCGGTGGTGTTCGTCCGCGAGCTGCGGCTCGACGAGTGGGTTCTCGGGGTCTTCCTCGCCGTCGGCGGCTGCGGAGCTCTCGCCGGGGCGGTCTGCGCGCGAGCCCTGGCGGCCCGCTTCGGGTACGGCCGGGTGCTGTGGATCGCCGGCGTGGCGGCCAGTTGCGCCGGGTGCGCGGTGCCGCTGCTCAGCAGCGGTTCCGGGCTGTGGTTCGCCGCAGCCGGGTGGGCGGTGCTCACCACCAAGACGGGTATCGGCAACGTGCTCGCCGTGAGCCTGCGGCAGTCGATCACCCCGGACCACCTGATGGGCCGGATGAACGCGACATTCCGCTTCCTGCTCACCGGCGCGCTCGCCGTCGGGGGAGTGCTGGCCGGGGCGCTCGGCGGGTCAGCGGGCGCCCGCGCGGTGCTGTGGGTCTCGGCGGGAGTCTTCGCGGTGACCTGGCTGGCGGTGTTCCTCTCGCCGCTGCGCTCGCTGCGCGAGCTTCCCGAAGCTCAGGAGCCGACGGTCACACGGGTTGCCGCGACCAGGTGAGGACGGAGGTCAGGCGTTCCCGGCGTCTTCCAACTGGTCGCGGATGTTGAGGTAGTTGGGGTCTGTGCGCGGGCAGGCCGCGAAGAACTCCTCGACGAGGGGGCGGTGGGTGCTGAGATGCGCAGTGGCCAGCACTGCGACCGCGGTGCTCCGCAGCTCCGCGTCCTCGTCCTGCGCGGCTCGCACCGCGATGTCGGCCGCAGATGACGCCTCGACGTTGCCGAGTGCGCGGAGTGCGTCCTTTCGCTGGTCGGTCGTGCGAGCGGTGTCGAAGACGATCTCGCCGAGAGCGGCGATGAGTTCGGAGCTGGGCTCGTCGGCCCACAACGCGCCGTCCGCGGCCATGCAAGCGGTGAGCAGCACCTCGCTGCTCGCCGGGGCTCGAAGAACTGCAGCGAGCAGGTCCGCGTCATCAGGTCGCGCAAGATTCATCATCGCGCCGAGAGCACTGGCATGATCAGCGCCGTCGTGCGCTGCGCCGCTGTCCGTTGCGGGCATCGGCGGCCTACGCAGTACTTCGCGGGCACGTTCCAGCACCTCGTCCGCATGCTCTTGCAGGGGATTGGCGAAGCCCCACCTGCTGGTTCGCTCCTCGGCCGAGTACATGTCCAGGGCAATGCTCACCGCCACCGTCCGGCCGCTTCGCAGCAACGCGAGGAACGCTTCGTCCACGCCCAACGCGCCGGTCGGTGCGTGGAGCTCGCGACGCGCCGTTTCGAGGGCGGGATCCTCGAATTCGACGTGCTGCCAGTAGTGGGTGGTCACCGCGTGATCATTGCACGGCCGGTCCGGTGGGAGAGTGCGGTTCTGCTCCGAAACCGGCGTCAGCCCAGCGAAGCAAGTCCCGGCAGGTGTCGATCAGCCGCTGCCGCAGCACCGCCGCCTCCTCGGCGAACTCGCGCTGCCTGCGGACGTAGTCCGCGCGGCCCTCGGGCGTCTCGATCGGGACCGGCTGGTAGCCGAGCTCGCGCAGGTCGTAGGGGCTGGCGCGCATGTCCAGCTCGCGGACCCGCACGGCCAGCTCGAAGCAGTCCGCGACCAGCTCGGCGGGCACGAACGGGTCCAGCTTGTAGCACCACTTGAACAAATCCATGTTCGCGTGGAGGCAGCCGGGCTGCTCCAGGCGGACCTGGTCGGTGCGCTCGGGCTGCAGCGCGTTGAGCGGGCGGGCCGGTGGGGTGAAGAACCGGAACGCGTCGTAGTGCGTGCAGCTGATCTGCATCGAGTCCACGACCTCGTCGGTGCCCGCGTGCCCGAGCCGCAGCGGCCAGCCGGAGTGGCGGATGTCGGCGGGCTGCGTGCGGTAGACCATGGCCCACTCGTGCAGCCCGAAGCAGCCCAGCCGGGCCTTGCGGGACGCGGTGGCGCTGAGCAGCCCCAGCACGAACTCCGCGGTGCTGCGGCGCTTCTCGGTGAACGCGGCGGGGTCCAGCGCCACGCCGTCCGGGGTGGCCGTGAAACCGCGCCGGGCCAGGAACTCCTCACCACCGGCCAGCGCGACGCCCACGCCCGGCTGCCAGCGCTCCAGCCGCGCCGGGCGGAAGGAGTAGTAGGTGAACAGGAAGTCCAGCACCGGGTGCTTGCGGTGCTCGTGCTGGCGCTCTCGGTGCGGTTCGGTCCACCGGGCGACGCGTTCGCGGTGGGCGGCCTGCCGGGCCCGCCACTGGTCTTCGGACAGCACGGTCATCGCCGGTCAAGGGTAGTCGGGGTCAGCGGTGGAACCGCACCCAGTCCAGGTCCAGGACGGGGGCGGACTCGTCGGCGATGACCGACAGGTGCACGGTGTGGCGCCCGGTCAGCGGGCGCAGCAGCTCGACCGGCACCGCCTTCCAGCCCTCCCCGCGCTTCGAGGACACCGGGATCTTGGCGATCAGCTCACCGGACGGCCCGCCCAGGCGGAGCTCGATCTTGCCCTTGGCCGCGCTGTCGACGAGGCGCAGCCTGGCGGAGACCTCGGTCGCCGTGGCGGAGCCGAACTCGACGTTGTCGAAGGTGAGCGAGGACCCGTCCTTCATCCCGCTGGCGAACTGGACGGGCTCGCCCTCGCCGCGCTCGGAGCCGAGCTGGCCAGCGTTGTGGCCGGAGGACGCGTGCTCGGCCTCGAGCGCGCCGAACGGGCTGTCGTCGGCGGCCGCGGTGGGGGAGGACGTGGGAGTTCCCCGCTGGGGCACCCCCGCGGGGATCGGTTCACCGGCGCGCCCGAGCAGGAAACCGCCGGTCGCGGCGCCGATCGCGAGCACCGCCGCCGCGCCGAGCACGATCGCGGTGCGGGTGGTGGAGCGCTTCGCGGCCGGGGCCGTGGGCTGGTCGGACGGCGGTGCGGTGGGGGTGATCGGGCGGGGCGGTTCGATGTCGCGGAGGTAGTCCTCGAACGGGTGCGCCCCGGCCTGGCGGGCCAGGTCGTGCACCCGCTGCCGCACCTCCAGCAGCGGCATCCGGCGGGCCGGGTCCTTGACCATCAGCCCGCTGATCACCTCGCCGATCGGCCCGGTCTGCCGGTGCGCGGGCACCGGGCCGTGCACGATCGAGCTGATGGTGATCAGCGGATCGCCGGTGCTCTCGTAGGGAAGGCGCCCCTCGGCCGCGGCGAACAGCATGGCGCCGAAGCTCCACAGGTCCGCGTTCGCGCCGAGCTCGCCGCCGACCGCGATCTCCGGGGCCAGGTAGGCGGGGGTGCCGACCAGCACGCCGGAGCGGGTGAGGGTGGACTCCGCGGTGCTGCGGGACATGCCGAAGTCGGCGAGCTTGACCAGGCGGTCGGCGCCGAGCAGCACGTTGCCGGGCTTGACGTCGCGGTGCACGAGGCCCACCTGGTGCGCCGCCTGCAGCGCGGCCGCGACACCGTCGGCGAGCACGGCCAGCTTCGCGGGCGGGAGCGAACCGTGCTTGTTGAGCAGCTGGGAGAGGCTCAGCCCGTGCACCAGTTCCATCACGACGAACGGCTGGTCGTCCTCGCGCGCGACGTCGTAGAGCAGCACGGTGTTCGGGTGGTTGAGCGCAGCCATCGCCCGCGCCTCGCGCAGCGCGCGTTCTCGCATCTCAGCCGCTTGCTCCTCGGCGAGGCCGGGGGACAGGCGGAGCTCCTTGACCGCGACCGGGCGGTGCAGCAGCTCGTCGGTCCCGGCCCAGACGTGGCCCATCGCGCCGTGTCCGATGGTGGCCTCCAGGCGGTAGCGAGCGCCGATCAGCCGGTGTCCGGGGGCGGTGTCTACGAGGTGACGCACCCCCTGATCATCCCGCATTTCCCTCGAACGAGTGAGCGGGTCGGGCGAGATCGCCCGACCCGCTCACCGCGAGTGCACGAGGGTGTCGCCGTCAGTGCACGTGCGTGCCGTCGCGGACGGTGCCGACGTATTCCTCGACGAGGTCTTCCATCGCGACGACGCCGACGGGGGTGCCGGTGGTGTCGACGGCGGTGGCGAGGTGGCTGCCCGTGCGCCGCAGGGACGCGAGGGCCTCGTCCAGCCGAGCGTCGGCCGGAACCGTGGACAGCCGCCGGATGCGGGCCGGTGCGATCGGGGTGGACGGGTCCTGCCCGGCCTGGTCGAGGACGTCCTTGATGTGCAGGTAGCCGCGCAGTCGGCCGTCGTCGCCCCGGACCGGGAACCTGGAGAACCCGGTCTCGCCGACCACGCGTTCCACGTCGCCCAGCGTGGGGCGGGTGGGCAGCGTGGTGAGCTCGGTCATCGGGACGAGGACGTCGGTGACGGTGTGTTGGATGGAGTTGAGGGTTTGGGTGAGTCGGCGGTGTTCGGAGTGGTCGATGAGTCCTTCGCGGCGGGATTCGACGAGGAGTTCGGCGAGTTCGGCGGAGGTGTAGGCGGTGTCGAGTTCGTCCTTGGGTTCCACGCGCATCAGGCGCAGGACGGTGTTGGCCATCATGTTGAACAGGGCGATGAGCGGGCGGGCGAGTTTGACGAACCCGACCAGCGGCGGCACCAGCCACAGGGCGACTTTCTCCGGTTCGGCCAGGGCCAGGTTCTTGGGGACCATTTCGCCGATGAGCACGTGCAGCACGACCACCAGTGCCAGCGCGATGGCGAAGGCCACCGCGTGGGTCACCGGCTCGGGGATCCCCAGCGCGCTGAAGGGGACTTGGAGTTGGTGGGCCACGGCGGGCTCGCCCAGGCGTCCGAGGCCCAGGGAGCACAGGGTGATGCCGAGCTGGGCGGAGGCGAGCATGAGCGAGCCCTGCTGGCTGGCGTTGATCACCAGCCGGGCGCGGG
Organism: Saccharopolyspora hirsuta; assembly: GCF_008630535.1. Lineage (GTDB taxonomy): Bacteria > Actinomycetota > Actinomycetes > Mycobacteriales > Pseudonocardiaceae > Saccharopolyspora > Saccharopolyspora hirsuta. The sequence goes on along the minus strand of NZ_VWPH01000028.1, from coordinate 872 downwards.
TTTTGCCTTGTGCGGCCAGGGCTTCCAGCCTGTCGCGTCGGGAGGACAGCAGCGAGAACTCCGCCCCCACGAAGAACGCGTTCAGCAACAGCAGCACAACACCCAGCAGAATCGCGAAACCATCACTCATCGGGCGGCCCCCGTCGCCTCGGCGTGCTCGGGTTCGCGGGTCAACCGGAGTTCGGCGATGCGGTTGCGGTCCATGCGGGACACCGTCAGCTCCCAGCCGTCCACCGGCAGCCGGGTGCCGACCTCCGGGATGCGGCCGAGGTGGGCCAGCACGTACCCGGCGACGGTCTCGTAGTCCCCGTCGGGCATGGCGAAGCCGGTGGCCTCGTTGAGCTCGTCCGGGCGCAGCAGGCCGGAGATGATCCAGGTGCGGTCGCCGGAGCGGCGCACGGCGGCGATCTCCCGGCGGTCGTGCTCGTCGCGGACGTCGCCGATGATCTCCTCGACCACGTCCTCCAGCGTCACGATGCCCGCTGACCCGCCGTACTCGTCGACCACGACGGCCAGCTGCAGGCCGGAGCCGCGCAGCCGGTTCAGCAGCGCGTCGCCGGAGAGCGTCTCGGGCACGGTCGGCATCGGCCGCGCCAGCGATTCGACCGCGGTGCTGCCGCGTCGGTCGGCGGGGACGGCGAAGGCCTGTTTGACGTGGACGACGCCGTGGATGTCGTCGAGGTCGCCGCCGTGGACGGGGAATCGGGAGAAGCCCGTGCGGCGGGCCAGCTCCAGCAGGTCCAGGACACTGTCACCGACCTGCAGCGACTCCACCCGCACCCGCGGCGTCATGAGCTCCTCAGCGGTGCGCTCACCGAACCGCAACGACCGGTCCATCAACTCCGCCGTGGACTCATCCAACGTCCCGTGCT
>NZ_VWPH01000027.1 GCF_008630535.1 Saccharopolyspora hirsuta | reverse complement strand
GGCGGCAGCAACGGCTCCACCCGCTGCCACAGACTGTCGGGAACCAACTTCTCAATCACCACATCAGCATGCCCACACTTGATCAACTACGGCCAGCAGACGCGCCGATCATTTTGAAACGAGTTGTAAATAGACCGAGCCGACGCGCTTGACAGGAGTTGCATCCTGCATGCAGGATGCTCGCAGTTGTTCCGATGAGGAGGCACTTGCGATGTTCGGTCGGTTCGACATGCATCCCGGTGGCGGCGTCAACCCGCCCTATTCCCCCGCGTATCCGCTGGAATGGGAGACCGGGATCCACACTCTCGAGGTGGTCACCAAGGTCGACCGCGGGAAACTGGAAAAGCTGCTCGCGGACACCGGGTTCGAGTTGGTCAACGACCGGGTGGCGTTCCGCTTCATGCTCTCGCCCGGGCATACCCTGTCCCTCCACCGCGGCCGCATGTTCGACCTCATGGTCACCGTCGCCGTCCGCTACCGCGACCTGTACACCCAGACCCACATCTACATGTACTGCAGCGATCCGATGGGCATCGTCGCGGGGCGCGAGCTGTTCGGATACACCAAAAAGGACTGCGACTTCGAGTTCTTCGAGGCCGAAGACGGCAGCGTCAGCGGCTCGGTCACCCGGCGGTCGATCCCCCTCGCCGCGTTCTCCTTCACGCCCGATGCGGCCGCGCCACTGGTCCTGCTCACCGACGACGACGAGCAGCCGGGCGGCGAGCTGCACGTGCGGCGGCTGCCGGAACCCGACGGCGTCGGGGTCGCCTATGCCGACGTCGTTTACCGGCGCACCCCGATCGAGAACTCGAAACCGGTGCGCGGGCGCGTTGACATGCAGCTGCTCCCCTCACGGTTCGACCCGCTCACCGAACTCCAGCCCGAGGTGCTCAGCGCACAGTTCATGAAGACACCGGTTTACGGTGGTGGTTTCGGCGTCGAAGACCGGCGGCTGATCGAACGGCGTGTGCCGTGACCGCAGCCGGGGCGGCGATCGTGACCGGCGGTGGCGGCGATATAGGCGCCGCGATCTGCCGGCGCCTCGGCCGGAATGGGTGGACGGTGATCGTGGTGGACCGCGACGGCGACGCGGCCGAGAAGGTCGCCGGATCGCTGGCCGCCGCCGGCTCCACGGCCGAGGCCCGCGAGGTCGACGTCACCGAGCGCACACAGGTCGAAGCGCTGGTCCGCGACGTCACGAGCCGGCACGGTGGACTCGGCGCGCTGGTCAACAACGTCGGCATCGAGGGCGCGATACAGCCGCTGACGTCCTATCCTGAGGACGTCTTCGAACGAGTTATGCGGATCAATGTGCACAGTGTCTTCCTGGGGCTCAGCGCAGCGCTCCGGGTGATGGTGGAGGCCGGGTCCGGCGTGATCGTCAACACCGCCTCGACCTCGGCGATCCGTGGCCGCGCGAACCTCGCGGGGTATATCGCAAGCAAACACGCGGTGCTCGGGCTGACGAAGGTCGCGGCGCTGGAAGTCGTCGGCACCGGGATCCGGGTCAACGCGGTGCTGCCCGGTCCCATCGAAACGAGGATGATCCGCGCGATCAACGAAGGCACCCAGGCGCTGTCAGGCGCCGACGGTGACGAGGTGAAGCGCGCCGTCGCGGTGCCGTACGGCACGGTCGACGACGTGGCGGCGGCCGTGTCCCACCTGCTTTCCGCGGACGCGCGGCACATCAACGGTGCCTCGGTCGTCGTGGACGGTGGGAGCACGGTCGCCTGAAATCCGACGAAACCGAATGGCATCAAGGAGGATGTCCATGCAGGCAACAACGCACGCGAAGCGGCTGTGGGCACTAGACGGGGCCAGGATGACCCTGGAGAACAGCCTACTGATCGTCGGCGGCACCGGGAGGCTCACCGTCCCGCTGCCGACGTTCCTCATCGAGCACGAACGTGGGCTTGTGCTCTTCGACACCGGCCTCGTTCCCGAAGCCGCGGACGACCCGCACTTGATCTACGGCGAACTGGTCGAGGAGGCCGGCATCGAGATGACGCCGGACCAGCGCATCGATCGCCAGCTGGCCACGATCGGGTTCCGGCCCGAGGACATCACGCATGTCATCCTGTCGCACACGCACCTCGACCACACCGGCGGGCTTTCGCTGTTCCCGCAAGCGAAGTTCTTCATCCAGCGCGGTGAACTCGGGTACGGCTACTGGCCCTACCCGGCCGCCGCGGCGTTCTTCCGGCAGGCCGACTTCGAGCCCATCCGCGCGATCGGCTGGCACGAGGTCGACGGCGACTTCGACCTGTTCGGCGACGGCAGCATCCGGATACTGGCCTGTCCCGGCCACACTCCGGGCAACGCCAGCCTGTTCGTTCAATTGAGTGATCGCTCGTTCATCATCGCCGGCGACACCGTGCACAGCACTCACGCGATCGAGGCCGAACTGCCCGCCTCGCCGGACGCGAACACCGAGCAGGCGATCTGGTCGATCCGCAAGATCAAGCGGCTGGCCGAGGCCTGGCAGGCGGATATCTGGGTGCCGCACGACCCGGATCAGTGGCCGGAGTTCGCGCATGCACCCGAATACTACTCGTGAGGTGTAGGCGATGATCCTCGTCGAGTACGCCTGTACCGAGTGCGCGAGCCGCCAAGAAAACTGGGCGGCTCACGAGATTCCCACGGCCACGACCTGCATTGCGTGCGGCGGCCGCGCACGGCGGAGGTTCGGCGGCACGCTGCTCGGGTCCGCGCCGGCGGTCCCCGCTCAGGGGGCCCCGTCGGCGCACAGCCACGGCACACCCGGCAGTTGCGTGCTGATGCCGACGGCGGCCCGAATGCTCGAGGCACGAATTCGTGGCGACCGGCGCGCGATCGACCGCGAGACGGCGCACCAACAGAAGGCGATCAGCGAAGGCAAGCTGAACCCGCATCGGCCGCCCGTCGTGGGACAACCGCAATGAGCGTCGAGAAAGTCGCGATCGTCACCGGAGGGGTGTCGGGCATCGGTGCCGCTGTGGCCGAGCGGCTGGTCGCGGACGGTACGACCGTCGTGGCCGCGGATCTCTCGGCCGAAGCGACCGAGCCTGCACCCGGGCCCGGCCTCCACCCCGTGCACGTCGATGTCACGGACGAGGCCCAGGTGGATGCGCTCGTGGCTGCCGTGGTGCGTACGTACGGCCGGCTCGACTGCCTCGTGCACTCGGCGGGGATCGGGCGGGTCGCGCCGTTTCTCGAGACCTCGGCCGAGCTGTTCGACCTCGTGGTTCGCACCAACCTGCGAGGCACGTTCCTCGCGGGGCGTGCGTGCGCTCGCGCGATGGCCGCGGCAGGTGGCGGCGTGATCGTCAACATCGGCAGCGTGTCCGGCCTGCGGGGCAATGCGGGCCGCACCGCCTACGGTGCGGCCAAGGGCGGCATCGTGACCATGACCTCGGTCATGGCAGTCGAGCTGGCCGAATACGGGATCCGGGTCAACGTCGTCGCGCCGGGCCCGATCGAGACTCCGCTCGCGGCGACGCAGCACGACTCGGACGTGCGCCGGGCGTGGGAAGATGCCGTGCCGATGAAGCGGTACGGCAGACCGGAGGAGGTGGCGAACGCGGTCGCCTACCTGTGCTCCGACGAGGCCGGGTACGTCACGGGTAGTGTCTTCGTCGTAGACGGCGGGTTCACCAGCGCGGGAATCTTGCCCTGAATCGCGGAAGCGCACTGTATGCTACATGCAAGACTCAGTGCAGGTGTTGGGAGAGGTGAACGTGGTCGACCGGGTTCCCCGGCCGAAATCGCTGACCGAGTTGGCGTACCAGGAACTGCGCGACGGGATCCTGGAAGGCGGTTTCGCGCCGGGGCGGCGGGTGAGCGTGGTGTCGCTCGCGGCGGAGATGGGCATGAGCCGGAGTCCGGTGCGGGCGGCGGTCGAGCGTCTCGCCACCGACGGTCTGATGACCCTCACCCCTGGCGGCGCGTTTGTGCCCACCGCTGGCCGGGGTGACCTGCTCGACGCGCTCGCCGTCCGCGCACCGCTCGAGGGGCTGGCGGCACGACTGGCCGCACCACAGCTGGCGGACAGCGACATCGACGTGCTCAGCAGCATTCATGCCGAGTTCGATGCGGCGGTGAAGCGGGGTGATACGCGCGTCGCGCGAAAGGCCGACTTCCAGTTCCACCAGCAGGTCCAAACCCACTGTGGCAACGAGTGCCTCGTCGAGCACCTGGAACGGGTGCAGGCCCGGGTCATCCTCGCGACCTACTCCACGGCGTGGAGCTCCGACCAGACCAAGGCGGTGCCCGAGCACGCGCTGATACTGGCCGCACTCTCCGCCCGCGACGGCGAGGCCGCGGGGCGCGCCGCCACGGTGCACCTGGAGAACCTGGCCGAGCGGGTACGCCGGGAGTGGCGGCGCCGCGACCGCGAGGAGTCGAGCACCGCCTGATCCGGCGCGACCCGTCAGCGCAACCGGACCTGGCCCGGCGTCAGCTCCTTCACCGACGCCGCGCCCAGCAGTTGCATCGTCTGCCGCACCTCGGCGGCGAGGATCTCCAGTACCCGGTGGACCCCGGCCTCCCCGCCGGCCATCAGCCCGTAGAGGTAGGCGCGGCCGACCAGGACCGCGGTCGCGCCCAGACACACCGCGGCCACCGCGTCGGCCCCGGACTGGACTCCGCCGTCGACGTATACCTCGGCGCGGTCGCCGACCGCGGCCACCACCGAGGGCAACTCTTCGAGCGGCACCGGGGCGCGGTCGAGCTGGCGCCCGCCGTGGTTGCTGACGACTACGGCGTCTGCACCGGCGTCGACAACGGCCTTGGCGTCCTCGGCCCGCTGAACCCCCTTCACGATCAGCTTGCCGGGCCAGGTCTCACGCAGCCACGCGACATCCTGGATCGTGGCGGACGGGTCGAACATGTGATTCGCGAGGTCCGCGACCGTGCCCTCCCAGCTGCTGAACGACGCGAACTGCAGCGGCTCGGTGGTTAGCAGGTTGAGCCACCAGTGCGGACGGAGCGCCCCGTCGAGGAACGTCCTGGCCGTCAGCGAAGGCGGGATGGTCATTCCATTGCGGACATCGCGCAGCCGTGACCCGGCGACCGGCGTGTCAACCGTGAGCACGACCGCCTCGTAGCCGGCGCGTTCCGCGGCGCGGACAAGGTCGATACTGCGGTCGCGGTCTCGCCACAGGTACAGCTGGAACCACCGGCGTGTCTGCGGCGCGGCGGCCGCCAGGTCGCCGGCCGAGGTCGTGCCCATCGTCGACAACGCGTAAGGCACGCCGGCGGCCGCCGCTGCTCTGGCGACGGCGACTTCCCCTTCGTGGTGCATCATGCGGGTGAACCCGGTCGGCGCAAGCGCTATCGGCAGGGCGGCGGACTGCCCGAGGATCGTGGCGGATGTGTCCACATTCGACACATCGTGCAGGACCGCGGGGCGGAATTCGATCCGGTCGAACGCCGCCCGGTTCCGCGCCATCGAGATCTCGGCTCCGGCACCCCCGTCGGTGTAGTCGAACACCGCACGGGGCGCGCGCCGCCGCGCGACGGCGCGCAGGTCGTCGACCGTCGCGGCGTTGGCGAGACGGCGCCGAGTCCCGTTGAGGGCAACGGGTTTAGGCCGCAGTAACGGGGCGAGGTCGGACCAGCGGGGAATCCTGCGGCCGCTCATTCCGCCTCCTCCACACACCGATGGGTCATGGTGCCGATCCCCTCGATCGTCGTGACGACGGTGTCGCCGGGTTTGAGATAGCGCGGGGGTTTGCGACCCATACCGACACCGTCCGGGGTGCCGGTGAAGATCACGTCTCCCGGGCTGAGCGGGCAGATCCACGACAGCGCCGAGACCAGCCGCGCCACCGGATGGATCATGAGCCTGGTCCGCCCCTCCTGCACCGTCTCGCCGTTGACCTGGCACGTCAGGCGCAGGTCGTCGGGGTCGTCGAACTCGTCGGCGGTCACCAGAGCCGGCCCTAGCGGGCCGTAGCCTGGGAACGACTTACCCAGCGAGAACTGGGGCGGCGACCCCTCCATCTGCACGGCTCGATCGGAGAAGTCCTGGCCGACCGTCAGGCCCGCGATGTGATCCCAGGCCTTCTCGGGGGCGACGCGATGAGCGGGCCTGCCGACGACGGCGACCAGCTCGACTTCCCAGTCCACCTGGTCGCCAGAGAGCACCAGGTCGCCACCGGGGCCGGCGATACTGCTGGGGAACTTGGTGAAGGTCAGCGGCCGCCCGGTCGCCGCGGCGAGACCGGTCTCCTCCGCGTGGCTGTGATAGTTCAGCCCGACCGCGAAAACCTGTGATGGCCGCGGTACCGGAGACAGCAGCGGTCCCACCGGCTCGCGGCCGCGGTCCGGTCGCGCCGTTTCGGCCCACGCGCGGAAGGCGTCCCATTCCCCGAACAGGGACTGGGGGTCGGGACCGAACCGGCCGAGGCTGGCGGTGGCGACGTCGGCCCGGCCGTCCAAGGTCTCGAGGACGGCGCGGCCGGCCACATTAAGCAGGCGCATTAAGGACTTTTCCCTTCTGTCAGGCAGTGATCAGGTCGGAATGGGCGGTCTCGCGGGCCGCCAGCGCCGCGACGAGTGAGACGATCGCCCCGGCGATGACGAAGAAGGCGGGTGCGGCCGGGTTACCGGACCACGAGATGAGGAACGTCGCGATCAGCGGGGCGGTCCCGCCGAGCAGGGTCACCGGGATGTTGAGGCTGAGCGAAAGGCCGGTGTAGCGCACCGGCGTCGGGAACAGCTCGGCGACCACGGCCAGCATCACCGCGGAGTGCGGGGCGAACGCGAGACCGAGTAGGCACAGTCCGAGGACGACGATGAGGAAGTCGGTGCTGCCGAGCATCAGGAACGCCGGGTAGGTGACGGTCGCGAGCGCCACGGTGCCGGCGATCATGAGGGGCTTGCGTCCCACCCGGTCACTCAGCCGCGCGAAGAACGGAATGAGCGCGCAGTAGAACGCCAGCCCGGCGAGGTTCGCGGCCTGGGCCTCGAACCGGCTGTGGCCGACCACCTGTCCGAGGTAAGTCGGGGTGTAGACAAACAGGATATAGATACAGATCGCCGGCGTGACGACCACGCCCATGCCGATCACCAGCGAGCGCCACTGCCGCCGGATGCCGGCGAGCAAGGGCGCCCGCTCGACATCGGCGTGCGCGCGGGCGGCCTCGAAGTGCGGCGTCTCGCCCAGGCGCATCCGCAGGTACAGGCCGATCAGCCCGAGCGGGACGCCGACCAGAAACGGCAGCCGCCATCCCCAGGAGCTCAAGGCCTGCTCGGACAGGCCCGCGGAAAGGATGGTGGCCACCCCGCCACCGGTGAACAGCGCGAGGCCGATCGTGAAGGTCTGCCAGCCCGTGTAGTACCCGCGTCTGCGGCTCGCGGAGTACTCCGAGATGAAGGAGGTCGCCCCGCCGTACTCGCCGCCGACGGAGATGCCCTGCACCATCCGCGCGAAGGTCAGGATCAGCGGCGCCGCGATGCCGATCTGGCCATAGGTGGGCAGGAGACCGATCACGGTGGTCGAGACGGCGATGAGGATCACGGACACCGCGAGCGGCGTGCGGCGGCCGTGCCTGTCGCCGAGGTGGGAAAAGATCAGCGCGCCGACGGGGCGCGCCGCATAGCTGACCGCGAACGCGGCAAAAGTCAGAAGCAGGCTGGCCGCGGTGTCACTACTGGGGAAGAACAACTTCGCAATGACAGTGGCGAAGTAGCCGTACACGACGAAGTCGTAGTACTCGATGAAGTTCCCGATGCAGGCAGCGGTAATCGCCTTGCGGCGCTGCACGGCGTTGATGGCTGACAGTGAGTCAGGGGCGCGCACGGTCATGGGCAACCTCCGTTGGTTGTCGCGCTCGATCGGAGATATCCTGCATGCAGGATGCAGCCATGTCAATCAGCAGGGCGCTTCCAGGCGGATCTAGCAGCGGTTACGACCTCCTGTGACAGTTCGCGGCGCCGAGCCGATGCATGCAGGTGGGCGCCCCCTGGTGCGGTTCCGAAGTCAAGGACGCCAAGGAGCTGAAGGCCCTCGTCGACGAAGGTCACCAGGCAACGGCAGCGTCGCGACGAGTTCGGCTCCTCCTCGGCGAACCCGCCGCACGCTGACCTTGTCGCCGGCCGAGCCGATCCGCCACCGTACGAGGCCGCCCGCGGTGTGCTGATCACCGTCGAAGGAATCTGGGGCGGCGGAAAGACCACGACCGCCACCGCGCAGGGCGGCACGGCTGACCGCCGCGGGGTTCTCGACGCGTGTGCTGCACTACGGCCCCCGCCATGGCGTCGTCGAACGCCTGTCGGACATGCTCGACACAGCTCCGCTGCGCCGGCGCGAGGGTCTTCGCGGCTACGTCGCAGCGCACCACGCCACGGTCGACGTCCTGCTGCGGTTGTGTCGGGAGTCCTACAACCACCGGGTCCTCTACCGGCCGGCACTGGCCGAGCACGACGTCGTGGTCATCGACCACGGCGTGTACTCCAAGCTCGCCTACGCCCTGGCGGTGTTGACCGAGCAACACCCCGACGTGGACCCGACGCTGCTGCTGGAACAGGTTCGGGCGGTCGCGGCCCCGTGGTTCCTGCAACCAGATGTCGCGCTGTGGCTGGACATTCCCTGGCCGCTGGCCCGCGAACGCGCCATCGCCCGAGGCCACGGCGGCGGCAACCCCGGCTCGGTGGAACGGCTGTTGTTCCTGCCTCGCTACAGCCACGCCTACCGGCTGCTCGCCGACGCCCTCCCCGGCCGCATCCAGCGGATCCGGGTCGGCACCCGGACCACGCCGAGCGTGTTGGCCGAGATCGACGAACTGCTCGCGCCCGTGTTGCCCATCCAGACAGGAGCGTTGCGATGACCGAGAACCGGATCCCCGAGGTCCTGCTGTTCTCCGCTGGGTTGGACTCCTATCCCGCCTGGCACTATCTCGGCCGCCCGCCGGGTCTGTACTTCGACCTCGGGCACCGCTACGCCAGCCAGGAACGCGCCGCCATCGCCGCGCTCTCCGACGCCGCCGGCATCGAGGTCGAGATCAGCGACGAACTCCGGCTCGGGGCGTGGGAGGCCGGGGACGCGATCATCCCGCTGCGCAACGTGCACCTGGCGATGCTCGCCGCCAACCGCGCGGAAATGGTGTGGTGCATCGGCGTCAAAGGCGACCACACCCTCGACAAGAGCCGTGAGGCGTTCGCCGACATGGGCCGGTTCATCGCCCGCTTCTCGCAGCAACCGACCCGAGTCGACAGCCCGTTCTGGGACATGACCAAGACCGAGATCATCGCGTGGTACCTCGCGCAGAACCTGCCGGTCGAGCACCTGCTGCTGACGTTCTCCTGCAGCCGCACCGATGGCAGCACAGTGCACTGTGGCCGGTGTCCCAGTTGCCTGCGCCGCTGGACGTCCCTGGTCAACAACGGCGTCGAGGCCGAGTTCGAGCAGCAGCCCTGGACCTGGGATCGGGTCCAGGAGTTCTACATCCCGGCCATGCGCGAGGGCCGATACCCCGACCACCGGGCTCATGAGTTCTTCGCCGCGCTGGCCACCATCGGCGCGGCGGTCGCGAGCTGACCACCCCTACCGACCCTCGATTGAGGAGCATTCCCATGAAGGCATATATCGCCGCACCGCTGTTCTGCGACGCGGAGAAAGGTTTCAACCTCCACGTCGACGCCGCGGTACGCGCCCTCGGCCCCGACACCTTTCTGCCCCAGCGCGACGGCGGCGAAGCCGCCCCGCTGGTCCGCCAGGGCCTGGACGAGGACACCATCCGACGCCGGCTCTACGAGCTGGACTGCACCGCGATCGCCGAATGCGCGATCTTCGTGTTCATCCTCGACGGCCGCGTCCCCGACGAGGGCGGCTGCGTGGAACTGGGGATGGCCGCGCCCGCGGTGCGCACTGCTTCGGCCTGCAGACCGATTCGCGCCGCTTCGGCGGCACCGACTCCAACAACCTGATGATCGATTACTCACTCAACGGCGGCATCGCCCGCTCGATCGACGAGCTCAGCGCCCTCCTGCGCGCCCACCTCGACGCGCTCACGCCCGTCCCCTGACCAAGCCCTCCATTCCACCACCGATTCGACAAGGAGCCGTCATGCCCCTGGGCGTCAACCTCTGCTTCGCCGTCAAGCGGATGCCGGAACCGGAACGCTGGGCCGCGTTCGTCCGCGAAGACCTCGGCCTCGACCGGGTGCAGTTCACCTTCGACCTGCTCGGCCCCTGGTGGCCCGATGAGCAGCGCGCCCGGCTGGCCCGCCGGGTTCGCGACGCCGCCGCGGCCCACGGCCTGATCATCGACTCGTGCTTTGTCGGGCTGGCGCACTACGTGCCCAGCGGTCTGCTCGACCCGGACGCCGACGCCCTGCCGCCGCCCTCACCTGGTGGCAGCGCGCCATCGACCTCACCGCCGAACTCGGCGCTCCGGCCGTCGGCGGCCCGATGGGCACGATCAGCGAGACCGACGCCGCCGATCCCGACCGCCGAGCCGACCGCCAGGACGAACTCGTCGACCACCTCGAACGACTCGCCCGCCACGCCACTGACGTCGGAGTGCGCGAGCTGCTGGTCGAGCCGACCCCGATCCTGCGGGAGTACCCGGCCTACATCGACCACTGCCAGACCCTGCTGAACACATTGCGCGGGCGCGGGGTCGACAACGTGGGACTCACACTGGACACCGGACACGCGCTGTTCCAGCGGCTCCACGGCGCCGACGCCGGGATCGAGAGCTGGATCCACAACCTCGGTCCGCGCATCCGGCAGATCCACCTGGACAGCACCGACGGCCACGGCGACCCGCACTGGGGCTGGCCGCACCCGCAGGGCACCTTCGACGTCGGCGCGCTCGCGACCTGCCTGGCCGACAACAACCTGGCCGACATCTCGGTGATCCTGGAGGTCTACCCGCGGTTCGAGGACGACTCCACCGAGGTGCTGAAGCTGATCGCCAGCTCCGTCGAGCACTGCCGCGCCCACTTTCCCGTTTCCACCGCCACCCAGGTGGTCCGCAATGCTGCCGCTGGCTGACCTGTACCCGCGCGACCGGCTCGCGGTGGAGGTGTCGCTGTGGTCGGCCGACCTGGCCAATCTCGGCGTGGAGGTCGCCCGGCTGGCCCCCTACGCCGACGTCTTCCACATCGATGCCTCCGACACCCGCTTCGTGCCCAGCCCGCTGTTCTTCCCCAACCTAGTTGGTCTGCCCAGAGTCTGGTTGACACCGGGGCTGACTGTTTTCAGGCCGCTGTTGCGGTCGTGACGAGGCCGTCGATGTCGTCGATCAGCTCGTCACCGACCTGATCGAGCTGCCGACGAGCAGACCGCAGGTGTCGGTACTGGCCGTCATCGGCGGCAACGTCGAGCATTACGACAGCCCCGGCGAGTACCGCAGCCAAAACCCGGATAGCTGAGATGCCCTCGCAGTACCGCATCACGCGCTCGGGAACGTTGGATATGAGTCGGCAGGAACAGTGTGAGGCCGAGGCGCAGATCATGGCCGTGATGCACGAGCGCGGCCTGCGCACCCAACGTTACGACCACGCAGGGCCCGCGGGGATCATTTGCCCCTGCCGGCTGGTCCAGCGCTCGTGCCCAGGCCAGCCCAAGCGCCGACGCCCTGATCTTCCACTGGCCGACCAGTCGCTGTGCCCGGTCGGAGAGCGGGCGATGACCGGGATGGACCACCATGACGCGTGGTACCGCGACGGCGAGCTCGTGGCCGTGGCGCACTACCCGTACCGCATCTCGGCCCCCTCGCTGCGCGTGGTCTTGCCCGCGTGCGAGGAGCTGGGGATCTCCATGGCCATCGACTCCCGCTATGCCCTCCACGCGCCAGGTCTGACCACCGGGGTCATCTTCACCCGCATCGGCCTGCACGACGTTCTCTCCCCACCCCGCCCGCAGCACAGCCGCTGACCACGCAGAAAGGGACCCCGTGCTGGCCGTCGACGTCACTTCGTTTCTGCCCGACCCGGATTCCCGCTCGGACCAGGCGCTGCGGGCCTGTCTCGATCAGTCGTGGACGATCTCCCGGGCGGCCCTGGACCGCAACGGGAACGAGCTGATGGCCATCGCCGACGGGCGCATCGCCGGGGTATGGACCATCACCACCACCCACCGCGATACCGAGTCCAACACGGTGACCTTCGAGCTCGGCGAAGCGCCGCAGTGGGACTGGGCCATCGGACGCACCGCACCCCGCAGCCGCAGCCTCGGCCGGGCCAGCTGGCTGCGCTCGGTCCCCCAGATCTACGTCACCGACCTCTGGGATCAACAACCCGCGGTGTCCGAAGCCAAGCAGGGCTGGACGTTGGATGTCGCCGCGGACGGGCGCAGCGCAATCGTGCGTGGCCCCAGCCCACACCTGCAGATCGTCTCGCTCGCCGACGGAACCGCCACACTGGCACTGCCCGAATCGCCACGGCAGGAATCCTGAGCGGCTCGCCCGCCGCGATGCCAACCCCGCACGCCAGGAGCAGGTAGAACAGGGCCGATGCATGGACTGATGGTCGCCGACCTCTCGAGCCAGGGGCAGGCCCGTCTGCGGGGCGTGGTGATGAGCATGCTGCACAGCTCGCTACGCACCCCCGCCAAGGACGAGATGGTGCTCATCCACCTGTTCGCCCGGCTCGGCACCGACGACGAGCCCCGCACCGCGGTCTACGTGGTCGACCAACCGCTCGGTCTGCGCGACGACGACCTCGACCTCGACTATGCCGCCCAGCGGGCCCTGGCCGAGCTGGTCCTGGCCGATCACGATCCCCGCGGGGTTGCCCGCGCCGACCAGCGCTGGCGCACCGTGGATCCCAACCGTCAGGCCGGATACCTCGGCAGCGGCGTCCGCATCACCACCCGCGACCCGCACATCGGCTCGATGCACGAGTTCTGCCTCAACGACGGCACCGCCATCTGGATCATGGTCGACCAAACCGGCGCACTGACCACCGCCGCCGCGAGCAACCCCTACTCCGTCGGCGACAAGACCTTCCCCGGCAGCGACGTGCCCCTCGACGATCAAGACCCCTACCTGCTCGCCCGCCGCATCGTCGGCGCGCTCACTGGAACCAACCAGCCTTACAGCTGGTTTCATAATGAAGTCGGCAGCTTGCGGTAGCAGACGAGGACGCAGGCCAGGTGCATGAGGCCAAGGTGGATGTCGGCTCGGCGTTCCCAGCGGATCCGTAGACGCTTGAACTGGT
>NZ_VWPH01000026.1 GCF_008630535.1 Saccharopolyspora hirsuta | reverse complement strand
CAACATCCATCACCGGCCACCCCACCGGCGACCGCACACCAACTCAAAAACGCCGGGAAAACACCCCGGCCCGGTACTTCCCCCATCAGGGGATGGTGCCGCAGGCACTGAAGCCGTCACTCCTCGAAAAGGCAAAGATACGTCCGCCGATTGTACCGTGATCGGTTGCGCGGCAACGGGAACAACGCCGTCACGATCGACCGAGCAGCGCGAGCAGCCTGGTCTGCTCGTCGGCGCCCGCGGGCACTTCGCGCGGTGCTGCGAAGATCCCCAGGCCCTGCCAGGCGGGCACCTGCGGGGCCAGCACGGTGTGCAGCGCGGCCACCAGATCGGGGTCCAGCCGCTCGTCGGCGCCGATGCCGCGGGCCAGGTCCCAGGCGTGCACCGCGAGGTCGGCGGTCATCTGCCAGCCGTAGTCCTCGGCGGGGATGACTCCGCCGGTGACGTGCACTTCGCCGCTGGTCGCGCCCGGCGCGTCCCACGCCCGCCGCGCCGCGGCGGCGGCCTCGCCCCAGGCGCCGACCGGGTCGCTGCCCAGCACGTCGCCGTCGAAGCGGTCGCCCACCTCGTCGAGGGTGGCCCCGTCCAGCAGCCACGGCGCCCACAGCTGCTCGCCGACCAGGTGGTTGAGCAGGTCTCGGACGTTCCACTCGGTGCACGGCGTAGGGTTGTCCCACTGCGTCGCCTCGATGCGCTGCACGCGAGCGTCGAATTCCGCCATCGCTGTGCGGTGAGCCGCCAACAACTGCACGATTCCTCCTGGGGTTCTGGTGTGAATCCGGTCACGCGGTGGCCGCCGGTTTTCGGCGGATCTGCAGCTGGCGCGCTCCCAGTGTGACTGGAACGTCGCGCTGCGTCGTGCGCGGGCGAGGCGGGTTTACGCCCCGGTGGTCTGGGCCACTTCGGGGAGTCGTAACCTGCCGGGCAGTTTCTTACGCGCGAGTAACCAATCGCGCGGCACAACCGGAGGCGGTCATCGCCGCCTGGCCAACGAGAGGACGTGATCGTGAGTTCACCCACGGTTGCGGACGCACCGCAGAAGGGGTTCTTCGGACACCCCCGCGGCCTGTCGACGCTGTTCTTCACCGAGATGTGGGAGCGCTTCTCCTACTACGGCATGCGGGCGATCCTGGCGTACTACCTGTACGCCGCGGTCGCCGACGGCGGCCTGGGTATCCCGGAATCCACCGCGCTGTCGGTGGTCGGCATCTACGGTGCCTCGGTGTACATGACCGGAGTGGTCGGCGGCTGGCTGGCCGACCGGGTCATGGGCGCGCAGTCGGCGGTGTTCTACGGCGGCGTGATCATCATGCTCGGCCACATCTGCCTGGCGATCCCCGGCGGGGTGGCCACCGTGGTGCTCGGCCTGGTGCTGCTGGTCATCGGCACCGGTCTGCTCAAGCCGAACGTGTCCGGCCTGGTCGGCGGCCTCTACAGCGACGACGACGTCCGGCGCGACGCGGGCTTCTCGATCTACTACATGGGCATCAACCTGGGCGGCTTCCTCGCGCCGCTGGTCGCCGGGACGCTCGGTGAGCGGGTCGGCTGGCACTGGGGCTTCGGCGCCGCCGCCGTGGGCATGGCGATCGGCCTGATCCAGTACTCGCTCGGCCGCAAGAACCTCGGCTCGGCCGGGGCCAAGCCGGTGAACCCGCTCCCCGCGGAGCACAAGGGCCGCGTCCTGGGCCGGGCGATCGGCATCGCCGTGGCGTTCGTCGTGGTGCTCGGCGGCCTGTCGGTGTCCGGGGTGCTGGGCCTGGACGGCCTGGTCAACGTGGTCAGCATCATCTCGGCCGTGCTGCCGATCGTGTACTTCGCGGTGATGCTGTCCAGCAAGCAGATCACCAAGGTCGAGCGGGAACGGCTGATCGCCTACATCCCGCTGTTCCTGGCCACCGCGCTGTTCTTCCTGCTGTTCGAGCAGCAGCCGAACACCCTGGCCAACCTGGCCGAGGCGGACACCGACCTGCACGTGTTCGGGTTCGAGATCCCGGCTTCGTGGTTCCAGTCGATCAACTCGCTGGCGATCATCATCCTCGCGCCGGTCCTGGCCGCGCTGTGGATGAAGCTGGGCGACCGGCAGCCCACCACCCCGCAGAAGTTCGTCGGCGGTGTGTTCTTCGTCGGTGTCGCGTTCCTGTGGGTCGTGCTGTCGAAGGTCGTCGTCGGCGACGACGGCAAGCACCTGCCGCTGATGCTGGCGCTGGTGTTCGTGATCATGACCGTCGGTGAGCTGCTGCTCTCCCCGGTGGGCCTGTCGGCCAGCACCAAGCTGGCGCCGAAGGTCTTCGCCTCCCAGACCATGGGCCTGTACTTCCTGGCCCCGGCGATGGGCCAGGGCCTGGGCGCCCAGGTGGTGAAGCTCTACTCGGTGGACAACCAGCAGATCTACTTCGGCATCGTCGGCCTGGCCACCATCGGCTGCGCCGCGCTGCTGCTGGTGTTCTCCAAGAGCATCAAGCGCTACATGCACGGCGTGCTCTGACCGCTCGCGCGGCGGCCGGGTCCGGTTCCGGGCCCGGCCGCCGTCGTGCTCAGCGCAGGTCGAGCGTCTTCGGCGCGGCCTGCGACGGGGCCGCCGGGTCCGGCTCCGGGTGCCCGGGGACCGCCACGTCCTCGGGCGGCAGCACCCCGTTGACCAGGTAGTCGGTGCCGATGCGGTCGATCTCGGCGTTGCCGGCCACGGCCCACACCCCGTGCTTGCCCGCGTCCCGCTCGGTGACCAGCACCGACGACGGCAGCGAGCGGTGCATCTCCTCGGCACCCCGGTACGGGGTGGCCACGTCGTGCTCGGAGTTGACCAGCAGCACCGGCGGCAGACCTTCGCCGGTGATCTTCAGCGGCTCCTGCGCGGGCGCGTGCCAGAACCGGCAGGGTGCCACGGTCCAGCTGTTGTACCAGGCGGCCAGCGGGTAGTCCGCGGCCAGCCGTTCGGAGTCGCGCTCCCACTCCGCGCGCCGGGTCGGCCACGGCGCGTCCACGCACTCGACCGCGTTGTAGATGGCGTTGCCGTTCTCCGCGACCTCGTCCTTGGGCTCGACCTGGCCGACGAGCTTCCGGTCGTCGTTGCGGAGGCGGAAGTCGGCCAGCCCCTCGGCCAGCTCCTGCCAGGTGCTCTCGCCGTAGAGCGCGTTGAAGGTGATGTCGATGAACTCCGCGGGCCCCAGGTTCCCGCGGGGCGCCTTGCGCAGCTCGGCCTGCACGCCGTCCCACGCCGCCTGCACCTGGGCGCGCTCGGTGCCGAGGTGGAAGACCTGGTCGTGGCGGGCGATCCAGTCGAAGTACATGCCTAGCCGCTCCTGGGCGGCGATGTCCTGGTTGAGGTTGTTGCGGTACCAGATCTCCGAGGTGTCCGGGTTGACCACGCTGTCCAGGAGCATCCGGTCCACCCGCTCCGGGAAGAGCTGCCCGTACACCGCGCCCAGGTAGGTGCCGTAGGAGTAGCCGAGGTAGCTGATCTTCTCCTCGCCGAGCGCCTCCCGGACCCGGTCCATGTCCCGGGCGTTGTTCGGCGTGGTCAGGTGCGGCAGGTACTTCCCGGCGCGCTGCTGGCAGCCGTCGGCGTACTGCTGGGCGCGCTGCCAGTTCTGCTCGCGGGTCTGCGGCGAGTCCGGGTCGGGCAGCGGCGTCTTCCAGTAGGTCGCCGGGTCCACGCAGGTGATCGGCGTGCTGTGCGCGGTGTTGCGGGTGTCGAAGCCGATCAGGTCGTAGCTGTCGAGCACCGCCGCGGGCAGCTTCGGGGCCAGCGCTCCGGCGAAGCCGACGCCCGGCCCGCCGGGCCCACCGGGGTTGATCAGCAGCGATCCCCGGCGGGCCTCGGGCTTGCGCGCGGGCTGCTTGGAGACCAGCAGCGTCAGCCGCTCGCCGCCGGGGTCGCGGTAGTCCAGCGGGACCTGCAGCTCGGCGCACTGCAGCTGCGGGTAGGGCTTGCTGACGTCCTCCGGGCACGGCCCGAACTGCAGACCGGGCGCGGCCTGCGCGGTCATCCCGGCGACCGCGGTGCTGGCGAGCACTGCGGCGCCGGCCAGACCGAGTGCGAACGAGCGCTTCAACGAGTTCTCCTCACCGAGCGGAATCGGACAGATCCGGAGAGTATTCGATCAGCGCTCGCCCACCCGGACGCCTCGCCGTGCGATCAGCTGCGCTGTTCCGGAGCGGTGCCCAGCTCGCGGGCCAGGTCCTCGACGATCTGGGTGGTGCGGTCCAGCCAGCGGATCGTGCGGTGCAGCGAGGTCGGGCCGTCGGTCAGCGACTCGGCGATGTCGTGCAGCGAGTCGGCCGTGCGGTGCGCGGAGTCCATCGCCGCGTCGAAGCCCACCTGCGCCTCGCCGGTCATCGACTCCACCGCGTCGGCCAGCGCCCACAGCAGTTCGGCGAGGCGGTCGCGGGTGTCCTCGTCGACCATGTCCGCCGCGGCCGACAGCGCCACCGCCAGGTTGCGCACGTAGTAGGCGCAGCCGCTGAGCACCGTCACCGACCGCTGCACCTGGCTGCGGCGCGACCGCAGCCGGTAGGAGGTCAGCGGCCGGGCGCTGCGGACTACCTGCTGCAGGCCGTCGTCGAGCTCGCGGATCGACTCCTGCAGGCCGGTGACCTCGCCGCGCTCGCTGAGCTCGGTCCCGGTGCCGCGCAGGAAGTCCCGCAGCGCCAGCAGGAAGCTCTCGGTGTTGGTGCGCACCAGCGACCGGGTGCGGGTGGGCAGCACGAACACCGCGGCCAGCACCCCGGCGGTCGCCCCGACCGCGGTCTCCCACAGCCGGGTCTCCAGCACGCTGGCGTCGAAGGTGCCGAGCATGCCGTAGAGGGCGCCCAGCAGGGTGGTGATGAAGAACGTCATCACCGCGTAGGAGAACCCGGCGAAGTAGAAGCCGAGGAACACGCAGACCAGGATCATGGCGATCTCGGCGGCCAGGTTCCCGGAGATCTGCGCGGCGACCAGGATGCCCGCCAGCACGCCGAGCACCGTGCCCGCGGTCCGCTGCCACGCCCGCACCAGCAGCTCGCCGCGGCTGTTGGTGCTGATGAACACCACGAACGCGGTGATCACCGCCCAGTACCACCGGTTCGGCGAGACCAGCTGGCCGAGCATGATCGCCAGCGCGGTCGCGCAGGTCACCTGGACGGCCATCCGCAGTTCCGGGCGCTGCAGCCCGGTCTCGCCCGGTTCGGCGGTGCCGGGCTCCTCGGCGGGTGCCGGTTCGGCCTCCTCGGCGCGCTGGTCGTCGAGCTCGCCGGTGGCGGTGGCCAGCTCGGCCAGGCAGGTGCCCAGCCGCCGCACCGCCATCGCGACCGCCACCGAACCCTCCTGCTCGATCCGCTCGGCGACCAGCCGGGTGGCCTCCCGCAGCTCCCGCGGGTCGGCGCGCAGCACCGCCAGCAGCGCGCCGACCGCGTGCGGCACGGTGTCCCCGCCGCTGGGGTGGTCGACCAGCCGCAGCAGCGGGGTGAGCAGGTTCTCGGCGGCCAGCTCGACGTCGAGGATGCGCTGGCGCAGGCGGTCGCGGCCGGTCTCGTCGAGCGAGTCGAGCTGGCCGACGGCGCCCTCCAGCATCAGCGCGGTCTCGTTGAGCCGGACCGACCGGTTGTTCAGCTCGCGCCGCCGGGCCACCGAACCGGGGTGCTCGGCGACGTCCCGCACCGCGTGCAGCAGGCCGTGCACCTGCGCCCGCAGCGTCCGGTGGCCGCGTTCGAGCACCCCCTCGGGATCGTCGCGCAGCACCAGGAACCGCAGCGCGAACGCGGCCAGCGCCCCGGCGACCGCCGCGGTGAACAGCGCGGGCAGCTGGGCCAGCTGCGGTCGCAGGAACATCGCGAAGAAGTAGCCCATGAACGCGACCATGCCCAGCGGGAAGTAGCGCGGGCCGAAGCGCCGGACGTAGACCGCGGTGAAGATCACCACCAGGAACACCAGGGTGTGCACCAGCGGCCAGGCCGCGGTCAGCATCGCCAGCAGGAGCGCGGCGGTCACCGGCAGCGGCATCAGCAGGGTGGTGATCTGCTGCTGGCGCCGCTCCGGGTCGTTGACCCCGAGCGAGGAGTTGATCGCCACCACCGCGCCGATCATCGCCAGCGGCAGCGGCTGCCCCCACCAGGCCAGCACCGGGAGCACGGCGGCGATGGTGAGCGCGACCGCGAGCACCACCCGCGTCGCGGTGCGCAGGCGGCGCATGGCCGGGTCCGAGGCGAGGAAGCGATTCCACCACTCGCTCCACATTGCGCCGCGGGCTCCTTCGCGCTCAGCTGATCGGGCTTGCGAGATTACGCCGGATCGGCGCTCAGCGGGTGCGGTGGCGGCGGACGCTTTCCTCGACGAGGTCCAGAACGGGGCTCAGGTGCTGGGCCGGGAGGCCCATGGCCAGGTGGGAGAGCAGGCCCTCCAGGACCAGTTCGAGGTAGGCCGTCAGGACGTCGATGTCGACGTCGTCGCGGAGGTTGCCCGCGTCCTTCTGCCACTGCAGACGGGCCCGGGTGGCGGCGGTCAGCTGCTCGGAGCGCTGCGCCCAGCGCTCCCGGAACTCCTGGTCGGTGCGCAGGCGGCGGGACACCTCCAGGCGGGTGCCCAGCCAGTCCGCGCCCAGGGCGGGCGAGGCGCTGGAGGCGTCGAGCAGGTTGCGCATCACCTGCACCAGGCCCTGCTCGGCGACCACGTCGGCCATCCGGGTCGCGTCGTCCTCGGCGAGGGCGAGGAACAGCGACTCCTTGTCCTTGAAGTGGTGGAAGATCGCGCCGCGGGAGAGCTGGGTGGCTTCCTCCAAGCGGCGCACCGTGGCACCTTCGTAGCCGTAGCGCGCGAAGCACGACCGGGAGCCGTCGAGGATCTGACGGCGCCGGGCGTCGAGGTGGTCCTGGCTGACCCGAGGCATATGCTGATCGTCCCAGGCCACCCCCGCGATTTGCAATCCGTACGTACGTTTTGCTGCGCACGTCCCACCTGCCGGGCGAGCGTCCGATCAGGTGGTCGACCGCGGGAATCCCCGAACACCGTTAGCAGTTGGCGGGATCGAGAACAAGGGTCGCGACCATCGGGGGTGCGCGGTAGCGTCGGTAACCGGCCAATCACGGGCGGTGATCATGTCTCCGGTGTCGACCGATCCTGCAGCCGCTGATTTCCCGACCTCCCGGGTTCGGACCCGAGCGGAGGCCGAGGCCTACGTGGCGTCGGTGTGCTTCAAGCACGGCCCCCCGCGGCTGATGGGCATCGAACTCGAATGGACCGTGCACCACGAGGAAGACCCCACCCGGCCGCTCGACACCGCGACGCTCATCTCCGCGCTCGGCGCGCACGCGCCCCGCTCCCTGGTCCCGGACAGCCCGCACCGCCCGCTGCCGAACGGCTCGGTGCTCACCGTCGAACCCGGCGGCCAGGTCGAGGTCTCCAGCCGCCCCACCACGTCCATGCGCTCGCTGTTCAACGTCGTCGCCGCCGACGCCGCGCACGTGGCGCGCCGGTTGGGCCGCGCCGGGCTGGTGCTCGGCGAGCAGGGCACCGACCCGTGGCGGTACCCCCGCCGGATCCTGCGGGTGCCGCGCTACGCGGCGATGGAGACCGCCTTCGACCGCATCGGCCTGGACGGCCGGTTGATGATGTGCAGCACCGCCGGGGTGCAGGTGTGCCTGGACGCGGGTGAACCGGACCGGGTGGCCGCCCGCTGGGGCGCGCTGCACGCGCTCGGGCCGGTGATGATGGCGACCTTCGCCAACTCGCCGCAGCTGTTCGGCGAGCGCACCGGCTGGGTGTCGACCCGCACCCGCGCGCTGCTGCGCACCGACCCGCCGCGCACCCGACCGGCCACGATCACCGCCGACCCGGCGGGCAGCTGGGCCAAGCGCGTGCTGGACACCTCCGTGGTCTGCCTGCGGCGCGACGGCGACGACTGGACCGCGCCCAGCGGGATCAGCTTCGCGGAGTGGATCCGCGGCGCCCTGCCGGGCCCGCCCACCCGCGACGACCTCGACTACCACCTGACCACGGTGTTCCCGCCCGTCCGGCCGCGCGGCTACCTGGAGGTCCGCTACCTGGACGCGCAGCCCGGCGACGGCTGGATGCTCCCGGCCGCCGCCCTGATCGCCCTCTTCCGCGAGGAGACCGCTGTGGACGAGGTACTGGCGCTGACGTCCCCGGCGGTGGGCCGCTGGGTGCACGCGGCGCGGCACGGCCTGCGCGACCGGACCCTGGCGCACGTCGCCGAAGAGGTCTTCGGGCTGGCCTGCCGACTGCTCGACGGACCGGACGTCCCGCCGGGGATGTCCGGTCGGCTGGCCGATTTCGTGGCGCGGCGCATCGCCGCGGCCGGTGATCGCTGATCTTCTCCCGGAGGTACCGGTGAACCTGGCAGAGCTGAGCGACGACGACCTGCGCGCGCACGTGGCCGCCGAGCTGGCGCGCACCCGGCAGCGCAGCGCCGAGCTGACCGATTCGGTCGACGACGAGGACCTGGTCCGGCAGCACTCGCCGCTGATGTCCCCGCTGGTGTGGGACCTGGCGCACGTGGGCAGCCAGGAGGAGCTGTGGCTGGTGCGCGACGTCGGCGGCCGGGAGGCGATCCGCCCGGACATCGACGACCTCTACGACGCCTTCCAGCACGCGCGCGCCGACCGCCCGCAGCTGCCGCTGCTGGGCCCGGCCGAGGCCCGCGACTACGTCGGCACGGTGCGCGAGAAGGTCTTCGACCTGCTGGAGCGCACCCCGCTGGAGGGGCGGCGGCTGGTCGACCGGGCCTTCGCCTTCGGCATGATCGTGCAGCACGAGCAGCAGCACGACGAGACGATGCTGGCCACCCACCAGCTGCGCAGCGGACCGCCCGCGCTGTCCGCCGAACCGCCACCGTCCGATGTGGACGTCCTGCCGCCCGAGGTGTTCGTGCCCGGCGGGACCTTCACCATGGGCACCTCCACCGAGCCCTGGGCGCTGGACAACGAACGGCCCGCGCACGAGGTGCACGTGGACGACTTCTACCTGGACACCACGCCGGTCACCAACGGCCAGTACCTGGCATTCATGGACGCCGGGGGCTACGACGACCCGCGCTGGTGGAGCGAAGCGGGCTGGGCGCACCGCCAGCGCGCCGACCTGCGGGCGCCCCGGTTCTGGCAGCGCGACGGGGACCGGTGGTCGCGTCGCCGCTTCGGCCACCTCGAACCGGTGCCGGAGGCCGAACCGGTGGTGCACGTCAGCTTCCACGAGGCCGAGGCCTACGCCGCCTGGGCGGGCAAGCGGCTGCCCACCGAGCAGGAGTGGGAGAAGGCCGCGCGCTTCGACCCCGCCAGCGGCCGGTCACGCCGGTACCCGTGGGGCGACGACGACCCGCGCCCCGAGCACGCCAACCTCGGCCAGCGGCACCTGCGACCGGCACCCGCCGGGGCCTACCGGGCCGGGGCCGCGCCCTGCGGCGCGCGCCAGCTCATCGGTGACGTGTGGGAGTGGACGGCCACCGACTTCCTGCCCTACCCGGGGTTCGCGGCGTTCCCGTACCGCGAGTACTCGGAGGTGTTCTTCGGGCCCGAGTACAAGGTGCTGCGCGGCGGCTCGTTCGGCACCGACCGGGCCGCCTGCCGGGGCACCTTCCGCAACTGGGACTACCCGATCCGCAGGCAGATCTTCGCCGGGTTCCGCTGCGCCCGCACCCCGCGCGCGGAGGAGCGCCGCTGACCATGTGCCGCCACGTGGGATACCTGGGCCCCGCGGTCGCGCTGTCCGACCTGCTGCTGGAGCCCGAGCACTCGCTGCTGGAGCAGACCTGGGCGCCCGCCGACATGCGCGGCGGCGGCACCATCAACGCCGACGGCTTCGGCGTCGGCTGGTACCGCGCGGACGGGTCCACCGCCCGCTACCGGGCGGCCGTTCCGATGTGGACCGACCAGTCCTTCCTGGAGACCGCCCGCGAGGTGCGCAGCGGCGCGGTGGTCGCCGCGGTGCGCTCGGCCACCGTCGGGATGCCGGTGGTGCCCGGTGCCTGCGCGCCGTTCACCGATGGCGCCCGGCTGTTCAGCCACAACGGACGGATCACCGGCTGGCCGGACTCGGTGGCCAAGCTGGCCGCCAAGCTCGATGTGGTCGACCTGCTGACGCTGGAGGCCGCCACCGATTCGGCGCTGCTGTGGTCGGTTCTGCGGCAGCGGGTGCTCGACGGGGCCGATCCGGAGGCCGCGGTGCCGGAGCTGGTCGGCGAGGTGGTCGCCGCGGCACCGGATTCGCGGATGAACCTGCTGTTCAGCGACGGTGCCCGGCTGGTGGCCACCACGTGGACGCATTCGCTGTGGGTGCGCCGGGAGCCCGCCGCGGTGACCGTCGCGTCCGAACCGTTCGGCCCGCGGGCGGGGTGGCGCGAAGTTCCGGACCGGAGCTTGGTCGTCGCCGACGTCCGCGATATTGAGGTGCGGCCGCTGGCCGGGATGGGGGAGTGATGAGCGAACCGGAGCTGATCGTGCGGTTCACCGCCGAGGACGCGGCGCGCGAGCTGCGCGCCGACGTGCGCGCGGGGCTGACCGAGGATCCGAAGTGGTTGTCGCCCAAGTGGTTCTACGACGCCGAGGGCAGCGAGCTGTTCGAGCGGATCACCGAACTTCCGGAGTACTACCAGACCCGCGCCGAGCAGCAGATCCTGCAGCGCACCGCGATGGACATCGCCGAGCTCACCGGGGCGGGCACGCTGGTGGAGCTCGGCTCCGGATCGTCGGAGAAGACCCGGCTGCTGCTCGACGCCCTGCGCAAGCACGGGACGTTGCGGCGGTTCGTGCCGCTGGACGTCTCCGGGTCCGCGCTGCGCGCCGCGGTGGACGCCATCGCGCTGGACTACCCGGAGCTGCAGGTGCGCGGGGTGGTCGACGACTTCACCAGCGGGCTCGCCGCGCTCGACGCCGGTACCGACCGGCTGGTGGCGTTCCTCGGGGGCACGATCGGCAACCTGCTCCCGGCGGAACGCGCCGACTTCTTCGCCTCGATCCGCGCCGCGCTGCAGCCGGGGGAGTGGCTGCTGCTGGGCACCGATCTGGTGAAGGACCCGGACCGGCTGGTCCGCGCCTACGACGACGCCAGCGGGGTGACCGCGGAGTTCAACCGCAACGTGCTGCGGGTGCTCAACCGCGAACTGCGCGCCGACTTCGCGCCCGAGCAGTTCCGGCACGTCGCGCTGTGGAACGCCGAGCAGGAGTGGATCGAGATGCGGCTGCGGGCCGAGCGGCCGATGCGGGTGGAGCTGGCCGACCTGGCGCTGACCGCGGAGTTCGCCGAGGGCGAGGAGATCCGCACCGAGATCTCGGCGAAGTTCCGCCGGGAACGGGTCCGCGACGAGCTCGCCACCGCCGGGTTCGAGCTGCGGCACTGGTGGCTCGACGACGCGGGCGACTTCGCCCTGTCGCTGGCGGTGGCGCGCTGAGCCGGTCCAACTGATCGGTGAACTTTCCCGAGCGGATCACCTCACGGGCGGGTGATCGGAATGGCGGTGATCGCGAGGCGGCGCAGGATTGCCCCTGCAATTCCCGCAATCCGCTAGGAAAGGACGATCCGATGCGTCTTCGTGCGACTGCCGCCGCCGCTCTCGGCGCTGCTGGGATGCTGCTGTCCCTGCCGGGTTCCGCGCTCGCCGCGGAGGGCGAGTTCTACTTCAAGGCCCAGTACCAGGGCCGGGAGTACGTGAGCGCCATCAGCGACCCGGCTGGCCGCATCTGCCACCGGCTGGCGGTGCCGGAGAACAGTCCGGCGTACCAGGTGCGCAACGAGACCAACGCGACGGCCGTCGTCTTCCTGGACTCCAGCTGCGCCACGGACACCTTCTTCACGCTGCAACCGGGCCAGACCGCGCCGCGCGGCGTGCTGGTCCGCTCGGTGCTCTTCTCCGACTGACGTTCTTCGCCGAAGGGCGCCTCCGGCCGCGTTGCTCCGCGGTCCGAGGCGCCCTTCACCGCGAGATCGACCGGGTGGCGCTGGCCAGGCAGCGGACGCAGGGCATCCCGGCCGGTTTCTCGGAGACCTCCGCCTGGTGCGCCGGGATCTCCTCCCCGCAGAAGGTCAGCCACGCGGCCGGGATCCCGGTCCCCGGCGCGGTCGCCAGGTGCGCCTCGCGGCGGGTCTCGCCGACGATCCCGAAGGCGAACCGGACGGCCACGGTGCGGTTCACGGCGCGTTCTCCGGCATTCGGCCCGCGGCGCGCAGGCATTCCGGGCACGTCGGCCACAGCCAGTTCAGCGCGGACGGCTCGGCGGCGGTGACGTGCTGCTCGCACAACGTCGTGAGCCGCTCGCCCGCGCGGTGCGGCCCGGGGGGCAGCGTCCCCGCGATCGCGTGGCAGCGCTGCGCGGCCGGTTGCCAGTGGTGCTCTGGTTGGAACATTCTCCCCACCTCCGCCGATGGGACTGCCCCGTGCGGGGCCGGTGACGAGCAACCAACCGACCTTGACCCGTTCGGCCCAACGATGCCGGGCTGAACGCGCCCGTGGCTCACCCGAAAAGATCAATCGCGGAGTTCGCGTGCACGCTGCGTGATCGCGGTGCGGATGAAGCCGACCGCGCGCCTCGGCCACTGGGGGGAGGTGCCTCGGCGCGCGGCCAGCCGGGCCAGGCTACACCCGGGTGCGCGCGGGCTACCCGCTCGTCGGTGTCAGCGGTCCGGGTTAGGTTCTCGGCATGACACCGCAGGAGCTCAAGGCCGCTTGTCTGGCCATGACCGGGGCGCGCGAGGAGTTCCCGTTCGACGAGTCCAACAGCGTGTTCAAGGTGGCCGGGAAGATCTTCGCGATCAGCCGGTTGGACGCCGAGCCGCTGCGGGTGTCGCTGAAGTGCGAGCCGGAGCTGGCCGTGCAGCTGCGCCTGAACCACCCGGCGATCATCCCCGGCTACCACCTGAACAAGCGGCACTGGAACACTGTCGTGCTCGACGGGTCGGTGCCCGACCAGCTGGTCCTGGACATGATCGAGGACTCCTACGACCTGGTGGTCGCCGGTCTGCCCAAGCGCGAACGGGAGAAGCTGCACTGGCGCTCCCTCGGCGAGCGCGGCTGAGCAAACCGGCGATCCACTGCGGACGGTCAGTGCGCGACGGCGCGCTCGGCGCCCGCGCCGGTGAGGGAGCGGACCTCCATCTCGGCGTACTTGTCCGCGTCGTGCTCGCGGGAGAGCACCGTGCCCAGCCAGCCGAAGAAGAACGACAGCGGGATGGACACCAGGCCGGGGTTCTGCAGCGGGAACCAGGCGAAGTCCGCGTTCGGCAGCATCGACTCCGACCCGCCGGACACCGCCGGGGAGAACACGATCAGCACGACCGTGGTGGTCAGCCCGCCGTAGATGCTCCACAGCGCACCCGAGGTGTTGAACCGCTTCCAGAACAGCGAGTACAGGATCGTCGGCAGGTTCGCCGAGGCGGCCACCGCGAACGCCAGCGCCACCAGGAACGCGACGTTCTGGTTGCGCGCCAGGATGCCGCCGACGATGGCCACCAGGCCGATCACCACCGCGGTGATCCGGGCGACCCGGACCTCGGCCCGCTTGTCCTCGACCTCGCCCTTCTTGATCACGTTCGCGTAGATGTCGTGCGCGAAGGACGCCGAGGCGGTGATGGTCAACCCGGCGACGACGGCCAGGATGGTGGCGAAGGCGACCGCGGCGATGAACCCGAGCAGCACCGGTCCGCCCAGCGCCTGCGCGAGCAGCGGCGCGGCCGAGTTCGACGCGCCCGGTGCGCTCTTGATCGCCTCCGGGCCGACGATGGCGCCCGCGCCGTACCCGAGCACCAGCGAGAACAGGTAGAACAGGCCGATCAACCAGATCGCCCAGACCACCGAGCGGCGCGCCTCCTTGGCGGTCGGCACCGTGTAGAACCGCATCAGCACGTGCGGCAGGCCCGCGGTGCCCAGCACCAGGGCCAGGCCCAGCGACAGGAAGTCGAGCTTGCTCGTCTCGCTCTTGCCGTACTTCGCGCCCGGGTTGAGCAGGTTCTCCCCGGCCTCCCCGGCCCGGTCCACCGCGGACTGCAGCAGGCCGGACAGGTCGAAGCCGAACTTGCCGAACGTCCACAGCGTCATGACCGCCGCACCGCTGATCAGCAGCACCGCCTTGATGATCTGCACCCAGGTGGTGCCCTTCATGCCGCCGACCAGCACGTAGACGATCATGATCACGCCGACCACCGCGATCACCGCGGCCTGGCCGGTCCCGCTGGTCACGCCCAGCAGCAGCGACACCAGCACGCCCGCCCCGGCCATCTGCGCGAGCAGGTAGAAGAAGCTCACCGCGAGCGTGGAGGTCGCCGCCGCGGCCCGCACCGGGCGCTGGCGCATCCGGAACGCCAGCACGTCGCCCATCGTGTACTTGCCGGTGTTGCGCAGCAGCTCGGCCACCAGCAGCAGGGCCACCAGCCAAGCCACCAGGAAGCCGATCGAGTAGAGGAACCCGTCGTAGCCGTAGAGCGCGATCGCGCCGACGATGCCGAGGAACGACGCCGCCGACAGGTAGTCACCGGCGATCGCGATGCCGTTCTGCGGGCCGGAGAACGCGCGCCCGGCCGCGTAGAAGTCGGCCGCGCTGCGGCTGCTGCGGCTGGCCCGCAGCACCACGACGAGGGTGACCACGACGAACGCCGCGAAGATGCCGATGTTGAGCAGCGGGTTGCTCCCGTGCAGCCCCTGCGCCAGGTGGTTCATCGCAGCTCCTCCTCGACCCGGTCGCGGATCCGGGCGGCCACCGGGTCCAGCCGCCGGTTGGCGAAGCGCACGTACAGCGCGGTGATCGCGAAGGTGGAGACGAACTGCAGCAGACCCAGCACCAGGCCCACGTTGACGTTGCCGACCAGCTTGATCGACATGAAGCCGTGGGCGTAGTCCGCCAGCAGCACGTAGAGCAGGTACCAGACCAGGAACAGCGCGGCCATCGGGAACACGAACGCCCGCAGGCGCCGGCGCAGCTCGACGAAGTCCGCGCTGGTGTGGGCCTCGCGCCACACCTCCGGCGATGGTGTTCGGGTCTTCGGGTCGGTCGAACTCACGGGTGCCTCCCTATCGGGTGAGGCAGGCCACGTTAGGGACGTCACACCCCGCGCGGGATCCCCGGCGGACCGATGGACGACGGGTGCGACGAACGGTCCACGAGCGGTCCGCGAACCGGGTCGAGCGGTCTCACCTGCGGGCGGGTTCGTCCAGGTGCAGGCGGAGCACGGCGGTCCGCGCCCACGGCGGCGGCGCGCCGCGCAGCGAGACGAGCACCATCGCGGCGAAGGCCAGCGGCACCGCCCAGGGCGCCGGTTGGGCGACCAGGATCGCCGGCCAGCCGGTCAGCGCCGGTCCGAACAGGGTGGTGGCGATGGCCCCGGCGGACGCGGTCAGCCCCACCAGCACCCCGGCCAGCGCCCCGGCCCGGGTCAGCCGGGGCCACCAGACGCCCAGCACCAGCAGCGGGCAGAAGGTCGCGGCCGCGACGCTGAACCCCCAGGTCACCAGGACCCCGGCGGGCAGGTGGGTGGCGGGCAGGGCGAGCAGGACCACGACGGCGGCGGCCAGCACCACGGTCCAGCGCAGCTGGCCGAGACCGCCCGGGGTGAGATCGTGCGAGATCGCCCCGGACACCACCAGCAGCAGGCCCAGCGACGTGGCCAGGAACGCCGCGAAGGCGCCGCCGGTCAGCAGTGCGGTGAACAGCGCTCCGGCCCAGCCGGTGTCCACCTGCGAGGGCAGCGCGACCACCACCGCGTCGGTGACCCCGGAGAGGTAGAGGTGCGGCACCAGGACCCGGCCCAGCGCCCCG
This sequence comes from Saccharopolyspora hirsuta, assembly GCF_008630535.1. GTDB lineage: Bacteria > Actinomycetota > Actinomycetes > Mycobacteriales > Pseudonocardiaceae > Saccharopolyspora > Saccharopolyspora hirsuta. Next base: position 3,727 of record NZ_VWPH01000026.1, on the reverse strand, counting down.
TAGATCCCCGGGAACAGGTAGAAGACGCCCAGCAGCAGCACGGTGATCGCCGCCGTCCGGCGGGCCGCGCGGCCGTCCGGGCTGGTGTGGAAGCGCACCAGCACGTGCGGCAGGCCCATGGTGCCGAACACCGTGGCCACCAGCACCGCCCAGGTGCCCAGCAGCGGGTGGCCCGCGTTCTCCAGGTCGAGCAGCGGCCGCCGCCAGTCCGGTCCGCCGGGCGGGTCGGCGCCGCCGAGCTCGGGCACCGCCGACCCGGCCGGGAACACCAGCGTCCGCCCGGCCTCGACCTCGTGCCGCCCCGGAGGCAGCGGGACCGGTCGGCCTTCCGGATCGCGCGCGGTGGTCGGTTCGCGGACGTCGAGCTCGGCGTCCACCCGGAACACCACCGGGGTGTCCACGCCGAAGCGGGTGAACTCCACCGGGTGCAGCGCGTCGTGCCGCGCGGTCGCGCCCACCTGCAGCACCAGCCACACCGCCGGGACCGCGAACAGCACCAGCTTCAGGCAGAACTGGAACGCCTGGACGTAGGTGGCCGCCCGCATCCCGCCGAGCGCGAGCGTCGCGCTGACCGCAGCACCCGCGAGCACCACGCCGACCCAGTACGGCGTGCCGCTGACCACGCTGAGCACCAGGCCCGCCGTGCGGAACTGCGGCACCAGGTAGAGCAGGGCGATGATCAGCACCACGACCGCCGCCATCCGCCGCAGCGCGGGGGAGGCGAACCGGGCCTCGGCGAAGTCGGGCACCGTCAGCGCGCCGGAGCGGCGCATCGGCGCGGCCACCAGCACGAGCATCGCCACGTACCCCGCGGCGAACCCGACCGGGTACCACAGCGCGCCGACCCCGTCGGCGACCATCAGCCCGGCCACCCCGAGGAAGGACGCCGCCGAGAGGTACTCGCCGGAGACCGCGGCGGCGTTGAGCAGCGGCGAGACCTGCCGCGAGGCGACCAGGAAGTCCGAGGTGGTGCGCATCGCCGCCACGCCGCGCAACCCGATCAGCAGGGTCAGCAGCACGATCAGCGCCACCGCCACCAGGGCGACCATCAGCCCTCCGAGACGTCGTGCAGCTCAGCGCGCTCGGCCCGGCGCAGCTGCCACCAGGCCAGCGCCGCCATCGCCGGGAACGGCGCCACCGCCAGCAGCAACCAGGAGACCGGGACGTCCAGCAGCCGGATCTCGTCGAGCGCCGGGAAGACCGCGAACACCACCGGCAGGCCGAACAGCAGGAGGAACAGCAACAGCAGCGTCACCAGGCCGCGTCGGCGCTGCACCTGGTGGAGCTGCGCGGCCCGGGCGGCTTCGGCGGGGTCGAGCCGGGGCGCTCGCCAGCGCCGCCGCAGCGTGCGCCGCGCGTGCGCCACCCGCGTCTGCGGGCTGGTCACCGCGACCCGCTTGGGCCCGCTCATCACGATCTCCGCGCCGGTCTGGCCAGCTCCGCGCGCCGGGCGTTGTCCAGCAGCCGCTCCCGCAGGTCGCGGGCGTGCCGTCGGCTGACCGGGACGTCACCGGCCTCGGTGTGCGCGATCAGCGCCCCGGTGGAGTCGCTGCGCAGCTCCCGCACCGAGCTCAGCGAGACCAGGAAGCTGCGGTGCACCCGGGCGAACCCGGCGCCCTCCCAGTGCTCCTGCAGCCGGGAGATGGGGATGCGCACCACGTGCACGCCGCTGCGGGTGTGCAGCCGGACGTAGTCGCCGTGGGCCTCCACGAACTGCACCTCGCTGCGCCGCACGTAACGGGTGCGACCGGCGGTCTCCACCGGCAGCGCGACCATCGACTCCGGTGGTGGCGGCGCCGGTTCGGCGACCTCCTCGGCCGCGGTGGCGATCATCCGCACCACCCGCTCCAGCGCGGCCGACAGCCGCTCCGCGCGCACCGGTTTGAGCAGGTAGTCCACCGCGCCGATGTCGTAGGCGCGCAGCGCGTGCTGCTCGTGGGCGGTGACGAACACGATCACCGGCGGCTCGGCGAGCTTGGCCAGCAGCGAGGCGAGCTCCAGCCCGTCCAGGCCGGGCATCGAGATGTCCAGGAACACCACGTCGAACTGGTCGCTCTGCAGCGTCTTCAGCGCGGTCAGCGCGTCCCCGGCGGCGGTCACCTCGGCGACCTCGGGCGCTGCCCGCAGCAGTCGGCACAGCTCCTGGAGAGCGGGCGGCACGTCGTCCACGGCCAGCACGCGCAGTCCTGCGGTCATCACGGCACCACCCCCGGCTGGAATCGCGGTACCCGGACCACGACCCGGGTGCCCGCTCCTGCTGCGGTCTCCACGACCAGCCCGTACCACGCCCCGTACACGCTGCGCAGCCGGCGGTCCACATTGGCCAGTCCGACGCTGTTGGCCGGTCCTCTCCCGGCGAGGATCGCCTCGGCCTCGGCCGGGTCCATCCCCACCCCGTCGTCCTCCACGCTGATCACCAGGTCGGTTCCCTCTGCCTCGCCGCGCACCTGCACCGTCCCGGTGGTCTCCGACCCCGGCGCGAAGCGGGGCTCGATGCCGTGCCGGACCGCGTTCTCGACCAGCGGTTGCAGCACCAGGTACGGGATGGCGACCGCCAGCACCTCCGGGGCGACGCGGATCTGCACCCGCAGCCGCTCGCCCAGGACCGCGCGCTGCAGCGCCAGGTAGGTCTCGATGGCGTGGAACTCGTCGGAGACCGTGGTGTAGTCGCGGTGCCGGGCCAGGCCGTAGCGGATGAAGTCGGCGAAGTCGAGCATCAGCTCGTGCGAGCGCTCCGGGTCGGAGCGCACCAGCGAGGCGATCACCGACATCGCGTTGTACATGAAGTGCGGCGAGATCTCCGCCCGCAGCGCGCGCAGCTCGGCCTGCGCGGCGAGCTCGGCGGAGTGCTCCAGCCGGGCGTGGTCGAGGGCGGTCTCGGTCCAGGCGACGACCTCGCGGACCGCTGACATCCGGGTCTCGCCGTCGACCACCAGGACTCCGGTGAGCTCGTCCTGCACGCGCAGCGGCACGGCGACCAGCGGCGGTCGGCCGCTGCGGGTCTCGGTGTGCAGGACGTCGGCGACGGCGCTGGCGGCGTCGGGCTCCGCGCTCGGCCGCCCGGACCACTGCACGGAGCCGGAGAGGTCGCTGAGACCGACGGCGTCGACCGCGAGCAGTCGGCGCAGGTCGCGCAGCGCACTGGGCACCTGCGGCCCGGCCGGTCCGCCGCGCAGGTTCTCGGCCAACCGGCGCGCGGTGCGCAGCACCGCTTCGGGCCCGGCGCGCCGCGGCCACCGCGCGCCGCGCGGCTCGTGGCGCGGTGGGCGGTCGGTCGGCACCGGCATGTGCACCCCTATCAGCGTCGACGGGATGCCTGGATGTTAGTTCGAACGGGGGACTCGGGGCGAGACCGTTCGTCAACCGCTCGTCGCGCGATCGGGGTGTTCGGCCGCGCCGGGGGTACCCCTGGTCGTGCTCGTGGTGCCCCGGATCACGCGCCGCCCCTACTGTGCCGGGACCGGATCGACCAGTGGCCCAGGGAGTGGACGTGAGCATCGAAGCCTCGGACCGTGCCGTTGACCAGTCGCAGGATGCCGATCGGGAGGCGTTCTGGGCCGAGCAGGCTGGTGAGCTGCATTGGGAGAGGAAGTGGGACCAGGTTTTGGACTGGTCCGGTGCGCCGTTCGCGAAGTGGTTCGTGGGCGGTCGGTTGAACGTGGCTTACAACTGCGTGGACCGGCATGTGGAGGCCGGGAACGGGGATCGGGTCGCGATTCATTGGGAG
>NZ_VWPH01000025.1 GCF_008630535.1 Saccharopolyspora hirsuta | reverse complement strand
AGTACCGCAACGTGAAGGCGGACTACGTCAAGCACCTGTGGAACGTGGTCAACTGGGACGAGGTCGGCAAGCGCTTCGCCGACGCCCGCGCGGGCTACAACGGCCTGCGACTCCCCACGGCCTGACCAGCGCACCAAGCCCCGGTGCGCCGCGGCGGCGGTCCTCCTCCTGTGATCGCCCGCCCGGCGGCGCCGGTGTCAGTTCCGGACAGGGCTGACGTGCGACTCCACTGGAGGTCTACGCGCGGATCTCCAGCGGGGTCGCGACCCCTCCCAAGGGCTCGGCGGTGAGTGCTCCGACAAGCCAGCTGCCGAAACGATCGAGCCCCGGCCGCCCGAAGGCGACCGGGGCTCGATCTGTTCCCGAACTGACTGCCGCTCCCACCACGAAGCGGACGGGATTTAGGTTAGCCTAACCTGCTACGGGTGCGCAACCCCCGGCGCTGGAAGAACAGCGCCCCGGCGCCGACCACCGCCGCGACCAGCGACATCAGCCCGCCGAGCAGGATCGGCCAGCGCGGCCCCAGCAGCTCGGCCAGCCATCCGGAGGCCAGCCCGCCCAGCGGTTTGCCGCCCAGGAACAGCAGCATGTAGAGCCCCATGACACGCCCGCGCATCGTCGGCTCCACGGCCAGCTGCACGGTCGCGTTCGCGGTGGTCGTGAAGGTCATGACCGCGATCCCCACCGGGATCAGCGCCGCCGCGAACAGCTCGTAGCTCGGCATCAGCGACGCTCCGGCCTCCAGCGCGCCGAACACCGCGGCCCCCACCAGCAGCAACCGCATCCGCGGCCCGCCGCGACCGCTGCGCCGCGCCGCCAGCGCCGCGCCGGTCAGCGTGCCGACCGCCAGCATCGTGATCAGCAGCCCGTAGCCGTCGGCGTCGCGCCCGAAGACGTTGCGCGCCATCACGGCGAAGGTGTTCTCGAAGTTCATGCCGAAGGTGCTGACGAAGAACACCAGCACCATGACGACCATCAGGTCCGGCCGACCGAGCACGTAGCGCAGGCCCGCGCGCAGCTGGCCGCGCTCCTTCGGCGCGCGTTCCGCCCGGTGCAGCGCCGTGACGTCCATGAGCACCAGGCCGAGCACCACGGCGGCCGAGCTGACGCCGTTGATCAGGAAGACCCAGCCGGTGCCGATCGCGGTGATCAGCAGCCCCGCGATGGCCGGGCCGACGATCCGGGCCAGGTTGAAGGTCATCGAGTTGAGCGCGACGGCGTTGGTGAGCTGCGCCGGGCCGACCATCTCGACCACGAACGACTGCCGCACCGGCGCGTCGACGGCCGCGAAGCAGCCGAGCACGAAGCAGAGCACGTAGACGTGCCAGAGCACCGCGACGCCGGTGACGTCGAGCAGCCCGAGCACGAGCCCGCACGCGCCGAGAGCGATCTGCGTGCCGATCAGCACGCGCCGCTTGTCGAAGCGGTCCGCGACCACCCCCGCCCACAGGGTGAGCAGCAGCGTCGGGATGAACTGGAGCGCGACCGCCACGCCGAGGGCTGCCGGGCTGCCCCCGGAGAGCTCCAGGACCAGCCAGTCCTGCGCGGCCCGCTGCATCCAGGTACCGGTCAGCGAGACGATCTGACCTGAGGCGTAGTAGCGGTAGTTGCGCTCGCGCAGCGAGCGGAACATGCCGCCTCTCGTGTCCGATGTGGACACCTGTGTGCGGTTGACCTGACCTCCGCCGGGTTCGGCGCCGACGCTGGATCGGGATTGGTCAACCACTCCGGTGCTTACCGCCTCTCGCTGGGTTCGATCATCGGCCCGCCAGCCGGTCGATGATCTCCGCGGCCTGGAACAGCACCGCGCGCTCCTCCTCGGTGAGGTCCACCAGCTGCTGGTCCAGCCAGCGCTCGCGAACGGAGACCTCCTCCTCGATGCGGGCCCGGCCCGCGTCGGTCACCTCGACGATGGCCTGCCGACCGTCGGTCGGGTGTGCCCGGCGGACGACCAGCCCGGCGTCTTCCAGGGCCGCGATCACCCTGGTCATCGACGGTGGCTGGACGCCCTCCCGCGCCGCCAGCTCGCCCGGCGTCAGCGCGCCCGCCTTGTGCAGGCAGGACAGCGCGGACAGCTGGGAGAGCGTGATCTTCGAATCGCTGCTCTGCGCACGCAGCCGCCGGTTCAGGCGAACCACCGCGAGCCGCAGCCGACTCGCCAGGGTGCGCTCGCGTTCCGCAATCTCGGACACGTCGTTAGTCTACCAAACTATATCGGGGAATCGGACAAACTGATCAGCTCAGTGGCAGTCCAGACTAATGATCGGGCCGCCCGAAGTCTCGCCTTCGCACCCGAATCGACGCATCGCCCGCTCCCGCGAGCACTTTCCGGGGCTATGGCCCCACAAAGTGCTCACGGGCATTGACCAGCTCAGATCCCGAAGATCTCGCTGATCGGCGCGGCCGCGAAGTACAGCACGAACGCCGCCGAGACGACCCACATCAGCGGGTGGATCGTGCGGATCTTGCCGGTGAACACCCGCAGCAGCACGTAGCTGACGAAGCCCGCGCCGATGCCGTTGGCGATCGAGTAGGTGAACGGCATGACCACGATGGTCAGGAACGCGGGCAGCGCGATGCTGAAGTCCGACAGGTCGATCTGCTTGATCTGGCCGATCATCATCGCCCCGACCACGATCAGCGCCGGAGCCGCCGCCTCCACCGGGATGACCTGGTAGAGCGGGGTGAAGAACATCGCCGCCAGGAACAGCAGACCGGTGACCACGTTCGCCAGGCCGGTCCGCGCGCCCTCCGCGATGCCCGAGGCCGACTCCACGAACACCGTGTTCGAGCTCGCCGAGCCGACACCGCCGGCGACCGCGCCGACGCCCTCGACGGCCAGCGCCTTGCCGATGCCCGGCAGGTTGCCGTCCTTGTCGGCCAGCCCGGCCTCCTTGCCCAGCCCGGTCATGGTGCCCATGGCGTCGAAGAAGTTCGCCAGCACCAGCGTGAACACCAGCAGCGCGGCGGCCAGCGCGGGCAGCCGGGTCCAGGCGCCGAAGGAGATGTCGCCGACCAGCGACAGGTCCGGCAGCCCGGCGATCTGCTCCGGCACCGCCGGGTAGCCGAGGTTCCAGCCGTACGGGTTGGTGCCCTTGGACGGACCGGCGTGGAAGATCGATTCGACGATGATCGACAGCACCGTGGTGACCGCGACGCTGATCAGGATCCCGCCGCGCACCTTGCGCGCCACCAGCACCGAGGTCAGCACCAGGCCGAAGACGAACACCGCGGTCGGCCACGAGGCGATCGAGCCGTCGATGCCCAGGCCCACCGGCACGGTGGTGTTGGCCTCGTCCGGCAGCCGCCGCACGAACCCGGCGTCGACCAGGCCGACGAAGGAGATGAAGACGCCGACGCCGACCGCGATGGCCGCCTTCAGCTCGGGTGGCACCGCGTTGAACACGGCCGTCCGGAACCCGGTGGCGACCAGGATCAGGATGATGACGCCGTCGATCACCACCAGGCCCATCGCTTCCGGCCAGGTCACCTGCGGCGCGATGGTCACCGCCAGCAGCGTGTTGATGCCCAGCCCGGCGGCGATCGCGAACGGGTAGTTGGCGATGAGCCCGAACAGGATGGTCATCACGCCCGCGACCAGCGCGGTCGCCGCGGCGACCTGCGGCACCGGCAGGATGTTGCCCAGCACGTCGCGCTTGGCGCTGGCGTCGTCGGCGGAGTAGCTGCCCAGGATCAGCGGGTTCAGCACGATGATGTAGGCGACCGCGACGAACGTGACGATGCCGCCGCGCACCTCGCGGGAGATGCTGGAACCGCGTTCGGTGATCTTGAAGTACTGGTCCAGCAGGGATTTCTTGCTCTCGGTCTCGTCCACCATCGTGCTTCCCATCACCGCGCCGGAGCGCGCGTCCATCAACCGGAGGTAGCCTGCCTGACGTGGCACAGGACAGCGAACCCACCCCCACCGCGGCAGGTCACCGACCGGTCCCCCACCTGCCCCGCAGGCTGGCGGACCCGACCCCGGTGGTGCTCACCGGCACCGCCCTGTGGCTGGTCGGCGCGGTGGTGTTCGCCCTGCGCGGCAACGTCCAGATCGAGTTCTGGACCTGCGTGTCCGGCGTGGTCCTCGGCGTCATCGGCTACGGAGTCTTCCGCTGGCAGCGCTCGGCCGCCCGACGGGGCTCCCGAGGAGCCTGGCAAGGCCTCTCCGGCCTCGACGGCTGACCCCACCCGCCCCCAGCCGGAGTCGCCACATCTCCGCAGGTCAAGACCCGTGAGTGCTTTTGGGGTGCCATAGCACCCCAAAACACTCACGGGCGACCACCTGCGGAAATACCACCCAAGCAGAAGGACGGCCAAAGCCCCCGCGAACCGCGACGTCTCCGCGACTGAGATGCGGGCGGCCGGGCGCGGGGAGGGGGGTCGCGCCCGGCCGCCGGGGTGGGCCGGTGCGGCTGGTGGCCGGGGGATCGTCGAGCCGCACCGGCCCGGCCTTGGGTGGTGGGTGGGGTCGTGAGTGCGTAACAGTGTTCGAACACTGTTACGCACTCACGACCCCTTTCACCTGCCTGTGGAGGACGTCTTTGACGTGCGGAGGTGGTGGCGGCCGGTGGGGTGGTCGTCGGGGTCGAATGCTGGGAACTCGGGTTGTGGCGGTGCTGGTGGTTGGGCTGGTTGTGCTGGGGGTATCGGTGGGTGTTCGCGGTGGCGGGGCCCTGGGGTGGCCGCGGTGGTGCGTTCGTTTTCGATGTCGGCGATGAGGTGCCAGACGGTGTATTCGCCGTCGCCTGTTCCCGCGTGCTGGCCCGCTGCGAATCTCAGACCTCCGAAGGGGACCTGGGTGGCGATCATCGCCAGGAGCAGGACGTTGAACAGGACGAAGGTGCTGAGCTGAATCCAGAACATGAGGATGGGTGTTCCTTTTTCTTGGTGTGGCTGGTCAGGGTTCGTGAGCGGGGATGGCCGTAAGGGCGGCCATCCCCGCTCACGAATGTGTGTCGGCGAGCAGGCGCCAGCAGGCCATGCAGGACTTCTCACGAACCCAGTCCACTTCGGACCGGTCATGCAGCTCCGAGGCATCCGCCTCCGCCCCGCAGTAGGCCTCGACCCGCCCATCCGGTGGGGCTTTCGTTGCCGCGATGGGAAAAGCGTGACGGCCACCCGTGACCGGACGCCACACGTAGGTCAAGAAACCAGACATCGGGACTCCTTCCGCGTTTCTTGTCCCGATAAGACTGGCTCAGAAGTCTCAAATCAAGCCGGTTCACCGTGATGTGTAATGGCGGTGTCTCATGCCCTGAAATACCGTGGGTATATGACAACTGCACGCTCTCGTGGACTTGGCGCAGAAATCCGCAAGCTCAGGAAGGCCGCTGGCCTGCGCCTGGAGGAACTGGCCGAACAATGCGACTGGTCGAGAGCGACGTTCGGCCGGATCGAGTCCGGGGCAAAGGTTCCCACGGAAACTGAGATAGCAATCATCCTTGGCACACTCGGCATCACGGGACGTGAACGGACTCGGTTGCTAGAACTCGCGCAAGATGCTCATCAACCCCACTGGTGGGAGGTCGCAGGCCACCCGGGGCTTCCTGCACAGCTCGTCGCCCTGCTCGAGTTCGAAAGAAGCGCAACGAAAATCACCGACGTTGCGCTGGGTGCAGTCCCGGGCCTGCTTCAGGTCGCCGACTACACGCGGGCAATCATCGGTGCTGGCGTCCAAGACGAGAAGGACGTTGAGTCTCGGGTAGCACTCCGCCTGGGGCGGCAAACGGTACTGACCCGTAAAGACCCTGTCGTGTTCCATGCACTCATCGACGAGTCGATCCTGCATCGCATGGTCGGCGGTCCTGAAGTCATGGCCGAACAACTTCGGCACATCGAACGGATGGCACAACGTCCGCACATCACGGTCCAAGTCGTCCCGTACAGCTTGGGGGCCTACGTCGGCCTGAACGGAAGCCAGCTGATCATGGAGTTCCAACGTCAGCGGACGATCGTGCACTTGGAGCACAGACGAGCCGGGGTGTTCCTCGATGATCCTGCTGACACGTTCCCGTTCACCAAAAGCGTAGATAGACTGGCAAAAGCAGCGCTTGGCCCTGCTGATTCCCTCGACCTCATCTCAACTTGTGCGACAGCGATGGAGAACCATGACCATGCGGATTGAGGGCTGGCGGAAGTCCAGCTACAGCGGCGAGGAGTCCAACTGCGTAGAGGTCGGCTGGCGGAAGTCCAGCTACAGCGGCGTGGAGAGCAACTGCGTCGAGGTCGGCACTGGTGTCGACCTCGTCGGTGTGCGGGACACCAAGGACCGCGACGGCGGGACGTTGGCGTTCCCGCCGCGGGCGTGGGGCTCGTTCTTACACCGCCTGAAGGCTGATCAGCTGCGCTGATCAGCGCAGGAGGGTTGTCGCTTCCGGGTCTGCCAGGAGGGCTGTCAGGGCGAAACGCTCGTGCCAGGCTCCGGCGGCCCAGGCCAGGGCTCGGGCGAGGCCGTCCGGGGTTCGCTCCGCGTGGACCGCGCCCGTGCTCTCCACCCACCAGTGGACTCGCTGCTCGCCCGCCGAGGAGCGGACCCGCAGGCCGTCGTGGAGGGTGATCTCGCCGGTGGGCAGCGGGATCCCGAGGAGTTCGCAGGACGCCGGGACGCGGCCCACCTCGGGCCAGCGCTGGGTCCGGCCTTCGCCGACCACCTGCATCGTGTTCTCCTCCGACGCCAGCGGGAGGTCCAGGAGCTCCGCGAGGGCTTCGGCGTCGAACTGGTCCGGGCTGCCTCCGGCGATCACCAGCGGGGCTTCCAGGACGCTGAGCATCCACGGCTCGTCCAGCACCACCGCTCGACCGGTGCTGACCACCGCGCCGGACACCGAGCGCACCATCTCCGGCGGGTCGATCTCGGACGGGTCGATCGTCCGGCACGCCACGGCCTCCGCCAGCGCCTGGTGGGCACGCAGTGCCGTCCCGGCGCGCACTGTGCGCTCCGGGTCGCCCAAGCGCTCCAAGAGGTCCGCTGCATCGTCGGTGTCCTCGACGTGGAGCTCGTCGCGCACGCCCGCGAGCCGCAGGTGCTCCGCGTCCAGGCCCACGTCCGGCACCGGGTCGTACAGGCCCGCCAGCTCCTCTGCATCCGGGAGCCGCCAGGTGCGCGGCGGGGCACCGGCGAGCAGCGCGTACCGCTCGATCCACCAGGCCGAGTAGCTCTCCGGTTCGCGCAGCGCACGCAGGGTTTCCGGGTGCCGGGCCAGCAGGCGCAGCGCGGCGGGCCACGCGTCGTCGGCGACCAGGTCCAGGTCGCGGATGCCGACGAACCTCGGCGGCGGCCAGCTCTCCGGCTGCGCCGCCTCCTGCTCGGCCCACCACAGGCGGATGTCCGGGAAGTCCTCGTCGGGCTCCAGCGGGTCTTCCTCGACGTGCACCGCGAAGGTGTCCAGCACGCCGATCGAGCGCAGCAGCTCGGTCGACCACTCGGCGGCGAACTCCTCGTCGAGCACCGCCAGCGGCCCGTCCTCGCCGATGTACTGGTCGTCCAGCACGTCCAGCAGCTCGGCGTCCGGCAGCAGCAGCTCGTCCGCGCGGCGGAAGTCCCCGTGCGCGTCGGGCAGCGCCAGCGCGCCGATCCACTCGCGCGGCTGGGTGTTCGCGACGAGCTGCAGCACCGCGTCGGCCAGCGGCCGCACGTCGGCACCGGCGCGCGCGTCGGAAACGCTGCTGCGCACGGCGTCTTCCAGCGGCGGCGCGTCCAGCAGCTCGGCCGGTCCCGCCTGGTGCGCGCCCAGCTTCTCCAGCAGCGGGTGCGTGGCGTCGGGGTGGGCGATGCGCAGGCCGGAGATGTCCAGTGTGGACAGCAGAGCGGCCGGGTCCGGGTCGGCGTCGCGCTGGCTGAGCAGCACGTCGCGCACGCCGCTGACGGTGCGGCCGTCGGCCAGCGGCACGGGCAGCGCGGTGAACTCCTCGCGGGCTGCCGGGTCCGCGCCCTCGACCGGCACCAGCGCGTCGTAGAGCCGGTACCACCACTCCGGCGGGCGCTGCAGTCCGGTGACCGCTGCCACGATCTCCGCAGCGGCCAGCCGCCGGACCTCCAGGACGTGCAGCGACCTGCGGTGACCCGCGTCGGCGAAGTCGGCTTCCAGCAGGCCGGGGACCACGTCCGCGAGCAGTTCCACCAGCTCCGGCGAGACGTACTCGAGGACCCGGGACTCCAGCGGCGCGACCAGCTTCCCGCCCGCCGCGGGCAGCCACGCCGCGACCCGCAGCCGGTCGGTCACGCCCTGCCGCAGCTTGTCGTCCACATCGGACAGCGGGAACCCGGCGAGCGGCACCAGCGCGGTCCGGTGCTCCGCCGCGACCTTGCCGACCAGCGACGGGTAGCACTCCGCGGCGAAGGTCAGCACCGCGTCCGAAGCGCCGGACGCCGCCACCCGCCGCCGGTCCGGCTCCACCGGCACGCTCGCCAGCAGCCGCGCGGGCAGCGACAACCGCTCCTCGGTCGGCGTCGGCGCGTGCAGCACGTCCTCGGCCAGCGGGATCGGGGTGCCGTCCTCGTCCAGCGGAACGGCCCAGGTCACGCGCCACTCCGCGGCGTGCCGGGCCTCCACGCCCAGCCCGGCCAGCGCGCTCTCGCTCAACGTCCCCGACGCGCGGTGCACCAACCACCGGTCGCTGCGGACCGGCCCGTGCACCACCAGGCGATCCGCGTCCAGGTCCTCGCGGCGCCAGGTCTGCTCGCCGATGCGGATCTCGGTCAGCGCGGGCAGCGCGAGCAGCAGGTCGGGGGCCTGGTCGGTGAACTCGGCCAGCAGCGCATCCGCGTCGACGTCCGGGCGCAGCGGCAACCGCACCTCGGTGTCGAAGCCCGTCGGCGGCTCACCGGCCACCGGCCACGGCAGCCGCAGCACCGGCACCTCGCCGGACCGCTTGGCCAGCTCCTCGGCCGGGCCGGGCAGCTGCGCCACCGCCTCCCTGGTCCGCGCGGCGGAGAACGCGACGCCGCCGGTCGTGGACACCACGCTCGGCTCGTCGGAGACGGCCAGCACCGCGGCGAACCCGACGCCGAACCGGCCGATCGAGGCGCCCTCGCGCTTGGCCGAAGCCCGCAACGAGGCCAACCCCGCCACACCGTCAGCGGTCAGCGGCGCACCGGTGTTGGCGACGCGCAGCTCACCGCCGCTGATCTCGACGCGCAGCACCCCGTCCGAGCCCGCGGCGTCGGCGGCGTTCTGCGCCAGCTCGACCAGCAGGCGGTCGCGGTAACCGCCGAGCCGGAGGTCCTCCTCGGCGTTCGCGTCCTCGCGGAACCTGGTCGGCGAGGCCTCCCAGGACTGCAGCACGGCCCGCCGGAGCTCGGCCGCGCCGAACGCGTCGGGGTCGTTCACCCGCGCTCCGGCGTGCGCGGCTCGAAGTCGAGGGTGGCGTCGTCGTAGACGACCTCGGCCACCGGCACCGTCGACGAGGTGTCCACCTCGACCTCGGAGTGCGCCCCGCACCCGAACTCGACGCTGACCACCCGGCCGTCGGCGGGCGCGAACTCGTTGGCGCAGACGCCGAACGCGCCACCCATCGAACCGGCCAGCTTCAGGAAGAAACCGCAGGTCCCGCAGGCCGCCGGGGCGGAGCGGGCGATGTCGGCGCGCGGCCCGAAGTCACCGCTCTGCCAGCGCTCCGCGGCCTCCAGCCGGCCCTCGTGGCTGAGCACCCGCTTGCGGCCCAGGCCGACCTCGTGCGCGACGTCCTCCACCGCCGGGTCGTCGCTGGCCAGGTAGCCGGGCGCCAGCCGCGGGTCGTCCGCGCGGGTCGGCAGCAGGTCACCGGGACCGAGGTCGCCCGGGCGCACCCGCTCGGCCCACGGCACCCAGTCGGGCGCGGTCAGCGCGTTCGGCCCAGGCAGCAGCACGACCTCGCTGACCGTGACCGGTTCGCCCGGTCCGACGCTGGCCACGGTGACCGCCCAGCGCCAACCGACGTAGCCCGGGTAGTTCGACTCGAAGTAGTGCGTTGCCGCGTGCGGGCCCTCCGGCTCCACGCCGACGTGCGCCCCCACCGGGTCGGCGGCCTCGGCGTCCACGGTCAGCACCGGCGAGCCGATCGGGTCCTCCCCCGGCTTGGCCTCGTCCTCCGCGGCAGCTCGCGCAACGTCCTCCGCCGCGGCGAGCTCCGGGTTCACGGGCTCCGGCTCGGGAAGCCCGGCGTCCTCGAACGGGGCATCCGCGCCTGGGCTGGTCATCGGAGCAGGCATAGGCGTCACATGCTCGATTGTGCCGTACGCGGTCGTCGGCGCAGTCGGCCGTGTCAAGCTTTCGGGGTGCGACTGCTCCTGGCTCGACGTGTTCTCTGCGGCGTGGTGCTCACCTTCGGGGTGGTTGCGTGCGCGCCGTCGGTACCAGCGCAGCACGACGGCCAGCACGACGGCGAGCAGACCGATCAGGGCGTTGGGCACGCGGGAAGCCTGCCACACCTTCGAGCTGAGGTGATCCGCGTGCTCCCGCACGACCGCTCCTCGTTCACTCAGGGCCTGGAAATCGCCGATGGCACCCTCTACGAAGGCACCGGTCTGCGGGGCGAGTCGCTGCTGCGCGCCACCGACCTCGCCACCGGCGAGGTGCGCCGCGAAGCCCGGCTCCCGGCCGATCTCTTCGGGGAGGGCATCACCGTCACGGGTGACCGTATCTGGCAGTTGACCTGGCAGGAAGAGGTCGCGCTGGAGCGGGACCGGGAAACCCTGGCCGAGTTGCGCCGAGTGGAGTACTCCGGCGAGGGCTGGGGGCTGTGCTTCGACGGCTCGCGGCTGGTGATGAGCGACGGCAGCGACCGGCTGACCTTCCGCGACCCGGTGACCTTCGCGCCGACCGGCTCGGTGGACGTGGTGGCGGCCGGGTCCCCGGTCGAGGAGCTCAACGAGCTGGAGTGCGTCGACGGCCAGGTGTGGGCCAACATCTGGGGCAGCGAGCAGATCGTGCGCATCGACCCGGCGACCGGGCAGGTCACGGCGGTGGTCGACGCCTCCGGCCTGCTGAGCCCGCAGCAGCGGCCGGGCACCGACGTGCTCAACGGCATCGCGGCCGTGCCGGGCACCGACGAGTTCCTGATCACCGGGAAGTACTGGCCCGCTCTTTTCCGAGTTCGCTTCGTCCCGGCCTGATCGTTAGTACGGTCTCTGCGCATGGATGATCAACAGACTTCCGTGCAGCCCCTGCACGTGCTGTGCGTGCTCGGCTCCGGGATGGACCTGGACGGGGTGGAGCTGGCCGTCCGCGCGATAGGCGGGCCGTTCTTCTCGCTGGACCGGGACGAGTCCCGCGCCGAGCACGACCCCCGGATGCCGGACGCCTTCGAGGCGTGCCTGGCCGAGCTGACCTTCACCGACGCCGACTGGGACGCGGTGGCCGACCACGACTCGGTCGCGTACGTGCTGGCCAAGGGCGGTCAGGAGCACGCGGAGCACATCTCGGAGCGGATGCTGGCGGTGACCGCGGAGCTCTTCGAGCGCTGGGGCGCGACGGCGGTCAAGTCCGAGAGCAGCGCGCTCGCGCACAGCCGCGACACCTGGCTGGCGCTGGCCGACGCCGCCGATGCGCCGGAAGCCCTGCGCCAGGCGTGGGTGAAGCGGCCGATCCTCGACGAGGACGTCCTCTACACCTGCGGCATGCACCTGCTGGGCGCGCCCGACGTGGAGCTGCAGGCCGACGGCCTGCTCGACGTGAACCGCCAGGGCGAGTGGGTGGAGCTCATCGACGGCCTGACCGGCTACCTGCACACGGAGGCCCGCGCGGCCCAGATCCGCGACGGCGAGGGCTTCCGCCTGGCCGAGGACGCGCCGCGCTGGGTCCTCCGCCAGCAGACCTGCGACCGCTACCCGGACGACGACATCTTCTTCAACCCCTACGGCTACTGGCGGCTCACCCCCGCCTGACGCCGCTCACTGGGTCTGGGGTTCGACGTCTGGGGTCTGGGGTCGATCACTTCTTCACACCACCGGCGGGCTGGCGTCGGTGGTGTCCGCCGGGCTCGTTCCAGCTGGCCGGGCCCGGGGTCGGGTGCGGCGATTTCGCGCGAGATCGCCGTTCCGCACGCGTGCGAGGTGGCGGTTTCGCGCGAAATCACCGCGGGACCGCACGGCACCGCCAGCCATCAGCGGCGCAGCCGCTCCGGCACGGCGGACCAGCTCGGGTTCAAGATCACCCGGACGGTGGGGATCTTGGCCGTGAACGTCACCAGATCGGGTCACGGGTGTATCTGACGGGCCGGTTCGCGCCTCTTTATCCGTGGAGCCGGTGGAAAAGCTGCGGAGTCCGATCGAGGCGGGAGCGGGGTGAGGCAGGATGACGAGCATGGGTTTGCGACGCCATGACCAGCGCTCGGACTCCCCGCGCGCAGGCTGGGGCGCCGGTCAGCGCGGCAAGCGCGGCTCCTACGCCGAAGGCGGAGGCGCAGCGCGCTGGGGCGCGCCTGCGGACGGGGCCGGTGAGCCCGCGGAGCGCGGCGAGCGTGCGGAGGGCCGTGGGCGCGGGCGTGACGAGCGCGAGCGCAGCGAGCGCGCGGAGCGGAGCGGGCGGCCGGAGCGCGGACGCGAGCGTGCGGAGCACGGCGAGCGGGAGCGGGCGGAGCACCGGTTCGAGGGACCAGGCGCGGGCGCTGAGCGCCCCGGTAGGGGCGCGAGGCGGTATCCGTGGGAGGAGGACCCGGACTACGACCAGCCGCGGAGCCGGTACCGGCGGTTGCCGCCGCTGCCCGAGGACCACTCTTCCCGCGAGCAGGACGGGGAGCCCGAGGTCGAGAGGCCGCGCGGGACCGCGCCGCCGAAGAAGCTGACCGTCACGCGGGTCGCGGCCTGGCGCAGTCGGGATCTGACGCAGCGGGCGATGCGGGTGTTCTTCTCGCTCGCGCACGCCGACGGGGCCGACCGGTCCGGGCTCGCGAAGTTCACCTACGCCGTGATGGGCAACTACGCGGTGGACGCCGCGATGGCGGTGGCGCTGGCCAACACGCTGTTCTTCTCCGCCGCCACCGGTGAGAGCAAGGACAAGGTCGCGCTCTACCTGCTGATCACGGTCGCGCCGTTCGCGGTGATCGCGCCGGTCATCGGTCCCGCGCTGGACCGGTTGCAGCAGGGGCGGCGGTACGCGCTGGCCGCCTCGTTCGCGGTCCGGGTGGTGCTCGCCGCCGTGATGGCGCTGAACTTCGACAGCTGGCTGCTGTACCCGGCCGCGCTGGGCTGCATGGTGCTGTCGAAGTCCTTCGGCGTGCTGAAGGCCGCGATGACGCCGCGCGTGCTGCCCTCGCAGATCACCCTGACCAAGGCCAACTCGCGGCTGACCGCGTTCGGCATGGCGGCTGGCGGCATCTTCGGCGCGATCGCGTCGGGCTTCGCCTGGCTGCTCGGCTCCGAGGGCGCCCTGTGGTTCATGGCCGCGATGGCCGCTGGCGGGGTGTGGTTGTGCCTGCGGATCCCGGGCTGGGTGGAGAGCACCGAGGGCGAGGTGCCGACGTCGATCGGTGGCCGCCCGCAGGCCAAGAAGGTGCCGCTGAGCGGGCACGTCGTGGTCGCGCTGTGGGGCAACGGCGGCATCCGGGTGCTGACCGGGTTCCTGACGCTGTTCGCCGCGTTCGTGATCAAGCAGGGCACCCAGCACGAGCCGTTCATGCAGCTGGTGGAGCTCGGGCTGGTCGGCGGCGCGGCCGGGGTCGGCAGCTTCCTCGGCAACGCGCTGGGCTCGAAGATGCACTTCGGCAAGCCGGACCGGGTGATCATCGCCTGCCTGGGCAGCGCGCTGGTGGTGGCGGTCTGCGCCGCCCTGCTGGCGGGGCTGCCGCTGGCCGTGGTGGTCGGTCTGATCGGGGCGACGGCGAGCGCGCTGGCCAAGGTCTGCCTGGACGCGGTGATCCAGCACGACATGCCGGAGGAGTCGCGGGCCTCGGCGTTCGGCCGCTCGGAAACGATCTTGCAGCTCAGCTGGGTCTTCGGCGGCGCGCTGGGCGTCCTGCTGCCACCGGTCTACTGGATCGGCTTCGCGGTGGTGGCCGCCCTCCTGGCACTCGTGCTGGCGCAGACGATCACCGCGGGCCGGGGCAGCACCCTGGTGCCCCGCATCCGACGGCGAGCAGCACCGACCGCCGAGCGGGCGACGGCCGAGTCGTAGCGCCAGCCCGGACCGGCCAAGGGCTCCGCCACGCAAAATGAGCCCGGAGACGGGCTTGTAGGCTCGAACCGTGCATCGTGGACTGAAGCCGCTGCTGGCGGTGGCGGGCGTGGCGCTCGCCACCGGTTGCGCCGCGCCGAGCGAACCGCAGGTCACCTTCTACTCCCACGGGCGGTCGGTGGAGGTCGCGCCCGCGCAGCACTGCGACCCGACCGGGGAGAAGTGCACGGCGTCGCCGGGCGCGGTCGGCGAGCTGCGGGTTCCGGCGGGTCGCCCGCTGCAGATCTCGGTGCCCGGGGAGGTCGCCGAAACGCCGTGGCAGGTGGTGTTCCTCTACCGCGGTGCCAACGGCGAGGAGCTGGACGGGCGCAGCCCGGTCTTCGCCCCGAACGAGCGCCACGCCTACACGCTCCAGCTCCCGCCGGACGGCAAGCAGCTGGAGCACGTCGAGGTCCAGCAGTTCTCCGCGGTGCTGACACCCGGCACCGACGGCGGTGTCGACTTCGGCATCGGCGGCAGCTGGGTGCTCGACGCCAAGGAGCAGTGACCGCCGCTCAGTCCCCGACCAGCCCCGCCTCGTAGGCGGTGATCGCGGCCTGGACGCGGTTGTTCGCGCCCAAGCGCTGCAAGATCGTCCTGACGTGCGCCTTGACCGTGCCCTCGGCCAGGAACAGCCGCCCCGCGATGGCCTGGTTCGACAGCCCGGCCCCGACCAGCCCCAGCACCTCTCGCTCGCGCGGGGTCAGCGCCGCCACCCGCTCCCGGGCGGCGGCCCGTCGGCTCAGCGCACCGCCGTTGACCTCGGCGATCACCCGGTGCGCGATCCGCGGTGACAGGTACGCCGCGCCGTCGGCGACCGCGCGGACCCCGATGATCAGCTCGCGCGGATCGGCGGCCTTGAGGAGGAACCCGCGGGCGCCGTCGCCGAGCGCCCGCGCCACGAACTCGTCCTCGTCGAAGGTCGTGAGCACCACGACCGCCACCTCGGGCTGCACCCGCGCCAGCTCCGCGGCGGCGGCCAGGCCGTCGAGCACCGGCATCCGGATGTCCAGCAGCGCCACGTCCGGCTCGTGCCGGGCGGCGAGCTCGACGGCCTCGCGCCCGTCCGCGGCTTCGGCGACCACCTCGATGCCGGGGTCGGTGGCCAGGATCGAGCGGACTCCGGCGCGGATCATCGCCTCGTCATCAGCCAGCAGCACGCGGATCACTGTTCAGTTCCGCCTCTCCGCGATTCACAGTGGTGGTCGCGTTCGGTTCTTGGCTTCTGTTTCGAGGTTTCCGTGGCTGAGTTGCGTCACGGTCCCCTGAGGTGCGGTTGACATGGGGCAGGCACAGCTCCTCCGTCAGGGCCCGCTCATTCTGCCCGGTGGGGCAGCCGCGCGGACTGTTCCGCCTCACAGTTCCGCCTCTCCGCGATTCACAGTGGTGGTCGCGTTTGGTTCTTGGCTTCTGTTTCGAGGTTTCCGTGGCTGAGTTGCGTCACGGCCCCCTGAGGTGCGGTTGACATGGAGTCAGTCACAACTCCTCGGGCAGGGCCCGCTCATTCTGCCCGGCAGGGCAGTCGCGCGGTCACTGTGAAGCCGTCCTCCGGCTCCGTGTGGAAGGTGCCGCCCAGCAGCTCTACGCGTTCGGCCAGGGCCAGCAGGCCGCTGCCGCTCCCGGTGACCATCGGCTCGGCGTCGGCGGCGGTGTTGTGCACGACGACCTCGATCTCCTCCGGCAGCTGGTCGATCCGGACGGTGACCTGCGAGCCTCGTGCGTAGCGGGCTGCGTTGGTCAGCGCTTCCTGCACCACGCGGTGGACAGCGCGGTCCACTGTGGATGGAATGGCCGACGGTTCGCCGCTGCGTCGCAGCACGACGTCCATCCCTGCGCTGCGGGCCCGGTCCACCAGGGCTTCCACCGGTTCGTCCGGGGGTTCCAGGGATTGCGAGGTCTTCTCGCGCAGCAGGCCGATCGTGTGGCGCAGGCGGTCGGTGGCCTGCACCGCCGTTGCGCGGAGCTCGGCCGCCGCCTGCCGGTTCGGCTCGGTCATGTCGGCGGCGAGCTCCAGCGATCCGGCGCGCAGCGCGATCAGCGCCAGGTCGTTGCCTAGCGAGTCGTGCATGTCCGAGGCGATCCGGGCGCGTTCGCGCAGGCGGGCGCGCTCGGCGATGAACTCCTGCTCCCGCTCCAGCTGCGCCACGCGCTCCTTCCCGGACTCGATCAGCTCGGCCTGCTGGCGGCGGAACCGCCCGGCCAGCCACGGCAGCCCCACGAACACCGCCAGGAGTCCGAGCAGTCCCACCGCGCGTCCCGGGTAGATGACCAGGTCGACCGCGCCCGGCGCGGCGGCCAGCGCGAACACCGCCCAGCCGTGCCGCACCGGGAGGTGCCGACCGTGCAGGTACCCCGCCACGGCCAGCACCACGAACAGCACCTGCCGCCACAGCGGAACCACGTCGAGGTCGAACGAGTTGACCACGCAAGCCCCGACGACGACCAGCAGCGCGGCGGCGTTCCTCATCTGCACGACCTTAGAGCTCATCCCCGAACCAGTTCCGCAGCTCCGACCCGGTAGCCACCCGACCACAACCGCACCAGCCGGAACACCACCGTGCTCGCCCCGGCCAGCGCCGCGAGCAGCAACGTGACCGTCAGCGGCAGCGGGAAGTACGTGAGCTGGGCCCAGGTGATCGTCCGACCGTTGCTGATGAACGAGATCAGGCTCGGGTACGCGGCGAACACGGCGAGCGGGACCAGCGCGGGCACCAGGCGCAGGCCGATCAGCCACGCGGGCGATCCGGCGCGCTTGGCCGCCCACCGGCGGGAGCGCACCGCCCCGAGCACGCCCAAGCCGACCGCCACCAGCAAGATCGCGCCCAGCACGAGCTCGGCCTGCTGCCTGCCACCGCCCGGGACCGCAGGGGTCTTCCCCTGGCTCAGCGCGACCAGCCCGGTGAGGATCTCGTAGGTGCTGTCGTGCAGCGAAGCACCGTTGGACATGACGGCGAAGCCGTACCCGGTCTCCGGCACGATCGCCTGCACCGCGTTGTAGGTGAACAGGTTCCCCGAGTGCACCAGCATCTCCGGTCCGCCCTCGGGCTGCTCGACTCCCCAGCCCATGCCGTAGTCGTCCACCGCCGACGGGCTGTGCATGAGCTGGAGGCTGGCCGGGCTCACGAGCTGCTGTCCCGCACCGTTCTGCGAGACCAGCCACCTGCCCATGTCAGCGGCGGTGGTGATGACCCCGCCACCACCGCTGCCGTCCAGGAACCCCGGCAGCTCCTCGCGGGGGATCCACGCGCCGAACAGCGAAACGTGCCCGTCGGCCGGGCGCAGCTGCTCGTCGCTGACCGCGCTGGTGCGCATGCCCAGCGGCCCGAACACGTGCTGCCGCAGGTAGTCGCCGAAGTGCTGCCCGCTGGCGACCTCGACCAGCCGGGCCGCGAGGTCGTAGTTGACGTTGCAGTACTCCCAGTGCGTCCCCGGGTCGGCGGCCAGCGAACCGGTGCTCAGCCGGGCCGTGTACTCGGCCAGCGAGCCCGCGTCCTCCAGCGCGTTGATGTCGATGGTGGTGTCCGAGAACCCCGAGGTCTGGTTCAGCAGCTGGCGGACGGTGACCTTCACCGCGCGCGGATCGGCCATCGAGAACCCGGGCAGCTGCTCGACCACCGGCCGGTCCAGCTCGATCTTCCCGGCGTCCACCAGCGTCATGACCGCCATCGCGGTGAAGGACTTGCTGACCGAGGCGACCCGCATCGGGGTGCCCGCGGTCATCGGCCGACCGGTGGAGTCGTGACCGTAGCCCGCGGCGTGCACCACCTCGTCGCCCTTGGTGACCACGACGGAGAACCCCGGCAGCCCGGTCGACTCCAGCGCGCTGGACGAGTAGTCGTCGAAGGTCGGCGCGGACGGCGGCGCTGCCAGCCCGATGGCCGCTGCGAGTGCGATGATCATCGCTTTCATGCCTGGAACGCTAGGGATCCGGGCAGCCTCCGCGGATCTGCCGAGCGGCCACGACCACCCCTGCCGAAAGGCATAGGAAAGCCGGGCGCACCGCGCGGTCCGCCCGGCCTCCGGTGGTCCTCGTCAGCTGCCCGGGTCCAGCTCCCGGGCGACCGCGCGCACGACCTCGCCGATGCGCTTGGCGGTCTTGCGGTCCGGGTAGCGGCCGCGGCGCAGGTCGGGCTGGACCTTCAGCTCCAGGAGCTTGATCATGTCCTCGACCATGCCGTGCAGCTCGTCGGCGGGCCGTCGGCGCGCCTCGGCGACCGAGGGCAGCGGGTCCAGCAGCTTCACCTTCAGCGCCTGCGGACCGCGGCGCCCCTGGGCCATGTCGAAGTCGACGCGCTGGCCGGTCTTCAGGGCCTCCACGCCGGAGGGCAGCGCGGAGGCGCGCACGTAGACGTCCTCCCCACCGTCCTGGGTCAGGAAGCCGAAGCCCTTGTCCGCGTCGAACCACTTGACCCTGCCGGTCGGCACTGTCCTCACCGTTCCCTGTCGATGCACTGGCCCGGTTGCTGGGCCTCCGTCGTCCTTCGTCTCGGTCCGCCGCGCGGGGACCGAACGGCCCCGGCACGACGAAAGCGCCCCGACTACGCTTCGCAGTTGCGCGCGCCGGGAC
Source organism: Saccharopolyspora hirsuta (assembly GCF_008630535.1). Taxonomy (GTDB): domain Bacteria; phylum Actinomycetota; class Actinomycetes; order Mycobacteriales; family Pseudonocardiaceae; genus Saccharopolyspora; species Saccharopolyspora hirsuta. The sequence goes on along the minus strand of NZ_VWPH01000025.1, from coordinate 2,184 downwards.
GCGTCATTCAAGCGTACCGCGTACCGGGCTGGGAAGACCCGGCCTTATCGAGCAAGGGTCGCTGCGGCACCCGGCGCAGTACCTGAATACGCTGCTGGACATGGCAGCTTCCGCGCGCAGGTCCGCAATCCTCCCGGTCTCGGTGGCCATGTTCGCCCTGGGCCTGCTGGCCATCATCGCGATCTTCGCGCTGTTCGCCGTCGGTTACCAGAACCTACCCGTTTGGCTGAACCTGGCGACCTTGCTGTGCCCGGCCGGATTCGTCCTCGGCGTGGTCGCGACGGTCCTGCGCAACCGCCGCCGCTGATCAGCTCTGCTGCGCGAGCCAGGCCGGGAACTCGGTGAGGTCGCGCAGCACGACGTCGGCCCCGGCCTCGGCCAGCTGGTCCGCGCTGTACGGCCCGGTGGCCACCGCGACGGCGGTCGCGCCCGCGGCCCGCGCACCGGTGATGTCGCCGAGGTGGTCGCCGACGTAGCTGGTCGCGCCCTCGTCCCGCAGCACCTCGCCCTTCGCGGCGGCGAAGACGTCCCCGGCCAGCCGGTCCACCTCCCAGCCGAGGGCCTTGAGGTGCAGCTCGGCGTTCGGCTGGTACTTGCCGGTGATCACCAGCGTCCGGCCGCCCAGCTCGCGCACCGCCGCGAGCGCCTCGGCCGCGCCGGGCAGCGCGGTCGTCGCCCCGACCACGACGTCCGGGTAGACCAGCCGGAAGTGCTGGACCAGGCGCTGCGCCGTGGCGTCGTCGAAGCCGTAGCCGCGCATCGAGTCGTACAGCGGCGGGCCGAGGTTCGACGCGAAGTGGTCGCCGTCGAGGGTCAGGCCGAACTCGCGGTTGAGCTCCTCGATCGCGCGGACCATGCCGGGACGCGGGTCGATCAGGGTCATGTCCAGGTCGAAGCCGACGGTCGGGCCGGTGCGCTGTGCTGCCACGCGAACCACCCTACGGAGCGACGGCCACGCCCTTGACGCGGAACTGGTTAGTATCGAAAATCATTTGGTAATCCTTCTCACATTCGGCGAGCTGGAGTCGTTCAATGACGAGCACGACCGCGCACCCCGCCCATCGCGAAGGCTTCCACTCCCTGCGGGCCAGCGGCCTGAACTGGGACTCCCTGCCGTTGCGCCTGTTCACCAAGGGCAACGCCAAGTTCTGGAACCCCGCCGACATCGACTTCAGCCAGGACGCCGAGGACTGGCAGCAGCTCGACGAGCACGAACAGCGCAGCGTGGCCGGGCTGTGCGCGCAGTTCATCGCCGGCGAGGAGGCCGTCACCCAGGACCTCCAGCCGTTCATGGCCGCGATGGCCGCCGAAGGCCGCTTCGGCGACGAGATGTACCTGACCCAGTTCGTCTTCGAGGAGGCCAAGCACACCCAGGTCTTCCGGCTGTGGATGGACGCCGTCGGGCTCACCGAGGACCTGCACTGGTACGTCGAGGAGAACCCCGGCTACCGGGAGATCTTCTACAAGCTGCTGCCCGAGTCGCTGCACGCGCTGCACGCCGACCCCAGCCCGGAGAACCAGGTGCGGGCATCGGTCACCTACAACCACATCGTCGAGGGCACCCTCGCGCTGACCGGCTACTTCGCCTGGCACAAGATCTGCGTCAGCCGCGGCATCCTGCCCGGCATGCAGCAGGTGATCAGGCACATCGGCGACGACGAGCGCCGCCACATGGCCTGGGGCACCTTCACCTGCCGCCGCCACGTCGCCGCCGACGAGCGCAACTGGGAAGTGGTGGAGGACCAGATGAACCGGGTGCTCCCGCACGCGGTCGCGCAGGTCCAGTGGCGCCCGGACGACGCGCCGGAGGTGCTGCCGTTCGAGCTGGACAAGGACGAGCTCACCGCCTACGCCACGGACCGCGCGACCCGCCGCCTCGGCGCGATCTCCAGCGCCCGCGGCATGCCCCTGAGCCAGATCGACGTCGACGCCTCCCCGGAGAAGCTGGAGGACCAGTTCGGCGAGGAGGACGCCGCCGAACTCGCCAAGCTCCGCTGATCCCCGCGCCGTGGGGCGCACGACACGTGGACGGGTCGCCCGACCTTCCGCGATTTCAATGAGCCTTTTTCATCCTGATTTTTGCTGGTCAGGGTGGAGGGGCTTGGGTGTGAGTGAAGCTCCTGGTAGATGGATCGTCGACCAAGATCAACCCAGGACTGCCAGGAGCTTCGGGTGTTGTTGTAT
>NZ_VWPH01000024.1 GCF_008630535.1 Saccharopolyspora hirsuta | reverse complement strand
AACGTCCAGGCGGGCCGGGCGGCCACTCCCTTCGAGCCGCACCACCAAGGCCGGCAAGAAACTACAGCCTCACCCGGCCCGCCCGGGTGATCTACCCATCGGCAGATCAACTACCAACTTAAGGAGAGTCCGTGGCGCGCACCCCGAGACCCGCCCGGCCGCAGATCCGCACCAGCTCGCCGGTGCTGGTGGGACGCGGTGAACAGCTCGCGTCGCTGCAGGCGCTGGCCGGTTTGCACCCGGCGGTGGCGCTGATCGAGGGCGAGGCCGGGGTGGGCAAGAGCAGGCTGGTCCGGGAGGTCCTCGCCGGTGATCTGGGCCCGACGACCCCGCTGGTCGGGCACTGCCGACAGGTGGGCGAACCCTTCCCGTACGGCGCGGTGCTGGAGGCGCTGCGCAGCGCGCACCCGGAACTGGCGCACCGGCCCGCGTTGAGCCCGGTGACCGGGGTGCTCGGCCCGCTGCTGCCGGAGATCGCCGAACACCTGCCCGCCCCGCCGGAACCGCTCGGCGACCCGCGGGCGGAACGCCACCGGTTGTTCCGGGCGGTGCGCGAGCTGCTGGGGGCGCTGGGGCCGCTGCTGCTGGTGATCGAGGACCTGCAGTGGGCCGACGACGGAACCCGCCAGCTGCTGCGGTTCCTGATGGGCGACCCGCCCGCGAACCTGACGACCGCGGTGACCTACCGGCGCGAGGACGTGCCCGGCGGTCTGCCGCTGGGCGCGGCGTACCGGCCGCCGAACGGGGTGGTCAGCGTGGTGCTGCGGCTGGATCCGCTGGGGGTGGACGACGTTCGCGCGCTGACCGCCGCGATCCTCGGCGAGGACCGGGTTTCGCCGCAGTTCGCCGCCCGGTTGCACGAGCGGACCGCGGGAATCCCGTTCGCCGTCGAGGAAACCCTGCGGGCGCTGCGGAACCGGGGCGGTGCCGTGCGCACCGACGGACCCGCCGCGCGCCGACTGCTCGACACCGTGGAAGTGCCGGTGCTGCTGCGGGATGCGATGGCGGAACGCCTCGCGGCGCTGCCGACCGCGGCGACCAGGTTGGTCAAAGCCGCAGCGGTGCTGGGCGTGCACGCGAGCGCTGAACTGCTCGGCGCGGTTGCCGGGGTGCCGGAGCCGCGGCTGCGCACTGCGCTGACGCACGCGCTGCGCGGGCACGTGCTGCACGAACAGGACGGCGGCACCTACGGGTTCCGCCATTCGCTGGCCATGCAGGCGGTGTACGACACCATCGGCGGCCCCGACCGCGTCTACCTGCACGCGCGCGCCATCGACGTGCTGGACCAGGTCGAACCCAAGCCGCTGCACCAGCTCGCCGACCACAGCCAACGCGCCGGGCGAATTGCGGACTGGCTGGCCTACGGCGAGGCGGCCGCCGACCGGGCCGCAGCGCTCGGCGACGCGGCGACCACCACAGCGCTGCTGCAGCGGTTGCTGAAGGAGCCGAGCCTGCCCGCCGAGCACGTGGACCGGCTGGCGATCAAGCTCGGGAAGATCGCGCACACCGGCCTCGACCAGCTCGACCCGAGCGAAACCCTGGAGGGACTGCTCAACGACCAGCGGCTGTCCACCTCCGCGCGCGGCGAAGTCCGCCTCTACCTGGGCTTGCTGCTGCTGCGGCAGGCCGGTGGGCTGGCCCCGGCGCGCGCGGAGATCGAGCGGGCGCTCAACGACCTGTCGGAACGGCCCGACCTGGCCGCCCGCGGCGCCTCGGTGCTCGCGCTGGCCTACGTGGGCCAGACCTCGCTGGCCGAACTCCGCCCCTGGCAGGCGCGGCTCACCGAGTACCGCGAGCGGGCGACGGGGGAACTGCGGTTGTCCTTGCTGGCCAACGAGTTCTGCTCGCGCATGCACGTCGGCGACCCCACCGTGCTCACCTCGCTCGACGAGCTGCCGGACGAGGTGACCACGGTCGGCGAGCAGCACCACCTGGCCCGCCTGCGCTCCAACCTCGGCGATGCGTGCGCGTGGACCGGGCACCTGCGGCTGGCCGGGGACCTGCTGCGGGAGGGCGTGCGGCTGGCCACCGCCTGCGGCGCGACGTTCGTGGTCAGCACGGCCAGGTCCACGCGGGCGCGGCTGGACTGGTTCACCGGCGAGTGGGACGGCCTCGCCGAACGCGCGAGCCGGATGCTCGACGAGTACCGAGACCTGTTCCCGGTGACCAGCGAGCTGAGCCTGGTGCTGGGGTCGCTCGCCGTGACCCGCGGCGAGTGGGCGGCCGCGACCAGCCACTTCACCGAGACCGGGGCGTTCGCGCCGGAGGAGGCGATCAGCCCGGTCGGCATCGCCGGGTGCGCGGGCCTGGCGTGGAACCTGCTGTCGCAGGACGAACCGGTCCGGGCCTGCGCGGACGTGGACCGCGGCCTGGACTTCCTGCGGCGCAAGGGGGTCTGGGCGTGGATCGGCGAACTCGGCCCGGTGGCGGTCGCGGCGTACCTGGCGGCGGGCCGCGAGGCGGACGCGGAGCGGCTCGTGGCCGAGATGGCCGAGGGGATCGCCGGGCTGGACGTGCCGATCGCGGTCGCCGCCCTGACCCAGTGCCGCGGACGCCTGGCCGAACACCGCGGGGACCGCGCCGAAGCGATCACGCACTACCGAGCCGCGGCCGAGCGCTACGAGGAGCTTCCAGCGCCTTACTACGCGGCCACGGTGGCCGAGCGCGCGGCGGCCTGCCTGCTCGCCACCGAACCAGCTGCGGCGACAGAACAGCTGTCCGAGCTGGTCGACGTCTTCGACCGGCTGGGTGCGACGCGCGACGCGGCGAGGTGCCGACACCTGCTGCGCGGAGCGGGCGGCGGCAAGCCGTCCCGGCGCGGTCGCCGCGGCTACGGCGACGAGCTGTCGCCGCGCGAGGAGGAGGTGGCCCGGTTGCTCGCCTGCGGGCACACGAACCGGGAGATCGCCGAGATCCTGTTCCTGTCACCGCGCACCGTGGAGCAGCACGCGGCGAGGGTCCTGCGCAAGCTGGGAGTCCGCTCCCGGACCCAGCTGCGGCTCTAGCGCGCCGGGAGGATCTTCTCCCGGTGGTGCTGGGGAGTCCCGAAGAGGTGCTTCGTGGCGTGGGCTCTCTTCAGGTGGAGGTGGGCTTCGTGCTCCCAGGTGATCCCTATTCCTCCGTGGAGCTGGACTCCTTCCGCTGCTATCAGCGAATAGGCTTCGCTGCAGGCGGATTTGGCCATCGCCGCGAGTTCGGTGGCGCGGTCGTCGTGGGTGGACACCGCCCAGCTCGCCGCGTACGACAGGGATCGGGCCGATTCGATCGCCGTGTAGCAGTCGGCCAAGCGGTGCTTGATGGCTTGGAACGAGCCGATGGGACGGCCGAACTGCTTGCGCAGCTTGGTGTACTCGACGGTCTCGTGCAGCCATCGCTGCGCCGCACCGATCTGCTCGGCGGCCACCGCAGCGGCCGCCACGTCCGACATCCGTTGCAGCGGTGCTGGGCCGATGAGCTTCGCCGGGGTGCTGGCCAGCTGGACCTCGCCCATGCGCCGGGTGAGGTCCAGCGTTGCCGACGGGGTCACCGCACCGTCCGGTGACGCTTCGAACAGCGAGGCCTCACCGTCGGCTGTCGCCACGACCAGCAGCGTGTCGGCTTGAGCCGCGTCGAGCACCAGCGTCTTGTGCCCGTCGAGCAGCCAACCCTGGTCGCTCATCCGCGCGGTGGTCGCGAAATCCGTTGTGGACCAAGGGGATTTCTGTTCCGCCCACGCGACGGAGACCACCCGTTCGCCCGATGCGATGCCCGGGAGGAGCCGGTCGCAGGCGTCGGTGTTGCCGGTCGCCAGCAGCGTCTCGGCGCTCAGCACGGTGCTGCCCAGGAACGGGTTGGCCACCAGCCGACGTCCGAGCTCCTCGACGACGATCAGGGTTTCCAGCAGGGTCGCCCCGACACCGTCGTGCTCCTCGGGGACGGCCAGGCCGTGCGCGCCGATCTCCGCGAGCTGCTTCCACAGCACCGGGTCGAAACCGGTGTCCGGCTCCTCGGGGGCGGGGACGGGCGGACCGCCGTGGCGGTCGAGCAGCTTGCGCACGGTGCGGCGCAGCTCCTCCTGCTCCTCGGTGAACGCGAACCGCACAGTTCCTCCTGCCGAGCGACGTGACGGGTCAGGCGCCGATGGGGGCGGGGTCGGTGGCCAGGGCCGTGGCGACGCGGGCGCGGTGCCAGGCCGGGGTGCCCCAGGCGCTGCGCAGGGCGGTGGCCTTGGTGAGCCAGAGGTGCAGGTCGTGCTCGGCGGTGTAGCCGATCGCCCCGTGGACCTGGAGCGCCGTGCGCGCAGCGGTGCGGGCCGCCTCGCCCGCGGCGATCTTGGCCGCGGAGACGTCGCGCGAGCCGTGCGGGCCGTCGACCGACAGGCAGGCGCCGCGGACCAGCGGGCGGACGAACTCCAGCTTCAGCAGCACGTTCGCCAGGTGGTGCTTGACGGCCTGGAACTCGCCGACCGGGCGGCCGAACTGGTGCCGCTGCTTGACGTACTCGGTGGCGGTGTCCAGCAGCCGCCGCCCGAGACCGAGCAGGTAGGCGGCGCAGCCCAGCACGCCGCGGTCGAAGGCGGCACCGGAATCGGCCGCCTCGACGGGCTCTGCGGTGTCGTGCTCCACGGCGAACAACCGGCGCGCCGGGTCGAAGGACTCGGCCCGCTGCAACCGGGTTCCGCCCAGCCTGTGCACGCCGTCGCCGTCGCAGCGGAACACCGCACCGGCCTGGTCGGCGTCGAGCGCAAAGGGCAGGTGACCTGCGACGATCGCCGTGCCGACGGCTCGACCACCGGCCAGCTCCGCCAGCCACGGCGATCCCGGCAGCAGGCGCGGCAGGAAGGCCAAGGACTCGATGAGCGGCCCCGGCATCGCTGCGTACCCGAGCTCCTCCAGGCACAGCGCCATCTCGATCGGGCCGAACTCCAGCCCGCCGTGGTCCTGCGGCACGGTGAGCCCGGTGACGCCGACGTCGGCGAGCTCCCGCCAGACCTCCCACCACGCTGCGGTCTCGCCGCCCGACCACGCGCGGGCGATCTTCGCCGTGTCCGCGTCGGCCAGCAGGTCCCGCAGCGTGTCGGCCATGTCCTGCTGCTCGCGGTCCGGTGCGAACCTCATCGCGACCCCCTCGGCAGCCCGAGCAGGCGCTCGGCCGCCACGTTGCGCTGGATCTCGTTCGTCCCCGCGTAGATCGGCCCGGCCAGCGAGAACAGGTAGCCCTCGACCCACGGCGACACCTCGGCCTCCGGGCCCAGCAGGTCCCACGCCGTCTCGTGCAGCGCGATGTCCAGCTCGGACCAGAACAGCTTGTTCAGGCTGGCCTCCGCGCCGAGCGAACCGCCGCCGGTCACCTCGGTCACGGTCTCGAAGGTGGCCAGCCGGTAGGCCTGCGCCGCGATCCACGCGTCCACCACCCGGTCGTCGTCCAGCGCGCCGGGCAGCTCGGTGAGCCGCTGCGCGGTGGCGAGGAACCGGCCGGGGCTGCGCAGCGTCAGCCCGCGCTCGTTGCTCGCGGTGCTCATCGCGACCCGCCAGCCCTCGCCGACCCCGCCGAGCACGTCCCGGTCGGGCACGAACACCTCGTCCAGGAACAGCTCGGCGAACGCGGGCTTGCCGTCGATCCGCCCGATCGGCCGCACGGTGACCCCGTCGGCGTCCAGCGGGAACAGGAAGTAGGTCAACCCGCGGTGCCGCTGCGCCTCGGGATCGCTGCGGAACAGCCCGAAGGCGCGGTCCGCGAAGGCCGCGCGGGAGCTCCACGTCTTCTGCCCGGACAGCAACCAGCCGCCGTCCACGCGGCGCGCGGTGGAGCGGATCCCGGCGAGGTCGCTGCCCGCCTCCGGCTCCGACCAGGCCTGCGCCCAGATGTCGGTCCCGGCGGCCATGCGCGGCAGGTAGCGCTGCTGCTGATCCGGCGTGCCGTGCTCGAAAAGCGTTGGCGCGAGCAGGAAGATCCCGTTCTGGCTGACCCGGCCGGGCGCGCCCGCGGCGTAGTACTCCTCCTCGAACAGCACCCACTGCAGCAGCGACGCGCCCCGCCCGCCGAACTCCTCCGGCCAGGACACCACCGACAGCCGGGCCTCGTGCAGCTCCTGCTCCCAGCGGCGGTGCGCGGCGAAGCCCTCCTCGGTCTCCAGCGAGGGCAGCGGTTCGCGGGGCACGTGCTCGCGCAGCCAGCCGCGCACCTCGTCGCGGAATTCCCGGTCTGCGGCGGAAAGATCGAGGTCCACGGTGCTCACTCCTGCTTCTGCGCGGCCTGCTTCATGCTGCGCGCGTCCATGCCGCTGAGCGAGTCCTCGCCCACCTCGGCGTTGTGCGCGTGCGCGAAGTGGTGCAGGCCGAAGGCCGAGTCCATGCCGCTCTGCAGGCCCATCAGGTCCTCGGCCTGGTTGATCGCCTTCTTGGTCAGCGAGAGGCCGAACGTCGGCATCTCGGCGATCTTCCCGGCCAGCTCCAGCGTGCTGCTCGTCAGCTCCTCGCGCGGGACGACGCGGTTGACCATGCCGATCTCGTACGCCCGCTGCGCGGGCATCCGCCCGCCGGTGAACAGGAACTCCTTGGCGATCCGCGGCCCGAGCACCCACGGGTGCGCGAAGTACTCGACGCCGGGTATCCCCATTCGCACCACCGGATCGGCGAAGAACGCGTCCTCGCTGGCCACGATCAGGTCGCACACCCAGGCCAGCATCAGCCCGCCCGCCACGCACGCGCCCTGCACCGAGGCGATCACCGGCTTGGGCATCTCCCGCCACCGGCGGCACATGCCCAGGTAGACCTCCTGCTCGCGGGCGAAGCGGGACTCGCCGCCGGTGTGCCGGGTGTGGTCCCACCACAGGCCGGCGCGGCGCGGGTAGCTGACGTCGATGTCGCGCTCCGGGGAGCCGATGTCGTGCCCGGCGGAGAAGTGCTTGCCCGCCCCGGCCAGCACGATCACCTTGACCTCGTCGTCCTCGCAGGCGCGGTAGAAGGCGTCGTCGAGGGCGTAGGTCATGACGGAGTTCTGGGCGTTGCGGTAGTCCGGCCGGTTCATCGTCACCACGGCCACCGGGCCCTTGCGCTCGTAGGTGACGACCGCTTGCTCTGCTGCCATCGGCGCTCCTCGCTCGGCGTTGCGGTTGCGGCAGCTCGAAGATAGCCGAACAAGCAAGTGCTTGGTAGAGTCCGGTTCGGCGCCGCGACTGCTGGTACCGGCCCGTGAGTACTTTGTGGTGCTATAGCACCAGAAAGTGCTCACGGGGCCTGAGCTGCGGAAATGGAGCGGCATCGCGGCGCGGCTCGAAGCGAGGAGGGTGCGTGGACCTCACCGACAACGCCGAGGAAGCGGCCTTCCGCCGCGAAGTGCGGGACTGGCTCGGCGACCACCTGACCGGCGAGTTCGCCGCGGCCCGCGGGCTCGGCGGCCCCGGGCGCGAGCACGAGGGCTTCGACGTGCGGCTGGCCTGGGACCGGCTGCTGGCCGAGCACGGGTGGACCTGCCTGGGCTGGTCGCGCGAGTTCGGCGGCCGCGAGGCCACCGTGCAGCAGCAGGTGATCTTCCACGAGGAGTACGCGCGGGCCAACGCCCCGGTGCGGGTCGGCCACATCGGCGAGGAGCTGCTCGGCCCCACGCTGATCGCCTTCGGCAGCCCGGAGCAGCAGCGGCGGTTCCTGCCCGGGATCGTCGGCGTCCGCGAGCTGTGGTGCCAGGGCTACTCCGAACCCGGCGCGGGCTCGGACCTGGCCAGCGTCGCCACCACCGCGCGGCTGGACGGCGACCAGTGGGTGATCAACGGGCAGAAGGTGTGGACGTCGATGGCGCACGTGGCCGACTGGTGCTTCGTGCTGGCGCGCACCGATCCCGAGCAGCAGCGCCACCGCGGCCTGTCCTACCTGCTGGTGCCGATGGACCAGCCGGGCGTGCGGGTGCGGCCGATCGTGCAGCTGACCGGGACCTCGGAGTTCAACGAGGTGTTCTTCGACGACGCGCGCACCGACGCCGCCAACGTGGTCGGCGAGGTGGGCGCGGGCTGGCAGGTCGCGATGGGCACCCTCGGGTTCGAGCGCGGCATCGGGACAGTCGACCAGCAGGTCGCCTTCCGCCGGGAGCTGGCCGGGATCACCGAGCTGGCCAAGGAGAACGGGGCCATCGACGACCCGGTGCTGCGCGACCGCATAGCTCGGGCGTGGGTGGATCTGGAAGCGCTGCGCTGCACCGTGCTGCGGACCCTCGGTTCCGACGGCCCGCCGGGCGCGGAGTCCTCGGTGGTGAAGCTGCTGTGGTCGACCTTCCACCGCGACCTCGGCGAACTGGCCATGGACGTGGCCGGTGCCGGCGGCCTGCTGGCCGGGGGCGGTCCCTACGACCTCGACAGCTGGCAGCGGCTGTTCCTGTTCACCCGAGCCGACACGATCTACGGCGGCTCCAACGAGATCCAGCGCAACATCATCGCCGAGCGCGTCCTCGGCCTCCCCAAGGAGAGCCGACCGTGACCGCACCAGAACGGAGGCCTGGCATGACCGCACCGCCGCCCGCGCACGGGCTGCTGACGGGCAGGACCGCGGTGGTCACCGCCGCGGCCGGAACCGGGATCGGCTCCGCCGTGGCCCGCCGGATGCTGGAGGAGGGCGCGCAGGTGCTGATCAGCGACCGGCACGAGCGGCGCCTGGAGGCCACCCGGGCCGAGCTGGCGCAGCTGCCCGGCGCGAAGGTCGCCGCGGTGCCCTGCGACGTCACCGACGAGGTGCAGGTCCAGCACATGTTCGACGCCGCCACCAGCGCCTTCGGGCAGGTCGACGTGGTGGTGAACAACGCCGGGCTCGGCGGCACCGCGTCGATCCTGGACATGACCGACGAGCAGTGGCACAAGGTCCTGGACGTCACGCTCAACGGGACCTTCCGCTGCACCCGCGCGGCGGTGCGGCTGTTCCGCGACCAGGGCAACGCCGGGGTGGTGGTCAACAACGCCTCGGTGGTCGGCTGGCGGGCGCAGGCCGGTCAGGCGCACTACGCGGCGGCGAAGGCCGGGGTGATGGCCCTGACCCGCTGCGCGGCGATGGACGCCGCGCCGCTGGGCGTCCGCATCAACGCGGTGGCGCCGAGCCTGGTGATGCACGAGAACCTGGCGAAGGTGACCTCCGAGGAGCTGCTGACCGAGCTCACCGGGCGCGAGGCCTTCGGCCGCTCCGCGCAGCCCTGGGAGGTGGCCAACGCGATCGTGTTCCTGGCCAGCGACTACTCGACCTACCTCACCGGCGAGGTCATCTCGGTCAGCAACCAGCACCCCTGACCCGCTGCGGGCGTCCCCGGGGCGATTTCAATGGAAATCGGACATCCGATTTCCATTGAAATCGCGTGGGGACCCCGTTCGGCGGAGCCCCCGCCAGGGCCTGCGGAGGTGGGGAGCACGAGGCTTTGAGAGGATTGTGCCGTGGTAACGACCAAGCGCTTGTCCAGCCGGAACCGCCCCGCGCGGGAGTCCGGCTCCGAGCGGCGTGCCGAGCTGCTGGCCATCGCAGCCGAGCTGTTCGCCACCCGCGGGTTCCTCGCCACCACCGTGCGCGACATCGCCGACGCGGCGGGCATCCTCTCCGGCAGCCTGTACCACCACTTCGACTCCAAGGAGTCGATGGTCGACGAGATCCTGCGCGCCTTCCTGGACGACCAGCGCCGCACCAACGAGCAGGTGCTGCGGGAGGCCCCGGACCCGCGCACCGCGATCACCGAGCTGGTCCGGCAGTCCTTCGCCGCGATGCAGGAGCACCGGGCGGCCATCGCGATCTTCCAGAACGAGTCCAAGTACCTCGAACAGCTGGACCGGTTCGACTACCTGACGCAGGCGGCCAACGACTTCGAGCGCACCTGGACCCGCGTGCTGCAGGACGGCCAGCGCGCCGGGGTATTCCGCGCCGACCTCAACGTCAAGCTGGCCTACCGGTTCATCCGCGACATGGTGTGGACGACGGTGCACTGGTACAACCCGCGCGGAAAGCTCACCGCGTCGGCCATCGCGGACCAGTACGTCAAGATCCTCTGCGAGGGCATCGCCGAACCGGACGGCAGGTGATCGCCCGTGAGCACTTTCTGGGGCTATGACCCCGGAAAGTGCTCACGGGCCTCTCAGGTGCTGAGCGACCAGGCGCCACCAGCGCCGGAGAGCCTGCGCGCCGCCTCGGTGACGATGCGGTCGATCAGCTCCTCGCAGCTGGGCAGCTCGTCGATCATCCCGACCACCTGACCCGCGGGCAGCACCCCGGCGCTGGGATGGCCGTCCACCAGCGCCGACTTGATCAGCATCGGGGTGTTGGCGGCCAGCAGCACGCGGCTGAGCGGGAGCTTCTGGGCCCGCCGCATGGCCAGCCCGTCGGTGACGAGCTGCCGCCAGCTCATGCCGGTCAGCGCCTTGAACGCCACCGCCTGGCGCAGCGCGTCGGGCAGCCTGCGCAGCAGGCCGCGGGACTCGGCCGCGTCGGTCAGCGCGGTCCGCAGCATCCGGTGCGGCAGCCCGTCGACCTGCGAGGTCACCACCGTGTCGGACACCGAGGCGTCCAAGTAGGACTGCTGGACCTCGCGCGGCACGCGGCTGTCGGAGGTGAGCAGGAACCGGGTGCCCATCGCGACGCCCGCCGCGCCGTAGCACAGGGCGGCGGCCAGGCCGCGCCCGTCGAAGAACCCGCCGGCGGCGATCACCGGGATGTCCACCGCGTCGACCACCTGCGGCAGCAGCAGCGTCGTGGCCACCGACCCGGTGTGCCCGCCGCCCTCGCCGCCCTGCACCAGCACCGCGTCGGCGCCCCAGGCCGCGACCTTCTCGGCGTGCCGCCGCGCGCCGATGGAGGGGATCACCACGATCCCGGAGTCCTTGAGCTTGCCGATCAGCCGCTGGCTCGGCGCCAGCGCGAAGGAGGCCACGCGGACCTGCTCGCGGATGAGCAGGTCCACGCGCTCCTCGGCGTCGGAGGCGTCGGCGCGCAGGTTGACGCCGAACGGGTTGTCCGTGCGCTCCTTGACCTCGCGCACCGCGTCGGCCAGCTGCGGCAGGGTCATCGTGGCGGAGGCGAGGATCCCCAGCCCGCCCGCCCGCGCGGTCGCCGACACCAGGCTGGGCCCGGCGACCCAGCCCATCCCGGTCTGCACCACGGGGTGGCGGACGCCGGTGAGGTCGCACAGCGGGGTGCGCAGGACCTGCTCGATCACGCCGGGACCTCCTGGTCGCGCAGGTTCCGCGGGTCGAGGGTGCCGCGGATCAGCGCCAGCTCCTCGTCGGTCGGCAGCCGGGTCTCGGCCACCTCGTCCACCGCGAGCTCGAACCCGGTCCGCTCCTGCACGTCGGACACCTCGACGCCGGGGTGCACCGACCGCAGCCGCATGCTGCCGCCCGGGCCGGTGAAGTCCAGCACCGCCAGGTCGGTCACCACCACCCGCACGTCGTGGAACCGCGCGCCGACCTGCCGCGCCCGGTCGTGCCCGATCCCGGACACCAGGTCGACCGACTCCACGAACACCCGCTCGCTGTGCTTGGCGACCCAGTAGTTCGTGGTGTGGTTGACCGAGTTCCCCGGGGCGCCGCGCACCCCGATCAGCTGCACCTTCGGCCGGTCCCACGGGCCGATGCGGGAGATGTTCTGGTTGCCGTAGCGGTCCACCTGGGAGGCGCCCATCATGACCCGCCGCCGCCCGCCTGCGAGCATGTCCAGGACCCGGCCGTAGGGCATCCAGCCCTCCACCGGGCTGCTGGACTCCTCGCCCAGCGGCGTCGTCTCGGACAGCAGCATCGCCTCGCCGTCGGTGAGCAGCAGGTCCGGGGCGGTGGTCAGCCGCGCCAGCCGCGCGCCGATCGACGGGATCGTCCCGAACGGCGAGGCCAGCACCGCCCCGGCGTCCCGCCAGGTGTCGGCGCAGGCGACGGCGCACACTTCAGCTCTGGTGATCATGCGGAGATCCCCTCGGTCTCTGGGCGTTTTCGCGTGCGCTCTCCCCTGGTCGTGGCTCGTGAGTGCTTTCCGGGGCTATAACGCCAGAACGCGCTCACGGGGCCTGACCAGCGGGAACGGAGCGCGGGATCGCCATCGGTGCTAGCCACGGCGAACCGCCGGTTCCGCGGCGTGGAAGGCGGCCACGGCCTTCTGGTAGCTCTGCTCGTCGCCGTCGAGGAACTGGGCGCGGAACGCCTCCCACGCCTCCGGCTTCGCGCTGGCCGCGTAGTGCCGCTGGAACTCCTCGTCGCGGCCGTAGTCCGGCACGCAGCTGGTGAAGTGCGCGCCGTTGGGGGCTTCCACCACGCCGTCGGTGTGGGTGCGGTTGAGCAGCAGGGACTGCGGAGGTCCGGTCTCCAGCAGGCGCTCGGTCGGCACGATCTCCTCGCAGCTGACGTAGCTGCGCTGCGCCGCCGCGCAGAACAGGTCGTCGAAGTACGGGTCCGGGCCGAGGTACTGGGCGTTGCCGTACCGGTCCGCGCGGTTGAGGTGCACCAGCGCGACGTCGAGCTCCAGCGCGGGCATCGCCACCAGCTCCTCGCCGTCGGCGTACGGCGAGGTCACCGTGCGCAGCTCGGGGTTGAGCGCCATCACGTCCGACCCCAGCCCCGCGCGGGTCGGCAGGAACGGCAGGCGCGCGGCCGCGGCGCGCAGCCCGGCCAGCACCATGCCCTCGTCGTACTCGGCCACCTCCAGCTCGCCGCGCTGCCGGGCGGCCCGGAAGTGCGGGTCGAGCGGGATGGAGTCCAGCGAGACGAAGCCGTGCACGAGCTTGCGGAGCTTGCCCGCGGCGCAGAGCAGCCCGACGTCCGGACCGCCGTAGGAGACCAGCGTCAGGTCCCGCAGCGGGGACCGCAGGATCGCGCGGACCAGCGCCATCGGCTTGCGGCGCGAGCCCCAGCCGCCGATGCCGATGGTCATGCCATCGGCCAGCCCGGCGACCACCTCGTCGGCGGTGAGCACCTTGTCCTGCACTACGACTCCTTCTTCGGTCCGTTGTGGACGAACTCGGCGCGCGCCTGGTCGCTGACCCCGGTCAGGTTGAGCTCGAAGGTGAAGCCCTGCTCGAACCGGTAGCTGCGGTTGACGTCGACCGGGTCGATGCCGTTGAGCGATTCCTTGGCCTTGCGGACCACCAGCGGGTCCTTGTCGGCGATCTCCTCGGCCAGCGCGACCGCCGCCGCGGTCAGCTCGTCGCGGGGCACCACCTGCCACACCGAGCCGAAGTGCAGCAGCTGCTGCGCGGTCACCGAGCGGCCGGTGTAGAACATGGCGCGCATCGTGTGCTGCGGCACCAGCCGGGACAGGTGGGTGGCGGCCCCGAGCGCGCCGCGGTCCACCTCCGGCAGGCCGAAGGTGGCGTCCTCGGAGGCGATGATGATGTCGGAGTTGCCGACCAGGCCGATCCCGCCGCCCAGGCAGAACCCGTGCACCGCGCTGATCACCGGCACCGGGCACTCGTAGACGGCCTTGAACGCCGCGTAGCAGCCGTGGTTGACCTCGACGAGCTTGGTGTGGCCGGGGTCGGCGGCGATCTCCTTGATGTCCACGCCCGCGTTGAAGCCGCGCCCGGCGGCCTGCAGCACCACGGCGCGGGTCTGCGGGTCGGCGCCGGTGCTGTTCAGCGCCTCGGCGAGCTCGTGCCAGCCCTGCACCGGCAGTGCGTTCACCGGGGGGTGGTCGACGGTCAGGACCACGACCCCGCGGGGTCGGCGTTCGATGTGCGTGCCCATGACACCTGCCAAACCTAGCACTTGTTTGGTTGGGTTGTTACCGTAGCAACATCCGAGGACACCCCGCCAGCACCGGACGGCGCCGGTGCTCGCGAGTGTCCGGTGTGGACGGGAGGCAGCAGGTGATCTGCGCAGGCAGGGTCGTCATCATCACCGGCGCGGGGCGCGGCCTGGGGCGGGCGCACGCGCTGGAGTTCGCCCGGCAGGGCGCGCACGTCGTGGTCAACGACCTCGGGGTGCAGCTCGACGGGAGCGGCGGCGGGGACCAACCGGCCCAGCAGGTCGCGGCCGAGATCCGCGCGCTGGGCGGGCGGGCCGAGGTGCACGGCGCCGACGTGTCCGACTGGGAGCAGGCGCGCGAGCTGGTGGACTTCGCGGTGCAGCGGTTCGGCCGGTTGGACGTGCTGGTGAACAACGCCGGTGTGGTCCGGGACCGGATGTTCGTCAACCTCTCCGAGGCCGAGTGGGACCAGGTGATCCGCATCCACCTCAAGGGGCACGCCGCGACGCTGCGGCACGCCGCCCAGCACTGGCGCGACCGGTCCAAGGCGGGGGAGCAGGTGCAGGCCCGGGTCATCAACACGACCTCCGGGGCCGGTCTGCTCGGCAGCGTCGGGCAGACCAACTACGCCGCCGCCAAGGCGGGCATCGCCGCGCTCACCATCAACACCGCGGCCGAGCTCGCCCGCTACGGGGTGACGGTGAACGCCATCGCCCCGTCGGCGCGCACCCGGATGACCGAAGAGGTGTTCGCCGACATGATGGCCCGGCCCGCGGACGGATTCGACGGCATGGCACCGGAGAACGTCTCCCCGCTGGTGGTCTGGCTGGGCAGCGCGGAGTCCGCCGACGTGACGGGCCGGGTGTTCGAGGTCCAGGGCGGCGAGCTGACCGTGGCGACCGGCTGGGGCCGCGGACCGTCCCGCGATGCGGGACGTCGTTGGCGGCCGGAGGAACTCGGTGCGGCGGTCCGCGAACTCCTCGCCGAAGCCCCGACCCCGGAGCCGGTCTACGGCACCTGATCTGCTGCCGATGCCCTGGCGTGCGCTTCCGCAGCTGATGGCCCGTGAGCGCTTTGCGGGGCTATAACACCAGAAAGTGCTCACGGTTCCCGACCTGCGCCGTCGGAGCGCCGGAAAGGTCCGCGATGGCGACGGTTCCCGGGTTACCCTCGCGGGGGAGTACGGCGAGCAGCTGGAGGTCTGCGGTGAGCGACGGTGCGGTGGAGTCCAGGCACGCCTGGGTCGAACCGGGGGTGTTCGAGGTGGCGCCGGGAGTGCACCGGATTCCGCTGCCGCTGCCCAACGACGGCCTGCGCGCGGTCAACGTCTACGCCATCGAGGACGGCGGCGGGCTGGTGCTCGTCGACTCCGGCTGGGCGCTGGACGAAGCGCGCGACCAGCTCGAAGCGGCGCTGGGCGAGATCGGGTACGGCTTCGAGGACATCCGCCGCTTCCTGGTCACCCACGTGCACCGCGACCACTACACCCTCGCGGTGACGCTGCGCCGCACCTTCGGCTCCCGGATCAGCCTCGGCGCGGGCGAACAGCCCTCCCTGGCGGCGATCCTGGAGGGCGACCAGGAGAGGGAGGCCGAGCGGCTGCGGCGGTGGGGCGCCGACGACCTGCTGGCCAAGCTCGCCGAGGCCTACGGCGGGAAGGCGCCGAAGTCCCGCAGCCCCTACGAGCTCCCCGACGAGTGGCTGGACGGCAAGGTCGAGGTGCCGCTGGAAACCCGCACGCTGCTGGCGGTGCCGACCCCCGGGCACACCGCCGGGCACGTGGTGTTCCTGGACTCCGCGTCGTCGCTGCTGTTCTCCGGCGACCACATCCTGCCGCACATCACGCCGTCCATCGGCGTCGAACCGGCGCGGCCGGAGCTCCCGCTGCGCGACTACCTGGACTCGCTGCGCCTGATGCAGTCCTACCCGGACATGCGGCTGCTGCCCGCGCACGGCCCGGTCGGCGGCAGCTCGCACGGCAGGATCGTCGAACTCCTCCAGCACCACGAGGAACGCCTGGAGCAGACCGCGGGCGCGATCCGCGACGGCGCGGGCACGGCCTACGAGGCCGCGCTCAAGCTGGGCTGGACCCGCCGCAACCGGAAGTTCCTGGACATGGACCTGTTCAACCAGGTCCTCGCGGTCGGCGAGACCAACGCCCACCTCGACGTCCTGGTCGCCCGCGGCGTCCTCACCGCCACCGCCGACGAGACCGGCGTCCGCGAGTACTCGCTGGCCTGACGCGGCTCAGGCCAGCAGCAGGCGGACGGTGAGCTCGAGACGGTTGGAGACGTCGGAGGCCGAGGCGCGGCGGGTGACCCAGGCGACCAGGTTGGACAGCCACACGTCGCCGATCACCCGGGCGATCGCCTTCTCCTCCTCGGTCGGCTCGCCCTCGGTCATGGCGTTGGTGAAGAACCGCTCGACCAGCGCCGCCACCGTGTCCACCTCGGCCGCCGCCGAGGTGTCGGCGAACATGAACGCGCGCGTCATCGCCTCGGTCAGCTGCGGGTTGCGCTGCAGCGAGCGGGTGGTGCGGTTGAGCACGAACATGACCCGCTCGTACGGCGTGGTGCCCGGGATCTTCGTCCGGTCCAACTTGTCCTGCGCCCGCTCGAACTCCCTGGCCAGGCCGGTGACCAGCAGGTGCACCTTGGACGGGAAGTAGCGGTAGAGCGTGCCCAGCGCGACGTCGGCCTTCTCCGCCACCGTCCGCATCTGCACCGCGTCGTAGCCGCCCTTGGTGGCCAGCGCGATGGTGGCGTCGATGATCCGCTTGCGACGTTCGTGCTGGGCCGTGGAACCGGACTCGTCGTCCCGCAGCGCCTGCAGGACGTTTCGCGAGGTGCTTTCCATGCGGCGTGGGCCCCCTCGAAGACTGGTTGTCGAAAACCGCGTGTTCGTCGCCACGCGGCTCGTCGCCCCACCACCCTGACGGGTTAAGGTGATCGACGTGGTTCGATCAGAACATGTTCCAGTCTACCCAGTCCGCCCGGCGCGGGCTGTGTGAGGTGAGCCGTGCGGATCGCGTTGCTGTCCTACCGGAGCAAGCCGCACTGCGGCGGGCAGGGCGTCTACGTCCGGCACCTCAGCCGGGGGCTGGCCGAGCTCGGGCACCACGTCGAGGTGTTCTCCGGGCAGCCGTACCCCGAGCTGGATCCGGGCGTGGACCTCACCGCGGTGGACAGCCTCGACCTCTACAACGACGCTGATCCCTTCCGCACCCCGAACTGGCGCGAGCTGCGGGACGCCGTCGACCTGCTGGAGGTCGGCACCATGTGGACCGCGGGCTTCCCCGAACCGCTGACCTTCAGCCTGCGCGCGGCCAAGCTGCTGCGCGCCCGCTCCCACGAGTTCGACGTGGTGCACGACAACCAGTGCCTCGGCTACGGCCTGCTGGCCCTGCAGCGGGCCGGGATCCCGCTGGTGGCGACGGTGCACCACCCGATCACCCACGACCGCCGGGTGGACCTGGCCGGGGCCACCGGCTGGCGCCGGATCGGGCTGCGCCGCTGGTACGGCTTCACCCGCATGCAGGGCCGGGTGGCGCGCCGGATCCCGCACCTGCTGACCGTCTCGGAGTCCTCGGCCACCGACATCCGCCGCGACTTCGGCGTCGCCCCGCACCAGCTGCGGGTGGTGCCGCTGGGCGTGGACTCGGAGGTGTTCCAGCCGCCGACCGCCCCGCGCGTCCCGGGCCGCATCGTGGCGATGGCCAGCGCGGACACGCCGATGAAGGGCATCGGCACGCTGCTGGAGGCGGTCGCCAAGCTGCGCACCGAGCGCTCGGTGGAACTGGTTCTGGTCGCCAAGCCCACGCCCGGCGGGCCGACCGAGCAGCTCATCGAGGAGCTGGCCATCGGCGACATCGTGCGAACCGTGAGCGGGCTCAG
This sequence comes from Saccharopolyspora hirsuta, assembly GCF_008630535.1. Taxonomy (GTDB): domain Bacteria; phylum Actinomycetota; class Actinomycetes; order Mycobacteriales; family Pseudonocardiaceae; genus Saccharopolyspora; species Saccharopolyspora hirsuta. The sequence goes on along the minus strand of NZ_VWPH01000024.1, from coordinate 4,699 downwards.
CGACGCCGAGCTCGCGGCGCTGCTGGGCTCGGCCGAGGTCGCCAGCGTCCCGTCGCTGTACGAGGGGTTCTCGCTGCCCACCGTGGAGGCGATGGCCTGCGCGACACCGCTGGTGGCCAGCCGCGCCGGGGCCATCCCGGAGGTCGCCGGCGCCGACGGCGAGTGCGCCGACCTGGTGCCGCCGGGCGATGCGGAAGCGCTGGCCACCGCGCTGGCCGGGCTGCTCGACTCGCCGGAGCGGCGGCAGCGGCTCGGCGCGGCCGGTCGGGCCCGGGTGCTGGCGAAGTACGACTGGAAGTCGGTGGCAGCGGCGACGGTCGACTGCTACGCGGAAGCGATCGCGCGCACGCCGCGCGCAGGGAAGGGAGCAACGCTTTGCTGACGGTGGACTTCGACAGGCTCGGCGTGCAGGCGGGTCAGCGGGTGCTGGACCTGGGCTGCGGCGCGGGGCGGCACGCCTTCGAGCTCTACCGCCGCGGCGCGGACGTGATCGCCTTCGACCAGGACGTGGCGGAGCTGGAGAACGTGGCGGCGATGTTCGCCGCGATGAAGGCCGAGAACCAGGTCCCCGACGGCGCCAACGCGCAGACCGTCTCCGGGGACGCGCTCGACCTGCCCTTCCCGGACGGGCACTTCGACGTGGTGATCGCCTCGGAGATCATGGAGCACATCCCGGAGGACGAGAAGGCCATGCGCGAGATGGTGCGCGTGGTCAAGCCCGGCGGCCGGGTGGTGGTCACCGTGCCGCGCGCCTGGCCCGAGAAGATCTGCTGGGCGCTGTCCGACGAGTACCACCAGGTCGAGGGCGGGCACGTGCGCATCTACAGCGCCGACGAGCTGATCGGCAAGCTCCGCGACGCGGGCCTGCGACCGGCCTTCCACCACTACGCGCACGCGCTGCACTCGCCGTACTGGTGGCTCAAGTGCGCGGTGGGCACCGACAACGACGACCACCCGCTGCCCAAGCTCTACCACAAGATGCTGGTGTGGGACCTGATGAAGGGCCCGTGGATCACCCGCACCGCGGAGCGGCTGCTCGACCCGGTGATGGGCAAGAGCATCGCGGTGTACCTGGGCAAGCCGGGAGCGGCCCGTGCGGGGGCCTGAGGTCCCCGGCGCGCTGTCCGCGGACCAGGCCGTCCAGACCGGGCGGGCGATCGCGGCGACGCAGCTGGCCTCGGGCGCGATCCCGTGGTTCACCGGTGGGCACGTGGACCCGTGGGACCACGTCGAGTCGGCGATGGCGCTGTCGGCGACCGGGCTGCTGGCCGAGGCCGAGCGCGCCTACGAGTGGTTGCGCGCGACGCAGCGCGCGGACGGGTCGTGGCCGCTGCAGGTGCGCGACGGCCGCGTCGAGGACGCCGGGGCGGACACCAACTTCTGCGCCTACCCGGCCGTCGGCGTGTGGCACCACCTGCTGATCAGCGGTGATGACGGGTTCGCCGAGCGGATGTGGCCGGTGGTGCGCGCCGCGATCGACTTCGTGCTGACCGCGCAGCGCGAGCGCGGCGAGATCGACTGGGCGATCGGCGCCCCCGGGGTCCCGACCGGCGAGGCGCTGCTGTCCGGCTGCTCCAGCATCCACCACAGCCTGCGGTGCGCGCTGGCGCTGGCCGAGCACCTGGACCAGCCGCAGCCGAGCTGGGAGGTGGCCCTCGGTCGGCTCGGCCACGTCGTCCGGCACCACCCGGAGGCGTTCACGCCCAAGACCCGGTACTCGATGGACTGGTACTACCCGGTGCTCGGCGGGGCGGTGCGCGGCGAGGCCGGGCGCGAGCGGTTGTTCGAGCGCTGGTCGGACTTCGTGGTCGACGGCCTCGGGGTGCGCTGCGTGGACGACCACCCGTGGGTCACCGGCGCGGAGACCTGCGAACTGGTGCTGAGCCTGGAGGCGGTCGACGAGTACGACCGGGCGCGCGAGCTGCTGGCGGCCATGCAGCACCTGCGCGACCCGGACGGCTCGTACTGGACGGGCCTGGTCTACACCGACGGCAAGCGCTGGCCGGTGGAGCGCTCGACCTGGACGGCCGGTGCGGTGGTCCTGGCGGCCGACGCCTTGTCCCGCACCACGCCGGGCAACGGCATCTTCCGGGGCGAGAAGCTCCCCACCGGGCTCCCGCTGGAGAACCCCACCTGCTGCGAACTGGAGCACGTCCCCGGCTCCTGACCTGCCGAGACGCACGCACTCCGGGGTTCCGCCGTGCGCCGTCCCGCGATTTCACTGAGGTTTTTCCAACCTCGTTCTGCGTGGCGGTGCGGGTGGCGGAACCTCAGCGCCCGCCTGGACTGCGGGTGCCCAACTTGATGTATGCCAATACACGGCAGTTGGGCCGTCCTCGCCAGGCGAACGCTGAGAACCCGCGGCGGTGCGAGCTGCGAGGGTGGGTTATGCGCCTGGCGGCGCATGCGACACCTGACGGCCGGTGCCGTTCGCCCTTCGCGGCTGCGGTCCACGGACAAGGATGAACGATTTCAATGGAAATCAGAGGTCCGATTTCCATTGAAATCGCGGGGGTTCGGCCGCAGGCACCGGTGCGTCGGCGCACGGCGGATCAGGGGAGGGAGCCGGGTTCTCCGGCGGTGCGCTGGAGGACCCGGAGGGAGCCGACGACGCGGATCTCCTCGAAGGAGCCGGTCTCCAGGGCTCGGCAGTAGATGCGGTAGGGGGCCTGGCCGCCGTCCTCGGGGTTCGGGAAGACGTCGTGGATCACCAGGACCCCGCCGGGGGCGACCCAGTGCGCCCAGCCCTCGTAGTCGGTGGTGGCCGCCGCGTCGGTGTGCCCGCCGTCGATGAACAGCAGCGACAGCGGGGTGCGCCAGAACGCGGCGACGTCGCCGGAGCGGCCGACGATCGCGGTGACCTCGTCCTCCAGCCCGGCGCGGGCGATGGTGCGCCGGAACTCGCCCAGCGTGTCCAGCTTGCCGACCAGCGGGTCGACCAGGTCCGGGTCGTGGTACTCCCAGCCGGGCTGGTGCTCCTCGGACCCGCGGTGGTGGTCGACGGTGACGATCCGGCCGCCGGTGCGCCGCGCCGCCGCGCCGAGGTAGACGGCGGACTTGCCGCAGTAGGTGCCGATCTCCACCGCCAGACCGGTGCCCAGGTGCTCCAGCGCGGTCTCGTAGAGCGCTCGGCCCTCGTCGGCGGGCATGAACCCGGTGGCCTGCTCGGCGAGCTCGCCCAGCTCGGCCGGGATCGGTGGGTGGTGCGGGCGTTCGGTGGCCGATCCCTGCGTCACTGGTGCTCCTTCGCGATGGCTTCTCGGTGCGCCCCGAGACTACCTCCTGAACTCCGCAGTTCCGGTAGAAGCTGTTCTACGAATCGCGGTTCCGCTGCCGGTCGGTCCGCGCCCGCGCCCGGGCCGGGCCTTGCATCCGGGGAGGCGGGGAGGTATCACTAGAACAAGTTTCACTTCACGGTGCTCGGTGAGGCGGGGATGATGGAGTTCGCGCTCGAGGAAACGCAGCAGGACGTCCAGGATCTGGCTGCCGAGGTGCTGCGCCGCGAGTCCGGCGGTGGCGATGGAACCGGTTTCGACGAAGGTGCGTGGAAGGCCCTGGACGACGCGGGCCTGCTCTCCCTGGCGGTCCCGGAGCGGTTCGGCGGTGCCGGGCTCGGCGTGCTGGAGACCGCGATCGTGCTCACCGAGGTCGGCCGCACCGCCGCCGATGTCCCGGCGTTGAGCGCGCTCGCCTTCGGCGTCCTGCCGGTGGTCAGGCACGGTTCCCCGCAGCAGCAGGAGGCGCTGCTCGGCGGGAAGCCGCTGACCGCGGCCCTCAACGAACCCTCGTCGCCCATGCCCGACGAACCCCGGACGGCGGTGGAGAACGGGAAGGTGTCGGGGACGAAGACCGGTGTGCTGGACGCCGATCGGGCCCATCGGCTGCTGGTGTCGGCGACCACCTCGGACGGACCCGCGGTCGTGCTGGTCGATCCGGCGTCACCGGGCGTCGCGCTGCACCGGACCCGGGCCTCGTCGGGGTTCGAGTGGGCGGTCCGGTTCGACGAGGCGCCAGCGGAGCCCCTCGGCGGGGCGGCTTCCCTGGCCGACCTGCACGCCTGCGCGCTCGCCGGGATCTGCGCGGTCGGTGACGGCGCCGTCGCCGGGGCGCTGGCGCTCACCGCCGAGCACCTGCGGACCCGGCACCAGTTCGGCAAGCCGTTGGCCGCCTTCCAAGCCGTGGCCCAGCAGATCGCCGACGCCTACATCGCTGCGCGCACCCTGCACCTGGCCACGCTCTCCGCGTGCTGGCGGCTCGGTTCGGGGCTCGACGCCGCCGAAGCCCTCGACGTCGCCGCCTGGTGGCTGGCAGAGGAGGCCCCGGCGCTGCTGCGCACCTGCCACCACCTGCACGGCGGCCTCGGCCTGGACATCACCTACCCGCTGCACCGCTATTCGTCGCTGATCGCGGACCTGGCCCGGCTCGTCGGAGGCGCGGACCACCGCCTGGACGCGCTCGCGGCGCGAGCCTGAAAACCGCCCTCGCCAGGTGAACGCTGAGAACCTGCGGCGGTGCCGAGGGTGGGCCGTGCGCCTGCGGCGCATCAAAGCAAAAGATCAGAAGCCAGGTTCGGAAGGGAGTCTCAATGATGTTGTCAAGCCGCTTGGGCGGCGATCGATGGCATCGTGGGCTGCCAGGTGCGGTGGTCGCGGATGAGTGCCCAGAGCACGTCGACGCGGCGGCGGGCGAGGGCGAGGAT
>NZ_VWPH01000023.1 GCF_008630535.1 Saccharopolyspora hirsuta | reverse complement strand
GAGAACCGCGAAGTCGGCGACGTCACCACCCTGGCCGACTCCAGCGTCATGGACCTCATCTCCAAGGGCCTCAAGACCAGCAACGACGACTGACCCAACACCACACACAGGGGCGCCCTCCCAACCCGGAGGGCGCCCCTGCTGCCGCGTGAACTCCGTTGCTCTGAACGGGTTTTCCCGGATCGTGGACCGGCTTGCGCGCACCGCGCTTCCCGATACGCTGCGAGGCGTGATTCGCTTGGTTGCCCGTCGGCACGTCGACCTCGTGCGCGTGACCGCCGCCGCGTGTTGATCCTTCGCCGCGCTCGATAAGCGCATTCCCCTTCGCACGGCGGCTCGGCCGCCTGTTCCCGCACGCCTGCGGTGCCGCACCGCAGGCGTGAGCGCGCATGCCCGCGCACATCCGCACCCACTCAGGAGAAACTCCCGTGAGCGCTTCAGCTTGGTCCTTCGACACCCTCCAGGTGCACGCCGGGGCCGTGCCCGACCCCACCACCGGGGCCCGCGCGGTGCCGATCTACCAGACCACCTCCTACGTCTTCCGCGACACCGAGCACGCGGCGAACCTGTTCAACCTCAGCGAATCCGGCAACATCTACACCCGGATCAACAACCCCACCCAGGAGGTCCTGGAGAACCGGGTGGCCGCGCTGGAGGGCGGTGTGGCGGCGGTGGCGCTGGCGTCCGGCCAGGCCGCCGAGACGCTCACCGTGCTCACCCTCGCGCAGGCCGGTGACCACGTGGTGTCCAGCTCGTCGCTGTACGGCGGCACGCACAACCTGTTCCGGCACACGCTGCCGAAGCTGGGCATCGAGGTCAGCTTCGTCGAGGACCCCGACGACGTCGAGGCGTGGCGGGCGGCCGCGCGGCCGAACACCAAGCTGTTCTTCGGCGAATCGCTGGGCAACCCGCGCTCGAACGTGCTGGACGTGCGCGCGGTGGCCGACGTCGCGCACGAGGTCGGGGTGCCGCTGGTCGTGGACAACACCGTGACGACCCCGTACCTGCTGCGGCCGATCGAGCACGGCGCGGACATCGTGGTGCACTCGGCGACGAAGTACCTCGGCGGGCACGGCGCGGCGATCGGCGGCGTCGTCGTGGACGGCGGGACCTTCGACTTCGGCGCCCACCGCGAGCGGTTCCCCGGCTTCGTCGAGCCGGACCCCAGCTACCACGGCCTGCAGTACTGGCCGGCCCTCGGCCACGGCGCGTTCGCGGCGAAGCTGCGGGTGCAGGGGCTGCGCGACATCGGCCCGGCGATCTCGCCGTTCAACGCCTTCCTGCTGCTGCAGGGCCTGGAGACGCTGTCGCTGCGCATCGAGCGGCACGTCCGCAACGCCCAGCAGCTCGCCGAGTGGCTGAGCGGCCGCGACGAGGTCGAATCCGTGCACTACGCGGGACTTCCCAGCAGCCCGTGGCACGAGCTCGGGCAGAAGTACCTGCCGGGCGGGGCGGGCGCGATCGTCTCGTTCGAGCTGCGCGGGGGAGTCGACGCCGGGCGGGCGTTCGTCGACGGCGTCGAGCTGTTCAGCCACCTGGTGAACATCGGCGACGTGCGCAGCCTCATCGCGCACCCGGCGAGCACCACGCACAGCCAGCTCAGCGAGCACGACCAGCAGCTGGCCGGGGTGACCCCGGGCCTGGTGCGGCTGTCGGTGGGCATCGAGGCGGTGGAGGACCTGAAGGCCGACCTCGAAGCCGGTTTCCGCGCGGCAAAGGCCGAGCTGGAGCGATGACCCGGACGCACGGTTCCCCGCCCGCCACCGGTGCGTGGCGGGCGGGGAACCCGGTCGGCCGCCGCCGCTGGTTCCGGCTGCCCGATCCGCTGGTGCTGGAGGCGGGCGGCGTGCTCCCGCAGGTCGACCTCGCCTACGAGACCTGGGGAGAGCTAGACGCCGACGCCTCCAACGCCGTCCTGGTCCTGCACGCCCTGACCGGCGACAGCCACGTGGCGGGCCCGGCCGGTGCGGGTCACCCCAGCCCCGGCTGGTGGGACGCGCTCGTCGGGCCGGGGCGGGCGCTGGACACCGACCGCTGGTTCGTGGTCGCGCCCAACGTCCTCGGCGGCTGCCAGGGCAGCACCGGACCGGCGACCACCGCACCCGACGGGCGGCCGTGGGGCGGGCGGTTCCCGGCGATCACGGTGCGGGACGCGGTGGAGGCGGAGGTGCGGCTCGCCGACTCGCTGGGCATCCGGCGGTGGGCGGCGGTGCTCGGTGGTTCCTTCGGCGGGATGCGGGCGCTGGAGTGGGCGGCGGGGCACCCGGAGCGGGTTTCCGCCGCCCTGCTGCTGAGCTGCTGCGCGGTGGCCTCCGCCGAGCAGATCGCCTGGTCGGCGGCGCAGATCCAGGCCATCCGCAGCGACCCGGACTGGCTCGGCGGGCACTACCACGACCTGCCGGACGGCCGCGGCCCGCACGCGGGCCTGGGGGTGGCGCGGCGGATCGCGCACATCACCTACCGCAGCCCGCAGGAGCTGGAGCAGCGGTTCGGCACCGAGCACCAGGACGGCGAACACCCCTGGCGCGGCGGCAGGTACGCCGTGGAGTCCTATTTGGACCACCACGCCGACAAGCTGGCGCGCCGGTTCGACGCGGCGAGCTACGTGGTGCTCGCGCAGGCCATGTCCGGCCACGACGTGGGGCGCGGCCGAGGCGGGGCGCGGGCCGCGCTGCGCCGGATCACGGCCCGCACCCGCGTCGCGGGAGTCGACAGCGACCGCCTGTTCCCGCTGGAGCAGCAGCGGCAGCTCGCCGAGGCGATCCCGGATGCCGAGTTCGCCGCGATCGCCTCGCCGCACGGTCACGACGGCTTCCTGATCGAAGCCGACCAGGTCGGCCAGCTGGTCACCGGCCTGCTGCGGGGACGCTGATCTCCTCGCGGGCCGCCGGGATCGAGGCCCTTGCGCGACGTGGCCGCGCCGGACGAACACGCGCCTCCGGGGAGCGAGCCCGGCTCAGCGCAGGTCGGGTGCTTCGGCGATGAAGGTGTCCAGGACACCGTCGCCGACCCGCACCGGACCCTCCGGGCGCGTCTCGCCCGGGATGGTGCGGATCTCGCCCGCCCGGCGCGCCAGGTCGGCGGCCTCGGCGAAGGCCTTCTCCGCGGCGGCCTCGTCACCGTCCACCCGGGACTGCAGGCCGTCGAGGCTGGCCAGCAGCGCAGGCCCCCACAGGTCGGTGGCCTCCAGCCACGGCGCGGCATCCGCGACGAAACCCGGATCGACCACGCCGTCGCGGATCCGCTGCGGTGCCGCGGCGATCAGCTCCGCGTAGGGCCGCAGGGCCTGGATCGCCGCGCCCTGGTCCTCGGCCCACTTCGCGCGGAACTCCTCGATCCGACGCGCGAGCTCCGGTGCCTGCGGCTGCCAGATCTCGCCCTCCAGGGTCGGGGAGAGGTGCTCCAGGTCGAAGAACGCCAGCAGCGCCTCGGCCGTCGCGGCATCACCGCCCGCCAGGTAGCGGGCGGCCTCCCGCCAGGCCCGGTTCGCGTCGTAACCGGTGTCGTTCCAGGAGAAGTCGGCCGCGCCGAACTCGGCGACCTTGCTCGCCGAGGCCTGGTTCATCGGGTTGAGCACGATGCCGGACAGCTGGTCGTGCAGCCCGGCCTCCCGCTCGGCGTAGGGGGCGAGCAGCAACCGCCCGGCGGTCGCGTCGAAGTCGTTGACCGGGTAGTTGTCCCACACGAACACCTTGCGGCCCCACACCGCGGCGGCCTCCTGGGCCTGCGGGACGGTGATCTCCGGAGGGACGACGCCGACGCCGGTCCACATCACCTCCACCGCCGGGTCCAGCTGCTCCCGGATGGTGCGCTTGTACGGGCTGTCCTCGGTGTCGGAGTACTCGGTGGGCACGGTCTGCAGCGGCTGCGCGCCCTCGTGGGTGGCGATGAACTCGCGCTGGACCCGGTTGAGCAGGTCCACCTGCGCCTGCCCCGCCGACTGCTGCGACGGCGCGCCGTACTTCGCCTCGTCCTCGGCGCAGTTCCACTTCGTGTAGTCGATGTCGTCCAGCGGCAGGGAGAACGCCCGCACGCCCAGGTCGTACATCGCCTGCAGCTTCGCGACCAGCGCCTGCCAGTCCTGCTCGCTGGTGTAGCAGATGGACAGCCCCGGGGAGAGGGCGAAGGTGAACCGCACGTGGTGCGCGTCGCCCTGCGCGATCAGCTCGCCGAGCTCGGCGAGCTTGTCCGCCGGGTACGGGTCGCGCCACTTCTCCCGGTGGTAGGGGTCGTCCTTCGGCGCGTAGATGTAGGTGTTCATCTTCACGTCGCCGTAGAAGGCGAGCTGGTCCAGGCGCTCCTGGTGGGTCCACGGGCTGCCGTAGAAGCCCTCGATCGCCCCGCGCAGCGGCATCAGCGGGTGGTCGACGATCCCGGCCCCGGCGATCCCGTGCGCGCGCACCAGCTGGCGCAGCGTCTGCGCGGAGTAGTAGACGCCGTCGGGGTCGACGCCGCCGAGCACCACCGCGCCGTCCTTGGCGGCCAGCGCGTAGCCCTCGGCGGGCAGGTCGGGCGGCACCTCGACACCGGCCTCCCGCAGCCCGCGCGCGATGTCGTCGGTGCCGATGCCGCCGACCCGCACCACCAGCGGTGCGTCCGGCTGCTGACCGGCGTCGACGACGTCGACGTCCTCGGCGCCCGCGCCGCGCAGCACCGCGACGAGCAGGTCGCGGGTCGGCCGGTCGACCTCGCGGTCGGCCACCACCGACACCCGCTCGGGCACCGGCACGTCGTCGCCGAGCTGCACGACCTGCTGCGGTTGCGGGGTGATCTGGGGCAGCGGGGAGTCCGGGTCGGCGGTCGCCGGGGCGGCCGCACCGGCCGCCAGCAGCGCGGCACCGGCGAGGCCGAGAACGGAGCGGATCAACTCTCCTCCTCCTGGGTCGGGGCGTCGCGGGCCAGGCCGTCGCAGCGGACAAACCGGTCGCGGTCGTGGCACAACCCAACACCGCGCCAAATGGTCTGGACAATCCGCCGGATGGTTGATCGTCGCGCTACCACAACCGAGGCCGGAACGGCAAATCTCCGCGTTCCGACCCAGATCCTGAAACGATTTCGGGCTGCCTGCCCCGGTGCTGCAAGGTGTCCGCGAAGTGATCGACACCTGGAAGGGCCAGTCCATGTCCGACAACGACACCACCCCCGCCGATCTGGGACTGCCGGAGAGACCGCGCCGCCGCAGGGGTGCGCTGGTGGCGGTGATCGCCGTCGTCCTGGTCGCCGTGGTCGCCGCCGCGCTCTACGCGGTCAACGCGGGAACCGACGACACCGCCGCCGGGCGGACCAAGGTGCGCATCGGGGTCACCGACGCCAGCAAGGAGTACTGGAAGACCTACAAGCAGCTCGCCGCCGAGCAGGGCATCGACATCGAGACGGTCAACTTCAGCGACTACCACCAGGCCAACCCGGCCCTGTCGCAGCGGCAGATCGACCTCAACCTCTTCCAGCACGTGCTGTTCCTGGCCAACTACGACGTGTCCAACGACGACACGCTCACGCCCATCGGCTCCACCTACGTCGTGCCGCTGAGCCTGTACTCGCAGAAGCACGCCGCCGTGGCCGACATCCCGCAGGGCGGCACCGTGGCCATCCCGAACGACAAGACCAACCAGGCGCGCGCCCTGCTGGTGCTCCAGCAGGCGGGCCTGATCGCGCTCAAGGGCGGCGGCACCGTGCTGTCCACCCCGGCCGACATCGACACCGCCGCGTCGAAGGTGCGCGTGGTCCCGGTGGACGCCGCGCAGACCGTCGCCTCGCTGCCGTCGGTGGACGGGGCGATCGTGAACAACAACTTCGCCCTCGACGCCGACCTCGACCCGAGCAGGGCGCTGTTCGGAGACGACCCGAACAGCCCCGACGCCGCGCCCTACATCAACGTCTTCGTCGCCCGCGCCGAGGACAAGGACAACCCGGTCTACCGCAAGGTCGTGGAGATCTACCGGGACAAGCGCATCACCGACCAGGTCGTCGCCGACTCCAAGGGCACCTCGGTGAGCGTCGACCGCCCGCAGGCCGAGCTGGAGCGCATCCTGGCCGAGCTGACCGCGACCGTGCGGGGCGCGAAGTGAGCCCGATCGTCGAGTTCCAGCGGGTCGGCAAGACCTTCGGCACCGGAGCGCGGGCGGTGACCGCGCTGGCCGATGTCGACCTGTCCATCGAGGCGGGCGACGTGTTCGCGGTCATCGGCTACTCCGGTGCGGGCAAGAGCACCCTGGTCCGGCTGATCAACGCGCTGGAGCCGGTGACCTCCGGTCGGCTGCTGGTCGACGGGGTGGACATCACCGGGCTCCCGGAGCGGCGGCTGCGCGAGCTCCGGCGCGACATCGGCATGATCTTCCAGCAGTTCAACCTGCTGCGCTCCCGCACGGTGTTCGGCAACGTCGCCTACCCGCTGAAGGTCGCTGGCTGGGACAGGGCCAGCCGCGAGCGGCGGGTCGCCGAACTGCTGCACTTCGTCGGCATCGCCGACAAGGCCTGGCACTACCCGGACCAGCTCTCCGGCGGGCAGAAGCAGCGGGTGGGCATCGCCCGGGCGCTGGCCACCAACCCGAAGATCCTGCTCGCCGACGAGTCCACCAGCGCACTCGACCCGGAGACCACCGCCGAGGTGCTCCGGCTGCTCAAGCGCGTCAACACCGAGCTCGGCGTGACCATCGTGGTGATCACCCACGAGATGGAGGTGGTCCGGGAGATCGCCGACCGGGTCGCGGTGCTGGACTCCGGCCGCGTCGTCGAGCAGGGCACCGTGCTGGACGTCTTCTCCGCGCCCGCGACCGGGACCACCCGCCGGTTCGTGGAGACCGTGCTGCCGGACCGGCCCGACGGCGAGCACCTGGACCGGCTCCGGGCCCGGCACAGCGGGCGGCTGATCACCGCGCACCTGCGCGACGACCGGCGCATCGGCGCGGTGCTCTCCGATGCGGTGAGCCGCCACCGGGTGCGCTTCGAGATCGTCGACGGCGGGCTCAAGGAGCTCGGCGGCGTGCAGCTGGGGCGGCTGACCCTGGAGCTGCTCGGCGCCGAGTCCGATGTGGACGCGCTGATCGCCGAGCTGCGCCGCACCACCGAGATCGAGGAGCTGACCGCGTGAACATCGACTGGCAGACCATCGGGCCGGTGCTGCTCACCTCGATCGGCCAGACGGTGTGGATGGTGCTGGCCACGATGCTGGTCGGCGGGCTGCTCGGCCTCCTGCTCGGCATCGCGCTCTACACCACCAGGGCGGGCGGGATCCTGGCCAACCGCCTGGTGTTCACCGTGCTCAACGTGCTGGTGAACATCATCCGGCCGATCCCGTTCATCATCTTCATCACCGCCATCGGGCCGCTGACCATCAAGGTCGTCGGCACCACGCTGGGCACCGGCGCGGCGACCTTCGCGCTGATCGTGGCCGCCACCTTCGGCATCTCCCGGATCGTGGAGCAGAACCTGGTCACCATCGACCCGGGCGTCATCGAGGCGGCCCGCGCGATGGGCGCCAGCCCGCTGCGCATCATCGTGACGCTGCTGGTGCCGGAGGCGCTGGGGCCGCTGATCCTGGGCTACACCTTCGTCTTCGTCGCGGTGGTGGACATGACGGCGGTGGCCGGTGCGGTCGGCGGCGGCGGGCTCGGCGACTTCGCCATCAGCTACGGCTACCAGCGGTTCGACTGGAGCGTCACGGTGATCGCGGTGGTTATCATCATCGTGCTGGTGCAGGCCGCCCAGTACCTCGGCAACTGGTTGTCCCGCAAGGCGTTGCGCCGCTGAGGGAGGAGCACGTGCCCAGACACCGCTGGTATCGAGTTCTGCTCAATCGCACCTCAGGGGACCGTGATGCAACCCGGCCACAAGAAGCCGTCGAACGTGAGATTGATTCCGGGCGCAACCACCACTGAAAAACGCGGAGAGGCGGGACTGCCGGGGTGAAGCGGCCGACCATCATCGACATCGCCCGCGAGGTCGGCGTTTCCAAGGCCGCCGTCTCCTACGCGCTCAACGGCCGCGGCGGGGTGTCCGCGCGGACCCGCGAGCGCATCCTCGAAGTCGCCGCCGAACTCGGGTGGCGGGCCAGCAGCGCCGCCCGCGCGCTGTCCAGCGACCGGGCGGCCTGCGTGGGCATCGTGCTGGCCCGCTCGCCCGAGGTGCTGCACACCGAACCGTTCTTCATGCAGATGGTCGCGGGGCTGGAGCGGACCCTGTCCGAGCACGGGGTGTCGCTCCAGCTCGCGCTGGCCACCGACACCGCGACGGAACTGGCGACCTACCAGCGGTGGTGGGCCGAGCGGCGGGTGGACGGCGTGGTGGTGACCGACCTGCGGGTGTCGGACCCGCGCCCGCAGCTGCTGCGCGAGCTGGGCACTCCGACGGTCTTCTTCGGCACCGCGGAGCCGATGCCCGGCAGCTCGGTGCTGCGCGTCAACGAGAACGACGTCGCGCGTGCGGCGCTGGCGCACCTGGTCGAGCTGGGCCACCAGCGGATCGGGCACGTGCAGGGGCCGCGCGACCTGCAGCACACCGTGCGCCGCGAGCAGGCGTTGCGCGCCGCAGCCCGGGATTTCGACGTCGTGATCAGCCGTGCGGCCGGTGGCTACACCGAGGAGGGCGGGGTGCGGGCCACCCGGCGGCTGCTCGCCGCCCGCGACCGGCCGACCGCGATCGTCTACGACAACGACGTGATGGCGGTGGCCGTGGTGGCGGGCGCGGACGACCTCGGCATCGGCGTTCCGGCGGACCTGTCGGTGCTGGCGTGGGACGACTCCATGCTCTGCCGCGTGGTGCGGCCAGCGGTCACAGCGTTCGCGCACGGGGTCGCGCAGGACGCCGCGACCGCGGCGCGGATGCTGCTGGAACTGGTCGAAACGGGTGCCGCCGAGGACGGCGAGCTCTCCTCCCGGCACCTCGTCCCGCGGGCCAGCACGGCGGCCCGGTGAAGTTAACGACACGATAACGGCAATTGTCGGCTCTTCTGATTAACCGGTTAAGTCCCTAGCTTGATCGGCGGGTCCAACGACGGGCCCGACAAGCACGAGGAGTCGTTTCGTGGACAAACGCTCGCTCGCGGCGGTGTCGTTGATCGCGACGCTGCTCACCGCCATGCTCACCGGCTGCGCACCACCGGCCGAGGACTCCCACCGCATCACCTACTGGGCCAGCAACCAGGGCAAGAGCTCGGAGCAGGACCTGCGGATCCTCGGCGAGGAACTGGCCAAGTTCACCGAACGCACCGGGATCGAGGTCGACGTCGAGGTCATCGGCTGGTCCGACCTGCTCAACCGGATCCTCGGCGCGGCGACCTCGGGAGTCGCCCCGGACGTGGTCAACCTCGGCAACACCTGGGCCGCCTCGCTGCAGGCGACCGGCGCGTTCGTGCCCTTCGACGACCGGCTGCTGGAGCGCTTCGGCGGCCGGGACCGCTTCCTGGACAGCAGCATGAGCTCCACCGGCATGCCCGGTCAGCCGCCGTCGTCGCTGCCGCTGTACGGGCTGTCCTACGGCCTGTTCTACGACAAGGCCCGGTTCGCCGAAGCGGGCATCGACCCACCGCGCGACTGGCAGGAGTTCCTCGCCGCCGCCAAGCGGCTGACCGACCCGGCGCGCGACCGCTGGGGGCTGACCATCGCCGGGGCCAGCTACACCGAGAACGCGCACTTCGCGTTCATGTTCGGCCGCCAGCAGGGCACCCACCTCATCGACGAGCACGGCAACGCCACCTTCACCTCGCCGGAAGCGGTGGCCGCGGTGCAGCAGTACATCGACCTGATGGGCGCCGAAGGCGTGGTGAGCCCGGACGACGCCGAGGAGGGCAGCTCCTCGGGCGCGGCATCGGACTTCACCAACGGCAAGGCCGCCATGCTCATCGCGCAGAACAGCGTCATCCCGACGCTGCAGGAGAACGGCATGCCCGACGACGCTTACGGCGTGGTGCCGCTGCCGGTGCCGGACCCGCTGCCACCAGGCGGGCGAGCGGTGCGCAGCCACGTCGCCGGGTCGAACGTCGCGGTCTTCGCCGACAGCCCGCGCCGCGAGCAGGCCCTGGAGCTGGTGGAGTTCCTGACCAGCGCCGAGGAGCAGGCGATCCTGAACGACAAGTACGGAACGCTGCCGGTCGTCGAGGACGCCTACGACCACCCGGCCTTCCAGACGCCGAAGAACCAGGTGTTCCGCGAAGTGCTGGCCACCGGGTCGGAGACCGTGCCGATGATCCCCAACGAGGCGCACTTCGAGACCACCGTCGGCGCCGCGATGCGCGACCTGTTCGCCGAGGTCGCCACCGGGCGGCGGGTCGGGGCGGCGGAGGTGCGCGAAGCGCTGTCCGATGCCGAGCAGAAGATGCGGGGGAGCGGCGGATGACGACACCGACGCGCGCCGAACGTCGCAAGTGGACGATCAGCAGGCGGGCGCTGCCGTACCTGCTGCTGGCCCCCGCGCTGTGCTTCGAACTGCTCGTGCACCTGGTGCCGATGCTGGGCGGGCTGTGGATGAGCCTGCTGGAGCTGACCCAGTTCCACATCCGCAACTGGGTCCGGGCGCCGTTCGCCGGGCTGGACAACTACCGGTTCGCCGTCGACTTCAACGGGGCCGTCGGCGCCGAGCTCCTGCACTCCTTCCTGATCACCTGCGCCTTCGCGGTGCTGACCGTCGGGATCTCCTGGGCGCTGGGCATGTTCGCCGCGACGCTGCTGCAGCGGTCCTTCCCAGGCCGCGCCGTGCTCCGCGCGCTGTTCCTGGTGCCCTACGCGCTGCCGGTCTACACCGCCGTGCTGATCTGGAAGTTCATGCTGGACCGCAGCGACGGGATGGTGAACACCGTGCTCGCCGACCTCGGGCTGGGCGGCGGCACGTTCTGGCTGCTGGGCGACAACGCGTTCCTGAGCCTGGTGGTCACCGCGGTGTGGCGGCTGTGGCCGTTCGCGTTCCTGGCGCTGATGGCCGGGATGCAGTCCATCCCCGCCGACGTGCACGAATCGGCCACAGTGGACGGAGTCGGGCCGTGGCAGCAGTTCCGCTCGATCACCCTGCCGATGCTGCGGCCGGTGAACCAGGTGCTCGTGCTGGTGCTGTTCCTGTGGACGTTCAACGACTTCAACGTCGCCTACCTGCTGTTCGACAAGTCCGTTCCGGGCGCGGCGAACCTGCTGTCCATCCACATCTACAGCAACTCGTTCCTCACCTGGAACTTCGGCCTCGGCTCGGCGATGTCCGCGCTGCTGCTGCTGTTCCTGCTGGTGGTCACCGCGGGGTACCTCGCGTTCACGTCCCGGAGGGTGAAGGATGTCTGAGCCGCGCTGGTTCCGCGTCCTGCGGGTGGCGGGGCTGACCGGCCTCGCGCTGTTCGTGCTGGTCCCGCTCTACGTGATGGTCACCTCCGCGGTCAAACCGCTGTCCCGGGTCCAGGACCGGTTCGAGTGGCTGCCCGGCGAGATCACCTTCCAGCCGTTCGTGGACATGTGGTCGACGGTCCCGCTGGCCACCTACTTCCGCAACAGCGTCGTGGTGTCGCTGGGCGCGGCGGCGCTGTCGGTGGCGATCGCGGTCTTCGCCGCCTACGCGATCAGCCGCTACCGGTTCCGCGGGCGGGACACCTTCCGGATCGTCGTGCTGTCCACCCAGATGTTCCCCGGCATCCTGTTCCTGCTGCCGCTGTACCTGATCTACGCCACGATCGGGCAGGTGACCGGGATCGCGCTGCACGGCAGCCAGATCGGGCTGATCATCACCTACCTGACGTTCTCGCTGCCGTTCTCCACCTGGATGCTGGTCGGCTACTTCGACTCCATCCCGCGCGACCTCGACGAGGCCGCGCTGATCGACGGGGCGAGCCCGGTGGGCGCGCTGCTGCGGGTCGTGCTGCCCGCAGCCCGGCCGGGCATCGCCGCCGTGGGCATCTACTCGTTCATGACCGCCTGGGGCGAAACGCTGTTCGCCTCGATCATGACCGACTCGGGGTCGCGCACCCTCGCCGTCGGGCTGCGGGAGTACTCCACCCAGTCCTCGGTGTACTGGAACGAGGTCATGGCCGCCTCGCTGGTGGTCAGCGTCCCGGTGGTGGTCGGCTTCCTGTTCCTGCAGCGCTACCTGGCGCAAGGGCTCACCGCGGGCGCGGTCAAGTGACCGCCCGGGAAAGGGGATTCGATGCGACGCAACTCGGCCAAGCTGCTGGTCGGCGGCCAACCGCAGGTGTGGCTCGGGGCGAACTTCTGGTCCCGCACCGGCGGGCCGCTGATGTGGCGGAACTACTCGCCGGAGGTGGTGCGCGAGGAGCTGCGGGTGCTGTTCGACCACGGACTGCGGCAGACCCGCTCGTTCTTCTACTGGCCGGACTTCATGCCCACCCCGGACACCGTCGACGAGGCGAAGGTCGAGCACTTCGCCGACTTCCTGGACGCGCACCGCGAGATCGGGATGACCTGCATCCCGACCTTCATCGTCGGCCACATGTCCGGCGACAACTGGGACCCGGCCTGGCGCGGCGGCCGCGACCTCTACGCCGACGTGTGGCTGGTGTCCCGGCAGGCGTGGTTCGTGCAGCGCATGACCGAGCGCTTCGCCGCGCACCCGGCGGTGGCCGGTTGGCTGATCAGCAACGAGATGCCGATCTACGGGCGGCTGCGGCACGAGCGCAAGGCGCCGACCGAGCAGGTCAACGCGTGGGCGCAGCTGATGGTGCAGGCGGTGCGCGCCGGGGGCGGGCACCAGCCGGTGTCGCTGGGTGACGGGGCCTGGGGGATCGAGGTCACCGGCACCGACAACGGGTTCTCGGTGCGCGACACCGGCGCCCTGGTGGACTTCGTCGGACCCCACGTGTACCGGATCGACAGCGACCCGGTGCGCCAGCACCTCAACGCGGCGTTCATCTGCGAGCTGTCCGCGGTGGCCGGGAAACCCGTGGTGCTGGAGGAGTTCGGGCTCTCCAGCGACCAGGTCTCGCCGGAGAACGCCGGGCACTACTACCGGCAGACGCTGCACAACTCGCTGCTGGCCGGGGCCACCGGGTGGATCGCCTGGAACAACACCGACTACGACGACCTGATCGAGCAGGGCCCGTACTCGCACCACCCGTTCGAGATGCACTTCGGGATCACCGACCGCGCCGGGAAGCCGAAACCACCGCTGCACGAGCTCGCCGAGTTCGCCCGCATCCTGTCCGAAGTGGACTTCGCCGGGTGCGAGCGGCCCGACGCGCGGGCCGCGCTGGTGGTGACCGAGTACCTGGAGCGGGGCTACCCGTTCAGCCAGGACGACGACCGGCCGCTCATCTTCACCTCGCTGCAGCAGGCGCACGTGGCGGCGCGGGAGGCGGACCTGCCGGTGGGCTTCACCCGGGAGCGCGACGGCATCGACCCCGACTGCTCGCTGTACCTGCTGCCGTGCGTCAAGCAGATCCAGGCCCCCACCTGGCAGCAGCTGCGGGACCGCGTCGCGGACGGGGCGCTGCTGTACCTGTCCTACACCGCGGGCGAGGTGGGGCACCACCGGCAGCCGTGGATCCCGTACTTCGACGAGACCTTCGGGGTGGAGAAGCAGATCACCTACGGCGTGGTCGACGAGGTGGTGGACGAGGTCGTGGAGATGACCTTCGTCGAGGACTTCGGCGACATCACCGCGGGCGAGGTGCTGCGCTTCCGGGTCGGCGGCAACGAGCACAGCCGCGCCTACCTGCCGGTGCGGCCGCGCGGCGCCAAGGTCGTGGCCACCGACGCGCACGGGCGCCCGGCCCTGCTGCGGCACCCGACCGGGAGCGGCGAAGCGGTGCTGTGCACCTACCCGGTCGAGCACTTCGCCGCGCGCAACTCGCGCGTCAACCCGGAGGACACCCACCGCCTCTACTCGGCGCTGGCCCGGATCGCCGGGATCGACCGGCTGATCGCGGTCGACGACCCGCGGGTCTTCGCCGACGCGCTGGTGCACCGGGACGGCCGGGTCTTCGCCTGGCTGGTCAGCCAGCACGACCAGGAGGTCTCGGTCGTCCCGACCGCTCCGGGCCGCTCGGTCCGCGAACTCGGCACGGGGGAGGAGCTCGCGGAGGTGACGCTGCCCGCCTACGGCGTTCGCGTCGTCGAGCTTAAGAGCAGCTGATCGTTGGGGCATGCTGGTCTGGTCGTGATCGCCGACCCGCCGGAGGACCTCCATGCCCACCACCCCGGTCGATCTCACCGCCCGCAGCAGCGCGCTGGGCGGTTCCCGCAAGCTGACCGGCCACCTCGCGACGCCCGCGGGCTCTGGGCCGTGGCCCGGCGTCGTGGTCGTCCACGAGGCCTTCGGGGTGGACGAGGTCATGCTGCGCCAGACCGAGCGCCTGGCCGAAGCGGGCTACCTCGCGCTGCTGCCCGACCTCTACACCAGCGGTGGTGCGCGGCGCTGCCTGGTTCCGACCATGCGCGCCGCGCTCTCCGGTCACGGACGTGCCTACGCGGACCTGGAGGCCGCGCGGGGCGCGCTCGTGGACCGCGACGACTGCACCGGCAAGGTCGGGCTCATCGGGTTCTGCATGGGCGGCGCGTTCGCGCTGGTCGCCGCCGGGCTCGGCAAGTTCGACGCGGCTTCCGCCAACTACGGGCAGCTGCCCAAGGACATCGACCGCGCGCTGGCCGAGGCCTGCCCGGTCGTGGGCAGCTACGGCGGTCGCGACGGGATGCTGAAGGGTGCCGCGGCGAAGCTGGAAGCGGCGCTGGAACGCGCCGGTGTGCCGCACGACGTGAAGGAGTACCCCGAGGCCGGGCACTCCTTCCTCAACGACGCCGAGAACGGTCCGCGCGTGCTCCGGCCGCTGCTGCGGATCACCGGCACCGGACCGCACCCGGAGTCCGCCGCCGACGCGTGGCGGCGCATCGAGGACTTCTTCGCCGAGCACCTGAGCGCTTGACGGGCGGGTTTCGGCGAGGTTAATGTCTCGCCTCAACGACAGGCATAGACGAAGAGCCACTGTCAGCGGTCTTCGTCGTGCCCTCGTCCCGCCGGATCGCTGCCAGCGGCCTTCTCTTCCGAGAGGTGGCGATCCATGGCCTCACCTTCGAACCCGGCAGCGGAGACGATCTCCGGCGTCCCGCACGTGGCCGCGTTGATCAACAAGCTGGAGCGGCTGCCCGGCAAGGCGAACCTGCTGTGGTACCTGATCCTGGGCGGGCTGTTCCTCGACGCCTACTCCAACGCCGCGCTGAGCGCCGGTCTCTCCCCGATGGTCGAGGAGCTCGGCCTCACCGCCACCCAGGTCGGGCTGCTCACCGCGACCGCCCCCGCGATCGCGATCGTGTTCAACCCGATCGGCGGCTGGCTGGCCGCCCGCATCGGCCGGGTCAAACCGCTGCTGCTGGCCAAGATCATCGCGGTGGCGGGCGCCCTGCTGACCGCCTACTCGGGCACCTTCGAAGCGGTGTGGTGCGGCCGGGCGCTGGTGGGCGTCGCCTACGGCATCGACTTCGCGGTCGCGATGGCCATGCTCGCCGAGTACACCCCGACCAAGCTCAAGGGACGCCTCAACCTCTGGCAGTGCGTCTGGTACATCGCCACCACCACGAACCTGGCGCTGACGCTGGTGTTCTTCAAGTTCGGCATCGGCACCGACATCTGGCGCTGGTCGGTCGGCTCGGCCGCGGTGTTCGCCGGTGCGCTGTTCGTCCTCCAGCTGCTGTTCCTGGTGGAGAGCCCCGCGTGGCTGGCCTCCCAGGGCAGGCTCGCCGACGCCGCGAAGTGCCTGCACCGCATCTACGGCTTCAACGTCGTCGCCGGTGACCGGGCCGAGACCCGGGAGGAGCAGCCCGCCATCGGGTTCCGGCACACCGGCGTGCTGTTCCGCAAGCCCTACCTGGCGCGGACCGTGCTGTCCACGATGATCTCGCTGACCCAGTCCATGCAGTACTTCGCCATCGGCTGGTACCTGCCGGTGATCAGCCTGGCGATCTTCGGCGAGCAGTTCGAGAAGGCCACCGTCGGGTCGATGGTGTTCAACGCGGCAGGCATCGTCGGCGGCGCGGCCTCGGCCTACATCGGCCGCCGGATGGGCCTGCGGATGAGCTCCGCGGCCGGTTACGCGATGGCGTTCGTGCTGCTGCTGACGCTGGGGCTCGGCTTCGGCAACCTGCCGACGCTGCTGGCCTTCGCGGTGCCGTTCCTGTTCATCTTCTGCCACTCGGCCGGACCCGGCGCCAACGGCAAGTCCATCGCCGCGCTGTCCTACCGCAGCGACATCCGCACCCTGGGCACCGGGATCACCGGCATGCTCGGCAGCTTCGGCAGCGTGATCGGCCTCTACATCTTCCCGCTGATCAAGGAGTCGCTGGGCCTCGGGCCGACCATCGCGCTGCTGTCCGCGGTGCCGCTGCTGGGCCTGATCACCTGCCTGATCATCAAGTGGGACCCGACGCGCACCAGCATCGACCCCGACGAAGAGGTCATCGACCTCCAGGCGCGCGAGCTCGCGGGTCGCTGAGGGAGGCACGGCACATGCGCGGAACGCAACGGGGCGTCCTGTCCATCGACGAAGGCTCCACCGGCACCCGAGCAGCGGTGGTCACCGCCGACGCGGCCAGCGGCCCGTCCTTCTACCAGCCGATCACGGTGCTGCACCCCGATCCGCTGCGCGTCGAGCAGGACGCCGACGAGCTGTGGCGGCGAACCCTGGACGTGGCGCAGCAGGCGGTGCGGTGGGCGGGCGACAACGCGATCGAGATCGTCGGTGTCGCCCTGTGCACCCAGCGGGCCACCGCGGTGCTGTGGGACCGGGAGACCGGTCGTCCGCTGGCCCCCGCCGTGGTGTGGCAGGACCGCCGCTACGCGGCGGAACTCGACCAGCTGGCCGCCGAGTGGGACCCGGTCCTGCTGGCCCGCACCGGCCGACCGGTCGGCACCCGCTCGCCGTTCTACTGGGCGGCGCGGCAGATCGAGCAGAACCCGCAGGTGGCCGCCGCCGCAGCGGCCGGGCGGCTGCTGTTCGGCCCGATCGACACCTGGCTGAGCTGGAACCTCAACGGCGGCACCCGGCACGGCGTCGCCACCTCCAACGCCGCCGCGCTCGGCGGGTACCTGCTGCGCGAGCACCGCTGGGACGCCGAATGGCTCGCCGCGGTCGGCTTCCCGGCCGAGCTGGCCCCGCCGGTGGTCGACGACGACGGCGACTTCGGCCGGACCGACCCCGGCGTGCTGGGCCTGCGGGTGCCCATCGCGGCGGCGATGGGGGACCAGCACGCATCGCTGATCGCGCTGGGCGCGCTCGAAACCGGACAGGGCATGTGCGTGCACGGGACCGGCACCTTCGTCGGCGCGCTGACCGGCGACGAGCCCGCCGACGCGGCCACTGCCGCGGCCGGGGTGCTCGCGCTGCCCGGCTGGCGCTCCGGCGGGCGCACCCGCTTCAGCCTGGAGGCCTACACCTCCACGACCGGATCTGCGCTGCGCTGGCTGGTCGAGGACCTGCAGCTGTTCGACTCCGCAGAGCAGGTCAGCGAACTCGCCGACAAGCACCCGCGAGAACGCGAAACCTGGTTCGTGCCAACGCTGGCCGGGCTCCGCACCCCCGTCGCGGTGCCCGGCGCCCGGGCCAGCCTGACCGGGCTGAGCCTCGCCACCACCCGCGCCGGGATCGCCCGCGCCGTCCTCGAAGGCATCGCGCACTCGGTGTGCGACACCGTCGACGGGGTGCGCGCGGCGATGCCGTCCGAGCGGGAACTGACCCGCTTGCGCGTCGGCGGCGGGCTCGCGGCCAGCGACGCGCTGCTGCAGAGCCAGGCCGACCTGTCCGGCGTCGCCATCGAACGGGCCGCGGACTCGGCCACCGCGAGCCTGCGCGGCGTCGCCTACCTCGCCGGGGTCCGCCTCGGACTGTGGGACTCGCTCGACGAGGCCCTCCACGCACTCCCGGCCGGTCGTGCTTTCGAGCCCGCGATCGGCGAGGGCGAACGGCAGGAGCTGCGCGCGCAATGGGGACGCGTGCTCCGGAAGTCACTGCCAGAAGAAGGAACAACATGCTGAAACTCCCCGGTCGGCGGCCGAACTCGGCCGCGGCCAAGGCAACCCCCGGTGCGCCGGTGACCCTGGACCGGCGGCGGGCGCTGCGGCGGCTCGGCGACACCGAGTTCGACGTCCTGGTGATCGGCGGCGGCATCACCGGCGCCTACACCGCGCTGGACGCGGTCTCCCGCGGCCTGTCCGTGGCGCTGGTGGAACGCGACGACTTCGCCTCCGGCACGTCGTCGAAGTCGTCGAAGATGGTGCACGGCGGCCTGCGCTACATCGAGCAGGGCAACGTCAACCTGGTCCGGCACTCGCTGCTGGAGCGCCACCGGTTCCGCCGCAACGCCCCGCACCTGGTGCAGCGGCTGCCGTTCCTGTTCCCGATCCTGGAGCAGGAAGGCGTTTTCGACGCCCGCATCGCCAAGGCCTTCGAAGGTCTGCTGTGGACCTACGACCTGGTGGGCGGCTGGCGCATCGGCCGGCTGCACCAGCGGCTGACCCCCAACGAGGTGCTCTCGCACGCTCCGACGCTGCGCGCCGACCACCTCAAGGGCGGCTTCATGTACTACGACAGCCGCGCCGACGACGCCCGCCTGACCCTCACCGTGGTGCGCACCGCCGCCCACCTCGGCGCGGTCGTCGCCAACGGCGCCAAGGTCGAACGGCTGCTCAAGAGCGGCGGCCGGGTGCGCGGCGCGGAAGTCCACGCCGACGGCGAGCAGATCGACGTGCGCGCCCGCGTCGTGGTGAACGCGACCGGCGTGTGGACCGACGGCATCGACGCGCTCGCCGACGACGCGCACCGGCCCCAGGTCCGCCCGGCCAAGGGCGTGCACATCGTGGTGCCGTGGTCGAAGATCCGCAACGACTGCACCGTCACCGTGCCGATCCCCGGCCGCGCCCGCCGCGCCACCTGCACCCGCTGGGGCGACGTGGTCGTGCTCGGCACCACCGACACCGACTACACCGGCTCCATCGACGACGTGCACTGCACCCGCGAGGAGATGCAGTTCCTGCTCGACGGCGCCAACGTCGCCTTCGACGTCGAACTCGGCCCCGACGACGTGCTCGGCAGCTACGGCGGCCTGCGGCCGCTGGTCGGCGGCAAGGAGGGCGCGACCCTCGACATGCGCCGCGACCACCACATCGAGGTCGGCACCGGCGGCATGGTCACCGTCACCGGCGGCAAGCTCACCACCAGCCGCCACATGGGCGAACTCGTCGTGGACAAGGTCGCCGGGCTGCTCGGCCGCAAGACCCGCAGCCGCACCACCAAGCTCCCGCTGCTGGGCGGCGCGGGCTACGACGCCGAAGCCGTCAGCGCCTCCGGCGGCACCGCCGCCCACCTCGGCGGCCGCTACGGGACCGAAGCCCGGTTCGTCAGCGCGCTCATCGACGAGAACCCCGAGCTCGGCGAACCGCTGCTGCCCGGACAACCGCACCTGAAGGCCGAAGTCGTCTACGCGGCCCGCTGCGAGATGGCGCGCTCGGTCGACGACGTGCTCTCCCGCCGCACCCGCCTGCGCCTGTTCGCCCGCGACGCCTCCGCCGCTGCCGCCCCCGTCGTCGGCGAGCTGCTCGGCGCCGAACTCGGCCTCGACGAGGCGCAGATCGCCGAGCAGGTGCGCAGCTACCAGAACGAAATCGCCCGCGAGAAGTCGATCCTGTTGGGAGACCAGGCATGATCAGCCGCCAGACCATCACCCACCCCTTCAACCGCGGCAACTACGTCGTCGGGGCCCCGACCCCGCCCCGCTACGCGGCGCGCACCGAGATCGGCCAGGGCCCGGCGTCGCTGCAGACCAAGGCGGTGGAGGTGCCGGCGGCCGTCCTCGCCGAACTGCGCGCCACCGCCGACGCCGTGCACACCGACCACGACGAGGTGGTGCTGCGCACCCGCGACTGGTGGGCGGGCTCGATGATCGGCGAGACCGCCGACCGCCCGGCCACCCCGGACGCGGTGATCGTCGAGGTCAGCACCGTCGAGCAGGTCCAGGCGGTGGCCAAGCTCTGCCACGACAACACGATCCCGCTGACCGTCTCGGCCGGGCGCAGCAACGTCACCGGCGCCGCGCTGCCGGTGTTCGGCGGCGTCGTGCTCGACGTGTGCGGGCTGACCGGCATCACCTCCTTCGACGCCGAATCGCAGGTCGTCGAGGTGCGGGCGGGCATGTTCGGCGACCTCTTCGAGAAGGAGCTGCAGGAGACCCACGGCGCCACCACCGGGCACTGGCCGTCGGCGTTCGCCATCTCCACCGTCGGCGGCTGGGTCGCCTGCCGCGGCGCCGGGCAGCTGTCCACCCGCTACGGCAAGATCGAGGACATGGTCGTCGGCCTCGACGTGGTCCTCGCCGACGGCACCCTGGCCACCTTCGGCGACTACCCGCGCGCGGCCACCGGCCCGGACCTGCGGCAGCTGTTCGTCGGCTCGGAGGGCACGCTCGGCATCATCACCTCGGTGCGGCTGCGCACCCACCGGCTCCCCGAGCACGCCGAGGCCATCGCCTACGGCTTCGCGACCTTCGCCGACGGGCTGGAGGCCTGCCGCCAGATCATGCAGCGCGGCGGCACCCCGGCCGTCCTGCGGCTCTACGACCAGCTGGAGAGCGGCACCCACTTCGGCCACCCGGACACCAACCTGCTGCTCATCGCCGACGAGGGCGACCCGCTCGTGGTGCGGGCGAGCATGGCGGTCAGCGCCGAGGTGTGCGCGGCCACCGGCACCGAGCTCGACGGCCAGGCGATCTTCGACCGCTGGCTGGACGAGCGGATGCTGGTCGGCAAGTCCTCCGACGGGTTCACCCCCGGCCCCGGGTTCGTAGCCGACACCCTGGAAATGGCCGGGCCGTGGGCGAAGCTGCCCGCCATCTACGACGACGTGTGCGCCGCGATCAACAGCGTTCCCGGCACCCTGGCCGCCTCCGCGCACCAGTCGCACGCCTACACCGACGGCGCGTGCCTGTACTTCTCGCTGCGCGGCGACGTCGAGCCCGAGCAGCGGCGCGAGTGGTACCGGGCGGCGTGGGACGCGGCCAACCAGGTGCTGATCCGCCACGGCGCGGCGCTGAGCCACCACCACGGCTCCGGCCTGCTGCGCGGCCCGTACCTGGCCGACTCGCTGGGCACCGGCTTCGGGGTGTTCGAGACCGTCAAGAACGCGCTCGACCCGCGCGGGGTGCTCAACCCCGGCAAGCTCGGCCTGCCCAGCCCGTTCGGGACCGGCCCGCTGGACTGAGCGGACCGACGAGGTAGAAGTTCCTGTCATGAGCGAACGCGCCACACCCCAGCCCCGACCGGTCAAGCCGCAGCTGGCCGCGGCTTTCCAGGACGTCCCGGTCTGCGCGTCCGTGGTGGGCGCGGCTCGGGTCAAGGACTTCGCCTCGGCGACGTCGCAGGTCTGCGTCCTGGCGTCGATCCCGGTGGGCGAGCTGGCGAACGCGGTGCGCGTCCTGGTGCACCTCGGCAAGACCGTGTTCGTCAACATCGACGCGTGCCCCGGTCTGGCGCAGGACCGGGGCGCCATCGACTTCCTCACCGGGATCGGCGCGCAGGGCGTGGTCAGCACCCGGGCCGCCCTCATCGACCGGGCCCGGGCGCTGGACATGCTGACCATGCAGAAGGTGTTCGTCACCGACCGGTCCAACCTCAACCGGAGCCTGGAGGGCGTCGGGCGCAGCAGCCCCGACCTGGTCGAGGTGATGCCCGCGCCGATCATCCCGTGGATGCCGGACGAGGCGCGCCGGGTGCTCTCGCCGTTCGTGGCGGCGGGTTTCGTGATGGACGCCGCCGGTGTCGCGCACTCGCTGGCGATGGGCGCGGTGGCGGCGGCCACCTCCGACCCCGCACTCTGGTCCCTGCGCCGGGACCAGCTGCGGGGCTGAACAGCCGACAGAGTTGGGAGAACCATGAGTTTCGTCGTCGTGGCCCGCTACCTCGTCCGACCGGGCGAGCGGGACCGAGTGCTGGACCTGCTCGCCCCGATGGCGGCGGCGTCGCGGGCCGAGCCCGGCTGCCGCCGCTACGACGTGCACACCGGCGTCGAGGACGACGTGGTGGTGCTCGTCGAGGAGTACGACGGCGAAGCCGACTTCACCGCGCACTGCGAGTCCGAGCACTTCCAGCGGATCGTGCTCGGCCAGGTGGTGCCGCTGCTGGCCGACCGGCAGGTCACCCGCTGCACGCGCGTTGAAACCGGGGTGGAGGCGTGATGCGGGTCCGCGCAGCCGTCCTGCGGGAGTCCGGTGGGCCGGAGCCCTACGCCGACTCGCGCCCCATCGAGGTCACCGAGCTGCACCTCGACCCGCCCGGCCCCGGCGAACTGCTGGTGCGGGTCCGCGCCGCCGGGCTGTGCCACTCGGACCTGTCCGTGATCAACGGATCGCGACCGCGCCCGCTGCCGATGGCCCTCGGCCACGAGGCCGCCGGCGAGGTGGTGGAAGCCGGGGAGGGCACCGGGTTCGAGACCGGCGACCACGTGGTGCTCGCCTTCGTGCCGTCCTGCGGCGACTGCGAGCGGTGCGTGGCCGGGCGCCCGGCCCTGTGCGGTCCGGGGGCGGTGGCCAACGGCAAGGGCACCCTGCTCGGCGGTGGCATGCGGTTCCGCGCCGACGACGGCACGCGGCCCTACCACCACCTCGGGGTGTCCGCGTTCGCCGAGCACATCGTGGTGTCGGCCCGCTCGGCGGTGAAGGTCGACCCCGAGATCCCCTTCGAGATCGCCGCGCTGTTCGGCTGCGCGGTCCTCACCGGCGCTGGTGCCGCCCGCTACTCCGCCCAGGTCCAGCCCGGCGAGAGCGTCGCGGTGCTCGGTCTCGGCGGCGTCGGGCTGGCCGCGCTGCTCATGGCCAAGGCCGCCGGGGCGTCCACCGTGGTCGCCGTCGACGTCGTGCCGCACAAGCTGGAGCTGGCCACCCAGCTGGGCGCGACGCACGCCGTGGCGGGCGGAACCGGTGCCGTCGAGCAGATCCGCGAGCTCACCGGCGGGGGAGCGGAGAAGGTCATCGACACCACCGGCGTCGCCCCGGTGCTGCGGCAGGCCTACGACGCGACCCGCAGCGGCGGCACGACCGTCAGCGTCGGGCTGCCCGACCCGCAGGCCCAGCTCACCCTGCCCGCGCTGAGCCTGGTCGCCGAGGAGCGGACGCTGCGCGGCAGCTACCTGGGCTCGTGCGTGCCGCGCCGCGACGTGCCCCGGTTCATCGAGATGTACCGCTCCGGTGCGCTCCCGGTGGACCGGCTACTGTCGCACCGCATCGAGCTGGACGAGATCAACGAGGGCTTCGACCGGTTGCACGAGGGCACCGCCGTCCGCCAGGTCGTGGTCCTCTGAGGCGGAGGCGAGCGGGTTGATCGGCATCACCGACATCGAGGCGACGGCGGAGCGCATCGCCGAACACGTCCTGCGCACCCCGACGATCCCCAGCCCCGGGCTGGGCGACCTCCTCGGCGTCCCGGTCACCGCGAAGCTCGAACTGCTCCAGCGCACCGGCTCGTTCAAGGTCCGCGGGGCGGCCGCGAAACTGCTGTCGCTCGGCGAGGCCGAACGCGCGGCCGGGGTCGTCGCGGTCAGCGGCGGCAACCACGGCATCGCGCTGGCGGTCATGGCCGGGGCGCTGGGCGTCAAGGCGACTGTGGTGATGCCGCGCTCGGCCCCCGCCCGCGCCGTCGCGATCGCCGAGTCGGCTGGCGCCGAGGTCCGGCTCACCGGCCACATGGCCGCGGCGTTCGAGCTGATGACCGACCTGCAGGCCGACGGCCTGACGCTGGTCCACCCGTTCGCCGATCCGACCGTCATCGCCGGGCAGGGCACGGTCGGCCTGGAGTTCGCCGAGGACGCCGGGCCCGTCACCGACGTGCTGGTCAGCATCGGCGGTGGCGGCCTGATCTCCGGGGTCGCCGCCGCGCTGCGGGCCCGCCGCCCCGAGGTGCGGATCTGGGGTGTGGAGACCGCCGGTGCGCACGCCATGTCGGCAGCGCTGGCGGCCGGTGGACCGACCGAGGTCGAGCTGTCGTCCATCGTGTCCACGCTCAGCGCCCCGCAGGTCGCGCCGATCACCTACGAGCACGTGTCGGCGCTGGTCGACGACGTGATCGTGGTCTCCGACGCGGAGGCGGTCCAGGGCGTGCTGGACCTGGCGGAGCACGCCAAGGTCTGGGCCGAGCCCGCCGAGGGATGCCTGCTCCCCGCCGCCCGACGCGTGCTGGAGCGGGTCGGCGACGCCGAGCTCGGGCTCCTGATCTGCGGCGGCAACGCCACCATCGCCGACGTGACCGCCTGGACCCGGCGCTTCGGGCTGTGACCCCGGGGAGGGAATACTCGGGCGGGGGTCGCGACTTGATCCCGGAGCAAGATCGTGGCGAGCCGAGGAGCGCTGATGTCGACCGAAACCACCCCGCGGGGAACCGTCGCGGCGGGCTACGAGCCGGTGCGGGAGGAGTTCGCCGCCGTCGCCGCCGCCGAGGGCGGTGACTACGCCGCCCAGCTGGTCGCCCACGTGGGCGGGCAGCGCGTGGTGGACCTCTGGGTCGGGCCGGACTTCACCGGCTCCACGCTGACCGGGGTGTTCTCCTCGACCAAGGGCGCCGCGCACCTGGTCGTGGCCCTGCTCGTGCAGGACGGCGTCCTCGAGCTGGACCAGAAGGTCAGCCACTACTGGCCGGAGTTCGCCGCCGAGGGCAAGCAGGACATCACGCTGCGCGATCTGCTCGCCCACCGCGCCGGGGTGATCGGCGCGGACGCCGGGTTCGCGCTGGAGGAGCTCGCCGACGACCGCGTGATCGCCGAGCGGCTCGCCGGGCAGCGCCCGTACTGGCGGCCGGGCACCGCGTTCGGCTACCACGCGCTGGTCATCGGGGCGCTCACCGGCGAGGTCGTCCGCCGCGCCACCGGGCAGACCCTGCACGAGGTGTTCGAAACCCGCATCCGGGCGCCCTACGACCTGGACTTCTACCTGGGGCTCCCCGAGGAGCACGAGAGCCGGTTCCGGACCACGCTGCCGATGCTGCCGACCCCGGAGCAGCAGGCGCAGCTGGAGGCCGCGGCGTACGGCCCGGACAGCCTGCCCGGCATCGCCTTCAACCGGAACCACCCGGAGGCGGTCGAGCTCTCGGAGCTGCCCAACCACCGCATCGTGCGGGCCAAGGGCCCGGCCTCCGTCGGTGGTGTCGCCTCCGCCCGCGGCTTGGCGGGCATGTACGCGGCGGCCATCAGCGAGGTCGACGGCCGCGCCCCGCTGCTCAAGCCGGACACGGCGGCGGCCTTCGCGCAGCTGCACTCGGTCGGCTACGACATCGTGGCCCGGGCGCACAAGGCGTTCGGCCTCGGGTTCTCGGCGACCGTCGACACCTACCCCGTCCTGGGGCAGGGCTCGTTCGGGCACAGCGGCGCCGCCGGTTCCCAGGCGTTCGCCGACCCGCGCAGCGGCCTCGCCTACGGCTACACCCGCCGCCGCTTCGCGTTCCCCGGCGGCGCTGCCCCGGAGAACGCGCGCCTGATCCGCGCGGTGCACGCCGCAGCGGTCGCTCAGGCGTCCTCGGGAGCGTTGCGGTAGATCTGGTCGTAGCGGGATGCCCGGGCGGCGCGCACCTCCGCCTTGGCCTCCTCCCGCGCGGCCTTCCCCGTGCCGATCGGATAGCCGTGCTTGTAGAGCCGGTACTCGGTGGTGTGCTCCATGTAGGACATCGAGTACCAGACGCCGAGGATGTAGCCGCCGAGCACCGCCATGCCGCGGATCCACAGCGGCCCGGGCAGCAGCAGGAACAGCAGGCCCGGGGAGAGCTGCACCAGGGTGCGGCTGACGTGCCGCAGCATCCACGTCCGGCAGGTGATGTCGTGCAGCACCCACTCGCGGTACCGCTCGGGGAGTCGGCCGCCCAGCGCGTACCAGATCCACTGCAGCGGGTTGGGGCGCGGTGGTTTGGTGCCGGTCACAGCATCCTCCCTCGCAGTTGGTTAGTACGCTAATTATTAACGCATGATGGATCGAGGCGGAAGGTGGCCCTGATGAAGCCGATCGACCTGGGGGAGGATCCGCTCGCCCTCGACCGCCAGGTGTGCTTCGCCCTGTCGGTGGCGTCGCGCAACGTCATCGCCCTCTACCGGCCGCTGCTCGCGCCGATGGGGCTGACCCACCCCCAGTACCTGGTGATGCTCGCGCTGTGGGAGCGCTCCCCGCGGTCGGTGAAGGACCTGTGCGAGGCGCTGCACGCCGAGGCGGCGACGCTGTCCCCGCTGCTCAAGCGGCTGGAGGCGGTCGGCTACGTGGTGCGGCAGCGCAGCCGCAGCGACGAGCGCCAGCTGGCCGTGGACCTGACCGACGCGGGGCGGGAGCTGCGCTCGGAGGCGGAGAAGATCCCCTACCGGGTGGTCGAGCTGCTGGGCATGGACCTGGCCGACCTGGAGCGGCTGAACGCCGCGCTCGGCCAGGTGATCTCGGCCACCGCGAAGGCCCTGGACGGTCCGGGCGCCGGGATCACGTCCAGCTGACCGGGTCGGATTCCCGCGGACCGGACAGGCGGGCGATGTGCTCGTCGATCAGCTCGTCCAGTTCGGCCAGGCGCGCGCGCAACGCCTCGGCGCCCCGTCGGGAGGCGCCCGGCAGCTGAGCCGCCAGGTGGCCGTACTCGGCGAGCACGCTGGGCAGGTCGTTGCCGACCTGCTGCCTGGGGATTTCGTCCATTCTCCGATGGTGCGGCCGGTGGCGGGATTCGTCGATTCGATCTCGGTGCTCCGGGCGTGCCCGGATATCCTTCACCCGGTGTTGATCTCGCGGATTGGGGTGTTCTGATGACCGACGCGGCCGCAGTGGAGCGGGCCCGTGCGCTGCTCGCCGAGAACCCGGTGCTCGACGGGCACAACGACCTGCCGTGGGCGCTGCGCGAGAAGGTCGGCTACGACCTGGAGCGGTGCGACATCGCCCAGGACCAGTCCGCTCGGCTGCACACCGACCTGGCCCGGCTGCGCGCCGGTGGGGTCGGCGGCCAGTTCTGGTCGGTGTACGTCAAGGCCGAGTACCAGGGGGACAAGGCGGTCAGCGCCACCCTGGAGCAGGTCGACTGCGTGCACAACCTGATCGCGCGCTACCCGGACGAGCTGCAGCTCGCACGCACCGCCGACGAGGTGGAGGCGGCCCGGGCCAGCGGCCGGATCGCCTCGTTGCTGGGAGCGGAGGGCGGCCACTCGATCAACTGCTCGCTGGCGACCTTGCGCGGGCTGTACCAGCTGGGTGTCCGGTACATGACGCTCACCCACAACGACAACGTGCCGTGGGCCGACTCGGCGACTGATGAGCCGGCCGCGAACGGTCTGACCGCTTTCGGGGTCGAGGTGGTGCGCGAGATGAACCGGATGGGCATGCTGGTGGACCTCTCGCACGTCGCCCCGAGCACGATGCGCGACGCCCTGCGCGCCACCCGCGCCCCGGTGATCTTCTCCCACTCGTCGTCGCGGGCGATCTGCGACCATCCGCGCAACATCCCGGACGACGTGCTGGCGGCGCTGCCCGCCAACGGTGGGGTGGCGATGGCGACCTTCGTGCCGAAGTTCGTCCTGCAGGAGGCGGTCGAGTGGACGAAGGCGGCGGAGGAGGCCCTCCGCGAGCGCGGCCTCGACCCGCTGGGCACCTCGCCGGAGGCGAAGGCGGTGCTGCAGGCCTACGAGAAGGCCAATCCGAAGCCGACCGCCACGGTGGCCACGGTGGCGGACCACCTGGACCACATGCGCGAGGTGGCGGGTGTGGACCACATCGGCATCGGCGGTGACTACGACGGCGTCGCCTTCACCCCGGAGGGCTTGGAGGACGTCGCGAGCTACCCGAACCTGATCGCGGAGCTGCTCGACCGGGGCTGGTCGGAGACCGACCTGGCGAAGCTGACCTGGCACAACGCGGTCCGCGTGCTCAAGGACGCGGAGGCGGTGGCCCGGGACCTGCAGCGAACCGAGAGCCCGTCGATCGCGACGATCGAACAGCTCGACGGCGCTGCGCAGTAGCTTGTTGGTCGGCTGGTGGGACATGTGTTGACCGCTTGTCCCGCCGGTCGATACTTTCGGTGAACCCCGAGACCCGCCCGAGACGAGGTGCGCGCACGATGAGGCGTTTCGACCGCCTGGAGCGGATTCTCAACCTCGACGCGGATCGGGACTGCGAGGAGATCTACCGGCTGCTCTCCGAGTACGAGTTCCCCTGGGACATCACCAAGGCCCTGGAGTTCGCGCTGTTCCGCACCTACGCGGTGCCGAGCATCGGTCGGCTGCTGGACCGCACCGGTGAGTTCACCCGGTGCCCGCAGAAGCGCTACGACGACACGCTGATGATCTTGTACGAGATCTTCCACTGGGGCACCGAGAGCGACCGGGGTCGGGAGGCGCTGGAGCAGCTCAACGCCATCCACGGCCGGTACCGGATCAGCAACGACGACTACCTCTACACCCTGTCGACGTTCGTGGTGACCCCGGTGCGCTGGATCGAGCAGTTCGGCTGGCGGCGGCTGCACCCGCACGAGATCACAGCGCTGACCAACACCATGCGCCGCATGGGCGAGGGGATGAAGATCACCGGGATTCCCGAGACCTACGACGAGTTCGCTCGTTTCTTCGACGACTACGAACGCGAGCGCTTCGGTTTCGATGCCGGTGGCCGTCGCGTTGCCGATGCCACTTTGGAGTTGTTCGGCAGCTGGTATCCATCGATGTTGTCGCCAGCCGTGGTTCGGGCTGCTCGGTTCTTGATGGATCCCCACCTGTTGACCGCCTTCGGGTTCCCGCAGGTTTCCCGGTTCGGGCGGAGGGCTGCTGAATTCGGTCTCAAGCTGCGGGCTCAGCTGATTCGGGTTGGGCCCGTTCGGTCGGATTCGCGGCCTGCTGTGCCGGATCCGTTGACCTATCCGGGTGGTTACCTGATCTCTGAGCTTGGGCCTGAGTCCTTTCACCGGTATCAAACTCGGCGGCAGGCTCTGAGCTGTCCTGTCGCTACCTGAGTTGCGGCGCTTCTGCTCGGGGTTTTCTTTGCTCGGCCGTCCGTTGTTGGTCGGTTTTGTGTTTCCGCTGTTGAGTTTTCAAGGTGCTTGACGCTGTTGTCGGTTGTGTCCTTGGGTGGGGTCATCCCCGTGTTTGGTGGGATTGTGGGGGCTGTGGTCCGGATGTCAAGCCCGGCCTGGCGGCCGCCCCTGCGGGGTTTCAGGCTTGACATCCGGCCCACAGCCCCGGTTTTGGCTTGATGTCACGGGGATGACCCGGTGTGGGACGGACCCCGGTGTGGTGAGGCTGCGTGGCGGTTGGCGGGGTGGCCGGGACTGTGTGGGTGTTGTGTCGTGCGGTGTTCGGTGTCATCGGTGGGTTCCTTTGTGGGTTGGTGTGGGGTTGCGGGGTTTCTGTCATGTGGTGGTGGGCTGCTGGGGTGTTGGTGGTGGATAGGGGTCGCCTGGCGGCGTGGGGTTGATTTCTGTTGTCCGGGTCTGGTGGGTAGGTGCTGGTTGGTTGTGGTGACTGGTTGTTGTGTGGTTGTGGCGGGGGCGTTGTTGTTTCGTGGTGGCGGGATTTGTTGTCGTTTGGTCGTGGGCGGTGGGGTGGTGGGTGCCTGTAGGTGAGGTCGTGTCTGGGGGGTGTGGGTTTTCTGTTGGGGTGTTGGGGGTTTTGGCGAGCAGTCCTGGTGGCGTGGTGTGGGCAGGGTGGGGTGTCCCACCCGGTGTCGGGTGGGGTCATGGGGTGTCCTCCGGTGGGCGTGGTATGGAGATGCGCCGGTGGAGGGCGTGTTGGTGTGCGGCGGGTTGTGCAATGCCGCCGGGTCGGGGTGTGCGTGTGGGGTCGACTTGTTTGGGTGGGGTGAATTGTGGTCTGCCGTGGTGCAGGGTGATGTGCCAGTGTTGGTTGTGGATGGTGCGGTGGTGGTGGGCGCAGAGCATGACCATGTTGTGCAGTGCGGTGGGGCCGCCGTCGACCCAGTGCTGGATGTGGTGTGCCTGCGGGGTTCCCGGCGGGTGATCGCAGCCGGGGAACGCGCACGCGCCGTCGCGGGCCAGCAGTGCTGCCCGAAGGTAGGCCGGGGCGGTGCGCTGGCTGGCACCCACATCCAGGGGGAGGCTGTCGCCGCCCAGCACGATGGGGAGCACGTCGCAGTCGCAGGCGATACGGCGAATGGTCTGCGGGCTGAGGTACTGGCCGGTGCCGTCCAGCATGCCCGCACCACCGGGGGCGGTGGTGTGGGCGGCTTGAACCTGCTGCTGGAGGTCGTTGTAGTCGATGGTGACCGTGAGGT
>NZ_VWPH01000022.1 GCF_008630535.1 Saccharopolyspora hirsuta | reverse complement strand
GAGGGTTGTCGGTGGCGATGGCGGGGAGGGTCCGCCCGGTCCCATTCCGAACCCGGTAGCTAAGCTCCCCAGCGCTGATGGTACTGCACTCGACAGGGTGTGGGAGAGTAAGACACCGCCGACACACTATGTGAAGAGGGCCCCTCTTTTCCAGTCAATAGACCGGAAAAGAGGGGCCCTTCTTCTATTCCCAAGAGAAGCAAGGCGCCCCGCAGACCGCGGGGCGTTGCTGTCAGCCGAGCTGGTTGACCATGACGGCCTCGTGCGCGCTGCCGAGGAGGCCCCGCTCGTCGTAGAGCCGGGCGTTCGCCACGCCGATGCCGGTCGGCTGGACGTCGCGGTCGATCTCCATGCCCAGCCACTCGCCCTCGAACGGGCGGTGCAGGTAGAGCGTGATGTCGGTGTTGATCCACGGGCCGAAGATCGGACCGACCGGGCTGGCCGCGCTGATGCAGTCGACCAGGACCGCGACCTGCGCCAGCGGGCTCAGCGCCTCGTCGGGGATCAGCGGGACCGGCATGCGCATCCACACCTTGCTGGTGCTGGTGGCCCGCTGATCCTCCACCCACCGCACCTGGATCACGTCGTGCACGCCCCACCGCAGGCCGAGCTCCGGGGGCAGCAGGTGCCCGTCGGGGAGATCGGCCGGACCGGGGAAGGGCGCAGGCACCTCGGGGACGACGCCGTCCACGTCGCTGCGGCGCAGCAGCTGGGCGGTGGCTCGGGCGGAGGGCTTCCCGTCGACGGTGAGGACCGCTTCGCTCACCTGCAGGCGCTTCCCGGTGCGCAGCGGGTGGGCGGTGAGGGACAGCGGGTTGGCCGGGACCGGTCGCATCAGGTCCACGGTGAGCCGGGCGATGAACAGGTCGGGGTCGTTGCTGGTCCGCTCGACGGCTCGGGCGAGCAGACCGGCGACCGGGCCGCCGCCGACCAGTTCGCCCCAGGGGCTGCAGGCCGCTTCGCTCGGCACGAGCTGCTCGCCGGCAGGGGTGAAGAGCGCCTGGATGTCACGCATCCCTCGATGTTACTTACCGGTAGCCAAGGCTGGTACTGCTCGTTTGCCAGTTTTCTGGCGACTTGGCGCGATTCCGCTGCGCGCCCCGGGGGGCGTGTGAACATCTTCTCAGCCCGGCGAGATATTTGAAGCTTCACGTATGCTTGCGAGCACCGCAGACCCCATCCTCGAAAGGTCTTCCCATGCAGCACCGTCTTCGTGACGTGATGGCGCTGGTCGCGCGCATCGTGGTCGGCGCGACCTTCCTCGCGCACGGCTACCAGAAGTTCGTGCTCAACGGCATGGACAAGGTCGTCGCTTCCTTCGACCAGCTGGGCCTGCCCCCGATCGCCGCCTGGTTCACCGCGATCGTCGAGGTCGTCGGCGGGATCGGGCTGATCCTCGGCGTGCTGCTGCCGATCGTCGGCATCCTGCTCGCGGCGATCATGGTCGGCGCCCTGTTCACCGCGCACCTCAGCGGCGGGTTCTTCAGCAGCGACGGCGGGTTCGAGTACGTGCTGGTGCTCGCCGCGACGAGCCTCGCCCTCGGCTTCAGCGGCCCTCGGTACACGCTCTCCGGGCTGTTCCGGGGCAGTTCGGAGAAGTCCGGTCAGCTCGCGGCCTGACGCGTGCGAATCGGCCCGCCCGGATCGGGTGGGCCGATTCGCGTTTCCGGGTCAGTTCCCCAGTTCGACGGTGGTTCGTTCGCTCTCGCGGCGGCTTTCGCGCTTCGCCGGGTCGAGATTCGTGCAGTGCACCAGGGACGACCGCCCGGCGAGCACCGCGAGGAGACCGTCCACCACGCCGTCCGGCAGGTCCCACTCCAGTGTGGACAGCACGCGATCGGTGGGGCCGATGTGCAGAGCCTCGGCCCGCTTCCGGGCGTCGGCGACGAGCTCGTCCACCGAGCGGTCGAGCAGGGCCGGGGTGTCTCCGTCGATCGGCAGCAGCGGGCTGAAGTCGTCGCCGTGCACGCGGATGTCCGACACGTAGTCGACGACTCCGTCCGGCAGGCCGCGCAGCGGAGCGCCCAGCGCGTCGAGGCCGACGGCCGCCGTGGTTCGGGCGCCCGCACCGCGTTCCAGGTCGTCGGCAGGCACGAAGGCGACCTCCGCGCCGTGCGGATCGTCGGTGATGTGCGCCCCGCACCACCAGGAGCCGAGCAGCACACCGACCGTCTGCCAGTGCGCGGGCAGCGCCGCGAACACCGGCGTTCCCGGCTCCAGGTCCAGCTCGTCGACCAGCCAGTTCGCCGTCTTCGCCGCCCAGTTCGCGGTGGTCGCCCGGGACAGCTCGATGCGCGCCCCGGTGGCGTCGTCGTAGTGCGTGATCAGCGGCTTGGGTGCCCCGTCGGCCAGCAGCGGTCCGAGCAGCGCCTGGGTAACGCTCATGCGTCGAGCCTAACCGTCCGGCGCAGCGGAATGCGCTTCCCTAGTGGACGCAGGGGATGCTGCCGTCAGAGGTGATTGGCTGCTCGGGGCGGGCCGTGCCGTCCAGCTGCAGCTTCGGTTGCGCTGCCAGGCCGGGCGGCGCGCTGGCCAGCCCGGCGAAGAAGCGCTGCGTCGCAGCGGGGTCGACGCTGACGATGCTCTGGCCGCGGTCGTCGCGGCCGTTGGTGTCCGCCACCGGCATCGTCATGAAGGTGACGCGACCGGCCGCGATCGCCTGCATCTGCTCCACGAAGCCGAGCGGTTCCCAGCCCTCGTCCAGCACCACGGCGCGGCGGGTGGCCTGCACCAGGTCGTTGACCATCGCCGGGTCGGTCAGCGTCCCGGTGGACAGCACCTTGTTCGCCAACGCCGCCATGAACACCTGCTGGCGGACGATCCGGTCCAGGTCGCCGCGGGGCAGGCCGTGCCGCTGCCGGACGAACGAGAGCGCGTCCGCGCCGGAGATGGTGTGCCGACCCGCGGTGAAGTTCGCGCCGGAGTCCTTGTCGCTGGTGTCCTGCTGCAAGCACACCTCGACGCCGCCGACGGCCTCGGTGAGCTCGTAGAAGCCGAGCAGGTTGATCTCCGCGTAGTGGTCGATGCGCAGCCCGGTGAGGTTCTGCACCGTCTGCACCAGCGCGCGCTGCCCGGCCAGCTGCGACTCGCGCTCGACCTCGAGCTCCGGGCGGCCTTCGGCGCGGAGCTGCTGCGCGGTGGTGTTCTTCGTCAGCCCGTAGACCGCGTTGATCTTCTCCGGGCGGCTGCCGGGCACCTCCGCGAACGTGTCGCGGGGGATGGACACCGCGGTGGTCGGGGCGTTGTTGTGCGGCACCCGGATCACCACGAGGCTGTCGGTGTTCAGCCCGCCGATGGCCTCGGTGCGCAGCTGCTTGAGCACGCTGTCCGGCAGCGGGTCGCCCTGCGCGTCGGTGCGGCTGTCGCTGCCGACCAGCAGGACGTCGGTCGCGCCGTCGTCGTCGTTCGGCGTCGGCGGCCCGTCGGCGAGCACCTTGGCGGAGCTGACGTCGGAGAGCTGGTCCACCACGACCCAGCCGATCGCGGTGATGCCGAGCACGACGGCGGAGATCAGCGCGACCGCGCTGCGCCCGGCGATGCGGAAACCGGTCCGCCGCTGGGCGGTCGGCTCCGCCGCCTCGGTCTCCTGCTCCGGTTCGCCCACTTGGCCTCCCCCGCCGCGGTGCGTTGCCGGACAAGGTTAACCGCTGGCCCGCCCCGGGTCGCGCAAGTTTCGGCTGTGATGCGGGCGTCAGTCCACGCAGGGGATCCCGTCGGCGGTGATGGGCTGCTCGTTGACGTCCTGCTGGGTGTGCAGCGGCGGCTGCTGGCGGAAGCCGTCGAGCCGGATCGTGCGCGGACCGGCGAAGTTCTGCGCGCCCGGGCCCTTGTAGTCCTTGCCCAGGTAGACCTGCACGCTCCCGGCGGTGACGTTCGAGCTCACCTCGGTGCGCAGCCCGCCGAGGGACTCGGCCACCTGCGCGGCGGCCTGCTCGTCACCGGCCGCGTAGTAGACCACCGAGTTCGCCATGGAGTCGGCGTTCGAGCTGCTGCCCGCCTTGAAGCCCTGCCCGGACAGCTCGTCGAGCACCCGGGCGGCCAGACCGCTGACACCGGAGGCGTTGTAGACGCTGACCGTGATCTGCGCGCGGGCCTGCTGCGCGGCCATCTTCTGCTCGCGCTCCTGGGGCGACAGCAGGAGGTTCGCCGCGAACTGCTTGACCTCGGGGATGTTGATCGTGACGTCCTCCTTGCCGGACGGGCCGACCAGGTGCACCGGTGCGGTGTAGAACTGCACGTCGCCACCGGCGATGCCCTGCATCTGCTGCGCGAAGCCCAGGAGGTCGTCGGCCAGCGCGGGGTCCAGGGTGACCGACTTCTTGATGGCGTTGATCAGCTCGGTCAGCTTCGCCGGGTTGGTCAGGGTGTCGCTGGACATCACCTTGCGGGCGAGCCCGGACATGAACACCTGCTGGCGCTTGCCGCGGGAGAGCTCGTTGATCAGCCCGTGCCGCTGCCGGACGAACGCCAGCGCGTCGGCGCCCTGGATGGTCTGCACGCCCGCGGGGAAGTCGGCGCCGGACAGCCGGTCCTTGGTGGCGTTGTTCAGGCAGACCTCGACACCACCGATGGCCTTGGTGATCTCGGCGAAGCCGAGCAGGTTGACCTCGGCGTAGTGGTCGATGCTGACGCCGGTGATGTCCTCGATGGTCTTGCGCAGGAGCTGCTTGCCCGCCAGCCGGGACTTCTCCTGGATCTCCTTCTCGTCGGTGACGCCTTCTTCCTTCAGCTTCGCGCGCTCGACGGACATGCCGTTGTTCATCGTCTCGGTGAGCTTGGTCTTGCCCAGGCCGAGCCCGAGGTCGACGAGCGTGTCGCGGGGGAAGGACATCGCACTGGCGCTGCCGCCGCCGTTGGGGATGCGCACCAAGATCATCGCGTCGGTGAGGTCGCCGCCCTCCTGCGTGGTGCGCAGTTCGCGCAGCACCTCCTCGGGCAGCGGGTTGCCGAAGGAGTCGTTGCGGCTGTCGTTGCCGATCAGCAGGATGTCGGTGGCGCCGTCCGGCGCGTTGAAGCCGCTGCCGATCACGTCGGCGGTGGAGGTTCCGCCGCTGCCGGGCCGGAACATCGCCCAGCCGAAGCCGGTGGAGGTCAGCACGAGGACGGAGAGCAGCGCGGTCAGCGTGCGCCCTGCGGCGCGGGCACCCCGGCCACCACGCCGGTCCCGGCCGCCTCGGCGGCGGCTCCAGACGTCGTTCTCCGGGGGGAGTTGGGCTTCGCCCGAACGAGGCGTGGGACGTTGCCGGGGTTCACTCTGCGGAGTCCGGCGGCCGGGGCCGCCGGCGGGGGGAGCGTTGCCCGCGCGGCCGGGGCGACGGCCGCTCGACGCGGGGCCGCCACCGGTGCCGGGGCGCCCTCGACCACTTCCGCGAGGTGGCACGGGTCTGCCCGGCTGACCCTGCGGACCGCTTGGCCACCTGGGCCGATCCTCCACGCCGCTTCCTCCTTGGCCTGCCGCGGGCGTTACACCTTCGGGAGGTGATTTTGCTCGTGTTCCGAGTGCAGGCTAACGGGGCCCGCGGGATCGGTGGGCAGATCCCAGTTTTGGCGTGATGACCCTCATAAGAGTGAACCATTGATAATACGCTGCGTAACTGGGGAGCGTGGCCGGTGCCGGGCAGCGCATGCCAGACTTCGCAGCGATGCCCCGTGCGCGGCGGTGCCCCGCGAGGCGAGGCGATCGAACAGGAGAGAAGGGGCGCGATGCGGATTCTGGTCACCGGCGGAGCCGGGTTCATCGGCTCGCACTACGTGCGGCAACTGCTCGGCGGCGCCTACCCGGCGTACGCCGACGCCGAGGTCGTCGTGCTGGACAAGCTCACCTACGCGGGCAACGAGGCGAACCTGGCACCGGTCGCCGACGACCCGCGGCTGAAGTTCGTGCGCGGGGACATCTGCGACCGCGAGCTGGTGACCGGCCTGCTCCCCGGCGTGGACGTGGTCGTGCACTTCGCCGCCGAGTCGCACGTGGACCGCTCGATCACCGGCGCGGACGCCTTCGTGGTCACCAACGTGGTGGGCACCAGCGTCCTGCTGCAGGCCGCGCTCGAGGCCGAGGTCGGCAAGTTCGTGCACGTCTCCACCGACGAGGTGTACGGCTCCATCGAGACCGGTTCGTGGCCGGAGGAGCACGCGCTGGAGCCGAACTCGCCATACTCTGCGGCGAAGGCGGGCTCGGACCTGATGGCCCGCTCCTACCACCGCACGCACGGTCTGCCGGTCTGCATCACCCGCTGCTCCAACAACTACGGACCCTACCAGTTCCCGGAGAAGGTGCTGCCGCTGTTCATCACCAACCTGATGGACGGCCACCAGGTGCCGCTCTACGGCGACGGCCTCAACGTGCGGGACTGGCTGCACGTCGACGACCACTGCCGGGGCATCCAGCTGGTCGCAGAATCCGGGCGGCCGGGCGAGATCTACAACATCGGCGGCGGCACCGAGCTGACCAACAAGGAGCTCACCGAGCGGGTGCTGGCCGAGATGGGCCTGGACTGGTCGATGGTGCGGCCGGTCGCCGACCGCAAGGGCCACGACCGCCGCTACTCGGTGGACCACGGCAAGATCGTCCGCGAACTGGGCTACGAGCCCCGCGTCGACTTCGAGACGGGGCTGCGCGAGACCATCCGCTGGTACCAGGACAACCGCGCCTGGTGGGAGCCGCTCAAGGCCCGCGCGGCGGTGGCCCGGTGAGCCGCCTCGCCGTCCTGGTGCCGGGCGGCCGCGGGCAGCTGGGGTCCGAACTGGCCCGGATCGTGTCCGCGCGGTCCGGTGCCCTGGTGCACGCCCCGGGGTCCGCCGAGCTCGACGTCACCGACCGCGAGGCGGTCGCCGACGCGGTGGACTCCTTCGCCGAGACGGCCCGCGACGCCGAACTCCGCCCGGTGGTCATCAACGCCTCGGCCTACACCGCGGTGGACGCCGCCGAGGAGGACCAGGAGCGGGCTGCGCTGGTGAACGTCGAAGGACCGGCGCAGCTGGCCAAGACGTGCCACCGCAGCGGAATCCCGCTGCTGCACGTGTCCACGGACTACGTCTTCGGCGGCGACGCCGACCGCCCGTACGAGCCGACGGACGAACCCGGACCGCGCACCGTCTACGGGCGCACCAAGCTGGACGGCGAACGCGCGGTCCTGGACTCCGGCGCGCGGGCCTGGGTGGTGCGCACCGGGTGGGTCTACGGGGCGCGCGGCGGCAACTTCGTGAAGACGATGATCCGCCTGTCCCGCGAACGCGATTCGCTGACCGTGGTGGCGGACCAGATCGGTTCCCCGACCTGGGCGGCGGATCTGGCGCACGGCCTGCTGGAGCTGGCGGAACGGGTCGCCGAGCGCCGCGGCCCGGACCAGAAGGTCCTGCACTGCACCAACACCGGCCAGGTGAGCTGGTGCGACTTCGCCCGAGCGATCTTCACCGAGCTGGGCCTGGACGAAACCCGGGTCCAGCCGTGCACGACGGCGGACTTCCCGCGCCCGGCCCCGCGCCCGGCGTACTCGGTCCTCTCCGACGCGGCCTGGCGAGAAGCGGGCCTGACCCCGATGCGCCCCTGGCGCGAAGCCCTGCGCGCAGCCCTGGAAACCGACGGAGAAGCCCTGCGGGGCGAAGCGGGGTAACACGGTGGGGTGCAGTTGACCTTGAAAGCCCGCGTTGCTGGGAAATCAGCTGGTGCGAGTCGGCGCGGCTATGCATAATGGTGGTGCCTGATCCCGCGGGGAGAGGGAAGGAAGGCCAGGTGACCCGGGGCATGACTGGGAGCCTGGCCTGACGCCTTTCTAGGGGCGGCAACCGGTGTCGATTTCGATGTCGTAGACACGATCGGCCAGCATGTCGTGGAATTCGGAATGGCCCAGGTACGCCGCTCGACAAGCCCCTGCTACTACGTCGGCTGCCCACAGCATGGGCTCTAGGGGGCCAGGGCAGTGGTCGACCCGGAACTGTGCTTCCTTGGGAAGGAAGCTGCGACGTGCAGCGGCTGCGGTCGACACATCACGGCGGTTGAGCTCAGCCGACCTTGCTTCAAGCACGAGTAAGTCGACGCCGAATCCATGGAGTTCATGGACCAGCTGAGTCAAGCACTTGGCACGAGCCCTTTCCTGCTTCTGGAGAGGTACGGGTGCACCGGTGACGACGACGTGCAACCCATCGAGGTCGGCGAGGTGCTTGATGATTCGGTGCTGCTCGTACGGCTCCATCTCGTACCAGTGGAGCTTTCGGTGCTTTCCCCGAAGCCCTAGCAGCACTTCGCGGGCATCATCCGCTACCTCGGCCTCGAAAATGACACTGGCAAGAACGTAGAAGCCATGCTGCCGGTGTTCGCGGAAGGATTCGTCGCCGTATGCGATGGGCACGAAGGGATACGGTACGGGGCCGGTCGAATTCACTTTCGGGCGATACGAAAGTTTCTTTGTAGTCGCCTGATTCGGTGATGTTGCCTAGTTTTAGGGAAAACCAGGCGACTTTCAGGGTTTTGGCAGGAATGATCAGTTGTGTCCTGATCCCGTGGGGCGACGGAAGGAAGGCCAGGTGTCCCGGGGCATTACCGGGACACCTGGCCTGACGCCTTTCTGGGGTCAGTCCGCTGCGCGCTGATATGCGGCTCGCGTTGCTTCGGCGCAGGCTCGCCAGGTGAAGGACTCCGCCCGCGCACGGCAAGTTTCCGGGTCCGGCGGGTCGGTCAGGGCCTTGTGCAGGGCTTCGTTCAGCGCAGCGGTATCGCCGAAGGGGAAGTACGTCGCACGGCCCGCAGTGACTTCCCGCAACGCTGGGATGTCCGAGCAGACCACGGGAGTCCCGCAGGCCAGTGCCTCCAGCGCGGGGAGACCGAATCCCTCGTCGCGGGAAGGGAGAACCAGCGCGCTGGCTCCGGCGACGAGACGCCGCAGGTGGTCGTCGGGGAGGAACCCCGTCCGGATCACCGCACCATCGACCCCGGCGGTGCCGGGTCCGGCGATGACCAGCGGCGGGAGGTCCGGGCCGTGCGCTTCGAGCAGTCCGGGGAGACCCTTGCGGGGGCCTTCGGCGCCGACGAAGAGCAGGTACTCGGTGGGAAGTCCATATCGGACCCGGAGCTCGGAATCCACTGGCACGGCGGAGAACCACTCCGGATCCACGCCGAGCGGCGTCACCGCCACCTTCTCGCGCGGAACGTCCAGCCGCGAGCTCACCGCGTCGGCGACCGCAGCCGTCGGTGTGCACACCACGCGCGCCCGACGCGCCGAACTCCGCACCAGCGCGGGGAGATCGGGCTCCGCGAGCGAGGGATCGTCCAGGAATGCCAGGTCGTGCACGGTCACCACACCCGCAGCCCGGATCGACGGCGGCAGCACGAAGTTCGTCCCGTGCACCACGTC
Organism: Saccharopolyspora hirsuta; assembly: GCF_008630535.1. GTDB lineage: Bacteria > Actinomycetota > Actinomycetes > Mycobacteriales > Pseudonocardiaceae > Saccharopolyspora > Saccharopolyspora hirsuta. Next base: position 42,534 of record NZ_VWPH01000022.1, on the reverse strand, counting down.
CGCCCCTCCAGCAAGCAGCTCGACCGGGGGGAAAGCCCCGCGCTGCCACAGCTTTCGCAGCACCCGCGCCGGGATCGGCGGGCCGACCGCGCGGGTTCCGGCCGGTGCCGCCGAACGCAGCTCCCGCCAGCCCCGCGTGGTGAAGCCGACCAGCCGGACATCCACCAGGGACGCCAGCTCGGCGACCAGGGACGCGGTGTAGCGGCCGATCCCGGTGCGGTTGCCCAGCAGCGGCGTGCCGTCGAGCAGGACGCGCAGGTCAGCGGCCACGGAAGCGCTCACCGGCGATGCGCCGCAGGCGTCCGGTCGCCCGCTTCGCGACCTCCAGCGGGCCGCCCGCGTCCAGGTACTCGCGCAGCAGCGAGAGGTCCCGGCGCACCGCTTCCACACCGTTGATCTGCGGGCTGCGCACCAGCGGCGAGGCGGCCTTGAGGCGGTCGGCGGCCGGGCGCGGGTCGCGGCAGAACTCGGTGAGCGGGGCCAGCACCGCTTCCCAGGTGAAGCGCTCCCGCACCGGTTCGATCCGGCGGCGGCACTCCGCGGCGAACTCCTCGTCGTAGAGCACCTTCTCCAGCGCGGCGGCCAGCGCGTCCGGGTCCTCCGGGGGCACCACGACGCCGATGCGCTCCGCGCGCACCAGGTCGGCGAACGAGTCGCCGTCGGTGGTGACCACCGGCAGCCCCGACCACAGGTAGTCCAGCACCCGGGTGCGGAACGCGAACGTCGTCTCCACGTGCTCGAAGTGGCTGGTCACCCCGCAGTCGGCGTCCAGCAGGTAGTTCTGCCGCTCCTGGTAGGGCACCCAGGTCTCGTTGAAGAACGCGAACTTGCCGGTCAGCCCGAGCTGCTGGGACAGCGCGCGGGTGCGACCGGCCATGCCCATCTCCGGCACGTCCGGGTTCGGGTGCTTCATGCCGAGGAAGAACAGCCGGACGTCGGTGCGCCGCTGGGAGAGCCGGTGCACCGCGTGCAGCAGCGTCAGCGGGTCGAACCAGCTGTAGACCCCGCCCGCCCACAGCACCACCTTGTCGTCGGCGGAGATGCCGGGGTGGGTGCCCTTGATCGCCGGGCCGGTGCGGCGCGGGGCCGTCGACGGCAGGCCGAACGGCACCACCGACAGCAGCGAGCGGACCGTCGGGTCGTTGTCGTACAGGCCCGGCGTGAGGCGGCCCAGCGAGGCCAGGTGCCCCAGCCAGAAGTGCCGCTGCCGCTCGGAGGCGCAGAGGAAGAAGTCGCCGCGCTGCAGCTGGGTGTTGAGCACCTTCGTGACGCCGATCAGGTCCTTGGCGCGGCGTTCGTCGTCGGTGTCGCGGCCCTGCTCGAGCAGCTCCAGGTGCATCGGGTCGTAGACGTCGCAGACCACGATCTTGCTGGACTCGACGTTCTTGAGCGAGGGCACCATCTCCAGCACGTGGCCCTGCAGCACCACGATGTCGGCCCAGTCGACGTGCGCACCCAGGTCGCGCGGTTTCGCCGCGTGCACCTCGAACTCCGCCTGCGGCGGGCTGACCAGGTCGTTGACGCTGACCAGCCGGACCTGGTGCTCGACGGAGAGGACCTCGGCCATGTGCCAGGCGCGGATCGCCGGTCCGGCCATCCGCTCGGCGACCGCGTCACCGGTGATCACCACGACCTTGCGGGGGCGGCCGAAGACCTCGTCCAGGCCGAAGGCCTCCACCAGCGCGTCGTGCGCGGCGAGGTAGCGCGGCAGCGGGTAGGCGGGTTCCATCGCCTTGCGCATCAGCGGGACCAGGTCCGCGTCGGTGCGCACCCGCGCCTGCTGCTCCTCCTCGCGGGAGACCTTCAGCGACGGCAGCAGCTCCACGAACTGGTCGATGGCCAGCATCCCGGCCAGCGCCGAGCGGTCGATCGGCGCCGGGCCGTCGTCCTCGGTCTCGCCGCGCCGGGTGATCTCCAGCTGCGTCGGGTCGATCTCGCCGCGCGCGGTGGCCCGCCGCACCGCCAGCGCCATCGCCGCGGGCAGCGCCTTCGCCAGCGTCTCGTCGGAGACGTTCTTGTAGAGCGCGGCGAGCGCGTTGCGCTCCAGCAGGTAGTGCTCGCGGGCGGAGGAGATCTCGGCCATCGAGGCGTGGTGCCGGTGGAAGGTCAGCGACCGCGGCTCGTAGCGGACCCGCCAGCCGCGCAGGTTCAGCCGCCAGCCCAGGTCCACGTCCTCGTAGAACATGAAGAAGCGCTCGTCGAACCCGCCCAGCGCGGCGAACAGCTCGGCGCGCACGAACAGCGCCGACCCGGTGCCGAACAGCACGTCCCGCGCGGCGTCGTGCGAACCGTCGTCGACCTCCCCGGCGTGGCGCTTGTAGCCCATGCCGAACCAGGTCAGCCCGCCGTCGACGAAGTCGACGTGCCGACCTTCCCAGTCCAGGACCTTGCTGGCGACCGCGCCCACGGTCGGTTCGGCGCGCAGCACGGCGACGGCCGCGCGCACCCAGTCCCGGTCCGGGCGGGCGTCGTTGTTGAGGAAGGCCAGCACCTGGCCGGTGGCGTTGCGGGCGGCGAGGTTGCAGCCACCGGCGAACCCGAGGTTGCGGTCCGACTCGATCAGCGCCACCTCCGGGGCAGCGCTCCGGATCCGCTCCGCGCTGCCGTCGCCGGAGGCGTTGTCGACGCAGATCACCTCCAGCCGGTCGGCCGGGTAGTCGAGCTCCTCGCGCAGCGCGCGCAGGCATTCGACGGTGTCGTCCGCGCCGCGGTAGTTCACCACGATCACCGACACGAGGGGCAGGTTGCTGCGGTCGGACATTTCAGCCACGTCCACAAGCGTGCACCATCGCGGCGTCCGCCATGCGGGGTGTCGGGAATTCCGCCGTCGTGTGCTCGGGTTCACACCCCGGACCAGGTCCGCCAGACCTCGCGCCGGGTCGACGCGGTGCTGCCGATGCGTCGGCGGGCGCGCAGCGCGGCCGGCAGGCCCGCGGCGACTTCGGCCAGGACGCCCATCCGCAACGTGACGCGGAAGTTCGCCGCGTCCGGGACCGCGCGGCGCAGCGGGAGCGCGAGCGTGATCGCCGCGAAGCGGGCCAGCTCGCGCGCTGCGACCGTCGCGGGTGCACAGCGCAGCAGCATGAACAGGCGGTTGCGCTCGTTCCAGCGGTGGAACTGCGGCGAGCCGGGTTGCGTCGTTGCGCCGTGCAGGTGCGCAGCAACCGCATCGGGCACCGAGACGATGCGGTGTCCGGCGAGGCGTAGGCGCCAGGACGTGTCGGTGTCCTCGTAGTAGCAGAAGAAGTGCGCCGGGACACCACCTGCGGATTTCAGGGCCTCGGTGCGCAGCAGCGCTGCGCCGCCGCAGAACCCGAACACCTCGCCGGAGGCTTGAGGCGCGTCAGCGCCGTGGCCGTCGGCCGTGAGGCGCACCCCGGCGGACTGCGTGCAGCCGTCCGACGTGCGGAGCACGGAGGTCGCCGCAGCCGCGGAGCGGTCCGCGTCGAGCGCGGCCTCCAGCGCCGCGAGCCAGCCGGAGGCTGGCGCAGCGTCGTCGTTCAGCCACGCGACGTAAGGCGTGCGGACGCGCGCGAGCGCGGCGGCGATGCCGCCGGCGTAGCCGCGGTTGCGGGGGAGGCGGAGGACCTCCGGGGCCGACGGGTGGGCGGCGAGCAGCTCCGCGGTGCCGTCGTCGGAGGCGTTGTCCACCACCAGGGTCCGATGTGGACGGCTTTGGGCGGCCAGGGCGTCCAGGCAGGCCTCGATGTGGTCCCGCCCTCGCCAGGTCACCACGACCACGGTGCTGCGCACCTCTTCCGACGTCACGCCCGAAGACGTTACGACCGCGATCTCATCGACCGAACTGCGGGCGTGGGAAGCTGGGCGGGTGCCCGAGCTCGTCGCGATCGCCGAACAGCTGCTCGCGCCCGTCCCCGGTGGGACCGGCCGCTACACGCGGGAGCTGCTGCGCGCGCTGGCCGAGACCGCGCCCGACGGGTGGGAGGTCAGCAGCGTCGTCAGCCGCGGCGGCGATCCCGAAGCCGCGCGCGTACCCGGAGTGGCGGGGCCGCGGGTGCTGCCGCTGCCGCGGCGCGCGCTGATCGCCGCCTGGGAGCGCGGGCTTCCGCTGTGGCCGGGCGGTGACTCCGTGCACGCCATGACCCCGCTGGCACCGCCCGCCAAGCGCGGTCGCGGCCTGGTGGTGACCGTGCACGACACCGTCCCCTGGACGCACCCGGAAACCCTGACACCGCGCGGAGTTTCCTGGCACCGCCGGGCGATCGGCCGGGCCGCGCGGCAGGCCGACGCGCTGGTCGTGCCCACCTCCGCGGTGGCCGCCGAGCTCGCCGAGCACACCGGCGCGACCCGGCTGGCGGTCATCGGCGAGGGCGTCACGCCGTCGCTGCTGGCCGAGCCCGACCCGGCCGTGCGGCTCGACCTGCCGGAGCGGTACGTGCTGGCCATCGGCACCATCGAGCCCCGCAAGGGCTACCCGCACCTGGTGCGGGCGATGGCCGAGGTCCCCGACGTCCCGCTGCTGATCGTCGGCCGCCCGGGCTGGGGGGACGTGGACGTGCTGCGGATCGCCGCGGACTGCGGGCTGGACCGGGTGCGCGTGCTGTCCTCGGTCACCGACGCCGAGCTGGCGGTCCTGCTGCGCAGCGCGACCGCGCTGGCCGCCCCCAGCCTCGCGGAGGGCTTCGGCCTGCCGCTGATCGAGGCGATGGCGCTCGGCGTGCCGGTCGTGCACTCCGATGCGCCCGCGCTCGTGGAGGTCGCCGGAGATGCGGGCGTGGTGGTCCCGCGCGCCGATCCGGCGGCGCTCGCCGCCGCGCTGCGCGAAGTGCTCGGGGATCCGGTGCGCCGGGGCGAGCTGGTCGCCGCCGGGCGGCGACGTGTAGCGGATTTCACCTGGACCCGGGTGGCGCGCGAGGTCTGGGCCCTGCACCGGGCCGCCGTCGGCGACCGATCGGCATAGACCAGAACACATTTTCACGTACTCGTCCCGGGTGGGCCGTTTCGCCCCGTACGCTGCTCTGGTGCACAGAGGCGAGCCGCACATCCTCATCGACGCCACCGCAGTACCCGCGGACCGAGGCGGCGTCGGCCGGTACGTCGACTCCCTGCTGGCGGCCCTGGACGCCGACGGCACCCGGCTCGCGGTCGCCTGCCAACCGCGCGATGCCGAGCTGTACGCGTCCATCGCGCCGCACACCGACGTGGTCCCGGCCGCCGAGGCCGTCGCCACCCGCACCGCGCGGCTGACCTGGGAGCAGACCACCCTGCCGCTGCTGGTGCGGCGGCTCGGCGTCGACGTCCTGCACTCCCCGCACTACACGACCCCGCTGGCCAACCCGGCGGCCTCGGTGGTGACCCTGCACGACGCCACGTTCTTCACCAACCCGGCGGTGCACTCGCCGGTCAAGGCCCGCTTCTTCCGCGCCTGGACGCGCACCGCGCTGCGCCGCGCGACGCTGTGCATCGTGCCGAGCGAGGCGACCGCGGCCGAGCTCGCCCGCTCCGTCGGCGCCGACCGGGCCCGGATGCCGGTGATGTACCACGGCGTCGACCCGGACCGGTTCCACCCGCCGACGCCGGAGGAGGTCCAGGCGGTCCGCGAGCGGCTGAGCCTGCACGACCAGCCCTACGTCGCCTTCCTCGGCGCGCTGGAACCCCGCAAGAACGTGCCCGCGCTGATCCGCGGGTTCACGCTGGCCTGCCAGGGCCGCGGCGATTCGCCCGCGCTGGTGCTGGCCGGTCAGCCCGGCTGGGACACCCGCGTGGAGCGGGCGCTGGAAGCGGTGCCGCACCGGATCCGGGTGATCCGCGCCGGTTACCTGCCGTTCGAGCAGCTCGCCGGGTTCCTCGGCGGCGCGGACGTGGTCGCCTACCCGAGCCTCGGCGAGGGCTTCGGCCTCCCGGTGCTGGAGGCGATGGCGTGCGGTGCGGCCGTGCTCACCACGCGGCGGCTGAGCCTGCCCGAGGTCGGCGGCGACGCCGTCGCGTACTGCGGGGTCGGCGCCGGTGACATCGCCGCCGGGCTCACCGAGCTGCTCGACGACCCGGCCCGCCGGGCCGCCCTCGCCGCCGCCGCGCAGCGCCGGGCCAAGGAGTTCACCTGGGCGGCCTGCGCGGCCCAGCACCGCACCGCCTTCGACCGGGCCCACCACATCCACCTCCGCACCCGCTGACCGCCCGGGCGACCAGGGGTGATGCGATTTCAATGGAAATCGGACGTCCGATTTCCATTGAACTTGTTCATCCTGCCCGTGGACCGCAGCTGCGAAGGGCGACCGGCACCGGTCGGCGAGGGTCGCATGCGCCGCCAGGCGCATAGCCCACCCTCGCAGCTTGCACCGCCGCGGGTTCTCAGCGTTCGCCTGGCGAGGACGGCCCTGACGCCGTGTATTGGCATACATCAGTCAGGGACCCCGCAGTCCAGGCGGGCGCTGAGGTTCCGCCACCGGCACCGCCACGCAGAACGAGGTTGGAAAAACCTCATTGAAATCGCGGGGAGTCGGGCCACGGCCGTCGGCGTGTCGGGCGACGACGCGCCGTGCGAACCGCAGTTCCAGCTGAAACTGCGGTCAGGTGATCGGGCGTCCGGGGCGGTTCGGCAGAATGTGACGGCGTGACCGACGTGCGCACCTACGGCGACGAGCTCGCCGTTGTCACCGTGACCTACTCGCCGGGCGAAACGCTGGGCCGCTTCCTCGACACCCTGCAGCAGGCGACGGACCGGCCGGTGCGGGTGGTCCTCGCCGACAACGGCTCCACCGACGGCGAACCGGAGCGCGCCGCCGCCGAGCGCGCCGACGTCGACCTCGTGCCCACCGGCGGCAACCTCGGGTACGGCGGCGGTGCCAACCGAGGCGTGGCGCACCTGGGCAGCGAGTACGGCTGGGTGGTCATCGCCAACCCCGACCTGGAGTGGCGGCCCGGTTCGCTCGACGAGCTGCTGGCCGCGGCGAAGCGCTGGCCGCGCGGCGGAGCGTTCGGCCCGCTGATCCGGGAACCCGGCGGCGAGGTCTACCCGTCGGCCCGGATGCTGCCCTCCATCGGCCGCGGCGCCGGGCACGCGGTGTTCGGCAAGATCTGGCCGGACAACCCGTGGACCCGCGCCTACCGGCAGTCCGAGGCGGAGATCACCGAGCGCCCGGCCGGGTGGCTGTCCGGCTCGTGCCTGCTGCTGCGCCGCGAGGCCTTCGACTCCGTCGACGGCTTCGACCCGCGCTACTTCATGTACTTCGAGGACGTCGACCTCGGAGACCGGTTGCGCCGCAAGGGCTGGCTGAACATCTACGCGCCGACCGCCGAGGTCATGCACATCGGCGGCCGCTCCACCTCGAAGGCGGCCAAGCGGATGCTGCTGGAGCACCACCGCAGCGCCTACCGCTACCTCGCCGACCGCCACCAGGGCCCGATCTGGGCACCGCTGCGGCTCGCGCTGCGCGCGGCGCTGGCGCTCCGGGCCCGCATCGAAACCCGCTGAGCCGACTAGTACTGCGGGTACTGCTGCTGGTTGGCCTGCGAGCCGAGCGGTCCGAACTCGTTCGGGCCGCGCTGCGCGTGGTACGGGTTCGGCGGCAGCCCCTGCCCGTAGTCCTCGGTCGGCCAGCCCTGCTGCGGATCGGCCTGCTGGTACTGCGGCTGCGGGTGCGGCGGTTGCTGCTGCGGGGCATGCGGCTGCGGTCCGGACGAGGGGATCACCTGCGTGGTGTCCGGGGAATCGGCCTGGTCGACCACATCGCGGGGGATGCGGACGGTGTTCGCCGCGTCCATCGGAGAGGTGGCGTTGTCCGGTGTGACGACGAACGCGCCGCGTGCCCGCGCGCGAGCAAGTGCTTCGTCGGCTCGGAGGCGCGGGTCCATGGGGATGCCCTCTCAGTCGTTCGCAGTGGTCCGCCGGGGGCGGGGCGTCGAGCCGGGCGCGACCGCTGGGGACGGGCCCAGTGTTCATTATGCCGTTGCCCCTGCCAGAGTATTCCCCCCAATGGGTTTTCGTCAGGGAAGTCCGTCAGGTAGAGGAGGAGCTACGCCGATGTCCGCGGATGATCGGGATGCGCCGTCGACGGCGGAGGCCGTCGTGCTGGTGGGTGGGCGGGGCGTTCGGCTGCGCCCGCTGACCTTGTCGGCGCCCAAGCCGATGCTGCCCACGGCCGGGGTGCCGTTCCTGCGCCACCTGCTGTCCCGGATCCGTGCCGCCGGCATCGAGCACGTGGTCCTCGGCACGTCCTACAAGGCCGAGGTGTTCGCCGAGCACTTCGGCGACGGCTCCGATCTCGGCCTGCGGCTGGAGTACGTGGTCGAGCCCGAGCCGCTGGACACCGCGGGGGCGATCCGCAACGTGGCGGACCGGCTCAGCGCCGACGACGTGCTGGTGTTCAACGGCGACATCCTGTCCGGGGTGGACCTGACCGCGCTGCTGGCCACCCACCGCGACACCGCTGCGGACGTCACGCTGCACCTGGTGAAGGTGGCCGACCCGCGCCGGTTCGGCTGCGTGCCGACCGATGCCGACGGGCGGGTCACCGCGTTCCTGGAGAAGACCGAGAACCCGCCGGTGGACCAGATCAACGCCGGTTGCTACGTGTTCCGCCGCGAGGTGATCAACCGCATCCCGGCCGGGCGACCGGTGTCGGTGGAGCGCGAGACCTTCCCCGAGCTGCTCGCCTCGGGCGCGCGCGTGCAGGGCTACGTCGACACCTCGTACTGGCTGGACATGGGCACCCCCGAGGCGTTCGTCCGCGCCTCCGCGGACCTGGTGCTCGGTGCCGCGCCGACGAACGCGCTGCCGGGGGAGCGCGGAGAGGCGCTGGTCCTGGGCGGCGCGTCGGTCGCCGCGAGCGCCCGGGTCAGCGGCGGCAGCTCGATCGGCGCCGACTGCGTCGTCGACGACGGCGCGCACGTGACGGGCTCGGTGCTGTTCGACGGCGTTCGCGTCGCGAAGGACGCGGTGATCGAGAACAGCGTGATCGGAGCGGGCGCGACCATCGGCGCCGGTGCGGTCCTGCGGGGCGCGATCGTCGGTGACGAGGCGCACATCGGCGCGGGCTGCGAACTGCTCGACGGCATCCGGGTCTGGCCGGGCGTGAACCTCCCCGAGCACGGCGTCCGCTTCTCCGCCGACTGCTGAACCGAACGCACCGGATCTCTCGCGGCCAGTCCGACCGCAGTTTCAATTGAAACTGTGCTTCCGCCGCGCACGACGTGGTGTTCGACCTGGGACGCGGAGACGCCCGCGAGTCGCCGCGGCATACCCTCGGAGGGCGATGACTGACGCGCTGACCAGGACCTGGGCCCCGCCCTACCCGGTGGACCTGCCCCGGGTGCTCGCCCCGCTGCGCCGCGGCAGCGGCGACCCGACCACGCGGGTCGACCCCTCGGGCGCGGTGTGGTGGGGCACCACGACACCGGCCGGGCCGACCACGTTGCGGCTGCGGAAGAACCGCGCCGGTGAGGTCGAGGCGGCGGCGTGGGGACAGGGCGCGCACCTGGTGCTGGACGGCGTCCCGGGCCTGCTCGGCGCCGCGGACGACGCGAGCGGGTTCGTCGCCGTGCACGACGTCGTGGAGCGGGGGCGGCGAGCCTCGCGCGGCGTGCGGCTGTGCGCGTCCGGACGGGTGTGGGACGTGCTGGTCCCCGCGGTGCTGGAGCAGAAGGTCACCGGCCGGGAAGCCTGGCGCTCGTGGCGCGAGCTGTGCTGCCGCTTCGGCAGCCGCGCGCCGGGACCGGTGGAGGAGCTGCGGGTCGCGCCGGATCCGCTGCAGCTGCGCGGCATCCGGGACTGGGAGTGGCACCGGGCGGGCATCGACGGAGCCCGCAGGCGCACGCTGATCGCCGCGGCGTCGGTGGCCAGCAGGTTGGAGCGCGCGGTCGAGCTGCGCGGTGCGGAAGGGCGCGAACTGCTGCAGAAGGTCCCGGGCATCGGGCCGTGGACGGCGGCGGAGATCGCGCAGCGAGCTTGGGGCGACCCGGACGCGGTGAGCGTCGGCGACTACCACCTGCCGACGATCGTCGGCCTCGCCCTGGTCGGCCGCCCGCTCGACGACGAGGGCATGCTCGAAGCCCTGGCCCCCTACGAGGGCCACCGCCACCGAGCGGTCCGCTACCTCGGCGCGGCGGGCGCGTCCCGTCCCCGCCGCGGCCCCCGGATGCCCGCCCGCGACTACCGCGCCGTGTGACCCGAGAACCGCTGGCGGGCGGCGGTGATCAGGGGGCCGAGGTCGGTGTTGTCCGGGAGGGCGTCCACCGGCCACCAGCGCAGGTCGAGGGACTCGTCGCTGCGCGTCGGCTCGGCGCCCTCCGGGGCCCGGACCACGAAGCGCACGTCGAAGTGGCGGGTCGGCTTGCCCAGCGAGCAGGTGATCGGGTGCACGTCGAGGTGCACCGGCTCCGGGTCCACCACCAGACCGTCCACACCGGACTCCTCGGTGGCCTCGCGCAGCGCCGCCCCGGCCAGCGTGCTGTCCTCGGGCTCGCAGTGCCCGCCCAGCTGCAACCACATGCCCACGCGGGGGTGCAGGGTGAGCAGCACGTTCTCGCCCGCCGCGTCGAGCAGCACCGCCGAGGCCGTCACGTGCCCCGGCTCGCAGGCCCGCAGGCAGCCGTCCGGCCGGGCGTCCAGCAAGGTCAGGAATGCGTGCCGCAGCGCCTCCTGCTGCGGGTCGGTCGGGCGCCAGTCGCCGAGCACGCGCAGCGCGTCGGTCTGAGGTCCGCTCACAGCTCCACCAATCCGTCGTCGAGGTCGCGGGGTTCGCGCGGCCCGGTGACCGGTTCGGCCGGGTGGCCGACCGCGACGGCGCCGAGCGGTTCCCAGGCGTCGGGCAGGTCCAGGGTCGCGCGCACCACGTCCGGGCAGAACAACGTCGAGGACACCCAGCACGAGCCGAGCTCCTCGGCCGCCAGCGCCACCAGGAAGCCCTGCACCGCGGCGCCACCGGCGACGGTGAACATCTGGCGCTCGGCGTCCTCGCGCCGCTCGTCCGGGTAGTCGTGCGCGCCCTCGCGGACCAGGAACGGCAGCACCAGCTCCGGGGCGGCGTAGAGCAGGTTGCCCCGGTTCACGCGCCGCTGGGCGGCTTCCTCCGACATCCCGTCGGACCGCAGGTCGTCCAGCCAGGCCGTGCGCATCGCGTCCAGCAGCTTCGTCCGCAGCGGGCGGTCGCGCAACCACACGAAGCGGACCGGGCGGGTGTGGTGCGGGGCGGGCGCGGTCAGGGCCGCGCCGACCGCGCGGCGCACCGCGTCCTCGTCCACCGGGGCGTCCGCGAACTGCCGCACCGAGCGGCGCATCAGCACCGCCTCCCGGCGGCCCTGCGCCAGCGCCTCCGCCGTGCCCATCGCGAACAGGTCCTCGTCGACGGTGCGCACCAGGTCCCGCGCGGTCGATCCGTCGTCCACAGTGGCCAGACCGCGCACCACGGCCACCGGGACCGCGCCCAGCTTGCCCTTGACCAGGTCCGCGGCGGCGGCGATCTCGTCGGCCACCGCCACCAGGGTCACGGCCAGCGCGTTGCCCTGCGAATCGGTGCTGCCCGCGTAGTCGTGCAGCACCGAGATCCCGGCCGCGCCGATCGCCGCGTCGGTCTGCCCGACCCGCCAGGCCCGGCCCATCGTGTCGGTCACCACCACGCCCACCTGCACCCCGAGGCGCTCGGCGAGCCCGGCCCGCAGCCGCCGCGCGGAGGCGTCCGGGTCCTCCGGCAGCAGCGCGATCTGGTCCTGCGGCACGTTCGAGGCGTCGATCCCGGATGCCGCCTGCACGATGCCGAGCTTGTTCTGGGTGATCAGCGTCCGCCCGCGCCGGGCCACCACGTGCGTCGCCTCGGCCAGCACCAGCTCGCGGCGCAGCTCGTCGCGCAGCTCGGGGTCGGCCGGGGCGGCCACCATCCGGCCCTCGACCTTGGACACCACCTTGCTGGTGACCACCACGACGTCGCCGTCGCTGAGCCACGGGGCGGCCGCCGAGATCGACGCGGCCAGGTCGTCCCCGGGGCCGAACTCGGGCAGGCCGGGAACCGCGAAGACCTGCAGCCCGCCCGCCGCCGCGTGATCCCTCATCGCGCCTCCCGGGCCAGCTCGAACGCCGCTTCCGCCATCGCCGCCGTGGCGTCCACATCGGACATCAGCAGCGGGACCGCGCGCACCCGCACGCCGGGGACCTCGGCGGTGTCGCCGGTGTGCACCAGCCAGCCGTCCAGGATCCCCTCGGCGTCCTGCCGCGATCCGTAGTGCCTGCCGACGGCCTCGGCGGTGCTGTCCACCCCGATCGCGGTCAGGCAGGCGTCGGCCATGCCGCGCAGCGGTCGGCCGCCGACGATCGGGGACAGGCCCACGACCGGCGCCGAGGACTCCCGCAGCGCGGTGCGGAAACCCGGCACGGCCAGCAGCGTTCCGATGCTGACCACCGGGTTCGACGGCGCGAGCAGCACCACGTCGGCCTGCTGCAGCGCGTCCAGCACCGCGGGCGTCGGCTTCGCCTCGTCCGCCCCCACCGGCACGATCGCGTGCGCCTTCGGCTCCGCGCGGTACCGCACCCACCACTCCTGGAAGTGCACGGCCCGCTGCTCGCCGGTGCTCGGCTCGTCGATGGCGACGTGCGTCTCCACCCGCTCGTCGGTCACCGGCAGCAGGCGGACGCCCGGCCGCCACCGGTCGCACAGCGCCTCGGTGACCGCCGACAGCGAGTAGCCCGCGCGCAGCATCCGCGAGCGCACCAGGTGGGTGGCGATGTCCCGGTCGCCGAGCCCGAACCAGGTCGGCTCGGCGCCGTAGGCGGCCAACTCCTCCTTGACCGACCAGGTCTCCTCGACCCGGCCCCAGCCCTTCGCCTCGTCGATGCCACCGCCGAGGGTGTACATGCAGGTGTCCAGGTCCGGGCAGACCCGCAACCCGTGCATCCACACGTCATCGCCCACGTTGACCACCGCGGTGACCTCGTGCTCGGACTGCTGCTCCGGCTCGCCGACGGCGGGCAGGCCCAGCGCCGCCTTCACCCCGAGCAGGAACCGCGCGCCACCGACCCCGCCGACCAGAACTACGACCTTCACGCTCCCGATCCTCGCACGGCCCCGGAGGCCCCAGGGCGCGAGCTGTCAGAATCCGAACACGCTGCGGAAGACGGCTTGGCCGTAGGCGGTCATGGCGGTGTCGCCGCCGAGCAGGCCGAAGACGAAGTAGGCGAGCTGGAAGAACATCCGGCCGACGAACGGCACCCCGATCAGCAGCAGGAACAGCACCAGCGGCGCCCACGGCCGGGCCTTCTCGCCGAAGTGCCGCGCCGGGGCGGACAGGTACGGCTCGATCGCGCCGTAGCCGTCCAGGCCGGGGATCGGCAGGATGTTCAGCACGAACGCGATCACCTGCAGGAAGGCCAGGTAGGACAGGCCCGCCGCCAGCCCGAGCGGCATCGGCACCACGGCCACCGCGGCGGCGATCAGCACGCCCAGCACCAGGTTCGTCAGCGGCCCGGCCAGCGACACCATCGACTCGGTGCGGCGGGACCGCAGCGCGTGGTGGTTGATCCACACCGCGCCGCCGGGCAGCGGGATGCCGCCGAGCGCCACGAAGATCAGCGGCAGCACGATGCTCAGGATCGGGTCGGTGTAGCGGCGCGGGTCCAGCGTCAGGTAGCCCTTCGAGCGCACCGAGAGGTCGCCGCCGCGGAACGCGGTGACCGCGTGCCCGAACTCGTGCAGGCACAGCGAGGTCGTCCAGCCGCCGAGCACGAGCAGCAGGACACCGGTGGTCACGGCGAGCTCGCTGTCGAACGTGGCGAGCACACCGCCCAGTGCGGTCAGGCCGAGGAAGGCCAGGAACAAGGGGCTGATGCGGGTCGTGGAGCTCTTCACGCCCCCAGTGTCCACGAACCGCCTGCGCTGCGGAGCGGGCGAAGATGACCTTGTGGTGGTATCCATGATCTCGGGACTCCGTGCGGGGGATCGGTTCCGGCGGACGGAGTACCGGTGCTGCGCCGAAAGCGCGCGCCCGGCGGAGCTCGGTGGCGGTGCGGTGGCGCTGTCCGGGTGTCCCCCTACGGATGGTCTCCGCTTGACCGCAAGGAGCTACACGGGTGTAATCACAGCAGTGTCATTCACCGTTGAAACGATCATTCCTCGGGAGGGGGATCGCGTCAGCGGCAGCGACCGGGTGCGGGAGACCTGGTCGGGCACGGGTCGATCGAGGTGCCGTCGGCGGAGAGGGCGGACGGCACACCTGGTCGGCGACGGCACCGCCGTCGGAGTGCGGGGTCCTCGGAGGGGGGACCAGGCCGCCCGCGAGCAGGAGTGCGTCCTGTTCCGGCCCTGGGGAGGGCCGGTGGGATCGGGAGAAATCGGGGGAGATCCAACGATGTGGGAATCGGGAGACAGCCGCTTGGCGGAGCGTGGGGACGCAGCCGTCGCGGAGTTCGACGTTCTGGCCGAACTGTTCGAGATGTCCGAAGAAGAGCAGGAATGGCAGGAACGCGCGCTCTGCGCGCAGACCGATCCGGAGGCGTTCTTCCCGGAGAAGGGCGGTTCCACCCGGGAGGCGAAGCGGATCTGCGCGGGTTGCGAGGTGCGCTCCGAGTGCTTGGAGTACGCGCTGCAGCACGACGAGCGCTTCGGCATCTGGGGCGGACTGTCCGAAAGGGAGCGCCGCAAGCTCAAGCGCCGCGCCGTGTGAGCTGCGAGGCCGGGCCGTCGCGCTGCTGAGCTGAAGCAGATCGTTTCGGCGGGTTTCCTTCCGCTGCTGGTGCATTACCGTTCGTGCGGTGGTGGATCTGGTCGGCAGGAGGAAGTCTGTGAGCGCGCCGGTGCTGGCGGTGGTGGTGTGTCGGGACGGCGAGTCGTGGTTGCCGGGGGTGCTCGCCGCCCTCGGCGAGCAGTCCGAAAGACCGCGCCGCGTGCTCGCGGTCGACACCGGTTCGACCGACCGCACCGCGGAACTGCTGGCGCAGGCCCGCGCGGACCAGGTCGTCGACGACGTGCTGACGCTGCCGCGGGACACCTCCTTCGCCACCGCCGTCGCGGACGCCGTGGCGCTGGGCAAGCGCCGCTGGGCCGACCCCGGGCGCTGGTTGTGGTTGCTGGACGGCGGTTCCGCGCCTGAGCCGAACCGGTTGGCCGGACTGCTGGCGACCGAGGACCCGACCGCGGCCGAGGTGGAGCCGGGCAAGCTGATCCGGCGCGACGTCTTCGAGCGGCTGGAACGCCGACCTTCGCCGTCGCCGCGGGAGAACGCCCGCGGCGGTTTCCTCAACCGCGGCGGGGTGCTGCGGTTGCTGTCCTCGCCGCTGTTCGTGCTCACCGCAGCGCTGCTGCTGTTCGCGCTGATCAACGCGCTGATCGCGGGGCGGCTCGGATCCGGCCTGGCCGGTGGGCGGTTGCTCCCGGTGGCCGACCTGGCCACCACCTGGCGGGACTACCTGGCCGCGTGGCACCCGGTCGCCGGAGGCACGGGATCCCCGGCGTCGCCGTCGCTGCTGGTGCTCGCGGTGCTCGGCAGTGTCCTAGGTGGACCGTCGGTGGTGGTGTCGCTCCTGCTGCTGTTCGGGGTTCCGCTGGCCGGGGTGAGCGCCTACTTCGCGACCCGGTCGCTCCCGGTCCCGCCGCTGCGCCGCGCGATCGCGGCCGGGGCGTACGCCTTGTTACCGGCGGCGTCGCTGTCGGCCGGGGAGGGGCGGTTGGACGTGGTGGTCGCGCACGTCCTGGTGCCGCCGCTGCTGGCCGGGATCGCCGCGGTGATCCGGCTCTCCGACGGGCAGTGGTTGGGCAAGGTCTGCTTGACCGCGCTGGGGCTGGCGGTGCTCGGCGCCTTCGCGCCGCTGATGCACCTGTC
This sequence comes from Saccharopolyspora hirsuta, assembly GCF_008630535.1. Taxonomy (GTDB): domain Bacteria; phylum Actinomycetota; class Actinomycetes; order Mycobacteriales; family Pseudonocardiaceae; genus Saccharopolyspora; species Saccharopolyspora hirsuta. The sequence goes on along the minus strand of NZ_VWPH01000022.1, from coordinate 26,769 downwards.
GTTGATCGTGCTGGCGCTGCTCGCGCACGTCCTGCTGCCCGGTGAGACGGCGCGCAGCCAACGTCGGGTTGCCGGGCTGGCCGCGGTGGTGCTGCTGTCGGTCGCCTGCCTGCTGCCGTGGCCCGTCGTGTTCCTGCAGCACCCGCAGGTCCTGCTGCACGGGCTCGGGGCCCGGGCGGTGGAGCAGCCCGCTGGTGCGTGGTTGCTCGCGTTGAGCCCGGACGGTTCTCCGGCGAGCTGGCTCGGGGTGCTGTTCGTGCTCGCCGCGGTGGGGGCCCTCGTGGTCGCCTGGGACAAGCGGATGCTGCCCGCCGCCGGGGTCGCGGTCTTCGGCTGGTTGCTGGCGGCCGCGGTGGACGGCTCGGCGGCCGAGCCGATCGCCGGGGGAGCGGCCACCGTCGGCTGGACCGGCGGTCCGCTGGTGCTCGTCGCGGTCGGCTGCAGCTGGATCGTGCTGCAGGCCGGGCGGCCGAAACTCCCCGAGGTGCCGCGGGTGTTCGGGCTCGCCGCGCTGGCGGTCGTGGCGCTCGGGCTGGTGGCGAGCTCCGCGATCGCGCTGGTCGGCGGTCCGCTCGCCCCGGCGCAGCCGTGGGCCGGACCGTCCGGGACGCGACTGGTGCTCGACCCGGGACCGCAGCCCGCGCGGCTGGTCACCGGCTCCGGCCCGCGCTTCGGCGACGACGACCTGGCCCCGGCCGGGTCCGCCGCCGACTGGCTGCGCCAGGTCGACGACGACCTGCAGTCCGACGACCCCGGCCGGGTGCGGGAGGCGCTGGCCGCGGTGGCGGCCCGCGGCGCGGAGTTCGTCGTCGTACCGGGCGATTCGCGGGTGCTGGAGCTCGGCCGCGGTCTGGTGAACGAGCACGCGGGGCTCCCGGACGGCAGCCGGGTCCTGCGCCTGCTGCTGCCGAGCTCGCCGGTCAAGCTGGTCGGCCCCGACCTGGCGCGCCAGGCCCAGACCGAACCGGAACCGACCCCGGAAGCCCGCCCGCTCCCGGTCGCCGCGCAACTGCCGAACTTCACGGTCCGGATCTCCGAGGGCGGTGCGGGCCGGGCGCTGGTCCTCGGCGCGGAGAACGAGCCCGGCTGGTACGCCCGGGTCGACGGCATGGCGTTCCCGCTGGCCACGGCCTGGGGACACCAGGTGGCGATCCCGCTGCCGGAGCAGGCGGCCGAGGTCCAGGTCGGGTTCACCGAACTGCCCCGCACGGCCCTGCTCTCCGTCCAAGCCGCGGCGGTGCTGTTCACCCTGGTCGCCGCGATCCCCGGCCGCCGCCGCAAACCCGCCCCCAAGCCCTGACGGCGGTCCGCCGGGGGTGACCCGCGATTTCAATGGAACTCGCACCCGCGATTTCAATGGAACTCGCACCTGCGATTTCAAGGGAACTCGCGGCCCGTCGGCGTGTCGGGTCCTGACACGCCGACGCCTGCGGGCACCTCCCGCGATTTCAATGGAAATCGGACATCTGATTTCCATTGAAATCGCAGGCTGAGCCCCGACGGGCCGGGGTCAGGCGGTGCGCTCGTCGGTGCCGGGGATCTTCGCCGTGGCGATCGCGATCCGGTTCCAGGTGTTGATGCTGAGGATCAGCGCCAGCAGGCTGGCCAGCTCCGCGGGCTCGAACTGCTCGGCCGCGCGGGCGTAGACCTCGTCGGGCACGCCGCGCTCGGACACCCGGGTGACCGCCTCGGTCAGCTCCAGCGCCGCCAGCTCCCGCTCGGTGAAGAAGCGCGCTGCCTCCCGCCACACCGAGACCATGTGCAGCCGGTCCTCGTCCGCACCCGCCTTGCGGGCGTCGTTCACGTGCATGTGCAGGCAGTACGCGCACCCGTTGAGCTGGGACGCGCGGATTCGCACCAGCTCGCCCAGCTCGGGGTCGAGACCTTCACCGGCCGCGTCCTCGAAGGCGCGCTGAGCGCGGTAGACCTTCGGTGCGGTCCGGGCGAAGTCGATGCGGTTCTGGTTCGTCATGCGTCCGACGCTAACGAGCACATCGACCGGCCGTAGAGTGCAATTCCGTGGCGAATTCTTGGGCCAATTCCGCCGCGTCGGCGGGCAGCGACCTGCACCTGGACCTCTCCGCGCCGGGCAGCCGCCGGTCGGTGCTCACCGCCGCGCTGCGCGAGGCGATCCGGTCCGGACGACTGGCCTCGGGCTCCCGGCTGCCGCCGTACCGCTCGCTGGCGGCGGACCTCGGCCTGGCCCGCAACACCGTCGCCGCCGCCTACTCCGAGCTGATCGCCGAGGGCTGGCTCACGGCCCGCCAGGGCTCGGGAACCCGCGTCGCGCATCGCGCCGAACCGCGCCGCCCCGGCCGACCGGTCCGACCGCCGCGGAGCCCAGCTCCGATCCACGACCTGCGACAGGGGCAGCCCGACAGCTCCGCCTTCCCGCGAACCGCCTGGTCGGCGTCGGCCCGCCGCGCCCTCAACGCGGCACCGAACGAGGCCTTCGGCCCCGGCGACCCGCACGGCAGGCCGGAGCTGCGCCGAGCGCTGGCCGACTACCTCGCCCGCGCCCGCGGCGTGCGATCGGAGCCGGAGCGGATCGTCATCTGCTCCGGGTTCGGCCACGCCCTGGAGCTGCTGTTCGACGGGGTCCTGCGCGGTCCGCTAGCGGTGGAGTCCTACGGCCTGCCCTTCCACCGGCAGCTGCTGACCTCGGCCGGGGTCCGCACGATCCCGCTCACGCTGGACGAGCACGGCGCCCGCACCGACGAGCTGGGCACGCGGGTGCGCGCCGCGCTGCTCACGCCCGCCCACCAGTTCCCGACCGGCGGCCCGCTGCACCCGGAGCGCCGCGCCGCGGCCGTGGACTGGGCCCGCTCCACCGGCGGCCTGGTCCTGGAGGACGACTACGACGGCGAGTTCCGCTACGACCGGGAACCGGTCGGCGCGGTGCAGGGGCTCGACCCGGAGCGGGTGATCTACCTGGGGTCGGTCAGCAAGAGCCTGTCCCCGGCGGTGCGCGTCGGCTGGATGGTGCTGCCCGAACACCTGGTGGACGAGGTGCTCGCGGTGAAGGGCGCTCGGGAGCGCTGGACGGGCGTCCTGGACCAGCTGGCGCTGGCCGACTTCATCGAGTCCGGGCACTACGACCGCCACGTCCGCCGCGCGCGGCAGCGCTACCGGCGTCGCCGGGACCAGCTGGTCGCGGCGCTGGCCGACCACGTCCCGCACATCACCGCGAGCGGTATCGCCGCAGGTCTGCACGCCGTGCTCCGCCTGCCGCCCGGCACCGAGCGGGCCGCCACCGCAGCCGCCGCCGAGCGCGGCATCGCGCTGGACGGGCTCGCCGACTTCCGGCACCCGGACGCCGCGATGCCGGTGGTGGACGGGCTGGTCGTCGGCTACACCACGCCGCCCGAGCACGGGTACGCCGCCGCGCTGGAGGCCCTGGTCACTGCCCTTCGATGACGTCCGGGTCCAGGCCCAGGTAGGTGGCCACCTGCTCGACCAGGACGTCGTGCAGCAGGTCCGCCATGTCCGTGCCGTCGCGCGCCCGCGCCTCCAGCGGCCGCCGGTACAGCACGATCCGCGCGCGCGTGGGCAGCCCCCGGCGGTCCACCCCGGCCGGGACCAGCCGGGCCAGCGGGACGTTGGAGTCCACCACCACGTCGTCGTCCCACACGACCTTCTCGGGCGTCGTGCTGGTGATCTCCGGCACCTCGTCGACGGCGACGTCCAGCTGCGTCAGCTCGGCGTGCCAGCGCTGCTCGATCGGCTCCAGCGCCTCCAGCACCAGCGCGTCGAAGCGCTGCGAACGGCTGCGCGACACCGGGACCGAGGACGGGTACAGCGGTCCGCGCAGGCCGCGGCCGCGCCGGTCCCGCCGGAAGCGGACACGGCGCCGAGATCCACGTGCGGTCACCACGGGCCGAGAGTACGCCTTCCGCCGCCGAGGACGGGACAGTGCTTGTCCGGTGGGCAGGCGCGGGCCGAGCGGCTGCGCCCCGGGCGCCGGGCGCAGCCCCCGGCGTGACGGCGGAAGGCGTCGCCGACCAGGCGAAACGTCCGGCTCCGGAGATCTGTTCGCGCAGGGCGGACATGGCCGAACCCGGAGCTCAGCCGCGCCTTCGGCGCCGGTTTCCGCGTGCCTTCGCCGCGCACCGGAGCGGGCGCGCTATCGTGCGTGTCGTGCGGAGCGTGAGGCGGTGCTCGCGGACCGGGTGTCTCAACCCGGCCGTCGCCACGCTCACTTATGCCTACGCGGACTCCACGGCGGTCGTCGGCCCGCTGGCCACCTACGCTGAACCGCACAGCTACGACCTGTGCGAAGCGCACGCGCTGCGGCTCACCGTGCCGAAGGGCTGGGAGGTCGTGCGGCACGAGGGCGAGTTCGCCCCGCCGGAGCCCTCCGACGACGACCTGACCGCGCTGGCCGAGGCGGTCCGGGAGGCCGGGCGGCCGGACCGGCCGGTGGAACCCCAGGGGCTCGCGCCCGGCGGCAGCCGCCGCGGGCACCTGCGGGCGCTGCCCGATCCGATCGACGAGTGAATTGATCGTGACGAACAGCTCGCGTGCTCCCAGCGGACGCCAACACCCGATCGATCGCCGGTAGGCTGCCAACCACGTCGTGTCTGGCGCGGAATCGGGGAGGGTGCAGCGTGCGGGACCTGTCGGGGATCGTCAAGGCGTACGACATCCGCGGGGTGGTCGGGGAAGGTCTCGACGCCGACGTGGTGCGGGAGATCGGCGCCGCCTTCACCCGGCTCGTGGGCGGCCCTGCCGTGGTCGTCGGGCACGACATGCGGGAATCCTCGCCGGGCCTGGCCGAGGCCTTCGCCGAGGGCGTCACCGGCCAGGGCGTCGACGTGATCAACATCGGGCTGGCCAGCACCGACATGCTCTACTTCGCCTCCGGTCGGCTGGAGCTGCCGGGCGCGATGTTCACCGCCAGCCACAACCCGGCCCAGTACAACGGCATCAAGCTCTGCCGGGCCGGTGCGGCCCCGGTCGGGCAGGACAGCGGCCTGTCCGAGATCCAGGAGCTGGTCGCCCACGGCGTGCCCGAGTTTCTCGGCGCCAAGGGCAGCGTGAGCAGCCGGGACATGGCGGCCGAGTACTCTGCCTTCCTGCGCGAGCTGGTCGACCTCAGCGGCATCCGCCCGCTGAAGGTCGTGGTGGACGCGGGCAACGGGATGGGCGGGCACACCGTGCCCACCGTGTTCGACGGGCTGCCGGTCGAACTGGTCCCGATGTACTTCGAGCTCGACGGCAGCTTCCCCAACCACGAGGCCAACCCGCTGGACCCGGCCAACCTGGTCGACCTGCAGGCCAAGGTCCGCGAGGTGGGCGCCGACGCCGGGCTGGCCTTCGACGGCGACGCCGACCGCTGCTTCGTGGTCGACGAGCGCGCCGAACCGGTCTCGCCGAGCGCGATCACCGCGCTGGTCGCGGTCCGCGAGCTGGCCAAGGAGCCCGGCGGGACGATCATCCACAACCTGATCACCTCCAAGGCGGTGCCGGAGATCGTCGCCGAGCACGGCGGCAAGCCGGTGCGCACCCGCGTCGGCCACTCCTTCATCAAGCAGACGATGGCCGAGACCGGGGCGATCTTCGGCGGCGAGCACTCCGCGCACTACTACTTCCGGGACTTCTGGCGGGCCGACTCCGGCATGCTGGCCGCGCTGCACGTGCTGGCCGCGCTCGGCGGCCAGGACCAGCCGCTGTCGGAGCTGATGGCCGACTACTCGCGCTACGCCGCCTCCGGCGAGATCAACTCGACGGTGGACGACCAGCAGGGCCGGATGCGCGCCGTCGCGGCCACCTTCGGGGGCCGGTCGGGCGCTCGTGTGGACGAGCTCGACGGGCTTACCGTGGAGCTGTCGGACGGCTCCTGGTTCAACCTGCGCCCGTCCAACACCGAACCGCTGCTCCGGCTCAACGTGGAGGCGAGGGACACTGACGCGATGGCCGCGCTGCGCGACGAGGTGCTCGCGGTCGTCCGAGGGTGAAGCGTCGGCCGCGAGAGGTCGGAGCGCGAGGCCGCGCCGGGGGCGCGGGCGAGTTTGGGGAGGAAAAGTGGCCGTTGACCTGGAACCGCAGTTGCTGGAGGTCCTGGCTTGCCCGTGCCCGCAGCACGCCCAGCTCCGGCCGGGGCTGGGTGACGACCCCCAGGCCGACTACCTGACCTGCACCTACTGCGGGCGCGCCTTCCCGGTCCGGGACGGAATTCCGGTGCTGCTGCTGGAAGAAGCGGTCGGGGGACCGGCGCCCGGCGCTTCCGGGGAGGGGTGACGCCCGGTGCTGGACGACAGTCTCTTCGACGACCCGGCCCGCCTGGTCGACGCCGACTCCGGTGGCCTGCTGCGGCTCGCGGCCCTCTCGGGCGCGCAGGTCCGCGCGGCGACCGAGACCGCGACCGAGGTGGGCATGGACGACCTGGCCGACGGCCGCCCCCGCGCGGTGGTGCTGCTGGCCCGCCCCGGGGTGGGCCCCGGCGTCTGCCGCCTGCTGACCGCGCTGGCCGGGCCGCGCTGCCCGGTGCCGGTGGTGGTCACCGACACCGTCCCGGCCTGGATCGGCGCGCTGGACGTGGTGTTCGCGCACAGCGACGACGTCGGTGACGCGGTGCTGGCCGAATCGGTGTCGACCGCCTGCCGCCGCGGCGCGACGGTCGTGCTGGCCGTCCCGCCGGACGGCCCGGTCGCCGCAGCGGGCGCAGGCCGCGCCAAGGTGCTGCCGCCGCGCATCCCGGTACCGCCCGCGCTGTCCTTCGCGCACGCCTTGGCGGTCGGGCTCAGCACCTTCGGCGCGCTCGACCTGGTGCGCTTCGACGCCGACCAGCTGGCCGACGAGCTGGACAAAGAGGCCGAGCGCGCGCACCCGAACCACGAGACGCTGACCAACCCGGCGAAGTCCCTGGCGATGCGGCTGGCCGACCGCGCGCCGCTGCTGTGGGGGCTGGACCCGGTGTCCACGGCGGTGGCCGTGCACGGCGCCTTCGCGCTCGGCGCCCACGCCGCGACGCCCTGCCACGTGGCCGACTACCAGCAGGCCGTGGCGGAGCGGGCCCTGCACCGGGCCGCCGCCTCGGTCGGGTCCGAAGCGGACCTGTTCGCAGACCCCGAGGACAACCCGGGCGCCGCCCTGCGAGTGTTCCTGGTCAGCGCGCGGTACGACGCGCAGGGGGAGGCCCAGGAACGGGGCGCGGTGCGGGACCTGCCCGGCGCGGACCTGGTCAGCCCGGGTGAATCGGTGCGCGACGACGCGGTGCTGAGGTCCGCCGCGCTGGCCGCCAGGTTCGACCTGGCCGCCGTCTACCTGGGGTTGGCGGCGGGCACGCTGAACGGGCCGGGCTGGCCAGCCCTGGCGATGCACTGAGGGAAGTTTCAGGGAATGCCCCGATGCCGCCCGGCGGCCCTGCGCGGTGTGCTGTGCTGGACGTCGCGGACGAGCAGGCGCGAAGACGAGGAAGCGAGAAACGACTGTGGAGCTACTGCGGAACGCGGTGCGCCCCTATGCGTGGGGCTCGCGTACCGCTATTGCTGATCTGCTCGGTCGGCCCGTCCCCACCCCGCACCCGGAAGCCGAGCTGTGGATGGGCGCGCACCCCGGCGACCCTTCGCGCGTGGTCCGGCCCGACGGCGACGAGGTGTCCCTGCTGTCCCTGCTGGAGGAGGACCCGGCGCACCACCTGGGCCCGGTGTGCGTGCAGCGCTGGGGCGGTCGGCTGCCGTTCCTGCTCAAGGTGCTCGCCGCGGACGAGCCGCTGAGCCTGCAGGCGCACCCGTCCGCCGAGCAGGCCGCCGAGGGCTTCCGGCTGGAGGAGGAAGCCGGGATCGCGCGCAACGCGCCCAACCGCAACTACCCGGACCCCACGGCCAAGCCGGAGCTGGTCTGCGCCCTCACCGAGTTCCACGCGCTGGCCGGGTTCCGCGAGGCCCAGCGCACCGTCCGGCTGCTCGACGAGCTGGCGGTGCCGAGCCTGCGCGCCCACCGCGAGCTGCTCGCCGCGCAACCCGACGCCGACGGCCTCCGCGCGCTGTTCACCACGTGGATCACGCTGCCGGAGAACTACCTGCGCGAGGTGCTGCCCGAGCTGCTGGAGGCGTGCGTGGAGCACGTGCGCGGGCACGGCGAGTTCGCCCTCGAGTGCCGGACCGTGCTGGAGCTCGGCGAGGCCTACCCGCACGACGCCGGGGTCCTGGCCAGCCTGCTGCTCAACCGCATCGTCCTGCAGCCCGGCGAGGCGATCTTCCTGCCCGCCGGGAACCTGCACGCCTACCTCAACGGCACCGGCATCGAGATCCTGGCGAACTCGGACAACATCCTGCGCTGCGGGCTGACCCCCAAGCACGTCGACGTCCCGGAGCTGCTGCGGGTGCTGGACTTCGCCTGCGGCGACATGCGGGTGCTCAAGGGCGAGTCGCTGGACGCCAACCTGACCGCCTACCGGACCCCGGCCGACGAGTTCGAGCTCTCCAGGCTGGACTGGACCCCGGCCGAGTCCGGGGTGGTGCACCTGGACTCCCCGGGCCCGCAGATCCTGCTGTGCACCAAGGGCAGCGTCCGGCTGACCAGCAGCACGCACAACGGTTCGATGCCGCGCGAGCTGCGCCTGGAGCGCGGCCAGTCGGTGTGGCTGGCGGCGTCCGACCCGGCGGTGCAGGTGCGCCCCGCCGAGCTCGACCTCGACGGCCGGGCGCAGGTCTTCCGCGCCGCCGCAGGCGCGTTCTGAACGTCGCCCGAAAGGGGCGAAAAGTGCAGGTCGTCAGCATTCGGACGAGTTTTCCGACCGGGCGTCCCAGGCGCGGGGCAGCCGGTAGATTCCTCCCGTCATCGACCGGTCGGCCGGTCGGAGTTCGCACCGCACGGGAGAGAACGTGTCAGCAAGTGGCGGCACCAAGGCGATCCTGGCCGCGCTCACGGCCAACGCGGGGATCGCGGTGGCCAAGTTCGCCGGGTTCCTGTTCACCGGATCGTCGTCGATGCTCGCGGAGTCGGTGCACTCGCTGGCCGACACGTCCAACCAGGGCCTGCTGCTGCTCGGGCAGAAGACGTCGCAGCGCAAACCCACCGACGAGCACCCGTTCGGGTACGGCCGCGACCGCTTCTTCTACTCGTTCGTCGTCGCCCTGCTGCTGTTCAGCCTGGGCTCGGTGTTCGCGCTCTACGAGGGCATCCACAAGATCCAGCACCCCGAACCGCTGACCTACGCCTGGGTCGCGGTGCTGATCCTGCTGATCGCGATCGCGCTGGAGACCTACAGCTTCGTCACCGCGATCAAGGAGTCCCGCGCGCTCAAGGGCGGGCTGAGCTGGTGGCAGTTCGTCCGGCAGGCCAAGACCCCGGAGCTGCCGGTGGTGCTGCTGGAGGACCTGGGCGCGCTCGTCGGCCTGGTGCTGGCGCTCTGCGGCGTCGGTCTCACCGCGCTCACCGGCAACCCGGTGTGGGACGGTGTCGGCACCACCTGCATCGGGGTGCTGCTGGGGGTGATCGCGATCGTGCTGATCGTCGAGACCAAGAGCCTGCTCATCGGGGAGGGCGCGAGCCGCGACCTGCTGGCCGAGATCGTCGGCGAGCTGGAGCGCGGGAACGTGGAGAAGGTGATCCACATCCGCACCCAGTACCTCGGTCCGGAGGAGCTGCTCATCGCGGCCAAGATCGGCATGACGCCCGCGATGTCGGTGGCCGAGGTGGCCGCGGAGATCGACGACGCGGAGGCGCGGATCCGCGCGAAGGTGCCCGCCGCGCGCCTCATCTACCTCGAACCGGACCTGGAGCGGGGGCGGTCGCTGGCCCGCTGACCTGGTCTGGTCTCATACCAAGTCGCGCGCATCACGAGGAGCTAACGAATGTGCTGGCGGACTCAAGTCACCCAGTTCCGCCCGCAACACTGCCGGGTTAGGGTGCGACCCACAATTTGGGATTACTGAGGAGGCGACAGTGCCAGGTACTGGGCTGTGGCGAACCAAGTCGGTCGAACAATCGATCTTGGACACCGACGAGCCGGACACCAAGCTGCGGAAGAACCTGGGCACCTGGGACCTGATCGTCTTCGGTGTGTCCGTGGTGATCGGTGCCGGCATCTTCACCCTCGCCGCGCGGACCGCCGGTGACATGACAGGTCCCTCGGTGTCCTTGGCGTTCGTGCTCGCCGCGATCGCCTGCGGGCTCGCGGCGCTGTGCTACGCCGAGTTCGCCTCCACGGTGCCGGTCGCGGGCAGCGCCTACACCTACTCCTACGCGACCTTCGGCGAGTTCATCGCCTGGATCATCGGCTGGGACCTGATCCTGGAGTTCGCCGTCGCCGCGGCCGCGGTCGCCAAGGGCTGGTCGATCTACCTGGAGCAGGTCTTCGGGCTGATCGGGGTGGAGCTCCCGACGTCGTTCGAGTTCGCCGGCGGGCTGCAGTTCGACTGGGGCGCGGTGCTGCTGGTGGCCGTGCTGTGCACGCTGCTGGCGCTGGGCACCAAGCTGTCCGCCCGGGTCAGCCTGGTCATCACGCTGATCAAGGTCTTCGTGGTGCTGCTGGTCATCGTGGTCGGCCTGGCCTACATCAACACGGCCAACTACACGCCGTTCATCCCACCGGCGACCGAGGCCTCCGCCTCCGACACGCCGCCGATCGAGCAGTCGCTGCTGTCGCTCATCCTCGGCGGTGAGACCAGCACGTTCGGCATCTTCGGCCTGCTGGCCGGTGCGTCGCTGGTGTTCTTCGCCTTCATCGGCTTCGACATCGTCGCCACCACTGCGGAGGAGACCCGCAACCCGCAGAAGAACGCGCCGCGCGGCATCCTCGGCAGCCTGGCGATCGTCACCGTGCTCTACGTGGCCGTCGCGCTGGTGGTCACCGGCATGGTGCCCTACACGGACCTGGCGACCGACGAGTCCGGCACCCGCTCCACGCTGGCCACGGCCTTCGCGCAGCACGGGATCAACTGGGCCGCCGCGATCATCGCGGTCGGTGCGCTGGTCGGTCTGACCACGGTCGTCATGGTGCTGCTGCTGGGCCAGACCCGAGTCCTGTTCGCCATGTCCCGCGACGGTCTGGTGCCGCGCGGCCTGGCCAAGACCGACCCGAAGCGCGGCACCCCGACCCGGGCCACCGTGCTGGTCGGCGTGGTCGTGCTGGTGGCCGCCGGCTTCTTCCCGGCGGACAAGCTCGAAGAGATGGTCAACGTCGGCACCCTGTTCGCGTTCGTGCTGGTCTCGCTGGGCGTGATCGTCCTCCGCCGGACCCGGCCCGACCTGCCGCGCGGCTTCCGCGCCCCGCTGGTGCCGCTGGTGCCGATCCTCGCGATCATCGCCTGCCTCTGGCTGATGCTGAACCTGACGGCGCTGACCTGGGTCCGGTTCATCATCTGGATGGCGGCCGGTGTGGTGATCTACTTCCTCTACGGCCGCACCCACTCGCGGCTGGGGCAGCGGGCCAAGGCCGGTGAGGTCGCGGCCGGTGGTGAGGTGCCGCGAGGTTCCGAGTAGTCCTGGCAGTCGCCAGTGCGGCGGCGTCGTCCCGGTGGGGACGGCGCCGCCGCTCTTTTTGCGCGCGCCGCTCGCGCATCGAACTGATGTTCACCTGCTCGAGTGATGATCTCCGCTGGTCAGCGCTGGATCATGGTTCACATGGAACTTGCAACGGCTGAACTCAGGACCTGTCCGCGAACCACGAACCGCCCGGCGCGTGCCGGAACCCCGGTGCCGCATCGGCCCGGTGCTCGAAGAGCGCTGTCCGGGTGTCCACCGACGTACCGGGCGTGCGGTGGTGCGGTGCGCGCTGGACCGAGCCACCGGCTAGGTGCTGGGTGCGCGACTCAGTGGTCGCTGCTGCCCAGCGACATCGCGCGCTCCCACGGGGCGCTGCGTCCGCGCGGCTCGGTGATCTCGGGCAGCACCGACGGCTTGGGCCGGGCCTTCACGGCCTGCGGCTCCGGTGCGGCGTCCGGTTCGACCTCGTCGTCCAGCGCGGGCTCGGGCTCCTCGTCCGCGTGGGTCAGCTCCTCGACGGAGTCGGTGAGGGATCCGCCGTCGCCGCCCTGCGCGGTCAGCTGCGGGGACTTCGGCGGGCTCGGCACGGACGGGGCCTGCGCAGGGGTGGGGGTCTGGGGGCGCAACGGCAGCGTGGCACCGCGGACCGGGGTCTCCAGCCCGGCCGCCATCGCCACCGCCCGGTCCCACTCGGGGTCGCCGGGGTAGTCGCTGTGCCCCAGCACGCCCGGCACCCAGCGGCGGCAGGCGAACGGCCCGCGCTGCGGGTCCGGCAGCCAGTGGTCGCCGCCCAGCACCAGCGCGCCGGTGGGGCCGCGGGTCGCCGCGGGCAGCGGTCCCTCGGTGCCGTCGGCCCGGAACCCGACGCCGATCAGCATGCCGTCGTAGACCTGCCGGTTCCACGTGGTCACGGCTCCGCCGAGCGGGTCGGTGCCGCGGCACAGCGAGCGCCAGCGCCCGCCGAGCGTTCCGGCCAGGTCGCGCAGCGACTTGTGCGGGACCACGCCGGGGAATGCGCGCGGGTAGGCCCACTGCAGCTGGGACCCGGCGGTGACCAGCCCGACGCGTTCGCGGTCGGCCTCGGGCAGCGAGTCGAGCAGCCGGGCGGTGGCCACGGCGGCGAGCAGACTGCCCTGGCTGTGCCCGACGAGCACGACGCGGGTGTTCGGGTCCGCCAGGTGCTCGGTGGCGCGGTCGGCGAGCTCGGGGATGACCTTCAGCGCGTAGCACGGCGGGACCACCGGGTGCGCCTCGCGCGGCCAGAACAGCACGAGGTCGCAGAGCACGCCGAGGTAGCGGGCGGTGTCCCGCTTGCCCGCCGCGCGGAAGACCATCCGCAGCAGGCCCGCCGCCAGCGCGGCCAGCGAAGCGACCCCGATCGCGACCAGCCAGTTCGTGTCCATCAGCGGAGGGAGGCCGATGGTTCGAGCCACCACGGTCACCGCGGTGCTGACCGCCAGCACCCCGGCGATCACCAGGAGGACGACGTGCGAGTAGCGGCGCTGCAGGGAGGCCCACTTCCAGGCGTTCGCGGCCGCGCGCTGGTCCTCCGGGCGACCGGCGTGCAGCAGGGCGATCTCGTCCGGGATCGAGCTGTCGTCGTCGGTGCGGGCGGTCCGCCACCGCTTGATCAGCAGCAGCGGGATGGCGATGACCGCGGCCAGCGCCAGCAGCACGGCAGTGGCGCCCCAGAAGATCGTGACGTCGTTGAACGCTTCGGGGAGCTTCGGTCCCTGCTCTCCGGGGAGGTCGTCGACGACGAGGGTCTGGCGGACGGTGTACGCGAGCCCGGCCCCGAACCCGGCGCCGAGCATGCACGCGAACATCAGCACCGGGGCGGACATCCACCCACCGGCCCACGGGCGGAGCGGCCGCGGGCAGTTCTTCCAGGTGGGCCGGGCCAGCAGGGTGGCCGGGGTGAGCAGTACCGCGACGGCGATGCAGGTGACCACCAGGGTGCTGGTGATCGCGTCGATGGTGGGGCCGGACCCGGGCAGCTGCCCGGCGAGCGGACCGGGGAGCAGCGCGACCGAGCACAGCAGCAGCGCGGCCGCGGTGATCAGCACGCGCCGCGGGGTGCGGCCGAGCAAGCTCCGCAGCACCTTCTCCTTGCCGTCCGGGTGCATCCGGGCGGGGTCGTCGAGGGCGACCGTGCCCACCGCGCTGATGCCGATCAGCGCGGCGGCCAGCAGCCACCGCGGGTCCGCGGTGGGCAGGAACGGCCCGCCGAGGGCGAGCATCGCCACGGTGGCCAGCGCGGCGATCACGTGGAGGGCGCGCAGCGCAGGGGTGTCCGGGTCGGCGACGACGTTCGCGCCGGGCAGCATCGGTGCGCGCGCGGAGTGCTGCGGCTTGTCGGTCTTCGGCGCCGAGACCTGCCAGGACACAGTGGACAGACGATGCATGAGGAGGATGACGAGCGCGATCGGCAGCAACGCCACCGACGAGCGCAGCACGTCGACGGAGCGAACCGCGTCCGGGACGAACTCCAGGCACGGCGCGCCGGGGCTCAGGCACTGCGCGGCCACCAGGTCGAGGCTGACCACGGTCAGCTGCGCGACGAACAACATCGTCAGCAGCAGCGCGGACAGCCGGAGCAAGGCGCGCAGCGCGGTGGCGAGCGTCCGGCTGATCAGGTTGCCGCTGCGGACCGGCGGCAGCATCCAGTGCGCCATGTTCGCCAGCGCGAACGGGAAGAGCAGCGCCCAGGTCGCCTTGGCCAACCCGCCGGAGGTCATGCCGCCCCAGACGTAGCCCTCGACGATCCGGGGCACCGAGCGGTCCCCGGTCGACAGCACCGGCCCGGGAACCGGGCGGCGCAACCGGTCGGCCGGGCGCATGATCCGCCCGACCCCGTCCCCGGCGACGTCCACCGAGGCGACGGAGTCGGTCAGCTCGTCGCCGGTGGCACCGAGGATGCCGTGCACCCGCAGCTCGACCACGCGGGTGTCGGGCCCGGGTATCTGCACTGGATCCTCCCGAGTCGTTCGCGACCATCGACCACCGGTGATCGATTCTCCACGGCAGGTCGACATCTGGCGAGCTCTGCACCGATGATTCTGATCCCCCGAACCACCCCCTGTCCCGAGATCGCCCCACTCCACCCCAACCGACCCACAACCCGAACCGAACCCCCGCGAGCCCCGGTCTTCGATCGGCGGTGCCGAGCCGACCGAAGACCAGCGGAATCAGCGGTCGGCGGCGATCCCGGAGGTCGCGCGAACCTCACCCGGCGGTGGTGATCTCCGGTTCGTGTCGGACCGGGAAGTTGACCGAGTTCGCGATGTAGCACTTGCGGTGGGCTTGTTCGTGCAGTTCGCGGGCCTTGGGCAGGGTTGCCGGGTCGGCGATCACCACCTTCGGGCGGAGGACGACCTCGGTGAAGTGACCGCCGGTGCCGGGCACCTCGACCATGGTCGCGCTCGCCTCGTCGCGGTAGGCCGTGACCACGACGCCGGAGGTGCTGCACAGCGCGAGGTACCAGAGCATGTGGCACTCGGACAGCGCCGCGACCAGGAAGTCCTCCGGGTTGGGCAGGTTCGGGTCGCCGCGGAACGCCGGGTCGGCGGAGGCCGTCAGCGGGGGCTTGCCGTCGATCTCCACCACGTGCTCGCGGCTGTACTCGCGGTAGGAGGTCGTGCCGTTTCCGGTGTTGCCGATCCAGGTCACCGTCAGCTGATAGGAGTGGGTCCTCTGCATACAACCGGTATACAACTGAACGCCCTGGTGGTAAAGCGAATTCCCGCCCCGGTGCGCTGATCGGGGGAGGCCGTCGGGCGGAGCGCGGCGCTCGACTACCGTCGGTGCCGTGGGTCGACTCATCGTCATCGAGGGCTTGGACGGCGCGGGCAAGCGCACCTTCGCCAACGGCATCACCGCGGAGCTCACCTCTCGCGGCTGCTCAGTGGCGCGCGCCGCGTTCCCGCGCTACGCGGAGGACATCCACGGCACCCTCATCGGCGAGGCGCTCCGCGGCGGCCACGGCGACCTCGGCGACTCCGTCTACGGCATCGCCGTGCTCAACGCGCTCGACCGCCGCTCCGCGGCCGCCGCGCTCCGCGACGACCTCCGCGCCCACGACGTCCTCCTGCTCGACCGCTACGTCGCCTCGAACGCCGCCTACGGCGCCGCCCGGCTCCACCAGGACAGCACCGGCGACTTCGTCGCCTGGGTCCGGGAGCTGGAGGTCGAGCGCTTCGCGCTGCCCAAGCCGGACCTGCAGATCCTGCTCCAGGTCCCGACGGAGGTGGCGGCCAGCCGGGCCGAGCACCGCGAGCGGACCGAGGCGGACCGGCAGCGCGACAACTTCGAGTCCGACTCCGGGCTGCAGAAGCGCTGCGGCGAGGTCTACGCGCAGCTGGCGGCGGCCGGTTGGTGGTCGCCGTGGCTCGTCGTGGACGGTTCCGGGCAGGTCGACTTCGCCGGGATCGTCGACGAGCACGTCCTGGGCTGATCCGCCCAGCGCAGCGGTCCGGATCACCCGCCGACTGCTCCGTTCGGCGGTATGAACTGGGCCTTGTCGCGTATCAACGGTCCGACCTGCGGTGACGATCAGCGGGTGCGTGCACGGCAGCTGGTGCAGAAGTGCAACCATGTTGGACATGAAGGCACGCGTGCTCGTGGTGGACGACGATCCGGCCCTGGCCGAAATGCTGACCATCGTGCTCCGGGGAGAGGGGTTCGAGACCGCCGTCGTCAGCGATGGCACCAAGGCGTTGCCTGCCCTGCGGGAACTCAAGCCGGACCTGGTCCTGCTGGACCTGATGCTGCCGGGGATGAACGGCATCGACGTCTGCAAGGCCATCCGCACCGAGTCCGTCGTGCCGATCGTGATGCTGACCGCCAAGAGCGACACCGTGGACGTGGTGCTCGGCCTGGAGTCGGGTGCCGACGACTACGTGGTCAAGCCGTTCAAGCCGAAGGAGCTGGTGGCCCGGCTGCGCGCCCGGCTGCGCCGCACCGACGCGGAACCGGCGGAGGTGCTCACCATCGGCGACGTGACCATCGACGTGCCGGGGCACGAGGTGACCCGGGACGGCCAGCCGATCGCGCTGACCCCGCTGGAGTTCGACCTGCTGGTGGCGCTGGCCCGCAAGCCGCGCCAGGTGTTCACCCGCGAGGTCCTGCTGGAGCAGGTCTGGGGCTACCGCCACGCGGCGGACACGCGGCTGGTGAACGTGCACGTCCAGCGCCTGCGCTCGAAGGTGGAGCGCGACCCGGAGCGCCCCGAGGTGGTGCTGACCGTCCGCGGCGTCGGCTACAAGGCCGGCCCCCCGTGATCGGGTAGCCGGACCTGGAGCGCCTGCTCGCCGAGCGGGCGCTCTTCGCATGTCGTGGGCCGGTGCGGCCCGCGGATCGACCCTTTGGCACAGTTTTCCAACCGGGTCGTAGTCGTGGAGGGCGACGGTTGTCGTGAACGTGTGGACGCGTCGGAGCCGCTGGGTGCGGCGGCTGGTCAGTCGTGTCCAGGAGGAGATCCGCGACCGCTGGCGCCGCTTCGAGGCGCTCTGGCGCCGCTCGATGCAGCTGCGCGTGGTGGTCAGCACCCTCGCCCTCTCGCTGGCCGTGGTGATCGTGCTGGGCATGGTGCTGCAGTGGCAGATCACCTCCCAGCTGCTGAGCTCCAAGGAGGACGGTGCGATCACGCAGGTCGACACCAGCCTCCCGATCCTGGAGCGCGAGCTCACCGCGGTGGACCCCAACGCCGACCCGGAGAGCGTCCGGGAGCAGCTGACGGCCGCGCTGAACCGGCTGACGACGTCCTCCTCCGGCCAGTCCACGACGGAAACGGTGGCCGGCGCGTTCACCCCGGTGCTGGTCGACGGGTTGGCACCGGTGGAGCGGAACGAGCAGCCCTCCGCGGGCCCGGTGGACGACGTGCCGGAGGACCTGCGCCTGTTCGCCGAGCGCGGCCAGCTCGCGACCAAGATCAAGACGGTGCCGCGGGACAGCGGCCAGGTCACCATGCTGATCGTGGGCACGCCGGTGGCCAGCGCCACCCGGTCGCTGCAGCTGTACATGATGTTCCCGCTGAGCGCGGAGCAGGAGACCCTCCGCGTCGTGCAGCAGACCCTGCTGATCAGCGGTGCGGTGCTGCTGGTCCTGCTGGGGCTGATCACGAACCTGGTGACCCGGCAGATCGTGCGCCCGGTGCGGCAGGCCGCGCAGATCGCCGAGCAGCTCGCCGAGGGCGACCTGGACAAGCGCATGCGGGTGATCGGCGAGGACGACGTCGCCCGGCTCGCCGAGTCGTTCAACGAGATGGCCGACAGCCTCAAGCAGCAGATCACGCAGCTGGAGGAGTTCGGCCAGCTGCAGCGCCGGTTCACCTCCGACGTCTCGCACGAGCTGCGCACCCCGCTGACCACGGTGCGGATGGCCGCCGACGTGCTGCACGCCTCCCGCGAGCAGTTCCCGCCCGGCCTGTCCCGCTCCACCGAGCTGCTGGTCGACGAGCTGGACCGGTTCGAGCTGCTGCTGGGCGACCTGCTGGAGATCTCCCGGCTGGACGCCGGGGTGGCCGACCTGTCCGCCGAGCAGGTCGACCTGGTGGAGCTGGTGGAGCGCTCGGTGGAGGCGTTGCGCCCGATCGCCGACGAGGGCGGCGTCGAGCTGCGGGTGATCGTGCCCGCCTGCGGGGCCGCTGAGCTGGGCATCGTCGCCGACGCCCGCCGGGTCGAGCGGATCATGCGGAACCTGGTGGCCAACGCGATCGACCACGCCGAGGGCGGTCCGGTCGAGATCCGCTTCGGCAGCAACGAGCAAGCGGTCGCGGTGACCGTCCGGGACTACGGCGTCGGCCTGCGCGCCGGGGAGGCCGAGCTGGTGTTCACCCGGTTCTGGCGGGCCGACCCGTCCCGGAACCGGCGGACCGGCGGGACCGGGCTGGGGCTGTCGATCAGCCAGGAGGACGCCCGGCTGCACGGCGGTGCCCTGGACGCCTGGGGGGAGCCGGGCGAGGGGTCCTGCTTCCGCGTCACCCTGCCCCGCCGACCCGGTGCGGAGTTCGACGGCAGCCCGCTGCCGCTGCCCGGCACCCGCCGCATCGCCGCGCCGGAGGCGCTGCTGGCCGCGTCGGTGGAGCGCCCGCAGGACGCCGAATCCGCTGGTGGCGTCCACGACCGCGGCCCGGCTCGGCTGTCCGAGGACTCCTGGGAGGACGAATGATGGGGGGCCGGGCCGCTCGTTGCCTGGCGGTGCTCTCGGTGCTGCTGGTTCCGCTGACCTCGTGCGCGTCGATCCCGGAGGAGTCCGACCCGGTGGCCGTGCGGGAGGCCGACGAGCGCAACACGACGACGGAGGTGACCCCGCCCCCGGACAACCTCGATCCGCTGGCCCTGGTCCGCCGGTTCGTGGACTCCGCGTCCCCGGCCAGCAACCACGAGGCGGCCCGGATGCACCTCGACGCGGTGCAGGCAAAGCAGTGGTCGCCGGGCCCCGACCTGCTGATCGTGAGCAACGTCGACACCATCCCGGCACCGCCCCCGCCGGAACCGCTGCCCGACGGCGTGCAGCTGGTGACCGTGCAGGCGGACAAGGTCGGACGGCTGCTGCCGGACTCCTCCTTCGTGCCGGACGTCGGCGAGTACGAGGCCACCGTGCGGGTCGAGCTCCAGCCCGACGGCAAGTGGCGGATCTCCTCGCCACCGGCCGAGATGGTGGTGAGCCGGGACGCGTTCAGCAGCGTGTACCGCTCGGTGCCGATCTACTTCCTCGACCACGACGCCACCGGCGTCGTCCCGGACGTGCGCTACGTGGCCTCGCAACCGGCCAGCACGCTGCCGCGCCGGGTGATCGACCTGCTGACCTCGGGCCCGTCGGAGGGGTTGCGCTCGGCGCTGCGCACCGCCATCCCGCCCGGCGTGCGCCCCCGCACCAACACCAGCGAGGCCACCGGGGACGGCGCGCTGGAGGTCAACCTCAGCAACCTCGGCGACGTCTCCGACGAGACGCGGTGGCTGATCGCCGCCCAGGTCGTGTTCACCCTGCAGAAGGTCAGCAACGCGCGGGTGCGGCTGCAGGAGGAGGGCATGCCGCTGCTGTCTGACACCCAGGACCTGCGGCCGACCGACCTCACCAAGTACGAGATCGACAACATGCCGCGTCAGGACCTGGGCGGGCTGGCCGTGATCGACGAGCGGCTCAAGCGGCTGGACAGCCGCGCCGACCCGGTCCCCGGACCGGCCGGGTCCGGCGAGTACCAGGTGATCCGCGCCGGTCAGTCGCCCGACGGGCGCAAGATCGCCGCGGTGACCCGGCGGTCCCCGGAGGAGGTCGGGCTGCGGGTCGGCCCCTACGGCGAGGCCCTCGCCGAGCTGGGCCCGCCCGGCAGCTTCATGAGCAAGCCGACCTGGCGCGGGAACAACGAGGTGTGGACGGTGGTCGCCGGGCGCGACGTGATCCGGGCGCGCAGCAGCGGCAGCGGCTGGACCGTGGAGAAGGTCGACTCCGCGGGCTTCACCGGGGGGCGGCCGATCACCGACCTGCGGCTGTCCCGCGACGGCACCCGGGTCGCGGCCGTGATCGACGGGCAGCTGGTGGTCGGCGCGGTGTCCGATCAGGACGGTGCGGTCGTGCTGGACCGGCCGGTCCCGCTGCCCGCGCCGCAGCGCGCGCAGATCCTGGGCCTGGAGTGGCGGGACGAGGAGTCCCTGGCGGTGATCACCGACAGCCACACCTCCCCGGTCTACGAGGTGTCGGTGGACGGCTTCCGCTGGGAGGCCTACACGTCGGCGAACCTGGGGCAGCCGATGAAGACGATCACGGTCGGCCCGGGCCCGACGGTGATCGTCGCCGACCGCAGCAACATCTGGGCGTCCGCCGATCCGAACGACGTGTGGTCCCTGCTGGAGCCGCGCATCGGCAGCAGCTCGCTCCCGTTCTTCCCCGGCTGATTCGGCACCGCACGTCACCGACGTCGACCGGGCTTGTGACATTCGACCGGGTGACGGCGAGGCGCTGCGGCGATCAGCGCCCGACACTCGTCGGTGAGTCGGCCAGCCGGTCCGCGCCATGATCGCCCGATGCGCGCTTCCCTTCTCCGCGACGGGCTTTCCGGCCTGGTCGACCTCCTGCTGCCGATGCACTGCGCGGGCTGCGACGCCGCCGGTACCGCGTGGTGCCCGGACTGCGCCCGCGAGCTCGGCGGGCTCCACCGCGTCGAGCGCCCGCTGCTGCCGCCCGACCCACCGGCGTACGCGCTGGGCCGCTACCGCGGCGCCGCCCGCCGCGCGGTGCTCGCGTACAAGGAGTCCGGGCATCGCCACCTCGCCGACCCGCTGGCCCGGCACCTGGCCACCGGCCTGCGGGCGATCACCGAGCACCACCAGCTCGACCACCGCTGGTGGCTGGTCCCCGCACCGTCCCGCGCCATCGCCGCCCGCCGCCGCGGTGGCGCGCACATGCGCCGCATCGCGCACCGGACGTCGGAGCTGCTGACGGCGGCGGGCTGGCCGACCGGGGTGGCGGACTGCCTGGTGACCGCGCGCGGCGCCGCTGACTCGGCCGGGCTCGATGCGGCCGAACGGGTGCGCAACCTGTCCGGGCGAGTGCTCCTCCAGAACGGTCGACTTCCCCCGCGAACCGCCCAGCTCGTGCTGATCGACGACGTCATCACCACCGCCGCGACCGCGGCGGCCTGCCTGGCGGCCCTCGGAACCGCAGGTCGCGCGGTGGACGCGGTGCTCAGCCTGACCGCGACGGCCGGTTGAGGTGATCGGGTGAACCACCATTGTCCGAGCGATCCCGGGAACTTCCCCCGCCGGACACTCGTTTTCCGTTTGTGAGCAGGCCGAACCCGCCCCACCCACGGCCTCGCGCGGTGCAGTCGCGGCGAGCGGCCGAACGGGTGAAAATTCGGGGTGAAGGGTCCCTGCGAGCACTGTCCGCGCACGCTCCGGGCGTGCTTCGAACGGTGGCACCAATCACTCTCGGTGGCCGCTTGACTTCGCCCGACCCGGGGGGTGTCACAAATCGGTAAACCGAGCTAACGTGCCACTCAATCCAGCCAACCCCTGGCGGAGGGAAGGAGCGAAATCCCATGTCCCTGGCGCCGGAAGCGAGCTGATCGCGCTGTTCGGCGCCACGCACCTCTCCTACGGAATCGGAGGTCGTGAATGGATATCGTCGTCAAGGGTCGAAACGTCGCGGTTCCCGAGCACTACCGGGACCACGTCAACGCCAAGTTGACCCGGCTTGAGCGGTACAACAAGAAGGCAATCCGGGCGGATGTGGAGCTGTTCCACGAGCGCAACCCCCGTCAGGCCAAGAACTGCCAGCGAGTCGAGATCACCCTGGTGGGCAAGGGCACGCCGGTGCGTGCCGAGGCCTGCGCCGGCGACTTCTACGCCGCGCTCGACGCCGCAACGACCAAGCTGGAGAGCCGCCTCCGGCGCATGCACGACCGTAGGAAGGTGCACTACGGACAGCACAACCCGACTTCCGTGGCAGAGGCGACCGCAGCGATGGCGGACCGGCCCGTGGTGATGGGCGCCGCAGCGGCCGAGGGCCGCACCACGCTGCTCGAAGCGCCCCAGGAAGCAGCCGAGTACAGCGCCGAGGTGCCCGGGCAGCGGATGGCTGAGGACGGGTACGAACCGGGCCGCGTCGTCCGGGAGAAGGAGCACTCGGCCAAGCCGATGACGGTCGACGAGGCCCTGTACCAGATGGAGCTGGTCGGGCACGACTTCTACCTCTTCTCCGATGCCGACAGCGGTAGGCCGAGCGTGGTCTACCGGAGGAAGGGATTCGACTACGGAGTGATCAGATTGGCGGACGCCCTGTAGGGCGAGTCTCCGCCAACGCCGACCCCAACGGCTGTCCCCCGCGTACCGTGGTCCGCGGGGGACAGCTGCGTGTGCGGGGCCGCCACCCGACCGCACCGGATGGCCGGTCCCCGTCACCAGCTCTAATACGATGGCCGCAAAGCGTCCGTGACGGACGCGTCACGATCAGCTAGTGAGGTCGACCGGATGGTCCTGTCCCGACTGCTCCGCGCCGGCGAGGGCAAGATGCTCAAGCGCCTGCGCGCCATCGCAGCGCACATCAATGAGCTCGAAGGAGACGTCGCCGCTCTGTCCGACGCCGAGCTGCGGGGCAAGACCGACGAGTTCAAACGCCGCCACGCCGATGGCGAGACGCTCGACGAGCTGCTGCCGGAGGCCTTCGCGGTGGCGCGCGAAGGCGCCAAGCGCACGCTCGGCCAGCGCCACTACGACGTCCAGCTGATGGGCGGCGCGGCGCTGCACCTGGGCAACATCGCCGAGATGAAGACAGGTGAGGGCAAGACCCTCACCTGCGTGCTGCCCGCCTACCTCAACGCGATCACCGGCAAGGGCGTGCACGTCGTCACGGTCAACGACTACCTCGCCCGCCGCGACGCCGAGTGGATGGGCCGCGTGCACCGGTTCCTCGGCCTGGAGGTCGGCGCGATCCTCGCCGAGATGACCCCCGACCAGCGGCGCAAGGCCTACGCGGCGGACGTCACCTACGGCACGAACAACGAGTTCGGCTTCGACTACCTGCGCGACAACATGGCCTGGAGCCTGGCCGACTGCGTGCAGCGCGGGCACAACTTCGCCATCGTCGACGAGGTCGACTCCATCCTGATCGACGAGGCCCGGACCCCGCTGATCATCTCCGGCCCCGCGGACCAGTCCTCCCGGTGGTACCAGGAGTTCGCCCGGCTCGCCCCGATGCTCAAGCGCGACGAGCACTACGAGGTCGACGAGCGCAAGCGCACCGTCGGCGTCACCGAGGAGGGCGTCTCGATCATCGAGGACCAGCTCGGCATCGAGAACCTCTACGAGGCCGCGAACACCCCGCTGGTCGGCTACCTGAACAACGCGCTCAAGGCCAAGGAGCTCTACAAGCGCGACAAGGAGTACATCGTCCGCGACGGCGAGGTGCTGATCGTCGACGAGTTCACCGGCCGCATCCTCGCCGGGCGCCGCTTCAACGAGGGCATGCACCAGGCGATCGAGGCCAAGGAAGGCGTCGAGATCAAGGCCGAGAACCAGACGCTGGCCACGATCACGCTGCAGAACTACTTCCGCCTCTACGACAAGCTCGCCGGCATGACCGGTACCGCCGAGACCGAGGCGGCGGAGTTCCACACCACCTACAAGCTCGGCGTGGTGCCGATCCCGACCAACGAGCCGATGGCCCGCGTGGACCAGCCCGACCTGGTCTACAAGACCGAGCCGGCCAAGTTCGAGGCGGTCGCCGAGGACATCGAGGAGCGCCACCGGGCCGGTCAGCCGGTGCTGGTCGGCACCACCAGCGTCGAGCGCTCCGAGTACCTGTCGAAGCTGCTGACCCAGCGGGGCATCCCGCACAGCGTGCTCAACGCGAAGAACCACTCGCGGGAGGCCGCGATCATCGCCGAGGCCGGTCGCAAGGGCGCCGTCACCGTCGCCACCAACATGGCCGGTCGCGGTACCGACATCGTGCTGGGCGGCAACGTCGACCACCTCGCCGACGCCGAGCTGCGCTCCCGCGGCCTGGACCCGGTGGAGAACCGCGAGCAGTACGAGGCCGAGTGGCCCGCGGTCGTGGAGAAGATCAAGGCCCAGGCCGAGGCCGAGGCCGAGGAGGTCCGCGCGAGCGGCGGGCTCTACGTGCTCGGCACCGAGCGCCACGAGTCCCGGCGCATCGACAACCAGCTGCGCGGTCGTTCCGGCCGCCAGGGCGACCCGGGCGAGTCCCGGTTCTACCTGTCGCTGGGCGACGAGCTGATGCGGCGGTTCAACGCGGCCATGGTCGAGACGGTGATGACCCGCCTCAAGGTGCCCGACGACGTGCCGATCGAGCACAAGATGGTCAGCCGCGCGATCCGCAGCGCGCAGACCCAGGTCGAGCAGCAGAACATGGAGATCCGCAAGAACGTCCTCAAGTACGACGAGGTCATGAACCAGCAGCGGACCGTCATCTACGACGAGCGGCACCGCGTGCTGGCCGGTGAGGACCTGCAGGAGCAGGTGATGCACATGCTCACCGATGTCGTCACCGCCTACGTCGACGCGGAGACCGCCGAGGGCTACGCCGAGGACTGGGACTTCGAGAAGCTCTGGACCGCGCTGAAGACGCTCTACCCGGTGTCGATCGACTGGGAGGAGCTCGTCGACTCCGACGAGGACCTCACCAAGGAGCGGCTGCTGGAGCTGGTCGTCGAGGACGCGAAGGCCGCCTACGCCAAGCGCGAGGCCGAGGTCGACGGCAAGGTCGGCCCCGGCGCGATGCGCGAGCTGGAACGCCGGGTCGTGCTCAGCGTCCTGGACCGCAAGTGGCGCGAGCACCTCTACGAGATGGACTACCTCAAGGAGGGCATCGGGCTGCGCGCGATGGCGCAGCGCGACCCGCTGATCGAGTACCGCCGCGAGGGCTTCGACATGTTCGGGGCGATGCTGGAGGCGCTCAAGGAGGAGTCCGTCGGGTTCCTGTTCAACGTCCAGGTGGAGGCCGCGGAGCCGCAGCCCGCGCCGGAGGAGCCCGCCGTCCCGGTGTCGGTGAGCCAGGTCGGCAGCGGAACCCCCGACGTCCAGCAGACCCCGCAGCCCGCGCCGCAGCCGAAGCGGGCGCGCCCGGCCTCCGCCGGACCGGCGCTGAGCCAGCTCGGCGGGGCGGCGGCAACCGGCGAGAACGTCCCCAGCGCACTGCGCGGCAAGGGCCTCGACAGCCCGGGGCAGCAGCGGCTGAGCTACTCCGGTCCGAACGAGACCGGTGGCGTCGAGACCAGCAGCGACGGCGCGCAGGGCCCGGAGGCCCGCGGCGGCACCCGCCGCGAGCGTCGGGCGGCTGCTCGCGCTGAAGCGAAGAAGAACCGACGGCGCTGATCAGACGAGGGACAGGCGGGTGCACACCCAGTGCTCGCCGTCCCGCTCGACGCGCAGCACCAGGGCCCGGACCCGGTCGTGCGTTCCGACGACCATGCACGCCTCCACCGCGTACTCGGTGATCGGGCAGGCGTGCACGGAACGCACCCGGTGCTCCGGGCCTTGTGCTGCGTGCAGGCGGGTGGTGAGCAGCAGCCCGGCGACCCGCGAGGAGAGGTGCTCGTCGACTTCGCGCACGGTGCGCCGACCGGAGAGCACGTCGAACACGTGCCCGCCGACGGACGTCGCGATGGCGACGGCGCTCCGCTCGCCGGGATCGTCGGTGTTGGTCGGCGCGATCGGGGCGTCGAGCTCGAGGACTGCGGTCATGGCACCTCCGGGGTTTCGGTGGGAACTCCTCGCAGTACTGAGGAAGTTCCCCTCGGAATCCGGTCACTTTTCGGCGCAGACCGCCTGATCGTGTGAGCTACCGTGCAGCCCGTGGAACTCAGGGGATTGCTGCTGGACTACGCCGGGGTGCTGGACGATCCGGGGCGCGCGACCGCGGACGCGCCGCCGCTGCTCGAGGTCGCGCGCCAGGTCCGCCGGAGCGGGATCAGCACGGCGGTGGTGTCGAACGCCAGCGGGTTGCCCGACCCGCGAGTCGCCGACCACTTCGACGCGGTCGTGCTCTCCGGTGCGGTGGCGGTCGCCAAGCCGAGCCGCGAGATCTACCTGCTGACCGCGCGCCGGTTGGGGCTGGAGCCGCAGCAGTGCGTGTTCGTGGACGACCTGCACCGGAACGTGGTCGGAGCGGTCGAGGCCGGAATGGTGGGGGTGCACCACCGGGACGTCGATTCGACGGTCGCCGAGCTGTCCGCCCTCTTCGACTTCGAAATGCCGCCTGACCTGGCCATTCGCAGTTAGTGGGGGGTGCTGTTCGAGGGGGTTTTGGGGGTGTGTAGAGTTATCCAGGTCAGCGCGACACGGGCCGGGAAAACCGGGCCGGGCGAGACACGGGTCCACGAACCAAGCTCCCACGCTTGAGTGGTAGAGTGGGTGGGCTTGAAAAGCAAGACTTTGAAAATGCGAATCGCTTCGCGGTTGATAACTCTAAATGGTTCGGTGTCCGGGTGATAACGAATCGGGTGCGGGAAACGAGAGTGACCCCCCTGAATGACCGGGAAATCGGGCCTGCTAGAGTGGGAATCACGAAAGCGAACAGAGGAAATGCTCCCCGGAGCTGCACGGCCGTGAGTGGTTGTGGGTGATGGTGTGGGTGTGTTCTTTGAGAACTCAACAGCGGACTGTTTTGGTTAGTGTTCTTGTATGCCCCCGACCATTTCGGTGGTTGGTGGTTTCTTTGAGTATGATGCTCGCCTTTTTGGTTTGAGTGTCTGCTGGGATTGTTCAACAGCATTGTTGGAGAGTTTGATCCTGGCTCAGGACGAACGCTGGCGGCGTGCTTAACACATGCAAGTCGAACGCTGAAGCACTTTCGGGTGTGGATGAGTGGCGAACGGGT
>NZ_VWPH01000021.1 GCF_008630535.1 Saccharopolyspora hirsuta | reverse complement strand
CCTGCTCCCCAGATGCTCCCCGAAACGATCAAAGGCCTGTTCGTGATCTTCACGAACAGGCCAATGACCAGCAACAACACACTGTGGGCGATACTGGGATCGAACCAGTGACCTCTTCGGTGTGAACTATGTCCACCACCCCGCGCTGACCTGCGAAAACACGAATTCGCAGGTCAGCGCGGAGCCATTCAATCCAGTTGAGTTCGGTTCACAGCAGTTCAACGCACAGCGCTGCTCCCCATTTGCTCCCCACGGTGCTCCCCGCAGACGGCCATCAGGGCCGCGCGCAGGGCAGTCTGATTGCCCGGCGTAGTCGCTCGGGTCAGATGCCAAAACGCGGCAAGCCAGCAGCCCGCTTCCAGCGAGACCGAGGAACACAAACAGTTCGAGCCCGCAGCCTGAATTTTACGTGCCGGGTACGCCTGGCTCGCGAGCTACCGGCGTTCGCGCAGCGCGGGTGAACGGCGAACTGGTCGACCAAGTGGAGCTTGTCGCGGCGGCCGTCGGCGTAGCCGATCTCCTAGTTGACGATCCCGTACCAGTCGTCCTCCACGCTGGGGAAGCGGCCGTGAAGCCGTCCGGGTACCACGCCTGTGAGGTCCAGCCCGGTCACCATAACGTGCCGCGGTGCGTCAGGTTGCCCCACACCGACGTGAGGACCGGCCTACGTCCGTGGATGTCATCACCCTCCCAGCGCCTGAACGGGCTGTTGATCACGACACGCCCGCCTACCTTGCGCCGGTCGCCGCCCGCACGCGGTGGATGAGGTCGCCGTACGGCCGGTGTTCCAGTTCGGCACGGTCGGGGCCCGCGTGACTGCTGGTCAACCGCCAGCTCGCGTCGACGCCGGGCGTCGCTGCGCAGGCCGGGCAGTGCATGCGGACCTCGTCCTCGGTGAGATAGCTCTGCTGACTCCTGGGACGACGAGGTGTCGCCCGCCTTTGCAGGTGGCGGGAAGGACGGCAATCGTCGTGCCGATCTGATCGACTCGGTAGGGCAGTGCCCCGTCCGGCGCCGGGGTGAAGGCGGCGGAGTCACGTCGGCAAACTACCATCATCCTCGCATATGAGTTCGACTCACCTACCCAATCGATCTTGCCAGAGCGCGGGCTCATCCCTGCCGGATAGGCTTCGCAAGCGCGAGCCAAGTGATCACTGTGATTTGGTCATCTGACTCGCTGTCTGCAATTTTATGCAGTACGGCAACTCGCTTTCGCGCTTGCTCAAGTGCCGGCCAAAGACGTTGGAGAACCTCACCGGGAAGTGCCCCCGCGGGTTTGACCATGTTAGCGTGATCACTGGCAGCATCCTTAAGCCACGACCTTAGATCTTCCACCCTAGCCTCGTGCAGGCAACTTGACTGGTCTACGAGCGACGCGCCGTTCGTGAAGATCGTGCAAAGTGCCGCCTTGTTCCGCGGTTCCATGTTGATGCGAAAGCAGAAAACGAACCCGTACACTTCGCCGTTTCCCACCACTCCGCCAGCCTTGCGTGGGAAGTTGCGGATGGCATCACCTAGTCCCGGCGTTCTCATTGCCGTTCCGAGCGCAGCCCGGTACACATCGCTGTCGAAGGCAGGGAAAGTGTCTGCAGTGGACTCCTGCGGCCGAACTGTCGTCGTAAAGTCTCGTACCTGGACGGCGGCCCCTGGGATGATCGGCGTTGGTACGCCCACTGCTGCTGCGGCCAGGTTGATTTTTCCGTAGAGACGGTTAAGCAGGTGCAGTTGCGCATCGAGGCCACGGTCAGGAAATACCGACAAGCATGAAATTTGCTCGTAGGGCGAACCGAGACGATCTGCACGACCTGCGCGTTGACCGATCATCATGGGATTCCATGGAAGATCGAAGTGAATAACGAATGCGGTCTGCTGAAGATTGATACCTTCGGCGAGCATGTCGGTGCAGATGAGAAGGTCGTAGCGGTTACGCGGCGCGCGGCATGTGAAGGCTCCTGGCGCAATGTCAGCTGCTTGAGGCGCAAAATCTGCCGTGATCTCGCGGATCTGCCGTTCGGTCGGGCGGTCGAGCCGAGCTAGACTCGCGATCCGATTGCGATACAAGGCCAGTCGTGGATCGCTAGCGACATGGCGCATGATCTCGTTGGTGATGTGTTCACCTGTGACTCTTGATCCAGTGAAGATCACCACCTTCGGCCCGTCAGGGTGGGCGGCGATCCGCGCAATCTGGTCAACGAGGACCGGTACCTTCGGGTCTACCGAGATCAAGTCGTTGGCACTGTCCCTAAGTGCCGTGAGCGTGGCGATGTCACGACCAACATCCTCGCGAATTTGAGAGACGGCAAAAAGGCTCGCCGAATGAGCAACCAGTTTGGTCCGCGGTTGCCGTGCGACCGTTTCGTCAGTCTCGGGCCCGACCAGGTTCTGGCCATCGAGCATCCCGCCCCACCAATCCTGTTGCTGCTCGCGGTCTGTGTGGTGGGGGGCGGGCAGGTACACGAGTCCCGAGTCGAGGTCCTGCAGAACCTTGGCACAGCGTGAGCGCATCGCTTCAAGGGTCGACGCCAATGCGGCGACCGATGACTCAAGTCGCTTGCAGAGCATGCATTTGATCAGTCTCGTCCAGTCAAAGCTAGAGACCTCGCTTCCGCCTCCACCGTTGAGCTTGTAGTCCTGGAGATGGTACGCCGCCATGGTCAATGCGGGCGGCGGCGTCTCGTTCGGCGCCAGGTCGTGATAGTCGGTCAGAGCAGCTTGGGGGAGATCAGCGTTCTCGACGTCGAGCGCGGCGAGGACATCCCTGATGAGGGTCCGCAGGCGTGACGGCAGCCTATAGCGAACTTCCTTCGGAACCTGTTCGGGGAAGGCCAAAGAGGCGTCGCCCATTCCCTTTGGGTAGTTCTCTTTGATGAAGGGCCGGGTCCGGCGTACGAGCATGCTCTCGAGTTGTCGATGCAAGGTGTGCAGCTGTTCGGGCTTAAGCCTGTCAGCTCTACGACATCGCTCCGCGAGCGCACGTCGTTCTTGGACCGATAGTTTCGGAAGAAGCAACATCACAATCTCAACCAAGTCCTGCCCGCGGTTCTGGATGGGCGTCGCGGTCAACCCGAACACCCGTGGTGGATTGTCGGCCGATGCGAGAGCCTCTCGGAGGGCGTCTCGCCAAGTGGTGGGGTTACGCAGCCAGTGCGCCTCGTCGAGCACGACCAGTTGGTAGGGAAGCGCGCTTCCAGCTTGCATCGCATCCTGTACCGCCCGCGACAGGCTGTGATAGCTAACGACGTCGGCAGGGAGGTTCCAGCCAGCGAGCCGTCGCTCCCACATAGGCACGAGGTTTGCGGGGCAGATGACCACAACGCGTTCGCCTCGCTCGTAGATCCCGCGGCGGATGATCTCCGCTGCCTCAAAGGTCTTGCCGACTCCGACATCGTCGGCAATTAGCGCTCCCCCGTACTCCTGCGCGATCACCAGGGCACGGGCGACCCCGTCACGTTGCCAGGGCGCCAGCGACAACTTGTCCTCAGCGTTGACGTCTCCGCCGAACACTTCGAACAAGATTCGCAGGAATACCAGCTCGTGGGGGTAGTTTGCGAACTGCTCCTCAAGGAGGCCCGCGAGATCGAACGGGACGGCTTCGTTCCACAACGCCGTGGCGTACTCAACCGCCTGCTGAGCTTCAGCTCCGGTCGTTTGAATACCGCACTCCTCATTCCGCATGAGGCCGCCGAGTGTCAAATTGGCCGATCCGATCACGGCGGCGGGGTTGAGGCCTGAACCGTGCTGCACAAAAACCTTGCTGTGGACGAACGCGGATTCGTGCCGGCGGCACGAGAAACCCTGTCTACGAAGAAGGTGCGCCAATCCCAGCAACCTGACCTGCGCTTCGCGAACCATGGGGATACCCGAGAGCTCCGTTCTCAGGTACTCAACGTCGCGTGCGAGCCTCCGGCGGAGAACGTCAGCAACATCAGTGAAAGGATCAGGAAGCCTGATCCAAATCGCCTCGTCCTGAGTCACAGCCAACAGAAGCCGCACTTCAGTGCCCCGGTCGAGAGCACGGCGTACGTCAGACTCGATCAACATCAGCCCCCGCACGCTCACATAGCCCGCGACGAGACTGATGCATGCCGGCGACCCGGGTTTCCTGGTCAACCAGGATTTCAAGCGGCCTGCGATGTTTGTGCCGTTACGGTTCAGCCACAGCCGTGACATCACCAGTTACCTCCCGGCTTGAACAGGTCACCCTGCTCGGTCTCTTCTCTGCCAGGAAGAGGTGCCATCGTACGAAGGTAAGCGTCGATCACTGCCGCCAGCTTCGGGCGACGATTCTCGTCGAGGAAGTCACGTGCGTCGCGCTCGTCAAGGCCCGGTGGCGGTTCTGGTAGCTGGTGTGCCTCGAGCACGTGGTTCGGCGGGCGCAGCAACTCGTACGCCTGGCGCGTCCAACCGCGACACCGTTGGATCGCGTTCGCCGTCTCGTCCGTCATGAAGGCGTAGTGAGGCGCGTACCCTTTGATGGGGTCGATGACCAGCTGACGAAGGGTCATCGACCGGTGGGGGAATGTAACCCCGCTGTCGGCCAGGTCAACAACGGAACCTGATGTTTTGGCCGCTGCAGCCAACGCCAGTAGGCACCCAGTGCTGCCAAAGCGGCCGTTCTCCATCGCGACGACCCTTTCAGGAGTGAAGGGAGATGGACGTCCGAGCGGCGCAAACTTGGACAGCGCTACCTTGGCTTGCTGGTAGTTCGAGGTGTTTTCGAGCTCCTTCAGTTCTTGGCGGATAGTGCGAGCGCCACCGAAAACCTCTCCGGCGACCATGTGTGTCAACCATTGTCCGAGAAAATCCTCCGCCATGGCTTCGGCTGGGTATCGAGCGATCAAACCAGCCATAACATCCAACATAGATGGAAATGGGAATAGGTCTTGATGGACTACCCCGATTCGTTCGAGATATTCCAAAGCTGCTGTGATGCTATCGACGACGACGTGCGCGAGATGCTCAACATGCGACGGTTCAGCATTAATCCCGCGACCTCCTCGCAGTTCAGGCGGAAGGAGGTGCTGAATTACCCTATTGACAGCTCTGAGGTTGACGAGCTTACCCATGTTGAGAGCAGCCGATTGCCGCAGCAACGGGCCGATGAAGTCCCGCTGCAAGGGCCGGAAACGGCACGTCAGGAGCGAGATCTGGAACTGTTCTGACTTCAGAGCCATCTGCTGACTCTTCTCGTTGCGCCGCAGAAAGCACTGCTCGGCATGCTCCTCTGTACCCCTGACCCACTCGACATGAATCTCGAAGTTCTTGATCTTGTTCGCGGTGTCCGCCAACTTCTGCACTAGGCCCTTCCGCTGATCAAGCCCGGCTTGGTCTAGAAGGTCCTCGATCGGCGTTCCCGATAGCAAGTCTCCGAGTGGGATGTCCCCTTGAACAGTACTGTATGCTGTCGGTCTCATCCGCATCTCACCCTGACGGGTGACCCCAACACTGACGGCAAGAGCAGGCCCCTCCATGGACAGCCACTCGTCGGCTGGAATCCACGGAGGCCGCTTGCCCAGCGCAGCCGTTAGCGCCGTCAACCGCTGATTCCCATCGATGATGAAGCGGTCCGGATCACTTCCCTTTTGGTACCGACCACCGTGAGGCCTGTTCTCATCCGCAGGAACCCAGATCAGCACCGCCCCCCAAGGACAGTCCTCGATCGCCGAACTGATCAATTTTGCAACCCACCGCGGTTCTCGCTGGAAAGCACGTTGACACTCCAAGACATCGACACGTCCACTCATCAACATTTGGATCAGTTCTTCGATCTTGATCACATGCTCACTCATGACACTCCTCCCAATCACACTGATCACGCCGAAGACTAGAAACACATCCCGACAACATCAAATAG
Organism: Saccharopolyspora hirsuta; assembly: GCF_008630535.1. GTDB lineage: Bacteria > Actinomycetota > Actinomycetes > Mycobacteriales > Pseudonocardiaceae > Saccharopolyspora > Saccharopolyspora hirsuta. The sequence continues at coordinate 96,704 of NZ_VWPH01000021.1, read as the reverse complement.
GAGACGATCTCTCACAATAACGTTCAGCAAGCAGAGAGATCGCCCGTGCCCCATTCAGGAAGTACTGTTAAACCTGTGAGTTAACTACTCAACTAAGCGAGACGACAATTGAACCAGTCTACCCATATGGGTCAATCCAAAAGGAGTACCCACGAAGGGATTTGACCTTCTAACCCCTCTCACAACTGAGGCGGTGAGGCGTACAGCCGCCCGAGGCAGCCCGCCCACCCTCAGCCCCCGCACATGCGGCCCTCCAACCGATTAACCGCCGTCCAGATAACGACCACGTTTCTTCCAAGCCAGGGCAGCTGAACGACCCTCCCCGACCGTGGGGTCCGAATGCCAAGCAAGGCCAGTCGTTGATCATATTGGCCATCGAATCAGCCTTGGCAGCCCTCGAAAAGGCCCCGCAGGTCAGCCAGGCGCGCCGGACAGCGCTACCTCCAACGCCCTAAACTGATCCACCGATTGGTACCAGCTCCACAGTTGCCCACGGCACCACTGGATGGTGATCGCCTGCTGCATCCCGATGCTCGCGATCGCCATCGCCCTGGTCGCCACCGGAGTGATCAACGCCGGCTTCGTGCTCACCGCGGCGGCCACCCGATCGTCGTAGGTGTCGCCGCGGTCCGCCAGAACCACACCATCATCCGAGATCGGCACGTGCAGCTCTCCCACCACGACCAAGGCGAAGTCGCGCTCGAGCACGCCGCGCAGGTATTCCGCCGGAATGCTGCGCACCGACACCCCGTCCGCCGACATGTGCCTCCCCGCCCAGACGGCCAGCTCCTGCCAGTACTCGGGCCGTTGACGTTCCTCCGATCCCGCATGTTCGATCGCCAGTTTCCGCTCCCGGCGCGTCCTATCGTCCAGTGCGAAGGTGAGCGTGCACCCCTCCAGACGCGCGACCTCGCGCAACGGCACGAGAACCTCCTGCCGCACCGGATCGGGTAGGAACGGCCGTCGATCGCTGTGGCTCTCGATGCCGCGGCGGCGAGCGCCACCACGTGCTCATCGATCTCGTCCAGCCTGGTGAATTCGATCGAGGCCAGGTGATCTGGTTCGCCCGGGTTCGGCAGCCGCCGCATGCTGACGCATCGCGGACAAGGTCACCTGCCGCAGCGGGACGCGAGGCTCGTTCGCCCGCAGCGGGCCGGTCATCCGCCGCCGGGGCGGACGACGACGACCGGGCAGTGCGCGTGTGTCACGCAGTGCTGGCTCACCGAACCCAACAGGGTGCCCGCGAACCCGCCGTGGCCGCGGCTTCCCACCACTAGGAGGTCGGCGTGCTCGGCGTGGTCCAGCAGCGACCGCGCCGCCGGGCCGCGGACCACCTCGTGGTGAACGGGCACCGATGTCGGCTGGGCCGCCGCGGTGTCCTCAACGGTCCGCAGGAGCTGCTGTTCGGCGCGTTTCGCCGAGTCCTCGTCCGAGATCACCGGCGGCGCGGGAACGGCCTCGACGAACGTCAGCGGTACCCAAGCGATCAGCGCGGTGACGGTGCCGCCGCAGTGTTCGGCATAGTCCAACGCCCACCGCAGAGCGGCCCGGGACCCGGGCGAGCCATCCACACCGACGACGATCCGCGGCTTCGCACCCATCGTTCCCCCACTGCCGGAACCTGCGTCGACCAGGGTCTACCCGCGCAGCCCCGAGATCGCACATCGAGAGCAGGACGGCCGAACCGGATCCGCTGCCGTCGCAGTGAGGGAAGCAGCGCTCGCAGCTAAGGCTTCGAGATGTCCTCCCATCCCAGCCTGGCCGCCAGGGAGTGCCGCAGATCGTCGGTGAGCCGCTGCAGTTTCGGGCTCCACGTCACCCCGACGGGAGTCGGGTCGGTGAGCCGACGCGCCTCGTCGGGAAGCCACCGCAGATCTCTTTCGAACCGCTGCCGTGCCACCGCGACGGGTTCCAGATCGCCGAGGATCGCGCCGTCGCGCATCACCACCTCCAGCAGCGGTTCCCGCTCAGGCGGGACCACATCGTCCCGCAGACCGAGAACGTCCGGCTCACCCGGGTCGCCGCGGTGGACCTGCTTGGCGCCGGGAGCGGTCAGCTTGCCCGGCGAGAGCTTCATCACGGGGCGCTGGTCGTACTCGACGAGCTTGTACGCGCTGTCCAGGGACGGGGCGTCGGCTGACACCCCCATGCGGGTCCCGATGCCGAAGACGTCGATCGGAGCGGCCGAGAGGTCCACCAACTGGTGTTCGTCCAGCCCACCGCTGGCCATGATCCTCGCGGCCGGGAATCCGGACTCGTCGAGCAGGTGACGGGACTGAATCGCCAGTTCCGCCAAGTCGCCGGAGTCGAGCCGAATCCCGACGAGTTCCTCGGAGCACCCCGCGGCGACCTCGATGGCCGTGCGCACGCCCCGGAGGGTCTCGTAGGTGTCCACGAGGAACACAGCGATGCCGGGGAAGTCGTCGGCGAAGGCGGTGAAGGCCGCTCGTTCGTCGGGGAAGGCCTCGACGTAGGAGTGCGCCATCGTTCCGGAAGCCGCGAGGCCGAACTCCCGTGCTGCGGCCACGTAGCTCGTTCCTGCGAACCCGGCGATGGCGGAAGCTCGCGCGACCGCCCTTGCAGCCTCCAGCCCGTGCGTGCGGCGGGCAGCGAAGTCGATGAGATCCGCACGCGGTGCTGCCATCCGGCACCGGGCCGCCTTGGTCGCCACCGACGTCTGGAACGTCACGAAGTTCAGCAGCGCCGTTTCCACCAGCTGTGCCTGCGCGATCGGCGCGGTGACCTCGAGGAGCGGCTCACCGGCGAAAACCACGCGCCCCTCGGGTACCGCCCGCACCTCACCGGTGAACCTCAGCTCCCCCAGCGCCTTCAGGTCGTCGTCATCGAGTCCGACCACGTCGGCGAGGTAGGCCAGCTCGTCGGTGTCGAAGTACAGCTCCTGGAGGAACTCCAGGCAGTCGGCAAGTCCGGCGGCGACCAGGAAACCCCGATCGCGCGGCAGCTTCCGGGCGAACAGGCTGAACGTCGCGGGTGCGGTCATGTCCCGGCGCAAGTAGCTGGTCGCCATCCTGATCTCGTAGAGGTCGGTGCGCAGTCCGGACATGGCTGTCGTCGTCCCCACCCGGCTACGTCGCCTGCTCGGCGGCGAAGTCGTCGAGCATCACGGCCCGACCGGTGACCTCCCGCGGCATCGAGGTGCCGGTGCTGTCCGCTGCTGTCCTTCCGGTCTCCCTCGTCTCCTCGTACATCGCGTCTTCTCCTCGTCCCGCAACGAATTCTCCTCCCGGAAGGAGCACCGCTTCCGCAGGTGCCGCCGCAACGGGTTGCGTCCAGCGCCGCGACCGCGGTCCCCGTGGTGCATTGCCCGCTCCCGCTGAAGGTCCGGAGGTCACCGCACCACGAGCACCGGACACGGCGCGTGGTGCACCAGCTGCTGGCTGGTCGAGCCCAGCAGCAGCCCCGCGAAGCCTCCTCGGCCGCGGGAGCCCACCACGACGAGTTGCGCCCGGTTGGCGTGGTCGAGCAGCGCTCGGGCCGGTTGGTCGTGCACCACGACGTGCCGTACTGCGACGTCCTGGTACTTGTCGGCCCACCCCGCCATCGTCTCGGCGAGGAAGCGCTCCTCCTCGGCTTGCACCGCGTCCGCCTGGTCCTGCGCGCGGAAGCCCTTCCAAGCACGTTGAGATCCCACCTCGTGCCACGCGTGCACCGCGATCAGCATCGCGCGACGCACTGCTGCGGCGTCGAAGGCGGTTCTCAGCACCGGATCCTGATCGCCCCGGCCGTCCACACCGACGACCACCGGAGCAGCCGGGTCCACCTCGGTCGGCGGTTGTCGCACGACCGCGACCGGGCAATGACCGTGCGCGCACAGGGCGACCGCGACCGACCCCACGATCAGGCCCGTGTACCCGCCGAGCCCGCGGCTCCCCACGACCACCAGCTGCGCTCGCCGGGACTCATCGATGAGCACCGGTGCTGCGCTCCCGGTGCGGCACGTGGTCCGCACTTCGACGTCCGTCGCCGCGGACCGCGCCTCCTGCTCGGCTCGGTCCAGCCAAATCCGGGCTTGCCGCGCCATCGCGTTGCTGTAGGTCTCCGGCAGCGGAATCGTCGGCAGCTCCGGCAGGTACACCAATGCGAAGACATCGGCGAAGACGATCTTCAGCCACGTCCTGCGGCGGGCCGCCTCGGCTGCCGCCCAGCGCGCTGCGTCGAGGGCCGACGAAGACCCGTCGATCCCGACCACGACCGGATTCACCCGGGGACTGCCCATCGCCGCTCCCTGCTGCGCACCGCATCGGCCAGTGCCGACGGTTCCGCACCGGCCGCGGCCTCGGCTAGGGCTGATGGTCACCAGCTGGTCACATGCGCAACGTGCAGCAGCTCATCGCCACCGGTGTCCGTCGAGGATCTGCGCCGGTCCTGGTGAGCGGTGGCCAGAAGATCATTCTTGAGCTGGCTACCCCGCTCGCCCCCGGGGCCTGGGGCACCGCCCTGCGGGGCGCGCGACCGATCGCGGGTGTCGCAGCGGTCATCTCGTCGTCGCAGGGCCGCAGCCCGGGCATTCCGGTGCACGCCGGTGCTGGTGGTGCGAGGTCAGGTGGATCTGGACGGCGTAGACGACCCACCCCATCGCTGCCAGACCGAGCCAGTTGATCAGGCGGTAGACCAGCACCCCGGCCACGGCCGGGGCGACCGGCACCCCGTAGGCGACCAGCACTCCCAGCAATCCGCCTTCAGCCAGGCCGACGCCGCCCGGGAAGATCTGCAGCGCGATGCTGGCCTGCACGACGAGGAAGCCCACCACGAGGGCCGACCAGGGCACCAGATGCCCGACGGCGGTGACGCTGGCGAACAGGCTCAGGAAATCCAGCACCCAGCTCAGACCTGCGCATCCGGTGATGAGCATCCACTGGATCACACTGGGGCGGAGCAGCCCGATCCGGTCCGACACGCGCTGCGCCAGCGCCTCGGGGTCCGCCGCCCGCACGCGGCAGGAGGCCGGCAGGTGCCGCCCCAGCCCGATCAATCCCGACGCGCAACGGCGCAGCACCTGCGGACGGCTCGCCACGCGCCAACATCCCCAGGCTCCCAGGACCACCCCGGTGGCCAGCGGTACGGCCACGAGCACGGGAATCTGTCCGGCCACCCCTACCGCGAGCAGGCCCAGCGCGATCAGCGCGACCGTGGCGACCGCCCCGGCCAGCACCAGCGACCACACGGCCAGGCCAACATCGACCTGCCGCTTGCGCAGGTGGTGCGCGGCGTAGACGAACCCGGCCGCGTTACCCACGGCGGGCAGCGTGGTCGACAGTGCGTTCTCCGCGAAGTTGATCGCCTGGACCGACCGCCCCGGAACACGGGCGCCGCCCGCGACCAGCAGACGCCGGTGCAGTTCCCCGTAGAGAACCAGAGCACCGGAGCCGAACAGGACGGCCATGCCGACCCAGCCCCAGCTCACCTCGGCCAGGCTGGCCCCCACTCGATCCGCCTCGCCCACCAGCGCGGGCAGTTGCCACATCAGCACGTTCAGCCCGACCAGCACCACCACCCACTGCACGATTAGGCGCATCCGCTGCCGCATCGCACCTCCACCCGCGCGGAACGCGCGGTTCACGGACCTCGGCGGTTCCGCTCGCCCCGCGCCTCGATCAACCACGCGACCGCTCATGGTTCGCACACCCCGACCTGCGTGCGTCGCCTCTCACCATGGGGTGCGCTGCCTGGGTCCCATCAGGGCCGAACGGCTCCCCGCCCTGGCCCAGCACGGGTTCGCGTCGCGGTGGCACCGCGAACGGCACGCCCCGATCCGGAGCACGGCGGTCAGCAAGACCGACGGCGCGGCATAGCTCGCGCCGTGCGAGTTTAGGGGCCGGGCAAGGCGGAACGCGACGGTCGGGGCCAGCGACCTCCCGGTGCTGGCATCAGGAGGAGCGGCGGACGACGACGACCGGACACGGAGCGTGGTGGACGCAGTGCTGGCTCACCGAACCCAGCAGCGCTTCGACGAACCCGCCGTGTCCGCGGTGTCCCACCACGAGCAGTTCCACCTCCCGCGCCCGCGCCTCGTCCAGCAGCGCCCGGGCGGCGTGATCACGCACCACCAGTCGTTCCACCGGAACCCGGGTGCCCAGCAGTGCGCGGGTTTCCTCCACTGCCTTCTCCAGTTCCCGCTTCGCATTGGCGACGACGTCGTCCTCCAGCATCAGGGCCACGTCGATCAGCGCCGGAATCGCGCAGGCGATCAGTGCGACGACACGACCGCCGCTGAGTTCGGCGTAGCGCAGGGCCCACCGCAGCGCCGCCCTGGACCCGGTCGATCCGTCAACTCCGACCAGGATCTGCGGATTGTCCTCGTTCATGGCTCTCCTCGCTGGTGGCGCCCCGACCGGTCACAGCCGCAGCTTGCGGATCAGCGGGTCGTCGGGTTCGCGCGGTTCCAGGCGGATGCGCGCGTCGGGGATGTGCGCTCCCCGCTCCGCGACGATTACCGGGTTCAGGTCGACCTCGGCGATCTCGGGCAGCAGTTCGGCCATCCGCGCGGTCCGCAGCAGCACGTCGACCACGGCGTCGGTGCTCAGCGGTTCGTCGGCCTGGGGGCCGAACAGTTGGGGTGCGGCGCGCAGCTCGTGGAGCATCTCGGTGGCATCGCGGGTCGTCAGCGGCACGAGTCGTCGGCTGCGGTCGGCGAACAGGTCGGTGTCTGTGCCGCCGAGGCCGACGACGACCATCGGGCCGAACGCGGGCTCGTTGAGCACCCCGACCAGGAACTCCCGTCCCGGCTCGACCATGGGCTGCATGACGACCCCGCGAAACGCGGTGCCGAAGCGCGCCCGCAGGCGGGTCCAGCCCGCGCGGAGGTCGGCCACCGTGGCCACCGCGAGCACGACTCCGCCAGATCTGGCCTTGTGGAGCAGTCCCTCCGCCCAGACCTTCAGCACGACACTGCCACCCAGCTCGCGGAACGCCGCGAGAGCCGCGTCCTCCGTGGTGCACACCCTCGACGGCACTGCGGACAGGCCGAAGGACGAGATGAGCGCCTGCACGGTTTCAGGGCCCGCCCAACCGCCCTCGGGCATCTGCTCCAACGCGGTCGCCACCAGATCGCGCGCAGCAACCGCATCGATGTGCGCGAGATTCGGGACCGCGCCTCGTGGGCGCGCCAACCAGCTGGCGTACGCGGCAACGGCGGCCAGGGCTCGCGCGGCGAGCGTGGGATCGGAGAACACCGGTACTCGGGCATGCCCGGCGGCGAGCGAGGTCAACGTCTCCGGCTGTCCCGCGCGCACTGCGAGCACCGGCTTGTCGCAGCCGTCCGCTCGTGCGCGGGCGACGGTGTCGGCGACGGCCGCAGCCGGGTCGCTGACCGCGGTCTGCAGCACCGGGACGACCACCGCGTCCGCAGCCGGGTCACGCAGCACGATCTCCACGCTGCGGCCGAACGTGGCGGCGTCGATCGCGGCGGTGGTGTCGACCGGATTGCGCAGGCTGGCCTGGTCCGGCAACAGCGCGGCGAGTTCGGGTGCTGCCCGCTGCAGCACCGAGAACTCCAGTCCTGCTTGGGCGCAAGCGTCCGCCGCGAGCACGCCGAGGCCACCGGCGTTGCTGACCACGGCAACACGTCGTCCGGCCGGGAGGCGCTGCCAGCTGAGCAAACCGAGAACGGCCAGGAGCTCTTCCAGGTCGTCGACGCCGATCGCGCCAGTCTGCCTCAGCAACGCGTCTCGGGTGCTGCTCGGGGTCACGGCCGCGGCGGTGTGCGAACGGGCGGCTTGCTGAGCGATGGGACTGGCTCCGCTGCGCAGCACGATCAACGGCTTGCGACAGCTGAAACGCCTTGCCAGCCAGGAGAACTTCCGCGGATTCCCGAAGGATTCCAAGTACAGCCCCCCTGCGCGGGTCCGGTCGTCGCGTTCCCACCACAGCAGCATGTCGTTGCCGCTCACGTCGAACTTGTCCCCCGTGGACACCAAGGTGGACACCCCGAGGCCCAGGGCGTCCAGCCGCTCCAGCAGCGCGATGCCCACACCGCCGGACTGCGTGGCGATCCCCACCCCGTCTTCCGGGATTCCCGCAGCGCTGAAGGTCGCGTCGAGCCGCACAGCCGGGTCGGAGTTGACGACGCCGAGGCAGTTGGGGCCCAGCAACCGCATTCCCCAGCGCCGCACCGCGGTGACGAGTCCCTCAGCGATCGCTGGTTGACCGGTTATCCCCGCAGTCACCACGACCAGCGCTCGCACACCGCGGTGCCCGCAGTCCTCCGCCACCTCCGCGATGTGCTCGGCGGGCACGCACAGCACCGCCAGCTCCGGCGGTTCCGGGAGGTCGGTCACCGACCTGAAAGCCGTCAGTCCGCGGATGTTCCCGCCATGCCGGTTGACCGCGTAGACCACCCCGGTGTAGCCGCCGTCGAGGATGTTGCGCAGCACCGCGTTACCGACGGACGCAGCTCGGCGGCTCGCACCGATCACGGCTACCGAGGAGGGGCAGAGCACCCGTCGCAGGCTGGCGACGTCGGCGACCCGCTCGCGGTCGCTGACCTTGGCGTAGTACGGCTCCCCGCCGTCCAGCGCGAGCTTGACCTGGTAGAACGCACCCAGGGCCAACACCACGCGCACGTCAGGGCAGTGCTGCGCACCGCTGTCCCTCGACACCAGACCGGCTCCTCTCACGCGAGTTCCCGCACTCGTGAGCAGGACACCGCCCGGACGGCGGCGGTAGGGCCCATCGGCCCTATCAGCACTGCGACCGCGGTTGGCAGCGTGGTGTGTCGTACCAGCTTGGTGGGGGCGCGGATGGCACGGGCGAAGCAGTCGGTCGTGGTCGGGGTGGACGGCTCCGAACCGTCCTTGCGAGCGGCGTTGTGGGCGGCCGGCGAAGCCGTCCTGCTGTCAGCCCCGTTGCACCTGGTCCTGGTCAACAACGACCCCGCCCGCGAGCCGCACGCCAAGGCGGTGGTGCACGACATCAGCAGCAGCTGCCGGCAGGCCGTGCCCGGGCTGGAGATCACCGACGAGGTCAGCCTGGGGCACCCCGCGGAGGAGCTGGTGCACCGGTCGGCCTCCGCGCTCCTGGTCGTGGTGGGGTCTCGCGGGCAGGGCGCGTTCAAGGAGACGCTGCTGGGTTCCACCAGCGCTGCGGTGGCCACCCACGCGGCCTCCCCGGTGGTCGTCGTGCCGGGCACTTCCACGCCGACATCCGGACCCGTCGTCGTCGGGATCGACAGCTCGACCGGGAGCCGAGCGGCGTTGCGCTTCGCCTTCGGCGCCGCTGCGCGGCGCCGCAGCGAGCTGATCGCGGTGCAGGCGCTGCCGAACGCCTACTTCATCCCCGGCCCCTACGACCATCCAGACCGCGACGAACTCGTCGAAGCCGCCGAGCAGAGCCTCGCCGATCAGGTGTCTGCCTGCGCCGGGGACTTCCCGGACGTCTTGGTGCGCCGAGTCGTGTCGAACGTTCCGCCGGTGCAGGCGCTGAGGGAGGCCGCGGACCAGGCGCAGCTGCTCGTGGTCGGCCACCGCGGGGTCGGCGGCTTCACCGGTTTGCTGGTGGGCTCGGTCGCCCGGGGCGTGCTGCACCACGCGCCCTGCCCGGTGGCGGTGGTCCCCGGCTGATCACCTGCTCAACGGTGAGGGATGAGGTATGGGACGAGATGCGTTCGTCGAATGGGAGCGGCGTTTCGGGCGCGGCGAAACCGGGCTGCTCCAACGGCTGCACGACGCCGTGGCGCACAGCGGCCGGGTCGACCGGGAGGATCTGCGCACCATCGCCGAGGAGTTCCGGTGCCCGGTGGCGGCGGTGACCGGTGCTGCCGGGTTCTACGCGGACTTCGCCGGGGCGCACGGCACCCGGCACGTGCGGATCTGCGTGGGAACCTCGTGCTTCGTCTCGGCGGGGGATCACACCGCGCCGCTCGCGGAGGCGGCGCTGGGCGTCGCGCCCGGGCGCATCAGCGCGGACGGCTCGGTGTCGCTGGCCGGGGCGTACTGCCTCGGTTACTGCTACGCCTCCCCGACCGCGCTGGACGGGCACACCCCGATCACCGGTCCTGATCTCGGCGAGCGGTTGTTGTCCGCCGAGCATCCGGCGGCGGCACCGGCGGTCCCCTACCACGTGGCCAGCCGCGACGCCGTGGTGCTCGCCGGGCTGACGGAGGCGGAGCGCTCCTGGCAGGTGTGGCCGCGCGTGGTGACCGATGGATCTCCCGCCGCGGTTCGCGCCGAAGTGGCGTTGGCGGGGCTGCGGGGTCGAGGCGGCGCTGAGTTCCCGGTGGTCGACAAGTGGCAGGCCGCCGCCAACGGGCGGTCACCGAGGTTCGTGGTGGCCAACGGCGACGAGGGCGACCCTGGTTCGTTCTGCGACCGGCTGCTGATGGAGAGCGATCCCGATCGCGTCCTCGAAGGACTGGCGCTTGCAGGCTTCGCGACGGGCGCAAGCCGGGGTGTGGTGTTCGTGCGTTCCGAGTACCCGGTCGCCCTCGCACGGATGCAGGCCGCGGTCGAAGCCGCACGCGCCGCAGGACACCTGGGGCGCGGTGTGCACGGCTCGTCATTCGACTTCGACGTCGACGTCGTGCAGGGCGCCGGTTCCTACGTCGCGGGAGAGGAGACCGCTCTGCTGCACGCCCTGCAGGGGCTGCGCGGCAGTGTCCGGCCACGGCCGCCTTACCCGACCGAGTCCGGCCTGATCGGCCACCCCACTGCGGTGAACAACGTCGAAACCCTCGCCGCGGTGCCGTGGGTGCTACGCCACGGCGGCACCAGCTACGCCGAGCTCGGCAACCGGATCGAAACCGGCACCAAGCTCGTCTGCCTGAGCCAGCGATTCCGGCACCCCGGTGTGTACGAGGTCGAGTTCGGCGTCCCGCTGCGCTACATCGTCGAGACCCTGGGCGGCGGCCTCAAGCCCGGCTACCGACTGCGAGCCCTGCAGGTCGGCGGTCCCCTCGGGGGCTTCCTCTCCCCCGACGACCTGGACGTCCCACTGCTCGCCACCGCGCTCGCCGAGGCCGGTGTGGCGCTCGGGCACGGCAGTCTCGTCGCCATCGACGACCAGATCACCGCGCGGGAGCTGCTCCGGCACGTGTGGAGCTTCGCCGCGGCCGAGAGCTGCGGCGCGTGCACCCCGTGCCGCGTCGGGACACGCCGCGGCCGGGAGCTGGCCGCGAGATTCCCCACCAGCTCTGAACAGATCCTCGCGCAGCACGAGAAGTTGCTGGACGTGATGTCCACCGGAAGCCTGTGCGCCTTCGGCCGGGGCGTGCCCGCAGCGGTGCGCAGCCTGCTGCGCGTCTACCGGGACGAGCTCACCTCGGGAGATGCCTGATGCGCGTGTTCATCGGAGAGTCCGCTGTGGACGTTCCGGAAGGCGCCAGCTTGCTCGACGCCGTGCACGCCGCCAACCGCGAACTGCCCGCGCTCTGCCACGACGAGCGGCTGTCGCCGCGCGGGTCCTGCCGGACCTGCCTGGTGCGGGCGGACGGGCGCGTCGTGGCCGCCTGCACCGCGTCCGCCACCGAAGGCGTGCGCGTCAACCTCGACGATCCCGCCGCCAGGCAGGCCGCCAAGGGCGCGGTGGAGCTGATCGTCTCCGAACTTCCCGCCCGAGCTCTGGACGTCCCGCCCGAGCGCAGCGAGCTCGTCCGGGCCTGCACCCACTTCGGCATCACCGGCAGCAGCTTCTCCGGCGCCACGCACGACCGGGGTGTCGACCACTCCCACCCCTACGTCAAGCTCGACCGCGACCTGTGCATCGCCTGCGGCCGGTGCGTGGCCATGTGCGCCGAGGTCCAAGGCACCTTCGCCCTCGATCTCACCGGCCGCGGCTTCGACGCGGTCGTCACCGCCGGCGACGGCGGACCGTGGGTGTCCTCGCCCTGCGTCGGTTGCGGCGGGTGCGTGGACAGCTGCCCCACCGGCGCCCTGTCCGAGCCCGGCCTGCTCGATCCCCGCCCCACCACCGCGACGACCGCGACCACCTGCGGCTATTGCGGCGTCGGCTGCACCCTCGACGTCCACGTCCGCGACGGCGAGATCGCCGCGATCACCCCGGCGCGCGGTGCCCCGGTCAACCGCGGCCACGCCTGCATCAAGGGCCGCTTCGCGCACGCGTTCCACCGCGCGGACGACCGCCTCACGACCCCGCTGGTCCGCCGCGACGGCCACCTCGTCGAAACCACCTGGGACGACGCCATCGCCACGATCGCCGACCGGTTGTCCTCGACCAGGCAGCAGCACGGCCCGGACGCCATCGCCGTGATCTCCTCCGCGCGGGCGACCAACGAGGAGAACTACCTGGCGCAGAAGTTCGTCCGCACCGCCATCGGCACCAACAACATCGACAACTGCTCCCGCCTGTGCCACGCACCGTCGGCGGCCGGGCTCACCGCCTCCTTCGGCCTGGCCGGCGGCACCAACCCGCTCGACGACCTCGACCGCACCGACTGCATCCTGCTCGCCGGCGCCAACCCCACCGAAGCCCACCCCGTCGTCGGAGCCCGCATCAAACAACGCGTCCTATCCGGCGCGCGCCTGGTCGTCGTGGATCCCCGGCGGACCGAACTCGCCGCACTCGCCGACGTCCACCTGCAAGCCAGCCCCGGCTCCAACGTCGCGGTCTTCAACGGACTCGCCCACCTGCTGATCGACGAGGACCTCCTCGACCACGACTTCCTGGACCAGCGCACCACGGGTTTCGCCGAGCTCGCGGCACTGGTGCAGGACTACCCGCCGGACGTCGCCGCCGAGATCGCCGCAGTGCGGGCTGCGGACCTGATCAGCGCCGCGCGGCTGTTCGGGAGAGCGCACCATCCCGTCATCGTCTACGGCCTGGGCATCACCGAACACGCCCACGGCACCGACGGCGTGCGCACCCTGGCCAACCTGGCGATCCTCCGCGGCGCAGTCGGAACCCCGGGCTGTTGCGGGATCTTGCCGCTGCGCGGGCAGAACAACGTCCAAGGAGCCTCCGACATGGGAGCGCTCCCGGACGTCCTGCCCGGGTACCAGCCCGTCACCGACCCCGCGGTCCGCAACAGGTTCGCGGCTCTCTGGGGCCGCGCGGTGCCGGAGCGGCCGGGTCTGCGGATACCGCAGATGTTCGACGCGGCCATCGCAGGCGAGGTGCGGGCGATCCACGTCATCGGCGAGGACATCGTGCAGAGCGACCCCAACGCCACCCACGTCCGCGCCGCCCTGCGGTCCTGCGACCTGGTGGTCTGCCACGACGTGTTCCCGTCCCGAACCGCCGAGCACGCCGACGTCGTCCTCCCCGCCGCCTCGTTCCTGGAGAAGGACGGCACCTTCGTCAACTTCGACCGCCGCTTCCAACGAGTGCGCCCCGCCGTCGCACCACCGGGGAGCGCGACCAGCGACTTCGACATCCTGCACCGCATCGCCAACGCCATGGGCATCGACCTCGGCTGCCGCACCCCCTCCGCGGCGCTCGCCGAATGCGCCTCCCTGACCCCGGTCTTCGCCGGTGTCTCGCACCAGCGGCTCGACGCCGAAGGCCCCCTGCACTGGCCCTGCCGGGCACCCGATCGGCCGGGCGAGGCGGTGCTCCACCTCGACGGTTTCGCCACCCCGGACGGCCGCGCGGCGCTGGCCGCCCGCCCGTACCTGCCGCCCGGGGAACAACCCGACGGCGAATTCCCGCACCTCCTGATCACCGGTCGGCGACTCGTGCACTACAACACCGGGTCCATGACCCGCCGCACGCCGAACACCGAGCTGCTGCCCGCCGAAACGCTCGAACTCCACCCCGCCGATGCCGCGCACCTGCGCGTGGTGGACGGAGCGAACGTGACGGTCACCAGCCGGTGGGGGCGGGCCACCCTGACCGCACGCCTCACCCGGGACGTGGCGCCCGGCCAGGTGTTCGCGGCCTTCCACTTCCCGGACGCCGCCATCAACGACCTCACCTCGCCCCACACCGACGCCGCCACCGGCTGCCCGGAGTACAAGGTCACCGCCGTCCGCATCAGTCCCGGGCCATGACCGCGATCAGCTCATCGCCTTCGCCGCCCGTCCTGCGCGGCGGACGTTCGCGAAGCTGCACCGACGGCGCCCGGTTCACGGCGACATCGATCGCGCTGATGCGCAGCAGCCGAAGCGGAACGAGGAATGCTCGACGAGTCCTACCTGGACGGAGGCGGCCATCGAGGCCAGGCCAGGTCGTCGCGAGGGGTTCCGCGCACCACCGCACGTCGTCATTCGGTCTGGATCTTCCAACCCTCGCTTGCGAACAGTGCTCCGGCGAGCGCGCTGGAGATGAAGAACTCCGCTCCCTCGTTGAACATCAGGCACAGGACCGCGAGGAACACCGCTCCGATCCCCAGCGCTCTGCGAAGTGTCATCCACGCCCGAACCCTCGTGAACGGACGCACCTGCGTCATCTTCTGCGCGAACTCCGGGTCCGATGCGCAAAGCTCCCGCTCGATCTCGTCGAGAAGGCGCCGTTCGTGGCGTCGAAGCATCGCTCCTCCTCCGAGCTCAACCGGCCCGCGAGTCCGGACCCGTTGCGGATAGGGTTGCCGCACCGCGAGTCGGCCAACAAAGCAGATCGGCCCCTGCAGCACGGCGTCAGGCCCGCAGGACCGCGACGGGGCAGGGGGCGCGGTTCACCACGGCGTGGCTGACCGAACCGAGCAGAGCCCGCCGGATTCGCCCCCGACCATGACTGCCCACGACCAGCAGACCCGCCAGCTCCGCTTCGCGGAACAGCGCTCGAACCGGCCGCTCCGGGGTCACCGCACGCCGCACCGCCACGTCCGGGTACTGCTCGCCCCACCCGGCCAGCGCCTCGGCGAGCACCTCCTCGGCGTCACCGCGCACCTCGTGCCAGGGCAACTCCCACTGCTGCACGCGTGCGAACGGGTCCAGCGACAGATCGCTCCAGGCGTGCACGGCCACGAGCTCGCTGCCGTGGCGTGCGGCGAACTCGTAGGCGAAGCCGAGGGCGAGCGTGCTGGACGCGGAACCGTCGACGCCGACGACGACCGGCGCCGTGCCCGGGTCCTCCCGACCACCGCGGACCACGACGACCGGGGCGCCGGTGCGCCGCGTCAGCAACTCCGCCGAGGTCGCACCCAGCACCACGAACTCCGTCTCCGGTCGTGGCCCGCCGAGGACCAGCATCTCGGCGTCGGCCGCCAGCTCCCCGAGCACCTCGGCCGGATCCCCGAACGGCATGTCGCTGCGCACTTCGAGCGCCGCATCGATCTCACGGCACCTGGCGACCAGCACGGCGAGCTCCTGCTCCAGGACCTGCCGGATCGGCTCCCGCAGGTCTCCTTCACCCGGCACCATGATCGGGGTGCCCGCCTGGAACGGCCAGGCGAGCACGTGCACGAGCATCAACGGCCGGTGCCGGCTGGAGGCCTCCCGCGCCGCCCACCGGACCGCCCGCTGCGACGAATCCGACAGGTCGAACCCCACGACGACCGCCTTGCGGCTCGCTCGCGCCACGACAACCGCCTCCTCCGTCATCCGATGTCTTCCCGACCAGCCGCGGATCGTCGCCCCTCAGCCCAACACCGGATCGATGGCGTGCGCACCGCCGGACTCGGCCTCGGGTTCCACACCGGCAGGCACGACCAGCACCGGGCAGCGCGCCCGGTGGATGCAGCGCAATGCCGTGCTGCCCAGCACCGCATCCGCCACCCGGCCACGCCCGCGATCTCCCAGCACCAGCATCGCGGCGTGGGCCGACCGGTCCGCGAGGACGGCAGCGGCGTCGCCCTCGACGAGCTCGGCGTGGACCTCCGGGCTCGACGCCGCACCCATGCACTCGTGCACGAGGCGGGTCAGGTTCTGCCAGTGCTGCTCGCGCACGTGGTGCGGCGCCAGGTTCGGATACATCAGCAGCGGTCCGGGTCCGGCCGTGACCGCGTGCGATTCCCACACCTCGAGCGCGAACACCGGAACGCCGCGCCGACGTCCCTCCACCAACGCCCAGCGCAACGCCCGTGCGCTGGCAGCCGAGCCGTCCACCCCGACCACAAGCGGTTGTCGACTGGTCATGATGTCCGCTCACATTCCCGTCGTGGCCTGCGCCGCAGCAGTTCAGTGCTCCTGCTGAGTCCACTGTGGCCCGACGACCTCCCACTCCCGGCCCCACGCTCTGCCAGCACGCGCCCCAGCGGCAGCTCGAACGCAGGCGATCAGCGCGGCGCACAGCGCCTCACCGGTGAACAACGCCCCGGCGGTGGCCCCGGCAGCCGACGCCCGCAGCTGTCCTTCGCTCCGCGGTGCCGCTGCGAGGCGCTCGGCGTCGTCGACCCACACCGCGATCGCGCTGCCTACCGCGGCGCCTGTTTCCACATCGATCATCTGGACCCGTGGGGCCCCATCGGCACCGGTCCACCTCGCTTCGGCCCGGTACCGGGTCACCAGGAAATCGGGATTGACCCCCACGACCTCCCTGCGGGGCTCGGCGATCACGACGGCCTCCACCGGGTGCCTCGCGGTGCCGGCCTCCGCCAGCACGTCCGATTCGTAGGCAGCCCTGCCCCACGCGAGCGCCCCCAGCGGCACGGCGGTCACCGCCGCGACCACCAGACCGAGGATCAGGACGGCGGTGAGACGATCCCGGCAGCGCCGCAACGGATTCGGCTTCCGCCCCAACGCCTGGCCGAACCAACGAGCTTCGGCCGACAGCCAACCAACGCACATCACGTTCTCCCGAGGGCTGTTCGCTTCCAGGCTCGGTGATCCGACGGGATGCAATCAGGGCATTTCGTCACCGAAGGCCCGTGTTCCGCCGAGAGGGTGACTGCGGTCGGCTCGCGCGGACCTCCTCCGACCCCGAGCGCGGTAGAGCTCGTCGGCCGCCCACACCAGCACGGGGAAGGGCACCATCAGCGCGAGCGCCCAGGCAGGCGGTGGCGCGGTGCCGAAGACCGCCTGCAACGCGGGTGCGTAAACGATCGCGGCCGCGAAGCCCAACTCGAACGCATACCCCCCGAGCAGCAGCTTGTTGCTGGTCACCCCGACGTCGCGGAGTGCGGCGCGCTGGGTTCGGGACGCCATGGCGGTGCCGATCTGGCAGAAGACGATGCCGAGGAAGGTCACCGTGGTGGCCTGCCGGTACGCCTCGTGCAGCACCGGGTCGCCGACCACGTCCGCACCCGGTCGCCACCCGGCGGCCAGCAGCACCGCGAAGAACCCGAGCAGCACGAGCACGCCGGAGACCACGCCCATGATCCCCCACGCTCGCAGCAGCAGACGCCTGCTGACCACGCTCTCGGCGCGTCGCCGAGGTGAGCGGTTCATCAGACCGGGCTCAGCGCGTTCCCGCCCCAGCGCCAGGGCGGGCAGCGTCTCGGTGCCCAGGTCGATCGCCAGGATCTGCAGCACCGTCAGGGGCAGCGGGACCGCGCCGCCGGACAGGGCGAAGAGCAGGAACGGCAGGACCTCGGGCACGGCGTGGGCGAAGATGTAGAGGATGAACTTGCGCACGTTGTCGTAGACCCGGCGGCCTTCTTCGATCCCGCTGACGATGGTGGCGAAGTTGTCGTCGGTGAGCACGACGGTGGCCGCCTCGCGGGCCACGTCCGTCCCGCTGGCCCCCATCGCCACACCGAGGTCGGCCCGGCGCAGCGCTGGGGCGTCGTTGACGCCGTCACCGGTCATGGCGACCACGCGGCCGCAGTGGTGCAGCGCATCGGCGATGCGCAGCTTGCTCTCCGGCGCTGCCCGGCTGAACACGATCTCCTGACCGCTGGTCAGCAGTTCGTCCAGCTCGGCTTCGGGCAGCGCGTCCAGCTCCGGGCCCTCGACCACGCGGTGCGCACCGATGCCGACCTGGTGCGCGATCGCCGCCGCCGTACGGCCGTTGTCACCGGTGACGACGTGCACCCGGACCCCGGCCGAGTGGCAGGCTGCCACCGCAGCGGCCACCTCCGGTCGAGGCGGGTCGATCAGCCCGACCAGCCCGAGCAAGCACAGGCCGGATTCGGCCGCACCGCGGTCCGGAGGTTCCTCGGCGACGTCGCGCCGGGCAACGGCGAGCACCCTCAGCCCGCGGTCGGCCATCTCGCCCACCACTTCGACGGCCCGGGCGTGCGCCTGAGCCGTCACGGGCTGCGCACCCCCGGTGGCGGGCAAGATCGTGCTGCACCGGGCCAACACTTCCTCCGGGGCTCCTTTGACGTGCACGACCAGCCCGGACCCCACCCGGTCCACGGTCGTCATCCGCTTCAGGTGCGGGTCGAACCGGAACAACCGGGCCCGCTGCGCATCCCGCTGCCCGGTGTGGAGCGCGACGCCGCAGGACCGGGCGAACGCCAGCAGGGCCAGCTCCATCGGGTCGCCCGCGCCGGTGCGCTCGTCAGCCGTGGTGCACCGGGCCAGCGCGGTGGCGAACTCCTCGCGGGGAGCGGCTTCGGCACCGCGACCGTCCCGCGCCTCCACGACGCGCATGACGTTGCGGGTCAGGGTTCCGGTCTTGTCGGTGCAGATCACCGCAGTCGAGCCCAGCGTTTCCACTGCGGACAGCCGTTTGACCAGTGCTCCGCGCTGTGCCATGCCCCGCACACCGGCCGCCAGCGCGAGCGTGATCGTCGGCAGCAGGCCCTCCGGGACGTTGGCCACCAGCAGCCCGATGGCGAACAGGAACGCCTGAGCCCACGTCAAACCGGCGAACACCCCCAGCGGCAGGAACGCCGCGGCGACCCCAGTGGCCACCGCCGCGATCAACCACGCGACGCGCCGCACCTGCCGTTCCAGGGGGCTCTGCGCCAGCCGCACGCGCGCCGACAGCGCGGCGATGCGACCGAGCTCCGTGTGCCGACCGGTCGCGTACACGACGGCCTCCGCCACCCCCGCGGTGCACACCGTGCCGCTGAAGACCAGCACGGGCGAATCCACCGCTCGTCGTGCCACGTCGGGAAAATCCGCCGCACGTTGCACCGGGCTGGATTCACCGGTCAGCGCGGAGGCATCGACCTCCAGCGCACCGCTGAGCAGTCTGGCATCAGCCGGCACCCGGTCACCCTCACCGAGCAGCAGCACGTCACCCGGAACCAGCTCGGCGGCCAGCACCGATTGGACCAGCCCGTCCCGCCGCACCCGGCTGTGCTGCGGCAAGTACTCACCGAGCGCCTCCACCGCCTGCTCGGCCTGCTCCTCCTGCCAGAACGCCAGCGCCGCGTTGAGCACGATGACCGCCACGATCGCCCACGCCAGTTCGTGAGTACCGGCGATCCAGGCCAGCGCCGCTGCGACCCACAGCAACAGCGCCAGCGGATGCGCGCACTGCCGCAGCAACGCCGCCGGCCATTGCCGCGCGGCATGATGGGGCAGCGCGTTCGGCCCGTGGACCTCGAACCGCCGCTGCGCCTCCCGCGCGGTGAGGCCCTCCACCGCGGTCCGCAAGTCCCGGAGCAACCGCGTCGTCGACTCGCGCGGATCCACCGCCGCTGGCGCAAGGCCTGCACCGCCGGGCCGGACGTGGTGCGAATGTGCCACTACGGCCACTCCGGCGCGCCGCGGGTCTGCAGGGCGTCGTACGTCCTCGCCGGAGCGACGTCGGCCCCCGCCTGCTCCCCGGCGTCGAAGTCCGGTTCGAAGGCGAGATCGTCGACCGGGACGGACCGCGCGGCGACCTCCGGGGTGGTGATCTCAGATGACCGGATCCGCCTGCCGGTGTCGTTGTTCATCGGCCTCGCTCCCTGTCCTGGAGCCGATGTTGCGGTCGTTGCTCGGCGCCGCGCACCACGCCCGGCTCCGCCCGTGGTCATCTCCGCGCCCATCGGCAGGTTCAGGGGAACCAGCGTCCGCCCTCCGCACGGCTTGATGGATTGCCGTGCCCCAGCTGCGCGATGTCCCGCACGAGATCCACAGCGGTGAGCACCCCGCATACCTGCCCGCCCCGCATCACCAGGAGTGCATCAGTACCTGCCTCGATCATGCGCCGCGCGGCCACGGAACGGTCGTCCTCGGCATCCACGCGCGGCGCCGACGCCCGGCACAACGACACCACGGACACGGGTTCCCCCGGACGCTCAGCAGCGATGCCGAACAACAGGTCCGATGCGCTCACCAAACCCAGCACATCATCAGCGGCGACCACGGCGAGGTGGTGCACGCCGCGGCGATGCATCTCCTGCAGGGCTTCCATCGCGTCCAGCTCCGGGCGCACCGCGACAACCGGTGTGCTGGCGAGTTCGTTCGCGTTGCTCATGCCGAACTCCGATCCCCCTCCCAGTGCGGCGGCCCCGAGGTAGACCGTCACCCGTCCTTCGACACCCCCGCTAGGGGCCATGGTCACCACCGTGCCCGTCCCCGCTCCGTCAGGTGCTCGGCGGCGCACGCCACACCGCGACTCCCCCGCGCGACTGGCGACATGAACAGCCTCATCACGCCGGGCACCTTCCTACGGCCGCAGCCTCGTGGTCACCTCTCCCCGGCGTGTTCCCGCCCCAGGCGCGGGAGGTGTACTTCGAGGCCGCGTCGGCACCCCCGGCATCCGTCAGATCACGGCCGCTCGGCTGGCTAACGCGTCTTCCAGGCCGGAGTGCCGTTGGCCCCTGGTGAGCGGGATTCCCCCGGTGTTTCCTGGTCAGGAGGGGCCGGGAAAGGAGACCTGATGCGGTGGGCGCCCATCACCACGCAGCGTGCGCCGCACGTCGGCTCGAATCTGGACGACTACTGCGAGCGGGCCGGCGCCGAACTCGATCGGGTCGCGGCGCGCGAGCTGCTGCACAGGGCCGTTCCCGGAGCTGATCCGGACGCGCTGGGCGACCACGAGACCATCCTCGAAGCGACCGAACCGGGCTCGCCGGGCTTCCGCAACTTCGTCGAAGTCCTCGGCAACACCGTCGGCACCCGCACCGCGGAGGACGACTGCGCCAGCCTGCTGATGGTGGTCTCCGCGGTGGACTTCCCGCCGAGCCTTCCGGCGAGCTCGCCCGGACACTGCGAACTGGCCGGCTCATGACCGAACTGCGCTCCACCGAGCCCACCCGCCGCAGCGCCGCGCGCCGCCTCCGGCCTCGATTCGAGCCCGCGCTGCTCGCGCTGACCACCTGCGCACTGCTCGTCGGCGCGATCGCGTGGGCGGCCGGCGCCGCGAACATCGCCGATGCCGCGTGGATCACCGGGACGGTGGTCGCGATCCTTCCTGCGTTCACCTGGATGCTGCTCGCCCTGTGGCGCGGGCGCACCGGAGTGGACCTCATCGCGGTGCTGTCGCTGGGCGGGACCCTCGCGGTGCACGAGTACCTCGCCGGAGCGCTGATCGCGGTCATGCTCTCCTCCGGCCAAGCACTGGACTCCGCGGCTCAACGCAGAGCGACCCACGACCTGCGCGCGTTGCTGGAGCACGCACCGCGCTTCGCCCACCGGCAGGCCAGCGGATCTCTGGAAACCGTGGCCGTGGAGGACGTGCGCGCTGACGACGTGCTGGTGGTCGCCCCGGGCGAGTCGGTGCCGGTCGACGGGGTGGTCCGCAGCGGCGTCGCGGTCGTCGACGAGTCCGTGCTGACCGGCGAACCCGCCCACGTCGAGCGGGCGGCAGGCGAGCCGGTGCGCAGCGGAGTCGTCAACGCCGGGGCTGCTTTCGAGCTCCGGGCGAGCGCGACCGCAGCGGAGAGCACGTACGCCGGAATCGTGCGGCTGGCCGCGGAGGCCGGTGCCGAACGGGCTCCGGTGGTGCGGCTCGCCGACCGCTACGCGGCGTGGTTCCTCCCGCTGGCGCTGCTCCTGGCAGGAGGGGGCTGGCTGATCACCGGCAGCGCGGTGGGTGCGGTCGCCGTGCTGGTGGTGGCCACGCCGTGCCCGCTGCTGCTCGCAGTGCCGGTGGCCGTGGCATCCGGTATGTCCCGAGCATCCCGCATCGGCGTGATCATCCGGGATGGTGCGGCCCTGGAGAACCTGGGGCGGGCTGAAACCGCAGTGCTGGACAAGACCGGGACGCTGACCGCAGGGCGCCCGACGGTCCTCGACGTCGTCCCCGCACCTGGAGGTGACGCCGAGGAAGTACTCCGACTCGCCGCATCGCTGGACCAGATGTCCCAGCACGTCCTCGCGGAAGCCATCGTCACCCGCGCTCGCCGAGGAGGCTTGGCGCTGACGCCCCCGAGCGACGCATGGGAGCAGCCGGGTCGCGGCATGAGCGGCGTCGTCGGCGGCGAGCGCGTGGAAGTGGGCAAGCTCGCGGTGCCCGAGCACCGACCGAGCTGGGTCAACTCCGCGTTGAACCGGGCCATGCTCGACGCCGCCGCAATCGCCTGGGTAGCGCGCGAAGGTGAGTTGTGCGGTGCCGTGCTGCTGCGGGATCCGCTGCGCCGGGACGCGCCGCGCACACTACGCCGGTTGCGCAGCGCCGGATTGCGGCGTCTGATCATGCTCACCGGGGACCGTTCCGAACCTGCCAGCGAAGTGGCCGCCGTGCTGGGGCTGGACGGCGTGCACGCGGAGCAGACCCCGGCCGGGAAGGTGGCCCGCGTCCGCGCCGAGAGCGACGCATCGACCACGATCATGGTCGGCGACGGGGTCAACGACGCACCCGCTCTGGCCGCGGCCACCGTCGGCGTCGCGATGGGCGCGCGCGGCTCGACCGCATCGTCCGAGGCCGCCGACATCGTGCTCACCACCGATCGGCTGGACCGCCTCGCCGACGCCATGCTCATCGCCCGGGGTGCGCGGCGGATCGCAGTGCAGAGCGCCGCTGCGGGCATGGGCCTGTCGGTCATCGCCATGATGATCGCCGCTTTCGGCTGGCTCCCGCCGGCAGCGGGAGCGCTGCTGCAGGAGGGCATCGACATCGCCGTGATCGCCAATGCCCTGCGCGCGCTGCGCGCTGGTCGCCGCGACCAGATCACGGTGCCGCAAGGCACGGGAGCGCTGCTGCACCGCTTCGCAGCTGCGCAGGGCGCGCTCCGGGAAACCCTGCACCTGATCCGCGACACCGCTGACCTCATCTCGCTGGATCCCGGTTCCAAGGACTCGCTCGCCGCGCTGCGCCAGGCGCAGCAGTTCCTCGATCAGCAGCTCGTCCCCCACGAGAAGGCCGAGGACAGCCAGCTCTACCCGGCTCTCATCGGCCCGCTGGGCAGTTCCGAGGCGATCGCGACGATGAGCCGGGCGCACGCTGAGATCGAGCGGCTGGGCCGACGAACGGCCACCCACCTGCGGCTGGCGGAATCACGAGGGCACATCGAAGGCGACCAGGTGGCGGACCTGCTCGCCACCCTCTACGGCCTGTACGCGGTGCTCCGACTGCACTTCGCCCAGGAGGAGGAGAACTACTTCACACTCGCGGAGGCGCCACCGAACGCGGGCGAGCCCGGCGCTTGATCAACGTGCTCAGCTCCGGGCGAGCCCTTCGGTCCTGCGGCGCTTGGACGGAGATCGGCATGCTGGGCGCGATCCAGCAGCCGGTTCGCTCACCGAGTCCCGGATTCCCACGATCACCCGGCGTGTTCCACCAGGAGCCCCGGAGTCGCGAAAGGACGTGGGGTTGCCAAGGCGCCCCCGCCACCACGCATTTCCCATACGGGAGGTGCATCGAGGCCGATCGACCCTCCCGAACGGCGGCTGTACCGGGCAGAGTGGCGACCGTGGCCAACTCCGTCGCGGCGGATTCCTAGGGGAGGGCACGATGCAAGCCGGAGACGTCATGTCACGGCCGGTCGTCAGCGTCCGCGGTTTCGACTCGATCAGGACAGCCAGCGGGGTGCTGGCCGAACACGGTTTCACGGCCGCACCAGTCGTCGACGATGACGGCGTGCTCATCGGCATCGTGACCGAGGCCGACCTGATCAGAGAAACGATCACCCACGACCCCCGCAGCCGCGTCCGCGACGTCCGGACGGGCACACCGCCCACCCTCGTCAGCCAGATCATGACCAAGAAGGTGCGCGCCGCAGCGCCGGACACCGACTGCACCGACATCGCCGAAACGATGCTCAAGCACGACCTGCGCACCGTCCCCGTCGTGCAGAACGGGATCGTCGTCGGCATCGTCACCAGGCGTGACCTGATTCGGGGGCTCGCTCGTGACGACGCAGTGATCCGCAGCGACATCCTCCGCAACCTCGGCCGGTGCGGCGGATTCGAGCAGTGGCCGGTTTCGGTGCGCGATGGCGCGGTCATGATCACCGATCCGGTCGACGACCCGCACGCGCGCGAGGTCGCCCGGGCGGTGGCACTGGCCACCGAGGGCACCCGCCAGGTCACCGTGACCAAACCCCGGCCGCCCACCTGACTGCCGAACGTCCCTGAGACGGAGAGGGTGAAGCCATGCAAGTCGAGGAAGCCTTCCACCCCGGAACGCTCACCTGCGACGCGACGGATGCGCTCGCCGACGTCGCGCGGAAGATGATCGCTGAACGCGTCGGCGCGCTCGCCGTACTCGACGACGACGAGATCATCGGCATCATCTCCGAACGCGACCTCGTCCGGGCGATCGCGGAACAAGCCGACCCCTGGCAGACCACGGCCACGGCGTTCGCCTCCCATCAACTCGAAACAGCCGCCGTCGGGGAGGACACCCGGGACGTCGCGCGGCGGATGCTCGACGCCGGCGTTCGCCACCTTCCCGTCAAACGGGGCCCCGAGGTCGTGGGGGTCATCTCCATGCGAGACCTCCTGGCGATCGAGACGTGGCTCTGACCGGACTCCCGTCGGCTCGGACAGAGTGCCGTTGCCTCCAGCAGCTGTGGCGCCCGTGGCTTTGCCCGGTCAGGCAGGGGGAAGGGGCCTGTGATGCGGGCGGGAGACCATCACCACGGTCTCGCCTCCGCGGTGGTCAGCCCTCGACGCGCTCAGCAAGCCCTCTCACCACCTCGTGGCTTCGAGGTGGTGAGAGGGCGCGGAACCTGCTTCGGTCGAGTCAGCGAGGGGATGGGACAGCGGCCTGGGGCATCGGCTGCCACCGTTCGGCCAAGCGCTCTTCCAGCTCTGCCATCGTGGTGTACTCCAGGTCTTCCAGCGGCAACCGGTGCGGTTCGAACGGACCGTGGCGGCGCAGGTAGTCCATCACTTCGTTGGTCTGCGCCCTGGCGCGGTCGAACGAGGGGTCGTCGAAGAGGTCCCGCGGTCCGATCAGCATGCCGTCGTGGACCTGGAAACCCAGCGCGACCACCCGCGGCGGCCCGTCGAAGCGAGCGGGGTGCGCATCGCGGACGCTGACCGGCATCATCGGCGCGTGGTGCGAACCGCGCATGCACCCGCCGGCGGTGTAGGCGAAGGAGAACGGCTCCAGCACTTCGCCGAGCGCGGGCAGCCCGGACTGGCAGCGCACGATCATCACCGGGTCGTCCTTGCCCACGTACTTGCCCGCGATCAGCGACAACCGCTGGGTGGAGGTCGCCACCGCCTGCTCGTGCAGCGTCTTGGACTCCACCGAGTGGATCACGTACCGCGCGGGCGCGCCGATGAACATGAGCATCTCGTAGAGCTCGCGCGGGCAGTCGAACCAGATCCGCTTCTCCTCGTAGAGGTCGTAGACCTCGAACCGGAACCCGGCGTGCATCTTCGAGTCGATGACCAGCCCGGCCGTGTTGAACGGGTCCGCGAAGGCCTTGTACAGCGGGAGGTTCCACGCTCCCGGTTCGGTCTTGTCCGCCAGGAAGCACACCACCGGCTCGCTCGGGCGTTCGGTGAACTCCAGCTCGGCGTATCCCGGGCCCATGCCGCGCAGGTTCCCGCTGAAGGCGTCCGACAGCAGATCCTGACCAGCTCCGTACAGACCGAGCCGCTGGGCGATCCGGGTGGTCTGCCGGAAGACGTCCCAGGCGAAGGAGTGCACCGCCTCCGAGTCCGGGCCGTGTTCGTGGGTCATGATCAACGACAGGTCGTCACCGCAGCAGGCGCTCGCCCCGTCCACCAGGAGTCGATCGGCGACGGCGGTGTTCAGGGCTTCCTTGGCCGCGCTCACCATGTCCGGGTGCACGGCGGAATGGCCGACGAAACCACCTGTGTCGGCCTTGATGATGCTCAACGTAACCATCGCGACCTCCTGGCCGAGGATCCGGGACCACTCTCCGTCGCGCTGAACTCCCGCCACCAGGGCCGACCGGCCTTGTTCGCGGTGCACATCCGGGGTACCCGGGTACGGGGGTGTGAGCATGGCTGCGGATTTGCCGGTGTTCGTGGGGGTGGACGGCTCCGCGCATTCGGTCGGTGCCGCGATGTGGGCCGCCCGTGAGGCCGACCTGCTCCGTGCACCTGAGCTGCGTCTCGTGATGGCCAGCAGCGACCCGCTGCGGGACGACGAGGTATGGGAGACGGTGTCGGCCGTGGTGGACCGGTTGGTGAGCAGCCATCCGCGTCTGGAGATCTCGCCGGAAGTGGTGCACGGGTACCCGGCCGACGTCCTGGTGCGACGATCGAACGAGGCACAGCTGCTCGTCGTCGGCGCACGGGGGCACAGCTCGCTGAGCGCGATCCTGATCGGATCGGTCAGCACCAAGGTCGCCATGCACGCGCACTGCCCGGTCGTCGTCCGGGATCACCGCGACTCCGGCCCGGTCGCCGTCGGGCTGGACAATTCGCGGCACAGCCGCGCCGCGCTGGCATTCGCCTTCGACGCCGCGGCACGCCATGCGGCCGGGCTCGTGGCGGTGCACGTGTGGCGGGACGTCGGCTATGTCCCGAGCGTGCCCGCGCTGAGCCTGGAGATGACCGAGGTGCGGGAGGAAGCGCAACGAGTCCTCGTCCGGCAACTGGCCGGGTGGACCGAGCAGTACCCGGAGGTGCCGGTCCGCGAAGTCGTCCAGTGCGGACACCCGGTGGCCGAGCTGGCGGCGGCGTCCGTCGACGCGCGACTGCTGGTCGTCGGCCACCGCGGGAGGGGCGAGTTCCCCGGACTCCTGGGTTCGGTTGCCGCCGGCGTGATCCAGCACGCATCGTGCCCGGTGGCCGTCGTACGCGGCGAGTGCAGATGAGGAGGCGTCATGGTGGTGCCGGAACAACCCGTCCTGGCGGGCGTGGACGGGTCGGAAGGGTCGGTGAAGGCGGCGTACTGGGCGGCTGCGGAGGCCAGTCGGCGCAATGCCGGGCTGCAACTCCTGATCGTCAACGACGACCCAGCGCGGGCCGACCACGCGGAGCAGGCGGTACGCAAGATCGCGGCGAAATGCCGGGTGCACACCCCTGAGGTCGTGGTCACCGCAGAGGTCGCCACGGGCCATCCTGTCGAGGAACTGGTGCGCCGCAGCGCGCGAGCACAGCTGGTCGTCCTCGGCGCGCGCGGGCACGGCGGCTTCGCCGACGCCCTGCTGGGCGGAGTGAGCACCGGCGTGGCCACCCACGCGGCCTGCCCGGTGATCGTCGTGCGCAAGAACATCCCGACCACCGTGGGACCGGTGGTCGTCGGAGTGGACGAATCACCGTGCAGTCAGCAGGCCCTGCGATTCGCCTACGCCGCAGCCGCCCGGCTGCACGCCGAGCTGGTCATCCTGCAGGTGTGGCACGAGGAGGGGCTGCTCGCAGTGCCGCTCGCACCAGGTGACCGGGACCGCGTGCAGCATGAGATAGAGCAGGCGCTGGTGAAGCAGACCGCCCCGCTGCGCGAACAGTATCCGCAGGTCGCAACCCGTGAGGTGGTGCAGCGAGGCCACCCGGTGTCGGTCCTGACCGACTCCGCGCGTGATGCGCGGCTGCTCGTCGTGGGCCACCGAGGCAGCGGGGGTTTCGACGGCCTGTTCCTGGGCTCGGTGGCGGCAGGCGTGCTGCACCACGCCACATGCCCGGTGGCCGTTGTGCGCGATGCAGAAGGCACGGGCTGAGCCGACGGCACGAAATGGATGAGCTGCTAGACAGGATGAGAAGCCGATCGGGTCCGTGCACTTCAAGCCGCCGCTGCGCTTCCCCCCTCGGTGAACCCCCTGTGCTGGCCCGCAGCGGCGATTCAGGTGGCCATGGCCCCGCGCCTTTCCGGCGCGGAGGGTTTTGGCCGGGGATCTACCACGGGGGACGTAAGGGAATCGCGTCGCTTCAGTCGAGATTCTCGGCCAGCGCAACGATGATGCCCTCAGGTCCGCGGATGTAGCAGAGCCGGTGGCTGTCCTCGTACCGCACCAGCTCGCCCATGAGTTCGGCGCCATGGGACCGCAGCCGCGCGAGGACGTCCTCGATGTCCTCGACGGCGAACATGATGCGACGAATACCGAGGGCATTGACCGGCGCGTTCGGCTCAGCGGTGGTGGCCGCTGGGGTGTGGAACTTCATCAGCTCGAGTCGTCCGTGGCCATCCGGGGTCCGCACCACGGCCAGATCGCACCGGACGCCGTCGAGTCCGACGAGGCAGTCCACCTCTGAGCCGCCGACCGATGCCTCACCCTCGAGCTCTAGGCCGAGCTCTCGGAAGAACGCGATAGCAGCCGGAAGATCGTCGACAACCACGCCGATATTGTCCATCCGCTGGACCGTCATAAGTCTCTCCAATGTCGCGCGGCCCCCGTGGCCGCTCGTGCCTCTGGGACGAAGCCGCTGCCACATTCTCGACATCCGTGGCCGGAAAGGGCTATCGCTCCTGCGCCCATGCGAGTAGCCGAGTCAGTACCGGCACGGACTCCACGACGTCCTCATCAGGTGCCTCAGCCTCTCGGTCAGCCGCCACCCCGCGTCCCTGCGATCAGCGAACGGCATGCCGCACCTCCAGCAGGTCCTCGGCTCACACGGCGTGGGCCCCTCGGACGATCGCTACCGGGCTGTCGACGTGGTGCAGCACGCCGTTGGCCACCGAGCCAAGCAGCAGGCGCTCGAACCCGCCGATACCGCGGTGACCGACCACGAGCAGCTGGCTGTGCAGCGCGGCGGAGACCAGTTCCTCCACCGGATGCCCGAAGCGGACATCACCGCGGACCTCGACGCCCGGGTACTTCTCACGCCACTCCCCGAGTTCCTCGGCCAGTTCGCGCTGCGCGTCGTCCAAGCTGAACCAGGACGCCCCCGACGGGCTGTCCATCCAGGAGTACTCGGCGAAGATCGGTCGCCACACCCGCACCGCCACCAGTTCCTTCCGCCGCGCGGCAGCGGACTCGAAGGCGAAGCGCAGGGCTGCCCGGCTCGGCTCGGAACCGTCCACCCCCACCACCACAGGTCCGGGGGTGAAGCTGCTGCGGGCTTCGCGCACGACCACGACCGGGCACCGGGCGTGCATCGCCACGGCAGTGCTCACCGACCCAAGCACAGCTTCAGCGACGCGCCCGCGACCGCGCGAGCCGATCACGAGTAGCTGCGCACCACCGGAGACCCAGATGAGTTCCTCGATGGGGCGACCGTGCCTGATCTCCTCGAAGATCTCCGCACGCGGGCGCTCGCCGCGGCACCGGTCCGCCGCCTCGGACAGGAATTCCCACACCTCCTCATCCGCTCCCTGCTGAGCCACCGCCACCAGCCGGAGCGGTGCGTTCCGGAGATCGGCCTCCTCGCTCGCCCACAGCGCGGCCACCGAAGACTGCTCTGAACCGTCCATCCCCACCAGCACCGGCAAACCCTGTTCCGGCGTCATGACACGACCACTCCATCCGTTCCACCAAGCAGTGCCACCTGGGCCAGTGCGACCGGGTTGTCGCCACCTGCTGTGTACCCAGGTAGAGCAGTCCTGCGCAGCCGTCCGAGATGGCGCAATGCCAGCGACTGTTTCACCTGGCTGCGGCGCTCCCAGCACGATCACCACTCGGCTCACACGCGTGCAGTCACAGGCGCGGTTCAGTGCTCGTCGCCCGAGGCCGCTGTCGAGGTTTCGGAAGGACTCCCGGAAGGACCGACCTCGACCCGCACAGCTCGCCCCAGATCGGTTGGCTAGCCCCTTGCTTCGAACAGCCCTGCGACGGCGCGTCCGGCTGCCTCGCCTTCGCTCACGATGTCCGCCCAGATCCCGTCGGACTAGAGGATGTCGTCCGAGGCAGCACGTGACCGCACAGTTCTCACCACCAAGATTGCAACTCCGCTCGCGCCAAGAACGCGGTCACTCGCTTCCGAGCGCGGTCAACCGCCACCTTCCATCCAAGGTCCCACCGGATCACTGGAGAAGGGCCGAACGCCCCTGTACCGGGTCTCCAGCTTCATCAAATCCTTGTGAACGCACTCCTCTCGACGTTTTGAATCAGAGGACGGGGCACCGCCCGCAGGAGGTGGCGTAATGCGACAGGAGAAGAACCGCAAGCACATCGACCACGACGAAGACCCACCCACCCCCACTCCACGAGGTGCGAACCGCCGCCACGAGCTCGACGGCGCCGCCGAATCCCTCCTGGAGGAAATCGATGACGTTCTCGAAGACAACGCCGACGAGTTCGTTCGCTCCTACATCCAGAAGGGCGGGCAGTGACATACGGCCGCGAACCGCCGAACTGGAACATCAAACTCACGTGGTGATCATCGGGGGCTGCCGCGAACCTCGAGCTCGGCAACCGGACTGGTCGGAAGTGGAGGCGCAGAGCGGAGTCTCACATCGCCGCCGCATGGACCGTGGAAAAGTTGCAGAGTTCTCCGGAGCTGGGTTTCTTTCCAGAACGAGTGCGGATGCTCCTGGCGGAACAGACCGTCAAGAACTACGTTTCCCGTATGCTGGGCAAGCTGGGGGCGAGCGGCGAACGCGAGCAGCCGTGATCGCCACCGAACTCCACTACCACCATCGGCCCCACGATCGGCGCTGAATCCACGGCCACGGCAGGAGGTGGTACCTCCGCCGGACGTGCGCCAGCCGGTTCCGGCCAGCAGGATTCCTGAGTTGCCCGATCGAGGGCTCCGCTCGACAGCACCGGGCCATGGTTTTAGGAGTCCTTCGGCTCTCGTTCGGGCTTGCGCGCGAGTGCGAGGCTGGCCAAGTGGACTTGGCATGTGCGGAAACCGGGTGCGCTGGCTCGATGACGGCAAGGGGAGCTTGTTCGTCCGGGCCACCATCTCCCCCACCACGCGAAGTTGAACGCTGTTCGAAGAACGAACCCGTGATGCCGCGGGGCCCTGTTAGTTGTGAGGTGGGCATGTCGTGGATTCGCTGGCTCGCCGAGCTCGGTCTGGCGGACGTGCCCGTGGTGGGGGGCAAGGGGGCGAACCTGGGTGAGCTCACCTCCGCGGGATTCCCGGTGCCGCCGGGATTCGTCGTGACCGCCGACGCCTACCGGGCCTGCATGTCGGAGGCCGGCGCGCAGCCGGAACTCGACCGGTTGCTGGCCGAGGCGTGCGATGTCGTCGACGAACCCGACGCGCTCGGGGAGTGCTGCGCTCGGCTGCAGCGTTCGGTGCACCAAGCCGGTTTGGCGGGACCGGTGCGCGCGGCGGTGCTGGAGGCGTACACCGAGCTCGATGGCGACTGCCGGGTAGCGGTGCGGTCGTCGGCCACCGCGGAGGACGCTCCGGAGGTGTCGTTCGCCGGTGTCAACGAGAGCTTCACCAACGTTTCCGGCTCCGACGAGCTGGCCGCCAGGGTGATCGACTGCTGGGCGTCGCTGTTCAGCCCGCGCGCGATCGTCTACCGCTCCGCGCAGGGCGTGCGCGAAGCCCCGGCGATGGCGGTCATCGTGCAGCGGATGGTGGACGCGGACCGGTCCGGCGTGGCGTTCACCGCCAACCCGGCGAGCGGGGCGGACGACGAGGTGCTGGTGGAGGCCGGGTTCGGGCTCGGCGAATCCGTCGTCAGCGGTGCCGTGGAGCCCGACACCTACACGGTCCGCAAGATCGACGCCCGGCTGCAGCACGTCAACGTCGGCCGCAAGGAATTCAAGATCGTACGCGAGACCGATGGTCGGCAGGCCCGGGTCGCGGTGACGCCGGAGGAAAGCGATCAACGCGTGCTCAGCGACGGTGAGATCACCGATCTCACCCGCCTGCTGGCCCGGGTGGAGCACCACTACCAGAGCCCGCAGGACGTGGAGTGGGCGATCGCCGACGGCACGTGGTGGCTGGTGCAGTCGCGCCCGATCACCACTCTCCGCCACCGCCCGCCCGCCGAGGCGGGCTCGATCCTCGTATCGGGGCTCGGCGCGTCCTACGGAACCGCGTCGGGCGCGGTCCGGGTGATGCAGTCCCCCACCGAGGCCGGAGCACTGCTGCACGGCGAGGTGCTGGTCGCGCCCATGACCGCACCGGACTGGCTGCCGGCCATCCGCAAGGCGGCCGCGCTCGTCACCGACAGCGGCGGGATGACCTGCCACGCGGCGATCGTCGCCCGGGAGCTGGGACTGCCGTGCGTGGTGGGCACCCGCACGGCCACCACGACGCTCCACGACGGCATGCAGGTCACCGTTGACGGCGCGAAGGGCACCGTGGCAGAAGGCGCCGTCAGCACGCCACGCCAACTCACCAAGGTGGCTTCGCTCCCCGCAGTGTCCACGCCTGCCCCGGTCACCCGCATCTACCTCAACCTCGCGATGCCCGACCAGGCCGAACGAGCAGCTGCGCTGCCCGTCGACGGCGTGGGGCTGCTGCGCGCGGAATTCCTGCTCACCGAGGCGCTCAGCGGTGAACACCCCAGCCGCATGCTCGCTGCAGGGCGGGAAGCCGAGGTGACCGCAGCGATCGCGGAAGCGCTGACCACCATCGCGAAGGCGTTCTTCCCCCGGCCGGTCGTCTACCGCGCCGCGGACTTCCGCAGCAACGAGTTCCGCCACCTCACCGGCGGGGACGAGTTCGAACCGGCCGAGGACAACCCGATGATCGGCTACCGCGGCTGCTACCGCTACGTGCGCGATCCATCGTTGTTCCAGGTGGAACTCGCCGCCCTGGCTCGGGTGCGGGAGCAGAGCGCCAACCTGCACCTGATGATCCCGTTCGTGCGGACCCGCTGGGAACTGCAGAAGTGCCTGGAGGAGATCGACCGCAGCCCGCTCGGGAGCTCCACCGGGCTGCACCGGTGGGTCATGGCCGAAGTGCCCTCCGTGCAGCACTGGTTGCCCGAGTACGCGCGCATGGGCATCGACGGGGTCTCCATCGGCAGCAACGACCTCACCCAGCTCGTCCTCGGCGTCGACCGCGACTCCGAGGTGTGCGCACCGCTGTTCGACGAGTCCGACCCAGCGGTGCTCGACGCCATCGGCACCATCATCGGCGCAGCTCGCCGGGCCGGCATCAACTCATCGCTGTGCGGGCAGGCGCCGTCCAACGACCCGGCGTTCGCCGAGCACCTGGTCCGGCTGGGCATCACGTCCATCTCGGTCAACGCCGACGCGGTGCCCGCCGTGCGCCAGGCCGTGGACCTGGCCGAACGAAAGATCCTGCTGGAGGCGGCCCGAACCCGGCTCTGATCCGTCAGTCCCGCGGGAACAGCGGCTCGACCACTTCCGACAGCGGGCGGCGGGGGGTGAGCGGTCCGGGGAACTCGTAGGTCACCGGCCAGCCGATGCGGACGGCCAGCTGCGGCCAGCCGATCCCACCGAGGATCGCCTCCCGGACCTCGTTGCGGGAGGCGGCGACCTCGCCGACCTGGCTCAAGGTGCACGTCGCCAGGCGCTGTTCAGTTGCGCTGAGCAGCACCGCGCTCAACGCCTCGCCGGTGGTCAGCCAGTCGTCGAAGGTGTCGCCGCTAGTCGACAGCACCGCCAGCACAGCACCGTCGTCCAGGACCGGCACCGGCAGTTCCCCCTCCGCCACCAGCGCGAAGTCGCGTTCGGGCATGCCACGCAGGTGTTCGGCGGGCAGACTGCGCGCCGGAATCCCCTCCGCGGAGGCGTGCCGCCCCGCCCAAGCAGCGAGTTCCTGCTGGTACTCGGGCTGCCGACGCTGGACCGAACCGGCGTGCTCGATCGCCAGCTCCAGCTCCCGCCGCTCCCGGTCCCCCACCGCGAAGGTGAGCGTGCAGGACTCCAGCCGGGCCACCTCCCGCAGCGGTGCCAGGACCTCCTGCGGAACCGGGTCGGTCAGAAACGGGCGCCGGTCGCTGCGCCGCTCCGACGCCGCAGCCGCCAGCGTCTCCACGTGCGGGTCGACCCCGGCCAGTTCGGAGAACTCGATGGAGGCCAGGTGCTCCGGCTGCGCCGGGTTCGGCAACCGGTGTACCCGGGCCAGCCAGCCCTCGGCCGCGAACGCGATGCGGGCGTGGTTGAGCGCCGCGCCACAGCTGATCACCATCTCCCGCCCGGTCGGGTCGATCGTCGGCAGGAGCCGCGACGGATCCAGGTACAGGTGCGCCGAGTGCTCGGCCAGCTTCCACTTCCACGGCTGGCTGTTGTGCACCGACGGGGCCCGGCACGCCAGGGCGAGCGCCGTGCGCATCGTCGCCTGCGACGGGATCGTTCTTCGTGACATCGCGCCACTCCCCCTCGGTTCACCGCCTCCGCTGCCCCGGGTACCCGCGACGCACGGTGCGAAGCCGAGCGGCGCGAGGGAATCCGTCATCCGCTCTCGGCTTCTGGCCGACCCGCTCGTCTCGCCGCGGTGCGGAGGGTGGCACGCATGATGACCCGGACGAACGGCCGCACCGTGCGCCAGTACAGGGTGAAGATCCGGCGGGTGATCGGATCGTTGAGCGTCGTGCGGACGTCGTAGGTCGCCAGGCTGCCGCCGCGGCCGTAGGGCCGCACCGAGAACGCGGTCACGATCTTTCCCCGGCCGGGTTTGCCGTACTGCGCGAATTCCTCGGCCGAGACCTCCTCCATGCGCACGACCGGCGTCCAGAACCGCCCCACCGCGCCGAAGACAACCTCCCGTCCCGGCTGCTCGCCCAGCAGCACCAACTCGCCGCTGGTGCACAGGTCGTCGAAGGTGAGCCTGGTCGGTTCCCGCGGCGGGACGTGCCGTTCGATCCGCTCGGGCAACCCCCGGATCCGCCAGGCGAAATCCGCGATCCGCGAATGGATGTCGAGCAGATCCAGATTCCGCAGCGCCCGGTACATCTCCTCCGGCGGGGCATCGGTCACCACGTGCTCGACCGCACCGGCGTCGCAGCGCGGCGCGAAGTCGTCGATCGTCACCGAGTGCCCGGTGACCTCCCACGTCGCCGCATCGACATCGGAGGCATGCGTCCGCGTCTCGTCAGTCCTGTCACCCATGTGCTCGCTCCTCGCCTCGGTTCCAGAGGCTCTCCTGACGGTCGGACATCCGTCCCCAGCCGGGTAGGGGCGATGGTCACCAGCTCAACCTCCTAGTTCGCGGAGGAAGGGATCACCCAGCACGCGCGGTTCCAAGCGAATCCGCGCGTCCGGGATTCGCACCCCGCTACCGGTGACGATGACCGGGTTGAGGTCGGCTTCGACGACCTCGGGCACCAGCTCGGCCAGCCGTGCCGTTCGCAGCAGCACGTCGACCACCGCGCCGGTGTCCAGCGCTCGGTCGGCGTCAGGTCCGAACAGTCCGGGCGCAGCCCGCAGCTCATCGAGCATCTCGCGCGCATCGCGAGTTGTGAGCGGGACCAGACGACGACTGCGGTCGGCGATCAGATCGGTGTCTGTTCCTCCCATGCCGAAGACGATCACTGGCCCGAACGAAGGTTCGCTGAGCACGCCGACGAGGAATTCCCGCCCCGGTTCCACCATCGGCTGCAGCACCACCCCGCCGAACCTGGCCCCGAACCCCTCGCGCAAGCGCTCCCACCCCGCCCGCAGCTGAGCGACCGTGGACACACCGAGCAGCACGCCACCTGCCCGGGCTTTGTGCAGAACCCCGTCCGCTCTCACCTTGAGCGCAACGCTGCCGCCCAGTTCGCGGAACGCGGCGAGAGCTTCGGCTTCGGTGCGGCACAGCGTGGTGGGCACCACCGACAGACCGAACGAGGTGAGCAGACCCTGCACCTCCTCGGCTTCCAACCACCGACCGCCGGGCGACCGGTCGAGCGCCGCGACCACCGCGGCGCGCGCGGCCGCGACGTCGATACCACCGAGGTCCGGTACCGCACCGCTCGGCCGAGCCAGCCAGGTCGCGTATCCGACGACGTCGGCCAGTGTTCTGGCTGCGAGCGCGGAATCAGCGAAGACCGGGACCTGCGACGTCCCGGCGAGCAGCGGCCGGACCGATTCCTGCTGACCTGGCCGCACGACCAGCACGGGCTTGTCGCACCCGGCGGCACGGGCTCGGGTCACGGCTCCGGCGACCGCGTCACCGGGGTCGCTGATCGCGGTGCGCAAGACGGGCACGACGAGTGCGTGCACAGCCGGATCCCGCAGAACGATCTCGAGCGCAGCGCCGAAGGTGGCCGCGTCGAGGGTCGCCGTGGTGTCCACCGGGTTGCGCGCGCTGGCCTGCCCCGGCAGCAGATCCGCGAGTTCTCGTTGCACCTGCGGGAATTCCGCGAACTTCAGTCCGGCCCGCGCGCAGGCGTCCGCGGCAAGGACGCCCAACCCGCCCGCGTTGCTGACCACCGCCACCCGCGGCCCTGCGGGCAGCGGTTGCCAGCTCAGCAGGCCGACCACCGCGACGAGTTCTTCCAGATCGTCGACGCCGATCGCACCGGTCTGCCGCAGCAGGGCATCCCGGGTACTGCTGGGTGTCGCGGTCGCCGCGGTGTGCGAAAGAACGGCCCGCTGAGCGATCGGACTGCTGCCGCTGCGCAGGACCACCAAGGGCTTGGACCGGCCGAACCGCCGCGCGAGCCACGAGAACTTGCGGGGATTGCCGAAGGATTCCAGGTAGAGGACACCGATCCGGGTGCGCTCGTCGCGCTCCCACCACAGCAGCATGTCATTGCCGCTCACATCGTACTTGTCCCCTGCGGACACCAGGGTGGACACGCCCAGCCCGGCGGAGCCCAAGCGCTCCAGCAGGGCGATCCCCACGCCGCCGGACTGCGTGACCACGCCCACCGAACCCGCCGGGATCCCGGCTGCGGTGAACGTCGCGTCCAACCGGACCTGCGGATCTGAGTTGACCAGCCCGAGGCAGTTCGGCCCCACCAGCCGCATTCCCCAGCGGCGCACTGCGGCAAGCAGTCCGTTTGCGACATCCGGCAGCCCGGTGATCCCCGATGTCACCACGACCAGCGCGCGCACACCGCAGCGGCCGCATTCCTCGGCGACGGCGGGAACGCTCTCCGCTGGCACGCACAGCACCGCGAGATCCGGAGGTTCCGGGATATCGGCCACCGACCGCACAGCGGAGACACCGTGGACCACGCTTCCGCTGCGGTTCACAGCGTGCACTGTTCCGCCGTACCCGCCGTGAACGATGTTGTGCAGCACGGCGTTCCCGACCGATGAGGGCCGGTGCGCGGCGCCGATGACCGCCACTGAGGCCGGGCTGAGCACTCGCCGCAAGCTGGCGACATCCGCGATCCGCTCGCGGTCACCGACCTTCGCCTGATACGGCTCACCGGCGTCCAGCGCGGCCTTCACCTGGTAGCTGGAGCCGTCCAGGTGCGCCTCGTGCGGCAGGCCGCTGTCCCGCAGCACCTGGAGCATGGCCGAGTTCTCCGCCAGGACCTCAGCGACGAACGTCCGGACGCCGCGCTGGCGAGCCGCAGCGACCAAATGCTCCAGCAACAGCGTGGCCACCCCGCGCGCATGCCGGGCGTGCTCGACCACGAAGGCCACCTCGGCCACCTCCGGGAGCACGAGTTCGTAGTGGCCGACACCGATCAGATGCGTCCCCTCGAACGCGCCCAGCGCCACCACGTGCGCACCGCTGGGCTCCACCAGTCCCCGCAGGAACTTGTTGATGCTGGTGTCCGAAGGGGCGCCGAAGAACCGGAGGTAGCGGTCCTCGGCGGACAGCGCGCCGTGCAGGTGTTCGAGCTCAACGAGGTCCCCAGGCTCCAAGGACCGAACAGTGACGACACTGCCATCAGCCAGGACCGCGCGCACGGCCTGCTCGTTCGCCCCGCTTCCTGCCGTTGACACCGGACCGGCTCCTCTCACCCGAGTCCGTTCGGGAGAAGCGCGCTCCACCTCTGTAGCGACGATAGGGCCCGTCCGCTCTTCCAGCACGGCGGCCGGGGTTACCGGTGAGGGGCGCACTGCAGTACTCGGGAGCCGATGTGGGTACTCCGCGAGCACGCCGATTCCCGTGTGGAGCCGCCATGGTCGCAACCAGCATCGATCCCCACGTCCACCGCGCTGTGCTGTTCGACATGGACGGAGTGCTGACCAACACCGCACGTCTGCACTCCGCGGCGTGGAAGGTCTTGTTCGACCA
Source organism: Saccharopolyspora hirsuta (assembly GCF_008630535.1). Lineage (GTDB taxonomy): Bacteria > Actinomycetota > Actinomycetes > Mycobacteriales > Pseudonocardiaceae > Saccharopolyspora > Saccharopolyspora hirsuta. Next base: position 58,725 of record NZ_VWPH01000021.1, on the reverse strand, counting down.
GTACCTGGCCGAGCGCTCCCCGACCCCGTCGGAGGACCACCGCCCGTTCACCGATGACGACTACCGGCACCACGTGGACGGCAAGTCTCGCGTCGACGGCGTCCTGGACTTCCTGCACTCCCGCGGAATCGGGCTGCCCCGCGGCGACGTGGGTGACGAAGCCGGTGGGGAGACCGCCCACGGACTGGGCAAGCTCAAGGACGAGCACTTCCTGCGCGCTCTCGACGAGCACGGCGCGGAGGTGTTCGCCGATGCCGTCTCACTCGTCGAGTCGCTGCGTCGGCACCACGTCGAGACGGCCGTGATCTCCGCGAGCCGAAACTGCGCCCGCGTGCTCGAACGCGCGGGCATCGAGCAGCTGTTCGACGTCCGCGTCGACGGCGTGGTTGCGGCGGAGCTGGAGCTGCCCGGCAAACCCGATCCCGCGCTCTTCCTCGAAGCCGCCCGGCGGCTGGGCATCCCACCGTCCCAGACCGCGGTGGTGGAGGATGCCGAAGCGGGTGTGGCGGCGGCCCGCGCTGGTGGGTTCGCGCTGGTTCTCGGCATCGACCGGGCAGGCCTGCCGAGTCGGCTGGCCGACGCCGGGGCGGACGTGGTGGTGTCCAGCTTGGACGAGGTGACGATCGCGGCATCCGGGCAGCGGCGGCTCTCCGAGATCCCCGACGGGCTCGTGCACTGGAACGCGATCAGCTCGCGGTTGCGGGGTCGTCGTCCGGTGCTGCTGCTGGACTTCGACGGCACCCTCGCACCGATCCGCAAGGACCCGGCGAAGGTCTCGCTGTCGGTGCGGACCCGGACGGCGTTGCAGAACCTCGCCCGCTGGTGTCCGGTGGCCGTGATCAGCGGCCGCGATCTCAGCGATGTGCGCGGCCGGGTGCGGGTCGAGGGCGTGTGGTGCGCGGGCAGCCACGGGTTCGAGATGGCCGGTCCCGGTGGCGAGCCGATCGCGCAGGAAACGGGCAAGGCCGCTCTGCCCGTTCTCGACATCGCGGAGCAGCGCTTGTCCGCCGAGCTGGAACCGGTGGCCGGGGCGCTGGTCGACCGCAAGCGCTTCGCGCTCGCCGTGCACTACCGCAACGTCCGGCTGGAGGAGGTCGGTCGAGTGGTCTCCGCCGCCCGACAGGTCGATGCAGAGCTCCCCGGCCTGCGGATGGCGCACGGCCGCAAGGTGGTCGAATTGCTGCCCGACATCGACTGGAACAAGGGCCGGGCGGTGCGCTGGCTGCTGGAGCGCGCTGGACTCACCGGCCCCGAGCTCGTCCCGGTGTTCGCCGGCGACGACTACACCGACGAGGACGCGCTGCGCGAGGTCCACGAGGACGGCCTCGGAATCGTGGTGCTCAGCGCCGAGCACGGCGACCGCCTGACCTGGGCTCACTGCAGCGTCGACGGCACGCGCGCGTTGATCGATCTGCTAACCCGCATCGCGCCCCCGGCCAGGAGACGACCCGTGCCATGAGCGTCTGGCAGTTCGGCTTCCAGGGCTTCGACCCGGCCGACGAGGGACGCCGCGAAGCCCTGTGCACGCTGGGCAACGGCTACTTCGCCACCCGCGGCGCGGCCCCGGAGTCCACGGCCGACGACGTGCACTACCCCGGCACCTACCTCGCGGGCTGCTACAACCGGCTGACCACGCAGGTAGCGGGGCGGGCGGTGGAGGACGAGTCGCTGGTCAACGCGCCGAACTGGCTGCTGCTGACCTTCCGGGTGGACGACGGCCCGTGGTTCGACCTCCGGCGGGTCGAGGTGCTCGACCACGAGCAGGAGCTCGACCTCGAACGCGGAATCCTGGTGCGCCGCCTGCGCTTCCGGGACGACGGGGGGCGCACCACCCGAGTCGTGCAGCGCAGGTTCGTGCACATGTCCGCACCGCACCTCGCCGGGCTGGACACCGCGCTGGTCGCCGAGGACTGGTCCGGGCGGATCACGTTCCGCTGCGGCATCGACGGGCGCGTGACCAACAGCGGCGTCGCCCGCTACCACGCCCTCGACTCCCAGCACCTCACCGACCACCACACCTTCCAGCCCGCACCGGACACCGTGGTGTTGCACACGCGGACGTCCCAGTCACGCGTTCGCATCGCCGAAGCCGCGCGCGCAAGGGTGTTCGTGGACGGTGAGCCGGTCGACGTCGCGCACACGTTGATCCAGCAGAACGACCTAATCGCCCACGACATCACCGTCCACCTCGACCAACGATCCGAAGCCCGGATCGAGAAGATCATCGCACTGCGCACCTCGCGCGACCCGGCCACGTCCGAACCGGTGGTCGAAGTCGTGGACGAGGCCCGCTGCGCTCCCGGCTTCGACGAGCTGTGCCGCTCCCACGCCCTGGCGTGGGCCAGACTGCATCGCGAGTTCCACTGCGGACTTTCGATGAGCGAGGAAGCTCAACGATCGGTGCGGCTGCACCTGTTCCACCTGTTGCAGACGGTCTCGCCCAACAGCAGCGATCTCGACGTCGGGGTGCCCGCCCGCGGGCTGCACGGCGAGGCCTACCGCGGGCACGTGTTCTGGGACGAGCTGTTCGTGCTGCCCACCCTCACCCTGCGCCGCCCCCGGCTGGCCCGAGCACTGCTGATGTACCGCTACCGCAGGCTCGACCGAGCACGCCGCGCGGCCGCCGAAGCAGGCCTGCCCGGCGCGATGTTCCCGTGGCAGAGCGGCAGCAACGGCCGGGAGGAGAGCCAGCAGCTGCACCTCAACCCGCGCTCCGGACGCTGGCTGCCCGACCACACCCACCTGCAGCGCCACGTCGGCATCGCCATCGCCCACAACATCCACCACTACCACCGGGCCACCGGCGACGACGAGTTCCGCGACGAGTTCGGCGCCGAGATGCTGCTGGAGATCACCCGGTTCTTCGCCGCACTCGCGCACTACGACCGCAGCCGGGACCGCTACGTCATCCGCGGCGTCGTCGGCCCGGACGAATACCACACCGCCTACCCGGGGCGGGAGGACCCCGGCATCGACAACAACGCCTACACCAACGTCATGACGGCCTGGCTGTGCCGCACCGCCGCGCAGGTCCTGCACGAGCTGCCCGCCGAGCGGCACCACCAGCTCGTCGAACAGCTCGACCTGCGGCACGGCGAGATCGACCGGTGGAAACGAATCGCGCAACGGATGTACGTCCCCTTCCACGGCGACGGCATCATCAGCCAGTTCGAGGGCTACAACCAGCTCGACGAACTCGACTGGGACGGCTACCGGCAGCGCTACGGCGACATCCACCGGCTGGACCGCATCCTCGAGGCCGAGGGCGACGACCCGAACCGCTACCAGGCCTCCAAGCAGGCCGACGTGCTGATGCTGTTCTACCTTCTCTCGGCCGAGGAACTGGCCGGGCTTCTCGACGGCCTCGGCTACCCGATGCCCACCGGCACGATCCCGGCCAACATCGAGTACTACCTCCAGCGCACCAGCCACGGCTCCACCCTCAGCGCGGTCGTGCACGCCTGGGTCCTCGCCCGAAGCCACCGGCACCGCGCGCTGGAGTTCTTCGACCACGCCCTCGCCGCCGACGTCCACGACACCCAGCGCGGCACCACCAGCGAAGGCATCCACCTCGCCGCCATGTCCGGCAGCATCGATCTCCTCCAACGCTGCTTCGCCGGCATCGAAGTCCGCGACGGCGCGCTGCGCCTCAACCCGCAGTGGCCGACCGAGCTCGGCGACCTGGAGCTGACCCTCCGCTACCGAGGCCAGCCTCTCGCCATCACCGTCACCGGCCGCACGGCCACCGTGCGCACCGCACCCGGACACGCCCGGCCACCCATCACCTGCGCCTGCGGCGACCGGACCGTCCTGCTCGGCGCCGGCGAGACCGCGCGCTTCTCGCTCGAGCACCGGCCGTGGCAGGACGACTCCACCTGATCAAGCGCTGGAGGCTGCCTCAGCTGTGCAGGTGGGCCGGTTCACCGGTCAGCTGTTCCACATCGGTCGTCGCCGCTCGCAGCAGCTGGTGGGCAAGCTCGAACAACGCGCGCGCCGCAGCCAGCTCAGCCCCGATCTCCGGCACATTGATGTCGTCAGGGTTTCGCTTGGCCACACCCGCGCCCTGGAGATCGGTCGCGTCTCGCGTGCGCAGCCGTGCTTTCGCGAACGTACGGTCGTCCTCTTCCGTGAGATCGATGTCGACTGACCAGTGTTCTGTCTTGAGCATCGCGCACCTCTTCATCACTCCGATTGAACTCGCCGACCGGAGCACGCGAACAGTGCTGCAGCGAGGCTCCCGACGATCAGGAACGCCGCGCCTTCGGCCAAGACGAGGGAGACCAGCGCGAGGAATGCCGCCACCGAGCCGAGCGCTCGAGCCAGCGTGAACCACGCCAGGGTACGCACCAACGCGTGGGCTCGGGCCATCCTGCGCGCCAACCCCGGGTCCTCGGAGCGCAACCGCTGCTCGATCGCGTCGAAGAGTCGCCGCTCGTGGCGCCGCAACACGGGAAACCTCCAAGCCGACGAACACGAGAACATTGCGCCAAAAGCATCCCCGGACGACGAGCACGTCGAACAGAGCCGATGGGCCCTGCGTCCAGGTCGCTCAGCACGTGCACGCGGCGATCAAGACTCCTGCGATCAGCACGCCCGCGAGTAGCAGCGACATCGCTCCCACCTCACGGGCCCGGCGACGCCGAGCAGTGCCAGCACCGCGATCGCGATGACTCCGCACCTCGATCCACTGCGCGACCGTGCGCACCCGCTTCGGCATGGCGAGAGTGCTGCACCACGCTCCGTGCCCGGTGGCCATCGTCCGCGACGTGGTGGCGGAGTCGTGACAAGTTCACCCAATTCGCATGACCGCGACCGGGCACCGAGCCCTGTTCACGACGGCGTGGCTCACCGAGCCCAGCAGCGCGCGACGGAACAGACCCCTGCCGTGGCTTCCCACCACGACCAGTGCCGCGTCCTTCGCTTCCCGGAGCAGCGCGTCGGCGGGTTTCTCCGGGCTGATCGCGCGCCGGACCTTGACGTCCGGGTAGTGCTCGCCCCAACCGGCCAGGCAGGAAGCGAGCACTTCCAACGCTTCCTCGCGCACCTCCTCCCACGGCAGCTCCCAGTGCTGCACCCACGTGAAAGGATCAAACGGCAGGTCGCTCCACGCGTGCACAGCGACCAGTGCGTTGCCGTGGCGCGAAGCGAAGTCGTAGGCGAACCCGATGGCCTTGCGGCTCGCCGCCGACCCGTCCACGCCCACCACGACGGGTCGCGGATCGGGCTGCTCGCCCGTGCCTCGGACCACCACCACCGGAGCCCCGGCGCGGCGGGTCAGCAGCTCCGCCGAGGTCGATCCCAGCACCCCCATCTCGACCTCGATGCGGGGCCCGCCCAGCACCAGCAGCTCGGCATCGCCCGACAACTCCGACAAGGTCTCGACCGGATCCCCGAACCGCAACTCGTCGCGCACCTCGAGCTCCGCGTCGATCTCCCGGCAGCCCGCGACCAGCTCGCCGAGTTCCCGACGCAGCAGGTCCTGCAGTGGCTCCAGCACGTCGCCCTCACCCGGCACGACCATCGGGATGCTCTTCTCGAACGGCCAGGTCAACACGTGAACCAGCTGCAACGGCAAACGGCGACCGGACGCCTCGCGCGCCGCCCACCACACCGCTCGGCGGGACTGCGCGGCCAGGTCGTACCCCACCACCACCGGTTTGCGAACACTCTTCACCATCCGGAACGCCCCCTCACGCGCCGGGTCCAGGCTGCGGCAGACGACCGCTGCGGGATCAGAGCACTTCGTCACCAGTGCTGTCCCCACCGAGGCCGTTGGCCCCTCCCCCGCAAGCCAGCGCAACTGGCATCGTGAGCACATCGAGCCCGCGGAGGCGAAGATGCCGACGTTCCCCGCAGCACTCGGCCTGACCTCCTGCCAGGTCGAACAGGTCATCCGGCTCGCCGGGATGGCCCCGTCGTTGCACAACAGCCAGCCCTGGCGCTTCCGGATCATGCCGCACCTGATCGAACTGCACGCGGACCCGAAGCGCAGACTGCCCGTAGCGGACCCGGAAGACCGCGAACTGCGGCTGGCGTGCGGAGCCGCTCTGTTCAACCTCCGACTCGCCTTGACGCAGGCGGGAGTCCACCCGCTGGTGACGCTGCTGCCGTCCCTGGGTTCCGCCACCGCGCTGGCCGAGATCCGCAGCGGCGGGCACGAACATCCGCGCCCCGGTGACGTCCAGCTGTGCGAAGCGATCCCCCGTCGGCACAGCCACCGGCAGCCGTTCCAGAACACCCCGGTCTCAACCGAGGACCGCCACGAGCTCGTTCGCGCCGTGCAGGAGGAGCACACCTGGTTGCACGTGGTACCGCCGGGTCAACTGGGCACGCTCGAAGGGTTGGTGCACCGTGCACACCGCGTGCAGATGTCCGACGAACGGTACCGAGCCGAGCTGGCGGCCTGGGTCGGCCGCGGCGACGACAGCTCCGAAGGCGTGCCGTTGTCGGCCGCCGGCCCCAAGCCCGGGCTCCAGGACCAGTGGGTGAACCGCGACTTCACCGTCGGCCAGACCGAACGTGCACCGGGAACGAAGTTCGAATCCCATCCGCTGCTGGCCCTGCTGTGCAGCCGCACCGACGACCAGGAGGCCGAACTGCAGTCCGGACAGGCTCTGCAGCGGCTGTGGCTGACCGCTACTGCGCGAGGGCTGGCCGCCTCGGTGATCTCCCAAGTCCTCGAACTGCCGGAAACCCGTCAGGAAGTCCACGATCTCCTCGGCGGGCACGCTGCACCGCAGGCGCTGCTGCGGATCGGCCACGGGACCACCACCACCGCCGCGCCGCGCCGCGAACCCGCCGAGCTGCTCATCAACGGGCCTGCGCAGGGCTGACCTCCGCGCAGCGCGAGTCGTGCGTGACAACCCGGTCGTTGACCACGACGACATTTAGAGCACTTACTAGTTGATCAACACCTTGTTGATCAACTGCTGCTGCGTTCCGCCCACCGCCGCCGCAGGGCTTCGGAGCGTTCCTGCTCTTCGAGCGCGAACTCCGTGGTGATCAGCGCCGTTTGCAGCTTCGGGACCCAGTAACGCCGCAACACCCGCACGCGCTGCCGGGTCGCGGCGATCTCGGCGCGGACGAGCCGCAGCACCGTGCAGTCGGCCGCATGCTGCAATGCGAACTCGAGCGCGGCGACATGCGCTTCGGCAGCCTCGATCAACGCCGCGCTGCACGGGACCGCGAACGAGGCGTGCTCGTGGGGCTGCGGGGCACGATTGATGCTGACCGGGTAGCGCACTCCCATCGACGCTGTCAGCACACGGACACCTCAACCGTCGAACCGGGATCTGCCATGCGCAGCCAACCTTGCCCAGCCAGCAGGACCGCACGGAGCGACCATTCTTCGGCCGTGGCCGCTGACCGCCCCCATTCCCTCCCGCTGGCTTCAGCACGGGCCGCCAACCGGTACTCCTCCTGCCGGAGGGCCCTCATCTTCTGCTCCAGCAGGACGGCGCCGCGTTCGACGACTTCCAGCCGCCGACGCAGCCTCAGCCGGTTCGCGCGTCCCGGAGGAACCCTGATCTCGGCCACGGTGATCACCCGGTTCGGTGGAGGTCGACGAGTTCGCCCGGCAGCATGGTCAGTTCGCGGGCCGGTAGATGCAGGAGCGCCCGCCAAGCGCGGTCAAGCGTGTCGTCGAAGCTGCGGGACTCGTCCGGACGCTGATCGACCAGATCGCTTCGGAACGCTTCCTCGAACTCCAGGTAGGCCCGGGTCTGGCTCAACGCCGCAGCTCCGATCAGGTCGAAGAGTTCCCGCACCTGACGGGCCCGTGCCAGCGCCGCGACGAGCTGCGCGGCCACCGGCAGATGATCCGCGCGGGTCCGGCCCGGCGCGCATGAGGCGGGGCAACGAGGACAGCGGATCGATCGGCGGGTAGCCACCCCGTTCCCGCGACAGCACGACCTGCCCTTCAGTGATGTAGCCGGTGAGATCCGGAACCGGGTCGGTGATGTCCCCGCCCGGCATGGTGAGCACGGGCAGCACCGTCACCGATCCGGAACGACCGCGGATCCGGCCGCACCGCGCGTACACCGACGCCAGGTCGCTGTAGAGATTTCCGGGGTAAGCACGGCGCCCCGGGATCTCCCCTCGCGCAGCGGAGATCTCGCGGAGGGCCTCGGCGTAGCTGGTCATGTCGCTGAGCACGACCAGCACGTGCTGGCCCGCGTCGAAGGCCAGGTTCTCGGCGATGGTCAGCGCCAGCCTCGGGGTGAGTATCCGCTCGATCACTGGCTCGTCGGCGGTGTTGACCAGCAGCACGAGCTCACCGGCGGTCGACCGGCGGGCCAGGGAGTCGCGGACGTGCGCGACGTCAGCCCCATGCCCGCGAATGATCCGCTCCACATCGAGCGGCCGAAGAACCTGAAAGCCATCAGCGACCCTTGTCAGCTCTTGGCCCCGCAGCAGCTGCAGGATCTTGGTGCGATGACCGCTGGGCGGCCGGACAAATCTCAATGGGGGCAAGAAAACTGTGCTCGGGACAACGACCAGTTGACCCTGCAGGTCTCGCCGGACACCGTTCAAAGCCAGGCCTGCGGTACACGGCGAAGATCGTGGCCGATGGTGAGCCGACTGCTGAGGTCGCGGGGTATCCAGCGGTCCACTACGGGGTCGCTACGGATTCGTGTGGCACCTACGTGGGCACCTCGGACACCGAGCTGTTCCTGGTGTCCTTCGGAGTGGGCGGCGCGGGTGACCAGGCTCGGGAAGCGGTGACGCCGCTGTCGCAGGCGCCCCAGGGCGCGATCGAGGTCGCGGCGCAGGCCGGTGCGGCGGTGCAGCAGCAGGCGCAGGGCTCGGCGGACTTCAAGAACGCGTTCCCGCCGCCGTACCAGGTGCCGCCGGACAACATCGGCTGGGCCGACTACGTCAACCCCGTCTCCTACGGGTTCAAGTCAGGTGTGCGCGCCGCGCACGAGGAGAAGCACGACCAGGTCGAGGAGCAGGCGCGGCAGCAGTACGAGTCCTACACCCAGGCCACCAACGAGCGGGTCAACGGGATCCAGCAGTTCCCGCCGCCTCCCACCTTCACCGGAGACGTGACCACGGCGTCGACCACGCCGGTGAACAAGGTCGACCCCAGCACCAGCTACACCTCGACCAGCACCACGTCGAGCACACCCAGCGGCAACACCACGAGCAGCAGCCAGTCGTCGTCGGTCCCGCATACCTCGAGCACCCCGTCGCCGTCGGCACCGACACCGTCGGGCCACTCCTCGACGAGTCCGTCGCCGCAGGCCCCGGCCGGATCCAGTTCGTCTTGGACGACCCCGCCAGCTGCCAGTGGCACTACGGTGCCGGGCACCGCGGCTCCGACCCCAGCACCTGGTGGCGGGGGGACCGGTCGGTGGAGCCGTGATCCCGCCCAACGGTTCGGGCACCGGCACGCCAGCACCGGGCACCGGTGGTCGAACTGGCTCCGGCGTTGGAACCGGTACGGGACGGGGTGCCCCCCCCGGGCCGGGTGCGGGCGTTCGCGGCGGCGGCACCGGGGCTGGCGTGCTCGGCGGTGGCGGACGGTCCGGCACCGGTGTGCCCGGCACCACTGGTAGCGCCACGACTGCCGGTGGCCCCACGGCACGCGGCGGTCCGAGTGGGTCCGGCGGCGTAGCCGGGGCGGCCGGGCGCGGCCGCGGCGAGGGCAAGGAGGACAAGTACGTCGCGGAGAACTCCGAGCTGTTCGAAGACCTCGGCCTGCCCAAGACCGCGCCGCCGGTGTTCGGCGACTGGGCCGCCCAGAACCAGGAGGGCCTCCCCCATCGCCCTCCGGAAAAGCGCTAACACTAGCCCTCACTACCTCTTCTCGATACTGCTGGCGGCGGAGTCCTCAATCCCCCTTGTGGACTCCGCGGCAAGCACCTTTCAAGAGATGCCGGGCAACGGCACGATGCGAACCAGCCCAGCACGGACCTGTTCTGGACACCACGGACACTCAGGACGATCATCCTTTTCGGACACTTGATCGGGCCAGGTGAGTGCACCGCACAGTGCGGTCAGTCTGCCGTCGTCGCGCGGCACGACCTGGATCGGTAGGACCTGGTTGTGGTAACCGAACGCAGCCCAGTACCCGGTCGGCGCTGCTTCTGCAGGTTGACCATCCGACATGGAGATTCCCCCATTCAAACCAGGAATACCAGCGCGTGAGCCCCAAGGTGCTCGCACACCGACGCATTCCTTCCGCCTTCGCTTCTCAGCCGCCGAAGGAAGCCCGTCCGACCGTCGATTGCGAGAGAACGCCCGTAATCGCAGCCGGCCGGTAACTGACAGGCCGCCCCACGTCAGAAGGCAGGAAGCACAGCGGGTCCGGCCGAAGCACCGCAAGCGGCGCCTCGGGATGTCCCGGCGCGGGAAGCGCGAGGACAGCGCGCAGGGTCCACACCGCCGATGAGTGGTACTGCCAGGACACCAAGAACGGTACGAACGGGTCCGAACCGGGCATGGTCGGCGTGCGGAAAGCGGTTGCGTCATTTTCGCCGTCCTCGCCGCGGAGGATGACCACGTCCGCGCAGGTCCGCCATCTGCGCACCGCCGCCAGGATGCTGGGGCCGCGCTTCGGACCGTAGACCCATACAGCCCACGCCTCGGAGTTCAGCTCGGTCAGCAGGAGGTCAATCTCGGACGACGACACCGCGCACCACCTCCTGCCAGTCGTCCTCGGCGTCCGGTTCGGCGTTGCGCCGTACCTGGGCTCGGCGTATCCGCACTTCAGTGACGGCGATGGCTAACCCGCAGGCCATCGCCGAACCGACAACGACGACAGCCATCACGACCAGTGCTGTTGGAAAACTGACCACCTTCGCCCTTCCCGAAGTCCTGGTCACCGCAGCGACATCACCATCTGTGCTCGGCATGTAACCGTGTGGAATGGGCGTGGGCGATGATGTGGGCGAAACTCCCACACCTGGCTGCGTCATCCTGTTCACGCAGGTAGCTACGCTGAGGCGCGTATCGGACACGTGCTGCGCACTCGACTGGAGACCTTCATGGCCCGGACGCCTGAGGCGATCATCGAACTGCGGCGCGCGCTGGGGGCCGCGCTCCGGGGCTTCCGAGAAGCGTCACCGTTCGACCAGTCCGCCATCGGCAGGCGCACCGCCTACTCGCGCACGTCGATCTCACACATCGAGGCCGGCCGCCAGTTCCCCGGCCGCAACTTCTGGAAAACCGCTGATCAGCTACTCCAAGCAGGCGGCGAACTGCTCGCCCACTTCGACCGCACCGTGGCGGAGGAGAAACGCATCAGGATTGCCGAGCTGCAAGGCGCACCGGTACTAAGGAGTGACGCAACACGACCACCGCGGTTTCCCGGCTCACCGCACGACGACGATTGGCAACGTGACGACGTGAATCGCCGTGAACTACTCCGCCTGGTGACGGCCACGGGAAGCCTGCTAGCCATCCCCTCGATCGACGTCGACCGGGTCCGGCATGCCGCCGACCACCCCCGTCACCTCGACCCCGCGACCGTGGACACCTACGAGCGACTGAACGCCGAGCTCTGGAGGAAGTTCGCCGAGTCGCGGTCCAAGCGCGATGTCCTCCCGGCAGCACGGCACCAGCTCGCCGCCCTCAACGCCAGCCTGAACGAACCACAGAGCTCCGACGTGCAGCGCAGGTTGTGCACGCTCGCCGGTGACCTGTTCCAGCTCTGCGGCGAGATCTTCTTCGACAGCGATCACTACGCCGACGCCGCCCACTGCTACTCCGAAGCCGCCCACGCCAGCAAAGAAGCTCGCGAGTTCGACCTCTGGGCGTGCGCGATGACCCGGCACGCTTTCATCAACATCTACGAGCGCCAGTACCGCCACGCCACCCCACTGCTCGACGGGGCCGCGCAGCTCGCGGCAAGGGGTAACCCGACCAGGACCACCCGGTACTGGGTCGCTGCCGTCCAGGCCCAGACCTACGCCGGACTCGGGAACCTGCCTGCCTGCCAGCGCGCATTGGACAAAGCTGAGCAGGTCGCCACCCTCGACACCAAGGCACCCGCGACCGGCTGGCTCCGCTTCGAGGGTTCGCGGCTGGACGAGGAACGCGGAGCGTGTTTCGTGACGCTGCGCCGACCCGACCTGGCAGAACCCGCACTCACCAGGGCGCTGGCGCAGGCTACCTCAGCACGGCGACGCGGAAGCGTACTCGTTGACCTCGCCACCGTCGGTGCCCAGCGAGGCGATGTCGACCAGCTCGTCATGCGGGGCGCCGCGGCGGTGGACAGCGCCCGGCAGACGGCGTCGGTCGGTTACCTCGGCCGCAAGCTCACAGACCTGCAGAAACACATGGTGCCCTTCTACGCCGATCGGCACGTGCGGTACCTGGAATCGCAGATCACGGATGTTGTGACCGCATCCGGCTCAACGCAGTGAGGAGAGGTTCAGTGTCAGACGAGAACGGGCGCGTTTTCCGCGAGGCGTGGATCGCAGGGGTGAGCAAGTACTACCCCGGCGAGCCCAAGCCCGGCTACATCGCCCCGTGGGACGAAACGCCGGACTGGGAGCGTGCCAGCGCCGCGGCCGTGTACCAGCAGGTGCACGACTTCATCGTCGCGACCGACGGCAGCACGACCAAGCTCACCCGCGAGCAGAAGGGCCGCTTCGTCGCACTGTGCTGGATCGGGCAGATCTTCAAACACTTCGAAGCCCCCAAACCCGCCTACGTCGCCGACTGGGACGCCATGCCGTCATGGCAGCGCGAGACCGACTCCGACATCTTCGAACGCATCGAGCAGGAGGTCACGACCCGTACGCCCTGACACCACGCACCGATGACAGCGGCGCCGCTCTGACTCACCGGGCGGCGCCGCTGTCGCATACGACCTCCGCCCAACTCCAGGGCGATCACAGCTTCCACAAAGCCAAGTTCGCGTTCTACCGGCGACGGTCGAACGACTCGGCCTTCACAGCCAGCAGAAACGCCTGGAACCCACGCTCGGTGAACTCCAGGACCGGGCTGTCGCTCCCCAGCTTCGAGTCCCGGAGACCGACGATCCCGGGTAAAGCCGCCAGCTCAACACAGTTGCCCTGGTCAGTGCCGCTGTAGGACGACTTGGTGAACTGGACCTGGGTCCAATCGATGTTTGTGCTGGCCATGCGGCTCAGTCCTTCCTCGGTTTGCTCCCAGCGAGCTGGTCTGCTGCTTCGAGGACGAAGTTACGCGACTCGACTGGGCCCAAGGCAATGCCGTAGAGCTGGCTGAGCAGGTCGGTGTAGCGACGTACGGCTTCAGGCGGCTTGTCGATGTAGAGCGCGTCACCGTAGATCTCGACGTAGACGATGTCGGTGCTGGTGTCCTGGTCGAAGCGGAAGATCACGAAGTCGTAGCCGACGTCGACGTAGGAACGGGTGTTGAACGGGATGACCTGGAGCGTGACGTTGGGCAGCAGCGCCACCTCGGCCAGGTATTCCAGCTGCTCGCGCATGACATTGGGATCGCCGATCTGGCGCCGCAGGGTCGACTCGCTGAGCACGAAAGAGAAGTGCGGTGCGTTCTCCCGAGCCAGGATCGACCGGCGGTCCTGGCGGACGCGCACCGTATCCTCGACCGCCTTGCCGTTGGGGTCGTTCCCGCGGCCGGCGAACATCGCGCGGATGTAGTCTTCGGTCTGCAGGATCCCGGGGATGACCTCGGAGGCGACCATCATCACCTGAGTCGCGCTCCGTTCGAAGTCCTGGAACGCACGGAACCACTTCGGCCCCAGATACAGCGCCGCCTCATCGCGGGGCCGACCGCGACGCCGACGGGCACCCTTGGCCAGCTCCCGGCACCACACCTTGTCCTTCTCCGACGCGCGGTACAGCGTGAGCAGCGCTTCCAGCTCGGCCTTGGCGATGCCGACTTTGCCGTTTTCGACCCTGCTGATCTTGTTGTGCGCCTTGCCCAGGTGTTCAGCCGCCTCCTCCTGCTTCAGGCCAGCGGCCTCGCGCAGCTTCCGGAGCTCGTTGCCGAGCTGGCGCTGCTGCATTGTGATCGTCGCGGATGGTGTCGACATCCCGCTCCTCTCCCCTGTCGCCGCTGAGCAGCATACGACGTCACCAGAAAGTTGGATTTACAACTTGTACTTACAGTTTTATTGTCGTTAGTGTCGGCGCGAAGCCCACAGGAGCACAAGATGTACATCCAACTTATCTTGAGGCTTCTGCACTCGATCGAGCTACACCGAGGGGCCCACTGCGCCGATCGCCGGTGAGCGCCATCGCCGACCCCTCCCAGGGGCGATGACGCTCACCGCGCACCTCCAACTTCACGGACCGCTCCACCGCGGTCCCGGTAGCCGCATCGCATCGGACGACGCGCCGCCAGTCGGCCATTGGAACGGAGCCAACGAATGTCCACAGAGGAGCAGTCAACCAGGCAGGCACGATCCCGGGAGGTCGGGTGCACCAACGCTGCAGGCCACGCCGGGGTGATCAAGGTCTTCCCGCTCACGGGCAGCCGAGTGGGCATTCGAACGCCGTCCGGCGAGCAGTTCGATCTTAGCGCCGAGCAGCTGCGAGACCTGCTCGTAGCAGCTCGCGAGGCGATCCGGGAGTCACACCCGAACTACGACCCCACCCCGCGAACGAGAGTGGTGGGTGGCCCGTGTTCCTGAACGAGCTTTACGGGTCGGTTCGACAGCGCCTGGACGACATGGCGCGGATCGTCAGCACAGGTGATGACCGAGCGGTGATTGCGCTCGCCCGGTCCGAGGTACCGCACCTCATTGAAGCGGTGCGGACCCTGATGGCAGGCCACGAACCGAACGAACTCGGCGAGTGCCCTGCCTGTTCCCGAGTGCTCCAGCGGTGGCGGAAACCATGGCGCCGTCCGACATCGCCATGCAAGGTCTACCTCTCCGCAAGGCGGTCCTTGTTCGACGAAGACCACGAACCTCGCCACGCACTTCGCTGACATGCGAATGCTCGCTCGGTTCCCAGAACTCCCCCGGCCTGGGAACCGAGCGACCGGTCGGCGACGCATCGTCGGGCTGCACCCCCGAACAGCCATGACCTCGACGATGCGTCGCCACCGGACCTTCCCGAACACAGAAAGCACACCCGCCTCACCGCGGGCTTGTCACCCGCAGCAGCCCATGTACGCCGGCAAGAAGCCGCACCGACCCGCTACGGCAAAAACGAGACTCTTGGCGGACCACGGCCTTCCCCGACACCTGCGGTCCGCCAGGTTCCAACCTGAGGAGGAACGGCGATGATACTGCGCCGAAATCGAAGACTTTCAGTGCTCTCACTCCTCTCTCGCCTCGGCTTTCAACACCACAGCTACATCTGGACAGTTCCCTGCCGCGATGCGCGGGGCAGAAGGGCCCAGCTGACGGTGGGCTTGGTTCCTGACGGCGTGGCTCTGGCAACCAGCACCCACGGTCCGATCACACTGACTCCGTTGCAAGCCGGTCGCCTGCGCGCTGCTGTGCGCGAGGCCGTCTACATCCGCGCTCGGTTGGCCACTCCAGGAACCCGAGTCCGCCAGCACGACACCGCAAACCCGGTCTACGGAGCGTTCTTCGAATTCGAGCCGACCAGCATGAACGGCGCCGGGAACACCGGAGACCAAACGACCCTCGACAACGAACAGGGAAACATCCATGAACCTGGAGCGTCGGAGAGCCCAGGAAACCTCGCCGAGCGAAGCCGCCAACGGCAAGCGGCTTGAGCTGATCGCTGCGGCGGAATGGTACCGACTCCAGTTGGGCTGGCCGGTGGCCTTCGATGCATCCCACTGCCGCTTGGTCATGCGCACCGGCGAAACCGTTGACGCCATAACCATGCCCGACTGGCTTGCATCTTCAGTCGCCCTGCATCTCGAGCAGGGCCTGCTCGCAGGACCCATATCTATCGACACCACACGCACCTGGTGGACGATTCTGAGCGCCCCGTGCGGGGGTTCGCACGCCGACATATCTCCGGAGCTGCGCAGCTGCCGCGTCCATGTCGTCCCCCATGGCGGACAGGTGGTTCTGCCGCACCCGCACGACACTCGCCACTGGCGCCGTCCTCCGAACGCCGGAACACCCCTCCCGCCATGGAAAGCCGTGATCACCGCGACGAACCGATCCGTTCAACAGCTCCGCTGACCGATCAAGACACCCGACGCGAGCGCGCCAAGCCACCCCACGCAGCACGCGTCCCGCCAGGGTTGAGCCGCCCCGTTCACTCCTCTCCCGGGGCGGCTCCCCACCTTACGGATTCGCGCTCCCGGTCGGCTCCTCGCTTCAAGCGATTCGATCCACGGCCTGTGGGGACAGGTTCACGAGGAGATCCTGCGCAACGTCCCGGGCGTCCGGCGTGCCGTGATGGCGCTCGGTCGCGTGCTCGATCGCTTGCCTGCGATCACGTGCACATACGCCTCCCCAGATTCCCCAGCTGACACCCTCGTTGATCTCGTGGTCGAGAGCGAGTATCAGGCATTCGTACTGGACAGGGCAGCGCGCGCAGGCTTCGGCGGCCTGGCGGCGTTGGTGCGCTAGTCCCTCCGTGCCTCTGGCTGGGTCGGGGAACCATGCATCCTGCGATGAGGACGTGGTGCACCGCCCGAAACGACGTACTCTCCATTCTTCTTCGTGGAACACGTGACCCCCCGAGGTGGCGAAGATCGAGGTTGGCCGGATCGCCGGAGGCGGCAGCTCGGTCCTGAAGTGCTGAAGTGAGCTGGGCGGCCCAGCGTCGTGTGCCGCGCCGTGGCATGAGCTAAGAGACCGGCCAACCTCAGATAAGGCGGTAGCCCTACCTGTCCGCTATAGAGGACTTGGATGGTCGAAAGTACGCTGACGTGACCGGAGGGGCAACTCGAAGGGACCAACACCTTGCGCTTGTCCCCTAAAGGGGACATCCTTGTGGTTCTGGGAAGGAGGTGTCCGATGCCGGAGGCAAAGTCGGACAAGACGTTCGGGGAGCAGCTCGAGCTGTTGTTCGACGCCGTCCGGCGCGAGGATGGCTCGCAGTACTCGAAGCGCGAAGTCGCTGAGGCCGTCGGGTTGTCGAAGACGCACGTGTACAGCCTGATCAAGGGTGAACGCGAGCCCAGCCATGCGGTGGTCAAGGCCCTGGCGGAGTTCTTCGGCGTGGAGCTGGATTATTTCGCGGACAGCGAGCGTGGGCGCGAGCTAGCCCGGCAATACTCCTTGCTGGCGAAGTTCGGTGAAGGCAAGCTGCGTGCTCTCGCGCGGGGCGCCGAGAAGTTGTCGCCTGAACAGTTGGCGCACGTGATCGAGTACATCGAGTTCCAAGCAAGCAGGGATCATCCTTCTCGGTGACAAGGCTGTCTTGTCGCTGTCAGAACCAGCACCACGTAGAGAGACTGGATCTCCACGCCGCGCAAGCTGGCGTCTCTGCAGGGGCTTCGGGCCGTAGGTAAGGCAGGAGCCCGGCAGTTTCGCTACTTGCCGGCGGAGCCGAACCTTCCGCCGTGTACGCACGGTGGAGAGCGAAACCCGGCGGCGATTTGAGGTGATGCGCTGTGGAACGCCCCCGAGTGAGGACAACAGCGCGTACATCCCTGCGTCAGCTGCTCGGTCTAGGTAACGACCAAGGCGTGAACGAGCCTCGTCTTCGGCGAACGATCCGAGACGAACTCGACGAGCTCGGCATCGTGGGACCGACCGACATGGCCGAGGTTTGCAGACACCTTGGTGCGCGCCGCGGGAAAACCCTCAAGCTGTTGCCCTACCCGCTGGACGTCCCCGGGCCATTCGGCCTGTGGATCGCCACTCCGGTCGTCGACTTCATCCTCTACCAGCAGCAGACCACGAACGCCCACCAACAGCACATCATCGCTCACGAGCTCGGGCACATCATCAGCGGTCATTCCTCCGACGATGGCGACGAGGACGGTTGGTACGAGTCTTTCCCGGATATTCCACCTGATCAGGTCCGCCGTGCTCTGCGTCGGACCCACTACGACACCGAGCAAGAACGCGAAGCCGAAACGGTAGCGACCTTGCTGCTGGAACGTGCAGCGGTGCTCGAGCAGATCGTTCTTCCGCCTCGAACGTCTCGGGCACGGCGCGCGCAACAAGCACTCGGCGAGCAACAGGACTGGCTGTGAGCCTGACGAAACTGGCGATCATCGTCGCGCTGGCGTGGTTCAGCTACCGACTTGCCCGCTCACCGCGAGATCTTGCGCTGCGTGCCGTGGTTGCCTGCCTGTTCTGCCGTCTGTTCGCCGCACCGTCGACCATCGCTGCGCTTCGCGACCTCACCGGAGGCGCCCTGCCTCCGAGCGTGGGCAAGCTGGTGATGAACATTGCCCTGAACGCTTCGTGGTTCTTCCTGCTTCTCTTCTTCCTCTTCGCTGCTGCAGGAAGCGTTGTGCGAGCGTGGCGGGAGGCAGCGCTGATGCTTGGCGCTTCTGCCAGCATGGCCTTGGCTGTCCTCCTCACTCCAGATTCCGACAGCGCGTTCCCGACGAGCGGTGCGCTGCCGGTGGTCTTCCCCGCGCCGAGCGTGGCTGCCTTCTACCTCGTGGGTATGGCCTACATCGCCTACGCGACCGCTTCAGCGGCAATCTGGGCGTGGCGCTACGCCACTGAGTCCGGACGTCGCACGAGAGTCGGTCTGCAGCTCGCAGCTATCGGCCTGATCGGCGAAGCAACGACCACCACGGTCCGCGCGAGCATCGTCATCATCCGGTGGACCGGCGGCAGCGTTCCTCCATCCTTCGCGCACGCTGTCGACAGCTTGGTTCCTGTCGCGTTGCTGATCTTCGTCGTTGGCGTCTGCTGGGCAGGGTTGACGGCTCGGATCTCGGAGTTCCGAGTTTGGGCCCGTCACCGACGCGTCTACCACCAGCTGTATCCGTTGTGGGCGCGTCTGCACGACGTGTTCCCGGACGACGCACTCGAGCGCAATCCCACGAGCCTGTGGTTCGATCGGCTTTCCCCCTTGCGTATGCATCGGCGCTTCTGGCGGAGGCTGATCGAGATCCGCGACGGTTTGGTCCAGCTCGGTCCGCAGCTGATAGATGCCGGCTACGACGCCGAGCGCCCCGCTCACCAGCAAACCGCCGTCCTGGAAGAGGCGTTGCGGCGCCAGCACGAGGGTGTACGCCCCAGCGGACGATCGGCGGTGCTCATCGCTGCGCCCGACCGACCCGACCTCCATGCCGACATCGAAGAGCTCGTCGCCCTCGCTCAGGCACTTCCCAGCAGACCATCCGCGCCTCGTCCGCATTGATCAGGAAGACGGCAGTATGCGACAGCTGATCACAGCAGCCCAACTCTTGCCAGGTCCGGCAGGCCAGCAGATCGAGGATGGAGCTCTCCTACTCGAGGAGGACACGATCGTCGCTGTAGGTCCTCGTATCGATGTCGAGGCGCACGCAGGCGAGCGGGTCCGGCGAAGCCACTTTCCGAACCACACCATCCTGCCGGGCTTGATCAACTGCCACGTGCACCTTGCGCTCGACGCTGGCTCTGATCCCTTGGAGAACTACCTCGCTACCGATGACGACGATCTTCTGCTCGGAATGACTGGCCGCGCGCAACAAGCCGCTCGCAGCGGGATAACTACTCTCAGGGACCTCGGAGACCGCCGTGGCCTTGCGTTCCGCCTACGGGATGCCATTGCCCGCGGCGACTTGAGAGGCCCTCGGATCCTGGCAGCCGGCTCCCCACTGACCATTCCACGTGGCCACTGCCACTTCTTCGGCGGTGAAGTCTCCGGCGAACGCGAGATCCGCCAGCACATCCACGACATGGCCGAGCGCGGAGCTGACGTCATCAAGGTCATGGCTAGTGGAGGCCACATCACCCCGGACTCTCCTCCGATGTGGGCAACTCAGTTCTCCGCGGATGAGCTGCGGATCATCGCCGAGGAAGCTGCCAACGTGGGGCTACCGGTCGCGGCGCACGCCCACGGTTCCGATGCGATCGCTGCTGCAGTCGATGCCGGCGTCTCGACCATCGAGCACTGCACGTGGCTCCAGAACGGTGGCGGTGGTTACGACCAACGTGACGACGTGGCCAAGCGCATGGCCAGCCAAGGCATCTACGCCTGCATCGCCTGGCCCCCGGACTGGCGGGGATTCATGGATCGCCTCGGTCCAGAACGTGCCGAGAAGATCGTCGAGAGGTTCCTCTGGATGGATGAGCTCGGCATCCGGCTCATACCTGGGACCGACGCAGGCTTGCGAGACACGAGGTTTGATGACTACGTCAATGCCCTCGAACTGTATGCCCACGTTGGGTTTTCCAACGGACGGATCATCGAGATGGCAACCGTCACGAGTGCCGAGGCGCTGGGGGTGGGCGACAGCGTCGGCCAACTTCTGCCGGGTTACAGCGCCGACATCGTGGTAGTCGAGGGGGACCCGCTCCTGAATCTGAGTTCCCTGTCGCAGATCGAACTAGTTCTGGTCAAAGGCGAGTACATGGCGGGCTCGGGCACCGCATCGAAGAGTTTCGACGCGTAGCCCAGCAATGATTCCAGTGTAAGAACGGCATCTTTGACGTCTTCCCAGCTACAAGCCATTCCGATGACAGGGCCCGGCCGATACCGGGGCCCTGTCTCTACCGATGCTCGGTCACGGCGAGGTCTGTGCGAGGCAGGGGGCGGCGCTGCCGTGGACCCAGCCGGTGACTTTGGTGGTCAGGTCGGTGATGTTGACCCACTCGGGTTGGGTGCCGGGGGTGCCGAGGACTTGGTGGAGTTCGAAGCCGTGCGTGCGGTAGTAGAGACCGTCGACGGGTGAGTTCAGGTCGCTGCTGCGGTGGATGCGGGCGCCGTTGTCGATCTCGAGCCAGGATCCGGGTGGGCAGGCGCCTTCGGCGTGGGCGGGGTTGAGGCCGCCGAGTGCGGTGGCGGCGAGGGTTGCTGTGGTGAGGATGGCGGTTCGGATGGCGTGCTTCACGACGACCTCCTATGTCGAGGGTGGGTGTTGTTCGGGGTGACCGGGGCCGCTCCAGGAGCGGTGAGCGGCCCCGGCCGGTGAGAGGGGGAACTTGGGCGGGTTCGGGGCTAGCGGCTTTCGGGGTGGAGGGGTGGTGGTGCGGGTGGTTCGCCGAAGCTGGACAGGCCGCAGTTGCCGGCGATGCAGTCCGGGGGCGGCGGTGGGGGCGGCTGGGCGCTGGCCGCACCAGGTGTTGCCGCGGCGATGGCCGCGAGACAGGCGGCGACAAGATCTCGACATGTGATTTTCATTGTCCTTCCTCCTGTAACTGGGTTTTCGCTGTGTCGTGGTTTTGGGCACACGTCTCCTGCAGCGGGAATTCGCGGGGGTTTCGGACCGGGATCTAGCGGATGTGCAGGATGGCGGCTGTCCAGGTCATGCCGACGCCGATGCCGAGCAGCGCGATGTGCTCTCCGGGCTGAAGGAGCCCTCGAGTGAGGAGGTAGTGCAGGTCGGCGATCTGGTCGGAGGCGCCCATGTGTCCGAGCCAGCGGCCGAGGAACGCTGTGGTGCGTTCTTCGGGGATGCCGAGTGGCGCGAGGCAGTGCCGGTGGGTCAGCGCTTCGCCGTAGTGGGGGCACAGGATCCGGGCGAGGTCGTCGAGTTCGAGGTCGGCTTCGTAGAGGGCGGTTTTGAGGACGTTGCTGACGGCGGTGGTGTTGGTGCTGTCGATTGCGGTGGGGCCGCCGTGGGTGGCGAGGTATTGGGCTTTGCGGGTGCGGAGTCGGATCGGGGGCCGGTGGGTGTGACCGCTGTGCCAGTCGGTGGTGCCGCGGTGGAGTGCTTCGAGGCTGGGGTGGGATTCGGAGGCGGTGGAGAGCACGTCCGCGATGGCAGGGGTGGTGTCGTCGCGGTGCAGGAGGAACGCGGTTCCGGCGTCGCCGTAGACGATGCCGGCGTCGGTTTGCCAGCGGTCGAACAGCGGGGGTTGGAAGACGTCTCCGGCGGTGAGCAGAGCGGAGTGCCCGGCGTGGCCCTGGAGGACACCGGCGGCGAGTTGGAGCCCGGCGACCATGCTGTTGGACATGGCGTTGATCGACAGAGTCATCATCGGGGTAATGCCTGCCTGGTGGGCCACGAAGCTGGCCGGGGACCAGAAGTCCAGTCCGGGATCGTGGATGGTGGCGTGCAGGTGCAGGTCCACGTCGCGCTCAGAGCCGTGCATCGCCTGCCGGGCGGCTTGGGCTGCGAGTTCGGGTCCGGTGCGACCGGTGGCGACCGCGACCGAGTCCTGGCGGTTGCGGCGGGCTTGCTCGAGGCTGTAGCGCCCGTCGCGGATGGCGTCGACCGCGGTGACCAGGTCGCCGGTGACCGCGCCGATCCCATGGAGGGTGATCCCGTGGTGCCGCATCGCTGAATCACGCCCCCACCAACGCCGGTGTGGTGAACCAGGCTTCGCGGAACCCATCGGGGCTTCGGGGGCTGGTCGGGGTGAGGGTGGTGAAGAAAGCGGGGTCGCGGTGGACGAACTCCACGAACTCCGGCCGGTTCCCGGGTGCGGCGACCACCGCGAGGTGGCCCCATTCTTCGCCGTCCAGCCACCGCAGCACCCACAGCGGCTGTGTTTGGGTGGTGTTCATACGATCACTCCGTTCCACGCACAGCGCGAAACAAAAAGAGGGGAAATAAGAAAAGGAATGCGGCGGGCGTCCCGAGCTTTACGGGAGAGCTTGTCGCGGTGAATGTTCTCACCGTGGCAGACGCTGATTGGCGCTGTCAGATTTTGGCCGAAATCTCCGGCCAGATACACCGCGACGGGTGAACACCACCCACGAAGCCCGGTCCGCCAAGACTGCCATCTGCACGGAGAAGTGCCTCATCGGCGCAGGTGGCAGCCTTGATAGCAAGCGGGGCTTGGGCGGAACCGGCGGTCGTTGTCACCTGGATGGGCGCAACGACACTTCTCGGGTCCCTAAAATCTGACAACGACACCGCTTCTGTGTCAGCCTCCTGTTCCTCGCCGCTTCTTCTGTCTCGCCTGCGAGGAGGAGATCATGATTCGTTACGAATTCGCCCCGCACATTCCGGCGCCGCGTAAATCGCCGCCTCATGATGACCGTCGCGACCACTCGAGAACCGTGCTGATGGCCGAGATCTACCGGCGCGGGCAGTGCACGGAGGTATCTGATCCGGATGTGTATTTCCGGGCCGCGTCCACAGGCAGAGACTCCGAGCTGGTGCAGCGCGGCGATGCCAGGGCATTGTGCGGCGGCTGCAGCGTTCGCGCCGAGTGCTTGGAGGTGGCGCTGCTGAGCGAAGCCGAGGCCGGGTTCTGCTGGGGCGTCTGGGGAGGCACCTCCGCACGGGACCGCCGGCGAGCGCTCAAGCGGGCTCGACGCCAAGGGGTCGAGCCCGCGGCCATCCTCGATGAGCTCATGGCCTGGCTGCGCTGGATCACCGACCGCAGCATCCCCACCCAACGGCGCCATACCACCGACCGGTCCTCGTCCTTCGATCGTGTGGTCCTGACGGATCGGCCCCGCGCGGCGTGATGTCTGCGCTACGAGAGGTGATGTGCATGCTGATCGACCACGGTCACCCGATCCTTGCCGGTGTCCTCGGTGTCGTGGCGGGACTGGTGCTGGCCTGGCTGCTGCGCCCCTGGACCTCGTTGCCGCCTATCTCGGTGATCGGCCTGGCCGTGCTCACCAGCGTGCTGTCGGTGCTGATCGCCTATCGGTTCGCCGAGGATCCCGTGCTGCCAGCGTGGTGGTGGCTGGCCGTTACCGGCCTCGGACTGGCACTGATCGACGTGTCCTACCACCGCCTCCCACACACCTGGGTCCTCGCGATGGCCGCCGGCGGCCTCACGGTCTTCGTGTCCCGGGCCATAACCGAACCCGCCAGCACAGGTCTCGTCCGTTCGCTGCTTGCCGCACTGGCCGTGTTCGCAGGCGGGCTCGTGCTCTTCCTGGCGGTTCCCGGGTGGATGGGCTTCGGCGACCTCACCACCGCCACAGTCCTCGCACTGTATTGGGGCCAGGTCGGTTGGCCAGCCGTCCTACTGGGCGTCATCGCCTCGACGCTATTGCTCGGCGTCGTAGCTGCCCAGGTCTGGGTCCGCACCCGTGACCACAGCAGTCGCCTCGCCGCAGGCCCGAGCCTCATCCTCGGCGGATGGATCAGCATCCTCACCCACACCTCGTGAAAGGAACCCCATGACCCCGTTTTCGGCTGCTCTTCCCGCATCGCTGTGTCTGACCGCCGTGGCGCTAGCGGGGTGCGCGAGCGAACCGCTGGCAACGGCGCCTGCGGATCCGGGCATCGACCCGCCCCCGATGCCGTCCTCCGATGAACGGGCAGAGGTCGAGCGGTCTTATCGCGATTTCTGGCGGATCACCTGGAACACCACGGCTGACCGCAGCGCGGAGTGGGATGCCGAGGTGCGCCAGGTCGCCAGCCAGGAGATGGCCGACCAGATCACGACGCGTGCTCGGGATCAGCTGGCTAGCGGGGTTCGGCTGTACGGCGCTGTCGTGGCCCACGTGACCGCAGTCGAGATCACCGGCAACCGGGCCAGCGTCCAGGACTGCCAGGACACGAGCCGGGCAGGCCAAGCCGATGCCATCTCGGGTGAGCCGAAGAACGTGGGCGTTCAGCGCAACCCCGTCCGCGCAACGCTTTCGAAAGGGACGGACTCGCGCTGGCGTGTCGACCGAATCGAATTCCCTGGAGGTGAGTGCTGATGCGACCCCGAGCCCGCGGCCCGTGCGTCTTGTCCGGTTTGCTCCTCGTGCTGAGTCTCGTCGCGCCGGCAGCGCAGGCACAGGACGGGGAGGTCTCCGTCACTCCAGGCGATGTAGGCAGCTGGTATGAGTCGCCCTCCATCGGTCTGTCCGCGACCTCGCCGGGACAGCCAGGACGCCCCGCGCCGTCCAAGCCCGGAAGCGGTACTCCCCGTCCCAGCGCTGCTTCGGCACCGGAGCCGGTGCCGTTGTGTCCGACGGTGGTGTGTGATGCGCCGGGGCAGGTGCAGGATCCGGCGTTCATGCTCCAGTCCCAGCCGGCATCGACCTGGTGCTTCGGTCCTCTCGATACCGGGGACTGCCCCCGCCCGGAATCCGCCCCGCCGGGGCCGGGGCGTCCTGGTGCTGCGAGTCCGCCGGATCCCGCGGCGCTGGCCCGGGAGGCAGTGCAGCGGTTGCGGTTGCCGCTCCCGGCGCCGCGGCACTCTCCGGACCTGCGGTTGTCGGATGGGCGTTCGGCGACCGTGGTCGGTGAGCGCACCTGGTTCTGGACCGCCCGCGAGGACTGGCGCCCGCAGCAGGAAAGGGTGCAGGCGGGCGAGGTGTGGGCCGAAGTCACCGCCGAACCCGTGCAGCTGTCGATGACACCGGGCCTAGACCAGCCGGTGGTGTCGTGTGCGGGGCCGGGCACGGTCTACGACCGGTCCTTCGGGCTGCATGCGCCGTCGCCGGATGGGTGTGAGGTGATCTATGAGCGGCCATCGCTGGGCCGGCTCGTGGTGGCGGAGTGGTCGATCACGTGGCGAGTGCGGTGGCAGGGCTGGACCGGTAGCACGCCTGTCGGTGGTGAGCTCGCGCCGATGACCTCGCGGGCACCGGCACAGTTCGTCGTCGCCGAAGCCCAAGCACTCCGAACCCGCTAAAGAACCTCCACGTCTCAGTCTTTTTCTTTTCTCATTGCGTATTCGATTGTGGGGAGAGCTATGTCCAGAACCGGTATTTTCGCCGTGACCACCCCGGATTCAGCCACGTCGAAAAATCGAACGAGGGAAGGGCGTGGGCCTCGGGTGCCGCGGCAGCGGCGGTGGTGGCTGCTGAGTCTGTCCTTCGGGTTGATCCTTGCCTCGGTTCTGGGGGTGTTCTGGATCGCCTTGTCGGCGTGGGAGCGCGAGCCGATGCTGCAGCTATCACGCGATGTTCCTTGGGGCCGACGCATCGCTGATACTGATGTGACCACTGTGGATTTGCCGCCTGAGGCGCGGGAGTTTGCGGTGCCCGATGCGCTCCGGGGGCGTGTGGTGGGGCAGCTCGCTGCGGCGAACTTGCGGGCGGGGCAGCTTGTGGCGCTCAGTGATGTCACGACGCAGCTGGTTCCTGGCCGGGGGCAGCGGGTGATCGGGGTCCGGGTGCTGCCGGGCCGGTATCCAGCGCGCGGGTTGGTCCCGAATGATCCGGTGGAGGTTGTGGGCCTGTCCAGCTCCGGTGTGGCGGAGACGGTGCCGGGTGAGGCGGTGTTTCAGGCTCGGGTGGTGCAGTCCTCGCCGCCGGATGCCGAGGGCGCGGTCGTGGTCGACCTGCTCATCGATTCTGCCGCCGCCGAACAGGCCCACGCTGCCGCCGCGGGCGGGGCGCTGGTCACCCTGCTCGGCCCCGCTCGCTGACCCGTTGTTCTTTTCGGATTTCTCTTGTGGTGAAAGGAAGTGTGTGATGGCTGTGATCGCGATGGTGTCGGCGAAGTGCTCGCCTGGTGTGACCACGGCGGTCGCTGCGCTGGCCACCGTGTGGCCTCACCGGCTGCTGGTGGTCGACGCTGACCCCACGGGCGGGGATCTGCTGACCGGGTGGGGCGGGGCGTGGCTGGTCGACGGGCGCTTGAACACGGGGTGTGGGGTGGTCAGCTTCGCCGCCTCGACCCGTCACCTTCAGGCCGTGCCCTCCGAAGGCCTCGCCGGACACGTCCAGGAGATCCCCGGGCTGGAACACGTGCGGCTGTTGGCCGGGGTGGCGAGCCGGGCTCAGGCCGCGGCGATCGGGGACGCAGGCTGGCAACGGCTGGCCAGCGCGACCCGGGACCTCTCCAGGGAAGGGCCCGACGTCCTCATCGACGCTGGCCGCTGGGCCTCTGACACCCCGTGGCCGTTGCTCGGCGAAGCCGACCTGGTCTTGGTCGGACTGCGCCCGAACCTACGGCACCTCACGGCCGCACGACCGTTGATCAGCGTAGTGCGGGAGCTGGTCCCGATCACCCGGCTGGGGGTGCTGGTCACCGTCACGACCAGCCGTGAGGCGGACCGGGTCGCGCAGGCCACCGGGGTCCCGGTCGGTGTGGAGCTTCCCGACGACCCGTCGGCGGCACGGTTCTTCTCCGACGGGATCGGCGGTCACCCGTCGCACCGCTGCGCCTTGTTGCGGATCAGCCGCACAGCCGCGCTCCGGCTGCACCGCAGCCTCACCCCACCCGACACCGCGGTGGCGCCCGGTGTGGTGGAGGTGGGTGTGGCATGACCACCCGAATCAACGGCACACCCCGACCACAGCTCGTTGATGCGTGTGGGTGGGTTCCGGACAACGCGACTGTGCAGGATCTGCGGGAACGCGTCGCCAACCGCCTCCGCGATGTCGGCCCGGACGAACGCGCGGGTGTGGTGGCCTCCGAGATCAGCGCGTGGACGCATGAACGCGCCAGCCGCGGCGACCCACCCCTCTCCGCTGACGAGGAGCGGCGGCTCGCCGATGCCGTGCTAGCGGCGGTGTTCGGACTCGGTGGGCTGCAGCCGCTGCTGGAGCTGGAGGACGTGGAGAACATCCACATCCACGGCCACGACCGGGTGTGGCTGGAGCTGGCCGACGGCACCCTGCAGCGCTGGCCCTACCCCGTCGCCGACTCCGACACCGACCTCCTCGAACACCTGGAGGCGATGTGCGCCCGCCTCGGGCAAACGAGCCGCGAGTTCTCGCCGGCGCAGCCCATCGCGAACCTCCGGTTGCCCGCCGGCGGACCATTGGGGGCGCGGCTGGCGGCGGTGCGGGAGGTCACCGACCGGCCGCGGGTCGCGATCCGCCGGCACCGCCTCGCCCACACCACCCTCACCGACCTGCGCCACCACCACACCCTCGACACCGGACTGGAACACTTCCTCACCGTCGCGGTGCGCGCGGGCGTGAACCTGCTGGTCACCGGCGGGCCGTTCGCCGGGAAAACCACCTTGCTCCGTGCCCTGTGCACCAGTATCCCGGCCGGTGAGCACATCGTCACCGTGGAAGACGACTACGAACTCGGCCTCCACCTCGACCCGGATCGGGTGGTGACGCCGTTGGAGGCGCGCACCGCCAACGCCGAAGGCGCCGGCGAGATCACCCTCGACACCCTGCTCAAACAGACCCTGCGGCACTCGCCGTCGCGGGTCATCGTCGGCGAGGTCCGCGGCGGCGAAATCACCGCCCTACTCAGAGCCTTGGGCAACGGCGCCACCGGCGGTATGGGTACTCTGCACGCGCTCTCCGCGCGCGCCGTGCCCGACCGCATCGCCGCCCTCGGCCAACTCGCCACACCACCACTGGCCGTAGAGGCCGCACACCGGTGGACCGCCGCGGCCCTCGATTTGATCGTGCACCTCGATCGCCGCGACCACGCTGGGGGCCGGGAGCGGTTCGTCACCGAGATCGTCGAAGTCGGCCCGGTCGGCGACGCCATGGTCCCCGACCTGACCGCGCTCTTCGGCCCCCGCAACACCGATGGCCGCGCGGTGCCGGTCTGCCCACCCAGCCCCCCACTCATGGCCCGGCTACAGGCCCACGGACTCGACCGCACCGTGTTCTCCCACCCCGACGGCTGCTGGGACAACCTCGAGCAGGGGAGTGAAGCATCGTGATCGACCTCCTCACTGTCCTGTGTGGAGCCGTCTTCGGCATCGGCGCACTGCTGGGCATCCTCGCCTTCACACCGCCGCCGGTCCGCCGTGAGACGGCCACGTCCCAGCGCCGAGGCCGGGTGGTCGGGTGGATTGGCCGGTGGTGGCGACGTGCGCTCCTGGCCGCCGTGGCTACTGGAGTGGTGTCGTGGGCGACCGGGTGGCCGGTCGCCGGCGCCGCTGCGGCCGCTGCGGTGATCGGGTTGCCGGTTGTGCTGGCTTCCCGGCAGGCGCGGCAGACGATCCAGCTGCAGGACGCCCTCGCGGTGTGGACGCGCCGGGTCGGGGACCTGCTCGCCTCCGGCGCCGGAGGCCTGCACCACGCGGTCACACAGTCAGCCGGCACCGCCCCCGAGCCCCTCACCGCGCCGGTCCGGCGGCTGGCCGAGCGGCTGCACACCGAGTCCCCGGAGACGGCGCTGCGTGCCTTCGCTACCGAGCTCGACGACCCGACCGCGGATGAGGTCGTGCTGGCGCTACTGCTGCGGCTGCGGACCGGTGGTCGGGGGTTAGTGGAGATCCTGCACGGCCAGGCTGCCGCGCTGCGCGCCCGCGCCGCCGCTACCCGGGAGGTCGAGGCCGACCGCGCTAAACCCCGCACCACCGTGCGCACCCTCGTGGCCATCACCACCACCATGATCGTCGGCCTTCTCGTTTTCGCCCACGACTACCTCGCCCCCTTCAACTCCTGGACCGGACAGGTCGTTCTGGTGGTGGCGGCGGGCATATTCGCGGTCTCGCTGTGGCGCATGCACCGCCTGGCCACCCTCCCCGAACGCCCCAGATACCTCACTGAAGGGCCGTCGTCATGAACACCGCCCAGCTCCTCGCCATTGGAATCGGCTGCGTGTTCGGGCTCGGCCTCACCCTCGCCGTCCGCGCGGCGGTCGGACCAGCTCCGATGGACGTGCCCGCCGCACTCGACCACCTCACAACCCGCACCAGCGGCTCGGTTCCCGCTGGCGGTTGGCGAGCGTGGCGTGCCCGGGTGGTGGACTCGACTACCCGCCAGGCCCAGCGAGCTCGGTCGTCGTGGCTCGGGATCCCGGTGCACGACCTCGCACTGCTCGAGCGCGCACCCAGCGACCACGTGGAACAGCGGCTGCGCTGGATAACCTGCAGCCTCGGCACCACGGTGCCAGCGGCCATCGTGCTCGCGTCCCTAGGTCTGCCGCTCGAGCTCCTGGTCGGGCTGGCCGCGGTCGGTGGGCTGGTGGGTGTGGTCGTGCCCGTGTGGCAGCTCCATGCCCGCGCCGCAGCAGCCCGTGAGGATGCGCTGCGGGCGTTGCCGGTCTATCTGGATCTGGTGGCCCAGCAACGCACCGCCGGCCACGCACCCGGCCCAGCCCTGCGCGAGGCCGCCGCCATCGGCGATCACTGGCTGCTCACCCGCCTGCACCGCACCCTCACTCACGCCGAACACAGTGGACATTCGTCCTGGGATGCCCTCCGAACTCTCGGCACCCACACCAAACTCACCGAACTCGTCGCGGTCGCGGACCTCGCGGCGACCGCGGCGGACGGTGCCGCGATCTACCAGAGCCTGACCACCCACGCCGCGAGCCTGCGGGCAGCGGCGATCAGCACCGACAAGGCCGAGGCCAACACCCGCACCGAACGCCTCACCCTCCCGGTCACCCTGCTGCTGCTCGGCGTGCTCCTGCTCGTCCTCTACCCAGCCGTCACCCGACTCCTCGGCTAGCACTGCGTTACCAAAAGGGAAGTGATCGTCATGTCCGCTCTTCGCTACCTCCACCGGCACACCAACGCCCTTCTGCTGCAGCTCACAGTCTGGTTCACGGTCGCTACCGCTGTCGTCCAGCAGCGGTGGGAGCAGGCGCGGTTCGACGACACCGGATCGGAATCGACCGAGAAGGCAGTCATCACCGCCATCAGCCTGGCCGCCGCCCTCGGTCTCGGTGCTGCGATCACCGCTGTGGTGCAGAAGTACCAAGGCCAAATCCGCTAGAGCCCTGGGATGTTCCATGCTGACAGCTCCGAAGCACTCGATTCGCCGAGCCGTACTCAGCAAGCGGGATGCGGGGTCGGTGGCGGTGGAGCTGGCGGTGCTCGCCCCCATCGCGCTGGTCTTACTCGTCACCGTGCTGCAGGCCGGATTGTGGTGGCACACCCGCACCCTCTGCCACGCCGCCGCCCAGCAAGCCGTGCAGGTCGCCCGCACCGTCACCGGAGCTCCCGCAGACGCCCACGAGGCCGCTTTGAGGTTCCTCACCCGGGGCGGCGGCCTGGTCGGCGATCCCGAGGTGACCGCCGTCGTCGACACCCGCCACGTGCGGGTGCGGGTTGAGGCCACTGCACCGCAGGTCCTGCCGATTCCCGGGCTCGGCCGGGTCGTGCAGGAAGCCGCCGCCAGCAAGGAACGCTTCACAGTCCCTGGAGATTCGCCATGACCCAGCGCCCGTCTGATTCGGGGTCGGCTTGTGTGGAGCTCGCGGTGCTCACGCCGATGCTGCTGTTCATCCTCCTGCTCGGCGTCGCGCTCGGCCGCACCGTGACCGCGAGCCTCGCCCTCGACCACGCCGCCACGGCCGCCACCCGCGCCGCCAGCCTCGCCCGCACTCCCAGCGCAGCCAGCACCGCCGCCATGCGCACCGGTACCCGGGTGTTGGCCGAGCAGGACCTGTCGTGCACCGGCATTGAGGTGGATACCGACACCAGCCGGTTCGGCACCGCCGGGCTGCCCGGGGCGGTCACCGTCATCTTGCGCTGCAGCGTGCCGCTGGCTGATCTCACCGGTCTTCCCGGCCTGCCCGCCAGTATTGCACTGCAGGCGGGGTTCACCAGCCCCGTTGATGCCTACCGGAGCCGGACATGACCCACCCCAACGCCTCCTCGGACGCTGGATCGGTCACTGCGCTGGTGGCGGTGCTGGTGCCGTGCCTGCTGCTGGTGTGCGCTCTTGTCGCGGATGGCGCCGACCGGCTCCGCGCCCTCGCCAGGGCCGATGCCATCGCCGCCGAAACCGCCCGCGCCGCACTCACCGCCCTCGACACCCGCGGCCCCACCCTCACCCTCGACACATCCCAAGCCGGCACCACCGCCCAGCGCTACCTCGCCGCCACCGGGCACACCGGCACCGTCACGATCGAGGGCGATGCGACCGTGCGCGTCACCGTCACCCACACCGAACCCGCCCGCATCGGGCTGCTCTGGGACGCCCACACCGTCACCGGCCACGCCACCGCCACCCTCACCACCGGAGGTGGGGCGTGATGAACCGAATACGGCTCGCTGCGGCCGGGCTCGGGCTGCTTGTGTACCTGGTGGGGCTGCCGACCATCCTGACCATCACCAGCTCCGTCGTCACCGTGCCCGACCTGTCCTGGCCCGAGATCGACACCTCACCCTGGGCACCCACCCCGGTCCATGAGCAGCTCCTCGTCTGGGCCGAGGACACCTGGCAGACCCTGCGCATCGAACTCCGCCTCGACGGCGCCCTCATCCTCGCCATCTACGTCGCCGCCTGGATCGCCTGGGCCGTCATGCTCTGGTGGACCCTCTGCGACACCGTCCTCCTCCTACGCTACGGCGCCCGAAACCTCGCCAACCGCCTCACCGTCACCGGCCCCCGTGGCTGGATCACCGCACTCGTGGCCAGCACCGTGCTCTCCCTCAACACCCCCACCGCCTCCGCGGCACCCGCGACCGCGCAGATCGCCGCCACCGCACCCCTCGACCCCACGCCTGGCTCCGGTGCGCTGCCTGCCCCCGGCAGCAGCACCCTCCCGCTGGGTTCGGGCGGCCACCCCGACCCCACCCCGCCGCCCGAACCCAGCACCCCCACCCACCTCCCCGACACAGTGCGCCCCGAGCTCCCGCGCTACCACGTCGCCCGCGGCGACACCCTCTGGGACATCGCCAAAAGACACCTCACCAGCGGATACCGCTGGCGAGACATCCAAGCCCTCAACGCCGACCGGCTCGGCACACCCCGCCACCTCCACCCCGGCTGGACCCTCCTGCTACCCGCCGACGCACACGACCTCCCCACCCCAGCCCCGATCCCCGACAACGCCCAGTGGATCACCACCCAGCCCGGAGACACCCTGTCCAGCCTCGCCGAACACCACCTCGGCGACGCCTCACGGTGGGAGGAGATCTACCGGCTCAACGTCCACCACCCGCAACCCGACGGGCGCGTGCTCCGGGACCCGGACAGGGTGTTCCCCGACTGGCACCTCGCGTTGCCCCACCACGCTCCCCCACCGCGGGACGCCGGCACCGACCCGGTGCGCGTCGAAACCCCGCCGGCAGCTCCCCATCCCGCTGCTTCCGAACACCGGGAGGACACCGACGAGGGTGGCGTGGTTGTGGGGGATGGGGTGTTTCTCTCGTTCGGACTTGCTGCTGCCGTGGCGGCGGGGCTGGCGGTCGCACGGAAGCGGTATCGCCGGCACCGGCACGCCACCCGGGGGCTGGATTATCCGGTGTCGCCCACGGTCTACCGGCTTGCCCTTGCTCACCTGCACGCCACCCAGCCCGCACTCGACACCCCCACACTCCCGCCAGCACCAGCGCCATCCGAGCGGGAAACCGGTGATGCGTCCGGGGAGTCCGGCGGGTGGGTGATCGAACTCGGCGTGCGTGAGGGCACCCCGGTCAGGGTGGATCTGTCGGCAACGGGTGGCCTCGGGTTCACCGGCGTCGGGGTGGTTCCGGCGATGCGGGCGCTCCTGCTTTTCCTTCTTCTGCACCGCCCACACCTCCCGCGGGTGGTCGTGCATCAGCCCGTCCTCGAGACCCTGTTTCCGGACAGGCCAGCCCCTCCCGCTGTGGAGATCGTCGATGACCTCGCGGTTGCCGTTGCCAAGGCTGCGCAGCACCCGAGTTCGGGATCTCCTGTGGTGATCGTGCTCAGCACACCGCCCCCGAACGTGGTCGCGGCGCTGCAGGCTGCCGTCACCGACGGCGGGCTCATTCCGCTTGTGCTGGGGCCCTGCAGTGAAGGCGGCGGCCTCACCCTGGCCGTGGACGAGCACGGCACCGTCACCGCCGCGACCCCCGAGGCCTGGAGTCACCTTCTCGGGACGCGGGTGTTCACCGCGACCACGACTGCGACCGACGACCTGCTCATCCTGGACCGCCACAGCACACCAGGCACCGACCACACCGCCCCCAGCACCGACCACGCCGACACCGAACCCAGCCCCGCCGAGCAGCTCCTCACCCCACCTGCCACCGACGAACCCCACATGCCCGACGTGGAAACGCCGACGTGCGCGGACCCGCCGGCCACCGAGCAGACCGTGCCCCAGGAGCATGAGCACACCGGGACGCCCGCGGACCTGGGTGAGCCGGTGGGGGCTGGAGCGGTGTTGTCGGTGCGGGTGTTCGGCCCGATCACCCTCCACCACCAGCCAGAGCATGGGAAAGCGAAGGAGATCACTGGGAGGTTCGCGCCGCGTCAGCGGGAGCTGCTGGCCTATCTCGCCGCCCACCCCGACGGCATCAGCCGCGACACCCTGATCAGCGACCTGTGGCATCACAGCCCTCCCGACCGGCCGACGAACGCGCTCAACACCGCCCTCTCCCGGCTGCGCACCGCGCTGTCCCGCGCCACCCACGGCGAGCTCGCCGAGATCATCACCACCGGCCACGGGCAGCTCCGGCTACGACCCGACCTGGTTGACACCGACTTCAGCTGCTTCACCCGCGCCGAGCACACGGCCCGCACCGCCCCCACCGACACTGCTCGGCGAGCGGCCTTACAAGAGATCGTGGAGCTCTACCGCGGTGAGCTCGGAGCGGACCTCGAGGGCGAATGGGTCCACACGGTGCGGCACGCGGCCCAGCGCACCGCCATCAACGCCGTCAGCGAACTCGCCCGCCGCCACGTGGCCACCGACCCCCAGCACACCCTCGACCTGCTGGAGACCGCTACCCGGTTCGACCCCTACAACGAGCACCTCTACCGCGACATCATGCGCCTGCAGGACCGCCTCGGCGCCCATGACGCCATCCCCCGCACCCTGACCCTCCTGCAGGCCCGGCTGCGTGAGATCGACCTGGCCCCCGCACCGGAAACCGTGGCGATCGCCCAAGCCCTGCAACAGCGCCACACCGAACGGCTCACCACACAACTCTCCAGTCCCTAACAGGGAAAAGGCAGGGTCCACCGACACGGGACATCACCGCGCGCCGCGGTTGACACCACCCTCGAGGCAGAGCGTCCATACAGCACGATGCCAGCCACGACACCGTCTGGAGGACCACATGTCCCAGCTCCGCCACCCCACACCAGTCCACGCGACGGCCCCGCACCGACGCGCCCCCGCCACCCGCCCGCACCGACCAGGCGGGTGCCTGCCGGCCCCGCGCGTGGGCATGAGGTGCCCGCTCGGCCCGCCGATCCCGATGCGCATGCCCCGCAACACCGGCGGCATCCTCATCACCACCCTCGACATCGACCCACACGGCGGGCTGGTCTCTTTCGGCGGCACCTGGCAACCCCACGTCGACCTCACGACCACCCGCCCCGGAACCGTGGTCGTGCAAGTACTTCCCCCCCGATGACGCCACCGATCCCGACCACGCCGACGTGACCTTGTGGATCGCCCGAAACCACCACTGGACCCGCCTCGCAGGCTGGAAAAACACCGGACGCCACTGGGGCTTTCTTGCCGCCCCACTCATCCACGCCGCCATGAACCCCGCCCCCAACACACCCCACACCACACCCCGCCAATGAACAAAACCACGACAGCAGCGAATCGATCACCGGGGCGCCTTCGGCAACACCGAAGGCGCCCCACCCATGCACACACCACACGATCACCCACACCACAGATATCCCCAATGCGCATCCCAGCAACTCCAAACTCCGAAAATGGAAGGAATGCGACTCGGCAGCAGACGACACCACACCCTCGACCAGCCTTCTTCCTGCCGCCGAACGCATCAGAGGATCCTGCACCCGATCACGGAACCCACGCTGTGCGAGTCGTGCCCAGACCGCCAACCCAGGGGGTTCATACGGGGGATCACCAGGCGGATCCACAGCAGGATCCGGCTTGGCCACCACCCCTGTCTGCCCGCAGGGCCGCTGGTCACGCACGGGAACACGGGATCCGGCGGTATCCCCGACTCACACGGCCGCAGGCCGTCCATACCATCTCAGCGCAGCAGGCAGCCGCGGCATCTCCGGGCAACAGGAGCAGCCGCCCCGGCGTGCCGTCGGCTCCTCCTCAATGCGCTCCAACCCTGCTGGCCATTCCATTTTTCACCATTCCTTTATCAATGCATTTCAAGGACTCCAACAAATCTACCACCGGCCCTAGGATTGCAAATCAGAAAGACTAACGAAATTGATTTGAATCGCCGGCGTCCGCGACACCATAGGGTGATCCACGGAAATGCACCGGAATTGGCTGTGTTTTCGGTTGCACGCGGCGCGCGGTCGAGTCATCATTGAATCACCGCCGGGAAAATAAAAGCCACAGCGATTACCACCCCCGGCGTGAACTATCCCCCCACCGTATGGAGACGATCATGTGTTACGCCGACACCATCACCGAAACCGACGGCACGGTCACCGCCTTTTGTTACTGCGGATGGGTCGAAAAGGGGCACACCCAAAAATCGGCCGATGAGGCCGCATACGCCCACCAGAACGCCCAAGACGCCGACATCGCCACCGCCTGACAACCCCGGGGGTTCCGGTGAAGTCGGCCGACCTTACCGGAACCCCGCCCCCCCCCCCATCCGCCACGCACACGACTCGGAAAGGACACGCGCGCGATGACCACGCCAGCCACGCCGACGACGACCGACCTGGCCGCACCCGGCACGACCACCGCCCCAGCGGGCGGCCGTCTGCCCAGCGGTGAGCTACGGCGGCAGGTCGCCGAATACCTCGCCGCGCACCCTTCATGGGAGCGCTCGCCGCGTCAGATCGCCAAGGCGTTGGGGCGCTCATCCGGCGCGGTCGGCAACGCGCTGACTGTGCTCACCGCGCGCGGTGAAGTCGAGCGAACCCTGACCAACCCGTTGCGGTACAAGGCAAACACCGCCACCACGGCCGCCGCAAAGGCCACGGCCCCAGTGCCCACCATGGCGCGGAAGCACTACACACCGCCGCCCGCCACGCCCTCAACAAAGGCGAGTCCACATGAGACACCAGGTGTGGATCCGTTGACGGAAAAGGTGTCCGGCCCGGTGAAGCGACCGAATGGGCAGACCTACCACCCGAGAACACTGTCCGGGCTGCCCGATGTCACCGCGTTGCGGAAGCTACGCGCGGCCGGGGTTCCCGTTCTGCTCTACGGTCCGCCCGGCACCGGGAAAACCTCCGTGGTGGAGGCCGCCTACCCCGACCTGATCACCGTGCAGGGCGACGGTGACACCACGGTCGCCGATTTCGTCGGCGAGTACACCCAAACCCCCGACGGGCGTTACGTGTTCGTGCACGGACCGCTGGTGACCGCCATGTGTGAGGGCCGGTGCCTGTTCATCGACGACGCCACCCTGATCCCCCCGACCGTGCTCGCCGTGGTCTATCCCGCCATGGACGGCCGCCGTCAGATCACCGTCAAGGCCAACGGCGGCGAAACCGTCACCGCCGCCCCCGGTTTCTACGTGGTGGCCGGGCACAACCCCGGCGTGCACGGCGCGGTTCTCACCGACGCCCTCTCGTCACGGTTCTCCGCACAAATCCAGGTGTCCACCGATTTCGATCTCGCCAAGCAACTCAAGATCGACCGCCGCGCGGTCCGGGCGGCGCGCAACCTGACCACCCGCCAACGCAAAGGCGAGATCGGCCGGGCCCCACAACTGCGCGAGCTGATCGCATTCTCCACCATCGCCGACGTGCTCGGCACCGAGGCCGCCGCCGCCAACCTCGTCGGGGTCGCACCAGAGGAGGACCGTGACACCGTCGCCGCCGTAGTCCGGGACGCCTTCGGCATGACCGTCGAACCGCTGGCCCTCGGCGGCCGGATCTGACACAAACCCCAACAGCTGTAAGGAGTTTCACTATGGCAACCCACATCATCGCCGACCCCACCACCGCCGCAACCACCATCGACGGCACCGGCACCACCGGGTGGATCAGCCTGTCGGCCGCGATCACCGACGAGGCACCCACCATCGCCGACCGCGAAGACCTCCTGGTGACCATCGCCCCCGGCGCGGGCCACGGTGCCCCGGCGTGTTTCCTGCCCAACCACGCCACCATCGAAATCGACGGCACCCACCTCGGCACGGTTGATCCCGCCAGCGCCGCACCACACCGGATCAGCGACCGCGCCCGCTACGCCACCGCATGGGGCCTGCTCACCCACGAATGCGCCCACGCCCGCCACAGCCAATGGGACCCACCCGAAGGCGCCCCACCCGGCGCGGTCGATGCCGCCATGATGCTGGAGGAGTCGCGGATCGAGGCCGCCCAGATCCGCCGCCGCCCCGACGACCGGCACTGGCTACGTGCCTCGGCCACCAACCTCATCCTCGCCGACACCCTGGCCCACGACCCCACGACCGCGCCCGCGCTCACCCCCTACAACGCCGCGCGCGCCGCCGGGCTGCTCATGGGCCGCGCCGACGCCGGAATCCTCCTGCCGTTTGAAACCGAGGCTGTCGAACGCGCCGCCGAAACCGCCCTCGGCGCCCACACCCTCGCCGAACTGCGGAAGCTGTGGCAGGCCGCGCAGCGGGTGGCCGATGACGAGGCCGACACGATGCTCGAGCTCGGCCGCGCATGGTGCGAGCTCGTCGGCACCGACCCCACCGCCCCACCCCCCGACGCCACCAGCGGCGGCACCCCGGCCCCCAGCGGTGCCCCCTCATCGCTGGCCGAGGCGATCAACGCCGCGACCGCAGCGGTCGCGGCCAACACCGCCACCGAACCGGCCCCCACCGACCCCGCCACCACCGCCGCCGAGGCCCACACCGCCGAAACCACCGCACGCAAATCCGCCGAGAAAACCGCCGCCCGGGTATTTGCCTCCAGCGGGCCCGAAACCGGCCACACCGAGATCCGCGCCACCCGCGCCCCCAGCAGCACCGAACGCGCCGCTGCCCGCCAACTCGCCCGCGCCCTGTCCACCGCCGCACTCCGCGACCGCACCACCACAAAAACCACCTCCCCCACCCCACCCGGGCGGCTGCGCATGCGCGGCGCGCTCGCCACCGACGCACAACGCGCCGCAGGCGCACTGCCCACCGCCGAACCCTTCACCCGCACCCACCGTCGCATCGCCCCCGCGCCGCCACTACGCCTGGGTATCGCCTGCGACGTTTCCGGGTCCATGTCCTCCTTCGCTGGCCCCGTGGCCTCCGCCGCCTGGATCCTCGCCCACGCCGCCCACCACACCCCCATCCCCGCCACCACCGCCACCGTCATCTTCGGCCGCCGCGTCCGGCCCATCACCTACCCCGGAACCACACCCGCCGCCGTCACCGAATTCGACGCTCGCGACAACTACGAAGACATCCCTCGCGCTATCGACGCTCTCGACGGCGCCCTCAGCCTCCACCTGCCCGGCGCCGCACGCTTGCTGGTCATCGTTTCCGACGGCAACTTCCGCGACGACCCACGCGCACAAGCCCAACGCCGCCTCGACCGGCTCCGCGCCACCGGCTGCGCCATCCTCTGGCTCACCCCCGACCACCCCTGCACCCGCCCCATGTCCGGCGCCACCATCCACCCCCTCACCGACCCCACCACCACCGCCCAAGCCATCGGCCGCGCCGCCACCACCGCACTCCGCACCACCCGCTAATACCCCCGCGCCGTGGGCGAGTCCACATCCCACGCCAACGACCACAGTGGACTCGCCCACTCCACTCATAGCTATTTCCAGGGAGAATCACATGCCGATCCACATCGTCGACAGTGCGACCTACCGCACCCCGAACTACTACGAATTCACCGAAACCGCGCACCTAGACCGCTACATCATCCGAGCACGCGTCCGCCGCGACTTCTACCAACAGCAAAGCTTCGCACGCGCCCACGTCCTCGCCGACGACATGACCTGGACACACCTCATCGACGAAGACCCGCACGACTGGCACCCCGGCACGGCCCCGCCCCGCGACACCAAGCTCCGGCCCGAATACGAACTCGCCGCCCCGGCCTACCGGCTCCTCCAACGCGCCGAACAGATCCTCCTCCCCTGCGGCCCCACCTGCCAAATCCCCGACACCACCAACGAGATGTGCTAACCCCGCAAGACACGCCACAACAATCCAATTCAGACAGAAGCCACACGCCCACCGCACCACCCCAACCGCCCCCGACCCGAACCGGCAGGAAATGTGATCACGACGAAACCCGCCGAGAACTTCGCCGACGAGATCCGGCGCTTCACCGAAGAAGGAATCCTGTTCACCGTCACCATGGCCAACGCCACCGGCGCCCAGCAAACCCGCTACGGAATCGCCACACGCGCCGACAACACCCTGATCGGCTCCTACTACCCCTGCAACATCGACCGACAAGAACACTGGTGCGTCGCCACCGCTGACGGCTACATCTACAAGACAGCCAACGAACCCAACGCGGTCATCAAGCTGATCACACTCGCATGACCGCCAGCAGGCCCGGCAGGGCCAGGACACCAGCCGCCGTTCCGCATGAATCACCCACGGTATCCCCATACCCTGGGACCACTAGAACGACGCCCCACGCCCTCAACGCACGGGCGCAGTCGGCAGGTCGTAGCGGCTGATCAACGCGTTGAACACCCGCGTTTGTCCACTATAGACTGCGTCGGTGGAGAACTGACGTGAGCGAAAACCGCCATGCTGAAACCGACGAGATCCTCAAGAAGACCGTAGGAATCGTACGCAGCGGCCTCAGCGATACCGAACCCGCCGACATCGCGCTGAAGGCGATCGCCGACGCGACGGACCACCACTGGCAGCAAGCACAAACGTATGCCACGGCTATCGACCGCACACTGCACGAGTTCACCTGGGGCGTCATCCCCATGCACACCCTCGCCTCCGAATCAGACACCCGAAACTTCGACGGCGCTGTGGCAAGCCTGAACGCCCTCCATGAACCCCTCCACGCCGCCGCCCACGCCTACCGACTCCCCCACCAGAACAGCGATGCGCACTGACCACATAGCCACGTCCCCGCCCACGCGGACGACGTAGCCACGCGGTCACGGCCCACACGTGAACAGCCTCACCTCTCGCGAAACGG
Source organism: Saccharopolyspora hirsuta (assembly GCF_008630535.1). Taxonomy (GTDB): domain Bacteria; phylum Actinomycetota; class Actinomycetes; order Mycobacteriales; family Pseudonocardiaceae; genus Saccharopolyspora; species Saccharopolyspora hirsuta. The sequence goes on along the minus strand of NZ_VWPH01000021.1, from coordinate 18,073 downwards.
CTTAATCGTCGCCCGCTGCACGAAGTACCCGGTGATGCTCCGGGCACGTGAGCCCCGGAATCACGCCCCAAATCCACTTTCTCCAAAGCCCCCGGCCGACTGGGGGCTTGGTCGTCTTCACCGCCGGCCGTCACCGGTTCGTGTCCGGTGGAATGGGGGCAGGATAGCCGCATGGACAAACACGAGCAGGCTCGGTTGAGGATCGTGGCAGCCACCTATCCACGCAGTCCGACCATCGGCAACAACAGGAGGCCAACCACGCGCTCGCCGATGCCCTGGCCGCCTACCACCGAATGATCGCCGGAGGCAACCGGCGCGACGACACCACGGACTCGACCAGCTGAGGCCTGATCGCGCCCAGGAGAAACACGCACGGCCCGACGACCGCGCGGTCACACCGTGACGACGCCCGCGGCGTGATCGTGCAGCCTCCCTGCCAAGCTGACACAGTCCGGGAGCCGGTCTCGCCTCTCCGTCAAGGCCAAACCGACTGGATCAACCTCGCTAGGATGGAGACAGCAGACTAATGCCCTTCCTCGTGCTTGTCCTTTCCATCGACCAGTGCGGACCTCCGCGAGGTGCGCGACGACCTAGACGAGAACGTCAAAATGCCCCGACGTCGCCGTCGACGGCCGCCGCCGACCTCAGTGAACAGCCAGCACGAGGCCGCCGTCGATGACGCACGACCCCGAGTACACTTCATCGCGCTGAGTGATGCGGCGCGGCCGTAACCATGATCAGTGCTGGTGAAAAATGACATTACTAGTGCGCCACCAACTATCTCGGCGGCGGCACTCTCGCCACGATCGTCCTCAACCTATGGGGCGGCCGAGATCGACAAGCACGGCAAAGGGAGAGTGAAGGATGTCGAGCAGCGAAACCGAGTCGTTCTATGACGCGGATGGGCGTCTCTGGGAGTGGGACGCCGACGCTGGGGTGTGGTTCCCGCCCGAGTACAGCGACCTGGAGTTGGAGACGAAGGCGAAAGTGGAAGCCGAATATGGGCCGCTAACACCAGCGGTGGAGGTCGAGACCGTGGACGGCGCATGATCCAACCGTCGGCGAGTACCGGCAGCCATGCGCCACCGCGTCTGCCGTCGAAACGTGGGCGGTAGACGAGAGGTCACGCTGGCATCGGTGCGATTCCGGTGCCGAGGGCCTGTGCCCATGTGAGGCATGGTGGCTCAGCAGTCGCGACTGCTGAGCCACCATGCCTCACATGGGTTGCTATTGGTTGTAGACCTCGCCGCCTGCATCGCTGGCGATGTTGGGGAGCGAGGTGATCATGTCCTGCCAGTCGCGGCGCTGCTGCTCGTCCAGTGGGATTTCGTCGACTTCCGACGTGTCGTGGACGTCGGTCATGCTGGTGCCTCCTGTCAGTTCGTGGATTCCTGGGGTGTGCGTGCGGCTGTTTGGTTGCGCCGCTGGAGCCGGGTTCCGCTTACTGGTTTTCCGCGAAGGAGAAACGTTTCGGGCTGTCATTGGTCCTGACAGCGTATCCGTGTTGGACGAGGCGTTCGAGGGCGTTGTGGACGGCTCCGACTGATCGGTTCAGTGCTTTGCCGATGTCGTTGGGGCTGAACTGCTCGGTCGGGTGTTCACGGAGGAAGTCCTCGACCATGCCGCGCAGTGCGCCCTTGGCCAACCGGCGTGTGCTGGTTGGCCCTGATGCGGTGCCTTCAGGCGCGGTGTCCGGACTCGCCGGGTTGTCACCGCTTTCCGCATGGGCGTCCCCGGTGGGGTCCTGCGGTGCTGAATCCTGCGGTTCCTCACCGGTCGCGCTGTCCAATTCGGCTGCGTTGGTGGCCTCGCGCGTGGCGGCGGGTTCGTTGCCGCTGGTAGCCGGGATTGTGGCGGTGGGGGTGATGTGCCATCGGTTGGCGGCGCGTGCGCCCTGGTCGGCGATGCCCGGGATGCGGGTGACGGTGCCGTTCTTGTCCCATGCGGCCAGAATCTTGCCCGCTGTTGACTTACCGACCTCGGCTAGTGCGGCGAGTTCGGTGGTCGTGGTGTTCGGGTTGTTGACCAGTGCGTGCCACACTTTCGCTTCCGATGCTGTGCCCACCACGTCACCCGGAACGCTGGTGAGCGGTCGCGGTGTGGGCTGCTTGCGGGCGTTGGCGTTTTTTCGGGACATGCTGAAGTTCCCCATTCGCGTTGAGGTGGATCGTGCGGAATTCCGCCCGGGCATTCCCGGGGCGGTGCCAGCGTCACGGTGGCCCGGCGGGCCGCGCTGGCTGCACGACCATGGACGCTCCATACGGCGGGGAAGTCAAGTGATGTCCCCGAAATAGTGATAGTCCAGTATGGACAGTTCTGGTGCCCGGGGCACCGATGCTTTCGTTGCTGGGGTTAGGTGTCGTGGTGGTTGCACACATCGATTCCCTCGCGCCGGTAGTACTCGGCGGGGTCGGTGGGCTGCCCGTGGGTGTCGATCTGGAAGTGCAGGTGTGGTCCGGTGGATTCGCCGCGGTTGCCGACCTCGGCGATGACCTGTCCTGCTTGCACGTGGTCTCCGGGGCGGGTGAGGTTGCGGTGGTTGTGCCCGTAGGTGGTGATGACGCCGTCGGGGTGTTGGATGCGGACCCATAGGCCGTATCCGGTGGCGGGGCCTGCGTTGAGGACGGTGCCCTCGGCGGCGGCGCGGATGGGTGTGCCGATCGGTGCGGAGATGTCGAGGCCGCGGTGGAACTCCCCGTCGCGGGGACCGAACCTTGAGGTGCAGCGGCCCTGGACGGGCACCACCCACCCGCCACCGTGCGGCGCGGTGGTCATGGTGGTGCGGTAGTGGGCGGCTTGGTCGAGGACTTGGGTGACGTACCAGTCGGCGTGGTTGTAGGCGTAGATCGCGCCGTGGAGGTCGCGGTGGTGGCGGGCGCCGTTGTCGCAGAGGTAGTACGCGGCGGCGTGGATCGCGTCGTGCGGGTGGTAGCGGGAGGGTGGGGTGGCGCCGCCGGGTGGGATCGGGTGTTGGGCGGTGACGGCGGCGAAGGTCGCGGCGAGGAACTGCATCGGCCCGGCGGCGCCGGCGTGGTTCTCCCCGGTGTGGACTCCGGGCAGTGGTGAGCGGCCGTGGTTGGTTTCGATCTTGCCGATGGCGGCCAGCACGCTCCAGTCCAGTCCCGGGCACACCCCGGCGGCAGTGCGGTAGAGCGCGAGGTAGGCGGCGGGGATGTCGCTGAGTGCGGCCGCGCTGGGCTGGCTCGCCCCACCCCCAAAGAGGCTGGAGAGGGCTCCCATCACGGCCGAGACGATCAGCACGGGAAACAGGACCACGACGGCACCGAGCACGACCAGGGCCCGGGTCATCCTGCCACCCCACTCCGAGGCTCCGCCCTGAGTGAAGGCGGGGGTGGCATGGGTGGTGGGGCGGGCAGCGTCGTCGACACCGCCGTGGTGGTGTCGGTTCCGGTGCTCGTGGGTGGCGGGATGTGCGGCCAGAGCCCGGAAATCTGGTGCAACCCAACACGCGGCGTCGACGACTGTGGGACGGGGGTGAGGGGGAGCCAGACCGTATCGGCGGGGCTGGGGTGCTCGGTGTGGGGATTGAGCAGGTCGGCTGCGGCGGTGAGGACCGGGACCTGGTGGGGGGCGTCGAGTTCGCGCCAGGTGGTGGTGAGTGCGCGGCGGGTGGTGGCTTCGCGGCGGGCGGTGGGCAGCCACACCAGCAGGGGCGTGATGATGCCCGTGGCGGCGGCGAGCTGGTGGTAGCCGTGGAGTTTGTGGGCCACGCGGGTGGTGGTTTCGGTGCCGAGGTCGAATTCCAGGAAGAACTCGATCTCGCGGTGGTGGGTGTGCCAGCGGCCGTAGGCGTCGGGGCGGACGAGGTCACCGAAGTGCTGGGCGCAGCGGGTTTCCGACCACCACGCCCGGAGGGCGTTGCTGGTGTGGTGGCGGGCTCGGGTGATGAGGGTGGTGAACCATTCGTTGACGCCGACGGTGTGGGCGAGGCGTTGGTGGTGGGAGATGCCGATCGTGCGGTCGCGGCGGTAGCCGAGGTCTTTGACGTCCAGGCCGTGTTCGGCGGCCAGCACGCTGGCACCGGCGGGGCCGAGGACGTAGTGCATGGGGGCGGCGCCGAGGGAGATGGCGGGCTGGAAGCGGTCGAGGACCGACCACTGGAACAGCTCGCGCAGCCGCTGCCGACCGGAGCGGAAGGACGGGAACGCGCACGCGGTGATCTGGGCGGCGGTGAGCACCCGGTGCTCGTGCACCATGCGGATGATCCACTTGTCCCGGGCGGTCAGCCGCCAGGCCAGGGCGGCTTGATGGTCGACGGAGTTGGCGACACGAGCGCTCGGGCGCGTAGCGGTGATGCCGTGCAGTGCGCGCTGCCGGGTCGGATTCGTGATCATGCTGTGTATGCACCTCCTGTCAACGAACCGAATCTACAAGCACAACAGAATTAGATAGATACCTAAATTTCATATATTAAAATAATCCGCCCGCGCGAAACCGAATTCAAGGTAGCGTAAACCGTCCACTCTCGCCTAACACTAAGAAAATTCAGGTCGCCGAAAATCTGTCGCCGGTACAGCCTCGCGCAGCTAACCCCAAAGCAAGAAACCTAACGCGGATTACCCCAGAACACTAGAAGGCGAAATAAATCAAGAGTACGAAGGACTGGAGAAAACGCAGCCAAAATACTTAACTGCGGCCTGAATCTCACAGGCCAATCTGACCGCAGGGGTGTCAAACCTAGGATTTGCACGCTTGAATTCTTCAGCATTCGCATCCAGTAGGTGCCCATATGCCGGAATCCAGCGCTCCAGCTCGTCCGCGTTGATACCGAGCAACGCGCATACATAGCGAAGGGCAGAGTTACCATCCTCCAAAGCATCTGGGTCACAGTACAGGCGACCGCAGATATCCAGAAGCGCTTGCCCCTTTGGGGAGATACGATAGACTGCCCCAGCCGTCTCTCGCTCCCGCTCAATAAATCCCGTAGCCGAAAGCAGAATTACCCATTCTTTCGTCCTATCTGCCCGCATTTCCAACGCCTTCGCGAGGGCCGTATTATTCTGAAAACCCGAGCGACCAATCTCTACGAGCGCCCCCAAGGCGCGCCCGCTCGCATTGCACCAGTTTGTAAACGACGCAATATCTCCAGATGATATTCCCCCCAAGACTGTGTATAGCAGCAGGTCCTTCGAGATCGACTCCTTCAGGTCCCCGTACACAAGGATTCGGTGGTCTTCCCGGTCAGCATCAAATCCTTCCGGTATCCAGAACACGCGGAGTCGAGAAATCTTTTCCGCCAGCGCCGTATTCTTAAAATCCGACACGGATTCACGCAGAGTTGATCTGTTCTTGATCGTATCCCGAGCAATGTAAACAAGAACATCCGATTCAACATCAGACAGCAGAGTCCTGATGTCTTTGTCAATTCCTTCGGCGTGTTTCCAGACAGTCTGCCCCGAGATCAACTTCTTCCAACTTGTTGCTAGATCGCACGAGAAGTCGAACTTTCTTCTGTCGGCTTCCCGGTAACCGTAGAGTCGCGACGTTGCTACTTCCTGTGCAATCTCGAGAACCGCCTCGGACAGGAACTTGTGTTCCGGCGACTCGGCCATTGCGTTCCTCTCTCTTGCCGCCAACTTCAGGCACATACCTTACTGAGGATCACCCTCGGCTCGGTTTTCAGCAGGTTCGTCGGCGTGGGTCCGTTTCTCTCAGTCTCGGTGTGGCCTGCATGTTTTGGGGTCCCGTCGGTCGGACGCAGATCGGGATGATGTCCTGGGTGGACTCGGTGTTGGGCCTCGAATTCTGCTGCCGCGATGTGGTGCGGATGTGGCGGGCTCGGCCGGGGATGGCGGGCGGGAGGGGCTGGGTGGTCAGGGTGAAGGGTTCGGCTTGTTCGCCGTGGGCGACGAGTCGGGCGGCGGCGTGGTAGGCGCCGAGGTGGGCCAGATCGTGGTCGGTGAGGCGGGGGTGGGTGTGGCGGGCGAGGTCGCGGGCGTCTTCGGGGCTGGCGTTGAAGAAGATCTTGCTGCGGGCGTTGGTGGAGATGCCTTCGCGGAGTTCACGCGGGAGTTGGCCGAGGTGCTGGTGGGCTAGGGTCATCGAGAGTCGGAAGCCGCGTGCTTCGGCGAGCATGTCCTCGATCGGGTACGGCAAGTTGAGGAAGTTGTGGCATTCGTCGATGACCAGCGCGGCGTCGCGGCGGTGGCGTTGGGGGATGCGGGCGCGGGCGGTGGTGGCCTGCCAGGTGCGGGCCACCACCAGCGACCCGATCAGCCGGGTGGTCTCCTCCCCCAGCGAGCCTTTCGGGATCCGCACCAAACACAGGCCACCGTCAAGCACGGTCGAGAGGTTGATGGTGGAGGGGCCGGCGGCGATGGCGTCGCGGACGAAGGGCCGCAGCAGGAACGCGCGGAGTTTGTTCATCAGCGGGGAGATGACCTGGCTGCGGGAGCTGTCGGTGAGTTCGTCGTACCACGCCCAGAACCCCCGCAACACACCATCGCTGAGACCGGCGGTCACACGGGCGCGGAAGGCGGGTTCGGCGAGGAGTTTCGGGAGGTCGGCCAGGGTCGCCACGCCGTGCTGGGCGCGGAGGGTCAGGCAGGCGGCGCGCATGACGTCGTCGGTGCGCGGCCCCCAGGAGGCGGAGTAGACGCGGCGGAACACCGAGACGAGGTTGTCGACCGTGCGATCGGTGTCCTCTCCATCCAGGGGGTTCAGACACGGTGGGCGGGCAGTGGAGTCTGCATCGAACAGCACGACACGGTCCGCAACGGCTTCGGGGAGGCGGGAGAGGATATCGGTGACGAGGTCTCCTTTGGGGTCAATGACCACGTTCCCTCGGCGAGCGTCGACGTCGGCGAGGATCATGCTGGCCAGCAGCGTCGACTTCCCTGAGCCGGTCGCGCCGAGCACGTGCAGGTGGTGGCGGGCATCGGGCACCCGCAACCCCACCGCACGAGACTGCCCGGCATCGGTGAGGCCGAGGGGTTTGACCTGCGGGCCCGGGGCGGCGATGCCGGGTGGTGGGGCGAGGGCTTTCGCCCCGGCCCGCTGCAGCCCGGGGACGGCGTCATCGGTCGGTAGATGGGCCAGTGCCGCCAGCTCGAGCACCGACAGCACATCACCGCGGCCCAGGCGCCGCTCCGCCAGGGCGCGGATGGGGTGGTGGAGCCGGCGGCGGGTGTAGTGGTTGTGCTCGGTGTAGGAGGCGAAGGTCGCCGCCAGTGCGTGCGCCCGGCCCCGCACCGCCCCCCGGGCCTGCTGAACCGTGGCTTTGTCGGTGTCAGTGGGGAGGTGGGTGGTGACGGCGTAGCGGACGAGGGTCTCGTACCCGGCGCCGCGCTGCTTGGCCACGCTCGCGCGGTCGGCGGCCGCGCTCTCCAGCCGGACCCGCGGATCCCGCACCCGGCCAGCACGATCTCCAGGGGCTGGTTTCGTGGTGTTAGGGGTGATCAGGTCCAGCACCTGCCGGAGCACGCCGGTGATGCCCGCCGCGGCAGGGGTGGTGGAGTGGGCGTGGGGGGTGCTGGCCAGGGGGCGGGCAAGGATCTGGACGCAGGCGTGCTCGGTGGGGCGGAGTCCGTCGGCGGCTCCGAGCAGCGCCCGCACCGGGTCGGCGGTGAACTCGGTGCGCAGCGGGAGCCCATCGGGGCGGGCCAGACGCAGCTGCCCCGCCGCCACCAGCTGCCGCTGGTCTTCCTCGGGTTCGGGGAGTGGGGGTTGGGCGGGGTGGGTGCGGGTGTGGGCGCCGGGCCATGCCGACTGCACCGCGCGCTCCACCAGCCCCGGTGGGATCGTGCCTGGAACCCACACCTGGATGCTCACGCCGGTGTTGGTGAAGACGTACTCGCAGGCCAGGTGCGGCTGCCCGAACCACCACCTGGTCCACTTCGGACGCAGCAGGCCGATGAGGTGGGACCACAACGCGACACCACCGGCCGGATCCACCTGCGGAGGCGGCACGATCGTCACCGTCCTCGCCTCCTCCCGCCACCAGCGCTGGCGGCGTCGCCGACACCACCCCCGTGCCCCGAGCACACCGGTCACCGCCACCAGTGCGGCGACCGTGACTCCCCACGTTCGGGGCTCCGGCTCGCCCAGGCTGGCCAGCAGATCCCGCACCGCGGCGGCGGGGTCACGCAGCAGGTCACCGAGCCATCCGTCCCGCTCCAATGCCACGTCCGGAATCACCGGCGCTGGCACGGGCGCTCGCAGGCGTGTTGGCATGGCTGAAGCACCTCTCGATACGCGGTAGATGAGGGAACCGGTCAGGCGCCCAGGTCGAAGGGCTCGTCGGCCGTGCCGTGGGGTCCGAACTCGTCGCCGTCCACGCTGGTGGTGAGATCGAGGAAGGACTCGTCCTGCAGCAGTTGGGTGTTCTCCCCGGTGGTGGTGTGGGTGAGTTCGGCGGGGTTGCTGGTGACCAGGGCGTGTTCGATGGGTGAGGCGAGGCTGTGGAAGGCGACGTGCTGGGTGCCGGCTGCCAGCAGGCCTTGGCCTTGGTCGGCGGCGAGTAGAAACTGTCGTTCGCCGGCGGAGAGGTCGAAGGCGCGGGTGATCTCGTCGATGGCTTGGGTAGCCTGGCGCAGCAGGATCTGGGTGGCGGCGTTGGCGATGACGGCGTTGCCCAGCTCGCTGCCGAGCACGTCGGCGGTGTCCTGGGTGGCCACGGTCAGCCCAGCCCAGTGTTTGCGGGCGGCTTTGGCCATCCGGAACAGGTACGCCGCCCCGGCAGGCTGGCGCATCAACAGCCAGGCCTCGTCGACCACGACCAACCGAGGTCGCCGATCCGCAGGGTTGGACACCCGCCGCCACACCGCATCCAGCGTCACCAACGTGCCCAGGGCCTTGAGCTCGTCGGGCAGATCGCGCAGGGAGAACACCACGAGGTGCCCGTCGGGGCGGGTCGTGGTGGGGCCGTTGAAGAACTCCTGGAACGCCCCCTCCACGAACGGATGCAGCTGGGCCGCCAACTCCCCCGCCACCACATCCCCTCCCTGGTGCAGGGACGCAAGCGTGTCGCGAAGGTCCCGCAGCAGTGGTGCGGGCCGCGTCCAAGTGCGCGGGTCGGTGGTGATGCCGGCCTGGTGGTAGGTGGCGGCGATCGCACGATCCAGCACCGCCCGCGCCGCCGCCGAGGGTTCGCCGCCGAGCAGGACGGCGAGGACGGTGTGCAGGAACAGGCTGCGGCGCGCGACCGCGTCCTTGGGCGCCGTCCGCCGCCCATCCGGTGCCACCGTGATCGGCAGGTCGAACGGGTTGAGCCGCACGCCGGGGGCGCCGAGGTGGACGTAGGTGCCGCCGACCGCCTCGCACAGCCGCCGGTACTCGTCCTCCGGGTCGATCACGCAGATCTCGATGCCCCGGTAGAGGCTGCGCAGCGCTTCTAGTTTGACCAGGTAGGACTTGCCGGACCCGGATCTGCCGAGGACGACGCTGTTGTGGTTGTCCAGGCCGAAGCGGTCCCAGTGCACCAGGCCCTGGGACTGGACGTTGGCGCCGTAGAGCACCCCCGACGGTGAGGTCAGCCCGGCCGGATCACTGGCGGGCAGGTCGGGGCTGGTGAACGGGAACGCCGCGGCCAGGGCGTGGGTGTCGAAGGTGCGGTGCATCTCCAGCAGGTCCAGGCCCAGCGGCAACGTCGACACCCACCCCTGCAGGCTGCGGTAGGTGGCGGGTTTGGCGTCCAGCAGCAGCGAGGACGCCAACGCCCGCACGGCAGCGACCTCTTCGGCGAGCGCGTGTTCGCTGGTGGCGTGGACGGTCAGATACAGGCCGAGGCGGAACAGTTTCCCCTCACCGCGGGCCAGGTTGTCCGACAGCGTGTAGGCGTCCTCGGTCGCGGCGTCCACCGCTGGGTCGGCTAGGCGCCCGTGCTGGGCGGTGTGCATGCGGTCGGATTCGAGTTTGGCGAGCTGTTTACGCAGCCGACTCGCCGCGGCCTCTGGCTCGATCGGGGCCAGGTGCAGCGACACGTCCAACCGGCCCGGGTAGGTCAACAAGGGCTGCAGCCAGCCCGGAAACACCTCGCGCGGATAGCCGGTGATAGCCAGGCTCGCGACCCAGTCGCCGGCGACGTCGACGTGCCGGGCCCCGATGGTCAGGGATTCCGGCGCGAACGACGCGCAGCTCCGGCGCTCCTGCTGACGACGGTGGTGGTGTCGGAGTTTCATGCCCAGCTCCCTTCCTCGGCGAACTCCCCACTCCTTGGTGTGGTGATGACTTCGTCCGGGCCGGCGAGGTCGGCGGGCGGGGGTGGGGTGTGCGGGTTGCAGGCGGTGGCCAGCACCGTGGTGGCCTGACCGGCATCCAGCGGGGTCAGCGTGATCCCCACCGACCCCAGCAGCTCCACGGCCTCACTGAGCCGGCGCACCAGCCGGGACTCCACCGCCCGCCGCCCCGACCCTGTGGCCTCCGGTGCGCGGGTGGGTCGCCGTCGCGCCCACCAGCGGACAGATGTCGTCGGCGACGCGGGGTGCCAGGGTTCGCGGAGGACCAGCAGAACCTGGCGGCGCAGGAGATCGGTGCTCTGCCCGAGTTGGGTCAGGTAGTCGGCGTGTTCGAGCGCGGCCTGCTCCAGCGCGGGATGCGGTAGGCGTGGGGCGTGGTCGCGGAGTTCACCGATGTGCCCGGACAACTCCAGGCGCTGGGTGCGCACCAGCAGCTGCGCCGAAGCGGTCAGAGAATGCAGGTAGCGGCCGAAGGCCGTGACGAGGTTTTCCTGCTCCGCTGGGGTGCGCAGGGCGAAGTTGACGGTGGAGGCCACCGCCACGACCGCAAGTCCGTCCTCCCCCAGATCCACCACCCCGGCCTCGGCGGTCCCCGAGGGCTCCACCCCGGCGACCGGCAGTTCCAGCCCACCGATCTCTTCTGTGGAGTCGGCAGTGGCGTGGGCCCTCAGCCACGTCGGCACGGCCTTGGTGGGGTGGAGTGCCGCGGTTTGGCGTCGGGGTGTGAGGCGTTGGCGCAGGGCGGCCAGCAGCAACTTGTCCAGGGACAGTCCGTCGCGGTGGCCGAGCGCCAGCACCACCGCACCGGCTGCCACCGGCAGCGCGAGTACAGCAAACACCGGTATCGGCAGGACGGTGTGGGTCAGCGACCACACGCCGTAGAGCAGCAGCCCCGCCGCGGTGAAGATCCCGAGCTGGCGGCCGGTGAGGTTGGCCACCAACCGGTCCTCTCTGTCCACATCGGAAGGAATGCGCACCGGATTCGTCACGACCGATCACCACCTGTGCTGCTCGTGGTCTCCCCAGGCAGGTTCAAAGGGAGTTCCAACTGGTTGCCGTCACGCACCGGGGCCGGTGCCGGGGTGCTCGGGGGCGTAGGGGTTGAAGGCCTGTGTCGCCTGGAGGGTTTGGGCAGGTTCAGGGGCAGGGCGTACTGGCCCGTCCGGTCCGGCCGGATGCCCTTATACGCGGCCGGGGCGCTCGGGCGAGCGGGGCTGCGGCGGGGGCGGGGTGGGCGTGCCGCCGGGTTGATCTCCCCGTTCGGGCGTAGCAGGGGCCGTTGCCCGGTGACGCGCGGCGCCTCACCTGCCTCCGCCTTGACGGGGTGCGGGGCTGGGGTGGGGCGGGCTTGGGTGGTGAACGGGCCGACCAGCGGCAGGCGCATCTGCTCCCCTGGAGCGACGTGAGTCGGGAGTGCTCCGGGGTTGCCGGGTTTCGGTGGGCGGGCATGCGGGGCCGCTCGGCCGGTGCGGGTGAACAAGCCCGGCTGTCGCGGCTGCGGTCTCGGCTGCCTCGGGGTGGTGTCGTCGTGGAGGCGGGGGCGTGGTGTGGCGCTGGGGTCGTGGCGGGCGTAGATCGGCAGCATGTGCTGCTCCCCCGGGTTCGGGTTCACCCGCATCGCATCCGGCCCCAGCTCTGGAGGAAGCGCCGAGGAGGCCGGTGTGCCGTCGGGGGTGAACAGCGCGCCTTGCCGCCCCACCCTTCTTTTCGGTGGCGTCGGCTTGGGGGGTGTTTTCCCCAGTGGCGGCGAGGGTGTGCGGATCCGGCCGCGTTTCAGTCCGGCCAGCGGCAGCATGTACTGGCCGTCCGCGGCCATGCTCGTTTTCGCATACGGATCCGCCGTGGGCTTGGCTTTCGCGGGACGCCGTGGCGACACACCGGAGCGCAGCAGCCCGTAGGTCTTGTAGGCGAGAAAGCCCTTCACCAGGGATCCGACGAAGGAACGCTTTCCTCCGCGAATGGAACCGAGCACCCAGAACGGGAGTTTGATCAGGATGTAGAACATGGCCAGAGCGATCAGAATCGTGGTCATCGCACGTCCCCAATGATTGGGTTAGAAAAGGGTGACGCCGCCGGGGAGGAAGAAGATTTTGATGGTGGCGATGAACACCAGCGACTGGCCCACCTGCACCGCCAGCAACCCGGCGAAGGCCTTCCACCACCACAACGCGATCGGCTCGGTTTGCGGCATCGCGTGACACAACAACGCCAACGGCGCGGCGACGAGAACAAGCACGGTCAAGGCGACGCGGACGACATAGGTGAGCATGACCGCGATCCCCATCATCGCAAGCACCAAAACGGCGAACACCGCATACAGTTCGCTGTACTGGGCTTGCTCTCCTGGGAGGTTTCCGCGCAGGGTGTCGACAAAGGCCTGCGCGGTACGTTTCGTCCCTTCCTCGTCACCGCCAAGAATCGCCAGCGACAGAGCGTTGGCCAACTCGATGGCCTTGCCGCCGAAAAACAGTGACAAGTTCGCCGCCAGGAACCCCACCACCAGGCGCGGCAGAATCTCTTTCACCGACGAGCGGGTCTGCAGGGTCTGGTAGGCCATCACCACCAACCCCGCGCACATCACCACCAGTACCGAACAGGCAATCGCCAACCGCTGCGAACTGCCCCACACCTGACCCACCACCGGCACCTGGTCCAATTGCGGCGTCGCCAACAGCGAGGTCGCGAACCAATCCAGGACCCTGGTGAGAGCTGAGGTCGCCAGGTCGGCAAAGAAATCCCAGAACCAATCGGTGAGCAGATGCCCCAGCCAGCTCCCGTGATCCTCCCCTCCCGCGGTCTCCGGGGTATTCGGAGCCGTGGGCACCACCGGAATGCAATTCGGCCCCGTACACGGAGCCTGATCCACCGGCGGTACCGGCGGCGGAGGCGGTGGTGGAACACCAGGCTCTGGCGACGGCACCGGGAGCGGCGGTTCGGTCGACGCAAGGGGTGCTGGTGCGGGCTCGGTGGTCTGGGCATGCGCCCGTCCGGCGCCCCTGCCGAGCGCGGTGTGGGTGAGGAGGCTGGCCGTCACGGCGGTGGCGTGCACGGTGTGACGGCCTGCGGTGGGCAGCACGGGGGATCACGCCCCGACGAACCCGCGGAGGATGTCCACCACGATCGGGGCCAGCGCCGCGAGGCCGTAGCCGATGCCGGCGCTCTTGAACGACTGCTTGGCCTTCTCCACCTCGCCCGGGCCGTCGGCCACCAGGTAGCGCAGGCCGCCGACGGTGAGGAACACCGTGGCCACCAACGCCAGGATTCCCATGATCCAGCCCCGGATGTTGTTCAGAACGTCATCCAGGGTGCGAACCAGCGCCAGCACCACGGTGGTCTCCGCATGCGCACTCGACGCGGTCAGCAACAAGGCGAGTAGCGCGATCTCCGCGGCCAGCAGCCCGGGGCGCCGCCACGACCTCGACGCGGGTGTGGCCCGGCGACTGGACCGCGGGCGACGAAGACCGGCCGAGGCGAGTGGAGATGTCTGCTGGCTGGTGTGGGGTGGGGTGGTCAGGCGCATCGGGGAACCTCCGGGGCCGCGGTGGGCTCATCGGCTGAGCGCTGGGGAGCACGGGCTGCGCCTCCCCCGCACCCCTGAACTCCGCCATCACCAGTCCCCGGGGACACCCCACCCCGCGCATTCGCCCCCTCACCCCGCACACCCCTCACCCGCCGTGGACGCGCGGTGGTGAGGGTGATGCTGTCGGCGGCCTGGCCCGCGAGATCCCCCTCGCTGGCATCGGTGGCCAGCTCGGTGCGGAGGTAGGCGGCCAGCCGGAGCTCGGCGCGACGGCGCGTCTTCTTGATCGCCTCATAGCTCACGCCGCGCTGCTCGGCCGCCGTCTGCAGTGGCAGCCCCTCCAAGCGCGTGGCGCCGATCAGCTCCGCCTCTGCTGCGGTGATCACCCCCTCGGCCACCGCTCTCGCTAGGACGAAGTCCGGGTGCCCCCACGGCGGGGCGGGCTCAGTCGAGCGGAACCCGCTGCCTGATGGCACCGGGGCGTCCAGGGACTCCCGCAGCGCTGTGTGTCCCGCGCGGTAGGCGGCCCACCGCAGCCGCGTCATGATCCCCGGCCGCCGCAGATCGATGTGGGCGAGCTCGGTGAGGAACCCGGTCAGGACCGCGGCGTGGATGTCACTGGGGTCGCCGGCGAAGCGCCGCGAAAGCTCTGAGGCGATCCGGGTCAACGCCGGAAGCGCGACACCGACACAGCCGACCGTCCAGCTACCGCCCTCCTGCCGGGAGCGCTCCACCAGATACGCCCACACCTCATCGCGGACGTGCCGTGGGCAGTGGCGGCGCAGCAGCCGGTCCCGCAGCGCATCCAGCGGCACCCACCGGTCCGGCATCCCCCGCAAGCCCCGCCCGTCCACCGCCAACGGATGCGGCGGCGCCGCCAGCAGCTCGAACGCGGTCCTGGCCGTATCCAACGGCATCGAATCCCAGGATCCACCCGACTCGGAAACAGTCGTTTTCCCAGCCATCACAGGCCTCCTTGCAACGGGTCAACAACGACCCCGCAAGAACGCCAGAACCACTCTTACCGAAACGCCACCACACACCTACCGCCCTACTACCAAAAACCAATACACCATCACCACGCACACCCCAGGGTTGATCTCCGCCCCGGTGCACCCGAACGCGGCACGCCGCCTACCCATCCGCCCGACACACACCGCGGTAGTAGCTGCTGACCTGCGAAGATATGCGGTTCGTAGCAGTGCGGTAGTAGCGATCGCGACGCCACCCGGCGCCGTGTCTCCTCGCTCGGCGACCGGGGAACGGCAAGAAGAACCGACCACTCGCCGGAAACGCATTTGTTCTCCGCTGCGGCTGAATCCGGTATTTCCCGGAGTCGCAGCGGATCAGGGCTTTTCTGCTGTCTCGTGTCCCCTGCCAGGGGTGTTTGGGGAGTTCAGGGATGCCAGCAATTGCCCCACCTCGAAACACGCACCTTGGGGAATTTCATGTGCCCACCGGCATCTCCCGAACCCAGCCCACACCACAACACGCCTCGCCCCGGCGCGGCACAGCGCGAGGCGTTTCCCGGCGCCCCTACACGGCCCCTGCCCACACCACGCCGCACGCCCCGACAGTCCCGAACCACGGCACGCACCAGGTCGAAGTCGGCGACGCCGGCGACCGTATGGGCCTGCGGACCGCACCCTGTCGACCCCGGCGCGCGGTGGCCACTGCCCATCCTGAGTGCTGTCGTCACCGCCTTCAGCACCCCCGGCGACCGAGTCCTACTCACCACCCTCACCGGCAACCGCACGACGACTAGCGACGACGACCTCACCGCAGCACTGAACACGGTCCGCGACCTCGATCGCGCCGCCTCCCACACCTCGCTGGACCAGATCTCTCGGCAGCAGCTTGACGGCGGTGATCCGGTCGACCTTCTCGTGGCCAGCCACACCCCCGGCGACCACGAGCCGGTGGATCTGCTCGCCCACCACGCGGCGCGGCTGTTGCGCACCGGCGGGATCCTCGCGGTCCTCACCCACACCGACAGCGCCCACGGCGAGCTGCGCGACCCCACCGGAGACATCGTCGCCGCAGCGCAAAACGCCGACCTGCTCTACCTCCAGCACATCGTGTGCCTGCTCGCCCCCATCCGCGACGGAGGCCTCACGCCCCTCCCCGCCGATCCGGCCGCGGTTGGTGATCGTTCGCCTGCCTGGTTCCGGCACCGGCGTGTGCACGCCGATCTCCTCGTCTTCGCCCAACCCCACAACCACCACACCCCCGCAGCCGGCGATGCCCAATGACCCACCACACCCACCAGCCACGCCCCGGGGAGGACGCCCTCATGCACCACCACCACACCGCCGAACACGCGGACCACCGGACCTGCAGCAGTGCCGCCCCTGGCTCACCGGCTGTGTCGGTGTGGGCGACGGCGCAAACCAGCCCCGCCGCACAGCGCAAGGGCCGCTACAGCCCCGACTCCTCCGCGCACCCCGCCAAGATGCTGCCCGCCGTCGCCGCCCACGCCATCGCCCACTACACCCAGCCCGGCGACCTCGTCCTCGACCCCATGTGCGGCATCGGCACCACCCTCGTCGAAGCCCTCCACCTCAACCGCCGCGCCCTCGGCATCGAATACGAATCCCACTGGGTCGACATCGCCCGCACCAACCTCACCCTCGCCCACCACCACACCCACAACACCGGCGGCGAGGTCGTGCACGGCGACGCCCGCCAGCTCACCACCCTGCTGCCCGACGCGCTCCGCGGCCAGGTCGCGCTCGTGGTCACCAGCCCGCCCTACGGGCCCTCCACCCACGGCCGCGTCACCACCGGCACAACCGGCGTGCACAAATACCACCACCGCTACGGCAACACCCTCGACCGCGGCAACCTCGCCAACATCGGCCACCACCGGCTCCTGTCCGGCTTCACCCGCATCCTCACCACCTGCACCACCTACCTCAAACCCGGCGGCCACGTGGTGATCACCCTTCGCCCCTGGCGCGAACACTCCGAACTCATCGACCTGCCCACCCAAATCGCCGACTGCGGCCGCCGCGCCGGACTCACCCCCACCGAACGCTGCGTCGCACTCCTCGCCCGCATCGCCGACCACGACCTCGTCGCCCGCGGCAGCTTCTTCCAACGCGACTTCATCCGCAAACAACGCGACGCCGGCCTACCCCTGCACCTCATCGCCCACGAAGACGTCCTCATCCTCACCAAACCCGTGCCGCTGACGAGCCAAAGGCTCCGCGCCGCTCAGCCACACGCGGTGAACGGTCTCGGTGGCAACGCGAGACCGGTGGTCACGAAGCACGACCTGGAGGGCGTGGCGGCGTGACGACGCGTCCGAGCCACGCGCTAGCGAGCGATTCCCGGACCAACACCACCGTGCTGTCGGTTCCTATCCGAGGAGAAACCGATGTCTCACCAAGAAAAGACGCGTAATCCAGCTTCCGAAAAACACGCGGAAACCCATCATGGCGACACCACATCTTCTTCTCTTATCGTTCAGCTGCACACACCCGCCGAAGCCGCGAGACAGCTTGCTGTCAAAGAGTCCTGGCTTCGGCGAAAGGCCAGCCGACGCGACATTCCTTGCACCTTCCTCGGCAAGCACCTCCGCTTCTCCGATGCTGACCTCCACGAGATCATCCGCCAAAGCCGGATTCCCGCATCCGGCCCCACTCATCGCCGTTAGAACATGAACGAACCACTCCCAGGACTCGGTAAACACCCACCCATCACACCCTGACCACAGTTGGCTTGCTTTTTTGCCCATACGGAGCGTGGATATGGCTGTGCCGGAATCCCGGCACAGCCATATCCCCTCTTCACAAAGGATCTCCATCGATGGCATGGGTAGAGCAACGCAATGACGGATTCCGCGTTCGGTATCGACTGAGCGACGGATCCGTTTTCACCGAGAACGGATTCACAACCCGGAAACAAGCCGAGGACCGCGCAGCCGATGTGGAATCCGACCAGCGACGCCGTCAATTCACCGACCCTCGGCTCGCACAGACCACAATCGACGAGTGGATCCGCGCCTGGTCGGACGCTCAAAGCGTCTCCGACGTCACCTGGGCGACCTACCAGTCACACCTCCGCAACCACATCCTGCCTCGCTGGTCCGGCACCGCACTGGGCGACATCACACGTATCGCGGCCAAAGGGTGGGTGAACAAGAAGCTACGCCCGAACATGGCCGACAAGAGCGCGCGCGACATCCTCGTACTGTTCTCCATGATCCTCGGTGAAGCCGCGGACGAGGGACTGATCGCGAAGAATCCGTGCCTCAAGCTGCGCATCAACTTCGAGGGCCCGCGCGAACGCCCCCACGCCACCACCGACGAAGTCGATGCCATCGCCGGGCGCATGCCTCCGGATGCCGGGCTGA